>NZ_JBDZDN010000001.1:0-2217862 GCF_040049215.1 Mesorhizobium sp. KR9-304 | reverse complement strand
GAACTGCAGCGTGCCCGTGGCATCGGTCTCGTCCGTGCTGCCGCCAGGCAGGTCTGAGCCGTCGTCGTTCAGCCCCTCTTCGGCAACCGTCAGCGAAGCCGTGCCGTCGAGAACCTCGCCGGCCACGTCGGTGACGTTGACGGTGAAGCTGTCCTCGACGAAATCGCCTTCCGAGTCGGTCACCTTGAGGGTGAAGCTGAAGTCGGTGTCGAGATCCTGGTCGATGTTGGCGGCGGACACGAAATGCCACTCGCCGTCATTGTCGATGGTCAGCGTGCCGAGCGTCTCGCCGCCGGCGCCGACAACCGTCTGGCCGACCCCGTAGGCGACCGTCGCATAGGCGCCGTCGTCGATCTTGATCTCCACCGTCGCCGGATCGTCGGCGCCGGACTCGTGCGTCCAGGTGCCGTTCACCGTGCCGGCAGCGCCGCCGCCTTCCGACACCGTCGTGGCGTCGTCGGCGGTCGCATCCGGATCGTTGATCACAAGCGTGGGAATGTCGTCGGTGACCGAGACGTCGACCGTGGCGGTCAGCGCCGCGCTGTCGCTGTCCACCGCCTCGACGTCGACGCCGCTGATTGTGAAGCTGTTCTTCGCCGTGGTGCCGGTGAAATCGTGCGGCGTCTCGTCGAGCAGCGTCGCCGTCACCGTGACGTTGCCGGTCGCGCCGGCCGCGATCGCCAGGGTGCCGCCAAGGCTGAGCTGGATCTTGTCGACGCCACCGAGCGAGCCGATCAGCACCGTCTTGTCGGTGCCGCTCGAGCCATAGGCCCAGACCAGCTGCGTGCCCACGGGCAGGCCGAACTCGGTCGGGTCGAAGCCGGCGCCGGGCTGCGGCTGGCCGGCAAGCGCCGCGAACTGCACCGTCAGCGCGTCCGAACCCGCCTTGAACTGCAGCGTGCCCGTGGCATCGGTCTCGTCCGTGCTGCCGCCAGGCAGGTCTGAGCCGTCGTCGTTCAGCCCCTCTTCGGCAACCGTCAGCGAAGCCGTGCCGTCGAGAACCTCGCCGGCAACATTCTCCTCCTCTAAGCTTGGATAGAGTTCCTTTCCCTCGTACTGCGGGAACGCCAAAGCGGTCGGCGGCAGGAGGGCGGAAAGGTCGAAGCCGTCGCCGATGCCGCCAGGGGGCTGCTCGAAGTTACCGCCCGAGCTGTTGGGCTGATTATCGCCAGGCGACGCATTGATGGAACCGTCGGCGCCGAAAGCGACATCGATACCACTACCTTCGAGGGCTGCCAGCAGCGCTACCCGCGGCACCTCGACCTCGCCGATGACGAAGGTCGGAACGTTGGCTGCCGCATCCTTGATAACGATTAGCGTACCGTCGGCCTGCTCAAGAACAAGGTTGTCGCCTTCGACGCGGATGTTGTCGATGCTTGCGTTGGCGGGAAGCCGGACCAGGTTGCCGGCATCTGCGACATATTCAGTGGGCTCACCGCTTGGCCGAACGGCGCCTGCGGCGTCTAGCTGTACGGGTGTTCCGCTGCCGGCATCCACTGGCACCGGATCACCGAATGCCGCAGGTACGGGATCGGGCGCGCTTGCCGCAGGGTCGGCTGGTTGGGACGAAGGCTCGGAGGCCTGGGCAAGCCCGTGACCATACAACTGGTCGCCCGCATCATCCGCCGGCTGTCCAAAATCGGCACCCCAGCTACCGGCAGCGCCGTCCAACTCAACACTCGTCATGATCAAGCCCACCCATGAATGGGCATTCAAAGGCAGCCGTGACGAAAAAGGCAATCCTAAGTTAAGGAATACTGCATAACCAGATATGTTATGCGGGTGGAAAGTCCGCGCAACTGGTTAATCGGCGGAGCGGATCAACATGCCAGTCGATCTGCGAAACAATCTAGAAAGGTGCATCGACGTCCGCGACCAAGGCCAGCCAGTGTGCCGCAACTCCGCGAGACGCCAGCCAACATGCACAGCGCCCCGCTCTCCATCCGCCTCTCTTTGTCACAGCGTTAACGTGAGAAAACAGGTCGGCGGACCAAGGTTTTGTGTCTTTTTCGACACAAAGCCTGCCCATTCGCAGCGAAATCGGGGGCGTTAGACTTCTAAAGTAGTGCAAGTTTCTGAGACCAGGCATGTTGGGGGGTAGATTGCAACCTAGGCTTGGTGCTAATGAATTAGGCAGGGCTGGCGCTTAGGCGTCGTGGACTAGTTGGGTGGGTGCCATGGGTAGTCGGCGTTTTTCGTCGATCAGAAGGTCGCTGGGCCTGCTGACGGCTGCAACCATGCTTTCTTGCGGGAATGCGAACGCGCTCACGCTTCGGGAGGCGATAGCAGTCGCCGTGGAGTCCAACCCCGAGATCGGTCAAGCCATCGAGAATCGCGAGGCAATCGAGTTCGAGTTGCGCCAAGCAAAGGGCCTGTATCTGCCGAGCCTTGACCTCCAAGCCTCAACTGGCGTGCGCCGCCTCGACAACTCGTCGCGTCGCGCGCTCGATATCGAGGACGACGCGCTCTATCCGAACGAGGCTGGCCTCGTCATTACCCAAAAGCTGTACGACAGCGGCGCCCGCCGTGCCGAAGTGGACCGCCAGGCCTCGCGGGTCGACGGCGCGTCGTTCCGGGTGCTGGAGCGTTCCGAATTCATCGCGCTCTCGGTCGTGCAGGACTATCTCGAATATATGCTGCAGGCGCAGATCGTCTCCGAGGCCAAGAAGAACCTCGGCGTGCACCAATCGATAGCTGGGGACATTAACGAAAGTGTGGATGGCGGCGCGCTGACGGACGCCGACCGCCAGCAGGCTGAGGAGCGGGTTTATGCTGCCCGTTCCCGCCTCATTGAAGCAACCGAGGAACTCGAGCAGGCGAAGATACGCTTCTTCAAGACGGTCGGCAAACCGCTCACCAATCCGAAGCAGCCGGGCTCGGTCGCCAAGGCGCTGCCGCGCTCTCTCGACGATGCGATCGGGCTTGCACGCACAAACAATCCGCGCGTCCATATGGTGTCAAGCGACATCGACGCCGCCGCCGCCCTCGTTGACGCTGCCCGCGCCAAGTTCGGTCCCGAGATCGTGGCCGAGGGCAGCGCCCTCGTAGGCGACGACATCAATGGCGACGATGGCAACACCAACGACTTGCAAGCCCGCCTGGTGCTGCGGTGGAATCTCTATCGCGGCGGCATCGACAAGGCCAATGAACAGGAGCAGATCCGCCGCACCAGCGAGCAACGCATGGCGCTGCATCAAGTCTATCGCGAGATCGAGGAGGCAGTTCGCACGTCATGGGAGCGCCGCTTCCGCCAGGCTGAGCTCGCGAAGTCGCTCGCCCAGCAGGCCAACTCCAGCGCGCAGTTGGTGACCTCGTACCGGGAGCAGTTCAAGGTCGGGGAGCGTTCGCTGCTCGACGTGCTTGACGCACAGAACACGCGCTTCAACACCGCGACACTCGCAGACACGGCGCGTTTCGCTTCGCTCTTCGCCGAATACCGTCTGCTCGCCGCAACCGGTGAGCTCCTGAAGACTATGGACATTACGGCTCCGAAGCAGGCCGACGCCTATGCTCGGGGCGAATTCGATGTGCCGGAGACCGCCGAGACAGAAACCTATGCGCGTACGCCTTCGCAACAGGAAAACGATCTGCCTTTCGACATCCTTGCGCCGGTAAGAAAGAAATAGCCTCGGTGGCAAGCCGCCGAGTGAAAGCGGTCAGGCCTTGAATCAGCACCAAAAGATCCGGCCCGCGAACACAGGCTTCAAATCTTGCTTCGCGGCTGTGGCTGCCTATCTCGGTCGCCCGAGTGCCGAGACCGTGCTGTTTTCCGGCGTGCCCCTCTCCAGCGACCGCATCGGCATCGACGAAATCAGGAATCTTGCCGAGCGGATCGGCCTGGAGGTCAGCTCTTTCGACAGCCGCGACTTCTGGCGCTGGCGTTTCGATCTACCGGCAATCGTTTTCCGCGCTGGCTTGCCGCCTATCGCGCTCCTTGCGGACGCTCCCGACATCGACGGCTACGTTACCGCGCCGCAGGAGGATGGCAGCACATCGGTCACCAGGACCCGGCTGCTTGGCGACCAGATAGAGGCCGGCGTCTCCTTCTCAATTTCCTACGTGAACGCCGCGGAGAACATGAATGTGGGGCTGGCCCAGAAGATAGAGCGGCGCCACTGGCTGACAGGTACGCTCGGCGACTTCTGGCGCTCCTACTATCGCGTGGGGCTGGCGGCGGTCTTCATCAACCTGATCGCCATCGCCTCGCCGATCTTCACCATGAACGTCTACGACCGCATTCTGCCCAACAAGGCGATTTCGACGCTCTGGGTTCTGGCGATCGGTGTCAGCATGGCGATCCTATTCGACCTTCTTCTGAAGACCGCGCGTGCGGCCCTCATAGACCACGCAGGCCGCAAGGCGGATCTGCGCATCTCCTATCTGCTCTTCGAAAAGGTTCTGAACACGTCGCTGGCGGCGCGGCCTGCCTCGACCGGCGAATATGCCAATCGGGTGACCCAGTACGAGTTCGTGCGTGAGTTCTTCACCTCTAACACGATCAGCACATTCATCGACACTGCGTTCGTATTCGTATTCCTGCTGGTGATCTACGCGATCGCGGGCTGGCTGGCCATCGTCCCTGCAATCGCCTTCGTCATCTCTGTCATCGTCGGGCTGGTGGCCCAGCGGCGCATCGGCAAATATGTGGCGGCGTCGATGAACGAAGCCTCGCAGCGGCAGTCGCTGCTCGTCGAATCGATCTCGACCGTCGAAACGATCAAGTCCTTGCAGGCCGAGCCTTACCTTCTGCGCAAGTGGCGTGAGCACTCCAAGAACGCCGCCAATACCTCCGAGCAGATCAAGAGCATGTCCGCCGCGACCGCCAACATCATGCAATTCCTGCAGCAGATGGTGACGGTGGCGCTGGTGGTCTGTGGCGCCTATGCTTTCTCGGAAGGGCAGGTCTCGACCGGCGCAATCATCGCGAGCGTCATGCTGTCCGGTCGCGCGGTGGCGCCACTCGGACAGATCGCGATCACACTTTCGCGTTTTCGCCAGGCGATGCTGTCACTCAGGGTGCTCAACTCGATCATGAGCCAGCCGGAGGACAGGCCCGACACCGTAGGCTTCGTAAACCGCCCAATCCGCTCGGGCGCGATGACATTCAAGAATGTCGGTTTCGTCTATCCGGGGACCGACACCGAGGTTCTGACCGGCCTGAATTTTTCGGTCAGACCCGGCGAGCGAATCGGCATCATCGGCCGGATCGGTTCGGGCAAGACGACGCTCGGTCGCCTGGTCGGTCGTCTCTTCCTGCCGACGTCAGGCGAGTTCCTGATCGACGGCGTCGACGTGCGCCAGTACCACCCCTCCGAGGTGCGCAGTGCCGTCGGCATCGTGGCGCAGGCCGGCGATCTGTTCTCGGGGACGATCAAGGACAATCTTCTGATGGCGCGGCCAGACGCCACCGACGAGGAGATAATCGATGCGGCGAAGGCGGCGGGCGTCGATGAGTTCGTGTCGCGCCATCCGCGCGGCTATGACCTAAACGTTGGCGAGCGGGGCACTAATCTGTCCGGTGGGCAGCGGCAGGCTGTAGCAATCGCCCGCCTTCTGCTGACCAAGCCGAAGATCGTTTTCATGGACGAGCCGTCGGGATCGATGGATCTCGCCTCGGAGCGGCAGTTGATCAAGCAGTTGAAGCAGGCCTTCGACCACACGACGACGCTGATCATCTCCACCCACCGATACAGCATGCTGGAAATAGTCGACCGCCTTATTGTTGTCGAACAGGGAAGGATAGTGGCCGACGGAATGAAGGATGACGTGATAAGGGCTTTGCAGAAGACCAACAATTGACTGGCTGATATCGGCGCTGGGCCGGTATACGGGGCTTGGGAATGTTTTCGAAGGAAGATCGCCCGCCGTTTTTTGCGTCGGCGTCAGTGTTTATTGTCGGCGCATTGTTCGTCGCCTTTTTCGTCTGGGCATCCTATGCGGAGGTCGACGAGATCGCGCGCGGCGATGGCAAGGTCATCCCGGCCTCCAAGACACAGATCATCCAGGCAAGCGAAGCGGGCGTCATCCAGGAAATAGCGGTCAAGGTCGGCCAGATCGTCAAGAAGAATGATCTGATTGTTCGACTGGACAACACGATGAGCGTCTCCAGCCTCGGCGAGCAGCAGGCCAAGGCACGCACGCTGGGCGTGCGGATCGCCCGGTTGAAGCACGAGCAGAGCGGCAAGATCGCCGAACCATTCGTCTGTCCCAAGGAAATCGCGACCGCAGCGCCTGACGTCTGCGACAATGAGCAGAAGTTGCTGATCGCGCGGCGAGAAAATTTCGCCAACAAGCTCTCGGTGCTGAAATCGCGGCTGGATCAGCGTGAGACCGAATTTGAAGAAGCGACGGCCAATTCGCACCGGCTGACCGAAAGTATTGCGATCAGCGACAAGGATGCGGAACTCGTCAAGTCTATGGTGAAGCGTGGCCTGATGGCGCAGACCGAACAGATCCGCGTCGACCGCGAGCAGGCGGAACTGCATGGCCAGCTTGCCCTGTCGGTCGAGACAATCAAACGTACCGAGGCGGCGATCGAGGAGGCAAAACTGCAGGTTGACGAGCTCGGCCTGCAACTCCAGCAGGAGGCACTCGACGAACTGACGCAGGCGTTGGCCGAGCTCTCGGTCGTCGACGAGACGATACGCGGAGCGACCGACCGGGTCGCCCGCACCGACATCCGGTCGCCGGTCGACGGCATCGTCAACACGATGGAATTGAACACAGTCGGCGCATTCGTGCAGCCCGGCACGGTTGTCGCAGGCATCGTGCCTACCTCGGAGACGCTGCTCGTCGAGGCACGCGTCTCGCCGCGCGACGTCGCCTTCATACGCCCGGATCAGGACGCGCTGATCAAGGTAACGGCCTATGACTTTTCGATTTTTGGAGGTCTCGACGGCAAGGTGGCGACTATCACGGCCGACAGCCTGGTCGATCAGAATACCGGCGAACCCTATTACCAGGTGCGGGTATCGACCGACAGTTCGGCTTTGACCAAGGACGGCAAGTCGTTTTCGATCATTCCAGGCATGATATGCACGGTCGAGATTATGACCGGCCGCAAGACGATCCTGAGCTATCTGTTGAAGCCCATCAACAAGGCGCGTGACGAGGCCCTGCGTGAGAGATGACGTCGCCACGGCAGTCCGGTCCAGTGAAGCCGACCTGCCGCTATCCCTGGAGGATGTCGTACCTGAGTTCCGCGTCGTCGTGCGTGGCGGCAACCGCCGCGGTATAAGGCTTGAGCGCTTCTTCTGGACTGCGCTAAAGCGGTTTGCCATGAGCCGTAAATCCACCCTCGGCCAGACCGTCGAAGACATATCTTCCCTGGCGCCAGAGACCGGCAATCTCACCTCGGCGATCCGCGTGGCCTGTGCGCGCTGGCTGGCGGAAGAGAATACAGATTTGAGGAAGCTCGCATCCTTGCGAAGGGTCAACGCCTTGCTAATGGCGTGTCCTTCCCCGGCATTTGCACTATCCTCGTCGAAGAAGATTATCGCGTTCAACCAGGCGTTTCAGCTTCTCGTGCGGCGTCAGCTTCCCGCCGAGCCAAGTGACGCGGGCAGGCACGATCTGAAACTCGCGCTAGACCTCAACGTTGCCGATATTTTCGCGCGGCTTGCGGCCGACGGCGACAAGCCAGTTGTAACCGGTTTCGTCATCGGGGCGGCGGATCGACGCTACCGCGCGCAGCTCAGCATCGTCCGTGCGCCAATGAGCGAGTCAGAAGTTCTGCTGGCCTTCGTCTCGGGATCTTGAAGCAGCTCAGCCCCCTACCGCCGGCATCCAACCGGGCCGCATGGGCCGCGTCGGCGTCGCAGGCTGCGGACCCTCGCCGGGGGCGATCGACGCAAATCCGCCCTTCGCTTCAGCGACCTGCGATCCACCCGTCTTATAGCCGTGTATCCATGCACGATCTGTGCTGAACGAATAGAGCGGGACGTAGCTTGGCAGGTTGGTATCCTTGACCACGTTGTTCCGCACATTGTCGAGAATGAAGATGCCGCTGCCGGTCGTAACCGAGAGCACTGCGTGGAAGACACCGTTCTGGCTGTCCTGAAGGACGACCAGCGACATGCTCTGCGCAGGAATGCCGGCATCGACCAGCGCCGCCATTTTTAGAATTGCGAAATCCTCGCAGTCGCCGGCACCACGGTACAGGATCTCGACCGGCTTTGCCCAGTGGTCCAGGTTGCCGTAGACAGCCTTGTCGCGCCTGTAGACGATCATCCCGTTGACGCCGCGGTTGACGCGCTCGAGTTTGGCGAGGAACCCCGCTTGCCGAGCCGAGCCGACCATCTTGTTGAAAGCCCGGTGTTTGCTACCGCAAGCATTGCCCGCGCACGCGCTGACAGCGCGATAGATCGGCGCCCAGCGCCCTGAAACGGGAAAGTTCTTCATCGGGATGGCGAACGAGCGAAATACGCCAGGTATGATCGCGGCCGTCTGCACAGGGTCGATGCCAGGATTGCCGGCCTCCCGCTCGAGATAGCGGCCGATCGCCTCGGCATCATAGGCCCGGTAGGTGAAGGTTGTTGTAGAGACGGCAGCGACCGGTTCCGCTACCCGCAGACCACCAACGAACGCCGGCTGTTCCGGACCCGGCAGCTTCGGCATTGTTGCCGCGTTCGCCGTAACCGCAGTCGATCCGAAAAGCCCGATCGAGAGCAGAACCGCCCTCGACATGCCTGCGAAATGGAAATTATGTTTCTTCTTCATGACGCCCACCTATTTTGTGGACGCTACTGTTATTGTCTCAAATTACCGGAAAGGAATTAGGGTAATATTGGTAAAACTTGCAGTACATATTTTGTCTAAAATTCTAATAGTTGATCGACCTCGTTTTGCCATTGGGAGCGCCACGGCTCGCGCCCAGCCTACGCTGCCTACTCGACGTTAACTTTGGCCGGCATATGATAAGCGGTAGTGGGATTGACTGCGGCGCGTGGGCCTTGACGCAAATTTGCCGCACGGCATGACGACGATGGCTGGAAGGGGACGGCCGGACCAAAGCCCGCCGTTGTCAGGGGGATAGATGTCACGCGGTCGAAAGATCCGCCTGCTTCTGCGGAAGGCGCCTGTTCTAGCGCTCCTGCTCGGACTGTCGGCCTGCCAGTCGGGGAACGACGTTTCCGAGGTTCTGGATCCGCGAACGGCTGGCGACGATCAGGCTGTCACCCAGGCACCATCCACTCCGCAGAAAGCCATCACACTCGGCCAGGGCAGCGTCAGGGTCTCGATGCTATTGCCGCTTTCCGCGCCGGGAAACGTTGGCGACGAAGGCCGCAAGATGCGCGACGGCGCGCGTCTCGCCATGACCGACATGGGCAACGACCTCATCACATTGACCATCGAAGACACGCGCGGCGATCCCAAGCTCGCTGGCAAGATGACCCTCGAGGCCATGGGCTCAGGCGCCAAGGCGGTGATTGGCCCGACTGAACTTGCGGCGGCAAAGCGGCTCACGCAGGTCTCCGGCGAAAAGCGTCCCCCGGTCCTTGTGCTGGCGGAGAACTTTGCCGGCAGCCCCGGCATCTATTCGGTTCGCTTGTCCGAGGCCGACAGCGCGGCGGCAGCCGCAGCGGCGCTCGCCGCGAAAGGCAAGCGGAAGTTCGTACTCTTCGTCGCCGAAGGCGGCGACGTCGAAGCGACCTCCAAGCGGGTGACCAACAGCCTCAGCGTCTACGGCGCTCAACTTGTCATGACGCTGCCCTACAGAACTGCCGGCGGCGGCGCTGAAAAGGCCGCCTCGGACATGGCCGCATTGATCGACAAGCCCGAAGCGGTCATCGTTGCAAGCGGATCGACCAATCCGTCGGCGATCATTTCGCCTTTGCGGACGAAAGGCGTGCTCGGCAAGGGGGCGGCTCTCATCGGTACCAGCCGCTGGCTTGCACATCCGCTGAACGATCCGTTGCTTGAAGGCGCCTACATCGCCGCCCTGGATGATGGCGAAACTGGTCCTATCGCCGCTCGCTTCAAGGCCACGTTCAACTACGACGCCGACGTCAACGTCGCATATGCCTACGACATGGTGGCGCTAACAGCTGGGATCGCCAGCGCCGCTGGCCCAAAGGGGCTGACCAGGAAGGTTCTCGAGAACAAGACGGGCTTTCGCGGCTCGACCGGACTGTTCCGCTTCCGACCTGACGGCGCAAGCGAACGCTCAATGCCATTTTACCAGGTCAAGAACGGCTCCCTGAAGAAGATCGAGCAGTCTATCTCCGGCTTCTGACGATAACCCTTCGCGATCCCCGCGGAAAATTGCCATCGATGCATAAAATGCCTGGCAATGGATCAAACTTCGATTCATGTTGGACCTATAGTGGCTTGCGGGGGCCCACATGCCGGAGAAGGCGATTGCCAGATACCACGAGCAATCCCGCAGCGCGCAGTTGGTTCGTGCCGGCTGGCCGCTTGTTTGTCATCATCGTTGGCTGCGTGGCCGGCGCGCTGGTCTTCAACTACCTGCTCTTTCGCGCAGCCGGGCTACCCTATATCTGGACCGGTGTCGTCAGCGCCGCCTTCATCGCCGCAGTGATCGCCACACCCTTGCTGGCGTACGGCGTCCGCCGACAACACGAGCTTGCCGGGCTGAAATTGCGGCTAAATCAGGTTTCATCTGCTGATCATCTGACCTCGCTCCTCGATGGCGCGGTTTTCACCGCACTTGTGGATACCTTCCGCGCAACGGCTGAAGGCAAGCCAGGAGGTCGGCACGGGGCGCTGCTCATAATCGACGTCGACCACTTCAGGAAGGTGAACGCACGCTTTGGCCGCTCCTGGGGTGACGAGGCACTGCGCGTCATTGCCGACGTCATACGCGCCTCGGTGCGTAGCGGCGACCTGGTCGGCAGACTGGGCGGCGAGGAGTTCGGTATCTTCCTGCCCAACGCACGTCGCGAGAATGCCGATGAAGTGGCTGAGCGCGTGCGCAAGGTCATTGCCGACACGCTGTTCGAGCCGGGTGGCAAGCGGTGCCTGTTGACCGTCAGCGTCGGGGGTATCGTCTTCGAGGATCAACTTGTCTTCGACGAATTGGTCGAGGCCGCGGAAGAACAACTGGTGCTTGCCAAGAGGAATGGCCGCAACCGCAGTTCGATCGCCGCGATGGCCGGAGGTCGGGGCGAGCTACCAAGCGACCACCGCGTCTCATCCGCAGGCAATCAAATCACAGCCTAGGCCAATTCGTTCCCGTCTCGCGACACTTGCCAATCAGCGACGCACATTCCTATCCCATAGATCGGCAATGAATTCCCCGATAACGACAATCCGATCCCACCTAACGACAATTCGATCCCGGCTTACGGCAATTTTTCGCGGCAATTTTCCCTGTTATGCTGCCACGCTTCCCTGTTCTTGAGAAAAAATTCCCTGATGTCCCGCTACAGGGGCTGCTCTGTAACTACTTGAAATCGCGATGCGACTTCGACCGTAGACGGCACTCTCTGGTCGACTAATGCAGAATTTCCCTGTTTTTTCCGTGTTATCAGCGAATTGAGAGCAGAGACCGGTTATCGTAAGACTGCTCGGTTCACCATTCAGTCCGACATTTTTCCCGTCTCACTCCTAGTCTAGCGGATCGATATCAAAAACCAGTTCGCCCGGTGGCCGCTGCATCAACCGCCAATCCTCCTCCTAACTTTCGGCCCTTATCTGTGCGGGCACTGATGCGTGAAACATCTGCGCAGCGGCGGCGCAGCGCGCACCAAGAGCAACAGGGGCGGACGGCAGAACCGGGCCTTGCGTCAGTCGTCTCGGCCTTCCTTGTAGCCGAAACCCGCCGTGCCCGACTTCATCAGGACGAACATGATGGCGAGGCAAAGCAGCACGGCGGCGTTCACCAGCGCGGCGATGGCGTAGAGTTCGGGCTTGATGCCAAAGCGCAGGGATCCCCAGGCGACGGAGGGCAGCGTAGGCACTGCGCCGAGCGTGTAGAACGATATGTCCAGATTGTTGAACGACAGGATGAAGGTGACGATGAAGGCGCCGAGCAGGGCCGGCCAGATATTCGGCAAGGTGATCTCGAAGAAGGTCCGGATCGGACCCGCGCCGAACACCATTGCGGCGTCGTCGAGCTTCCAGTTGTAGCGATAGAGCTGCGTGGCCACGATGAGCATCGCATAGGTGAAGGCGCGCACGGTGTTGGCAAGAATGGCGGAGACGATGTTTCCCGGTATTTCGAGAAACAGCCCATTGAGGATCAGCGTAGAAATCCCGAGCAACACATCGGCGACAAACAGCGGCGCGACGAACAGGAAGAGGATTACGCCCTTCCAGCGCGAGCGGTATTTCAGCACGCTGAACACCGCCAGCGTTGCAAGCGCCGTCGAAAGCACGGCTGTTCCCAGTCCCAGAAGCAGGCTGTTCCAGAGCGCCTCGTGATAAATCGTGCCTTTCAGCAGGGCGGCATAGGCATTCCAGGTGAAGCGGATCGGATAGGGCCAGACGATGTCCTTGGAGAACGACGCCAGCGTGATGTGCAGAATCGGCACGTAGAGGAAGACATAGGCCAGCAGCACGATCGATCCGAGCAGCAGTCGGTGAGCGACCTTCGGGAGCGCGAACTGCATCAGTCTCGACTCCCCACGCCGGTGAACCCGCTGCGCTTGATGTCCACCATCCGGCTGATCGCGAAAAGAACGATCGCGGCGACGAAGAACAGGACAACGCCCATCGCGGCGCCCAAGGACCATGTCCCCGTAGCCGAGAACTGTGAGCCCATGGCGAGGCCGAACAGCGTGCCGTTGGCGCCGCCGAGAAAACGCGGCGTGATCGCCGCGGCGAGGCTTGGGACGAAGGTGAGCGCGAAGCCGATGACAGTGCCGACCCAGTTGAGCGGCCAGGTGATTTCCCAGAACGCGCGGACATTGCCCGCGCCGAAGACCTTCGCGGCGTCGAGGAGCTTGAAATCGAAATTCAAGAGCGACAGGTAGATCGCCGTGGTGACGAAGGGCAGGTAGAGATAAATCAGCCCAACGACGGTCGCGGTCTTGGTGTACATCAGTGATTGCAACGGATCGAGGCCCAGCTTCATCAGACTGAGGTTCAGCAGTCCGATCGGCCCGAGAACGCCTTGCAGCGCTATGACACGCAGGACGATGCCGGTCAGGAACGGGACGGCAAGGCCGAGAACCATCAGCAGCTTGTAACGACCTCCGTAGCGGATCACGAAATAGGCGATCGGCCAGGCCAGCGCGACGCACACGGCCGAGACGACCAGCGCGCTAACCAGCGAGCGGATCATGAAGGTGCGGTAGCTGGGCTCGGTCAGGACCTCCCTATAATTGTTCACGTTCCAGTCGACGATCAGCTGGTAGCTGTCGGTGCGCCAGAAGCTGACCACCAGTATGGACAGCAGCGGGACGACGAAGAAGAGAACCAGGAACAGCGTGACGGGCGCGGTCAGGATCAGAAAGCGCGCGCTGCTGTCGAGCTTCAGCCAGAGGCGAAATAGGCCGCTGAGGGTCATGGCCGGACCGCGTCCGAGAACACGTCGAGGCGATCCACATCCCAGGATATCAGGACATTGTCGCCAGGTGAGACGCGCGTCGAACTGTCGATAGAACTTGCGACGATCTCGGCGCCGTTTGGAAGATTCACGAGATACTCGGCATACTGGCCGCGAAAGATCACGTCCCGCAGCTTTCCGGCGATCTTGCCGGGTCCCGGAGTGCCGTCATCGGCCTCGATCAGCGTATCCTCGATCTTGATGTAGGCGGTCGCCGATTCCGGGGAGCCAACCGAAGCATTGGGGCCCAGAGGCACCTGGATGCCCTGCCATTCGATGCTTTTGCCACCCGAGGGGCTGGTCAAAACCGGACCCGTAAAGACGTTCGACCGGCCGACGAACTGAGCGATGAACCGCGTCTTCGGGTGGCTGTAGATGGTCGACTTGTCGGCGAAGTCCTCGATGCCGCCCTTGTTGACCACGGCGATCCGGTCACTCATCGACAGGGCTTCTTCCTGGTTGTGGGTGACATAAACGAAGGGTATCCCGAGCTGTACCTGATAGCGCCGGATCTCGATTTCCATGTCGCGACGCAATTCGCGGTCGAGGTTGGCCAGCGGTTCATCGAGCAGAAGCACCTTTGGGCGGCAAACGAGGCCGCGGCCGAGCGCGACCCTCTGCTGCTGGCCGCCGGAAAGCTGGTTGGGGTAGCGGTCCTTGAGTTCGGTCAGCGACAGGATACCGCAGCACCAGTCGATGCGCTCCTCGCGCTCCGCGGCCGACATCTTAAGCATGCGCAGTGGGAAGTTGAGGTTTTCGCGCACCGTCATGTGCGGAAACAGCAGGAAGTCCTGAAATACCATGGCGATGCCGCGCTTGTAGGGCGGCAATCGCGTGACATCCTCTCCATCGATCAGGATGCGCCCTTCGGTCGGCTGTTCCAGGCCGGCAATCAGCCTCAGAAGTGTGCTCTTGCCAGAGCCGCTCGGCCCGAGCAGCGAGATGAACTCATCCTTTTCGACAGCAAGATTCACGCCCGACAAGGCGGTGAAGCTGCCGAACTTCTTCCGAAGGTTCGAGATCTCGAGATACATGCCAGTGCCCTGTCGTTGGCGGCAGGCCGCGCCAGTCAATGCCGCGGCCTAGTCAATCCGTACGCTTTATGCGGCTTCCATATTGGACCAGACGCGCTCCCACTTCTCCGGGGACGAGGGCTGATCGAACATGTGCAGGCCCTTGAGTTCGGCCGTTCGATCCATCAGGAACAGTTCACGCTCTTCTTCGGTCGAAAGCGAGCGGATGTCGATGCAGGTCGACGTCCCGGCCTTGTCGGCGATCTGCTTCATGTGCTCGGGCTTGAGGATCGTGTTCATGAAGAGGTGGCAGAGGTCGAGTTTTTCCTGATCCTCGACCCCCGATGTGATCATCCAGCTGTCGATCCATCCAAGGCCGCCCTCTTTGGCCTGCAGGCGATGCTGGATGTTCAAGTCGGCTTCGCCCTTGCGGTTCAGTTCCTGAAGCTGGCGATAGACCTGCGAGAATTCGGGCGCGGCCCAAACCGAACCCGAACGCATCAGGTTGTTGAGCGTCCCCAGATCCTGATAGCGGGTCACCAGGAGCTTCTTCTGCTCGATCAGCAGCGCCTCGACGCCGGCCAGTTCCTCATCGGTCAGGACGTAGGGATTGAACGGCTTGCCGTCGGGCCGCTGGGCGCTCTGGGTGCCCATCCGTGAGGTCACCAGGATGGCCGCCAGGGCGATGTTCTCCTCGAAGCGGGCGCTCGCCGACAGGTGGCCGCCATTCTTGGCATCGAACAGCACGTTCAACGAGGAGACCTCCTCGTCGCTGATCTGATCGGCGTTGTAGGTGATGCCGTAGCCGCCCCAGCAGAACGGCACGCCGATGGCGTCGGAGCCGTCCTCGGAGGCGAGCAGGGGGTAATCCGGATACTGAAAGGTCGGGAAGACGGCGCCGAGGCTCGGCACCTTCGTGGGATCGATGGCTCGGATCAGGCCTTCGCGGAAGTAGAGGCGCGACCAGAAGCCGTCGGCCTGGACGAAGTCGAAGTCGCGCGTGCCGCCGAGCTTCAGCTTGTTGTAGGCCTCCGAATTACCGTCGAAGAAGGTGGTACTGAACTTCACGCCGTGCTCAACCTCGAAAGCGGCGACCATCTCCGGCAGAACGTAGGGCTCCCACATCAGGGCGCGGATGTTCAGCGTCGCCGCCTCGGCGTTGCGGATGAAGGGTTTCGCCAGGGAGGTCGCGGTACCTGCAATAGCCAGCGCCGCGGTTCCCTTCAGCACAGTCCGTCGTGAAATCGCCGTGTCATTCTTCCTGTTGTCCATGTCATTCTCCTCTTGGTGTCGCCTTGTCGGGCGATCTGTTGATGTATTCCCCGTCGATGCGGCGAACCGCGGGATCCGGCGCCTTAGTGAGCGCTCTAGTACGCTCCATCGCGTTCGATGGAACCCAGCACCTCGTCGAGCACGTCGAGGGCCATCGCCATGTCCTCATGCGTGCAGTCGAGCGGCGGCTTGACCTTGATGAGATTGCCGAGACCGGCGTAGCGGGCCTCGCCGAACAGCACGGCCTTCTCGACGCTGCGTGCATAAACCTCGGATGCGGCGCGCGGCGATGGCTCTTTCGTGATCTTGTCCCTGACAAGTTCCAGCGAAACGAACAGCCCCGGCCCGCGCACGTCGCCGATGAGCTTGCGGCGCTCCGACATCTCGATCAGCCGCTGCGTGGCATAGTCGCCGAGCCGGCGGGCATTGTCGCAGAGCTTATCGGCGATGATCGCATCGACTGTGGCAATGGCCGCCGCCATCGAGACCGGAAACTGCCCGAACGTCAGGGCATCCTCGCCGGCGTCGAAGCCCTCCAGCCGGTCGCTCGCGAAGATGCCGGCCAGCGGGAAGCCACCGCCGATGCCCTTGCCGAAGGTCATGACGTCCGGAACGACACTGTAGAGGTCGGCCGCGAACATCGCGCCGGTGCGGCCGAAGCCGCTCTGGATCTCGTCCCAGATCAGGATGATCCCGTGGCGGTCGCAGATTTCGCGAACGCCTTTGTGGAACGAGGCCGGATGGACGATATGGCCGCCATTGCCCATGATCGGCTCGACCATGATCGCAGCGACACCGCCATCGACACCTTTGGTGACGGTGTCCTCGATGAGCGACAGGCAGAGCGCCGATTCCTGCTCGACGTCCATGCCCATGCGCGGGCGGTAGGCGTCCGGGTGGGGAACGCGGGTGAAGCGGGGCGAAATCGCCAGGAACGGGTTGTTGGGATGCGGCCAGCTCGCCGCCATCGTGGTGATCGAACGGCCGTGATAGGCGTCCTGCATGACGATCACATTGTGTCTGTCGGGCCTGTTCTTGAACGCCAGCTTCAAGGCCATCTCGACCGCCAGGCTGCCATGCAGACAGTAGCCGATGCGGTTGAGGTCGCCCGGCGTGATGTCGCGCAGCCGGGCCGTCAGCTCGAGCAGTGCATGGGTATTGAAGTTCGGCCGTGCATGGGTGATCTCGCGCAACTGGGCAATCGCCGCCTCGATGACGCGCGGGTCATTGGCACCGAGCGAGTTCGACCATGCCTGCGAGGTGCAGTCTAGATATTTGCGCCCGGCGTCATCCCAGACATAGGAGCCGCGGGCGCGCGTCAGCGTAATCTTGCGGGCGTCGCCATCGCGCGGATCGTGGATGATCGACTTCTTGCCGACTTCGAGACGATGCTGGTCCGGGACGACGTTCATTGATTGATCCTCTGAATAAATTTCCTCCACTATTCACGAAAGGCGACCGACGATAAGGACGATGTGTGAATGCATTAATTCGCTTTGATTATGAATTACGTTGACTCCGGCAGCGCGTCGTCCAACATTGCCGCCTGCACCGTGGATTGACGCAATGTCTCTTCTCAGCATCAATCTTCGACATATCCGGGCCTTCACGGCCGTCGCCCGCGAGGGAAGCTTTGCAGGCGCGGCGGGAAGCCTCGGCATTTCGCAGCCGGCGCTGTCGCAGACGATCATTCAGCTCGAGAAGACGCTGGGCTTTGCAGTGTTCGAGCGCACGACCCGTCAGGTCGCGCTCACCGTGAACGGCGAGATCCTACTGGCACGGGCCGCGACACTGAGCCAGGCGCTCGACGGCTTCTATGCGGACATCCGGATGCTACGCCAGTCGCTCGCGACCGAGATCCGCCTGGGCTACCTGATCGGCACGGGCGTCGAATATTTCCCGGAGATCTTCCGCGAGTTCGAGCTGAAACGGCCGGGGTCGACGATCCAGTTGATAGAGTACGATTTCAATCGGCCCGACGCGGGACTTTCGGACAATTCGGTGGATTGCGCGATCATCCGGCCCCCGATCGACGTGACGGGGATCACGGTCACGAATCTTGCCACGGAGCGCTGCGTCGTCTGTCTTCCCGACGGGCACCCGTTGACGAAACTCGAGAGCGTCAGGATCGAGCAGATCCTCGACGAGGCATTCATCGCCGCTCCCAAGGCCGGCGTATGGCGCGACTACTGGCTCGCCGGCGACCATCGCGACGGCAACCCGGCCAATGTGGTGCTGGAGGCTGCGACCGTCGATTCGGAACTGCAGGCCGTTGCCACCCGCAAGGGGATCAGCATTTCAGCCGAAAGCACCGCGAAATTCTACGCTCGCCCGGGAGTCAATTTCAGGCCGATCGTGGACATGGCCCGCTGCTCGATCGCGATTGGTTACAGGAGCGACTCGAATCCATTGGTGCGAGATCTGGTTGCTACCGCCAGGGAAGTTGCCCATCGACTTCAGTCTTGAGTGATAGCGAGATGTTTTTCGAGGGGAAATAAAGAGAACAGCACCAGTCAACCTGTGTCAGGTTTTGAGGCCGGACGCGGACTGGCTGCTTGGAAGAACGCTATTCCTTAAGCGGACCTTCAGGCCCTCTCGAACATCGACACCTGACCCTAAGCGGAAGCCCACGTACCAAGGCCGAACTCACTTCCCTGGTACAAGGTAGTCCTCGGACAAACCGACCCTGTTACGAGCAGTTCAATGTTGTCACATCACCCGTCTACCGGGTTGCGGCGCGGCGTTAGCGCAGGGCAGTCCTGTCAACGCGCCTCATGGGGCCCGCACCTGCAAAAATTCCAAGCCGCTCAGCCTCGATGGCTGCAATTTCGGAAGCTCAGCCGTCGCGGCGAGGGACGCGCAGCGAGCTGGAATAGCAGCAGTCAAAAGCGGTCTTCGCTTGTGCCAATTTGTGCCGATTGAACTGTTGAGATCAATCTTGCGAATCGTTGATACTGATGTATTGCAAAAATAGCGTCAATGTGATTACCTATTATTGACGACTTCATTGCAGGTACACTCATGGAAGTGCCGCTGTCGCATCGTGATGCCAAGGATGCTAGCCGCCAAATGCTGGGCGGGTTGCGTGATGTGCCTCACTTCCCGATAGAGGGAATTCTGTTTAAAGACATAGCGCCGTTGCTTGCCAAACAAGGCGTTTTGACCAGCGTTCTTTCGGACATTTTGGGCCAAATGCAAGATATTCAACTTGATGCCGTTCTTGGCATTGATGCGCGTGGATTCGTTCTGGGCGCGGCGTTGGCCGACCGGCGGAGATGCGGGTTCGTCATGGTAAGGAAGCCCGGCAAGCTGCCGGGGGAAGTTATCTCTTTCGACTATACCTGCGAATACTGCTCAGGCGTATTGCAGGTGACGGCTGGCCTCATCCACGAAGGCCTTCGGTGCCTAGTTGTGGACGACCTTCTGGCGACCGGCGGCACCGCCAGGGCTACCGCGGATTTCGTAAAGTCGCAGGGCGGCGAAGTCGTCGGGTACGCATTCATGCTCGAAATAGAAGCGTTGGGGGGCAGAGTACGATTGAGCGATGCACCTGTCATTAGCTCGATGAGGTGCTGATACATTAGTGCAGACGAGAGGAGGAAAGCATGAGTAAACCTGCATGGCTTTCGACACCTGCGGACGTGCATCTGACCCGCCAATCGCTACAGGGCCTCGTAGCGAGTGAACTATCGAAGAAGATCGTTGTCGAAGACGAGATCAAGACAATCTATCTGTTCTTGACCCGCAAGTGCAATCTTGGTTGCCAGCACTGCTATATTGAGGGCGTAGGACCGAAGGCCAAGGGCATCGACTTCAACCTTGAAACTATCCGGAGCCTCATCGAACAGGCGCTGCCGCATGGCCTTCGCAAAGTGAAGGTCTCGGGCGGCGAGCCTATGGTCCACAAGGAATTCATGGCCGTCATGGAGTATCTCGGCTCCTGCGGCCTGAAGGAGTTGGTCCTGGAGACCAACGGGACACTGTTCGACGCGTCGACCATCGACCGGCTGAAGAAGCTTCCGAACCTGACGATCTTTATCAGCCTCGACCATTTCGAACCGGAGGCCCACGACCGGTTCAGGGCCAAGACAGGCGCCTTCGCCAAGACGGCGAACGTGCTGCAGCAACTCGGCCAGACGGACATCGCGACCGTCGTCACCACGACGGCCTACCGCAACAATTACGACAAGGTGATCCAGATCGTCGACCTGGTGCTCGGCTGGGGCATCAAGAAGCACCGAACCCTGCTCAACATCCATCCGATGGGCAACGCCCGCGGCCACCTGGACAACGCCATCACGCTCGACGAATGCGAGACTCTGATCGGCAACCTGCTGGAATCCCCACATTTCGAGAACGGCTCGGCCTACATGACGCTGCCGCCGGCCCTGATGCCGCTCAAATATCTGAATGGCATCCACACCTGCGGCTGGGGCGACAACGTGCTAGGCATTCTGTCCAACGGACAGGTTTCCATGTGCAGCGCCTCCTACGACGATCCGGAAATGATTGCCGGCAATGCCTTCGAGATGCCGCTAATGGACATCTGGCGCAACAGCCCGTTCTTCCACGAGTTGCGCGACGTGGTGAACGGCGCGGTCAAGGGCGTGTGCGGCAACTGCGTTTTCTATTCGGTCTGCCGCGGCGTCTGCAAGATGAGCAGTTGGTCGCACTACGGCGAGAAGGACGCGCCCTACCCGCTGTGCCAGGAACTCTACAATACCGGCGGATTCCCGGAATACGCGCTTATCGACCCGACTCGGGACTCGACCTACCGACGAGGCGTGATCGCTGAGAAGCGGCCGCCGGCGAAGGAGAAGGCTCCTGTCTACAACTTCCTACGGCCGGACGAGGTAGCGGCAGCTGCGCAACGCGCCCCCTGAACGACACGAACCGCCCGTAGCAAGGGCCATTCAAACGCGCGCAGGCGTCAACGATAAGAAGAGGAGGATGCAGGATGAGCAAGGCTTTCCGAGGTGCGGCCAGCGCGGCCCAAACACTCGCCGGGAATGCGAATCGGCGCGGCGATCATGTCGTGGCGCACCAGGCCCATGTCATATCCCGCCTGGCCCAGGGCTTAGCAAGGCTGCAGGCGGGCTTCGACCAGCAAGCCCAGCAGCTGACGCTCGGGCTCATCCGGCTGCAGCGTCATCTGAAGAGCAGCGGCGGGGGCGGCGGGGGCAAACGGCGGCCGAAGTTCCGCCCGCGCGGCCCGGGCGGTGAACTGCCGGGCTACTTCGTCGACATCACCGGGCGGGGCGGCGGGAAGCAGGGGAAGCGCAGCGGCTCGCAGAAATCCAAATGGCCGCGCGCCGCCGATGCCGGCCTCGTCGGCCGCCGCATCGGCCGCGGCCCCGTCAGGATGACGGGTTCAGGCGCTGACGCGCAGTCGGCCAAGGCCGTCACCGCCGCATTCGCCAAGCTCCTCGCCGCACAGGCGCAGCTTCTGCAGATGCGCAGCGACGTGGAAGGCCTCAAGAAGGCCCGGAGGTAGGAGCGATGGCGAGATCCCGACTGTTTGGCTACGCCATCGACGAGGAGGACGGCAAGCTCGTCATCATGATCGACGGCGTGCTGGCGGAGAGCGCCATCAAGCAGATCCGCGACAGCGCGGAGACCGGTCGCGGCGGCGAGATACTGTCGAAGCTCCTGCCGATCGGCTCGATCTACAAGCTGATGTCGTCGGAAGAGGAGGAAGACGAGGCGCTCAGCCTCGAGCAACTGCTGGGGCAGAACGTCGACCAGAGTTTCTCATCGTTCGAGCAGCAGTTCGCCGAACTGAAGGAGACGCTTGACGGACTCAACCCTTCGAAGAGTTCAAAATAGCCACGCAGCGGTATGAGGATGCTCAGCCATGCTTCGGTTGTCTGCTGAAGACTCGATTCTGCTGATGACGTGCCGGGCCTATCTCCGCCCGGAAGACGACGACCGGCTCCGGCGTCTTTGCGGGCAGCCAGTCAACTGGGCCTATATCGTCTGGCGCGCCGAGAACAATCGGACCGTGCCGCTGGTCGAATACCATCTGCGTCGGCTCGGTCTGCTGGCTTCGCTGCCGGCCGAGGCGCTGCATTACATCCAGTGCTGGACGGCCCTGTCCAAGATCCGGTCGGTGCTGGAGTTTCGCAACCTGCCCGAGATCCTCGATGCGCTGGACCGGGAGGGCATTTCCTGGTTCCTGGTGAAGGGACCGGACCTGTCGCTGCTCTACTATCCCGACCCGCTGCTCCGGCCGATGACCGACCTCGACATCATGGTCAATCCGGCCGACGCGCAGCGCGTCCAGCGCGTCATGCTTGACCTCGGCTACCGGCACGGCATCTTCGATCCCTCGAACGGCGACTGGCATCCCGAGCGCAAGGAACTCGACGAGAGGTCCTTCCGCGACACCTATTCGCTGCCGGTCTTTGTGAGGATCGAGTCGGTCGAGTCCCCTTTCCCCGCCGCCGCGGTCCCGCGTCAGCTTCGCTACCGCCATGTGAAGGGATACATCGACGGCGCTCAGAAGCTGCACATGCCGATCTTCATCGATATGCATGTGAACCTGTCGGTCGGCATGGACGTCCAGGACATCTGGTCGGGCGTCGGGCTGGCCAAGGGGCTTGGCCGCATCCTGCGCGTACAGTCCGTCACCGGGGCGGTGTGGTTCCTGTCGGCCCGCCTCTACCACGAGGCGTTCCTCTACAACTCGCTCCGGCTGCTGATGTTCGGCGACCTTCATGCCGTGCTTCACAAGGAACTCGCGAACGTCAATTGGGCCGAGGTGGCGGCGATCGCCTACAAATACGAGATGCGACCGGCGATCTATTTCGTGCTGGAGCAGATGCGGCGCATCTGCGGGATCGACATCCCGCCGGCCTTCCTCGACCTCATCCGGCCGGATCAGGGTGAGGTGCCCTTGCAGCATGACTGGGGCGATATCCTGCCAAAGCTGCTCTCCGTGCCGAACGTGACAGAGCTCGAACTGGCTTAAGCTCGATGCGCGTCCCGCAGGCGGAGGTCAACGTCGCCAGCGGGCCGGACTTGGCTCCCTTTGTGCAGCCGAAGGGCCGGCACATCTGCATCGTCGCGGCGGAGGCAGCGACCGGCTTCGCCGCGACCATGCAGGCGGCGCTTCCCCGGTCCACGCTGTCGCCCCTCAGGACGCAAGTCTTCAGCAATGGCCAGATGGCGGTGTTTCCTGACGCGATGCCGGCCGACGCAGACGTCGCGGTGGTTCAGCTATTCCACGATTGCGTGCACGACCGGCTTTTTGAACTCTTCCTCGCCATCGACGCGGTGCGGGCGCGGGGCGCGCGAAAGGTGACCATCGTCCTTCCCTACTTCCCCTATTCCCGCTCGGATCGCCCCAACTTCGAAGGCGGTTCCGTGCCTTTCCGCATGCTCGCTGGGCTAATCGAGACGTTGCAAGTCGACCGCGTCCTGACCTTCGAGTTGCATACGCCACAGCTTGCGGCCGCCTTCAGCTGCCCGGTGGTCAACGTGCCATTCGCCCCGACGCTCGCGCGTCATCTCTGCAACTCAGTTGGAGCAGATGCCGTGGTCGCATCACCCGACTTCGGCGGCGCCAAGCGGGCGGAGCAGCTTGCTGCTGCGATCGCCCGCCCCTTCGCCGTGATGCGCAAGCATCGCCACGACCGCGACGACCGCCGCGAGAGCATCGAGATTCTGGGCGATGTCGCAGGCCGCGCAGTCATCCTGATCGACGACGAGATCAACAGCGGCCAGACGGCCTTTTCGGCGGCGTTCCACCTTCGGCAGGCGGGCGCCAGCGGCGTGACGCTCGCCGTCGCGCACGCGCTGTTCACGCCGTGGTCGAGGGAGAATCGGAACCGCTCGGGCATCGACCGGATGATCGTCACCGACAGCGTTGGACGAAACGACAACTTTCCGGACGGTGTCGAAATCCTACCTATCGGCGCCGACATCGCCGCGGCGCTGTCCGCGCGATAACCCTACCGGAAGTCGATCATGACCCGGTTGACGCGGGGATCGAGCGCGCGCTCAAACGCATCGCGCGCACTGGAAGCCGGCATGATCTCGATGTTCAGTGCATCGAAGCGGTCGTGACGGCGGCCCATGATGTCGATCGCGGCGGCAACATCGGCGGCGCTCTGCGCAACACTGCCGATCAGCTCAATCTCGCGATAGTGCAGGAAGTTGGCGCTTATGCTCAGTTGGTCCGTGTCTGGAATCGACTGGTAGAGGACGATCCGCGCTCCGCGCGCCGCCACGGCGATTGCGGATGTAACGGCATCCGCGCCGAAACGCGTGCAGAAGACGCAGTCGAAGCCCCAGCCGTCCGTCGTCGCTTCCACCCATTTCGGGTCGGACAGCTGGGAAAGAGGCCCGGCGGCTGTCGCACCGGCAGCGAGCGCTGCGCCATGCGTCACCTCGTCATCGTCGAAGACATGGACGGCGCAGCCTCTGATCGCCAGCAGGATCGTGTGGAGCAGGCCCATCGTGCCGCCGCCGATCACCGCCACCGTCTCGCCGGCCTTCGCTCGCGCACGCCCGACGCCGCGCGACACGCAGGCGACCGGCTCGATGAGCGCGATGCGCCCGGCCGGCAGGTGCTGCGGCACGGCAAAGACCTTGTAGGCAGGCACCGCGAGCAGGTCGGCAAACCCGCCCGGCCCCTGGGGCAGGCCAGACCGGGCCTCCGGATGGAGATAGGCGCAGTGGTTATCGAGCCCGCTCCGGCAGGCGCGGCACTCTCCACAGCGGCGCATCAGCAGGATCGCGACCCGGTCGCCGACCTGCAGTTCGGTCCGGGATTCCTGGGGCAGAAAGGCGACCGTCCCGGAAAGCTCGTGCCCGCCCCAATAGGGATAGGTCGGCTTTGTTCCCTTGTAGACGCGCTGCTCCGGCGTGCAGATGCCGCAGAGCTCGACGCGGACGCCGACATCCGACGCGTCCACCGGCACGGAGAGCGTCCAGTCCTCCGTCGCGCGGGGACCGGTCATGATCGGCGCGCGGACATCGATCGATCTCATCGCCGTCCCGCCCTGGCATCAGAGCTTGCGACAGAATCCGCGCTCTCCCGGAGCAACGTTTCGAGTTCGTCCAGGCACTGTTCCACGCTCTTCAGATCGGTGCGAATGGTCGGGCCATCACGCAGGAGCCGGCGGTCCTCGTAGATCGCCAGGAAATCGGCATGCCAAGCGGTTGTCTCCGGCGTTTCAGCCCCCCGTTGCCCAAGCCGCGCCAGTGTGGTCGGCAGGTCGCACCACAGCAGGGCCGTCGGTACCCAGAGCCACCAGCGGGCGGCGAAGAGGTCGGCGGGAACTAGCGTCGCGACCGTCAGCCAACCCCGGTCGAGTACGGCCGGCCCGCCGGCGGCGAGATCGAGCGCTGCCTCGACGGCCTTTACCCCGGCCTCCAGCACGCCGCCGCTGTCCCGCCTGCGATAGGCCGCCATCAGCGCTGCACCGTGCGGGCTGCCGAAGGTCCGCACATACCGGGCGTCCATGCGCTCGGCCAAGGCCTTCGCAAGTGTGGTCTTGCCGCTCCCGTCATGCCCGTCAAGGGCGATCACGGCGGGCCGTTCAGCGCTCCGCATAGGGGCGCAGCAACACTGTCTGGCTCTCGTCGTCCAGCTCGAGCCAGTAGTGGCGTTGCGCAGCCTTCTCCAGCACCGCGCGGGGCTCGCCGAGCACTTCCATCTGCCCCTTCGGCGACACGCGCGCCCCGGACTTGCCTGGCGCGGGCCTCAGCGCCACGCCGTCCTTCTGCAGGCTGACGGTGACGCGCAATCCCTTGCCGGGCTCCATCCGCAAGGTCTTGCGCGCCGACAGCGGTAGCGTCAGCACGCCCCCCGGCGAGATCTTCGAACTACGGTTTTTGATGGTCATCAAGGTCATCGGAAGCCTCCTCTTTGCGACCAAGACTGCGCTCACCCCCCGAATACGATTCTGTATAGCTCCTCGTAACGGGCAAGCACGGCGGAGGGCTCGCCGCCCGACCGCCACTGGTCCTTGTCCAGCGCTTCGCTGTTGTCGGACGCGCTGCTCCTCACCCGCATGCAGTCGGGGCTGATCTCGCCAAAGATCACCGAGCCGGTCCGGTCGATGAAGAAGCAGATGTCGATGAGCTGCAGCCCGCGCGCGGCGAAAAGTTCCTCGATCCACGCGAAGGTGTCGCACGCTAGCTCCTTGGCGCGCACACTGTCGTCCATCCATATGGCGGCGTAGTCGTCGGAGAGGGGCTCGTCGGCGAGCCGGTTGCCTTCATCGTCGTGCAGCGGATTGCGCCAGTCGAAGCAGACGACCGGATTTTCGAAGCGGCTCCACCGAGTCAGCGGCCCGGCCCCGAACGCCGTCTCGTGCGCCTCGGTGTAGCGGTAGCGGTGCACCGGCGAGCCGATGTGGTAGCGCTTGACGCGCAGTTCGAGGTTGCCCGGCACCACGACATGTTCGGCGAGCAGCGGCCCGCGGTCGCTGTCGACCAGGCCGAGAAAGGCATTGGAAAGGCGCCTGCCGCCGGGCCGCCGGGCCATGGCGCGGAAAAGCTCGCCGCAGAACCGCGTGCGCACCAGCTCGGTGCCAGGCACGATGCCGTAGCGGTTGTTGGTGAAGGAGTAGACGGAGGGCAGCAGCTTCGCGACGGCGATCTTCGGCGTCAGCAGCCGGATTTCCTTGCTCTCGCCGACCGTGAGAAGCTCAAGCCGGTCGAAGGTGACCGACAGACCGCGCAGGACCTGCTCCAGCATGGAGTCGCCGCTGGCGACCAGGCGGACCGGGATGATCTCTCCGACCGGTCCCTCGACGGTAAATCCCTCCGACGTGCCGCCGAGGAATCGGATCGGAAGATCGAGGTCGGCGCACTGGTCGAGCAGCACCTCGGATGCATATCCAAAGGACTTCGTCGCTCTTGCCATCGTCGATCCCTGCTCAGCCGGGGCCTAGTATCCGGAATTCCTCGTCAAGGCGTCTCAGCGTGCGTTCCGTGGCCGTGGCGGCCGCCGCCAGCGGTCCTGCGGGCCCATCGATGGCGACCCGCTGCTCCTGGCCGCTGGCGTCGAAGCCGCAATGCTCCGCCAGCCACTGCCAGATCTTTTCCTTCGGCCAATGCTGCCCGGCCGCACCAAAGGTGCCCTTGGCAATATTGGCGGGTATCTTCACGAAGTAACTATATAGATTCCGGCGGTCGTCGCCATCCGAATTATTTGCTGCCAGCGCATGCCCGATCATGCCGAGTTGCTGGCGCAGGCGCACCATGCCGAAGCTCAGATTGCGGGCGAGCAGCAGCGGCGTCCGCTTTTGTGGCAGTTCGACCTCGCCGAATACGCAGAGCCCATAGTCGGCAAGGTTGTCTCCCGACAGCAGTTGCATGTCCCACAACTGCCGCGGCGTGTAGATGCCGACGTTCAGTTCCTTGCCGGCCCAGCGCGGACTGGTGTTGGAGAGGGCGCTCAGCGTAGCTTCAGCGTCGTCGACGACCAGCACCACGTCGTAATCGGCGAAATGATCACTGAGCACGCTCGAGCCATAAACGATAACGGCTACAAGTCCCGTCACGCCGCTTTGTAGGTCGCCGACAAAGCCGAACCGCGTCATGCGGGGATCAGACCTGTCGATCTGGCGCACCCGCACAGCCCTCGCGCTGACGGAGGTAGCGAGCCGGGCAACGGCTTGGTCAAAAACGTCCCGCAGGTCAAGCAGCCTGCGGAGCTTCGGGTCCTCCTTCCGGGCCGCCAGGGCGGCGACAGCGTGGCAAAGCCCTGTGCCAGCAAGCTTCGGCACGTCAGTCTCCAAGAGCCCGGCCTGCCACAGCTTGTCATATTTGCTCGCGATCGTCCCTTCGGATGCTCGGTCTTGGACAACCGCCGCCGACAGGGTGACGGCGGCGAGAAACAGGACCGATTGCATCCAAAAGCTCAGTCGGCTGTCGGCATCGGCGAGCAGGCATTCCGAACCGGGGTAGGCCAAGCACAGACTGGATTCGGTTGAGATCGCTGCGCGCCGCATTGCCTCGAAGAAGCGCGGCTGGAATAGCGCCGACCAGCGAAGCGTCTGGGGTGAGATACAGCGAGGATTTTCGAGACCCTGTTGTTGTGCCCACTCATGGACGCTGATCAAATCCTTTTCAGCGTACTCGGTGCTGAGGAAGATAAAATTTACGTTGAACCCTTGCCTACGCCAGGAGGGTTGATGTTCGACGCGATGAACGTCCGATACGATGTTTGGAGTTCGAATCTTTCCCAAGAACTGAATAAAGCCCTTATGAACCTATTCTAAGCTCTATAGAATAACGCATCTCGCGTGTAAGCGCCAGTGGGGACACTTGCTCAGAAGTGTTCGGTCGACATATTACGACTCAATTTGGCGACAATTACTATGCTCGTTTCCCGCGCTTCCGGCCCTACCGCTGCTATGGTGAATGCCGGGGTTGGCGTGCGAAAATCTCTTCAGAAATCTGGCGACGGTGTTAGCAGGAGAATTTGTTCGGCGTCGCGAGTTGACCGATGCTGAAATCAACGGGGGAACGGTAGAAGCTGGATTGTATCGTGACCTCTCGCAACGCCTGCAAAAAGGGTTGATGGCATCGCTGCAACGGCAGTGGGTAACCGCGACGTGCGCTCCCTGGCGCCGGGAATTTCGAGTCGCGCATCCGCGCTCCCTTGGTCGAGCGCGTTCGCCCTTCCGCTGGATTGCAGCCTCGACCGGGCGTGCCGGGTTTCATGCGAGAGACGACGGTTGGGCGGTCTTTACCGCCTGTACCTGTATTTCGACCCTGAGACCAGGGCGTGCCAATCTGGATTCGACAGTCGCACGCACCGGTGCATGCTCCTTGTCCACCCACGCGTCCCAGGCAGAGTTCATCGCAGCGAAATCGCCGATGTCCGCCAGCCAGATATTCGCGGCGACGACATCGCGTTTCGACACGCCTGCCTTCGCGAGCAATTCGTCGATCTGGGTCAGGACGTCGGCAGTTTGGGTGCCGGTATCCTCGCCGGCATTCCTCGCGGTGACCCCTGCGAGGTAGATCACATTGCCCGCTTCCACGATCCGGTGGAACCGTCCCGTGAAATCGCTGCGCTTGATCGCCATGCGTGCAGTCCTATCCGTTCTGGAGGACGATGGATTTGGTAGCGAGATATTCCTCGACATGATCGTGCCCGGACTCTCGGCCGTACCCGCTCATCTTGTAGCCTCCGAACGGGATGACCGGATCAAGCAGGCCATAGCAGTTGACCCACACCGTGCCGGAGCGGATGCCTCTGGCGACGACGTGTGCCTTGGCGACGTCGCGGGTCCAGACGCCGCTTCCGAGGCCGTATGCCGTGCCGTTGGCGATGCGCAGGGCGTCCTCGGGTTCATCGAACGGGATCGCAGTGACGACTGGCCCGAAAATCTCCTCCTGAGCCACTCGCATCGTAGGGACAACGTTTTTCATTACTGTAGGCTCAAGGAAATAGCCTTTTCCAAGTTGGCCTTCGACGATGCGGCTGCCGCCCGCGACGACTTCGGCGCCTTCGTCGACGCCTATGCCGAGATAAGATTGCACTCGCTTCATCTGCCGGCTCGAGACAACGGGACCGATCTGTGTCTCCGTCTCCACGCCGTTTCCGACCTTCAGCCCTTTGGCAAAATCCGCCACGCGTTCGACAAAGGCGTCGTAGATCGACCTTTGAACAAGCAACCGCGAGCCCGCGCTGCAAATCTGGCCGCTGTTGCCGAAGATGCCCATGGCAGCGCCGGGCACGGCCCGGTCCAAATCGGCGTCGGCAAAGACGATGTCGGGCGACTTGCCGCCGAGTTCGAGCATGAGACGCTTGATATTGCCCTTGCTCGCCTCGATGATCTGCCGCCCGGTTGCGTCCGACCCCGTGAATGCGACCTTGTCGACATCCATGTGAGCCGCAAGCGCCGCTCCGGCCACGGTGCCCAGTCCCGGCACCACGTTGATCACGCCCGGCGGCACACCTGCCTCGAGCGCCAGTTCGCCAAGCCGCAGTGCGGTCAGTGGGGCGTCCTCAGCCGGCTTCAGAACCATCGTGCAGCCGGTCGCAAGCACCGGGCCAATCTTCCAGATCGTCGACGTCAGCGGCGCATTCCAGGGCGTGATGGCCCCCACCACGCCGACCGGTTCCTTGAGAGTATAGGCGAAGACGTCGCCCGGCAGCGAATTGGGCAACGTACGGCCCGTGATCGCCGTACACATGGACGCATAGAAACGGATCATGCCGATGGCGCGTTGGCGTCGCCCGCGCGTCAGCGATATCGGCATCCCCATGTCCAGCGTATCGAGCATACTGAATTCCTCGAAGTTGCGATCGACGAAGTCAGCAAATTTCAGGAGCACTTCCTGTCGCTGAAAAGGCGTGAACTTCGACCACGGCCCTTCAAAAGCCCGCCGGGCGGCCTTTACGGCGATATCGATATCCTCCGCGTCCCCTTGGGCGACGGTCGCCAGCAATTCACCGGTAGCCGGATTGTAGGTTCCGAACGTCTGCCCCGCGACGGGCATCACAAACTTGCCATCGATGATCAGTTTGCGAACGACATCAGTCTGTTCGAGGTTGGGCCGGTTCATCTCTGGTCCTTCGGTCGGGTTCACGCAAATAGGGGGCGCAGAAAGTCGTTCAGGAACATTCCGGCTGGATCAATCTCGCGACGCATGGCCTTGAAGGCGTCGTAGCGCGGATAAAGCTTTTCCAGCCTCGCGGCCGTCATGAAATGATGCTTGCCCCAATGCGGCCGGCCGCTATGCCGCTCGAAAATGGCGTCGACGTCCTTCAGCATCGCCCATGTGGGGGTTTCCAGGGGTCCCGAAACCGACAGCGCGTAGCCGTCACGCTCCGCGTAGGCGCTGAGATAGGAATCATCCGCCTTTACCGGTCGGCATTCGACGGGAAAGGTAAAGTCCTTGTGCTTGTTGAGGAACAGATGGCGGACCTCGTCGAAAGTCGCCTCGAAATCTTCGAACGGCACGGCGTATTCGATCTCGCGGAAGTTCGGCTCATAGGGATTGGGGAAGATAACCGAGCTATGGTCGAACTGTTCGCCCTGCTCCAGGTCCGGCTGCGGCTCCGCAACCGGAAAAGCGTTGTAGCTGCGCATATGGCAAATGTCATAGTCGCGGCTGGCCTTGTTGGGAATGCCGCTCGGCAGGACGAACAGGTCGGCGGATTCGCGCCTCGGCAGCCAGAAAAACCAGAACGTGCGGTTGTCCTCGAGCCGCCGATGAAGTCCGCCGAGACAGTCTTCGATGTCGGCATTCCAGGAGCGTTTCAAGATGTTGTATGACGGAACCGCCTGCAGCGTCATTGAGACAACGACGCCAAACATGCCGATCGAAGTCCGAAAGGCTTTGAACATTTCGCCGTCGGCCTCTGCCGAAAGGTCCAGGAAGCTGCCGTCGGCTGTAACGATCCTTGCGGCGATCATCTGCATCGACATGCAGGGCAACGTTATTCCAGCACCATGGGTCGCGGTCATGATCGCGCCGCAGACGGACTGCGTGTCGATGTCGCCCTGATTGTTCAGCGACATACCCTGCGTCCGCAGGTAGCGGCTCAACTCGCCGACGCTGATCCCCGGCTGCACCGTTACCTGCATCGACTCCTTGTCGAGGGAGAGAACCTCGTTGAAAGCTCTGAAGTCGATATGGACGCCTGGCGTCGGCACCGCTGCCGTATTGGCGTGGCCTCTGCCGGATGAACGGACCGGGATTCCAAGTTTCGCCGCTTTGAGGACGGCCTCGCGCACCTCTTCTTCCGTACGGGGCAAGACCGTGTAGGCCGGCACGAAATAGTGCTCGCCGAACCAGTTCCACCAGAGCTTCCCTGGTTTCAGAATGTCCAGCTCGGTAGGTTGCATGCGTGTCTCCGATCTTGCTTGCGTCAGGCGATGAGTTTCGCGCGGCTGCTTGCAAGCTCGACATTGACCGCAGGCATCACCTTTGTGGCAAGGAGTTCCATGGACTTGTGCATGACCGCCTTTTCCGTGCAGTCGTGCGCGGTCATCAAGAGTGTGCCGAATGGTCCGACCTCGTCGCGCAATTCGAGGATCTTGCGGGTGACGGTCTCGACGCTTCCGTAGATGACGAAGCTGTCCCGTACCTTTTCGTAGGTGATCTCGCTCTCGTCCATTCCAGGCGTCGGCGCCAGCAATTTGGCCGAGCCGAGACGCTGGTACACGGTGAACATATAGTCGTAATACCAGTCATAGGCGCCATTGCGCGTTTTCACGAAGGCCTCGGCCTCCTCATCCGTATCGGCGACGAAAATCGACCGCGCTACGCGCCACTGGTTTCCGTCAGGCTTCTTACCTAGTTTCTTCAACTCGTCGGCATAGGTGTCCCAATGCGTCTTCACGACCCAGGACGCTACGAAATTCGCGGAAATGGGCATCATGCCGCGCTGCGCCGCGATACGGATGGAATTGGAATTGGGGCTGCTGACGGAAAGGGCGAGCGGAGGATGCGGCAGTTGATACGGCTTGCCAAATGAGCCAACACCAAGATCGGGCCAGACATTGTCCTTGAGAGTGACGTTCCAGTATTTGCCCTTGATCTCGTAAGGCGCGCTGCCCGACCAGATTTGCTGGATGATATCCAGGGAATCCATCATCATTTCGGGGCGGTTGGCGTTCGGCATGCCGAAAGCCTCGAAGTCCGAACCGAGAGCGCCGGTGCCGACACCCAAGATTAGCCTTCCCTCGGTCAGATGGTCAAGCAGGGCGACGTGGGATGCGGCCATCACCGGGTGGTAGAGCGGCAAAGGCAGTACACCGGTACCGAGTTTGATTTTGCTGGTCTTGCTTGCAACGAACGCGAGGAACGTAATGGGAGAGGATATCTGTTCGATCTCGCAAGTGTAGTGTTCACCAACCCAGCATTCGGTGAAACCGAGTTTCTCGGCCAGCACCACCGACTCCACGTCCTCCATCAAGGTCGCGTGATAGTCGCGGTTCATGTTGTGCATTGGCATCATAAAAAATGCGAGTTTCATCACAATATCCTTCCCCGTTTCAGGCAACGGAGAGCGGAGCAAGGCACATGCCAATATGCGGCGAAGCTCACATCGCGCGGATTTCCGGGCCGTGAGGTTCCAAATCTCGCCGCGTTTTGGTTGGGCCGTCGCGCCGCAGCGAAACCCGTCTCATTTCTGACTCGATGCGACGAGGCGCTTGGCATAGGCGCCGGTGACCTGACTGCCTCTGTTGACGGCAACTTTCATAGCTGCGTACTTTGTAGACAGTGAAGAGGGTCGGGTACGGATGGACAAATCGCGCCTTGTTGTCGCCGAGTCTGCGGTCAACGCGATCGCCAACATCGAGAGTTCGTGGCAGCGCTGCCGGGAGCGGTATGATTTCGATCGCGATGCAAAGCCCAGCCTTTCCTCGTTGACCGACCAAGAGGTCGTGGCGCACTGCGAACCGTTTGACCCCAGCATCGAAACGATCAAGAACGAACTGGAGTTCGTGCAGTCGACCCTACGCGGCTCGAACTTCTGTGCCAGCTTCTCGAACATGGCGGGCATCATCCTTCGCTATCAGGGTGACAGAGACAACGACGAAGAACTGAAGTTCGAGAGACCGGGCACGGTCTGGGCGGAGGGTTCGGTTGGCACGAACGGCGTTGGGACATGCATCGTGGAGCGTCGCCCTGTCATGGTGCTGGGCAAACATCACTATTTCCGTGCCTATTCGTCGTTTTCTTGCATTGCCGCGCCGGTGATGTCGGCTGACGCAGAAATGATCGGCGTTCTCAACGTTGCGACAGGCAATTCGCGCGTCACTTCCGAAACATTCAATCTGGCTGCCGGCCTGACTATGAGCACGGCCGAGAGGCTGAGCAATCAGCTCTTCGTCAATCATTTTGTGGCGAATTCGATCATCAAGATCAGAGGCAACGGCCCGGCAATGTTGCTGGCGTTGGACGGAGATCAGCGCATTGTCGGCGCCAACACGCAGGCGCGCCACAGGTTCGGCCCCATCGCAGAACGCCTCAACAGGACGACCCTGTGGGACCTTTTTCAGAACACTCCGGAAGCGCGCGACGGCATTGCGCGCGACGGACGCTTTGCTGGCCTGCGCCAGATCGATTCCGAAGCGTTGTGCGAAGCCGAAGTTGTCACTCCAAGGTTGCCAGCGGGCAAGCGGGTGGTTTCTAAGTCGCCAGCACCAGCCGTTTTGCGCGAACACACAACCGACGTCATCCCTTCGGACTATCCGACGATTGAACAATGCCTTGGATCTCATCCTCGACAACAGGCTCTTTCGCGACTGCTGCATCGCGTGTCCGGCAGCCGCTTGCCGATCCTTCTCCTCGGTGAAACAGGGGTAGGTAAAGACACGCTGGCGGCGGCGCTGCACCGCGAAGGCGACCGATCCGCCAAGCCGTTTGTGGCCTTCAACTGCGCGGCAGTCCCGGATTCACTCATCGACAGCGAATTGTTCGGCTACGGGGCTGGCGCTTTCACCGGCGCCAAGCGCGACGGCAATGTCGGCCGCTTGAAGCAAGCCGACGGAGGCACCCTTTTCCTTGACGAAATCGGGGATATGCCGCTGCCCCTGCAAACTCGATTGCTGCGCGTCCTGGAAACTGGCGAAGTCAGTCCGCTCGGCTCGGCGAGAACGCAGACGATCGACATCAACATCATTGCTGCGACCAATAACGACCTTTCATCCGCCGTCGCCGATGGGCGTTTCAGGAAGGATCTCTACTATCGCCTGGCTGGCGTGATCGTGGAGATGCAGCCGCTGCGGGAACGCAGCGACATCGTTGACATCGCACGCCGTCTGCTTGCCTCGGACACCACCGCGCCCTACGCCGAACTCAGCCCGGCGGCGATTTCCGGGCTCGAAGCCTATCCCTGGCCGGGAAATATTCGCGAAATGCGCTATGTCTTGCAGCGGGCGCGCCGCATTTGCGAAAATGGCATAATCGAACTGAGTGACCTTCTGCTGACGAACCTCGTTGGATCGACGGCGCCCAATGGCGCAGTTCCCGACAAGGCGTCGCATCCACGACAGGCGCTTCACGACGCGGAACGGCAGATGATCGTTGGCGCATTGGCTCAGTTTGGCAGCGACGTCGGCCGAACGGCAGCGGCTCTCGATATGAGCCGGGCCACGCTCTACCGCAAGATGCGCGCGCATGGGATCGTCGCCCAAAAGGTGGTTCGCGCCTAGACAGTCGCAGGCCAAGGCCGCCCCCGCCTTGGCGTTTTATGGTTCAAGCCAGCTTCGGTCTGGCACGTGAATTGCTTTGCCCTCCTCGACCACCGACATCACCGCCCGGCATGCCGGGATACATGGTGTCAGCGGTGGGCCTGAGGAGACACACATGCCTGACCCCATCGAATTCAAGCTGGCGATGCGCAGACTTGCCGCTGGCGTTTCCATCGTCACGACCATGGACGGAGATACTCCGCACGGCTTTGCTGCGACTTCTGTAACGTCTGTCTCGGCAGATCCTTCGCCGCTGCTTCTTGTCTGCGTCAACAAGACTGTCTCGTGCCACGACCTGATGCTGGCATCGGGGCGGTTCTGCGTGAATGTGTTGAGCGAGGCGGATGTGGAGACGGCGCGGCTTTTCAGTTCCTCGGAGAACCGCCACCGCAGATTCGAACTATGCACGTGGGAGAGGCTGTCGACCGGCGCGCCGGCGCTGTCGGGCGCCCTGGCCTGTTTTGACTGCCGCATCCACCGCGCGGTCGAGGTGCAGACACACACGGTGCTTTTTGGCGAGGTGGTGGAAACCAAGCTGATCGACGCCGAATTCCAGCCGTTGGTCTACATCGACGGCCGTTTCGACGGGCTTCGCTCGAGGAATTGCGCTTGAGCGACTTCGCGAAAGTCAAGAAGACTCATGTCGCGGTCATTGGCGGAGGGATCATCGGCGTTTGCTGCGCAAGCCTGCTCTTGCGAGAGGGCTTTGCGGTAACGATTGTCGAGCCTGACGAAATCGCGAACGGCTCGTCTTTCGGCAATGCCGGGTGTTTCAACCCCTCGTCCGTTGTTCCGATGTCCATGCCCGGCAACCTATCAAAGGTGCCGGGCTGGCTCCTTGACCCACTTGGGCCGCTGTCGATCCGGTGGGCGTACCTGCCGCGCATCGCGCCCTGGCTGCTGCGATTCCTGAAGGCTGGATCCCGAGTGGAAGTTGAGAAGCAGGCGGCTGCATTGGGGAGTCTGCTTCGGGATTCCCCCGGCCTATATCTGCCGCTCGTCGAGAACGCCGGTGCTCGCGATCTGATGCGGCGCGACGGTCACCTCATGGCCTATCGGTCGCGTTTAGATTTCGAGGCTGACGCCTTCGCCTGGCAATTGCGTGCGCGGAACGGCATCGAATACTCGGTATTGGAAAACGAGGCGCTTTGGCAACACGAACCGGCCCTGTCGCGAGACTATAGACTGGGCGTATTCCTCCCCGGCAATGGTCACACGGTCAACCCACAGTCGTTCGTCCGGGCCCTTGCCAGCGCCTTTGTTCGCGACGGCGGACACGTCCGGCGCGCCCAAGTGCAAGACTTCGATCTGGTCGACGGAAGACTTGTAGGGCTGCGAACGGATAATGGGTTCTTGGCCGCCGATCGCGCGGTGGTTGCCGCCGGCGCACGTTCCAGACAGTTGGCATTGAAACTCGGCGATGCAGTTCCGCTCGATACGGAGCGAGGCTATCACGTCGTAATCAGCAACCCGGAATCCAGCCCCAGGCAGCCGGTGCTGGATACCTTCGGCAAGTTTGTCGCAACGCCGATGGAGACGGGGCTGCGGATTGCGGGAACAGTCGAATTTGCCGGGCTGGACGCAGCGCCTGACTGGCGGCGGGCCCGCAACCTGTTGAAGCTCGGACAGCGGCTTTTTCCCGGCCTCAAGGATAGCTATCCGGATAGCCGTCTGTCGCTGTGGATGGGCTTTCGCCCAAGCATGCCGGATTCGTTGCCCGTGATCGGTCATTCCCGACGTAGCCGCGATGTGGTCCATGCTTTCGGTCATGGTCATATCGGCATGGCCGCGGGCGCCTGTACCGGCCATCTCGTGACCGATCTGATTGCCGGAACGACGCCGCGCCTGTCCGTCGAAGCCTTTTCGCCGCAACGGTTTGGCTAGGCCATCCTGGAAACCACTCCGACGTCTCACGCGAGAGACTGATCAATCACAGTTGCGACGTCAGAAACGAGGCATCACAGCGCAGTTGCACGTTTCAGTCACGTGTTTGGGCAGCGATACGCTTACAAATCAACAACTTGCCAGCGCGATTGCGCAGCCGCAAAATCGCGCCAGCGGCTATAGGACATTCTGGCACGGCTATTGCTGCCCTACAGTCAGAAACATGGGAAAGGACCGGGCATGAAAAAACCTCTGAATGAAGCCGTTGTCAGCCGCCGTACCATTCTGAAGGCTGGGGGCGCCACGATCGCCAGTTCGCTGTTTGCACCGAACATCATCAGGCCCGCGAACGCGTCCGAACAGATTTTGCTCTTGACCTGGGAGACCTACCACGACGACGAGTGGATTCAGGAATGGGGTCGCGCTAACGACACCGACGTCCAAGCCGTGCGCATCGGTTCGGTCGACGAACTTTACTCGCAGCCATTTTCGGGCGCGGTCCAGCCGGACATCCTCTACATCGAAACGGGGTCTCTATCGAGGTTCAAGGACGCCGGACTGATCAAGGGTCTCGATCTGTCGAAGCTGCCCAACACAACAAACGTCTCTCCCAATCTGCCCTGGAAGGACTTCACGAAAGTCGGCGGGGAAACGGTGGCGATCCCCTACAACTGGGGCACTCAGCCCTTGATGTACAATGCAGACGTCGTCGCCGAGGCGGAGACCGACAGCTGGGCGACGCTTTGGGCCGAGAAATACAAGGGCAAGGTGAATATGTTCGACGACTGCACGATCACCTTTCCGATGATCGCGCTCTATGTCGGCGCCAAGGACCCGTTCAATCTGACAGAGGACGAGTTCAGCAAGTGCACAGATGCCCTGCGTGTTCTTCACGGACAGATCCGGGTCATCGCGCGCGGCTTCGACGACGCTTCCACGATCTACGCAGCTGATGAAGCGGTCATCGGCTACTGTCAGAATGTCGCCGTGGTCACTTCGCTCCAGGCGAAGGGGAAGAACTTCAAATACGCACTGCCCAAGGAAGGCACCCCAACCTGGATCGATTGCGCGGCAATCTCTCCCAAGGGCGACAGGCCGATCGTCTACAAGTTTATGAACGATAATCTGAGCCCAGAGTGGCAGGCTCGCTTCATCACCAAATCGACGAACAACGGCATTCTTAGCGCAGAATCCGCCCGTGCCGCCGGCATGAGCGAGGAGGCTATGAAGATCACCAACATCCTCGATTCCGCCGATGCAGGCTTCTGGGACAAGCTGGTCATATTCCAGAAGCCCGAGGACCTCGACCGCCGGCTCCAGATATGGAACGATTTCAAGTCGGGCATTCTCTAGTCCGGCATCTTGATCAAGAGCTGGAGCCGCCGATGCAGAAGTCGCCTTCCCGTGATGTGTTGTGCCTGGAAAACGTCACCAAGACCTACCCAGGGACGACCAAGCCGGCGCTCGGCAAGGTGGGCTTCTCGGTGGCTCCAGGTGAGTTCTTCTCGATCCTGGGCCCTAGCGGGTCGGGGAAAACGACGATCCTGAGGACAATCGCGGGCTTCGAGAAACCCGACGAAGGTCGAGTCATGATGTCGGGGGCAGATGTCACCTCACTGCCCCCGAACTTGCGCGACCTTCGCACCGTTTTTCAAAGCTATGCTTTGTTTCCGCACCTGACGATCGCCGAGAACGTCCAGTATCCCTTGCGCATGGCAGGCATGGCTAAACCCGAGCGAATTAGAAAAGCTGCAGAGGCGCTGGATCTCGTTTCAATGCAGCAGTATTCTGCCCGCCTTCCCCATTTGCTTTCCGGAGGCCAGAGGCAACGCGTTGCCTTGGCTCGGGCCATCGTTTCCAAGCCGCAATTGCTGCTTCTCGACGAGCCGCTCGGCGCTCTGGACCTGCGCCTGCGCCAGCAGATGCAGCACACGCTGACTTCACTTCAGAAGGAGCTTGGCATTGCCTTCGTCTATGTGACGCACGACCAGGGCGAGGCCCTTTCGATGTCCAACCGCGTGCTGGTGATGAATGAGGGTCGTATCGCTCAACTGGGCACGCCACAGGAGCTCTACTTCAAACCCGGTTCGGAGTTCGTCGCGGAGTTTGTCGGCAATTCCAACATGCTGCCGGTGGAATTCAAGCCTGATGTTGGCGGTTATGTTGCATCGATAGGCGGCACGACGTTCCCGGAGATCAGAGGCGACCGGCATGGCAAGGCGCGGATTGCCGTGCGCTATGACGATATCCGGATTTACTCACCGGCAAGCACAGCCGAACCCGGCAGGCTCGCCGGTGTCGTCGCGAATGTTCTTTTTCTCGGAACCAACATGGAGGTGGACATTCGCTGCGGGGATTTACGCATCATTGGCAGCATCCCTGCCAGTCGAGCGGAAGGGATTTCAGCCGGCCAGCACGTTTCCATCGGGCTCGACCTGCAAGAAGCTTCCATCTTCCATGTCTAGTTCCGTGGCCGCGGCAATGTTGGCCCCACCGGTAATGCCACGTCGGCTGTCACTCGGCGTCGACTGGGTGCAGGTGCCAGTATACGCATGGCTGGCCCTGATCGTGCTGGTCCCCAATTTTCTCCTGGTGGGAACCAGTTTCCTGTCCGTGGCGGGCGGGCGCATCAAGCTTGAACCGACACTCGCCAACTATGAACGGCTCTGGCAGTCGGCCGGGTTCTGGCGCGTGCTTGGACAGACACTTCAGTTCAGCCTGCTCGGGGCCTTTTTTGGCGCGCTGATCGCCTATCCAATGGCCTATTTCGTCGGCCGAATGGTACGAAACAATCGCGCAGTGCTGACCGTGCTGGTGCTCGTACCGCTGTGGATCAGCTTGCTCATGCGCGTTTTTTCCTGGCGGCTGATCCTTGGACAGAACGGCGTGCTGAACTCGTCCCTAGTGTCAAGCGGCCTGTTGGCGGAACCGTCTTCGGCATTCTTGTACAACGGCGCAGCCGTGGTGCTGACGTTTACCTATATCTCGATCCCCTTCGTGTTCATCTCGACTTTGAATGCCTTCGAGAAGATCCCCGGATCGCTGATTGAAGCGTCGCAGGATATGGGCGCCACCTCGTTCCAGACTTTTCGGCACGTCATCTGGCCACTCACGCGACGCAGTCTGGCGATCGGCTTCAGCCTAGCCTTTCTTGTGACAGTCGGCGACTATGTCACGCCATCGATGGTCGGAGGAATCAACGGGACGACAATTGGGGTCCTGATTTCCTCCCAGTTCGGCATCGCCAGCAACTGGCCATTCGGTGCGGCCATGTCGATAGCCTTGATTGCAACTGTCGCGGCTGTCGTGGCGGTGGTTCTATGGGCGTGCCCGCAACGGGGACAGTTCTCCGGCGACGAGGCAACGTCCAAGGCCGCGCCGCCTTCGCAGGTCCAAGGGGGGCGGCTGGGCTTTCTGGGCGGATCGATCCTGTACGCGGTGGTTGTCGCTTTTCTCTACGCGCCACTGTTGCTTATGGTGGTGTTCTCGTTCAACGATTCAACCTTGCAGGCCTTCCCGCTACAGCAACTGACCTTCAGATGGTACGCGGAGCTTGCCAGCAATTCCGGATTGATTGCAGCCGCACAACGCTCGGTGATTGTCGCAGTATGTGTCGTCATCCTGTCGACCGGTGTCGGCACCGCCTTCGCTTTGATTCTCCATTACCGAAAACTGCGCTATCCGCGGCTTGTCGAGCTTCTGCTTACACTTCCACTGGCCATGCCTGCGGTCGTGCTCGGTATCGTTATGGTGCTTGGCACGGAGATCGCAGGTGTTCCTCCCGGGCTGACGCGAACCGTCATTGGTCAAGCCAGCTTCATCATGCCTATCACCATGCTTCTGGTGACGACCAGGCTCCGGCGGCTCGACCCGTCCTTGCTCGAAGCGTCGCTGGATCTTGGCGCGAGCCGCGCCAAGAGTTTCTATTTCGTTGTTCTTCCGCTCATTCGGGGCGCCTCGATCGGGGGAATGCTGCTTGGCCTGACGCTGTCGGCTGACGAAGTGATGGTGACGCTGTTTCTGGCCGGACCGTCGCAGACCTTGCCAATCTGGGTGTTCAACCAGATGCGCTTTGGCTTCACCCCGTCGGTCAACGCAGTGTTCACCCTGCTTGGGGTGCTGGCGCTCGTGTCGGTTCTAATCGGCCAACTGATCGCACGACGCCGCCCTATCGAAACCTAGCGAGTGGACGGCTATTCGCCTCAAATAAACTCCGGCAACAGCTGCGGCGACCCAGAAGTGCAGCGGGGGGCGCTAACCGGAAGAGCGTCCACCTGCCATACGCTTCCCGCGGCACGTCCAGCCCCCGCTCGCCGCTTGGGCAGCCGGAAGGCGCTCAGCGGGCGTTCGAGAAACCGGCCGGCTTCGAGGACCAACTCGATCCATCGCCGATCCTTGGTTCGGCTTCTTTTGACGAAGCGCCGCAGATTCTGTCCGAGATCATCGAGGGAAAGTTCGATCACTTCGCCTGTCGCGGGGCGTTCGACGTGTACCGCCCCACTGCCAGCGCGGATCCGGTAGTCGACACGGCTCTGCCGCCGTCTCGAAACGGCCGTGAGCGTGTCTGTCGTTTCCGACAGCCACCAGTTGCCAAAGTCGGCGAGGTCGCCGGCAATATTCATGGGCCAGAAGTCCGCTTTAGCGTCGGGCAGCGAGTCGGAATTTGTCGTCTGCCGCACTCTAGCAAATGCCGAATAGGACGATGTCTCCTGACGACCAGGATCGATCGAATCCCACAAGATTCTGTATCGCCGTTACACAGGATCCGTTTGCACGGTGATGTGGAGACGCACCCTATCGTCGCCACGCCCCGTTGCCGGTCTGGCCATTGTCAAAGAACTGACCTCGGTCCTCCTCTGAGAACAAGGTCGGGAAGACGGGCGGCCGCTCGGACGCCAATCTAAGTAAAACAACGCGACCTCGCGGCCGCCCGTCCGGCGATTTCTGTTCCCGTCCGTTCCGCTGCGCGTGACCGGTTCCGACACCGACAGGCATTCGCGCCTGGCAAGGTCACGGGCAGGCCGTCAAGCCACGCCCTTCCCCGGTCCCGCCTATGTGCTCGTCCAGCACGCACCGCCCTTAGTGGCGGCAGGGGAACCCTTGGACTAGACCTCCCCGGCCCCGCAGCCACGTTAGCCGCAAGACGGAGGCGCCGGTCCTTCCCCACGCAATCACCGTCGCGACTGGTGTTCCCGGTGGGAAGAACTGTGGAGGATGATAAGGGAGCTGGAGTGGGCGTGGAGAAACAGAGGTCAACTTTTTTTGAAAAGCGAGGAAAAACAACGGGCGGCGCGTAAGGTTTATCCACGGCTCGCCCGGTTTCCCGTACCCCGCCGGCAGGCTTCCCTCAAACGCTCCGCTGGCCACCCCATGGTTTTGAGTAACAGGCAGCACGCGGCATCGCGGTTCGAGGGCCGGACCTGGGGTTCATCACCCAGCCGCGCCACCGCTAGCGCGACCGACCCACCGCCGCCGCCCTCTCCTGATCCCCGGTCGGGACCAGGGTTCCCGCAAGGGCGATGCGCGCATTGTTGCTTAGCTGAGAGGAGCGTGGAAAAAGAAAATCGTGTTTTCGAGGAAATTCAGGCAGTTGGCGGGGTCGGACGCGGGATTCAATTCACAGGGCTGTCACATGCGGTCGCCCGCCCGGTCCGGCAGTCTCTGTTTCCGTTGCTGGGCAGCTATCGAGGCATTTGCCTACTCGCACTCACCCTAGCGTCCACGGCCTAGGACCTGCGGGGCATCATCCAGCGCGACTGTCAGTTACCATACCGGCACAGTTAACGTCATCGTTTTCGCAGTTCACGATCGCGATTGGCGAGCTCTATACAGATTGGACAAGACCAAAAAGGAAATAGGAATGAAAACGGCTACCCCGAGGTTCAGGGAGAAGTCCACTAGAGTTCCAAGCAGATAGGGAACTGCGATGGGTAAACAAGCTAGCCCGAAAACCACGAACGGATTAGGGCGAAGAAATGAAACACAATTTATTGTGGCCAATGCACCTAATGCTACCGCTCTCATTATTCTGGCATTTTGTGCTTTTACAAACCACAGAAAGGTATACTCATATAGTATAAAATACATGGAGCATGAAATAATTACTATTGCAATAGGTATTATCGCACCTAGATTTCTAGATTGCATACCGAGCCCCCTCGTTCTCAGCTTTAGGCGTCAAAAATCATCTATTGCAGGCGGTCGGATTTACTAGACGGATTGGTGACATTGTCGGAGCCGGATGAAGCGCTTTCCGCTCTCTCGGCTTCCCTCTTAGCTTCATTTGCATAGTCCATCACTTTCTTCTCATTTTCTCGCCAGACGTCTTCGACCCGTTTTCCCCATCCTAGACCAAAGAGGTCCTTGAGCGTCGCGTTTTGTCTCCAGTTATTTCCTTCGCCGTAGTTGCGAATAGTAACCGAGCCGTCTTCTTGGATCTCCCCAAACCGCATCACAAAACCTTCCTGAAGTGAGTGCAGACCGTCTACCTATAGTTAACGGTAATGTCAGTAAATCTAGCTGGGTTTGGAGACGGGATCGAAAAAGAAATAACGTAGTTTTGCGTTCGGCTGAAAGGGAGTGCCCCGGCGTCATTTAATGTGCCTGAAGACATTGCTGGTTGAGTCGATACTGGGGTTGCATTCGCTGCAATTCCGTCTCCGACATATTTGGCGGCATCTGGTCCCGTTACGGGTTGCGCGACGCCGAGAACATCATATTGGTGGAAATTAGTGTCCTCACGGGAAACTCCCAACGCGCCCATTTTGTTAAACACAGACACAGATGGGACCGACCTGTCCATAGGCTCAATGTGGACATAGCCATTCCTAACGTATGAATCGTGCCCATTGTTATCGGCTTTATTGACCGGATCATTCAGCGCATACGCATACCTGTTCGTCCCCACGCCTGGCATGGTCGGGTCCCAGTCGTCTGGCGAGATGAAGCGGCCGAAGAGGGGGTCCATGTACCTGAAGTTGAGGTAGAGGAGCCCGGTCTCGGGATCGTAGCGCTCGCCGATGTAGCTCTTCCTGGTCTGGAAGGCTGCGTTGAGGCCCTCGCCATAGGCGGCGTAGGAGGTGGATTCAGCCACGGCTCCCGAGGCGTCGGTGACGATGCGCACCGAGGCAAGGTGATCCCGGTGCAGGAAGAACTTTTGGCTCCCCACGATCTTGATGTCGGGATGCGGATAACGGGTGAAGTCCTGGAGATCGTCCGGCGTGGTGGTGGCGTCGATCTCGACGTCGGTCGAGGGATAGAGCGTGGCCGTGAAGGCGTTGGCCTTCCTGACGCGAGCGCCGTCGGGACCATAGGCGAAGCTGGTGACGGCGCTTGCGATGGTGACGTCGGCGAGCCGGTTGGCCTCGTCCCAGACAAGCGCGCGAACACCGTCGGCGGTCATGTTGCCGTTGGCGTCGTAGGCGATCGCGGTCGCGCCCAGATGCGTCGGCGCATGCGGACGGGGAGCGGTGCCGGCCGGGTATGTGAAGGTTCCGGCAAGACGCGTGCGGCTGAGAAGATTGCCGCTGGGGCTGTAGGCAAACGTCTCGTCAAGCTGGATATCGCCGAGATTGTCGGCTGACATCAGCCAGTCGAGATGGTTGTAGCTGTAGCTCCAGTCCTCCGAGGCGGTCAGGCCGTTGATCCCGGTGATGCGGCCGGCGAGGTCGCGTGTATATGTCGTATCCATCAGCACAACGGAACCCGGCGCCGTGGTGACGATGCGGGTCAGCCAGCGAGCAGCCGAGAAGACTCAAACGCGTAGTCAGCATAGAACTTTTCGAAATGGGGGTTCCATTCGCATGCACCAAAATACCCGCGGACAGTTTCCTCGATCACCGCTGGCGATGACACGCTTCGATATCTCAGTATCTCGGCCTCGGATGGCGAAGCTGCGCGACTGACCGTACGATCCCGTGATTCGATGTGCACGACGCCCGCTTGTCGAACCGTGAACGCCGGTTGCGGGAAGTTGATCAGATTCTGATGCACGTTTCCAAGTATCGGCCAATCGCCATGGAACAACTTGGCATCAAGCGTCAGCGCCAAAAAAACTGGCTCTTGATCGATGACGCATTTCGGATCCACTTCCTGTGTTTCAAGCTTTTGGCCGAATATCGCCACGTACAGCTCGTCGTTCCACGCGCTGACAAGCTGACCGAGCGCCCAACTCCTTTCGTCAAGAGAGATGAGGAAAACGTCGCCGACTTTTGCCCGAATTCCCATCTGATATATTTCTCCTATTTCGGCTCAGGCAGCCCAAAATCTCGACGCCGCGCCGCGCCAACCGGATCACGCAAGTTAGACACGACGGACGACCGGCGGGATCTTCGCACGGCTATGGAGTTACCTTTTGAGGAAAATTCGCCAATGAGCATTTGAATACAGTTCGCGTGAACACTGCAATCTTCCAAAAGGACTGGCAATAAATCGTCGGGGGCCATCGGCGTCCGTTTGTCGCTTTCCGGGACTAAGACCTCGGTCGGGTAATTTCGCGAATTCCGCTTGCCTGCACCGACACGTCCAAGATCGAGGAACAACCCGGCTAGGTAGCTTGGCTTGTCCCTTCTCGGCCCCGAAATCGCCGCACTTTGTACCTGGTGCCGCAATCGTCCATCGCGCACCATCTGCGCGAGAGGTTTTTGCTGCCGTCGTAGAATAGCCACAGGCACTCGTGGTCGGGGCAGCGTTTGATTCTGCGGGTGTTGTCCGTCAGCATTTCAACAGCTTCGCACACAATGGCGTGACGAAACCGATCGACGGCGTCTGTTGCGCCATCCTGCAGAACGAAGCCGTGATCGGTCGGAACAAGCCGCTCCGCCATTCGCGCATGAGCCAGCTCGGTATTCAGCACTTTGAGGTCGATTGCCGCTGGTTTGTGTTCATCCACCACCGCGTCGAAGACATTAGCCAACGCTTCGCGCAGTGCTTGAAGCCGTGCAAGCGCGCGAGTGGTCGGCGCGCGCTCGAGCCTTATGCCGCATCGTTGCGCCCAACTCAGAAAATCGCGCGGATTGGAGGCGCGGTCCCAGTCGAAATCCAGAGGGGTGCGAGAAAGCGTGTTGCAGAAGTCGAGTGCCAGTCGCCCTGCCACGAACTCATGCTTGGGCAACGCCCGATACCCCTGATCGCTTACAGACATCTTTTTCACCGACCATCCGTAACCAACATAATTCGTTTGACTGGTTTCGCCAAGAGGTCATGATGTGTAACTGGTAAAATGTAAATAGGTGGTTGCGTTATGGAAAGTTCCTCGACCGGACTGTCCGAAGGAGCGGTAACCGACGGCGTGATTGATCCGAAAGCGCTGCGAACCGCTGTGGTTGGGATATTCTTCTCTGGCTTCGGTCCGTTGATGGTACGTAACTCGCCAGTCGACACCGCCGCGACAGCCTTCTGGCGCGTGCTCATTGCACTGCCTGCAGCGATGTGGCTGGCACGCCAAGGGGCGCCACTGCCAACAACGGCCAAGGCCCTATCGATCGCATCTGGTTTTTTGGTGGCAGCGGATCTGGTGCTGTGGAACCGGGCCGTCGTCTCCACCACGATCCTCGAAGCAACGCTGCTTGCAACGATCTATCCCCTGCTGGTGGCAGTCGGTGGCTGGCTGATCTGGCGCCAGAAAATCACCCGGCGGCTCGGGATTGGTGGAGTTCTGGCGTTCGGTGGCTTGATAGTCATGACCCTCGGCCCTGCCACCGGACAGTCGACGGTCGAAGGCAATCTCTACGCTGTGGCTGCGGCCCTATTCTACGCCGGCTGCATTCTGCTCACCGGCCAACTATGCAAGGTTTATTCTACTGTGACCGTGACGGCATGGTCATTTGTCGGCGCGGCACTGGGCGCGCTCCCTTTCGCTTGGTTCGAGGAAAACTTTCTGCCGATTGGCGTCTATGGTTGGGGCTACATGGTGCTCTATGGCGCCCTGACGTTGGCCGCCTATGTGCTGATCAACCGAAGCCTCGGCAAGCTCCCGACGGCGCTGGTTGCGGTGCTGGGTTACGGCCAGCCTGTGATCGCGACTGCCCTTGCCATCCCTCTATTGGGAGAGGTGCCGGGCTACGTCGATCTGCTCGGAGCAGCCATCGTCGTTGTGGGTTTGGTGTTCGCAACCCGACCTGCCAGGTCAGCCTCGACTTAGGCCGCTCAACCAGCATCTCTGGGGGTTCAAAGCGGCGCCATTCGAGACGGCGGTCGAGTTGTCCTGTCTGCGACCCCCTTGCCCGAACGGCCATCGAGACGCTTGCCTCCATTTCGATCGACCGCCGCAACTCGGCATTTTTAATACGCAGGCAGGCGCGACCGCATGTCCAGCCGGCAGGAGTTGCACGTCGGCTGATAGCCTGTCACCCTGCCACCTGCCGGGGCGCACTCGGATTGCAGCTATGAGGAGGCGGGCAAGACCATGGAACTGGACCCGGTATTCCTTTCCCGGCTGCAATTTGCATGGCTGATCGCCTGGCATATCCTGATGCCGGCCTTCACCGTCGGTCTGGCGTCCTTCATAGCGGTGCTCGAAGGCCTGCATTTTTTCACTCGCAGGGAGATTTACCTCAGGATATCGACCTTCTGGATCAAGATATTCTCCGTCGCCTTCGGCATGGGCGTGGTGTCCGGCGTCATCATGCCGTTTCAGTTCGGCACCAACTGGAGCCGCTACTCCGACGCCACCGCCAACGTGCTGGCGCCACTCTTCGCCTATGAGGGGCTGACAGCCTTTTTCCTCGAGGCGGCCTTCCTCGGCGTGCTTTTGTTCGGCCGCAAGCTGGTGCCTCCCGGCGCGCATTTCGTCGCGGCGATCATGGTGGCGCTCGGTACGCTGCTATCGTCCTTCTGGATTCTTGCCGCCAACAGTTGGATGCAGACTCCGGCCGGTTACGAAATCGTCGAGGGGCGCTTCTTCCCGACCGACTGGTTGTCGGTCATCTTCAACCCCTCTTTTCCCTACCGCTTCGCCCATACAGTCGTCGGCTTCTACATTACGACCGGCTTCGCCGTCGTGGCGGTCGGCTCTTTTCTCCTGCTCAGGCGGCGATCCACGGACGAGGCCCGCGCGATGGTCTCGATCACGCTCTGGCTGCTCAGCGTGCTGGTGCCGGCGCAGATTTTCATTGGCGACCAGCACGGGTTGAACACGCTCGAGCACCAGCCGGCGAAGCTTGCGGCGATCGAGGCGCATTGGGAAACCGGCAGCAACGTCCCGCTCATCCTCTTCACCATCCCGGACGACGCCGCCGAGACAAACCGCCTCACCATCCAGATTCCCTATCTCGGCAGCCTGATCCTGACTCACAGCCTCGACGGCGCGGTGAAGGGGCTGAAGGATTTTCCGCCGGACCAGAGACCGCCCGTGGCGCTTCCCTTCTTCGGCTTCCGCATCATGGTCGGCATCGGCTTGCTGATGTTGGGCGTGGTCATCTTAAGCTGGTGGCTGCGCTGGCGCCACAAGCTCTTCGACAGCCCGCTCTTCCTGCGCGCGTGCATCCTGGTCGGGCCACTCGGCTTCGTCGCGGTGCTTGCCGGCTGGACCACGACGGAGGTCGGTCGCCAGCCATGGATCGTTTATGGATTGATGCGCACCGCCGACGCCGTTTCGCCATCGTTGACGAGTTGGGATGTGCTGATGTCGCTGCTGTTCTATATGGCGGTCTACCTCATCATCTTCCCGGCCGGTTTCCTGATCATGGCGCGCATCATCAGGAAAGGTCCATCCATTGCCGAAGAGGAAGGCGATCAGCCGATCGAAGGCGGCCGCCCCAGCAAGCCGATCACCGTCGAACTGCACGCCAAGGGAGGGGCATGATGGACAGCGTGCTCAGCTTCGTACCCATCTGGGCGATGATCCTCGCCGCCGGCATCTTCCTCTATGTCCTGCTCGACGGCTTCGATCTGGGTGTCGGCATCCTCTACGGCTTCGAGCCCGATCTCGAATCGCGCAATCTCGTGATGAACTCGATTGCGCCGATCTGGGACGGCAACGAGACTTGGCTGGTGCTGGGCGGCTTCGCGCTGCTCGCGGCCTTCCCGCTCGCCTTCGCAATCATCGTTCCCGCGCTCTACTTCCCGATACTGCTGATGCTCCTGGCGCTTGTGTTTCGGGGCGTCGCTTTCGAGTTCCGCTATCGCGATTCCGAACACAAGAGTTTCTGGGACCACGGATTCTGTTACGGCTCCGGGCTTGCCGCCTTCGCTCAAGGGGTGATGCTCGGCGCCTTCATCGACGGCTTCGAGACCGAAGGGCGCGAATTCGTCGGCACCTCCTTCGACTTCCTGACGCCCTTCTCCATCTTGACGGGCGCAGCACTCGTCTTCGGCTACAGCCTGCTCGGCTCGGGCTGGCTCATCCTGAAGACCGAGGGCGATGTGCAGAAGCGCGCACGGCGCAGCGGCAGGATCAGCCTGATCGGCGTCTTGATCGGCATCGGCGCAGTCAGCCTGTGGACGCCTCTCGTGAGTTCGGAGGTTGCCGAGCGTTGGTTCTCCTGGCCGAACCTGCTGTTCCTCTCGCCTGTTCCGGTGCTGACCTTGCTGGCCGCCTACCTGACGTGGCGGGCCTTGAACGGCTCGACCCATGCGGGGGCTTTCATCGGAGCGGTGTGCCTGTTCGCGCTTTCCTATCTCGGAATCGCAATCAGCCTGTGGCCGTTCATCGTGCCGCACAAATTCACGCTGTGGGACGCGGCCTCATCGAACACCACCCAGGCCTTCCTGCTGGTCGGCACGCTGTTCCTGCTGCCGGTGATCCTGGTCTACACCGGTTGGTCCTATTGGGTGTTCCGCGGCAAGGTGCGCGCCGACATCGGCTATCACTGAGGGCACCGTAAAGGCCCAGTCCTGCCGGGCGTTCAGAGAGGCGAGCTATTCGCCGTAAGGCACCCAGATGTTCTTCACCTGCGTGGCATGCCGCAGGAATTCACGGCCCTGCGCTTCGCCCGAAAGCCAGTTGCGCGCACCGCCGTTCCAGACCGGCTTGAGGTTGCCCGCCGACGCCTTGTCGACCAGCGCCGCCTCGACCCCGCCGTTGAAGTTCCAGAGCGCGGCGACCTCGTCATGGTCGGCAAGCGTCTTGGCCAGTTCCGCGGCATTTCCGGTGACGATGCTGAGCACGCCATCCGGCACGTCGCTGGTGTCGAGGATCTGGTAGAAATCGGTGGCCGCCAACGGATGGCGCGAAGACGGCACGGCGACGACGCGATTCCCGGTGGCGAGCGCCGGCATCACGAGCGAGACGAAGCCGAGCAGGGGCGTTTCGTCCGGGCACAGAATCCCCATCACGCCGAAGGGCTCGTTCATCGCAAGCGTAACATGCCGCGACTTGGTCGAACGCACCGCGCCGTCATATTTGTCGGCGAAGCCGGCGTAGAAGAAGGTACGCCGGATCGAGGCCGCGACCTCTTCCGCCGCGTCGCGCTTCGACGCGCCGGTCATGGCACGCAGCCGCGCCTCGAATTCTCCGGCGCGGGCCGAAAGATTCTCGGCGATGTAGTAGAGTATCTGCGCGCGGTTGTGTGCGGTCGCCGCGCCCCAGTTTTCGGCCTTGGCAGCGGCCTCGACCGCGTTGCGGATATCCTTGCGGTTGCCGAGCCCGGTGAGGCCGACCGTCTTTCCCGAAGGACTGACAACGGCGTAGCTGTAGCCTGAATCCGGCCGCGCCTGCTTGCCGCCGATATAGAGCTTCGCCGTGCGGTCGACCTCGTCCTGGGCAGCGATCTGAGCTGTCGGCGACGGTGCCGCGTTGAGCGAGACCTTGGCAGCCTCCCTGCCCTTCAGTTTAGCGCCGTCAGCGATCAGATATTCGTAAAGGCCTTCGCGGCCACCTTCGCGTCCAAAGCCGCTTTCGCGGTAACCGCCGAAGCCGGCGGCGGCGTCGAAGAGATTGGTGGCATTGACCCAGATAACGCCGGCCTTGAGCCGCGCGGCGACCTCGAGGCTGCGGTTGATGTTCTCCGACCAGATCGAGGCGGCAAGTCCGAAGCGCGTGTTGTTGGCGAGCGCCACCGCTTCGTCGGGCGTGCGGAAGGTCATCGCGACCAGCACCGGCCCGAATATCTCGACGACGGCGACGGTGGACGACGGCTCGACGCCGGTCATCAGCGTCGGCGCGAAGAAGGTACCGGTTCCAGGAACCGGTATCGAAGGCTGGAAGACCTCCGCACCCTCCTGCCTGCCCTTTTCGACCAGCGCGGTGATGCGTTCGAGCTGCTCGGTGGAGACGACCGCGCCAATGTCGGTCGACTTGTCGAGCGGCGCGCCGACGCGCAGCGTCTCCATGCGGGCGCGGATCTTGGCATAGAGCTTTTCCGCGATGCCTTCCTGGACGAGCAGACGCGAGCCGGCGCAGCAGACTTCGCCCTGGTTGAACCAGATGGCGTCGACCAGCCCTTCGACAGCGCTGTCGAGATCGGCGTCGTCGAAGACGATGAACGGCGACTTGCCGCCGAGCTCCAGCGACAGCTTCTTGCCCGACCCGGCAGTTGCGGTGCGGATGATGCGGCCGACATCGGTCGAGCCGGTGAAGGCAATCTTCGCCACGCCGTCATGCGCGACGAGTGCGGCACCCGTGTCGCCCTCGCCGGTCACGATGTTGACGACGCCGGCAGGCAGTCCCGCCTCGCGGCAGATCTCGGCGAAGGCGAGTGCTGTGAGCGGCGTCTGCTCGGCGGGCTTCAGCACCACCGTGTTGCCGACGGCCAGCGCCGGCGCGATCTTCCAGGCCAGCATCAGCAGTGGAAAATTCCACGGAATGATCTGGCCGCAGACGCCGACCGGCCGGTAGCCGGGAAACTCGCTCTCGATAAGTTCGGCCCAGCCGGCGTGGTGATAGAAATGCCTGCTAACCAGCGGGATGTCGATGTCGCGGGTCTCGCGGATCGGCTTGCCGTTGTCCATGGTTTCCAGCACGGCAAGGAAGCGGTCGCGCTTCTGGATGTGGCGAGCGATCGCGTAGAGATGTTTCGCGCGCTCGTGGCCAGAGAGCTTGGACCAGGTCTTGAACGCGCGGGTAGCAGCCGACACGGCGCGATCGATGTCACCGGCCGCGCCCTGCGCGACGCGCGCCAGCACCTTGCCGTCGGCCGGATTGGTGACCTTAAAGCTCTTGTCTGCCGCGGGATCGGTGAACTTGCCGTCGATGAAATGGCCGAAACCGTCCTTGTGGCTGTCCAGCCACGCCAGCACGTGCTCGTTGCCTTCCGGCGACGGGCCGTATTCCATGCTTTTCAGCACATCCTTGATGTGAACCATGTCTCGTCCCTCAGGCCATCGGGTGACGGTAGGTGGCCGAATAGCGGCCGGTGACGAAATGTTCGAGCTGGCGCTCGATGTCGGCGAGCATCGAGCTCGCGCCGATGCGGAAGAGGTCGGGCTCGAGCCAGGGGCGGCCGAGCTCCTCCTTCATCAGGATCAACCAGTTGAGTGCGTCCTTGGCGGTCTTCAGCCCGCCAGCCGGCTTGAAGCCGACCCGGTAGCCCGTCTCCTCGCCGTACTCGCGCAGCGCGCGGATCATGACCAGGCTGACGGGCAGCGTCGCGTTGACGTCCTCCTTGCCGGTCGAGGTCTTGATGAAGTCGGCGCCGGCCTGCATCGACACCATCGACGCCTTGTACACGTTGCGCAGGGTCTTCAGGTCGCCGGTGGCGAGGATCGCCTTCAGATGCGCCTCGCCGCAGGCGTCGCGCATCGCCGCGACCTCGTCATAAAGCGCCTGCCACTCCTGGTCGAAGACGAGCGCGCGGTTGATGACGATATCGATCTCGCCGGCACCTTCGCCGACCGCATACCTGATTTCGGCAAGGCGTTGCGGCAGCGGCGTCAGGCCGGCCGGGAAACCCGTCGCCACCGAGGCGACGGGAATGCCGGATCCGTTCAGCGCTTTCACTGCGGCGGGCACCATGGTCGGATAGACGCAGACCGCGCCGACCGTCGGCGGCGCATCCTCGAGGCCGAGCCCCTTAAGCAGCGCATCGCTCAGCGGCCGCATCGCCTTGGCGCAGAGTCGCCGCACCCGGTCGGGGGTGTCGTCGCCAGCAAGCGTGGTGAGGTCGATGCAGGTCAGCGCCTTCACCAGCCAGCCGGCCTGATATTCCTTCTTGACCGAGCGGCGCGTCGGCAGCGTCGCGGCGCGCCGCTCGACCGCGCTGAGATTTATCTGGATCGCCTCGAAAGCATCCGGACGCAGCGCGGTTCCGGAGTTGCGGTGCGTGTTGCGCAGCACGGGTTCCGAAACTGCCGCGACGGCTGACCTCTGCATCGCTGATCCTCCGCGCCGGGCAGCGTCCAGCCCGGCATTATTATGTTACAATAAAAACATTATGTTGCAATCGTCTCATATCGGCATTACCGATGTCAAGGTTGATTTGGCGCCGGAGGCCTCGTGAGCAGGATCGGATTAAGGAACGCCCGGCTCGAACGGCTGGCCGGTTTGCTGGGCGGCCACAGCCACCTGAAGCTCACCGCCGTTGCCGAAGAACTCGGCGTCTCCGAGATGACCATCCGACGCGATGTGATGGATTCCGGCGGCCGCTTCGCGTGCCTTGGCGGCCACGTCATCGGCGCGCAGAACGACGTCGCCGGGGACTACGTGCTTGCGAAGGAAACCGACCACCACGCCGCCGCCAAGGAAAAGGCTTGCGCCAAGGCGGCGCGGCTGATCGAGGATGACGACACGATCTTCATCGACTGCGGCACCACCACACCGCACCTCGCTGCCCTCATCCCGCCTGACCTGCGGCTGACGGCGATCTGCTATTCGCTCAACGTCGCCGAGATCCTGAGCCGCCGCCAGAACACCCGGCTGATCCTGCTCGGCGGGCTGTTCCACCCCGCGGCAGCTTCCTTTTCCGGCGAGGCAGCACTCGATCAGCTCAAGCGCATCAGCCTCAACAAGGCCTTCATCTCGGCCGGCGGCGTGCACGAGACGCGTGGCGTCACCTGCTCGCATTTCCATGAGGTGCCGGTGAAGCAGGCAGCAATCGCGCGCGCCGTGGTGTCGTATCTGGTCGTCGATGCGAGCAAATTCGGCAAGGTGCGCGCCGCGCATTTCGCCGAGATCGCTGCCTTCACCTCGGTCGTCTCGGATCGGGACTGATCCGCCGCGGTTGGACTTCGCTGTATTCGACTGGCGTCATCGCGATCGCCGCTGCGTGCATGCGGATGATTGTTTCGCGCCGCAATTTGGTTGTTGACGTACCTTCCATGGTTATATTCAATCGAATATATCGATTGGAGGTCGCCGGCGCTTGCGATCCGACCCGAGAACGGATTGGGGAGAGTTTCATGGGGAACGGACGGATCGGAACGGGATTGGCTGCGGCCATCGGCAGCTTCGCTGCCGTGCTGCTCGCCGGGGTTCCTGGCGCGGTAGCGCAAGACAAGGTCACCGTCTTCGCAGCCGCCAGCCTGAAGAACGCACTCGATGCCGTCAACGCAGCCTGCGAGACGGATGTCGGCGAGCGGGCGACGGTGTCCTACGCAGCGAGTTCGGCGCTGGCGAAGCAGATCGAGCAGGGCGCGCCGGCGGACGTCTTCATGTCGGCCGACCTCGACTGGATGAAATATCTCTCCGACAAGAATCTCATCAAAGCCGGCACTGAAACCAAGCTGCTTGGCAATTCCATCGTGCTGGTCGCGCCGACGGATTCGAAGGTCGAGGCCAAGATCGAGAAAGGCTTCGACCTCGCCGACCTGCTCGGCGACGGCAGGCTCGCGATGGCGAACGTCGATGCCGTGCCGGCCGGCAAATACGGCAAGGCCTCGCTGGAATCGCTCGGTGTCTGGGCGGCCGTCGAAGGCAAGGTCGCGCAGGCCGAGAACGTCCGCGCCGCGCTCGCGCTGGTCTCCACCGGCGAGGCCCCGCTCGGCATCGTCTACAAGACCGACGCCGCGGCCGACCAGACGGTCAAGATCGTCGGCACTTTCCCGGACGGGTCGCACCCGCCGATCGTCTACCCGGTCGCCCAGACCGCCGAGTCGGCGGACAGCGACACGCCGGCATTCATCAATTGCCTGCAATCGGCTAAGGCGAAGGACCTTTTCGAGGCGCAGGGTTTCACGGTTCTTGCGCCGGTGGTGTCCAACTGAGAACCGGCGCAAACGCATGAACTGGCTGCTGGACCTCACTCCCGACGAATGGAATGCGGTCCGGCTCTCGATCCGTGTCGCGGTCGTAGCGATGCTTTTCAGCCTGCCCCCGGGAATACTGATCGCCTTGCTGCTCGCGCGCGGAAAATTCTGGGGCAAGTCCGTGCTCAACGGGCTTGTGCATCTGCCGCTGATCCTGCCGCCGGTAGTGACCGGCTATCTCCTGCTCCTCACCTTCGGCAAGCGCGGCCCGGCCGGCGCCTTCCTCGACCAGTATTTCGGCGTCGTCTTTTCGTTCCGCTGGACAGGCGCCGCGCTCGCCTGCGGCGTCATGGCCTTCCCGCTGATGGTGCGCGCCATCCGACTGTCGATCGAGGCGGTCGATCGCAGACTGGAGGCCGCCGCTGGCACGCTCGGTGCCAACCCTCTCTGGGTCTTCGGCACGATCACGCTGCCGCTCATCCTGCCGGGCATCATCGCCGGGATGATCCTCTCCTTCGCCAAGGCGATGGGCGAATTCGGCGCGACCATCACCTTCGTGTCCAACATTCCCGGCGAGACGCAGACGCTGCCGTCGGCGATCTATACCTTCACCCAGGTGCCGGGCGGCGACGCCGGCGCGCTTCGTCTCACCGTCATCTCGATCATCATCGCCATGACGGCGCTTGTCGCTTCGGAAGTACTGGCGCGGCGGGTCGGCCGCACGCTGGAGGTCGAATGAGCCTCCGGGTCGACGTCCGCCGCCGCCTCGGGGCATTTTCGCTCGACGCCACCTTCGAGACAGGTGGGCGGCTGACCGCGCTGTTCGGCCCCTCGGGTTCGGGCAAAACCTCCTTGGTCAACCTGATCGGCGGGCTGCTGCGCCCGGATGAGGGCAGGATCGTCGCCGATGGCCGTGTTCTGGTCGACACCGCGTCTCGCAAATACGTTCCCAAGCACAAGCGTCGCATCGGCTATGTCTTCCAGGACGCTCGCCTGTTCCCGCACATGACTGTCGGCCAGAACCTGCACTACGGCCGGTTCTTCACGCCGGCCTCCGAGCGCTACGGCGATATCGACGGTGTGGTCGACCTGCTCGGCATCGGCCACCTGCTCGACCGAAAGCCAGGCTTGCTGTCGGGCGGAGAAAAGCAGCGGGTCGCCATCGGCCGCGCCCTGCTTGCCAGCCCCCGGCTGATCCTGATGGACGAGCCGCTTGCCTCGCTCGACGACCGGCGCAAGGCCGAGATCATGCCCTACATCGAGCGGCTGCGCGACGAGACGAAGATACCGATCGTCTATGTCAGCCATTCTGTGGCCGAGGTGGCGCGCCTGGCGACCGACATGGTGGTGCTCGACCAAGGCAAGGTCGCTGCAGCCGGGCCGACCTCCGAGCTCCTGCAGCGTCTCGACCTGCTGCCGGCAGAAGAACGTGGCGAAGGCGGAGCCGTTCTGGAAATGCGGGTTGCCGGCTGCAACCAGGCTTTCGGCATGTCAACGCTCGTGTCGCCGGCAGGCGAGATCCATATCGTGGGGCTTGATGCCGAGCCGGGCTCCACAGTCCGCGTACGCATTCGCGCGCGCGACGTCATCGTCGCGACGGAGCGGCCGCACGGTCTCAGCGCCCTGAACATCCTCCCGGGCAGGATCATCGGCGTCAGTGCGGGCAATGGCCTTTTCGCGGACGTACTGATCGACTGCAACGGCGAAGTCATCACGGCACGCATCACCAGGCAATCGGCCGAGATGCTTTGTCTGACGCGCGGCCTGGACATATTCGCGGTGATCAAGTCGGTCACCTTCGACCAGGCCAACACGACACGCGGCACGACGGACGGGACGATGCGGCCCGAGGGGACGACAGGAATGGAGAAGGTCGGGTAAAATGGCTGCGCACGCAATCGCGGCGAGCCGGGAGAGAGACGCATGCCATCGCTCAGCCTGAGGATAAACCTCGATCCCGCCGGACGGATCGGGCCGGGCAAGATCGAGCTGCTTGAGCAGATCGCCGCCTTCGGCTCGATTTCGGCCGCGGCGCGCAACATGGACATGTCCTACAAGCGCGCCTGGGATCTCGTCGAAGAGATGAACCGGCTGTTCGGCAAGCCTGTCGTGTCGGCCCAGACCGGCGGCAAGCGCGGCGGCGGCGCCCAACTCACCCAGGCCGGGCTTGCCATCGTCAGCCGTTTCCGGGCTATCGAGCGGGCAGCCGAATCGGCAGCCGAGCAGCATATGGCCGCCCTGCAGGCCGAGATCGCAGCGGCCTGACGCTGCAATGTTTGGGCAAAAAAGAACCCGCCGGGTTGGCGGCGGGTTCTATGGGGTGGCCAGCGTTCTGGAGGGGGAGGGAACGCCGGCCTAGTCGGCGGCCGGGAGGAGAAGCCGTCGAAATCTCTTGGTTAGCGGGCTCCGCGGGCGATGCCGTGGATGTCGGCGCGGGTGATGCCGAGATCGTTGAGTTCACGCGCCGAAAGGCGGTTCAACTCGTTGACGGTCTCGCGATAGCGGCGCCAGTTGCGGAAATTGCGGATCAGGTTCATTTCAGTCTCTTTCTCAGCGTCTTTGGGCTGTTCTCGTTAACAGCGCTCAGATAGTGATCAGCAAGTGCCTATTAAATGGACGCTTTTGCATGGCATTTATGCAGTGGTCGCATAGCCGGTTAACGAGTCCTGCATGCCTGCAGGTCAGGACTCGCGAACGTTACGCACGGACGACCGGCGCCGACCCCAGTATAGCGGACGCTGCAAAAGCGACCTGACCGACCGGATCCCTGGCCGCGTCGAGCGTCAACGCATCTTCGTCCGGCAAGGGCGGCTCAAGGTCGGCGAATTGGCTGTCGATCAGGCTTGCCGGCATGAAATGGCCCTTGCGCGCCGCCACCCGGGCGGCCGCGACATTGCGTGCGACCTTCAGGTAGACGAATCGCAAATTCCGGCTGGCCAGCCTCAGCCGGTCGCGATAGATGCGCTTCAGTGCCGAGCAGGCGATGACCAGCGTCTCACCACGCCGTTCCGCCTCGCTTATCTCGACGGCGATGGCGTCGAGCCAGCCCCAGCGATCCTCGTCGCGCAACGGCATGCCGGCGGACATGCGGGCGATATTCTCGGGTGGGTGGAAGCGGTCGCCCTCGGCAAAGCGACCTGCGAGCGCCTCCGCAAGCGCCGAGCCGATGACCGTTTTGCCCGAGCCGCTGACTCCCATGACGACGACGATGAAGCGCTTCGCTTCCGGGCTGGCTGTCTCTGGATGCATCCGCCGGTCACCGGTTCGCTGGCGTGCGGCCGTAGAGCAACAGCATCGCCACGATGACGATGCCATAGATGATCTGGCGGCCGGCTTCGGGCATCTGCATGACCGACAGGATCGACTGAAGAAGCGTGATCAGGATGACCCCGGCGACAGTACCGAGATAGGAGCCGCGTCCGCCGAGGATCGACGTGCCGCCGAGCACTACTGCGGCAATCGAAGGAAGCAGATAGGGATCGCCCATCGATTGCGCGGCCTTGGACGCGTAGCCCGCCAGCAGCACGCCGCCGAAGGCCGAAAGCCCGCCGGAGACCGCAAACGCGATCATCACGATCTTGCGCGTGTCGACGCCGGAGAGGTAGGCCGCTCGCTCGCGGTTGCCGATCGCATAGACGGAGCGCCCGAAGGTCGTCCGGGCGAGCACGAAGACCGTAACCGCACCGATGATCGCCCAGACGATCACGGCGTTGGGCACGCCGGGGATCAGCGAGCCGGTAGCGAGATAGCGCATCGCTTCGGATGCGGAATCCTGTGGCGAGAAGCCGCCCGTATAGACCACCATCAACCCTTGCGCGACGGCATTGGTGGCAAGCGTGACGATCATCGAAGGTATCCGCAGATAGGCAACGCCTATTCCGTTCACCAGCCCGATTGCCATGCCGCAAAAAATGCCGAAGGGAATGGCGAAGGCGACGCCGGCCGGGCCGAAAGCGGCTGCCGCCGACGCCATCATGGCGCCGGCCGACACCGTCCAGGGTACGGACAAGTCGATCTGGCCAAGCAGGATTACCAGCATCATACCGGTGGCGATGACGCCGAGGAACGACGCCACTTTCAGCTGCTGGAGTAGATATTCGGGCGACAAGAAGCTGGTCGAATAGAGACTGCCGAAGATGAGCAGCGCGATGATGCAGGCAAACGAGGTCGCCACGGCCGGATCGACCTTGCGCAGGAACCTGGGCATGCGGCTCGAATTGCCGCCAGCAGTGGTTGTGTCGCTCATCCGAACCACTCCAGACGGTTCTTCACGCGGAACAGGGCGAATGCTCCGAGACTGACGGCAAGCAGTAGCACGACGCCCTGGAAGAGCGGCTGCCACAGCGGATCGAAATCGAAGACGAAAAGCAGGTCGCCGATGGTCCTGAAGGCGAAGGCGCCAAAAATCGCGCCGATCGCGCTGCCGCGTCCGCCAAAGAGCGATACGCCGCCGAGCACCACGGCGGCAATCGAGAACAGCGTATAGGTGTTGCCGCTCGCATAGGCGGCTTCGCCCGTATAGGTGAAGAAGGTCAGGAACAGTCCGCCGATCGCCGCAAGCAGCCCGGCGAGCGTATAGGCGAGGAACTTGCCGCGCTTGATCGGCACGCCCGACATATAGGCTGCGACTTCCGACGAGCCAGCGGCATAGGCCGCGCGGCCATAGACCGAGCGGCGGAACGGCACCCAGATGATCAGGACGATCGCCAGCAGCGCGACAAGGCTCGACGGCATAAATCCGAACAGCCTTCCAGTCAGCGCATCGGCAAGATCCTCGTTGACCGAGCCACCGGGAAACGGTCGAAGCAGCAGGGCGATGCCGAAAAAGACCGCGCCCGTCGCGATCGTCGCCACAATCGGCTGGAGGCGCCCGTATATGACGATGGCGCCGTTGAGCGCCCCGCACAGGATGCCGACGGCGAGCACCGCCACCACGCCGAATGCCGTCTCCGTCGGCGTGCCGACGACGATCCACGAGGCGAGGCAGTTGGTCAGGATGAAGATCATGCCGATCGAGAGGTCGATGCCGGCGGTGAGCACCACCAGCGTCTGCGCCATCGCTATGAAGGCAAGCAACACGCCCTTGTTGGAGGCCGTCTGCACGACATTGGCCGTGAAGCCCGCCGGGTGATTGGAGGTGTAGATGACAAACATCACGACGAAGATGCCCAGCGCGAGCAGCGTGCCCCGTTGCTCGGCGAACCAATAGCGCCATTCCCTCATCAGCTTGCCCTTGCCATTCGGGCCGCCTCGGCGGCGTCGATGTTCAGCGCGCTGGCGATCAGCGCATGCTCGGTGATCTCGTCGCCGACGAGTTCACGCTTGATCGCTCCGTCATAGAGCACCAGCACGCGGTCGCAGCAGCCAATCAACTCGTCATAGTCGGTCGAATAGAAGACGATCGCCGCGCCCTGGTCGGCGAGACGCCGCAAGAGCTGGTAGATCTCCTGCTTGGTGCCGACGTCGATGCCGCGCGTCGGGTCGTTGAGCAGGATGATTCGCGGATGCCGCATCAGCCATTTGGCGATGACGACCTTCTGCTGGTTGCCGCCCGACAGGGAGCCGACGGGGATGTCCAGCCCGGCTGTCCGGATTGCAAGCAGCTTCACCATCTCTTCGAGCAGCGCGTCCTCGGCATGGCGGTCGATGATCCCGTGTCTCGATACCTTGTCCATGGCCGCGAAGGCCAGATTCTCGCGCACGCTCATCGGCAACATCAAGCCTTCGGTCTTGCGGTCCTCGGGGATCAGCGCCATGCCGATCTTGCCGGCCCGAGCGTGGGCCGGGCTCCTGATGTTCGCCGGCTGACCGTCGATCAGCACCTCGCCCGTGCAGCCGCTGAGCACTCCGAACAGCGCCAGAAGCAGCTCACGCTGGCCTTGCCCGTCAAGACCGCCGAGCCCGATCACCTCGCCCGGCCGCACGGCGAAATTGATGGCGGTCAAGCGATCGGTCCATCCGAGATTCCTGCATTCGAGGATCGGCGCGGCATTGTTCGCCGCGGTCGCCGGCTTCGGCGGAAAGACGTGTTGATACTCGCGCCCGATCATCAGTTCGACGACTTCGCTGTCTGTCTTGGCGCCGGCCTTGTAGGTTGCGATCTTGCGTCCGTTGCGGAAGACGGTGCAGTCGTCGGCGAGCTCGGCGATCTCATGCATGCGATGCGAGATGTAGAGCAGCGCCAGACCCTCGGAACGGAGCCGCTTCAGCACCTCGAACACCTTTGACACGTCGGCTGCGGTCAGCGCCGAGGTCGCCTCGTCAAGGATGAGAATGCGCGGCTTGCGTGCCAGCGCCTTGGCGATCTCGACCATCTGGCGGCGCGACAGCGGCAGGTCCTTGACCAGCGCAGAAGGATGAATATCGGAAGCGCCGGCGCGCTCCAGCGCCTGCTCGGCGATCCTGCGCTGCGCCTTGCGGTCGATCATGCCGAATTTCTTCGGCGGATCGGAGATGACTATGTTGTCGGCAACGCTGAGTTCGGGGATCAGCGACAGCTCCTGGAAGATGCAGACGATGCCTGCCTTGTTGGCCTCCGCCGGCGATGCGAACGTTACATCTTGCCCGTCGAGGATCATGCGCCCCTCGTCCGGCGCGACGACGCCCGCCATGACCTTAATCAGGGTCGACTTGCCGGCGCCGTTCTCTCCGAGGATGGCATGGATGCGGCCGGCGTGAACGGAAACCTCGGCATCTTCGAGCGCGCGCACGCCGCCATATCGTTTCGACACGCCCTCCATGCGGAAAAGCGGCGCCGCCTCCGTTGAAGCCGTATCCATGGATCTCCCCATCGTTCCCGAGGCCGGCGCCGCGCTATGACCGCGGCGCCGGGACTTCAGACCGGACTACTGATTTTCCTTGGTCTGACCCATGATTTCCTGCGCGGTGAAGTTGATGCCGCAGGTCGGGAAGGCGTTGCCTACGAAGAAGTTGTCGGACTGGTCGGGATAGAAGTCCTCGCCCTCCTTAAAGTTCGGATCTTCGACGATAGCAGTCGGCAGCTTGACCGATTGCGGGACAACCGCCCCTTCCAAGGCGGCAATGGCCGTCTTGATGGCCACGGCGACCTGCGCCGGGCCGGTGCCCGCCGACGAGCATTTCAATCCTTCGCCGGCGAACTTGGCGCAGAACTTGCGGAAGCCGTTTTCCGTTTCGCCGCCGAACGGCACGAATGGATGCTTGGCATCGATCATCGCCTGCACGACGCCGGTGTCGCCGCCTTGCGCGGTGATGCCGTCGAACTTCTTGTGCACGGCGATAGCGTCGGCCGTCGCCTTCTGCGCAGTCGGATCATCCCACTTGCCGACCACCTCGACCACGTCCCATTTCTTGCCGGTTGCGGCAAAGGTCTCGTGGATGCCGTTGTGGCGGTCGGTGTCGACCGACGTGCCGGCGACGCCGCGCACTTCGAGGATCTTGCCGCCCTCGGGCAGGTGCTTGGCCAGCCAGTTGGCCCACAACACGCCGAGGCCCTTCTGGTCGACATTGACGTTGATGGCATCTTCGGTGTCGAGGATGTTGTCGAAGGCGACGAGGATGACGCCGGCATCCTTGGCGCGCTTGATCACAGGCGCGAAGGCGGTCGGGTTCTGTGCGTTAACGACGATGGCGTCGTAGCCGGAATCGATGAAATTGTTGATCGCCGAAATCTGCGCCGGCACGTCCTCGCCGGTCGAGACGACCTTGAATTCCTTGAGCTTGGCGGCGACCTCGGGCTGTGCGGCATAGGCCTTCGCGGTCTGGATCATCTGGATGCGCCAGGTGTTGGCGATGTAGCCGTTGGCGAGCGCGATCCGGTAGGGACCCGCCTTGGCAGGGAATTTGAAGAACTTGGTATCGGCGGCCCAAGGCGCGAAACATTCCGGTTCAGCGGCCGGGCCGCTGACGATTTCCGGCTCGGCAATGGCCGAAGACGCAAAGAGCATGAATGCGGAAGCGGCGAGCACGCCGCTGGCGACGGACTTGAACATTTAATTCCTCCCGGTTGTCTCTGTTGTCTGTTGAGATGCGTGTGCCGTGACTGCCGCCGTGCGGCCCGCGGAGCGCTCCTCTTGCGGCTCCGCGCCGGTGTCCTCCCTACACCGGCAATTGACATATTTATCAGACAAATCGACCTTGGCAAGCCACCAGCACAACCATCTCGGAAGTATTGGTAGCGCTACCATGAATTGATGTAAAGTGATATTCCGCAACGGCAGCTCAACCGCCCGCGCGATCGGTGCTCTCTCGGCGCTTGAGTTCGAAGCCGAGGTCGAGCACTCTATTTTCCGGCCGCGTCCCCGCCATCGCGGCCCGCGCCATGACGACCGCCTGTCGACCGATCTCGTAGCGATGTGTCCTGATGCTGGTTACCGACGGAAACGCCACCTGCATCATGTCGAAATCGTTGAAGCCCGATATGCCGATTGTCTGCGGCACGGCAATCGAGGCGCGGTGGCATTCGAACAGCACGCCGAGCGCGATATCGTCGTTGTTGCAGAAGACGCCGTCGAGCGACGGCATCTTGGCCAGAGCGTCGCGGAAGAGGTCGCGGCCGAGGGTGACGCTGGAGGGAACCGGCGTCGTCGTCACCAGCCGGGGGTCGAACAGCCCGGCCGCCTCCATCGCCGCCCGGTAGCCGGCGAGGCGGCGCTGCGAGCGCGGGTCCATGCGTGCACCGAGGAAGCCGATGCGCCGGTAGCCGACCTCAATCATGTGGTTTGTCGCTGCGCGGCCGCCGTCGAAATGCGAGAAGCCAACCATCATGTCGATCGGATCGGGACCTGTCTCCATGATCTGAACGACCGGGCAGCCAGCGGTTTCGAGCAGCTTGCGCGCGGCCGCCGTCTGATCGATGCCCGACACGATCAGAGCCGAGGGGCGTTGGCTGAGGAACACCTGCAGCAGGCGTTCCTCTTCAAGCCCGGAATAGTGCGTATTGCCGAGTTGCACGCGAAAGGAACTGTCCGAAAGGCTGTCATAGATGCCGCGCACGACTTCGGCGAAAACGTTGTTGGTGAGCGACGGCACCAGCACGCCGAACACTTCGGCGCGCGCCGAAGCGAGCGCCCTGGCGTTGGGGTCCGGCACATAGCCGAGTTCGTCGACGGCCTGCTGGATCTGCTGGCGCAGGCTTTCGGACACGCGCTCCGGTTCCCGCAGCGCCCGCGACACGGTGATCGCACCGACGCCGGCGAGCCGCGCGACGTCGGCGATGGTCGGGCGGCCGCCGCCGCGGCGCGCGCGCGGCTTCATTTGTGCTCGGCCCGGTACGATCCGTCCCATCCAGCCGCTGGGGGCGTCACCAGATAGGCGTCAAGCCGGCGCTGATATTCGGAATAGACTTTTTCGAGTTGGTGCGGAGCGGCTTTCATCAGCAGCGCCAGATCGTTGGCGGCCGCATCGAAGCACATCGACCGGTAATTGGCCAGGAAGCGGTCGTGCAGCCGCTTTAGCTCGATAAACTCCTCGTCCTGCGCCCGCTCGCGCCCGCCAAGAAGCGTATAGACCAGCGTCGCCTCGTCGCGCCCAACCACCATGACCTTGTCGATCTCCAGCATCGCCAGCCCCTGGACTCCGCGGGCGGTGCTCTCGGCGATGAGGTTGCTCACGCCATACTGCTTGGTCAGGCCCTCGATGCGCGATCCGACATTGACGCTGTCGCCGATGGCTGAATAGTCGAAGCGCTGCCGCGATCCGAGATTGCCGACGCAACAGATTCCGGAGTTGAGGCCGACGCCGATCTTGACCGGCTTCTCCAGCGTCTGGTTCAGCTTCTCCAGCGCATCGAGCATCTTCAAGACGCTTTCGCACGCCCGCTGCCGGTGCTCCGGGACGTCGAGAGGCGCATTCCAGAACGCCATGATCGCATCGCCGATATATTTGTCTATCGTCGCGCCGCTCTCCATCAGCACGTTTGTCATCGGCGTGAGAAAATTGTTGAGGAAGACGGTGAGCTCCGTCGGCTCCATCGTTTCCGAGATCGAGGTGAAGGAGCGGATGTCACAGAACAGGATGGTGAGTTCGCGGTTCTCTCCACCGAGCACAAGCGCGTCGGGATTCTCGACCAGCTGCTCGACCATGGCCGGCGACAGATAGTGGCTGAAGGCGCTGCGGATGTAGCGGCCTTCGCTTTCGCTGAGCAGCAGCCTGACGCCGGACCCCACGCCGTAGGCAAGGAGACACGTTTGCGCCGGCAGGATCGGAGAAAGCAGCAGATCGTAGCCGGTGAAGGCGAGCCAACCGACGCCCACGCTTATCGCGAGCGCGCCGGCCGCCACCACGGCGTTGGCGAAGGTTGACAGCCAGGGCAGGAAGGCAAGCACCAGGAGGCCGAGGCCGATCGCCACGACGATCTCGAAGCCGATCGCCCAGTCCGGCCGGGTCAAGAATTTCTGGGTGACGATCTGGTCGATGATGGCGGCATGGACGAGCACTCCGGGGAATCCGGCGCTGAGCGGCGTCGCCACGAGATCGCGCAGTCCGACCGCCGACGTGCCTATCAGCACGATGCGCCCCTCGATCTGGCTGGAAAGATCGGGATCCGGGCCGCCGAGCAGGCGATGGACAGGTATCAGCGGCGACGCCTGCTCACCCGTGTAGTAGACCCAGATGCGGCCGTCCGGCCCGGTTGGGACCTCGAATTCGCCGACCTTGAGCGCCGTCATGCCGGGCTGCCCGGTGTCGAACTCGCCGGAGGCCCCCGTGCTTTTGATGACGAAGCTCGACGCGCCCTGTGCGACCCTCAGCGACTCGATCGACAGCGCCGGGTAGAGATTGTCGCCCTGGCGCGAGATCAGCGGGATCTGGCGCACAACGCCGTCTGCCTGGCGCGGGAAGGAGAAGACGCCGAGGCCGGGTGTGGCCTCGTCGAGGACGGGAAGGTTGCGCACCGCGCCCGGAAAGGACGGCAGATAGGCGGCCGGGTTTTCGCCGGCAAAGGCGAAGCCGGCCTTTGCGGAAGGCGGCTGTGTTGTCGCCCCCTCGGCGAGCACGAGGCCAGCCACCACCGGCGCCTTGGCGAAGCTCGCGGCAAGGATGCGGTCGTGGTCGAGGTCTGAAGCCGAACCGGGATAGGTGACCTGGAAACCCTGGCTTTCAAGCTGCGCGACCGCCAGCGCCGGCGAGGTGCGGTCCGGCTCGGAAAGGATGATGTCAAGTCCGATCGCCGCGGCCCCTTCGGCGGCCAGCCGGTCGATGACGGAGGCGAGAACGGTGCGCGACCACGGCCATTGGCCGAGTTGGCGGATGCTCTCGTCGTCTATGTCGACGACGGCAACCGCGCTCTCGGTGGACTCTCGCGGCTTGAGCCTCTGGTAGGTGTCGAAGACCAGCGCGTTCAGCCGGTCGAGCGGGCTGAAAGGGGAATAGGCAGCGGCAATGACCAGCACGATGACCAGCAGGCCGGCCGACCAGATCGCGAGATAGCGCCGACGGCGGGCAATATGCAAAAGACGTGTCAGGAAGGCCCGCATTCAATCCCCTCGAAGCGGCGCACACAGTCGCGTGACGCAGGCCGCGAGGCAAGAGCGATTGTTATAGGCCCCGTTGTTCCATGCCGTCGTGCGACCAAATTCCAGCGCAGTCCGCGCTCTTTCATATATTGCATAGGTTAGGAGATCGGGGGCGTCGAGACAGCTCCCTGCGCGAAACAATCCCGAAACATCGGCCTCCACAAGCGGCATCGGCCCGATACAGCAGGCCCTCATGGTGCACCCACGGAAAGCGCGCGCCCACGATGCGGCGCAGCGCTTTCATTCCGAAAACAAGCTGATCCGGGACCGCCGCCATGAACGGAAAGACCTCGAAACTTGCTGCGACCATACTCTCGGGGCTGCTCTACACGCAGGGCCTGCTCGGGGTCGCCGGCGTCACGCTCGTCGTGTTGAAGGACCGCATGCACTCCGATCCGGCCGGCCAGGTCATCACCATGAAAATCGCGTCGCTCGACGCCCAACTACGTTAACCGGGGTGGCCGCCCGCCAGGCCTCGGTTCTGGACCTAAGTCGTCCTGGGCGGATCGAAACGATAGCCCGCGCCGCGAATTGTCGCGATGCTCTCGGTGTCCAGCTTGCGTCTGAGGCGAACGATGCGGGAATCGATCGACCGGTCGAACGCGTCGGCGCTTTCGGCCGGCGCTGCAGCCATGATGTCGTCGCGCGTCAGAACCTTGCGTGGATTGGCGAGAAAGAGCCTGAGCAGAGCCACCTGGCCGGGCGAAAGCTGCTCTTCGGTGCCGGATCTGTGCATGACCAGCGCCGCCTTGAGATCGACGGTCGCATTCTCCAGCACGACGAGTTCCCGATGGGCCTTGCCGCGGCGGCCGACGATACCGCCGATGCGCGCCGCAAGCTCGCGCCAGACCACCGGGCTCGGTACGATGTCGGCGGCGCCCAGCTCAAGCGCCAGCACTTTCTCGATCAGATCGGCGCGGCCCGCCACCATGACGAAGCTCGCTCCGGCCTCACCGCCGTGCCGGCGCAGAAGGTCGAGTCCGGAACTTGCGGGGTAGGTCTCGCCGATGACCGCAACGTCGATACCGCCGGCCGAAAGCAGCGATTCGGCCATCCACGCCTCATTCGCCTCGCGCACCTCGTAGCCACGGCGCTCGAGATAGTCCGCGAGGCTGTCTTCGGGGTCCTGCGAAAGGCATATGAGCGCTATGACCGGCCTTGCACCCATGCTGCGAACCACTGCCTCCCGAATCCCGAATGACCGCCCCAAATGAGCGCTGGACATCATGTTTATACCCAATCTACTTTCCGCCGATAGCGGAGGCGAGATTTCCCTGGCCACAAGGATCGCCATAGTCGAGGACGAGCCCGATTTGAGGGATGCGGTCGCCGAGTATCTCGGCGCCAACGGTTATGACGTGGTCACCGCCGAGAATGCCGACACCATGCGCGAACTGGTCAAGACGCAAGCCTTCCATCTCGCCATACTCGACATAGCCATGCCGGGGGAAGACGGCCTGTCCCTCGGCCGCTGGCTGCGCCAGCAGGCACCGATGGGTATCATCTACGCCACCGCTGCCGGCTCCGCGATCGACCGCATCGTCGGGCTCGAGCTCGGTGCCGACGACTACATCGTCAAGCCCTACGAACTGCGCGAGTTGCTCGCCCGGGTGCGCAGCGTGCTGCGGCGCGTGCCGCGCGCCTCCGAGACTCCGGCTGCGGCCGGCAAACCCGACGAGGGCGAGCGGCGGATCGTCGCCTTCGGCGATTTCCGCGCCGACCTCGACGGCCGCATGGTGACCGGCCGTGGCGGCGTCATCCTCGACCTCGCCAAGAGCGAGTTCGACGTGCTTGAAATCTTCCTGACCCGCTGCAACCGGCTGCTGAGCCGCGCCACCATTTCCGACGCGATCGGCTTCAGCGAAGAGCCGGAATCCTCGCGTGCCGTGGACATCCGCATCATGCGGCTGCGGAAGAAGATCGAGGACGATCCCTCGAACCCGAAATTTTTGCGCACCGTGCGCGGCGAGGGATACATCTTCTCGCTGCCCGAAGAAGGCCGCTGAGGCGTCGCCGTCCCGAAAGCAGCGCATGGTCGAAACCCAGCCCCCGAGCACCAATCCGGCGATCACCGAACCGGGCTGCACGGTTGCGGCCGCCCGCATCGTCAGGCGGCTGCACGAAACGGCGGAATGGCAGCGCATCATCGCCGATGTTCTGGAGCTGCTGGCCCGCTCGCTGGGCTGTCATCGGGCAATCCTGTTCCGTCTGCGCGAACTGCCCGGCGAAGGCTTTGCCCAGTCCATCGCGGCCTATTGGGAGGACGAGGACGCGCTTCGCGGCACCGACCGCCCGCGCGTCATCCTGCAGTCGATCGTGAACGCCGACCCGCTGCTAACAAGGCTTGCGGAGGAGGTCAGGCAGGGCAAGATGTTCGCCGGCCGCACACGCGAGATCCAGGGCTATCTGCGCCAGGATTTCGAAAACCAGAAGATCAAATCCTTCTTGTCCGTCACCGTATTCGCCAACGGCCACCTGTGGGGGACACTCGCCGTCAACGACTGCGCCGTCGAGCGTCGCTGGACGGACGAGGAGAAAGCCGCCGTCGAGATCGTCGCGATGGCCATCGGCGCCGCGATCGAGCGCTCGCTGTCGGACGCGCATGTCAGCGAGATCATCCGCCAGACCATGCTGCAGGCCTCGCTCGACGCCATCATCGTGATCGACGAGACGGCCAGCGTGATCGAGTTCAACCCGGCCGCAGAACGCATCTACGGCTACAAGCGCAGCGAGATCCTCGGCAAGGACCTGATCGACACGATCATCCCGCATTTCTACCGCAAGGGCTACGCCACCGGCGCCGACTATATGGCCGGCCGCGGCGCGCCGATGATCGGCCAGCGCATGGAAACGGTGACGCAGAACGCCCGCGGCGAGATCTTCCCGATCGAGCTGACTGTGACCGAGATGCAGGTCGCCGACCGGCGGCTCTTCTTCGGCTCCATCCGCGACCTCAGGGAGCAGCGGCGTGCCGAGGAGGAGATCAACAGGCAGCGCGAAAAACTTCACCAGAACGAAAAGATGGCGGCCATGGGTTCGCTGCTCGCCGGCGTCTCGCACGAACTCAACAACCCGCTGGCGGTCGTGGTGGCGCAGTCGACGCTGCTGCACGAATTCGCGCCGGACCAGCAGACCAAGCTGCGCGCCGAGAAGGTGCGAGCCGCCGCCGAGCGCTGCGGGCGCATCGTCAAGAGCTTCCTCGGCATGGTGCGGCTCCACCCGACCGTGCCGGCCGAAACCGACCTCAACAGCGCGGTGCGCGCCGCGCTGGAGGTGACGGCCTATGGCGCGCGATCGAGCGGCATCAACATCGATGCGGATTTCGCGCCGGGGACCATCCCGGTTCTGGCCGATGCAGATCACATCACACAGGTCGCAGCCAACTTCCTCATCAACAGCCAGCACGCGCTCGCCGCCCAGAATGGCGAGCGGCGCATCATGGTGCGCACGTTCCGCCTCGGCGAGCGGACCGTCGGCTTCGCCGTCGAGGACACGGGGCCAGGTATCCCCGCGGCGATAAGGCATCGCATCTTCGATTCCTATTTCACCACGAAGCCGGTGGGAGTGGGGACCGGCATCGGTCTCTCCATCTCCAAGGCGATCGTCGAACGGCACAAGGGGTCGATCCGCTTCGAGGAGGTGACTCCGAACGGCGCCCGCTTCGTCGTCGAGCTGCCCGCCTTCGTTGGCGCTCACACAGGCGTGGCCGCGCAGGAGACGCGGTCGAGCGGATTGCGCCACGCGCTGGTGATCGACGACGAGCCTGACGTCGCGGCGTCGCTTTCCGACATCCTCGAACTGATGGGCATCAAGTCGCGCATCGTCACGGCCTGGAGCACGGCCTCGGCCGTGCTCTCGGACTACGAGCCGGACATCGTCTTCAGCGATCTGCGCATGCCGGAGGCGAGCGGCATCACGATCTACCGCGAGCTGATCGCCTACCGCCCCGATCTCGGCCGCCGTTTCGTCCTGGTCACCGGCGACATGGTGGGAGCACGCGCGGAGATAGGCGCGTTGCCTCCCCATGAGCGTCCGCTGGTGCTGGAAAAGCCGTTCTCGACGCTCGACGTGCGCAGCGCGCTCGCCGCGGTCAACGATCAGACCACGATGACGCACTGATTCCGGCTTGGGTCAAGAAAAAAGCCCCGCCGGCAGGGTGGCGGGGCTGGAAGTGCGCGCAGGAGGAATGCGCGAGCGGATTGGCGTTGGCTGACGGCCCTCAGGCGCCGGCGATCACCCGGATCTTGCGGCCGTCGGTGCGGCCTGATTCCCTGGAAATCGTGTCGAGGCATTCGGCGCTTTCGGCGCCCCAGACCTGCCCATGACAGGCGATCTCGGCCTCGGACAGGCCGACGGTCTTGGTCGTATCGGCCCCATCATGCGCCGGGATGGCCGGCGCGGATGCCGCAGCCGGCACTCCAAATGAAGTGAAGGCGGCGCCCGAAGGCGGAACGATCGCCATCGCGGCGAAGGCGGCTGTCACGACCAGAAAGAACAGGATCATCGGATGGTCGGCGCTGCGCTGGCGGAGCGCGACCCTCGGCAAGCCCCAATGACGCTCGCGCGGCCTGAGATTGCGGTCGAATTCCTTGTCGATGACGGCGGCCATGGCCATAGGCTCTTGCGTAGTTGGATCTGATTGGATGAAACGAAAATAGCAGCCCTTTTGTTTCCGCCCGATGTTGCCGCTTTGTGCCTGTGTATCCCATCTGTTTCTTGAACTTCAGGCATTTTCGGTCAAATTCATGTACATTCCACCCATGCCAGCTGCCCTCGGGGGACCCAACAAGGTATTGAAATAGCTGGCTTTCTACGTAACGGAGATATCGTGGCGTTTCTCGTCGACTCGGGCAAAGCTGAACCGCCGAAGATGTTGGCGCGTGTCACCTTTGCAGCACGTCGGACCATTCCGGATGGCGCCGGAACTCGGCCACGACATAGCCGCAGAGCGGCGTGATCTTGAAGCTCTTGTCCCGAGCGTCATCGACGGCCTTCTTGACCAGCTTCAGCGCCACACCCCGGCCACGGTATTGCGGCGGCACGAAGCTGTAGTCGATGGCGATGTGGTCCGGACCGGTCTCGACGAAGGTCAGCCGCGCGGCCCCGCCGTCAGGCAGCGGCAGCAGGTAGGAACCCCGTCCGTTCTGTCTCTCGATGCTAATTTCCTGGTCCGCACCGCTCACCTGCCATCTCCGCACGTTTGCCCAGGCCGCGTGCCCGCTCGCGGTTCCATGGTCATTTCTTCAGCACGTCATGCCATTCCTGATGGCGGCGAAACTGAGCCGCGGCGAAGGGACAGAGCGGAATGATTGTCGTGCCGGCGGCGCGCGCGTCCTCCACGGCCCGCGTCACAAGGCGGAGCCCGGCGCCCTGCCCGCGGAAAGCATCGGGCACTTCGGTGTGGTCGATGATGATCTGGTGCTCGCCGATCTTGGTAAATGTCATCTCCGCCTCATCGCCGGCCGGCGAACGCAGGACATAGCGGCCTTTCGAGCCCCAGTCCTCGAACTGGATCTCCGTGAGGCTTTCGTCAGACAGTTCACCACTCATGCCGTTTCTCCTGGCGCAGGGGCGAAGGCGAAAAAGCGCCGTGCCGCCTCGATCTCATTCTCTCTTATTTCGTGACCACCTTCATGCCATTCAACCTTGGCATCGGCGCCGCGTCCCTGGAGGTGGGCAGCGAGCCTTGCGGTGAGGTTCGGCGGGCAGATCGGATCGCGCCGGCCCGCCGTGATCAGCACACGCCTGCCGGCGAGGTCGCCGTTGACCTGCGGCTCGAACGGAATCAGCGGATGCATCAGCACCGTGGCATCGAACAGGCCCGGATCGGCGAACACCACCGATGCAAGTATGTTGGCGCCGTTGGAATAGCCGAGGCCAAGCACCGAGGACGGCTTGGCCGCCTCGACATGCGCGCGGACGAAGCCCGACATCCGGTCCGTCGCCCGCGCGAGGTCGTCCATGTCGTAGACGCCCTCGCCGGTCCGGCGAAAGAAGCGCGCCGCGCCATGCTCCGACACATTACCGCGCGGAGACACGATTGTCGCCGTCGGCAGCAGCTCCCGCGCCAGACCGAGGAACTGGCTCTCGTCGCCGCCGGTGCCGTGGAAGGTGAACAGAAGCGGCCCGCCCGGCAAACCGGGCGCGACCTTGTGGATGTAGGCACTTTTGGACATGGTGGCCTCTGTCAGTTGCCGAGCGGCTGCAGGTGTTTTTCCAGATAGTCGCGCAGATGCGCGTGCTGGGTCGGCAGCTTCAGCGTCTCGCCGAGATGTGCAGTATCCTCGTCCCGGTCGAAACCGGGCTCGTTGGTCGCCACCTCGAACAGCACGCCGCCGGGCGTGCGGAAATAGATCGCCCAGAAGTAGTCGCGGTCGATGACCGGCGTCACGTGGTAGCCCGTATCGAGCAGCGCCTTGCGCACTTCGAGTTGCTTGGCGCGATTCTCCACCGCAAAGGCGATGTGATGCACCGATCCCGCGCCGAGATCGGCGAAAGCGGCGCCGGGCAGCGTCTCGATGTCGATCACATTGGCGCCATTGCCGTCCTTGACGGCGAGGCGTTTCACATTGCCGGACTGGTCGACATTCTCGTAGCCCATGAACTTAAGGAGTTCTTCGGTCGCGCCGCCGTCGCGCAGCCTGAGTGAGGCGGAGTGGAAGCCGCGGATCGCGTCGTCCGACGGCACGCCGCCCTTGACCCAGGGCGCACGCTCGTCGCCCTTCGCCTCAACGAGCGCGAAGCCGTCACCGTCCGGCCCTTCGAAGACAAGGCGGTTCTCGCCAAAGCTGATTTCGGTCTTGAGGCCGGCCACACCCTCTTTCTCGAGACGCTCCCTCCAGTAACCGAGCGAACCCTCGGGCACTGCAAAGACAGTGGTGCCGACTTCGCCGACACCGGGCCTGCCCTTGCCGATATTGGGGAACGGAAAATAGGTCATAACCGAACCCGGCGTGCCGAATTCGTCAGCATAATAAAGATGATAGACATCCGGCGCATCGAAATTGACGGTCTTCTTGACCCGGCGTAGGCCGAGCTTGCCGGTGAAGAATTCATTGTTCTGTCGGGCGTCCTTCGCCATCGAGGTGACGTGGTGAAGGCCCTTGATCTGGTCGAGCATTTTCAGGCTCCTTATTCCATTGCGGCATCGCCGCTCTTGCCTGCTCGCTATGTTGTCCATCCAATCGTTCACCGGTAGTGCGTGACCTCAGCAAGGTCCGTCCACACATAATGAACAATAGCGGATCGCAGTACATCGTCGCCTCTGGGTGGTCCTCTTGCAAGCGACCGAAAATTCGGCTCCATGACGCGCTGCACCCGGAGGTTGGAAATGGCGCGCCGGAAACCGAACGTCCTTTTCATCACCTGCGACCAGTGGCGCGGCGACAGCCTCTCGGCGGCAGATCATCCCGTGGTGCGGACGCCCAATGTCGACGCGCTCGCCGCCGAAGGTGTCATCTTCCGTCGCCATTATGGCGGCGCGGCCCCCTGTTCACCCGCCCGCGCCTGCCTCTACACCGGCCTCTACCAGATGAACAATCGGGTCTGCCGCAACGGCAGCCCACTCGATGCGCGCCACGGCAACATAGCCCTCGCGGCCCGAGCGGTCGGCTACGATCCGACGCTTTTCGGCTACACCGACGTATCGCCGGATCCGCGACACCTGGCGCCCGAAGATCCGCTGCTGAAGAGCTACGAGGGCGTTCTGCCGGGCTTCACAGTCCGCCAACTGCTGCCTGAACACCAGAAACCGTGGCTGTCCTGGCTCGCCGCGCGCGGCATCGACGCTTCCGCCGGCCATCCTGACATCCACCGCCCAGCCAAGGGAGGCGGCGGAACCGTGACCAACGCGCCGCCGGTCTATTCGGCCGATGAGACGCCAGCGGCATTTCTGGCAGACGAATTCATCCGCTGGCTAGGCGAGCAAAGCGGCCACTGGTTCGCGCACCTTTCCTTCATCAGCCCGCATCCGCCCTTCATCGTGCCCGAGCCCTACAACGCGCTCTACGCACCGGAGGACGGGCCCGGCTTCAGCCGGAACAAGACCTGGTCGCAGGAAGCCGCGGCGCACCCCTATCTCGACTACGTCATCGGGCGGCAGAAGAAGTCGAAATTCCTGCCCGGCAAGAAGGGCAAGGTTCACGATTTCAGCGAGGACGAGTTCCGCGCCATCCGCGCGCTCTACTGGGGCATGATCTCGGAAACCGACGCCCAGCTTGGCCGCATATGGGCCGCTGTCAAGAAGGCGGGCGCATGGAACGATACGATCGTCATCCTCACCTCGGACCATGCGGAAATGATGGGCGACCATTACCTGCTCGGCAAGGGCGGCTTCTTCGACCAGAGCTTCCACATACCTCTGATCGTCCGCGACCCGCGCCGGAAAGTCCGGGGTGCAAGCGTCAAGCGGTTCACCGAGGCAGTGGACATCATGCCGACGCTGATCGAGCTGCTTGGCGAAGCCCCGCCTGGGCATCTCGACGGCAGGTCGCTGGCGCTATTTCTCGATGGCAACACGCCGGCAACCTGGCGCGACGCAGCACATTGGGAATTCGACTTCCGCTCGATCGAGAAGGGCTCGGCGGAACGTCACTTCGGACTGGACCCTCGGCAGTGCAACCTTGCCGTTATCCGCAGCGAAAAGTGGAAATATGTGCATTTTGGCGGCGGACTGCCGCCGCTGCTCTACGATCTGGACAATGATCCGGGCGAGTTGCAAAATCGAGCGGACGATCCTTCATCCATCCCCGTGCGGCTCGAATTCGCGGAGCGCATGCTCGCCTGGCGCGCCGAACATCTCGACCAATCGCTCGCTCTATCGACCCTGACCGAGAATGGCGTTGTTGGAATGCCGGCCGCATTGCCGCTGATCTAAAGAAAGCCCGCGCCTTTCGGCGCGGGCTTTTTGCTGTCTTACCGGTCAGATGACTTACTGGATCATCATCAGGCGCTGGTCGTCACGCTTCTCCGTATAGGTGCTCTCGTCATAGGCCGCGGCCGCGTCGAGCTGCTCCTTGGTGAAGTTCGTGTACAGGTACTTCTCGCCGTCCTTGTCGGTCATGAAGGCGAGATTCTCGCTGCCGACGGCGACTTCCTTTTCGCCGACGCCCAGAAAGCCGCCGACGTCGATGATATAGGCGTCGACCTTCCCATCGGCCGTCAGCACGACATCGCCGATCTCGCCGACATTGGCGTCATTGGCGCCATAGACCGTGGTGCCGATCATTTCTTCGGCGCGGATATCGGTGGCCGGCATTTCGGTCAGCGTCGACTTGTCGATCGCCGCCGTGGTCGTCGTGTCGGTCGAGGCGTCAGGCGCCGGAGCCGCAGGGTCGGCCGGAGCCGGGTTCTGCGCCATCTGATCGGCAGGGGCCGATTCCGCAGGAGCTTCAGCCGTGGCGTCCGGGGCAGGCGATGCGGGATCGGCCGGCGCCTGGGCGGTCGTTTCCGGAGCCGGGGCTACGCCTGCGGCAGGTTCGTTCGACGCCACCGGCTGCGCGGGCTCGTAGGCGCTGCGGTCGAAGGCCGCCTGCGATTCCAACTGCTCCTTGGTGAGCGAGCTCACCAGCCAGCGGTCGCCATCGCGTTCGGCCCAATCGAGCTCCGCGAAGTTCACGGCAACATCTTTCTCGCCGAGGCCGAGGAAACCGCCGACGCCGACCACCACGGCCTCGATTTTGCCATCGGCGCCGATGACGATGTCGTTGACGTCGCCGATATTCTGGGCATCGTCGCCGGTGCCGTTATAGACGTTCTCGCCGATGATGTTGCTGGCCAGATGGCCGTCGGCCTTCATCGCCGGCGCGGCCGGAGTCGCTTCCTGCGTCATCGGAGCAGGTTCGACCGGCGCGGGCGCCGGCGTGGTTGCCTCCTGGGCGAATGCGCCGGTTGCTACAAGCGTCGTGATCGCCGTGGTAGCCAGGAAATTGCGGATCATGTTAAACTCTCCTTATGCGTGATTTCGGGAACGATGTCATTGCATCTGTCGCGCCGGCCTTACTCGTCGCTGGGAGGGCCGGTGCGACATCACACTTTCACAACGTCGCGTTGCCGATTCCGTTCCGAACTTTGCATCCGCGGATGCCTGCCTTTTTGCTCAGCGCGTCGCGAACAAACCCAACCAATAGATGATTGATTGCAACAGCTTGACGCCCGTCAGGCACCAAGCAACCAGACAAGGTCCACTGGGCGGATGAGTAGGCTGGGCTACTGGGTGACGTTCGTCTGAACGGCGCCCGGCTGGCCTGTGCTTTGCGCGTCGATGGCTTCGCCATAGAACTCGAGCCCGAGCCATACGGCGCCGGAAAGAGCGAGTGCTATGACCAGAATCATCAGCACGTTCGCACCCAACCTGCCTTGCCGTGCCTTGTTCTTTGGAATTCTTTGCGGCATTGATCTTCCTTCGCTGACGCTTGTGGCACCAATGCTTGGGAAGGTTGCGGGTTCCCGCCGAGTCGCGGCTGCGGACGATCTATTCCGAAGGCTCGTCCGGGCCGGGCCTTGGCTTGGTGTTTTCGCGATAGATCGCATAGGCGACAACCGCGAGCGCAGGCGCAAGAAGCGCGCCCACTCCCGCCCGGCTGCGCAGCAATCCAGGCAGAACCGCGAGCGCGGCGGCCACACCGACGGCGGTCAGGTCTGATTTTCGCCGTTCGGCCGCACGCTTGGCGCGCGATCCCGCCGTCAGGCGGTGGACCATCACGACGACGAGTGCAATGACGAGGAAGCCAAAGCCGAACGACAGCGCCGTCTCCAGCCGCCCGTACAGGTCGGACAGCCAGATGTAGAGGGCCGCTACAAGGAACCCGACGCCACAAACGGCGGCCAGTCCGGCCAACAGATAGAAGATGGCCGCCCGGCGCGCGCGCCGAATGGCTACTACCGTCTCGCCCGACGCCAGGCTTGCAAGCAGCGACGCCAGCATCCGGAGTGACTAACGGCGCGCGAGAAGTGCGAAAAGGAAGCCCACGCCCGCAGCGATCGCCAACGAGGTGACCGGCTTCTCGCGAACATGAGCCATAACTTGCGCCTCGATATCCTTGGCGTTGGCGCGAAGTTCATCAAGCTTCGCCTCGCCTTGCGCACGCAACTGTTCTGCACCCATCGCGGCCGCGCGCCTGGCGGTTCCATAACCATGCTCGCCGGTGGCCGCCATCTGCTTGGCAAGCTTCTCCAGGTCCGCTTTCAGCTGCTTGATATCGGCTTCGAGATCGGGGGCTTCGTTGCCGGTCTTGCCGGTCGCCGCTGTCGCCATGGCTTCACTCCTTGCATTTGCAGGCGTTCAACGCCGCATTGTTGGCGAGGTTCCGCCGGGAACAAACGAATGTCAAAGGGCGTTTTCGCGTTTTAATCCCCCATTGGAAAATTTCATGTCCAATCGAATTGCCAAGAAGGCGCCGATCGTCAGGTTGCCGCCCAAGTCCAATGTCGAGCTTCTGCTGCTGCGCAGCGCGCAGGTGGCCGTAATCGTGATAGGCGCCGTCGCCAGCGTCTTCGCGCTCCACGCCGGCCAATACATACTTGCTCCGGCGAGCCTCGGCATCGTGCTTGGGCTGATGCTGGGGCCAGTCGCCACCCGGCTCGAAAATCGGGGGCTGCGGCCCGGCCTTTCCGCCTCTTTGGTGGTGATCCTGTTCATCATAGCGATTGGTCTTCTTGCAGCGGCCGTCGCCGCCCCTTTGTCGGTCTGGCTGTCACGCCTGCCACAGCTTTGGTCCAACCTGCAGCTGCATCTGTCGGAGTTCAAGGCGCCACTGGATACGCTGAAGAGCGTCCGCGACCAGCTGCGCGACTTGACTGGCAGCGAAGGACTCCCCGTGTCGGTGGACGAAGGAAGCGGCGTCGAAAGCATGGCCATCCTGGCGCCCGCAGTGGTCGCGCAGATCCTGATCTTCTTCGCCTGCCTGTACTTTTTCGTCGCCACCCGCAACCAGACCCGCGCCGCCGTCCTTAAGCTTTGCCTCGACAGGCGCCTCCGCTGGCGGGTCGCGCATATCTTCCGCGATGTCGAGCGCATGGTGTCGCGTTATCTGCTGTCGATCACCATCATCAACATCCTGGAAGGCATTGCCGTCAGCATAGGGCTCTACCTCATCGGCGTTCCGTCCGCCGCGCTGTGGGGGGCGCTCGCGGCCCTGACCAACTTCGTCGTTTTCATCGGCCCAGTCGTCATGGTCGCGATGCTCTTCATGGTTGGGTTGGCCGAATACGACACGCTGACGGGAAGCCTGCTGCCGGTCGCGGTATATCTGGCCGTCAACATGCTGGAGTCGCAGTTCGTGACCCCCATGGTGATCGGCCGCACCATGACGCTGAATCCGTTCATCGTCGTGCTTGCGCTGATATTCTGGATTTGGCTGTGGGGTCCGCTTGGAGGGTTCATCGCCATCCCTGCTCTGCTCATCGTTTACGCTGTGATCCGCAATATCGTGCCGGGCATAAACTGGGGCGTGGACGACATCGATAAGAGTTAGCTCGCGGACTGTCGCCGGCGCTTGTCGGCTACCGTGGATTCCCATATGTCGGCGCGCCCTCTGTGCGTCCGAAAAGGCGCACAGGGCACGAGTATCTTTTTTTAATGACATTATCCCCGATTGCCCCCATGACTGACGTTTTCCAGGAGATCTACGCTTGTCCGGCATACTCGAAGACTTGAGAATCCTGTTGCTCGAGGACGAGTTCCTTATCGCCATGGATGTAGAGCAACTCTGCCTCGACCACGGCGCCGTCAGCGTCGTCGCGGCGCGCAGCGTAGACGATGTCGGAGACGACCTCGAGTTCGATGCGGCAATCTTAGACTTGCTGCTGAGTGGCGTCTCCACCTTCGACTTCGCCGCCCGCCTGAAAGACGCCGGCAAGCCTTTCATTTTCGCGTCTGGCTATACGGACGATGCCGAGGTGAGCCAACGATTCCCCGGCGTCACGATGGTTGGCAAACCTTACGCCGGAAACGACCTCGTCGAAGCCGTTGCAGCCGCCTGCGGCCGTATGCCCTTATCACGCAGCGCTTGATCCCATCACTTGTGAAGAAATGGCGTCGGGACCGAAATCGGCCTCGCCCGAAATCTGCAATATATCCTGCAGCCTGGCGCGTGCGCGGCTGACCCGGCTCTTGATGGTGCCGACCGCGCAATCGCAAATCTCCGCCGCTTCCTCGTAAGAGAAACCCGAAGCCCCGATCAGGATGATCGCCTCGCGCTGGTCTTCCGGCAGTTGCTCGAGCGCAGCCCTGAAATCCTTGAGGTCGAGCTGCCCATGCTGGCTTGGATGTACCGCGAGGCGCGCGGTCATCAGCCCTTCCGAGTCCTGAACCTCCCGGCCGCGCTTTCGCATCTGCGAATAAAACTCGTTACGCAGGATGGTGAACAGCCAGGCCTTGAGATTGGTGCCGGGCTGAAAGCTCTCATGCTTGTCCCAGGCCTTGACCAGCGTCTCCTGGACGAGATCGTCCGCCTTGTCGGCATTCTGGGCGAGCGACACGGCAAAGGCCCGTAAACTGGGGATCGCGCCGAGCAGATCGGTCTTGAAGGCTGCGGAAACCGCCATGCCGTCAATCCTTTTTCCGAACGGGTTCGGCGTTTTCGAGCTGGCTGAGCAGCACGGCGAATCGATCCGGCACCTGGTCGGACACGAGCTCGTCGTAATATTGCTTCAGCTTGCGGCCGATCTCGGAATTGGACCCGAGCGGATCGACCATGGTCGGCCGACGACGGTTCGCGGCCTCCGCGGCGGTTTCTTTTTTAGTCATTGTCGGTATTTCGCCCTTCTTTCCCCGAGAACGTGCCGAGCGTATCATTCTCCAGCGCCGCGTACACGCCGGTCCCCTACCCCGGTTGCCGTGGGCCGCTGAACGTCCGGTTGCCGTGGGCCGCTAAACGCATGATTTTCGGTTTGGTTCCGCAACGTCGCATCTTTCGGAACCTTTTTTTCGCCAGGGCGTTGTGGGAGCGTTGTGGGTGGGGTTCAGCTCAAATCACCCGCACGCATCACGTCCTTTGAGGGAGACGCACCATCATGAGTCTATCGGCAACCATTGCGCCGCACCTGCCTTTTCTCCGCAGGTTTTCGCGGGCGGTGTCCGGATCTCAACACAGCGGCGATGCGCTCGTCGCAGCATTGCTTGAAGCAATCATTGCCGACATAAGCATTTTTCCCAAAGCTTCCAGCGATCGCATCGCTATCTACAAGCTCTTCTCCCAACTCTTCACCTCGGTTTCGATCCGCGTGCCCCAGGAGGCTTCGCCTGTGGCATGGGAGCAGCGTACCGCCGCCAACCTCGGCGCTTTGGCGCCGCGCGCACGCCAGGCATTCCTGCTGATTGCGGTCGAGGGCTTCTCGAACGAGGAGGCTGCCGAAATTCTCGATACTGCCGAGGAGGAATTCGCCGATCTGCTCGCCCAGGCGAGCGCCGAGATTTCGCGCCAGGTCGCGACAGACATCCTTATCATCGAGGATGAGCCGCTGATCGCGATGGACATCGAGCAGATGGTCGAGAGCCTGGGGCATCGCGTGGTCGGAACTGCGCGTACCCATGGCGAGGCGACGGCGATGTTCAGGAACACACGCGCCAAGATGATCCTTGCCGACATCCAGTTAGCCGACGGCAGTTCGGGCATCGACGCGGTCAACGAGATTCTTGCCACCACATCGGTGCCGGTCATCTTCATCACCGCGTTCCCTGAGCGCCTGCTCACCGGCGAACGGCCGGAACCGGCTTTCCTGGTCACCAAGCCCTTCAATCCCGACATGGTGAAGGCCCTTATCAGCCAAGCACTTTTCTTTGATCGGCAAGCCAAGGCCGCCGCCTGAGATACGACGCGCTCAGTTCAGAAAGGGCCGTCCGGTGACGGCCCTTTTTTGTTGACTTTCCGGAACCAAGTTGGGCATGCGCCGTTTTCGACGCATCCGCTTTCGAGGAGATCGATCATGCTTTACTGGGCGCTTGTTTTTCTCGTCGTCGCAATCATAGCCGGCGCTTTGGGCTTTGGCGGCATCGCTGGAACGTCCGCAGGCATCGCGCAGATCCTGTTCTTCGTATTCCTCGCGTTTCTGGTGATCTCGCTTCTGGCCGGTCTTTTCCGCCGAGCCTGACGCAGCTTCATTCGAATGCTGGAAGCCGCACCCCTCAATCGGTTTCCAGTTGCCGCCGGGCAGGGCTTTCCAACGGAGCACTGTCCGGCGGACCTATCTTCCGCAGGAATGCGGTCCCGGCGTTCAGACCAACCGTCAACATGTCGGTCCGCCGCTGCGCCAGTCTGGACGGCGCCGGTCTGGAGATCGGGAACGGCTCGCTCGCTAGAATACAAGCTGGTCGTTCCGTACGACAATTTCGAGACAGATTGATCCGTCTGAAAGCCGGCCAACCATCGAGTCCTCGGTTCCAGCTCGCCTCTTCAGCGATTGAGTTAGTCTGCAAGGAACCATCGCGGAGGCGTCGGCGTTTCATGCCCTGGAGGGCCGTTCTCTCATTGCGAGAGGAAACTGCCATGGAACATATAGCTGCCTTGCTACTGATCGTGGGATGCTCCGACGATCTTGTCCAATGCCGCGAACTACCGCCGCCAATATCGGTCTACGAAACCGTCGAGGAATGCGAAGGTAACCTGCAGCCATCCATCAGCCTATTCACGACCAAGCATCCGCAAGTCTTCGGCCAATGCGTCGAAGTCGATCCGGCCATAGAGGAAGAGGACGCAGAGCTTGTCTGGGACGTAAAGCCCGACGGCACCCTATACGCCCTGATCGAGGTGCCGGAGATCATGGTTGCATCGAGCCCGGAAAGTCGCGAAAAAGACTATCTTAGCCAAGAATGATTTCTGGCGCGCAAAAATCCGCCATTGCGTGCTAAACGACGGGCGGGACGACGAACTGAGGAGCCTCATATGAGAAAGACTATCTTTGCGGTGGCAGCCATGATGGCGCTCGCTGGTTGCACGACGGCTGAAACCGACGCCACGACCGGCGGCTTGATCGGCGCGGGTGTCGGCGCTCTGGCCACGGGCGACGCCGGCGGCGCGATCATCGGTGGCGTGGTAGGCGCCGCGTCAGGCGTGCTGATCGGCAGGGCGGCCCGCGACGGCTGGTGCCGCTACCGTGATCGCAACGGCCGCATCTACGAGGCCCGCTGCCGCTAGGTCGCGCCGAAACCGTCGAAGTCGCCGGCCGAAACATGGCTGCCCCGCTTGTTGTTGGGGCAGCCATTATTTTCACGCTCAGAGGTCTTTGCCGGCCAGCGGGATTTCGATCTCGATAAGCAGTCCGTCGGCGCGGTAGTCGCGACGGATCTTGCCCTTGAGTTCCCTTGTGATGTTCATGTCTATCAGCTTGGTGCCGAAGCCAGGCTTTTCGGGCGGCGACACGGGCGAGCCAATTTCGCGCCAGGACAGCAAGAGCGTCTGGCCCCGAACCTGCCAATCCACCTTCAGCGCGTCGGGCGAATTGCCGGCTTCTCCGTATTTCAGCGCATTGGTGGCCAATTCATGGAAAGTCAGGCCCAGCGCCTGGGTCGCGGTTTCCGTAAGCATCACCTTCGGACCGCTTAGCATGCCATCGGGAAGCTCCTTGCCGAACGCCTGAGCCAGTTCGATGTGCAGCAATTCGCCGAGATCCGCCTTCTGCCAGCGCGAGCGGGTGAGCATGTCCTGTGAGGCGGCCATCGCCTGCAGCCGCGCCGAGAAGGATTCCGAGAATTCGCCGATATCCTTGGCGCTTGCGGCGGTCTGGCGTGCGATCGCCAGCACCCGCGTGATCGAATTCTTGATGCGATGCTTCATCTCCTGAAGCATCAGATCCTTTTCCAGAAGGCTGTTCTCGGCATTCTCCTGCAGCTTCGACATCGCCTCGTAGGCGCGGGCCTGATAGCGCTGGAGGAGTGCTATCGCGACGGCGAGCAGCAGGCCGAACAGGCCCAGCAGCACGGGGATCACCGGTGAAGACGGTCGCGTGAAATCGGCCGTCGGCCGGAATTCGATGACCCAGGGCCGCCCAGCGACGAGCAACTGGCGGGTGGTTGCGAAATCCATGTCGTGGGCGGGCTCGACCTGCGACCGGAACAGCAGGTTCTCAGCCTCTGCCGCGCCGTCGAACACCTGGACATAAACCGGCAGCGCCGGAAACTTGTCGAGCGCGGAGTTGGCGAGTTCCTGCGTGCGGAAAGCGGCAAAGAGCATTCCGGCCGGCTGACCTTCGGGCGCGCCCGGCCGCTCCAGCGCGGAGAACAGCAGGAAGCCAGGAGACATTTGGGCGCCGATCTGAGGCCCGAGCAGCACGCGGCCGGTCGCCCGCGATTCGCCCGTCTCAATGGAGGCCAGTATCGCGTCGCGGGCCTGCGCGTCGCTGAACATATCGTAGCCGATACCCGTCATCCTGCCCCGGTCGAGCGGCTCGATAAGCATCACCGGCATCCGCCAGTCGCCTTCCGAGGAAGGCGGGAAGATCGACCTCTCGACGTTCTGCCGCTCGCTGATCGCGCGTTCCAGCAACACCTCGTCGCCGGATTTCCCAACACCGAGCAGGCCCAGCGACTGCAGCCCTCCAAAATTCTTGTCGACCTGGAGCGCGTCGAAATAAGTCTTGAACTCATTGCTGGTTACTTCACCGGCGCGCGCGCTGAAGAATGCGTCCGTCTCGCGCAGTAGCGACAGATGCAGATCGACCCTGCTCTGGATGCGGTTCAATGCATCGTCGGCGGTCGCCTCGAACTTGATGCGCGTCGCCTCTTCCGCGGCGAGATAGGCAAAGCCGGCCATCGCCAGGCTGGCGAGGGCCACGGCTGCAAAAGCCACTATGGGAAAATGCTTCTTCAAACGCCGACCCGGTTGGCCCCGACACCTTATCGGCGCTCCATTACGCCAAGACAATGCAGAATCTCAAGCCGCGCAGAGCCGGAGAATCGCCTCGTTTGCCGGCTTGGGTATCTTCAGACCGCCAATGCCATGGCGCCCGGTCCCGGGACCGCACCGGGCGGGCACTTGCCTAGAATGATCATGCCGAGCACCTCGTCCGGAGTGACGTCGCTGGTTCTCGCCGTGCCCACGACCTGACCGTTTTTCATCACGCAGACACGGTCGGCCAGATCGAACACATCATGGATGTCGTGGCTGATGAGGAATATCCCGATGCCCTCGGCCTTCAGCTGCTTGACCAGTTCGCCCACCTGCGCGGTTTCCTGCGGCCCGAGCGCCGCTGTCGGTTCGTCCATGATCAGGATTCGGGCGTTGAAGTGGATGGCGCGCGCAATCGCAACCGACTGTCGCTGGCCGCCCGAAAGCTTCGATACAGGCTCCTTGAAGCGGCGGAAATTGGGGTTGAGCCTGTGCATCACCTTGCGGCACTCGGCCTCCATCGCGACGTCATCCAATGTGCCATACGCCGTCTTGAGCTCGCGACCGAGATAGAGGTTGGCCGCGGCGTCGACGTTGTCGGCGAGAGCCAGCGTCTGGTAGATCGTCTCGATGCCGTATTTCTTGGCGTCGCGCGGGTTGTTGATGTCGGCCTTCTCGCCGGCGATGTAGATGTCGCCATGGTCGCGTTTGTACGCTCCGGACAGGATCTTGATGAGAGTGGATTTACCGGCGCCATTGTGGCCGAGCAGACCGACGACCTCCCCTGGGAAAAGGTCGATGGAGGCGCGGTCGACAGCACGAATGCCACCGAATGCGATGGAGATGTCACGCATTTCAATGAGTGGTGTCACCATGATCCTGAGCCTCACCTCACGCGACGGGAATAGAGCTGATCCAGCCAGACTGCCAGCACGAGCACGGCGCCCACCACGATGTTCTGGAAGGCTGCGGGAAGATTCAACAGCGACATGCCGGAGATGATGGACTGCATCATAAGAGCACCCAGCATCGCACCGTAGATCGTGCCGACACCCCCCGCGAGTGACGTGCCGCCGATGACCGTTGCGGCAATGACGTAGAGTTCGTTGAGGGCGCCCAGAGCGTTGGTTGCCGCATTGAGACGCGCCGACGACACGACCGCTGAGATGCCGACCAGAATGCCCATCAGGGCGAAGACCTTCACCGTCAGCCACTTGGTGTTGACGCCGGCCAGTTCGGCTGCTTCCGGATTGCCGCCCGTTGCATAGACATAGCGGCCAAACTGGGTGCGTGTGGCAAGAAAGGTCATGGCGACGCCGACAAAGAGCGCCATCAGCACCGGTACGGAATAGCCCGTGTAGTAGATCAGGCCCTCGGTGCAACGCACGACCTGGTCACCGGCCGTGCAGACGGCGTTCCCGTCCTTGTTTTCCACGCCCGGTGGAATGACGACGCCATTGGCCTTGGCGTAGTTCTCGATGAGCTTGAACGGCCAGGGGTATGAGTTCATCACATTGGTGATGCCCAGGACGATGCCGCTGCCGAGTACTACCAGGACGATTTCCGCCCAGACGGGACGCAATGGAAACTTGAAGCGCTTGCGCTGGCGGCGGCCGTTGTAAATTGCGAAGACGATCGCGCAGCAGACGACGACCGCAATCATCCAGCTCCAGAATGGTCCGAGCCAGCTCAAGGGGATGCCGCCACCGAAAATCTCGTATGTCTTGTCCATGGGCGCCACGGTTTCGCCCTTGGCCAGATAGAACGCCATTCCGCTGTAGGCGAGAAGTCCGCCAAGCGTGACGATGAAAGCCGGGATCTTGAGGTAGGCTGTCAGCCAGCCGTTCAGTGCGCCGACCATCGCGCCGAGGGCGATCATGAACATGACGGCGATCGGCCAGATAGCGGGGTGACCAACACCGAGAATGGGCACCAGTTCAAAGACCTGCAGGACGGCGCCGGCGACGGCTACAAGGCTGAGCATCGAGCCGATGGACAGGTCGAGCTGGCGCATGACGATCAGCAGCACCATGCCCGTGGACATGATGGCGATCGAGGACGTCTGCACCAGCAGCGTCCACAGATTGCGCGGCGTGAGGAACGAGCCGCCCAGAAGGCCGCCGAAATTGCCACGCATGATGCCACTGGCAATGTCGAAGACTACCCAGATCAACAACAGGGCGGCCACCATGCCAAGCAGACGCTCGTCAATCTCCGTGGCGCGGAAAAACCGCTTTATCGCCCCTTCGCTTTCAAGGGCGGGTCCCTGATTGGTGTTTGGCAGGTTGGACACGTTGCCTCCCCATGTGGCCGCTGCGACTGACAACGTGCATTGGAAAACAGAAAGCAGTCAAGGAATGAACCATGGCCCCAAATCGTCACCTGGGCAAAGGCCAGACCTCGGTCGCGGAAAGACGAGTACGCCGTTGCCCATGCCCCTGGCCAAGCCTGCGTAACGGTCAAGTGGAGGCCGATGCCACTGCGTGAAACGACTGCGCCACCTTTTTTCAAGGTGGCGCAGCGTCGATCGTTAGATCGTCAAGCGATCAGCAACCCGGCACTGCACCGGCGGCCACGCCTGCACATGCCTGTTCCTTGGTGATGTGGCCAGCTTCGATGGCGACATTGATGTTGGCCTTCGTGATCGGCGTCGGATTGAGGAGAATGGAGTTCATCTCAACGCCGTTCTTGCCACCCGAGAACTTGGTGACACCGGCGATCTTTTCCATCGGCGTCCCATCGGCGAGAGCATTGGCAGCTTCGCCAGCAACTTTTCCGAGGTCCTTGGAGTTCTTCCAGACCGAAACGGTCTGCGTGCCCAGAGCCACGCGGTTGATGGCAGCCAAGTCACCATCCTGGCCACCAACCGGAATTCCGGCCATGCCCTGGGCGGTAAGGGCCGCGACGACGCCCGAAGCCATGCCATCGTTTTCAGAAAGCACTGCGTCAACCTTGTTGCCCGTCGAGGTCAGGCACTGTTCCATATTCTTCTGGGCATTGTCCGGGGCCCATTTGTCGGTGAATGTCTCGCACACATTCTTGATCTTGCCGGAGTCGAGGCCGTCCTTGAGCACTTCCATCATGCCCTGGAACAGGAAGGTGGCGTTCGGGTCGCCCTTGTCGCCCTTGATGAAGGCGTAGTTGCCTTCCGGCTTCACCTTCTGGATTTCCTCGGCGATGATACGGCCCACGCCGACGTTGTCGAAGGTGATGTAGAGCGCATTCGGGTCTTCGAACTGCACGTCATAGGCAATCGACTTGATCCCCGCATCGCTCAGCGCCTTGATCGACGGCAGGATGGCGTCGCTATCATACGCAACGACGAGAACCACGTCCGGCTTCTGGGCGATCAGGCCCTCGATGTCGGCGGCCTGCTTCTGGGCAGACGTCTGAGCATCCGTCGAGATGTAGGTGTTGCCGGCAGCCTCGACGGCTGCCTTGATGGCGGCTTCGTCGGTCTTCCAGCGCTCTTCCTGGAAGGTCTTCCAGGAGACGGCGATGGTCTTGTCCTTGGCCGAAGCAGCGCCGGCAAACGCCAGCGACATAGCTACACCAGCCGCAAAAGCGGCCGCAAATTTCATCATGACTTTCCTCCCATGCGCAGCTATGCGCGACAATTTTCGGCCTTCACGCCGAGCGAGACTTTTTTCGGGTCTCGAAAAAATACTGGCTGAACGCCTACTTTCTGTCAATATCGATTTCGGAGGTTCCGGTCCAGCGCTTGGTCCGGAAGAACTATGCTTGGCAAGCCGGCTGCAAGTCTGCTTTGTCGGGCGGGCCCCTGCCGCCGACGGCGGCGGGACTTGGAGGAGGCGTTTGAATATGTCGGCAGGGATGCGCCATGACGATCTGCGCCGTCGCAACCGCGCGATGGTAATCGCCGCGGTGCGCCGCGCCGGCCAACCGTCGCGCACTGAGATCGCGTCCGCCACCGGCCTCAGCCATTCCACCATATCCGCGATCTCGGCCGACCTGATATCAGAAGGCATCCTCGCCGAGACGAAAGGAAGCGAGCATGCGACCGCGCGGCGCGGACGGCCGCAGGTGGCGCTGTCGCTCAATCCCAAGGCCGGCGCCGTGATCGTCGCCGTTCTGTCGCTCAGCGATCTTTCGGCTGCGATCGTCGATTATTCCGGCGTGCCCGTCGTCGAGGAGAACCGGCGGTTGTCGACCGCGACGATATCGCGCGACGAACTCGTCGCGGAACTCGTCGCCATGCTGCGCCGGCTGACCACGGGACGCTCGACCGGCCCGTTGAAGCCGCTGCGCATCGTCCTAGCGATCCAGGGCATCAGCGACGCTGCCGCCCGCGTCATGCTCTGGTCGCCGATCACGCCGCACCGCGACATTCCGTTCGCCGACATGCTCGAGCGCGAGTTCGCCATACCGACGACGGTCGAGAATGACTGCAATATGATGGCGGTCGCCTTGCGCTGGCGCGATCCGGCCCGCTACCGCGACAATTTCATCGCCATCCTGCTTTCGCACGGCATAGGCATGGGACTGGTGCTGAAGGGGGAGCTGTTCACAGGCACGCGATCGTCAGGCGGTGAATTCGGTCACATGATCCACCAGCCAAGCGGCGCGCTCTGCCGCTGCGGCCGGCGCGGCTGCGTCGAGGCCTATGCGGGCGACTACGCCATCTGGCGCAACGCGCATCGTAAGAGCGAGTACTCCACGCCGGAGGACGGCATCGGCAATGCAGACATGGTGGCGCTTGCCGCCCGCGCCCGCTCGGGGGAAGGCGCGGAACGAGAGGCCTACCGCACGGCGGGCACCGCCATCGGCTACGGTCTCGGCAGCCTTTTTGCGCTGATCGACCCGGCGCCGGTCGCATTCGTCGGGGGTGGCGCCGCCGCATTCGACCTCCTGGAGCCGTACATCCGCACCGCCATCGCGCAGACTGCCGGTGGTCAGCACTCCGACGCCATATCGTTCGACACTGTGGCCGATGAGCTGCCGCTCATCCTGCAGGGCTGCGCGATGCGGGCGCTTGCCTTCGTCGACCAGGAGATTTTCGCCGTCGGCCTAGAGGCGCTCGACGCCGGCAAGGAGGTCGCCTGACCCGGCGCAAGCCGCGCGGCCGGCGAGCAAACCTACGCCGGATCGAACGCCCGGGGCGGCTCCCCGCGCTTCAATATGTAGAAGCGGCCGGCGTCGACAGGCTGCCAGTCTCCGCTGGTGCCGTCTGGCCAGATCACGCGCAGCTCGGCCGCCGAAACCTTGCCCAGCCCGAAATGCCGCCAGCCCAACTGACCGCCGGCATGTCCGCCGCCGACCGTCGCTTCGCGCCGCATGACAGGCATGCCCTCGCAGCGTATCTCGATCCATGCGCCGATGGCGTCGCGGTTCGGACCCGGCTGCTCGATCTTCACTTCGATCCAGTGTCCCACGTCCGTGCTGGCGTTGCGCCAAATCTGCGCGGGCGAATTGCGGTTGACCACCACTAGGTCGACCAGCCCGTCGAGATTGAAATCGGCGAGCGCCGCGCCCCTCGCCTGCTCCACGCTGGCGACGCCGGCCTTGTCGCCGGCCTCCATGAACTTGCCGTCACTCTGCTGCAGCAGCAGGTTGTTGGGATCCTTCATCGCGAAATCCGGCATATCCCAGACATTGCCCTTGGCGATGAACAGATCGACGAGGCCGTCATTGTTCACGTCCTCGAATTGCGTGTGCCAGGCCGTGCTGGGCTTCAGGTCTTCGCCCTTATAGGGCCGGTGCGCGGTGACGTTCCTGGGATAGGCGACGTCGGCGTATGACGGCTTTGGCGGGGCGCCGTCCGCCGGCGCCACCGCCAGCGTCTGCAGCTTGTTGTCGGCCATGCTGGTCAGGAAATATTCCGGATAGCCATCGAAATTCAGGTCGTAGCTGGCGATGCCCATGCCCCAGATGCGCAGGAACTTCCACCCTTCGGCAGCGCTATAGAGCGCCGGCTCAATGCCCGGTTCGATCTTCCACATCTGCTCCTGGCCGCCTTCGTAATATTCGCGGTCGTTGGAAACGCGCAGCGACGGCGTGCCGGACCGGTTCCAGTCGGTGAACAGCATCGACAGCGGGCAGAAGCTCGGCTTCAGCGCGACCGGCGCGCCGAACTTGCGCTCGCCGGCCGCAGGGCGCAGCAGAAAGTTGTCGGTGCACGATCCCCAGGGAGAAATCTCTTCGTGGCGGTCGATGTAGCTGCCGACCGCGATCGTCGGCCAGTCGGCGCCCTTTTCCCAGGTCGCCGCAAGCGAGGTCCACCATGAATCGCCACCGGTGAAGCCCCACTCCTCGTTGGCGCGCTCGAACCTGCAGCCGCCTAGGCCACGCATCACGACGTTCTCGCCGACACGCAGCAGCACAACATCCCTGACGCCATTACCGTCGACGTCGAGGGGATAGGCGCCGGTGACTTTGTCCAACTCAAGACCGCTCTGCTCGGCCGTGAACTTCAGCGCGCCGCCTTGGCTGCTTGCATTGCGATAGAACTTCGCGGGCTGCTCGCCGCCGGCCAGCAAAATCTCCGGATATCCGTCGTCGTTGCAGTCGAAGGACGCCGCGCCGCCGCCGACCATGTACTCCCACTCACCCTTATAGACGCTGTCGATTCCGGCGCTTGCGGTCTCCTCGACGAAGCTCGGGATATCAGGCGAATTCTCCACGGAAAACGCGGTGGTTACCCCGGCGCACCCCAGCGCTGCAGCGAGTCCAAAAGACGCGAGGCGCATGGTTATTTCCTCGTCTTGAGCGCGTTCGTGTATTCGCCGATGCACCGCCCCTGCGCGAGCCCATCGACTATGGCGGAGCGGAAATGGATGCCGCCATAAAGCCGGGAGATGCCGGCCTCTTCGGCGGCCTCATGGAAACTCTTGTAGTTGCGCGGTTTGCGTCCGTCGGGCGAGCCTGTCTTATCTTCGAAGGCATAGTCGTCACCAAAGAACCCCGTCAGTACTGCGTCCATGGCGCCGGACACCGTGCTGTGTCCGCTGGGGTACTCCGGGAAGGGCGGCGTATTCAGAATAGGCTCCCACTTGGGGTCGATGGCCTTCTTGATATAGGTGATAGGGCGAATGAGGTTGTAGGCGTATTTCTCGCGCCAGCAGCCGACAAAGGCATCCGACATGGCCACGCCCATGCGCGCGAGCAGGTCGACATTGTCTTCCAGCGACAGGTTGGCGCGTTCGGCGACCTGGAGGGCAATCGATACCCAGTGGCCCGGGGGCGTCATAGACAGCATCGGATCGTCGGACCAGAAGCGTGCGATGGTTGCCTGCTCGGGCGTCGCATTCTTGACGGTCTCATAGACCTCGTTGGCCTCCCTGTAGAATTGGGTGTCCGGTTCGAAACTGAAGGGCGGGTTGCCCGGTAGCTTGCAGGTAGCGCCAGAAGGCACGGCAAAAGTACGGTTATTTCCCCATTCGGGCAGCAGCGGCAGCTGCTGCTGGCGGATCGGGCTGGTCGGCACCCACTTGCCTTCCCCCTTGGGTAAATCCCAATCTTCAGGGAATCCCATATTGTCGATGACCGCGCCGCCATCGGTCAGCGACCATTCGTGGATACTGGAGGCCATGGCCTTGCCGAATGTCTCGCTGCGCACCACGACGTCCTCGGAGACGCCAGAAATGGCCCGTCCGCGCCATTTCGTCTGCGCGGCCTTGATAGCGCGCAGCCCCGTCGGACCGGTATTGCCAAAATAGTAGACGATCGCATCCGACATCGCGGCATTTATGACGATCGTCTCATCGTAGACGGCGGCGACATCGCGCGCCGGCACCGCATCCAGCCCAGGCAACTGGCCCGCCAGTGACACCAGTCTGTCCGAGCCTCCCACGGCTGCCTCGAACGCGGTAACACCCAGATAGCCGAATGAGCGACTTGCTACCGGTGGCGAATAAGTCGCCGTGTGCCGAACCAGTTCGTTCATCAGGTAATACCAGTCGCGCAGCATTTCCTGCGGCGTCGGGCGATCGGCCGCTTTGGCCGGCAGCGTCGCGCACCACGCCAGCGCAATGACAGCACACGCCGCAAGCACGCGGCCCAGTAAACGCATGACCCCTCCCAAAAGCGCTTTTTATTTTTTTCGGCGCCCGGAATAATATGCACCGGACACGTCGGCTCGGCAAGAGTCGCTTGCGGCGGTCAGATTTTCGGAAGTTCAGTCTTCGCGGATTGCGTAGCCGGCGCCGCGTATCGTGCGTATGACATCAGGCATGCGTCCATTGTTGACTGCCTTGCGCAGGCGGCCGACATGCACGTCGACGGTGCGCTCGTCGATATAGATCGTCTCGCCCCAGACATTGTCGAGCAACTGGCTGCGTGAGAAGACGCGGCCGGGGTGCCGCATCATGAACTCGAGCAGGCGGAATTCCGTCGGCCCGAGCTTGATCTCGTTCTTCTTGCGGTAGACCCGGTGCGCCTCGCGGTCGAGCATGATGTCGCCGACCTTGAGCACCGAGGACAGCACCTCGGGCCTGGCGCGCCTGAGCAACGCCCGCACCCGCGCCATGAATTCCGGCGTCGAGAATGGTTTTACGAGATAGTCGTCGGCGCCGGTGGAAAGCCCGCGCACGCGGTCGCTCTCCTCGCCACGCGCCGTCAACATGATGATGGGCAGGCGCTGCGTCTCGGGCCGCATCCTGAGCCGCCGGCAGAGCTCGATGCCCGAGATCGCCGGGATCATCCAGTCGAGCACAAGCAGGTCGGGCGCATGCTCCTGCAGCCGGATTTCCGCCTCGTCGCCGCGCGTCACGATCTCGACCTGGTAGCCCTCGGCCTCGAGATTGTAGCGCAGGAGCACGCCTAGCGGCTCCTCGTCTTCCACCACCATGATCTTCGGCGCGATCATCTTCGGGTGTCCCTTGGGTGTGTCCTGATCCTACTCGGCCAGAACCGCCAGCGCGGTCTCGTCGAGCTTGGGACGGTTCGCCGGCAGTTGCTCGCCGGTTACCACATAATAGGCGTTTTCCGCGATGTTGGTCACGTGATCGCCGATGCGCTCGAGATTCTTCGCGCAGAACAGCAGATGCGTGCAGGCCGTGATGTTGCGCGGATCTTCCATCATGTAGGTAAGAAGCTCGCGGAACACCGCCGTGTATTTGACGTCGATCTTCTCGTCGTCCATGCGCAGGGTGCGCAGCCCGTCGGCGTCGCGCGCAACGTAGAGGCCGACGACACCTTGCACCTGTCCGAGCACCAGCTCCGCCATGGCCTCGATGCCGTGCGAGAGGCCGCGTGGCGCAGCACCTTGCCCGACCGCGCCGGCGCGCTTGGCGATATTCTTCGCTAGATCGCCTATTCGCTCGAGATCGCCGGCCATGCGGATCGCACCGACCACCGCGCGCAGATCCTGTGCCATGGGCTGGCGCTTGGCGATCAGGGTGATCGCACGGTCGTCGATCTCGCGCTGCCGCGCGTCCATGATCACGTCGTCGGAAACGACCCGCTGCGCAAGCGCATTGTCGGATGCAAGCAGCGCACGGATCGAAGAGCCGACCATCGAGCCTGCGAGATCGCTCATGTCGCGGATGAGCCGCTGGATGTGGTCGAGGTCCTCGTCAAACGAGGTGACCGTATGTTCGCCCATGATCTAGGTCCTCGTGATCTGTCGCAACAGGAACAGTCAATCAGCCGAAGCGGCCGGTGATGTAGTCCTGGGTACGCTTGTCGTCGGGGTTGGTGAACATCTTGTCGGTAGCGCCCTCCTCGACGAGGTAGCCGAGATGGAACATCGCAGTGCGCTGCGAGACGCGTGCCGCCTGCTGCATCGAGTGGGTGACGATGACGATCGTGTAGTTTGAGCGCAGTTCGTCGATCAACTCCTCGACCTTGGCGGTGGCGATCGGATCGAGCGCCGAGCAGGGCTCGTCCATGAGGATCACCTCCGGGGAGACGGCGATGGCACGCGCGATGCAGAGGCGCTGCTGCTGACCGCCCGACAGGCCGGTGCCGGATTCCGTGAGACGGTCCTTGACCTCGTTCCAGAGCGCCGCCTTCTTCAGGCTCCTCTCGACGACCTCGTCGAGATCCGCCCGGCTTTTGGTCAAGCCATGGATGCGCGGGCCGTAGGCGATGTTCTCGTAGATCGACTTCGGGAACGGGTTCGGCTTCTGGAACACCATGCCGACGCGGGCCCTGAGCTCCACGACGTCGATCGACTTGTCGTAGATGTCTTCGTTGTCAAGCGTGATTCTGCCGGTCACCCTGGCTATGCTGATCGTATCGTTCATGCGGTTGAGGCAGCGAAGGAAGGTCGACTTGCCGCAGCCCGAGGGGCCGATCAATGCTGTCACCTGCTTTTCGCGGATGTTGAGATCGACGTCGAACAGCGCACGCTTCTCACCGTAGTAGACCGAGACCTTGTCGCCCTTCATCTTGAAGACCGGCCCGTCCAAACCAGTCATGATTTTCTGCTCCACGGCCGCTTCAGTCATGATGTTCATATCCTCAACTCCGCTACCAGCGCCGCTCGAAACGCTTGCGCAGGATCACCGCAATCGCGTTCATGATTACCAGAAATGCCAGCAGGATTAGGATCGCGGCAGAGGTTTTCTGCTGGAAGCCTGCTTCGGGGAAGTCAGCCCACATGAATATCTGGACTGGGAGAATCGTCGCCGGATCGGTGAAGCCGCCCGGAATGTCGACGATGAAGGCGACCATGCCGATCATCAAAAGAGGCGCCGTCTCGCCAAGCGCATGCGCCATGCCGAGGATGGTGCCCGTCATTATACCTGGCATCGCCAGCGGCAGGACGTGATGAAAGACCATCTGCACCTTGGAGGCGCCAATGCCAAGCGCGGCTTCGCGGATCGATGGCGGCACCGCGCGCAGCGAGGCGCGTGAGGCGATAATGATAATCGGCAGGGTCATCAGCGCGAGCACCATGCCGCCGACGACCGGCGCCGAACGTGGCAGGCCGAAGAAATTCAGGAAAACCGCGAGGCCAAGCAAGCCGTAGACTATCGAAGGCACCGCCGCGAGATTGTTGATGTTGACCTCGATGATCGTGGTCCAGCGGTTCTTCGTGGCAAATTCTTCGAGATAGAGCGCCGCCGAGACGCCGATCGGAAATGCGATGGCGAGTGTCACTATCATTGTCAGGAACGAGCCGACGACGGCCCCCCAGATGCCGGCCAGTTCCGGCTCGCGGCTGGCCCCAGTGAAGAAGAAGATCGTATTGAACCGGGTCTGGATCAGGTTCTGCGCCTTCAACTCGTCGAGCCAGACGATCTCCTTGTCGGAAATCTTGCGCGAGCTCTCGGGCGTATTGATGACGCGCAGCATGGCGGCGCCGGCCGCCGCGGCGGCATTGCTGTCCAGCGGCTTGAGAACGGTGCCCTTAGCGACTGTCGCGCCGCCGGCGGTCGAAATCTCCGTGAGTTTGACCATGCCGCCGTCGAGCGCAACGAACAGCGAGGCCGCTCCGCTGGTCAGGCGTAAAACGCCGTTTTCCTCGATCGCACCGTAGCCGCGGGCAAGGCTGGCTATGCTGTCGTCGCCGAACGTTACTTCAATGTCGCCAGTGGTGCCCGAGGGCGCAACGGTCGTGGCGATCGCCGTGTCCGAACCCTTGTCGGCAATTAACCCCTTGAAGTAGAGGTCGGCGAAGTCGTCGAGCGGAAACGAGTAGTCGACGGTCTTGCCGAGCAACGACGGATCGTCGGCGATGTCCCGTCGCAGGATGTCGCCTGAACCCGATGAAAGCAGCCCCCGCAACAGCCTGCGGTCCTGGCGGCTCTCGACGCCGGGGAATTTTGCCGACAGGGCGTCTTGCGCAATTGTCGCATAGTTGGCCGCACCGGGATTCGCCGGATCGACCTTGGCCGCCGAGAGGTCGATCGGCAGCGTCAGGTAGTTCATCCTGAAGGCCGGCAGCGCCTCGGTGACGATGGTCGAGAGCAGAAGAACAAGGAACAGCGCCGAGAGCGCCACGGCGCCTGCGCCTATCCACTTGAAGCGCGTTTCGGCGGCATACCGCCCCCTGAGCCTGGCCTTTGCGGCGTCACCCGTATGCAGACCGGATACGCGCGGCCCCACGCCGATTGGAGATGTGATGTCAGTCATACTGTTCCCGGTATTTCTGGACGACTCGCAATGCGATGATGTTGAGGGCAAGCGTGATGCAGAACAGCACAAGGCCGAGCGCGAAGGCAGCGAGTGTCTTGGCGCTGTCGAATTCCTGGTCGCCGACGAGCAGCGTAACGATCTGCACGGTGACGGTGGTTACCGCTTCGAGCGGATTCAGCGTCAGATTCGCCGCAAGGCCGGCAGCCATCACGACGATCATGGTTTCTCCGATGGCGCGGCTGACCGCCAGGAGCATGGCAGAGACGATTCCCGGAAGCGCCGCCGGAAGCACGACCTTGCGGATGGTCTCGGACTTGGTTGCGCCAAGCCCCGCCGAGCCGTCGCGCAATGATTGCGGGACCGCGTTGATCACGTCGTCCGAAAGGGATGAGACGAACGGGATGATCATGATGCCCATGACGACGCCCGCGGCGAGCGCCGATTCCGAGGCGACGCCCAGGCCGACGCTTTCGCCGAGGCCGCGGAAGAACGGTGCGACGGTCAAAGCCGCGAAGAAGCCGTAGACGACGGTTGGAATGCCCGCCAGTATCTCCAGAACCGGTTTGGCCACAGCGCGGACGGATCGCGAAGCATAGTCGGAGAGGTAGATGGCCGACATCAGCCCGATGGGCGCCGCGACCAGCATGGCGATGAGCGTAATGAGCAGCGTGCCCACAAACAGCGGCACGGCGCCAAAGATATTCGGGTCCACAGCGCCGGCTTCGGTGCCGGCACCGGTAAAGGCGCTCTGCGGCGACCAATGCAGTCCGAACAGGAATTTGTAGAAGGGAACCTGCTGGAAGAAACGGAGCGATTCGAAGATCAGCGACAACACAATGCCGACCGTCGTCAAGATCGCCACCACCGAGCACAGGATCAGGAATATCTTCAGAACCCGCTCCACGACATGCCGCGCCCGGTAGGCCGGAGCGATGCGCGAATAGGCCAAGTAGAACCCTGCAGCAGCGAGCACGGCCGAAAGCGCCAAGATGATCGCAATGCTGGTCTGGTGGATCGAACGATAGGCAATCGCCGCCGCTTCCTTGGTGGCGTCGGTAAATCCGACCAGGCCGCCGAAAGCGATTGCCCTCGCGTCGCGGACGAATGCTTCGACCTGCGGAATGCCCAGGCCAGCAAGCTCCGCGGCGAATCGGCTCTTGATGATCGAGGATTCGATGCCGGGCGTCGCGATCGACCAGATCGCCACCGCGATCAGGGCAGGCCCCGCCGCGGCCAGTCCCAGGAACATGCCGTGATGGCTCGGAAGCGAATGAAGCTTTGAGATTTCGCCGGAAACGCTCGTAAGCGCGCGCCTGCGACCCATGAAATAGGTGACGGCAAAGAGCGCGAAGAGAGCAAGGACCAAATAGCCGATCATGAAAGGAGCGCCCCCGAGCCCGGAACCATGTCAGGACAGCGAGGGTTCGGGAACCCGTCCCGAACCCCTGCCGCGTATTCAAGCCGGGCAAACAAGCCCGAATTCCTGTATTGTCAGGAACCCATGCCCTTGAGCGCCTTGGCGTTCTCGGCAACGCTGGCGCGCTCCGCGTCCGGCAGCGGGATCAGGCCCTTGTCGGCCAGGTAGCCGTCAGGACCCCAAGCGCCTTCAGAGGTGTACTCGGCAATGAACTCGGCAATGCCGGGAATGACGCCGACATGTTCTTTCTTGGCGTAGATGAAGAGCGAGCGCGAAACGCCGTAGTCGCCCGACGCGATGTTCTCGAAGGTCGGCTCGACGCCGTCCACCTTGTGGCCCTGCAGCTTGTCGGCGTTCTGGTCGAGGAAGGAGAAGCCGAAGATACCGAACGCGTTGGCGTTGGCTTCGAGCTTCTGCACGATCAGGTTGTCGTTTTCGCCGGCTTCGACATAGGCGCCGTCTTCGCGGATTTCAGGGCAGGCCTTTTCGTTGGCCGCTTTCACTTCGTCCTGGCAGGCTTCGACCATGACCAACTCGACGAAGGCGTCGCGCGTGCCGGAGGTCGGCGGCGGGCCGAGCACTTCGATCTTGGTGGCAGGCAGCGAGGCCTCGATGTCGGACCAGTTGACGTAGGGGTTCGGAACCACCTTGCCGTCGACCGCGACGTTCTTGGCGAGCGCCTTGAAAATCTGCTCTTTGGTCAGGTCGACCATTGCGCCGGCCTTGGAGTTCGCGAGAACGATGCCGTCGAAGCCGACCTTGATCTCGACCGGGGTCGCGCCGTTGGCTTTGCAATCGGCGAGTTCTTTGTCCTTGATGGCGCGCGAGGCGTTGGTGAAGTCGGGCGTGTTCTCGCCGACGCCGGAGCAGAACAGCTTCATGCCGCCGCCGGTGCCGGTGGATTCGACGACCGGCGTTTTGAACTGACCGCCCTGGCCGAGCTTCTCGGCAACGGCGGTGGTGAACGGAAACACGGTGGACGAACCGACGATCTGGATCTGGTCGCGCGCGGCGGCGTAGCCAACCGACGCGGCAAGCGCGACGGCAGCGGCCGACGCGGTAAGGATTGCTTTTTTCATCTAGCCTGCTCCTGTTCGGAAATCTGTCAAAGGGCGAAATCTGTCAGCGCCCGGTGAGCCAATAGCTTCCGACTATTACAGTTGGATGACAGTTTGATGTCGGCCCGGTAACGCGGCTGGCGATGCTACGCCGGCTACCAAGATGGCGGAGATGGAAAGGATGTCGGTGCGCTCGATTATGCGTAAGGCAAACAGCGGTTTGGGCTAACCTGGCAAGACGATGGCCAAGGGATGGCGCTGGAAGAATTGATCGTCGAGGCATGTGTGGAAAAAAATCGGACGGGAGGCGACGCCAGCAGCCGGGGATGTGACCCGGCCGGGTCTCGCCGAAACAGTGTCCCGTTGGGGATTGACACCGTCTTTATCTCGGCGGCCGCTACTCCCGTCCGTTAACCAGAACGGTATCAATCATCATGGTTAATCCCCGGATCGAGGCGGCGGCTATGGTGCGATCACACCATAGCGTCAGCCCTGTCAACCGGCATTGCGATTCTCGCGCCACGTCTGCGCGGCCCAGCGCTCGACCTTGTCGATCAGCGCCTTCGGGCTGATCGGCTTCGACAGATAGTCGTCCATGCCTGCTTCGATGCAGCGCTCGCGATCGCCCTTGAGCGCATGCGCGGTGACGCCGATGATGGGGATGTGGTGACCCGTGCCGGTCTCGGCGCTCCTTATTGCCGCCGTCGCCTCGAGCCCGCTCATCTCCGGCATCGACACATCCATCAGGATGATGCGCGGGTTCATCTCGCCGAACGCCTTGATGGCCAGCCGCCCGTTGGAGACAATCTCGAAGCTGTAGTCCGTCTCGCCGAGGATCTGCGTGAACACAAGCTGGTTCACCTCATTGTCCTCGGCGACCAGTATATCGACGCGGTGGCCGTCGCCCACCTCCGCATCGGCAGCCGGCGGATCGCCGCGCCGCTGCGCGGGGCGGGGCTCTGCATGGACTGTTGCCTGAGGTCGATCCGCGGCAACCGGAGCCCGCCAATCGTCATGCATCGATCCGGCCGCACGCTGTTTCTGGATCGCCGCAACGATCGTTTCGAGCAGCAGCGACGAGCGCGCCGGTTTGACGAGTTGCGCCTCGATCGCGAGAGCACGATATGCTGGCCCCGACAGCGACTGGTCGACCGAGGTCAGCATGACGATGGGTGTGTCCGCGATTTCCGGTGTCGCGCGGATGATGCGGGCCATGTCGCCGCCGGTCATGCCGGGCATCTGGTAGTCGAGCACGATGCAATTTACGGCGATCCCTCGTGCGGCCGCCGCCATCAGCACCTTCAGCCCCTCCTCGCCGCTTTCGGCAGCACAAGCGTCGAAAGTCCAGGCCGCCATCTGCTCCGACAGGATGGCGCGGTTCACCTGGTTGTCGTCCACGATGAGGATGCGCGCGCCGGTGACGTCGGACGGCATGACGCGGCGGGGCTGCTGGCTGGCGCCGGGCAGCGTGACCGTGAACCAGAAGGTCGAGCCTCTGCCCTCGGTGCTCTCGACGCCGATTTCCCCGCCCATCAGGGCGACGAGGCGCGAAGTGATCGCAAGTCCGAGCCCCGTGCCTTCGTGCCGGCGCGTCGAGGAAGCGTCGACCTGGTTGAATTTCTCGAACACGGCAGCGAGCTTGTTGGCCGGAATGCCGATGCCGGTATCAGTGACCGAGATGCGGATTTTCGTGCCGCCTTGCGCCGGCTCGCCACTGGCATCGACCAGCACATGCCCGGAATCGGTGAATTTGACGGCATTGCCAATAAGGTTGGTGACGATCTGCCGGAACCGGCCGACGTCGCCGACATAGGTTTCAGCGAGACCGGGCTCGATGCGCACGATCAGCTCGAGATCCTTTTCCTTGGCGCGCGTCGAGATCAGCGTCGCCACGTCCTCGATGGCCTCGGCAAGCGCGAACGGCGCCGGATCGAGTACCAGTTGCCCCGCGTCGATCTTCGAGAAGTCGAGGATGTCGTTGATGATGGTCAAGAGCGCGTTGCCCGACTTGACGATGATCTCGGTGAAGGTCTTTTGCTTCGGATCGAGATCGGATCTTGAAAGCAGCTCGGCCATGCCGAGCACGCCGTTCATCGGCGTCCTTATCTCGTGGCTCATGTTGGCGAGGAACTCGGACTTGGCGCGGTCGGCAAGCACCGCGCGCCGCTGAGCTTCCTGCAGCTCCTGCTCGCGTTGCTTTTGTTCGGTGACGTCGATGGTCGAGCCGAGCAGGAAGAGCGTGCCGTCCGAGGCCTTCATTGAATCCTTGCGCGCGATCTGGTAGCGCAGGCTCCCGTCCGGCGCTGTGACTTGCTCCTCGAACTCCTGGCTTTGCCCGGTCCGCAGGATGGCGCGATCGCTCTCCATGAAAGCGTGGCCGTTCTCGCCCGAGACCTCGAAATCCGTCCGGCCTATTGCCTCCTCGTAGGGAACGCCGGTCAGCTGGGTCCAGTACTTGTTGACATAGAAGAGTTTGAGGTCGTCGCGCTTGGCGTAGATCGCCACCGGCACGTTGTCGATCAGGCTGCGGAATATCTCGTTCTCGCGCTGGCTCTCCTGAAGCCTGGCCTCGCGTGCCCTGACGTCTGTGATATCGGTGCTCGACCCGATGAGATGCACGCTTCCGTCGCTGGCGACGAGGCGGCTCTTCTTGGCGATAAGCTGGCGGGGCGTGCCGTCCCGGTGGGTCAGCGTCTCTTCGATCTCATTGGCGACGCCGGTCCTGAGCACGGCAAGGTCGCGTTCGGCGAAGCCTTCGCCTTCCCCGGCAAAGAAGTCCCGGTCGGTCCGGCCGGATGCCTGCTGGGCGGAGACGCCGGTCAGGTCGGACCAGGCCTTGTTGACGAACTCGAAGGTCAGATCCTTGGATTTGACGTAGGCGGCCACGGGAAGCTCATCGAGCACATGACGGTAGAGTTCCGTCTTGCGCATGCTCCTGCGCAGCGCCTTCTCGCGCTCCTTCATTTCGGTGATGTCGACGCGCACGCCGATGAAGGTGCCGTCGTCGGTACGGGTATCAATGGCATGGAACCAGCGGCCGTCGGGATTGCGGCGTTCGAACGCGTTGTGGCGCAATCGATGCCGCGCCATGTAGGCATCGATCCAGGCGTCCGGATCGGATTCGTAAAGATTGTCGATTTCGGGATCGCCGCTTGATCGGAAATAGCCGAGTTCGCGGCCATGCGCGATGGCGTCGCGGAAGGAACAGCCCGGTTGCCAGACCGCCTTCAACTCGGGCAGTGTATCCTGCAGCTTCCTGTTGGCGAGGACGAACTTGTCCTCACTGTCGTAGATGACCACACCCGCAGGCAGCGATTCCAAAACGTCGGCCAGCCGCCGCCTCGCCACCTCGGCCTCGGTTTCGCGGCGCTTCATCTCGGTCGCGTCGAAGACGAAACAGGCGACGTAGCGCCTGCCGCTGTCGAGGTCTACTCGATGCTTGCGCACGACGCGTGAACGCACCACGCCGTCCTGATCGAACTGCTCCTCGACTTCGTAAGGTTCACCGGTCCGGAGCACCTGCCGCTCCGACTGCTCGAACTCGGCCACTTTGCCGGCCGGCAAAAAATTGCCGCCATCCCTGCCCAGCATCGATTCCGGCCTCTTGTCGAACATCGAGGCGCAGGCCTCGTTGGCGAAGACGAAGCGCAGATTCTCATCCTTGACGAATATCGGATCCTTGACGGAGTTCAGCACCGACTCGGCAAGCCGGGAGCGTTCGAGTGCCGCTTCAAAGGGCGCGATCAGCGCGGTGACGTTCCGGCCGACGCCGCGATAGCCGAGGAACGCACCTGCCGCGCTGAAGCGCGGAAGGCCGGTGACCGAAACCCAGCGGCAGTATGCCCGGCCCGCGCTGAACTCGTAGACGAAGTCGCGGAACGGACGCCTCGACTGGAGGTCGTCGAGATGCGCCTCGGCTTCCTTCGAACCGTTCGGCCCTTCCTTCAAAAAGTCGAAGCGGAAGCGGCCGAGCACCTTTTCCGGAGCGACGCCCGTCGCTTCCTCATAGTTTTCGGAGAGCCATGAAAAGCGCAACTCGGGATCGGTCTCCCAGATCCAATCGCAGCCCGCCTGCGCCAGTTCGAACAGGTCGCCGCAGGTGAATTCGCGCGCCTCGCATGACGAGGCTCCCTTCGCCCGCACGAACGTCCTGTACGAAGCGCCGCGCGGCGCGTCTTCCCTGCCCGCCATTTCGTTTCATCCCGGACCGCCCCCGGCCGGACCCGGCTTCGGTTAGCCAAATGTGCTTTAGAAGCATTAAGGATTGACTAACCATAATTCCGCCCGCCGCGGGTGGGCCGCGACCCTGCGCATCGCAGTAACGGCGGGCACAAGTTTGTGATTTCGGGATATGGCCTTGGCGACTTTTCGAATCTCAATCCCGGCTTGCTCCCGCTCCTGGTTTACCTCATCGAGTGGCAAGCCGGCGGCAAGAGCCATGGACCGCCCGGATTTGCCAGGCGGTCCTTCAGGGCTTCTAACCTGCCGGCTTATAGCGGGACGCGACCTCACCTGCCTTCTTCTGCGCAGCGGTGAACTCAGCACTTGTGAACGCTTGTACGGTTTTGAGGTTCGAAACCGTTCCGGATGCACCGGCAACGACCAGAGGGGCGATCAAGTTCGTCCCATTTGGCGCCTCCACCACCATCATAAAGTCGTTGTCCCCAGTCGTCAGATAGTAAGAATGCAATTTCCCCCCAGATGACTCTACGAGGGCCTTGGTTGCCGACTCGCGATTTGACGGCTTGGCGATCATTCCCTTCATTGCGGCTGGCGTGTAGCTGCCGGTAATTATGAACAATGGCATTGTTGAATTCCTCCCCATTATTCGAGCAACCGAGGACACTCGACGGATATATGAAATACGTCCTCGGCTACGATTAGCATCTGCTAAATTATCGAGTAGCGCAATGCATAGGCAGGCATGCGCAGCCCGTCTAGGCAGGGCAATCGAGTTCGCTACGAGGAAGCCGAAGCGTTGAGCGAGGCGCTCCACCGAGGCCTCCTCGGACGCGATATTTGACTGATATTTGACGAGTTTTTGCGCTGAAGCGCTAGTGTTTGAAATCGTTGGTACGCCCAAGGGGAATCGAACCCCTGTTCCCGCCGTGAGAGGGCGGTGTCCTGACCGCTAGACGATGGGCGCGCGCAGAAATCGCGATATAGGCTGGCCGCCGGCAAAAAGCAACCGCGCTTCTGCTGCTTCCAACCGGAGGCCGGGGCAGTGCGAGAACGCTGCCCCGGCCTCAGTGCTTCGGCTCGATCAGGTCCCAGAGATTGCCGTAGAGGTCGGCGAACACGGCCACGGTTCCGTAGGTTTCACGGCGCGGCTCTTCCTTGAAGGAAACGCCCTTCGCCAGCATGATCGCATGGTCGCGGGCGAAATCATCGGTCTCCAGGAACAGGAAGACGCGGCCGCCGGTCTGGTCGCCGATGCGCGACGCCTGTCGCTCGCCATCCGCTCGGGCAAGCAGCAACCGCGCGCCGCCATTGCCGGGATCGAGCGTCACCCAGCGCTTGCCGCCGCCGAGATCGGCGTCCTCGGCTAGCACAAAGCCGAGCTTTTCCGCGTACCAGCCGATCGCTTCATCATAGTCGCGAACGACGAGCGCCACGGTCGCGATGCGCCGTTCGCTCATTCGTCCGTAACCACGAAGCGTCCCACCATGCGGCGCGAGGCCAAATCATAAATATGGATCGCGCGGCCGCCGTCGGGAAATTCGAGCGCCAGCGAAACGCGGTTGCCGGAGAGCGACTGCGACACGATCCTTGCCCCGGCCGGAAGCAGGATCCGACCCTCGGCGACGCCTTCCGGCCATGGCGCCTCGACGGCAACTTCTGTAGCCGGCGGCGTCTCCACACGCGACTTGTAGACAAGTGCGGCCACCACGGCCATAAGGGCTATGAACAGCAGGCCGAGATTGACGGCGACGAAGCGCACCAGCTTCCTGCGCACCTTCTCGACCGCCGGGTCCAGCGGTTTTTCCTCTTCGTCGTCCAATGCCGGCCGCGCCATGGTGATGATTATCCGGATGCCCGATGCGCGACCCTGATAGCGAAGACCTTTCCGGATTGATAGGGGCCGGGTCGGCTGTGTTTGAGACCGGCCCGGAGGCTGCCGGCGCGCGGCTGGACCTGTGGCTGACCCAGAAACTCGGCGCCGATTTCTCCCGCAGCCGCGTCCAGGCGCTGGTGCGTCAGGGCGCTGTCGCGGTGGCTGGAGCGCCCGCCACCGATCCCGGACGAAAGCTGAAGGCCGGAGAGACGGTCGAAGTCATCCTGCCGGCACCGACGCCGGCCGAACCCGAAGGCGAGGACATTCCACTCGACATTCTCTACGAGGATTCCGAACTGATCGTCGTCAACAAACCGCCCGGGCTTGTCGTTCATCCCGGCGCCGGCAACTGGACCGGCACGCTGGTCAATGCGCTGATCCACCATTGCGGCGACAGCCTGTCGGGCATAGGCGGCGTCAAACGGCCGGGCATCGTCCACCGCCTCGACAAGGACACCAGCGGCGTCATGGTCGTCGCCAAGACCGACCGCGCCCACCGCGCGCTGTCGGAAGCGTTTGCCGACCATGGCCGGTCGGGTGAACTCGAACGTGCCTATGTGGCCCTGGTCTGGGGCGCACCCGAGCGTAGTTCCGGCGTTATCGATGTGCCGCTCGGTCGCGCCGCCGATCGTGTCCGCCGGGCCGCGGTGCCGAAGGACCGCGCCGACGCCCGCCACGCCGTCACGCGCTACGCGGTCCTCGAGAGGTTCGGCGCAAAACCGGACAACAGGGCCACAGCCGCTCTCCTGGAATGCAGGCTTGAGACCGGCCGCACCCATCAGATCCGCGTCCACATGGCCCATATCGGCCACCCCGTTATCGGCGATCCCGATTACGGCCAGGCGTTCCGCACCAAGGCGAACCGCCTGCCCGAGCCACTCAGATCGATGGCGAAGGATTTTCCCCGCCAGGCCCTGCACGCGCAACTTCTTGCCTTCTCCCATCCCGTCACGGGTGAGATGATGCGGTTCGAAGCTCTGATGCCGCACGACATGACGGAATTGGTCGACGCGTTCCGCCATTCCGACCTTCATAAAAGCTGAACGTGCGATCAAGAAAGCGCGCTGGCGTTCGGGTGCGGTAACATTACAATCTGTTTAGGATTGAACAAACCTCTGTATTTTCCGGTTTTGTTCCTATATATGTTGGTTGGCCCGAAAGCGCGTTGAACGCGGCCGGACCTCATGCCCGCCTTCATCAGGGGGCAATGTAAGAGAGAGGAGGGCGCTAAAATGGCCCAGTCACTACCCAGCATCGTTTCCGGAGAAGGCGGGCTCTCCCGTTATCTTGAGGAAATCCGTCGGTTCCCGATGCTCCAGCCGCAGGAAGAGTACATGCTCGCCAAGCGGTACCAGGAGCATGAGGACACCACCGCTGCCCACAAGCTAGTCACCAGCCACCTTCGGCTCGTCGCCAAGATCGCCATGGGCTATCGCGGCTACGGCCTGCCGATCGGCGAGGTGATTTCCGAGGGCAATGTCGGCCTTATGCAGGCCGTGAAGAAATTCGAGCCGGAGCGCGGCTTCCGGCTGGCCACCTATGCCATGTGGTGGATCAAGGCCTCGATCCAGGAATACATCCTGCGCTCGTGGAGCCTGGTCAAGATGGGCACGACCGCCAACCAGAAGCGGCTGTTCTTCAACCTGCGCAAGGTGAAGGGCAAGATTCAGGCGCTCGACGACGGCGACCTGAAGCCCGACCAGATCACCGAGATCGCCACCAGGTTGAACGTTTCGGAAGAGGAAGTCGTGTCGATGAACCGTCGCCTGTCCGGCGACGCCTCGCTCAACGCGCCGATCCGCGCGTCCGAGGGCGAGTCCGGCGAATGGCAAGACTGGCTGGTCGACGACCACGACAGCGCCGAGACCATGCTCATCGAGCAGGACGAACTCGAGAACCGCCGCGGCATGCTTACCGGCGCCATGTCGGTGCTCAACGAGCGCGAACGGCGCATCTTCGAGGCGCGCCGTCTCTCGGAAGAGCCTCTGACGCTCGAAGAATTGTCGGCCGAGTTCGACATCAGCCGCGAGCGCGTGCGCCAGATCGAGGTGCGCGCCTTCGAGAAGGTGCAGGACGCCGTCAAGGCGGCGGCCAAGCGCCAGGCTCAGTCGCTTCGGACGATCGAGGCCCAGCCGGCGGCTTAACGCTCCATCAGACTGCAAAACAAAATCGCGTCGGGAAACCGGCGCGATTTTTTTTACGCTACTAGCGCATCCGCCCGAAACCGGAATCGGTTTTCGGAAAGTACGATGCGCAGAATCAATGACTTACAGCGCCCTTTGCGCGTCCGAAGGGACGCAGCGCTGTAGAGGCTAACCTCAACTCGCCGGCTTGACCGCCAGCTTCTCGGCCAGCGCCTCCATGCGCTGCGCCAGCCCGCCGAGCGCGCCCGTCAGCGCCGTGTCGTTCTTGTCCGCCTTGGTCAGCGCATCGTCGCGCGTCTTGCGCAGCGTGACCACCTCGCTCTCCACGCCCATCAGGCGCTTCTGCAATTCTGAAAGCTCGTCCATCACCATGATGCCGGCCATCACGGTCAGCCGCTGGTCACCGATTTCACCGAAGGAATCCTTGAGATGCGAGACGTAGCGGTCGAAGCGCTCGGCAAGGCCGATAAGATGCTCCTCCTGACCCTCGTCGCAGGCCATGCGATAGGCTTTTCCGTCGATCGTGACTGTAACCTGGGCCATCGTCCTACCTGTCGAGCACGGCGCGGATTGTCTCCATTGCCGTCACCAGCCGGCGCGAGACCTCCTTGTTGGCTTCCTCGAGCCGCTCGCCTCGTGCTTCGGAATTGTCGAGTTCCTGCGCCAGCCGAGCACGGTCGGCATTCATGCGCTGCACCTCGGCTTCCGCCTCGGAATAATCCTGCTCGTGCTCGAGCCGTGCGTTGACCGCATTCTCCAGCGCGTCCATTGCCCTTCCCAGTCGGGCGAGGACCTCTTTCAACGTGGCTTCCGCGGTCATGGCTCCCGTATCCGACCCGCCCATCACCGAATCGACCGGATTCAGAACGATTTACTCGGGAAACATTAGGCACCGTGTGAATTGGCCGTCAATAAAGCTCTCGGCGCTGTCCCCCGCAAAGGACAGGCTGCAAATCACGGCAATCGGTCGCCGGCGACGGAAATAGTCCGCCGCCGGCGGGATGGCTCAGCGCTCGCTGTCTAGGCTAGCCATCGCATGCGCATTGTAACGTTCGCCGGCGGCCACGCCCTTCGGCACGGCCTGTTCGATCGCAGCAAGATCGGACATGTCGAGCGTCACGTCGAAGCTGGCCAGTGCTTCGGCCAGGCGTTCGCGGCGGCGCGCGCCGATCAGCGGCACGATGTCCTTTCCTTGTGCGGCCACCCAGGCGATGGCGATCTGAGCGACGGTCACGCCCTTCTTATCAGCCACCTTGCGCAGGGCCTCCACCAGCACGAGGTTCTGGTCGAGGTTCTCGCCCTGGAAGCGCGGGCTCATGCTACGGAAGTCGGTCTGGCCGAGCGGCGCCTTGGTCCAGTGGCCGCTGATCAGGCCGCGCGACAGGACCCCATAGGCGGTGACGCCTATGCCCAGTTCCCGGCAGGCGGGCAGGATCGCCTCCTCGATGCCGCGCGAAATCAGTGAATATTCGATCTGCAGATCGACGATCGGATGAACCGCCGCAGCGCGCCTAAGGGTCTCGCCGCCGACCTCCGACAAGCCGATGTGACGGACGTGGCCTTCCTTCACCAGGTCGGCGATGGCTCCCACCGTATCCTCGATCGGCACGTTGGGGTCGAGCCGGGCCGGCCGGTAGATGTCGATGTGGTCGGTGCCCAGCCGCTTGAGCGAATAAGCGGCAAAGTTCTTCACCGCCGCCGGCCTCGCGTCGTAGCCGATCCAACTGCCCGAGGGGTCGCGCATGGCGCCGAACTTCACGCTGATCAGCGCCCTGTCGCGGCGGCCGCCCTTCAGCGCCTCCGCGATCAACATCTCGTTGTGACCCATGCCGTAGAAATCGCCCGTGTCGATGAGCGTGATACCGGCCTCCATCGCGGCATCGATCGTTGCCAGGCTTTCGCTGCGGTCGGCAGGCCCATACAGATCCGACATGCCCATGCAGCCGAGCCCGAGCGCGGACGTTTCGGGACCGGTGAGTCCGAGCTTGCGGTTTTCCATCGTTCTTCTCCTTTGCCGGAACTGATGGACCCAATATGCGCTTGCCTCTGTCGTACGATAACCCGTATAAACGTGAACGACTTGTGCGGGAATTCGTACAATGCCAACGCCAAACTACGACGATCTCGACGCCTTCACCGCAATCGTGCGCGCAGGTGGTTTCCGCACGGCCGCGGCGAGGCGCGGCGTGTCGGCTTCTGCGCTCAGCGAGGCGCTACGCCGGCTTGAGGCCACGCTGGGCGTCCGCCTGATCAACCGCACGACGCGCGCCATGACGCTGACCGATGCGGGCGCGCAATTGTTCGAGCGGCTCGTTCCGGCCCTCGGCGAGGTCAGCGCCGCGCTCGATGCGGTCAATTCCTTCCGCGATAGCCCGGTCGGCACGCTACGCCTCAACGTGCCGACCATCGTCGCGCGCGTGATCCTGCCACCGCTGGTCGCGCGCTTCCTTCGCGAGCATCCCGGCATCACGATGGAGGTTTCCGCCGACGACACGTTCATCGACGTGCTGGTGGCCGGCTTCGACGCCGGCGTGCGCTACGATGAAAGACTGGAACGCGACATGATCGCGGTGCCGCTCGGGCCCAGGCAGCAGCGTTTCGTCCTTGCCGGCGCTCCCTCATACCTGGAAAAGCACGGCCGTCCGATCCATCCGTCGGAAGTCATAGATCACGCCGTGATCCGGCACCGATTTGCGAGCGGGGTCTCGCACCAGCTCGAATTCGAGAAGAACGGCGAGATCGTTCGCGTCGTGCCGCAGGGGCCGCTTGTCAGCAACGCGATCGAACTCGAGATTGCAGCCGCTATCGAAGGGCTCGGCCTTATCGCCACATTCGAGGACTTCCTCGCGCCGCATCTTGCAAGCGGCAACCTCGAAGGCGTGCTCGACGACTGGCTACCTCCCTTCTCGGGACCGTTCCTCTATTATCACAGCCGACGCCACATGCCGGGACCGCTTCGCGCCTTCGTCGACTTCCTGAAACGCGCGCCGAAGACCTGAACGTCCGCCGCCGGCCCTTCAGTTTGTTGACTCCGAAGCCGTGCCTGCTATGTGTCGCGCGACTTTTCCGGCTCTCACCTGCTCAATCCGACAACGGAGGAACCATGGCCTCGCGCGACAAGCATGACCGGATGGCCAACGCCATTCGCTTCCTTTCCATGGACGCCGTCGAGAAGGCGAACTCCGGTCATCCCGGCCTGCCCATGGGCTGCGCCGATATCGCAACGGTCCTCTTCACGCGCTACCTGAAATTCGACCCGAAAAACCCCCATTGGCCCGACCGCGACCGCTTCGTCTTGTCGGCCGGCCACGGCTCGATGCTGCTCTATTCGTGTCTCTACCTGACCGGCTATGAGGATATGACGATCGACCAGATCGAGCGTTTCCGCCAGCTCGGCTCCAAGACCGCCGGCCATCCGGAATACGGTTTCGCCGCGGGCATCGAGACGACAACCGGCCCCCTTGGCCAGGGCCTCGCCAATTCGGTCGGCATGGCGCTCGCCGAGCGTGTCATGAATGCACAGTTCGGCGACGACCTCGTCGATCACCATACCTACGTAATCTGCGGCGACGGCTGCCTGATGGAGGGCATCAGCCAGGAGGCGATCGCTCTCGCCGGCCATTTGAAGCTCAACAAGCTGATCGTCTTCTGGGATAACAACAACATTTCCATCGACGGCGCGGTCTCGCTATCGGATTCGACCGACCAGGTCGCGCGCGTGAAGGCGTCCGGCTGGAACGCCTTCCATATCGACGGCCACGATCCCGAGGCGATCGCCGCGGCGATCGAGACAGCCCACAAATCGGACCGCCCGACGCTGATCGCTGCCAAGACCACCATCGGCTTCGGCGCGCCGACCAAGGCCGGCACCAAGGCCGCGCATGGTTCGCCGCTCGGCGCCGAGGAAATTGCCGGTGCGCGCAAAGCGCTGAACTGGGATTCGCCGCCCTTCGTGATCCCGGACGAGGTCCTGTCGGCGTGGCGCGATGCCGGTTCGCGCGGTGCGGCCCCACGCGCCGATTGGGACAAGCGCGTCGCCGCATCCGGCGACGGGCGCGCCGAGTTCGAGCGCCGCGTCGCCGGCAAGCTGCCTGCAGACTTCGACGACGCCATCGCCGCTTACAAACAGAAGCTCGCCGTCGACAAGCCGAAGGTCGCCACCCGCAAGTCGTCCGAGATGGCGCTCGAAGTGATCAACGGCGCGCTCGCCGAGACGATTGGCGGCTCGGCCGACCTGACGCCCTCCAACAATACCAAAACCAGCCAGACCAAGGAACTGTCGGCCGGCAATTACGGCAACCGCTACGTCCATTACGGCATCCGCGAGCACGCTATGGCCGCCGCCATCAACGGCATCGCGCTGCATGGCGGGCTGATCCCCTACGGCGGCACCTTCTTCTGCTTCACCGACTATGCGCGGCCGGCGCTGCGCCTGTCTTCACTGATGGGCATCCGTTCGCTTTTCGTCATGACGCACGATTCCATCGGGCTCGGCGAAGACGGCCCGACGCATCAGCCGGTCGAGCATCTTGCAGCCATGCGCGCCATCCCCAACCACCTCGTCTTCCGGCCAGCCGACGCGACCGAGACGGCCGAGTGCTGGCAGGCCGCGATCCATTCGCAAAAGGCGCCGTCGACACTGGTGCTCACCCGCCAGGACCTGCGCGCCGTGCGCACGGAATATGTGGCCGAAAACCTGTCGGCGAAGGGTGCCTACGAACTTGCGTCGGCCGACGGTGCAGACGCGAAAGTTACCATCTTCGCTAGTGGCTCCGAGATCGAGATCGCCCTCGACGCGCGCGACCTGCTGCAGAAGGACGGCACGCCGACGCGCGTCGTCTCCGTGCCCTGCTTCGAATTGTTCGAGGAGCAGGACAAGGCCTATCGCGAAAAGGTCCTCGGCAACGCTCCGGTGAAGATTGCTGTCGAGGCGGCGCTGCGCTTTGGGTGGGATCGCTTCGTCGGCTCGGACGGTGCCTTCGTCGGCATGACCGGTTTCGGCGCAAGCGCGCCGGCCAAGGAGCTCTATAAATATTTCGGTATCACCGCCGACGCCGTCGCCAAGATCGCGGCTGAGCGAGTCAGGAACGGGGTGCCGAAAGGCGAGGACGCGCGCGCAATCCCCGCCAGCGAACCTGCGCGCCCGCATCCCTGAGGCGCGCGCCGGTATCCGTTGACGAAATCGCCGGTCTGGCTCAATCGGTCGGGCGCTAATCGATTTAAATTTGCGTCCGGCATATCTGGATTCTTTCCGCTTTCGTCGCTATGAAGCGGCGACCCGTCCCATAGCGCTGCAGGAGAACGACATGGCTGTCAGAGTTGCAATCAACGGATTTGGCCGCATCGGCCGCAACATCGTGCGCGCCATCTACGAGTCTGGCCGCAAGGATATCGACATCGTTGCCGTCAACGATCTCGGCCCGGTCGAGACCAACGCGCACCTGCTCCGCTTCGACAGCGTGCATGGAAAGTTCCCGCAGGAAGTCGGCGTCGAAGGCGATACCATCACCATCGGCAACGGCGAGAAGTTCAAGGTGCTGGCCGTCAAGGACCCGGCCCAGCTTCCCTGGAAGGATCTCGGCGTCGACATCGCGATGGAGTGCACCGGCATCTTCACCGCCCGCGACAAGGCGGCCGCGCATCTGGCGGCCGGCGCCAAGCGCGTCATCGTCTCGGCTCCGTCCGACGGCGCCGACCTGACCGTTGTCTACGGCGTCAACCACGAAAAGCTGTCGAAGGACCACATCGTCATCTCGAACGCGTCCTGCACCACCAATTGCCTGGCTCCGCTGGCGGCAGTGCTGCATGAAGCGGTCGGCATCGAGAAGGGCATGATGACGACAATCCACTCCTACACCGGCGACCAGCCGACGCTGGACACGATGCACAAGGATCTCTACCGCGCCCGCGCGGCCGCCCTGTCGCAGATCCCGACCTCGACCGGCGCCGCCAAGGCCATCGGCCTCGTGATTCCCGAGTTGAAGGGCAAGCTCGACGGCATCTCGATCCGCGTGCCGACACCCAACGTCTCCGTCGTCGACTTCAAGTTCATCGCCAAACGGAGCACGACGGTCGAGGAGATCAACAATGCGGTGATCGCCGCCTCGAAGGGCAAGCTGAAGGGCGTGCTCGCCGTGACGGCTCACCCGAACGTTTCGATCGACTTCAACCACGATCCGCATTCCTCCACCTTGGCGCTCGACCAGACCAAGGTCATGGACGGCAACTTCGTTTCGGTGCTCTCCTGGTACGACAACGAGTGGGGCTTCTCGAACCGCATGGCCGATACCGCGGTCGTTTTCGCCAAGACCATCGCCTGAACTGTCCGGTCTGCTTTCCAGACATCCTCGAACGCCCGGCTTGCCCGGGCGTTTTGTTTTCGCACCGCGAAACGGAAAATCTTCGCCCAAGCCGGCTAAAGCGTGCCTGCCCTCGCGCGCCGCCTTGTCTTCGCCTCACTTCACGCTAGGACCAATTTGAGACGGAGGGGCGCGCCGGAATGGATCAGTCGATTTATCTCGTCACGCTGGTTGGCACTGCCCTGGTGCTCGCCGCCGCGTTTTCGAGCCTGATCGCCTTCCGCTTCGGCGCGCCGTTGCTGCTCCTCTTCCTCGCCCTCGGGCTGGCGGCAGGCGTCGACGGCCTCGGCATCGAGTTCGACAACGCCCGCCTCGCTTATTTCGTCGGCTGTCTGGCGCTTGCCGTCATTCTGTTCGAATCCGGATTCGGAACGCCGGTCACCGCACTCCGGCAGGCGGCGATGCCCGCTATTTCGCTCGCAACTGTCGGCGTCATGATCACCACGGCACTGTTCGGCATGGTGACCTTCTACCTGACAGATTTCAGCTGGCTGGAATCCTTCCTGCTCGGCGCGGCGGTTGCCTCCACCGACGCCGCGGCCGTGTTCTTCCTGCTGCGCGCCGGCAACGTGCTCTTGCGCGACCGCGTCAGATCCACGCTGGAAATCGAGTCCGGCACCAACGATCCGATCGCCATCTTCCTCACCATCACGCTGGTCGAGGTCATCGCAGCCGGCCTGGACCCGCAGGCGGAGGTGCTGGTTGTCGACCTTGTGGTTGGCTTCTTCGTTCATATGGGTCTCGGCGCAATCGCCGGCGTGCTCGGCGGTCTGGCGATCGTCCGCCTGGTCGGCCGGTTCAACCTCGACCACGGCCTGCTGCCGATCTTCGTGCTGACGCTTTCCCTGCTCGTCTTCGCGACGGGCGGCGCCATCGGCGGGTCAGGCTTCCTTGCCGTCTACCTCGCCGGACTGGTCGCAGGAAACTCGAACCTCCGCTCGGCGGCAAGTCTCAAGCGTTTCCAGGACGGCGTCTCCTGGCTGGCGCAGATCATCATGTTCCTCGTGCTCGGCCTGTTCGCCACGCCGTCACAGTTCCTTGGCATATTGCCGGTCTCGATCGCGCTCGGCCTGTTCCTAATCTTCGTCGCGCGACCGCTGGCCGTGTGGCTGTGCCTCATCCCGTTCAGCTTTGCACGTCAGGAAACCGCATTCATCTCCTGGGTCGGCCTGCGCGGCGCGGTCTCGATCCTGCTCGCCATCACGCCACTGCTCGGCGGGCTGGAAAACGGCCGCGCCATATTCAACACCGCCTTCATCGTCGTTCTCGTGTCGCTGGTCATCCAGGGCTGGACGGTCGGCCCGCTCGCACGCCGGCTCGGCCTCATCGTGCCGCAGCGCATCGGCCCGCTGGAGAAGGTGGAACTCGAACTGCCGGGGTCCGCGCACCACGAACTGCTCGCCTACACGGTCGTCGCCGGCAGTCCGGTCGCGCGCGGCGAGCGCATACCGCGCTGGGCAAGGCCGTCTCTCGTCGTGCGCGAAGGTCGCTCGATGAAGTACCAGGAATCCGGCCGCCTCGTCGCCGGCGACCACGTCTATATTTTCGTCCCGGACAGATATCCGCGGCTGCTTGACCGACTGTTCGCCAGCCGTACCGAGGTCAGCCCCGACGACGCCGACTTCTTCGGCGCGTTCGCAGTCGATCCGGCGCGATCCGCCGCCGAACTGGAGGCGAACTACAGCCCCGGCCTGACCGAGGCCGAAATGAAGCTCACCATCGGCCAGCTCATGCAGCAGCGGCTCGGCGGGCACGCCGAATATGCCGACCGCATGACTCTCGGCACGATCGAGCTTATCGTTCGCGACGTGGATGAGCAGGGCCGCATCGCCTCGGTTGGGCTCTCGCTCGAGCCGGCGCCGGCTGTTGCCAGTATCCCGGCATTTCTAAGCCCGGTCGAACTGATCGATCGTATCCGCGGCTTCCTCAAGCGGGCAAGATCTGGCGGCGGCGCTGCGGTTGCATCCGAGGAAACCGAAAAACCCGATTCCTACAGCAGCCGCGGCAATTGACCTCCGAATCGTCGTCTTGCATCCGCGCCGCGCCGCGATAATGTCCGGCGGCGCTTTGCCTGAAGGAGACCATCATGGCCCATTTCCGCACCCTCGACGACCTCGGAGACATCAAGGGCAAGCGCGTGCTGGTCCGCGTCGATCTCAACGTGCCGGTTTCGGACGGCAAGGTCACCGACGCCACCCGCATCGAGCGCGTGGCGCCAACCATCCTGGAGCTTTCCGACAAGGGCGCCAAAGTCGTTCTGCTCGCCCATTTCGGGCGTCCTAAGGATGGCCCCGATCCTGAGCTGTCGCTCGAGCCGATAGCGCGCGCAGCCTCGGACATCATCGGTCGCAACGTGACCTTCATCCCGGACTGCGTCGGCAAGATGGTCGAGGGCGCGATCTTCGCCATGATGCCCGGCGACATCGCGCTCCTGGAAAACACCCGCTTCTACAAGGCCGAGGAAAAGAACGACCGCGCCTTCACCGAAAAGCTCGCCGCCAACGGCGACATTTTCGTCAACGACGCCTTTTCGGCGGCGCACCGCGCCCATTGCTCGACCGAGGGGCTCGCCAATTTGCTGCCGGCCTATGCCGGCCGCACCATGGAGGCCGAGCTTGAAGCCCTTGAGAAGGGCCTCGGCAACCCCGAGCGCCCCGTTGTCGCCATCGTGGGCGGCGCGAAAATCTCGACCAAGCTCGACCTTTTGATGAACCTCGTGAAGAAGGTGGACGCGCTGGTCATCGGCGGCGGCATGGCCAACACCTTTTTGGCCGCGCGCGGCGAGAATGTCGGCAAGTCGCTCTGCGAGCACGATCTTGCCCAGACCGCGCGCCAGATCATGATTGAGGCGGCCACTGCCGGCTGCGCGATCATACTGCCGTCCGACGGTGTGGTGGCAAAGGAGTTCAAGGCCGGCGCGATCAGCGAGGTGGTGCCGATCAACGCCGTGCCCGCCGACGGCATGATCCTCGATGTCGGACCCAAGACCATCGAGACGATCAACGAATGGATCGACCGCGCCGAGACGCTGGTCTGGAACGGCCCGCTCGGCGCCTTCGAGATTGCGCCTTTCGACAAGGCCACGGTGGCCGTCGCCCGGCATGCCGCCAGACGCACCAAGGCCGGCGAGCTGCTTTCGGTCGCCGGCGGCGGCGACACGGTGGCGGCGCTCAACCACGCCGGCGTCGCCGACGATTTCACCTATGTCTCGACCGCCGGCGGCGCCTTCCTCGAATGGATGGAGGGCAAGGAGCTTCCCGGCGTCGAGGTTCTGAAGCACAAGTAGGGCGTGTTCGTCGCGGACGCTTCCAATTGAATCGATTGAGATTGGCGGGCGTGGCAGCCGTACTGTGGCGCTGGCCCGCCGGTTGACGTAATGAATTCCGGAAATCGCCCGACTGAGGAGAAGTTGATGAACAAGGACATGGCCGCGCAAGCCGCGAAAAAGGACGGCTTCATTGCAGCGCTCGATCAGTCGGGTGGCTCTACGCCGAAAGCGCTCAAGCTTTACGGCATCGACGAAAGCGCCTGGTCGAACGAGGCTGAGATGTTCGACCTCGTCCACCAGATGCGCGCGCGGATCATCAAGTCCCCCGCCTTCACCGGGGACAAGGTGATGGGCGCCATCCTGTTCGAGCAAACCATGGACCGCGACATCGACGGCACGCCGACGGCGCAATATCTGTGGGAAAAGCGCCATGTGGTGCCCTTCCTGAAGGTCGACAGCGGGCTGGCGGAAGCTAACGACGGCGTCAAACTGATGAAGCCTATGCCGGCCCTGGACGCGCTGTTGAAGCGCGCCGTAGCGAAGGGGATATTCGGCACCAAGATGCGTTCGGTGATCGACGCGGCAAATCCGAAAGGCATCGCGGCCGTCGTCGACCAGCAGTTCCAAGTCGGCAAACAGATCCTGGCGCACGGCCTCGTTCCGATCATCGAGCCGGAAGTCACGATTTCAATACCGGACAAGGCGGCGGCCGAGGACATCCTCCTCGCCGAGATCAAAAAACACCTCGACGACGTGCCATCAGGCAAGCAGGTCATGCTGAAGCTGACGCTGCCCGCAAAAGCCAACCTCTACAAACCTCTGATAGACGATCCGCGCGTCATGCGCGTGGTCGCGCTGTCCGGAGGCTATTCCCGCGACGACGCCAACGAAAAGCTGCGGCACAATGTCGGCATGATCGCGAGCTTCTCGCGCGCCCTGACCGAGGGGCTGTCGGCGAAACAAAGCGATGCGCAATTCGACGCGGCGCTGGCTTCGGCGATCGACAGCATTTTCCAGGCGTCCAGCGTCAAGGCCGCCGCGTAGGCATCAGAATTTGATTGCAAGAGCCCTGCTTTGCGGGGCTTTTTTTTGTTAGCGCCCGTGGCTGATCAGCACCGTCAGCGAGATCGCGACCATGGCCGCCACGGCCAGCTTCCAGAAATCGCGACGCTGCCTAAGCCCCGGCAGGCCGAGCGGCTTGATCAGCTGGATGACCATCATTCCGATGATGACGAGGGCGAGGATTTTCGACATGCAGCGTTTGAGCAGGCGCGCATCGCGCTGTCAAAGCCGCATTCCAGCAACTTTTTCCACCCTCAGTGCTCGATAGGCCCCCCGGCCTTCTTCCACGCGGCGATGCCGCCCTCGATATGGCAGGCCGAGTCGATGCCGGCTTCCTGTGCGGCGGTCACCGCCATCGCCGAGCGCTCGCCGAAGGCGCAGAAGAAGGCAAGTTTCTGCATCGAGCCCAACTGGTGCAAGATGCCGCCCGGCTTCACATTGTCGTCGATCTCCGTATAGGGAAGATGCAGTGCGCCGGGGATCTTCCCGTGCCGCTCGCGCTCGTTCTTCTCCCTCAGATCGACCAGCGCCACATCAGGACGGCCGAGCAGCCTCAGCGCCGCATCCGCCGACACCGCCCAGCCCTTGGCCGCCACCTGCTCCTGGTGCAATCCGATATGCATGTTGGCGGGCACGGCCACGTCCATCATCTTCGGATTTGGCAAATTGAGGTTGTTCATCAGATCGATATAGGCGTCGACTGAAGGAACCTGCAGGCGCGGATTGTTGCGCCGCTCCTCGCCGATCGTGCTCACCGTATCGCCTTTGTAGTCGTGCGCCGGGAAAACCATCGTGTCGTCGTGAAGCCTCAGCAGACGGTTGAAGATGGAATCGTATTGCTGGCGCGGGTCGCCGTTCTGGAAGTCGGTACGGCCCGTGCCGCGGATGAGCAGCGTATCGCCGGTGAAGACCCGGTCCTGCATGGCGAAGGAATAGGAATCGTCGGTGTGGCCTGGCGTGTAGATCACGTCCAGGCTAACGCCCTCGATGTCGAGCTTGTCGCCGTCGGCAAGCCGCATCGACACCACGTCGGCCTTGGTCTGCTCGCCCATCGCGGTGATGCAATGGGTGCGGTCGCGCAGTTCGGCCAGTCCGGTGACGTGGTCCGCATGGAGATGGGTGTCCACCGCCTTCACCAATCTCAGGTCCAGCTCATTGAGCAGCTTGATGTAGCGGTCGACCTTCTCAAGCACCGGATCGATGATCAGCGCCTCCGCGCCGTGCCGGCTGGCGATCAGGTAGCTGTAGGTGCTGGACGTGGAATCGAAGAGCTGGCGAAAGATCATGGCGCTACCTCCGGAAAGCAGAACCTGTCCGCCCGAGGCCACGCCTCGGGCGGTTGCCGGTAGTTCGGCCTATTTCGGCTGCGCTACCGTGCGCAGATAGGGCCGGATCGTCTTGAAGCCGCCGGGGTGCTGCTTCTTGGCGTCCTCGTCGCTAACGGAGGCCAGGATGATCACGTCCTCCCCCTGCTTCCAGTCGACCGGTGTCGCCACCTTGTGTTTGGCGGTAAGCTGCATGGAATCGATCACACGCAGAATCTCGTCGAAATTGCGCCCCGTGCTCATCGGGTAGATCAGCGCCAGCTTGATCTTCTTGTCGGGCCCGACCACGAAAACGGTGCGCACCGTCGCGTTGTCCATCGCGGTCCGGCCCTCGGAAGTCTCGCCCGCTCCTGCCGGCAGCATGCCGTAGAGTTTCGAAACTTTGAGGTCGGTGTCGCCGATCATCGGATAGTTTGGCGCGGTCCCCTGCGTTTCGGCAATATCGATCGACCACTTCTTGTGGTTGTCGACCGGGTCGACGGAGAGTCCGATCACCTTGACCCCACGCTTGTCGAATTCGGGCTTCAGCGCCGCCATGCGGCCAAGCTCGGTGGTGCATACCGGCGTGAAATCCTTGGGATGCGAGAACAACACACCCCAGCTGTCGCCGAGCCACTCGTGGAACCGGATCTTGCCTTCGGTCGTGTTCGCCTCGAAATCCGGCGCGGTATCGTTGATCGTCAGTGCCATCCTTGCCTCCTTGAGATTCATGCCGCTGGGCCGCGGCGCTTTTCTTCGGCAATCTAGGACAGCGGGCGACCCATCGGCAAGCAACTCCTTTCCTCGCGGAAGCGGCAACGGCGCGCCGGTTCAGATCTTGTGAATCCTGACCGGAGAGGTCTTGGCCCGCTGCATGAGGCCCTTTTTGCTTCGAGGTCGAGCTGCCGGACACGGAAGTATCAGCCCAGCCGCTCCCCGACCTCCTCGATCCGCATGATCAGCGCCTGCAGATCCTCAATGATCTGCAGACGCAGCCTTTCCGCCGTCTCGGGATATTCCTCGAGTATGCGGCGGAACATCGAGCGGTTGATGCGCAGCACCTCGGCATCGGTCGCCGCCTCCGCGCTGGTCAGGCGGCGGGAGTCCGCGATCAGGGCCATCTCGCCGAGCACGGTTCCGGGACCTCCCGTGCTCACCTCGACGCGATTACCCTCATGCTCGCGATAGAGGCCGACCTTGCCGCGAATGACGATATAGGCGGAATCGGCGTCGTCATCCTCGCGGTAGAGCTTCCTGCCTGCCGGAATGCTCATCGCTTCGGCGCCGAATGCGAGCAAACGCAACTGGTCCTGCGCGAAGCCTTCGAACAGCCTCACGCCGGACAGAATGCGGATGTGATCATCCAGCGCCATGAAGTCCCCGAACAGTCAGTCTGGCGCTCCTCCTGCGGTACCGCTCCGGCTCCCTACCTCTCCGCCTCAGGGGACCAGCTTGTAACCGCCGCTTTCTGTCACAAGAATTTCTGCATTGGAAGGATCGCGCTCGATCTTCTGGCGCAACCGGTAAACGTGCGTTTCCAGCGTATGCGTGGTGACGCCGGAATTGTAGCCCCATACCTCTTCGAGCAGCACGTCGCGCGTAACCACCTTCTGATCGGCCCTGTAGAGATATTTGATGATCGAGGCTTCCTTCTCGGTCAGCCGCACCTTGCCGCCGCGCTGGTCGATCAAAAGCTTCTGGCTCGGCTTGAACGTATAGGGCCCGACGGAGAAGGTCGCGTCCTCGCTCTGCTCGTGTTGACGCAACTGCGCCCGGATGCGGGCAAGCAGCACAGCGAAACGGAACGGCTTCGTCACGTAGTCGTTGGCGCCGGCTTCCAGCCCCAGGATCGTGTCGGAATCGGTGTCCTGGCCGGTCAGCATGATGATCGGCGCCTTGTAGCCGCCCTTGCGCAACAGTTTCACGGCCTCGCGTCCATCCATGTCGGGAAGGCCGACATCCATGATCAGCAGATCGACAGCGCCGCCCCGAGCTGTCGCAACGCCCTTGCCGGCGGTTGCCTCCTGCAACACCTCGAATTCCTTGTAGAGCGACAACTGCTCGACCAGCGTCGAACGCAGGTCATCGTCGTCGTCGACAATAAGGATGGTGCGAGACGTCATGCTTCAGTCCATCGATAGCCGGTTATCGGTTGACCCTTGCCCGATTATGGGGAACGTCAGGGAATCCTGGGCCGAGCGATTTGTCTATGTCACGATCATACAAGAAAAAACATAAGTGTAAGGCCAACAATGCAAAAAACCGGCCCGGCCCGGCCCAATGGGGCAAAAACAGGCGGGGCATTACCCGGCTGACCGTGCGCGCACGGCCGGGCAACCCCACGCAGGGCCTGCTCGCCGCCGGCAGAACAGTGTTTGCCTGCGCGCTCGGGCGCGGTGGAATCTCGGCCAACAAGCGCGAGGGCGACGGCGCAACGCCGCTCGCCTCGATGCGAATCCTGTCAGGTTATTTTCGCGGCGACCACGTCGCCGCCCGCCGCACAAGACTTGCGATGACGCCAATCCAGGCGGATCTGGGCTGGTGCGAGGTGTCCGACGACCGCAACTACAACAGGCCGGTGAAAATCCCTTATGGCGCAAGCCATGAGACGATGCGCAGGGCCGACAGGCTCTACGATTACTGCCTGGTGCTCGACTGGAACATTGCGCCACGCCGCCGCGGCCGCGGCAGCGCCATCTTCTTCCACCTCGCGCGGCCGGGCTTCACGCCGACGCAGGGCTGCGTGGCGGTTACGGCAAAGGTCATGGCTAGGCTTCTGCCCTTCCTCTCCGACCGCACGATTTTGCAGGTGTTGCGGTAGAAATCAAAAAGCCGCCTCTCCGCGCATCAGGTGCGGGAGAGGCGGTGAGTTCTGCAGGGATTGACGGAGAGGGAGTTCGTCGCAGCCTTCCGTCAGATCGCTGCAGCCTTATCTCCCGAGACGCCAGCCGAAGTCGACAAGCCCGGTCTTGCCGATCTCCCGATACACGGTGCTGGTAAGCGAGCGGGGCTTCAGGCCGATATCCCGCAATTCCTGATCGGACATGCCGGATACTCGAGCACCGGGCTGGGCAAGCGCAACTCTTGCCTGGCGAAGCCAGTCCGTGGCCTGCCGCAAAGTGCCTGGGCGGCTGGGGTCAATGACGATGGACATGGACGTTCCAACTTCTCCGGAGCAAAAATCCGGTTTGATGATTTCTTGGCTGAAACTACCTTCATCCATTGAAAGTAAATGGGGAAACGAGTAGTTTTCACAGGATCGTCAAACTTTCCTTGAAGATGATGGTCCGTTTCGTGCCCGGTACCCGTGCCTTGAGGACGTTGGAAGCGGCGGCCCGGCACCTGAATTTCACACGCGCCGCCGACGAACTCGGCCTGACCCCGGCGGCGGTAAGCCATCAGATCAAGGAATTCGAAGATCAGCTCGGCTTGGCGCTTTTTGCCCGCACCAGCCGTACGGTGCGACTGACCGAGGCAGGCGCCGTCCTTTCCGAAGCCTCGGCCGACGCCATAGACCTCTTGAACCGAGCCGTGTCGCGCGCGCAAAAGCTGGCGCGCGGGCAGTCACTGCTCAAGGTAACGGCGGACGCGCATTTCGCGGCCAAATGGCTGATGCGGCGTATCGACGGTTTTCGCGCCATCCGCCCCGACATCGAGCTGCGCTTCGACATTTCCTACGAAGTGCGCGACTTCGACCGCGACGACGTCGATGTCGGCATCCGCTTCGGCGCCGGCAAATATCCCGGTCTCGCCGCCGATCGGCTGTTCGACAACGTCATCGTCCCGGTCTGCAGCCCTGCGCTTCTGCGCAACGGCCCGCCGCTAACGACGCCGCGCGATCTCTTCAGCCACCGGCTCGTTCACATCGAATGGTCGCGCCGTGGCGTCACCTGGCCGAACTGGCGTATGTGGATGGCGGCAGCCGGCGTCGACGATTTCGACGACAGCCGCACAATGGTCTTCGGCACCTCGTCCGACGCGATCCAGGCGGCGATCGACGGCAGCGCGGTGGCGCTCGCCGATTTCGCCATGGTCGCGCACGATCTCTCCGAGGGGCGGCTGGTGCAGCCCTTCGAGCTCGGCGTCAGGATGGCGCCCGAATTCGGCTATTTCCTCGTCTACCCGCAAAGCGCGGCCGACGACCCGCGCATCATCGCCTTCCGCGGCTGGGTTCTCGATGAGGCGGCGAAGACGCGGACATGACAGTCATTATGCGATCCCCGCGCGGGCGAGTGAAATGAGCCGCAAGCAGGCTTGCGGCTCTTGAGGCAGCGATTGCCGGAGATCAGTTCACGGCGCTGATGTTGCCGAGGCGAATGAACAGTGTCTCGCCGGAAGAGTCGTCCACGCCGTCATTGTCGGTGACCACGAAGGCTTCGCCGTTCTTGTCGATCGTGAAGCCCTCGACCTTGTCGACGACATAGCCGTTGGTCGCGGACTTGAGGTCGGCGAGCAGGTCGCGCACCAGCGTCTTCTCGACGAGGGGCAGGTCGCCACCGAGCTTGGCCGGCTTGAAGGCGTCGAGCGAGACGGAGTAGAGGCGTTTCACCTTGGCGTTGGCGCCGATCTGGTTGTCGCGCTCGATGACGTAGAGCTTGCCGTCATAGGCGGTGATCTCCGACAGGCCCATCCAGCCGGCCTCGGCGGCTTCGAGCGGATAACGCACCGCCGACCATTCCTTGGCCTTCGGCTTGTAGGCCAAAAGCTTGGTCTGGCCCTTGGGGTCGTCACCCCATTCGCGCTGCACGGCCATGACCAGCGTCAGGTCGTCGCCTTCGCCGATGGTGGTGATGCCTTCGAGGCCGAAGCGGGTCTGGCCGGCGAGAAGCTCGACGGGGAAGCCGATTTCCTGCTTGATCTCGCCCTTGTCGTTGACGTGGAGCAGAGCGTGCGGGACGAGCTTCGCCGCATCGCCTTCATTGGCGATCCAGAGGCCGCCTTCGCCGTCGGCCACGAGACCTTCGATGTCGATCTTCTGCGCCGGGTCGCCGTTGCGGGTCACCACGAGCTTGCCGGTGATGAGCGCCGGGGTCTGGGTGGCGTCGATCGTGAAGATCGAAGGCTGGGCCGAATAGACCGAATCCGAGGCGGCGAACAGCTTGCCGGCCTGGTCGCCCACGGCCAGTGCGGATAGCGCGCCCCAGCCGAGCGGCGTGCCTTCGTCGGTCAGCTTGGCCGTGATCATCGGGTAGACGGCCGGGCCTTCGGCGCGCTCATAGATCATGACATGAGAGCGGGCGAGGTTGTCTTCGACGAGATCGGTCTCGTTGGCGGTGACGAGGAGATTGCGCGCGGGGATGGAGATCAGGCCTTCCGGGCCGATGCCCGAAGGCAGTATCTGCAGAAGTTCCGGGGCAGCCCCGGTGTCCTTGTAGACGCCGACCAGAGAGCCGCGCTCGGAACCGACGAAGATCAGCTTGTCCTCGCCGAAGGCGCCGGTGGCCAGGCCCTCGGGCTCGACGCCCTTCTTGTTGCGGTGCTCCGGATAGTGGCCGAGATTCGCCACCTCGTATTCGAACGACGGGCCGGACTCGTAGAGCACCTCGCCGTTCCGGGAGAAGATGGTGAAGCCGCGCGCCCCGCCTTCATAATCGCCTTCGTTGGCGACGACGAAACGGTTGTCGTCGAGCCATTTTGCGGAGTCGGGTTCGCGCAGGACGTTTTCCATCTTGCCGGTGAAGGAGAGCTTGCCGTCCTTCTTGGTGTCGATCCCGTCGAGCGTGACGGAGCCGGCGGAGAAGTTGGAGACGATCTCGCCGGTCTTGCCGTTGACGATGGCGATGTGATTGTTCTCCTGCAGCGTGACGACGATCTCGCCCTGGCTGTTGACGTCGACAAACTCGACCTCGGCGTCCTCCGGAGCAATCGCCGCGAGGCCGGTGAGCTCGACCGTCTTGATGGCGCCGCAATCCGGCACACCGGCGGCGAGCGGCACGATCTTCAGATTGCCGGACGGCATCTGCGGGATGACGCCGTCGTTCAGATCCTCGTCGCGCTCGTTCTCGATGGCGACGGCGAGGAAGCTCTTGTCGGCGCTGAGCGCGACCGAGTCCGGCTGGCCGCCGAGGTCGCAGGAGCTTTCGATCGCCTTGGAGGCGATATCTATGACCGTGAGATTGCCCGACGGGCTGGTGTAGCTTTCAGAGGTGTTTACGCCGGCAAGCGCCTTGTCGCCGGCGACGGTGACGGAGGTCGGCTCGCCGTCGATCTTGACGATGCCGCCGGCCTTGGGTGCCCTAGGATCGGTGATGTCTATGAAGCCGACCGCGCCGAGCGGGCTGTCGGAATAGACGAGCGTCATGCCGTCTTCGCTCGCCGTTATGATCTCGGAGGAGGTCGGCGTGGTCTTCTCGATGTCGGCAGGCAGGTTTTCCGCCACCGCGAAGCTCGCGATGCGGTTGAACATCATGTCGGCATGGGCCGGCAACGAAACGGAGGCAGCAAGCGCTGCGGTAAGAGCGAAGAGTGTCGATTGGCGCGGCATGGCGGCGTCTCCCTCGAGATTAGAAGAAGCCATGCTTTGGGACGCCGCTATTTCAGGCGGATGACACGGCCGTGACAATTCAATGACACGAACCGGGGCATAGCGAAGATTCTTGCCCCCGGCGGCGAACACCGCTATATACGCCCCGATTTCCCCAAAAATTCGGTGGTCTGACCACCGCCCGCGACAGGGACGCGGGCGAACGAGAGGATATTTAGCGATGGCGAATACGCTTCTGATGCCCAAGGCGACCGCGGTCTGGCTGGTCGACAACACCGCGCTCTCCTTCGAGCAGATCGCGCAATTCTGCGGCCTGCATCCGCTTGAGGTCAAGGCGATCGCCGACGGCGAGTCCGCGCAGGGCATCAAGGGCATGGACCCGATCATGACCGGCCAGCTGACGCGCGAGGAGATCGCCAGGGGCGTCGCCGACAAGAACCACCGCCTGCAGCTGTCGGACCCGAAGGTCCGCGTGCCGGACTCGAAGCGCAAGGCGCCGCGCTACACGCCTCTGTCGAAGCGGCAGGACCGGCCGAACGCGATCCTATGGCTGGTCCGCAACCACCCGGAGCTGAAGGACGCGCAGGTCTCGCGCCTTGTCGGCACGACGAAATCGACGATCGAGCAGATTCGCGACCGCAAGCATTGGAACGCCAACAATCTCGTGCCCATGGATCCTGTCACGCTCGGCCTCTGCTCGCAGATCGACCTCGACCTCGAAGTCAATCGCGCCTCGAAGGGCCGCGAGCCCGCCGCGCCGGTCGGCGACACACTGCTGCCCGCGGCGCTCACCGAGCGGCTGCAGCCCGAGCAGCCCAAGGTGAAGAGCGAGGACGACGAGCTCGACGCCGATGCCGTGTTCGCAAAGCTGTCGGCGCTGAAGGGCAAGAGCGAGGACGAGTAGTAGGTTTTTCCCCTCGATTAAGGCGAAGCGGCTATGTCCAACACCCCGGACTGCCGGCCGCCTACCCTTCAATGGGGGAGATCAGCCGTGCATTCGCCCGCCTGATGATTTCTTCAACGAAGGCGCTTTTGCCGCCGGTATAGAACTTCCAGTCGCCATCGGCCTCGACTGAGAGGCGGCGCTTGAGAGCTTCATAGGCTTCGGCGTCTCCGGGAGCGTTCGCAGCCAGTCGCGGAACAGGATGCGCTTCTCATGCGTGGCGCTGCCCGGCGCGCAAAGGTAGAGCCGCGCGCCCCATGACCCGTGACCACGGGTGAATGTCCACATGCCGTCGCCATAGGGTTCCCCTTGGAAAGCCCATCCTTGCTCGGACCGCATCAGCGCGACGGCCTCGTCGAGCCTCGCGGCGGGTTCGATCACGGCGTCGACGTCGATCTTGGGTTTCGCCGCCAGACCGGGCACGGACGTGCTCCCGATGTGGTGTGCCGAACGGAGCAAGCCACCCAGCCGAAGGATCAGTTCGCGTTCGATGGTGCCGAACAGCGACGGCCAAGCCGGGTCGTAGCGGACGATCCGGATGGCCCCCGAGCCCATGCCCTCTACCGGAAGCGGTTGCATCCGTCCAGCATCGCCGATTCGCTGCCGTGCTGGTAGCCCGCTGGCCCGCTCAATACCCGCTGGCGCGGTCGGGTGCGTCGCCGGCGCGTTCGCCGCGCTCCATCGAGCGGTAGAAGTCGGTGAGCTGCTTGCCGCGCTCGGGCTTGTAGATGCGGCCGGTCACCATGACCGACGCGATGCGGTCGATGCGGAAGGCGCGGAAGTCGGAGCGCATCTCGCACCAGGCGACCAGCGTCCAGACCTTGCCCCAGAACCACAGGCCGAGCGGGCGCACGTCGCGGGCCGATGGACGACCTGCCTCGTCGCGATAGTCCAGCGTCAGCACCTCGCGCTTTTCGACGGCGCGTTCGATGCGGTCGATATGGGCGCGGTCGGCGTCGCTGACCACCCACATCGGGGCGTGAATCTCGGTGCGGGCGATGCGATCCTTCTCGGCGTCGGGCAGCACCGCGCCGATCTTGACCAGCGCCTCTTCCGCGGCGCGCGCCATGGTGGCGCCGCCGAAGGCTCTGACCATGCGGGCGCCTGCGACAAGGGCAACGATTTCATCACGTGTGAACATTAGCGGCGGAAGGTCGAAACCCTCCCTCATCATGTAGCCGACGCCGGCCTCTCCATCGATCGGCACGCCGGTCGACTGCAGGTCCGCTATGTCGCGGTAGATCGTGCGCTCGGAGACCTCGAGCCACGCGCCGAGTTTCTGCGCGGTGACCAGCCGGCCGCCGCGGAAATGCTGCACGATCTGGAATAGCCGATCCGCTCGCCGCATGGGTCAGTCCTGCAAACCTTCGCGATTTCTCTGCTCGGCGACGAAGTCCGCGCCGAATGACAGTTTCTTCGTGGTCGGCGTCCTGCCGGACAGCACGCGCCAGAAAGGCGTGATGTCGGCGAGCGCAGCACCCCTGTCCAAGGCCTCGTGCGCAGCTTCGGATACGGTGCGCAGATGATAGCCGATCGTGACCGGGCAGGTAACCTCGGCGCCGTGCTCCAGCGCAAGGGCGGTGCGCAGCGCACGCACGTCCATCTGAATGCCTTCCGGGATCGAGCGGATGAAGTCGTCGACCTGGCGCGCCGTCGGAACAAGCATAGGCTGGCCCTCGACGACATCGGAAAACGTCCGCGGCGACGGCTTGATGCCGTTGATGCCTGATGTGTTCAGCCTGTCGTTCCAATCTTTCATGCTGTTCCTGACCGGAATTCCGCGTAGGCTTCCTGCCACAAGCCTCCTGACAGCATATTGTCAGGAGGCTGCAGCATATTCGCGACCAAATAAAGCCCGCATCTCCGCGAACTGGGCCTCTTTGTCCGGGTAGACCACGCGCAGGAATTCGAGCGCGAAGGTGCCAGGAGCCGAACCCGGCGCCGAGACAATGATGCCGTCGGCAACGGCGTGCGGCACGTCTTGGTAGTTGGCGGAGCCTGCATAGCCTGGCTCGTGCCCGAGGATCCAGTCGCGGCCGTTGCTGGTGTGGGAAGCCCGCGCGAACAAGCCGGCGCGGGCGAGCGCCAGCGTACCGGCGCAGATGCCGCCGACCACGCCGCCACGCTGCCTGACGGAATGGAGAAGCGTCGCGACGTCGGGCGGGTTCTTTCCGGCCCAATTATCCGAGCCGATGACGGCGACGGCGTCGAGATCCATGTTTTCCGCCGGATCGGCGCTGCGATCCGGCGTCAGGCTGAAACCGCTCATCGACTTGACCGGCTTGCCATCCGGCGTAAGCGAGAAGGCTTTCGCGCCGAACCATTCGACCGCCGAGGCCGACAGGAGGCCAAACTCCCAATCGGCGAAGCCTTCGATGAACACCAAACCGATTTTCTTGGCTGCAGTCATGGCGAACTCCTTCCTGCGGCCAGATTTAGCGGCCCCGCGTCAGTCGTCCACCTTCGAAATCGGGCCAGCCGATATCCTTGCGGATATCCTCGGGCAGCGAATACATGAAATGCGCCATGCGGAATTCGTCGTGCATCGTCTTCAACCGGCCGGCGTAGCCGCGGACCGTGTGATAAAGCCTGGGGGCGATCGGGGTCATGACAATCCTCCTTCTGTGATGGAGGCACTATCGCACACCCCTCCTGACAGCAGTCTGTCAGGAACCCGGCAGCATGTTCCGGATGTTTTTGCGGCTGCGGAAAAGCTCAGCTTTTGACCGGCACCACATAGTTCAAGGGCAGGCGGCCGCCATCGGCGTAAATCGTCTGGCCGGTGACATAGCTTGCCTCGTCGGAGGCCAGAAAGGCCGCAATTGCGGCAATTTCGGCGGGCTCGCCGATTCGGCCGAGCGGCGTGCGTGACAGAATCCGGCTCTTTGCCGCCGAGTCGTTGTTAACGCTCGTCAACATGTCGGTCATTATCGAGCCGGGACCTATCGCATTGACGCGGATGCCGTAGGGCGCGAGGCCGAGCGACATGACTTTTGTCAGCTGGTTGATGCCGCCCTTGGAGACGGAATAGGGTACCTGATTGGCGATTGCGAAAACGGCGTTGACCGACGACATGTTGACGATCGAGCCCGGAGTTTCGCCGGCCTTGACGCGCTCGACCATGTGGCGGGCGACGGCCTGGCCGGCCAGGAAGGATCCCTTGAGGTTGACGGCGAGCACGCGGTCGAAATCCGCCTCCGCGAGGTCGAGGAAGTCGGCGGCATGGACGATGCCGGCGTTGTTGATCAGCACGTCGATCCGGCCGAACGCCGCGATCGCGGCGGCAACCAGGTTGTCGACATCGGCCCGGCTGGCGACATTGGTCTTTTGGAAGAAGGCCCCGCCATGCTTCGACAAAGCCTCGACGGCCTTGTTTCCCCGCCCCTCGTCGATGTCAGCGATCATGACCTTCGCCCCTTCGGCAACGAAGCGCTCCGCGATCGCATAGCCGATGCCACTCGCGCCGCCGGTCACGATGGTCGCCTTGCCGCTGAGGTTCATGGATGATGCTCCTGTCTGTTGCCGGGCGCCGCACTTCCAGCGGCCGATGCTGGCGGCAAGGGATGGCGAGGTCAACCGCATGGGCCGGCAGGCCTTGTCGAGGGAAATTCGGTCTAATCGAAATCGAAGCTGGCGATGACCGGGACGTGGTCGGAGGGGCGGTCCCAGCCCCGGACATCCCGCAAGATTTCGATGCCGGAAAGGCCGGAGACGAGGTTCTCGGAAGACCAGATGTGGTCGAGGCGGCGGCCGCGGTCGGATGTAGCCCAGTCGGCGGCGCGGTAGCTCCACCAGGTGTAGAGTTTTTGCTCGTGAGGCACGTTCAGCCGCATCAGGTCGACCCAGCCGCCGCCTTTGCGCATAGCCTCGAAACCTTCGGTCTCGACCGGCGTGTGGCTGACCACGTTCAAAAGCTGCTTGTGCGACCAGACATCGTGCTCCAGCGGCGCGATGTTCAAGTCGCCGACGAGGATCGAGCCGGAGGCATCATCGAAGTCCGCGCGGACGGCGTTCATTTCGGACACGAAATCAAGCTTGTGCTTGAACTTCGGGTTGATTTCCGGGTCGGGCTCGTCGCCGCCGGCCGGCACGTAGAAATTATGGATCAGGATCGACCTGCCTCCTGCCTCGAGCCGGACGGACAGGTGGCGGCTGTCGGCAATTTCGCAGAAGCGACGGCGCTCGACCACTTCGATCGGACGGCGCGAGATGGTTGCGACACCGTGATAGCCCTTCTGGCCGTGGATCTCGACGTGGCGATAGCCGAGCGCGTGGAAGCGGTCGGCCGGGAAGAGCTCGTCCGGGCACTTCGTCTCCTGCAGGCACAGCACGTCAGGCGCGCGCTCCAACAGTAGACGCTCGACGATCGGCATGCGCAGGCGCACCGAGTTGATGTTCCAGGTCGCTACGGAAAAAGGCATGGCAGGTCCGGCCCGGGAATCGAAAGTCCGGAAACTGGCAGGCAAGGGCAGAAACGGCAAGGCCGCGCATCGCGCGGCCTTCGTTACAATACGAAAGAGACTGCTACCGATTCTTGTTCTTGGTACCGGGCTTGTTGAGCTTGTAGTTGCGGTCGTAGTCGATCGCGAACAGGTCCTGATCGATCTTCACACCCTGCTTGACGTTGAAGATCATCACAGTGGTGTCCTTGCCTTGTGGATCAGTGATGGTCCATTGGCGCAAATCGTAGGATTTCGGGTCGAACATCATGGTGATGGTCGAATTGCCGAAGAACTGGCGGTCGGCGAGCTGGATGGTGGTGAGGTCGTCCTCTTCCTTAACGCTCTTCACCTTCTTGCCGGAAAGGTCGATGCGCTCGTCGAGCAGCAGCTTCAGCGGCGTCTTCGACAGCGGGTAAAGGTCCATCGTGTTCAGCTTGCTGTTGTCGATCACGACCGACTTGCCGTCGGATATGACCTTGTAGCCGGACGGCGGCTCGTAGTTGAAGCGTATCTTACCGGGACGCTGGATGTAGAATTTGCCGCCGGTCTGCTCGCCGCGCGGGCCAAACTGAACGAATTCGCCACTCATCGTCGCGACGGTTGAGAAGTGGTCAGCGATCTTCTGGGCGGTGTCGGATGCGGCGGTCGCCGGGCCGGCGAAGCCGAGGCCGTAAACGGCAGCCAGGGCGGCCACGCCGAAGGCGCCGACCGCAAGCCGCAACAGGCCGCGGCGCCGGGCGCGGGATGTCTCGGTTGGATAACGGGTGTTCATGCCAGTCGTCACTTTCGTATTGGTCGTGTCGATGCGGATAGGTAGGCGCGCAGTGGGGCCTAAGTTGGGCGATCCATGGCCGCATGCGGAATGCCTGCAAAACCCGAAACAGAGCGCGAAGTTCCAAAAAACCGCGGCATCCTGCGATTCAGAGCTTGTCTTCCTCGGTCGGAACCAGGATTTCGCGCTTGCCGGCATGGTTGGCCGGGCCGACAATTCCCTCCTTCTCCATCTTTTCGATGATCGAGGCGGCGCGATTGTAGCCTATGCCGAGCCGGCGCTGGATGTAGCTCGTCGAGGCCTTGCCGTCGCGCAGCACGATCGCAACAGCCTGATCATATGGATCGTCGGACTCGTCGAAAACGCCGGACACGCTGCCGCCGCCCTTGCCCGACGGCTCCTCGTCATCGTCTTCGTCGTCCTCGGTAATGGCGTCGAGATATTCGGGCACGCCCTGGAGCTTGAGATGTGCGACGACCTTCTCGACCTCGTCGTCGGACACGAACGGGCCGTGGACGCGCTGGATGCGGCCGCCGCCGGCCATGTAAAGCATGTCGCCCATGCCGAGCAGCTGCTCGGCGCCCTGCTCGCCAAGGATGGTGCGGCTGTCGATCTTGGAGGTGACCTGGAAGGAGATACGAGTCGGGAAGTTCGCCTTGATTGTGCCGGTGATGACGTCGACCGACGGGCGCTGTGTCGCCATTATGACGTGGATGCCGGCGGCACGCGCCATCTGGGCGAGGCGCTGCACGGCGCCCTCGATGTCCTTGCCGGCGACCATCATCAGGTCCGCCATCTCGTCGATGATGACGACGATGAAAGGCATCGGCTCGAGGTCGAGGTTTTCGGTCTCGTAGATCGCCTCGCCGGTCTGGCGGTCGAAACCCACCTGCACGGTGCGGGAAATGCGCTCCCCTTTCTTTTCCGCCTGGGCAACGCGCGCGTTGAAGCCGTCGATGTTGCGCACGCCGACCTTCGACATCTTGCGGTAGCGGTCCTCCATCTCGCGGACGGTCCACTTCAGCGCCACCACGGCCTTCTTGGGATCCGTGACGACGGGGGTCAGCAGATGCGGGATGCCGTCATAGACGGAGAGCTCAAGCATCTTCGGGTCGATCATGATCAAGCGGCATTCGGCTGGCGTCATGCGGTAGAGCAGCGACAGGATCATCGTGTTGATGGCGACCGACTTGCCCGAGCCGGTGGTGCCGGCGACCAGCACGTGCGGCATTTTGGCGATGTCGACGATGACGGCCTCGCCGTTGATTGACTTGCCAAGAGCCAGCGCCAGCTTCGCCTTGGTCGTCTCGAAATCGCGGCTGGCGAGGATTTCGCGCAGAAAGACTGTCTCGCGGCGCGCGTTGGGCAGCTCGATGCCGATGGCGTTGCGGCCAGGCACGACGGCGACGCGCGCGGCGATCGCACTCATCGAGCGGGCGATGTCGTCGGCAAGGCCGATGACGCGGGAAGACTTGATACCGGGCGCGGGTTCCAGTTCGTATAGCGTAACGACAGGGCCGGGGCGCACATGGATGATCTCGCCCTTGACGCCGAAATCCTCCAGCACGCCTTCCAGTAGCCGGGCGTTCTGTTCTAGCGCATCCTTGGAAACCGAATTGTCGCGGACGATGTTCTTCGGCTCGCTGAGGAAATGCAGCGTCGGCATCTCGAATTTCGACGAACCGATGAGCGAGGTCTGCGCCTCGCGCTGGACGCGGGCGCCGGGGGCCGGCCGCGGCGCCGGAGCCTCAACCCGGGTCGCGGCATCCGAGCGGAAGCCGCGTACCTGGGCGGCGGACGGCGAAAGGCGCGGCTCACCGCGTTCGTCGTCCTCGGCGCCGAAATCGTCGTCGACATCGACCGGATCGACGGTTTCCGTGCGATCGGACACCATGGCGGCGAAAAACTGCGGCTCGACACGGGCGCGGCCGTCGGCGCTGACGCGGGCTTCGGCGCGCTCCGCGTGCTCGACGCGTTCGGCGGCGCGGCGCCAGCCGCTTGCCCGGTCGCGGTCGTCGATTTCGAACTCGTGGCTGCGATATTTCGCGGCCGTGCGCCGGACAAAGGCGCGCGCCGACAACCACCAGTGGGTGATTGCGCCGAGCGCCAGAACGCCGCCGTCTTCCTCGTCGTCGTCTTCGTCGAATGCCACCCCCTCCCCGACCGTCTGCTTCGGCTTCGAGGGGGCCATGACGGCAAAGCCGTTCTTGCGCGCGTGGAGACCTGCGCCATAGGCGAAAAGGTAAAGGGCGGGCGCTACGAACAATATCGCCAGCACAGTCGCCAGAAGGCCGGTCGGATAACCGCCGCCGGTGACGAAAGTCGGCACCCTCAGCACCATGTCGCCGAAGACGCCGCCGAGGCCCGTTGGCAGCGGCCAGGTTTCAGGCGGCGCGGTGCAAGCGGCTATAGCCGCGAAGAGCAGCGCCGAACCGAGCCAGGCAGCGGCTCGCTTGGGCAGATTGTCGACGCCCCGGGCGGTGACGAAGAAGAATCCCCAGATCACGGCAGGCGCCAGCGCGGCGACCGACGACAGGCCGAAAAATTGTATCGCAAGGTCGGAAAAGACCGCACCCGGATAACCCATTGCGTTGGTGACCGGCGCCTCGGTGGCGTGGCTGAAGGAAGGATCCGCGACGTTCCAGGTTCCGAGGCTGGCAAGGCCGAAGGCGACCGCGGCAAAGAGCCCGAGACCGGCCAGGCGCCCGGCCTGACGGCGCAGGAAAGCCTGAAGCCCGTGCCCCGTGTCGGCCAGCGCAAGCGGTGCTGAAACCCCAGAACGCATGTCGGTCCCCGTAAATCCCATACGATGGCATGCGCGAAAAGCGCATTGCGGCAGATATGGAGGGGAGCCTATCGGCGGGAGGTTAAGGCTGCATTAAGCATAACGTCCCGCCGGCCGGGGCAATTGTCGGCGATCAACGCAGTCGGTTGTCTTCGACCAGTTGGCTGCGCCGCCTGGCGCGCCCGTCGGTATCGGCAATGCGTGCCCTCGACGGAACGCCCGCCGGCTTCGGGTCCTTGCGGACGCCGAGCGGGACGATGGGTTTGAAGGGTGCCAACGGCGCGCGCTTCGGTACGTTGCCCCAGAGATTCAACAACTTCATCTCGCCACTCCGTCGGCAATACTGGGAACGAACCGATGCTAGAAGCGAACCGGCGCCGGCTTGCGGCCGGCGAGCGGCACACGCGGCTTGGGCGGCGGCAACAGCCCTTCGCGTTGCGCCTGTTTACGGGCAGCCTTGCGCGAGCGCCTGATGGCCTCGGCTTTTTCCCTTACACGCTTTTCCGAAGGCTTTTCATAGGAGCGGCGGGCCTTCATTTCGCGGATGATCCCCTCGCGCTGCATCTTCTTCTTCAGCACGCGGAGAGCCTGGTCGACATTGTTGTCTCTGACGAGAACCTGCATAAGGATCCTAACTGTCTGGGCGCTGAATGCGCGTCGGGGGTTTAGTTGGTGTTCGGCAACGTGATCTTCTTGGGTGCAAACAGCTGTTCGGCGGCGTCCGCCATCTCCAGCTGCTGCGCGATCGCCTCGAGCATATCTTCGGTCACCACACGTTCGTGGCGCTCCTCCTCGCTCCGGATCCGGTATTGCGGCGATCTGTCCCTCGCCGGCATCTTGCCGGTTACCGTGAAGAGGAGATCATCAGTCTTGAGCGTGCCAAGCCGGTTGGGCATACGGACCGACTGTCCAATAGCAAATCGATGCTCGTGCATTTGAAAGGTCCAGTTCGACGTTGAGGGCGGGCCGCGCAAAGCTCGCGGCTGGCATCATCCATCGCAAATCTGGAGAAAATGGCGGGTCGAAGTCTCTGACACCGCATCGAGCCATATCGGCCCAAATCACGATGTCACCCTCCTATCAGTCGATTGCGTTCGCAACAAGGCTTATCGGCAGGCACAAAAAAAGCGGACCGCGGCCCGCTTCCTCTTGTCTCCGAGACCTTCTGCCTGCCGCCGGTCCATTCATGGTCGGCACGCCGTCGATCGGATCGAATACAATCGCACCCCGATGAAAACCTCACCTCGTATCCCGAGGGATATTTCCATCGCCTGCGATCGATGCAGGTTGGATAGCAGTCGAGTGTGTTCGCATAAAGGCGGGCCGCGACAGGCCGCGGCAAGGCGGCTATGATTGATGAAGGAAACCGACCGGCTTGAGTGGCCGGGTAGACCGCCGGGTGAGTGCCTATGAAAAAATACCTGATCGCCGCGGCGATGTCCCTTGTTGCATCGCACGCTGCCGCAGTGTCGCGCTACGAGGTCACCAACGTGACCTGCGAAACCGTGCAGGCTCTGATCCGTACCGAGGGGTCAGTCATCCTCGTCTATCGTTCGCGGGGAATCCTCGGCCTGCCCATCTACGATCGTTATGTGCTGGGCCAACAGTTCTGCGACTCGGGCGAAGTTGCGCGCGGGGCGGGCGTGCCGACCGTTGACATGGAGTATTGTCCGGTCAGGAAATGCGTGGCCAGCGAGATTTTCCGCGCGCACTGACGCAGGCGGCTGTTCCGTTCTCCAGCCTGAACAGCAGACGGCGGCCGAGCCGCAATTGAATCGGGGCGCGTGCAAAAAAGAACCCGGCCGAAGCCGGGTTCAAGCGCGGGAGAATGTCCCCCGACGGGATCAGTTGTAGGCGCGTTCGCCATGCGACGTGATGTCCAGGCCCTCGCGCTCTTCGGCTTCCGTCGGGCGCAGGCCGATCGTCGCCTTGACGATGATCATGGCGATGAAAGAAACCACCGCCGTCCAGATGACCGTCACGAGGACGCCCTTGATCTGGGCCATCACCTGCGTGGAGAAGACATAGTCGGCCGTGCCGCCGGCGCCGCCGTTCATGGCGTAGTCGATCACGCCAGCACCGCCGAGCGCCGGATTGACGAACACACCGGTCAGGATGGCGCCGACGATGCCGCCAACCGCATGAACGCCGAACACGTCGAGCGAGTCGTCATACTTGAGCTTGGCCTTGAGGCTGACAACCGCCCAGAGGCAGACTGCGCCGGCGACGATGCCGATGATGATCGCGCCGAAGGGGCCGGCGAAGCCGGCAGCCGGGGTGACCGCCACGAGGCCGGCAACCGCGCCGGACGCCGCGCCGAGCAGGCTGGCGTGACCGCGGGTGAGGTATTCGAGCAGGCTCCAGGTAAGCGCCGCGGCAGCGGTGGCCACGATCGTGTTGAGCACGGCGATGGCTGCATAGCCGTTGGCTTCCAGGTTGGAGCCGGCGTTGAAGCCGAACCAGCCGACCCAGAGCAGCGCAGCGCCGATGAGGGTGAAGACAAGGTTGTGCGGAGCCATGTTCTCCTTCAGGTGGCCGATGCGCGGGCCGACCATGATGGCGGCGACGAGGCCGGCAACGCCGGCATTGATGTGAACGACCGTGCCGCCGGCGAAGTCGAGCGCGCCGAAGCCCCAGATAAGGCCGGAGATGGCGATGGTTTCGTCAGCCGTATGCGTGGCCGCGAATTCCGGACCGGCCCACCACCAGACCATGTGGGCCATCGGCAGGTAGGAGAAAGTGAACCACAGCACGATGAAGAACAGCACCGCGGAGAATTTGGTGCGTTCGGCGATCGCGCCGATGATCAGCGCCGGGGTGATGGCAGCAAAGGTCAACTGGAAGATGACGAAGGTCAGTTCCGGAATGACGACGCCGCGCGAGAAGGTCTCGACGACCGTGCCGGGGTTCACGCCGGCGAGGAAGAGCTTCGAGAAGCCGCCAACGAAGGTGTTCATCCCGCCGCCATCGGTGAAGGCGAGCGAATAGCCGTAGACCACCCAGAGTATCGAGATCAGCGAAAAGCCAATCAGCACCTGCATCAGCACCGAAAGCATGTTCTTGGCGCGTACAAGGCCGCCGTAGAAAAGGGCGAGGCCGGGCAGCGTCATCAGGATCACGAGGATGGTCGAGACGAGCATCCATGTGGTGTCGCCTTTGTCAGGCACGGGAGCCGCGGCGACCGCGGGGGCGGCTTCGGCGGCGGCGGGAGCAGTTTCCTGGGCGAAGGCCGAAACAACTCCGATTGCACCGAATACCAGCGCTCCGGTGAGCGCGGTGCGGGCCGCGGTCTTAAGACTTGATGGAATGTTCATTGAAATCTCCATGGAACTGGGAATTGGCCCGCTTTACAGCGCGTCGGTGTCGGTTTCGCCGGTGCGGATGCGCACCGCGTGGTCGAGCGGGAAGACGAAGACCTTCCCGTCGCCGATCTGTCCTGTCTTGGCGGCTCCGACGATCGCTTCGACGGCCTTGTCGACGATGTCGGTGGCGACGGCCACTTCGATCTTGATCTTCGGCAGGAAGCTGACGGCATATTCCGCGCCACGGTAGATTTCCGTGTGCCCCTTCTGACGCCCGTAGCCTTTGACTTCGGTGACGGTCAGGCCCTGGATGCCGACCGCGGTGAGCGCTTCGCGCACCTCGTCCAGCTTGAACGGCTTGATGATTGCCATCACGATTTTCATAAGGTTTCACCCTTTGCTGATTGCGGGTCCCCCGCGTTACACGTGACTTTCCGGGAACCTCGCGGAACCGGGCAAGTGCGAAACGCAAATCAAGCTCCGTGCCAGTTGCCGAAGCGGGTCGTTAACCTATTGTAAATGAATGGATCTTGCCGTCGTGCGCCGCTAAGCCGGCGCTTGTGGTCCGGGCTTGTTGCCTAAAAAATAGGCAATTTTTGGAAAATGCCTATCGGGAAGGCGGGTGCCGCAGCCGGATCAGCCCTTCCTGTGCAACAGAAGCGATCAGCGTGCCGTCCTCGGCATAGATCGTGCCCCTGGTGAAGCCGCGGCCGCCTTGGGTCGAGGGGCTGTCCTGGGTATAGAGCAGCCAGGAGTCGAGTTGATGCGGGCGGTGGAACCACATGGCGTGGTCGAGACTGGCGGCCTGGATGTCCGGGTCGAAGATGGCGCGGCCATGCGCGAAGGTCGAGGTGTCCAGCAGCGTCATGTCCGAGAGATAGGCAAGAACGGCGGCCTGGATCGCGCGGTCGGCCGGAACCGGGCCGGTGGTGCGGATCCAGATGTTCTGGCGCGGCTCGAGCTTCTCGCGGCTGGTATAGTGCTTCAGCATGACGGGCTTCATCTCGATCGGGCGGTCGCGGTCCCAGTAGCGTCTGATGCCGAGCGGCACGGCATCTCCGAACTGGCCGATCAGCTGCCGTTGGTCGAGCAGCGTGTCGGGAGCGGGCGCGTCGTGCGGCATCGGCACCTGGTGCTCGAGCCCCCCTTCTTCGCCCTGGAACGAGGCTTCGAGCGAGAAGATCGCCTGGCCGTGCTGGATGGCCACGACGCGCCGCGTGGTGAAGCTGCCGCCGTCACGGATGCGGTCGACCTCGTAGACGATCGGCACCTGAGTGTCGCCGGGACGCATGAAATAGCCGTGCAGCGAATGCACGTGGCGGTCCGGCTCGACCGTGCGCTGGGCGGCGACCAGCGCCTGGGCAATGGTCTGGCCGCCGAAGACGCGCTGCCAGTCGACCTTCGGGCTGCGACCACGAAACAGATTGTGCTCCAGCCGTTCGAGGTCGAGAATGGCGAGAAGCTCCTGCATGGCAGCCGTCATTATCTAGCGCCCTTCGTGGAACAGCTTAGGTGCGGGCCGGTTTCCGTCAAAGTGATGGGGCAAGTCAAGTCGGGCGTTCAGGCGCGCATTGCGTTCGGGGAAGCAGATGGCGAAGATGGATGACTTATCGGACAGGCCCCTCGACATATTGGTCGCGGGAGCGGGCTATGTCGGCCTCGCGACCGCGGTTTCGCTGAAACAGGCGCGCCCGAGCCTGGCAGTTGCGGTCGTCGACGCCGCGCCCGCCGGAGTGTGGGAGAAGGATACGCGGGCGTCGGCGATAGCCGCCGCAGCGTCTCGCATGCTCGACCGGCTGGGCTGCTGGGATGAGATCGCGCCGCAGGCGCAGGCTATGACCGAAATGATCGTCACGGATTCGCGCACCTCCGATCCGGCGCGGCCGGTGTTCCTCACTTTCGACGGCGAAGTGGCGCCAGGCGAACCGTTCGCCCACATGGTCGCCAACACTGCGCTGAACGGCGCACTGCGCCGGCGCGCCGGCGAACTCGGCATCGATATCATCGAAGGCGTCGCCGTGTCGTCCTTCGAGGCGGGTCCGGCGGTGACGAAAGTGCACCTGGCTGATGGCGTCTCCATTGAGACGCGGCTGCTTGTCGCTGCCGACGGCGTGAAATCGAAGCTGCGCGACATGGCCGGCATCAAGACGGTGACGTGGGAATACGGCCAGTCCGGCATCGTCTGCACGGTGAGGCACGAGCGCCCGCACAACGGCCGCGCCGAGGAGCATTTCTTGCCGGCAGGCCCCTTCGCCATCCTGCCGCTTAAACCGGACAAGGACGGCGCGAACCGTTCCTCGATCGTATGGACCGAGCGCACCGCGGATGCCGAGAAGCTGGTGGCAGGCGACGAACTCGTGTTCGAGGTGGAACTCGAGCAGCGCTTCGGGCTGAGGCTTGGCGAAATCGCGGTTGAGGGAAAGCCGCGCGCGTGGCCGCTCGGGCTGACGCTGGCCCGCGCCTTCGTCGCGCATCGTTTTGCGCTGGTCGGCGATGCAGCGCACGGGATACATCCGATTGCCGGGCAAGGCCTGAACCTAGGCTTCAGGGACGCAGCGGCCCTGGCCGAGACGATCGTCGAGGCGGATCGGCTCGGCCAGGACATCGGCACGCTCGACGTGCTCGAACGCTACCAGCAGTGGCGGCGCTTTGACACAGTGCGGATGGGCATTACCACCGACGTGCTGAACCGGCTGTTCTCCAACGATTTCGGGCCGCTCAGGCAATTGCGAGACATCGGGCTCGGCCTCGTCGACCGTATGCCGCAGCTGAAGGAATTCTTCATTCGCCAGGCTTCAGGGCTGGCCGCCGACACGCCCAGGCTGCTCAAGGGCGAAGCGATATAGTAGGTCTACAGCCCCGGTACGTCATAGACGGCGCGAACCTCGATCGTGCCGAATTCGGCGATCGGTATTCCGCCGGCGAGCTCAAGCGCTTCCTCCAGGCTCTCGGCCTGCAGCATGACGAAGCCGAGAAGCTGCTCCTTGGTTTCGGCGAAGGGTCCGTCCGTCACGACGACCTTGCCTTTGCGCTTTCGCACGGTCCTGGAAGTCTTCACCGATTGCAGCGCCTGGGCGGTGACCAGCTTGCCCGCCTTCTCGATGGACTTGTCGTAGGCGACCGAGCGGCGGTCCAACTCAGCCAGCCCTTCCTTGCTCAGCGCATGGATATGGCGTTCTTCACCATAGACGAGGCAGACATAGTTCATGGCAGTTCTCCCTGATGGCTTGATGCCGAGGCGATGGCGCGGGCGTCCGCAGCCGTCGTTGATGCGAGGCCGAGCAGGCCCACGATAGCGGCGATGACGGCGAGAGCCAGCATCAGGCGGTTCAACCCGGACGGTTCCCCCCAGGACGGATACAATCGGTGTGATCCGGACCCACGAAGGGGCTTCCGCCACCCTGCGCAAAACAGAATATCCATGTTGTCGCTCTCCATAGGCCACAACGCCGCGGCCGAGCGGAGGACGGGCGCAGGGACGCAAATCCGACATTTTTGCACGCGGAATTTTTCGCGCTTTGGGAGTCGAAGCTTTGCCGTCTCCCGTTCTATAGTGGGGCCGCGCCGCGGGTTCCCCGTCAGGCCCACCGTTTCAATCAGGAGAACATCATGGATCGTCACGCAACTGCCGTCTGGCAAGGCACGCTTAAGGAAGGCAAAGGCAGCCTCGACACGCAGAGCGGCGCGCTCAAGAGTGTCGCCTATTCCTTCAAGGGCCGGTTCGAGGACGAGAGCGGCAAATCCGGCACCAATCCGGAAGAGTTGCTCGCCGCGGCGCACGCCGGCTGCTTCGCCATGCAGCTGTCGCATTTTCTGGCCGAGAACGGCACGCCGGCCCAAAAGCTCGACGCCAAGGCGGTGGTGACACTGGTGCCGGGTACCGGCATCACCGGCAGCGCGTTGACTGTTGTCGGCACCGTGCCGGGCATCGATGCCGCGAAATTCAAGGAACTGGCCGACAAGGCCAAGGCCGGTTGCCCGGTGTCCAAGGCTCTCGGCGCGATCAACGTGTCGCTCGAGGCCAAGCTCGGCTGAGCCGCCGATCCCGTAGCGCGGAGGTTGGCAACCTTCGCGCTTTTGCAACGCGGAACTTCGGCCGACTTTTCTTCCGCCCTCGGAACCGAGACCAAAATCGCGCGTTCTGGCCGGTTGGTATCTGACGGGCGACTATGGAACAGCTTGCTGAGGAATTCGGCCACCCGACCTATACGCCATTTCAGGTGGTGGCGGCGAGGCTGCTGCTTGCGACGATCTTCGGCGCGGCGATCGGCTTCGAGCGGGAATGGCGCAACCGCCCGGCCGGTTTGCGCACGCATATACTCGTCTGCGTCGCGGCGGCGACCTTCGCCATCCTGACCATCGAGATCGTCCACGCGCCGATGTTTACCGCGGATGCGCTGGGCGACGCGGTCAAGGTCGACCCTGTCCGCGTCGTCGAGGCGGTGACGGCGGGCGTGGCGTTCCTCGCCGCCGGCGTCGTCATCTTCACGCGTGGCGAGGTGCATGGGCTGACCACGGGTGCGGGCATGTGGCTCGCCGGCGCGATCGGGGCCGCCTGCGGGCTGGGACTCTGGCAGATCGCATTGTTCTCCACGTTGCTGGCGCTGGTCGTGCTCGGATCGCTCTTCGTTTTCGTGACCAAGATGGAAGGCGGAGGGGACGCGACACGCAAACGCGCCGAGGCCAAGGGCGACAAGCCGCCGCAAGAAGCAAAGCCGGCAGGATAGTGCTCTCCGGTCGGGCACGGCATTTGCCGGCGCGATTGCTGCAATCCGAAAAGCTTGATATGAGCCTCGCCATGGAAGAGCTGTTTGGCGATCCGGCCTACAAGGGCTTCGTGCTGCAGGACAGGAAGCGCCTGCCGGCGCGGTTCTGTGCGCGCATCACGGGCGCGCCCACCAGCCGGCTTCGGCAGGGCTGACCGCTCCGGCGCCGCCGGGACCACCCACGCCTGCTTCACATCGACGGATTTACGCACATGAGCGCACCGCGCACCCTCTACGACAAGATATTCGACGACCATGTCGTCCAGCGCGACCCCGACGGCACATGCCTGCTCTACATCGACCGTCACCTCGTGCACGAGGTGACGAGCCCGCAGGCCTTCGAAGGCCTGCGCATGACCGGCCGCAAGGTCAGCCATCCGGAAAAGACGCTGGCCGTGGTCGACCACAACGTGCCGACGTCGTCGGACCGCAAGCTCGGCATCAACAGGAACGAGGAAAGCCGCATCCAGATCGCGGCGCTGGCCCAGAACGCCGCCGATTTCGGGGTCGAATATTATTCCGAGAAGGATCGCCGCCAGGGCATCGTCCACATCATCGGCCCCGAGCAGGGCTTTACTCTTCCTGGCATGACGATCGTCTGCGGCGACAGCCATACGTCGACGCATGGCGCGTTCGGCGCGCTGGCGCACGGCATCGGCACGTCGGAGGTCGAGCATGTGCTGGCCACGCAGACGCTGATCCAGCGCAAGGCCAAGAACATGCTGGTGCGCGTCGACGGCAAGCTGCCGGAGGGCGTCACCGCCAAGGATATCATCCTCGCCATCATTGGCGAGATCGGCACGGCGGGCGGCACCGGCTACGTCATCGAATATGCGGGCGAGGCGATCCGCGCGCTGTCGATGGAAGGCCGCATGACGATCTGCAATATGTCGATCGAAGGCGGCGCGCGCGCCGGCCTGATCGCGCCCGACGAGACGACCTTCGCCTATGTCAAGGACAAGCCGCGCGCACCGAAGGGCAAGGCTTGGGACATGGCGATGGACTACTGGCAGACGCTGAAGACGGACGAGGGCGCGCATTTCGACAAGGTGGTGGTGCTCGACGCGGCGAAGCTGCCACCTATCGTGACCTGGGGTTCGTCGCCCGAAGACGTCGTTTCGGTGACCGGCGAGGTGCCGGACCCGGACATGATCGACGACGAGAACAAGCGCAACTCCAAGAAACGCGCGCTCGACTATATGGGCCTTGAGCCTGGTACGAAGATAACGGACATCGCGATCGACCGCGTCTTCATCGGCTCCTGCACCAACGGGCGCATCGAAGACCTGCGCGCCGCCGCCAAGGTGGTCGAAGGCAAGAAGGTCGCGCCGACTGTCGATGCGATGATCGTACCGGGCTCCGGCCTGGTGAAGGAGCAGGCCGAGAAGGAAGGCCTCGACAAGATCTTCATCGAGGCGGGCTTCGACTGGCGCGAGCCGGGCTGCTCGATGTGCCTCGCCATGAACGACGACCGGCTGAAGCCGCACGAACGCTGCGCCTCGACCTCGAACCGCAATTTCGAAGGCCGTCAGGGCTTCAAGGGCCGTACGCATCTGGTGTCGCCGGCGATGGCGGCAGCGGCGGCGATCGCCGGCCATTTCGTCGACATACGGGACTGGAAATAGCAGCCCGAAGATATCTGTTTTGAGCAGCGCCCGCGAGCAATTGCGGGCGCTTTATTCTGGGATCAGCCGGGCCTGCGTACGATCTCGTGAAAACTGTCGCGGAGTCCCGGAACATCCTTCGGCACCACCAGCGCGAGCATCTGTTCATCGAATATCTTGAACCATTCGCTCCACTCGACTAGGTCGTAACCACCCGAATTCGCGGCCCGCTCCGCGCGATCCTGATCCTGATAGGCCGCCTGGTCGAACACCAGGCGCAGCATCGGCTGCGTCCCGCCGGCCGGCGAGATGTCGACTATGGCCGGAAAGCCCGCGCGCGCGGCGGCCCAGTCGCGGACCGCCTCGTGGTCGGTGAGCATTATGGTATCGGCCATCTGACAGTCTCCTTTTGCACGTCCGGGAACGCGGCAGCGGATGTGCGGTTCCGCTCCCCGCTTGCTTCAAATCAGGAAGCGACATTATCAAACCAGGGAACCAACCTTAACGGTATTTTTGTGCCTCGGCGCTAAGTGTCGGGTTCAAACCGCAACGGGGCAGCGGCTTATTGGACGACAAACTTTTCATAGCGCTGCTGAACCCGGCGATCGCATTGACGCTGGCCGCGGCATTCTTTCTCCTTTGGCTTTACCGGAGGCAACGCTTCCATCTCGCGATGGTCGCCGTCGCCTATGGCGGCTCGGCCGTCGGCTTCCTGCTGCAATATTTCGTCCTGCCTGTCGGCTTGCCGGTCAGCCGGCTGCTGTCCTGTCTCTCGTTCACAATAGCTGTCTTCGCTTTGGCCGGTGCAATCATCGCGCGGTGTGGGCGCCAGCCTCCATGGGGCCAGATCGGCCTGCTTGGCGCTGGAGGCATTGCCGCCTTCTCGTGGTTCATGTTCGTCGAGCCTGACCTGACCTGGCGCGTATTCGCGATCAATTTTGCCTTTGGGGGCATAAGCCTGGTCGTGGCGGCGGAACTCAGGAGCTTGCCCGAACGGGGCGCGGTCAAGAACATGATGATCGCGCTTGCGCTGCTTTCCGCCGTCAATTTCCTTGTCCGCCCGGTGCTCGCCATGGCGCTTTACGGGCCGTACGACAGCTATGACGGCTTCTATACCTCGTTCTACTGGACGACCGCCGTGCTGTCGCATGCAGTGTTCTCGTTGCTGATTGCGCTCTCGCTTTTCACGGACGAGGCGCTGGCGATGATGCACAAGCTGCGGTCGGAATCGCTGACCGATCCGCTTTCGGGACTGCTCAACCGGCGCGGCTTCGAGACGAGGGCGTCGGCTCTGCTCGAGATGTGCGCGCCATCGAGGCTGCCGGTCTCGCTGGTCGTCGCCGACCTGGATCGGTTCAAGGCGCTGAATGACCGGCACGGGCACGCCGCCGGGGACCGCGTCATCGCCGAATTCGCGGCGCGTCTGCGGACCGCCGCCGGCACCCGCGCCATCGCCGGGCGGCTGGGCGGCGAGGAGTTCGCGGTGCTCCTGCCGATGGCCGACCCCGCTGCAGCACGTCTCTTCGCGGAGGCTGTGCGTACCGTTTTTTCCGCCGAGGCAATCGACGGCTTGCCGCCCGAGGTCAGGGCAACGGCGAGTTTCGGCATCGCGTCCCGGTCGGGCGCCGAAAGCCTAGCCGAACTTATGGACCGGGCCGACGAGGCGCTCTACCATGCAAAAAGGGGAGGCCGCGACGGCGTTCGTGTCTCCTACCAGCACACGCCGGGGCCAGCTGCTTCGGGCGTTTTCCTGCATACGCTTGGGACAGGGACCCGATGACATCGGCCGAGCGAAGCGGCGCTGGAAATCCTCCGGCCTTGGAAGCCGTCGGGCATGGTTAGCCAACCGTAGCTCCCGACCGGTTTCACTGATAGTCGTTAACGCCTTTTTGGTGGGCTCCGTGCTCTAACCGCGTCGAAGAGAGCATCGCTGGCACTATGACGGGCGCACAGTTCATTCTCGCAATCAACCTATTCGTCGCGGGACTGCTCGCGGCGGCGTTCCTGACCGTTGCGGCCTATGATCGCCGTCAGGAACCTGCGCGCTGGTTCGCGCTGGGCTACATCATCGGCACCGCGAATTTCTTGTCCGAATTCGCCATCGCCACATTCGGCACGTCGATCGGGCTGGTTCTTGCCGCCTTCGCCTCGTTCCTGGCGGCGCTCGTCATGCTGAACGTCGGCATCGCGCGCAAATATGGGGTGCCCGTGCCGTGGGCTGCCATGGCCGTGGTCTTCGTCATCTCGGTTGCCACCTGCTACTTCATCCAGGACATGTCGCGGCAGTCCTTCATGCGGATGCTGCTCTATCAATCGCCCTATTTCATCATGCAGGCCATCGCCGTCGGCATCGTCGCCCAGGCGAAGGCGCGCAGCACGCTAGACAATGTGCTCCTGGCTCTCCTAGCCGCCAGCGCGCTGCAGTTCCTGTCGAAGCCATTCCTGTTTCGGGCCCTGGGTGGAACCGGCGACAGCCCCGACCAGTATCTGGCGACCGAGTATGCTCTGTTCTCGCAATCCATGGGCACGGTCTTCGCAATGGCCGTGGCGTTGATGCTGCTCGTCATCCTAGTGCGCGACGTACTTTCCGACGCATATGCGCGATCCGAAACCGACATGCTGTCTGGCCTGCTCAACCGCGGCGGCTTCGAAGTCCACGCGGCGGCGGCGATGCACGAGGCGAACAGGCTGGGCGTGCCCGTGTCGCTGGTTATCTCCGACCTCGACCACTTCAAGTCGGTCAACGACAGTTTCGGCCATGCGGCCGGCGACAGGGTGATCGTCACCTTCGCGGGCTTCCTGCGCTCCGCAATGGCGGAGCATCATGTCGCTGGGCGCATCGGCGGCGAGGAGTTCGCCATTCTTCTGCCCGGCACCAACCTGGTCGCGGCGCGGCTTTTTGCCGAGGGCGCGCGCAACGCCTTCGCATCGCTTGCCATCGAGGGCATGCCGGCAACGAAGCGCCTCACGGCGAGCTTTGGCGTCGCCGAACTCGCTGGTGGTGAAAACATCGCCGACCTGATGGCGCGCGCCGACAAGGCGCTCTATCTCGCCAAGAACAGTGGCCGCGATTGCGTAAAGATCGCGCCGAGGCCCGGCGGACGGCGATCGGGAGACGACAAAGGCGCCGCGATCAGCCTGGTTTAGTCCCGGCTTTCTGGGCGGTCGCGACCGGCGTCGTGACGAGCTTGTATTTCGCCAGCTCGTCAGGCGAGAAATAGTAGAGGGCCTGCGGCGGCGTATCGAGCGCGTGAAGCCACAGCGAAGGATCCACGCCCATCTCGATCAAGTGCCGCGAAATCCGCGCCGTCGTCGCCTGCGCGTCGGACATCGCCTGTGCCGGCGCGGTCGGCGTCTGCGAAGCGGCGTAGAACTGATGCACGCCGACGGCCGCCTTGTAGCCTGCGGTTCGCGTCAGCCCCCCCGCGAAGAGGAGCGGACAGGACGAAGCGCAGATCGCGCCGTCGGCGATCTCCGTCGCAATGCCTTTGTCGCGCACCAGCTTCGCCATCGCCATGGCATCGTCGAGCGCGCCGCCGGGTGAGTTCAGTGAAACGGTCTTTACATATTCGCCCCGCGCCTCGATCTCTGCCGCGAAACGCGACGCCGATCCGGGGTCGATGCTGCCTTCGGCGGAAAGCACGCCGCCGCTGCCCAGCGTGAAGGTCAAGGGCCGGGCAAGGATGTCTTCGCCCGCGGTGACGAAGCGGCGCGGATCGTCGGGCGGGATCGGCGCGTTCGTCTGGACGACGGGCGGCAGGATCGGATCGGAAGGCGCCGCCGGCAGAACGGCCTCGGGCGCCCACCAACCATTCTCGCGAGATAGATCGCGCAGGTCGAGCGCAAGCACGCCGATAGCGCCGATGAGCATGCCGCGGAAGGCCCAGCGCACCACCTCGCCGTCGTCGAAACGGGACAGATAGCGCATGACGAAATTGCGCCTGCGCGGCGCCGTTCCGGGAAGCGGCGCGACCGGGGCGCCGACGACCTGCTGCGTCCCGCTCACGGATCACCCCGCTTGCGTTCGCCAAGGGTCAGCGGCGTCACGTTTTCGGCGGACGGTCGCGCTTCGGACTGGGGCGGAAGCCCGGCGGACGCGGCAGGCCGCTGCTGATCGGCGGTCAGCGCGGCCGCTGCCTGGCGCTTGGCGAGCAGCGTCTCGTGCAGATCGAGCGAGCGCATCATGTCGCCGGCCGTGATGCGGTCGGCTTCCTCGATCTCGTCCTCGCCACGCCGTATGGCCCCGTGGACGACGCACATGATGCCCACCAGGACGGCGGGCAGAAGGTCGATCGAAATCGCGCCCGCCCAGCTCGGCACGAAGTCGGAAGCGTAGCGGATCACGGCCTCGGCCGAAGTGAGCGGCACGTAGCGGCGCTCGGGCACCTTGGGCTGGGCGAGGATTTCACCCGCGGCGTCGGCCAGCGCCTTGGACTGCGCGTCCACCGAGGTGCGGATCGTCGCCATGATCTGGTCCTGCCGGCCGGCGAGGTCGGCGGAGCCGCCGTCGGCAATAGGCGCAATGAAACCCACGGAAAGATCTGCCGCCGCGCGCATGACCGAAGGCGCGATCGAGGTCTGCTCCAGCGCGGCGATAACGCCGGTGAGTTTGACGGCTTCGGCCGCAAACTCGTCCGACCGCTGTGCGATCTGGCCCGGCGCTGAGACGAGGGTGCGCATGGCGGCGAGATGCGCCTGGCCCTCGGTGAAGCTCGACTGAACGGTCTGACGCGACGCTTCAATCGTTGCCGCGAGTTCGTTCATCTGCGCCGACATCTGGGTGAGCAGCTGAACGACGCTGCCGGAGCCCGACGTGCCGGTGAGCGCGCCGGTCGACTGCTCGTCCGCGGCCAGTCGGGCGAAACGTTCGCCTGCGCGCTGGATGTCGGGCAGCAGCGACAATGCGCCTAGTGCGTTGCCGTGCGCCTGGTCGAGGTCGGCGGTGAAGTCTTCCAGCGTGACTGCGAGGTGCTGCTCGACCGCGGCCGAACCGGCCAGCGCGGCCGCGTTAAGCCAGGACGACATGGCGACGATCATGGCCGAGCCGACGACCATGATGCCGACCAGCGACAGGCGCGAGCCGCCGTCGCGCATCTCGGGCAGGAAGCGGATGAGATAGGTCCAGAAGCCGTACATGGCGACCGAGACCGAGACCGAATAGATGACGGCCGCGAAGAATATGACGGTGGCGGAACCGTCGAGCAGCGAACGGACGCCGAGATAGGTGTAGACGCCGCTGCCGAGCGCGAGCGTCGCCAGCACGAAACGCGTCATCGTTTCGAGCGAGGCGACATGTTCCCTCAGCCGGCGGGTCTGTACGGCGCGGCTCATCGATCATCCACTTTCATCGGGCCCCCGCCGCCAATGGGACGCAGGAACGTGACCAAATCAGGGCTGGACGCGCCTCAGCGCCGCGCCCGGCGCCGCGCGCTCGGGGATGCCGCACCACTTTCCGGGCAGGTCGGGCAGCTCGCCGTCCTCCAGGCCGTACATGTAGCTGCGGCCCTTGAGCAGAACCGCCGGCTTCCAACATTCGTACGGCACGGCTTCGTCTTCGTCGAGATAGACGACGTCCCGGTCGCGCGGCCGTTCGTATTCGGCCAGTTCCCTGGCGAGATGCCCCTGGCCGACGACGATGCGTTTGTATCCGCTGCGGCTATGGACGACGAGGTTGCCGAAGCTGTCGGCATAGACTCGGTCGTAATTGGGCCCGCCGCCGGCAATCGCGGGGGCGGCAAGCCCACCGACCGTCAGGCCGATGACCAGCGGCAGGAAGCTCAGTTCACTCAGTCTCGAACGCATGGCGCGTCATCCCTTCGTGCGGGTCAGGGCGGCAGCCCTTCGCCTCCTCGCCTGACAAATTAACGTTTTCTTAAGCTTTGTTAATAGCCAAAGGCGCAATGCCGGTCACGCCTTCGGCGAACATGGTTAATATCAACAGCGGATGGATGCTGGGGATGGCTGCTCGTGCCAGCCCCTTGAGACGCGCCTGCAAGAGCCAATTTGGCGATTTTTCGCACTGCAACATGCGTCGGCACGGTTCAATCGATTGAAGCTGGCCAGCTATCCTTGCAGGGCGAACATCGCGACTAAATATGTGTGCCGAAACGGTTTTCGCACTTTGACGCGGTGCAAAAAGAGTTTTAGGGAAGCGACAGCAAACGTCGCAAACTGCGCCTGACCCGATCGTCATGCGGGCAGCGATCGACGACTAACTGGGGGAGCCATGAGCAAGGCCACAGCCACCCGAGGAAGACCGCTCTCGCCGCACCTCACGGTCTACCGATGGCCGGTTACGATGACCGTCTCGATTTTGCACCGTGTAACCGGAGGCGCTCTCTATTTCGGTACGCTGCTTGTTGCCTGGTGGCTGATCGCGGCGGCGACCTCGCAAAGCTATTTCGACTTCGTCAACGTGATCTACGGCTCCTGGCTCGGCCGGCTGGTTCTGTTCGGCTACACTTGGGCACTAGTCCATCACATGCTCGGCGGGCTGCGCCACCTGATCTGGGACACCGGCGCGGGGCTCGAGAAACATCGGGCGTCGCGCCTCGCCTGGGCGAACATCGCCGGTTCGGTTGTGCTGACGGTGCTAATCTGGATCGCCGGCTACGCGGCACGGGGGTTCTGATGGCCGACATGCGCACCCCTCTCGGCAAGGTCCGCGGGCTCGGCTCCGCCCGCGAGGGCACCGGGCATTTCTGGCATCAGCGCCTGACCGCGGTGGCGAATATTCCGTTGATGCTGTTCTTCGTGGGCTTCCTGATCTCGATCAACGGCGCCGACTACGCGACGGTTCGCGCAGCCTTCGCCCATCCGTTCGTTTCGCTGATGTTCGCGCTCGTGCTTTTCTCGGCGCTCTACCACATGCGGCTCGGCATGCAGGTCATCATCGAGGACTACATCCACGGCGAAGGGCTGAAGCTGGCACTGATCATGCTCAACACCTTCTTCGCGATCCTGGTGGGGGCCGCCTGCGCCTACGCGCTGATCAAACTGGCATTTGGGGGCTGAGGTGGTGGAAGAGAAAAAGGCCGGCAACAAGGCCTACACCTATGTCGATCACAAGTTCGACGTGGTCGTGGTCGGCGCCGGCGGCGCCGGGTTGCGCGCCACGCTCGGCATGGCAGAACAGGGGCTGAGGACGGCCTGCATCACCAAGGTCTTCCCGACGCGCTCGCACACGGTCGCCGCGCAAGGCGGCATCGCCGCCTCGCTCGCCAATATGGGGCCGGACAACTGGCAGTGGCACCTGTACGACACCGTCAAGGGGTCGGACTGGCTGGGCGACACGGACGCGCAGGAATACATGGTGCGCGAGGCGCCGGCCGCGGTCTACGAACTCGAACATTACGGCGTGCCCTTCTCGCGCACCGAGGACGGCAGGATCTACCAGCGACCATTCGGCGGCATGATGATGAACTTCGGCGACGGCCCGCCGGTGCAGCGCACCTGCGCGGCGGCCGACCGCACCGGCCACGCCATCCTGCACACGCTCTACGGCCAGTCGCTGAAGCACAATGCGCAGTTCTTCATCGAATATTTCGCGCTCGACCTGATCATGGAGCCGGACGGGCGCTGCACCGGCGTCGTCGCCTGGAACCTCGACGACGGCACCATCCACCGCTTCGCCGCGAAGATGGTGGTGCTGGCGACGGGCGGCTACGGTCGCGCCTATTTCTCGGCGACCTCGGCGCACACGGTCACCGGCGACGGCGGCGGCATGGTGGCGCGAGCCGGGCTGCCGCTTCAGGACATGGAGTTCGTGCAGTTTCACCCGACCGGAATCTACGGCGCCGGCTGCCTGATCACCGAGGGCGCGCGCGGCGAAGGCGGCTACCTAGTCAATTCCGAGGGCGAGCGCTTCATGGAGCGTTACGCGCCGTCGGCCAAGGACCTCGCCAGCCGAGACGTCGTCTCGCGCTGCATGACGATGGAAATCCGCGAGGGCCGCGGCGTCGGCAAGAACAAGGACCACATCTTTCTGCATCTCGACCATCTCGACCCGGCCGTTCTGCACGAGCGCCTGCCAGGCATTTCCGAGAGCGCCAAGATTTTCGCAGGCGTCGACGTGACGCGTGAGCCGATCCCGGTGCTGCCGACCGTGCATTACAACATGGGCGGCATCCCGACCAACTACTGGGGCGAGGTGCTCTCCCCGACGCCCGACCAGCCCGACCGCGTTTCGCCCGGCCTTATGGCGGTCGGCGAAGCCGGCTGCGCGTCGGTTCACGGCGCGAACCGGCTGGGCTCCAATTCGCTGATCGACCTCGTCGTGTTCGGCCGTGCCGCGGCGATCCGCGCCGGGCAGGTGGTCGATCGCGAGGCTGCGATACCGTCGGTCAACGCGGCGGCGGTGGAAAAAATCATGGACCGCTTCGACCGGCTGCGCCACGCCAACGGCGGCTCGCCGACGGCGGTGCTCCGCGACAAGATGCAGCGGGCGATGCAGGAAGACGCTGCGGTGTTTCGCACGCAGGAATCGCTGGCTAAGGGCTGCCGGCGGGTGTCGGAAATCTGGGGCGAGCTGAAGGATCTGCATGTCACCGATCGCTCGATGATCTGGAACTCGGATCTCGTCGAGACGCTGGAGCTGGAAAACCTGATGGCCAACGCCATCACAACGGTCCATGGCGCTGAAGCGCGCAAGGAGAGCCGTGGCGCGCATGCGCGGGAAGATTTTTCCAGCCGCGACGACGCCAATTGGCGCAAGCACACGCTGGCCTGGGTCGATGCCGCCGGAAAGGTGACGCTCGGCTACCGGCCGGTGCACACCGAAACCATGCTGCCACATAGCGACGGCGGCATCGATCCGGCCAAGATCGCGCCCAAGGCGCGGGTGTATTGAGAAGGACGATTTCAGATGGTTGAACTCACCCTTCCCAAGAACTCGCAGATCAAGGCAGGCAAGACCTGGCCGAAGCCGGAAGGCGCGACCAATCTGCGCGAATACCGCATCTACCGCTGGTCGCCCGACGATGACGAGAATCCGAGCATCGACACCTATTTCGTCGACATGGACGATTGTGGGCCCATGGTGCTCGACGCCCTGCTCTGGATCAAGAACAAGATCGACCCGACGCTGACGTTGCGCCGCTCCTGCCGCGAGGGCATCTGCGGCTCCTGCGCGATGAACATAGACGGCTCGAACACGCTCGCCTGCACCAAGGGCTGCGACGACATCAAGGGTGCGGTGAAGGTCTATCCGCTGCCGCACATGCAGGTGGTGAAGGACCTCGTGCCCGACCTCACCAATTTCTACGCCCAGCACGCCTCCATCCAGCCCTATCTGCAGACCGTCTCGCCGGAGCCTGCCAAGGAATGGCTGCAGAGCCATGAGGATCGCCAGAAGCTCGACGGTCTCTACGAGTGCATTCTGTGCGCCTGCTGCTCGGCGTCGTGCCCGAGCTACTGGTGGAACGGCGAGCGATACCTCGGCCCGGCTGTGCTGCTGCAGGCCTATCGCTGGCTGATCGACAGCCGCGACGAGGCGAAAGGCGAGCGGCTCGACAATCTGGAAGATCCGTTCCGCCTCTACCGCTGCCACACCATCATGAACTGCGCGCAGACCTGTCCCAAGGGATTGAACCCCGCAAAGGCGATTGCCGAGATCAAGAAGATGATGGTGGAGCGGAGGGTCTGACCGTGTCGGACGACCTTCCGATCCTTAGTCCCGCCGAAGCACGGGTGCTTGGCTCACTGGCCGAGAAGAAAGAACTGACGCCGGACGTCTACCCGATGACGGTCAATGGGTTGCAGTCGGCTGCAAACCAGAAGACATCGCGCGAGCCGGTGATGGCGCTCGAACCGGTCGAGGTCCATCGCGCGCTCAAGCTGCTCACCGACAAGGGGCTGGTTCGGCAGGTCTTTGCTTCGCGCGTCGAGCGCTACGAACATCTGCTGGCGCAGAAATTTTCGCTGACGCAGCCGCAGATCGCGCTTGTCGGGCTGATGCTGCTCAGGGGACCCCAGACCGTGCATGAGCTGTATGCCAGAGCCGAACGTTTGGCCCGGTTCAAATCTATCGACGAGGTGCGCAGCGATCTCGATCTGCTCATCGGCCGCCGGCCGCCGCTGGTGCAGTTCATCGAGCGCGGCCCCGGCCAGCGCGAGGATCGCTACGCGCAGTTGCTCAGCGGGCCGGTTCAGGCGACGGGCGCGGCAGCACCAGTCTCAGGTGCGATGCTAGCGCACCGCCCGGATTTCGAAGAACGGATAGAGGCGCTGGAGCGGCAAGTCGCCGAACTGACCGAGAAGCTGCGTTCGCTCACCGGCGATTGAGGCGCGCCACGCCGCCGCCTCCCCGCTCATTCACGTTCGCCTCCCCGGCTTCGCATACGCCGCTCCAGAGCGCGTAGCGCCATCGACAGCCCGACCGTCAGGATAAGGTAGATGTAGGCGACGATCGAATAGGTTTCGAAGAAGCGGAACGAGCCGGCTGCGTAGATTTTGCCCATCTGGGTGATGTCGGCGACGCCGAGCACGGAGACGAGCGAGGAGTCCTTCACCATCGCAACGAAATCGTTGCTGTAGGGCGGCAGGATGGTGCGGAAGGCCTGCGGCCAGACGATGTGGCGAAACCGCCGGTAGCGTGACAGGCCAAGCGCTTTGCCGGCCTCGATCTGGCCGACATCGACGGCCTGTATGCCGGCACGAAAGATTTCGGCGATGAAGGACGAATAGGCGATGGCGAGCGCAATGACGGCGCGCCAGAGCAAAGATACGTCGCGAACCTGAAGCGGCCCGATCAGGCCGGCTTGCTGCAGTGACGCGGAAAGAAAGTTCCAGCCGGTGACGAAGGCCGGCACGCCGGCAAACGCGATCCAGAAGAGCAGGACCAGGATCGGAATGCCGCGGATGATCTCGACATAGAAGCGCGCGCTCTGGCGCAGCCAGGCCGAGCGCGACAACGCCATCAGGGCTACGCCGAGCCCGATCGCCGAGGCGGCGGCGAAAGCGACGAGGGTCACGGCGATCGTGATGCCGATGCCCTTGGCGACGGTCTTGAAGACCTGGCTGTAGAGATCGCTGACGAAGATGGCGAAGCCGGCGAGGGCGGCAAAGGCAAGAGCAGTCACCAGCCACCAGGGGAACTCGCTCTTGCCCGTCAGCTCGGGCGCGGCCTTCACCATGATCAGTCGGAGGCCGCCGGCGGCCTACGGCGCTCGAATACCTGCTCGCGCACGTCGCCGCTCCACTGGTCGGTCTCGGCTTCGCCCGTCAATACGAAACCATGCCGCTCGTAAAGGCCGCGCGCGGCGTCGAGGCCGGCGAAGGTTGTCAGCCAGACGCGCTCATAGCCGCGCTCGTCGCAGAAGTTCAGTGCGCGGCCGAGAAGGTCGGCGCCGAGACCCTTGCCCTGCATCTGTTCGCTGACGATGAACCAGCGCAGATGCGCGCCTTTCGGGCTGCCGCCGCTCTGGTCGATGATGACCGATGCGACCGCATCCCCATCCGAATAGGCGACGAGGAAGAGGTCGCGCGAGGGATCGTGACGCGCGAGAAACTCTGCGAGTTCCGCACCGACCCTGGTCTCGAAGGGCAGGCCGAAATTCCAGTGCCGCGCATAGTAGCCGGCGTGGAGCCCGACGATTGCCGCGAGCGCTCCCGGCCTATATCCGCCGATCTCGTATCTTGCCGTTTCGGGCGTCATCAGGGCGGATCAGGGCTTGTAGTCGACGAACCATTTCTGCGTGATTTTGTCCAATGTGCCGTCGGACTTGAGCGCGGCGATACCGGCGTTGATCGGCGCCACGAGGTCGGAGCCCTTCGGGAAGATGAAGCCGAACTCCTCCGCCTGCAGCGGCTCGCCGATCATCTTCAGCGCGCCGCCGGAGTTGTCGCTGATCGCCTTGCCGGCCGCGCTGTCGGTGAGCACGAGGTCGACATCGCCCGATTTCAGCGCCTCGACGGTCGCGGCGAAAGTCTCCATCAGCTTGATGCGTGGATTGGCCTCGTTGCCGTCGAGCACGTTGTAGACCGCGACGTAGAAGGGCGAGGTGCCGGCCTGCGCGCCGACCAGCAGCTTCTCGTCAGCGGCAAAGCTCTTGGCGTCGGCGAAGCGGCTCTCGTCGCCGCGCACCAGCATGAATATCTCCGATTTCATGTAGGGGTCGGAGAAGTCGACCTTCTCCTTGCGGTCGTCCTTGATGGTGATGCCGGTCATGCCGATGTCGTACTGCTTGTCCGACACGGCCTGGATCATCGCGTCCCACGAGGTGTTCTGGTACTCGACCTTGAAGTTCAGCCGCTTGGCGAGTTCCGCCATCGCGTCATACTCCCAGCCGGCCGGCTGACTGGTCTTGGGATCGACGAACTGCAGCGGGAAATAGGCGTTCTCGGTGACCACGACGACGGTCTTGCCGCCGAGATCGGGCAGCGCCTGGGCGTGCGCGGCGAACGGCATCAGCAAAAGCGCGCCCAGCGCAACAAGGGCAAGTCTCAGTCTGGTCATGGAAAGCTCCCTATCTACAGGGGCCGGCGGGCCCACTCGCCGCGACTTTATCGTTTCGCCGCGTGCTGGCAAGAAGGCGCGAGGCGCCGGCAGGCTCAATGCCGAACTGCAATACTGCGGAAGGCGCGTTGCATGGAAGATCGTGATCGGCGGCGCTCGCAGAGGCGTCGCCGACATTTTTACGTCGCTCGTTTGTCGCTGGCCCGACCTGGGGAACCTGCGGCTGCCACAAAAACAAAAAAGGCGGCCGAAGCCGCCTTTCGAGATATGGCCGAAGCTTACTCGGCAGCTTCAGTTGCTTTTTCAGCCGCGGCCTTAGCTTCGGCGGCGTCCTGGGCCGCCTTCTCCGCGGCTAGAGCCTCGGCGGCGGCGACCTTCTCGGCTTCGAGCCTGGCCTTTTCGGCAAGCATCGCCTCACGCTCGGAATCGTTCAGCTTGCGGGCGCGCACGCCGGTGTTCTCGGTGATGCGGGCCGACTTGCCGCGGCGGTCGCGCAGGTAATAGAGCTTGGCGCGGCGGACCTTGCCGCGGCGCACGATCTCAACACCCTCGATCATCGGCGAGTAGACCGGGAACACACGCTCCACGCCTTCGCCGTAAGAAATCTTGCGAACGGTGAAATTCTCCTGGAAGCCGGAGCCGGCGCGGGCGATGACGACGCCCTCATAAGCCTGCACGCGGGTGCGGGTGCCTTCGGTGACGCGCACCTGAACGCGGACCGTGTCGCCCGGCTGGAATTCGGGCAGCGTGCGCTTGGCTTCGATCTTGGCGGCCTGCTCGGCCTCGAGCTGACGGATGATGTCCATCGGATTTACCTCTTCTTGCTTCTCGACAGCCAGAGCGCCCGACGCTCGCCTTGCAGTTCAGGACCGCTCGGCTATGCACTTCCGCGCCTAAGGGCCGGAAGAAGCAGGGGCGAATTCACCGTTCTTATTGACGGGTCCGGTAGATTGTTCTTCCGGTTCGGGCGGGGCGATACACCAAAAGACCCGGCTTGTCACGCCTTGGGCAGGGATTTTTTGCCGTTAGCCGGTTTCTCGTAAGTGGCAAAAAGGTCGGGCCGTCGCTCTTGCGTCAGCCGCTCCGCTTCTTCGCGCCGCCATCCGGCAATCTTACCGTGATTGCCGGAGATGAGCACTTCGGGGATCGGACGATCCTCGAAAACCTGCGGGCGGGTGTAGTGCGGGTGCTCGAGAAGCCCGTTCTCGAAGCTCTCTTCTGTCCCGGAGGCCTCATTGCCCATGACGCCTGGCAGCAGCCTGACGACCGCATCGAGCAGCACAAGCGCTGCCGGCTCGCCACCGGACAGGATGAAATCGCCGATCGAGACCTCTTCAAGCTGCCGCGCGTCGATGACGCGCTGGTCGACACCCTCGAAACGGCCGCAGAGGATCACTGCGCCGGGGCCTGCGGCAAGCTCGCGCACCCGCGCCTGCGTCAGGGGTTTTCCACGCGGGCTCATCAAGAGACGCGGACGCGGGTCGCCAAGCGGCGAGGCGCTGTCGATTGCCCTGGCCAGCACGTCGGCCCTCATCACCATGCCGGCTCCGCCGCCGGCCGGCGTGTCGTCGACGGTGCGGTGGCGGTCGGTCGCAAAGTCGCGGATCTGTACGGTTTCCAGCGACCATGTGCCGGTCTCCAGCGCGCGGCCGGCAAGCGAAACGCCGAGCGCGCCTGGAAACATCTCGGGATAGAGGGTGAGGATTGTGGCGCGGAAGCTCATCGATTGCCACCGGCGTTTTTCGGGCCACGCGGGCGCGATTTCGGATCGAAGTGGCCGGGTTCGTCGGGTCTCCCGTCTTCGTCCGCGTCCTCGGCGAGCCCCGCTGCGATGGTGTCGACGCGAATGAAACCACCGGTTATGTCGACTTCGGGCACTGCCGCCTGCGAAAACGGCACAAGCAGACCCTCGCGCCCGTGGAACGTAACTTCAAGGATATCTCCGCCGCCGAAATTCTGCACGGCAATCACCTTGCCTGCCTCGGCGCCGGTCTCGTCGCGCACCGCTAGCCCGACCAGGTCCGCGTGGTAGAACTCGTCCTCATCCCCGGGCGGCAGGATGGAGCGGTCGACGAATAGCTCGGTGCCGGTCAGTCCCTCGGCAATCGTGCGGTCGCGAATGTCTTTGAAGCGCACGACGACGACATCTCCCGCCGGCCTGATGTCCTCGATCTCGAAGATCCGGCCATCCTTGGCATAGAGCGGACCATAATCGCCGAGCGCCAGCGGATCGCCGGTGAAGGTTTTCACGCGCAGCTCACCCTTGATGCCGTGCGCGGCGCCGATGACGGCCATCTGGACCGGCTTGTTTGGTTTCATGAGAAGGACGGCTTCACGAGTTGCTAACCTGGCAGGCTCAACATTCGACAATTGCGAACTCACTTAGTCCAACCCGACGCCGGCTGCCAATGCAGGAATTCCTCGTCGCCGCAAAACCGGACCTGCAGAAGGCACGCCAGGACTGGCTTGCCTCGCTGGAGAAAGAGCGCCGGCTGTCGCCCGAAACCGTCGAAGCCTATGAGCGGGACAGCCGCCAGTTCCTGCAGTTCCTGACCGGCCACAACGGCGCGCCGCCCGGGCTTTCGGACATTGCCTCGCTGCGTTCGGCCGACCTGCGCGGCTTTCTCGCCCATCGGCGATCCGAAGGCGCTGGCCCGCGGACGCTGGGGCGCGGCCTTGCCGGCGTCCGCTCACTTGTGCGCTTCCTGGAACGGCGCGGCCTCGCCAATGCGGCGGGTGCTGCGGCGCTGCGCGCGCCGCGGCAGCCGAAATCGCTGCCGAAGCCGCTGACGGCGGACGACGCACGGCGCGTCGTCTCCTGTAGCGAGCAGCTTGCAGAGGAGCCGTGGATCGCCGCGCGCAACGCCGCCGTGCTGACACTGCTCTATGGCTCCGGGCTGCGTATCTCCGAGGCGCTGGCGATCAAGGCGGGCGAATTGCCCGGCGCGGGCGTTCTGCGCGTCACCGGCAAAGGGGGCAAGACGCGGCTGACGCCGGTGCTGCCGCTGGTACAGCAGGCGGTCGCCCAATACCGGAAACTCTGCCCGTATCATCTCGATCCGGACGGACTGCTGTTTCGCGGCGCGCGCGGCGGGCCGCTGAACCCGGCAATCGTCCAGCGCGAGATGAAGAAGATGCGTTCCGCGCTCAATCTTCCGGATACGGCAACGCCGCACGCGCTGCGCCATTCCTTTGCGACACACCTGCTTGGGCGCGGCGGGGATTTGCGCACCATCCAGGAGCTTCTCGGCCATGCCAGCCTGTCGACGACACAGATCTACACCGGCGTCGACACGGCGCGGCTGCTCGAGATCTATGACGCCGCGCATCCGCGTGCGTGACTGCTCACTATAATTTTCGAAGGCCCGTTAACGGTTTTGGCGCATTTGCCAGCTAGCTTCTGCCCATGAGCCGAACCCGCGTCATCGCCGTCGCAGACCGAGCAGCACCGCTCGCGCTCAAGCTGATCGCGGCCGCGAACCTTCTGTTCCTCACCGCATTCTTGGCAACGCTCCTCGTAGCGGCCGGACAGTTCCGCCCATAATTTTCGCACAGGATACAGAATCTCGGCAGGCTGCCGGATTGCGGCGGATCGGCCGCGCGGATATCACGGGCCGTCCCAAGGGCGGTCTCCGCCAGTCTCGAAAGCCGTCCATGAGCCGCCTCGAAAGCTTCATCCGCCGCCTCACGGCGCAGCGCGACATACTCGACATGGTCTGCCGGGACCTGCCGCTGCCGGACGGGCCGGTGATCGAACTCGGGCTTGGCAACGGACGCACCTACGACCACCTGCGCGAGCGCCTGCCGGGCCGGCGCATCATTGCATTCGACCGGGTCAACGCGGCCAACCTCAGATCCCTGCCGGCGGAAGGCGACCTGATCCTGGGAGAAATCAGCGAAACCGCGAAGGCATTCACCGGCATCGACGCCGCACTGGTCCACGCCGACATCGGCAGCGGCTATGACGACCTCGACGCGACGAACCTGCGCTGGCTGCCGCAACTGGCGGTCGATCTGCTGGCGCCTTCAGGCATCGTGGCAAGCGGCGTGCCGCTCGATCATCCGGCCCTCGCCCCGCTGCCGCTGCCCGAAGACATACGGCCGGGCCGGTATTTCCTCTACCGGCGAAGCTGACGGCCCCGGCGCCATGGGCGGCTATCAGGCCTCCACGGCCGGCGCAGGGTCTCCCGTGAGCGGCTTTGGCACAACACGGATGCCGTTGTCGCGAAATGCCTGGTGAACCGCTTTCAGCACGGCGCGCCGGATCGCCGACACGTCGCCCGGCCTCGCCACGAACTTGCCGCGAACGACCAGCGTGCCGTCCTCGACATTGGCGATGCCTTGGCTTTTGAATGTCTCGATGATTCCCGGCGCAAGTTCAGGATCGGCGAGCAGGTCCTGGCCGATCTTCTTGAACAGTTTGCGAACCAGTTCCATGTCGGCATCGAACGCAAGCCGGAAGGCGATCTTCTCGATCGCCCAGTCGCGGCTGAAATTCACGACCTTGCTGATCTGGCCGTAGGGCACTGTGGCGACGGGCCCGCGCGGGTTGCGCAACGTCACCGAACGTACCGAAATCTTCTCGACCGTACCCTTGGCGCCGGACGTCTCGATGTATTCACCGATGCGGAAGGCGTCATCCAAGAGGAAGAAGAGCCCGGAAACGATGTCCTTGACCAACGTTTGCGAGCCGAAACCGATCGCCAGGCCGAAGACGCTGAGGCCGGTGATCAGCGGCCAGACATTGACCCCGAGCGAAACGAGGATCGACAGGAATGCGAGGGCGGCGATGGACGATTTTCCGACCCATCCGATCAGCGGCACAAGCGTTCCAAGCCGGGAAGAGGGCGCCACGACATGGCCCGCCGTTTGGCCGTCGCGCTGTGAGATCCGCGCCATCACCGTGCCCAGCAGGTTCCAGACGAACGCCGCCCCTGTCGTAATCAATCCGATATGCAAGGCCTCGGTGGTGATGCTGTGCAGGTCGATACCGAAGCCCGAAGCGAGCGGCGAGGCCCAGATGGCGCCGAGCATGGTGACCATCACGACCAGCACCCCAAATCGCAATGTCTGCTGCAGCGCGATGCCTACGACGGAAACGCGGGTCGCTTCCATCGCGACGTTCGCACGATTGGCGATCAGGGCGTCGATATGCGGGATCAGGAACACGATCACAACGGTAAGCAGAACGGTTCCTGCCGGAAGCCCCACGCCGAGAGTCTGGGCGATCTGTGTCGTCACGAAAGTAACTGCGAGGAACCCGACGATCATCGCGGGCCAAAGCCGCGCAAGCCATCCATGCCAGCGCGCGCGGGGTTTGGATCCGGCCACTGCCCCTGCCAGCGTCCCGCGGTGATACCAGACGATCCAGATGAACAATGCAAAGGCGGGGAGCACGAAAAGCACGGTTCCGAGCACGTCGCGCAGCCCCGATCCGGCGTTCCAGAGCCTCAGCGTCGACATGAACGCCATGCCCAACAGGCCCCAGCCAATCGCAACGCAAAGGTCTCGCGCCAGCTTGCCCAGTCGGCCGCTTCCAAGGGGCGACCTCGTCAGCAGCGCATGGAGAGCCTCAAAGACCACCCAGCTAAAGGACGTGGCGACGATCCAGATACGCAGCGTCCGGATTGCAAGTCCTTCGGCCGCCAGGAACCGCTGGACTACAACGCCGACAACAATGGCGATGAACGCCGCGCCAAGCAGCGCGAACAGCCTGCGCCAGGCACCTTCGTGCCGCCTGCCGAACCAGCGTCGACAAAACAGGAAGGCTGCGGATGTGACGGCAACGACGAGGACGATCTGCAGGACCAGCGCGGCGAAACTCGTCCCGCCTGCCGCGAAGGATGCGTGCAAGGCATCCAGTTCGCTGCCGATTGTTCGCAACTGGCCGATGCGTGATTCCAGCCCGGTGACGAACCGCTCAATCAGCTGTTCCACGCCGGAAACGATCGCCGTAACGTCGCCGGCTGCCGATGAAGTCTCTTCAGCCATGTTCCCCTCTCAGCGGATCGCTCGCGAAGGCCGCTACGCAGTGAGTATAGAGGGTCCGGGCGGGAAACAATATATCCCGGCGCTCAAGTTGCGGCCGTTTGGTTAGACCATGCCAAGCGCGGCCTTGTAGAGATCGAGGATGGCCTCGGCTTCCTGCCTCTCGGCCTGGTCCTGCTTGCGAAGGCGGATGATGGCGCGCACGGCCTTGGTGTCGAAGCCGGTGCCCTTCATCTCGGCAAACACCTCCTTGATGTCGTCTGCGATTGTCTTCTTCTCTTCCTCCAGTCGCTCGATGCGCTCGATGAAGGCGCGCAGCTGGCCGGCGGCTACGGTCTGGCTGGTCTCGGTAATGTCGTCGGCCATCTCACTCTCCGGATATCTGAATGGCGGTCCCACGACTCGGGGGCCGCGGCAAGGCGTGCGGCTCGATGCCCGAAGCGGCTCGGAGGGTCAAGGGGCCGCGTTCAATGTCCCTTCGGGCGATTTTGCTCGAACGCCGTCTTCTTCGCGTCGGAGGCTTCGGTCTGATATTTCCGCTGCCATTCGGCATAGGGCATGCCGTAGACGATTTCCCGCGACTGGTCCTTCGACAGCTCCACCCCCGCTGCCCCGGCGGCCTCGCGATACCAGTTGGACAGGCAGTTGCGGCAGAAGCCGGCGAGGTTCATCAGGTCGATGTTTTGCACGTCACTGCGTTCGCGCAGATGCTCGACGAGGCGGCGGAAGGCGGCCGCCTCGAAGTCGCGCTGCTGGCTTTCGGTGAGGTCGGCCATGGCGGCGATCCTTTCCTGTGTTGCTCGCAGCAATACCGGACGGCAGCCGGGGCCACTTTTCCAGGAATTGCTAAACCGGCCCGGTGCGCGAGCCGTACTGCCTGACCAGATGTATATCGGGCAGCCGGTTGATCGCGTCAACGATCGGCGCGAGGCGCTTCGCCCACTCCTCGGCGCTGCCCTCTTCGGCGATCAGGTCCTGCCTGATCTCGATCAGCGCATGCGCGAAGCCATTGACGATGGCGTGCCGGAACATGGTGTCGCCGCGCAATGCACCGTCATAAGGCTCGTTGTCGCCCACGACGAGCAGCGGGTCCTTGGCGAGCATGTCGATAAGCGGCCGCGCCACACGGTCGTCGAAATCCCACAGCACGCCGACCTGCCATGGCCGCGCGACGCCTTGCATCACCGGCGTGAAGGAATGCACCGAGAAGATGAAAGGCGCGGCGCCGGAAGCCGCGGCCACCGACGCGATCATGGCGCCCACGGCGTCGTGATAGGGGCGGTAGTAGCGGTCGAGCCGCCGCTCGCGTTCCTCCGCCGCCATCGGATAATTCGCCGGAACGACCGTGCCGTCGTAGAGCTGGCGGATCAGCGTTGGGTCGTCTTCGCCGCGATTGGGATCGATGAGCAGGCGCGAGAAGCCGGCGATGACCGCGGGCGCGCCGGTCAGCTCAGCCAGTTTCCGCGTCACCGTCTCGACGCCGATGTCATAGGCGATGTGCCTGTCGAACTCGGCGGCCGGCAGCCCGAGATCGCCATATTCATCGGGCAGGTCGCGGCGGGCGTGGTCGGCGACGACCACGAGCCCAAGGGCGCGGTCGCCTTCCACGATTTCAAAGGGGGCAAAGACGGCCGAACGAGTCATTGGTGGGAACAGTCGGGACAGCAGGCGCTTGACGCTGCGGATTTCAGGATGGTCGCCGGCACAATGCCGTTGTTTGGCCAATCTTTTCAAGGAATTCTCGACCAGGGCCAGTTTTGGGCGCCATGATGCGTGGGCCGCTTGAGCTAAATCGATTGGATGCGTGCGGCGGCGCGCGTTGACATGCGCCCCGACTTTTCCGAAAAGGGGCGCCTGACGATGCTTCTGAAACGCACGAGGGGTTCGAGAATGGCCTATGCCGGCGGGCAGCGCATCCGATTCGCGTCTTCCTTGCCGCCCGTGCTTCTCGTCATGGCCTGCTTCACGGCGGCAGGAACGCTCGAAGCGAGGGCCGACTTCCGCGTCTGCAACGCGACGCAAAATCTGGTCGGCGTCGGCATCGGCTATCGCGCCAGCGCGGGCTGGGTCACCGAGGGCTGGTGGCACATAGAAGGCTCGACCTGCAAGACGCTGATCGAAGGCCCGCTGTCATCGAGGTTTTATTATCTTTATGCAGAAGACGCCGAACGGGGCGGGCGCTGGGACGGTCCGATCAACATGTGCGTGGCCGAGAAAGAGTTCAAGATCGCCGGCGTCAACGACTGCCTCGCGCGCGGATACCAGCGTGCGGGTTTCCAGGAATATGACACGGGCGAGCAGGCGAGCTGGATGGTTCAGCTGACCGACGAGCCTGCAACGGACGGTGCCGCCGCCGTCACGGGACAGACCAATCCATGAGACGCAGCCGCAAGGTCAAGATACTCGCCACGATCGGTCCGGCCTCCTCCAGCGAGGAGATGCTGAGGAAACTGTTCGATGCCGGCGCGGACGTCTTCCGCATCAACATGAGCCATACCGACCACGAGTTGATGCGCACGCTGGTCGGCCGTATCCGTTCGGTTGAGGAGGCGGTCGGCCGACCTATCGGGATACTGGCGGATTTGCAGGGGCCGAAGCTTCGTGTCGGCAAGTTCGCCAATGGCAAGGAGACGCTGACGCCCGGCCAGACCTTTACGCTCGACGACAGCCAGGAGCCGGGCACGTCCTCGCGAGTCTACCTGCCGCACCCGGAAATACTGCGCTCCGTCGAGCCCGGGCACAGGCTGCTGATCGACGACGGCAAGCTGGAACTCAAGGCCGAGACTTGCGACGGCACGTCGATCGTGACGACGGTGGTGTCGGGCACCTCGATCTCGGACAAGAAGGGCGTCAGCCTGCCCGACACGGATCTGCCGGTCGGTGCGCTGACCGAAAAGGACCGCGCCGATCTCGACGCCGTGCTCGAGACCGGGGTTGACTGGGTGGCGCTGTCATTCGTCCAGCGGCCCGAGGATCTCGCGGAAGCCCGCAAGATCGCACGCGGCCGGGCGCTGCTCATGGCCAAGATCGAGAAGCCGCAGGCGGTGACGCGGCTGGCGGAGATCATCGAACTCGCGGATGCGCTGATGGTGGCCCGCGGCGACCTCGGCGTCGAGATGCCGCTCGAGGCGGTTCCCGGCATCCAGAAGCATATCACGCGCGCCGCCCGACGCGCGGGAAAGCCGGTCGTGGTGGCGACCCAGATGCTGGAATCGATGATCACGGCCCCGGTCCCGACGCGCGCCGAGGTGTCGGACGTCTCGATCGCCGTCTTCGAGGGCGCCGATGCGATCATGCTGTCGGCCGAATCCGCGGCCGGCGCCTATCCGGTCGAAGCGGTCGCCATGATGAACAAGATCGCCACCAAGGTCGAAACCGACCCGCTCTACGCAGGCATCATCAACGCTCAGCGTTCCGAACCCGAGGCGACCGGCGCCGACGCCATCTCGCTCGCCGCCCGCGAGATCGCCGAGACGCTGAAGCTGTCGGCGATCGTCACCTATACTGCCTCGGGCACCACGGGCCTGCGCGCCGCGCGCGAACGGCCGCAGGTGCCGATCATCGCGCTGTCGCCGATCCTCAACACGGCACGGCGGCTGTCGCTCCTGTGGGGCACGCATTGCGTGGTGTCTCCGGATGCCGCGGACCTCGACGACATGGTCGATCGCGCCTGCCGCATCGCGCAGGAGGAGCGCTTCGGCGACAAGGGCGACCGCATCATCATCACCGCCGGCGTGCCGTTGAGGACGCCCGGATCGACCAACATGCTGCGCATCGCCTATATCGGCGTGGACGAGGGATCGGCCGATCCGGAGCGCGGCCGCATCACGCCGCAGAGAGCCCCTCGCTAGGCGGCGGGTCGTCAACGCAGACCCCGGCGCCGAACCGGTCGCCGGCGATCCTCGCCTCCACGACGCGTCCCAATGCCTGGAGGTCGCTCGGCTGGCCGCCGACTTTCTCGATCGCCGCGACCACCAGATCCGGCGCGATCCAGTCCGGTTTGTGGCCGAGATTCTTCACCCAGACGAGCTCCGCGCCGGGAATGTCGCGCACCAGCCCGAGCGAGTGGATCTCCTCGTAGACGACGGTGTCGGCATCGCCGGAGATGACGACGGTCGGCGCAGCGATTTCCTTGTAGCGCTGGGCGTTGGCCAAAGCGAAACGATAGAGGCCCTCGACATCGGCGGCGTTGGCGCGAAACGCCGCCGGCCTCAGCACCAGCGGGATCTGCGCGCGGGTCAGATAGTCGCCGGGCAGGGCGTTCGGCGCGAAGACGCAGGTGGTCGCCGGCCCGATGCGCGCCGAGCCCGCCGGGCTGGCGGCAGTCTCGGAGAACAGCCAGCCGATCAGCGGCATCATGGTCAGGTGATAGTACCAGGACGTCCTGCCGCCCGGCCAGGGATGGGTCGCGGCGGCCAGGAAGAGCAGTCCTTTCGTCTTGTCGGGATGGTCGAGCGCGAAAGCGGCGGCGATCGACCCGCCGAAGGAATGACCGACGATGATCGCCGGACCGACGCCGAGACGCTCCATCAGTCCGGCGATTATTGCGGCTTGCTCGGCTTGCGATTCATGGCCAGGGCTGCGACCGGACCAGCCATGGCCGGGCCGGTCGAGAAAGAGCAATTCCGCCTTGCCCTCAAGCAACGGCCTCAGCGGCGCCATCTGGTCGTTGAGATTGGCGCTGGCGCCGTGGATGAAGACGACGGGCGGCAGACCTGGCTGATCGGCCGGGACATGAACATAGTGCAGCGTGACGCCGTTCACGTCCGCGAAGCTTCCGACCGGCGGATGGCGGCGCTCGATCAGCCACGCATTGGCGCGCGTGATCCCCGCCAGCACCAGCAGAAGCGCAACCAGGAACGCGACAACGGCATAGACGAGATTCATGAATGGCTCGGCGGAAGGGGTGGCAACGGATTTGCCGGGGGGAGGCGGTCGGCGCGGTCAGATGCCTTCGCCGGCGAGTTCCTCCGACAGCGTCGCCACCTCGTTCTGTGCGCTGCGCATCATCGGATAGATATCCAGCACACGCTGCCATGCCTGCAGGGCAAGCTCCTCGCGGCCGGTGTCCTTCATGATCTGCCCCATGCCGGACAGCGCCCCGAAGTGACGCGGTTCGATCTGCAGCGTCTGGTTGATGTCGGACATCGACTTGGCGTAGTTCTGCATCATGAAATGCAGGGTGGCGCGGCGGTTCCAGCCCTCGGCATAGGCGGGTTTCATCGTCACCACCTGGTCGAGGAAATCGAGCGCCACGTCGAATTTCTTGCTGTCCATCGCGGTTTTCGACCACCCCATCATCAGGTCGATCGAGGCGCTGCCAGAACGGCTCCACTCTTCCCATATGCGGCCGGCTATGCGCTCGGCCGCTTTCTCGTTGCGTTCGCGCTTCAGTTCGACGAACAGCGCGTCGAGGCGGTTTTCGGCGGATGTGTTCGCCGCCGTGGCCTCGGCCGGCTTTTCAGTCGCGGTGGCGGCGGGTTCGGCGGCAGATGCCGGGGAAAGGGCGGCCGCTATGAAGACCGCGCCGCAGAAGGCAGAAAGAATCCGCATGCGCGGGAATCTATTCCCGCGCATGGAAACGTCAAACTGAATTTTTCGTGTTGGGCGCGACCCTTTGGCGCCGCAGCCGATCAGCCTTGGCGCGCCTTGTAGCGCGGGGCCGTCTTGTTGATCAGATAGACACGGCCCTTGCGGCGAACCAGCTGGTTGTCGCGGTGGCGGCCCTTGAGGGCCTTGAGGGAATTCTTGATCTTCATTGGTCTGGCCTGTCGAAGGGGCCCCATCCGGGCCGAACATAAAAAGCGCGCCCAAGAGCGCGCCGGAATTTGTGACAGGCTCATAGACGAGGAGTGCCGCGGCTGTCAACCGCGGAAGCTCGCCGGCTGCTCGCCGGCATGCGTGCCCAGGGCCGGTTGCAGCGGCCCGGCCCGCGCCATAACCTCGTGCCTCCACGGGAGAAAATCAGATGCGCGCGACTGTCCTTGCCCTCTGCCTCGCCACGATCGGCCTTCCCGCTTCCGCCCTTTCGCAGGAATGCGATCCGGAGGACGAAAGCCAGATGGGCATGAATATTTGCGCCGACGCCGCCTACAGGGCTGCTGATGCCCGGCTCAACAAGGCCTACGGCGCGGTGCGGGCAGCGACGGACGACAATGCCGGGAGCAGGAGGCTTCTGGTGGAGGCCCAGCGCGCCTGGATCGCCTTCCGAGATGCCGAATGCGCTTTCTCCACCGAGGACAGCAAGGAGGGCTCGATCTACCCGATGCTGATGGCGGAATGCCTGGAAAGCGTGACGGATGAACGCACGAAACAGCTCGAAGCCTATATCGAATGCCCGGAAGGCGATTTGAGCTGCCCGACGCCCGCGGCGCAATAGCTCAGGAAGCGATGGGCCGGATGCGGGTGAAGTGGCCCATCTTGCGGCCGGGTCGGGCTTCGGCCTTGCCATAGAGATGAAGCACCAGACCGGGCCCGGAAAGCAGGGCTGGAGCCCGTTCGACATCGCCGCCGATCAGGTTTTCCATCACGCAATCGGAATGGCGCGCGGTATCGCCAAGCGGCAGGCCCGCAATCGCACGGATGTGCTGCTCGAATTGCGAGATGGCGCAGGCGGCTTCGGTCCAGTGGCCGGAATTGTGAACCCGCGGCGCGATCTCGTTGACGATCAGCGAGCCGTCGCCAAGCGCAAAGAACTCGACGCCGATGACGCCGACATAGTCGAGTGCATCGAGAATGGCGAAAGCGTTGCGGCAGGCGAGTTCCGCGGTGGCCGCCGAGATGGCGGCCGGCACGGTCGAGCTGTGCAGGATGCCGGCGTTATGAACGTTCTCCGCCGGATCGTAAGCGGCGAGCGATCCGTCGGTGCCGCGAGCGGCGATGACAGAAATCTCGCGCTCGAAGCTTACAAGCCGTTCCAGGATGAGCGGCACGCCGCCCATCGCCGCATGGGTGCCGTCCACGTCGCCTGCGAAATGCCTGAATGCGCGCTGGCCCTTGCCGTCATAGCCCATGCGGCAGGTCTTCAACACGCCGCTGCCGGCGAAATCGGAAAGGCCCGACGCGAGGTCGGCGTCATTGTCCACAGCAACGAAATCCGCTGTGGATATGCCGATGCCGTTCAGGAAACGCTTTTCGGCGAGCCGGTCCTGGCTGACTTCAAGCGCCTTGGGCGGCGGAAACACTGCAACGCTTTGTGCAAGCAGGCCCGCGGCCGCTACCGGTACATTTTCGAACTCATAGGTAACGACGGCCGAAACCTTCGCGAGTTCGGCCAGCGCCTTCGTATCGTCATAGGCTGCGGCGATCTGACGGTTGGCGAGCTGCGCGGCCGGGCAGTCGGCCTGTGGTTCGAGGATGACGATCCGGTAGCCCAGCCGGGCCGCGGCCATCGCCAGCATGCGCCCGAGCTGGCCCCCGCCAATGATGCCGATCGTCGAGCCTGGCGGAAGCGGGCCGGGAACGGGCACGATCGTCACTGCGCGTTGGAGGGTTCGTCGGCGACCTTCGACGTCTGCGCTGCACGAAAGGAGTCCAGCCGCTTGGCAAGCGCCGTATCGGACAGCGCCAGCACCGCCGCGGCCAAGAGCGCCGCGTTGACCGCTCCGGCACGGCCAATGGCGAGCGTGCCGACGGGAATGCCGGCGGGCATCTGGACGATGGAAAGCAGCGAATCCTGGCCCGACAATGCCTTCGATTCGACCGGCACGCCGAAAACGGGCAGCGGCGTCAGCGCGGCGGTCATGCCGGGCAGATGCGCTGCGCCGCCGGCGCCGGCGATGACGATCTTGTAGCCGGCGGCCTTGGCGCCCTTGGCGAATTCATAGAGCCGGTCGGGCGTGCGGTGGGCCGAGACGATCTTCTTGTCGTGGCTGACGCCCAGCGCCTGAAGCGTTTCCGCGGCATGGCGCATGGTCGCCCAGTCCGACTGGCTGCCCATGATGATCGCGACGTCTGCGCGCTTGCTGTTCAATGCGATATCCCCCGGCGGCAAGGTCGCGCATTAATGGAATTCATGCAGCGCTGCAAGGATCGCTGGCGCTTAGGGTCGGGCATGAAGCGAATCAGGCGATGATGTCGGGGATGATCCTGTCCTCCAGGGCCTTCATCCTGTCCTTGAGGGCAAGCTTCTTCTTTTTCATGCGCTGGACCTGCAGCGGATCACAGCCAGTGGCGATCATCGCGTTGATCGCTGCGTCGAAGTCGGTGTGATCCTGCTTAAGCTTGGCGTATTCCAGGCGAATTTCGGTCTGTTCCTGGTCGGACATGGCCACCGTCTGCAGGGTTTTCGGGCGCGAAAGGCGCTGATCCGGGCGGGTCCGGAAGCGAACACCACCGGCGCGGAGCCCATAGCACATTTCGGCGCTCACGGGAATGCTACCATGTCCCGTTCGACATCGAAGCCATAAGGTGGCAAAATATTTTCGTGCCGTCATGGACGGAACCTGCGGTGGATACCGTCTGTTACGGTTTGCAATCGAGGAAACCATGAAAGGGAGAAACCAATCATGTCTCTTGCCAACCATCTTGAAGAGCTGCAGCGGAAGCACGGCGATATCGAACGCGCGCTGGATGAAGCGATGCTTCATCCGTCCGTGGACGACCTCGAGATCGTGACTCTCAAGCGGCGCAAGCTGGCACTCAAGGACGAGATTGAGAAACTAAGGGCTCAACCGACGCAACACTGACGCTCCCAAACGCATCAAGGTGCGACTGCACCTGCCCACCGGCGGCGCGCTGCGTCGCCGGCCAAGTAGTTGATTTGACCCGAAGCCGTCGGCGAATGTTCCAGAGCGGGTAGCTCTAACGCCCTCGCTGGCTCGACGGGCCCACATGCCGCCAAGTCTGGATGCGGCTGGGATCGCCCGCCCATAAAGATAAGATCAGTCGAACTTGCAGGGCCAGCTTGATCCCGGGTTGAGGCCCTCCGGCAGCTTGGTATTGCCGTCGCCGCAAGACATGTCGATTTGCCACTGCACCAGGCCGGTCGCGGCGCTGAGGTCGAGGCCCTCTATCCTGGTGAGGAGGAGGAATGCGTTGGCGAAGTCCAGCGGCGTGTCGAATTTCGCTTTCGTCAGGTCGGCGCGCGCCAGATTGGCGAACGCGAATTTTGCGCCATTGATGTCCGCGCCGGCAAAGTCGGCGCGAGCAAGATCGGCCTTTGTGAAATCGACGTTGACCAGGACGGCGTTGGCAAAGTTCGAGCGTTGCATTTCGGAGCTGGCGAAGGTCGCGCCCTTCGCATTGATGCCGCTGAAATTGGTGCGGTAGGCTTCGGCACGATCGAACTTCGCGCCTTCGGCGTGCGAACCGGCGAGCGATGCGCGCACCAGCGCTGCCTTTTCGAGATTGGCCGTCATAAGATTGCTGTCACGCAGGTCCGTCGAGGTGAAATCGGTGCCGACAAGGGTGGCCGCGCTGAAGTCGCTGCCGGAAAGGACAATGATCTTCTTGTCGCAATCGGTCCAGTCGACGCCAGGTGCCGGATCGGCCGAGCAATCTGCCGCAGCCGAAGGGGTTGCAGGCAGGACGACGGCGAATGCGGCAATGGCAGCGGCTGCAAGACCCGCCTTCAGTGGAGGAAACGTCGGACGTCCAGATACCATTGGGCTCATTTCCGGTTCCTTGGCCTCTTTCCCGGCTTCCTCTGCCGGCAACCTAGCAAGTCGTCCGGTTCTCGTCATCTCACCATATCGTTGACGGGATCGTGACAGGCGGGCAAGGTTTACGCCCGGTTTGGCGGGGTTTTTCATGCTTCCCAGAACTGGTCGAGCCAAAGGTTGAGCTTCAGGAAGCCGGCGGCCGATACGGCGTAGATGCGCCTGGTGCCCTGTGCCTGGACATCCACCAGGCCGGCGTCGAGCAATATCTTGAGGTGTTGGGAGACGGCGGGGCGCGACACGGGCAGGCCGGAAGCCAGCTGGCCGACCGTCTTCGGCCCCCTCCGGAGCTCCTCCAGGAGATAGCGTCGGTTCGGATCGGCTATCGCCAGGAAAGCGTCGGCGAAGGTCATTGCTTTTTGTGCGGCAAGACGGGTTTCGAGGCAAGACAGGTTTCGGAGCAAGATGGGACGCGGTCTCAACCCCAGCGTTTACTTTGTCTCTTCCTGCGGCGTGCGCGGATCGAGGCGGGCGGCTTCCGGCGTCGCGCCGCGTTCGGAGGGCATCGTCTTGAACGCTTCACGCTCGTCGGGCGGCACGGGCGCGCGGCGACGAATACGTAGGATCGTGTAGCCGACCAGCAGAAAATGCGCGAGCGCCGTCGCGAGGAACAGGCTTTCCGGCCGCATCGAGCCCATCAACGTGGCGCCGACGACCGGCCCGATCATCGTGCCGAAGCCGTAAAGCAAGAGCAGCCCGCCAGACACCTTGACGAAATCCTCCGGCCTGGCGTGGTCGTTGGCGTGTGCGACCGCAAGCGAATAGAGCGTGTAGGCGAAAGCGCCGTAGGCGGCGGTCAAGGCAATCACGAAGGCGCCCGAACGCGGCGTAAGGAGGAAGATCAGAACGCCGACGATGGCGCAGGCAAGCGAAGCGCCTACGAGCACATAGCGCCTGTCGGTCTTGTCGGAGAGTCGGCCAACTGGCATCTGGAATGCCGCCCCGGCCACCATGACCAGGCTCATCATCAGCGCGATCTCGGCTGTGGAAATGCCGATCCGGGCGCCATAGACCGCGCCGAGCGTGCCCCAGGCGCCGTTGGCGACGCCGATCAGCAGGCAGGCTGCGGACGAGACAGGCGAGTTGGCGTAGAGGCCTTTGATGTCGAGCGAAACATCCTGCAGCGGCTTGGGATGCGCGGCGGTCGAGACGGCGGTCGGCAGGAGCGCCAGGCAGAAGAAGATGCCGGTAACCATGAACAGCGATTGCGTACCGACGTCGCCCGCCGCGATAATCATCTGGCCGGCCATGATCGACGCGTAGGTGACCATCATATAGAGGCCGAAGACGGTGCCGCGGTTCTCGTTGGTGGCGCGTTCGTTGAGCCAGCTCTCGATTACCATGAAGGCGCCGGCCATGGTGAAGCCGGTGAAAGCGCGCAGCACGATCCAGAAGAATTCGTCGATCAGCAAGCCGCTCATCAGCGCGACGATCGCGCCTGACGCTGCGAATGCGCCAAAGGCGCGCACATGGCCGGCGCGGCGCACGATGCGCGGCGCGAAATAGCAGCCGGTGACGAAGCCGCCGGCCCAGGCGGTTCCCATCAAGCCGAGCGAGGCCGTCGAAAATCCCTCGAGCTGGCCGCGCAGCGGCAGCAGCAGGCCGTGCAGACCCGACGCGGCAAGCAGGAAGGCCGTGCCGCGCAGCAGCGAGAAGACCGGTTTGTAGGCGGCGAAGTTCAGCATGCTTGCCTAGGCTCTTCGAATCGGGGCGCTCGTACAGCGAGGGCAGGGATTTTCAGGCGCTTTTGCGGCGCGCGGACGAGATTTTGCGATGGCGTCGTCACGACCGGCGGAAAAGCGACTCTGCGGCGCTCTTGGTGGCGCTCTTGGCCTTGAGCTCGGCTTCCAGCCGCTCGATCTCTGCCCGCAGAAGCGCAATGCGCTCGGTGAGTTCGCCCACCGAGAGCAGCGACAGATCCTGACCTATCTCGTGTGGCTTCGGTTTCTTCAGCGGCTCGTCGTCGAACAGCGCCATGGTTTCCTCCGCTTTGCATGGTCGGCTGCAAAGCATACATAGTCCAGGTTGAAGCACCAAACAGCCTGCGGGCGTCGGGAAGGAAATCAGCATGGCCAGGGGATCGAGCATTCCAGCCAAGATGACGGTTATCGCGATTTCCGAACCTGGCGGGCCGCGCGTCCTGAAACCCGAACAGCGCGACGTGCCGAGGCCGGGCGAAGGGGAAATCCTGATTCGGATCCGCGCCGCAGGCGTGAACCGGCCTGACGTGCAGCAGCGCAAAGGGCTCTATCCGCCGCCGCCAGGCGCTTCCGACCTGCCGGGACTGGAGGTCGCCGGAGAGGTGGCCGCTGCCGGCGCAGGGGTAAGGCGCTGGCATGGCGGCGACCGGGTCTGCGCGCTGACGCCGGGCGGCGGCTACGCCGAATACGTCACGGTGCACGAAAGCAACGCGCTGCCTATACCGGCCGGCTTCACTTTCACCGAGGCTTCCGCGCTGCCCGAAAATTACTTCACCATCTGGCATAACGTCTTCCAGCGCGGCGGGCTGAAGGCCGGCGAGACGCTGCTGGTGCATGGCGGCTCGTCGGGAATCGGCACCACGGCGATCCAGCTGGCTTCCGCCTTCGGCGCCTTCGTGGTCACCACCGCCGGCTCGGCCGAAAAATGCGCCGCCTGCCTCAAGCTCGGCGCCGTCCGCGCCGTGAACTACAAGGAAGAGGATTTCGTCGAGGCGGTAAAGGACGCGACGAACGGCAAGGGCGCCGACGTCATCCTCGACATGGTGGGCGGCGACTACGTCATGCGCAACTACCATGCCGCCGCGGTCGAGGGGCGCATCGTGCAGATCGCGACGCAGATGGGCGCGGTGGCGAGCGCGGATTTCGCCAGGCTGATGGTCAAGCGCCTGACGCATACGGGCTCGACGCTGAGGCCCCGCAGCATCGCATTCAAGGGCGAGATCGCAGCCGCGCTCGAAGCTCAGGTCTGGCCGCTGCTTGGCGAACGAAAGATTGCACCGGTGATGGATATGATCTTTCCGCTGACGGAGGCATGGCGGGCGCATGAGCGCATGGAGGAGGGCGAGCACATCGGCAAGATCATGCTCGACGTGGGGTAGTGGAGGCCCTCCCCTATCCCGGATAGCAGCCGCGCTCGGTCGCCAGCCGCCGCACCAGCGCCAGCACGGTGTCAATCGCCGGTGTCGGCGTGCCGGTGAGCTTGCCCATCTCCTGTACCGCCGTCACCAGCGCGTCGATCTCCATCGGCCGGCCGCGCTCCAGGTCCTGCAGCATCGAGGTCTTGTGCGCGCCGACACCGCCGGCGCCCTTGATGCGACGGTCGACCGTAACCGGGAACGCGACGCCGAGCGTCTCCGCAATCGCCTGCGCCTCCAGCATCATCGTGCGCGCCAGCGTCCGCGTCCCCTCGTCGGCGACGATTGCCGCAAGCGTGCTGCCGGTCAGCGCCGAAATCGGGTTGAACGAAAGATTGCCCCAGAGCTTCAGCCAGATCTCGCTGCGTATGTCCTCGCGCACCGGCGCCTGCAGGCCGGCGGCGATGAATTCTTCGGCAAGTTTCGTCACGCGTTCGCTCTTCTCGCCGTTGGGCTCGCCGAGTGAAAAACGGCTGCCGTCGATATGGCGGATCAGGCCCGGCGCATCGACCTCCGCCGCCGGATAGACGACCGAGCCGATCACCCGCTCCGGTCCGATGCCGTCCCAGATGCGGCCATCGGGATCGACCGCCCTGATGCGCGTGCCCTCGAGCGGCCCGCCGAGCTTGTAAAAATACCACCAGGGAACGCCGTTCTGCATGGTGACGACTGACGTGCCCTCGCCGATCAGCGGCGCGAACTGTTCCAGCGCGGGGCCGACCGAATGCGCTTTCAGCGCCAGCACGACATAGTCCTGGACGCCGAACTCCTCCGCCCGCGACGAAACCCTGACCGGATGAGCGCTCTCCTTGCCGTCCTCGATCAGCCTCAGGCCGTTCGCCCGCATCGCTTGGAGATGGTCGCCGCGCGCCATCACGGAAAGGTCGACCCGTCCCGCAGCCGCCAGCTTTGCCGCGAGGTAGCCGCCGATCGCGCCAGCGCCGAAAATCGCAATCTTCATCAGACCAACCCGATCATGTCAGCCCGAGTTTCGCCGCCAGCCCGATGCGCTGCAGCTTGCCGGTCGCGCCTTTCGGGATCTCGTCGAGGATGACGATCTTGCGCGGCACCTTGAAGTCGGCGAGCCGGCCCGACGCGAAGCTCCTGATATCGCCCTCGCTCGCCACGCTCCCTTCGCGCAGCACGATCGCGGCGGCGACCTCCTCGCCGAGCTTGTCATGCGGCATGGCGAAGGTGACCACCTGGGCGACATCAGGATGATCCATGAGCACGTCGTCCACCTCCAGCGGTGAGATTTTTTCGCCGCCCCGGTTGATGATCTCCTTCAGCCGGCCGGTTACGCGCAAGTAGCCGTCCTCGTCGAGCACGCCCTGGTCGCCCGTATGGAACCAGCCATGGGCGAAGGCCAATGCAGTCGCCTCCGGGTTCTTCTCGTAGCCGTCAGTGACGTTCGGCCCGCGGATGACGATCTCGCCGGTTTCGCCGACCTTGAGCAGCGTTCCGTCCGGGGCCATCACCGCGACCTCCGGGCCGGCGGCCGCACCGACGCTGCCCGCCTTGCGCAGTCCGGGCGGCAGCCGGTTCGAGGCCATCTGATGCGCCGCCTCGGTCATGCCGTAGGATTCGATCACCGGGCAGCCGAAGGTGGCTTCGAGTTCGCCCATCACCTGCGCCGGCAGTGAGGCGGAAGACGAGCGGATGAAGCGCAGCCTAGCTGCCTCCAGCGCCTCCTTGTTGCGCGCCGCGCGCGCCAGGATCGCCTGGTGCATGGTCGGTACCGCCGTGTACCAGGAGGGCTTCGCGTCGGCGAGCCAGTGGAAGAAACGCAGCGCATTGAAGCCCGGCGTGCAGTAGACGCTGCCGCTCGACGCCAGCGAGGACAGCACCGCCGCGATCAGCCCGTGGATGTGGAACAGCGGCATGATGTTGAGGCAGCGATCGCTGGCCGTCAAGGCGAGCGTCGCGGCGATATGCCTTGCCGACGCCGCGAGGTTGGCGTGGCTGAGCGGCACGAGCTTTGGCCGCGACGTCGTCCCGGACGTGTGGAGCAGCAGGGCGATGTCATCAGGCTGCGCCAGTTCCGGCCCAGCCACGGGGCCGATCGCCTCGCCCTCGATGCGGAAGCGGCCTGATGGCGCATCCTTCAGCGCGACCAGCCTCAAGACGCCGATACCGAGCTTTTCGGCCACCGTCACCGCCGGGCCGGTATCGTCCTCGGCGACGAGGATTGCCCGGGCGCCGATGTCGGAGAGGTAGAAGTCGAGTTCCTCGGCGCGGTAGGCCGGGTTGAGCGGCGCGGTGGTGGCGCAGGCCGCGACCGACAGGAAAGCCGTCGCCATCTCGGGCCCGTTAGGCAGCACGATGGCGACGCGGTCGTTGCGTCCGATGCCCAGTGCATGCAGCTGGTCGGCCGTTTCCCTCATCTGCCGGCGTAGGCCGCCATGCGAAAGCGGCGTCCGCTCGGGCGCGAGAACAGCCGGCGCGTCATCCGCGCCGGCCGCCAGCCGTCCTATGATCGATGCAGTGTCAGACAACACGGATCTCGATGTCGCCGACGCCGTCGATATGGCCCTTCATGACGTCGCCTCGCTTCACTGCGCCGACACCCGCCGGCGTGCCGGACATGATGATGTCGCCCGGCGCGAGGCGGAACAGGCCGGACAGATAGCTGATCATTTCCGGAACCTTCCAGATCATCTGGTTGAGATCGCCAGTCTGCTTGCGTTCCCCGTTGACGTCCAGCCAGATCGCGCCCTGCGCCGGATGTCCGATCTTGGCTGCGGGCACCAGCGCCGAGCAGGGCGCGGACTGCTCGAAAGCCTTGCCGACTTCCCACGGCCGCCCCATGTCCTTGGCCTTGCCCTGCAGGTCGCGCCGCGTCATGTCGAGGCCGACGCCGTAGCCGTAGACGCAGTCGAGCGCCTTCTCCACGGGGATGTCGACGCCGCCGCTCTTCAGCGCGACAATCATTTCGATCTCGTGATGCACGTCGTTCGACGCGGACGGATAGGGAAAGCTGCCGCTGGTGTCGAGATTATCGGCGTTCTTCTGGAAGAAGAAGGGCGGCTCCTTGTTCGGATCGTGCCCCATCTCGACCGCGTGCGCCGCATAGTTGCGCCCGACGCAATAGACGCGATGCACCGGGAAAAGCTGGTCCGACCCGGCGATGGGAATGGCCGGGAACGCGGCCGGTTCGATGACGTAGTTTGAGGCCGAGTCCCTGATGTTCATTGTCTTGCTCCTGCGTAAAATTCGACCTTGGCTTCGAGCCGCTCGATCAGTTCCGCGACGAGCAGCGCGAAGGCGAAGAGGATGATGGTGAGGGCCCAGAATTCGGCCATGCGGAAATTGCGCGAGAACGTCTCGAACAGCGCACCGTAGCCGACGATGGCGACCAGTAGCTGGCCGATGACGACGCCCTTGACGCCGCGGATCAGCCCGAGCCGGATGCCGGCCAGGATCTCCGGCAACGCCGCCCAGAGGATGATCTTGTAGAGCGCGCGGCGGCTGGCGCCGTAGGAGCGCGCCATCTCGATCAGCGAAGGCGAGATGTGGCGAACCCCGGCGCGGGTGTCGAGCACGATGATCCAGATCGCAAACAGGAAGACAGCGGCTATGATCGTCTTTTCACCGAAGCCGAACAGGATCATCAGCACCGGCACCAGCGCCGACAGCGGCGCGCTGGAGAAAATGCTCACCCACATGCCGAGCAGTTCGTCGGCGAGCTTGACGCGGCCCATGAGGATGCCGAGCGGCACGCCGACCACGATCGACAGCGCCATGCCCAAGAAGAAGGCGCGCAGCGTCGTTACCGTGGCGCTTTGCCAGGACCGCGTCTGCACTAGATCGACGGCTGCGCGAAGCACCTCCGTGAAGGGCGGCAACATCAACATCAGGTCGAGCCGCCCGACGATCTCCCAGACGACGCACCAGACGAGCAGCGACGCCATCATCGGCACGCGATATCCGAACAGCTTCATGGCCGCGCCTCCCTCAACGGCATCTCACTCGACATATTGCTTCAGCCCTTGCCAGATCTCCTCGACCGTATCGAGATAGTGCTTGTCGCGATGGATGCGGTCGGGATCGACCGAGCGGTCGATGTCAGGCTCGATGATCTGCGAGATGCGGCCCGGCCGAGGCGACAAGAGCACGATGCGGTCGGAAATGTAGACCGCCTCCTCGATCGAATGCGTCACGAAGATGAAGGTCTTGTTCTGGTTGGTCCGAAGCCTGATCAGATCCTCCTGGAACTTGCGCCGGTTCTGCTCGTCGACCGCCGAGAAAGGCTCGTCGAGCAGCAGCACGTCGGCGTCGACGGAAAGCGCGCGGGCGAGACCGACGCGCTGGCGCATGCCACCCGAAAGCTCGTGCGGGTACTTGTCCTCGAAGCCTGATAGACCGACCTCGCCGATGTAGTGCCTAGCAACCTTCTCGCGCTCGGCGACCGGCTTGCCGCGCAGTTCCAGCCCGAAGGCGACATTGCGCAGAACGGTCGCCCAGGGCAGCAGCGCAAAATCCTGGAAGACGAAAGCGCGCTCGGGACCGGGCTTGCTCACAGTCCGTCCGTTCACGGACACCGTCCCCGCGTCGGCTTCGATCAGGCCTGCTATGATCTTGAGCAGCGTCGTCTTTCCGCAGCCGCTCGGCCCGAGCAGGCTGGTCAGCTTGCCGCGCGGGAAGTCGAGGTCGATGCCGCGCAGCGCCTCGACATTGCCGTAGGTTTTGGAGATACCGCGCACCTCAACGATGGCGTCGACCGGCTCGGGCATCGGCGTTGGGCCTTTTCTCACAGTTGCGCTGCGCATCGTCAGCCGCCTCTCTTTTCAGGCCTGAAGACACGCGTTTCGATCCACTGCAACGCGATGAGCGTGAGCGTCGAAAGAGCGATGATCGAGGCGATGGTTGCATACATTTCGGCATAGTTGGCGCGCGAGCGATTGAAAGTGATGAGGTCACCGATACCGGTCGGCGTGATCAGCAGCTCTGCCAGCACCACCCCGACGAAACCGGCCGCGACGCCGAGGCGCAAACCGGCGAAGATGACGGGGCTGGCGTCGGGCAGGATGATCTTGGAGACGATCTGCCAGCGTGTGCCGAGGAAGGACTGGCACATGGCGATCAGCGAGAAATTGACGTTGCGCACGGCCTTGTAGGTGTTGAGCACGATGACCGGCAAAGCCAGGATCATGACGGCCAGCGTCTTGGCGGTCATGCCGATGCCGTAGATGAAGGTGACCATCGGAATGAACGCGGCAACCGGCGCCGCCTGCAGCACGATGAACACCGGGATGAACAGCCACTCGCCGGTGCGCCACAGGCCGCAGAGCGTGCCGAGGCCGACGCCGAGGAATGCGGAGAGGACAACGCCGAGTATCAGCGGCTGCAGAGTGGAAAGATAGGCTTTCGGCAGGCTGCCGTCGGCGATCATTCCGACGAAGGCGACAGCTGTGTCGGAAAAGGTCGGAAAGGCGAAGCTGACCGGGATCATGCCGGCGATCTGCCAGATCGCGGCAAACAGCACGACCGAAGCAATGCGCAACAGGACCGTCTGCTCCTGCCAGCTTCTCGTCTCGCCGGAAAGGGAGGCGAGGCCGATGGCCTCGCCCTCTGTTCGCACGCTGGCCATTCTTACTTTTTACCCAGCTTAGCGGTCGCGCGGTCGAGCGCCGAAACGTCCCAGAAGTCCTCGACCTTCAGCGTTGCGACATCGCCCTCGATCTGGCCGGCGAGGCTGAAGAAGGCGAAGTCGTCCGCGGCCGCATCCGCGCCACCACCGTTGAGCGCGAGCGCGCCGGCCTCGGCTGTCTCCTTGTAATATTCTGCGATTTCCGCATCGGCTTCGGCGCCCAGGTCGGGCAGCAGCTTGTATTTGTTGCGCAGTTCCACCGCGACGGCCGGGTTCGCCGTGATTTCGCGTCCGGTGTTCATCAGCTCCTCGACGAGGATGTCGACGTCGGCTGCGTTGTTCTTGAGATAATCGGCGGTCGCGAACAAGGCCTCGTCGGTCGCGCTGAGATTCTCGACCGGCAGCACGATGAACTTGCCCGGCGCCTCGGCCTCGAGGGCTCGGCGGTTGGCGGCGTCGACGATCGACGCCTTGAGCGTGCCCTGGATCAGCGCGTTGCGGCGCACCTCCGAACCCGGGACATAACTGACCGTGCCGTAGGCAATGCCGTGGTTCTTGGCCATCAGCAGCATCACCGCCTCGGTGCCCGAGCCCCGCCCTTGGACGGCGATGTCCTGCCCGTCGAGGTCCTTCCAGGTCTTGTAGAGTTCGGCGTTGACGACCGGGAAGAAACGCAGCGTCGAGATTTGCGCGAAGATGCGGATCGGCACCCCGACCTTCTGGATCAGCGTGTAGGGCGCGCCGATGCCGACATCGGCCTGGCCGCCGACGATCGCCTGCGCGGCCAGATCCTCGTCGTTCAGGATGATGAGTTCGACATTGACACCGCGCTCCTTGGCGCGCTCGATCGCCGCCAGCGTCTGGATGGATTCGATGCCGGGCAAGTCGCCGAAAGCGATCCGCATGTCTCCGGCATTGGCGGCCGGCACGGCCACCGCAGCACCCATGAAGGCCGCGAAAGCGGTTGCCAGTATGCTGCGTCTTGAAAGGCTGGTCATGTTGCTTCCTCCCGTTTTTCTTGTAACCAATATGTTGATTGGTTAAGCAGAATTGGCGTATTGGTCAAGCGGTTTATCATCTGCCACGTGTACCGCAGCACGATTGACCGCGTCCGCGGATTCGTTCTAGTACGCGATTCAGGCGAGGATTCTCGATTGGTTGAACCAATGGACAAGATCGGCAACGGCGGTCACGCGGCGCTCGTGCAACTCCAGGCCTATCTGGCTCAGATAGACTTGCCGAGCGACGGCCGACTGCCGCCCGAGCGCGAGCTTTGCGACACGCTCGGCGTGTCGCGCGGCGACCTGCGCAAGGCGCTCGACGTGCTCGAACGGGACGGCCATATCTGGCGCCATGTCGGCAAGGGAACTTTCGTCGGCAGCGGACCGGTGGAGGAGACGATCGGGATTTCGGAGATCGCCGGCAGCTCGAATCCCGCCGACGTTATGCGCGCCCGCCTGATCATCGAGCCCGAGATCGCGCGCGAGGCCGCCCTTCACGCCACCATCGCCGACATCGCCGCGATGCGCCAATCGCTCGCCCAGACCCGTGAGGCCGCGACCTGGCGTCAATATGAGAACATCGACAATCTGCTGCACCGGCAGATCGCTCAAGCAAGCCGCAACAATGTTCTGCTCGGACTGTTCGACGTGCTGAACGCCGTGCGCCGCACCGTTGTCTGGGGGCGGCTGCGCTCCGACAGCGCCCGCCCGCCGGCCGACCACCACAGCTTTGCCGATCACGAGCGGATCGTGTCGGCAATCGCCGACCGCGATCTCGGCGGCGCCGCGGCCGCCATGCGGCTTCACTTGCAGCAGGTAGGCAGAAGGCTGATCCCGCTCAACGAGGCGGCGGAGTGAACTTCTCGGCAACACCCTTATTCGAAATTTCGCAACGTTACGAAAACCGCGAGCCAAACCGCCCTGGCTAAGCTATGTAGCCCGCCATCGGGCAGCTTCAGCATGACCCGCTGAACGACCGCCCGCAGCATGACTCCAGACGCAGCAACCACAACCGATCGACGTTACGCCGCTTTCCGGTATGGCGCGTTCATGCGCTTCTGGGCGGCGCGTTTCCTCGCCACACTCGCGACCCAGATCGTCTCGGTCGCCGTCGGCTGGCAGGTCTATGATCTGACGCGCGATCCCTTCGACCTCGGCCTGGTCGGCATCATCCAGTTCCTGCCGTCGCTGCTGCTGGTGCTGGTCACCGGCGCCGCTTCGGACAGGTTCGGCCGCCGCCTCATCATGGGACTCTCCACGGGCGTCGAGGCGCTGTGCGCTCTGGCGCTGCTGCTCTTTACGCTGCGCGGACTGACCGGCGTCGGGCCGATCTTCGCCGTGCTCGCCGTCTTCGGCGTCGCGCGCGCCTTCCTTGGGCCGGCGGCCGCGTCGCTCGTCGCCAACCTCGTGCCGAAGGAGGATTTCGCCAACGCCGTGGCGTGGAACTCCTCGGCCTGGCAGACGGCGACCATCGTCGGGCCGGTGGCCGGCGGCTTGCTCTACGGGCTGTCGGCGGAAGCGGCCTACGGCATTGCGGCCGTCTTGATGACTGCCGCCACGCTGCTGGCCTTCTCGATTCCCAGGCCCGCGCGGCGCGATGCGACCGACAAGCCGAACCTTGAAACGCTGTTTGCCGGATTTCGCTATATCTGGCGCGAGAGGGTCGTGCTCGGCGCGATCTCGCTCGATCTATTCGCCGTGCTCCTGTCGGGCGCTGTGGCGCTGCTGCCGGTCTATGCCCGCGACATTCTCGAGCTCGGCCCCTGGGGCCTTGGGCTGTTGCGCGCAGCTCCCGGCATCGGCGCGCTCGCCGTCGCCGTCTGGCTCACCGGACATCCGATCCGCGACCACGCCGGCATCGTCATGTTCGCCTTCGTCGCGCTGTTCGGCGTCTTCACCGTCGTCTTCGGCGTCTCGACCGTGCCGTGGCTTTCGATCCTTGCGCTCGCCATGCTCGGCGCGACGGACATGATCAGCGTCTACGTCCGCGAGACGCTGATCCAGCTCTGGACGCCGGACGAGGTGCGCGGCCGCGTCAACGCCGTCAACATGGTCTTCGTCGGCGCGTCGAACGAGCTCGGCGAGTTCCGCGCCGGCACCATGGCGGCGCTGATCGGCACGGTGCCGGCGGTCGTGTTCGGCGGCGTCGGTGCGGTGGCTGTCGCCGGTCTTTGGGCGGTGCTCTTCCCCCAGCTCAGGCGCATCCGCCACCTGCAAGGGCGCGAGTAGCCCTATCTCGTCCTGGCGTCCGCCGGCCGGCCGAAGATCGTCGCCAAAAATTCGTGCAGCCAGCGCTTGAGGTGCATGTCCCAGATCAGCCGGCCGCCGAGATGATCCCGGCCTGGCTGCGCGCCCGGCAGCTCGAAGCGGTGCGCCCCGTGCACGACCCAGCGGTGCATCATCAGTTGCGTCAGCTCGGCGTGGAACTGGATGCCCCAGGCGTTCTCGCCGTAGCGGAAAGCCTGGTTGGGATAGGTCTCGGCGGTTGCAAGCAGGGTCGCGCCATCAGGAAGCGAAAATCCCTCGCGGTGGAACTGGTAGACCATCTCCGGCCACTGCATGAGGGCCTCGCCGTCCTCCGTCGCCTTCAACGGATACCAGCCGATCTCGACCAGCCCGTCGCCATGGCCCTCGACCCTGCCGCCGAGATGATTGACCAGCATCTGCGCGCCGAGGCAGATGCCGAGAAACGGCCGGTTTTCCCTGAGCGGCACTTTCAACCACTCGGTCTCGCGGCGAACGAACTCTTCCTGGTCGTTGGCGCTCATCGGGCCTCCGAAAACGACGGCGCCGGCATGCCGTTCGAGCGTCTCGGGCAGTTCGTCGCCCAGAGGCGGCCGCCTGATATCCAGGTCGAAGCCCGCCTCGATCAGCTGGTGGCCGACGCGCCCGGCGCTCGACCGCTCCTGGTGCAGCACGACCAGCACTTTTTCCCTCGGCCGTTCCAGTCGCGGCATCAGTCTTCCGTGGATTTTCCTGTGGCGTCCGGCGCCTCTGCCTCTGCCTTCTTGCGTTGCAGGATGCGATCGCGCCGGTCGACCCCGATCAGCTCGGCGATGCGCCACAGCGTGTGATCCTCGAGTTCGTGCAACTCGCCGTCGGCAAAGACGATCTCCCACATCAGCCCGATGAACTCGATCCGCGCCTGCTCGTCGAGATCGCGCTTGAGCACACTGGTGAAGGCATAAAGATCGATCGCGTCCTCGTCCGCCTCGCCGCCGGCGGCAACGAGCTTGTCCAGTTCCTCGCCGTCAATATCGTACGCCTCGGCGAGTATTTTCTTCATGCGCTCCCATTCGGCGTCATGGCGCACGCCGTCGGCATCCATGACGTGGTACATCAGCGCCGCCGCCGCGACGCGTGGATCGTCCGTTCCGCGCGTCGCATCCCCGTCCGCCGCGCCGGCCGGCAGTTCCTTCAGAAAGGCGAGTATCCGATCGAACATCTTGCTCCAATCACGATGCGACGCGCCGCTCAGAAGAGGCGGAACCGCCGTTCCGATCTGTCTTCTTGCGATGGATCGACGCCCGGATCGTCCGGCAAGCGTGCAGGCTCCGCGACGTCCGGCTCCCCGGAGGCGTTCTCGGCGGTCTTCCCGGCCGCTTCGGCCTTCGTACCATCATCCACGATAACGGCCTCGACGATCTCAAGCGGTCCGCCAACCGCCTCATCGGCTTGGATCAGTGCCGTCGATGCATCGACTGCCGCAGGCTCCGCCCGGAGCGGCAGCGCCAGGGATGGGTGGGCAGGTTCGATGTCGGCCTGTTCGATCAGCTGGCCGAGGCGCTCCATCGGCACGCGCCATTCGAACGCATCGAGCTTGCCGGTTGCCGGAGAGACGGGCGCCCAATGCTCCGACACATAGCCGTCGGCCACCCACGCCGGATCGCGCGGCGCCCGCACGGCCCTGGCCAGAAACTGCCTGACCCGGCCCTGGTCGCCTGTTTCCGCCTCCTCGATATCCGCCAGCAGAAGATAGGCCCCCTCGCGCGGCTGCATGCGGATCGCCGCCTCGGCCGCCTCGCGCGCGAGCTTGAAGTCTTGCGCGTCGAGAGCCGCGCGGGCAACCGCCAGCGACGATTCCACATTGTTCGTCCTCAGCGACTGCAATTTCTGCGCCCGCGACAGCCGGTCGAGCACCGCATCGCCCGGCCGGGCATGGATATAGAGATCGGCGACATCAGGATGCGGTTCGGCCTTCCAGGCGGCTTCGAGGATCTTCGCCCCCTTGCGGATATCGTTCTGCCGGAACAGCGCCTTGGCGGCGATCACGGCTGCGGGCGGAAAATCCGGCGCCAGCCGGTTGGCCTCGACCGCGGCTGCCTTTGCGGCCGTGAGATCGGTGTCCAGCAGGTCCTGCGCCTTGGCGGTGAGCAGCACCGCGCGGCGGCGGTTGATCACGTCGCGATCGACCTGGCGCGTCGATTTCTGCGCATCGACGAGCTTCAGGGCGCCGTCCCAGTCGCCGCCTGCGGTCTTTTCCTCCAGCGTTGAATCGATCGCCCAGCCGAGCTGCGGCGCGACGTCGGCCGCACGGCCGGCATAGTGCCTTGCAGCCGAAAGGTCACCCAGGCGCTGGGCTTCCAGATAGAGTCCGCGCAGGCCGAGCAGCCGCATCTCCGGATCGTCGAGCATGCGCTCGAATTTCTCGCGCGCCGTATCGTGATCGCCTTCGAGCAGCGAAGCCTGGGCATCGAGCAGATGGATCAACGGCTCGGTGTCGGACCGGATCAGCTTTGCCGCCTGCTTGTTCATCTTGCGGGCAAGTGCGGCGTCGCCCGCCCCGGCGGCGATCATGCCGGTCGACAGCGCCTGATAGCCGCGGTCGCGCTGGCGCACGCGGAAATAGCGAGCGATCGTATAGGGGCTGTTCCAGATCGACTTGACCAGCCACCAGGATATCATCACGGCGGCAACGACCGCGGTGATCGCGACCGCCGCCACCATCAGGCTGACCTGATACTGGTAGCCGCCGAAGGTGACCACCATGTCGCCCGGCCGGTCGGCGAGCCAGGCGAAGCCCAGCCCGAGCGCGAAGACGACGATTAGGAAGAAGAGGATGCGGATCATGGTCCTTCCTTACGCCGCCTGCATGGCGGCGGCGATGGCCTGATCGGCGAGCTGCTCAACGGTGAGCCGCGCCCTGATCTTGTCGGCGAAGATAGCACCCGCGGCCTTTGCCGGCTCGGGCAGCGTATCGAACTCGGCGACCGCCTTGGCGAGGTCGCCGGCCTGCAGCGCCACTTCCATGCGCGCCACCGTTTCCGGCACGCCCGGCCCCTCAACGGCGCCGATCGGACGCACCGTTACCAACGATTCGGCGCTGGACAGCAGCCGCTCGAAAAAGCCGGCGTTTGCAGGCGGCGGGCTCGCCGCAGCGATGATGGCGTTGGCGGCCGCATCGGTCTCGGCGAGAATGTCGGCGCGGGTCGCGACACCCTTTTCCGCATAGGGACGAAGCTCTGAGAGGCCCGGCGCCCGCGGTGCGATGGCCGCGAACGTTTCGATCTCGGGCAGGAACGGCGCGCCGCGCTCGATCGCCGCTTTGAGAGCGGAGGCCGCGATCGCCAGAGCGATCTTCGGCTGCGCGGCCTGCGAATCGACCTTCGTCGCCAGAGTCGACACGCTCTGTTCCAGCGCGCCGAGACGGCCGTCGACGACGGAAGCCGCCTCGCCGGCGGCCTTCACCAGCACTTCGACGCCGGCGATCTTCTCGTTGATTGCGGCAATCTCCTCGGGAATGGCGCCATCTGCGCCGGGCCCGATTGCCGCGATCCTGGTTTCGATCTCGGCGATCTTGGCGTTGAGCGCCCCGAGCCCGGCGCTGTCGCCGCCACCCGATACCACCGCCTGCTTCAGCGCGGCGACGTCGGCTTTCACCTGATCGAACGCCTGGGAAAGAGCGTCGACCCTGCCTGTCATGTCGCCCGTATTGCCCGCGCCACTTTTCAGCCCCTCGATCTCGGATTTGAGAGCTGCGATTTCTGCCTCGACGGCTGCGGGGACCGACGGTTCCGCCGAACCGGAGGTTGAGCCGGGCGTTCCGAGAATGCCGGCGAATTGCAGCAGCCCGCCCGCGAGCAACGCCACGATGCCGCCGGCCACTCCAGCCGTAACGGCAGAGCCCCGCGATGAACGGGCAGGCGGAGGCGCGGTTCGCGGTTCAGACTGGGCAGCCGACGGCCGCGGCCCTTCCGCTGGCTCGTCGGGAACCGCCCGGCTCGCGTCCGGCTTCGTTTCATCCGCGAATGCGCTGGCCGGTTCCGGTGCGGTTTCGGAAGATTGTTCGGCCGCCGGTTCGCCGTCAGTTGTTTCTTGGGGCGGTTCGCCGCTGGTTGCTTCGAAAGGCGATTCGGCAACCGCTTCCGGTGCGCCGATGTCCTGCTTCGCAGGGTCGGCGCCATGCTCGGCGGTCGCCGCCTTGTCTTCCGCCGCAAGGCGCGAAACCTCATCCGGCCCAAGCTCGATGGTTACCGGCTCGCGCTGCGCCGTCGAGTGCCGTGTCCTGGGTGTCTTGACCATTACGGCCTCCGCGAGTGTCTGAACGTCCGGCAAGGTGAAGGGGTGCCGATCACTATCATACCGATGCCCTAAGAAAAGGGGCAGGCTTATGGCGCGCCATCTGCGGTGTGCCCGAGAAGATAAAGCAGTGCCGTTTCGCTAGGTTCCCGCGCGATCCGTATTCTGCCGCGCGGCCAGCCCCCAAGGGCCTGGGCCACCCGGTCGGAAATGCAGGCGAAAAGCGTGTTCTCGAACAGGTTCTCCAGTTGTGGCCGGCGTATCGTCGCAGCCAGGATCTCGGCCGCATTGGCGGAGTAGACCAGGGCGAAGTCGATGGGATGCCGTGTCGTGAGATTGAGGACCTCCTCGGCCGTGTAGCTGAGGCCCACCGTATCATAGGTTTCCACGGCGTGGATTGGGATGCCCTCATGGGCAAGCCGCTTTTCGAAGGCGGGCCGGCGGACCCGCCCGCAAAGATAGGCGAGCGGCAGGCTGGGACGCCGGCCGGCAATTGTCTCCGCGAGGCCTTCGGCGTCGCCGCCGCCGGCGATTACATTCGAAAACCCGGCATCGGTCGCGGACCGGGCGGTCGAAGCGCCCACTGCGAAGCACGGCAGATGCTTCAGCCTGTTGATCACGTCTTGCGGCGCATGGCGGATTGCGTTGGCGCTGGTGATTGCGACCGTCGCCACGTCATCCGGTATAACGCCGGCATCCACCGGCAAAGTCCGGATCTCGTGCAGAGGCAGCTTGTGCGCGTCAAAGCCGAGCGTCTCCAGGCGCCGCGCGGTCTCGGACGCGCCGGGCTCCGGCCGCGTCACCAGAACCCGCTTCGGCGCGCCGGCCATGACTGCCTAGCTCCAGTCGTCAAAAAAATGCGCGCCGGCGTCGCGGCGCAGCTTTTCGCCGGCGGCACGGCCGAGTTCGGCGGCATCCACGGCAGAGCCTTCCGACGACACCCCGTGGGCGCGCCTGCCGTCCGGCGCGATCACCAGCCCATTGAACGCCAGCCGGTCGCCGTCGATGACCGCATAGCCGGCGATCGGCGTCCGGCACGAGCCGTCGAGCGCGGCGAGGAAAGCGCGCTCGCAGGCGAGCGCCTGCGCTGTCGGAGCGTGGTTGATCGCGGCCAGCATTTCCTCGACGCGGGCATCGCCGATGCGGCTCTCGATGCATATCGCGCCCTGTCCTGGCGCAGTCGGAAATTTTTCAAGCGGCATCAGGTCGGTGACGATGCTCTGCAGCCCCAGCCGCTTCAGACCGGCAAGCGCCAGGATCGTGCCGTCGGCGATGCCCTCTTGCAGCTTGCGCAATCTCGTCTGCACATTGCCGCGGAAGCTGGCGACCTTGATGTCCGGCCGCATGCGCAGGATCAGCGCCTGTCGGCGCAGCGACGACGAGCCGACGGTCGCGCCCCGCGGCAGCTCCATGATGGAATTCGCGGTCTTGCCGATGAAGGCGTCGCGGGGATCCTCGCGCGGCAGGAAGGCCGACAGCGCCAAGCCTCCCGGCAGCGCGGTCGGCATGTCCTTCGAGGAATGCACGGCGATGTCGATGCGGCCGGCGAGCAGAGCCTCCTCGATCTCCTTGGTGAACAGGCCCTTGCCACCGGCTTCCGACAGTGGGCGATCCTGAATGCGGTCGCCGCTGGTCGTGATCACCTCGACCGAAAAGGCGTCCTCCGGCAGACCGTGCGCGGCCATCAGCCTTGCGCGCGTTTCATGCGCCTGCGCGAGCGCCAGCGGGCTGCCGCGCGTTCCAATCCTCAGCACGGTTGTTTGCATGCCACGGTCCGTGATAACCCCGGCGAAATCGGGTTTTGCCCGCAACCTCCTATCCCAGGACACGCCAGGCCGGCAATGATGGAACGGCGCGACAAGATGATCCGCGTTCTCGGCATCGAGACAAGCTGCGACGAAACCGCCGCCAGCGTGGTCGAGTTGCGCCCCGGCGCGGCGCCGAAAATCCTGTCGAGCATCGTGCTCAGCCAGATCGAGGAGCATGCCGCCTTCGGCGGCGTCGTGCCGGAGATCGCCGCGCGCGCCCATGTCGAGGCGCTGGACGGCATCATCGAGGCCGCGCTCGCCGATTCCGGAACCGACCTCGCGAACATCGACGCGGTGGCGGCGACTGCCGGGCCGGGTCTTGTCGGCGGGCTGATCGTCGGGCTGATGACCGCCAAGGCGGTCGCCAGCGCCGCCGGCAGGCCGCTGCTTGCGATCAACCATCTTGAGGGCCACGCGCTGACGGCTCGGCTTACCGACGGTCTGGAATTCCCGTATCTGCTGCTGCTCGTCTCCGGTGGCCACACGCAGATCGTTCTGGTGCGCGGCGTCGGCGACTACCAGCGCTGGGCGACCACCATCGACGATGCCCTGGGCGAAGCCTTCGACAAGACGGCCAAGATGCTCGGCCTTCCATATCCCGGCGGCCCAAACGTCGAGAGGGCGGCAAAGGACGGCAATCCGAAACGCTTCGCCTTTCCACGGCCGATGAAAGGTTCCGCCCAACCCGATTTCTCCTTCGCCGGGCTGAAGACGGCGGTCCGACAGGCCGCGACGGCGGCAGCACCGCTGTCGGACAGGGATGTCGCCGACATCTGCGCCTCTTTCCAGGCGGCGGTGTCGGATGCGCTGGCCGATCGCGTCGGGCGCAGCCTCGCGCGCTTCCGCGCCGAATATCCCGGCATTGCCGCGCCGGCCCTGGTGGTTGCGGGTGGCGTCGCGGCCAACAGGCAGATCCGCGCTGCGCTCGAAACGCAATGCGCGCAGAACGGCTTCCGGTTCGTCGCGCCGCCGCTCGAACTGTGCACCGACAACGCGGCGATGATCGCCTGGGCCGGCATCGAGCGCATCCGGGCCGGTCTTGTCGATACCCGGCTCGGCAACGACGACGCCTTCGCCTTCGTGCCGCGCTCGCGCTGGCCCCTCGACGAGGTTTCCGCGCCGGTGGTCGGCTCGGGCCGGCGGGGGGCCAAGGCGTGAGTTTTGCCGTCGCAGTGCTTGGCGGGGGCGCCTGGGGCACGGCGCTTGCCATGCAGATGCGGCGGGCCGGCCACGACGTCAGGCTGTGGGCGCGCGACGCCGACATGGTCGCGGCGATCGGGCGGTGCGAGAACCCGCGTTATCTGCCGGGGGTCAAGATCGACGCCGGCATCGAGGCGACGACCGACAGCGCCACGGCTCTCTCGGGGGCCGACTGCGTGCTGGCGGTGACGCCGGCGCAGGTGCTGCGCGCCGTGCTGGAAACAATCGGCAGCGATGTGCCGGCGGGCGTGCCGCTGGTGCTCTGCGCCAAGGGCATCGAACACGAGACGGGCCTGCTCTTGTCGCAGGTCGCCGCCGAGTTCCTGCCGGGCAATCCCGTCGCGGCACTTTCCGGTCCGAGTTTTGCCGCCGACCTCGCCAAGGGCCTGCCGACGGCGGTGGTGATCGCCGCGCAGGACGAAGCGCTGGCGGCATCGCTCGCGCAGTCCTTTTCCACCGAGCGTTTCCGCTGCTATTCGACCGGCGACCTCATCGGCGTGGAAATCGGCGGCGCCCTGAAGAACGTTTTTGCGATCGCCGCCGGAGCGGTTACCGGCGCCGGCCTGGGGGCGAGCGCGCAGGCCGCGATGGTGACGCGCGGCTTTGTCGAACTGCGGCGCATCGGCCAGGCTTTCGGTGCCGAGCCCGAGACCATCATGGGCCTGTCGGGGCTCGGCGACCTGCTGCTGTCCTGCGCATCGGCCCAGTCGCGCAACTTCGCCTATGGGCTGGCGCTCGGACGCGGCGAGAGCCTCCAGGGCCGGCCGCTCGCCGAAGGCGTGGCGACGGCGGGCATCGCGGCAAAAATCGCCCACGAGCGCAAGATCAAAGCGCCGATCATCACTGCGGTCGCCGGAATACTCGCCAGGCGCCTGACCATCAACGAGGCCGTGTCGGCGCTGATGTCGCGGCCGCTGCGGGCCGAAGCCGAATGACTTTCGAGAGAGGAGTTCTGGACCATGCTGTTTGCCCTGCTGTGCAAGGACAAGCCCGACCATCTGCAGGTGCGGCTTGACAACCGCCCCGACCACGTCGCGTTCCTGCGGAAGCTGAACGAAGCCGGCACGCTGAAGATCGCCGGGCCGTTCCTCGGCAACGACGGCAAGCCGACCGGCAGCCTCGTGGTCATCGAGGCGACCGACAAGGCCGAGGCGGCGGGCATCGCCGCACAGGATCCGTATGCCAAGGCGGGCCTGTTCGAGAGCGTCGAGATCAAGGCCTGGAACTGGACCTTCAACAACCCGGCCAATCCGTCGAATCCATAGGAGGAACCATGAACTACTGGCTGTTCAAGTCCGAGCCGTCGGTCTTTTCCTTCGACGACCTGAAAAAGAAGGGCAAGTCCGGCACCCAGTGGGACGGCGTGCGCAACTACGCCGCGCGCAACAACATGAAGGCGATGGCGATCGGCGACCTCGGCTTCTTCTACCATTCCAACGAGGGCCTCGACATCGTCGGCATCGCCGAGGTCTGCAAGCTTGCCCATCCCGACACCACGACCGACGACCCGCGCTGGGAATGCGTCGATATCCGTGCGGTGAAGGATGTGCCCAACCCGCCGACGCTCGAACAGGTCAAGGCCAACCCGAAACTTGCCGATATGGCGCTGGTTCGCCTCGGAAGACTGTCCGTTCAACCGGTAACGCCGGCCGAGTGGGCAGAAGTCTGCCGCATGGGCGGGGTCGATCCGGCCAAGTGACTGGTTTTGCAGGCGCAGATGAAGTGCACGCCGGAAAGGTTCGCGGAATTTATCCACGCCAACACGGCTTTCTCGACACCGCCTCATGTGCCGGAGATCGGGCTTTACCTCGCCGACGAGGCGCATGATCTCTGGCATCGCACCGAGGAAGAACTCGCCGGGATCGGCCTGCCGCCGCCCTTCTGGGCCTTCGCCTGGGCCGGCGGACAAGGGCTGGCGCGCTATGTACTCGACAACCCCGACACCGTGCGCGGCAGGAAGGTGCTCGACTTCGCCACCGGCTCCGGGCTGGTCGCCATCGCGGCGGCCAAGGCCGGCGCGGCGCATGTGCTCGCCGCCGACATAGACCCGTTCTGCGCGGCGGTCAGGCTGAATGCCGATGCCAACGGCGTCTTGCTCGAATTCGATTGCCGGGATTTCGTGGGTGAAAACAATGGCTTCGATGTCCTGCTCGCCGGCGACGTGTTCTACGATCGTGCCTTCGCCGAGCGGCTGATCCCGTGGTTCGCACAACTGTCCGCAACCGGCACGACCGTCCTCGTCGGTGACCCCGGCCGCTCCTACCTGCCGCGCGAACGGCTGACCAAACTGGCCGAATATCAGGTGCCGGTGACCCGCGCGCTGGAGGATGCGGAGGTCAAGCGCACGACGGTCTGGCGGTTCAGATAAGCCGCGCTTCAACGCCGCCACGCCCTGCTTTCGCAGTCTGGCTTTCTCAAAAAACGCTCTTCGCCGCCGGGAAGAGAAGTCGGGAAGCGGGGCACGGGGCCGAGCCTCTCAAATATTTAGTACGTGGCGCGAACCCCGCGCCCCGCCGGCGATTTCTGTTTCCGTCCGTTCCGCTGCGCGTGGCCGGTTCTGACGGGGTCAGGCATTTGCGCCCGGCACGTCGCGGGCAGGCCGCAAAGCCACGCCCTTCCCCGGTCCCGCCTATGTGCTCGTCCAGCACGCACCGCGCGTAGTGGCGGCAGGGGAACCCTTGGACAGAACCTCCCCGGGCAGCGGCCACGTTAGCCAACCACCGGAGGCGCCGTCTCCTCCCCACCTGACCACCGTCGCGACCGGCGTTCCCGCAGGAGGAGCAAGCGAAGTATCGCCTATGGCGGACCGGCGTGGAGAAACAAGCCCTATTATTTTTCACTATCAAACGAAATCAATGGGTTGGCGGATGCATCTCTCCACGCTCCGCAAACAAAAAAGCGAGGCCAGAGCCTCGCTTGATTGGTACCTGTCCAGCCCGCGCTTGGCTTAAAGCGCGGCTTCCAGCGTGGTGAGGTGGCTGAGATATTGCTCGGCCTTGGTGCGGGTCATGTCGTCCTTGGCGTCGGCGACATCCTCGCGCGCGTCCTGGATACGTTTGGCGAGATTATCGCGGTCGATGGAATTTACCGCCACCGCCGATTCGGCAAGCAGAGTGCAGCCGGAGGGCAGGATGTCGGCGAAACCGCCGAACACGCAGTAGCGCTCGGTAGCGCCGGCGGCCGTCTTCACTGTGACGACACCCGGCTTGATCGTGGTCATCACCGGCGCGTGGTTCGCCATGACGGTCATCTCGCCTTCCGCGCCTGGAATGACGACGAACTCAACCTGCTCCGAGACGAGCAGGCGCTCAGGCGAGACGAGTTCGAACTGGAAAGCTTCAGCCATGCAATTTAGTGAGTAGGGAGTAGGGAGTAGTGAGTAGTGGCCCGTTCAACAGGCACACAATATCACTACTGACTACTCACTACTCCCTACTCCCTCATTTTACGCCGCTTCCGCGGCCAGCTTCTGCGCCTTGGCGACCGCCATGTCGATGCCGCCGACCATGTAGAAGGCGGCTTCCGGCAGGTGATCGTACTCGCCATTGACGAGGCCCTTGAAGCTCTTGATCGTGTCTTCGAGCGGCACGAGCTGGCCCGGCGAGCCGGTGAACACCTCGGCGACGAAGAAGGGCTGCGACAGGAAGCGCTCGATCTTGCGCGCACGTGCCACGGTCACCTTGTCCTCTTCCGACAGCTCGTCCATGCCCAGGATGGCGATGATATCCTGCAGCGACTTGTAGCGCTGCAGCGTCTCCTGCACCTTGCGGGCGACCGTGTAGTGCTCCTCGCCGACGATCATCGGGTCGAGCATGCGCGAGGTCGAGTCGAGCGGATCGACCGCCGGGTAGATACCCTTTTCCGAGATGGCGCGGTTGAGCACGGTCGTCGCGTCCAAGTGCGCGAAGGACGTGGCCGGCGCCGGATCGGTCAAGTCGTCGGCGGGCACGTAGATGGCCTGCACCGAGGTGATCGAACCCTTGTTGGTGGTGGTGATGCGTTCCTGCATCTGGCCCATGTCGGTGGCGAGCGTCGGCTGATAGCCCACCGCCGACGGGATGCGGCCGAGCAGAGCCGACACTTCCGAACCCGCCTGCGTGAAGCGGAAGATGTTGTCGACGAAGAACAGCACGTCCTGGCCCTGGTCGCGGAAATGCTCGGCGATGGTGAGGCCGGACAGGGCGACGCGGGCGCGGGCTCCCGGCGGCTCGTTCATCTGGCCGAACACCAGCGCGCATTTGGAGCCTTCGGTCGAACCGTTGTTCTCGTGCGGGTCCTTGTTGACGCCCGATTCGATCATCTCGTGATAGAGGTCGTTGCCCTCGCGGGTGCGCTCGCCAACGCCGGCGAACACCGAATAGCCGCCATGCGCCTTGGCGACGTTGTTGATCAGTTCCTGGATCAGCACGGTCTTGCCGACGCCGGCGCCGCCGAACAGTCCGATCTTGCCGCCGCGGGCGTAGGGCGCCAAGAGGTCGACGACCTTGATGCCGGTTACGAGAATCTGCGCCTCGGTCGACTGGTCGACATAGGGAGGCGCGTCCTGGTGGATGGCGCGGCGCGACTTGGTGACGACCGGGCCGGCCTCGTCGACCGCCTCGCCGATGACGTTCATGATGCGGCCGAGCGTCTCGTCGCCGACCGGCACCGTGATCGGGGACCCCGTATCATAGACCGCCTGGCCACGAACCAGACCTTCGGAAATGTCCATGGCGATGCAGCGAACGGTGTTCTCGCCGAGGTGCTGGGCGACTTCGAGAACGAGGCGGTTGTCGCCGTTCATGGTCTCCAGCGCGTTCAGGATCTTCGGCAGGTCGCCGTCGAAATGCACGTCGACCACGGCGCCGATGACCTGCGCGACACGGCCGGCCTCGCCCTTTGCGCCCATCGCGGTGGAGGGCTTGAACGCTGCCTTGGCGCTTGTCGCCTTCTTCGCTTCGGGAGCCTTGTCGGCCGCGGCGGCCTTGGGGGTAGCTGCTTTCGCCATCTTCGTGCCTCTTTGTCTCTCTGTCTGTCTCTTTACCAGAGCATCGGATCCAACCGAAAACCGCTTCGCACTTTTCGGTCCGATGCTCTAGAGCGCTTCCGCGCCCGAGATAATCTCGATGAGTTCCTTGGTGATCTGCGCCTGGCGCTGACGGTTGTAGGTGATGGTCAGCTTGTTGATCATGTCGCCGGCGTTGCGCGTGGCATTGTCCATTGCGCTCATCTTGGCGCCCATCTCGCCGGCGGCGTTCTCAAGAAGCGCGCGGAAAACCTGCACCGAGATGTTGCGCGGGATGAGGTCCGACAGGATCTCGCCCGGCTCCGGCTCGTATTCGTAGACGGCGTTGCCGCCCGCCGCTTCCGGCTCGCTGGACGCGACAAGCGCCGCGGCGGGGATGATCTGGAGCGCGGTCGGGATTTGCGAGATGACCGACTTGAACTCGGAATAGAACAGCGTGCAGACGTCGAACCCGCCCTGGTTGAAGAGGTGGATGATCTTGCGTGCGATATCGTCGGCATGGACGAAGCCCAGCGTCTTGGCCTCGCGCAGGTCGACGCGCTCGATGATGAGCGAAGCGAAGTCGCGGCGGAGGATGTCGAAACCCTTCTTGCCGACGCAGATGATCTTGACCGTCTTGCCCTGGCCCTGGAGGCGGCGGATATGGTCGCGCGCGAAACGCGCGATCTGGCTGTTGAAGCCGCCGCACAGGCCTCGCTCGGCGGTGCAGACGACGAGCAGATGCGTATCGTCCTTGCCGGTGCCGGTCATCAATGCCGGCGCGTCGCCGCCGCCGCCGACCGCCTGCGCGATGTTGGCGAGCACCGCGCCCATGCGCTGCGAATAGGGACGCGCCGCCTCGGCGGCCTCCTGCGCGCGGCGCAGCTTCGCCGCGGCGACCATCTGCATCGCCTTGGTGATCTTCTGCGTCGCCTTGACCGAGGCGATCCGGTTGCGGAGGTCTTTTAGCGAGGCCATGCGTCAGCTCAGGCGAAGTTTTTCGCGAACGTGTCGATATGGCCCTTCAGCTTGGCCCGCGTGTCGTCGCTGATCTGCTTGTCCGTGCGGATCGCGTCGAGCACGTCCTTGCCGTCCGAACGCATATGCGCCAGCAGGCCCTGCTCGAACTTGCCGACCTGGTTGACCGCGAGCTTGTCGAGGTAGCCGTTGACGCCGGCGAAGATGACCACGACCTGCTCCTCGGTCTTCAGCGGCGAGAATTGCGGCTGCTTGAGGAGTTCGGTCAGGCGCGCGCCGCGGTTCAAGAGACGCTGCGTGGCGGCGTCGAGGTCGGAGCCGAACTGCGCGAAGGCGGCCATCTCGCGATACTGCGCGAGTTCGCCCTTGATCGAGCCGGCGACCTGCTTCATCGCCTTGATCTGCGCCGACGAACCGACGCGCGACACCGACAGGCCGACGTTCACGGCGGGACGGATGCCCTGGAAGAACAGGTTGGTCTCGAGGAATATCTGGCCGTCGGTGATCGAGATGACGTTCGTCGGAATATACGCCGACACGTCGTTGGCCTGCGTCTCGATGACCGGCAGCGCGGTGAGCGAGCCGTTGCCGTTGTCGTCGTTGAGCTTGGCGGCGCGCTCGAGCAGGCGCGAATGCAGGTAGAAGACGTCGCCCGGATAGGCTTCGCGGCCCGGCGGGCGGCGCAGCAGGAGCGACATCTGGCGGTAGGCGACGGCCTGCTTGGACAGGTCGTCATAGGCGATCACGGCGTGCATGCCGTTGTCGCGGAAATATTCGCCCATGGCGCAGCCGGCGAACGGCGCCAGGAACTGCATGGGCGCCGCATCGGACGCGGTCGCGGCGACGATGATCGAATAATCGAGCGCGCCGCGCTCTTCGAGCACCTTTACAAACTGCGCGACGGTGGAACGCTTCTGGCCGATGGCGACATAGACGCAGTAGAGCTTGGCGCTCTCGTCGTCGCCGTCGTTGAGCGACTTCTGGTTCAGGAAGGTGTCGAGGATGATGGCGGTCTTGCCGGTCTGGCGGTCGCCGATGACCAGCTCGCGCTGGCCGCGGCCGATCGGGATCAGCGCGTCGATGGCCTTGAGGCCGGTCGACATCGGCTCATGCACGGACTTGCGCGGGATGATGCCGGGCGCCTTGACGTCGACGCGGCGGCGCTCGTCCGACTTGATCGGGCCCTTGCCGTCGATCGGGTTGCCGAGCGCGTCGACGACGCGGCCGAGCAGGCCCTTGCCGACCGGCACGTCCACGATGGAACCGGTGCGCTTGACGATGTCGCCTTCCTTGATGTCGCGGTCGGCGCCGAAGATGACGATGCCGACATTGTCGCTTTCGAGGTTCAGCGCCATGCCGCGGATGCCGCCGGGGAACTCGACCATCTCGCCGGCCTGGACGTTGTCGAGGCCGTAGACGCGGGCGATGCCGTCGCCGACCGACAGCACCTGGCCGACTTCGGAAACCTCGGCTTCCTTGCCGAAATTCTTGATCTGGTCCTTAAGGATTGCGGAGATTTCCGCGGCGCGGATGTCCATCAGCCGACCTCTTTCAGTGCAAGCTTGAGCGAATTGAGTTTTGTCTTGAGCGACGTATCGATCTGGCGCGAGCCGATCTTGACGACGAGGCCGCCGAGCAGCGTCGGATCGACGGTGGCGGCGATCGTCACGTCCTTGCCGGTGACGCCCTTGAGCGTCGCCTTGAGCTCGTCGCGCTGCGCGTCCGACAGCGGATGCGCGGAAGTCACGTCGGCGGCCACCTCGCCGCGCGCGGCGGCGGCGATGGCGCGGAAGGCCTTGATCATGGCCGGAATGGCGAAGAGGCGGCGGTTCCTGGCGACGACGCGCAGGAAGTTGCCGACCAGCCCGCCGATCTCCGCCTTGTCGGCGATGGCGGCGACGGCCTTGAACTGCTCCTCGGCCGAGAAGACCGGGCTCCGGATCATGCGGGTGAGGTCGTCGCTTTCGGCAAGCAGCGCCTCGAAACGGCCGAGATCGGCCTCGACCCGGTCGACGGTGCTGGACTGGACGGCAAGCTCATAGAGCGAGCCCGCATAGCGTTCGGCAATACCGGAGACTGGCGAACTGGACTGTGCCACTGATCGTCTTTTCTCTGTCTGGCCCGGCCGCGGGTTTCATCTGGCTAGCGCTTGCGCTGGCTAAGTCCCTGGCCTTATTGGATTTTCCTCGGCCTGAGCGTACGCGCTCCGCATCCCCCTGCCGAAAGTCGATTGCCGTCTAGCACAGGCCTTTCGAGACCGCAACACGTTGGCGGGCAGGCATTCCGGCACTTTTGTCGCAGTGTGGAAACGGGCCCGCCGAGGGCCGCCGGAATCACGCCACCATTCCCAGCGCAAAGGCGAGCGCCAGCGCCGCGAGGACGAGGTCGAGCACCAGCCAGAGCCAGTTGGAAAGACCGGTTCCCCGATCCGACATCATCGACACGATGCGGCCGAAGGCGGTGAACAGCCAGGCGAAGCCGAGCGCCATGTAGAGCAGCGGCTGGGCGAGCAGCAGAGCCGACAGGCCGAGCCCAAGGTAGAAGCCGGCCAGATTGGCGCGCGCGGCCGCGTAGGCTTCGGGACGCTCGGGCTTCGGCGCCAGGCGCAGCATTCTGAACGACAGGCCGGGCGCGAACAGGAGGAGGACGCCGAGCAGCACCGTGACCGCGGCGGAAACCCAAGCCAGCCATTCGCCCTGCGTGACCGGCCACGGAAATGCGAATTCCACGGGCGTCGCCTCCTTCGATTCGCGGGAGAGACTATCCGATGCGACCCGCGCTGTCGCGGGAGGCGGCGTCGAGGCTCGGAAAGTCGTGAGTCAGAAAAGCGTGAACAGGATCGGCAGGCGGCCCGCTTCCTGAAGATGCTCGATCAGTTCGATCGCCGGAAACGCGGCGAGGAAGAACAGGCCGTCGAGGAAGGTCCGCCTGAGCGCGACGGGCGAGAAGGTAACTTCGTCGGCATCGCGATAGAGCAAAGGTTTGGGCCAGAACAGCGGCGTTTCGCGTGCATAGTCGCGGTACCCGTCGCCGAACAGCGACTCGAGATATCTCGCCTCCTTCTCCGCCGTGACGACAAGAACGAGATACGCGGCAAGTCCAAGCGCAAGCGCCAGCATGAAGGAACCGACGAAAAGCCCGATGCCGACCGCGCCAATCACCGAGAAGACGTAGAGGGGATTGCGGGTCACGGAATATGGTCCCGCGGTCACCAGTTCCTCGTTCTTCTTCGCACCGATGTAGAGGATGCTCCACATCCGCCCGGCGATGCAGACGAGCACCAGCGCCAGCGCGATCAGTTCGACCCCTTCGTGGCCGTCGCCAGCCAGTGCCGGATGGGCAAACAGCAGCGCGCCGATCAACAAGAAGCCCCCTGCCTGAAGAATCCGGATACGCACTCTCTGGTTGACAGGCTTGCGGGACATTGCAACTCGGCTGAGGGATTTGAACAGCGCCTCCCATCCGCCCGGTTTGCAGCGAATTTGCGGCAATGCTTCCTTACAAGAAGCTCTGCGGGTCGATGTCGACGGCGACGCGCACCGAGCCGCTGATTTTCGGGCCGGCGGCGAGCATCGCCCTTATGTAGCCCTGCATGTCGGATCGCCGCTCGCCATGCACCAGCAGGCGGAAGCGGTGGCGGCCGGCGATGAGCGCCAGCGGCGCCTCGGCGGGGCCGAGCACCTGGATGTCGGCTGACGCGGGCGCGGCGCGGCGCAGGGCCCGCGCATGGCTCTCCGCCTCGGCGCGCGTGGCGGCGCTGACGATGATGCCGGCGAGCCGCCCGAAAGGCGGCAGGCCGACCTTTTCGCGTTCGGCGATCTCGCGCCGGTAGAAGGTCTCGGCGTCGCCCGAGACGATCGCGCGCATGACCGGGTGATCGGGCTGGTAGGTCTGCAGAAGGCCGAGGCTCGTCTTGCCGGTGCGCCCTGCCCGGCCGGTGACCTGGCTGAGCAACTGGAAAGTACGCTCGGCGGCGCGCGGGTCGCCGTTCGCCAGGCCGAGGTCGGCATCGACGATGCCGACAAGCGTCATGTTGGGGAAATTATGCCCCTTGGCGACGAGCTGCGTGCCGATGACGATGTCTGCCTCGCCCTTGGCGATGGCTTCGAGTTCGAGCCTGAGCCGCCTGACGCCGCCCAACAGGTCAGACGACAGCACAATCGTCCGCGCGTCCGGAAAATGGCCGACGACCTCTTCCGCGACGCGTTCGACGCCGGGACCGCAGGCGACCAGATGGTCGAAGGTGCCGCATTCCGGGCAGGCGTCGGGACGCTTCTCGTGATGGCCGCAATGGTGGCAGACAAGCTGACCGCGAAAACGGTGCTCGACCAGCCAGCTCGAACAGTCCGGACACTGGAAACGATGTCCGCAGACGCGGCAGAGCGTCAGCGGCGCGTAACCGCGCCGGTTGAGGAAGAGCAAAGACTGCTCGCCGCGCTCCAGCGTCTTGCGGACCTCCGCAAGAAGCACGGGCGACAAGAAACCGCCGCGAGCCGGCGGGGCGCGGCGCAGGTCGATCGCCTTGAGATCGGGCAGTGCGGCCTCGGCAAAACGTGCCGGCAGGACGGCTCTGATGTAGCGCCCCTGGTCGGCATTCACCCGGCTTTCGATCGACGGCGTCGCTGAGGCGAGCACGACAGGAAAACCGCCGATGCGGCCGCGCACCACCGCCATGTCGCGCGCATTGTAGGAGACGCGGTCCTCCTGCTTGTAGGCGGGGTCATGCTCCTCGTCGACGACGATGAGGCCGAGCGCCTGGAACGGCAGGAAGAGTGAGGAGCGGGCGCCGGCAACGACGCGGATGCTGCCTTCGGCCACCTGACGCCAGACGCGCTCGCGCATGCGCGGCGGAACGTCGGAGTGCCATTCGGCGGGTTTAGCCCCGAACCTGTCCTGAAACCTCTCGAGGAAAGCGTGCGTCAGCGCGATCTCCGGCAGCAGGATCAGCACCTGCCGGCCCTTGTCCAAGGCAGCGGCGACCGCCTCGAAATAGACTTCGGTCTTGCCGGATCCGGTGACGCCATCGACCAGCGTCACGCCCGGCCCGCCCTTTTCGACGGCGGCGCGCAGCATATCGGCAACGGCCTTCTGGTCGGGCGAAAGCTCCGGCTGGGCGTAGCCGGTGTCGGGCGCCGCGACGACCGGGCGCGGCGGGATCATGACCGTCTCGAAGACGCCCTGGTCCCTCAGCCCGTCGATGACGGTCGAGGAGACGCCGGCGGCGTGCGCCAGACCGGAGCGGGTCCAGGCGAAGCCGTCGTTCGAGGCCTTGAGCACGCGGGCGCGGGCGGCCGTCATCCTGTCGGGCAGGATTTCCGTGCGCTGCAGGCCTTCCGTCCAAGGCTCCGGATCGAAGGCGGCGGGTGCGCGCAAGAGCATGCGGGCGACCATGCCGGGCGCCGACAGCGTGTAGGCCGAGATCCAGTCGACGAAACGGCGAGTTTCCTCGTCGATCGGCGGGCAGTCGAAGACCTCCGAGATCGGCTTCAGCTTCCTTGGATCGACAGGATCGGCCGCGCTGTCCCAGACGACACCCGCCACCTCGCGGGGGCCGAGCGGCACGCGCACGATCGAGCCCGCAACGACATCCATGCTGTCGGGAACCGCATAGGTGTATGGCCGCTCCGCCGGCATTGGCACCAGCACCGGCGCCGAGCGCAAGCGGACAGGTGCTGGTTTCTGAGCCTCTCGCGAATCGTCTTTCATGGCGCGTGACCTTGCCCCGAGTTTCGGCTAGAGCAAAGGCCGGCAGCCGCCGGATAACTCTGGGCGGGCACGAAGATGCTGGCACGAAGATGCTAAGGAGACGGCCATGAAGTTTTTCGCCGACACAGCCGACGTCAAGGAAATCCGCGAGCTCAACGACCTCGGTCTGCTCGATGGCGTCACCACCAACCCGTCCCTGATCCTGAAATCCGGCGGCAACATCACCGAGGTTACCAAGGAAATCTGTTCGATCGTCGCCGGGCCGGTTTCGGCCGAGGTCGTCGCCACCGAATACAGCCAGATGATGAAAGAGGCCGAGGTTCTCGCCAAGATCGCCGACAACATCTGCATCAAGGTGCCGCTGACGCTGGACGGACTGAAGGCCTGCCGCACCATCCGCACCGAGATGAAGCGCATGGTCAACGTGACGTTGTGTTTCTCCGCCAATCAGGCGCTGCTCGCCGCCAAGGCCGGCGCCTCCTTCATCTCGCCTTTCGTCGGGCGCATCGACGATACCGGCTCGGACGGCATGGAGCTGATCTCCGAGATCAGGCAGATCTACGACAATTACGATTATCAGACCGAGATCCTCACCGCTTCGGTGCGCACCGTGAACCATGTGAAGCAGGCCGCGCTGATCGGCGCGGATGTCATCACGGCGCCGCCCGCCACGCTGCGCGCGCTGGTCAGCCATCCGCTGACCGACAAGGGGCTCGCAGCCTTCCTCGCCGACTGGGCCAAGACGGGCCAGAAAATCGGCTGATTTCCCGGTATGGACGCCGCAGCGATTGCCAAAACCGTGCTCGCGGCGATCGACGGCGGCGGCCAGGCCGAGCCGTTCACGGCGAAGGACGCAGCTTTTTCGGAGGCTGACGCCTATGCGGTGACGGCGCGGCTGCGGGAACTCAGGACCGCCCGCGGCGAAAAGCCGGTCGGCCGCAAGATCGGCTTCACCAACCGCAACATCTGGGCAGAATACGGCGTCTTCCAGCCTATCTGGGGCGACCTCTACGATACGACCGTGCGCGACGTGACGCCGGGCGACCGGGTCGAGGTGTCCCAGTTGCCCGAACCGCGCATCGAACCGGAGATCGTGCTCGGGCTCGAACGCGATCTTTCACCGGGCATGAGCGTCCAGGAAATCGCCGGTTCCATCGGCTGGGTGGCGCACGGCTTCGAATTCGTGCAGTCGATCTTTCCGGAATGGCGTTTCCGGGTCGCCGATTGCGTCGCCGACGGCGGCCTCCACGGGCGGCTGTTCGTCGGGCCGAGATGGCAACTGGCGGCGCGGCAGCGCGAGACCCTGGCGAGCGACCTTTCGGCCTTGACGATCCGGCTGAGCAGAAATGGGGAATTCGCCGACGCCGGCACCGGCGCGAATGTGCTGGACGGGCCGGTACAGGCGCTGGCGCATCTTGTCGCGGTGCTCGGCAAGGACCGGCTGAACCCGCCGCTCGGCGCCGGCGAGATCGTGACGACGGGGACGCTTACCCGCGCGTTTCCGGTTGTGCCCGGCGAGCGCTGGGCAACCGAGATCGAGGGCTTCGACCTGCCGGGTCTTTCGGTCGAGATAGGCTGAGGCTCAAGGCCTGCGTCCGTCAGTCCAGCTGGATCTTGGCGGCGGCCGCGGCGCGGCGCATGCGGGCGAGTTCGTGCGCGATCTGAGCCTTGAACGCCTCGGGAGAATTGCCGACCACGATGGCTTGCTGGGCAACGAGCTTGTCGTTCACTTGCGGCAACGCAAGCGCCTCGGCAAGCGCCTCACTCAGCTTCCTTACGACGGAAGCCGGCGTGCCCTCAGGCGCGACCAGCCCGAAGAACGCCATCCAGTTCATGTCTTCCAGTCCGGCCTCGGCGAAGGTCGGCACGTCGGGCAAGGCCGCAATCCGCGCCTCGCCGGATACGGCGAGCGGACGCAGGCTTCCGCTCTCAACGAGCGGAAGCGAGGTCGGCAAATTGTCGTACACGAGTTGGACCTGGCCGCCGACGACATCGGTCAGAGCCGGACCGATGCCCTTGTAGGGGACGTGGACGATGTCGGCGCCCGTCGCCTGCTTGAACTGCTCGCCGAGCAGGTGGCTGACCGAGCCATTGCCGGCCGAAGCGTAGGAGAATTCGCCGGGATGAGCGCGGGCAAAATCGATGAAGGCGGCTATGTCGGAGGTTTCGACCGACGGATTGACTGACATGATGTTCGGCACTTCGGCGACGTTGCCGATCGGCACGAGGTCGTCGACCACGTCGAAAGCGAGGCTTTTGTATACTGCGGGATTGATCGCCAGCGTCGAGGCGGTGCCCATGCCGATCGTGTAGCCGTCGGGCGGCGCTTTCGCGATCGCCGCCGTGCCGATCGACCCGCCGGCGCCCGCGCGATTTTCCACCACCACGGGCCGACCGAGCACCTGACGCAGCCCTTCGGCGACGATGCGGCCGATCGCGTCGGTCGAGCCGCCGGGCGCGAATGGCACGATCATGATGATGGGCCTGGAGGGGTAGGCATCCTCGGCGGCGGCAGGCGCGGCAAGCGCAAGCGCACCAACGAGCAGAACCGCCGCGATCCGTTCCACTGCCGCGGCCGGACCGCCTACTTCGACAGCTGCTGGGCGATTGCCAGGTTCAGCAGTTCGGCAAGCTCGCGGGCGGCGCGATCCTCGGCGTTGAGGCGGGCGCGGTAGGCGGCGAACTCCTGGCGGGGGACATCGTAGGACGACATGATCTGGCGACGGCCGGTGGCCACCACCTCGCCGTTCGTCGTACCGGCGAGCGAATAGTTCGCGGTCATGGTGACCGTGCCTGCCGTGGGTTCATTGTCGTCGCCGACCTGCACGACCGCGCCGGACTGATGCACGGCGGTGACGACGAGGTTGAGCGTGTAGGCGGCAACGGCGGGCTGGCCGGCGCCGCGGTTGAACAGGAAGATCAGGTGGTTACGCACCTGCTGCGCGTAACGCTGCTCGACCGGCTTGATGGCGATCGACGAAAGGTCGGCCGTGACGCCCGCCTGGACGCCGTCGGAGGACGGATTGGAATAGAGCGGCTTGACCGTGCAGGCGGCGCCCAGGGGCAAGGCAAGCACGAGCGCGACAGCGGCGGCGCGGCGAGACGCTCTCGGCAAGGACCAATCAGACGACGACATTGACGATCCTCTGCGGCACGACGATCACCTTGCGCGGCTTCTTCCCCTCGAGGGCCTTGCGCACGACATCGAGTTCGAGCGCGGCCTTCTCCACGGCACCTTGGTCCGCGTCGCGGGCGATTGTCAAATCCCCCCGCTTCTTGCCGTTGATCTGGACCGGCATGACGATCTCGCTGTCCACGGTAAGCGCCGGGTCGAAGGCCGGCCACGGCTTGTCGGCGGCGAGGCCCTTGCCGTCCAGCGCCGCGAAACATTCTTCCGCCAGATGCGGCATCATCGGCGCGATCATGATGACCAGCATATCGAGCGCCTGGCGCGCCGCGCCTTTCATCTCGGCCGAGGCCTTGCCGGCGGCGATATCGGCGAGCGGCGGCTGCAACACGTTGGTGAGTTCGTAGATGCGCGCCACGGCCTTGTTGAAGCCGAGCCGCTCGATCTCCTCGCCGACCGCCTTGACCGTCTTGTGCGCCGCCTTGGAGATCAAGCCGGCCTCGCCTTCGCGCGCGGCCTTGGGCGCCACGCCGGAAAGCGCCGGCGCGGCTTCCGAAACCAGGCGCCACAGGCGCTGCACGAAACGGTGCGCGCCCTCGACGCCCGCCTCTGTCCAGATCACATCGCGCTCGGGCGGCGAATCGCTGAGCATGAACCAGCGCGCGGTGTCGGCGCCGTAGCTGCCGATGATGTCGTCGGGGTCGACGACGTTCTTCTTCGACTTCGACATCTTCTCGATCGAGCCGATCTCGATCGGCGTGCCGTCGGAAAGCAGGAAGGCTTTGCGCGAGCCGTCGAAATCCTCGACCTTGACCTCGGCGGGAGTGACCCATCCGTCCGGCCCCTTGTAGGTCTCGTGCACGACCATGCCCTGGGTGAACAGGCCCTCAAACGGTTCCTCGACCGCGTTGAGATGTCCCGTGGCCTTCATGGCGCGGGCGAAGAAGCGCGAATAGAGGAGGTGCAGGATCGCGTGCTCGATGCCACCAATATACTGGTTGACCGGAAGCCAGCCGCCCTTGCCGTCGACGCAGGACAGCGTCGTCGGCGCCGTCTCGTTCCACGGGTCGGTGAAACGGGCGAAATACCATGACGAATCGACGAAAGTGTCCATCGTGTCGGTGTCGCGACGCGCATGCTTGCCGCATCGCGGGCAGTCGACATGTTTCCATGTTGGGTGATGGTCGAGCGGGTTGCCGGGCTTGTCGAAGCTGACGTCGATCGGCAGCTCGACCGGCAATTGCGCGTCCGGAACCGGCACCGCGCCGCAGGCGTCGCAGTGGATGACCGGGATCGGGCAACCCCAGTACCGCTGGCGCGAGATGAGCCAGTCGCGCAGGCGGAACTGCACCTTGCGCTCGGCAACCGGCCTGCCGCCGATGGTGACGCCCGAAAGCCGCACGGCCACCTCGTCGAACGCCTCCTTGGGCTTCAGCCCATCGAGGAAGCGCGAATTGATCATCAACCCATCCCCGACATACGCCTCCTCGAGAATGCGAAAGTCGACGGCGTATTCGCCTTCGGGCAGGACCACCGGGATGACCGGCAGGCCGTATTTGTTGGCGAAGTCGAGGTCGCGCTGGTCGCCCGACGGGCAGCCGAAGATGGCGCCCGTGCCGTAGTCCATGAGCACGAAATTCGCCACGTAGACAGGCAGCGTCCAGTTCGGATCGAACGGATGGACGACACGGATGCCGGTGTCGAAACCCTTCTTCTCGGCGGTTTCGATCTCGACGGCAGAGGTGCCGCCGTGACGGATGTCCTCGATGAAGGCGGCAAGTTTCGGATTGCCCTCCGCCGCCCTTTTGGCGAGCGGATGGTCGGCGGCGATCGCCATGAAGGAGGCGCCGAAGATCGTGTCGGGACGGGTCGTGTAGACTTCGAGCTCGGCGGCGCCCGCCGCCGACGGATCGGCGATCTCCCAGCGGATCAGCAGGCCCTCCGAGCGGCCGATCCAGTTCGCCTGCATCAGCTTGACCTTGTCGGGCCATTTGGGAAGCGTGTCGAGACTGTCCAGCAGCTCCTGCGACATCGACGTGATCTTGAAGAACCACTGCGTCAGGTCACGGCTCTCGACCAGAGCGCCGGAGCGCCAGCCGCGCCCGTCGATGACCTGCTCGTTGGCGAGCACGGTCATGTCCTCGGGGTCCCAGTTGACCTTGGCCGACTTGCGCTCGGCCAGCCCCGCCTTCCAGAAGTCGAGGAACATCTTCTGCTGGTGCTTGTAGTACGACGGATCGCAGGTCGCGATCTCCCGCGCCCAATCGAGCGACAGGCCCATCACCTTGAGCTGCGCCTTCATCGCCTCGATGTTCTGGTAGGTCCAGGAGCGCGGGTTGACGCCGCGGTCGCGGGCGGCGTTCTCGGCCGGCAGGCCGAAGGCGTCCCACCCCATCGGGTGCAGCACGTTGTAGCCCAGCGCGCGGCGGTGGCGCGCCACCACGTCGCCCATCGTATAGTTGCGGACATGGCCCATATGGATGCGCCCCGACGGATAGGGGAACATCTCCAGCACGTAATATTTGCGGCGCGGATCGTCGTTCTTCGTCTCGAAGAGCTTTGCCGCGTCCCAGGCTTTCTGCCATCTGGGTTCGGCCGCGCGGGGGTTATATCGTTCGGTTGCCATGACCGGTATTTCACTTAAAGAAGAGCAAGCGATCTCCGTCGGCTCGCCGGCGGAGCGGGAATATCGGGGCGGACCTTCACCATGTATTGCCGGAAGCGTCAACTCCGGGAGCGCCCCGAAAGGCCCGAAACGGTGCGGAAAGAGACATGATCGACGCGGTCGAACAACTTGATGTCGTGAAGGGCAGGATCGCCGCGGCGGAGCGCGAGGCGAAGCGGCCGGGAGGCGAAGTGACGCTGGTCGCCGTGTCGAAGACCTTTGACGCCGATGCTATCAGGCCGGTGATCGGGGCGGGCCAGCGCGTCTTCGGCGAGAACCGCGTTCAGGAAGCGCAAGGCAAATGGCCTGCCCTGAAAGCGGAATTCCCCGATGTCGAGCTGCATCTGATCGGACCGCTGCAGTCCAACAAGGCGAAGGAGGCGGTGGCGCTGTTCGACGTGATCGAGACGGTCGACCGCGAGAAGATCGCCGCCGAGCTTGCCAAGGAGATTGCCAGGCAGGGTGCAACGCCAAGGCTCTATGTGCAGGTCAATACCGGCTCGGAGCCGCAGAAGGCGGGCATCGAACCGCGCGAGGCGGTGGCCTTCGTCAAACGCTGCCGCGAGGTGCATGGGCTCAAGATCGAGGGGCTGATGTGCATTCCGCCGGCGGAAGAGAACCCCGGCCCGCACTTCGCGCTGCTGGCGAAACTGGCGCGCGAGGCGGGCGTGGAAAAACTGTCGATGGGCATGTCGGGCGACTACGAGCTGGCGGTCGCCTTCGGCGCGACCGGCGTTCGCGTCGGCAGCGCGATCTTCGGCACGCGCTGAGTTTCCCTGGATTTTGCCGCGTCACGTGGCGGCAGCGCAGACGCGCCCCTATCTGTTGCAGTGCACAAGAATTCGCGGGAGACGTGATATGCGCTACAACCAACTCGGAAACACTGGGCTGTTCGTCTCGGAACTCTGCCTGGGAACAATGACCTTTGGCGGCGCCGGCCAGAACGGCATATGGGGCGGCATAGCAAGCCTTGGCCAGGATGGTGTCGACCAGGTCGTCGGCCGCTCGATCGCGGCGGGGGTCAACTTCTTTGACACGGCCGACGTCTATTCGATCGGCCAGTCGGAGGAACTGCTCGGCCAGTCGATCACGAATCTCGGCGTCAAGCGTGAAGACGTGATCCTCGCCACCAAGGTGCATGGCGCAATGGGCGAAGGGCCGAACCAGCGGGGTTCCTCGCGCGGCCACATCATGGATTCGGTCGGGGGAAGCCTGAAAAGACTGCGAACCGACCACATCGACCTCTACCAGTTGCACGGCACCGACACGGTGACGCCGATCGATGAGACGCTGCGGGCGCTCGACGATCTCGTGACCAGCGGCAAGGTCCGCTATGTCGGCGTCTCCAACTGGCAGGCGTGGCGCATCGCCAAGGCGCTGGGTATTTCCGAGCGCAAGGGCTATGCGCGATTCGAGACCATCCAGTCCTATTACTCGATCGCCGGCCGCGACCTCGAACGCGAGATCGTGCCGCTGATAAATGAAGAGAAACTCGGCCTGATGGTCTGGTCGCCGATGGCAGGCGGGCTGCTGTCGGGCAAATACGGACCGGGCGCGCCGGGCAATGGCGAGGGCCGCCGCGCCAACTTCAACTTCCCGCCTGTCAACGAGGACCGCGCCTGGGCCGCAGTCGCCGAGATGCGCAAGATCGCTGCCAAGCACAATGTCAGCGTGGCGACGGTGGCACTGGGCTATGTGCTGGCAAAACCCTTCGTGATGTCAGTGATCATAGGCGCGAGCGGCATGGAACAGCTCGAGCAGAACCTCGCCTCGGTCGATTTGAGGCTGGACGCCGACGATCTGGCGAAGCTCGACGAGGTGAGCGCCCTGCCCTCCGAATATCCCGGCTGGATGCTGGAACGCCAGGGCTCCGCGAGAAGGCCCCAACCCTTCAACCCCAGGAGCTAAGGCGCGACCGTCCTTCCGGTCCTCCCTGCCAGAAAAATGTCAGGCGTGCGGCCTGACATTTTCGGCCATGAAATCGAGGAAGACGCGCACGCGCGCCGGCAAGTGCCCACCCTGCCCGACATAGATGGCATGCACCGGTTCCTCATCGCCGGGATTGAAATCCTCGAGCACAGGAACCAGCGCTCCGGCGTTGATGTCGCGCTGGATGTGATGGCGCGACAGGCGGGCGAGCCCAACGCCGGCCATTGCCATCAGCCGCATCGTCTCGCCGTCGCCGGCGAGCGCATTGCCGCGTGGCCGCATGGCGAGAACGCCCCCTTCGCCGTCGAGAAAGGGCCAGCCCTCGACCAGCCGCGCGAAGCCGAAATCGAGGCAGTTGTGGCGCGAGAGATCGGCCGGCGAAAGCGGCTGCCCCTTGCGGTCGAGATAGCCGGGCGAGCCGACGACCACCATGCGGCTTTGCCAGAACTTCCGCGCCACAAGCGAGGAATCGCGCATCTGACCGGCGCGGATGGCGACATCGGCTCGCTCCTCCAGCAGGTCGACGACACGGTCGGTCAGCGACACATCGACGACGATCCTGGGATGCCGTTCCAGGAATGCCGGCAGAAGCGGCAGCAGATAGTGCTGGCCGAACGGCACGTTGGAATTGACCCTGAGCCTGCCGCGCGGCACCGCACCCGCTGAAGCCTCCCGCTCCGCCGCCTCAATGTCAGCCAGGATGCGCCGGCCGTTCTCGTAGAAGGCAGCGCCTTCCGCCGTAAGTTGCAGACGACGCGTCGTACGGTTGATGAGGCGCGCGCCGAGACGGTCCTCCAGCCGGCCAAGCAGCTTGCTGATGGCCGACGGCGTCATGCCGAGCAGACGGGCCGCGTCGCTCAGCGTGCCGCGCTCGACCACCCTGACAAACGCCTCGATCTCGCCGAACCTGTTGACGTCTAGCCGTGCCATTCATGAATTGATCTCACAAATCCTTTGCGTTCCGCAAGTCTGTTCTGTGTGACACCCCGCACCGATCTTGGATCGAGCCGCGACATGCGGAACTTCGCAGGAACGGGGACCGACATGCCTCTTGCTCTCTACGCCCTCACCGCCGGCGCTTTCGGCATAGGCGTCACCGAATTCGTCATCATGGGCCTGCTGCTGGAAGTGAGCGCCGATCTCGGCGTCTCGATCTCGGCGGCGGGCCTGCTCATTTCAGGCTATGCGCTCGGCGTCGTCGTCGGCGCGCCCCTGCTCGGCGCCATCGCCGGCCGCTGGTCGAAGAAGGCGCTGCTGATGAGCCTGATGGTCGTGTTCACCGTCGGCAACCTCGCCTGCGCGCTGGCGCCGGACTATTGGACGCTGATGGCGGCGCGCGTGCTGACAGCCTTCGCCCATGCCTCCTTCTTCGGCGTCGGCTCGGTGGTCGCGACAGGGCTGGTGCCGGCCAACAGGAAGGCCTCGGCGATCGCCGTCATGTTCACCGGGCTGACGGTCGCCAACATACTCGGCGTGCCGTTCGGCACATGGCTCGGCCAAGCCTATGGCTGGCGCTCGACCTTCTGGGCGGTGACGCTGGTCGGGCTCGTGGCGCTCGCCGTGATCGCGCTGCTGGTTCCCAAGGACGAAAAGGCCGATGCGGCAGAGGAAGCCTCCGAAGGCGTGCTTGCCGTGCTCGCCCGCCCGGCCGTGCTGCTCGGACTACTGGCGGCGGTGTTCTCCTGGATCGGCGTATTCGCGGCCTTCACCTACATCGCGCCTATCCTGACCCGCATTGGCGGCTTTTCGGAAGCGGCTGTCTCGCCGATCCTGCTGGTGTTCGGCGGCGGCCTGCTCTTCGGCAACCTGCTCGGCGGCCGGCTGGCCGACCGGCGGCTGGTGCCGACGGTGCTCGGCACGCTGGCGGTTCTGTCGGCGGTGATTCTCGCCCTGAGCCTCGCCATCCACAACCAGATTGCGGCGGTCGTCGCGATCGGCCTGTTCGGCGCGGCGGCCATCGCGACGGTGGCGCCGCTGCAGATGTGGGTTCTGGAAAAAGCGGCGGGCGCCGGACAGGCCCTCGCATCCTCCTTCAACATCGCGGCCTTCAATCTGGGCAACGCAACCGGCGCGTGGCTTGGCGGCTTCGTCATCGACCACGGCGGCGGGCTCGAGGCGGTAATGCCGGTCGCGGGCATCGTACCGCTCGCTGCCCTCGCGATCGTGTTCGCCGCCGAGCGGGCCGAGCGGCGCGGCAAGCGATCGGCTCTGGCGGCGGCTTGCCCCGAAGCAGCGGAATAGCCCGAAACGCCCGAAACGGAAAAAAGGAGCCTTCCAATGGAATATCGACGTCTCGGCGCATCCGGTCTGAAAGTCCCCGCGCTTTCCTTCGGTGCGGGAACCTTCGGCGGCTCCGGACCGCTCTTCAGCCACTGGGGCACCAGCGACGCCAATGAGGCGCGGCGCCTGGTTGACATCTGCCTGGAGGCAGGCGTCAACCTGTTCGACACCGCCGACGTCTACTCCAATGGCGCCTCGGAAGAAGTCCTCGGGGCGGCCATCAAGGGACGGCGCGACGAGGTGCTGATCTCGACCAAGACGTCGCTGCCGATGGGCGACGGTCCGAACGACGCCGGCTCCTCCCGCTCGCGGCTTATCAAGGCGGTGGAGGATGCGCTGCGGCGGCTCGGGACCGACACCATCGACATATTGCAGTTGCACGCCTTCGACGCCGGCACGCCTATCGAGGAAGTGCTGTCGACGCTCGACGGACTGGTGCGGGCAGGGAAGCTCCGCTATGTCGGCGTCTCCAATTTCTCCGGCTGGCAGTTGATGAAATCGCTGGCGTTCGCGGAAAAACATGGCTGGCCGCGATACGTCGCGCACCAGGTCTATTATTCGCTGGTCGGGCGCGACTATGAGTGGGAACTGATGCCGCTCGGACTCGACCAGGGTGTCGGCGCGCTGGTGTGGAGCCCGCTCGGCTGGGGCCGCCTGACAGGCAAGATCCGGCGCGGCGAGCCGCTGCCCGGCGGAAGCCGGCTGCACGAGACGGCAAGCTTTGGGCCGCCGGTCGAGGACGAGCATCTCTACCGCGTCGTCGATGCGCTCGACCAGGTGGCCGAAGAAACCGGCAAGACGGTGCCGCAGATCGCCATCAACTGGCTTCTGCGGCGTCCGACCGTGTCGTCGGTTATCATCGGCGCGCGTAACGAAGAGCAGTTGCGCCAGAATCTGGGCGCTATCGGCTGGTCGCTGACGCCGGAGCAGATCACCACGCTCGACGCGGCGAGCGCGGGTACCGCGCCCTACCCCTATTTCCCGTACCGGCGTCAGGAAGGTTTCGCCCGGCTGAACCCGCCCGCCGTTTGAGGGTGGTGTGTGTTCAGTGGAGCACGAATTCGCCGTCGACCTTGCGCCATTCGTTCGGCGCGATCAGTTTGCGGTGCGTGTATTCGATCGAATGCAGCGGCCCTTCGAGCTTGGCCTTCCAGAACTCGATGAACTTGATCAGCACCGGGAAACGCGGGGCGATGTCGTAGTCCTGCCAGACATAGGTCTGCAGCAGGTGCGGATGATCCGGAAGGTGGTAGAGAATGCGGGCCGTCGTCAGCCCGTATCCCTTGAGCATCAGGTCCAGTTTGGAATGGTCGCGCATGGCCCGTCCTCCAAGCGTTGTTCGTCCTCCCAACGTCCAGAGTGTGCAGGAGGTTTCTTAACCGTCTATTGAAATCTTCGTGATGGCAACCGATTCCCGCTACGAAAACAGAGGCTTAGCAGCACGACGCGGCGAGTGCTGACAGCGCGGTGCGGCAAGCCGCCGCGCCGACCGAACGTCTAATATTGCCCCTTTCCGAGAACTGATAATAAATGCCGCCGTTCGCGGGTGTTGCACCGCGACCTCTGCCAGACCATGACTGGCGGGCAATGCCGGGGAGGGAAAGAAGACCATGTCCGATGTTCACGTTCACAAGGTCCAGGCGGGGTGGAAAAAACGCGCGCTGATCGACAACGACACTTATCTGAAATGGTACGCCGACAGCGTGAAGAACCCCGACAGGTTCTGGGGCAAGCACGGCAAGCGAATCGACTGGTTCAAGCCCTATACCAAGGTCAAGAACACGTCGTTCAAGGGCAAGGTCTCGATCAAGTGGTTCGAGGACGGGGAAACCAACGTCTCCTACAACTGCATCGACCGTCATCTGAAGAAGCGCGGCAACCAGACGGCGATCATCTGGGAAGGCGACAATCCCTATGACGACAAGAAGGTCACCTACAACGAGCTCTACGATCGCGTCTGCCGCCTGGCCAATGTGCTGAAGAAGCACGGCGTCAAAAAGGGCGACCGCGTCACCATCTACATGCCGATGATCCCCGAAGCCGCCTATGCGATGCTTGCCTGCACGCGCATCGGCGCCATCCATTCCATCGTCTTCGGAGGCTTCTCTCCCGATGCACTGGCCGGCCGTATCGTCGACTGCGAGTCGACTTTCGTCATCACGGCGGACGAGGGTTTGCGTGGAGGAAAGGCCATTCCTCTCAAGGACAACACCGACAAGGCCATCGACATCGCCGCACGCCAGTACGTCATGGTGAAAAACGTTCTGGTGGTGCGCCGGACCGGCGGCAAGGTCGGCTGGGCCAATGGCCGCGACCTCTGGTATCACGACGAGGTGAAATCGGTTCCGGCCGACTGCAAGCCGGAGAGGATGAAGGCGGAGGACCCGCTGTTCATCCTCTACACCTCGGGCTCGACCGGCAAGCCGAAGGGCGTGCTACACACCACCGGCGGCTATCTCGTCTATGCGTCGATGACGCACCAGTATGTCTTCGATTACCATGACGGGGACATCTACTGGTGCACGGCCGATGTCGGCTGGGTGACCGGCCACAGCTACATCGTCTACGGGCCGCTCGCCAACGGCGCCACCACGCTGATGTTCGAGGGGGTGCCGAACTATCCCTCCGTGTCGCGCTTCTGGGAGGTGATCGACAAGCACAAGGTCAATATCTTCTACACTGCGCCCACGGCGTTGCGCGCGCTGATGGGCGCGGGCGACAGCCATGTGACGAAGACCTCGCGCAAGTCGCTCAAGGTGCTTGGCTCGGTCGGCGAACCGATCAATCCGGAAGCCTGGGAGTGGTATTTCAACGTCGTCGGCAACGGCAAGGTGCCGATCGTCGACACATGGTGGCAGACCGAGACCGGCGGCATCCTGATCACCCCGCTGCCGGGCGCCACTAATCTCAAGGCAGGTTCGGCAACGCGCCCCTTCTTCGGCGTGCAGCCGCAGCTTGTCGACAATGAGGGCGCGGTGCTCGACGACGCGGCCGACGGAAACCTCTGCATCACCGACTCCTGGCCCGGGCAGATGCGCACGGTCTATGGCGACCACCAGCGCTTCGTGCAGACCTACTTCTCGACCTACAAGGGCAAATATTTCACCGGCGACGGCTGCCGCCGCGACGCGGACGGCTATTACTGGATCACCGGCCGCGTCGACGACGTGCTCAACGTGTCGGGCCATCGCATGGGTACGGCCGAGGTGGAGTCCGCGCTGGTCAGCCACGACAAGGTGTCGGAGGCGGCGGTGGTCGGCTATCCGCACGACATCAAGGGCCAGGGCATCTACTGCTACGTGACGCTGATGGCCGGCGAGAAGGGTTCGGACGAACTGCGGGCCGAACTCGTCCAGCATGTGCGCAAGGAGATCGGCGCGATCGCTTCGCCCGACAAGCTGCAGTTCGCGCCGGGGCTGCCAAAGACGCGTTCGGGCAAGATCATGCGGCGGATCCTGCGCAAGATCGCCGAGGACGATTTCGGCGCGCTCGGCGATACCTCGACGCTGGCCGATCCGGCTGTGGTCGACGACCTGATCGCCAACCGGCAGAACAAGAAGGCTTGAGCGGGGCCGGCCAAACCGGCCACGTCGCCGGCCGCGTCTCAGGACTCTGGCGCTATCCGGCGAGTTCGCTCGCAGGCGAAAGCCTGGCCGAAATGGCGGTGAACGCCGACGGAGCGGCCAGCGACCGCCTGTTCGGCCTGGTCGACGCCGCGACCGGCGAGATTGCGCGGCCCGACGCGAGCGCCAAGTGGCACGGCGTGCCGAGCATCGCGGCGCGGCTCGCCGGCGACGGCGGGCTGGAGATCAGGGTGCCGGCAGGCCAGTGGCTCCCGGCGCTGGATGAAGCGGCCGACCGCGCGGTGTCCGCCTTTCTTGGCTTCGAGGCATCTATCCGGCCATTCCGGCACGAGGGCGCAGCAGGCGCGTTTTCGCCGCGCTACAAGAAGGCGCCGATCCATCTTCTGACGACAGCCTCCCTCGCCGAATTGAAGCGGCTGCATCCGAGAGGCAATCCCGACCCGCGCCGCTTCAGGCCGAACATCCTGGTCGACATGCAGCCGCTGCCCGGGCGGTTTCCCGAAACCGAATGGATCGGCCGCAAGATCGCGATCGGCGAACTGGAATTGACGGTCGCCGACCCCTGCCGCCGCTGCGGCTTCACCATCATCGCGCAGGAGGGCGGCGTCGACAGCGATGCGGACATATTGCGCACGCTGGTGAGGAACAACGCGCACAATCTCGGCGTCTATTGCGAGGTAACCCGGCCGGGAACGGTGCGGCCCGGCGACGCGACGCGGTTCATCGGATAGACTACTGATAGAGATCCGCCCGCGTCGGCGGCAGCCCGCTTGGGCCGCGCGCCCGCCTTGTCGCCACGGTCTGGTAGATCAGCACCGAGCCGCCGTCGAAGCCGAGCGAGCAGCCGGTCAGATAAAGCAGCCACAGCCGCGCCTTGGCTTCGCCGACCTCGGCAATCGCCTCGTCGAAGCGGGCATGCAGCCGTTCCGCCCACAGTCGGCAGGTGCGGGCGTAGTGCTCGCGCAAATCCTCCACGTCGTGAACCTCAAAACCATTGGCTTCGAGGTTTTCCAAGGTCATGCCGATATGGTCGACCTCACCGCCGGGGAAAATATACTTGATCAGCGCCTTGTACGCAGGGGCCTTGCGCCGCCAGGCACGCCGGTCGCGCTTCATGCGCCGGGTAATCGCATGGTGCAGATAGATGCCGCCGGGCTTGAGCAGGCGGTGCACGGCCTGAAAATAGGCCTGGTGGTTGGCAAGGCCGAGATGCTCGAACATGCCGATCGACGAGATCTTGTCGAACTTACCGGCAAGCTCTGAATAGGGCTTCACCTCGATGGTGATCCGGTCCTCGAGCCCTTCCGCGCGGATGCGCTCCCGGGCGAGCTCAGTTTGCGCTTCCGAGAGCGAAACGCCGTGGCCGACGGCGCCATACTGCTTAGCCGCATGGATGAGCATCGCCCCCCAGCCGCAGCCGATGTCGAGCAGCGTCTCGCCGGGTTTCAGGCGCAGCTTCCGGCAAATGTGGTCGAGCTTGTCGAACTGTGCCTGGTCGATGTTGTTGGCGAAATCCTTGAAGTAGCCGCAGCTGTAGACCATGCGCTCGTCGAGGAAGAGCCGGTAGAATGCGTTCGAAATGTCGTAGTGGTGGGTGATCGCTTCCTTGTTGGAACCGCTGACGAAAGGATCGCGTCCAGCCAGCCCTTCGATGCTTGAATCGCGTCCGCTGGAGAAGATCAGGGCCGGAAGGTCGCGCAGGAGCTTCAGCTTGGGAATCATGCGCAGCCTCTGCTTCAGCCTCCCTTGTGGCCGCCGCTCGACGATATCGAAAAGCGAGCCGTTCTCGACATCGATGGCCTTCGAAATCCAGAGTTCGACAAAGGTCGTGAAGACGGGCCGCCGCAGTGCGCGGCCGAGAATGCCCCTGTCGTTGATGGCAAGCACGGCTCCGTTAGCCGGCCCGATGCGCTCGCCGTTCCACAATCGAACCGCGAACCCCGGTTTCAGTTCCTCGACTATCGTCCGGATAACCCGGGCCGCCCTGTCTGCGCTCTCCATCCCCACTCACCTGCCAGTACCGTGACTGAGCGGGCATGATGACCGCCCGCCCTCGTTGTCACAACGGTTTTGTGGTTCCTCCTGTGAGTGTGGCGGCAAATTTTCGTCAGCCCTCTTGTCATTTTCGCCGAACGATCCCATCCTTGTGAGGTGTTCAACGAACGAAAGGAGGTGATCCGATGTCGAGTGGTTTCGGTTTCCAGAGCGTGGCTCGGGCGGATTGCACTTTCGGGAAGCAGCCTTCCTGATCGCGGCATGATGCGCGGCCGGTAGCGACAGCTACGGCCAAGAGCCGCGCAACGGACGAAAGCACGGGGCCGCCTCTTCGCGAGGCGGCCCTTGCTTTTTTTCAGCCTCAATGCGTGAGGACGAGCGCCTCGATGTTGCGCGCGATCGTCATGAAGGCGTCGTTGAGTTCGTCGCCGGTCGACGTCTCGTAATAGCGCTTGAGCGACCCGGTGTCGGGCGAGGCGCAGTTCTTCAGCACGTTCCGGGCTTCGCTGGAGTTCAGCTTGAAGCCGATGCTGAATATCTCGATGCCGTCGGCCTTCATGTTCTCGCATAGCGATTCGGCGTAGGAACGCGACTTGGCGTTCTGCTTGCGCACCGCGTTCTTGTCGCCGCTGACATCGGCATGGGCGGTGTTGAACTCGCCGTCGGTCATCAGGATCGCGATCTTCGCGACCTCCTTGGGGTCGGCATCCGCCGGACCGTCGCCCAGTCCGGCCTTCTGGATGGCCGGCCGCCACTTCTCCGACAGCATGTAGTAGGTCCACTGGACGCCGATCGCTCCGGCCGTGTAGCCGGCGACCGAAAAGCCCTTGATCTGCTTCTTGAGGGCGTCCGCGTCCGGGCTCAGTGGCTTGAGCACGGCCTTGGCGCAGCTGTTCAGCCGGTCGTCGCGATTGACCTTGGCGTAGTAATCCCGGTCCTTGCCATTGATGTTGCGCGTACGCTTGGCATCCGGCGCGTCGTCGCTGAAATCGGCCTTCAGGTTTTCGTCCTTGCGCTCGGTGGCGCAATTGTCGGTCTGAGTACCGGTATTGGCGTTGATCTCCGCCTTCTTGGCGTCGATGGGCGGCGGCAGGTCCCAGGCTCCCGCCTTCTCGACGAAGACGACGTCCTTGGCCAGCGCCCCGACATTCACGCCGTCCGAATAGGGAACCAGCGCGATCCTGACACGCGGGTTGGCCTTGTTCTGCCCCTTGGTCAGCGCATCGACCGCGTTGCTTGCCGCATCCTTCAGGTCGCTGATCTTGGAACCGGACATGGAGTCGGTGACGTCGAGCATCATGGCGACCTCGATCTTCTTGTCCGAATAGAGCGCGGCTGATTCGCCGCGCACCCTGCGCTCGTTCGAGGCGCCGAAAAGCGGGAAATAGATGGCGACATCGACATGGGCCGAGGCCTCGACCGTACCGCTGATCTTGTCGACCGTAAGCTGGTCCAGCACGATCCGGTCGCCGTCCATCATCGAGGGATCGCCGTTGGCCTTGAGGAAAAGCTCAACCCAGACGCGGGCGTCGTCGACCTCGATGATGCCGGTCGTGATGTCGCGCGCCGTTGAGGTCACGGCTGCGTCGAGCGCCTGCCTGAGGTTCGACCTGACATTGTAGAGCTGGGCAATGTTGACCGCGTAGCCGGCAGACAGCGCAAGCACGGCCATGATGGCCGCAGTCATGATCGCAAAGCTGCCAGACCTGTTGCCTCCGAAAGTCCCGAGCCGCCTAGCGACCGCCGCATAAAGCCGCATGTTTAGCCTCCATCCACGCACATCTGCAGTGGACAGAGCAGGAATCCGGCCAAGCCCGGGATTTCAGGCGCGGTCGGCCAACCGGAATCCTAAGCTATTGATATTCCTCATGGCGACAGCCGGTTATGGTAAATGCTGGGTTAACGGAGCGGCTCTTTCGACGAAATGCTAACGACTTGTTCACCACGCCGGACGCGGACCGGCACGGAACGCCAAAAGCGTTTCAATTTGGCACGGCCCGTCTGTTCCGCCACGGGTCAACCGCACCAGGGTTGGCGGCGGCCGCCGCCATAGGGACGGACCAGTCTTTCACCCAGCAATAGCTGTGCCACCGCCTGGCCATCCGCGGTGGTGACGTCGGCAAGCACACGGCCGTAATATTTCGCGCCGGAAATGTTTGAGATCGCGATCGAGCCTTCGCCAAACATCGAGGCGAGGGCGTCGCGTGCCCGCAGCGCGGCTGTGCGCTCGGCATCGCAGCGCGCCTTCATCTCCGGCGCATCGATGCCGCGGATGCGGACGTTGACCCGCACCGTGTGGCCGGGCCAGACGAGTGCTTCAGCGAGGAACGTGTCGCCGTCGAGCACCTCGACGACGACAGCCTCAACCGGGCCGCGGAAGAGCTTTACGGCGGATGCGGGAAAGCAAGCGAGCGCGAGCGCAACCGGACCGACGATACAAAGCTTCAGGTGCGAATACATTCATAGGAATTTATTCTCCTGCACGGATTCGTGCAAGCGGCATTTCAGGCCAGCATCTGCGCGTCGGCCGTACGGTCGACGCCATGAAGGGGCGGGCTGGCGGGGTGACTGTCCTGTTCGTAGGTCCAGACCTTGAACAAGGAGAGCCGGTGCGGTCCGAAGCTGTGCAGCAGCGGCACGTCGGTCGCGTCGCGACCGCGCGCGATGACGACGCGGCCTATCCGCTGCACGTTGTGGCGCGGGTCGAACGTGTACCAGCGGCCATCGAGGAAGACCTCGATCCAGGCGGAAAAATCCATCGGGGCCGGATCCTGCGGAATGCCTATGTCGCCGAGGTATCCGTTCACATAGCGCGCCGGGACGTTCATGCAGCGGCAGAGCGTGATGGCGAGATGCGCGAAGTCGCGGCAAACGCCGACCCGTTCCTCATGCGCCTGCGCCGCTGTGCGCGTCGAGCGCGCGTAGCCGTAACCGAAGGAAAGCCGGTTGTGCACATAGTCGACGATCACCTGCACCCGCGCCCAGCCGGGCGGCATATGGCCGAACAGGTTCCAGGCGAGCGCGCTCATATGATCGGTTTCGCAGTAGCGGCTGCCGAGCAAATAGCCGAGCACCTCGTCGGGCAGGTCTTCGACCGGGGTTTCGCGCGCGGGCGTGTTCACCTCGTCCAACTCGCCGGAATCCTCGACGACCGCGTCGTAGAGAATGCGGAACTCTCCCTCCGGCGCGGTGAAGCGGCGGCAGACATTGCCGTACCGGTCACGATAGACCGAAGTCGGCACCGCGGGAGACGTCAGAACACGCGTCTGGCGCTTGATGTCGGCCTGCCGGTCCTCATGGATCTCGAGCAAGGAAATGACAGGGGTCCGCCGTGGGCATTCGATCGCAATTTCGTAGCCGAGCCGAATAAGCATGGCTGAACCTCGCAGCATTGGCGTTTTCGGAAAATTTGAAAAACCAAACGCAGCCGCCAGCCGCCGGTTCCGCCGAACGTGAAGATTCCGGCTTGCACGGTTCAAAAGTCGGAGGCCAGGCCCTTCACTTCCCAGTCGCCGTAGCGTACGGGCTCCTTGCCGCCGCGCCCGCCGTGTTCCTTCGGCTGCGCCGCATCCTGTTCGCGATAGGCGCGCGTGCGCGCTTCCGCTTCGGCAAGCGCACGCTCGGCTGCCGGCGAAAGCGGCACGCGCACGGGAGTTTCGGTCTGGGTCACGGTTGCCTGCGGATCGTTTTTGCGCATTGGTTTGACTGCCGGCATTGTTGAAACAGAGCGATGGCTTTCCCATCATATAGTGGCAAGTTACGGCTGGATCGAATGCTTTCGACAGCCTCCAACGGAGACCGTCATGAACATCCTTCGCACAGCCATGCTTCTGGCTTTCATGACCGCCCTGTTCATGGGGGTCGGCTACCTCATCGGTGGCAGCGGCGGCATGATGATCGCGTTCCTGATCGCCGCGGGCATGAACTTCTTCAGCTACTGGAACGCCGACAAGATGGTGCTGAGGATGCACCATGCCGTGGAAGTCGACGAACGCAATGCGCCCGAATATTACGGCATCGTGCGCGATCTTTCCGCACGGGCCGGGTTGCCGATGCCGAAGGTCTATCTGATCCAGAATCCCCAGCCGAACGCCTTCGCCACCGGACGCAACCCCGAGAACGCGGCGGTGGCGGCGACCACGGGCCTGCTCGAGCGCCTGTCCTATGAGGAGGTCGCGGGCGTCATGGCGCACGAACTGGCGCATGTGCAGAACCGCGATACGCTGACCATGACGATCACCGCGACGCTGGCCGGCGCGATCTCGATGCTCGGCAATTTTGCCTTCTTCTTCGGCGGAAACCGAGACAACAACAATCCGCTCGGCATCGTGGGCGTTCTGGTGGCGATGATCGTCGCGCCGCTGGCCGCTGCAATCGTGCAGATGGCGATCAGCCGCACACGCGAATATTCCGCCGACCGGCGCGGCGCCGAGATCTGCGGCCAGCCGCTCTGGCTTGCCTCCGCGCTGGGCAAGATCGCCAAGAGCGCCGAACGCATCCACAACCCGGACGCCGAGCGCAACCCGGCGACGGCGCACATGTTCATCATCAACCCGCTTTCGGGCGAGCGCATGGACAATCTGTTTTCGACGCACCCGGCTACCGCGAACCGTATCCGCGCGCTGCAAGCTATGGCGCAGGAGGGTTTCGAGCCCGCAGCCTATCCGCCGCAGGCCGAGCCTGAGGAACCGGCTCATGAGGCCGGCCCGTGGACGCGCGGACGGCAGGCGCAAACGCCGGTGGAGCCGGAACGGCCAAAGCCCAATCCGTGGGGACGCAACCCGACCGGGCCGAAAGGCCGGCGGCCGTGAGCCGACCGCCGAGGCAAGGCGCTCAAACCAAAGCCAGGGTAGCAACCGAAACGCCTGCTATCGCCGACAGGAACGTACCAGGCCTTGCCGCGCGCAAGGCGGCGGCCAAGCTGCTCGCGATCGTGATCGACGCCAGGACGCCGCTCGACGGGCTGACCGACAACGAAAACGGCCATCCGCATTATCTGGCGCTCGATCCGCGCGACCGCAGCCTGGTGCGCGCCATCCTCACGACGGCGCTTAGATTCCGCGTCGCCATCGGCAAGCTGCTGGCGCGACGGCTCGAACGGCCGCTCCCGCCCAACGCCACCGCGCTGTCGCACCTGCTGCATGTCGCGGCGGCGCAGATCCTGTTCCTCGACATTCCCGACAGCGCGGCCGTCGACCTCGCCGTTACCCACGCCAAGTCCGATCCGCGCACGGCGCGTTTTGCCGCGCTGGTGAACGGCGTGCTGCGCTCGCTGGCGCGGGGCAAGGAAGAAGAACTCGCGCCGACGCTCGCAGCCACGCTCGACGCGCCGGCCTGGTTCGCCGATCGGCTGACGGCCGCCTACGGCAAGGACAAGGCAGCTGCGATCATGGCCATGCACAGGGTCGAGGCGCCGGTCGATTTTTCCGTGAAGTCGGATGCGGAATCATGGGCCGAGCGCTTCGGCGGCATCGTCCTGCCGACGGGCGGCGTGCGGGTCGAGAAGCTCTCCGCCAATGTCTCCGACCTGCCTGATTTCGCCGAAGGCGAGTGGTGGGTTCAGGACGCCGCCGCGGCGCTGCCGGCGCGGCTCTTCGGCGACATTGCCGGCAAGCGGGTAGTCGACCTGTGCGCCGCGCCCGGCGGCAAGACGGCGCAGCTTGTGCTGGCCGGCGCGGACGTCACCGCGATCGACGCGTCGAAGAACCGGCTGGCGCGGCTGGCGCGCAATCTGGAACGGCTGAAGCTTCAGGCAAACCTAGTGCAGGCCGACCTGCTGACCTACACGCCGGACGAGCTATTCGATGCCGTGCTGCTCGACGCGCCCTGCTCCTCGACCGGAACGGTGCGCCGGCATCCCGACGTGCCGTGGACGAAGTCGCCGGCCGACATCGACAAGCTCGCGGCACTTCAGGCAAGGATGCTGACGGCCGCGGTGGCGCTGGTGAAGCCCGGCGGCCGCGTCGTCTTCTCCAACTGCTCGCTCGATCCGGTCGAGGGGGAAGACCTCTATCGGACGTTCCTGGCCGAGGCCGGCAATGTCGAGCATGAGCCGGTCCGGCCCGGGGAAATCCCCGGGGTGGACGAATTCCTTACCGGACAAGGCACGCTCAGGACCACGCCCGCCGACATGCCTCTCGGAGCGCCCGGCATTTCCGGCCTCGACGGCTTCTTTGCCGCCCGTTTCAGGCGCATCGCCTGAACAACCCGTCGAACTTGCTCAAAAAACGCGCAATCGCCTTCACCTAAAATTCACTCTCGTATAAACTTCTGAATCGACTAGGCTATTTTCGGGCGTTTGGGGCAGGGCGGTCGAACTTGGCGCGGCTGAGCGGGAGAGAAATTTATTGACAACTGCGACGGGCAGCACGACGCGCCTATGGACGCTCGTCGCAAAGGAGATGTGGCGCAAGGCGCGCCGGCGTCTCCGCTCCGGGCCGGTCTATCGCTGGCGCTACTCGGGGCGCACGCCCGAGCGCGTCCTGATCGCGCCGCCCGACCTGCGCCTCGCCGATCCGCAGATCGCACTGGAGATCTACTACGGCCGTTTCCCGCTTTCGGGCCATCTGGTCGAGACCGGCGGGCGCTCACCCTTCCAAATCGACGTGCAGAACCGCGGCTGGCTGAAGACGCTGCACGGGTTCCGCTGGCTGAGGCACATGCGCGCCGCCGGCACCGAGCTGGCGGCGGCCAATGCACGCGCGCTGGTTTCGGACTGGATCGCCACCCATGGCGGCAACATCTCCGGCGTCGCATGGGAACCGGCAACGACAGCCAAGCGCATCATCGCCTGGCTGCAGCACTCCTCGGTGGTGCTGCAGGGAGCGGAGTTCCCGTTCTACCGCGCCTACCTGAAGTCGCTCGCCGTGCAGATCCGCTATCTGCGCTCGGTGGTGAAGGAGATGCCCGACGGCAAGGACCGGCTGCGCGCCAGGATCGCGCTTGCCTTCGCGGCGCTTTCGCTGCCGGCGCCGGCTTCGGCGCTGCGCGGCGCGACGCGCCATCTCGCCGAGGAACTCGACCGCCAGATCCTGCCCGACGGCGGCCACATCTCGCGCAACCCATTGACCGTGATGGAACTTCTCGCTGACCTGCTGCCCCTCCGCTACACCTATGCCAACCAGGCCGAAACGCCGCCGCCGGCGCTGATCAACGCGGTGGACCGCATGCTGCCGGCGCTGCGCTTCTTCCGTCACGAGGACGGGGCGCTCGCCCGCTTCAACGGCATGGGCGCCACCATCCACGATCGCATCGCCGCGATCCTGCGCCACGACGACACCGAGGGCGCGCCGCTGCTCCATGCGCCGCATTCCGGCTACGAGCGGCTCTCGATGGGCGGCACCACTGTCATCGCCGACACCGGCGTGCCGCCACCCATCGATGTCTCCAACGCCGCGCATGCCGGCTGCCTGTCCTTCGAGATGTCGTCCGGGCGCCAGCACTTCATCGTCAATTGTGGCGTCGACACGTATGGCGCGGCGGAGTTCCGGCCGCTGGCGCGCGCGACCGCCGCGCATTCGACAGCGACGCTGAACGACACCTCGTCGGCGCGCTTCAATCATTCGATCCGCATCAATGACATGGACAGCCCGCCGCTGATCGGCGGGCCGCGCCACGTGCCCTGCCGGCGAACCGACCAGCCCGGCATGCAGGGCTTCATCGCCAGCCACGACGGCTACGTCGCGCGTTTCTCGCTTTATCACGAACGCGAGCTCTCGTTGTCGTCGGGCGGCAATGTGCTCGCAGGCACCGACCGATTCCTGCGGTCGAGCGGCGCGGCCGCCCGCAACAACGGACGCGACCTGGTGACGATCCGCTTCCACCTGCATCCCGATGTCGATCTGTTCCACGACGACGAGGAGCGCCTCGTTCTCAGCGCGCCGAACGCCGACCGCTGGGTCATGTCCTGCGAGGAGGTCGCTCCCGAGATCGAGGAATCGATCTATTTCGCCGGCCTCGGCGGGCCGCGCCGCAGCAGGCAGGTCGTGCTTGCCTTCAAGGCGTTCGACCTGCCGGAGGTCCACTGGCAGCTGACGCGCACACATATCGTCGACTATCCGCAGAAGCAGTAACGGCGGTGGGGCCTTTTCCCGACCGCATGCTTCTGCTTGATTTCCCGGCCCGGAGCGGTTACGGCGCGGCTATTCCCCTCGCAAGCTGAAAGGCCTCCGGCATGGCGGTCGTCTCCAAGAAGATCCCCGCACCCGACCTCGTGCCGGTGCGCCGCGCGCTGCTGTCGGTTTCGGACAAGACCGGGCTGACGGAGTTCGCCGCGGCTCTGTTCAAGGCGGGCGTGGAGCTTGTCTCGACCGGCGGCACGGCCAAGTCGATCCTTGGGGCCGGCATCCCTGTCCGCGACGTGTCCGAGCTGACCGGCTTTCCCGAGATCATGGACGGGCGCGTCAAGACACTCCACCCGTCGGTGCACGGCGCGCTGCTCGGGGTGCGCGACGATCCCGAGCATGCCGAGGCGATGCGCCTTCACGGCATCGAACCGATCGACCTGGTCGTCGTCAACCTGTACCCGTTCGAGGAGGTCAGGCAATCCGGCGCGGACTACGCCTCGATCGTCGAGAACATCGACATCGGCGGGCCGGCCATGGTGCGCGCCTCGGCGAAGAACCACGCCTATGTCGCTGTCGTCACCGATCCGGAAGACTATGCCTCCGTGCTCAACGCGCTGGAGATGAATTTCGGCAACCTGTCGCTGGAGTTTCGCCAGAAGTTGGCGGCCAAGGCCTTCGCCCGCACGGCGGCTTATGACGCGGCGATCTCGGGCTGGTTCGCCGATGCGCTTCAGATCGAGCATCCGGCCTGGCGCGCCTTCGGCGGCAGGCTCGACAGCGTCATGCGCTATGGCGAGAACCCGCATCAGCAGGCGGGTTTCTACGTCACCGGCGAGAAGCGGCCGGGCGTCGCAACGGCGCGGCAACTGCAAGGCAAGCAGCTCTCCTACAACAACATCAACGACACCGACGCGGCCTTCGAACTGGCCGGAGAATTCGACCCGGCGCGCACCGCGGCGGTGGCGATCATCAAGCACGCCAACCCCTGCGGAGTGGCCGAGGCACCGACGCTGAGGGACGCCTATCTGAAGGCGCTCGCCTGCGATCCTGTCTCGGCCTTCGGCGGCATCGTGGCGGTGAACCGGCTGCTCGACGCCGAGGCCGCGGAGGAGATCGTCAAGACCTTCACCGAAGTCATCATCGCGCCCGAGGCGAGCGACGAGGCGAGAGGCATCGTGGCGGCAAAGAAGAATCTCAGGCTGCTGGTGACCGGCGGCCTGCCCGATCCGCGTGCGGCGGGCACGAGCGTGAAGTCGGTGGCCGGCGGGTTTTTGGTACAGGGCCGAGACAATGCGGTGATCGACGACTTGGAGCTAAAAGTGGTCACCAAGCGCGCGCCGACCGCCGCAGAGCTGGCCGACCTGAGATTCGCCTTCCGCGTCGCCAAGCACGTCAAGTCGAACGCCATCGTCTATGCGAAGGACCTCGCCACGATCGGCATCGGCGCCGGCCAGATGAGCCGGGTCGATTCTTCACGCATCGCGGCAAGGAAGGCACTGGATGCGGCGGAGGTCGCCGGGCTTGACGAGCCGCTGACCAAAGGCTCGGTGGTGGCGTCGGACGCGTTCTTCCCCTTCGCAGACGGGCTGCTGTCGGCCGTCGAGGCCGGCGCGACGGCGGTCATCCAGCCGGGCGGCTCGATGCGCGACGACGAGGTGATCGCCGCCGCCGACGCTCACGGCATCGCCATGGTGTTCACCGGCGTCAGGCACTTCAGGCATTGATGGCTGTCTTTCTTCTCCCAGGAGGAAGCCCGCCTGCTCACCCCTTCCTGTCCGCCGGATAGGGGGTTCGCCGCAGCACGGCCAGGCCGCCGAGCAGGAACAGGAGAATCATCGCCATGCCGAGACGCGGCGAGCCGCTGAGCGCGGTGACGGTGGCGACCATGAACGGCGCCAGGAAACTGGTGGCCCGGCCGGCCAGCGCGTAGATGCCGAAATAGCGGCCTGCCTCGGCGGCGGTCACGCTGCGCGCCAGATAGGAGCGCGACGACGCCTGCACCGGGCCGAAGGCAAGGCCGATCAGCAGGCCGAACACGATGTAGGCTATCTCCGCAGGCGTTCCGAACAGGCCGCCGGAATCGGCTCCGGGAAGCATCAGCCCGCCAAACAGCGTGTATCCGGGGCCGGTGGAGACGATGCCGAGCGTGGCGACCGTCAGCATCACCAGCGAGACCATGACCACGGTTTTGGAGCCGAGCTTGGTGTCGAGGCTCGACGCCACCAGGCAGCCGAAGATGGCGACGACGTTGAGGATGATGCCGAATATGCCGATCTCGGTGATCGACCAGCCGAACATGCCGGCCGCGAAGACGCCGCCCAGCGCCAGCAGCGCGGCCACGCCGTCCTGGTAGATCATCCGCGCGACGAGGAACCTGAGGATGCCGCTGCGCCGGCGGACCTCGCCGATGGTCGAGGCGAGCTCGGCCAGACCCCGGCGCACGGCTGCACCCATCGGCACGCCTTTCCTGCCGTCCGGCGTGAAAATGAACATCGGCAGGATGAAGATGAAATACCAAGCCGCCGACAGCGGTCCGGTCGCCCGCGCATCCTCGCCGAGCTTCGGATCGAGGCCGAAGACCGGATCCACGCCGATGATCGTCTTGCCGGTCTCGGGCGAGGCCGCCATGAAGGCGACGACGAAGATGAGCACGATCATGCCGCCGAGATAGCCGAGCCCCCATGCGATGTTGGAGACTTTGCCGATCTCGGCCTTGGAGACGAGCCGCGGCATCATCGAATCGTTGAACACGGTAGAGAATTCCGCGGCGATCGAAGCCAGCGAGAAGACCGCGACGACCCAGAACAGGCTGGAGCCGGGCGCCGCGAACCACAGCAGGCAGAGACTTGCGATCTTGACGGCCGCGAAGAAGGCGATCCAAGGCTTGCGCGGGCCGGTCTGGTCGGCGATCGAACCGAGCACCGGCGAGAGGATGGCGATGATGAAGCCTGCCGCCGCGATTCCGTAACCCCAGGCTGCCTGGCCGGCGGCGGGGTCGGCCGCCATGCGCGCGACGAAATAGGGGCCGAAGATGAAGGTCGTCACGACGGTGAAGAACGGCTGCGCCGCCCAGTCGAAGAACATCCAGCCCCAGATGCCGCGCCTGGGGGTCTTCGGCTCCGTCTCGTCGACTGCGACGGCCGCCCCGATGCTCTGGCTCATTGGCCCGCCAGATCGCTCATCAGGCCCGCCGCGACGGAGAGCCTCGACACGGTGATGTCGCCGCCTTCGGTGAGCGCCTGCAGCCGCTCGCGTGTCCTCGCCACACGCTCGCCGCCGGCTGCAAGCCAGCCATCGACGGGATCGCCTTTCCCAGCGAAGCCGGTGAGCGCGGCAACCGCCATGCCCCGGCGCGATGCGCCGATCGTGTCGATCGCGCGCGACAGCGCCATGCCTTCATAATAGTCGGATGGCTCGATGGCGCCGGCGGCGTCTTCTATGCGGCCGATGCGGAACGCATCCGTGACGGCGAAGAAAGCCTTTGCGGCGGACAGCAAATCGGATCCAGCGTCCCTTGCGACCAGCGCGATGTCGGGAATAAGGGCGGATACATCGAGCAGGGCCAGCCTGCCGGCGAGTTCTTCCGGCGCTCCGGCTTCCATCAGCGCAAGCTTGCGCGCTGCCATGCGCTCCCTTGTGAAATCGGGCAGCAGCGAGGCAAGCTTCGGCTCGAGCTGCTTGCGAGCGTCCCGCAGAGCGGCGATCTGGACGCCAAGAGGCGCGGTGCCGCTGCCGTTCTTCAGATCCCAGGCGCTGGCAGAAAGGACCAGCCGCCCGACGGCGGCGTATAGATCGAGCTGAACCTGGCCGTCGATCTTGTTGTCGAGAGCGTCGATCTCGACATAGAGCGCCGGCAGCCCAAAACCGTCGCGCACGACGGCGAAGGCGCGCACCACCTCGCGCGCCCCGCTGCCGGTCGCGTCCTGCAGCCGCGTCACGAAGGCCGGCCCGCCACGATTGATGAGATCGTTGGCGACGACGCGCGCGACGATCTCCCGCCGCAACCGGTGCGAGGCGATGTCGGCGGCGAATTTTTTCTCCATGCGGTCGGGGAAGTAGGCATTGAGGTCGCGCTCGAAGTGCGGATCGTCGGGCACGTCGCTGGCGACGATGTCGGAGAAGAGCACGATCTTGCCGTAGGCGAGCAGCACGCCGAGTTCGGCCCTGGTCAGCGGTTCGCGGCGCGCCTCGCGCTCGGCGAGCGCGGCCGTTGATGGCAGGGTCTCGACCGCCCGGTCGAGCAGCCCGCGCGCCTCCAGAGCGCTCATGAAGCGGACCTGGTGCGGGAAGTCGGCCATGCCGGCCTTCTGGGCCACCGAAAGCGCCAGCGTCTGCTGGTAGTTGTTGGCAAGCACGAGCTGCGACACCTCGCCGGTCATTTCGGCGAGCAGCTTGTCGCGTGCCGGGCGCGTAAGCGTTCCCTTACGCATCGCCGAGGCCAATGCGATCTTGATGTTGACCTCGACGTCGGAGCAATTGACGCCGCCCGAATTGTCGATGGCGTCGGAATTGCAGGCGCCGCCGAGCAGGCCGAACTGTATGCGGGCGCGCTGGGTGACGCCGAGATTGGCGCCCTCGCCGATGACCTTCGCCCTCACCTCCGCCGCGGTCACGCGGATGGCGTCGTTGGCGCGGTCGCCGACCTCCGGGTTGGTCTCGTTCGTCGCCCGGACATAGGTGCCGATGCCGCCGAACCACAAGAGGTCGACCGGCGCCTTGAGGATGGCGTTCATGATCTCGATCGGCGACGCCACGGTTTTTTCCAGTCCGATGGCGGCGGCCGCGGCGGCAGGCAGCGTCACCGATTTCAGGCTGCGTGAGATGACGACGCCGCCGGAAGACAGCTTCGATCTGTCGTAGTCCTGCCAACTCGACCGCGGCAGTGCGAACATGCGCCGGCGCTCGGCCATGGAGACGGCCGGGTCGGGATCGGGGTCGATGAAGATGTCGCGATGGTCGAAGGCGGCGATGAGCCGCGTCTGGTCGGACAAGAGCATGCCGTTGCCGAACACGTCGCCCGACATGTCGCCGACGCCGACCACGGTGAAGGGTGTGACCTGGATATCGCGGTTGAGTTCGCGGAAGTGGCGCTTCACCGCCTCCCATGCCCCCTTGGCTGTGATGCCCATCTTCTTGTGGTCGTAGCCGGCCGAGCCGCCGCTGGCGAAGGCGTCGTCGAGCCAGAAGCCGTGCTTCTGGCTGATCGCGTTGGCGGTGTCGGAGAAGGTTGCCGTGCCCTTGTCGGCGGCGACGACGAAATAGGGATCGTCCGGGTCGCGCCGGACAACGTCCTTTGGCGGCACGACGCGTTCGCCGTCGATATTGTCCGTGACCGAAAGCAGGCTGGAAACAAAGTTGATATAGGCGTTTCGCCCGGCCTCGAATATCTGGTCGCGCGAAAGGCCCGCCGTCGAGCGTTTCGGGAAGAAGCCGCCCTTGGCGCCGACCGGCACGATGACGGCGTTCTTGACTTGCTGCGCCTTGACCAGGCCGAGCACCTCGGTCCGGTAGTCCTGGGCGCGGTCCGACCAGCGCAGGCCGCCGCGCGCCACCGGTCCGAAGCGCAGATGCACGCCTTCGACCTCCGGGCCGTAGACAAAGATTTCGCGCCACGGGCGCGGCTCGGGCAGCCCGTCGACCAGGCGCGAGTCGAGCTTGATCGCCAGCGACTGGCCTTTTTCGCGCAGGCCTGGCACGAAATGATTGGTGCGCAGCGTCGACTCGATCAGATTGAGATAGCGGCGGATGATCGTGTCATCGTCGATGTTCGGCACGTCCTCCAGCGCATCCTTGATCTTCGACTTGAGGTGTTTGGCCGTGACCTCGCCCTCCTTGCCGGCGGCGGGATCGAGCTTGGCCACGAAAAGGCCGTGGAGGCCGCGGGCGATGTCGGGATAGCGGCTGAGCGCGGCGGCGATGAAGCCCTGGCTTTGCGCGATGCCGGCCTGATGCAGGTAGCGTCCATAAGCGCGCAATACCCCGATCGCCGAGGCGCCGAGCCCCGCCGTCTGGGCGAGCGCATTGTAGTAGTCATTGTCGGCCTCGCGCCGCCACACCGAAAGAAACACGTCCTCGAACAGCTTGCCGCCGTCGGCGAGGTCGATCGGCTTTTCGAACGCGTTTTCGAGTTCCATGTCATGGATGAAGACGGACCCGTCGGGACCGCCCGGGACCTCAAAAGTGCGCTCGCTGATGACCTTGAAACCGATGTTCTCCAGCACCGGGACGCGACGCGAGAGCGCCACCGGCCTGCCGTGGTGGTAAATCTTGAGCGACGCCCTTTCGGGCGGCTGGTCGGCGTGGCGGTAGTAGTCGATGGCGATCGGTTTCTGCGGCCCGACGACCGCGATGCGGCGGGCATCGAGCAGCGCCTCGGCGGCGGTGAACGAGCCGCGATAGCTTTCCGGCAGCCGGCCGGCGATGGCGAGCAGGGACGGGTCGGCGCCGGACGCGGTCGCGGCCTCCCGCACAGCATCCTCCCAGGTGCGGACGATATCGCGGATCGCTTCCTCGATGTCGGCTTGGTCGACTTTCGGCGTCTTGCCGCCGGAGCGGCCGATGATGAAATGGACGCGCGCCAGGCTGCCTTCGGGGAAGGCCGGGTAATAGGCGGAGAGCCGGCCGTCGAAGACGGTCTTGAGATGGGCGCCGATCTTTTCGCGCACGACGGAATCGTAGCGGTCGCGTGGCACGAAGACGATGACCGAGACGAAGCGGTCGAACTGGTCGACGCGGTAGAGCGCCCTGACGCGGGGGCGCTCGACAAGGCCGAGGATTGCCTCGGCGTGCTTGCGCAGCGTCGGCAGCGCGATCTGGAAGAGCTCGTCGCGCGGGTAGCTTTCCAGCACGTTGGTGAGCGCCTTGCCGGAGTGGTCGCCGGGATCGAAGCCGGATTTGCGGATGACCGTTTCGGCCTTGGAGCGCAAATAGGGGATCTTCATCACCGACCGCGTGTAGGCGGTCGAGGTGAAGAGGCCGACGACCCTGAGTTCGCCGGTCAGCGCGCCCTTCCTGTCGAAGGTCTTGATGCCGACATAGTCGAGATAGGCGCGGCGGTGAACGATCGACTTGGCGTTGGCCTTGGTGACGATCAGCGGGTCCGGACCGTACAGGAAGGCGCGGATCTCGGGCGTCGTCGCCTCGCCCTGGGCCCGGCGAAGCACCCTGACCTCGGGGTCGGCGAGAATGCCGAGGCCCGGCGATTGCGCGCGCGTCAGCGTGCCGCTTTTCTCGCCGCCGGAATATCGGAACTCGCGCATGCCGAGAAAGGTGAAATTGTCGTCGCGCAGCCATTCGAGGAAGGCGATCGCCTCCGCAATCGCATCCTTGTCGAGCCCGATAGGCTGATAACGGAACTCCGAGATCGCCCGGTCGAGCCGTGCAAGCATCGGCTTCCAGTCGGCGACGGCGGCACGCACCTGCGTCAGAACCCGGCCCAACCGCTTCTCCAGCCCGCGCGCTTCCTCGGCCGATAGCGCACTGACGTGAATGTGGATCACCGACAGGCGGTCGACATGTTCGGACTTGCCGCCATCGGTGACGATCTCGCTGACGCCCTTCTTGTCGTGCCTGACGCCGATGACGGGGTGGGTCACGAAAGTCGGTTCGCTGCCGGCCGTGCCGGTGATTTCGCCGAGCACCGAATCGAACAGGAACGGCATATTGTCGTTGACGACGGTGACGGCGGTCAGCGGCCGACCGTTGCGAATAATGGCGGGGTCGGTGTCGACGGAGATGACGCTCCCGCCCTTGCGATGCGCCAAAACGGCTTTTTCCGCGAGTGCGGCGGCCCTGGCGAGCACCTTGGGATCGTAGGCGGATACATCCTCGGCAGGCGCCCGGCCGAGGAGATAGCTGGCCAGGCCGCCCGACCTGGGAGGAGACGCCGGCTTTCTGGTTGCAACCGTCGATTTTTCGCGATCGGTGGCCATGGCTCGAATCCCTCCCCGAAGCATGCTTTTGCGGCATCGTAGCAGAAGGCCGACGTTTGGCGACTGCCCTATTATTGAGGTGGCGCAGCATCACCCACGTAGCGCTGCGGCAGGCGCGGAAAATGCAGACGTCACATGAACTGGATATGACGCCGGCACCCGGAGCAGAAATTGCTTCGCACTCTTTCGCGATTATGCCTCACGACCGCGCCGCGATCGCCGCGGCCGCTCCGCCCATGGTGGTGGCGCTGACGCGGTTGGCGATCCGCATGGCGCGTTCGCTTTTGAGCAGTCTGCGCGCCTGCGCGGCGGCGAGCACCCAGGCCAGATCGATAGCGATCAGCACGATCGCCATGGTCAGCGTGAGTTCCGCCCAGCCGAGCATGGTGACCGAGCCTAGATCGATGATGGTGGGCAGCAGCGCCAGGTAGAACATCATGATCTTGGGGTTGCCGAGGGTGACGGCCATGCCCGCGAGAAAAAGCTTTGCCGGCGAATCCTCGCTCGGCATGCCGCCGTCGCCCATGGCGACGGGCGCGGTCCACATCTTCCAGGCGAGCCAGGCGAGATAGGCGACGCCCACCCATTTCACGATCACGAAGGCGAGATGGAAGGTCTGCGCCACGAAGGCGAGGCCGAACACCGCCATGGACAGCCAGATCGCCTCGCCAATCCACATCGCCGCTAGGAACGGGAACACGTCGCGGAACCCCTTGGAGATCACGCGCGAGACAAGCGCGGCGATCGACGGGCCGGGCGAACCGGCCGCGACCAGGAGCGCGCCGGCGAAGATGAGGAGGGACGTGAATTCCATTGCGGAGATCTCTGGAACAAGCGAGCGCAAAGATAAGCATGTCGATCAATCCGCGATAGGGCCAGCACGGCAAGACCATTCCAGCAGGCTATCGCAGGAGCCGCCGCCTCGGCTCGTAGGGACTGTCCGGATTGACGTCGAGGTCGACTTGCCTGACGCAGCTTTGCGGCTGGCTGTGCCGCCGGCCGGAGCGGCACGGCCCTTCGATCATCTCGGCGTCGGCCACCTCCGCCAGCATCAGGCATTTCCACTGCCCGTGCACAGGACCCTTGCTGCCCTCACCTTCGAACTGCCAGGTCAGCGCCTTTTCGGCCTTGTCAGTGTGGCCGAGAATGATCGGGCAGAGGGCGCGCGGGTGGCCCTGGTACATGCAGACGACGGGCTTTCGGGCCGCCATCGCCTCGGCGAACAGCTCGTAGGTGCGGCTGGGCATGGGCTCCTCGGTCCTCGGCGCGAGTTGAAATCCAGACGCTCGCGCGCTAAATCTAGCTCAAGCTAGCTTAAATGGAATATTGGCCATGCGCATCGTCGGAGCCTTCGAGGCCAAGAATAAGCTCGGCGCCTTGCTCGATCTCGTCGAGCAGGGCGAGGAGATCACGATCACACGGCACGGCAAGCCAGTCGCGCGGCTCACTGCACCCACTGTGCAGCCGGGGAGTGAAGCTGCCCTCCAGGCAGTGGAACGGATCAAGGCCATGCGAAGAGGCGTGACCCTCGGCGGCATACCAATCAAGGAACTGATCGAGGACGGCCGCAAGTGACGGTGGTCGACGCATCGATCACGCTAAGCTGGTATTTCGACGACGAGAAATCGCTCGCTTCCGATCAAGTGCTGGATGCGGTCGGCAAACTCGGCGCAACCGTCCCTGGGCACTGGAGGCTCGAAGTGGCGAACAGCCTCAGAACCGCGGTGCGCCGCGGGCGCGCCACATCTGACTATCGCGACGCCGTTCTTCAGCAGCTTTCCAACCTGCCGATAGCGATTGATTCCGAGACGGCCGCGCATGCCTGGGCAGGGACGCTTGCGCTTGCGGACAAGCACAGGCTGACGCCTTACGACGCGGCCTATCTGGAACTCGCACTAAGGCGAAATCTGCCGCTTGCGACACTGGACAACGCTCTGCAATCGGCGGCACAGACCGAGGGAGTGAATGTGCTCCCGCGCACGCTATAGTTCCGATCTCTTAAGCCGCGCCGGCCACCTTCGCCGACTTCTCGAAGCGCTTGCGCTCGTTGGGATCGAGATAGAGCTTGCGCAGGCGGATGGTCTTCGGCGTCACCTCGACCAGTTCGTCGTCCTGGATCCAGGCGAGCGCGCGCTCCAGCGTCATGCGCACCGGCGGGGTGAGCTTCACTGCCTCGTCCTTGCCGGCGGCGCGGATGTTGGTGAGCTGCTTGCCCTTCAGCACATTCACTTCGAGGTCGTTGTCCCTCGAGTGTATGCCGATGATCATGCCCTGATAGACCTTGACGCCCGGGTCGATGACCATCGGCCCACGGTCTTCCAGGTTCCACAACGCATACGCAACCGACTCGCCCTGCATGTTGGAGATGAGCACGCCATTCGTGCGGCCGGGCAACTCGCCCTTATAAGGCTGGTAGGCGTGGAACAGGCGGTTCATCACCGCGGTGCCGCGCGTGTCGGTCAACAGCTCGGACTGATAGCCGATCAGGCCGCGCGTCGGCGCATGGAAGACGATGCGCTGGCGGTTACCGCCGGAGGGACGCAGCTCAACCATCTCGGCCTTGCGCTCGCTCATCTTCTGCACGACGACGCCGGCATGCTCCTCGTCGACGTCGATGACGACTTCCTCGACCGGCTCCAGCAACTCGCCGTTCTCGCCCTTCTTCATGACGACGCGGGGTCGCGACACGGCAAGCTCGAAGCCCTCGCGGCGCATGGTCTCGATCAGCACGGCAAGCTGCAATTCGCCGCGGCCGGAGACGTAGAACGAATCCTTGTCTGCGGATTCCTCGATCTTAAGCGCGACATTGCCTTCGGCTTCGCGCATCAGGCGGTCGCGGATGACCCGGCTGGTGACCTTGTCGCCCTCGGTGCCGGCGAGCGGGCTGTCGTTGACGATGAAGGACATGGTGACGGTCGGCGGATCGATCGGCTGCGCGTGCAGCGGTTCGGTCACCGCCGGATCGCAGAACGTGTCGGCGACGGTGCCCTTGGACAGGCCGGCTATGGCGACGATGTCGCCTGCCTGCGCCTCGTCGATCGGCTGGCGCTCGAGGCCGCGGAAGGCAAGGATCTTCGAAATACGGCCGGTCTCGACCAGCGAGCCGTCATTGGCGAGCACCTTGACCGGCTGGTTCGACTTTAGCGAGCCGGATTCGATGCGGCCCGTGATGATGCGTCCGAGGAACGGGTTGGCTTCGAGCAGCGTGCCGATCATGCGGAACGGGCCGGGGTGAACGGTCGGCGCCGGCACGTGCTCGACGATGAGGTCGAACAGCGGCGCCAGGCCCTGGTCCTTCGGGCCTTCCGGATTGGCCGAGACCCAGCCGTCGCGGCCCGAGCCGTAGAGAATCGGGAAATCGAGCTGCTCGTCGGTGGCGTCGAGCGCGGCGAAGAGGTCGAACACCTCATTGACCACCTCGACATGGCGGGCGTCCGGGCGGTCGATCTTGTTGATCACGACAATCGGCTTCAAGCCGACCTTGAGCGCCTTGCCTACGACGAACTTGGTCTGCGGCATCGGTCCTTCGGCCGCGTCGACCAGCACAATGGCCGAATCCACCATCGACAGGATGCGCTCCACCTCGCCGCCGAAATCGGCGTGGCCAGGCGTATCGACGATATTGATGCGGTAGTCCTTCCAGTCGACCGAAGTCGCCTTAGCGAGGATGGTGATGCCGCGCTCCTTCTCGAGATCGTTCGAATCCATGGCGCGTTCGGCGACGCGCTGGTTCTCGCGGAAGGAGCCGGCCTGGCGGAGGAGCTGGTCGACGAGCGTGGTTTTCCCATGGTCGACGTGCGCGATGATCGCGATGTTCCGAAGGTTCATGATATGGTCTCGGGGGTGCTGCGGCACATGTTTCCGGCGCCGCGAAATCGGTTTGCGCGGCTCATACAGGTTTTTTCGCAGTTGCGAAAGGGGCGGATGGTTACTGAAAATTAGCCATTGGGGTGCGACAAGAAATCGCTAACCAAGACGGATCGTTTTGGCGATGACGCGGTTAACGGGCATGACGATGGCATTTTCCAGGATTTTGCGTGCGACCGCCGGCACCTCCGCAATAGCGGTTCTGCTCGCTGCAGGGGTGGCGCATTCGACGGCCACCCGGCATCTGGACCGCCCGGCAATCCTGGCGGCAACCGCGGCGCAGGAAGCTTTCCCGGACGCCGACTACGGCGTCGACCCGATGGTGACCGGGCCGACGAGCGCATCCTTCAAGATTCAGCAGGCACAGGCCGGCTGCGACAAGGCGGTCTGGCCAAGCGTTCCGCTCGACTGCTATCCGGATCGGTAGCTCACTAATGTAGCCAGCGGTGCGATGCCCGATCCGCCCCGGGTGCGGAAGCGGACATCGCGCGGAACGAACCTAGGTTACGCCGAGCGGACGGGATCGAGCGTGACCTTGTAGAGTTCACTGTCGTCGCGATCCATCAGGCGAACCGTCATCTGCTCCGTCCGTCCGTCGATGTCGACGATGCCGAAGAACTGCAGGCCGGCCGAAGGCGGCAGGTTCTGGCCCTGTTCGGCGGTTGGCGCCTTCACATATTTCAGTTCCGGGCCGAAGGTCGGGTCAAGGTCGCCGGGGCCGAACGTGCCGGCATGCAGCGGGCCGGAGACGAATTCCCAGAACGGCGTGAAATCCTGGAATGCCGCCTTGTCGGGATTGTAGTAGTGCGCCGCGGTATAGTGCACGTCGGCCGTCAGCCACACGGTGTTGTCGATGCCGGCGGTCTTGATGTAGCGCAACAGGTCGGCGATCTCCAGTTCGCGTCCGCTCGCCGCCCCCGGCTGCCCGTTGGCGACCGCCTCGGCGCCCTTCTTGTTGGCGGCGTCGTTCCAGACGATGATACCGAGCGGCATGTCCGACGCGATGACCTTCCAGGTCGCCTTCGAATTGGCGAGCTCCCGCTTCAGCCAACGCACCTGCTCCTCTCCAAGGATACGCGACCGGGGCGTCATCTCGGTCTCGACGGCGTCGCCGTTGGGACCACGATAGGAGCGCAGGTCGAGGAAGAATACGTCGAGCAGCGGCCCGTACGCGATCTTGCGGTAGACGCGGCCGGGCTCCGCGGGCGTGAAGCGGATGGGCGTCATTTCATGGAAGGCGCGGGCGGCGCGCGACGTCAGCAGCGGGACCGACTTTTCCGTATAGCGGTCGTCGGCGGTCAGATCCTTCGAGCCCGACCAGTTGTTGACGACCTCATGGTCGTCCCACTGGAAGAACGTCGGCACCTGCGCGTTGAAGGCGCGGCAGTGCTCGTCCATCATGTTGTACTTCCACTGGCCGCGATATTCGGCCAGCGTCTCGGCGACCTTGCTCTTCTCCTCGGTCAGCACCTTGTTGATCCATTTGGAACCGTCTTTCAGATCGACCTCGGCCTTCAACGGACCGTCGGCATAGATCGTGTCGCCGGAGTGCAGGAAGAAATCGGGCGTGTGCCCGGCCATGGCCGCATAGGTGACCATGCCCTTGTCGTCGATGCCCCAGCCCTGCCCCACGGTGTCCCCGGACCAGGTGAACCGGACGTTGCGCTTGGACGCCGGCGCGGTCTTGAAGCGGCCGACGATCGGCTCGGAAACGGCATTGGCGTCGGATAGGTCGACGGCGCTCATGCGGTAGAAAATGTCCTGGTCCGAAGCGAGGTCGGTGAGCAGCCGCTTCACCGTGAAGTCGCTTTCGGGCGCCGCGTCGAGCGGTGGCAGCCTGATGGCATCGGCGAAACTTTCGGTGGTCGACACTTCGAACGTCACGCGCGACGGACGGTCGATGCGCGTCCAGATCATGCCGGAGGTCGTGTCGACATCACCCGACTGCACGCCATGGGTGAAGGCGGGCCGCGTGTTGGCGCGGGAATAGTAGGGCATCGCGAGGCCCGATGCGGCCACGAGGCCGGCTGCGCTCGCCGATGTCACGAAAGTCCTGCGGGTGAGTTTGAGGTGGGGGCTCATGGCTGTCTCCTGGATGGCTGGAACACACGGGAGGACCCTTCGCCCCTCGATGTTGCAGGGCGATTGCAGTTTGATGAAACTTTAGCGACCTCGCGGCGACGGGCCGCGGACCGGCCTATGTCAGTCCGCGCTTGGCCATCATCGCGTCCGGGGTAGGCATCTTGCCACGGAAGGCCGTATAGAGCGCTTCCGGGTCGGCCGAGCCGCCCGAGGAATAGATGTTCTTCTTGAGCCTGGCGGCAAGGTCCGGATTGAACGGATCGCCGGTCTCCTCGAAGGCCGAGAAGGCGTCGGCGTCCAGCACTTCCGACCACATGTAGGAATAATAGCCGGCCGAATAGCCGTCGCCGGAGAAGACGTGGCCGAAATGCGGGGTGCGGTGCCGCATGACGATGGCGTCCGGCATGCCGAGCTTCGCAAGCGTCTCCGCCTCGAATTTCTTGGGATCGGCCGGCGCCTCCTTCTGCGAGTGATAGGCCATGTCGACCAGCGCCGACGAGGTGAATTCGACCGTCCGGAAGCCGGCATCGAAGGTGGAGGCCGCGAGCATCTTGTCGAGCAGCGTTTTTGGCATCGGCTCGCCGGTCCTGTAATGCCGCGCATGTTTCTCCAGCACCGCAGGCACCGTCAGCCAGTGCTCGTAGAGCTGCGAGGGCAGCTCCACGAAGTCGCGCGAGACGGAGGTCCCCGACTGCGACGGCCAATAGGCCTCGGTCAGCATGCCGTGCAGCGCATGGCCGAACTCGTGGAACAGGGTCTTCGCCTCGTCGAGTGAAAGCAGCGCCGCCTCTCCTACGGGCGGCTTGGCGAAGTTCATGATGTTGTAGATGATTGGCGATGAGCCGTGGCCGAGCTTGTAGCCGGACTGCAGCGCACTCATCCAGGCGCCGGAGCGCTTGGACGGCCGCGCGAAATAATCGGCGAGGAAGAGGCCGCGCCGCGAGCCGTCGGCGTTGAGCACCTCGAAGACGCGCACATCGGGATGCCAGGCCGCGATGCCTTCTCTCTCGGCGAAGCCGATGCCGAAGAGCCTAGTCGCCACGTCGAAGCAGGCTTCTATGATCTTCTCGAGCTGGAGATACGGCTTCAGCTCGGCCTCGTCGAAGGCATATTTTTCCGCCCTCAGTCGCTCCTGGTAGAAGCGCCAGTCCCAGGCGGCGAGTTTTTCATTACTGCCGGCCGCGGCGGCGAGCCGCTGCAGTTCGGCCTCGTCTGCAGCCGCCTTTTCGCGCGCCTTTTCCCAGACCGGCTCGAGCAGCCCGAACACCGCCTTCGGCGTCTTGGCCATCGTGTCGTCGAGCTTCAGCGCCGCATAGCTCTCATAGCCGACGAGCTTCGCCTTCTCGGCGCGCAGCGTCAGCATCTTCGCCACCACCGCGGCGTTGTCGGTTGCGCCGCCCGTCTCGCCGCGCCCGGTGAAAGCCTTGAATGCCTTCTCGCGCAGGTCGCGGCGCTCGGAAAAGGTGGTGAACGGCTCGTAGAGCGAGCGCGAGAGGGTCACGGCGTATTCGCCCTTGCGCCCCCGCGCCTCGGCCGCACCCGCCATCGCGCTCTTGAGGAAGTCGGGCAGGCCGGCAAGGTCCTTCTCGCCGAGGAACATCACCCACTCCTTCTCGTCGGCCAGAACGTTCTGGCTAAAGGAGGTGCCGAGCGAGGAAAGCTCCTCGTTGATGGCCGCGAGGCGCGTCTTGCCGGCGGCGTCGAGTCTGGCGCCTGACTTCACGAAGCCTTTCCAGCTCTTCTCGACGAGCCGAAGAGTTTGGGCATCCAGGCCGAGCGAGGCGCGGCGCTGATAGAGGTCGTCGATACGGGCAAACAGCTTTTCGTTCATTGAGATCGCCGAGAAATGCCTGGACATTTTTGGCGAAATCTCGCGCTCCATCGCCTGGATCGTATCGTTGGTGTTGGCGCCGGCCTTGCACCAGAAGATCGACGAAACGCGATCGAGCGGGTCGCCGGCAAGTTCCATCGCGGCGAAGGTGTTTTCGACCGTCGGCTTCTCCGGATTGTTGGCGATGGAATCGATATCCGCCTGATGGGCGGCAAGTGCTGCGTCGAAGACCGGCCCGAACCCGTCGTCGCCGATGCCAGGGAAATCGGGCAGGCCGAGCGGCCCATCCCAATGGGTAAGCGGGTTGCGGTCGAGGTCGACGGAGCTTGTCATGAGGAGCTTCCAGAGGAGGGCGGAACAGAGAACCGATGTAGGGATATGGGTTGTCGCCCGCAATGGTATCGGCGGCGCGTTGGTAACCCGCGCGGCTATTCTTCGGGCCGCTCGAAATCGCCGGTATCGCGGTTCATCACCCAGAGCTCGCCGGTCGAGATGTCGAACCAGGCGCCCGACAGCGTCAGCCGCCCCTTGCCTTCAAGAATGCTGACGCAGGGAAAAGTGCGCAGATTGGCGATCGAATAGCGGATCGAGATGCGCTCGAGCGCCGTATGGCGTTCGGTGGCCGTCATCAGCGTCGAACTGGTGACCGTCTCGGCGGCAGGTCCGATCAGGCTCATCCACTTTCCTATGAAGTCGCCCGGCGAAAGCGGGCCGGCGGACGTGTCGAGCGCAGCCTTGATGCCGCCGCAGCGGCCATGCCCCATGACCACGATGTTCTTGACCTTGAGGCTTTGCACGGCGAATTCGAGCGCCGCGGAAGTGGAATGGAATTCGCCGTCAGGCGCATAGGGCGGCACCAGATTGGCGACGTTTCGCACGACGAACATCTCACCCGGACCTGCGTCAAAGATGGATTCCGGCGCGGCGCGCGAATCGCAGCACGCAATCACCATTGTCTCCGGCGCCTGGCCTTCGCGCGCCAGCGAGCGGTAGCGCCCGCTTTCGGTGGGATAGCGGTCGCTCATGAAGTTGCGGTAGCCGGCGAGCAAATGTTCGGGGAGATGAGCCATGGCCGGACATTAAGGACAAAAATTGCCGCGCTGCAACATGGGCCAGAGGTCGGCCGGGCGATCACGCCCGGATGGCGACAGGGATTCCATGGGCGTCGCGACCGGGCGGATCGGGAAACGAGACGGCTTGACCGCGCGCGATGCGGTCCGCGACGAGCGTCATGCAGCAGGCGTCGAGGAAATCGTCGGGTTTCGCTCCGACGGGCGGCTTCTGATCGAGGAACTGCAGGTCGTAGCCATGCCGGCAAAGCAGCGCCTGGCGTTCCTCCATGCCTGCCGGGTTCACGACGCCCTTGACCTTCTTGGGAAGGCGCATGGGCTGGCCGCCATTCATCCGCATGAAGGCGACCTCCGGGTGCGACTCCAGCACGCGTTCCCGCAGATCGGGCCGCTCGCTGAGCAGCACATCGATCTCGCGGATTTTCGGAAAGATGCCGAAAGCCTGTATCGAAACGCCGCGCTGCGGATCGGATGTGCGACGCGCCACCTCGCTGGCTCGCCGATGCGCCGCGTGCCACGCATCCACTGTCGTAAACGTCGCAGTTTCGGCATAGACAGCTGCTCGGGATGGAATGGAAAAGACGCCTGACTGGCGCTGTCCGAGCAGCGGACGTACCAGCGCTTCCGGTCCTCGCCCGCCCCGTCGTGAAAAATCCGGCAGGCCGATCGGCATGTCGACGGCGATGATTGTCTCGTCGGGAAAAACGTTGAGCAGTTCGGCAAAGGCAGCGAAGACCCGGACCGACGGCTCGTCATTGTCGTGCCGCCAGACCGCGATCCAGCCGCCCGGGCAGCCGTCGACGCCGACGACCGTGCCCGACGGCACAGCTACGCCCGCTGATCCCGGCCGGGATGGGTGAGATGGCGGAACTGTACCATCGCCATCGGATGCGACAGGCTGCGCGCGTCCGTCTCGAGCTGAAGTTCGTCGCCGCCGCGCTTGGCCGTGCGGGCAAGAATCTCGTAGACCGCCGCGGTCGTCGTCTGCAGCGCCTTGGCGTCGGGCTGGCCGGCCAGGAGCCGAGCCAGGAAAACGGCGGCCGTCAGATCGCCGAGCCCGTTGGGCGGGCCGGGAATTTGCCGGTGCTCGGCAAGCAGCGCCTCGGTCGGCGTCACCAGAAGGTTGCCAATGCCGCCAGCCATCATCGCCGGTGCGGACGTGACCAGCATGCGAGGCGGACCAAGCTCCAGCGCGGCGGCGGTCGCCGAGCGCAGGTCGTCGAGCTTCGCCCCAACGATCCACTCGAGCTCGTAGCGGTTGGGCGTGGCGATGTCGGCGAGCGGCAGCAAAAGATCGCGCATCGCCTCGGCGGTCGCCTCGGGAACGTAGAGCCCGCCGGCGTCGCCCATCACCGGATCGCAGACGTAAAGCGCGCTGGGGTTGCGCGCCTTCACCCGATGCACGAGAGCGGCGACATCGACCGCCTGGCGGGCATCGCCGAGATAGCCTGACAGCACGCCGGCGACTTCGCCGAGCCAAGGCGCGCGCTCGAGATCTTTCATGAAGGCGGAAAACTGGTCCGCGTCGGGAACGATGCGGGTCGCCGGACCGTGGCCGGGATGCCAGGGCAACAATACGGTCGGTACGGCCCAGACCGGATGGCCGAGCGTCTCCAGCGCGAAGACGGCTGCCCGGTTGCCGACCGATCCCCGCGCCACGTGGCTCGAGATGACGATCACCGCCCGTGGCGTATCGACCGCACTTCCATTCATTCCGCTACCCGCCCCTCGCGAGGTAAAGCACAAGCCATACAATGACACCTATCAGCAGAAGCGCGCCGAGCGTCCTGCCTATCCGCGTGCCCCAATACTCGGCCCAGTCGTCCTCGTCCACATCGGCTGCCGTGACATGGTCGTGGGCTCGTCTCGCAGCGCGTTCCACGACCGAACGGCCGCCGCTTTCGGCTTCCTGCGACACGCGTTCGAGGATGCGCCGCGATTCGGCCTTCCGCTGGCTGTCCTGGTCATCCGCCATATTCCGGAGACTCCTCGCTCGCCGTCGATGCTGCCGGCCAAGTTCTTCATTCACACTATCGGCGATTGCGCAACCACCACGCTTGCCGCAACTGTCATTTGCACGCGTCATCGTGCTAAATGTCGTCCCGGTTCGATCGCAACCCCGAGGGATGTCCATGCCCAGCCGATTTTCACTGGTCCAGAAGCCCGCCGCATTCCGTCTGCTCCCGGCTTTCGTCTTCCTGGCGTTCGCCCTGCCGCTGCTGTCAGCCTGCGGCTACAACACCATTCCCACCCTGGAGGAGCAAGCCAAGGCCGCCTGGAGCGAAGTGCTGAACCAGTACCAGCGCCGCGCCGACCTCATTCCCAATCTGGTCGAAACGGTCAAGGGTTATGCCGCACACGAGAAGGAAGTGCTGGAGGGCGTGGTCGAGGCCCGCGCCAAGGCGACGCAGGTGACCGTGTCGCCGGACATGCTGACCAACCCGGAAGCATTCAAGGCGTTCCAGGAAAGCCAGTCCGGGCTGACCAGCGCGCTGTCGCGGCTGCTTGCCGTCGTCGAGAACTACCCGGACCTCAAGGCCAACCAGAATTTCCTGGCGCTGCAGGCACAGCTCGAAGGTACCGAGAACCGCATTGCCGTGTCGCGGCGCGACTACATCGAGGCGGTCAGGGTCTACAACACCTCGCTGAGGACCTTCCCTTCGATTCTCTGGAACTCGCTCTGGTTCCGCAACCAGCCGTTCCAGAACTTCACCGCCTCCGACGAGGCCATGCAGCCGCCAAAGGTCGATTTCAACTAGACTCAGGTGAGCCAGACGGGATGGGAACCTTGCGTCCCCTCGCGATGTCGAGCGCCAAGGCAGGAGGGCTGACGGGCGTTCTGCTGACGTCCTTCCTCCTGACCTTGTGCCTCCTCCTGCCTCTCGCGGCGTTCGCGCAGACCCTGCCGGCGCTGACCGGGCGCGTCGTCGACAATGCCGGGCTGGTCGATCCGGTAGCCGAAGCAGCGCTCGTCCAGAAGCTCGAAGCCTTCGAGCAGAAATCCTCCGACCAGATCGTGGTCGCCACGATCGCCAGCCTCGGCGGCGAGGCGATCGAGCCGTTCGCCAACCGTCTTTTCCGCGCCTGGGGGCTCGGTCAGGCGGGAGAGGACAACGGCATCCTGCTTCTGGTCGCCCGCGACGACCGCAAGATGCGCATCGAGGTCGGCTACGGGCTGGAAGGCACGCTGACGGACCTGCATTCCAGGCTGATCATCGAGAACACGATGGTGCCGGCGTTCCGCGCGGGCGACTTCGCGGGCGGCATATCGGGCGCGGTCGACGACATCATCGTGGCGCTCGAAGGCAATGCCGCCGAGCTCGAAGCGCGCGCGCAGCGCAACCAGCAGACGACAGGCTGGGATCCCGATACGCTGATCGTCGCCCTCTTTTTCGTCGTCTGGGCGACCCTGTTCTTCGGCGGCTTCGCATTCGCCATACTGCCGCGCATCTACGGCCGCAAGCTTGGTCCCGGCCGCTACCAATGGCTCGGCATGACCTTCGACTATAACGCGCGCGAAGGCTCGGGTTCGTCTGGACGCGGCTGGTCCTCGGGCTCCTCCGGCGGGGGATGGTCGGGCGGTTCTTCCGGCGGCGGCTTTTCCGGCGGCGGCGGATCGTCGGGCGGCGGCGGATCATCGGGGAGCTGGTAGATGGCGCGACAGACCATGACCCAAGAGGACCATGACCGCATCGCCGAGGCGATCCGCACCGCCGAAAAGAACACGGCCGGCGAGATTTACTGCGTAGTCGCGAAGGCGAGCGACGGCTATTTCTTCTCCGCTTCCATGGTGGTGGCGACCTCGATCCTGGTCATCAGCCTAGCCGTCGCCTTCGTCATGGAAGCCTGGTGGCTGACCATGCGGCTGCCGGTGTTCGTCGGCGCGCAGCTTCTGGCGCTCGCCGCCGCGCTGGCGCTGGTCTACGCCCTGCCCGCGCTGCGTATCAGCCTCGCGCCACGACGCTGGCAATATATGCGTGCGCACGACAACGCACTGAAGCAGTTTCTGGCGCGCAACGTCCACTTGACCGCCGAGCGGACGGGGGTGCTGATTTTCGTGTCGCTCGCCGAGCGTTACGCGGAGGTCATCGCCGACGCGGGCATCGACGCAAAGGTGCCGCAGGACATGTGGGACTCGATCGTCGCAGGACTGCTCGACGACGCGCGTCGCGACAGGCTGGCCGACGGTTTCGTGACGGCAATCGCGGCCGTTGGCGTGCTGCTTGCCGAACATTTTCCGGCCCGGCCGGACGACGTCAACGAGCTCGACGATCATCTCGTCGAAATCTGATCTCGTCCAAAAAAGGCTAGTCGGGATAGAGTTGTGGCAGACGGCCGGTTGCTGCGATTACCTGCTTGCCAGGGAGTCCGGGCAGCGCTTATGGTTAACAAATCATGAATACGCTGACGATCGACATCAGGAAAGCCGAGCTGAGGGACGCCGCAGCGATTGCCGACGTGCACCAGCTGGCCTGGCGCGGCGCCTATAGTGGCATCATCCCGCACCGCGCGCTGAACAAGATGATCAACCGACGCGGGCCGGACTGGTGGGCGAACGCGATCCGCCGCGCAGCGACCGTCCTGGTGATCGAGATCGGCGGCAAGCTCGCCGGCTATGCCACGATCGGCAAGAACCGCGCGCGAGAACTCGCGCAGCAGGGCGAAATCTACGAGCTCTACCTGCGGCCGGAATACCAGGGCATAGGGCTGGGCAGCAGGCTGTTCTCCGCGGCGCGCAAGAAGCTGTCGGATTCGGGCTTGCGGGGCCTTGTCGTCTGGGCGCTGGAGGAGAACGGCGGCGCACTGTCCTTCTATGAAGGCGCTGGCGGCCGCGACATTGCCGAAGGCGTCGAAATCTTCGACCAGAAGGCTCTGAAAAAAGTCGCTTTCGTCTGGGATTGAGCCCCGGCGCGTCTCGCCCGCTCTACCTGTGTTCGCTTTCGGCCGGCCCGCGTGGTGCGCCATGTCTTGCGACCGCGATCAGGATGACGCCCAGCATCACGGCAATCAGAATGTGCCACAGGAAATGCGTGCCGAGCGGAAAAGCGGCGCATACGTCCTGATCGACGGCACGGAAGACGAAACCGGCCAGGAGGATGATCGCGCAGGCGATGCAATACCATCCCGCCTGGCTGCCATGGGCCAACGCCACGACGCCAAAGAATGCGAAGCCGGCCAAGGCCGGGAGATACGCAGTCGTGCCGTTGCTGGCTTCGCTCAGCCATGCGGGGACTAGATAGGTCACGACGGAAGCGGCCGCGATGTAGGCGGAGAAATAGATCGCCGTCTTCGTCCAGTTCAGGCCCGCGAAACGGCGCAGGCAGAAGATCGCCATTGCCAGGGTGAAGGTGGCGATCGGGACGATATCCGCCCACTTCGTCAGTTCGATCGCCGTGGTATGGAAGAGAAGCGAGCCGAGGCCGATCGCCACGACCCACCAGCAGAGAAGCGCGGCGTAAACGCCGGTTTTCCTGGAGCGCACCTGCGCCAGGCCGAAAAAGCCGGCGCCGACAATCAGGAGATTCGTAAGCGCGTTGACGGGCTCGGACCACAAACTCGGATCCGTTCGCTCGCAATAGATATCCACGGACGCGAACAGCCGGTCCATTCCGAGCCTCCCGAAAGCACACCTTGGCGTTGCACATACGCTAAAGGCGATTCGCCGCGTGTAGGGAAGCGCATAGATGCAACCCCCCCTGAGAAACCCGCATCCGTGCGCGGCAGAATGACTACCGCGACTTTTCGTCGGACCATCAATTCCTCGAGCCGCATTGCGCTGGGCCTGACCTGCTTGTATCCATCGGCAATCACGTGAGGCAAACGGCATGCGCATTGAAGCGATACCCAGCGGCAACAATCCGCCCGAGGACGTCAACGTCATCATCGAGGTGCCGATCGGCGGCGAGCCGATCAAATACGAGATGGACAAGGCGGCCGGCACGCTGTTCGTCGACCGCTTCCTGCACACCTCGATGCGCTATCCCGGCAATTACGGTTTCGTTCCGCACACGCTGTCGGGCGACGGCGACCCGATCGACGTGCTGGTCTGCAACACGCGCGCGCTGGTGCCAGGCTGCGTCATCAACGTGCGCCCGATCGGCGTGCTGGTGATGGAGGACAATGCCGGCGAGGACGAGAAGGTGATCGCGGTGCCGTCGCCCAAGCTGACGTTGCGCTACGAGAAAGTCACCGAATACACGCATTTGCCCGACATAACCCTGCAGCAGGTGCAGCACTTCTTCGAGCACTACAAGGATCTGGAGCCCGGCAAATGGGTCAAGATCGGCGGCTGGTACGACAGCGCCCGCGCGAAGAAGATGATCGTCGATGCGATCGAGCGGGCCAAGGCGAAGTAGATCAGTTTTCGCTTCGCTCTCAGACCCCGACACCACGTCGGTCGGTTCGCCTGCTCAGCTCCGAAATCCTGCGCGCGCCGCGCCCCTGATGCCCGACGGACCCCTAGCCGATCGCACGCTTCAGGGTTTCAGCCAGCATCGCTCCGTCGCCGGAGAGGCGAACGGTCTTCAGCCTCGACGTCGAACCGGCGACCACATGAAGGGAAGTCCTGGGCAGGCCAAGGCGCTTGGCAAGCAGCCGTTCGAGGGCAGTGTTGGCAGCACCCTTCTCCGGCACGGCCCGCACCCGGACGGCAAGGTGGATCGAACCGTCGGCGGCCGTCCCGAGGCCGTCGATCGCATCGACCGATGCTTTCGGCGTCAGCCGCACGAAAAGGTCGAGCCCGTCGGCGCGAAGCCTGAAGCAGGAGGCCAAGGCGAGGGAGGTCAGGCCAGCAGCGCCGGCGCGATGGTGTTTACGATGAACTGGCGGATGAAGAACAGGATCAGCAGCAGGACGATCGGCGAGATGTCGATGCCGCCGAGATCCGGCATGTACCGGCGGATAGGCCGCAGCGCCGGCTCGGTCAGGCGGAACAGCATGTTGCCGATCGTGCCGACGAACTGGTTGCGCGGATTGACCACGTTGAAGGCATGGAGCCAGGAGAAGATCGCCGAGGCGATGATGATCCACCAATAGATGTCGAGCGCCAGGACCACGGTCTGAATGAGGGCGAGCATGCCGGTCTCCTATGAACCCGCGACATTTAGCCATTGGCCGGCGGGGCGGCAAGGGCGCAGCGTCGAGATGACCTCGAGATGACCGCCGGGACGATAGAAACCGGCCACTTGCAGGCGCGAGCAATGCTTGACAGGCAGGGAAGCCGGTCGATAAATGCGCCATCCGCTGGACGGGGCTGTAGCTCAGCTGGGAGAGCGCGTCGTTCGCAATGACGAGGTCAGGGGTTCGATCCCCCTCAGCTCCACCAGCGGGTCAAACGCGGCAGCGCGTTTTTTTGCCTCCCCGCTCATCAAATCCGCTCGGCGATCGCCTGGAACAGCCTGACGCAGTCGAGGTCGACCGGATCGTCGACCGGGACCGGCTGCGAGGAGAAGCGCACGATCGTCACCTCCGCCGCCGGATCGACATAGAGCCACTGGCCGTGGATGCCGATGGCGCAGAAGGCGCCGCTTTCGCGCCCGCTCGAATACCATTTGTTGCGATAGCTGCCGTTGGCAAAAAGATGCGGGAAATCGCCTGCCTTCCAGGCCGCGCGGTCACCCGCACCAAGCGTATCGCGCACCCAGCGCTCGGAGACTACGTGCCCTATCGGGCCGACACCGCCTAGTCGCATCATCTCGCCGACCCGGGCGAGATCGCGCGCCGTCATCGAGACACCGCCGGCAGCCCTGGCCGTGCCGGCCCGGTCGATAGTGACCAGCCCGTCGGAATGCGCGCCGACCCCGCGCCAGAGCCGGTCGCGCATGATGTCCGCATAACGCTGGCCGGATGCGCGCTCGACGACGATCCCGAGCAGGTCCGAATTGGGCGAGCGGTAGCGGAACGGGCCGCCATGCGCCCCTTCAGCCTTGTCGAGACTGGCGAGAAAACCGAGCATGGATTCAGGCTCTTCGCCCGTCAGCGGCGGGTTCCACAGCATGGCGCGACGGTAGCGGCCGTAGGCGCTCATCGGGTCGAGGTACGTCTCTTCGATGGCGACGGCGACGCGCATGTCGAGCACGTGCCGCACCGTCGCTTCGGCGTAAGCCGAATGCGACATTTCCGGCACGTAGTCGATGACGGGCGCCTCCGGATCGAGCCTGCCCTCGTCCTCGAGCACGCCGGCAAGGATCGCCGTCAGCGACTTGCTGATCGAAAAGATGATGTGGCGGTCATGCGGACGATGCAGGGGGGAATGATGATCGGCAACGACCTTGCCGGACTTCATCACGACGAGGCAATCGGTGTCGCAGCTTTCGAGGAAGGCGCCGACCGTCGCGACGCCACTGGAAAGCTCGATCTTTTGGCCGAGCAGCCAGGCAGGGTCGGCCAGCGGAGGCTCGGACCGGCCGGACGCCGCCTCGATCACGGCGCTCGGCACCAGTTCGGCGACGTTGGTGAAGCTCCAGCGCGAATAGGGGCTGGTGCGCCAGTTCGCAAGCGTCACGGCCTCGCGCGCAAAACCGTAGCGGCCGCGGAACAGATTTTCGGGCAGGGTCATGGATTGTCTTTCGCGGAACGCCAGGGAGCGACGCCTTTCCGCATTGAAGGAAAGCCGGCCCGGCGGATATCCGCCGGGCCGGTGCTTGCGCTTACTTCTGCAGTTCGGTCCAGATCTTGGTGTAGAGTTCCTGCACCTCCGGCGCGCAGGTCTGCGACGGCACGGCGATCGACTTGAGCTCCTCGGGAACCTCGATCTCCATCGCCCCCTTCATGTCGGCTGGCATGAAGGCTTCGGAACCGGCGATGCCGTTGGCATAGCGATGGAAGGCCGAGTTCATGCCGGCATTCTCGGGGTCCATCATGAAGTTGAGGAACAGCTTGGCGTTGTCGACGTTCTTGGCGTCCTTGAGGATGGCGATGTTGTCACTCCACATCACGAAGCCTTCCTTCGGATAGGCGTAGTGGATGGCCGGATTGGCGAGCCGTTGACGCATCGCGGAACCGTTCCAGTCGCTCGACGCCGCAAAGTCGCCCGACCCCATTTTCTGGATCGTGCCGTACTCCATGGCGACCCAGTCGGGCTTGGCCTTGACCAGCGTGTCGCGGACCTTCTTCAGGATTTCGAGGTCGCCGGTGCATTTCTTGCCGCCATTGTAGAGCACGGCCGCGTCGATCACGTCGGTCATCTCGGGAACGACGTTGACCTTGCCCTTCAGCTCGGCAGGCGTGTCGAAGATGATGCCCCAGGTGTTGATCGGGCCCTTGTAGACGTCGGTGTTGACGACGATGCCGACGGTGCCCATCGCCCACGGCACCGTGTAGTGGCGTCCGGGGTCGAATTCGGGGTTCTTCAGGTCTTCCTTGACGTTCTTGAAATTGGCCATCTCGTCGGGCCGCGACTCCAGAAGCAGCCCTTCCTGGATCCAGATCGGGATGTAGTTTTGTGACGGCACGACCATGTCGAAGCCGTGGCCGCCCTGGCGGATCTTGGCGAGCGCCGTGTCGTTCGAATCATAGTCGGTGATGGTCACCTTGACGTTGTTTTCCGTCTCGAACTTCTTGATCATCTCGGGGCTGGTGTAGTTGCCCCAATTGTAGATTTGCAGCTCGCCTTCCGCGCTGGCGAGGCTGGTCGAGGCCAGCAATGCGGCCCCTACGGCCGCGGCGGTTATTTTCCAGTTCATCGTTATGGCTCCCATTTGTCAGCTCTGTTTCCTGCTCGCGAAGAAGAAAAGCGTCACGATCGCGACCGACAGCAGCAGGAAAACGGTCGAGATCGCATTCATTTCGGGCGTTATCGCCCTTCTCAATTGGCCGAGCATATAGGTCGGCAGCGTATCCTGTCCCCCCGATTTGACGAAATTGGTGATCACCACATCGTCGAGCGAGATGACGAAGGCAAGCATCAGGCCGGCCAGAATGCCGGGCCACAGCAGCGGCATGGTGATCCGGCGGAAGGTCTTCCAGGGGGTGGCGTAGAGGTCCGCGGCCGCGCGTTCCAGGGTCAGGTCCATGCTTTCGAGCCGCGCCCTGATTGGCAAATAGGCGAACGGAATGCAGAAAGCCGTGTGCGCGATGATGAGATAGCCGAGGCCTGAATAGCCGGTGAACACCTTGATGCGCGAGAAGAAGATCAGGAGCGCCACCGCCGTCACGATTTCCGGCACCATCAGCGGCTGGTTTATGAAGGCGTATTTGAAAGTAAGCCCGCGATAAGGCGCCGTGCGCGTGGTGGCGAGCGCCGCCATGGTTGCCGCGACCGTCGCAAGCACCGCCGCGGTCGAGGCAATCTGGAGCGAGCGGATCGACGCCTCGATCACCGCCTCGTTGTTCCACGCCGCCTCGAACCAGCGCAGCGAGAAGCCTTCGAAATTTGCGAGCGAGGTGCCGGCATTGAAGGAATAGAAGACGAGGATGAGGATCGGCGCATAGAGCGCGGCGAAACAGGCGACCGCGATCGTCGTGAAGCCTGGCTGCCGGCGGATCGAGAACGCCCTAGCCATGATGCTGCTCTCCGCCGGCGCCGGCGTTGCGGACGTAGACGAGCAGCGTGATCATGACGACGACCATCAAGGCGATGGAAAGCGCTGCGCCCAGCGGCCAGTTGCGGCCCTGCCCGAACTGCAGCTCGATCAGATTGCCGATCATCAAATTCTTGCCTCCGCCGAGTATCGACGGCGTCACATACGCGCCGAGCGAGGGAATGAAGACGAGGATGGAGCCGGCGATGACGCCGGGCTTCACCAGCGGGAAGATGATGCGCCGAAGCACGTTGAAACGGGTCGCATAAAGGTCGTAGCCGGCCTCGACCAGTCGGAAGTCGAGCTTCTCCATGCTGGCGTAGAGCGGCAGCACCATCAGCGGCAGATAGACATAGACCATGCCAATCATGATGGCGAAGTCCGTGAACAGCATCTGGATCGGCGTATCGGTCAGGCCTATGCCGATCAGCAGCTTGTTGACGATGCCCTCGTTGCGGATGATCTCGAGCACCGCGAAAGTGCGGATCAAGAGGTTCGTCCAGAACGGAATGGTGATCAGGAACAGCCAGATGTCGCGGTCCCTCTCGCGCCGCGTGGCGATGAAATAGGCGGTCGGAAAGCCGACGATCAGCGTGATGACGGTGGTCGCCAGCGAAAGCTTCACCGAGCGCCAGAAGATCGAGAGGTGCGCGTCGGCGAAGGACAGCGTCTCATCGAATATGTCGCGCTGGAAAAGGACGGAGGTCCAGCCATCCCACGAGAACTCCCATTTGACGTCGCCATAGGGGCCGGGCGCCAGGAAGGAGTAAACGAGAACGATGAAAAGCGGGCCTATTGCCGCGAACAGGATGATGATGAGCGCGGGGGCCGAAAGCAGCCAGCGATTGGCGACGTCTTTTCGCGCCCTCGCCTCCGCCGTCTGCGCCACAGCCGCCATTGTCAATCCTTCAGGATTTGCGCGACACCGGCGCTGACGGCGATGCCGATCCTGTCGCCGGCCTCCTGGCTGCATCGGCCGCTCTTCGCATTCTGCTGGCGCACGACGAAATGCGCGCCATCGTCAAGCGTCGCATGGATATGCGTGTCGGTGCCTAGATAGACGACGTTGGCGACCGTGCCCGAAAGAAGCCCGGCGCCCGGCTCGACCGTCTGCGCATGCTCCGGACGAATGACGACGGTGACGCGGCCCTCGGGCTTCGTGCCGGCTGGGAATGTCGAGCGGATCTCGGCTCCAGAGGATAGCGCAACGGTGGCCGTCTCGCCTTCGACGGATTTCACGTCGCCGATCAGGAAATTGGTCTCGCCGATGAAGTCGGCGACGAAACGTTCGGCCGGCCGGTCGTAGATTTCCCAGGGCGCGCCAATCTGCAGAATCCTTCCCCCGGACATAACCGCGATGCGGTCGGACATCGCCAGCGCCTCTTCCTGGTCGTGGGTGACAAAGATGAAGGTGATGCCGGTCTCGCCTTGCAGGCGCTTCAACTCGATCTGCATCTCCTTGCGCAGCTTGTAGTCGAGCGCCGAAAGCGGCTCGTCGAGCAGCAGCACCTTCGGCTGCGGCGCCAGCGCGCGGGCAAGCGCGACGCGCTGCTGCTGGCCGCCGGAGATCTGGCTGGTCCGGCGCTCGCGCATACTCTCCATGTGCACCAGCTTCAGCATCGCCGAAACGCGCGCCTCGACCTCGCTCTTCGGTTTGCCCAGCATCTCCAGCCCGAAGCCGATATTCTCCGCGACGGTCATGTGCGGGAAGAGCGCATAGCTCTGGAACACGGTGTTGACCGGCCGCTTGTAGGGCGGCAGCGGCGCTATGTCGCTGCCGTGAAGCAGGATCTCGCCGCTGTTGGGGAAATCGAAGCCGGCAATCAGGCGCAGCAGCGTGGTCTTGCCGCAGCCCGAAGGGCCGAGCAGGGTGAAGAACTCATTTTCCCGGATGGAAACGGAAACATTGTCGAGCGCAGTCACCTGATGCTCGCCAGAACCGAAGAGTTTGCTCACTCCGCGGGCTTCTATCGCCGCCTTGTCATTCGTAACCGCCACGCTGCCTCGATACCCTTGTCCCCTGCGGAGCACCTCTTGCGACGGGCGTTCCGCGCAGGAAGGTCAGCATAACGGACGCAACTTGGCAATCCGGCGCGAGGCGCTTGCGCATTCTTGGTCGGCGCGGCTAGGGTCGCCCGGCTTTTTCGGGAGCCGGTTTTTCGGGAACGGAGACTTCATGAAGACGATCTACTCGCCGCTGCATGCCGGGCATTCGGGCACGATGGAACTGATCGGCGGGTCGATCGTGCCCGGCTTCGAGATGCCTTCGCGCGCCGAATACATACGCGCGCGGGTGGAAAGCGAAGGCCTCGGCCGGATCCTGCCGCCGGCCGAGCACGGCTTGGAGGCTGCCGCGCGCGTCCACGCGCCGGACTATATCGATTTCCTGCCGACGGTCTGGCCGCTTTGGACGGAATCGGGCCGCGACGGCTCGGCCCTGCCCTTCACATGGCCGACACGAGGACTGCGCGGCGACGTTCGGCCGCGGACGATCGACGCGCTGCTCGGCTTCTATTCCTTCGACGGCGGCGCGCCTTTCATCGAAGGCACCTGGACGGCGATCAAGTCGTCCTATGATGTCGCGCTGACCGCGGCCGCACTCGTGCAGGGCGGCGAACGCTCGGCCTTCGCGCTTTGCCGCCCGCCCGGCCACCATGCCGGCGACCGCTTCATGGGCGGCTACTGCTACATCAACAACGCGGCGGTGGTGGCGCAGTGGTTCAAGGACCAGGGCGCCAAGCGCGTCACCATCCTCGATGTCGACTATCACCACGGCAACGGCACCCAGCAGATCTTCTACCAGCGGGGCGACGTGCAGGTGCTCAACCTGCATGGCGACCCCATGACCGAATATCCATTCTTCCTCGGCCATGCCGATGAGACTGGAGAAGGCGAAGGCGCGGGCTTCAACGTCAACTACCCGATGCCCTTCGGCACCGCCTGGAACGTTTGGAGCGCCGCGCTGGAAGACGCCTGCCAGAAGCTGGTCGCCTATCGCCCGGATGTCGTCGTCGTGTCGCTCGGCGTCGACACGTTCGAGAGGGATCCTATCAGCAAGTTCAAGCTGAAGACCCAGGATTATCCGAAGATCGGCGCGCGCATCGCCGCACTCGGCCTGCCGACGCTGTTCGTCATGGAAGGCGGCTACGCGGTGGAAGAGATCGGCGTCAATGCCGTCGGCGTGCTGACCGGCTTCGAGGGGAATTAGGGCGCGCAGGCGGCGCGCCCGCGTCTGCCCGCCGACGACACCTCATCGATAGCTCCATTGCGTCCGCCTATAGCGTCCATCGGCGCGGATGGTCTGCGCAAAGCTTTCATTTGACAGACCCATATTGCATCCAATATGCAATGACGCGACTACGAGCCGTGCCCCTGCGGACAATCTGAAGAGGCGTAGCCATGATACTCGATCGCGCAATCACCGTTGTCGGCGCCCATGCCGAGGGCGAAGTCGGACGCGTCATAACGGGCGGGGTGCTGCCGCCGAAGGGCGCGACGATGTTCGAGCGCATGCAGAACCTCGAGAAAGACTCCTCGTGGCTGCGCAACATGCTGCTCTTCGACCCCAGGGGCAGCGTCAACGCGGCGGTCAATCTGATAACGCCGCCGATACGGCCAGACGCCGATCTCGGCATGCTCGTGATGGAATCCGACTACTTCGTGCCGATGTCCGGTTCGAACCTCATCTGCACCGTCACCGTGGCGCTCGAGACGGGCATGATTGCAAAACGCGGCGCCGAGACGGTGGTTCGCGTCGACACGCCCGCCGGCCTCGTCGAGGTCGTCGCGGACTGTTCGGGCGACAAGTGCCGGCGCATCACCTTCCGCAACGTCCCGTCCTTCGTCATGCACAGGGACAAGCACGTCGAAGTGCCGGGCCTCAAAACGCTTCGCGTCGACGTCGCTTATGGCGGCATGATCTATTGCATCGTCGACACCGCCGATGTCGGCGTCGGGCTGCGCCGCGACGAGGCGCGCGATCTCGTCGCGCTCGGTGAGTTGATAAAGAGCGCGGCGGCCGAGCAACTGCCCTCCGTCCACCCGGAGAATCCCGAGATCCACACGATCAACCAGACCGAGTTCGCGGGACCTCTGGAGATCGTGAACGGAGTGAAGACCTCGAAGAACGCGGTCGTGGTCTCGCCCGGCCGCCTGGACCGCTGCCCGTGCGGCACCGGGACCGCGGCACGCATGGCGCTGCTTCACGCCCGCGGCGAACTCGCCAGCGGCGAGCGCTTCGTTCACACGTCGATCCTCGACACGGAGTTCCAGTGCCGCATCGTCGGCGCGGCCACGACCGGAAACGTGCCAGCCATCATTCCGGAGATCTCCGGACGGGCATGGCTGACCGGCATCAGCCACTATGGCGTCGATCCGGAGGATCCTTTTCCTGAAGGCTACCGCCTGTCGGACAGCTGGTTCCAGTAAGGCACAAGGCGGGTCGGACGTGGCCGGCGCCGAGATAATCCGCACCAACTTCCAAGAGGCGAAACGATGCTGCTCAAGGGCTACAACTGGCTCAACCCGCCGCTCAGACACTCGTTCGAAGGCAATGCGCTGCACGTCGAAACGGGAAAGGAAACCGACTTCTGGCGGGAGACGTTTTACGATTTCTGGCGCGACAGCGGTCATTTCCTCTTCGCTCCGATTGCGGGTGACTTCACCGCCGAGGTGACCGTCGACGGCCGTTACGAGGTGCTCTACGACCAGGCTGGGCTGATGGTGCGCCTCGGCGAATCCCACTGGATCAAGGCCGGCATCGAATACACAGACGGGGAGATGTATTTCTCGACCGTCGTGACGAACGACACGTCGGACTGGTCGCTCATCAAGATTCCCGCCGCCGACAGCGTGAGGATCCGCGTCACTCGGCATCACGAGGCGATCCGGGTGCAGTATCTGGACATCACGGACAACCGCTGGAAGCCGGCGCGCCTCGCCTATTTCCCGCCGACGGCGTCTGTCGATGTCGGCATCATGTGCTGCTCGCCGCAGCGCGAAGGCTTCAAGGTGTCGTTCAGCGATTACACGATCGGCCCGCCCATCTCGCGCGAGCTTCACGACTAAGCTGCTCGAAATCAACAATTTCTGCCGCGCAAACGGGCAATCGCTGGCGGTTCACGCTGGACGGACTTGAAGACATATTGTAAGATTGGATACATTAGACGCATTGCTGCGTTTCAGGAGAGGTAAGCACGATGTCCCAATGGAAGGGCGTTTTCCCGGCGGTGACGACCAAACTCAACCAGGATGGTTCGATCAACATAGAAAAGACTCAAGCGAGCATCGATCGCCTGATCGGCAATGGCGTGTCCGGCATCATCGTGCTTCCCATGCTCGGCGAGAACGCGTCGCTTCAGCCGGAGGAGCGCGAGGCGGTGGTGCGTGCGGCCAGGGAGGCCGTTCAGGGGCGCGTGCCTCTGCTTTCGGGCCTGGCGGAGATTTCCACCGCCAACGCGGCCGCCGCCGCGAAGCGGTACCAATCGTTTGGCGCCGAAGGCCTGATGGTTTTCCCGAGCCTCGGCTACAAGACCGATCCGCGCGAGACCGCTGCCTGGTACAAGGCGATCGCCGGAGCGAGCGACCTGCCGATCATGATCTACAACAATCCGATCGCCTATGGCGTCGACGTCACGCCGGCGATCCTCAGAGAACTCGCCGATTGCCCGAGCATCGTCGCCGTCAAGGAAGAGACGGGCGACGTGCGCCGCGTGACGGACATGTACATCGAACTCGGCGACCGCTTCGCGATCTTCTGCGGCGTTGACGACCAGATCGTCGAGAGCATGTCGCTCGGCGCCGTCGGCTGGGTCTCCGGAATGACCAATGCGTGGCCTGCCGAATGCGTGCGCATTTTCGACCTTTGCGCGGCCGGCGACTATGAGGCGGCGCGGACGCTCTACAGGGTTATGACTCCGTCGTTTCATCTCGATACACACGTCAAGCTCGTTCAATATATCAAGATGGCCGAGCACCTCGTCTATGGCGCGCCGGAGTGGACGCGCGCGCCACGCTTGCCGCTGACCGGCGCGGAACGGGACCGCGTCATCGCGACCATCGAGGGTACGATCAAGCAATTGGCGAACGGCAAACTGCTCTCCGCTGCGTAACCGGTCGCTAACGCTCCGATGTCTTTCTGACGAGACGGTGAAATGAAACCCCTGTCACCCATCGAGCCGTCCGAGATCGACAAGATCAGGAAAGTTGCCGCCAGCCTCAACGCATCCTGGATCGGCGACCGCATGACGGCGGACGCCAGCGCCGAGACCCGGCAGATCATGGCACCCTTCGGCGGCGAAATCATCGCCGAAGTCAGCTTCGCCAGCGAAAACCAAGTGGATCTCGCGGTGAAGGCGGCGGCGGCCGCGCTCAAGGGACCATGGGGCGCATTGCAAGGCGACGGCCGGGCCGCCCTGTTGCGGGCGCTCGCCGACGCGATCGAGGAGCGGGGCCTCGAGTTCGCCTTGCTCGAGAGCCTAGATGTCGGCAAGCCGATCCTGCACACCGTCAACGACGACGTGCCGACCACGCTCGGCGTCCTGCGCTGGTACGCGAGCCTGGTGGAAACCGCCTACGATCTCAGCCCCTCCCGCCGCAAGGGCGTGGTCAGCCAGATCATCCGCGAACCGCGGGGCGTCGTCGGCATCGTCTTGCCGTGGAACTATCCCCTCACCACGCTAGCACTGAAAATCGGGCCGGCGCTCGCCGCCGGCAACACGATCGTCTGCAAGCCCGCCGACGACACGCCGCTGACGACGCTGCGCCTCGCCGAGCTTGCCTTCGAGATCGGGTTCCCTGCCGGCGTCATCAATGTCGTGCCCGGCTCCGGCGCCGTGGCGGGCAAGGCGCTCGGGCTGCACGGTTCGGTCGCCGCCATCAATTTCACCGGCTCCACCGCGACCGGCCGACGCTTCCTGCGCTATGCCGCCGATTCGAATCTCAAGGAGATTTCGCTCGAATGCGGCGGCAAGAACCCGGCCATCATTCTGCCCGAGGTGCGTTCCATCGAGCGCTACGCCGACGACATAACGACCGGCTTCCTGATGAATTCGGGCCAGTTGTGCTCGTCCATTTCACGCCTGATGGCGCCTGCCCATCTTGAAGACGAGGTCCGTTCGGTTCTGGCCGCCAGGATGAAGGATTGGCAGATCGGCGACCCGTTCGACACGGCAACCCGCATCGGCCCGCTGGTGAGCGACATCCATGCCGCGAAGGTGCGCGGCGCGATCGACGGGGAGAAGTCGCGCAACAACGATCTGATCGTCTCCCAGGCCGGCGTCGTCGGACATTCCGAGAGGCTCGTCGAGCCCGTCGTGTTCTTCGACGTGGACGAGCAGTCCGAGGCCTGGACGGAGGAGATCTTCGGACCGGTGCTTTCGGTACGCTTCTACGACGATCTCGCGGACGCCACGCGAAGCGCCAACGACACGCCCTATGGCCTGAGCGCCTATCTGTTCGGTTCCGACCCTGACGCAATCCGCCAGGCTTCGATCGATCTGGACGCCGGCTTCATCGCCGTGAACGCGTTTTGCGAAGGTGATTTCACGACTCCTTTCGGAGGCTTCAAGACATCGGGATTTGGCGGCAAGGACAAAGGCATCCATTCGCTCGACCAGTATTCGCGCACGAAAAGCGTGTGGTGGGCCACCTGAAGCACGGGATTGGCCGACCGTCTCGCACGGCTTCCGCCGGAGGCCTGGAATCATGCGGACCTCGAATTATGCGGAATCGTGTGTAAACTGGTCCGCAGCCAGTTGGATGCAATATATTGGTTGTATAGGGTCATATGTTGAGTTGAACCAACCCGGAAGCATCGACCATGTCGACCCAGGCCAAGCCATTGCTGCAGCGGCAGACCGTCACGGCGATGGTGGCCGACTATATCGCGTCGAAGATCATTGGCGGCGACTACCCGGGCGGGCACCAGATACGCCAGGAAGCGATCGCGGCCGAACTCGGCGTCAGCCGCATACCGGTCCGTGAGGCCCTGCTGCAGCTCGAGGCGGACGGGCTGGTGGTGATCCGCACCCATCGCGGCGCTGTGGTGTCGGATCTGTCCGCCGACGATGCGATCGACCTCTTCGACGCCCGCCTCCTGCTGGAGCCGTTTCTCGTCCGCAAGGCGATGGCTCGTATGTCGGACGAGGATATCTCCAATGCCGGCCGCGCGCTGAAGGACTATGAAGACGCTATTCCGCGAGGCGACCCCAAGGAACTCAGCCGCCTGAACTGGGCTTTCCATATTGCGCTGCTGTCCCCGGCGATGCGTCCGCGGTCGCTGGCGGTCGTGCAAACCTTGTACAATTCCGCCGACCGATACCTGCGCTTGCAGATCGAACCGATCAAGGCGCAGACCAAGGCGCTGCATGAACACCGGGATATTTTCGAAGCCTATCGGGCGCGCGACATCGTGCAGACCTCGAAGCTCCTCAAGAAGCACGTCTCCGATGCTGCCGAGGAAATCGTCAGCCAGTTGAAGGCCAGCGAAAGCCTGGCTTAGCCGGAGCGGCGTTCCGCCTCCTTCCTCGGGTCCCTCAAGCCGATCGTAAAGATACCCTTTGTGGGGCTGCGCCCTTGACTCTCCGCCAAAGATGTATCCAATATCCCATAGTCAATCCGGCAATAAGAGAGGAACGATAATGTTTGACGAAATCGGCAGGAAGGGTTTGGGGACCTCCGTCAGCCGCCGCGCGGCGCTGGCAGGGCTGACCGGCCTCGCGGCAGGCGCGACATTGGTCAGGATATCGTCTTGGGCGCAGGCCGCGCCGAGCGGCGCGCTTCAGGTGATGGCCTGGGAGGGATACGACCTCAACGCTCAACTGACCGACTGGAAGGCCGCCACCGGCGTTACCATCGAAGCGACGTCGATCGCCAATCAGGACGACGTTCAGGCGAAATTCGTGGCCGGCAATCCCCCGCCCATCGATCTTGCCGAATACAACCAGGCCTATGCCGACCTCTATATCCGGGAGATGAAGATCGTCACGCCGATCGACCCGGCACAGGTCCCCAACTACAACGCCGACAACCTTTTCGGACAGTTCTACGACCAGCCGACATGGTTCGCCGACGGCAAGCTGTGGGGCTCGCCCTACATCTGGGGCTTCAACACGCTGCTCTACAACAAGGACAAGCTGGCGGCGCCGAAATCCTACGCGGACCTCCTCGATCCCGCATTGAAGGGCAAGATCGCGATCATGGACGACACGGTCAGCTCCTGGCCGGTCGCCGCGCGGGTCGCCGGCCTGGGTGCGAAGTATCCTCTGCTGACCAAGGACGAGCTGGCCCAGACCTTCGCCGAATTCGCCAAATACCGCGATCAGGCGCGCGTCATCGCCCTCAACCAGGGCGAGCTGCTCAACCTGATGGTGTCGGGCGAGGTCGTGGCGGCGCTGTGCGCCGACCCGTCAATCCTGGGACAGGCCGAAGAGCAGAATGTGAAGATCGAGATGGCGCTGCCCGAGGAAGGGCCGGTATTGTGGGTCGATGCCTGGTTCATTCCGATTTCCGCCGACAATATCGAGGCTGCTCACGCCTTCATCAATCAGTCCCTCGATCCCAAGATCCAGGCCGAGGTGGCGATGGCCGTCGTCCAGGCGCCAGTGTCCAAGAAGGCCGTCGAGCTGCTCGATGAGAAATCTCGCGCGCGCATCGACTATGGCTCGATCGACAAGATATTCGCGGCCGGACTGCCCGGCATTCCGCCGCGCGCATCGGACACCCATGCGACCTATGACGACTGGGTCGCCGCCTGGCAGGAATTCAAGGCCGGCATGTGAAGATGGCCTGATGCGCCCGGCGCGCTACGGAAGCACATCGTGAAACTGTCCAACGAGATGACCGGAAGGCTGCTGGCGGCGCCGGCAGCCTTCTACATGCTGGCATTCTTCGTGGTGCCGACAGCGATTCTGTTTGTCTACAGTTTCTGGACGGCGGCGTCCTACAGGATCGTTCCCGACTTCGTCTTCTCCAACTACCTGAATTCGCTGGCGTCACCGCTGTTCTGGCGCGTGACCGTCAACGCGATCGTCATCGGTCTGGTGACTGCCGCGGCAACGCTGCTTCTGGCTGTGCCGGTAGCCTACTACCTGACTTATGTTAGCCGCTCTCAGGCAATCCTGTATCTCATCCTGATCACATGGTTCTCGAGCTACCTGGTGCGCATCTACGCGTGGCGCACGCTGCTCGGCACCAGCGGGGTGCTCAACACGATCCTGCTGCAGTTGGGGCTGATCGATGCACCGGTCGAAGCATTGCTGTTCAGCAGGTTCGCCGTCGCGATCACGCTGGTCCACGTCTATCTGCCGCTCTGCATCCTGATGGTGGTTTCCTCGCTGAGGGACATCAAGCCCGAACTCGTCGAAGCATCGCGCGACCTCGGAACATCGCCGATCGGCGCCTTCTTTCGGGTCATTGCCCCCAACGCGGCCAACGGGCTGGTGAGCGCTTTCATTCTGACCTTCATCCTCGTCGCCGGAGACTATGTCACGCCGCAGATGCTCGGCGGCTCCTCGGGCCAGACGACCGGGCTGCTGATCGCCGACCAGTTTCGCAAGACTGGGAACTGGCCGCTCGGCGCCGCGCAGGCCTTCATCATGTTCGCGGTCTCCGGCATTCTCTACGCCGTGATTGTCGTTGCAGGCCGCACCACGGGGCTCCTGCCGGGACGCAAGCGGCTTAGGCATTGGGAGGCGGCCGGCCAATGATCCTAAGACTGACTGTCTGGCTGGTTCTCGGCTTCCTGATCGCCCCGATCGCGATCATCGTGCTTTTCTCGTTTCACGCCTCGCCGGCCCTTTCGTTTCCATTCCAGGGCCTGAGCCTGCGCTGGTACGCCGAGATGCTGGGCAATGCGCAGTTGGGCAACGCGCTGCTGAAGAGCCTGGTCATCGCCTTTGCTACAGCCGTCATCTGCCTGGTGCTCGGTGCCGCGGCTGCGCTCGCCTGGCTGCGCGTCGGCCGGCGCACGAGAACCGTGCTGGCAGCGCTCTGGCTGACGCCGATCGCGCTTCCCGGCCTGTTCGTCGGCGTATCGCTGCTGGTGCTGTTCGCCCAGCTCGGCATCCAGCTGTCGACCGTCTCCATCGTCATCGGCCATGTGGTCATTGCATTGCCGGTCCTCATCCTGACCATGCGCGCGCGGCTTTCCCTGTTCGACCCGTCGCTGGAGGAAGCGGCCCGCGACCTCGGCGCCAATCAGTTGCAGGTGTTCCGGAATGTGACGCTGCCGCTGATCATGCCGACGCTGCTCGCCGCCTCCATACTGGCGTTCGCAGTGTCGTTCGACGAATTCATCGTCACGGTATTCGTCGCCGGGACCGAAACCACATTGCCGATGTATATCTGGTCGATGATGCGGCGGACCGTGACCCCCTTGATCAACGCGGTGTCGACGCTGGCGCTCGTCTTCTCCATCGTGATCCTGTGCATCGCCTGGGCGATCGGGCATTTGAAGCGCAGGACGGCGATTGCAGCACGGACACCCACATGAGATTTGAGATGCCCACACAAGCTGTCATCGAAGCCGTCGGCGTCGGAAAATCCTTCGGCACCTTCCAGGCGCTGTCTGATATCAACCTGTCTGTCGGCGTCGGCGAGATCGTCACGCTGCTTGGCCCCAGCGGCTGCGGCAAGACCACCCTCATGCGCCTCATCGCCGGCTTCGATACGCCGAGCGTCGGAACGATCAGCATCGACGGGCGCGATTGCGCCAACCAGCCGCCCGAGCGGCGTCCGGTAAATATGGTCTTTCAGCGCTATGCGCTGTTTCCGCATCTCGATGTGTTCGACAACGTCGCCTTCGGCCTGCGCGTGCGCGGCATTCCGGCGGCCGAGGTCAGGGCCCGCGTCGAACGGATGCTTGCCATCGTCCAGCTGGAATCCCTGGCAGGCCGCGGCATCACCGAGCTGAGCGGCGGGCAAAGCCAGCGTGTGGCGCTCGCCAGAGCCCTGGTCAACGAGCCGAAAGTGCTCCTGCTGGACGAGCCGCTTGCCGCGCTGGATCTCAAGATCAGGCAGCACATGCTGATCGAGATGAAGCGTATCCACGCGGCGACCGGCGCAACCTTCGTCTACGTCACGCATGACCAGGACGAGGCGATGGTGCTGTCGGATCGAGTGGTGCTGATGGAGAAGGGGCGGATCGTCCAGGTCGCGCCGCCCAGAGAGATGTATTCGCGGCCGGCCTCGCTCTTTGCCGCGAAGTTCCTCGGGGAAACCAACCTGTTCGAGGCCATTGTCGATAAGGAATCCGTGGAATCGGGGACGGCGCGGGCCGGATTCGCGGAATTCACTGCGGCCGGCGCCCGTTTCGAAGGCTTCGGGAAGGGCGACCGTGTCATAGTGTCGATACGGCCGGAGGCTTTTGCCTTTTCAGCCGGTCCCGAACCGGCCCAATCGGTTGCGGTGACCGTCGAGGAGTCGGTCTTCATGGGAAGCCGCAGCTTCTACACGGTGCGTGTGCAGAATGGCGAGCGCGTGAGGGTTCAGATCCAGAACAGCCAGGCGCGAAAGCTGCCTGATGTGGGCGACGCGGCGACGCTCTACTGGTCCGCCGAGGATGTGATCTTCCTCCGGCCCTCCTGAAGGACCTGAGACCATTCTGCTCTAGGCCTTTTCGACGAGAACCCGTGAATGGGTCGAAGCCGATTTGCGGACCGCGTCGAGGACGCGCATTCCGGCGACCGCATTCTCGATCGGCCAGGGCTGGGGCGTGGCGCCGCGCACCGCGCGGGCGAACTCTCGAACCTCGTGCTCATATTGGTTTGCCGGCGGGAAGGTCAGGACTTCGACATCCGTGTCGTTGAGGTCGGCGCGGCCCCGAAGCCGTATCACCGTCTCCTGCTGGGCCGAGGGCCAGACGGCAATGGGGATCTCCATCCACCCTTCGCTGCCGATCACCACGATCCAGTGCGCCCATGCCTGCAGCAGCGCGCCGCTGAACAGAAGCGCGCGGTCATCAGGGAATTCGAGCATCCCGGAAACGGCGATGTCGACGCCGGCCGGGTTGTTCTTCTGGAATGTCGCCGTTGCAGCCACGGGTTCGTCCTCGAACAGGAACCTCGCGGCCGTGATCGGGTAGACGCCGACATCGCCCAACGCGCCGCCGCCCAGCGCCGGATCGAAGCGGATGTCGCCGGGATTGTCGTTGAGAACGCTGTACGTCGCATGGATCTGCGTGACCCGGCCGAGCCTGCCGCTGCGGACGATCTGGCGAGCGGCGAGCCAACGCGGATGGTAGCGCACCATGAAGGCTTCCGACATCTGAACGCCGGTTTCCCGCTGCACGTCGATCAGCTGGCGCGCTTCCGCCGCATCGAGGGCTATCGGCTTCTCGCACAGCACGTGCCGCCCCGCGCGCGCCGCCGCGATCGTTTCCTCCACGTGAGCGCTGTTGGGCGTTGGAATGTAGACCGCCTCCACGAGCGGGTCCGTCAGCATTTCAGCCAGCGAGCCATAGTGCCGCGGTATTCCGAACTCGGCGGCAACGGTAGCGGCTTTCGCCTCGTCGCGGGAGGTGATGGCGACGACCTCGCATTCCGGTACGGCCTGCATGGCCGGGATGACCCAGTCCCTCGCTATCCTGGCCGTCGAGACGATGCCGAAACGAACAGGCGTCATACTGGATGCTCCTTGCTGGATTTTGCATCCAATATTCAACATCGATTTGCGGGGTAGTCAATCGCGATCCTGTTGGGGGCGTTGCGTGCATGCGGTAGGAATAGAGCGGCTGACCGGGACGGCATGAAACGCCGGTTCGCGGACCGGATAACCAGAACGTCAGCGCTTGAAGACCGCCGCGGGGTCGATGTTCGCCTTGAAGGCCGTGTAGCCGCTGTCGACGACATGGATGCCGCCGGTCATCGAGCGCGCCTCGTCGGATGCCAGGAAAACCGCGAAGGCCGCGACCTCCTCGGGATCCATGATGCCCATCAGGTGCAGCGATTCGATCGCCGCGCGCTCTTTGTCGTCGTCGAGGAAGACGCTCTGGTGCGGCGTCTTGACGAAACCCGGGCAGATGGCGTTGACGCGCACGCCTTCCGGCGACAGGCCGGCGGCCATCGAGCGCGTCATCGACACGACGCCGCCCTTGGCGGCCGTATAGGCGTCGAGCCCGGCCTGGCCGACCAGCGCGTCCACGGTGGCGGTCAGGATGATCGAACCCGAACGCTGTTCCAGCATCTTCTGCGCGACGTATTTCGCCGTGAGGAACGTGCCCGTCAGAACCAGCCCGACGATGGCGTGCCAAGTCTCTTCCGGCAGCTCGGTGATGCGGCGGTCGTGCTTGTTGACCAGCGGCACCGAGACCGCGTTGTGGAAGAGCACGTCGATGCGGCCGAAACGCTCGACCGAGGCGGCGACCATCGCCTGCACCGAGGCGGATTCACGGACGTCGACCCGGACCGCGAGCGCTTCGCCGCCGGCCGCCTCGATCTCACGCACCACCGTTTCGGCGCGCGCCGCATCGATGTCGGCAACGACGATCTTCGCGCCTTCCCGTGCCATCAGCATCGAGCCGGCCTTGCCGATACCCGACGCGCCGCCGGTGATGAGCGCGACTTTCCCTTTCAACCGCCCCGCCATCTTCCGCCCTCAGCCGCGATAGCGCGTGAGCTGCAGCGCGATCACCGTCGAGCCGATGGTCAAGAGCAGGATCAGCGTGCCGATGGCGTTGACGGATGGCGTGAGACCGGTACGGATCATGCCCCAGACCAGAGTCGGCAGCGTGTTGCCGGTGCCTATGGTGAAGAAGGTGATGATGAAGTCGTCGATCGACAGCGCCATGGCGATGAGCGCAGCACCGATCACCACCGGCCGGATGATCGGCAGCGTCACCGTGAGGAAGGCCTGCAGGGGGCTCGCTCCGAGGTCGCGCGCGCTTTCGACCACGCGCGGGTCGAAATTGACCATGCGCGCATGCACGATGAGAACCACGAAGGGCTGCGCGAAAAGCACGTGGCTGAGGATGACGGTCGGCAGGCCGAGCTTAAGGTCGATGCTGACATAGAAGGAGAGCAGCGCCACGCCGAGCACCAGGGGCGGCAGCATGACGGGCAGCGTCAGCAGCGCCATGATGATGGAAGCACGACGTTTCGGCATCGCGGCCAGCCCCATGGCGGCCAGCGTTCCGACGATCGCCGAGACGATTGCGACGCAGACGGCGATAATCAGGCTGTTGGCCAGGGACGGCCAGAACTGGCGCGTCACCACCATCTCCTGCCACCAGTGGAACGAGAGCGCCTCGATGGGGAAGTTGGTCAGCGTGCGCGAGGTGAAGGAGAAGACGACGAGCAGCAGGATAGGCGACAGCAGGAAGACGATGAAGAGGACGGCGACGATGCCCCAGAAGATGTTGGAACGTGCGTTCATTGCCGGCTCCACAATGCGATCAGCAGGCGGAAGAGATAGATGATGACCACGGCGGCGATCAGCATGACGATCGACATGGCGGCGCCCAGCGGCCAGTTGAACTGCGCGCCGAACTGCGGCGCGATCAGATTGCCGATCATCGTCAGCTTGCCGCCGACAAGCAGCGGCGTGACATAGTCGCCGCCGACCATCAGGAAGACGAAGCTGAAGGCGGCGACGATGCCGCTCTGGCAACGCGGGACGATGACCGTCGAGAGTATCGGCCAGCGGCGGGCGCCGAGGTCGCGGGCCGCTTCCACCTCGCTGTCGGCGATGCCGCGCATCGACGCGTAGATCGGCAGCACCGCGAAGGGCAGGCTGAAATGCATCAGCGTCAGCACGACCGCCTGCGGGCTATAGAGCAGCGACGTGATCGGCGATGAGATGATGCCCGCCGCCATCAGCGCGCTGTTGAGCACGCCTTCATTGCCCAGAATCGTTTTCCACGCATAGATCTTCATCAGATAGCCGCCGAACAGCGTGATCAGCACGATGAAGAGCAGCACCTGCGCCCATTTGCCGGCGCGGAAGCGGGCGAGGAAGGCAAAGATGAAACCGAGCGCTGTGGTGAGCAGCGCGGTGGCGGTGGCGACCACCACGGTGAAGCCCATCACGTGCCAGTAATTGGCGAAGACGTCGCGATAGTTGGAGATCGTCGGTTCCGTGCTCAGCTCGAAATATTCGACCTGCCAGAAGCTCAGCACGACGAAGAACGCCATCGGCGCGATGAAGAGCACGCAGAAGATCAGCGCCGACGGGGCGACCAGCCAGTAGGTCGATCTGTTTTCCATCTGTCCGGAACGCAGGAGGAGACGGGAGCTCCGGTCCTAACCGGAGCTCCCTTTTAGTCTTACGCGGCCTTGAAGCGCTCGTAGGCCTTCAGCCAGTCGCTGAAGGTTGTGAGATCGCCTTCCGGCTCGACAGGCGGGAAGCCGAAGAAGCTCGCCTTCTTGCCGTAGTCGGCGATGTCGTCGTACGGGTAAAGCGCGCGGATATCAGCCGGAAGGGCTGCGACCGCGTCCGCGTTGACGATCGCCTGGATGGCGACTTCGGCGAGGCGCTTCTGTCCCTCGACGCTGATGACCCGGTTGCACAACTCGTAGGCGGCGTCGAGGTTTGGCGCGTCCTTGGCGATGCAATAATTGTCCAGCCATGCATGTGTACGCTCCGACGGGTAGGCGTATTTCACCGCCTTGCCCTTGTCGGCGCAGAACTTCACCATCGTCTCCCAGCCGTTGAAGGTGATGGCGACATCGCCGCGCGCGATGGCGTCCGAGAGATCACCCCAGCTCGCCGCGACGACTCGCGACTGCTTCTTCATCTCGATCAGGAAATCGATGGTCTGTTCGAGTTGGGCAGCGTTGATCTTGGTCGGCGTCTGCGTGCCCGTCGCGACCAGCGCGCCGATCATCATGTTGCCGAGCGGATCGTCCATCATGCCGACCTTGCCGGTGAATTCCGGCTTCAGCAGATCCTTCCAGGATGCGGGCGGCGTGGCGAAGACAGCGGGGTCATAGACCATCGGACCGCCGCCCCAGGTGAACGGCACACCGTAGAGCTTGCCGTCGACGACGATGTTCGGGTCGTTGCGGAAGATCGGCATGACCTTCTCGAGGTTGGGCACGCGCGAGACGTCGATCGGCTGAATGAGGTCAAGCTTCACCAGCAGCGGGATGTAGCCCATGTAGGGCGTGACGATGTCGATGGTGCCGATGCCGCCGCCCCTGAGCTTGGCGACGATCTCGTCATTGTTGCCGATGTAGGTCGTGTTGAGCGTTATGTCCTTCGACTTGAGGAAGTCGTCGAAGGCGACCGGGTCGTCGTAACCCTGCCAACCGACGAAGTTGACGGATGTCGCCGCCCGCGCGCGCGTTGCCGGCAGCCCGATCGCTGCCGCAGCCGCCGTGGCGGCCAGTGCCTGGGTGAAATGGCGTCTTGTCAGGCTAAGGCCTGACGGCTTCGATTTGTCGCTTCCCATTTTGCTTCTCCTGTTTTTGCTTTGTTGTCTTCCCGATATTCCCTCGCGGCTGCGCGGCCTCACGCGCTGACGACGCGGTGCTGCCGCAGCGCCCAGCCGAGCCTCACACGCTCACCCGCAACCGGCCGTGGCGCGGCCGCTGCATCGAGGTGAACGATCACGTCGTGCCCGCCGGGAATGCCGACCGTGCATTTGATATGGTCGCCGAGATAGACGGCGGCGGCGACGGCGCCCTCGATCTCGACATCCGACTTTTCGCCGGACCCTAGCAGCCTGACCGATTTCGGACGCACCACCGCGGTGACCGCGCCGTCGGGGCCGGCGTCGGCAAAGACCGGCCCTGCCGCGAGCTTCACCTCGCCGGCCTTGCGTTCGCCCGGCAAAAGGTTCGCATCGCCGATGAAGGTGGCGACGAAGCGGGTCGTCGGCGCGGCATAGATGGTTTCGGCGTCGCCTTCCTGCTCGATACGGCCGGCGTTCATCACCGCGATGCGGTTGGCGAGCGACAGCGCCTCGCCCTGGTCGTGCGTGACGAAAACGAAAGTGCCGCCGAACTCCTGGTGCAGGCGGCGGAGTTCGTCCTGCATGACATGTCGCAGCTTGAGGTCGAGCGCCGCGAGCGGTTCGTCGAGGAGCAGCACTTTCGGTCTGAGGATCAGCGCGCGCGCCAGGGCGACCCGCTGCTGCTGGCCTCCGGACAGGGCTGTCACCGAGCGGTCCGCGAATTCGGTCAGTCGCGACTGGCGCAGCGCATCGGCCACGCGGTCGTCGATCTCGGCCTTCGCCTTCTTCTGAAGCCGCAGTCCGTAGCCGACATTCTGGCGCACGGTCATGTGCGGGAAGAGACCGTAACCCTGAAAGACAGTGTTGGTAGGCCGCTGTTCAGGACCGATGCGCGTGACGTCGCGGCCGTCGATCTCGACCGTGCCTGATGTCGGCGCAACGAAGCCACCGATGATGCGCAGCAACGTCGTCTTGCCGCAGCCCGACGGCCCGAGGATGGCGACAAAGTCGCGCGGGAAAATGTCGAGATCGAGCGGCTCGACGGCGGCCAGGTCGCCATAACGCTTCGAGATGCCGCGCAGCTTGAGAAGCGCAGGCGACCCTCCTTGCGAGGATAGCGTTTCTGTCCGGGTCTGGAGCGTCATCTTGCTTTCCGCCCGTCGGCTGAGCTTGAACGAGCCGCTTTCGGATACGTTTTCACATGAAGCGCGGGCTTGTCCACATCGACGCCGATACGCTGTTCGGCGAGCAGTGCCCGCGCCTGACAGTCCGCAATGGGCGGGCGACAGACAAAAAAGTCATCCCTCATCATCGCGCCAGCCCGCAGCACGCCGACAACATGTTCGTCGCCGCCAGCTTCATGTAGCGCGGCTGTCCGGCTGCATTCTTGATGAGTATGCTTGATGACTCGCTGCCGATGCAATGCAGCGACGTCGCACATTGCCGGGAAGCGCCTGAGATCGCCGCTCCAATCTGACGCGGAAAATGTTGGCGTCATGGATTTTATCGTCGCCGCAGACGCACAAACGTCGTGTCGTGTCGCGGAGATTGCCACGCAAGTTGACGCCACTCGGCCTTGCCCCAACACAGCCTGATTGAGATAATGATACAAACATAGGATGATTGGTCAACGGCGTCGATGCTGCGCAGGGCAGGAGGAGATATTGATCTACGGACTTGCGAACGCATATTCGGGTCCAGCCGAGCGGCCGACGGTTTCCGACAGATCGGGATCGGGATGGCCCGCGGTCAGCGCGGTTCATCGGCGCAGCTTGCATGAGGAGGTCGTAGAGCAACTCGGGCGTGGCATCGTCGGCGGCGTCTTTGCCGAGGGGACCAGCCTGCCGAACGAAGCAGACCTTGCCGGCAACCTTGGCGTCAGCCGCAACGTCCTGCGCGAGGCGGTCAAGGTCCTCGTCGCAAAAGGCATGCTCGACGTCCGGCCGAAGACCGGCACCACTATCAGATCCAAGCAGCATTGGCACATGCTCGACCCCGAGGTGCTGACCTGGGAGGCGTCCGGTGACCTGCACTTGCCCTACGCGTTCAATTTCTGCGAGTTCCGGCTGATCGTCGAGCCGAAGGCATCTTTTCTCGCGGCAAAACGCGCCACCGATCCGGAGATAAAGGCGATCCGTGACGCCTGCGACGCGCTCGAAGCGTGTGTCGGCCATCTCGAACGGATGCCCGACGCCGACATCGAATTTCATCAGAGCATCCAGCGCGCCTCCCACAACGCGCTGCTGCAGCATCTCGGCGTGCTGACCGCCGCAATCATGCGCGTCCAGCTCACCTACACGGCGAGCAAACCTGGCGATTTCGAGCGCGGCCTGCCACTCCACCGCGAACTGACCGAGGCCATCTCGGCGCGGAACGCGCCTCTGGCCGAAACCGTCTCCCGCGCGCTCTGCGAAATGCCTTATCTCGATCTCGCCAGCCGCCTCGACGAAAACGATATCGGCGCAACGCTAGTCAGCGAAACTCAGGAGCATGGACGGTGAGCCGCTATCGCGTCTCGAAGCATGATGTCTCCTGCGTCATCGACAGCCGCGACGCGATCGGCGAAGGCGCATTCTGGTGTCCCGAGGAGCAGGCCGTCTACTGGCTCGACGTGCCGATGCCGTCACGCATCCATCGCTTCGTCCCGGCCACGAAGGAGCACACCGCGTGGCCGATGCCCGAGATGGTCACCGCGATGGCGAAACGGCGCGACGGTACGCTTCTCGTCGCCTCCGAGCACGGGCTGAACGTCTTCGATCCCGGTACCGGCGACTATCGCCATCTTGCGGCGCTCGAGCCCCATCTGCCGAAGAACCGCAGCAACGACGGCGCGCCGGACGCGCGCGGTCGGTTCTGGATCGGCACGATGCAGAACAATCTCGGCCCCGGCGGCGCGGGCATTCCCATCAAGAATAGGGTCGGCAGTCTGTGGCGCGTCGAACCCGGCGGGTCGCCCTTCGCCGCCATGGCGGACCTCGGCATCACGAACGGTGTCGCCTGGAGTCCGGACTGGACGAAGATCTACGTCGCCGATTCCATGCTGAACCGCATCTACGTCTGCGACTTCGACCTCGATGCCGGTACGGTCGGCCCCAGGCGAATCTTCAACGATGCCGGCGACCTCGGCACGCCCGACGGCAACGCCGTCGACGCCGAAGGGTTTTTGTGGAGCGCGCGCTGGGATGGGCATTGCGTGGCGCGGATTGCGCCCGACGGCGTCGTCGATCGCATCGTGCCGATCCCTGCCTCGCTCGTCACATCCTGCGCGTTTGGCGGCCCCGATCTCGATACGCTCTATGTCACCACGGCGCGGCTTGGCATCGACGATGAAACCGCGCGGCGCTACCCGCAGCAAGGCGGGCTGTTCGCGCTCAAGCCCGGCGTGCACGGTATGACGCGGCCCTTCTATGCCGGGTGACGCACCGACAGGATTTTGCGGGGTCCCTCACGACATGATCTCCATGGCGCGGTTGGCGATGCCGGCGTCTGCGGCTATAGGCTGGCTTGTGAGCGGGGTCGCGGATTTCATATGAGGACCTACACGCACGATACCCCGGCCGCCATCGGAACGGAGCTTGCCGAGCGGATCGCCGCCGGCATCCGTGCCGCCAACGAGGCCGGCCACGCCTATGTGCTCGGCTGCCCCGGCGGGCGCAGCCCAATGCCGGTCTACGAGGCGCTGGCTGCGCGGCTCGCCGCCCGACCAGTCGACTGCTCGCGGCTGATCATCGCCATGATGGATGAATACCTGATCGTTACGCCCGACGGCGCGCTGTTGCCGCCGCCGGTTTCCGCGCACTACTCCTGCCGCGGTTTCGGCGAGCGCGAGATCGTTGGCCACATCAACGCCGGCCTTCCCGACGCATTCCGGGTTCGCCCCGGGAACTTCTGGATGCCAGATCCGTCTGAGCCCGGCGACTACGACCGGCGTCTTGCCGCGGCAGGTGGCGTAGACCTCTTCCTGCTCGCTTCCGGCGCCGGCGACGGTCATATCGCCTTCAACCCGCCCGGCTCACCGCGCGACAGCCGCAGCAGGGTGGTCGACCTTGCCGAACAGACCCGGCGCGACAACCTGGCCACCTTTCCCGACTTCAAGTCCCTCGACGAGGTGCCAAAGCACGGGATTACGATCGGCATCGCTTCCATCGCCGAATTGTCGAAGGCGGCAGCCATGATCGTCTGGGGCGCCGGCAAGCGCACCGCATATTCGCGTATCTCGGAAGCCACGGCTTACGATCCCGCGTGGCCGGCGACCATCGTCGTCGAATGCCGCGACGCCGAGCTCCATGCCGACCGGGAGGCCGCCGATGGATGACCTATCGCCGGGCGACAGCTACGCGGTCGGCGTCGATGTCGGCGGCACCAAGACAAAAGCCTGCCTGGTGCGGATGGCCGATGGCGCTGTGCTGATCGAAAATACGCGGGCCACGCCTTGCGCCGACGGCGGCGGCGCCGTGCTCGATCTGGTCGTCGCCATGGCGGCCGAGACGCAGCGCGAGGCGGGCGAACTGGTGCGCGGCGCTCCCTGCCCCGTTGGGGTTTGCTTGCCCGAACTCGTCACCAACCAAGGCGAGCCCGGCTCCGCCTGGAATTTCGAGTGGCGCGGCCTGGACTACCGCACGCCGCTGTCGGCTTTCGGACCCGTCTATATCGAAAGCGACGTTCGCGCCGCGGCCTTCGCCGAAGGCTGGATCGGCGCCGGCCGAGACGCCGGCATCTTCGTCTATGTCACGCTGTCGACCGGCATGTCGCATACGCTGGTCATCGACGGAAAACCTTACGGCGGCGCGCGCGGCTTCGCCATCCATTTCGCCGGTGCCGAACTCGTGGCATGGACCGGCCCGAACAAGGACATCGAGGTGCGCCAGCACATCGAGGTCTTCGCCAGCGGCAAGGGCATGGGCGAACGCTACGGCGCGTTGATCGGAAAGCCTGGCGCCACGGCGCGCGATCTCTTCGAGGCCGCGAAATCGGCCACCGGCGCCAACAGGCTGCTGGAAAATTCGCTGTTGTCGATCGCCTCCTATCTCGGTCAGCTGATCAACATCCTCGATCCCGCGATCATGGTGATTGGCGGCGGCGTCGGCGGCAATCCTGATATCAACCGGCGGCTTGGCGAGCTGACGCGCCCCTTCATCTTCGCCGACCTGGCGCGCGACCTGCCGATCGTGCCGGCGGCGCTTGGCGACAATGCCTGCGCCATCGGCGTCGCCGCTCTGTCCTGGCGAGCTGGGACAGCCGTGTCGCAATGAAACGACGAGCTTCTGGAGAGAAAAATGGCCTATAAGCCTTCGCCCCGCCCGGTTTTCGACAAGCCGTCGCACATTCCCTATGCGAGCGTGACCCGTCACCTCTGGGGCGAGGAGGATGCCGGCCTCGTCGACGACTGGATCTACGCCTCGACCGACAAGATCCATCAGCTTGTTTTCGGCCTCCAGCCCGGCGGCTTCTTCAAGCACACCGACGCCTTCCGCACAATCTTCGGCGCCGACGAGTTGCTCTATGTTCTTTCCGGCACCTTCGGACTCGCCAACCCTGAGACCGGCGAGATGCAGGTAGCCAAGGCTGGCGAAGCCTTGTTTTTCCGCAAGGACACCTGGCACCACGGTTTCAACCTCGGCGACGAGCCGGTGCGCGTGCTCGAATATTTCGCGCCGCCGCCGTCGCAGGGCACGTCCGGCCCCTACGCCCGCACCAAGGAGCTGATCAGCGAAAACCGCTATCTGCAGGACAAGTGGATGGGCCGCTTTCCAATGGAAGCGGCCGCGGAGCGCGCCGGCCGCACCATCCATCCGATGCGCGACGGCGATCTTCTCTGGAGCCTCGACCGCGAGACGCAAGGCGCCTACACCGGCTTCTACTCAGCCACCAAACACCTGACGGTCGGCCGCACGTCGATTCTCACCGGCAAGCGCACTGGCATGGAAACGCATGCCGGCGACGAATCCATCTACGTGCTGTCCGGGGCGCTGAACATCCACGTGCCCGACGCAGAGGGCCAGGTTTGGTTCGAGCTCAACCCGCGCGACGGCTTCTACATTCCGGGCGGCTACCGCCACCAGTATTACAATATGGGCCAGGGCAATGCGGAGTTCGTCTTCGGCGTCGCGCCGGGCGAGATGGGATCGTTCGGCACCGCACCCGTCCGCTCCGTCCCCTGAGCTTCAGGCTCTCAGCGTTTCAAGGGTGCGCATGATGCCGCGCAGTTCGGCCAGCCCCTTCAGGCGGCCAATGCAGGAATAGCCGGGGTTCACTTTTTTGCCGATGTCGTCGACGATGGCATGGCCGTGGTCGGGGCGCATCGGGATTTCCCAATCCGCCCTGCCGTCGGCCTTGCGCCGCCGCTCCTCGGCAAGCAGCGCGTCGACCACCGCGACCATGTCGGTGTCGCCTTCGAGATGTTCGGCCTCGTGGAATGAGCCATCCGGCTCCTTCGTCACGTTGCGCAGATGGGCGAAATGGATGTCGGAGGCAAAACGTTTCGCCATGTCAGGCAGATCGTTTTGGCGGCCGGCGCCGTAGGAGCCCGTGCAGAGCGTCAGCCCGTTCGACGGCGAGGGAACGGCAGTAATCAGCGCCGCCGCATCGCCGGCGCTCGACACCACGCGCGGCAGGCCGAAGATCGGGAAAGGCGGATCGTCGGGGTGGATCGCCATCCGTACCCCTTCCTCCTCCGCGACCGGCACGATCTCGCGCAGGAAGGCGAACAGATTTTGCCGGAAATCCTCGACCGTGATCTCCCGGTAGACGTCGAGCGCACGGCAGAAGCTCTCGCGGTCGAAGATGAACTCCCGCGCCGGCACCCAGCCAATCAGGTTCGTCTCAAGCCTGGCGAGATCGCTCTCGCTCATCGCCGCGAGCCGCGCTTTCGCCGCCTCGATGCGATCGGCGGGATGGTCGGCCTCGGCCCCGGCGCGCTTCAGAACCAGCAAATCGTAGGCGCAGAAATCGACGATGTCGAAGCGCAGCGCCGTCCCGCCATGCCACATCGGATAGTCGAGGTCGGTGCGCGTCCAGTCGGTGATCGCCATGAAATTGTAGCAGATCGTCGTGATACCGGCCTGCGACAGGGCGCGGATAGACGCCTTGTAATTGTCGATGAGTTCGCGGAAACGCCCGCTGCGCGTCTTCACTTCCTCATGCACGATGACGCTCTCGACCACGGACCATGTGAGGCCGGCGCACTCGACCTCTGCCTTGCGCTTCGCGATCTCGTCGGCCGGCCAGGCGCGTCCGTCATTGAGGTGATGGAGCGCCGTCACCACACCGGTCGCGCCGGCCTGGCGGATATGCGGGAGGAGGACGGGATCGCTTGGCCCGAACCAGCGCCAGGTTTGTTTCACGCCGATTTTCCTGTCGGAGAGAGCGCGGCAAGGGCGGCTGCGACACCCTCCTTGCGCAAGGTGTCCAGATGGGCGGATACGAGCTTTTCCAAAGCTGCACGGTGTGCGGTGTCCCGCGCAAAGCCTGCAAGCTCGAAGGCGGCGCTGACGGTGCTTGCTGCCGGGTTCCCGGCTTCGGCGATCTTCGCCATCGGCGCATCCAGCGGATCGGTGAAATGACCCGTGGGAAGCTTTGTGCCGCGCAGTTCGGCCGCGCGGATCCATGCGGCGACGGTTAGCATCAGATGATCCGCGCCGGCTCCGGCTGCAAGGCGGTCGAGTGCTGTGCCGATAATGCGCTGCGGCAGCTTCTGGCTGCCGTCATTGGCGATCTGGGCGGTGCGATGCGCGAGCGCAGTGTTGTCGAAGCGCTCGGTCAGGGCGGCGACGTAGCTTTTAGGATCAAGGCCGGCCCCGGCTGGCAAAGCCGTGCCTGCCTCGGACCAGAGCGCATTCACGAAGCGGCGTATTGCGGGGTCGCCGAAGGATTTCGCCACGGTGTCGTGACCGGCGAGCAGCCCGAGATAGGCAATGGAGGAATGCGCGCCGTTGAGCAGCCGCAGCTTCATCTCCTCGAAAGGACTGACGTCGCGCACCACCTGGACACCGAATCTCTCCCAGTCCGGCCGGCCGGCGGAGAATTTGTCCTCGATCACCCACTGCGAGAAGGGTTCGGTCATGACAGGCCATGCGTCCTCGACGCCAAGCGCTTCCAAGACGCGGGCGCGGTCCGCATCGGTCGTCGCCGGCACGATGCGGTCGACCATGCTAGACGGGCAGGACACGCCTTCAACGTGCTTCGCCAATCCGGCGTCGCGAAGCGTGGCGAACTGTCTGAGCAGCCGGTGCAGCGTCGCCCCGTTGGAGGGGAGATTGTCGCATGAGAGAATGGTGAAGGGTTTTGTTCCGGCCGCCAGCCGACGCGCCAGCGCCTCGACGAGGAAACCGTGCGCCGTCCGCGGTTTGGCCGGATCCGCCAGATCGGCGACGATGCCCGGATGGCTGGCGTCGAGGTCTCCCGCCGCATCACGCAGATAGGCCTTTTCGGTAATCGTCAGCGTGACGACGCGGATGCGTGGATCGGTCAGCGCGTCGAGCAGCTTGGCGGGACCATGCGGCGCGACAAGTATTTCGCCGATCGAACCGACGACCCGCAGCCTTTCGCCGTCGCTGCCGCGCACGGCGAGCGTGTAGAGGCCGCCCTGCGGCCCGAGCGCCTGCGCGGTCGATGCGCTCTGCAGCGACGCACCGACGATCCCCCAGTCCTTCTCACCGGCCGCGAGGCAGTCATCGACATAGGCGGCCTGATGCGCGCGATGGAACGCGCCGACGCCGAGATGCACGATGCCCGGCGTGATGGTGGCGCGGTCATAGCCGGGCGTCGCCACCGAAGAAGGCAGCGCGGCCAAGGTCCTGTCTGACAGGCGTTGGGACATCTCGTGCACGCTACAGGAAATCGGCGCGGTGCGGCGCAAACGTGTCGACCAGCCGGCCGGCCTCCAGCGCCTTGACGCCATGCACCAGACCCGACGGCACGATGAACGCGCCCCCGGCTTCGACGATCTCGGTCCTGCCGTCGATCGTCACCTCGAACCGGCCTTCCGCGACATAGCTCGACTGGACATGCGGATGGGAATGCAGCGCGCCTATGCCGCCCTTCTCGAAGCCGAACTCGACCATCATCAGCTCATCCGTGTGGAGAATGACGCGCCGGCGGTTGCCGTCCGGCGTCGGCGTCCATTCCTTCGTGTCGGGCTGGGCAAAAAGCGTCGTGTCGGCCATGGCTTTCTCCTAGCGCGCCAGCCAGCCGCCGTCGACCGGCAACGCCGCGCCATGCATGTAGGCCGAAGCCGGCGCGAGCAGGAAGACCGCTGCATCGCCTATGTCCTCGGGCTTGCCCCAGCGGCCCGCCGGTATGCGGCCGAGGATCGCCGCGCTGCGGTCGGGATCGTTGCGCAGCGCCTCGGTATTGTTGCTCACGACATAGCCCGGCACGATAGCGTTCACGTTGATACCCTTCGCCGCCCATTCGCAGGCGAGCGCGCGCGTGATGCCCAGCACGCCGTGTTTCGACGCCGTGTAGGAAGCGACGCGGATGCCGCCCTGGAAGGACAGTACCGACGCGATGTTGACGATCCGCCCCCCGCGGCCCGCGCCGAGCGCTTTTCGGGCGAAGGCCTGGCACAGAAAGAACAGCGACTTCAGATTGACGTCCACAACGTCGTCCCAGTCGGTTTCCGAAAGATCGACCGCGTCGGCGCGGCGGATGACGCCGGCATTGTTGACCAGCCCGTCGATCGGACCGGTCGACTCCCACACCCGGCCAAGCATCGCGGCGGCGGCCTTATGGTCGCCGAGGTCGCACGCAACAGGCGCGAATGTTCCGCCTTCGGCCTTCACCAGTGCCTCGGTCTCGTCCATCGACGAACGGCCGACGCCTATCACCGCGCCACCCGCCTTGGCGATGGCAACGCATATCCCTTGGCCGATACCGGTGTTGGCCCCGGTCACGACGATGCGCTTGCCGGCCAGGCTGAAAGCGGAAAAATCGGTCACCGCAGCGTCTCCAGCGGCACCGGATCGATGTCGGTGTAGTCGACATTGTCGCCGGCCATCGCCCAGATAAAGGCATAGTTCGAGGTGCCTGCGCCGGAATGGATGGACCAGGGCGGCGAAAGCGCCGCCTCCTCGTTCTTCACGATGATGTGCCGGGTTTCGTCCGGCTCGCCGAGGAAGTGGAACACGCGCGCCGTCTCCGGCAGGTCGAAATAGAGATAAACCTCCATGCGCCGGTCATGCACATGGCAAGGCATGGTGTTCCACACCGATCCCTCGGCAAGCTGCGTCATGCCGACGACGATCTGGCAGGTCTTGACGCCGTCGGCATGGATGAACTGGAAGATCGAGCGCTCGTTCGAGGTTTTCTGGCTGCCGAGGTCGAGCCGCTTGGCGTCGCCGACGCGGATGACCTTCGTAGGATGCGTCTGATGCGCCGGCGCGCTGAGAAGATAGAATTTCGCCGGCGAAGAAGCGTCGGCGGACGAGAAACGAACCGTCGCCGTGCCCATGCCGACATAGATCATGTCGCGAGGGCCGAGTTCGTGCTGTTCGCCACCGGCCTGCACGGTTCCTTTGTCGCCGATGTTGACTGCGATCAGTTCGCGGCGGTCGAGGAAATTTTTCGTTCCCGTAGGTTTGATCGCCGGGAGCTCCAGCGCCTCGCCGGCAGGCATGGCCCCGCCGACGATCATGCGGTCGTAATGAGTGTAGGTCAGATTGATCCGCCCCGCCTGGAACAGGTCGCCGATGTGGAAGTGGCTGCGCAACTCGTCGGTCGCCATCGCGGCGGCTGCTTGCGGGTCGATCGCGTAGCGGGATGTGTAGTCGACATGCGTCATGTGCTGGTTCCGGGTTGCTGGCGGGTCAGGCGAGACGGGCTTTGGCCATGCTCGCCAGATATTCGGCCTGCTGGCCGCGCAGGCGGCGACGGTAGCGCTCCTGGCTGGCGGAAAGATGCTGGCGCATCGCATCGCGCGCGGCGGCCGGGTCGCTGGCCGAGATCGCATTGAGAATGACGAGATGCTCGCGCTGCAATCCCTCCTGGTAATCGCGCGTCAGCACGCTCTCGGTTCCCCACGGCGAGGTGATGTCGCACGGGATGGTGCGCGCGCCGAGCGCGTCGAGCACCTCGACGTAGAACGGATTGTTGGTCGCCACGGCGATTGCGCGGTGGAAGGCAAAATCGGTCTTGCCGGTCGCCTGATCGAGCGCCAGCAGCCGCTCGAACTCGAAGAAGGCTTCCTGGATCTCGGCCTCCTGCGCGCTGTTGCGCCTCAGCGCGGCCAGTCCCGCGCTTTCGATCTCGATCCCCATGCGCACTTCGAGCACGTTGATCGCCTGGCTGATCTTGTTGCCGGCGTCGAGGCTGATCGATCCGAAAGCGAACGTGGGATGGTCGCGCACGAACACGCCGGCGCCCTGGCGCGACTCGACCAGGCCGTCGGCGGCAAGCGTGGCCATCGCCTCGCGGATCACGGTGCGGCTGACGCCGAAGGTCTCGGTCAACTGGTTCTCGGTCGGCAGTTTCTGGCCGGGCGAGATCACGCCCGACATGACCTGGCTGCGCAGCGCCGCCACCACGCGCTCGGAGAGCTTGGGTTTGCGTTCGACGCGGATGTCGGAGGCTAGGTCGGCCATATCAGTTCCTATTTGAATGCGCCCGGCAGCCAGAGCGACAGCGCCGGGATGTAGGTCACGAGGCCGAGCACGACCAGCCCGGCCCCATAGAACGGCCAGATCGAGCGCATCGATTCCCAGACGCTGATCTTGCCGACCGCGCAAGCGACGAACTGCACCGCTCCCACCGGCGGCGTGTTCAGCCCGATGCCGAAATTCAGGATCATGATGACGCCGAAATGCACCGGGTCGATGCCATAGGCGATCGCCACCGGCAGGAAGATCGGCGTGCAGATGATGATCGTCGGACCCATGTCCATGAAAGTGCCCAACACCAGCATCAACACGTTGATGAGCAGCAGGATGATGATCGGGTTCTCGGAGATCGTGTTCATCCAGGCGACCAGCGCAGCCGGCACGCGCAGGAACGCCATCAGCCAGGAGAAGGCCCCCGCCATGCCGATGATCAGGAGCACCATCGCCGTGGTGCGCACCGCGCCGAAGGTGGCGTGCTTGAAGTCGTTCCATGTCATCTGGCGGTATACGAACATCGTCACGGCCAGTGCGTAAAGCACGGCGATGCAGGAGCTTTCCGTTGCCGTGAAGACGCCCGAGCGCACGCCGCCGAAGATGATGGCGATGAGCAGCAGGCCGGGAAGCGAGATGACGAAGAAGCGCCCGACCGCCTGGAAGCCCGGGAAAGCCTCGGTCGGATACCCCCTGGACCGCGCCACGAAATAGGCGGTCACCATCAGCGCCGCGGCATAGAGCAGGCCGGGGATGATGCCGGCGGTGAAAAGGTCGGCGATCGAGATCTTTCCGCCGGCCGAGATCGAATAGATGATCATGTTGTGCGACGGCGGTAGAAGCAGCGCGATGAGTGCCGCCATCGACGTCACGTTGACGGCGTAATCCGCGCCGTAGCCGCGCGCTTTCATCTGCGGGATCATCAGCCCGCCGACGGCTGCAGCTTCCGCTACGGCCGAGCCCGAAATGCCGCCGAACAGCGTCGCGGTGACGATGTTCACTTGGCCGAGGCCGCCCCTGATATGGCCGACCAGCGACGCCGCGAAGGCGACGATCTTCTGCGCGATGCCGCCGCGCACCATCAGGTCGCCGGCATAGATGAAGAACGGGATGGCGAGCAGTGAGAAGACGCTCATGCCGGAGTTCAGCCGCTGGAACACCACAAGCGGCGGCAGGCCCAAGTAGAGCACTGTCGCAAAGCTCGATACGCCGAGGCAAAACGCGATCGGCGTGCCGATCAGCATCAGCAGGGTGAAGACGCCGAAGAGGATAAGGATTTCCATCGCGTCAGGCCTTCAAATTGGCTGTGTCGAGCTCGGCCGCGACTTCAGCCGGCGGCAGGTCGTCCAGAATGTCGTCGATCGGCTCGCCTGAAAGACGCAGCACGATGCGCTCCAGCGAGAACAGGCAGACCAGCGCGCCGCCGGCGACCAGCGGTACGTAATCCCAGCCGCCGGAAATGCCGAGAGCGGGCAGCGTCGTCCCCCAGGTCAGCGCGACCAGCTGCGACCCGTACCAGACCATGCCGTTGCCGAAGGCGAAGGCGACGAGGTCGGAGATCATGCGCAGCCACTTCTTGCCGCTCTTCGGCAGGACGTAGAGCAGCACGTCGAAACCGAGATGGTAGTTCTCGCGCACGCCGACGGCGGCGCCGAGGAAGATGAACCAGCTCATCAGCATGACGGCGCCCGGCTCGGTCCAGCTCGGCGAGTCATTGAGCACATAGCGGCAGAACACCTGCCAGGCGACCATCGCCGTCATTGCGACGAGCCCGATGCCGGCGAGCCAGAGCGACAGCGTGCTCACCCCGCCCAGAAATCCACCCAGTCTTCGAAGCGCAGCCGACATCCTCTCGCCTCCCGTGGATCGAGGGCGGGCAGGAAATCCCGCCCGCCCGCTTCGTTACTTTACCGCCTGGACGTCGGCGACCATCTTCTTGAGCACGTCATCCGTGATGTGCTTGTCGTAGACCGGCTTCATCGCGTCGATGAAACCCTGCTTCTCCGGCGTGGTGATCTGCGCGCCGGCTTCTTCCACCTTCTTGCGCGACTCACCCACCTTGGCGGCCCACAACTCGCGCTGCTTGGCGACGCTGTCGGTCGCAGCCTGCTTGAAGATCGCCTGATCCTCCGGCGTCAGCTTGTCCCATGCCGCCTTGTTCATCACGAACACCTCCGGAAGGATGGTGTGCTCGTCGAGCGAGTAGTTCTTCGCCACCTCGAAATGCTTGGCGGTGTCGTAGCTCGGGAAGTTGTTCTCGGCGCCGTCGATGACGCCGGTCTCGATCGCCGAATAGACCTCGCCGTAGGGCATCGGCGTGGCGTTGGCCCCGAGAGCCGCCACCATGTCGACGAAGATGTCGGACTGGATGACGCGGAACTTCAGGCCAGCCATATCGGCGACCGAATTGATCGGCTTCTGCTTGTTGTAGAAGGAGCGCGCGCCCGCGTCATAGAACGCAAGCACTACCAGGCCAGCCGGCTCGAACGCCGCCTTGATCTGGTCGCCTATGGCGCCGTCCATCACCTTGTGCATGTGGTCTTCCGACCGGAAGATGTAGGGCAGCGCCGGAACGACGGTTTCCTTCACAGTGCCGTTGAACGGCGCCATCGAGATGCGGTTGAGCTCGATCACGCCCGAGCGCACCTGCTCGATCGTGTCCTTCTCCTCGCCAAGCTGCGCCGAGTGATAGACCTCGACCGCGTAGCGGCCGCCTGTGCGCTCCTTCACCAACTCGCCGAAATATTTGACGCCCTCGACGGTCGGATAGCCGTCCGGATGGGTGTCCGACGATTTCAGCACCGTCTGTGCAAGCGCAGTTACCGTCATCAGCGCGGCAGCAAGCAGCGTCGCCCCTGCCAGTTTCGAAAGATGCATCATGGTTTTCCTCCCGTTCGATGCCAGACTTCGATCAAAGCCGGTACGCCTTCTTCGCCAGCGTATAGGCCAGTTCCTGCGCAAGCTCGTGCGCCTCCTCTTCGCTCAGGCGATGCTCGGAGACGAGGCGGGCAAGAAATGCGCAATCGACCCGGCGCGCCACGTCGTGGCGGGCCGGTATGGATGGAAATGCTCTGGTGTCGTCGTTGAAGCCGACGGTGTTGTAGAAGCCGGCCGTCTCCGTCGTCATCTCGCGGAAACGGCGCATGCCCTCCGGGCTGTCGTGGAACCACCAGGCTGGACCGAGCTTCAGCGCAGGATAGACGCCGGCGAGCGGCGCGAGTTCGCGCGCATAGCTCGTCTCGTCGAGGGTGAAGACGATGATCGAGAGACCGGGCTCGATGCCGACCGCGTCGAGCAGGGGCTTGAGCGCGGAGACGTAGTCGGTGCGCGTCGGTATGTCGAAACCCTTGTCACGCCCGAACTTTTGCATCATCGCCGGCGAATGGTTGCGCCATGAACCCGGATGGATCTGCAGCACCAGTCCGTCGTCCAGGCTCATCCTGGCCATCTCGGTCAGCATCTGCGCGCGGAATAGACGGCGGTCGGCGGCATCGGGCGAACCGCGCCGGATGCGCTCGAAAAGCGCCACCGCCTCGCTGCCGGAAAGATTGGCCGTCTCGGCGGTTGGATGGCCGTGATCGCTCGATGTCGCGCCGAATTCCTTGAAATGGGCGCGCCGCTTGCGATGGGCCTCGAGATAGCCCGCCCATGTGCCGGTGTCGTTGCCGGTGATGTCGCCGAGCCTGTCGAGACTCGCGGCAAAACCCTCGAAATCGGGATCAACGACTGAGTCTGGCCGGTAGGCGGTGACGACGCGTCCGTCCCAGCCGCTGTCGCGGATCATGCGATGCCATTTCAGATCGTCGAGCGCGCCCTCCGTGGTGGCGATGACCTCGATGTTGAAGCGCTTGAACAGCGCGCGCGGCCGGTATGCGTCGGTCTGGAGCAGCGCCGCGATCGTGTCGTAGTGCGCATCGGCAGTTTTGGCGGTCAGCGGCTCGTCGATGCCGAACAGGTCGGACAGAACGTAGTCGAACCAGAGCCGCGTTGGCGTGCCGCGGACGAGAAAATAGTTCTCGGCGAAGCGTCGCCAGATCGTCCTGCCGTCGGTCTCCACCGGCGATCCGTCGAGTCTGGGCACGCCGAGATCCTCGAGCCGCACGCCCTGGCTGAACAGCATGCGGAAGATGTAGTGGTCGGGCACGATCAGCAGTTGCGCCGGGTCGGGAAACGGCTCGTCGAGCGCGTACCAGCGTGGATCGGTGTGGCCATGCGGGCTTATGATGGGCAAGCTTTTGACCCCCGCATAGAGGTCGCGGGCAAGCGAACGCACGCTTGGCTCGGCCGGAAACAGCAGATCGTCCGCGATCAGCGCGCCCATCGTTACAGCCTGTCTCCTCCCCGATCCGGCGCCAAACGTACGGGCGCGACCGGGATTGTCAACATACAAAATCTGTAAAGTTGTATGATGACTTTTCAACGCCTATCGTGCGATGAGGAAAGTGTTCGTGGGGGAGAAAATGCCGGCATGAAGAAGACTCGAATCGGCATCGTCGGACTCGGCATGGCGTCCGCGCCTCATGCAAAAAGCCTTCAGGATCTTAAGGAACACGTCGAAGTCGTGGCCGCCTTCAGTCCGAGCGTCGAGCGCCGCCAGGCTTTCGCGGATACCTACGGCTTCCCCGTCTGCGAGAATGCGGATGCCGTTTTCGGCGATTCCTCGATTGACGCCGTGCTGCTTCTGACGCCGCCCAACACCCATCTCGATTTCGTCCGCCGCGCGGCGGACGCGGGCAAGCACGTCCTTCTGGAGAAGCCGCTCGAAACCAGCCTCGAACGCGCCGAGGAGCTCGTCGCAGTCGCCGAAACAGCCGGCATAAAACTCGGCGTCGTGCTGCAGCACCGCTTCCGCCCGGTCAGCGTCGCGTTCTCCGGCCTGATCCGCGAAGGCCGCCTCGGCGACATCGTCAGCGCCTCGGTGCGGCTCTACAACTGGCGGCCGCAAAGCTATTACGACCAGCCCGGTCGCGGCACCAGGGCGCGCGACGGTGGCGGCGTGCTGCTCACCCAGGCGATCCATACGCTCGACCTGATGATTTCCTTAGCCGGCTTGCCCGAAGAAGTGACCGGCTATGCAGCCACCAGTCCGGTTCACAGGATGGAGACCGAAGATCTTGCTTTCGCCGCGACGAAATTCGCCAATGGCGGCATCGGCTCCATCAGCGCCACCACCACCGCCTACCCCGGTATTCCCGACGCGGTCGAGATCATCGGCACCAAGGGCATGGCCCGCATCGAAGGCGCGCAGCTCATCGCTCAATTCCATGACGGCACCGAGGAACTCGTCGATGACGGCGCGTTGGGCGGCGGCGCGGGTGCCGACCCGATGGCCTTCCCGCACCAGCACCACCGCGCCGTCATCGAGGATTTCCTCGAGGCCATCCGGGATGACCGCGATCCTGCCGTCACCGGCCGCGGGGCGCTGAAGGTTCACAGGCTGATCGCGGCGATCCTGCGCTCGTCCGAGACGGGCGAACGGGTGAAAGTCTGAGCCGTCTCATCCTGGAATGACGCCAGGCAGCCTCGTGAAAAGGCCTTTGCATTGCAGCGCGCGACGGCCATATGAGATCGGGTAAGCGGGAGTCTCGTTATGCTGGCGACGGACAAAGTCAAGAAAGTCCACATCATGGAGGTCGGTCCGCGCGACGGCTTCCAGTCCGAGAAGCAGTTCGTCCCGACCGGGACCAAGATCAAGGTGATCAACGCCCTGTCGCGTACCGGCCTGCCGGAGATCCAGGTCACCTCCTTCGTCCACCCCAAGGCGATTCCGCAATTCGTCGATGCCGAGGACGTGGTTGCCGGCATCGATATTGTTCCAGGCGTCAGCTACCGCGCGCTTGTTCCCAATTTGCGCGGCCTGGAGCGCGTCCGCCCCCTTCGCGACCGCATCGATACCGTGTCCTTCATGCTGTCGGTGACGGAATCGCATAACCGCGCCAACGGGAACCACTCGATCGACGAGACCCTTGAGGAGATCGCAGCCATGCAGCGCCTCGCCCGCAGCGAGGGATTTCGTACGGTGGGCAGCATGATCTGCGCGCTCGGCTGCCCGTTCGAGGGGCAGGTGCCGATCCAGACGCTGGACCGCATCGCCGGCCGCTACGTCGAACTCGGCATCGACGCCATCTCGATCGCGGACACGATCGGCGTCGCCAATCCACGCCTCGTCTACGACGTCGCTTCAAATCTGGTCGGGCGCTATCCGGAAGTCACTTTCAACATGCATCTGCACAACACCCGCGACATGGCGCTGGCCAACACGCTGGCCGCGCTGGAGGCCGGCATAAGCCGCTTCGACGGCGGCGTCGCCGGCATGGGCGGCTGCCCCTATGCGCCGGGCGCCACCGGCAACATCGCGACGGAAGACATGATCAACATGCTGCACGGCATGGGCATCGAAACCGGCATCGACCTCGAGAGGCTGCTTGACGTCGCCAGGATGCACCAGGAGTTCATCCCGCACGCGCTCGACAGCGCGCTGCTGCGCGCCGGCCGCGGAAACATTCTCCTGCCGCCGCCGGAGCGTCAGCAGAAGATCGCTTCATAGCGAATATCCTCAGGCCGGCTGAAAATTCAGCGCCACGCCGTTGATGCAATAGCGCAAGAAGGTCGGCGGCGGCCCGTCCTCGAACACATGCCCGAGATGGCTGCCGCAACGCGCGCAATGCACCTCGGTGCGCACCATGCCATAGGCGCGGTCCGTCGTTGTCTCGACCGCACCTGGAATCGGGTCGTTGAAGCTCGGCCAGCCGGTGCCGCTCTCGAACTTCAGCTTGGATTCGAAGAGCGGCTGGTCACAGCCGGCGCAAGTGAAGGCGCCGGCGCGCTTCTCATGGAGCAGCGCGCAGCTTCCCGGGCGCTCGGTGCCGTGGTTGCGCATCACCTGATATTGTTCCGGCGTAAGCTTTTCGCGCCACTCGGCGTCGGTGTGGCTAACGGGATAGGTCTTCGCGTCCATCGCGGGCTCCTCGAACCTCGGCAAAGTATCGCCCTGAATATAGGGGCTCGGACACGCATCTCAAAGAAGGTGACAGGGAGTCGTGCCAGTCAGGCCGCGCTGCGTGTCTCTGAGATCACGCCGACGATGTCGTCGACCACACGCTTGACCAGGCCCGGGTCGTCGCCCTCGGCCATGACGCGGATCAGCGGTTCGGTGCCGGATGGGCGGATGACCAGCCGTCCGGATTGGCCGAGCCGGTTGCGGGCCTCCTCGATCGCAGCCTTCACCGGCGCCTCTTCGAGCGGCTTGCCGCCGGAGAAACGGACGTTTTTCAGGAGTTGCGGCACAGGCTCGAACTTTCTGGCGACCTCGCTCACCGGCTTGCCCTGCCGCTTCACGCAGGCGAGCACCTGCAGCGCCGACACCAGCCCGTCGCCCGTGGTCGAGAAATCCGAAAGCACGATGTGCCCCGATTGCTCGCCGCCGACATTGAGCCCATGCGCGCGCATATGCTCGACGACGTAGCGGTCGCCGACCTTGGTGCGGTGGAGTTCGAGCCCGATGCCGGACAGGAAGCGTTCCAGCCCGAGGTTGGACATGACCGTAGCCACGACGCCGCCGCCAGCAAGCCGCCCGGACTGATGCCAGGACTCGGCGACCAGCGCCATGATCTGGTCGCCGTCGATGATCTCGCCATTCTCGTCGACGATGACAACCCGGTCGGCGTCGCCGTCGAGCGCGATGCCGATATCGGCCCGCACCTCATGCACCTTCGCCGACAGGCCGGCCGGATGCGTCGAGCCGCATTCCTGATTGATGTTGAAACCGTTGGGTTCGACGTTGATCGAAAACACTTCCGCGCCGAGTTCCCAAAGCGCCTCCGGCGCCACCTTGTACGCCGCGCCGTTGGCGCAATCGACGACGACCCTCAGGCCCGACAGCGACATCGACTTGGGCAACGTGCGCTTGGCGAATTCGATATAGCGGTCGTGCACGCCGTCCACGCGCTTCGCCCGCCCCAGCCCGTCGGAATCGGCCAGCGCCATCTCGACGCCCGGCTCAAGCATCGCCTCGATACTCGCCTCGATCTCGTCGGAGAGCTTGTAGCCGTCGGGCCCGAACAGCTTTATGCCATTGTCGAAATAGGGGTTGTGCGAGGCCGAGATCATCACGCCGATATCGGCGCGCAGCGACCGGGCGAGCATGGCGACCGCCGGTGTCGGTATCGGCCCGAGCAGGAACACGTCCATGCCGGCCGCGGTAAGCCCCGCCACCATGGCGTTCTCGATCATGTAGCCTGAAAGCCGCGTGTCCTTGCCCAGCACCACGCGGTGGCGGTGGTTGCCGCGCTGGAAGGACAGGCCGGCCGCCATGCCGACCTTCATCGCCACTTCCGCGGTCATTGGAAATGTATTGGCTTTGCCACGGATCCCGTCCGTGCCGAAATATTTGCCGGCCATCTAAGTTCGTCCCCGAAAAGCTTGGCGCTTCCGGCGCCTTTGGCGCGGTTTCTGCCACAGAAAGCAACGCGCCACGCATCACATTTGGTGAGTCTATGTTACGAACCCTTCGAAATCATTGTCGATTTGTGGGGTTGGTAAAGATGACCGGTGACCTGGACTAAGCAGCAAGGAAGCACCGCCGTCAGGCCGGGCCTTGACGCAACGCGGAACGCGCTCTCTACAGGACAGGACAAAAGTTTCTCCGGGAGAAAACCATGCTGTCGAGCGTCCCGCTGCTGGTCGTGTCCTTCATCCTCTACAATCTTGGGCTGGCCGGCCTGTTGGGCGACGGGCCCAACGGCGATCCCTGGCAGACCGAGCTTTTCTCCTTCCGCATGATGTCGGGCGGCGTCTTCTCGATGACAACAGGCATATTGATGATCGTCATCGCGCTGGTGCTGTTCTTCGTCGAGATCGTCAAGTCGACGCGCACGTCCAACGCCTCGGTGATCGACCACCTTCTGTCGACCTTCGTCTTCGTCGCCTTCCTGGTCGAGTTCCTGCTGGTGCGCGGCGCCGCGCACCCTGTGTTCTTCGTCCTCATGGTGATTTCGCTGATCGACGTGCTCGCCGGCTTCTCGGTGTCGCTGCGCTCCGCCGGCCGCGACATCAGCGTAAACTGAGCGCGCTATCGGCAGTTTCCTGCTGCCCTCAATGGCAAGCCGAACCTGCGCAGCTTATGAGAGATTACGTCCAAACACGCCCAAGCCGTCACAAACTGATAGTGGCGGAAGTCCATATCGCGCCTAAGTAGCTCGGGCTGAGATCTAAAAAATTGGCGGTTCTCTACCAGGTAGGCAAAATTCTCTGCAACAAGACCCTCTTTTGGGGTCTCCTCCTCGGTGCTGATGTAGAATTCGTCAATGACACGAATGGCGATAACTTCGTCAAACTGAACCCGCCATAGGCGCTCATCGTTTGTCGGGTCAATGAAGTCTGCAACGATGCCCTCGTGTCTCCACCTCAGCTCCAGAAGGTCGCTGGTGCTGCAGGCCAGAGCAAAACCTGAATCGATAGGGATATACCTCACCATCGCAACGCCGATCTTCAGGGGAATGCATGAACTCTCGCTGCCGGTCTGAATTACCCCTCAGCGGTGAAGCCGGCAGCTTCTATGCCCGCAATGGCGACTGCCTCGTCATTGTCGGACGTATCGCCCGACACGCCGACGGCGCCGAGGATCGCGCCCGACTTCGCCCTGATGAGCACGCCGCCCGGCACGGGCACGATCTTGCCGCCGGATACGCCCGACAGGCCCTGGACGAAATGCGGCCTGTCGACCGCCGTCTTGCTCAGCGCCCGCGAGCCCGAACCGACAGCAAGCCCGCCATAGGCCTTGCCCGACGCGATTTCGGTGCGCAGCATCGACGCCCCGTCCTGCCGCTGCAGCGCCACAGGGTGCCCGCCCGCGTCGAGCACCACGATGCCGAGCGGCTTCAGCTTCAGCTCGGCCGCCTTGGAGAAAGCCGCCGCGATAATGGCGTTGGCCTTGGCCAGCGAGAGTTCGGTCATGAGCGGTGCTCCTCGGCTACAGGCCGATCCAGCCGTCAGGCTGTGTCGACACTTCTAGAGGACTTCGCCGAAATCTCGAACTTCGGCTCTAGCATGGAGATAACGTCCAGACAGGTCCATCCCGTGACAAACCGATAATGACGTGCCTTTGGGAGAGTGGTTGGAAGCATGTCTGATTGAGATCTATAAAACCTGCTTCCTTCCACCAAGTAGGCGAAATTCTGCGGAACAAGCCCTTCCTTGTCGAGGGGATGCTCCTCGGTACTCAGGTAAAACTCGTCAAGAACACGAATAAAATCGACATCGTCGAACACGACGCGCCACAGGCGATCATCGTTTTCGGGATCGATGAAATCCGCGACAATACCATTGTTGCGCCAATGCAGTTCCAACAGGTCGCTGCCGCTGCAAGCCAACGCAAAGCCTGATTCAATGGCGGTATACTTCACCACTGCTGCGCCAATTCTCTGAGGAGAGTACCGAGGCTCGCGACTCTAGCCCATCGAGTCGATCTTGCGCTGCATCGCGGCGATCTGCTGCTTCAGCTCCGAAAGCTCCTCGGACTTCTCGCTGTCCTTCCGGCTGGGTTCGGCGGGCGCCGCCTGACCGCCGCCGGGCGGAAACGGCGTGAACAGGCGCATGGCGTTCTGGAACAGCTCGATGTTGCGGCGCGTCTGCTCCTCGATCGCCTTGATCGGCGTGGCGATCTTCATCATGTCCATCGGCGACTTGCCGATCGCCGACTTCATCTGCTCGCGAAAGCGCTCCTGCTCCTTGGCGAAAGCGATCATCGACTGTTCGAGGAAGCTCGGCACCACCATCTGCATCTGGTCGCCGTAGAAGGAGATGAGCTGGCGCAGGAACGGAATCGGCAGCATGTTCTGCCCTTCCTTGTTCTCCAGCTCGAAGATGATCTGCGTCAGAACCGGATGGGTGATGTCGTCGCCGGTCTTGGCATCCTGCACGGTGAACTCTTCGCCCTTCTTGACCATCTCGGCCAAGTCCTCGAGCGTTACGTAAGTGCTGGTGCCCGTATTGTAGAGGCGGCGGTTGGCGTATTTCTTGATTACAACCGGTTCGTCCTTGGCGGGCATCGACATCCTCCCAGAAGACCGGCAGCCCCCATCGGCCCCGGCAACGATTGCGCCTTGCAGGCAGGATATGCCCAAAAGCGCCGCAATTCCAAGCGGTTTGTGCAGTGCGGAATAAATGCCATGCTGCAGCGCCGGCAAATTATGCTGCGCAGCATAAATCGGCGTGGCGCTTCTCCGTGAGAGGATTACTGATTTCCGGTTTGACTTGGATCATGGAAATGCGGAAGAAAGCTCCTAAATCCGGCCTTCAGCCGCACCCACCTGGAGAATGCCATGTCCGCTTCCATCGTCGTAGCCGCCGCCGCCCGCACCCCGGTCGGCTCCTTCAACGGAGCTTTTGCCAACACGCCCGCGCATGAACTTGGCGCCATTGCGGTCAAGGAAGCGCTTGTCCGTGCCGGCGTTGACCCCAAGGAAGTCGACGAGGTCATCCTCGGCCAGATCCTCACCGCCGCTCAAGGGCAGAACCCGGCCCGTCAGGCCGCCATGGGCGCCGGCATCCCGCAGGAAGCGACTGCCTGGGGCCTCAACCAGCTCTGCGGTTCCGGCCTGCGCGCCATCGCCATCGGCATGCAGCAGATCAGCTCCGGCGATGCCAGGATCATAATCGCGGGCGGCCAGGAATCGATGTCCATGGCTCCGCACGCGCAATATCTGCGCGGCGGCACCAAGATGGGCGACCTGAAGCTGATCGACACCATGATCAAGGACGGGCTGACCGACGCCTTCCACGGCTACCACATGGGCAACACCGCCGAGAACGTCGCACGTCAGTGGCAGCTTACCCGCGACGATCAGGACCGTTTCGCCGTCGCCTCGCAGAACAAGGCAGAGGCGGCGCAGAAGGCCGGCAAGTTCAAGGACGAGATCGTCCCAGTCACGATCAAGGGCCGCAAGGGCGATACGGTCGTCGACCAGGACGAATATATCCGCGCCGGCACCACGATCGAAGCCATCTCCAAGCTGAAGCCCGCCTTCGACAAGGAGGGCACGGTGACCGCTGCCAACGCATCCGGCATCAATGACGGCGCCGCCGCCGTTGTGCTGATGACCGAGGCCGAGGCCTCGCGGCGCGGCGTCACCCCGCTGGTGCGAATCGTGTCCTGGGCGACTGCCGGCGTCGACCCGGCGATCATGGGCACGGGACCTATTCCCGCGTCGCGCAAGGCGCTCGAAAAGGCCGGCTGGTCGGTCGGCGACCTCGATCTCGTCGAGGCCAACGAGGCTTTCGCCGCACAAGCGTGCGCGGTCAACAAGGACATGGGCTGGAACCCCGAGATCGTGAACGTCAACGGCGGCGCCATCGCCATCGGCCATCCGGTCGGCGCATCCGGCGCGCGCATCTTCAACACGCTGGTCTACGAGATGAAGCGCCGCGGCGCCAGGAAGGGCCTCGCCACGCTCTGCATCGGCGGCGGCATGGGCGTCGCCATGTGCGTCGAGGCGATGAACTGAACGAGGCAGTCGGGAATAGGCAGTAGGCAGTAGGGAAAAGACCCAACCCGGGTAGGCGGTAGTCGTCTTCTCCAACTGCCTATTGCCCACTGCCCAAAAATTCCAGGGAGGGAACATTCATGGCTAAAGTCGCACTCGTCACCGGAGGCTCGCGGGGCATAGGCGCGGCGATATCCGTCGCGTTGAAGAAAGCCGGCTACACCGTCGCCGCCAACTATGCCGGCAACGACGAGGCGGCGCACAAGTTCACGGCGGAGACCGGCATCAAGACCTACAAATGGTCGGTCGCCGATTATGATGCCTGCGCTGCCGGCATCAAACAGGTCGAGGCCGATCTCGGGCCGGTCGACATTCTGGTCAACAATGCCGGCATCACCCGCGACGCCATGTTCCACAAGATGACGCCGCAGCAATGGCGGGAAGTCATCGACACCAACCTCTCCGGCGTCTTCAATATGACGCACCCCGTCTGGAGCGGCATGCGCGACCGCAAGTTCGGCCGCGTCATCACCATATCCTCGATCAATGGCCAGAAGGGCCAGGCGGGCCAGGCGAACTATTCCGCCTCCAAGGCCGGCGACATCGGCCTGACCAAGGCTCTCGCGCAGGAGGGAGCCCGCGCGGGCATCACCGTCAACGTCATCTGCCCGGGCTACATCGCCACCGAGATGGTCAAGGCGATCGACGAGAAGGTGCTCAACGAGCGCATCATCCCTCAGATCCCAGTCGGCCGGCTCGGCGAGCCCGAGGAAATCGCGCGCTGCGTGGTGTTCCTGGCGTCCGACGACGCCGGCTTCATCACCGGCTCGACGATATCAGCCAACGGCGGCCAGTATTTCGCCTGAGCGCGCGCCCTGAAACCTCTGCCTGAAACGGCGCCCGTTAGGCGCCGTTTCGTTTCTTGCCGCTGCTGTCAGTCTTTCTCCAGCAGCGTCTTGTGGACGAAGCCGGCGAGTGCCGCGCCGACGATCGGGGCGACCCAGAACAGCCAGAGCTGCTGCAGCGCGACTCCCCCGACGAACAGCGCCGGGCCGGTCGAACGCGCCGGATTGACCGACGTATTGGTTACCGGAATGGAGATCAGGTGGATCAGCGTCAGCGCGAGTCCGATTGCGATCGGCGCAAAACCCACCGGCACGCGGCCATGGGTGGAGCCCAGGATGATGATCAGGAACATGAAGGTCAGCACGACCTCGATGACCAACGCGGAGGCAAGTCCGTACTTGCCGGGCGAGGCGTCGACATATCCGTTCGTGGCGAAGCCGCCGATGCCGGCGAAATCGGCCTTGCCGCTCACCACGACATAGAGCACCGCCGAGGCCACGACAGCTCCGATCACCTGCGCCACGACATAGGGGATCAGATCCTTGGCGTCGAAGCGGCCGCCAATCGCCAACCCGACCGATACGGCTGGATTGAAATGCCCGCCCGAGATTCCGCCGACCGCGTAGGCCATCGTCAGCACGGTCAGGCCGAAGGCTATTGCGACGCCAACGAAGCCGATGCCTAGTTCGGGAAACGCCGCAGCCAGTACGGCGCTGCCGCAGCCCCCGAACACCAGCCAGAACGTGCCGAGAAATTCCGCAAGAAGCTTTTTAGACATGATCCCTCCTGATGCCCCGCGCGAAGTGAACACCCTTCGCCCGTGCTGACAACCGACCTTCCCCACGGCAGGCGGCCGCGAGCGGACAACTCACAGCTATTTTGCAGACGCGGCATTTCTGCCGGCTGTGTCATGCCGGGACGAAGTGGTTAACGCCGACCTCGCGCCTATGGGAAGGCGTCGGCGCGCGGGCGGCGGCGATAGCCCGGGAGACCCGAGCGGGCACAAGATGTTGTGGCGAACAGAACGGGAAATCTTCCCCGAAAGCGATTCGTCGCCGATTCGTTCCGCCTTTGGGCCTATCGTTAACGCCACGGGGTCCAAGCCCGGATTGGCAGCTTCATATCCGGGCAGCAAAACTTAAGGATTTCATAAGTTTGGCTCGACTCCGAGCCTTTGCGCATCGACCGCTGCGCAATCGTTAACGCGGTCGTACAATTCCGGACGGAGTCGACTTCGGAGTCATTTTGGCGATTCAGCATGTGGTGAGGGAGTAACGGAGTCCGACTACATCTTGCGGCGAACAAAACCTGAATCAGGGCGAGTCACTGATTCGTCGCTGATTCGTTCCAGACTCGTTCCAAGACTTAATTCGCGACCGTTTCGGGCGTACTTTTGCTCTTTCGCTCCCGCTCGCAAATCCCTAAGTGTTCACAGGTCCTCCCGGACGCTGCGGGCAGATCGCCGCCAACGAGACGCAGAGCCAGAAAGGCCACGTTCCGATCCGATGACCATTCATCCCAAGTCGAATGAGCCGCCCCGCGGACCGCTCGTGCTGTCGGGCCGCGACGTGACCGCCGTGCTCGGGCCCACCAATACCGGCAAGACGCATCTCGCCATCGAGCGCATGGTCGCGCATGAGAGCGGCGTGATCGGACTGCCGCTCAGGCTGCTGGCGCGCGAGGTTTACGGCCGTGTTTGCGAAAAGGTCGGCGCACACAAGGTTGCGCTGATCACAGGCGAGGAAAAGATCGTCCCGCCCGGCGCGCGCTATTCGGTCTGTACGGTCGAGGCGATGCCGCGCGAGACCGACGCCGCCTTCGTCGCCATCGACGAGGTGCAACTGGCCGGCGATTTCGAGCGCGGACACATCTTCACCGACCGGCTGCTGCATCTGCGCGGGCGGCAGGAGACGCTGCTGCTCGGCGCCGCCACAATACGCGGCATCCTGGAAAGGCTGCTGAAAGGCATTTCGGTGGTGACGCGGCCGCGCCTCTCCCATTTGGCTTATGCCGGTCAGAAGAAGCTCACCCGGCTGCCCAGCCGCTCGGCGATCGTCGCCTTTTCGGCCGACGAGGTCTACGCCATCGCCGAACTGGTCCGCCGCCAGCGCGGCGGCGCCGCCGTCGTGCTCGGCGCGCTCTCGCCGCGCACCCGAAACGCACAGGTCGCGCTCTACCAGTCGGGCGACGTCGACTATCTCGTCGCCACCGACGCGATCGGCATGGGGCTCAACCTCGACCTCGACCACGTGGCCTTCGCGCAGAACCGCAAGTTCGACGGCTATCAGTACCGCAATCTCTCCGCCGCCGAACTCGGCCAGATCGCCGGCCGCGCGGGACGTCATCTGCGCGACGGCACCTTCGGCGTGACCGGCCAGGTCGATCCGCTCGACGACGAACTCGTCAAGAAGATCGAGACGCACGACTTCGATCCGGTGAAGGTGCTGCAATGGCGCACGGTCGGCTTCGACTTCTCGAGCCTCGAAGCGCTCAAGCGCTCGATCGAGACGTCGGCGCCCGTCGAAGGGCTGACGCGGGCGCTGCCTGCGGTGGACCAGCAGGCGCTCGAACATCTGTCGCTGGATCCTGTCATCCGCGACCTCGCCGTCGGACGCGAGCGGGTCGCGCTCCTGTGGGAGGCATGCGCCCTGCCCGACTACCGCAAGATCGCACCGGCCCAGCATGCCGACCTGATCGCCTCCATGTATGACGACCTCGCCCGCAAGGGCCATGTCGACGAGGCCTACATGGCCGAACAGGTGCGCCGCGCCGATTCAGCCGAAGGCGACATCGACGCGCTGTCGCAGCGCATCGCGCAGATCAGGACATGGACCTTCGTGTCCAACCGGCCGGGCTGGCTTGCCGATCCGACACACTGGCAGGAAAAGACGCGCGAAATCGAGGACAGATTGTCGGATGCGCTGCATGAGCGGTTGACGAAACGCTTTGTAGATCGCAGGACTTCCGTCCTTGTGCGGCGCCTCCGGGAAAATACGATGCTTGAAGCGGAAATCAGCCCAACCGGGACGGTGGTGGTCGAAGGCCACCATGTCGGTGAACTGCAGGGCTTCCGCTTCACCGCGGATCAGAGCGCCAATGGCGAGGACGGCAAGGCGATAAGGGCGGCTGCCCAGAAGGCGCTCGCGACCGAGTTCGAGACGCGCGCCGATCGTTTCTCGGCTTCCGCCAATGGCGACATCGCGCTCGGCTCCGACGGCGTCCTGCGCTGGATCGGCGCGCCGATCGGCACGCTCGCCGCGGGCGAGGATCCACTCCGCCCCCGCACGATCCTGCTCGCAGACGAACAGCTCACGGGACCTTCCCGCGACAAGGTCGCCGCCCGCGCCGAGCGCTTCGTCAATTTCCAGATCGAGAGCCTTCTGAAGCCCCTGATCGATCTCAGGGACGCCGACCAGATCGCCGGCATCGGCCGTGGCATTGCCTTCCGGCTCGTCGAGGAATTCGGACTGATCAACCGGCGCGACATCGCCGACGACGTGAAATCGCTCGACCAGGCGGGCAGGGCGGCTCTGCGCCGGCTGGGCGTCCGCTTCGGCGCCTACCACATCTTTGTTCCGGCGCTGGTGAAGCCTGGCCCGGCCGGCTTGATCACGCTGCTCTGGGCATTGAAGAACGACGGCAAGGACAAGCCCGGTTTCGGCGATGTCGTCCATGCGCTCGCCTCGGGCCGCACCTCGGTCGTCATCGACCCGGCCTTCGACGGCGTCTTCTACAAGCTCGCGGGATTCCGTGCGCTCGGCCGGCGCGCCGTCCGCGTCGACATTCTGGAGCGGCTTGCCGACCTCATCCGTCCGGCTCTGTCCTGGAAGACGGGCCTCGGCGCGCGGCCCGACGGAGCCTATGACGGGCAGGCCTTCATGGTGACCGCGCCCATGATGTCGATCCTCGGCGCCAACGCCGACGACATGGAGGAAATCCTGAAGGGTCTCGGCTACCGTGCCGAACCGAAGCCGGCCGCCGACGTGAAGGCGAGGCTCGAAGCGCTCGACCAGGCCGCGCGCGAGGCGGCTGCCAAGGCCGAAGCCGAAAAGGCGGAGGCGGCAGAGCGAGCCGCTGCCGAGGCCCAGGCGGCAACGTCCTCGGAAACCGGAGCCGCCGCCGAACAGGCCGAAGCGACCGCCTCCGCCGAGCAGGCCGGAGTCCCCGCAGAAACTCCCATTTCGGTGACCGAGGAAGCAAGCGCGCAGCCGGATTCGGCTCCGCTCGAAGCGGCGACCTGGACGCCGGACATCGAAGAAGCGCCGGCCGTCGAGGCTGGCTCCCCTCTTGCAGGGAAGGCGCTGGAGGACGTTGCTTCGGAAGCGCGCGACGCGGTCTCCACCCAGGATCCCACAACGATTGGCCTCGAGTCCGTCGAGGAAACCACCCCATCCAGCCAGGCGGGCATCTCTCCCCTCGTCGAGGGTGACACCGCGCCCATCGGCGCGCAGGCTGCCGAGCCAACCGCTGCAGTCGACGCCGATGCAGCTCCCGCCGAAGAGCCAAAACCCATCCTTCTCTGGCGTCCGGCGCGCTTCGACCGTCAGGGCGGCCCGCGCCGCCACGACCAGCGCCCGCGTCATGGCCGCGGCCCGGCTGCGGCCGGCGCGGAGACGGGCGAGCGCCCGGCCCATCGGCAGCGTCAGGACGGCCGCCCCCCGTTCCAGGGCCGCCCCGAAGGGGCCGCGGCGGAGGGCGCCGGCAAGCCCAAATTCAACCGCGACCGCTACAAGGGTCCGCCCAAGCCGCAAGGCGAGGGCGCACGCCAGGATTTCCGCAAGGGCAAGCCGCAGGATGGACGCAGGTCCGAAGGGCGCGGCCCGAACGGCGAGCGTGGCGCGAAGCCGGCGTTCCAGTCACGGCCGCGCGAAGAGCGTCCGGTAGCGGTCGATCCGCTATCGCCATTCGCAAAGCTCGCAGCATTGCGCGATCAACTCCAACCCAAGAAGTAGCCGATGGCGGAGGGCCGCCAGCGCATCGACAAGTGGCTTTTCTTTGCGCGGGTGGTGAAATCGCGCTCGCTCGCCGCCAAGCTGGCGGCCGCCGGACGCGTCCGCATCAATCGCGACAAGGCGTCGCAGGCAGCCGACGTGGTCAAGCCCGGCGACGTTCTCACCATCACGCTCGACCGCCGCATCGTGATCTACAAGGTACTGGACCCGGGCATGCGGCGCGGACCGGCGGAAGAGGCAAGGACGCTCTACGAAGACCTGTCGCCCGCCCCGGTCCCGAAGGGGGAGGCTCCCGCCGACGCCATTCCTCCGCTGCGCGAAGCCGGCAGCGGCCGCCCGACAAAGCGGGAGCGACGCGAGACCGATCGGCTGCGTGGCAAGGACTGAGCGGTGTGTCAGGCAGGCCGCGCGGAAACCTGTTCCCAGTCGGGGCCGCCGCGCGCAACCCGCAACCTTGCAACCCCGCTGCAAACGGTCTAACTCACCCCGAAACACTTAGAAATGCGGGAAAAATCCCGGAGCCGCCGATGACCTATGTGGTGACTGACAATTGCATCAAATGCAAATACATGGACTGCATCGAGGTGTGTCCGGTCGACTGCTTCTATGAAGGCGAGAACATGCTCGTCATCCACCCTGACGAGTGCATAGACTGCGGCGTCTGCGAACCGGAATGCCCCGCCGATGCGATCAAGCCGGATACTGAATCCGGCCTTGAAAAGTGGCTCGAGATCAATACGGAATATGCCGTGAAATGGCCCAACATCACGGCCAAGAAGGAACCCCCGGCAGACGCCAAGGAATTCGACGGCGTCGAGGGCAAGTTCGAGAAATTCTTCTCGGCGGAGCCCGGCGACGGCGATTGATGACCCTACGGAAGCTGGCCCCGTGGCCTGGCTTGCCGCCATATGACGTTAACCAGTCCGCGCCGGAAATGGCGGCGGACTCGTTCGCGTATGCAGCAAATTGTTGATTCTTGCGACTTTTTGTGCTAGCTGTACCGGATATGCCGGTGGCAAAACGTCAATCAAGGCGCGAAAGCCCTAATCATTGAAAGGTGCAAACTGACTTCGGACCAGGGTGATCTGGGCCAGGCGGATGTTTTATTGCGTCATGCCGGCTTGGACTGTTCCGTTGGGTTTCACCTGTTTTGCACTGGCATGGGTTCGGCCTTCCGGGCCGCCTTAGCAGGTTTGCCGGCTACCCGGCCGGCGCCATAACAAGGAGTTCAGGGCGTAATGGCAACCACCACCCAGCAGAAGAAGTCCGCGACGCGTCACGGCTTCAAGACCGGCGAATACATCGTCTATCCGGCGCACGGCGTTGGGCAGATCGTATCGATCGACGAGCAGGAAGTGGCGGGACACAAGCTTGAACTCTTCGTGATCGATTTCCAGAAGGACAAGATGCGCCTGAAGGTTCCGGTGGCCAAGGCGACCTCGATCGGCATGCGCAAGCTGTCCGAGGAGGATTATGTCGAGCGCGCGCTGAAGGTCGTACAGGGCCGCGCCCGCGTGAAGCGCACCATGTGGTCGCGCCGCGCGCAGGAGTATGATGCAAAGATCAATTCCGGCGACCTGATCTCTATCTCCGAGGTGGTGCGCGATCTCTTCCGCGCCGACAATCAGCCGGAGCAGTCCTATTCCGAGCGCCAGCTTTACGAAGCCGCGCTCGACCGCATGGCGCGCGAGATCGCGGCCGTCAACCGCATGTCGGAGACTGAAGCGGTGCGCCTGATCGAGGTGAACCTCGCCAAGGGTCCGAAGCGCGGCGCCAAGGCCGACAACGAGGAAGCCGAGCAGGAAGAGGCGGCCTGATCGCCGTTTTCCCGTCAGCGGAATCTACCGGAAAACAAAATGGCCGCGTCCCAAGGGACGCGGCCATTTTCTTTGCCGAGGGAGACGACCGTGCGCGGCGCACCTTCCTCACAAAAGCAAAAAAGGCCCCGGAAACGGAGCCTCTTTCATTTCTCGGGGAGCGCCCGCCCAAGCAGGCGGAGGTTACATCGTCAGGCCGGCGTAGCGGTTCTTGAACTTCGACAGGCGGCCGCCACGGTCGAGCAGGTTCTGCTGGCCGCCGGTCCAGGCCGGATGCGTGTTCGGATCGATGTCGAGATTCAGCGTGTCGCCCGCGCTGCCGTAAGTCGAGCGCGTCTCGTAGCTGGTGCCGTCGGTCATCACGACCGTGATGGTGTGGTAGTCGGGGTGGATCTTGTCTTTCATCGGTCTCGTCCTTTGCGCGCGCCGTGTGGCCGTACGGCCTGCGTCGATGCGTCTCTTTTGAAAAACGTAGAGCCGCAGCTATTCAGGCAGCCGCGGCTTCTAAAACGGTCGGCGAGCCTATACATCAGCGGCAATTGAATCACAAGGCCGCGCCGGCCGCATTCCGCGGTTGACGTCTGGATCCGGGAAACGCGACGAAATGGCTTTGACGGCGGCATTCGCCGATGACCGCGCAAGTCCGCCCCTGCGGCCGTTGCGGCGCGTCCTGCCCTATGTGCTGCGCTACCCTCGCCTCATCGTCGCCGCCCTCATATCGCTGACGGTCGCCGCAACGACGACGCTCACGCTTCCGCTTGCCGTGCGCCGCCTCATCGATCACGGCTTCACCAATGCCGACACCGCTTTTGTTGCCAGCTATTTCTACATCCTAATCGCGGTCGCCGCCATTCTCGCACTGGCGTCCGCCTGCCGCTACTATTTCGTCATCACGCTCGGCGAGAGGGTCGTGGCCGATCTCAGGCGCGACGTCTTTTCCCATGTGACCACGCTGTCGCCCGCCTTCTTCGATGCCACCCTCTCCGGCGAGATCGTGTCCCGGCTCTCCGCCGATACCACCCAGATAAAGTCGGCTGTCGGCGCCACGGCCTCGGTGGCGCTGCGCAACGTCATCCTGGGGCTGGGCGCCGTCGGCATGATGATCGTTACGAGCCCGAAACTGTCCGCGCTGGTCATAGCGGCGATCCCGCTCGTCGTCCTGCCTCTGGTCGCTTTCGGCCGCGCAGTGCGCCGCAAGGCAAGGGCTGCGCAGGACACGCTGGCCGGCGCCACCGCTTATGCCAGCGAGCAGATTTCTTCGGTGCGTACGCTGCAGTCCTTCACCAATGAGGGACTGGTCACCGGCCGCTTCTCGCGCGCGGTCGAGGCAGCCTTCGACGCCGCCCGCGCCTCAATCCTGGCACGCGCAGCGCTCACCTTCTTCGCCATTTTCGCGATCTTCACGTCAGTCGTCATGGTGCTCTGGTTCGGCTCGCACGACGTTCTGACCGGCGTCATGTCGCCGGGCACGCTCGGCCAGTTCCTGATCTATTCGGTGTTCGCCGCCGGCGCGCTGGGCGCGCTGTCGGAGGTCTGGGGCGAGCTCTCGCAGGCCGCCGGGGCAGCGGAACGCCTGACGGAAATCCTTGCCGAACGACCGGATATCGGTCCGCCCGCCAATCCGAAACCCTTGCCGGCCGCGGGCAAGGGCGCGATCTTCTTCGACGACGTGACCTTCGCCTATCCCGCCCGCCCTGACCTGCCGGCGCTGCATGCCGTCACCTTCCAGGTCAGGCCCGGCGAAACCGTTGCAATTGTTGGCCCTTCGGGTGCCGGCAAGAGCACCGTCTTTTCGCTCATCCTGCGCTTCTACGACCCGGATTCGGGAAAGGTCGTCATCGACGGCGTCGACATAAGGGACGCCGATCCCGCGGCGCTGCGCGTCCGAATCGCCATCGTTCCGCAGGACGTCGCCATCTTTGCCGGCACCGCGCGGGACAATATCGCCTACGGCCGGCCGGGCGCTACCGACGCCGAGATCGAGCAGGCGGCGAAGGACGCGCTGGCCGACGAATTCATCGACAGGCTGGAAAAGGGCTTCGAAACCGAAGTCGGCGAACGCGGCGTTACGCTGTCGGGAGGCCAGCGCCAGCGCATCGCGATCGCCCGCGCCATATTGCGCGACGCGCCGATCCTGCTCCTCGACGAAGCGACTTCCGCGCTCGACGCCGGCAGCGAGACGCTGGTGCAGACCGCACTCGAAAGGCTGATGTTGGGCCGCACGACCATCGTCATCGCGCACCGCCTCGCAACCGTGCTTCGCGCCGACCGCATTCTGGTCATTGACGGCGGCCGCATCGTCGAGGAAGGCACGCATGAAAGCCTAGTCGCGAAGGGCGGACTCTATGCCGGTCTCGCCAAGCTGCAGTTCGAGACCGGAGCCAGCGCCTTCCGCGGCGCTGCGGAGTAGCCGCCGGTACGCTTGACGGCGGCAGGATGGGCGTACCCACCGTTACGGCTTGGCGCGATACCCCATGCGCTTCATCCAGTCCTTGCCGATGCCGCGGTCGCGCATGATCGACAGCGGATCCTGGTGGTCGAGGCGCGAGCAGAGCCGGTAGACTTCGAGCACCTCGGGCGAAAGCTCGCCGCGCTTGTAGAAATACATCGCCGCCGCATAGCGCGTGCGGCCGGACCATTGCTCACCGAGCGGCGTGTTGACCAGTTCCCACTGTTCTTTGAGTTCGTTGTCGGGGGCTTGGGCGTTGATTTCGCTCATTATCAGAAGTCCGCAGGCGGGTTCGCGGTACGCCGGTCGAGCTTGACGAACGGCCTCGGCACGATTTTCGCCCGCTTCATCAGCTTCTCGTATTTCAGTTCACGCATGGCGTAGATCTCGACCCAGAGATCGTCGGTAACCGTGTCGCCGAACGGCCGTTCCAGGCTTGCAATCGCCAGGTTTCGCTTCGCCAGGGGCGACCAGCCGGCCGCGCTGACCAGCCCGACTTCCTTCGTCTTGCGGTGATAGACGATGGCGTGGTCAGCGGGAACGTTGCCCTCGATCTCCAGCCCGACGAGGATATGGCGCAGCTTCCTGTTCTTGCGGGCCTCGGTGATAGCCTTGCGGCCGTTGAAATGGCCCTTGTCCGGATCGACCATGAAGCCGAGCCCGATCTCGTCCGGCAAACGCACCCGGTCAGCCCTAAGTGCATGTTCGGCCGTCGAAAAATCGGCATTGGCAACGATCAGCCCGGCTTCGAGGCGGGCACGGTTGAGCGCGGTGTAGCCGATGGCTCGGATGCCACGCGTCTGGCCGGCCTCCATCAGCCGGTCCCAGAGGCTGAGCGCCAGGCTCGCCGGCGCGAAGAGTTCGTAGCCGAGATCGCCCGTGAAGCCGGTGCGGGAGATCGTTACGGTTCCGTTCTGATGCGGAAAATCGAAGAGATCGAAGACCTTGAGGTGCTCGACGCCGGCAAAACCCGCCTCGCGCAGGATAGCGAAAGAGGTCGGCCCCTGCAGCGCCAGACCGGCAACCGCCTCGGTTTCCTCCGCAACCGACACGTCGAAACCGATCGCGCTGTCGAGCAGCCAGGGCAGGTGCCGCTCCTGGCAGCACAGGCGGAAGCGGTCTTCCGCCAACCGGAAAAGCGTACCGTCGTCAAGCACATGGCCTTCGTCGTCACACCAAGCGGTGTAGTGGACGCGGCCGGGTTTCAGCTTCGCAACATCGCGCAAGGTGACGCGGTTGAGGAACGCTTCGGAATCGGGGCCTTCGATGCGGTACTTGACCATCGGCGAGATGTCGAACAGCGCCGCCTGGCTGCGGATGGCGAAATACTCAAGCTCTTCATCCCAAAGGGAATTCGGCGCCCGGTAGCCGCCCCAGTCGTACCAGTCGTTACGCTTCATCAGCGCGTCGATGCGCGGCTGGAACGGCGTGTCGAGACGCAGCGTGCGGAAATGGCCGCGCGCGGCGATGCGGCCGGCGTAGGGGGAGCTCTTTTTCGTAGCCTTTCCCATGGCTTAGCCCTTCATCGCCAGGATGCGGCGCGCGGCGTTCAAGCCCGGGGCGCCGGACACGCCGCCGCCCGGGTGCGAGCCCGCGCCGCACAGGAATAGCCCGTCAATCGGTGTCGAATAGCCTTCGGCACCGAACACCGGGCGCGACATCAGCATCTGATCCGCCTGCAATTCTCCGTGGTGCCAATGGCCCCCGGCCATGCGGTAGCGCTGCTCGATGTCGAGCGGGGTGAGCAACTGGACATGGCGCGTGATCTTGCCGATCCCGGGCGCGTGCTTTTCCAGCAAAGCCATGATCGCCCTGAAGAATTCCGGCTTTCCGCGTTCCCAGCCCTGTCGCAGATTGTAGGGCGCATACTGGACGACCGCCGACAGGACGCAGGCGCCGTCGGGCGCGAGCGAAGGATCGGCCAGCGAGGGAAGCGTAACCTCGAGTACGGGTTCCGGCGAAAAGGCGCCGTATTTCGACGGATTGAAGGCGCGCTCGACATGGTCGGCGGAAGGCGCGATGACGAGCCTTCCGCGATGGCCCGCATCGTCGACCCCAGGGAACCTCGGCGGGCGGTCGAGCGCGAGATGCAGCTTCGCCGCATCGCCATGATTCCTGATGTTTTTCACCTTGCGCACGAAGCCGGTGTCGAGTTCGCGCGGTCCTACCATATGCAGGAAGGTCGTGGATGGATCGGCGGCCGACACGATGGTGCGCCCGGCAATTTCCTCGGCGTTTTCAAGGACTACGCCGGTTGCGCGCCCATTCTCGACCCGAATTTTGTTCACAACGGCGTCCGTGCGCACGTTTACGCCCGCTTTGGCGGCGGAAGCGGCGATCGAAGCGACGATTTCGCCCATTCCGCCTTTCGGCACGAGCTGCGCTCCAGGCTGTCCGCTGATCTCGCCTGCAAGACGGTAGTAGAGGCCGAGCAGCGAGGTCGGCGAGCGCGGTCCGAGATGGCTGCCGAGGACCGCGTCGAAGGCGACCAGACCCTTCAGCCGGTCGTCGGTCAGTTGTTCGTCGAGCAGGTCGGCGACGTTCATCAGGATGACGCGCAGGAAGTCGCGCATGTCCTCCTTGCCGAGCTTCTTCAATGCCAGCGCGGTCTGGCCGAGCGCGAAGGTTTCCGAAAGGGAGTTGCCGCCACTGAGATCGGGCGGCCGGCGCGACAGGAAAGGCTTCAGTATGCCGGCGTAGCGGAAAAGCTGCGCGCGCAAATCCTTCCAGGCGGCGGCTTCCGAAGCCGAAGCGCCGACGAGGCCTTCGCCATATGCGCCGGTAAGCGTCAGCGGGCCATCCTTAGCCGACAAAGAAATAGACGGGATCGGCTCCGGGAGCACGAAGCCCAGCCCATGCTTTTCCAGCTCGAGCGCTTTCACCACCTCCGGGTGGAGACGGTTGAGCAGATGGGCAACCGACGAGACGCGGAAGCCCGGCGCGAACTCCTCGGTGCGGGCAGCCCCGCCAATTTCGGAGGCGGCTTCGAGCACCAGCACCTTGCGGCCGGATTTTGCCAGAACGGTCGCGCAGACGAGCCCATTGTGGCCGCCGCCGATGACGACAACATCATATGACGTCATGGGCCGGGCTCATGTGTCGCGTGGGTTTCTTCAGGTCGCGCAGTATCTCGGCGGCCGCGTTGCGGCCGGGTGCGCCCATGACGCCGCCGCCCGGATGGGTGGAGGAGCCGCAGATATAGAGGCCGCCGACCGGCGAGCGGTATTGCACGTAGCCCGGCACCGGACGGTTGAAGAGCAGCTGGTCGAAGGTCAATTCGCCCTGGAAAATGTTGCCCTCGGTCAGGCCGACCTCGGCTTCCAGCTCGCGCGGCGTGCGTACCTCCATGTGGATGATGCGGTCGCGGAAGCCCGGCGAATAATCTGATATCTGCGAGACGACGGTTTCGGCGAAGGCGTCGCGGTCGGCGTCGGTCCAGTCGCGGCCCTCCACCTTGGGCGGGCAATACTGCACGAAACAGCTCATGAAGTGCTTGCCCGGCGGCGTCATGGTCGGGTCGAGCGTGGTCGGGATCATCATGTCGAGGAAGGGGTCGGCGGACCAGCGGCCGGCTTTCCAGTCGTCATAGGCGCGTTCCATGCGCTCGACCGAATCGGTGAAATGCATGTCGCCGCGCAGCGACGGCGCGTCCTTGGGCAGAGCCGGGAATTCGGGCATCGAATCCAGCGCGATGTTGACCTTGCCCGACGACCCCCTGATCTTGAAGTTTTTCACCCGCCGCAGGAAGATTTCCGGCAGTTCCTTCTCCTCGACGAGCTTCAGGAAGGTTCGCTTCACGTCGGCGTTCGAGACGACGAGTTTTGCCGAGATTTCCTCGCCGTTCGCCAGCACGACGCCGGTCGCCTTGCCGTCCTTGACGAGCACATGATCGACCTCGGCGCCGGTGCGGATCGTGCCGCCCGACGCCTCGAAGCTTGCCGACAGCGCCCTGGTGATCGCGCCCATGCCGCCGCGCGCATAACCCCATGCGCCGACCGAGCCGTCGACCTCGCCCATATAGTGGTGGAGGAGAACATAGGCGGTGCCTGGAGACATCGGCCCGAGCGCGGTGCCGATGATGCCGGAGATGGAAAAATTCGCCTTGATGACGTCGGTCTCGAAATATTCGTCGAGGAAGTCGGAGATCGACATCGTCCAGAAGCGCAGCGTCTGCGCCATCTCCCTTGGGCCGAGGTCCCAGAATTTCTTCGCCAGGAACATCAGCTCGCCGACGTCGCGCGGACGCAAGCTGGTCGGGTCGGGCGCGGTGCGCATCAAGAGCGGCTGGATGAAGCGGCATTGCCGCGTCACGTCGCGGGCATAGCGGTCGTAGGCTTCGGCGTCGCGCGCCGAGAACCGCGCGAACTCGCGGCGATGCGCGTGATGGTCGCGGTAGTTGGCGAGATAGTCGCCGTCGCGCGTGAAGACGGCGCCGCCCTCATAGGCGATGACCTGGAGCCCGAAGCGCGGCAGTTCGAGGTCGCGCATGATCTCGGGCCGGAACAGCGAGCAGACATAGGAGCAGTTGGAATAGAGGAAGCCCGGCGTGAGCTCGCGGCTGGTCGCCGCGCCGCCGACCCAGTCGTTCTTCTCGACAACGACGACGTCGAGCCCCGCCCGCTGCAGATAGCAGGCGTTGACCAGCCCGTTGTGGCCGCCGCCGATGACGATAGCGTCCCAGGTCTTCATATCTGCGTGATCCGCCTCAGTGCGCTCCAAATTTCACACGGCTAAGCGCGATTTGTCCAGCCATATTGAATGAATGTTCAACAAATATAGTTGCAATTTGCGCAAGCTGCGTTAGGCTTTGGTTGCTGGATTGGGCCAAGAAAGGCCAGGCATTTGGGAAGCGATCGATGATCGAAACGGCCGATGCCGCGCCCGAATATGACGACGACGCCATACGCTTCCTGGAAACGCTGTGGGGCGACGGCTACCTGTCGCCCGGCGGCCCGCAGGAAGTCGACCGCGTGCTTCAGGGCTTGTCGCTCCGAGGCAAGGCCGTCCTCGACATAGGCTGCGGCTCGGGCGGCATCACCCTGCACATGGTGGAGAAGCACGGCGCAGCCCATGCGACGGGCTTCGACGTCGAACTGCCCGTGGTCGAGGCAGCCAGGCGGCGCGCCGAAAAACGTGGCTTGTCGGACCGGGCCAGTTTCGTTCATACGCGGCCCGGACCCCTGCCCTTCGCCGACGGGACCTTCGACATGGTGTTCTCCAAGGACGCGCTGCTGCACGTGCCGGACAAGGACGCGCTGTTTGCCGAAATCTTCCGCGTGCTGAAGCCCGGCGGCGTCTTCGCGGCGTCGAACTGGATGATCTCGCATGACGGCGAGCCCTCTCCCGAGATGAAAGCCTACATCGCCGCGGAGGGGTTGTCTTTCGCCATGGCCTCGCCCGCCCGCTACGCCGAGGCGATGCGGCGCGCCGGCTTCCACGACGTCGTCACGCGCGACCGCAACCGGTGGTACCGCGAAGTCGCGCGCGGCGAGCTCGAACAGCTCAGGGGACCCTTGTACGAGAAGGTCGCGGCCGTAGTCGGCCCCGCCTATGTGGACAAGAACATCAAGACCTGGGAGGCCATGCAGAAGGTGCTTGACTCGGGCGAACACCGGCCCACTCATCTTCGCGGCTGGAAGCCGGCAGGGGGCCGGTAGACGAATGTGGAGCGCGGCAGGCACCATGAAAACGACGGCGCTCAAGGAGCGCGGCTCCGACAGCGAGAGACAATCCGAGCCGGAAAAACGCGGGCGCAAGGCGTCCAAGGAGACGCGCCGCCAGCAGCTCATCGAGGCGACGATCGATTCGCTGGCCAAGCGCGGCTACTCCGAGACGACGATGGCCGATGTCGCCGACGGCGCCGGGCTGTCGCGCGGCATCGTCAATTTCCATTTCGAGAGCAAGGAGAAGCTGCTCGTCGCCACGCTGCAATATATGGCCGACGAATATTCGCAGCATTGGCGCTCGGCGCTGCAGAAGGCCGGCGACGACCCTGCGCGCCAGCTCGGTGTTCTGGTCGCGGCCGACTTCGACCGCTCGATCTGCAACAAGAGGAAGCTCGCCGCCTGGTGCGCCTTCTGGGGCGAGGCGAAGTCCCGGCCGACCTACCAGGCGCTCTGCGGCGCGCGCGACGAAGCCTACCAGAACGTGTTCGTCGATCTCTGCCGCAAGCTGAAGGCCGACGGCGATTACGACTTCGAGCCCGTCGCGACCGCGCTGGCGCTGTCGGCCATGCTCGAAGGGCTTTGGCTGCGCCTGATGATGGGCACCGAGGACGTGACGCGGGAGGTCGCCTACCAGGCCGCCTGCGAATACCTCGCCTCCGCGTTTCCCCGGCATTATGCGCGCAACGGGACGAAGCTCGGGAAGACCGAATGACAACAAGAAGCCAGCGACTAGAAACCAGTGACAGGGGAACCATCATGAAACCAGCAACACGCCGCCTTGGCGCCAGCCTCGCGCTCGCCGCCGCACTGCTCGCTTCGGCCGCTGCGATCGCCACCGCCGAAGACAGCGAACTCGTGATCTTCGACTGGTCGGGCTACGAGGCGCCGGAGTTCCATCCGGGCTACATTGCCAAGCATGGCCAGTCGCCGACCTTCACCTTCTTCGGCGACGAGGACGAGGCGTTCGAAAAGATCCGCTCGGGCTTCAAGACCGACCTTGGGCATCCCTGCTCGCAGAGCGTGGTGAAATGGCGCGAGGCCGGTTTGCTTGAACCTCTGGACACCTCGAAGATCGAGGGCTGGAAGGATCTGAACCCCGGCATCATGAAGATGAAGGATCTGGCGACCGACGAAAGCGGAACCGCCTGGTTCATGCCCTGGGACTGGGGCAACACGCTGCTCACCTACAACAGCGAGAAGGTCTCCGCCGACGACATCAAGTCGCTGAAGTCGCTCGCCGACCCCAAGTTCAAGGACCGCGTGTCGATCGGCGACAATGTCGACGACGCCTATGCGCTGGCCTCGCTGGTCATCGGGCTGAAGGACTGGACGCAGATGACCGACGAACAGTTCAGCCAAGCCTCGGCCTTCCTGCGCGAGGTGCACAAGAACGTCCGCCTCTACTGGACGGATTCGACCGAGATCGTGCAGGCGCTGTCGGGCGGCGAGGTCGATCTCGCCTGGGCGTGGAACGACGCCGCGGTGCAGTCGGCGGCCGCCGGCGCGCCGATCAAGAACACGCGCGACACGGCAGAGGGCCAGTCCACCTGGGTATGCGGCTATGTCAGGCTGAAAGGCGCGCCGGGCAGCGCCGACAAGGCCTATGATTTCCTCAATTCGGTGAACGCGCCGGAAGTGGCGAGCTTCCTGCTCAGCGACTGGGGCTACGGCCACGCCGACGCCAAGAGCATGGCGTCGATCGACCCGGCCGTCGTCGAGGCGCAGGGTTACGCCGATGTCGAAAAGTTCGTCGACAAGACGCTGTTCCAGGCGCCGGTGCCGGTCACCCTGAAGCAGAAGATGATCGAGGAATTCGAGAAGATCAAAGCAGGGTACTGAAGCGTTCCCTCGACCAGCGACGGGGTTCGGCTGTGAAGCATCCCCTCTCCGTCTCGGACCCCACCAGAACCACCTTTCCCCCCTGACCGGGGGGAGAGGGTAGTCGCCGGACAACGCCGGGACGGCGCGGGATTTGGGGCAGCCGGAAAGCGCCACGCTCCCGGCAATGGACAAGCCGGGAGCGGCGTGGCACGACTTCCGCAAGGGCAATGTCGCAGCCAGGCGGGGAAGGCGATGTCGGTCACACAGCCATCGACGAATGCCGGGCAAGCGAAGGGCGACGCTCTGACCGGGCCGCTTGTCATCGTGCTCGCCGTCGTCGTCATGGCGGGGCTGCTGTTCGGCTACGACCAGGGCGTGATTTCCGGCGCGCTCGCAGGCATCCGGCAGCATTTCAGCCTGAGCGCGCTGCTCACCGAAGTGGTGACGAGCTGGGTGACGCTCGGCGCGCTGGGCGGCTCGCTCGCCGGCGGCTATCTCGCCGACCGCTACGGCCGCAGAAGGGCGGTGCTGATCGCCGGCCTGCTGTTCATGCTCGGGGCGTTGCTGCAGGCACTAGCACCGGGCGTTCTTCTCCTGGTGCTCGGCCGACTGGCCGTCGGCTTCGGCGTCGGTGTCGCGGCGGTAGCCGCGCCGCTCTACGGCGCCGAACTCGCGCCGGCGGCGCATCGCGGCCGCTTCGTCTCGGCCTACCAGCTCGCCATCACCATCGGCATCTTCCTGGCGTATCTGGTCGATTCGGTATTGGAAGACGCGTCCTGGCGGTGGATGCTCGGCGTCTCGGTGGTGCCCGGCATCCTGCTCGTCGCGGTCGGCGCAATCGGCGTGGAATCGCCGCGCTGGCTGGTCAAGGCAGGACGGCGCGACGAAGCGCGCGCCGTGCTTGCCAGGCTGGCGCCCGACGCCGACGCCGCGGCGCGGCTCGAAGCCATCGAGCACACTTTGGGCGAGGAGGCGGGCGGCGCTTCCTGGGGCGACGTGTTCGACCGCGCCTGGCGCAAGCCGCTGATCATCGCGCTGGGGCTTGCCGTCTTCCAGCAGATCACCGGCATCAACGCCATCATCTACTACGCCAACCAGATCTTTGCCGCGGCCGGCTTCGCGACGCCTCAGGAACAGACCACCGCGACCACCTGGGCGGTCGGCGGCGTCAACGTGGCGGCGACCTTCATCGCCATCGCCTTCATCGACAAGCTCGGCCGGCGGCCGCTGCTGCTTGCCGGGCTGGTCGGCATGGGGCTGGCGCTGCTCGTCGTCGGCATCGCCTTCCTGTCGATCGACGGCCAGCCGCCAGGAACAGGACCGACCGCGGCCGGCATCGTTACGCTGGTGGCGCTGGTCGTCTTCATCGTCTCGTTCGCCTTCTCGCTCGGACCGGTGGTCTGGACGGTCATCAACGAGGTCTTTCCCGGCCGCGTGCGCGGCCGCGCCGTGGCTGTGGCGACCGCCGTCAACTGGGGCGCGGCCTTCCTGGTCAGCCAGTTCTTCCTGACGCTGATCGAGGCGATCGGCAAACCGGCCACCTTCTGGCTGTTCGCCTTCTTCTGCCTCGCCGGGTGGATCTGGGTGTACCGGGTGGTGCCCGAAACCAAGGGGCGGTCGCTGGAAGACATCGAGAAGAGCTGGTCAACCTGACGCGAAGCTCCGCTCCCTCGCGGGATTGTCAAACGAATGCCGATGCGTTTCGGTTAGGGTCGGGCGAAAGCAGCGGCCACGAAGGGACAGTACATGCAGATCGGGATGATGGGACTGGGCAGGATGGGCGCCAACATGGTGCGCCGCCTGATGAAGGACGGCCATGAATGCGTCGTCTACGACATCAACGCGGGAGCAGTCGCGGACCTGGTCAAGGAAGGCGCGGTGGGCGGAGCCTCGCTGGAGGAGTTCGTCGGCAAGCTGTCGAAGCCGCGCTCGGTCTGGCTGATGCTGCCCGCCGCGATCACCGGCAGGATCGTCGACCAGGTCGCGGCGCTGATGGAACAGGGCGACATCATCATCGACGGCGGCAACTCAAACTACCGCGACGCGGTCGACCAGGCGGCGAAGCTCGCCGTGCGGGGCATCAGCTATGTCGACGTGGGCACATCAGGCGGCATCTGGGGTTTCGACCGCGGCTACTGCCTGATGATCGGCGGGCCGGACGATGCAGTGAAGCATCTCGACCCGGTCTTCGCCACGCTGGCGCCGGGCGCCGATACCACCTCGCCGGCTCTGGCGGAGGGAACCGCATCGCTCGGCTATCTGCATTGCGGCCCGAGCGGCGCCGGGCATTTCGTCAAGATGGTGCACAACGGCATCGAATACGGCGTGATGGCCGCCTATGCCGAGGGCATCAATATCCTGAAGTCGGCCAATGCCGGCAAACGCCCGCGCAGCGCCGACGCCGAGACGAGCCCGCTGTCGGAGCCGCAATATTACCAGTTCGACATCGACCTGCCGGCGGTGACCGAGGTCTGGCGGCACGGCTCGGTGATCGGCTCATGGCTGCTCGACCTGACCGCCGGCGCGCTGAAGGACGACCCGACGCTGAAGAATTTCGGCGGCCGCGTGTCGGATTCGGGCGAGGGACGCTGGACGCTGAAGGCCGCCATCGACACCGGCGTGCCCGCGCCTGTGCTGTCCTCGGCGCTGTTCGACCGGTTTGCGTCGCAGGGCGAGTCCGAATTCGCCGACAAGCTGCTATCGGCGATGCGGTTCGCCTTCGGCGGGCATAAGGAGAAGAGCAAATAGGGGCAGAGTCTCCACGTACATTACCTGAAGTAACGTGCGTTCGCCCCCACACTGGGCGTAGGCTTGCTTCGTCGCACCTCGTCCACCCCAAAGGTGCCGACCCTTTGAGGAGGAAAGTACATGAATGCGAAGCTCTTTGCGCCTCTGACCGCGTTGACGGCATTCGTCGCGCTGACGGCGATGCCGCTGCACGCGCAGACACCCGGCGAAATACCGCCAATCCTGATCACCCCGGACAAGGTCGAGACCAGCACCGGCACGCTGGAATTCTGGGACGGCGTCCCGACAGCGGACACCGCTCAGAAGGTATACGACACGCTGGACTTCACCAATGCTCTGGCCGCCTACAACAACAGCTTCCGCGGCGCCTCGGCGCTCGCGATCGTCAAGGGCTTCGAAGGCATCGGCGCCAAGCCCGGCGACGTTGTCATCTTCTCGGAGCTGATGGATTCGAATTCGCTGTTCCTGACGGCCAATGCCGACACGGTCTACTACCTGACCGGGCTCGACCTGAGCAAAGGCCCGGTGGTGATCGAGCAGCCGTCGAACGCAGTCGGCACGATCAACGACATGTGGTTCTCCTGGATCATCGACATCGGTGGGCCAGGGCCGGATCGCGGGCTCGGCGGCAAATATCTCATCGTAGGACCGGACTATGACGGCCCGCTGCCTGAGGGCGGCTATTTCATCGGGCATTCGAAGACCAACTTCGCCCTCTATGCATCGCGGGCCTACCTCGTCGACAACGACCCCAAGCCGGCGGTCGAGAACGTCAAAAAGAACATGAAAATCTATCCCTACCAGCCGGGTTCCTTCGGCTCGAGCATTGCGCAGGCGCTGGAGGGAACCGTGCGCATCGCAGGCGAGCCGAAGATCCCCGAGACGAAGTTCATCGAGGCGAGCGGCCTGTCGTTCAACACCATCCCGCCCAGCGGCTATGGCTTCTTCGAGCTGATCAACGAGAACATCCAGAGCCAGCCGGCCACCAGCTATGACCCGGAACTCGCCGGACAGCTTGCCGCCATCGGAATTGCCCACGGCAAGGCATTTGCGCCGGACGATCGGATGAAGAAGATCCTTTCGGACGCGGCCGCGTTCGGACAGGCCACCGGCAGGGCGCTCAACTGGCGCTATGCGATGCAGCACCCGGACTGGGCCTACTACGAGGGTTCGCAGTGGGGGAGCATGCTGTGGGAAGGCGGCGCCATGTTCGAGACGCCGCCGCCGCTCTTCGAGGGCGGGATCTTCAAGCCGCTGCCCCCGACCGGCGCCCGTACCCTCGATTCGCGCACGGCCTTCTACTACGGCTATACACTCGACTCGCCCGGCATGATCATGCGCATTCCAGGCGTCGGCTCACAGTACCTCATGGGCTTCCTCGATCCCGACGGGAACCCCTTTGATGGCGGCAAGACCTACAAGGTCACGCTCCCGAAGGACATCCCGGCGGCTGCATTCTGGTCGTTCACGCTGTACGACAACCAGACGCGCTCCATGCTCCAGACGCCACAGGGCTACCCGCGCGCCGGCAGCCAGAGCTACCCTTCGCCGGCGGCCGAAGCTGCCGAGGACGGCGCGACGACCGTCTACTTCGGCCCAACACAACCGGAGGGCGTAGCACGCGGCAACTGGATCCAGACCATGCCCGGCAAGGGCTGGTTCACGATCCTTAGGCTCTACAGCCCGCTTGAATCCTTCTTCACGAGGGAGTGGCGCCTGAGCGAGATCGAGCTGGTTAAATAGCCAAAGCGACGGGGCCGGGGTTCCGACACCTTGGCCCCTCCGTATGACAGGCGAACCCGGCCCGACGCAGCCCGATGGTCAGGCCGGAAAAGCCAATACAAGCAGGCTGAGTTGAACATCCCGCGCGCATTGGCCGACGCCAGAAAGCTTGGGGCTTGCGTTCTTCCAGGATCCCGAAAAGTCGCAACTTTTCGGGATCCTGCTGAATCCGCTGTCGCGACCAGGACGCGCCCCCTCACCCCGCCGGCGGCATCCTGTCGAATGCCGGCAGCGCGGGGTCGACGCGGTCCCAGGCCTGCGCGGCGGCGGTCCAGGTGACCAACTGCGGACGGTAGCGGCCGGGGTCGTCCAGGCTCGCCGGCCTGACGATAAAGATGTCGGGCATATCAGGAAAGGTCATGTAGACGGGCGAGCCGCAGACCGGGCAGAAAGCGCTGCTCTTGACCGTGCCGCCGTCGCCCGTCGTCTCCCAGCGCGACGCCTCGCCGGACAGTTTCACCTCGGCGCCGCGAAACGTCATGTTCGACGTGTGGCCGCCGCCGCTGGTACGCTGGCACTGGCGGCACTGGCAGTCGACCATGACGATCGGCTCGCCGGAGACCTCGTAGCGGATGGCGCCGCAGGCGCAGCCGCCGGTGTAGGGTTTGGACATGTCATTTCTCCTTGCTGGGGTGCGGTTGGATTTGGGCGAGCAAAATCCTTCGACGCCAGCGCACGGCGGCGATGTTCCGTTGGATTTCTGGGCCCGCGCCTTCGCTGCGCCCGGCTCCGCCCGAGGACGAAGCCGAGGTCGGAGCCCTACTGGCGGGCGGCGCTTTCGTAGCTGTCGTTCCAGTTCCACCACTTGTAGGGCGGCGTCTGCGGATAGCCCTGAGGCGAATCCTCCCACGCCTCCTGGCGGCCGAGCGGCGTGATGTCGAGATAGTTCCAGGTGCCGCCCATCTGCTCGTCGCCGCGGCTGTTGACGAAATAGGTGCGGAAGATGCGGCCCTGGTCGTCGCGGTAGAACACGTTGGTGCCGTGCCATTCGCCGACGTCGAAATCCGCGTCGAAACCGTCGGTGACGGTGACCCACGGCATCGTCCAGCCCATGCGGCTCTTGAGCCGCGCTATGTCGGCCTGCGGCGCGCGGGATGCGAAGACGAGCGTGGTGTCGCGGGCGTTGAGATGGGCGACATGCGCGACCTGGTCGGCGACCATCGAGCAGCCGCGGCAGCCGTGGTCGGGCCAGCCGGCGACGCCCGGCTCGTAGAAGGCGCGGTAGACGATGAGCTGGCGGCGGCCGTCGAACAGGTCGGCGAGGCTCATCCTGCCGTCCGGCCCCTCGAACACGTAATCCTTGTCGACGGCAAGCCACGGCATGCGCCGGCGCTCCGCCGCCAGCGCGTCGCGGGCGCGCGTCATCTCCTTTTCCTTCACAAGCAGCTTTTGGCGGGCCGCCTGCCACTCTTGCGCCATCACGACCGGCGGCTTGTTCATCCGGGGATCTTCCTGCTGCATGATGGTCTCCTGTTTGCCCCGCCTGATCTCGTCGGGCGCATTCAGTGCGGCTTGCCGGAGAACCCGAGTTCCGCCGCCGTCGCGTCGAGATTGCGGACGACCTTCTTCCAGCCGTCGCTCATGTTGCGATAGGCGGTGTCGTTCCTCGGCAGCTCGAAGCCGGAATGGACGACGCGGATGCGGGTGCCGTTTTCGACGCGGCCCAGCGTCCAGGTGACGACGGTGTCGAGCTTCGAGCCGTAGCCGACATTCGCCTCGTGGCCGCCGCGCCAAGAATAGACCAGGCGTTCGTTGGGCACGACTTCGAGAACCTCGCAATTTATTGTTCCGTCCCATGCGCCGGCCGGCGTCGTCCTGTAAGTGAATCGGTTGCCGACGACGGGCTGGAAACCGTGCGCCTCCATCAGCCAGCGCGCGATGAGCTCGCCTGTCGTCAGCGCCTTCCAGATCGTTTCGGGCGCATGCGGAAACACCTCGTCGACGACGATGTCCTGCATGTCGAGCTTCAATGCCGGCTTGTTCATCGGTCGATGTCCTTGGATTTGCTTTTCGGGGGATCGATTTCCGTAAGAAGGCTGCGCAGCTTGCCGAAGCGCTCGCGCCAGAAGACGCCGTAGTGGCTCATCCAGTCGGCCAGTGGCTCGAGGCCGGCGGGATCGGCGCGGTAGAAAACGTTGCGTCCTTCCGGCCGCTCGGCGACGAGGCCCGCCTGCTTCAGCGATTTGAGGTGCTGGGAAATGGCGCCCTGCGTGACGCCGCTGCCGCGCGTCAGCTCGACGACGGTGATTTCGTCCGAACCGGCGATGCGCTCGAAGACGGCGCGCCGTGTCGGGTCGGCGAGCGCGCGCATGACGGCGTTGATGGAGGCGGCTTCGGTCATGAATAATTGAATAGTGTATGCTAATCGATGAGTCAAGGCTAATTGATTTTGACCTTTGACTGTTGACCGAAGCCGCGTGACGCTGTCGTGGCGGCCGGCCGGCCGCGACTGTCTGAGAAGCTCACTCTCCCATCGCGACCAGAGCGTCGGGATCGTAACCTAGGCGGATGGTGGCGCCGATGGGCAGGTCGTCGGCGCCGAAATCGTTGGTCTCGGTGACCGAGAGCGGCTTCTCGAAACCGGGAACCTCGACGACGAGATGGGTGATCTCACCGAAATAATGCCGCTCGACCACCTTGCCTGAAATTTCGTGGCTGGCCTTCGCGTCGTCCCACAGCACGCGCAGGCGCTCCGGGCGGATGCCGAGCGTCGCGTGGCCGTTGGCGACGAAACCTTTGGGCTTCTCCGTCCTGACGCGGCCGAAGCCCGGCGTGTCGAGCGTGATGGTGGTCCCGTTCGCCTCGACCAGTTCGCCCTTCATGAAGTTCATGCCGCCGAGGAAGTCGGCGACCTGGCGGTTGACCGGACGCTGGTAGATTTCCTTCGGCGAGGCGACCTGCGCGATCCTGCCTCCGAACATAACCGCGATGCGGTCGGACAGGGCCAGCGCCTCGTACTGGTCGTGCGTGACCAGCACGAAGGTGATGCCGACCGCCTGCTGCAGGCGGCGCAGCTCGACCTGCATCTGTTCGCGCAGCTTCTTGTCGAGCGCCGACAGCGGCTCGTCGAGCAGCAGCACCTTTGGCCGCATGACCAGCGCACGGGCGAGCGCGACGCGCTGGCGCTGGCCGCCGGAAAGCTCGGTCGCGCCGCGCTTGCCGAGCCCCGTCAGCGACACCTGCGCCAGCGCCTCCTCGACGCGGCGTTTTTCCTCCGGCGCATCGAGCGCCAGGCGCTTCAGCCCGTAGGCGACGTTCTGCTCGACATTCAGATGCGGGAAGATGGCGTAGCTCTGGAACACCATGTTGGTCGGGCGGCGGTTGGCCGGGATGCCGTCCATCGGCTGGCCGTCGACGACGATCGAACCCGCGGTCGGGTTGTCGAAGCCGGCGATCATCCTCAGAAGCGTGGTCTTGCCGCAGCCGGACGGCCCGAGCAGCGAGAAGAACTCGCCCTCGCGGATGGTGAGGTTGGCGTCGTCCAGCGCCTTGAAGATGCCGTAGCTGCGGGTGACGCCGCGGATCTCGATCATGGCCCGGGCTTGCGCCCCTGCCTGTCCGGATTTGGCCTCTGCTGTTACGGACGGTTCAGGCAATGGCGGCCCCCGTGCTCCTGATCCGCCGCTCGGCGCGGCGGCGGAAGATCTCGGCGATGGTGAGAAGAATGAACGAGCCGACGAGCAGCAGCGTGCCCAGCGCCAGGACGCCCGGCAGCTTGGCGGCGAAGCGAAGCTGGCCCCAGATGTAGACGGGCAGCGTCGCCTCCGTGCCGGCGAGGAAGAAGGCCATGATGAACTCGTCGAGCGAGATGGTGAAGGAGACGAGCAGCGACGAGATGATGGCCGGCGCGACCATCGGCAGCGTGACCCGCCGGAACGTGCCGAAGGCGGTCTCGCCGAGATCGGCGGAGGCTTCCTCCAGGCTGCGGTCGAAGCCTTCGAAGCCGGCGTTGAGCACGGTCACCGAATAGGGGATGCAGATCAGCACATGGCCGAGCACGACGGTGAACAGGGAAAGCTGAAGCCCGAGCGACAGCATGACGATCATGAGCGAGACCGCGAGGATGATCTCCGGCAGCACCAGCGGCGCCATGATGAGGCCCGACGCGGCGGTGCGGCCGGGGAAGCGGTAGCGGGTGATGGCGCGCGCCGCGCAGATGCCGAGCACAGTGGAAAGCAGCGCGGCGGTGACGCCGACCATCAGGCTGTTCCAGGCGGCGTCGAGAAGGGCTGGCGTGCGCGGCAGCTCCTCGTACCATTTCCAGGTGAAGCCGGTGAGCGGGAATTTCGGCACCGCCGAACTGTTGACCGAAAAGATCGGCAGGAAGATCACCGGCAGATAGAGGAAGACGATGTAGAGGAAGGCGTAGGCCGGCAGCCATCTCGACAGGATCGCTTTCATCGCACGCGCTTTCCCGCCTGGCGGATGGCGACGACGATGGAAGCCGCCATCAGCGTCACCACCGTCATGGTGATGACGGAAAGCGCCGCACCGAGCGGCCAGTTGGAGCCGCGCTTGAACTGCGTCTCGATGGCGGTGGCGATCATCACGCCGTCCTTGCCGCCGACGAGCTTCGGCGTGACGTAGTCGCCGACGGTGGGGATCATGACGATGAGGATGGCCGAGATGACGCCGGGCAGCGACAGTGGCAGCGTCACGCGCAGGAAGCGCCTGACCGGCCCGTCGCCGAGGTCGGTGGCGGCTTCGATCAGCGTGCGGTCGACCTTTTCCAGCGACACGAAGATCGGCAGCACGGCGAAGGCCGCCCAGGCATGGGTGAGCGTGATGACGACGGCGCTGGTGTTGTAGAGCAGCGCGGTCGAGGGTTCGTCGATGATGCCTAAGCCCATGAGCCCGGAATTGAGCACGCCGTTGTAGCCGAGGATGACCTTCCACGACATGACGCGCAGCAGGTAGCTGGTCCAGAACGGGATGGTGATGAGGAAGAGCCACAGGCTCTTGTGGCTGCCGCCGTGGAAGGAGATGTAGTAGGCGATCGGATAGGCGAGCACGACGGTGAAGAAGCTGACCAGCAGCGACACAAAGAGCGAGCGCAGCAGCAGGTCGCGGTAGATCGGCTCGGTCAGCGCGATGCGGTATTGCTCCAGCGTGAAGCTGCGCTCGACGGTGAGATAGTCCTGCGTCCAGAAACTGTAGGCGACCACCACCGCGATCGGCGCGACCAGCAGGACGAAGGCATAGAGAAGCGTCGGGCTGATGAGGGCGAGGCCCTGGGACTGTTCGGATTGCAGAAGGGGTTTTCGATTGCGCCGCGCGGCGCCTGGCGAACCGGTTCCTTCCGCGAGCGCCGTCATTGCAGCGGGCCGCTCGCCATGGCACTGCGTCCAAGCCCGCACATGGCCGGCCGGTCGGCAGTCCGATCAGACAATCTTGGCTTTCGCGCCATCAGCCGTCCCAAGGCTTTCACCGGCGGCGAGGTTCCCGTCCCGCTTGCCGGCTTTCTTTCATCATGAGCGCAGAGCTCGATTGAAAGCAAGCGCTATTTCTGCGATATTGATTGAACGGACATTCAATTTGATGCGAACCGAGGCCTGTTTTCCGGCGTTTTTAGCCGGAAGCGCAAGGCGGAGAAAAAAGATGGCGGCAGTCAGGGATTTCGGCAGGCTGGAAGCGTCCGACGCGGCGGCCGATGCCGTCGACCTCGCGAAAAAGCACCTCGTGCAGCCCTGGCCCTATGCCGGGTCGATCGGCGCCGAGGCGCGTAGCCTGATGCAGGGCGGCGACGGCATCTATCTGGTCGACGGCGAGGGCAAAAGGCTGATCGATGGGCCGGCCGGCATGTGGTGCCTCAATCTCGGCCACCGCCGCGAGGAACTGGCGCGCGTCATGTACGACCAGGCGATGGAGCTCTCCTACAACACGCCCTGGTACACGATGAACGCGCCCTCGGCCGAGCTGTCGCGGCGCCTCGCCGGCTACGCGCCTGGCGATCTCAACCATGTCTTCTACACGACCGGCGGCTCGTCGGCGGTGGAGACGGCGCTGCGCTTCATGCAGTTCTACAACAATGTGCGCAGCAGGCCGGAAAAGAAGCTCATCCTGTCGCGCGGCGGCGCCTATCACGGCTCGACCTACCTGTCGGCTTCGCTCAACGGACGGCCGCGCGACCGCGACTGGATGGACGGCGCCGACGAGCTGGTGGTGAAGCTCTCCTCGCCCGATCCGTTCCGGCGGCCGAAAGGCATGACATCAGAGGCCTTCGCCGACTTCCTGGTCGACGAGTTCCGTGACACCGTGAAGAGGATCGGCGCGGACAAGATCGGCTGCTTCGTCGGCGAGCCGATCCAGGCTTCCGGCGGCGTCATCGTGCCGCCGAAGGATTATCTCAAGCGCATCCGCGAGATCTGCCGCGAGAACGACATCCTGTTCGTGTCGGACGAGGTGGTGACCGGCTTCGGGCGTCTCGGCCACATCTTCGCGTCGCAGGAGCTGTTCGGTGTCGACCCGGACATGATCACCTTCGCCAAGGGCGTGACGTCAGGCTATTTCCCGCTCGGCGGCGTGATGATCTCCGAGCGGCTGTTCCGCGAGCTCAACCGCTCGAATCATCCCGACGCCATGTTCGGCCACGGGCTGACCTACACCAGCCATCCGATCGGCTGCGCGGTGGCGCTGAAGAACCTCGACCTTCTGGAGGGCGGCATTCTCGAGCACGCGCGAGACATCGGGCCGTATTTCCAGGGGCGGCTGAAGACGCTGGAGGAACTGCCGCTGGTCGGCGAGGTGCGCGGCGCAGGCCTGATGGGCTGCGTAGAATGCGTTGCCGACCGCGAGAGCAAGGACCCGCTGCAGCTCGACAAGGACGTGGGAAAACGGATCGACGCGCATTGCCACGAGCTCGGCCTTCTGGTGCGCCCGCTGATCAACATGTGCGTGATGAGCCCGCCGCTGATCATCACCAGGGAGCAGGTCGACGACCTCGTCGCCATCCTCAGCGAAGGCATCTCGCGCACGATGGACGATCTGCGAAAAGAGGGTGTGTGGCGGGGGTAATCTCAGCCCCCGGACTCCACCACCTCCCCCAACACCCCGAACAGCCAGGCAACGCCCGCGTCCATCAGCGCGGCGCGCGTCGCAATCGCGCTGATCTGGAACGCCGGCAGGGGCAGCGGCGGCTCGACGCTCTGGATGCCGAACAGCGCTCCGTGGCGTTGAAGCAGGCTTCGCGGCAGGGCCGCCAGAAAGTCGCTGTCGGCGACCATTGCCAGCGCCAGCATGAAGTTCGGCGCCGTGATCGCGATACGGCGGGCGCGGCCCATTTCCAGCAGCGCCATGTCGACGAAGCCGACGGGATCGCCGGAGGTCGAGACGACGAGGTGGCGGGCCCCGCAATAGCGGTCGAGCGTCGGGTTTTTCGCGAAGGGGTGGCCCTTGCGCATGGCGACGACGAAACGTTCCTCGAAGAGCGGGCGCAGCGCGAAGCGCGGCGGCACCCGGTCGAGCGGCACGACCGCGATGTCGAGCGCGCGGGATTCGAGATCGGCGAGCGCGGAGGTCCAGGCGCGGTCGGGATCCAGCGCGCCCGGCGGGGGCAGCACCTGTCGGATGCCGATGTCGACCGACGGCGCGGATTTTTCGAGGCGGAGGAGCAGCGGCGAAAGCACCATCGGCAACGCCCCGTCCGGCGCGCCGATCATGAAGCGCCGCGCCGAGGTCCCGGGATCGAAGGGTTCGGCGGTGGCGACGACACGGCGCGCCTGAGCCAGTATCTCGGCAATCGGACCGGCGAGCTCGTCGGCGCGGCCAGTCGGCACCACGCCCTTGGGCGTGCGCAGGAAAAGCGGGTCGTTGAGCAGCCGGCGCAACCGGGACAGGCCGTGACTGACGGCCGAAGGCGACAGGTTGAGCCGCTCGGCGGCGCGGCCGACATGGCCCTCCTCGCGCACCGCATCGAACAGCACGAAGAGGTTGAGATCGATCCGGCTGAGATTAATTTCATGCAGCATATCGGTGAAATCGTATCACTGGATGCATGTGGAGGAAAGTGGGAATGCCTCGCCCGTCCAACCGAGGATTTTCACCGATGACCAGACATCCAGACATTTCGGGCGCGGAAAAGAGCGCCAAACCGCGGCGGCGCGAACCGAGCCCATCCTTCAGCCGGCGCGTGGCGATGACGGCGGCGATCACGCTGCCGCTCGCGGCTCCGGCCGGCGCGGATGAGCGCGATCTGCTGACGGGCACGGCCATCGGGCCGGTGATCCGACGTGCCCCTGCCGAGCTCGTGCGACGCAGCCAGGAGGCGGTGCGCGCCTTCATGCGCGGCGATGTGCCAGCCTATCCCTCGTTCATCGACGTCGCCGACGATTTCACGCTGATGCAACCATTCGGCGGCGAGGTGAGCCGCGGCTTCAACCGCAGCCCGGAATGGGCCAGGGGGATTGCCGAGTACTTCAAGGACGGAGAGGCCGCCGTCGAACTGGTGCAGTCCTACGCCTCGGGCGACGGGCCGGGCGACATCGCGGTGCTGGTGACCATCGAGCATCAGCACGGCAAGGTCGGCGGGCTGCCCGACCAGCAATGGCCGCTGCGGGTCACGCTGGTCTTTCGCCGCGGCGAAACCGACTGGGAACTGGTGCACAGACACGCCGACCTGACGGTGAAGCGCATCACGCTCGAGCAGGCGGCGGCGATGGCGCGTGGCGACTGGCCGGCTGCCGTGAGCGCAAGCGCCAGATAGTCCTGCGACACTGCATGCCGCCGCATCAGGACGAGTGCGGCGGCTGGGGCTTTGGCCGGCGAGCGTGATGGAGTATATTCGCCAAGGGCGGCCGCAACGCGCATTTGCGCGACGAGGCCAGGGAGTGAGTTTGTCGGGTGCGGCGGTCTATCGCGATTGCCGCCGCGGCGCCGACAAATGCCTCGCGGACACGATGATGACGGCTTGGCCAATCCCGCGGGTGTCGGTGCTGACGAAAGCGCTGCCCGTCGCGTTCGGCCTCCTTGCCGTCGTCCTGCTGTCGGAGCCCGACCTGGCCGACAGGACGCGTCTGGCGCTTCAGACGCTGCTGGTGATCATCTGGTGCGTCTATATCGTGCAGCTTATCGCCACGATCCGCACACGCCCCGCCGAAGAAGGCCGAGGCGCAATCCTGATCGTGGATCTGCTGGCTGTCGCTGTCCCTCTTGCCGCGTTCCTGGTGGCGTCCGACCCGCGCGACGTCAGTCTAGCCTGTGGCGTCTGGATCCTGAAGCCGCTGCGCGATTCGACTGCCTTCCGCCTCGTGGCAAAAGTTCTGGCCAACGAGGCCCGCAATCTGATCGGCGTCGTGTCGATCTTCGGCATCGTGCTGATCGTTGCAGCGGTCATTGCCTATTTCGTCGAACGCGACGCGCAGCCGAACTCGTTTGGCAGCATACCGAAAGCAATGTGGTGGGCCGTCGTCACCCTGTCGACGACCGGCTACGGCGACGCGATTCCGCAAAGTCTCGCGGGCCGGGTTCTCGCAGGGCTGGTGATGATGTGCGGCATCGGCGTGTTTGCACTCTGGGCGGGCATTCTCGCCTCCGGCTTCGCGGAGGAGGTCCGCCGCCTGGACTTCGTGAACAAATGGCAACTGGTGTCCGCGGTCCCGCTTTTCGCGCAACTCGGCGCCCCCGAACTCGCCGGCATAGTGCGCGCGCTGCGGCCAAGACATGTACCGGCGGGAGCGGTCATCTGCCGGAAGGGCGAGACCGGCGACCAGATGTTTTTCATCGTCGAGGGACGCGTAGGCGTGGCCGCCGCGGCTCCGGTGGAGCTGGGGCCGGGAGCGTTCTTCGGCGAGATGGCGCTGATCACCGGCGAGCCGCGGACGGCGACGGTCACCGCGGCGTCGGCGGTTACGCTGCTGTCGCTGCATTCGCTGGATTTCCAGATCCTGCTCAGCCACAATCCCGCGATCGCCGAGACGATCCGCAGCACCGCCGCCGAGCGGGGTAGCGCCAAGCTCGGGTCATGATGTAGATACATGTAGATGCCCACGCCCTGCCTCTCCCGCCGCGGCGTCTTGGCCGGCATGGCGGGTCTGGCCATGCTCGGCGGCCGCCCTGCCCGCGCGTTTCCCGCGACCGACGTCACCTTCCTGTTCATCAATGACGTGCATGCCTGCCGCACGCGCGACGGGCTGAGCCCGAACTGCGAGAAGGAGGGCAAGACGGACCAGAACCTGCTCCGCCACATCCGTGCAATCAACCGGATCGAGGAAGCGGTCTGGCCGGTTGAGATCGACGGCGTGGCGACCTCCCTGCGCTCGGCCGGCGAGACCGTGGCGGCGCCGCGCGGCATCGTGCTCGGCGGCGACATGACCGACGACGGAGGCGGCCAGAGGGCCGAGCCGGAAGAAGGTTTTCAGCTTCTCCAGTTCAGCGAGCGCTACCAGATGGGCGACGGCGACGACGCGGTGCATTTTCCTGCCTATGCCGGCCTCGGCAATCACGACCTCGATCAGGACGGGCCGAAGGACAACGTCGATTGGTACCGTCGCGAACTGCGCGACTATGTCGAGCTCAACCACCGGCCAGGCCTGTTCTTCAAACCGATCGTGCCGGCCGACAATTACGACGTGGCGTCGGACTGCTATTCCTGGAACTGGGACGGGCTGCATCTCGTGCAACTGCACCGCTTCGGCGGCGACACCGACAAAGGGGCGGTCAGCTCGCTCGACTGGCTGGCTCGCGATCTTGCGCGGCACGCGGCCGACGGGCGGCCGGTCGTGCTGTTCCAGCACTACGGCTGGGACACGTTTTCGGTGGAGCGCTGGGACGCGGCGGCCGTGACCTTCGACGATGAGGGTTCGGGCCCGCCGCACTGGTGGAGCGAAGAACAGCGCGCCGGGCTGCTCGACACCGTGAAGCCTTACAACATCGTCGGTATATTCCACGGCCACGAACACGATGTTCCGATGATCTACAACCGCGGCGGCTTCGATCTCGTCAAGCCGAAGGCGGCGTTCATGGGCGGCTTCGGGCTTGCCCGGGTGACGAACGGCTTCATGGACGTCGCGCTCGGCGAGGCCGACGACGGCGGCGGCGTGCGGTTCGTCAAGGCGATGTCGAAGCCGCTGGGCTGAGCGGTCAGACGGGCGAGCGGATGCCTCGACGCCTTCGTATAACTGCCATCCCTCCGGTGCTAAGGCATTGACATCGAAGCTGTGACGGCCTGATTTGCACCGCAAGCTTAGAAGGGCGCTCTGCATGCGGTCTCGCCTCGAATTATCGGCAATAGTGGTCGTCTGCCTGATGACGCTGACGGCCTGTATCGGCGTTTCCAGACAGGAACTGCTGCTTCTCGGCTCGACCGTCACGCCCGCCAAGGTCGATTTCGTGGAGCTCGGCGCCTATGCCAGCCGGTCGAAGGCGGCCTATGCGACCGAGGCCGCCATCCGCTCCAAATATCCTGCGACGGTGAGGGTCGGTTCGCCCGGCAAGACCGACGCACAGTATTTCCTCGAACAGGACGACAAGGCGAAGGTCCAGTACATCGCGATACGCGGGACCGCCAACCGGCGGAACCTCATAGAGGATGTCGAGATGAGGATCCGCGAGGATCTGGCGCTGGCCATCCCGGTCCATGCCGGGTTCGACGGGACAGCGCGGGTCCTCTACGCCGATATGACGCCGTCTCTAAAGCGGGACTACACGACCTACATTACCGGGCATTCGTTGGGCGGCGCGCTTGCCGCGCTGCTCGCGATCCACATGATCGAGGACGGATACAAGGTCGACAAGGTGGTCACCTTCGGACAGCCCAAATTCACCACCACCGACGGCGTCGCAAAGCTCGGTTTCCTGAAACTCACCCGCGTCGTCGACGAGAACGACATGGTGCCCATGCTGCCGCCAACCACGATCGTCAATCGCCTCTACGGGGTCTATGAGCACGCCGGTCCCGAGATCATCCTGCTCGATGGCCCTCACTACGTTTTCTTGCCGACACACGATGCGGGCCGCATCTCAATTGGCGAATTCGGGCGCTCGCTGAATATCGCCGACCTGAAAGACCACCATATGGACAACTATCTCAGCCGGCTCGCGGCCAAGAGCGGCGGTGCGGTCGCCGTGTCCTACGACGAGCGCGAAAAATACGTCGCGCCGAAGAAGAAGGTGGCGAGCAACTAAGTCGCTGCTTTCGGGCAAGAGGACCGCTCAGCTCCGTCCGAGCAGCGCCTCGTTCACGTTCCACATGTCCTTTTCCGCGGGCGCGTTTTCGAGATCGAGCACCGGGACGAGCGCGCGCAAGTGATCGTGGTGGGTGCGCACGCCGTATTCGAGATCGGACAGATAGAAGCCGGCAAAGGACTGCGACAGCATCGACTCGTTCGACCACACGGAAAGCTGCACGTCCTCGGCCATGGTGTCGCGGTCGATGCGGTAGGCGAGGTAGCGGGCGGCGGCCTGCGCGCGGCTCTCGTCCTTGTAGCGGTAGATGGCGCCGCGCAGCAGCGTCTCGCCGGTCGACAGCGGGAACTCCTGATAGAACTGCACCGATTCCGGCATGATCGACAACGCGTTGTTGGGGAAGATGCCGTAATAGATCCACGCCTTGCGCAGGTGTTCGGGCAGATGCGTCGGCTCGGGCGCGACGTTGATGTAGTTCCTGACGCTCCAGCGGCGGCCGGCATGCGGGTTGTAAGTGGCGAAGGAACGCGACACGCCGCCGACGAAGGGCTCGTCGAAATAGGTGGCGCCGTAGAGGTCCTGCAGCGCCGGATGCGCCATGGCGACGTGATAGCCCTCATTGTCGACGTCGCGCACCGACTTCCAGTTGACCGGGCTCTTCTGGGTCCAGATGCCCCAGGACGGAACCATGTCCTCGACATGGTAGTGCGCCAGTTCGGCCGCGACCGGCTTCATCAGCTCGGCCACGGAAGGCTGCGGGCCGGAGTGGAAGCGGATGAAGATGAAACCCATCCAGACCTCGAGGTCGAGCGGCGCCAGGCCGAATTCGGTCTTGTCGAGATCCGGGAAGGAGCGCGGGCGGGCAGCACCCCTCAGCGTGCCGTCGAGATTGTAGACCCAGCCGTGGAACGGGCAGACCAGCGCGTTCTTGCAGTTGCCCTGGTTGTCGGCGACGACTCTGGAGCCGCGATGGCGGCACAGATTGTGGAAGCCGCGCACAACGCCGTCCTTGCCGCGCACGATCAATGCCCGCTCGCCGACCACGTCCATGGTCAGGTAGTCGCCGGCATTGGGCACGTCGGAGACGTGTCCGGCGATCTGCCAGTGGTTGCGGAACACGTGCTCCTTCTCGAGCTCCAGCAAAGCGGGGCTGTGATAGGCCCAGCCGGGCAGACCGCTTCTGTCCCAATCGTTGGGAACCGCCACGTTCCGGGGATGTGGGTTCATGTGAAGGCTCTGTAATTGTTGAATATTCATTCAATATGCGCATATTTTTCATTCATTTGCAATAGCTTACGCGAATTCAGGCGGCCACGTCGAACCGTACGGGACAGCATCGGCCTGAAAAAATCCCGCGTTTTCCGGATGTTAACCGGAAGTCTTGGGCAGGTATTTTGGGAACAGACGCGGATCAGACGAAGAGCAGCTTTTCCCGCTCGACGACGCCGGTGATGAACCCGGCAACGGCCTGGATGCGGCGGAGCGGCCGCACGCTCTCATGATAGACGAGCCAGTAGGCCCGGCGGATCGGCTTGACCGCATCGACCGGCACGAGATCGGGCAGCGCGCGGGCAATGAAGGCGTGCAATATGCCGATGCCGGCGCCCGACCGCACCGCCTCGACCTGGCCGAGCGCCGACGAGATGGAGAAGGCGGCGTCCCAGTCCGGTGAAAATTCCTGCGCATAGGCGAGCGACGGGCTGAAGACGAGGTCGGGCACATAGCCGACGAGCCGATGGTTCTTCATGTCGGCAGGCGTTGCCGGGAGGCCATTCGCCTCGGCGTAGGCGCGGGAGGCGTAGAGGCCGAGCGAATAGTCGACGAGTTTCTGCGCCACCAACCGGCCTTCCGCCGGACGCTCGGTGGTTATTGCGATGTCGGCTTCGCGCCGCGACAGTGAGAAGGAGCGCGGCACCGGCACGAGTTGAATCCTGAGGTCGCCGTGCCGGGCCGTCAGCGCGCCGAGCCGCGCGGCCAGGAATGCAACTCCGAAGCCGTCGGGCGCGCCGATGCGCACGATCCCGGAGATCGCCTCATCGCCGCCGGCCAGCTCGGAGCGTGCGGCGATCATGTCCGCCTCCATGCGTTCGGCGGTCTGGAGGAAGCGCTCGCCGGCCGGCGTCAGCTCGCTGCCGGTGGTGAGCCGGCGAAACAGTTTCGCGCCGAGCGCGTCCTCGAGTGCCACGACGCGGCGCGAGACCGTGGCATGGTTGAGCTCCAGCCGGCGCGCCGCGCCGAGGATCTGCCCGGCTCGCGCGACGGCGAGGAAGATGCGGACGTCGTCCCAGTTCATGCAGACCCTTGGGTGACGCGTCTATGCGCCAAATGAAGCGCTGATCTTACACGTTCTTCAATTTGCGCACAACAGTTCCGTTCTCCCTAGCGTTGCCAAGGCAGGCGCAAAGCGGGACAATGGCGGCACAAGAGAATACGCCAGGGAGCGAGACATGATCGAATACGGCCATTTCATCGGCGGCAAGCGGGTCGCCGGCACCAGCGGACGCAAACAGGACGTGATGCAGCCGATGGACGGCACGGTGCGCGGCACCGTCGCGCTCGCGTCCGCCGCCGAACTGCGCGCCGCCGTCGAGAACGCCAAGGCTGCGCAGCCGGCCTGGGCGGCGACCAACCCGCAGCGCCGCGTTCGCGTGCTGATGAAGTTCCTCGAACTGGCCGCTCGCGAGAACGACGCGCTGGCCGAGATGCTGGCCCGCGAGCACGGCAAGACCATCGCCGACGCCAAGGGCGACATCCAGCGCGGCCTGGAAGTGGTCGAGGTCTGCATCGGCGCGCCGCATATGATGAAGGGCGAGTTCACCGACGGCGCCGGCCCGGGGATCGACGTCTATTCGATGCGCCAGGCGCTCGGCGTGGTGGCGGGCATCACCCCGTTCAATTTCCCGGCCATGATCCCGCTGTGGAAGATCGCGCCGGCGATCGCCTGCGGCAACGCCTTCATCCTGAAGCCGTCGGAGCGCGATCCGGGCGTGCCGATCCGCATCGCCGAACTGTTCCTCGAGGCTGGCCTGCCGGCCGGCATCCTCAACGTCGTCAATGGCGACAAGGAGGTGGTCGACGCCATCCTCGACGATCCCGACATCAAGGCCATCGGCTTCGTCGGCTCGACGCCGATCGCGCACTACATCTATTCGCGCGGCACGGCGAGCGGCAAGCGGGTGCAGTGCTTCGGCGGCGCCAAGAACCACATGATCATCATGCCCGACGCCGACATGGACCAGACGGTCGACGCGCTGATCGGCGCCGGCTACGGCTCGGCCGGCGAGCGCTGCATGGCGATCTCGGTGGCGGTGCCGGTCGGCAACGATACGGCCAACAGGCTGATGGAAAAGCTGATCCCCCGCGTGGAAAACCTGAAGGTCGGCCCGTCGACCGACAGCTCCGCCGATTTCGGCCCGCTGGTGACCAGGCAGGCGCTGGAGCGTGTGAAGGGCTACGTTGACGCCGGCGTCAAGGAAGGCGCAAAGCTGGTCGTCGACGGCCGCGGCTTCTCCATGCAGGGCTATGAGAACGGCTACTACATGGGCGGCTGCCTGTTCGACGAGGTGACGCCGGACATGAAGATCTACAAGGAGGAGATATTCGGACCGGTCCTGTCGGTGGTGCGCGCGCCGCGCTACGAGGACGCCATCAAGCTCGCCAACGACCACGAGATGGGCAACGGCGTGGCGATCTTCACCCGCGACGGCGACGCCGCCCGCGATTTTGCATCCAGAGTCCAGGTCGGCATGGTCGGCATCAACGTGCCGATCCCGGTGCCGATCGCTTATTATACGTTCGGCGGCTGGAAAGCCTCGTCCTTCGGCGACCTCAACCAGCATGGGCCGGACGCCTTCCGCTTCTACACCAAGACCAAGACGGTGACCTCCCGCTGGCCGTCAGGCGTCAAGGACGGCGCTGAGTTCGTCATTCCGACGATGAACTGACGCCCGCCGATTGTTGCACTGCGCGTCCTCGCCTTCGGCTGCGGTCGCGCGGGCGGCGTCAAGGACGGCGCGGAATTCGTCATTCCGACAATGAACTGAGGACTGGCATCGATCGCACGAAAAAAGGGCGCGGCTCAGGCCGCGCCCTTTTTTGCCTCCAGATGTTCCGAATAGCTGGATGGCATCGATCTTGTGGGCGCGATCGGGACTCACCATATATGGAACATAGTGGGAACGCCGAGTAAGGTGAACCACTACGGCAGACCGGAACACAGAAAGGAGCGACGCGATGACGACGTCGGGACCGGCCTGGATCGTTTCGGCAAGATGAAGCCGTGAAAACACCGCTCCTTTGCCGGAACGCGATGGCAAAGGAGGTGCCCTATGGCACGCAAATCGTTGGAAAAGTGGATCGGAGCGCTCGCTGTAGCCGTGACCCTCGCGGCAAGCACGGGCGGCGCGCAGGCCCAGTACAGCCAGTGCGCCGACCACGGCGAGCTCGTCGCCCATCTAGGCAAGAAATATCAGGAAAGTCAGTTCGCATACGGCACGATCGGGCAGATCGCCGTCATGGAAGTCTTCGTCGGCAAGACGGGGACCTGGACGGTGATCGTCACCGACCTGAACGGCCTGAGCTGCATCATCGCTGCCGGCGAGAACTGGGAGAACTCCCCGATCCTCTCGGATGAAACCACCTGACTGGCGGAAGTCATTCATGCAGAATTTCCGCCCGTTACGGTTCGTGATGGAACGACGGAGCGGCGGATTCGCTTGATCCGTCACGGTCGCCGCTTGCGATCGGCATCAAGAAAAGTCCTGAGGCCTTATAGGCTTTGGAAACTTGGCCCGTTGCCCGGCTCAAGCGGCAGGAGATGTCGACATGAAACGCGAGATGGTACTTTTCCCGGCTCTGATTACCGGCCTGCTGGCGATGACGGCAACGCCCTCACCGGCTGGAAGCTTCTGCGCCAACCGCACCGAAATGGTGAAGTCGCTTTCCGACAAATTCAAGGAAAACCCTGCCGCCCTCGGCCAGATCGACGGCAGCGCGGTTGTCGAGATCTTCGTTTCGGACAACGGTACCTGGACCATCCTGGCGACCGGGACGGACGGCAAGAGCTGCGTGCTTTCGGCCGGCGAAGGTTTTGAGATCAACGTCGCCGCATTGGGCGACGGCGCCTGATCGAAGATGCCCCGCCGCTTGCGCGGCGAGCTCAAGCTCCCTATAGTAGGCAATATCACTACTTTTTGGAACGCCCCTCATGGAAGAGACCGTCTCGGCCGCGGAAGCCAACCGCGAATTCTCAAAACTCCTTCGCGGCGTGCGCGAGGGTAACAGCTATGTCGTGACCAGCCACGGCCGTCCCGTGGCGAAGCTGGTGCCGTTGACGGAGGAGATGAGTAGGCGGGAAGATGCCAAACAGAAACTATTGAAGCGCCTGAGGAACCAACCTGCGCTCAATGCCGGGAAATGGACCCGTGACGAGCTTTATGAGCGCGATCGGTGAAGGTCGCAACCGACACCAATGTCCTCGCCTATGCCGAGGGCATTGATGATCCACAGCGCGAGAAGATAGCTCAGCATCTCATAGATGCCATTCCGAGCCAGGATCTGGTAATTCCGGTCCAGGTACTTGGAGAACTCTTTCAAGTGCTTTGCCGAAAAGGCAAGTTCACGCGCACCCGTGCGAGGGACGCCATGCTGGAGTGGCATCAGGCCTCGGTGGTTGTGGGCACTACGCCACAAGCTTTCCTTCAAGCTGGGGAACTCGCCACTCGCCACGATCTGAACTCGTGGGATGCTGTGATCCTTTCCGTGGCGTCTCAGGCCGGTTGCCGATTGCTCTTGTCCGAAGACATGCAAGACGGCTTCACCTGGGGCGGCGTCACCATCGTGAATCCCTTCGCGGAAAAGCCTAACCCGCTTCTTGCCGCTTTGCTGGAACCACCGGCATCCTGATCGGCAGTAACCGCCGCGCCGCAGCCTCGGCATGCGCGCCGAGCAGCGCCATGAGCCGCTCGGCTTCCGCGCCAGCGGCCTTCTCGTCGCCCTCCAGGATCGAGCGGATCAGCGCGACATGGTGCTCGGCGGCCTCGGCGAGCCCGGTCCCCGCCTTGTAGCGGAACCAGAAGCGCCGGCTGTGGGTCTGCAGCGGAGCCGCGACGCGCGCGGCAAAGGGATTTTCCGCGGCGAGCGCCAGCGCTTCGTCGAGCGCCTTGTCGGCTTCGAGGAAGGCGATCACGTCGCTCTCCACCACCGCCTTCTGCATGCCGAGCGCGGCATCGTGAAAACGGGCGGCGGCCTCGCGCGTGACGTAGCGGGCCGCGGATCGGGCAAGTACGATCTCCACGCCGCGCCTGGCGTCGATGACCCGCAGCCAGTCGCCGGGATGCAGCGGCGCGATGGCGAGGCCGGCGCGCGGCCTGACGTCGACCAGGCCTTCCCAGGCGAGCCGTTGGATTGCCTCGCGCACCGGCGTGCGGCCAAGGCCGAGGCGCTCGATCAGCGCGCCCTCCGTGGCGACGCTGCCGGGGGGCAGTTCCAGCGTTACGATCATGCGTTCGAGGGCGTGGTAGGCCTTGGCTGCCGCCGGCTCGCTTGTTGATGTATTGGTTGAAGTGATCAAGCAGGTCCCCGTCTGATATATTTTCCATCTATCACAGCGCGACAGCCATTGACAGGACCTGCGGCGTCAAGATATATTGCTGATATATCAGATGGAGAAAACCTATGTGGGCCGGTGTATTTCCTGCAGTCACGACCAAATTCACCGCTGACGGCGAGCTAGACCACGCCGAGATGGAGCGCTGCTTCGCGCTGCAGATGGAGGCCGGCTGCGACGGCATCATCGTCTGCGGCTCGCTCGGCGAAGGGCCGATGCTTTCCCACGACGAGAAGATCGAGGTGCTGAAGACGGCCCAGAAGGTGGCCGGCAAGAAGCCGGTGCTCTTGACCGTCAACGAGGCCGGCACCCGCGAGGCCGCGACGATTGCCAAGCGTGCCGCCAAAGCCGGCGCAAACGGGCTGATGGTGGTGCCCTCCCCGATCTACCACACCAACCCGGACGAGACGGTGGCGGCGCTCCAGGCGGTGGCGCAGGCCGGCGACCTGCCGGTGATGATCTATTCCAACAAGATCGCATACCGCGTCGACGTGACCATCGCCGACATGGAAAGACTGGCCAAGGACGAGCGCTTCGTCGCCATCAAGGAATCGTCCGACGACATCCGCCGCTCGACCGACATCATCAACCATTTCGGCGATCGCTATGACCTCTTCACCGGCGTCGACAACCTCGCCTTCGAGGCTCTGTCGGTCGGGGCGATCGGCTGGGTGGCGGGGCTGGTCGTCGCCTTCCCCAGGGAAACGGTGGCGATCTGCCAGTTGATGAAGGCGGGCCGCCGCGAGGAGGCGCTGGCGATCTACCGCTGGTTCCGCCCGCTGCTCGACCTCGACGTCTCGACCTATCTCGTCCAGAATATCAAGCTGGCGGAAGTCCTCGCCATCGGCACCAACGACCGGGTGCGCATGCCGCGCATGCCGCTGATGGGCGAACGCCGAGCCATGGTGGAGAAGATCGTGAAGCAGGCGATCGCGACCAGACCGGAACTGCCGAAGTTTTCGGTGGCGAAGGCGGCCTAAAGGACGAGCTGAAACTAGACCTATGCCTCGGTCAAGGGTGTCGGCTTTGAGTATAAACGCCGAAGGAAGCGACATCGCCATCGTCGGGGCCGGCATCATCGGCATTTGCGCGGCGGCGTATCTGGCCGAGACTGGTCACAGGGTCACGGTCATCGACCGCACCGGCATCTGCGAAGAAACGAGCTCCGGCAATGCGTCGGCCTTCGCTTTCTCCGACGTGCTGCCGCTCGCCCACAAGGGTATTATGAAGAACCTGCCGCGCTGGCTGGCGGACCCGCTCGGGCCGCTTTCCATCCCGCCTTCCTACCTGCCGAAACTCCTGCCCTGGCTCTGGCGCTTCTGGCGCGCCGGCGATCCCAGGAACTACGAGACGAGCCTCGCCGCGCAGGCAGGGCTGATGAAGCTGTCGGAGCCCGAATGGATGGGTCTGCTCGACCGCTCCGGCACGAAAAACATGTTGCGCGAGGACGGCTCGCTGGAGCTCTACGGGAGCGAGGTCGAGTTCCGCGCCTCCTTGCCGGGCTGGGCCGCGCGCGACCGTTTCGGCATCAAATACCAGCATATCGATAGCGAGGAACTGGCTGGACTTCAGCCCGGCCTGTCGAAACAGTTCGTCAAGGCAACCTTCGTACCGGGCTGGAAGACGGCGGACGATCCGAAGCTTCTCGGCAAGGCGATCTGGGCCTATGCCGAGCGGATGGGCGCGGAGTTCGTCAAGGGCGATGTCGGGCTCGTAATGCCGTCGAAGGACCGCGTCTCGATCCAGCTCAAGCACGGACGCACGATAATGGCGCGGCGGCTTGTGATCGCCGCCGGCGCCTGGTCGCATCTCCTGGCGCGCCAGCTTGGCGACAGGATTCCGCTCGAAACAGAGCGCGGCTACAACACGACGCTGCCGGCCGACGCCTTCGACGTGAAGCGGCAGCTGATCTTTCCCGGCCACGGCTTCGTCGTCACGCCGCTTGTCACCGGCCTGCGTATCGGCGGCGCGGTGGAGCTTGGCGGGCTGAAGTTGCCGCCCAACTACGCGCGCTCGAAGGCGATGCTCGAAAAGGCGAAAATTTTCTTGCCCGGCCTGAGGACCGAGGGCGGCAGCGAATGGATGGGTTTTCGCCCCTCTCTGCCGGATTCCTTGCCGGCTATCGGCCGGTCGAAATCCCTAGCCAACGTGTTTTATGCCTTCGGCCACGGCCATCTCGGCAAGACCCAGGCCGCCGGCACCGCTTGCTTGATCCGCGACCTAGTTTCGGGCGAGGCTCCGGCGCTCGATCTTGCTCCCTTCAGCCCGCAGCGTTTCTGAGGATTTCTCGCGAATGGCCCGACACACCTTCACCTGCATCGACGGCCACACCTGCGGCAATCCTGTGCGGCTCGTCGCCGGCGGCGGGCCGTTGCTGCATGGTTCGTCGATGATGGAGCGCCGCGCGCATTTCCTCGCCGAATACGACTGGATCCGCACCGGCCTCATGTTCGAGCCGCGCGGCCACGACGTCATGTCGGGCTCGATCCTCTATCCGCCGACGCGGCCGGATTGCGACGTCGCCATCCTTTTTATCGAGACGTCGGGCTGCCTGCCGATGTGCGGGCACGGCACGATCGGCACGGTCACCATGTCCATCGAGAACGGGCTTGTGAAGCCGAGGACGCCGGGCGTGCTGCGCCTCGATACGCCGGCCGGGCTGGTGATCGCCGAATACAGGCAGGAGGGCGACTATGTCGAGGAAGTCAGTATCACCAACGTGCCGTCATTCCTCCACGCCGAAGGCCTGACGGTGGAATGTCCCGACCTCGGCGAGATCAGGGTGGACGTCGCCTATGGCGGCAATTTTTACGCCATCGTCGAGCCGCAGGAGAATTTTCGCGACATGGCCGATTATTCCGCCGGCCAGCTGATCGCCTGGAGCCCGGTGGTGCGCCAGCGCCTGAACGAGAAATACACGTTCGAGCACCCCGAAAACCCCGACATCAACCGTCTCAGCCACATGCTGTGGACCGGCGCGGCCACGCGTCCGGAAGCCGACGCGCGCAACGCCGTGTTTTATGGCGACAAGGCGATCGACCGCTCGCCTTGCGGCACCGGCACCTCGGCGCGCATGGCGCAGCTCCATGCCAAGGGGAGGCTGAAGGCAGGCGACAGCTTCGTCCACGAGTCGATCATCGGCTCGCTGTTCAAGGGGCGCGTCGAGAAGGAGACGAGCGTCGCCAACAAGCCGGCTATCGTTCCCTCGATCGGCGGCTGGGCGCGCCAGACAGGCTTCAACACCATCTTCATCGACGAGCGCGATCCGTTCGCGCACGGCTTCGTGGTCAAGTAGGACGGGCCGCGATGAGCGCTGCGAGCGGGCTTCTCACCGGCACTGTACGCGCAAACTACTGCCGTCATTTGCTAATTTCGTCGAACGATCTTCGATTTTCGGGCTTGCCTAACGCCGATTCCTCAAGGACATTGCGTTGTGCCAATGATAGCTTCGAGATGGACCAAGGGCGGTTCCGGGCAGAACAACGCATCGGTGGGGCGTGCCGCAACGGCATGTTGCATCGCAAAAATTGACGTTGCAATCCGGGCTCGACACTTTAGGACTAGGGGAAAGCAAAGATAAGGAATGCGTCCTGCGGGCGACATTCTAGGGGAGCCGCGTACAGATGGAATATTTCGTCCAGCAGCTTGTCAACGGGCTGACGCTGGGATCGATCTATGGGCTGATCGCGATCGGCTATACGATGGTCTACGGCATCATCGGCATGATCAACTTCGCCCATGGCGACATCTTCATGGTCGGCGCCTTCGCCGCGCTGATCGTCTTTCTTTTCCTGGTCAGCGTCTTCGCGTCGGTCAACGTCGTGCTCTTCCTGCTGATCATGATGATCGTGGCGATGCTTCTGACCAGCCTCTACAACTGGACGATCGAGAAGGTCGCCTACCGCCCCTTGCGCGGGTCCTTCCGGCTGGCGCCGCTGATCACCGCGATCGGCATGTCGATCGCGCTGTCGAATTTCGTGCAGGTCACGCAGGGCCCGCGCAACAAGCCGATCCCGCCGATGATCTCGACCGTCTACACCGTCTTCGGCATTTCGATCTCGGCCAAGCAGATCGTCATCGTCGTGGTGACGGCCGCGCTGCTCACCCTGTTCTGGTACCTTGTCAACAAGACCTCGCTCGGCCGTGCCCAGCGGGCCTGCGAGCAGGACCGCAAGATGGCGGCGCTGCTTGGCGTCGACGTTGACCGCACCATCTCGATCACCTTCATCATGGGCGCCTCGCTCGCCGCCGTCGCCGGCACGCTCTACCTGATGTACTACGGCGTCGTGGTCTTCTCGGACGGCTTCGTGCCGGGCGTGAAGGCGTTCACGGCTGCGGTGCTCGGCGGCATCGGCTCGATCCCGGGCGCCGTGCTCGGCGGCCTGCTCATCGGTTTCATCGAGGGCATGTGGTCGGCCTATTTCTCCATCGACTACAAGGACGTCGCAGCCTTCTCGATCCTGGCCATCGTGCTGATCTTCCTGCCTTCCGGCATCCTCGGCCGGCCAGAAGTCGAAAAGGTCTGAGAAAATGGCAGCCATTTCCCCGGACCGGGTAGAGAACACCAGCACTCTCCAACGAGCGATACGCGAGGCGCTCTACGCCGGCGCCATCTCCTTTGGCCTGTTCTTCCTGCTGATCGGCGTCAAGACCGACCAGAACATCCGCAACGAATTGATCCTCGTGCAGCGCTGGGGCCTGCTCGCTATCGTGGTTGCGCTGGTCATGGCAGGCCGCTTCCTAACGGTCGCCTACCTGCAGCCCTATTTTGCCGAGCGCAAGGCTGCGCAGGCGAAGGCTCCGGTCGTTGCGCAGAGCGCCGAGAAGGCTTTCCTCTGGAAGCATTGGTCAAAGATCGCCATCGGCGCGCTGATCCTCTACCCGGTCGTCATCGTGCTGCTGGTGGGTTTCCAGGGCTCGCTGAAATGGGTTGATAATTTCGGCATCCAGATTCTGATCTACGTGATGCTGGCCTGGGGCCTGAATATCGTCGTCGGACTGGCCGGCCTGCTCGACCTCGGCTATGTCGCCTTCTACGCGGTCGGCGCCTATTGCTACGCGCTGCTCGGCACCGAATTTGGCTGGTCCTTCTGGATATTGCTGCCGGCCGCGGGCGCCATGGCCGCGTTCTGGGGCGTCATCCTCGGTTTCCCGGTATTGCGGCTGAGGGGCGACTACCTCGCCATCGTGACGCTCGCCTTCGGCGAGATCATCCGCCTGGTGCTGATCAACTGGCGTGAGGTCACCAACGGCACGACCGGCATTTCGGGCATCCCGAAGGTGACCTTCTTCGGTCTGTTCGATTTCAACGTCTCCTCTCCCTACTACATCGCCAAGGTGTTCGGCATCGCGCAGTCGGGCGCCTACTACAAGATCTTCCTCTACTACCTGATCCTGGCGCTGGCGCTGCTGACGGCCTTCGTCACGATGCGGCTGAGGCGCATGCCGGTCGGCCGCGCCTGGGAGGCGCTGCGCGAGGACGAGATCGCCTGCCGTTCGCTCGGCATCAACACCACGACGACCAAGCTCACCGCATTTGCGACGGGCGCGATGTTCGGCGGCTTCGCCGGCGCCTTCTTCGCCGCCCGGCAGGGCTTCGTCAGTCCGGAATCCTTCGTCTTCCTGGAATCGGCTATCATCCTGGCTATTGTCGTTCTCGGCGGCATGGGCTCGCTCACCGGCATCGCCATTGCCGCATTGGTGATGATCGGCGGCACCGAGATCCTGCGCGAGTTGCACTTCCTGAAGGCGGTGTTCGGCGAGAGCTTCACACCGGAACTCTACCGCATGCTGCTCTTCGGCATGGCCATGGTCATCGTCATGCTTTGGAAGCCGCGCGGCTTCGTCGGCAGCCGCGAGCCCACGGCCTTCCTGCATGAGCGAAAGGCCGTCTCCAGTTCCTTCACCAAGGAGGGACACGGCTGATGAATGCGGCACCTGCCATGAACGAGCCGATCCTCAAAGTGGAACATCTGTCGATGAAGTTCGGCGGGCTGGTCGCCATCGGCGACCTGTCCTTCCAGGCGCGGCGCGGCGAGATCACGGCGCTGATTGGCCCGAACGGCGCCGGCAAGACGACCGTGTTCAACTGCATCACCGGCTTCTACAAGCCGTCCGAGGGCATGATCACGCTCACCAGCAGCAGCGGCAAGCAATTCCTGCTTGAGCGACTGCCCGACTTCCAGATCCCGGCAAAGGCCAAGGTGGCGCGCACCTTCCAGAACATAAGGCTTTTTTCCGGCATGACGCTGCTGGAGAATCTGCTCGTCGCGCAGCACAACCGGCTGATGCTGGCGTCGGGCTACACCGTGCTCGGCCTGCTCGGCTTCGCCACCTACCGCAAGGCATCAGCGGCATCCATCGAGTTGGCGAAGCACTGGCTGGAGAAAGCCAACCTGATCGACCGGGCCGACGATCCCGCGGGCGACCTGTCCTATGGTGCGCAGCGCCGGCTGGAAATCGCCCGAGCCATGTGCACCGGACCTGAACTGCTATGCCTCGACGAGCCGGCGGCGGGTCTCAACCCGAGGGAGTCGGCCGCGCTGAACGCGCTCCTCAACGACATCAAGGACTCCGAGGGAGCCTCGATCCTGCTGATAGAGCACGACATGTCTGTCGTCATGCAGATTTCCGATCATGTCGTGGTGCTCGAATATGGACGCAAGATCTCGGATGGCGACCCAGCCTCGGTGAAGAGCGACCCGCGCGTCATTGCCGCCTATCTCGGCGTCGACGATACCGAAGTCACCGACGTGCTGGCCGCGGTCGGCGACGAGCAGGTGATCGAGGAACTCGACGGCGAGCCCGACCGGGCGCACGGACCGTCGGACTCCGCCTCGATGATGGCCGGACCGGTCTCCGATACGGTCGGCCACAGCGACGAGGCGGGCGAGGTCGTCAAGGTTTCGAGAAGCGCGTCGAAGGCCGAGCAGTACGACCGTCGCACCGCGGCCGCGCATGGACCGTTGGTTTCCAATGTCCTCGCAGCGCCGCGCGGCGGAACCGCCGACAAGCTCACTCTCATCAAGGGCATCGGCCCGGTGAACGAGAGCAAGCTGCACGAGCACGGCATCTTCCATTTCGACCAGATCGCGGCGTGGACGCAGGCCGATATCGAGGCAGTGGAGGCCTATCTCGCTTTCGACGGCCGCATCGCGCGCGAAGACTGGGTCGGTCAGGCCAAGGTGCTTGCCGGCAAGAGCGGAGGATCTCGGTGATGGCCGGCGGAGCCCTGCTCGATGTCGCGGCCGTAGAGACCTATTACGGCAACATCCGCGCGCTGAACGGCGTCTCGATATCAGTCAACGAAGGCGAGATCGTCGCGCTGATCGGCGCCAACGGCGCCGGCAAGTCGACGCTGATGATGACCATTTTCGGCACGCCGCGCGCCAAGAGCGGCACCATCACCTTCGCCGGTGTGGACATCACCCAGATGCCGACGCACGAGATCGCGCGCATGCGCATCGCGCAGTCGCCCGAGGGGCGGCGCATTTTTCCGCGCATGACGGTGATGGAAAACCTGCAGATGGGCGCCAGCCTCGACAACCTCAAACATTACGACGAGGACGTGGAGAAGGTGTTCCATTTGTTCCCGCGGCTGAAGGAGCGCATCGGCCAGCGCGGCGGCACGCTGTCGGGCGGCGAACAGCAGATGCTGTCGATCGGCCGCGCGCTGATGGCGCGTCCCAAGCTGCTGCTGCTCGACGAGCCGTCGCTCGGCCTGGCGCCGCTGATCGTCAAGCAGATCTTCGACGCCGTGCGCGAGCTGAACCGCACGCAGGGCCTGACGGTGTTCCTGGTCGAGCAGAACGCCTTCGGCGCGCTGAAGCTCGCCAACCGCGGCTACGTGATGGTCAACGGCAACGTCACCATGAGCGGCACCGGCCAGGAGTTGCTCGCCAATCCGGAAGTGCGCGCCGCCTATCTCGAAGGCGGACGGCATTGAGCGGAGGAACAATATGACCGGCATACTCTACGAAGAACCCTCGGTCTGGCAGTTCTTTTTCGTCACCTGCCTGCTCGGCGGCTGGGCGGCGTGGATGACGGGACGCGCCTGCGCGCAGACATGGCGGCCGATATCGAGCCTCGTGGTTTTCCTTTTGCTCCTCGGCATTGCCGTGCGCTTCATCCATCATGCCCTGTTCGAGGGCACCATGTTCACCGCGCAATACTACATCGTCGACACGATCGTCCTGCTCGCGATCGGTATCTTCGGATACCAGTTGACGCGCACCAACCAGATGGTGACCCAGTATCATTGGCTCTACGAGAGGGCTTCGCTCCTCAGTTGGAAGCCCAAGGCGGGCGTTTGAGTGATTTGGCGGTGAAACGGGCGTGACAACCGCCGTAAAATGGGCAAAGTACCCTTTCTGCGATAGGGTGGGCATCGCATGAAAGTTTCATTCCGCCCACTCGTTTAATGGGAGTTATCCATGAGAAAATCACTCTTGTCCGCAGTTGCCCTGACCGCTCTTGTAGCGTTCGGCGGCAGCGCTTGGGCGGATATCCTGATCGGCGTCGCCGGTCCGATCACCGGCCCGAACGCCGCCTTCGGCGCACAGCTCCAAAAGGGCGCCGAGCAGGCAGCAGCCGACATCAATGCGGCGGGCGGCATCAATGGCGAGAAGATCGTGCTGACGATCGGCGACGACGTCTCCGATCCGAAGCAGGGCATCTCGGTCGCCAACAAATTCGTCGCCGACGGCGTCAAGTACGTGGTCGGACACTTCAACTCGGGCGTCACCATCCCGGCATCCGAAGTCTACGCGGAAAACGGCATCCTGGTCATTACGCCGTCGGCTACAAACCCGCAGCTGACCGAGCGCGGCCTGTGGAACACGTTCCGTACCTGCGGACGCGACGACCAGCAGGGCGCGGTCGCCGGCGGCTATCTGGCCGCCAACTTCAAGGACGGCAAGATCGCGGTCATCCACGACAAGACGCCATATGGACAGGGCCTTGCCGACGAGACCAAGAAGGCGCTCAATGCCGCCGGCACGACCGAAGTCATGTATGAAGGCATCAATGTCGGCGACAAGGACTTCTCCGCGCTGATCGCCAAGATGAAGGAAGCCGGCGTTACGGTCGTCTACTACGGCGGCCTGCATACCGAGGCTGGCCTCATCATGCGCCAGCTCGCCGACCAGGGTGTCAAGGCGACCTTCATGTCGGGCGACGGCATCGTGTCGAACGAGCTCGCCTCGATCGCCGGCGATGCGGTTGACGGGACCCTGATGACGTTTGCTCCCGATCCGCGCAACAACCCGAACGCCAAGGAGCTCGTCGAGAAGTTCCGCGCCGCCGGGTTCGAGCCGGAAGCCTACACGCTCTACTCCTACGCCGCACTGCAGATCGTCGCCGCCGCCGCCAACAAGGTCGGCGCCTCTGACGACGCCGCGAAGGTGGCTGATGCGATCAAGGCGAATGGCCCGTGGACGACTGCTATCGGCGACATCGGCTACGACGCCAAGGGCGACATCACCCGTCCGGACTACGTGATGTATACCTGGAAGAAGGGTGACGACGGCAAGTACACCTACGTCCAGAATCCGTAAGCTGGCGAGACGTTCGCTTGCAGATGCCCGGCGCCGACGCGCCGGGCATTTTTTTTGGGTCGAGCTTCGGATCATCCGAAACCGGCTTCCACCTGCGGGCTCCGGGAGTGCCCTCGTTTTAATCGATTGAAGCGCGCTGCCTTTTTTGTTTGCACTGCAGCATTTTCCCGTTAATCATGAGCTGCTGTTTGGGTGCCCACTGTAGGCGCCGCCTGTCCGGAGCGTGTTCGTGCCTATCTCCAAGATCCTCGTCGCCAACCGCTCCGAAATCGCCATCCGGGTCTTTCGCGCCGCCAATGAGTTGGGGCTGAAGACGGTCGCCATCTGGGCCGAGGAAGACAAATATTCGCTGCACCGCTTCAAGGCGGACGAGAGCTACCAGGTCGGGCGCGGGCCGCATCTCGACAAGGACATGGGTCCGATCGAGAGCTACCTGTCGATCGAGGAGGTGATCCGCGTCGCGAAGCTGTCCGGCGCCGACGCCATCCATCCGGGCTACGGCCTTTTGTCCGAGAGCCCCGAATTCGCCGAGGCATGCGCTGCCGCCGGCATCACCTTCATCGGCCCGAAGCCGGAGACGATGCGCAGCCTGGGCAACAAGGTCGCGGCGCGAAACCTCGCCATTCGTGTCGGCGTGCCGGTTATCCCCGCGACCGACCCGCTTCCAGACGACATGGATGCGGTGAAAAAACTGGCCGCCGAGGTCGGCTATCCGGTGATGCTGAAGGCCTCGTGGGGCGGCGGCGGGCGCGGCATGAGATCCATCCGCAGCGAGGCCGACCTGGTGCGCGAGGTGACCGAGGGCAAGCGCGAGGCCAAGGCCGCCTTCGGCAAGGACGAGGTCTATCTCGAAAAGCTGATCGAGCGGGCGCGCCACGTCGAGGTGCAGATCCTCGGCGACACCCACGGCAACGCGGTGCATCTCTTCGAGCGCGACTGCTCGATACAGCGCCGCAACCAGAAGGTCGTCGAGCGGGCGCCCGCCCCCTACCTCAGCCAGGAGTTGCGCGACGAGTTGTGCGGCTATGCGCTGAAGCTCGCCAAGGACACAAGTTACATCGGCGCCGGCACGGTCGAGTTCCTGCAGGACGCCGACACCGGCAAGTTCTACTTCATCGAGGTCAATCCGCGCATCCAGGTCGAGCACACCGTGACCGAGCAGGTGACCGGCATCGACATCGTCAAGGCGCAGATCCACATCCTCGACGGCTTCGCCATCGGCACGCCCGAATCCGGCGTGCCCGCCCAGAAGGACATCCGCCTCAACGGCCACGCGCTGCAGTGCCGCATCACGACGGAAGACCCCGAGCAGAATTTCATCCCGGATTACGGCCGCATCACCGCCTATCGCGGCGCGACCGGCTTCGGCATCAGGCTTGACGGCGGCACCGCCTATTCGGGCGCGGTGATCACGCGCTTCTACGATCCGCTGCTCGAAAAGATCACCGCCTGGGCGCCGACGCCGCAGGAGGCGATCGCGCGCATGAACCGCGCGCTGCGCGAGTTCCGCATCCGCGGCGTGGCGACCAACCTCACCTTCCTCGAGGCGATCATCAACCACCCGTCGTTTCGCGACAACAGCTACACGACGCGCTTCATAGACACGACCCCTGAGCTGTTCGCGCAGGTCAAGCGACAGGACCGCGCCACCAAGCTGCTCAACTATCTCGCCGACGTCAGCGTGAACGGCCATCCCGAAACGCGCGGCCGGCCGGCGCCCGCTCCCGACGCGGCCGAGCCGGTCGTTCCCTATCTCAACGGCGCGGTTCCCGCGGGTTCCAAGCAGCGCTTCGATGAGCTCGGCCCCGAAAAATTCGCCGCCTGGATGCGCGCGGAAAAACAGGTGCTCGTCACCGATACGACGATGCGCGACGGCCACCAGTCGCTGCTCGCCACCCGGATGCGCACCTACGACATCGCCAGGATCGCCGGGGTCTATGCACGCGCGCTGCCTCAATTGCTCTCGCTCGAATGCTGGGGCGGCGCGACCTTCGACGTCGCCATGCGCTTCCTGACCGAGGATCCGTGGGAGCGGCTGTCGCTGGTGCGCGAGGCCGCGCCCAACCTCCTGCTGCAGATGCTGCTGAGAGGCGCCAACGGCGTCGGCTACACCAACTATCCCGACAATGTCGTCCAGCACTTCGTGAAGCAGGCGGCAGCGGGCGGCATCGACCTGTTCCGCGTCTTCGACTGCCTGAACTGGGTCGAGAACATGCGGGTCGCCATGGACGCCGTGGTCGCCGAGGGCAAGCTCTGCGAAGCGGCCATGTGCTACACAGGCGACCTGCTCGACCCGGACCGTTCGAAATACGATCTCAAATATTACGTCGGCCTCGCCAAGGACCTGGAGAAGGCCGGCGCGCACATCATCGCCGTCAAGGACATGGCGGGGCTGCTGAAGCCGACGGCCGCGCGCGTCCTGTTCAAGGCGCTGCGCGAGGAAACCGACCTTCCCATCCATTTCCACACGCACGACACCTCCGGCCTGTCTGCGGCGACGGTGCTCGCGGCGGTCGAAAGCGGTGTCGACGCGATCGACGCGGCGATGGACAGTTTTTCCGGCAACACCTCGCAGCCGTGCCTGGGATCCCTCGCCGAAGCGCTGAAGGGAAGCGAACGCGACCCCGGGCTCGATCCGGGTTCGATCCGCAAGATCTCGTTCTACTGGGAGGCGGTGCGCAACCAGTACGCGGCCTTCGAAAGCGACCTCAAGGGGCCGGCCTCGGAAGTCTATCTGCACGAGATGCCGGGCGGTCAGTTCACCAACCTCAAGGAACAGGCGCGCTCGCTCGGGCTTGAGACGCGCTGGCACGAGGTGGCGCAGGCCTATCACGACGTCAACCTGATGTTCGGCGACATCGTCAAGGTCACGCCGTCCTCCAAGGTCGTCGGCGACATGGCGCTGATGATGGTGAGCCAGGATCTGACCGTCGCCGACGTCGAGAACCCGGCCAAGGACATCGCCTTCCCGGACTCGGTCGTGTCGATGCTGCGCGGCGACCTCGGCCAGTCGCCCGGCGGCTGGCCTTCGAGCCTGCAGAAGAAGGCGCTGAAGGGCGAGAAGCCGATCACGGTCAGGCCCGGCTCGCTGCTGAAGCCCGCCGACCTCAAGGCGAACCGCAAGGAGATCGAGGAGAAACTCGGCCGGCCGCTCTCGGAATACGAGTTCGCGTCCTGGCTGATGTATCCGAAGGTGTTCTCCGACTTCGCCGCCGCGGCCGACATCTACGGGCCGGTCAGCGTGCTGCCGACGCCGACCTATTTCTACGGCATGAAGGGCGAGGACGAGATCTTCGTCGACATCGAGAAGGGCAAGACGCTGGTGGTGCGCTGCCTTGCCATCGGCGACACCGACGAGAAGGGCATGGTCACCGTGTTCTTCGAGCTCAACGGCCAGCCGCGCCGCGTCAAGGTGCCGGATCGCGCCCATGGCGCGTCGTCGGGCGCGGTGCGCCGCAAGGCCGAGGCCGGCAACGAACTGCATGTCGGCGCGCCGATGCCGGGAGTCGTCTCGACGCTTGGCGTTGCGGCCGGCCAGGCGGTCAAGGCGGGCGACGTACTTCTCTCCATCGAGGCTATGAAGATGGAGACCGCGCTCCACGCCGAGCGCGACGGCACGGTCGCCGAGGTACTGGTCAAGGCCGGCGATCAGATCGACGCCAAGGACCTGCTGGTGGTGTTCGTGTAAGTCGCGCGGGGCTTCCCTGGCGGGGTATCGCTCCGGCAGCTCAGAACAGAATGTCGGACGCCTTGCGGATGAAGCGCACGCGCTTCGTCGCCTCGAGCGCGCCGAGCGTGTCGGCGTCGCGCAGGGCGGCGAAATTGAGCCCGGTTTCCTCCTCGATGGTCGCGATGGGAACCTGGATGTTCTGCTCCTTCAGCTCTTCCAGCGTATAGGGCCTGAGCCCGCCGAAGACCTGAGCCTCGTAGAGCGCCGAAACGTATTTGAGCTGGCCGTTCATGAACCCGACCGCGGCGATCTCCGTGGGCGACCGCTCGATCACCGCGATTTTCCAGAACGAGATCGGGATCCGGTACGTTGCTTCGGTCTTGCGGACCGTGAACAGCGGGTCGTCGGAGCGGAAGATCGGACCGGTAAAGACTGTTACCCGCTTTTCCTTGATCTGTGTCTGGCTCAGCACATAGTCTTCCAGGTTGCCCCAGTCGTTGGCGTTGTAGCCGTTAACCTGCGGCGCGGTGTTGGTGTAGTGGAACGTGTGGTCGTTGGCGATGATCGCCTCGTCCCTGTCCTCGCCCCAACAGGGATCGAAGCGCCGCACCAGATGGCCGCGATCGAAATCGACCGGCACGGTACCCTTGTCACGCCCGTAGAACTCCTCGTTCGGCTGGAACTCGTCGTCGATGCGGATATCGCGGCGCCATGGACCCCTGTCGCCCGGGTGAAACAGGCTGTCGCCGCGGATGTTGACCGCGGTCAGCAAGGGAAACTTGCGCTCCCGGTCGATGGCCGTCGAGAAATGCAGGTAATGAAGCAAGAGGGACCCGTCCTTGAGCGGAGCCACCTTGTCCTCGCTGCCCGCGAGAATATCCTCGAGCGACAGGGCACGGCCCGCGAGAAAGTCGGCCCGGTAGCCCAGCTTGCCGGCGAGCTTGTCCCAGACGACCTGCTTCAGTGGCTTGCGGTCGGCCTCGAACTCGGCGGCCGAGGTACGGCTGAATTGCGGCCGGATCAACGGCTGCAGGCCGATCGCCTCTTCCAGCCGAGCCAGAGCAGCGGCGGCGTTCGCGTCGGAAAAGCGCGAGCGCTCGAGCTTCCGGTAGATGGCGCTGACGCGCACGCCCTCATTGGCGAGCCACTCGATGTCGCCTTCGCCGACACCGGTGCGCGGATCTTGAGCCTTGAAACCTTTCGGCATCTTCGACCAGTCGGGGATCGCCTTGTGGTGGATGGCGATCACCTGCCAGTTGTCGCTGAAGACCGGAGCGCCGGAGGAGCCTGGCTGCGTGTCCGTCGAATAGTGAATGAACTTTTCGAGGTAGTCGTCGTCGATGCCCGGCTGTTCCCTGCAACGCAGATCGATGACCTGGCTGGCGCGGATGGCGATCTGCTTGGTCTCGCCGCGCGGATGCTGGATGATGGAAACATCTTCGCCATCCATGGCCTTGCCCGACAGCGGAATGAGCGGCAGCCGCCCGTAGCGGTCGAGCGGAACGTCCGCGTCGGAATAGCGGTTGACGGAAACGAGGGTGACGTCCAGTTCCGGATCGGTGAAAAATATCTCGTGCGGTGCGAGGTTGAACTTGACGGGGTGTCTCGCGACGCCGTCCACATCGATCTCGTAGCCGAATTCCGCTTCCGCCTGCGATGCCTCCGCGAGCGTCCCCAGCACATGGTGATTGGTCATCAGGAGCCGCTGCGCCACCAGGAACCCGGTGCCGCGCCAGCTGATCTCGGGCGCCGGCACGCGGATCATGCAGACCGCGTCGGCCGCCCGGCGGCCACGGTCGAGAAAATTGATCGAGACCAGATTGCTCTCGCCGACAAGGCGCTCCCAGCCGCGCGGGTCCTTGGAAAGCGGTTCCATCAGCGACTTGCGCACAACGGGAATCGGCCGCGCGGGCGGCTGTCGGCGTTTGCCCTTCGCCGGCTTTTCCCGGTTCAACGCCCGTTCGAGATTGCGGTCGAAGGAAAGCACGAGGTCGGGATAGAGGGATCGGTCGGTGGACATGGCAACAGCTCCGAGGAACCTTGGTGCATGCGACGCGTGTTCAACTTGCCGTTGAGGTACAGCGTCCCGCAACGGCGCGTCACAGTCAAGCTGGCTCAACACTTGCGGCGTCGAGGCGATTGACGCAAAGCCCTGTGAAGCCTGCCATGCGAGTCGCGAACGGAGCCGCCCAATGGATGCCGACAATCCTCTCGCCGTGGCCCTACGCGGCCGCTGGGCGGTCGCCGCGATCTTCTTCGTCAACGGCTTCGTCACCGGCAGCTGGGCGCCGCAGATCCCGGTCTTCCTGACCAGGCTCGACATCACGGAATCCACACTCGGCCTGTTGATCCTGCTGTTCGGGGCCGGCGCGGTCAGCGCCATGGTCTGGGCCGGCCACCTGATCCCGAAACATGGCTCGAAGAGGGTAACGACGCTCTTCGCCATCTCCTGCTGCTTCGGGCTGCTGCTCGTCGCGCTGGCGCCCACCGTCGCAACCGCGGCGGTCGCTATGTACCTGTTCGGCGGCGCCATCGGCGCTTGCGACGTCTCCATGAACGCCAATGCAGTGACGGCCGAGCGCAAGCTCGGCCGCGCCATCATGTCGTCATCGCACGGCTTCTGGAGTCTCGGCGGCTTCGTCGGCGGCGGCGCGGGCGGCATCGTCATCCAGAACTACGGCCATGTCGCGCACGCGGCCATCGTCTCGATCGTGGCGATCGCGATCGCGGCGGCGGCGCTGCGCCATCTCGTCGCCGACCTACCGGTGGCGCAGGAGCACAGGACGTTCTCGCTGCCGCGAAATCCGACCGTCTACGTGATCGGCATCATGGCTCTTCTATGCATGAATTCCGAGGGTGCCGTGCTCGACTGGGGCGCGCTCTATCTCCGCCAGGAACTCGGCAGCGACATCGCGACGGCGGGCTTCGCCTTCGGCGCCTTCGCCGGCGCGATGGCGCTGATGCGGTTCGTTGGCGACGGCGTCCGCAACCGGTTGGGCGCCGTCGCGACCTTCCGCATGTCGTGCATCGTCTCGGCGGCGGGCATGCTCGTCGCCGGCCTGTCGGCCGCCATCGCGCCCTGGCCGTGGCTGGCGATCGGGGCGTTCGCCGTCTGTGGCCTCGGCATCGCCAACATGGTGCCTATCCTCTTCTCGGCGGCGGGCAACCAGCCGGGCGTGCACGCCGGCGCCGGGGTCAGCGTCGTCACCACGATGGGCTATTCCGGCATATTGGCCGCGCCGTCGGTCATAGGTTTTGTCGGCGAGAAGACCGGCTTTGCGCCGATCTTCATTGCGATAGCCGGACTTCTTGGCCTGATCTTCCTGCTGTCAGGGCTCACGCGCGCCGCCGATTTTACCGCAGGCCCTCGGGACCAGTGACCGGCATCGGTCAGATGCGGCCCAGCAGCACCAGGATCAGCAGGATGACCAGGATGACGCCGGCAATGCCGGACGGCCCGTAACCCCAGGACCTCGAATGCGGCCATGCGGGGATCGCGCCGAGCAGGATCAGGATGAGGACGATGATCAGGATGGTCGTCAAAGTCATTTCAGTCCCTCGCTTGGTGGTGTTGCAATGACACCACAATGCGCGAAGGCTTAGGCTTGTTCCCAAGCCTGAGACGGTAAGGTGGCAACGCCTATACCGGGGCTGCTACTCGGCAGCCTTGGGATAGGCGATCGCGGCCGCACCGGACGGCTTGCCTTCGGCGACAGCGCCAGCCGGCTTGCCGTCGCGGCGGAACAGGCGCCGGAAAAATGCGTAGAAGCGGCTGTTCTTGCTGCGCGTGAAGATCATCAGCATCGATGGCGTGACGACCAGCGTCAGCACGGTGGCAAACGCCAGGCCGAACACGATCGCCGAGGAAAGCGCGATCCACCATTGCGTCGATGGCGCATTGATCGTCATCTCGTGGTGGAAGATCTCGAGACCGAGGCCGAAGGCGATCGGCAGCACGCCGAGGATGGCCGATAGCGCAGTAAGGACGACGGGGCGGGCACGCTCGCGGCAGGTCTGCAGCACCGCCTCCTCCTTGTCCCAGCCCTCTTCGCGCAGGCGGTCGTAGGTGTCGATCAGAACGATGTTGTTGTTCACCACCACGCCGGCTAGCGCGATGAAGCCGATGCCGGACATGACGATGACGAAGGTCTGCCCGGTCAGCAGTATGCCGAGTAGTGCGCCGACCACCGCCATGACCACGCAGGTCAGTACGAGCAGCACACTGGTGAACTTGTTGAACTGCGCCAGGAGCACGACGAAGATCAGGAAGATCGCCGCGCCGAATGCGTTTATCAGGAAGGCGCCGGCCTCGGCGCTGTCCTCGTTGGAGCCGGCCAGCTTCCAGTCGACGCCGGGCTTCGCCATGTCGCCGACGACCTTGCTCACCGCGGCCTGAACCTCCGCGACCTGGAAACCGGACGCAACGTTGGCCTGGATGGTGATGGTGCGCTTGGCGTCGATGCGGTTGAGCACGCCCGTGGTCTTTTCCGGCTTGCGCGAGACGAAGTTCGAGATCGGCACCGAGCCCTGAGCGGTCTCGATGCGCAGATCGTCGAGCGCCGAGAGCGTGCGGCGGTCCTCGGGCAGGCGCAAACGGATATCGACCGCGTCGTCCGTACCGGCCGGGCGGTAGTCGGTGAGCTTCAGGCCGGTGGTGACAAGCTGCACGACGGTGCCGACCGAGGTCGGCGAGACGCCATATTGCGCCGCTTTGGAACGGTCGACCTCAAGCGCCCAGTCAACGCCGGGCGGCGGCAGTCCGTCGGACAGGTCGATGACCCCGGGGACCTTGGCGACCGCAGCGGCGACTTCCCTGGCATAATCGTTCAGCCCGGTCGGATCGGTCGCCGACAGCTGCACCTGGATCGCCTTGCCGGTCGGCGGGCCGGCGTCGGGGACGCGCACCTCGACATCGACGCCGGGAATGCCGGCCATCGCCACGCGCAATTCGTCGAGGATGTGGTGCGCCGACTTACGCTCGCGCCAGTCGATGAACTCGTAGTTGATGACGCCGACCACGTCCTCGGGGATGTCTTCTCCGCCGCGCGACTTGCCGACCTTGGTCAGGACCGACTTGATGCCCGGCCAGCCAAGCATTCTCTGCTCAGCGATGCGCGTCGCCGCGTCCATCTCGTCCAGCGAAAGATTGCCGCGAGCATGGACGTAAAGCAGGCCATAGTCCGGCTCGACCGTGGGAAAGAACTCGACGCCGTTACCGAATTTCACATAGGCGAACATACCGCCGCCGAGCAAAAACATCGTCAGCACGACGGCGGTGATCGGATAATGCACGGCCTTCTTGACGACGGCCATGTAGACGCCGTCGCGGTTGTCGTGCTCGTCGTGCAGCGGCGCCTTGCCTATGAGCGCGCCGATCGACGGCGCGAAGATCAGCGCATAGGCCATGGACGCGGCAAGCGTCACGATCAGCGTGATCGGCAGGTATTTCATGAAATCGCCGACGATGCCCGGCCAGAACAGCAACGGGGAGAAGGCGGCGATGCGCGTCAGCGTGGCGGCGATCACCGGGCCGGCCATGCGCTTGGCGGCCAGCTCGAAAGCCTGCTCCTTGGGCATGCCTTCGGACATGCGGCGTTCGGCGAATTCGGTGACAATGATGGCGTCGTCGACCAGCATGCCGACTGCCAGGATCAACGAGAACAGCACGATCATGTTGATCGTGTAGCCCATGAGCGCGAGCAACAGGATGCCCATCAGGAAGGATGACGGGATCGCCAGCCCGATCAGCATCGAGGCGCGGCCCGACAGCGCGTACAGGATGACGATGAACACCAGGACGACGGCGATGATCACATGATTCTGCAGGTCGTTGAGCAGCTGGTTGACGAACACCGACTTGTCCTGGGTGTACGTGACCTTCAGGTCGGGGAGGACCTGCTTGTTCTGTGAAACGAATTGCTCGGCGACCGCCTTGGCGCCCTCGATCGTCTCGACGACATTGGCGCCGATGCGCTTCTTGACGGCGATGGTGATGGCGCTCTCGCCGTCGATGCGGGCTATCGTCTCGGCATCCTTGAAGGTCGAACGCACCGTGGCAAGGTCGCGAACCCGCACCACGGCATTCTCGCCGACGACGATCGGCAGGTTGGCGACATCCTCCGGCGTTTCGATCAACGCAGGCACCTTGACGGCGTACTTGCCCTCCGAGCCCTCGATCGCGCCGGCGGCGACCAGGCTGTTCGAAGCGCCGATGCCCTGAATCAGCTGGTCGAGCTGCAGGCCGTAGGAGGAGAGCTTCACCGGATCGATGATCGCCTCGACCAGTTCGTCGCGCGAGCCCTGGATTTCGCCCTCCAGGACACCCGGCACCTCCTCGATACGGTCGCGCAGGGTCTTGGCGGCCGCGGTCAGCGCGCGTTCGGGGATATCGCCCGAAAGCGTCACGAAGACGACAGGGAATTCGGAAAGATTGACCTCGTTGACCGTCGGCTCCTCGACGCCGTCCGGAAGGTCGCGCTTGGCGTCCTGCACCTTGTTGCGGGTATCGATCAGCGCGTCGCCGAGGTCGACCGACGGATCGAACTCCACGACCACGTTGGCGCCGCCCTGGAAGGCGTTGGACTTCATTTCCTTGAGCCCCTTGAGGCTCTTCAACTGCGACTCGACCGGGCGCAGCAGCAACCGCTCGGCGTCCTCCGGCGAGATGCCCTGATAGACAAGGCTCACATACATGATGGGGATGGCGACGTCGGGTTCCGCTTCCTTGGGCACCGACTGATAGGCGAGCGCCCCCGCGATCACCAGGAACAGCAGGACCGAAAGCGTCAGACGTGCGTTGCGGATCGCTAGCTTGACGATATCCATGGATGTTCCGTCGTTTCCGGCTCAGGTTCCGTCGGTGGCTTCGCCGATCAATTTCTTGATCATGGCGGCGTCGGCCTCGACCGGCTTGACCTCATTGCCCTCGGTCACCAGATCCTGCCCGGCGACGATGACGCGCGCGTCTGCGGGAATTCCGGCCAGCACCAGGCCCTTGGGCGTGTCGTCGACGAGGTCTATCGGGAAGAACACGACCTTGTTGTCCTTGTCGACCGCGCGGATGCCGAGATCTCCATTGGCGCCCAGCGTCACCACCGAACGCGGCAGCATGACCGAGTCGGTCTGCTCGGTAAGCAGCGTGATCTCGGCGGTCATGCCGGCCGGCAGTTCCTTGTTCTCGTTGGGGATCGCGACTTCGATGCGGAAGGTTCGGGTGGCCGAGGAAGCATCCCTGCTGATGTAGCGCAGCGTGCCCCTCACGACCTTTCCGTCGACCAGCCGGATGTCGGCGGTGTCGCCCAGTTCCAGATAGCGCAGGTCGCGTTCGCTCACCTCGCCGAGGGCCAGCAGCGGGTCCAGATTGATCAGCGTCGCCACCTCGGCGCCCGCCAGGATGGTGCTGCCGCGCTGGACGGGAACCCGGTCGATGAGGCCGTTATAGGGCGCGTATATCTCGTACTGGGCAAGCTCGGCCTTGGCATTCTCCAGTTGCGACCTGGCGGTGGCGAGCGCCGCGCGGGCCTGGTCGGCCTGAAGCTTCGGCGCGTTGCCCCCGGCCACCAGCCGTTCAGCGGCGTCGGCCTCGGCCTGCCGCTGCGTCACCACGCTCTCGGCCATCCGGATCGCCGCTTCCTTGTCCTCGGCGTCGAGGCGCATCACCAGATCGCCGCGCTCGACGCGCTGGCCCTGCTTCACCGGCAGGCTCTCGATGACGCCCATGACGCGGGTGGCCAGCGTCACGCGCTTCTCCGCCTCGGTATGGCCCGAAACGTGTATCGCGCGCGCATGCATGATGCGCGGCGGCGTGACAACGGCAACCGTCCTCAGCGCGGCCTCGGGCTGCTCGGCCGGTACGGACGGCGTCTCCGCCGCTTCGTTCTGGGCGCTCCCCACGGATGAGAATTCGCCGGTCGCGACCCAGGCGCCGACGCCGACGAGCACCGCCAGCGCGGCCAGCTTGTGAAACCTGTACTTAGCCATTGCCAACTTAATCCGCTTGCGCAGGTCTCGCCCAAGGCAAGGTCGAGCCCGGACGATGATGTTCGATATGGGTCCGCGCCGCACCGAGTTCAAACGATTCGATTCCGCTCCGCCGGGTACATGCAGAGAGGGCGGCGACTCTTACATCAAGTTTGCACCGCAATATAGTCAGAAAAGCTGATGGGACGATCACCTCCTGACACGCCTCCTGCCGCAGGTGCGGCAGCTTGCGTATCCCGGTGGATCGCCACACTACCTCTACCTTACGTTGCAGGAGCTTTCAATTCCCGCAAAGGCGGGAAGACCCGTTCAGATGTGGATCGACTTGAAGAAAGTGGCGAGCGCCGCTTCCTTGACCGATTCTGACATGGTCGGATGGGCGTGGCAGGTGCGCGCAAGATCCTCCGACGAGCCGCCGAACTCCATCAGCACGGCGGCTTCATGGATCATCTCGCCGGCGCCGAAACCGACGATATGGGCGCCGAGCACCCGGTCGGTCGCCTTGTCGGCGAGGATCTTCACGAAGCCCTCGGTGTGCAGCATGGCGCGCGCACGGCCATTGGCGGAAAAGGGGAATTTCCCGGCCTTGTATTCGATCCCGGCCTTCTTCAGTTCCTCCTCGGTCTTGCCGACCGAGGCGATCTCCGGGCTGGTGTAGACGACGCTCGGGATGACATCGTAGTTCACGTGGCCGGCCTGGCCGGCGATGATCTCGGCCACCGCGACGCCCTCGTCCTCCGCCTTGTGGGCGAGCATCGGCCCGGCGATCACGTCGCCGATCGCATAGATGCCCGGCACGTTCGTCTGGAAATGGCCGTCGGTTTTCACACGCCCGCGCTCGTCAAGCCCGACGCCGGCCTCGGCAAGACCGAGCCCCTCGGTATAAGGCTTGCGGCCGGTCGCGATCAGCACGGCGTCCGCCTCGACCGTCTCCGCCGCACCGCCCTTTACCGGCTCGAAGGTGACGGACGCGCCCTTCTTCGCCTTCTTCACGCCGGTGACCTTGCAGCCGAGCCTGAAGTCGAAACCCTGCTTGGCGAGCATGCGCTGGAACTGTTTGGCGACCTCGCCGTCCATGCCGCCGAGGATGGTGTCGAGGAACTCGACCACGGTGACCTTGGCGCCAAGCCGCGCCCAGACCGAGCCGAGCTCCAGGCCGATGACGCCGCCGCCGACCACCACGAGGCTCGCCGGCACCTTGTCGAAGGAGAGCGCGCCGGTCGACGACACGACCACCTTCTCGTCGAACACAACATCGACGCCCGGAATGCCGGCAACATCCGAGCCGGTGGCGATGACGATATTCTTCGTCTCGATTTCTTCCGTCTTGCCGTCCTCGCCCGTCACCAAGATCTTTCCGGCTGCAATGATCCTGCCGGCGCCGCGATGGACGTCGATCTTGTTCTTCTTCATCAGGAAATCGAGGCCCTTGACGTTCTGCTCGACCGTCACGTCCTTGTGCGCCAGCATCTGCTTCAGGTTGAGCTTCGGCTTGCCGACCTCGACCCCGAGCGCCGGGAAGGAATGCTGCGCTTCGGCAAACATCTCGGATGCGTAAAGCAGCGCCTTGGACGGGATGCAGCCGATGTTGACGCAGGTGCCGCCGAGCGTCGCGTTCTTCTCCACGACCGCCGTCTTCAGGCCGAGCTGCGCGGCCTTGATGGCGCAGACATATCCGCCCGGACCGGTTCCGATGACGACGACATCATAAGCCATGCTGTTGTTCCTCGTATCCGGCCTAGCGGCCGCCGCTTACATTCAGGATTGCGCCTGTCGTATAGGATGAATCCTCCGACAGAAGAAAGACAATCGAGCGCGCAACTTCTTCGGCAGTCGCAGGCCTTTTCATCGGCAAAATGTCCAGAACCGATCTCAACCGATCGGAGTCGCCCGAGCTTGCGTGGATGTCGGTATCGACGAAGCCGGGCCGAACCGCATTGACGCGGATGCCTTCGGCGACCACTTCGCGCGCCAAGCCTATGGTGAACGTATCGATCGCGCCCTTGGACGCCGCGTAGTCGACATACTGGTTGGCCGCGCCGAGCACCGCAACCATCGACGACACATTGACGATCGCGCCGCCCTTGCCACCGTGTCTCGTCGACATGCGCTTCACCGCCTCGCGGGCGCAAAGCATCGGGCCGGTCACATTGACGCGCATCATCCGATCGATGCGGGCGGCGCTCATCTCTTCGACGCGCGAAAGCACGTCGATGACGCCGGCATTGTTGACCAGCGCATCGAGCCGCCCGAAGGCGCGGTCGACCGTTTCGAACATGGTCAGGATGTCCGACTCGCTGGCCATGTCGGCCTTCACCGCGATGGCCTCTCCTCCCGCCTGCCGGATCGATTCGACGAGCGTTCCGGCCGCGGCGTGGTTGGATACGTAGTTGACCGCCACGCGGTAGCCCGCGGCGGCGCCTAGCCGGCACGTCGCCGCGCCGATGCCACGGCCGCCGCCGGTGACGAGCAGAATTTTTCGTGCCCCGCTCATCTCGACCGGTGCCCCGTCAGGTCATCAACCCGATCAGCATCAGCACAAGGCCGACGATCGACGCCAGCCAGACCAGCGTGCGCACCACGGGAATACCTGCCGCGTAAATCAACACATAGACCACGCGGGCAGCCAGCCACAGCCACGCACCGGTGGCGGCCAGGCCTCCTGTCTTGCCGGTGACGACAAGCGCGACGACGATCGCGATGAAGGCCGGGTAGGTTTCGAGCAGGTTCTTCAGCGCCCGGTAGAGCCGGCGGGCGACGACGCTTTTGGACTCGCGCGGCTCGTCGCGCGGGCTGAAAAGATAGGTCGGCCCGAGGTCCGAGGCGGCGGTAGCCTGGGCGACCACCTGCACGAGCAGCAGCACGGCGCTCCAGCCGAGAATCCAGATTTCAGTCGATGCGGCAGCGGCTTCCATGTCATCACCTTCCTCACGCGAAGCGGCGCTTCGCTTTAGAGACAGTTGCAGGCGAATGTCGTTTCAAAGCTGCCTATCTCGAAAGGCCGCGAACGCAGTGAAGCAATTCTACTCAGAGATCGAGCACCAGACGTTCCGGATCCTCCAGGCTCTCCTTGACGCGGACCAGGAAGGTCACCGCTTCCTTGCCGTCGACGATGCGGTGGTCGTAAGAGAGCGCCAGATACATCATCGGGCGGATGACGATCTGGCCGCCGACCACGACCGGCCGGTCCTGGATCTTGTGCATGCCGAGAATGCCGGACTGCGGCGCATTGAGGATCGGCGTCGACATCAGGGAGCCGTAGACGCCGCCGTTCGAAATCGTGAACGTGCCGCCCTGCATATCGGCGACCGACAGCTTGCCGTCGCGCGCCGCGAGCCCGAGCCTGCCGATCTCCTTCTCGATCCCGGCGATGGACATCTGGTCGGCGTCGCGCACGACAGGCACGACCAGGCCCTTGTCGGTGCCGACGGCGACGCCGATATGGGCATAGTTCTTGTAGACGATGTCGGTGCCGTCGATCTCGGCATTGACCGAAGGGATTTCCTTCAGCGCATGCGTCACCGCCTTGGTGAAGAAGCCCATGAAGCCGAGCTTCACGCCGTGCTTCTTCTCGAAGACATCCTTGTATTTGGTCCGCATCGCCATGACAGCCGACATGTCGACCTCGTTGAAGGTCGTCAGCATCGCCGCGGTGGACTGCGCTTCCTTGAGCCGGCGCGCGATGGTCTGGCGCAGCCGCGTCATCTTCACGCGCTCCTCGCGCGAAGCGTCGTCGCTCGAAGATAGCGCAGGCGCCGCCTTGGCGACCTCCGCCACGCGCGGCGTCTCGACCGGCTGGGACGGGGCGCCCTTGGCGACGGCGTCGAGCACGTCGCCCTTCAGAACCTGCCCGCGCCTGCCCGATCCCGTCACCTGATCGACCGACAGGTTGGCTTCCGCGAGCAGCTTGGCGGCGGCGGGCGCCGGCGGCGCCTTGCGTTCTTCCACCGCGCCGGCGTCGCCGGCAACGGCCGCCGTCTTCTTGGCCGCCTCCTTCATGGTGTCGGCGCCAGACGCCCCCGCGGCCTGCGCAACGGTCGCCGGCTTGGCCTCGGTTTTTACGTCGGCCTTGGCAGCCGGTTTTGCCGATGCGGCCGCGCCCGCGGAAATCTGGCCGAGCAGCGCGCCGAGCCCGACCGTGTCGCCCTCCGCGACGGTTATCTCGCTCAGCGTGCCGGCCGAAGGCGCCGGCACCTCGACGGTCACCTTGTCGGTTTCCAGCTCCACGATGGGCTCGTCGGCGGCAATGGCGTCGCCCACCTTCTTGAACCACTTGCCGACGGTGGCCTCGGTGACGGATTCGCCGAGGGTGGGAACGCGGATTTCGGTAGCCATCGTTTCTGGTCCTGCCTGTCCGTTCTGCCTTGGTTTCTAGCTATTCGCCGAGCGCGTCTTCGAGGAAAGCGGCGATCTGCGCCAAATGCTTCGACATCAGGCCGGTGGCGGGCGAGGCCGCCGCCGGGCGGCCGGTATAGCGCACGCGCTGGTGCTTGGCGTCGATATGGGCGAGCACCCATTCGAGATAGGGGTCGATGAAGGACCAGGCTCCCATGTTCTTGGGCTCCTCCTGGCACCACGCCATCTCGGCGTTGCGGAAGCGGCTGAGCTCGGTGATCAGCGCCTTGGCCGGGAACGGATAGAGCTGCTCGACGCGCAGCAGGTAGACGTCGTTGATGCCGCGCTTCTCGCGTTCCTCGTAGAGGTCGTAATAGACCTTGCCCGAGCACAGCACGACGCGGCGGATCTTGGAGTCCTTGACCAGCTTGACCTGCTGGTTGCCGAGCAGTTGCGCGTCGTCCCAGAGCAGGCGGTGGAAGGCCGATTCGCCAGACATCTCGGCCAGCGTCGACACGGCGCGCTTGTGGCGCAGCAGCGACTTCGGCGTCATCAGGATCAGCGGCTTGCGGAAGTCACGCTTCATCTGCCGGCGCAGGATGTGGAAGTAGTTCGCCGGCGTCGTGCAGTTCGCGACCTGCATATTGTCTTCCGCGCAGAGCTGCAGGAAGCGCTCCAGCCTAGCCGAGGAATGCTCGGGACCCTGCCCCTCATAGCCGTGCGGCAAGAGGCAGACGAGGCCAGACATCCTCAGCCACTTGCGCTCGCCGCTGGAGATGAACTGATCGAACACCACCTGCGCGCCGTTGGCGAAATCGCCGAACTGCGCCTCCCACAGCGTCAGCGCGTTGGGCTGCGCCAGCGAGTAGCCATATTCGAAGCCGAGCACGGCCTCTTCCGACAGCATCGAGTTGATCACCTCGAAGCCGGCCTGCGCCGCCGAGAGGTTGTTTAGCGGGATGTAGCGCGTCTCGTCGCGCTGGTCGTAGAGCACGGAATGGCGCTGCGAGAAGGTGCCGCGCTCCGAATCCTGCCCGGACAGCCTGACCGGGTTGCCGTCGAGCAGGATAGAGGCGAGAGCGAGCGCTTCGGCGGTAGACCAGTCGATGCCCTCGCCGGTGTCGATCATGCCGCGCCGCGTCTCGAGGAAGCGGCCGATCGTCCTGTGGACCTCGAAATCCTTTGGCACGTCGGTGAGCTTCTTGCCGATCTCCTTCAGCGTCTTGACCGGCACGGCGGTCTTGCCGCGCCTGAGCTCGTCCTCGTTGTCGGCGGCCCTCAGGCCCGACCAGGCGCCGTCCAGCCAGTCGGCCTTGTTGGGCTTGTAGGCCTGTCCCACTTCCCATTCCGATTCCAGATGCGCGCGCCAGTCGGCCCGCATCCTGTCTATCTCTTCCTGGGTGATATGGCCCTCCGCGACCAGCCGCTCGCCGTAGATCGCGCCGGTCGTCTTCTGGGTGCGGATCTTGCGGTACATGATCGGCTGCGTGAAGGCCGGCTCGTCGCCCTCATTGTGCCCGAAGCGGCGGTAGCAGAACATGTCGACCACCACGGGCTTGTGGAACTTCATGCGGAACTCGGTCGCCACCTTGGCTGCGTAGACCACGGCTTCCGGATCGTCGCCGTTCACGTGGAAGATCGGCGCCTCGATCATCTTGGCGACGTCGGACGGATAGGGCGACGACCGCGAGAAGCGCGGATTGGTGGTGAAGCCGATCTGGTTGTTGATGATGAAGTGCAGCGTGCCGGCGACCCGGTGTCCGCGCAGGCCCGACAGGCCGAGGCACTCGGCCACCACGCCCTGGCCGGCGAAGGCGGCGTCGCCGTGCAGCAGCAGCGGCAGCACCTTGGCGCGCTCCTCGAGCGGCACGATCTCCTCACGCGTGCGGCCGAATATCTGGTCCTGCTTGGCGCGCGCCTTGCCCATCACCACCGGATTGACGATCTCCAGGTGCGACGGATTGGCGGTAAGCGAGAGATGCACCTTGTTGCCGTCGAACTCGCGGTCGGAGGAAGCGCCGAGGTGATACTTGACGTCGCCCGAGCCCTCGACGTCGTCAGGCGCGTAGGAGCCGCCCTTGAATTCGTGGAAGATGGCGCGGTGCGGCTTTCCCATCACCTGGGAGAGCACGTTCAGGCGGCCGCGATGGGCCATGCCGAGCACGATCTCCCGCATGCCGAGCGCGCCGCCGCGCTTGATGATCTGCTCGAGCGCCGGGATCAGCGACTCGCCGCCGTCAAGCCCGAAACGTTTGGTGCCCTTGTACTTGACGTCGATGAACTGCTCGAAGCCCTCCGATTCGATAAGCTTCTGCAGGATCGCGATCTTGCCGCGCTTGGAGAACTCGATGCCCTTGTCAGGCCCCTCTATGCGCTCCTGGATCCAGCCCTTCTCCTCGGGGTCGGAGATGTGCATGAATTCGACGCCGAGCGTGGAGCAGTATGTCCGCTTCAGGATGTCCATCATCTGGCGGATGGTGGCGTATTCCAGCCCCAGCACATGGTCGATGAAGATCGGCCGGTCGAGGTCGGCTTCCGTGAAGCCATAGTTCTCCGGCGACAGTTCGTTGTAGTCCTCGAGCGGCTTGGCGATGCCCAGCGGGTCGAGGTTGGCGTGCAGATGGCCGCGCATGCGGAAGGCGCGGATCATCATGATGGCGCGCACCGAATCGCGCGTCGCCTGCAGCAGGTCGGCGTCGGAGAGCGCCACGCCGCCGGACGCGGACTTGTCCTTGACCTTCTTCTCGATGTGCTTCTCGACCAGGCCCCAGTCGCCGTCGAGGGCCGAAACCAGCTCGCCATTCGCCTGCATCGGCCATGAGGGCTTCGACCAGGACGCGCCCTTGGCGTTCTTCCTGACGTCGATCGCGTCGTCCTTCAGAGCGGCGAAGAAATCCTGCCACTGCGGATCGACCGACTGCGGATCGTCTTCCCAGGCAGCCTGCAGCTGCTCGAGATAGTCGGCATTGCCGCCATAGAGAAAGGAGGTGAGAGAGAACTCGTCGTTGGCCTGATCTTGCCGTGCCATTTTTGCCTGTCGGAGCGCCGCTCCGTCTCCTTTGAGGGGAGTGAATAGAGAGTAGGGAATAGTGATCGGTTACAGTTCTGCACCGCCTTGCCGCGGCGTTCCTTACCTTCGCTTTTCCCTGCTCACTATTCCCTACTCCCTGATTTCTTATCCCTTGATCGCCTCGACCAGGGTCTTTCCCAGCCGCGCCGGCGAAGGCGAGACCTTGATGCCCGCCGCCTCCATCGCCGCGATCTTGTCTTCCGCGCCGCCCTTGCCGCCGGAGATCACCGCGCCCGCGTGACCCATGGTCCTGCCGGGAGGCGCCGTGCGTCCGGCGATGAAGCCGGCCATCGGCTTCTTCCTGCCGCGCTTTGCCTCGTCGATCAGGAACTGCGCCGCGTCTTCCTCGGCCGAGCCGCCGATCTCGCCGATCATGATGATCGACTTGGTCTCGTCGTCGGCGAGGAACATCTCCAATATGTCGATGAACTCCGTGCCCTTGACCGGATCGCCGCCGATGCCGACGGCGGTGGACTGGCCGAGCCCTTCATTCGTGGTCTGGAACACTGCCTCATAGGTAAGCGTTCCCGAGCGCGAAACAACGCCCACCGAACCCTTGCGGAAGATGTTGCCGGGCATGATGCCGATCTTGCACTCGTCGGGCGTCACCACGCCGGGGCAGTTCGGACCAATGAGGCGCGATGCCGAGCGGTCGAGCCTGGCCTTCACCTTGATCATGTCGATCACCGGGATGCCCTCGGTGATGCAGACTATGAGCGGGATTTCCGCCTCGATCGCCTCGATGATGGCCGCGGCGGCGCCGGCCGGCGGCACATAGACGACCGAGGCATTTGCCCCGGTCTTGGCCTTGCCCTCGGCGACGGTGGCGAAGATCGGCAGCGAGACGCTGCCGTCCCAGAACGTGCCGCCCTTTTTCGGGTGAATGCCGCCGACCATCTTGGTGCCGTGATAGGCCAGCGCCTGCTCGGTATGGAACGAGCCGGTGTTGCCGGTCAGGCCCTGTACGAGAACCTTGGTATTCTTGTCGACGAGAATGGACATGAAGCGATGTGTCCTTGCAATTCAGCTGTCAAAGGAAAGGATTAATTGCCCGGACCGTGCCGTAGACCTGGCCGTGGTTGAGGTCTTCCGTGTAGAAAACCGGCGCCCCGAGGCGCTCGGCCGCGCCAAGCAACGCCGCGTCGTAGTAGCTGAGCCGGTAGCGGCGGGCCATTGCAAGACCCGCCGCGACATAGTCCTGATCGACTGGCACGAAAGGAAAAGTGCCGAGAAACAGCAGCCAGCGATCAAGTTCGTGCTCTTCGAGAAGCTTCTTGTGCCGCGAGACATTAGCGAACTCGGCAAGACTTTGGCCCGAAACGCCGAACAGCGTCCGAAGGACGAGATCAAGGGCGATGTCGAAACGACGCGGATCACGAGTCCTCTCCGAAGCCGCGTAGAGGAGGACGTTCGAGTCGAGAAATGATTCGATCTTCTCGTTCGGCATAGATTTCGTCGCGGTTCCACGTAAAGGGTGGGCCGCTTTCCCCCTTCTTCTGCTTTTCCTCTATAAGTTTCCGCATACCTTCCCGCGCCCAGGCGATCCGGTCTTCCTGCTCTACCTCATGCGCGAGCAAGGACCGCACCATCGCATTGAGGGACGTCTTGCGTCGTTCGGCCAAGCCGCGCGCGCGTTCGAGAAGTGCCTCGTCGATTGCAAGCGTCACATTCTTCATCTTGCCATCTCCACATAATCACACAGTCAGAATATGTGCGATTATGTGTAATCGTTCAACCCCTCACCGCCGCGACGATCTTCTTGGCCGCATCGTCGAGGTCGTCGGCCGACACCACGTTCAGCCCGCTCTCGTTGATGATCTTCTTGCCGAGGTCCGCGTTGGTGCCTTCGAGCCTGACCACCAGCGGCACCTTCAGCCCGACTTCCTTCACCGCTGCGATCACGCCTTCGGCGATGATGTCGCATTTCATGATGCCGCCGAAGATGTTGATCAGGATGCCCTTTACGGCGGGGTCGGCGGTGATGATCTTGAACGCCGCCGTGACCTTCTCCTTGGAAGCGCCGCCGCCGACGTCGAGGAAGTTCGCCGGCTCGGCGCCGTAGAGCTTGATGATGTCCATGGTGGCCATCGCAAGCCCGGCGCCGTTCACCATGCAGCCGATATTGCCGTCGAGCGCGACATAGGCGAGGTCGTATTTCGAAGCCTCGATTTCCTTCTCGTCCTCCTCGGTCGTGTCACGCAGTTCGAGAATCTCGGGATGGCGAAACAGCGCGTTGTTGTCGAACGACACCTTGGCGTCGAGCACGCGCAGCCGGCCGTCCTTCATGACGATCAGCGGGTTGACCTCGAGCAGGCTCATGTCCTTCTCGGTGAAGGCCTTGTAGAGGATCGGGAACAGCGTCTCGCCGTCCTTGGCGGCGTCGCCGTCGAGCTTAAGCGCGGCGTTCAGCGCCTTCAGCTCGGCTTGCGTCACGCCCTTTTCGGGGTCGATCGCCACGGTGACGATCTTCTCCGGCGTGTCGTGCGCCACCGCCTCGATGTCCATGCCGCCTTCGGTCGACACGACGAAGGCGACGCGGCCGACCGTGCGGTCGACCAGCAGCGACAGATAGAGTTCGCGGTCGATGTCGGCGCCGTCCTCGATGTAGAGGCGGTTGACCTGCTTGCCTGATGGGCCGGTCTGCTTTGTGACCAGCGTGTTGCCGAGCATCTCGTTGACGTTGGTCACCACATCGGCGACCGACTTCGCCAGCCGCACACCGCCCTTGGCGTCCGGCGACAGCTCCTTGAACTTGCCCTTGCCGCGGCCGCCGGCATGGATCTGGCTCTTCACCACATAAAGCGGGCCGGGCAGCTTCTTGGCCGCGGCTTCAGCCTCGCCCGCGCTGAAGACGGGAACCCCCTCGGCGACCGGCGCGCCAAAGGACTTCAGGAGCTGCTTGCCCTGATACTCATGGATGTTCATGGCCGCGTCCTTACTTCTTCGCCAGCTTATTTCTTGGCCAGGTTCGGCGCGATCTTCACGCAGGCCTCGCACAGCGTCTGCACGGATTCGACCGACTTCTCGAACATCTTCTGCTCGGCCTTGTTGAGGTCGATCTCGATGACGCGCTCGACGCCGCCGGCGCCGATCACCGTCGGCACGCCGACATAGAGGTTCTTGACCCCGTATTGGCCCGACAGGTGCGCGGCGCAGGGCAGCACGCGCTTCTTGTCCTTGAGATAGGCCTCCGCCATCTGGATGCCGGAAGCGGCCGGCGCGTAGTAGGCCGAACCGGTCTTGAGCAGGCCAACGATCTCGGCGCCGCCGTCGCGGGTGCGCTGCACGATCTGGTCGAGCTTCTCCTTGGAGGTCCAGCCCATCTTGATGAGGTCGGGCAGGGGAATGCCTGCAACGGTCGAATAGCGCACCAGCGGCACCATCGTGTCGCCGTGACCGCCGAGCACGAAGGCCGTCACGTCCTCGACCGAGACCTTGAATTCCTCGGCGAGGAAGTGGCGGAAGCGCGCCGAGTCTAGGACGCCGGCCATGCCCACGACATGCGTCTTGGGCAGGCCCGAGAATTTCTGCAGCGCCCAGACCATAGCGTCGAGCGGGTTGGTGATGCAGATGACGAAGGCCTTGGGCGCGTATTTGCGGATGCCAGCGCCAACCTGCTCCATGACCTTGAGGTTGACGCCGATCAGGTCGTCGCGGCTCATGCCGGGCTTCCTCGGCACGCCGGCCGTGACGATGCAGACGTCCGCGCCCTCGATGCCGGCATAGTCGTTGACGCCGACATAGCGCGCGTCGAAGCCCTCGACCGGCGAGGACTGGGCAATGTCCAGCCCCTTGCCCTGCGGAATGCCCTCGGCGATGTCGAAGAGGACGACGTCGCCGAGATCCTTGAGGCCGATGAGGTGGGCGAGCGTGCCGCCGATCATGCCGGAGCCGATGAGGGCAATCTTGTTGCGTGCCATGTGAGGATTTTTCCCTTAATCCGGAACCGGGCGGATGGCCCGGTGAAGTGCGAGAGGCCAAAGAGAAAGAGGCAATGCCGAAAATTCGCGCTTGGCAATAGCGCCGCACCGGAAAAAATTCAAACGATTATTTTTGGGTGAATGTTTTCAATCGGTTAGATTGAAATGCATTTACGTAAACGTCAAAACAGCTTCACAAAACTGTCATCAATTCTGGGGGACCGGCGTGGCAACCTTCGAGTTTTGGCTTTCCAGCTTGCCGCGACCGGGCTCTGCGCGCGCCCGTTCCGCCCAGCCGTCCAGCCATTCGCGGCTCTGCATCTCGATCAGCCGGGACACGGTGCGGTCGAACTCGAAGGCTTCCGTGACGCCGGGACGGCCCCGATAGAGCTCCTGCGGCTGCGCTTCCGCGCTGACGAACAGGCGCGAATGGCTGTCGTAAAGCGTATCGACAAGAAGGATGAAGCGTTTCGACGGGTTGCGTCGCGTCTGGTCGAGCACCGGAATGCGATCAATGAAGACAGTCGAATAGCGTGCGGCGATCGCAAGGTAGTCTCTCGCGCCGAGCGGGGCGTCGCACAGATCGGCGAAGGCGAAGCGCGCCGCACCGCCCGCCACCCGCGGCACCGACACCTGCCTCCCCTTGACCGTCAGCGCCTCGGGCCGGGCGGGAGCGCCGCGCGTCACCACCTCCCACGCCTCGTCCATGAGCCGATCCGTCTCGGCGGTGATCGGCGTCAGATAAACCGGCATTCGGTTCAGCTTCTCCATCCGGTAGTCGGTGGGAGAATCGAGCGGCATCACCTTGGCATGGCGCTTCAGCAGGCTGATGAAGGGCAGGAAGAGCTGGCGGTTGAGCCCGTCGCGATAGAGGTCGTCGGGCGCCAAATTGGAGGTCGCGACCAGCACCACGCCGCTGGCAAACAGCGCCGAGAACAGCCGCGACAGGATCATCGCGTCGGCGATGTCGGTGACGGAGAACTCGTCGAAGCAGAGCACCCAGGCCTCTTCGGCGAGCGCCCTGGCGACTGGCGGGATAGGGTCGTCTTCCTTCGCCGCGCCGTTCTTGCGCGCCAGCCGGTGCTTCTGGATGCGGTCCTGCACGTCGGCCATGAAGGCGTTGAAATGCACGCGCCGCTTGCGCCTCACCGGCACGGTGTCGAAGAAAAGGTCCATCAGCATGGTCTTGCCGCGCCCGACACCGCCATGGATGTAGAGACCGGTCACGGCCTCCGTAGCGGCGCGGTTCTTGGCGAACAGCCAGCCCAGAGCGCTCGACTTGCGCTGCAGCCGCTTGGTCCTGATCTCGTCGATGAGCCGGTCGAGCGCCGCGACGACCTTGCGCTGCTCGCCATCGTCGGAGACTTCGCCGATCTCCACGCGATGCGCATAACGCTGCGCGAGGGTCGGATGCGGCTCGAGGCCGTCACGCAGATGCATCGGTCATGAAACGACGTGTGGAAGGAACGGTCTACCGGTTAAGCGAGATAGGCAATCCGGTCGAGGTCTGTCCATCGAATTTTTCCGGGCCCGACGAGTAGAGCCGGGCGACGACCGATCCGCTTTCGTCATAGAGCGAGAGCTGCTTGCCGGCGACGTTCCATGCCTTGACGCCGTTGACCGGGGCAGCGCACTGCCGCGACGCCGCGCGATTGTTCGAGCCTAGCTTGGTCAGCGACGTTATCAACTGGCAGCTTTGGCCGGAGACCGACGCATTCCACGCGCCGACCACGCTGCCTGTCGTGATATCGGGTGCAGCCGCCGCCGGGTCTGCTCCGGGATTGATCGAGGCGACGTCGGTGGATTCGCCAGGCGCCGCGGGGAAGCTCGCCGGATCCGCCGGCGTGGCCGGCGGCGGCAGCGTCGTGGAGGCGGTCACGTTGCCGGATGGAGCGGGCGACAGCGGCGCCGGCTGGTCGTTCATGGACGTGAAGCGGGTGCTCGAGCAGCCCGCCGCAAGCAGGGCCGCCAGCGAAACCGCAACAAGGCCGGTCTTTGAAAAAGCCATAACACCCTCCGCCAGACAGCCGTCGGCGCTCCAGGAACAATCTTTCCACCACCATCAAGCCGGTGAAGGTGGCCAAATTTCAGCCAGATATGGTTAAAATACGGTTTGCGGCGAGGTTTGTTGCAAAATTATCCCGGCAAATCCCGGCAATCCGGCCTCGATTCAGCCGCCAATCGCCACGCTGGGCACGAAGACATAGAAGCTGGGGCCGACAATATGGCACTCGCGCAATCCATGCGGCTTGTCGAGCGAACCGGCAAGAACATGGTGCCCCTGCTCGCGCGCCCGCGCTTCGACGGCGTCCGGATCGAGCCCGTAGATGCGTATCTCCAGCCCTGTGCCGCGCTGCTCGACGCCCTCGATCACACCGCTCATCGGATTGTCGGAATAGGAATGGTCGGCGTGCAGCATGAAGACCGACCCGAGGAGCGTGACGGCAGCGAAATCTTCGTCGGCATAGACGATATCAGCACCCAGCACGTCGCGGCAGAACGCCTCCATCGGGCCGATCTCCGGTACGAGCAGATTGATGCCGATGCCTCTGGGCAGTGAACGACCGAAATCCTCGGCCTTCATCCACGGCGTTCTGGTGCGTTTCATCGGCATGATCGGGCGTCCCCCTGCACGCCGAGCATAGCGCGGTAATCGCCGCCTGCTGGCCTCCACACCGGCGGAACGCTTGCGCCAGGACGGCGGTCGGGAACATCCCCGACCTGCCCGGCTGGCGCTCGGCCTCTTCGCCGTGACCTGACGCAACGGGCGGCGAGCGCGACTTTCCCGCACTGGTAATTCGCGGTCGGTTCGGCCATATAGCGCCGGAAAGACCAGCGGAAGCTTTGCTCCATGGCCAACGCGGCCCCCTTCGCCAGGATGAACGGGCTCGGCAACGAGATCATCGTCGCCGACATGCGCGGCCGCGCCGACCGCGTCACCCCAGCCGCGGCGGTCGCGCTCAACGCCGATCCGGCAACCAAGTTCGACCAGATCATGGCGATCCACGATCCGAGGACGCCAGGCACTGCTAACTACATAGAGATCATCAACTCCGACGGTTCGATGGCGCAGGCCTGCGGCAACGGCATGCGCTGCGTGGTGCAGGCGCTCGCCGCCGAAACCGGCCAGAAGCTGTTCACCTTCGAGACGATCGCGGGCATCCTGACCGCCGAGGAACACGCCGACGGGTCGATCTCGGTCGACATGGGCGTGCCGCGTTTCGGCTGGCAGGACATCCCGCTCGCCGAGGAGTTCCGCGACACGCGCGCCATCGAGCTGCAGGTCGGCCCGATCGACGCGCCGGTGCTGCATTCGCCTTCGGTCGCCAATATGGGCAACCCACACGCGATCTTTTGGGTCGACGACGACGTCTGGACCTATGCGCTCGACCGCTTCGGCCCGATGCTCGAAAACCACCCGATTTTCCCGGAGCGCGCCAACATCTCGATCGCCCATGTCACCTCTCCCGAAACGATCATCATCCGCACCTGGGAGCGCGGCGCCGGGCTCACCCGCGCCTGCGGTTCAGCCGCCTGCGCCGTCGCCGCCAGCGCCGCGCGCACCGGCCGCACTGGCCGCCGGGTTACGATCACCGTACCTGGTGGCCCGCTCCACATCGACTGGCGCGATGATGATCACGTCATCATGACCGGTCCGGCGGAATGGGAATTTTCCGGCAGCTTCGATCCGGCGACGGGCGCCTGGGCGCGCGACACCGAAAGCGCGGCGTGATGAGCGTCGAGATCGTCACCTTCGGCTGCCGGCTGAACACCTACGAGTCGGAAGTCATGCGCCGTGAGGCGACGGCCGCCGGCCTGGGCGAATTGAAGGACGGCGCGGTGATCTTCAACACCTGCGCGGTCACCGCCGAGGCCGTGCGCCAGGCCAGGCAGTCGATCCGCAAGGCGCGCCGCGAGAATCCGAACGCCAGGATCATCGTCACCGGCTGCGCGGCGCAGACCGATCCGGCAAGTTTTTCCGCCATGGACGAGGTCGACCTCGTGCTCGGCAACGAGGAGAAGCTGAAAAGCCACAACTACCGCGCACTCCCCGACTTCGGCGTCAACGATTTCGAGAAGGCCCGCGTCAACGACATCTTCTCGGTGCGCGAGACCGCCTCGCACATGGTCGACGCCATCGAGGGGCGCGCCCGCGCCTTCGTGCAGGTGCAGAACGGCTGCGACCACCGCTGCACCTTCTGCATCATCCCCTACGGCCGCGGCAATTCGCGCTCCGTACCGATGGGAGCGGTCGTGGAGCAGGTGAAGCGGCTCTCCGGCAACGGTTATGCCGAGATCGTGCTGTCCGGCGTCGATCTCACCAGCTATGGCGGCGACCTGCCGGGCAGCCCCAAGCTCGGCAGGCTGGTAAAAACGATCCTGCGCCAGGCGCCGGACGTCAGGCGCTTGCGCCTTTCCTCGATCGATTCCATCGAAGCCGATGATGAGTTGATGGAGGCCATCGCCACCGAAAGGCGGCTGATGCCGCATCTGCATCTCTCGTTGCAATCCGGCGACGACATGATTTTGAAGCGCATGAAGCGCCGCCATTTGCGCGACGACTCCATCCGCTTCTGTGCCGAGGTCCGCGCTTTGCGTCCGGACATAGTGTTCGGCGCCGACATCATCGCCGGCTTCCCGACCGAGACCGAGGCGATGTTCGATAATTCGCTCAAAATCGTCGAAGAATGCGGCCTGACGCATTTGCACGTCTTCCCCTTCTCGCCGCGCGAAGGCACGCCCGCCGCCCGCATGCCGCAGCTCCGCCGCGAAATCGTCAAGCAACGCGCCGCACGTCTGCGCGCCGAGGGTGAGCATGCCTACGCGAAGCATCTCGCATCGCTTGCCGGCACGCAGCAGTCCGTGCTGATCGAACGCGACGGCCTCGGCCGCACGGAGGGTTTCACGCTGACGGCGCTCGACGCGGGGCAGCCTGGCGACATCGTCGCGGCAGTCGTCACCGGCCACGACCGCGAACGGCTGCTCGCCGCGCCTGCCGCCGACACGCGCGACCGGGCTGCCTGAACCAGATGGCGCTGGGTTTTTTCCGAAAGGTCTTTTCGTTCGGCGAAGCGCCCGATACGCCGACGCCTGTCGAGCCGCCGGCTCCGCCCGAAACCCCGCCGGCTTCGCCCCCCGAGACCCCACACCTTCCTCCGGAAACGCCACCGGCTCCGCAGCCGGAGGCTCCGCCCTACTCGCCGCCAGAAATTCCGACGCAGCCGGAGCCGGAACGGCCACGGGAAGTGCCTCCCTCTCCTGACCTGCCGGAAACGCCCGCCCCCGCCGAGATTCCTTCGACCGTGCCGCCCGAAGTCGAGCCGGCGGTCCCCGAATACGTTCCCGAGCCGCAGCCCTCTCAGCCGGTGCCTCCTGAGATTCGAAGCACTCCCGGCAAGGTCACCGTCGGAAGGACCGTTGGACAAGCGGCTGAGCTTGTCATTGCCTCTGCGCCTGAAGCGCCGAAGCCTTCTTGGTTCCAGCGCCTCAGCCAGGGTCTCGCCCGTTCCTCGCGCGAACTGACCGGCAACATCGCCGGCGTCTTCACCAAAAAGCGGCTCGACGAGGAAACGCTGCAGGATCTGGAGGACGTACTGATCCGCGCCGATCTCGGCATGGAGACCGCACTTCGCGTTACCGATGCGCTGTCGGCCGCCCGCTATGGCCGTGACGTGTCCGACGCCGACGTGCGCGCCATCATGGCGGCCGAAATCGAGAAGGTGCTGACCCCGGTGGCCAGGCCGCTGGAGCTTGACCTCCGGATCAAGCCGCATGTGGTCCTGGTGGTCGGCGTCAATGGCACGGGCAAGACAACCACAATCGGCAAGCTCGCGGCGAAACTCACCGCCGGCGGACTGAAGGTGATGCTTGCCGCCGGCGACACATTCCGCGCCGCGGCCATCGAGCAGCTGAAGATCTGGGGCGAGCGCACCGGCTCGACCGTCATCTCCTCGAAACTCGGCGCCGATGCCGCCGGCCTCGCCTTCGAAGCCTACGAGAAGGCCAAGGCCGCCGGCTCGGACGTGCTCATCATCGATACCGCCGGCCGGCTCCAGAACAAGGTCGAGCTGATGGCGGAACTGGAGAAGATCGTGCGCGTGCTCGGCAAGCACGATCCGGATGCGCCGCATACGGTGCTGCAGACCGTCGACGCGACGACCGGCCAGAACGCGCTCAACCAGGTGGAGATCTTCCGCAACGTGGCCGGCGTCAGCGGCCTGGTGATGACCAAGCTTGACGGCACCGCGCGCGGCGGCATCCTTGTTGCGATCGCGGCCAAGCACAAACTGCCGGTCTATTTCATCGGCGTCGGCGAGCAGATCGACGACCTCGAACCCTTTTCCGCAAGCGATTTCGCCAAGGCGATCGCAGGAGTTTCTTGAGCGCCCATGAACCCACCGATCCTCGAACGCGAACCCGGCGACCCCAGGAAAAAGGAAATAAACCCGCTGCTGAAGCTCGCTCTGGAGCTCGGGCCGCTGGTTGTCTTCTTCTTCGCCAATGCGCGCGGCGAATGGCTGGCCGAGCGGTTTCCGGCGCTCGCCGCCTTCGGCGGGCCGATCTTCATCGCCACCGGGCTGTTCATGATCGCCACCGCCATCGCGCTGGCCGTCTCCTGGGCACTCACCCGCACCCTGCCGATCATGCCGCTGGTGTCGGGCGTCGTCGTCTTCGTCTTCGGCGGGCTGACGCTCTATCTGCAGGACGACGTCTTCATCAAGATGAAGCCGACCATCATCAACACGCTGTTCGGCACCGTGCTGCTCGGCGGGCTGTGGTTCGGCAGGTCGCTGCTCGGCTACGTCTTCGATTCCGCCTTCAGTCTCGACGCCGAAGGCTGGCGCAAGCTGACGCTGCGCTGGGGCCTGTTCTTCATCTTCCTGGCAGTCGTCAACGAGATCGTCTGGCGCTCCTTCTCGACCGATGCCTGGGTCGCCTTCAAGGTATGGGGCATCATGCCGATCACGCTGGTCTTCACCTTCAGCCAGATGCCGCTCATCATGCGCCATTCACTCGACGAGAAGCTCCAGAAGAAGTAGCCGGAGGGGATCATGGACTTTATCACCTCGCATGAAGAGCTGCGCAGTCTCTACAAGCCCGTCCATGACGCCGCTCTCCGCAAGGAGCTGAAGCGGCTCGACCGCCATTGCCGTTCCTTCATCGCCAGGAGCCCGTTCGTGCTGATCGCCTCGTCGGACGGCCAGGGCAATGCCGACGTGACGCCCAAGGGCGACAAGCCGGGCTTCGCAACGGTGCTCGACGACAACACCATCGCCATACCCGACCGCCCGGGCAACAACCGGCTCGACACGCTGGAGAACATCGTCGTCAATCCGGCCGTCGGCCTGCTCTTCCTCATCCCCGGCATGAACGAGACGCTGCGCGTCAACGGCGAGGCGAGGATCACCACCGATGCCGTCTTGCGCGAGCGCCTGGCGGTCGAGGGCAAGCCGCCGATCAGCGTGGTCGTGGTCACGGTGAAGGCGGCCTACATGCATTGCGCCAAGGCCTTCATGCGTTCCGAACTGTGGAAGCCTGAAAGCTGGCCCGACCGCGGCTCCATGCCGACTCTCGGCGAAATCCTGCGCGACCAGATGGCCGTCGACCAGTCGGCCGCTGAGACCGACCGCCGGCTCGACGAGGCCTACAAGCAGACCCTTTGGTAGGCGCAACCCCTGTGAATTTTCTCGGATTGTCGGGCAGCCTGCGCGCAGTCTCCACCAACAGCGCGCTGCTTCTCGCCATGCGCGACTGCGCGCCTGATGGCTGCAGGCTCGAAATCTATGACGGGCTCGGCAAATTGCCGATCTTCAACCCGGACGACGAGCAGACGCCGACAGCGGAGGTCCTGAGGCTGGCCGACTTGGTCGGGCGCTCCGATGGCATCGTCATTGCCTGTCCGGAATATGCGCATGGCGTGCCCGGCGGTCTGAAGAACGCACTCGACTGGCTGGTGTCGGGCGAGGCGGCGGTGGGCAAGCCGGCGATGCTCGTCCACGCCTCGCCGCGCTCGCTGACGTCCCGCACAGCGCTGCGCGAAATACTGAATACCATGTCGTTTGATGTCTTTGCCGGCGACGAATTCGAGATCGCGCTGCTCGGCAAGAAGCCGGAGGACGTAGAGGCGATGCTCGCTGCTACAGAGGCGCGACGATGCATGCAGGAGATGCTTGTCGGCTTCCAGCGGTTCGCAAGCCGGCATTAACCGGCCATGCGCGCGGCGCATTGCTGCGATGCAACATGCCATGTTGCATTGCACACATCGTTGCATATCTTTGGCTTGTCAGGGAGGAACAACCATTCAGCCGCTACTTGGGGAGCGGCAAGGAGCCTCGCCATGATCCAGAACCTCATCGCCTACGCGCAGACGCGCATCGAGAAGCGTCGCGAATACAACCGCCTCGCCAACGAGATCGCCGGCCTTTCCCAGCGCGACCTCGCGGACCTTCGCGCCGACCGCGGCGAAATGCTGCGCCACGCCTACAAGAAAATTTACGGCTGAGCCGTCGCGTAAACGCAGTCCAGGTAAAATTAGAACGGCGCTGGCTCCTAATTGGCGGCCAGCGCCTTTTCTATTGCCGGCAGCAGCGCGCCGGTCACGGCCTGCTCGGACAGCGGCCCGACATGCTTGAAGGCGATCTTGCCGTCCTTGCCGACGAGGAAGGTTTCCGGCACGCCGTAGACCCCCCAGTCGATCGCGGTTCGGCCGGCGCCGTCCACGCCGATCGCCGAATAGGGATTGCCGAGGCTGCCGAGGAAGCGGCGCGCGTTCTCCGGCGCATCCTTGTAGTTCAGCCCGGCGATGGAAAAACGTTTGTCCTCAGCCAGCGCGAGCAGCAGCGGATGCTCCTCGCGGCAGGGCGCGCACCACGACGCCCACACATTCACCAGCGTCACCTTGCCGGCGAAGCTTTTGCTGTCGAGGCCGGGGAGGTCCATGCCTTCGAGCGGCGGCAGGCTGGTCTCGGGCGCCGGCTCGCCGATCAGCGCCGAGGGAATCTCGGCTGTGTCGCGGCCCGACAGGAGCTGTATCAGGAACAGCGCTGCCAGTCCGAGGAACAGCGCGAGTGGCGCCAGCACGATGAGACGCCGCGGCTTCGGCGTTGCCGCCTCCGTCGCCATCAGCTTGCGTCCTTGCGGTCGGAGCGGCGGCGCACGCCGCTCGCTTCCAGCTCCGCCATCTCGCGTCGCCGAGATCGGTTGTCGAAGAGCGCCCAGGCGATCAGCCCGGCAATCGCCAGCGCCGATACGCCGTAAGCCGCTGTCACATAGAGCGCATGCGCGGTCATCGTTCTTGCCTTCCTTGGCCCGGCTGCATATCGGCCGGAAGCTTCCCCCGCAATCGCGCCGAACGCCGCATCGGCTTCTTGGAAGCATGACCTTGGCCGAAAAGTCTGCAACTTTTCGGGGTCATGCTCAATCAGCCGAATAGCGCAGCGCGAGCGCCGCCGCGACCGGGCCGATCACCGCGAGAAACAGCGTCAGTGCGGCGAGAATGAGAAAGGGCGGCATGAACGGGTCCGGCTCGTTCACCGCCGCATAGCTCGCCGAGACGCCGAAGATCAGCACCGGGATCGCCAGCGGCAGCACCAGCACCGAGACCAGCACGCCGCCGCGCGGCAGGCCGACCGCCACCGCCGCGCCCGCGGCGCCGATGAAGGCGATCGCCGGCGTGCCGACCAGCAGCGTCAGCGCGGTGGCGCCGATCCCGAGCGGTTCCATGTTGAGGATCAGCCCCAGCACCGGCGCGGCGATCACCAGCGGCAGCACGCTCGCCGTCCAGTGCGCCAGGCATTTGACGAAGACGGTGAGCGCCAGCATATGACGGTCGGCCGACAGCACGAGCACGTCGAGCGAACCGTCCTCGCGGTCGGCCTGGAACAGCCGGTCGAGGCCGAGCAGCGAGGCGAGCAGCGCGCCGATCCACAATATCGCCGGGCCGATGCGGGCGAGCATGTTGAGGTCGGGGCCGAGCGCGAAGGGGATGGTGGCGACCACCGCCAGGAAGAACAAGACACCGGTCAGCGCCCCGCCGCCGGCGCGCGTCGCCAGGCGAAGCTCGCGCAGGTAGAGGGCGCCCACCTTACCCTCCCCCTTGCGGGGAGGGTGGCGAACCCCGAGGGTGTGAGCCGGGTGGGGGTGGAGACGAAGCACTCGATTCTGGACCGCCCCCACCCCGCCCCGCTTCGCGGGTCGACCCTCCCCGCGAGGTGGAGGGTAAGTCGGCGCCAACCTCGCCCATCCTCAGCTCTCTTGCCCCTTCGACCCCGAGCGGCAGGTGCGTGGCGGCGACGATCATCCCCCCGCCGGCAAGATGCGCCGCCATCAGTGCGGAAAACTGCCGCTCCGACTGCGCATCCAGCCCTGCCGTCGGTTCGTCGAGCAGCCAGAGCGGCCGCCGGCTGACCAGCAGCCTGGCGATCGTCGCCCGGCGGCGTTGGCCGGTGGAGAGGTAGCCGAAGGGAAGATGCCCGATCGCCCCGAGCCCGACGGTCTCCAGCGCGTTGCCCACTGAAACCGCCGCATCGCCGCGGAAATCGCGCCAGAAGGCGAGGTTCTCCGTCACGGTCAGCGCCGGCTTCATCGCGTTGAGATGGCCGAGATAGTGGGCAGCCGACGCGACCGTCGGGAACGCCTCGCCGCCGCCTTCCAGCCGCACGCTGCCGCCGGCCGCGGGCAGCAGCCCGACCATGACCCGGAGCAATGTCGATTTGCCTGATCCGTTCGGTCCGGTGACGATGAGAGCTTCGCCCTCGCCGAGCGACAGGCCGACGCCCGAAAAGACCGGCTGCCCGCCGCGCTCGCCGCTCAGATCCTCGGCGATCAGCCGCATCGTCTTCCCCGTTGCCAAGGCCCGTACCGCCCTTTGCAGGCCGCCCGCTGGTGCGGCGCAGCAAAAATGGCGATTCCGTGTCTAGAACTATTCCAGAAATTTCTCTATATGCGGGTCATCCGTGCCAGCGGTCGGCGCGGGAACCGAATTTTGCGCCGGACCAGCGCGCCCGCCGCCTTCAACGGCTCGGACGCTTGGGAGCGGACAGCGGAAATGGCCGTACCCGCACCTTTGCGCGTGATTGCATGCCATCGGAGTCCGTTCCCGTCAGGCCGAACAGACCAGGATGGGATCGCACGTGTCCAAATCGCTCGACAGCTTCAATTGCCGCCGCACCCTGAAAGTGGGGAGCACGGAGTACATCTACTACAGCCTCATCGAGGCCGAGAAGAACGGGCTGACCGGCATCAGCCAGTTGCCCTATTCGATGAAGGTGCTGCTCGAGAACCTGCTGCGCAACGAGGACGGGCGCTCGGTCACCAAGGAATCGATCCAGGCCGTCGCCGGCTGGCTGACCGACAAGGGCAAGGCCGGCGTCGAGATCGCCTATCGGCCCGCCCGCGTGCTGATGCAGGATTTTACCGGCGTGCCGGCGGTGGTCGACCTTGCCGCGATGCGCGACGCCATGGCCGCGCTCGGCGGCGACCCGCAGAAGATCAACCCGCTGGTGCCGGTCGATCTCGTCATCGACCATTCGGTCATCGTCGACGAATTCGGCACGCCGATGGCCTTCGCCCGCAACGTCGAGCTGGAATACGAGCGCAACCAGGAGCGCTACAACTTCCTGAAATGGGGCCAGCAGGCGTTCCGCAATTTCCGCGTCGTGCCCCCCGGCACCGGCATCTGCCACCAGGTCAACCTCGAATATCTCGCCCAGACGGTGTGGACGACGACCGGCCAGGACGGCGACATTATCGCCTACCCGGATACCTGCGTCGGCACCGATTCGCACACCACCATGGTCAACGGGCTTGGCGTGCTCGGCTGGGGCGTCGGCGGCATCGAGGCTGAAGCCGCCATGCTCGGCCAGCCGGTCTCCATGCTGCTTCCCGAGGTCATCGGCTTCCGCCTCACAGGCAAGCTGAAGGAAGGCGTCACCGCCACCGACCTCGTGCTCACCGTCACCCAGATGCTGCGCAAGAAGGGCGTGGTCGGCAAGTTCGTGGAGTTCTTCGGCTCCGGCCTCTCCAACATGACGCTCGCGGACCGCGCCACCATCGGCAACATGGCGCCGGAATACGGCGCCACCTGCGGCTTCTTCCCGGTCGATTCCGAGACCATCCGCTATCTGACCATGTCCGGCCGCGCCGAGAACCGCATCGCGCTGGTGGAAGCCTATTCGAAGGCGCAGGGCATGTGGCGCGACACGGATTCCGCCGATCCTGTCTTCACCGACCAGCTCGACCTCGACCTCTCGACCGTCGTGCCGTCCATGGCCGGGCCCAAGCGCCCCGAGGGCCGCGTGCCTCTCGAAGGCATCGCCGAGGGTTTCGCCAAGGCGATGGAAATCGAATACAAGAAGACCGCCGACATCGCCGCGCGTTATGCCGTGCCGGGCGCCGGATACGATATCGGTCATGGCGACGTGGTCATCGCCGCCATCACCTCCTGCACCAACACGTCGAACCCCTCGGTGCTGATGGGCGCCGGCCTTCTGGCGCGCAACGCCAACCGCCGCGGCCTCAAGCAGAAGCCGTGGGTCAAGACCTCGCTGGCGCCGGGCAGCCAGGTCGTCGCCGAATATCTCGAGAAGTCCGGCCTGCAGAAGGAGCTTGACCAGATCGGCTTCAACCTCGTCGGTTTCGGCTGCACCACCTGCATCGGCAATTCCGGCCCGCTGCCGGGGCCGATCTCCAAGACCATCAATGACAAGGGCCTGATCGCCGCCGCTGTCTTGTCCGGCAACCGCAACTTCGAGGGCCGCGTCTCGCCCGACGTGCAGGCGAACTACCTCGCCTCCCCGCCGCTGGTCGTGGCCTATGCGCTCGCCGGCACGGTGACCAAGGATCTCACCACCGAGCCGCTCGGCGAAGACCGCGACGGCAAGCCGGTCTACCTCAGGGATGTCTGGCCCTCGACGCAGGAAATCGACGAGTTCGTCGCCGAGAACGTCACCCGCGAGCTGTTCGCCCGCAAATATGCCGATGTCTTCAAGGGCGACGACTACTGGAAGGCGGTACAGGCGCCCGAAGGCCAGACCTATTCCTGGGACGATAACTCTACCTATGTTCAGAACCCGCCCTATTTCGTCGGCATGGGCCACAAGCCCGGCGGCATCGGCAGCATCGAGGGCGCGCGCATTCTCGGCCTGTTCGGCGACAAGATCACCACCGACCACATCTCGCCGGCCGGCTCGATCAAGGCCGCCTCGCCCGCCGGCAAGTACCTTACAGACCACGGCGTCGGCGTCGCCGACTTCAACCAGTACGGCACGCGCCGCGGCAACCACGAGGTGATGATGCGCGGCACCTTCGCCAACATCCGCATCCGCAACCACATGCTGGGCGAGAACGGCAAGGAGGGCGGCTTCACGATCCACTATCCGTCGAAGGAGGAGGTCTCGATCTACGACGCGGCCATGCTCTACAAGCAGGAGGGCGTGCCGCTGGTGATCTTCGCCGGCGTCGAATACGGCAACGGCTCGTCGCGCGACTGGGCCGCCAAAGGCACCAACCTGCTCGGCGTGCGCGCCGTAATCGCCCAGTCCTTCGAGCGCATCCACCGCTCCAACCTGGTCGGCATGGGCGTCATCCCCTTCGGCTTCGAGGAGGGGACCTCATGGGCCTCGCTGGGGCTCAAGGGCGACGAGACCGTCACCATAGACGGGCTGCAGCAGATCCGCCCGCGCCAGAAGATGACGGCCAGGATCACCTATGGCGACGGCACCGTGAAGAACGTGCCGATCCTCTGCCGCATCGACACGGTCGACGAGCTCGAATACTTCAAGAACGGCGGCATCCTGCAATACGTGCTGCGCGACCTGGCCGCCTGAACCGGCGATCGAACGACCCCCTCGGGCTGCGCCGGTTGAGGGGGTCGGCTGAGCTCGGCCATCCCGTTTCACCGCAACGTGACTTCCTCTTGTTGAGGCGGTCTGGCAAGCATTCCGGCGAACGATAAGAGCCGGTCCTGCCGGCGGAACCGGGATGCGCATGAACAGACGGCTCCTGTTGAGGATGGCGGCGGCGGCGGCGCTGATTTGCGCCGTGCCCTCCTTTGCCGGCGACATTCTGAAGCCCAGGGCCGTTGTCGAACTCTTCACCAGCCAGGGCTGCAATTCCTGTCCGCCCGCCGACGCGGTGCTGACCGAACTCGCCGAGAGAGGCGACGTGGTGGCGCTCGGCTACCATGTCGACTACTGGGACTATCTCGGCTGGAAGGACACTCTGGCGACGCCGGAAAACACCGAGCGCCAGCATCGGTACGGCAAGGCGTTCGGCAAGCGCACGGTCTACACGCCGCAGGCCGTCATCAACGGGCGCGCCCATGTCAACGGCGCCAAGGGCGACGCGGTCTCCTGGGCGATCACCGAGATGGAGAACAAGGGCGACGGGCTGTCGGTCGACATCGGCGTCACCCGCGCCGGCGAAAGCGTCGTGATCGATGCGGCGGCGGCGCCCGGAGAGAAGGGCGACGCCCACCTCGTGCTGGTGCATTTCGATCCGATGCGGCCCGTCGCCATCGAGCGCGGCGAGAACAAAGGCAAGACCATCACCTACGCCAATCCCGTCACCAGCGTGCAGACCGCCGGAATGTGGCACGGCAAGGCGGCGCGCTTCGAATTGCCGCGCAGCGAGGTCAACAAGAAGGGCGGCTGCGCCATCCTTCTCCAGTCCGTGACCAGGGACGGGCTGCCCGGGCCGATCCTCGGCGCAGCCATTGTTCCTCCGGAAGCCGAGACGCCTTAGGGCTTGGCCCGGGCCAGCCGGAACGAAGAAAAACCGGCGCCAGCTTGCTTCCGGCACCGGTGATTCAGAATTCAGGATTTTGGGATCGTCGCACTCGGCTTCCTTGGGAAGGCCGAGGTTGGTTCGATCCGACGCAGACCCGTGGGCGGGGGGCTTGGGGTTTACGAGCCGGTGCCGGACCGAACCGTCTCAGGCAACACGGGTAAATTCGTCGGACATTGGGGCGTCAGCGCGGATAAAAAAAGGCAGCAATGTGGCGCAGCATCACCAATCGATACAGAATGTTTCAGGCTGTTACCGATTTGTGATTAATGTTGGAACGCTGCCCGGATCGCGTTTCCGGGGCTTGCAATTGCAGCATGAAAACGTCACGCTTCGACCGTCATGAAACCGTGATGAAAGGTCACCGACGATGGATCGGGCCAGCGGGACGGAGGGTGGGGACGATTCCTCAATATTGATTCCGTTGCACGAGGTCCGGCGCGAGCGGCTAGCTCTGCCGGTGACCTTCCAGCGACGCGAACTCGACCAGATTCTCCGGCTCTACGGGCGCATGGTCGCCGCCAACGAATGGCGCGACTACGCCATCGACCATCTCTCCGACCGCGCCGTCTTCTCCGTCTTCCGCCGCACCAGCGAGACGCCGCTCTTCCGCATCACGAAGAATCCGTCGCTCGCCCGGCGGCAAGGCACGTGGTCGGTCACATCAGCGACGGGCCTGATCCTCAAGCGCGGCCACGAACTTGCCCGGGTGCTTTCGGTCTTCGACAACAAGCTGAGACTGGTCGACGCCTGAGAGATCGTTCCGCTGAGAGGCGCGGCAGAGGCACCCCGGCAGGTCGTGAAGCCCGCGCGCCCTTAGCCGGCTTTCACGCTGCCAGCCCTGAATTTCCGTTCCGGCAGCGAGTCGGGATCCGGCGCCGTCGACGCGCCGCCGTTCATCGACAGCTGCATGAAGGTGGTGTCCAGCCAGCGCCCGTGCTTGTAGCCCGAGCCTTCCAGCCGGCCGCTGTGACGGAAACCCATGCGTTCGTGCAGCTTCACCGAGGCGCTGCCGGGATGGCCGTCGCCGATGACGGCGATCATCTGCCGGAAGCCGAGCTTTGCGGCTTCCGCGATCAGCCTTTCGAGCAGCAGCCGTCCCAGGCCGCGGCCCTTGGCGTGCGGCGCGACGTAGACCGAGTTCTCGACGATGAAGCGGTAAGCCGGGCGGGGCCGGAACGGACCCGCATAGGCGTAGCCGAGCACGGTTCCCGATTCTTCGGCGACGACGTAGGGAAAACCGCCAACAACGAGCGTCTCGAAGCGCGCGCCCATCTCCGCCCTCGTCGGCGGCTCGAGCTCGTAGCTCGCCGTGCCGTTCCTCACCGCGTCCGCGTAGATTTCAGTGATCGCGTCGAGATCGGCGGCTGCCGCCGGCCTTATGATTGATTCGTTCACGATGCTCGCCCGGCGTCTTTGTCCGGACGCATAAAATCGAGGGCGCCGCCAAAAGAAAAGGGCGGCCGCTTGGGCCGCCCTTCGGTGTTTGATGGTCCAGCCTGCGCTTATTCGCGGTTGCCGAGGAACGAGAGCAGGAAGGTGAACAGGTTGATGAAGTCGAGATAGAGCGTCAGCGCGCCCATGATGGCCTTGCGGCCGGCGACCAGAACCTCGTCGCCCTCGTAATACATCTCCTTGATCTTCTGTGTGTCGTAGGCGGTGAGGCCGGCGAAGACCAGCACGCCGATCGCCGAGATGGCGAACTGCAGCGCCGGCGACGCCAGGAAGATGTTCACCACCATGGCGATGATCAGGCCGATCACGCCCATGAACAGGAACGTGCCCATGCCGGTCATGTCGCGCTTGGTCGTGTAGCCCCACAGCGACAGCGCCCCGAAGGAGGCCGCCGTTATGAAGAAGGTCTGCACGATGCTCTGCGCCGTATAAACCAGGAAGATCGACGACAGCGACAGGCCCATCAGGCCGGCGAAGACCCAGAACGCGGTCTGCGCGCCGGAGAGGCTCATCGACTGGATGCGGGCGCTCAGGAAGAAGACCATGCCGAGCGGCGCCAGCATGACGACCCACTTGAGGGGCGAGCCGTAGAGCGCGGCGCCGAGGCCGGTCAGCATCTTGCCGTTGCCGAGCGTGGCGACGGCGGCCGCCGGATCGTTGGTCGTGGCCAGCATCATGGTGGCGAGTGCGGCCACGCCGGTGATGGCAAGGCCCAGCGCCATCAAATTGTAGACCTTGATCATATAGGCGCGCAGGCCCTCGTCGATTGACGTATCAGCGCGGCTGCCGGCATTCGGCACGGCTCGCGTCTGATAATTGCGGAGTTCAGCCATTGGATTCCTCATTGCTTCTGCCCCGTCCGGTGTCAGGCGGCTTTTCAAGCGCCCAGGCGCCGCTGGCGGGGTCCCAGCATGCCTGCGGAGAATATGATGCTTGTTGACGTCAAGAACAAGACCCGTAACGGACTGCAACGCTGCGTGAGCGGATGAACTTTTCGTCATCACATGCGCGTTACTGCAGCTACTGCTGGGCTGAGCCTGCGTCCGGCCCTTTACAGGTTGCGCAGTACCGGTGCGGCCTTGTGGCCAAGCACCCGCCAGGTTCCGGCAAGACCGAAACCGACCGTCAGCACCAGCGCCGCAATGACGGTCGCCACGGCGACCTCGGGCAGGAAGACGGAGGGCAGCTGCATCACCTGCGAAACCACATACCAGGCCGCCACGCCTCCGGCGAGGAGCGCGAAGACCGCCGTCGCCAGCCCGATCAGCGCATATTCGAGCGAGAAGGCGGCGATCAGAGTCCTGCGCGTCGCGCCGAGCGTCTTCAGCACGACGGCGTCGTGGATGCGGGCGTGGTTTCCCGCCGCCAGCGCGCCGGACAGCACCAGCACGGAGGCGATCAGCGCCACGCTCGCCGCAGCGCGGATCGCCGTGCCGAGCTGGCCGACGATGCGGTTTACTACGTCGAGCGCATCCTTGACGCGCACCGTGGTGACGGCCGGAAAGCTCCGCGTCACGGCGTTGAGCAGCCGTGCCTCCTCGGCGGTCGTGGCGTCGGGCGTGGTCAGGGTCGCCAGCCAGCTGTGCGGCGCCCCCGCGAAGGTGTTGGGCGAGAACACCATGACGAAGTTGATGCCCATCGACTCCCACTCGACCTTGCGCAGGCTGGATATCCGGGCCGTGATGTCGCGCCCGAGGACATTGACCGTGATCGTGTCGCCGATCTTCAGCCCGATCTCACTGGCTTCGTCGGCCGAGAAGGAGACCAGCGGCTCGCCGGCATAGTTCTCCGGCCACCATTCGCCTTCGGCCAGCGTGGCGTTCTCCGGCAGCTTCGCGTCGTAGGTCACGCCACGGTCGCCGCGCAGCACCCAGGCGCCTTCCGGCGGCACGGTCACCTTCTGCACGTCGACACCGTTGAGCTCGACGATGCGACCCCTCAGCATCGGCACGCGCATCAGTTCGCCGGCCGGCGCCTCGCCCGCCACGAAGGCTGCGAAATCCTCGACCTCGGTGCTTTGTATGTCGACGAAGAAGAAGTTGGGCGCGCGTTCCGGCAGGCTGCCTGATATCTGCCGCCTGAGATTGCCGTCGATCAGCGCCAGCGTCACCAGCAGCGTCAGCCCGAGACCGAGCGACAGCACGACCGAGGGCGTCAGCGCGCCGGGACGGTGGATGTTGCCAATCGCAAGGCGCAACGCCACCCACCGCACGCGCGGGCTTTTCTTCGCCAGCCACTGCACGAACTGGCCGACGCTGCGCAGCACGATGAAGGAGAAGATCACCGCGCCGACGAAGATCATCGCAATGCGCCGGTCGCCGGAGAACCAGACGGCGGTGAGCGCCAGAAGCACGGCGATCCCGGCGGCGGCGTAGACATAGGGCTTGCGCGGCAGGGCACCGGCCTCGAAACCCATCTCGCGAAACAGCGCCGTTGCGGGCACGTCCCGCGCGCGGCCAAGCGGAAGCAGCGCGAACGCAAGCGTCACCAGCACGCCGAACAGCGCTGCCATGCCAAGCGCCGAGGGATAAATGCCGACCTCGGCGGGAACAGGGATGACCGAGGCAAGCGCTGCCTGCGCCGCGAAGGGCATGAGCGCACCCAGCACAAGCCCGATGGCGATGCCGATGCCGGCGATGATGAGCATCTGGATCAGGTAGACCGCAAAGACGAAGCCCCCTGACGCGCCGAGGCTCTTGAAGGTTGCGATGACGCCGCGTTTGGAATCGAGATAGGCACGCACCGCGTTGGCGACGCCGACCCCGCCGACCACGAGCGCGGTCAGCCCGACCAGCGTCAGGAACTGCGAGAAGCGCTCGATATTGGCCGACAGCGACGGCGCGGCGTTGAGCCGTGTGCGTATCGACCAGCCGGCTTCAGGGAACTCTCGCCCCGCTTGTTCCCGGATTTCGGTAAGCTCGGCCTCGCTCGTCCGGCTGTCGAGCCGCACCTTGTAGGCGTGTTCGACCAGGCTGCCCGGCTGCACCAGGCCGGACGCCGCCAGTCCGTCCAGCGACACCATCAGCCGCGGCGCGAAGCCGAAGCCGTCCGAGGCCGCGTCCGGCTCGGTGACGATCCTGGCGCGCAGTTCGAAGGTCGCGGTCCCGAGTTTTATCCGCGCGCCCGGCTGGATGCCGAGCCGCTCGAACAGCAGCTCCGGCGCCGCCGCGCCGAACACGCCGTTGCGCGCGCCGAACAGTTCCGCCTGCGTCATCGCAGGCTCGGTGGCGAGCTCGCCATAGAGCGGATAGGCGCCGTCGACCGCTTTCGCCTCGACCAGCGCCTGGTCGGACCCGTCCTCGAGCCGGGCCATCGACCGCATGTTGGCGCTCGTGGCCAGCGTGCCCAGCCCTTCCAGGAAGGTCCGCTCGGCGTCCGTCGCCTGGCGCTGGTTGAGCTCGAAGCGGATATCGCCGCCGAGCAGCGACTGACCCTCTTCGGCGACGCCCGCCGTGATCGAGCGCGCCACCGAATTGACGCCGCCGATCGCGGCCACGCCGAGCGCGATGCAGGTGAGGAAGATCAGGAAGCCGGACAGCCCGCCGCGCATCTCGCGCAGCGAGAAGCGAAGGGCAAGTTTCAATGTGCGGCGAGGGGAGGAAAAAATGGAGCGCTCGCCGCGCTCGCTCCGCGACCCGCTCGCTGAGCCTGCCGAAACGCTGGATGGGGAAGTCGTATCGCCTGCCGTCATGCTACGCCGACACCGCCGCCAGCTCCGGCCCGGCCTCGATCCGGCCCGAACGCATCGCCACCTGCCGCGCGCAGCGCGCCGCGAGCGACTGGTCGTGCGTCACCAGGACCAGGGTCATGCCGCGCTCCTTGGCCTTGGCGAACAGGAGATCGGCGATCTGCCGGCCGGTCGCCTGGTCGAGGTTGCCGGTCGGCTCGTCGGCGATCAGGATACTGGGCTCGGGCGCCAGCGCCCGGGCGATCGCAACGCGCTGCTGCTCGCCGCCGGAGAGTTCGCCCGGATAATGCGTGGTGCGCTCGGACAGGCCGACGGACGCCAGTTCCCGCGCCGCCGCGCCGAACGGGTCGGCGTGGCCGGCAAGCTCCAACGGCACGGCGACATTTTCGAGCGCCGTCATGTTGGGGATGAGGTGGAAGGACTGGAAGACGATGCCGACATTCCTGCCGCGGAAGGCCGCGATCTGATCCTCGCTCCTGCCGTTGAGGACCTCGCCGGCGATGCGCACCGTGCCGGAATCGACCCGCTCGAGCCCGGCGAGCACCATCAGCAGCGTCGATTTGCCCGAGCCCGACGGGCCGACGATGCCGGTCGCCTCGCCCTGGCCGACCTCGAGGCTGACGCTCTTCAGCACATGCACGGAGGATGCGCCGTGACCAAGCGTCAGCGACACGTCCTTCAACTGGATGACGGGTTCTGTCACGGAAAAACTGTCCTATATGGAGGGCAGGAGGCGGCGCGCGTCTTCGTCATATGGGTTGTGCGGCATGGCTTTCAAATTCCCCGTGCGTTTCGCCTTCGCGGCCGCCCTCGCCGTGTTGTCGATTTCCGCCGCCGCAAAAGCCGAGCCGTACAAAATCGTTGGCTTCGGTGACAGCCTGATGGCCGGTTACGGCCTCGATGCCGGCCAAAGCTTTCCGGAAAAGCTTGAAAAAGCGCTCCGGGAAAAGGGTCACGATGTCGTGATCGCCAAGGCGGGCGTGTCCGGCGACACGACGAGCGGCGGGCTCTCCAGGCTCGACTGGTCGGTGCCGGACGGCACGCAACTGGTCATCCTCGAACTCGGCGCCAACGACATGCTGCGCGCAATCGGCCCCGACATCACCGAAAAGAACCTCGACGCCATGCTGGCGCGGCTGGCCGAGCGCAACATTCCCGTGCTGCTCGCCGGCATGCGCGCCGCGCCCAATCTCGGCCCCGACTACCAGTCGGCCTTCGACGCGATCTATCCGCGTCTCGCCGATAAATACGGCGTCGCGCTTTATCCCTTCTTCCTCGACGGCGTGGCGGCCGACCGCGCTTTCCTGCTCGATGACGGCATGCATCCCAATGCCCAGGGCATCGACCGCATGGTCGAAAGAATGCTGCCGGCGGTCGAAAAGCTGATCGCCGCGGGCAGCGGTGACTCCTGAGCGGACAAAAACCAATGCGGGCGCGAGCTTACGTTGCGGCATCCCCGACGCCGCAGTGCCGTTGCGAAAAACCGCTTGCCCCTCCGGGGGATCGATGATTCGCTGAGCGTCGAGAGTACGATTCGAGGAAGGGAGCCTGGCCATGCCGCGACTTTTCACCGCCCTCGAAATTCCGCGTGACGCCGCACTTTCCCTTTCCCTGCTGCGCGGAGGCCTGCCCGGCGCGCGCTGGATGGACGTCGAAAACTACCATATGACGCTGCGCTTCATCGGCGATGTCGAAGGCCACGTCGCCGACGAGATCGCCAATGCGCTCGATCGCGTGCGCCGGCCATCCTTCTCGCTGGCCCTCTCCGGCGTCGGAGCCTTCGGCTCCCGCAAGCCGCATTCGGTTTATGCCGGCACGAAGGCCTCGCCTGATCTCAACGCCCTCCAGGGCGAGATCGACCGCATCTGCCAGCGATTGGGCATCGCCGCTGACGCGCGCAAGTTCACGCCGCACGTCACCCTTGCCCGGCTGCGCAATTCGAGCCCGGCCGACGTCGCCAAATATTTGTCGGCGCGCGGCAATTTCTCCACCGCGCCATTCCGCGTCGGCCGCTTCGTCTTGATGTCGTCGCGCGATTCGGTTGGCGGCGGCCCCTATGTCATCGAGGAGGCATGGCCGCTGGCCGGCGCCGATGCGCGCCCGTCGAGCCCGCCGGCAGGCGCCCCGGACGTCACCTCGATCATGCGGTAGACGACCGCTTGGCCGTCGGCGGGCCGGCGCTATCTTCCCGAAAGAACGGGAGCATGACATGGCAAGGGAAAAACTCGGCAGACAGGCCGTGGAAGAAGCGATGGCCGGCCTCGATGGCTGGACTGTGGCCGGCGACGGCCTGTCGATCAGCCGCAGCTTCACCTTCCGGAATTTCAGCGAGGCGTTCGCCTTCATGACCCGGTCGGCGCTTGCCGCCGAAAAGCTCGACCATCACCCCGACTGGTCGAATGTCTACAAGACCGTCGATGTCAGGCTGAGCACCCATGACGCCGGCGGACTGACGGCGCTCGATTTCGAACTGGCCAGGCGCATGAACCGCTACGCCGGCGGATGAATTGGGAGCCTTTGGAACGGCATCTTGCAGCGCCCGGCATTATTTCCCACATTTGCCGTGAGGAGAATCGCCGATGGTCGCTCAATCGCGTTCCACCAACACTGCCGGCGCCGCCGAAAACGACGTGCGCGAGAAATTCTGGCGCACCGCGAAAAAGGCGGCGCGCCAGGTTCCCTTCATGGACGAGGTCGTTGCGGCCTACTATTGCGCGCTGGACAGGAACACGCCGCTTCGCGCCAAGGCGGTTCTGCTCGCCGCGCTGGGCTATTTCGTCCTGCCGGCCGACACCATCCCGGACGTCATTCTGGGGCTCGGCTTTACCGACGACATCGCGGTGCTGACGGCTGCCATCACCGCCATGCGCGCCCATATGACGCCGGCCCATCGCCTGGCGGCGAAGGAAGCGCTCGACAGGGACTGACCGGGCCTCAACGCGTCGATCGTCGCGGCAAAAGACAAACTGTTGCCGCTTTCCTGCTCTTGAACCCTGTCGATGGACAAGTGCGCCGCTTGCGCAGGCGGCGCAGTGCGGCGTATCTGAAGCTGATCCTTCTCATGAAGGTTCATCATTTGGTAACCCAGATTAAATCAAAATGAACCCGACGGGCTTGGGTCGCATCCGGCCAGCGGACCAGCCCCACGGGCAGCCGGCAAGAACATGGGAAGACAAAAGACGATGCGGGGATTGATCGCGATACTCTCCAGCCTGGCGCTGGTCATGCTGGCCGGCCAGGCCTACGCGCAGTCCGCGCGAAAGATGGCCGAGCACGGCGATTGGGCGACCTACAGCTATCAGGCGCAGAACGGCAAGGTCTGCTACGTGCTGACCGTTCCGAAGCCGAAATCGATGCAGCCGGCCTCGGTCGACCACGGCGACATGTTCTTCTTCGTCAGCCAGCGGCCCGGACAGGCCGTGTCATTCGAGCCGCAGTTCATCGCCGGCTATGCGCTGAGGGAAGGCTCGAAAGTGTCGGTTGCCATCGGCAACAAGAAGTTCACGATGTTCACCAAGGGCAAGTCGGCCTGGGTCGAGAACGCCGCCGAAGAGCCGGTCCTCATCGCGGCCATGAAGGGCGGCGACAGCATGCAGGTGCAGGCGCAGTCCGGGCGCGGCACCAAGACCAGCTATTCCTTCTCGCTGAAGGGCATTTCGGCGGCGCTGGATTCGATCGCCGGCTGCAAATAGCGCGGCTATCGCCGAGAATCTTCGACTGGGCCGGCTCGACCGGCCCTTTCGTTTGGAGAAAGCCAATAGACCGGCTCGATTCCGCCACAACGTGACGCCAAACCGATCCCGTGATACATGCGGCCAACGCAACGGGCACGTAAGCCCGGCCCATCCTATATGACCCGATCATGGCCCTGACCCTCGACCTCACCACCGGACCTGCCCGCGCAAGCATTGCGCAACGCGCGGGCATGCCTGAAAAGCCGCCGCTGATCGGCCTTACCCGGGCCGAGATCGCCGAGGCGCTGGTCGCCGCCGGCATCGTGCCTGAGCGGCAGGCGAAGATGCGCGCCCAGCAGCTCTGGCACTGGCTCTATGTGCGCGGCGTCTCCGACTTCTCCGAGATGTTCAACATCTCCAAGGATCTGCGCGCGGAGCTAGACACGCATTTTTCGATCGCGCGTCCCGAGATCGTCGAGGAGCAGATCTCGGCCGACGGCACCCGCAAATGGCTGTTCCGCTTTCCGCCGCGCGGCGCCGGCCGCCCGGTCGAGATCGAAACCGTCTACATCCCCGAGGAAGGCCGCGGCACGCTCTGCATCTCAAGCCAGGTCGGCTGCACGCTCACCTGCTCCTTCTGTCACACCGGCACGCAGAAGCTGGTGCGCAATCTGACATCAGAGGAAATCCTGACGCAGCTGATGACGGCGCGCGACAGGCTCGGCGACTTTCCCGACCGCGATACGCCGGCCGGCGCCATCGTGCCCGCCGAGGGGCGCAAGATCTCCAACATCGTCATGATGGGCATGGGCGAGCCGCTCTATAATTTCGAGGCGGTGAAGAAGGCGCTGCTGATCGCGTCCGACGGCGACGGGTTGTCGCTGTCCAAGCGCCGCATCACGCTGTCGACCTCCGGCGTCGTTCCGGAGATCGTGCGCACCGGCGAGGAGATCGGCGTCATGCTCGCCATTTCCCTGCACGCCACCAATGACGATCTGCGCGACATGCTGGTGCCGATCAACAAGAAGTATCCGCTGAAGGAACTGATCGCGGCCTGCCGCGACTATCCCGGGTTATCGAACGCGAAAAGAATCACGTTCGAGTATGTGATGCTGAAGGACGTCAACGACTCCATCGAGGACGCCAAGGGCCTGATCAAGCTCTTGAAGGGCATCCCGGCCAAGATCAACCTGATCCCCTTCAACCCCTGGCCGGGCACCAACTACCAGTGCTCCGACTGGGAGACGATCGAGAAGTTCGCCGACTACATAAACAATGCCGGCTATGCCTCGCCGATCCGCACGCCGCGCGGCCGCGACATCCTCGCCGCCTGCGGCCAGCTCAAGTCGGAGTCGGAGCGCATGAAGAGGACCGACCGTCTCGCGCTCGAAGCCATGATGATCGCGGGGCACGGCGAGGCGTGAACTGGAGGCGCGGCGCCACGGTGGGGGCCGTGGTCGCAGGCGGTTATCTTGCGGCGGTGTTCGTCGCGACCCTGGTGGTGATCGCAATAACGTTATCCTTTGCCAGCCTGTTCGCCGGCAATGATCCGGAACCGTTTGGAAACCGGGCAATGGAGTTCGCGGGCTTTGTTCTTGCCGGCATGGTGATCACCTTCGCCACGGCGCTTCCCGGCTTCCTCGTCGTCGTCTGGCTGTCGCTGTCGCTGCGCTGGAACCGGTGGTGGCGGTTCGCGCTCGCCGGTGGTATCGATGCGGTCGTGGCGATAGGGCTGTTCAACATCTTCTCCGGCGGCGCTTCCCTTGTCCCGGTTGGCCTCGTCCTGCCCACCCTTCCGGGCGGGCTCGCGGGAGGCGCCATCTACTGGCTGGTGGCGGGCCGTTTCGTGGACCGCGTCGCAGGCAGGCAGCTTCCGTGAACCGCGTCCTGACCTATCTCGGCCGCTTCTTCATCATCATCGCCGGCTATTCCGTCGCGTCGCTTGCCGCCAGCGCCTTCCTCGTTGTCGTGGTCATCGCTTCGGCGGGATCTGCGGCCGAGGAACTGCCTGCGATGCTCGCGGGCTCATATATCTTCGTGATCCCATTCGTAGCCCTTTTCGTCGCCTATTTCGCCTTCGTCCCGTCGGCGCCGGCGATTCTGCTTGCCGAGATCCTGGGCAAGCGCGACTGGCTCTTCTATGCCATCGCCGGCGGCATCGTCGCGGTCGTGGTGCTCGGTTTCTTCTGGCGGGCCGCCGACGGGATGTACGAGGTTTCCGAAGGGCTGGACCTGGTTTCCCAGCCAGCAGGCAGGCGTTCGGCGATCACCGATTCGAGCCTCGCTCTGCTGGTCGTCGGGGCAGGCATGTGCGGCGGCATCGGCTACTGGCTGGTCGCCGGCCGCACCGCCGGCAGTTGGCGGCCCCGCAAGGATGTCACTTCGCCTGCGCCGTGATGATCTTCAGGGCAAAGGCGGAAAAGACCCCGGCGAACAGATAGTCGACCACCCGGGTGACACGCGGGCTTCTTTTCATCGCGGCGGCAAAGCGGTCGGCCACGAACACCATCGGCGCCGTCACCGGTATCGAGATCAGCACGAACATCGCGCCGAGGAAGAAAAGCTTGCCTGCCGCGTTCGGATCATGCGCCGAGACGAATTGCGGCAGGAAGGTCATGAAGAACAGGATGACCTTCGGGTTCATCAGATTGACGCCCAGTCCGATCGAGAAGCTTCTCGCCGCCGATATGCGCGGTCCCTTCCGCGTTTCCGGCGAGAAGGCGGAACCGTAGCGGATCGCCTGGTAGGCCAGGTAGACGAGATAGCCGGCCCCGAAAATCTTCAGCACCAGGAAGGCGGTGGGGGACGCGATGATCAGGGCGGACACGCCGATCACCACCAGCAGCGTGTGCACGATCGTGCCGGTCAGCGCGCCGGCCATCGACGCGAAACCCGCCGCGCGGCCTTGTGAGAGCGTCCGGCTGACGAAGAGCGTCATGTCGGGTCCGGGCGTGATCGCAAGGATCACCGAGGCGATGGCGAACTGGACGAGCACGGTTGTGTCGGGGATGAATGGCATGACGGCTGACCCTAGCTACCCCCACCTATAAAGCGGCGGCGGTCCGCGAGCCAGCGCATCGAGCGGCGTTTCCTTGGTCCAGCGCCGGCGTGCGGCCTGTCCTCGGCTTGTCCGCGCCGCCTTTCCTGATATGAGTGCCCCGAAAATCGAACCGGGGACCGGCATGTCGAAGTGGAAAGACGTCAAGAAGGTGGTGCTTGCCTATTCGGGCGGGCTCGACACGTCCATCATCCTGAAATGGCTGCAGACCGAACTCGGCGCGGAGGTCATCACCTTCACCGCCGATCTCGGCCAGGGCGGCGAGCTCGAGCCGGCACGCCGGAAGGCCGAGATGATGGGCATCAGGGACATCCGCGTCACGGATGTCCGCGAGGAGTTCGTTTCCGACTTCGTCTTCCCGGTGTTCCGCGCCAATGCCCAGTATGAAGGTCTTTACCTGCTCGGCACCTCGATCGCCCGTCCGCTGATCTCCAAGCATCTCGTCGAGATCGCCAAGGAGACCGGCGCCGACGCCATCGCTCACGGCGCCACCGGCAAGGGCAACGACCAGGTCCGCTTCGAGCTCTCGGCCTATGCGCTGAACCCCGACATCAAGGTCATCGCGCCGTGGCGCGACTGGTCCTTCAAGTCGCGCACCGACCTTTTGAATTTCGCCGAACAGCACCAGATCCCGGTGCCGAAGGACAAGCGGGGCGAAGCGCCCTTCTCGGTCGACGCCAACCTCCTGCACTCCTCATCGGAGGGCAAGGTGCTGGAAGACCCGTGGACCGAGCCGCCGGAATTCGTCCACCAGCGTACCGTCTCGCCCATGGACGCGCCGGACAGGGTCACCGAGATCACCATCTCTTTCAAGAAGGGCGATCCGGTCGCGATTAACGGCAAGAAGCTTTCGCCCGCAACGCTTCTCGCGGCGCTGAACGACCTCGGCCGCGACAACGGCATCGGCCGCCTCGACCTGGTCGAAAACCGCTTCGTCGGCATGAAGTCGCGCGGCGTCTACGAGACGCCGGGCGGCACGATCCTGCTCCAGGCGCACCGCGCGATCGAATCCATCACGCTCGACCGCGGCGCCGCCCATCTCAAGGACGACATCATGCCGCGTTATGCGGAGCTGATCTACAACGGCTTCTGGTTCTCGCCCGAACGCGAGATGCTGCAGGCGCTGATCGACAAGAGCCAGGAGGACGTCGAGGGCGATGTCAGGCTGAAGCTCTACAAGGGCAACGTCATCGTCACCGGCCGCCGCTCGCCAAAGTCGCTCTATTCCGACGCGCTGGTCACCTTCGAGGACGACCAGGGCGCCTACGACCAGAAGGACGCGGCCGGATTCATCAAGCTCAATGCGCTGCGGCTGAGGACGCTGGCGGCAAGGAAGCGCAAGGGCTGACCGGCAGGCAAATCAAACAAAAAGCCCGGCACGCCGGGCTTTTTGTTTGCGATGCAAGCGGCGCGTCACTCGCCGTCGATGGCTGCGCCGATCCGGGCGATGGCCTGCTGATAGACGTTCGCGGAATTCCAGCCGGCGATCGCGCCCATGTTGCCCGCGTAGCCGGCGCCCGGCTGCCAGCCGTGGCCGGCAAGGAAATTGGCGGTGGACATCAGCGCCGTGTTCTTGTCGCGCAGGTTCATGTTGCCGACGCCATATTTCAGAACATTCCCGGGCAGGAACTGGGTGTGGCCGATCTCGCCATGCATTGCGCCGACCGAACTGGCGCTCAGCGCTCCGCGGTCGACCAGCTTGAGCGCTCCGATCGCGTGCGGATAGAAGAAGGCCGGACGGCGGCAGTCATACGCCAGCGTCACAATGGCTGAAACCGTATTCTGCTTGCCCATGAACGAGCCGAAACCGGTCTCCATGCCCCAGATGGCGAGCAACACGCCGGGCGGCACGCCATAGGTGCGCTCGATCTTGTCGAACAGCGCAGCGTTCGCCTTCTTCAGCGAACGGCCCTTGGATATGATCGTCGATGCACCGCGGCGCTGCATGAAAGACTCGACGCTGCCGCTGAAAGCCTTGTGGACCGCCCGGTCAACCTTGATCGTTCCGGTGGCGTATGTCGTGCCGGCAAGCGCCGCCAGTCCCTTCTTCTTGACGCCGGCCGCCTTTGCCTCGGCGGCGAAGTCGACCTTCCACTGCTCGAACCCGTCAGCGGTATCGCCGCACTGGGCCGCCTGGGCGCTGCCCGTCAGCAAGCCTAGCGCGACCGCGGTCGCCGCCGCGAACATCCTTCCCTTGGCAAAAAATGCCATGCCGTTCTCCTGAGTTGCCTGAACCACAATCCCGTGCAGGGAACCCTGCCAGCCAAACGCATGCCCGTCACGGCGGTTATTGAACAGGCGAAACACCGTGATCTGCAGCGAAATGCCCAAAAAATCCGCACCGATCAAGCGTTTGTTGCGGTGAACAGCCGCTAAACGGCGAAGTTGTCGATGTTGTGATCGACAGGACACTGCTGGCAATGTCCCTTTTGTCGAGGACGCACACACCCCACTTCCGGGACGCGGAACCGAAGGCGGCGCGGAAGCGTTGCTGCGCGTCCCGCGCCTGAGTTGTTTGAATCGATCGGAAATCATGAAGCTGTTTGTCTGCCCCCATTGCGGCGGCCGTCTCTATTTCGAGAATGCGCAGTGCCTGAATTGCGCAAGCCTCGTGCTCTACGACCCGAGACGCGGCGCTTTCACGCTTTCCGGCGCCGGGGCGCCGGCCTGCGTCAACGCGGCCGAATGCGGCTGCAACTGGATGGCGGAGCCCGAAAGCCTGTTCTGCCGAGCCTGCGCGCTCAACAAGACCATCCCCGACCTCTCGATATCAGGCAACCGCGAGCGCTGGATCAGGGTCGAGGCGGCAAAGAAGCGCGCCATCTACTCGCTTCTGGCCTTCGGCCTGCCGGTGGAGGCCAAGGCCGGCCCGGAAGAGGAAGTCGGCATCGCTTTCGATTTCCTCGCCGATCCGCTCGCCGGCGACGTTCCGACGGGCGAACATGTGCTGACAGGCCACGACAACGGCCTGATCACGCTCAACGTCGCCGAGGCCGATTCCTCCGAGCGCGAGAAGATGCGCGCCGCGATGGGCGAGGACTACCGCACGCTTCTCGGCCACTTCCGCCACGAACTCGGCCACTACTACTGGGATCGTCTGATCCGGGACGATGCCGGCCGCCTGCAACGTTTTCACCAACTGTTCGGCGACGAGAGCGCGGACTACGAGGAGGCGCTGCGCCGCCACTATGCCGAAGGCGCGCCGCCGGACTGGGAAAACCGCCACATCTCCGCCTATGCGGCGAGCCATCCCTGGGAGGACTGGGCCGAGACCTTCGCCCATTATCTCCACATCACCGACACGCTTGAGATGGTGCGTGCGCTGAGAATTCCGCTTGCACGGCTGGACACCGACGCAGGCGACGAATTGCCCGACAGCGACAGGGGCCAGCCGCCTGTCGGCGGTTCCCCGCCCGAACCGTTCGAGCGCACGCTGGCGCGCTGGCTGGTGCTCTCCGAGGCGTCCAACTCCATCAATCGCTGCATGGGCCTGCCCGACCTCTACCCGTTCGTCATCTCGCCGGTAACGGCGCAAAAGCTCGGCTTCGTGCACGAACTGCTCTCCGGCCCGGCTCAACCGGCGCTGCAGGACGGCTGAAACCCATTGCAACAAAACGTCATGGAGCGGCCCGGTTTAACCGGAACTCATCGACTTGCGCCCCGTTTCAGGGTCGAGGGACCATCAGAACGGAGAAGACAAATGCACAGCAAATTTCTCGTTTCGGCGGCAGCCGGCGCACTGCTCGCCATGACGGGCGCTGCCTTCGCGCAGTCGGCCGTCGTCGCCACCACCGACCTCAACGTACGCGCAGGCCCCGGCCCGCAGCATCAGGTCGTCGGCGTCATCGGCGCCGGACAGTCGGCCAATCTCAACGGTTGCCTGGAAGCCAGCAAATGGTGTGTCGTCGCCTTCAACGACGGCGACGGCTGGGTCTATTCGGACTATCTGACCGGCGATTTCGGCGGCGCCCAGCTTGTCCTCACCGAGCGGCCGGCCGATTCCGGCGTACGGATCGTCGAGGCTCCGGCTGACGTCGACGGCGGCGCGACTGGCGCCGTCACCGGCGGCGTGACCGGCGCGGTCGCGGGCGCGCTCATCGCTGGCCCGGTCGGCGCGGTCGTCGGCGGCGGCGCCGGCGTGATCGCGGGCGGAGCCGCCGGCACGGTCATCGACCCGCCGGAGAAGGTGCGCACCTACGTCACCTCGAACCAGATCGAGCCGGTCTATCTCGACGGCGAAGTCGTCGTCGGAGCGGGACTTCCCGAGACGGTGCAACTCCGGGAAATTCCCGACTACGAATACCGCTACGTCTACGTGAACGGCCAGCCCGTCCTGGTCGAGCCGGACACGCGTCGCATCGTCTACGTGCTGCGCTGACCTGATGCGCCGACAGGCGCCGGTTTGAGCACTGGTTTGAAAATCCGCCCGGAGATCGTCTCCGGGCGGATTTTTTTCACCATCGCAATCGAAGCTTTGGGTGTCCCCTTGACGCGGCGCCGTTTCATCGAGCCTATCGCGACAAACCCACCCTCGAACAGGCTCCCGATGGCGATCGATCCCACGGCTTTCGAGCGCTACAGGCGCTCGCCGAACGAAAAGACCACCCTGCCACGCCTGATTGCGGGAACAGTGATCGTGGCGGTGTGCTGGCTGGTGATCACGATGGCTGTCGTCTTCGCCGGCGCTTATGGCTGGATGCTGACCGGCGAGGACGAGGTGCTGACCTTCGACGGCGGCAATCCCCTCGAGCGCTTCCTCACCACCTCCGGTGGCCTTTTCGCCACGCTCGCCACCTTCGCCGGCATCTGGCTCGGCGTCTGGATCGCCATGCGCCTGCTGCACCGGGAGAAGCTCTCCCGGCTCTTCGGCAACAGCGCCCGGCTCTCCGGCAACGGCTTCCTCAAGGGTTTCGTCGCGGTCGTCATAACCTCGCTGCTGACGGAACTCGGTTATCTGCTCATCACCCCCGATGTCGGGCGCGGCCCGGTCGAGTTCGGCGCCTGGCTGCTTTTCCTGCTGCCGATCCTCTTGCTCGCCTTCGTCCAGACCTCCTCGGAAGAGCTTCTTTTCCGCGGCTACCTTCAACGCGGCCTTGCCCACCGTTTCCGCAGTCCGCTGATATGGGCGGTTCTGCCGACCGTGGTGTTCACCGCGCTGCACTGGAACCCCGCATCCGTGCTCGGCATGAACATCGGCGTGGCGATCTCGATCGGCGCCTTCGCCGCACTGCTGGCGCTGCTCGTCTACGCGACCGGCAATCTTGGCGCGGCGATGGGCGCGCATCTCGGCAACAATCTCGTCGGCTTCCTGTTCATCTCGCATGACGACGCACTTGGCGGCCTTGCGCTCTTTCGCGGCGCGCCACTGACCGCCCTTGACTGGACGCCGGCGCAAACGGCGATGATCGCCGGCATCAGCATCGCCTCGATCCTGGCCACCTGGCTGCTGCTCATGCATCCACGCTCGCCGCTCAGGGTGACGCCGGACCTGGGGTAGCCTTCCGACTGCCGGTAGCGTTGCCTCGCCTTAGCGGCAGCGAGCGGCGCATCCCTACGGAGCGAGTTACTCATGAGCGCAAAGACTAGCCCTGAATCGTCGTTGAATGCCTTCGAGCGAGCCGCCATAGAGGCTATTTGCTCTGGCCATCCCCTCGGCTCGCCGATCCTCGCGCAAATCGAGACTGCGCTCGTGCACGAGCGCAGAAACACCGGAAGTGGTTTCTTCATGGACTTTACCGTCAGCCGGCGGTCGCCGCCACTTCAGGTGGCGAGCCCCATCGGCGATGCGACAGCCGATGTGAGCGGCCTGTCCGGGCCCGTTATATTCCTCCTCTACCTGTCGGATGGCTACGCAGATTGTCTGGAGTGCGCGTCGGTCGGCGAGGACGATACCCGGAAGATCGACTTCAGCTCGGTCAAATTCACTATACCAAGTAAGTCCGGACCTATTATCCGGATTTCAAGCTGACCCACTACCTGCGGCGCCCAAACCTTGACTCCAGCCGGCTTTTCCTGTCTATGCGCAGCGAATTCCGCGACGAGTAGACACTCCGAGCAAGCCGACCGGGACCCGAAACCTTGTTATAGGTGGAAGGTATAAATCGATCCCGGAGGCCAACACCCGGCAGCGCGATGCGCCCCCGGGTGCTTTTTGGCTTTGCGCATTGCTTGGACCTGACGGGCGGACGCACTACCTCTCGGGTCTGAAAGCCTGAGACGAAGGGAATGAAATGTTTGAGTCGCTGCAAGAGCGCCTTGGCTCGATTCTGAACGGCCTGACCGGCCGCGGCACGCTGTCGGAGGCCGATGTCTCGGCAGCGCTGCGCGAGGTGCGCCGTGCGCTGCTTGAAGCCGACGTGGCGCTCGATGTCGTGCGCTCCTTCACCGACAAGGTGCGCGCCAAGGCTGTCGGCGCCGACGTGCTGAAGTCGATCAAGCCCGGCCAGATGGTCGTCAAGATCGTCCATGACGAGCTGGTCGGGATGCTGGGTTCCGAGGGCGTGGCGATCGACCTCAACGCGCCCGCGCCGGTCGTCGTCATGATGGTCGGCCTGCAGGGTTCGGGCAAGACCACGACCACTGCCAAGATCGCCAAGCGCCTGACCGACCGCCAGAACAAGAAGGTTCTGATGGCCTCGCTCGATACGCGCCGTCCGGCCGCGCAGGAGCAGTTGCGCCAGCTCGGCGAGCAGGCGGGCGTCGCCACGCTGCCCGTTATCGCCGGCCAGTCGCCGGTCCAGATCGCGGCGCGCGCCGTGCAGGCGGCAAAACTCGGCGGCCATGACGTCGTCATCCTCGACACCGCCGGCCGCACCCATATCGACGAGCCGCTGATGGTCGAGATGGCCGAGATCAGGAAGGCCTCGAACCCGCACGAAATCCTGCTCGTCGCCGACAGCCTCACCGGCCAGGACGCCGTCAATCTCGCGAAAAGCTTCGACGAACGCGTCGGCGTCACCGGCCTCGTGCTCACCCGCATGGACGGCGACGGCCGCGGCGGCGCGGCACTTTCCATGCGCGCCGTCACCGGCAAACCGATCAAGCTTATCGGCACCGGCGAGAAGATGGACGCGCTGGAGGAGTTTCATCCCCGCCGCATCGCCGACCGCATCCTCGGCATGGGCGACATCGTCTCGCTGGTCGAGAAAGCCGCCGAAAGCATCGACGCCGAACAGGCCGCGGCGATGGCGAAAAAGATGCAGTCGGGCAAGTTCGACCTGAACGACCTCGCCGGCCAGCTCGAGCAGATGTCGAAGCTCGGCGGCATGGGCGGCATCATGTCGATGATGCCGGGCATGGGCAAGATGAAGGATCAGCTCGCCTCCGCCGGCCTCGACGACAAGATGTTCAAGCGCCAGGTCGCCATCATCTCGTCGATGACCAGGGCCGAGCGCGCCAATCCCGACATTCTGAAGCACAGCCGCAAGAAGCGCATCGCCGCCGGCTCGGGCACCGACGCCGCCGAGATCAACAAGCTCCTGAAGATGCACCGCCAGATGGCCGACATGATGAAGGCGATGGGCGGCAAGGGCAAAGGCGGCGGCATGATGCGCGGCATGATGGGCGGGCTTGCCAGCAAGATGGGTCTCGGCGGCATGATGCCCGGGGGCATGGCCGGAATGGGCGGAATGCCCGATCTGTCGAAGATGGACCCCAAGCAGCTCGAGGCGCTGCGGAAGCAGGCGGAGGCCGCCGGCCTCGGCGGGGCACTGCCGCGGGGATTGCCCGGCGGTCTTCCTGGTCTGGGCGGTGGCGGACTGCCCGGCCTGCCGGGTGGCATGAAACTTCCGGGCCTCGGCGGCGGCTTGTCGGGCTTGGGTAAGAAGAAGTGAGGGGGAGATGAGCGACACGATCGAAACGGCCAACGCGCGGACAATGCTCGCCGGCTACCGGGCGTCGATCGACAACATCGACGCGGCCCTCATCCACATGCTCGCCGAGCGCTTCCGCTGCACCAAGGCGGTCGGCGTGCTCAAGGCCGAGCACGGCCTGCCGCCGGCGGACCCGGCGCGCGAGGCCGAGCAGATCGCTCGCCTGCGCCGCCTCGCCGACGAGGCACAGCTCGACCCGGATTTCGCGGAAAAATTCCTGAACTTCGTCATCAAGGAAGTGATCCGCCACCACGAACAGATCGCCGCCGGAAACGGCGAGCTGAAGACAAACGCATAGATCAACCCATCAATCGACAGAATTCCAAGGAGAAACAAATGTCGCTGAAGATTCGTCTGGCCCGAGCGGGCTCCAAGAAGCGTCCCTACTATCACGTCGTCGTCGCCGACGTGCGTTCGCCGCGCGACGGCCGGTTCATCGAGCAGCTCGGCTCGTGGAACCCGCTGCTGCCCAAGGACGGCGAGCGCGTCAAGGTCGACGCCGAGCGGGTCAAGCACTGGATGAGCCACGGCGCGCTGCCGACCGACCGCGTCGCCCGCTTCCTCGACGAGGCCGGCATCACCAAGCGCGAGGCCCGCAACAACCCGACCAAGGCGCTGCCCGGCAAGAAGGCTCAGGAGCGCACCGCCGCCCTGAAGAAGGCGCAGGACGACGCGGCGGCGGCGATCGCCGCGGCGACCGCTCCGGCTGCCGAGGAAGCCGCCGCTTCCTGATCTTTCTGCGGGTGGTCCAAACGCAGACGGCGGGGGAGCAATCCTCCGCCGTTTTCTTTTCCGGAAGGCGCCGTCCAAGTCATCAGGCCGCGTGGATATACATCCGCGTCAACCCTCGGATTTCCTTATATCTCGAAAAATAATCGGGCCTGTTCATTCACACCGATCGAGCCTCCCGCATACTTGCCCCATCGCTCTCGCGGGAACCCGGGTCATGAACCGGATGACGGGGAGGGCGGCGGCGCCGGATCGGTCGCGCTACGGTGGCGCGGCTGGGTGATGAACCCCCAGATCCGGGCCTTGGCGGAGACCAAGGGCAACGGCCCCGTCCTCCATCAGGGCAAGAACGCCGGCGGGGCGCGGGAAACCGGGCCACGTACAAAAATTTGAGAGGCTTGGGCCCGCGCCCCGCTTCCCACCTCCCCGAAACGGGGAGTGTTCTTTGACAAAAGCCAGATGCGAAAGCAGGCGTGGCAATGATGAAGCGCACAGGCATCCCTCCCTTCAATGCGGAGGAAAGCCCAGTGCCTTTCGGCCGCAGGCCGAGCCCGCGACTGCGGGCCGCCGTCAATCCGGCGCCTCCTGAGCTTGTCGAAGGGGCGGAGGGCCAGCCGCCGGAGGCGGCGGTACGGCCCGTGAGCGAAAACTACGCCGCCTTGCGCTTGGGCTGGATCAGGCCGCGCTCGATCAGAAGCTCGGCGATCTGGATGGCGTTCAGCGCCGCGCCCTTGCGCAGATTGTCCGACACGATCCACATCGAAAGCCCGTTCTCGATGGTCGAATCCTCGCGGATGCGCGAGATGAACGTGGCGTCCTCGCCGGCCGATTCGAGCGGCGTGATGTAGCCGCCGTTCTCGCGCTTGTCGATGACGACGCAGCCCGGCGCCTCGCGCAGTATGTCGCGCGCCTCGTCGGCGGTGATCGGCTTCTCGAACTCGATGTTGACGGCCTCCGAATGGCCGATGAAGACAGGCACGCGCACGCAGGTCGCCGTCAGCTTGATCTTGGGGTCGAGCATCTTCTTGGTCTCGGCGACCATCTTCCACTCTTCCTTGGTGAAGCCGTCGTCGAGGAAGACGTCGATATGCGGGATGACGTTGAAGGCGATGCGCTTGGTGAACTTCTTGTTCTCGACCTGGTCGGCGACGAACACCGCGCGGGTCTGCGTGAACAGCTCGTCCATGCCTTCCTTGCCGGCGCCGGAGACCGACTGGTAGGTCGCCACGACGATGCGCTTGATGGTCGCGAAATCATGCAGCGGCTTCAGCGCCACGACGAGTTGCGCCGTCGAGCAGTTCGGATTGGCGATGATGTTCTTGCGCGTAAACAGCGCGATCGCGTCCGGATTCACCTCCGGCACGATCAGCGGCACGTCCTGATCGTAGCGGAAGGCGCTCGAATTATCGATGACCACGCAGCCCTGCTTGCCGATCTTGGGCGACCATTGCTTCGACACTTCGCCGCCGGCCGACATGATGCAGATGTCGGTGTCGGAGAAATCGTACTGGTCGAGGGTCCTGACCTTCAGCGTCCGGTCGCCATAGGACACTTCCGTGCCCTGGCTGCGGCGCGAGGCGAGCGCCACGACCTCGTCGGCGGGGAAGCCGCGCTCCTCGAGGATATTGAGCATCTCGCGCCCGACATTGCCCGTGGCGCCGACGACTGCAACCTTGAAACCCATGAGTATTCTCCTGCCCCCTCTCCGCCTGTTGATTCTGGAGGAACCCGCCGACCGGCGCGGGCCTCGTCTCCCCGGGCCAGACCCGGGAGGGACGGTAAGGCCAAGGGAGATCAGACCGTTTTGGCGGTCGTTTTGGTGGTGATCGTTTTGGCCGTAGTGGTGCTGGACACGAAGGGCACGCCAATGCGCCCGGCCCAATGGTTCGCCCTGAACGTCCCACTATGGCCGGGAAAGTCGAGTGCAAAGAGCGCCATCATCAGGCCGCGCATCACTAGAAGTTCCCGTTCGCGGCTGGCTTTTACCGGGAATCGGCAAATAGTCAATCGAAGCCCGCTCGCCCGACGCATGTCGCCGCTAGGCAGGCCGCGCAAAGTGCTCCAATTGAACCTGTCTTTCCGCAGCAAGCTGTCCGATCTCATAGGCCAGCGGCACGATGCTCGGATCGTCCATCGCGCGCAGCCGTCTCACCGTCCGCTCGTCAAGCTTGACCTCGAGATTTTCCTCCAGCCAGTCCCGGTCCAGGCGGACGTCGTAGCGGACGTGCCGGAACAGCGGACCGCCCGGCAGCGGGAGCCCCTGCATCGTGCCGACTTCGGAGTTGATCTGCCAAGGCGTCGGCGTTTCGCCCAGAGCCTGCATCAGTCCAAGTGTGAGCGTCTGGGTGTCCGATATCAACCCGGCCAACGCGCGGATCGCCAGGCCGATCGCCCTGACATAGAAGACCTCGCGGATTGTGATCTTGTCGCTAAAGCGGCCCGTGCCGATGGAGACGATCGTCAGGTCGCGAGGCCCGAGGTTCCAGCAGATCCCATGCTGCGGAAGCGTCGCCAGAAGAAACAGATGAAGCGCCGGATTGTTGTAGGGCGTTACGCCGCCATCCACGAACAGACCATCTTCCTCACCTTCGACGATCGTCAGCGGCTCCGGATCGAAATAGTGCGGGGCCGCGGTGCTGGCGCGAATCAGCGACGCCAGATGGTAGTGCCGGTTGCCGATATATGAGCCGTCATCCGGATCCGCCCAGTATCGCGCGCGAGGGTTGTTGGACAGGATCCAGGGACTTCCCTTGTCCATCCGCTTCATGACGAGACAGAAGCCGGTTTTCAGGTCCTCGCTGTCGAGCTTGCGGTCTCCGATGATGCCGGCGAGCTCTTTTTTCAGGTGCAGCGAATCGAATTTCGCCTGAAGTCCCGCCACCCGCCAGAATGGCCGGCGAAAGATCCGCGGCGCCAGATCGACATAGAAGCTGCGCATCTCCTCGGCGCTGAGACCGAGCGCCAGGCCAGCGCCGATGATGGCGCCGGTCGAGGTTCCTCCTATCAGGTCGAAGAAATCGCCGAGCCGCCGATGCTGACCGCCATGGCCGAGAAGCGCCTCCATCCGCTCCAGGAACGCGATGCTGATGGCGCCGCGGACACCGCCGCCGTCAAGCGAGAGAATCGTCTTGGGACCTGGCCCGAAGAGATGCCGGTCCCGCGGAGATAGGTCTGTAGAAGACATGTCTAGCGCCTCCCCCGCAGTGTTCTCAGCCGACCGGTCTGGCGGCTTTCGCGGATGAACCGCCACTCAAGCAGCTCTTGAAGCATCGCGCCGCATGTCATCCTGGCCGCGACGGCAAGGCGATCGAAGGTGGGCGGGAGCCCGTCCATCTGGCGTCCGATCCTGCTCAGGGCCGCTGCCGTCCGCGCGGAGCGCTGTGCAAGGCGGGCGAGATCGGCGCTGCTTCGCAGACCGCTCGCGGCAACGGCAAATGCCGGCGCTATGACCAGAAGGGCCGCGGCAATCGACGGCAGCAAGCTGGACGCGGTCGGATACACGAATTGAATGACGAGGCTCCCGACGCCCGCCAATACCGTCGCCGCAAGACTGATGGTCGAAAGCCGGCGCAGGCGGCCATCGAGCCTGGCAAGATCGCGCAGGGCCTTTCGATGATATTCGACCTGCTCACCGATCAAGTCGCGAATCCCCCGGTACCGACGGCCGATTTCCTCCGGCGTCAGGGCTCCCGGCGACGGACCGATGTCGCGCGCAAGCCGCGCCAGATACCACTCGGTCCAGTGGAGCGGTCTTGCCGGCGATGACCGCCGGTATACTTCGTCGTCCATGCCGAGGGGGTGGACATGGCGCAGGCAGCGCAGCCCTTCCGCCAGTGCCCGGTAGTCGAGCCAGCGCTCGTGCCAGCGGCGCCTGCGGGCGGTTCGTTCGTCGATCAGCGACGAGACGGTGACGATCAGCTGGATGAGCGTCGACCAGGGCAGATAGGCGGGCAGCAGGATGGAAACGGCGGCATTCACGAATGCCGCGAACGCGATGACGAAATAGCGGGACACCATTGTCGACCGCATCTGGTCGCCGTAGTGGTTGGCCAGCCGGTCGGCGCGCTGGAACTCGCGTTCAATGCGCTGCGCGGCCGGATCGTCGGGTAAAGCCGGTTCGTGCGGACCCTTGCGAACCCGCTTCCGCGCCGTGCGGAAGGAATAGCCGACCAGCTTGAGCAGCCGCTGGGCGACTCTCCAGCTGCGCAATTTTTGGGGCTCGGCGAGATAATCCTTCAGCGCGGTATGGCGGGATGGCGCCCATGGCGGTCGGAGCACCGACGCGACGAGGCGAGTCAGCGCGGTCTGCACTGGTACCCGTGGAAGATCGTAGACCCGCCCGGGCAGCATTGCGGCAGCCGGGTCCACGATGACGGATGCTTCTCCAGCCAGAACAGGATCGATGACGACGACCGGTATTTTTCTGTCGAGTGCGTCCTGCACGACCGACCCGGTTCCCCCACGTCCTCGCGCCGGCTTCCCGTCCCACACCGCCAGCAACAGGTCCGATTGCGCAAGGATGAAGCCGTTCGCGCGTTCGTAGTCGGCGGCGTCGATGACTTCATAGGGCAGTTCGGTCACGCTGTGCGCGTCCGCGATCGTGGCGTCGAACCTGTCCAGCCACTGTTGCCGCTCGAAGGTCGACCGGTAGGCCCTGATCGATCCAGGGAGAATTACCGCAACCGGCACCGAGCGCCGCATCGCTTCCGAGGCGCCGATGATGTCGGCTCCCTCGGCCAGCATGGTTACAATGCGCAGCGTGGTCCGCCGGCCGTCCTCGCTCTGCGGAGGCAGACGTTCGGCTGCGGCCGAAATACTGTCCAATACGCGGCCGATGGTGCCGGCCACCGCATCGGCCAGTTCGGGATCGTCCGCGAGCGATCGGTGGCCGGTAACGCCGATGGAGAAGACCAGTGCGGGCAGGCTTTGCCCCACCGTGTCATTGCCGATGCCAGCGCTGGCGACATCCGCTTCAACTGCCAATCGACTTCCCCTCCCGCCGGGCGCCAGCATCCGGCGAGGCTATCATCTATGCATATATTATCAAACCTGCGGCGGGAGGCCGAACCGGCAAAAACCCGCGCTATCGCTCGTCGCCAAGAAATTGCCGGATTGCGCGGCGTATTCTTCAATGACAGGTTTCCGGGGCAGGCCGTCGGCTCGAAAAGTCGGCCGTGACGGGAAGGGGGCGATCGGGCGATGGGGTTTTCCTGGCGGACGCGCCGGAGCGATTTGTCGAATGCCGCTGCGGCAAAATCATATCAATGCGCGGTGCGGGTTACTCTGGTTTCGACCGGCCAGTCCCGGATTTTCTCGCCGCAATCGTCTGAAATCCTGATCGGCCGCGACGGGAGCTGGGCGAGCTTCGTCCTGCCCTCCAACGAAAAGCGCGCGGGCCGCCGCCATCTTCAGCTCAAGCGGCAGGCCGGCGGCGATTGGGAAGTCGCCCGGCTGGCCGACTATTATGTCGAGGTGAACGGCCGGCCGACCATGGCCCAGGCAAGGCTCCGCGACGGCGACCTGATCACGCTCGGCGGCCCGGATGGACCGACGCTTCGCTTCGAACTGCTGCCGCCGGACGGCGCGACCGGCCCGGACCCGGACGTCACCGATTTCCAGGCGCCGGTTCCTGCTCTCGAGATCGCGCTCGAACGGCTGAAGCGCAACGCTACCCTCGTCGCGTCTGTGCTGGGGGCTGTGGTGCTGGTCACCGGCTATCTGTGGGTGACCGTCGACGAACACACGTCACGGCTTCAGAGCGTCTCCAACGAGCTGACGAGCAGGGAAGAACGCGCGCTCGATCAGCCCTCTGCGTGGCGCGGACAAGCAGATAGGCTGCAGAAGGCCGTCCACCTGGTCGTCGTCAGGCAGAACGGCGTCGAACGCGGCGTCGCCACTGCCTGGCCGATCACACCGACACGCCTGGTGACGAACGCTCACGTCGCAGCGCAGATTGCCGGGCGCCGCGATCTCGAGATCATTGTCCGCAGTCCCGGAGCGGCTCCGCGCGATTTCACCGTGGCAGCCGTCACGATCCATGCCGGCTACGAACCGTTCTCCCGCTACCTTCGCGAGCACAAGGCTGGGACCAAGACCGCCGACGGCGCCTTCAAACAGGTGAAGCTGCCGAGCGCCTACGACCTGGCGATCCTGGAACTGGCTCCGGGTTCGGATGCCGGGCCCGTGCTGGAACTCGCGCCGCCCGGCAGCGCCGCGGCCGGCGACCAGATCGCCTTTGCCGGCTACTTCCTTCGCGACATAGAGGGCAACGAGAACGCCCACCGCTTCCCGACGCCACGGGTGCATTTCGGCAATGTCAGCGCGGTGACGAACTTCTTCCTGTTTCCGCCCGAGGACACGGCTGACGGCCGCCTCATTCACAACACGATTCCGCTGACCGGCGGGACCAGCGGGGGACCTGTGATCGATCAGCAGGGGCGCGTTGTCGGCATCATAAGTTCGGGCACCGTCGTGCCACTGCCGGCCGACTCGGAGGCCTCTGATCAGAAAGTCACGAAGGTTCCCAGCGCGGCGATGGTGAACTACGCCCAGGAGGCCGGCCTCGTCCGCGACCTGCTCGACGGATCGTCCTTCGACATGGAGGCGGAACGGGCCGGTTGGCAGCGCGAGCTTGGAAAGTTCGATGACCACCGGCAGTATGTGCTCAACCGGTTTCTCGATGAACTCGCCAAGCGCGGCGAATTTGTCGCGGTCAAAGATCCGCAGGTTCAACCGGTGAACCGAAGCCTTGACGCACGCAGCCTTCCCATCAGGCTCGACGGCGGGCACAGCTACGCGGTGCTCGCCTATTCGCACGGCGCCGGTCCGGTCTGGCTGAGAGTAAACGCGCAAGGCCAGGAAATCGCCTCCGACAATGCCGACGCCGCCAAGGCCGTCTTCGACGCCAAGGCTTCCGGCGAAGCCGAATTGCTGCTGGTGACGAGCAGCGAGGAGCCGTCGAGCGTCGAACTGTTCGTCTATCGAAGCAAGTAGCCGGTCGGCGAAGGATCAACCGGAAAAGGCGTGGCTTCCGTCTCGTGGCTTGAGGCGGGAGGGCGTTCCCTGCGAACTACGATGGTTGTGCACGATCGAGTTCGGCCGCAACCGCGCGCAACGAGGCAAGCCTCTGGCGAGGATCGGGCGCCAGCATCGCGCGCCTCATGTTCTGCAGCGGGTCGGCGCGGCCTATGCCAAGCAGGCCGATAATCCCTGCCTGCCGGCGGTCGGGCAGGAACTCCTCCAACATCTGGCCGAAGGCGTAGATATCCTGCCTTGGATCGGGGCCAGGCTTCTCTCCGAACCGCAGAAGTTCCGGGGCCACGTAATTCCGGGTACCGCGCGCCGGCCCCATGTCTCCCCTTTCACCAGCGACGGCCGCCAGGCCGAAATCGATGATCACCGGCCTGTCCCGCTCGTCGACGATGACGTTCGAAGGTTTCAGGTCGCGATGCACGACGCCGCTCTCGTGCATCGCCACGAGAGCATGGGCAAGCTTGGCGAAGATGCCCAGAAACAGTGCGCTCGGATCGCCGGCGCGGTCCAGCGCGGCCAGCGTCCGGCCGCGGATCAGATCTTGCACGATGACGATTGAACCGTCGGAAACGAAGGCATGGTGGATGCGCACGATGCCCGGATGGCGCAGCCGGCTCGCCGCTTCGATCTCGGCCCTGGCGTCGGCGGCGAGCCGCTCGCGCCTGTCCGCGTCAGCCACGCCATCGAGGCTGACCATCTTGATGGCGCGCTCTTCGCCGGTCTGCAGGTCGATCGCGCGGTGGACGACGCCAAAGCCGCCGCGCCCGAGCGGTTCCGCCAGTATATAGCGTTCGGAGAGTTGCGGCGATGCGACATCGGCTGCCTCGCCGTCGCCGGTCCGAAAGATGGCGCTGCGGGCGCGCTCCGCCATGCGCGAATTGTTCTCGGCGACGGCGATCCGCAGCGCCTTGACCGCCTCGTCGAAGGCGGCCTTCCGGTCGCCGGACTGCCGCTTCAGCTCGCTCAGCGCGAGTCGGGCGCCGGCTTCGCGCTGGTGGAGTTCATCCTCGGCGAAACTGGCGATCATTTCGCGCAGACCCGCGGCGACGTCTGCCGGATTGTCGCGGGCGGTCACCTCGACCGAGGCCTCGGTCCAGTCAATATGGGAATAGGTCTCCGGATCGGATGGCAACAGACGCCGCGCTTCTTCCAGCGCGGCTTGAGCCTCGGGCGATTTGCCGATTGCTGCCAGCGCCCTCGCTTTCTCGAGCATGCGCAACAGCAGCCGGCGCTGGCTCCAGCCGGGCTCCGCTTTCGTCGCGTCTATCTCCTGCAGGCATTCGTCGTGGCGTCCAAGCCTGTTGAGGCATTGCATGCGGTTGACCGTCGCCCGGATGCGCTCCACGTGTGCGAGATGGGACGAAGCCAGCGCGGCGTCCAGAAAAACAAGTGCGAGGTCAAAACGGTCGATTTCCTGGCTGACGCGGGCGGCCTCGGCCATAGCCGCGGCGAAGTCGGCTCCGCTGTCGGCCGCCGACGCTTCGGCGACCGCGCGCAAGAGTTCTCCCTTGGCCTGCTCGCCGCGTCCGCGCCAGGCATGCACGGTTGCGATCGCGCGGGAAATCCGCGACCGGAAGGGCAAGCCTTCCGGAGCGGCCGCAAACCGCCGCGCCTCGATCAACGTGCCCATCGCCCGACCGGCGAGGCCGAGCCTGTTCTCGACAGTGGCGCGGGCAATGAGGAAGCGCAGCCGATCCAGCCCGGCGGTCAGCCCGTCGGGGCCGGCACGCGCTGACAGGGCCTGCAGCCGCTTGGAGATTTCAGCCGGCGCCGCGTCTGTCTCGATGCCTGTCTCGATCTCGACAAGATCGCGCTCGACGTCGTCTGTCGGGATAGCTGAATCCGGCATTTCCAGCTGCTCCTTGATTTCGCCAGCATTTCGGAATGAACTGCTTGCGGGCAACATAGAACGGGTTGGGCTTCTCTTGAAACTGTTCTGTTCGAGGGCGCTTGTCGTCGCGGCGATACTCGCCGGCTCGGCCTACACCGGCCAGGCGGCCGATGACGACTTTCTAGACGACTTCATCGTCAACGGCATTCCGGCCGCCCAGGGAAGCTGGCCCTGGCAAGTGCGTATATTAGCAGGCCCCGACGACAAGAAGGGGTTCTGCGGAGGCTCGCTCATCAGGCCGCGCTGGGTTCTGACCGCGGCCCATTGCCTTCAGCGGCGCACGAAAGTCGCCGTGGGCTATGGCAGCGTCAAGCTTTCAGAACTTTCCGTGGTCGCCGGCGACAAGATCGTCATTCATCCTCTCTATGGCGCGCCGCCCTTGATGCTGGAAAGCTCGGCCGCTCCCACCGAAGAGGCCGTAGGTGCGAAGTCCGCCGCCTCCGTGGCCCGGCAGAAACAGGATTTGCCGCCCTCTCCGAAGACCGATATCGCGCTGATCAGGCTTGCCGAGCCGCTCGACCTGCCCACGGTTGCGCTTGCCGACGGTTCCTCGGACCGGCGATTGAACGTTCCCGGGGCGAAAACGATCGTGATCGGCTGGGGCGCTACCTTCGAATTCAAGAACGAGAAAGCCATCAAGGCCCTGTACGACAAATTCGATGCCAAGGCGCTCCAGTCGCTGATGGATAGCCCGCGCGTGAAGATACCGGAGGAGTTGAGGCAAGCCGAGGTCGAGATCGTCGATCGGGAGCTCTGCCGCCAGGTCTACGGCGCGGCGAGCAGGATCTACGACACCGAGGTCTGCGCCGGCGTTGCCGGCAGCGGCCGCGATTCCTGCTACGGCGACAGCGGCGGGCCGTTGACGGTCCGGGACCCGGAAACGCAGGACTACGTACAGCTTGGCGTGGTCAGTTGGGGCAAACAATGCGGGCACCCGATGCTGCCTGGAATATATGCTCGGGTCGGCAGCTTTCACGAATGGATCGTAAGCACGATCGGTGAAGAATAGAGATCGCATGGTCACAATTAGGGGCTAATATTGCAACGGTGCTTTAGTGAGACCAGGCTGCAGAAGTGCTCAGCCACCCACGATTGTGATCGCAGTGAATGATGAGGTAAGTCGAAACAACAGTCTCAACGCGCGGGGGCGCAATCATGTCACTAACGTCTTTGGGTATTGGATGTCTGATCGCAGCGCTTCTGCTGTATTACGTGGCCGCACCTGCGCTGCGAAGCAGCTTGGCGAAGAAGAGCAGCACGCCGCGGCTGGCGACGGCCGGCCTGCTTGGCCTGACCGAGTTCGCGGCCAGCGCCTTGCTCATCGTGTCGATTTCGGTCGCGCTGGCGGGGCTCGCGCTTTTTGCCTTCGTCGCCTGGGGTCAGGCGGCCGGCGGCAGCGGCCAATTGGATGTCGTCGCGGCGGCCGTCGAGCGGTTCGGCAAGATTCATGAACAGCTCCAGGCTCTGCAGTTCGGGCTGATCGTCGGCGTCATTTGCCTGCTTCTGGCGGCGCTCGCCTATGTGTCATGGCGAGGCCGCCGCGCCCAGTATTCGGCCCTGATCGAGAAGGAGCGCGAAGCCGAGTTCGACGCGCTGGTGGAGAAGGCAAAGGATGGCAGCCTGCCCGAACTGCCGCCCACCGCCGAGATGCTGCGCGCAACGGAGATCATCGATCAGCTGCAGACATCCATCGCCAGGATCGCGGACGAAAATCCGGACAAGAGCATCGACGATCTGGAACCCGGTCAGAAGGCGGAACTCGAGCGCCTGCTCGCCGAACGCCAGCAGGTCGCCCAGGCGCGAGCGTTCGTCGACATCATACGGCGGGTGGAGGTGGGCGTCGATCGGTCCAAGCTCGATCTGGGGGCGCCAAAGGGCTGGCTTGGCAAGGTCGGAACCTTCTTCATAAGCCGCGGCCTGTTCAATACTTTTGGCGGGTTCGGACGGGCCTTGTTCGTTCTGTCGTTGATGGCCCTGGTAGGCGGCTCGGTCGTCGCTGTCGGCGCCAGCAATGAGACGGCAACTCGCCTGGCGCTTGCCGTCGACGATCTTGAAAACATCGAGATCGACCTGTCCGCGCAGGATGCCGCCAAGACCTGGCGCGAGGCGCTGGCCGCCGCCGCGACAGAACCGCCGCCGCCCGCTGAGGATACGCAGAGCGCCGACGGATGGTGCGTCGACGATTCGCCCGAATGCGACGAGACGGTGCTCGAGCAACTGGCGGCAGGCTTCGAGGACGCCTATGCGCGCGCTGCGATCAGGCGGCTGGGCGTATCGACCACAACGATCCCAAACAGGCGGGGGATCGCTGCCCGCACCGCAATTCTGGCCGAGGCCGCGCAACGGCCCGTCTCATTGGGCGTCGGGCTCGGCGACGCACCGGCCCATTCGATCGGCGTTCAGGACGGCGCTGGCAACGGACTAGCCCGGCTCGAGGCCGAGGATTATCTGCGAACCGCCGACCAGCGGGTCGAGACGCCAGCACGCAAGCAGTTCAAGGAATTCCTGCGCACCGAGATGCGTGACGGCAACCCCGCCGCCTGGAAATCCATCAAGCACAAGCTGGCGCCCTATGCGGCGCAGTTCACGCAGATTCCCGCCAAGGCCGCGATCCAGCAGGAGCTTGCGCTGCGCATGATGGGAGCGCTGGCCGAGCTTCCGCCTGGCGATCTGCCCTACGGCGACGCACTTGAGGAGAGCCTGCGCAAGGCTGGGGTGCACAAGGCGACCTTCGACATCCAGTCCCGCATGTATGCCAAGGACCTGCTGCTGGGCGTGGCGCCCGACGACGTGGCGCTGCGGATAGAAGCATCCGCAGACGGCGCCACGGCCCGTAGCGGGGTGCGGGCGAGCGAGCGCGCCACGCTGCAGGCGCTCGCGCCGGAAATCTCCTACAGCAACGCCCCGGCGCTCATCGAAAACCGGCCGCCGACGCTCGTCCGTTTCGAGGAGGCGCATGTCGATTTCGATCGTGTCCGCCTCGCTGTCGATGATTACGAGCGGGCGGTGACGGCCGGCGGACGCGCCGCGCCGCAATCCATCGAGGCTATTGCGGGCTTCGACGACTACTTTCCGGGCTGGCGCGACGGGCAGCCTGCCGGTGGCGGTGGCGGTGGCGGTGGCGGCGGTGCAGGCCCTGCCAAGCCGCGCCCGATCATCACGGAAGCTGCGTTGCGCCCGGCTCAGGTCGCAGAGGTGCGGTCGCCGGCGTTCAAGTCTTCGCGCAGCTTCTTTCGCCTCTCGGGCTCCAGGCGGATCGGCGGGGTGCTGATCGGCCGGGCTCCCACTGACGACGACGTCGTTCTCGACTTCCGTGAGATGACATGGCGCAGCCAGGGTCCGGACATCGTGCTTTCGCTGAAGCGCGGCGACGGCACAGTGATCGACTTGCCGCCGGCGGATCCCGAGATCGTCCAGCTGGCGTTGGTTTATGCGGCGGAAGGGCGCCCCATCGCCGCAACGATGACGAAGGCGACGCCTTTGCTGGAGCTGAAGATTCAGCTGCACCCGGCCCTGGTCGACACGTCGCTGGGCTGCCGCGCCATCGAGGTCGATCGCTATGTCGACACCTACTCGGGGGCGGATCCCACGGTTGAACAGACGCGCAGCGCGGCAAACGACCCGCTGATGCTCTACAACTACGCTTGGGCCAGGCGGAATCTGGCGCTGGTTGCCCGGTCGGCTCCGACGATCGTGCCGGAAAGCCTCTCCGCACAGATTGTCTCCTATGCCGAGCGGAACGCCAACGGCATTCTGGCCAACCAGTCGACTGTCGCCGCCGCGGCACTTGCCTTTGAACGCAAGGGAGCCCTGTTCGAGCCGCAATCCCTGCTGGTGTCGAAACCAGGCTATTTCGACCCCAATCTGGTCGGCTCCATGAACTATTGCTCGTCGCAGGCTACCCTGGAGGACTTCGGAGCCTGCATTGCGGATGAAGCGGCAGCCGACCCGCGGTTCGACGACGAGACGCAGCGCAATGCGGCGGTTGCGCCGCCTCCGCAGTATGAGGTCTGGAGCGGCGTGCGCGAGCGGGAATGGTCCCGCGACGCCGACCTGAACTTCGCAGGCGCGGGTGTGCGCACCACATCGCCGCTCGAGTTCATGCTTCAGACGGCCTTTGCCACGTTGCCCTACTTCGCTCCCAACGTCGAGAACTGGTGGGAGGAGGACCAGCCGACACTGAACGACACGGTCGATGAGAGCCCCTGGCAATTTCCTTCACTCGACACTCGGGTCGACGATGTCGTGCGAATTGCCGTCGCCACCGACGCCGGCCGGCAGGACGAACTCCGCTCGATCGAGGAATTCGTCTATCTGCAGCGGTTGTTCCGCGCTGCGCTCGACGGCAAGTTGGGCGAGCAGTTTCCGGTGCAGAAGCTCGCCGATCTGACGATTGCAACGCGCGACGGGGTAACCGAGGTGCGCACGCCGCGCTGGAACGCCAGAACCGGCCTTCTCGAACTCAGCTTCCTCAGCACGACCCGGAGCGAGATCGAAGAGCAGCGAGCAGGCGCCCTGGCGGACGCGGCTCAGTCCTGTGTGAATGCCTTCATCGATCTGGAGCCGTCCGCGTTGTCGAAGATCCCGGCAGAGGAATGGGACAGCAAGTGCGTCTTCGAATCGATCGACGAGGGCACTATGGAACTGGCCGCTTTCAGTCTGGAAACATCAAAGGCGCGGGCCTTGCGCGAGGCACTGGGCGTCCAGAAAGACGACGAGGCGCAATTGTCGCGGCCGGCTGCCCTGCCGGGGCAATCGATCTGCCCGTCTTTGGTGAACTGAATTTGAGGCGGCCGGTCGGGGGCCATGGCTCCCGACCGTGGCCGATGAACGGTCATCGAGTTTCGGACGCAGCCTTCAGCGCATCGCGCTCGGCGGCGAGCTTTCGAAACCTGGCGCCTTTGTCCAGCCCGAGCCGCTGCAATATCTCGACCCTGAGATCGAGCGCCGCAAGTTCCATCCGTTCGTCCCGGCCGGATCGCGCCTCGGCGATGGCCATTTCGAGCAGCGCGTCGGCGCCGTCGAAATCGTCGAGGTCAATCGCACACTGCGCCTGATTGATCATTGAGTTGGCAAGACGACTGCCGTTGCCGCTCAGGCGCCACCGCCTCGCTTCTTCCTTGAGCAGTTCGATCGCCTTGCGCGGCCGGCCGGCAAAACGTTGGGCAATGCCCCGCCCGCCGATGGCGAGCGAGGTCACGTCGTAGTCGTGGCGCCGCCGCGCTTCGATTTCGACCTCGGCGAACAGCTCGTCCGCCTCGCGGTAACGTCCCAGATCGATCAGTGCGGTGCCGACGCTCGCCCTCGCTCGAGAGGCCGCCCAGCGATTGCCGTGACTCTGATGGGCCGAGGCGGCTTCCATGAACAATGCTCGGGCAAGCTCCGCGTCGCCCGTCTGCTGCGCGACGGCGCCGGCCCGCTCGGTTACGCTGGCAATACGTGCTGCATCGTTTGCGCCGTCGAACTGCCTGCGCAGACGCTGGAGAACCGAAAGCGCCTCCGCCGATCTTCCGGACGCGGTCAGGCCGTCGGCCAGAGCGTCGAGCAGCGCGGCCGACTGTGATCCAGAGGCGCGGCTCATCGCCATGGAAACCGCCTCAACGGCTGCGCCGAGCGCCGTGGCCGCCTGTAGCGCCACGGCGATCATTTCGTCGCCGGAGGCGACGTCCGCGACAGCCGCCACGGCCCGAGCCGCGGCGGAATTTGCCGCTGCGAGGCTCAAGCGGGGCAGGCTGCGCAGAAAGGCACGGCATGCGACGCTATCGCGCTCCATCGCCGCTGCAAGGAAGCTCATGTCGCCGGCCAACGTCTGAGCAGCAGCGGCGTCGCGATTCATCGCGATCAGCCAGGGAAGTTCATCGATGGAACGCGGTGTGAGGCGATTGGACAGGAAATGGCTGATGAGCTCGGAGCGCTCGTGCGACGCGTCACGCCCTCGCCGGTAACGCGCCCCGACCGCGGCTTCAAGCGAGGGGTAGGCAATGGACAGAACCCCCCGTCGGTCGAGCAGGTACGGACGCAGCGGCAGCAATATCGCAGACAGCCGCATCATCGGCAGCGGCTTGCCAGCCACGCCAAGAATGTCCTGAAGCTCTCGCTCGGTCAGGCCGCTGCGGGCGGCGGACAGCAACAGCAGCGTTCTCGAGACCATCTCGGCTCGGTCATTCCCGCTCTCCAGCCTGGCCAGGATCACCTCGAAGGCCCGACTTTCATTCTCGAGGGACAGCAGTTCCCGGAGGGTTGAGTCGACCTCCTCGAAAAGGCCGAGATGCCGCATTTCCTCGCAGATGATGCGCAGGAGCGCCGGAGATTCCACCGCCGCGCCATGCACCATCTCCTGCTGCTTCTCGTCGAGTCGCTTGCCGAAGGTGATCAGGATCGACTCCATCATCGCCGAACGATCGACAGGCGCTACGCGTGGCATTTCGAACAAGGCGAAGTTCTGCGCGGCGAGGTTGTCCGCCAGCGCCCGGTCGGACGTTGAAACCACAAGCTTGGCTTGCCAGTCCGCATTGCGCAGCCAAGCCTGAGCCTGACCGAAAATCAGGTCCTGCCCCGCATCGAGGTCGTCGATGACGACCGTGCCCTTGAATTCCGACAGAAGTCGATCGAAATCGGCGACCGGATCTGCCGTCGCCTCGATGCCTGCCGTCCCGCACAGTTCCAGGGACAGCCGCTGCCAGGAGCCCGACATGGCCGCAAGAGAGGCGAACAGGACAGGTCCGTCGTCCGTACCCCGCGAAAAAAGGCTGCCGATACGCGCGAGAAGGCCCAGGTTCCGGGATTGACGGTCGGGCGCCGATCGGCGAACCCTCTCTATGCGCGCCAACGCCGCCAGCAGGGTAGACTTCCCGCATCCCGACGGGCCGACGACGACGATTTTGCGGTTTCGCAGCAGCTTGCCCCTCAACTGGTCGACAAGCAGGTCACGCTGGAAGCCGGTGGCGAGCAGCATCGCCTCGAACGCCCGCTGGTCGACCGCCGTGGATCGGTCCGGCGCGGCTTCGAGAACAGGGGCAATGGCGGCGGCGAGATCGGCAGAGACCTGGGCCGCGAGGTCGTCCGGCGTAACGTATGGGCGCAGAGGAATCCCGGTAGCCGCAAGATCCGCCAACAGCCGGCGGATGGAAGGTTCGTCGGCGCTCGCTGCAACCGCATCTTCGCGGACATAGACAAGCGGCGTGCAGTTTTGCGCGCCATCGGGTCGATCCAGGAGGGCGTGCCTGATCTCGAGTTCCGTGACGCTTCGGTCGGCATATCTCGCCAGGTGGGGAAACGACGCCGAGAGACGTCGCTCCGCGTCCGGATCGATCCAGCCGTATCGGCCGCCGATGGTCGCGAGAAAATATGGTCGGCAGGCGTCGATCTCATCCAGACAGATGCGCAGCACCTCGCCGGCTTCTGCCTCTTGCGCCGTTACGCCCCAGCGAAGATCCACCTCGTGAAAGCCCAGCCCTGCCCTTGCGCAAAGCTGACGAACCGGAGGGAAGGCCTGAGCCAGAAGCATTGCGCGTTCGGCCTGCATGTCGCGGAAGGTCGACGAAAGGAATACGCGGATATTCGACGTGAAGCGTTCAGGCGCAACCCTTCGAAAATCGGTCATGGTGCTGATGGATTTGGGCATGAAACGACACCGCGGTGGTTCAATACCTTAAGCCGATTCACTGCCGGATGTTAATCGGCGCCAGTGTCCGCCGGGGTTGTCGGCGACTGGTTCCCAGGGCGCGCTCACCGGCGCTTCCAGCCTTGGACGAATCGATTTCTGCACGCCGCCTGTGGACATCACCGCCCCGATCACCCAATCTTTGCCGCGGGAACAAAAGCGCTGCAAAGGCGCGCCTCGGACAAGTGAGCGGATGATCAAGGGATGGACACTATACGATCCGCGGCTGGCGTGGATTATGGTAGCGCCCGTATTGCTGTTGCTGATCTTTTTCCTGCTGCTTCCGATCGCCGTGATGGCGGCCTACACCTTCTTCACCTTCGTCACGGCCGGGGTCGAAACGACCGTGCCGACGCTGGCGAACTGGCATGAATTCCTGACCGACAGCTACTATCACGGCTTTCTGTTCAAGACGCTGCGGGTCGGGGCCATGACCGCTCTCATCTGCGGGATCCTCGGCTATTTCCCGGCCTATTTCATCTGGGCGACGACCTTCAAGCACAAGTGGCTCCTGCTCCTGCTGCTCATCGTGCCGTTCTGGATCAGCTTCACCATTCGCACCTTCTCGTGGATCCACATCCTGGGCGAGCAGGGTTTCATAAACGTCGCGCTGCTCAAGCTCGGCTTGATCGATCAACCCTTGCAGATGCTCTACACGGAAGGCGCGGTGATCCTGGGGCTGCTGCATTTCCTGCTGCCCTATATGATCCTCAACGTTTATGTCAGCCTCGAGAGTATCGACCGCACGCTGATCGCCGCTGCCCGGTCAATGGGCTGCACCAGCGCACAGGCCTTCCGCGAGGTCACGCTGCCGCTTTCGCTGCCTGGCCTCGCGGCGGGCCTGCTGCTCTGCTTCGTGCTGGCCGCCGGCAGCTACGTGACGCCGCAGCTGCTCGGCGCCGGCCGCGACGCGCTGTTTGGAAACCTCATCTACGACACCATCATGGGGCAATTGAACTGGCCAATGGGCGCCACTCTTTCCATCGTCCTCTTCGTTGTGCTCGGCTCTTTCGCCGCCTTGTATACTCGCTACATGGGCATGTCGCAGATCGTCAAAGGGCTGGGCGGATGACCGTGGCGGCTTCCCGGAACAGGGAAGGAAGATGGGCTTGGCGGCTGACCGGCTTCATCACGCTGTGCGTCTATGTCTTCATGTTCGCGCCGATCGTCGCCACGGTCCTGCTGTCGTTCAACTCATCGATGTTCGGCGGTTTCCCGATGACGGGCTTTAGCCTGCAATGGTACGGCAAGCTGCTGGCTAACGATCAGGTTCTGACGGCGTTTCGAACCTCCATGTGGATCGCGCTCGTCACCGCGGCGGTTACGACGGCCGTGGGCGTGGTGACCGCCTTCGCTCTGGTTCGATTCGAGTTCCGCGGCAAGCAGGCCCTCGGTACGCTGGTGATCCTGCCCGCCCTCGTTCCCGAAACCATCCTCGGTGTAGGCCTTCTCGTGCTGATCAAGGCGGTCGATCAGCCAAGAACGTTGCTGCTGCTCGTGCTGGGCCACATCCTGCTTGCCGTGCCCTATGTCGTGCTGATAGCCCAGGCGCGCATGATCGCCATCCGGCGCGTTTATGAGGAGGCGGCGCTTTCGCTCGGAGCTTCGCGCATGGCGTCGTTCCGTGAAATCACCCTTCCACTGCTGGTCCCGGCAGTGGTCGCGGGCGCGCTCTTGGCTTTCACGATCTCCTTCGACAACACATCGGCGAGCCTTTTCTGGCGGCCGGCCGGCGTCGAGACGATGCCAACCCAGATCCTGTCGATGCTGAAGATTTCGATCAGCCCGGAAATCAATGCGCTCGGCACGGTCATGATACTGGTGACCGTCGGCATTCCGCTGATCGGCGGGCTTATTCTGCAAGGGTTCACCATATTGAGAAGACGCGGCAAACCAGAGGAGAGAGCATAATGAAATTATCCAGCACGAAACGGCTCGAAAGGCTGCATGAGCGCTATGCGAACGGGGATGTCAGCCGACGGACCTTCCTGACCTTGACGGCGGCGGCCGCGACATCGGCCGGCCTGTCGATGCCATGGATGGGCCGGGCCCTCGCGGCCGCCACGGAGGTCCGCTTCGACGGATGGGGTGGCGTGGTGCAGGAGGCGATCGATAAATATGCGTTCCAGCCCTACACGGCCAAGTCCGGCATCGGCGTGGTGCAGGGCACCTTCGGCGACGAGAACGAGATCATCACCAAGATCAAGACATCGAAGCCGGGCGACTTCCAGATCATCCATTCGTCGGGCGTCAACTACTACATCAAATACGTCAACGCGGGGGTGAACTCGGAACTCAACGAGGCCAACATTCCCAATCTGGCGAATGTGCTGCAGCCGATGATCGAGCCGTTCCGCAAGCTGACGCCGAAGCTCTCGGCGGTTCCTTACGACTACGGCACGACCGGCCTTGCCTACAACACCACCGTGATCTCGCCGGAGGAGGCGAAGGAGAAGGGCGCGGCCATGCTTTCCGACAAGAAGTATGCCGGCAAGGTCGGCGGCTATGCCGACATGACGACCCGCGTCTGGTACGCGGCGCTGGATACCGGGCAGGATCCCAACAACATCAAGGACATGGACGCTATCTGGGCCAAGGTGCGCGAGACGCGCGACCTCGCCAAGAAGTTCTGGAGTTCCGGCGCCGAACTGATGGACCTGCTCTCAAAGGGCGAGATCGTGGTGACCGATGCCTGGTCGGGCCGCATCGCCGCGCTGCAGCAGCAAGGCCATCCGATCGGTTATCTCGACCCGGCCGGCTCCTATGCCTGGATGGAGGACATGCTCGTCCTCAAGGGATCGCCCATGGCCGAGTGCGAGGAACTGCTCAACTTCATGCTCGAACCCGCGACATCAATCGCGGTTGCCGAGGGCCAGAACTATCCGCCCTCGCTCGATCCCACCAAGGTCAAGCTCACCGACAAGATCGCAGCCCTTCCGGCCTTCGATCCGACCGGCTCGATGAAGTCGCTGACCTTTGCTGACCCGATCTACTGGGCGGACAACGAGGATGCCTGGACCAAGCAGTGGGACAGGATCTCGAAGGGTGCCTGACAAGCTGGCGGATCAGACCCTAAAGCCTCGGCCGAGTTCGGCCGGGGCTTCGCAGCTCGTCGCGGGTGGGGTTGCACCTCGCAACGGCACGGATGCGAATGCCCCGGCGGTCGAGTTCCGCGACATCGACATCGCCTATGGCAGGTTCATGGCGGTGCGCAATTTTTCGCTGGCCATCCGGCGCGGCAGTTTTGTCACCCTTCTTGGCCCGTCCGGCTGTGGCAAGACCACCGTCCTGCGCTCGATCGCCGGGCTGGTCGACATATCGGGCGGCCAGATTTCGATCGGCGGACGGCGGGTCGACGACATTCCGATCTATCGGCGCAACATCGGCCTGGTCTTTCAGAGCTACGCGCTGTTTCCACATAAGAACGTCTTCGACAACGTCGCGTTCGGCCTGAAGTACCGCAACGTGCCGAAGGCCGACATCGAACGCAAGGTGCGCCGGGCTCTCGATATGGTGCGGCTGCCGGGCAGCGAGAAGAAGCTGCCGTCGCAACTGTCGGGCGGACAGCAGCAACGCATCGCGCTTGCGCGCGCCATTGTTTTCGAACCGGAAGTTTTGCTCCTCGACGAACCGCTTTCCGCGCTCGACGCCAACATGCGCGAGGACATGCGCGTCGAGATCAAGAAGATCCAGAAGGCAACCGGCATCACGGCCATCTTCGTGACGCACGATCAGGAAGAAGCCCTGTCCATGTCCGACCAGATCGTGGTCATGAACGCAGGCGCCGTGGAACAGATCGGCTCACCCGAGGAGGTCTACGAGATGCCCGCTACGGCCTTCGTGGCCGATTTCCTCGGCAAGGCCAACATGCTCGCTGGAACCGTGACCGCCGCCGATGCCGAAACGACGACCGTCCTGCTTGCGGCCGGACAGACGGTCGCGGTCGTCGCGCCCAAAAAGACCCTCGTGCCGGGCGCCGCCATTACCGTGGTGGTGCGCCCGCAGAAGCTGTCGGTCGGTTCCGCTGCAATGTCCAACCGTCTGGCGGGTCGGGTGGTCTCGACCTCCTATCTCGGATCCAGTGCGATCTACGAGATCGATATCGGAGGCAAAACGACCGTCCGCGCCAACACGCCCATCAGCGGCAGGATCGCGCGGGAGGGCGAGGCGGTCGATGTCGGCTTTGATGCCGCCGACTGCGTGCTGCTCAACGAGAACGGTTCGCGCATAGCCTGAAGCTCCGGCTGGGAGGAGCGGGGCTTTCCGGCGGATGATCACTCGAAGTCGTCGACGGCTTCAGCCGCGACTACCCCCCGACAGCAATAGGCGACCGGGCCGGACATGACAGCCATGGCTCCCGCGAGTTCGATCGTCAGCGGACCGGCCGGGAGATGCACGGTGAACCGTTCGCTTTCGGTGAGGCCCTTGCGGCGCGCCGCAAAGGCAGCGACACACGCGCCGGTCCCGCAGGCCTGCGTGGCGATGCCGGGCCGCTCCCACACCGCGAGACGGATCGTCTGAGCGTCCACCAGTTCCGCCACGCCGACATTGATGCCTTCCGGAAACAGTGGATCGTCGTGGATCGGAGCGGCATCCCGGGCCAGATCGATCTCCGCCAGCCTGTCAACGAAGAAAACGGCGTGCGGATTGCCGATCCAGAGGCCGATGCCGTGACGCAGAGGCCCGCTCTGGACGGGCAGGTCGAACATATCGACTTCGCGCGCAAGCGGAAAATCCCGCCAGTTCCAGCCGATGGGTCCAAGCTCCACGCTGACCTGCATCGCGCCCGAACGGCGGCATTTCAGCAAGCCTCCCCCTGTCTCCAGCACAAGCTCGCTGTTCCCGCTTTCCTCAAACAGCAGATGCGCGACGCACCGGGTTGCATTGCCGCATGCCGAAACCTCGCGGCCGTCGATGTTGAAGATTCGCATCGCGGCATCGGCGCCGCGAGCAATCCCTTCTCGGGAGGGCGGTTCAATGGTGACCAGCTGGTCGCCGCCGACGCCCACTTGGGCATCGCAGATCCTGACGATGTCGTCTCTTCGAAAGGCGCGGCGATCGGCGCGCCTGTCGAAGATGACGAAATGGTTGCGCAGACCGTGCATCTTGACGAACGGCCGCTCGGCGGAAGCCACTGCATCGAGCAAGGAATTTGTGCGGATGTCCATGAGGCAATGATCCGGTCAACTGGCGCCAGCTTGTCTTGGCTTATTGCTCGACGGCCGGCAAGCTATAGCCCTGCGGCAACGGAAGCTCGCTGCGCCTTCTGTGCCAGCCAAGAAGATTCGCCTGCCGGGACGACCATCGGGGAATCCTTAAACTACGAATCATGCACCCGCTGCGAGCGGCTTGACAGGTGGCTGAGCCATGCTCCAAAGTGAGATCACAGTATATGTGATTTTCACTGTGGGATCTCGGCATGCTCGGAGGTACTCGGCCAAGGCAGCGACCTTCTCCGGCGCCCAACCGGGGTTCGGATGCTCTGGCGCCGGGCTTCAGGACCGACCCCTACTGGTGGGACGCCGCGCCGCGGCAACACGAGGCGCAACGCACCGTACCGGCGACCACCGACGTGGCCATCGTCGGCTCCGGCTACACCGGCCTCTCCGCAGCGCTCACGCTATCGCGTGCTGGAACGGAAGTGACGGTCATCGAGCAGGGCAGCGTCGGTTCCGGCGCTTCAAGCCGTAATTTCGGCATGCTGGGGCGGCAACTCAAATACGACTTCACCACGCTGATCCCAAAATTCGGTCTGGAGCGCGCCAAGGAACTTTACGAAGGCTGCAACCGGGCATTCGCCTTTGTGAACGGCCTGATCGAACGCGAAAAGATCGACTGTTTCCATGCGCCTTCCGGCCGCTACATCGCCGCCAACACGCCGGCCCATATGGACGCCCTCGAAAGGGAGCTGTCGGCGCGCAAGGAGCATTTCGGCCACGCCTTCCACATGGTGCCTCGCGACGAGCAGCAACGGGAGATCGTCACCGCGAAATTCCTGGGCGGCGCGGTGATCCCTGAACACCGCACCGTGCATCCCGGCCTGTTCCACAACGGGCTGGCCGAGCGCGTGCGGCAGGCCGGAGCGGCCATCCACTCGGGCACGCGGGTTCTCACGATGCGGCGGGAGGACGAAGCCTGGCTGCTGGAGACCGACCGGGGACCGATCAAGGCGAAGCATCTCATAGCGGCCACCAACGGCTATACGGGCAAGGCGACACCCTGGCTTAGACGCCGGATCGTGCCGATCCGGGCCTATATGATCGCAACCGAGCCGCTCGATCCGGCCGTTATCGCCGCCGTCATGCCGGGCCGGCGCGGCTTTCACGACTGCGCCCGCGAGATGGAATATGCACGCGTCGCGCCGGACGGTTCGCGGCTCATTTACGGCGCTCTGACGGGCGAGGCGCACGACGATCTCAGCACCGTGGCGCTCAGGCTGCGCGAAAAGCTGCTGAAGCTTTTTCCGCAACTCGGCGTCGTCCGTGTCAGCCATGCCTGGACCGGACAATGCGCCGGCACATTCGACTATTTTCCGCATCGCGGTAGCCACGACGGCATGCACTACGCCATGGGCTACTGCTTCGGCGCCGGGATGCCATTCGGGACGTGGCTCGGCGATGCGACCGCGCGCGGCATACTCGGCGAACGGGCGACGACGCCGCTCGACCGGCCCGAAATGCCGGCAAACCCGCTTTACTGGGGGAGGCCTTGGTTCCTTCCCTTCTACATCCGCTACCAGGGATGGCTCGACTGGAAGGACGGCGTGCGAAATTGATGCGCCGCGAGGTGACCGAGCCGAAGATCAACGAGAACAGGGGAACAAGGTCATGAAGATGAAGAAGACGCTGAAGACGCTGCTGGCAGGTGCGAGCCTCGCTGCCCTCGCCGGGACGAATGCGTTCGCCGTGGAGTGCGTGAAGGTGATCGGCACGGAGCCCGGCGGACCGACCCTCACAATGGACCCGGCCTTCGTGAACCTGTCCGACGACAGCTATCAGCAGAACGCCGTCTATAACCGTCTCGTCAATCTGGACGAGAGCTTCCAGCCGATTCCCGAACTGGCGAAAACCTGGGATGTGTCGCAAGACGGCCTCACCTGGACGTTTCACCTCGAGGAAGGCGTACAGTTCCACGACGGCAGGCCGATGACGGCGAAAGACGTGGTGTTTTCGTTCCGCCGCCTTCTCGACCCCGAAGTCGGCTCACCGGCGGCAAGCGTGCTGGGCTTCCTCGATCCTGAGGGCATCACCGCGGTCGACGACCTGACCGTGGCCTTCAAGACACCCACCGTGATTGCCGACCTGCCGACGGTCCTGGGCATCAAGTACGGCATGGTGGTGCCGGACGGGTCGACGAAGGAAGAGTTGAAGGCCAAGGGCATAGGAACGGGCCCGTTCGTGCAGGATGTCTACAATCCACCGGAGACCCGCCGCGTCTTCCAGCGCAATAAGAACTACTGGCGCAAGGGGCTGCCCAAGGCCGAATGCCTCGAACTCAGCGTCATCACCGAGGATGTGACGCGGCTGGCCGCCATCAAGTCCGGCGCTGCCGACCTCATCATGCAAGCGGGCGCAGCGAACGCTGGCGTGCTCGCCGGCGACACCACGCTCACGCTGAAGAAGTCGGCGCCCGGCACTTATGTGACGCTGTCGATGTGGGTCGACACGCCGCCTTTCGACGACGTGCGCGTACGCCAGGCTTTGAAGAAAGTCATCGATCGGCAGCTCCTCGTCGACACGATCGTGCTCGGCAACGGCGTCGCCGGCAACGACAACCCGGTCCCGCCTACCAGCCCCGACGCCTACATGTCGGACATCAAGCCGCAGGACATAGAGGGAGCCAAGAAGCTGCTCGCCGACGCCGGGCATCCCAACGGGCTGACGGTCGAACTCAACACCGGCGAGGGCTTTCCGGGCATGGTCGCGTTCGCCCAGGCTTACCAACAGATGGCGGCACAGGCCGGAATCACCGTCAACATCGTCAATAACCCGGCCGATTCCTACTGGGACGTCATCTGGATGAAGAAGCCGTTCTTCGGATCCAACTGGTCGGGACGCCCGGCTGCGGAGGGTTTGCCCTACACCTTCAAGTCCGACGCGACCTACAATGAAGCGAAGTGGAAGAATGCCGAGTTCGACGGACTGCTCGACAAGGCTCGCTCCGAAGTCGACCCGGACAAGCGGCGTCAGCTATACCAGCAGGCGCAGAAGGTCCTGTCGGAGGACGGCGGCGTGATTATCCCCTACTTCGTCAGCGACGTCGCGGTGATGCGCGCCGAATGCGACGGCTATACGCCGCATCCGCAAGTGCCGATCATCAACTACGAGAACTTCGTCTGCACCGGCAAGGAGGCCCAGAACTGAAGCCTGGACAGCGGGATTGCGGACGCGATCCCGAGTTCGCTACGGTCTGGCGCCTTCCCGCGATGGGGAGGCGCCGGCAGCGACCTGTTTCGCCGGGATGCCGGCCTAAGAACCGTCCAGGGAATTTTCTCAAGATGACGATCTGCCTTCCATGAACAGCGCCGTCTCCCTCATCCTGCAGAGGCTGGTCTACTCGCTCGGAACACTGGCGCTGGTTTCGGTGGTGATCTTCGCCGCGGTCGAGGTGCTGCCGGGCGACATACCTTCGCGCATCCTCGGCCGCGAGGCGCCACTGGAGGCGCGCGAAAAGCTGCGGGTCGAGCTCGGTCTCGACCGACCCGCGGTGGAGCGGTACGCGATCTGGGCCGGCAACGCGCTGCAAGGCGATTTCGGCGTCTCGCTCACCTTGCGCAAGCCTGTTTCCGAGGTGGTGTTTCCGCGGCTGGGCAACACGCTGGTGCTGGCCGGTCTCGCCCTCGTCTTCTACATCCCGCTGTCGATCGCGCCGGCGCTGGTGCAGGCATTCCGCCCAAACGGCGTCGCCGACCGCGCGATCTCGACACTCACCGTGCTCGTGCTGTCGACCCCCGAGTTTCTGCTGGCGACACTCCTCCTGTTCGGCCTTGCGGTCGTCTATCCCGTCTTCCCTCCGCTTGCGCAGGTTTCGGCGGCGGCGGGGCCGATCGGCTTCCTCTACATGATCACGCTGCCGGCTCTCACCCTAGCCATCCTGCTCGCGGCCTACGGAACGCGGCTCTTGCGCGAGAGCCTTGTCGAGCTGCTCGATTCGGATTTCATTCGCATGGCCGAGCTGAAAGGCATGACGCGCCGCCGCATCGTGCTGCGCCACGCGCTGCCGAACGCGCTCATCCCCTGGCTCAACGCCACTGCGATCAACATCGCCTTCATGATCGGCGGCGTCGTCGTTGTCGAGCGGGTCTTTCTGTTCCCGGGCTTCGGCTCGCTGCTCGTCGACGCCCTCCAATTGCGCGACATTCCGCTGGTCGAAGCGTCCGTGCTGCTTGCGGCCGCGCTTTTCATCCTGGTGAACCTCGCCGCGGACATCGGCGCCATCCTGCTCAACCCGCGGCTGAGGAACTGAGATATGGCCGTCGAGCAGATATTGCCGCCAAGGCGCCGGCAGAAGCGATGGGCGGCCTTCGCGTCCGCGCCAGGCAGCTTCCGCATCGGCCTGGCGCTGCTCGCCGTCCATCTTGTGCTTGCGGCCGCCGGACCCTGGATCGCACCTTTCCCCCAGCAGCAGATGATGGCGGGCCGGCCGGTCGCGGGACCGGACTTGCTTCACTGGTTCGGCACCGACCAGCTCGGCCGCGATGTGTTCAGCCGTACGCTGCACGGCGGATGGATCGTCATCTCGCTGGCGGTTTCCGGAACCCTGCTCGGTGTCGCGCTGGGTTCGATGATCGGGCTTGCCTGCGGCTATGTGCGCGGCTGGGTGGACGAGCTCGTGATGCGCATCGTGGAGGCGGTGCTGAGCATCCCGTTCCTGATCCTCGCTTTGCTCGCTGTGTCGATGGCCGGCCCTGAATATGCCGGTTCGCCGGTACTGGTCGCGCTGGTGGTCGCCCTTATCTACACGCCGCGCATCGCGCGCATGGCGCGCGCGGCAGCGCTCGAAATCGTAACGCGTGACTACATCACCGCGGCGCGACTTCGCGGCGAGCCGGCTTTCTCTGTGGTGCGACGCGAGATGCTGCCCAACGCAACCGGCGTGCTGCTGGTCGAATTCGCCGTGCGCGCCGGCTATGCGCCGGTCATCATCGGCACGCTTGGCTTCCTCGGCTTCGGATTGCGCCCGCCATCGCCCGAATGGGGCCTGATGATCGCGGAGAACCGCAACCTGTTGACCATCCAGCCATGGGCCGTGTTCGGACCCGGACTGATGCTGTCCAGCCTCGTCATCGGGCTCAACTTCTTCACGGAAGGGCTTGCCCGCGTGCTTGGCCGTTCACCGGTGAGGGCCAACTAGTGGCGACGGAGGCCTGCATCGAGGTGCGCGACCTCTCGATCGAATACCGCACGCCGGCCGGCTGGCAGCGCGCCGTCGACCGGGTCAGCCTCGAAGTACGGCGAGGCGAAGTGCTGGGCCTGGTGGGCGAGAGCGGTTCCGGCAAAAGCACGCTGGCCTACCAGTTGCTTGGCTATCGGCCACCGAACGCGCGATGCGCGGGCGGCTCGGTTCTCTTCGGCGGCGTCGACGTCGCCGCCCTGCCGGTCGAGGCGCTGCAGAAGCTGCGCGGCAACCGCATCAGCTTCGTGCCGCAGAACCCGACGACCGCGCTCAACCCGGCGATGACGGTCGCCGACCAGATCGCCGAGGTGCTTCGCGAGCACCGCAAGCTAGATGCCGAGGCCATCCAGGTCCGCATCGGTGAGTTGATTGGGCAGGTCGGGCTGAGCGAAGTGCCTGACGTCGGCGGACGCTATCCGCATCGCCTCTCCGGTGGGCAGCAGCAGCGCATCGCAATCGCCATGGCGCTGGCCTGCGAGCCGGAATTGATCGTTCTCGACGAGCCCACGACCGGTCTCGACGTCACCGTTCAACAGCAGATCGTCGAGTTGCTGAAAACGCTTCGCACCACCCATGGCGTTTCGATGGTCTATGTCACGCACGACCTGCCCCTGCTCAGCCAGATCGCCGACAGGCTGGCCGTGCTCTATCGCGGCGCGCTCGTGGAGATCGGCGCCGCCGAGCAAGTCTTCTCCCGCCCCAGGCACGACTATACGAAGGCGCTGATCGCGGCGGTGCCGCTGTTCCGGGCCGCGCCGGAGCGTCCGGTTCGGCGCGCCCCGTCTGAGACTGGTCTGCTTTCGGTGTCGGCGGTGCGCATCGCCTATGGCGGGCGCCGCGGCCTGTTCGGCATCGGACGCGCGGCCGGAACGGAAGTCGTTCACGGCGTCGACTTCTCGATCGGCCGTGACGAAACGGTGGCGCTGATCGGCGAGAGCGGTTCGGGAAAGTCGACGATCGCGCGCGCTATCTGCGGGCTGGCTCCGCCCGGCGCGGGGGCAATCCGCTACCTGGACAAGGTGCTGGCGCCAAGGCTCGAAGCGCGCCCGTCCTCCCAGCGGCGCGAAATCCAGTATATCTTCCAGAATCCCGACGCATCGCTCAATCCGCGCATGCGGGTCGGCGAGATTCTGTCGCGTCCGCGCGACGTGTTCTTCGGCGAGCGTAGCGCTTCCGTCGCGGCGCGAGTCGACAAGGCGCTCGATGACGTGCGCCTTCCCGCCGAATATGCGGAGCGGTTCCCGCACGAACTGTCGGGCGGGGAACGCCAGCGCGTGGCGATCGCCCGCGCACTGATCGCCGAGCCGTCGCTGCTGCTTTGCGACGAAGTCCTGTCGGCGCTCGACGTGTCCGTTCAGGCGCGCGTGCTCGAACTGCTGCGCGATTTGCGTGCGCGCACGGGCGTTTCGATGCTGTTCATATCGCACGACCTCGGCGTGGTGCGCTCGCTGGCCGACCGCGTCGTCGTGCTGTTCAACGGCGATCTCGTGGAGGCCGGCGACACCGAGGAGGTCTTCCAGAGACCGAGACATCCATACACGCAGCGGCTGCTCGCCGCCGCGCTGGTGGCGCATGCGCCGGCAGCTCCGGTAACCGAACCACATCCGATGCAAACGAGCGCATGATGGCCTTCCCGATCCTCCCGGACCCCTCCCTTGCCGCCGAGTTCCGGAAGACTCCGCTCGGCCACCACAGCCCGCAGTTGCAGCGGCTCCTGCGGGCGTTTCGGACACTGCCGGTGCCCGGAAAGCACGCCCTGCTGCGCGTCGATCACGCGCGTGCCTGGGTGCTCATCCAGTTCAACGGCGTGAAGGGCCAGCCGCTGACCGTGCATCGCGACCCCGTCTTCACCGACTGGGACGAAGCCGAATGGGCGGTCTTCAAACTGCGCTGGAGGCAATATTTCGGCAGCGACGTGCCGGAGGGCGTCTGACATGGCGCGCACGCTTGCAGGATACACGGACCGGATCAGCGCGTGCCCGGGCGAGACGATCGCGTTCAAGGTCTCGGCCGAGAACGGATCGAAGCAATACCGGGCCTCCCTGGTGCGGCTTCATTGCGTCGATTCCCACCGCGACGGGCCCGGACTGCAGGAGGATGCCATTCCCAGCGCCTTCGACGGCGTCTATCCGGCACGGCATCAGCCGATCGCGATCGGCTCGTGCGGGGTTGTCCCCGGGGGACGCGCGATTGCAGGTCTGGGCAGCTTCTCCGTCACGGCGATGATCTGGCCGACGCTGTCCAAGGACAGCCCCCAGTCGATCCTCTCGACGCTGACCGTCGAGTCCGGATCCGGCTTCGATCTGTCGCTCGAGGCCGGCAACCTGCTGGCGCTCAGGCTGCCGGACGGGACAAGCATCAGGCTAGCCAAACCGCTGCTTGTCCGGCAATGGACCTTTGTCGCCGCTTCCTACGACGTGGAAACGGGCTCCGCCATGCTGCACGCGGAACCGCTGGACGTCCACGCCGGCTTCTCGGCGCCCCAGAGTGTAGTCGCGAGGGCGGCGCGCGGCCTCCGCTGCGGCGGCGACGGAACTTTCATCGTGGCGGCGCGTGCCGCGGGTGCGAATCGTTTCGCAAGTCACTACAACGGCAAGGTCGATAGCCCGCGCCTGTTCGCCGGTGCGCTTGCGGCCGAAAGCTTGCGCCGTTCGATCGTCGAACCGCTTGCCGCCGATCTCGCTGCCGACCTCGTTGGCGCATGGGACTTTTCGCGGCAGATGGACCGCGAATGTTTCGTCGATCTCTCGGCCTGCCGCCTCGACGGCCGGCTGATCAACATGCCGGGCCGCGCCATGAAGGGCTGGAACTGGTCGGCCCGCTGGCACGACTGGAAGTCGGCGCCGGAGGAATATGGCGCGATCCATTTCCACGACGACGACCTTTCGGACTGCCGGTGGGAAACCGACTTCACCTATACCGTTCCAGAGGGCCTGCCCAGCGGCGTCTACGCCGCCAGGTTGCAAGGCGACGGCGACGCGGAGCATGTCGTCTTCTATGTCAGGGCGCCGCGCGGCCAACCCGGGTCCAGAGCTGTCTTCCTCGCCTCGACGGCGACTTACATGGCCTATGGCAACTACCGCGTGATGAACCGAAGCAACCTGTACGAGATGTATCTCGGGCAGCTTCCGGAGCTGGTGGAGAGCGACCTCTTCCTGAACACGCGGCCGGAATACGGCGACTCGCTCTACGCCGTCCACAATGACGACAGCGGCATGTCCATCGGCACAAGATTGCGGCCGATCGTCAACATGCGGCCGAACACGACGCTGTCCGCCTTCAACGACGACGGCTGGATCTTCGGCTGGTTTCGCGCGTGCGGGATCGAGGTCGACGTGATCACCGACGAAGACCTTCACAACGAAGGCCTTGGCCTATTGGCGGACTATGCGCTCGTCATTACCGGCAACCACCCCGAATACACCTCGACGCCGATGTGGGACGCGCTGTCGGCCTTCCTCGATCGCGGCGGCCGGCTCATGTATCTTGGCGGCAATGGCTTCTTCTGGCGGGTCGCCTACCATCCCGAAGTAGCCGGTGTTCTGGAACTTCGGCGCGCCGAGGACGGCTCGCGTCCATGGGAAGCCGAGCCCGGCGAATACTATATGAGCTTCAACGGCGAATATGGCGGCATGTGGCGCAGGGTCGGCCGCGCGCCGAACGAGTTGGTGGGTGTCGGCTTTACCGCCTCCGGCTTCGACATCTCCTCCTACTACCGGCGTACGCCCGAGAGCCGGGATCCTCGCGCCGCATTCATCTTTGACGGCGTCGAGGAGGAGATCATCGGCGATTTCGGGCTGGCGGGAGGCGGCGCGGCCGGCCAGGAGATCGACCGCTACGACCGCCGGCTCGGCTCGCCTCCGAATGCGCTTGTCGTGGCCCGCTCCGAGGATCACACCGAGGAGATGATGATCGGCAAGGAGGACATGCCCGCCACCAACTACATCATCGGTGGCACCGAAAATCCGCTGGTGCATGCCGACATGACCTTCTTCGAGACGCCCAACGGCGGCGCCGTGTTCTCCACGGGCTCGATCGCCTGGGCGGCCAGCCTGCCGCACAACGGTTTCGACAACAACGTGTCGAGGATCACGGAGAACGTCTTTCGCCGGTTCGCCGACGCCACACCCTTCGCGCCGCCCGGCGCAGAAAGCGCGGAACCGTGACCGAGATGTTGAGATCGAACCCGGAAGGGCTGCACAAGCCGATCGGCTGCTACAGCCAGGTCGTACGACGCGGGAACCTTGTCGCCGCCTCCGGGATGGCCAGTCTGGATGAGGCCGGCAACGTGGTTGCGCCCAATGACGTTGCGGCGCAGACCAGGCAGACGATCGCCAATCTGGCGGCGGCGCTCGCCGGGGTCGGGGCGACGCTCGAGGACGTGGCCAAGGTCACCGTTTATCTGGCCGACTTTTCGCACTATCCGGCCATGGACGCTGCCTACCGGGAGGTGTTCGGGAACTTCGCGCCAGCGCGCGCCACGCTGAAGGTCGAACTCGTGTACCCCGAACTGCTGGTGGAGCTCGAGGCATGGGCGATCCTGCCCGAAGCTGCCGAGTAGGCGCAAGGAACCGATGAAGGAGGACGACCGGTGTCGGCACGAAGCCAGGAAGAACTTGCACTGCTCGATTTCGCGCCGCCCGAGCGGCTGACCCTGAACGATCAGGTCTACAACGAGCTGCGCCGCCTGATTATCTCGGGTCAGCTACGGCCAGGACAGAGCATCTCGATCCGCACGCTGGCCCACGTCATCAATGTGAGCCCAATGCCGGTTCGCAGCGCCTTGCAGCGGCTGGTGACGGAAGGCGCACTGGATGTGCAGCCCAACCGGACCTTCGCTCTGCCCATGCTTTCGCCAGAGGATTTTCGCGAGATCGCCGATTTGCGCACCATACTCGAGGGAACGGCCGCCGAGCGTGGCTGCCCGCACCTCGGTCGCGCCGACGTCGCGCTGCTCAAGGACATCAACCGCAGCATGTTCAAGGCGGACCGCGACGACTGGACCGGATATCTCGACCTCAACCGCCAGTTTCACTTCCACATTTACGCCGCGGCCGGAATGCCGCGCCTGCTGCGCTTCATCGAAACGCTGTGGATGCAGATAGGGCCGCTGCTCAACTTGGTCACCAACCGCGAGGAGATGCGTTCCGGTCTGGAGGCGCACGAGGCGGCGGTGAACGCGGTCGCCGCGGGGGACGCGGCGGGCCTGCGCGCCGCCATGACGCGCGACATACAGGATGCGGCCCGTGTCATCATTCCTGGCCTTCAGCGGGGAGATTTCTTTCCCACCACTCAAAGCAAGAGAAAGCCGCCGCCCAGCGGATCGCCAGGCTCGACGGAGAAGCTCGAGCGTCCGGAATAATAGGCGCGCCCGCTGACCTCGACGCGCACCGCCTCGAAGCGCCCCAGCCGCTCGCGCCGCACCGGGGTGGCCGAAAACACCGCGCCGGTCAGGCTCTCGAAATCTCGCCTCTCGCCGGTCGGCAGACCGCGGGCGCATTGCACGGCGATGCGGGCCGACACGCCGCTGCCGGTCGGGCTGCGGTCGACCTCGCGCTCGGCGAAGACGCAGACGTTGCGGCTCGGGCGTCCGGCCGAGCCGTCTCCGCCGTCGGTCAGGATCGTGCCGTAGAGAAAGGCGAGATCGGCGTCGTCGGGATGCTCCAGGGGCACGGTCGCCGCGACGTGCCTGGTGATGCGGTCGGCGACATCCACAAGCCGGTCGAGCGGCGTTTCGGAAAGGTCGAGCCCGATCGCGCCGGCATCGACCAGCGCATAAAAGGCACCGCCATAGCCGATGTCGCAGGGCACGCGGCCGACGCCCGGCACATCGGCTTGCAGGTCCAGCGCGAAAGCGAAGGACGGCACGCTCTCGAACGACACGGCGCCGGTAGCGAACCCGCTCGACGTTTCCTCGACGGCGACCCTGACCCGAACCAGACCGCAGGGGCATTGCAGGCTGACGAGCGTTTCCGGCACGATCGGCGCCACGATTCCGGTGTCCACCGCATAGCGGCCGAGCGCGATGGTCGCGTGGCCGCACATCGTCGAATAACCCTCATTGTGCATGAACAGCACGGCAAGATCCGCCTCGGGAAGATCGGGTTCGACCGGCAGCACGCCATACATCTCGTGGTGGCCACGCGGCTCGAACATCAGCATGCGCCGAAGGTGGTCGAGGTGGTCGCGCGCATAGCGGCGCTTCTCCAGGATGGTCGAGCCGGGAATAGGCGGGTAGCCGGCCGTCACGATGCGTACCGGCTCGCCTCCGGTGTGCATCTCCACCGTCTCGATGCTGCCTTGAAGGGCCGCCGGCGTTCCAGCAACGAGCCTGACCACGTTAGCCCACCATCAGCGCTTCGGCTCGGCGACGCGTCTCGGCGTCGATGTCCAGCGACTTGCGCGCCGCAAGATCGAAGCGCACCGAGGTGACTGTCGCCTCGGCGTGGAGTTCGCCTTCGATCGATCCGGTCATGGCATGCCTGTAGGTGACGGAGGAACGGCCCACGCGCACCACCTGCGAACGTATCGTCAACAGGGCGCCCGCCGGCGTCTCGTGCTTGTATTCGATCTCGTGGCGGACATCCGCCCAGCCGAGCGACTTGTCCTTTTCCACGCCGGTCAGCTGGCCGAGGAGCTGGAAACTCGCATCGTCGAACATGGCCATGTAATGGCGTACGTTCATGTGCCCCATGGCGTCGCACATCCAGGGGTGCGAGACGCCGACATATGTGACCACCGGCTCCATCTCAGAACGCAACCTCGTTGCCGCCCTTGAGCTTCAGGAGGTCGCGCGCCTCGTCGGGCGTCGCCACCTCGAGCGACAGCTCCGCCAGGATGCGACGGATCTTCGCCACCTGCTCGGCATTGCTCTTCGCGAGCTGGCCCTTGCCCAGATACAAACTGTCCTCCAGCCCGACACGCACGTTGCCGCCCATGATCGCCCCCATCGTGCAGAGCCCCATCTGGTGCTTGCCGGCGGCCAGGATCGACCACATGAAGGCATCGCCGAACAGGCGCTCGGCGGTGCGGCGCATGTGGAGCATATCCTCCGGGTCCGGTCCTATGCCGCCCAGCAGCCCGAAGATCGTCTGAACGAAGAGCGGCGGAGTCAAGAGCTTGCGGTCAAGGAAGTACGCCAGCGTGTAGAGATGGCTGACGTCGTAGCACTCGAACTCGAAGCGCGTTCCGTAGGCCTGGCCCACCTCGACGATGATACGCTCGATCTGTTCGAACGTGTTGGAGACGATGCCCTTCCTGGTGTCCTCGAGGTAGCCCTTCTCCCATTCGTGTTTCCACTCGCTGTATTTCGGCGCGATGTGGTGGAGGGCGAAGTTCATCGAGCCCATGTTGAGCGAGCAGAGTTCGGGTTGCGCGGCATGGGCGGCTTCGAGACGCTCCTCGAGGCTCATCTTGAGACCGCCGCCGGTCGAGATATTCATCACCGCGTCGGTCTGCTGCTTGATGCGCGGCAGGAAGTCCATGAACAGCTTCGGATCGGGGGACGGTTTGCCGGTCGCGGGATCGCGTGCGTGGAGGTGGATGATCGACGCACCGGCCTGCGCGGCGCCGACCGCCGCATCGACGATCTCGCTCGGCGTTACCGGCAGATAGGGGCTCATGGTCGGCGTATGGATCGACCCCGTCACTGCGCAGGTGATGATGACCTTTTGTGCTTGCTTCATGATTTCCTGCTCACTCCCGCCGTCCTTATGCGCGCGCCGGTCGCCGTCGCGCCAGTTCTCCCAGGCGCGGACGCCCGCGGCGCGCCTCGCTCCCGTTCAGGCCGCTGGCGGCTCGCAGCATGATGTCGGCGGCGTCCGAGATGTCGGTCGCAACGGCCCGCCTGGCGCGTTCGCCGTCGCCCTTTACGAGCGCGTCGATGATCTCGGCGTGATGGTCGAGGCCCATGCCCAGGGTCGCCTCCTCGCGCATGATGTTGAGCCAGGGGCCGGCGCGCAGCCACAGCCGCTCGATGATCGGCAGGAGCACGGTCGAACGCGCCGCGCGATACACTGCGAAATGGAACTCCCGGTTGAGCGAAAGATAGTCGGCCGCCGCGCCGCGCATCGCGCGGTCCTTCATCTCGCCGTCGAGGACGCGCACGGCATCCAGTTCCGCCCGTGTTATGGTCGAGGCCGCCCATCCCGCTGCCGATCCCTCGATGGAGCAGCGGACGCGGGTAAGATCCGAGATCACTTCAACGCTGGCTTCGGGCACGATGACCCCGCGGTTGGCGTGATCGAACAGGGCCTCCTCGCTGACCAGTTGGCGCAGCGCCTCGCGCACCGGCATGGCGCTGGTCTGGAACTCCTCGGCGATGCTCCGCACGACGAGACGCTGGCCGGGGTGGAAGTCGCCGTTCATCAGCGCCTCGCGCAGCACCGCGTGGATTCGCGCATGCGCCGTTCCGCCGGTCGAAGGCGTTCGCAGCGCCATCGTCAGGCGGCTCGCGGCAGCAGCGCGCGATGGGCGGCGAGGAAATCGTCGAAGGCGGCGACGAAGCCGTCGGCCTCGGCGTCGCCGAAGGGCAACGACAGCGCCAGCATGCCGCGCGGCGTGACGTGCTGGCCGCGCAACAGCATCTCGACGTGGTAGAGCGTCAGGATGCGCGGATCGACGCCGTCGAGCGGCGCCGGGCTCGTCACTGGCCCCGGCACGAAATGAATGTTCATGAGCGAGCCGCGCCCGAGCACGACGCCGGCAACCCCGTGCCTGACGAACGCCTCGCCAAGGGCCGCGCGCATTCGGTCGCCGCGCTCGTTGACGTCGCGGCTGGCCTCCTCGGTCAGCACCTCGGTGAAGCCGGCCAGCCCGCCTGCCATGGACAGCACGTTGTTGTTGAAGGTGCCGCCATGCGAGAAGGCCCCGGGCCTGGCCGGATCGAAGCGGTCCATCAGATCGGCGCGACCGCCGAAGGCGCCGAAACTGGCGCCGCCGCCGAGATATTTGCCGAGCGACATGATGTCGGGATTGATGCCGTGCGCGCCATGCAGGCCGCGATAGTGGAGCCGCGACGTCATGACCTCGTCGAAGATCAGCAGCGCGCCGCTCTTGAGCGTCGCCTCCCGGACGGCGACCAGGAACTCGCGCGTCGCCGGTATGCATCCGCCGCCGCCCATCATCGGCTCGAGGATGACGGCCGCCAGATCCTTCGCATGCTCGCGAATCAGGGCCACCGTTGCGTCTATGCAATTGTAGTCCGCGAAGACGAAGGGGAACGGGAGGTTAAGCGGCGAGCCGCCATGCGCGAATGTGAGCACGCCGCCGTGATAACCCTCGTGCATGGCGATGATCTTGCCGCGGCCGGTGATCGCGCGCGCCATGGACAGGGCCATGATGTTGGCTTCGGTGCCGGAATTGCAGAAGCGCACGCGCTCGATGGCCGGGAAACGCTCCACGATTGCGGCCGCATAGCGGGCCTCGTAGCGATTGGGAGCGCCGAGCGCGAGCCCGTCGTCGATGGCTTTCTTCATGGCCCTGGCGATCGTCGGGTCGGAATGGCCGTAGAGCCCGGCGCTGTATTCGGAGACGAGGTCGACATAGCGATGGCCGTCGATATCCTCGACGTGGCAGCCGTCGCCGCCGACCAGCGCCAGCGGAAACGGACGGTACCACAGCACCGCGCGAGTGTTGCCGCCGGGCAGGGCAGCCATCGCTTCCCGGTGCCGCGCGAAGCTGTTCGGGTTCGCGGCGGTAAGGCGCTCTTCCGCGTCGGCAAGAACGGCATCAAGGTCGGCGTTGCGAAGAACGGCAGGGGCGGCACTCATTCGATCAAATTCTCACACCGGAAATGGCACATGATTGCATGCAACGGCTGCAGACTAGCAATTTTCGCTTGCAGTTCAAACAGATTCGCATCACTAATTTGATCAAATATTGGTCCAGGCTGTACAAAACCATGAACAAGGTTGCCGAATCCGATATCGTCTGGCGCAGCCATTGGCTCCGGCAGGCACTGGCCGTCGAGGCCGACCTCGCGCCGCCGCTGAAAGGCGTGACGAAGGCGGATGTATGCATCGTCGGCGGCGGCTATCTCGCCCTGTGGACCGCCATCCGTCTGCGAGAAGCCGACCCCGGTCTCGACGTGGTCGTCATCGAGCGCGACATCTGCGGCGGCGGCCCGAGCGGCCGCAATTCCGGCATGCTCCTGTCCGCCTGGACCAAGCTTGCCACGCTTGCCGCGCTGCGGAATGAGGCAGAGGCGCTGCGCATCGTCGATCTGTCGACGATGGCGATCGACGGGATCGAGCGATTCTGCGCCGAGAACGGCATCGACTGCTGGTTCGATCGCGTCGGCTGGATCTGGGGCGCGACCTGCGAGGCCCAAGACGGCGCCTGGAACGACGCGCTTTCCCGATACGAACGGCTGGGCCGTGAGCCCGCCCGCCGGGTAAGCCGCGACGAGATCGCCGCCATAACCGGCTCGTCCGGCTTCCTCGCGGGCGCCTTCGATGCTTCAGCCGCCACCGTGCATCCGGGCCTCCTGGTCCGGGGACTTCGCCGCGCGGCGCTCGCGCGCGGCGTTCGCATTTATGAAAAGACAGCGATGACCGGTTTCTCGCGCCGCGCGCCGCTAACGGTCAGGACCGGCGGCGGAGAGGTGCAGACCGATCGGATAGTGCTGGCGATGAATGCTTGGTCGGCGGCCGTTCCCGAACTCGCACCCGCTCTGTTCAACATCTCCAGCGATGATGCGGCGTCCCTGCCGATCCCGGAAGAGCTTGACCGGGCCGGCTACCGGCGCGGCCCCCTGATGATCGACAGCCGCGTCTTCGTCGCCGGCTGGCGGGTCACGCGCGACGGCCGGCTGAATGTCGGCGTCACCGGCGGCCACATCGGCTTCGGCGGGCTGATCGACCGGCGTTTCCATCGACCGTCGCCGCGCGTGGAAGCGATGCGCGACGCGCTGCGCGCCGGTCATCCGGCGCTCGCCGACTTTGCGCTGGACAATGCATGGAACGGACCAATCGACCGTACCGACAGCGGCCTGCCGCTTTTCGGCCGCCTGCCCGGCAACCGGGACATCCTCTACGGATACGGCTTTTCCGGAAACGGCATCGGCATGACCTATCTCGGGGGCCACATCCTTGCATCGCTGCTGCTCGGCCGCGATGACGATTGGTCGAACGCCGCCCTGGTACGCCCGGTCCGGCGCGGCTTTCCGCCTGAGCCGTTCCGGTTCGTCGGCGCGCATTTCGTGCGTGGCGCCGTGCGCCGACGGGATCGCATGGAGCATCTCGGTCGCAAGCCCGACACGCTTACCGGGTGGCTCGCCGGGCTGGCCCCGTCAGGCGTGACGCCGTCCAAGGCCAACATTGCCAGCAGGGAGTGACGCGATGACGGGGCCAAGGATCTTCAAGCGGTCGCAGATGCAGCTGAAGCCAGCGGTCACGCCGACAGGCACGACGGCGATCGCCCGCGTAATCGACGCCTCGATCAGCCGGGAGATGGGCGCCGGCATCGAATATCTGGAGGACGCGACCATCGACTGGACGGTCACCTATGACGAGGTGCTGTTCATTCTCGAAGGGCCGCTCACGGTCGAGTTCGACGGCGCCGCGCACGAATGTAACACCGGCGACATCGTCTGGCTGCCCAACGGCACCCACCTGAAATACATCGCCAGGCAACGCGCCGCCTACTTTTACGCGGTGCATCCCGTCGATTGGGCGGCAAGGCAAGGTCTGACGGAGCCATAGAGGCGCAGCGGAATGGTCAAACCCGCGGCGACACAGGCGAGTCACGTCTGAGGCTGCGATGCCCGTTACGAGCCTGATTACAGCCTGACCAAATTCGAATCCCGGGATCTATTGGTCTCCCGCATCCATTGTCGCCGTCGCGCGTTCCTAATGCCGCGAAGGGACATCGCGCGGGAAGGCACGTTAAATGGATGAGGCCGCTGAGGCATTCATGGACGTATGGCTTGATGCCAACGTCAATCACAAGCACGCGAAGAAACCGAGCGCCAGGACAGTCAAGGCGCTGGCGCGACGCTGCATCTCAGATGCGGCGACCCAAGGCATCCCATTGGAAAGTCTGGAGGCGGTGGTCTGCGATATCGAAGAGGCGATCCAGGACGAACTCAATTTCATCGAGACGGTGAAGGCGAAGGGGGAGCCCTGAAGCGAAACCCCGTTCCGGCTGGCCTGGAGGCCGCCCCTGCCGCCGCAGCTTCGGGGCGCCCAGGTCGGGTATCGCACGCCAGAACTAAGCGGGTCCTTGGAAGGCCCGCTGTCAGCAGGTAGCTCGACAGCGGGCCAATAGTTCGTCACGCTAGTTCGTTTGAGGCTCGGACGATTGCCTGGCTCAGTTGAAGTGCTTGTTGCAGAGTTCTTCTGCCGACGCATATGTCTTGTTCATGACCAGCGCATCCTGGTCGTAGTCGAACACCCGCATTGTATCCGGGTCCTTGCTCGCCTGAGCCTCAGCCGCCTTTCTTGGCAGCCACTTTGCGTCGGCAACATCAGCATCGTTGAAGCTGCCAGGGTTCTTGGTCGTTATCAGGCACGTGCGGTCCTGACCCGGCGCGCTTGCCTTTTTCGATTCGGCTAATGCCGAGCTTCCGCCGGCAGCAATGATGGCCGTCACCATAATGGCTTTGAATAGCATATTCATATTGCAACTCCTTGAGAGGGGGTTGTCCCTTCAGGGTCGCAACGGATGTCATGGACCTTGGTTCCGGTAAATTTCAGCTCTTCCTTGTGGAACTGAAGTGAGGGTCCTCCGTTGCTCACTACAGGATCGCGTTCTCGCTGCTGCTGATATGAAGGCAACGTTAAGCTTGGCGACCAATTGCCTTGAGGGCAGTTGGTCTGGGGCGCTGGGCGACTCGGTGCCGGACCGGTGGCAAGGTCACCGCCTTCAATGGCGGCGGTTCACCGATACGGGTTCCCCGGTGGGTGATTGCGGGCCTAGCCATCAACTGGCATCCGAGTGACTGACCCGCCGCCTTGGCCGATCGGCTGGATAGCCTTCGGAGCGGCCTGCGCCGCCGTGGTGGTGGGTCTGGGTATGTGGCTGGCGTGACGCGCCAGATCAGGGTTCGGCGCGGGTCTTCGACGACACGATGACCATGGTGCTCGCAGTGAGTTCGTCCAAGGTCTCGCGACGAACTAGCGTCGGCTTCTCGTACTGCTTTTTCATGTCAAATCCCCATAGCCGTTGGTTTGAAAGTCTCACGGATGAGAGTTGCGTCCGTGGCTATTCTAGGACTTCTTCCCTTATAATGATGTCTGAAGGCAGCTCTTGCGCCGTTACCTTGCTGAGAACCTCACGACGAACCAACAACGGCTTCGTATAGGTCTTTTTCATTTCCCCAACTCCCCTTCTGGTGGCCCGACTGCCTCACATTGGGTGGGAGCGGACGCAGCCGGGCCTAGCCGGTTGGTACCGGCCCCCGGCTAACAAATTAGCATCTGCTAAATTCGGCGAAATGCAATAGTCCGTCAATCCTTAGCCGGACCGGGCGTCGAGTTCCACGACTCCCCGAACTGTTCAGGCGACACGCCGCGCAAGATTGCCTCGCACCGAAGCGTCGCGGCACGAAGTTCCGACATGGCGTTGTAGTGCTCGTTGAACGGCTTCACGGTGTTTAGGGCTGAGTCCAGATCGATGCGCAGCAGATCGGCGCGACGGGCATGCCTTGCGGGCCGCCAGGTGCTTCCTGCCGCCTCCTATGGGCCAATGGTAGAGGAGATAGTTTGCCGCCTCAGCCGTCGACCTGACTTGGCGTGTCACGCTCTTCGCCCTGCCGGTCAAGATGCGCACCGGCTCGTCGAAACTCTTGTCTTCCAATAGACTGCCCATGGCGGAGAGGGGGTCCCCCCAACCTACTTTCTCCGCCGATCATTTGGATCGACTAACACATTGAAAATAATTTGCAATTGGTTGCAAAGATTGTAAGCACGTTCCTCACTTGTCCCCTTGATGGCGTTCCATTCGTGGGGCAAACTGTGGGGCATGGGAAAACTTACAACCAAGAAGATGCGCGATCTTAAGTCGCCGGGCCGATACGCGGACGGTGACGGGCTGTACCTCCACGTTCGAGAGGGCGGTTCCCGCCAATGGGTTCTCAGAACCACAGTTCACGGTCGTCGCAAAGACATTGGGTTGGGTTCGCTGTCGATTGTGAAACTCGACGAGGCGCGTATTGCAGCTTCCGCAATGCGGAGGTCGGCCAAGCAAGGGCATGACCCGTTGCAGGAGCGTCGAAAACGACGAGCCACACCATCTTACGAGGAGGCGGCCCGACACGTGTGGGTGGAAAACCGCTCGACGTGGAAAAACGCAAAGCATGCTGATCAGTGGATCAACACGCAAGCTACGTATGCCTTCCCCAAAATCGGTGATCTCCGCATAGATCGAGTGACTAGCGGCCATTTGCTGGATGTCCTGCAACCAATCTGGTTGGAAAAGGAAGAAACCGCTCGCCGACTTAAGCAACGAATGAAGATGGTTTTCGATTGGGCGAAAGTGGCTGGCCATCGCACTGGCGACAGTCCCCTCGATGGGATTTTGAAAGCACTCCCCCGGCAATCTCGAAAAGTAAAACATCACGACGCTTTGCGTTGGGAAGAACTGCCCAAGTTCGTTCTGAAGCTCCGACAGCGGGAGGCAGACGCCGTTTCGGCCAAGGCGCTGCAATTTGTCATTTTGACCGCGTTGCGCTCCGCCGAGGTACGGCTTGCAACTTGGAGCGAGATCGACCTAGCGAAGAGAATATGGGTTGTACCAGCCGAGCGGATGAAGATGAAACGAGAGCACCGCGTGCCGCTCGCACCCGAGGCAATCAAACTATTGGAGGGGTGCAGGGACTATGGGTCGAAGTTCGTATTCCCGAGCGACAAATCCGAGAGGCCGCTATCCAATATGGCATTTGCGGCACTGATCGACCGTATGGGAATGAAGGGGTTCACGCCGCATGGATTTCGGTCCACGTTTAGGGACTGGAGTTCGGAGAACGAGGCGGCCCCTCGCGAGATCGCAGAGATGGTTCTGGCGCACAAGGTCGGTGACAAGACAGAACAGGCTTATGCTCGATCAGACCTTCTGGAGCGGCGTAGGTCGGTTATGGAGAAATGGGCAGCGTATGTGTTCAGCGCGGATCGCTAATGCACTATGACTAAGGGGGCCGAAAGCTATCTGCTGACCAAGCATTCACGCGTCGTCCAGCAGCTAGAGCGGATCGCCTCCGGTCGCGGTTCGCCAGCCACAATACTACGCCACGCTTTCATGGCCGCCTTGGACCCAAATGCCAGTACAATGGCCAAAGAAACCTATGCGGCGCTAAGGTACCGGTTTCGGAACGAACTTATTTCGGCACCCAACGGCGTTCGGTACAGGTTGCCAGCGCTCCAGCGCGACTACGTGCGTTACGTGCTGGTTGAGCGATATGTGCAAAGTAAGAAAACTTGGGACGAGGCATACCAGCTGACCAGCGAATACGTTAGCGCCTCAAGATCAAAGCCTCTTTCGCCGTCAACAATCCCCAAAACTCACGCGAAAATAAAGAAGCTGCTTAAAGACGAAAAAATGAGAAAGTTCTTGGAGGGCTTGGAGTTCGAGTTTCAAGTCGCGCTGGGGCAAGACCCTCCTGTTGGAAGTTTCGTTGATCCCGACTTTCTCCGGGGCTAGCCTCGACCACTGGTAAAAATAAGTCGAAAAACACCATTGGCGGGCAGTCCGGATACCTGATGACACTCGTGGGTAGATCAACCACGAGGAAATTCGACCATGATCATCCCTACCGCTTCGGGCCACGTTCTGCGCACTGAGGCCGCTGCCAGCATGCTTGGCATATCAACGTCCACGCTCGCGAAAATGAGGATGAGGGGAGACGGCCCACCCTTCATGAAGATGGGCCGCCGCTTGATCGTTTATAAGGCTCGCGATCTGGATCAATGGCTTGAAGAAACTCGCCGCACTTCGACGTCCCAGTTGTAGGCGAGCCTATTGCAATGAAGCCCCAGTACCATGTGGATGCGCTTCGCGATTTAGTTGCAGCTACGATTGCCGCGTCGCCCTATGAACTCGACGGCTTTTCATGGTGCGCGTTGCCGCAACCCGAAATGGCCGCGAAGATCGGCTGCTCTGTGGAGACAGTTCGTCGAATAATCAGAAAGCCTCCCTTTGTTAGAAGGCGGCGTAAGAACATCACCTTGGTAAGGGAAGGCGTCCCGGGACCTGTCACGAATTACGATCGTGCACAAATCATGTCGTCGATTTGGCGCAAGGTGACAGGCAAGCGCACCACGATCCATGAGTTCCATTGCCTGCTGGGCCTAGCTGGCGAATGGCCCGAGGGCCTCCAGATCACGCTGTTCAAAATCGTTCTTTGGGATTGGCCGTTCTTCATGTCGGCGGTAAAGCACCATATCGATATGGAGCTTTCGGTATCGAGTCTAGAAGGCAAGGAGCCGACGCTAAAGAAGCGTTTCTTTGCGTTCCCCTCGATCACCGTGATGAGGCGCTTCGCTTTTCTTGCCTTGGAGATCGCCGTCGATCATTCTGAACAGGTGGATACCATGCTCGCGGAGATGAACGCTGTGGAACATGGGAAGCCTGTTCCAACGTGGTGCAAGGCGCACAATCCCGAAGCCTGGAAGTACCTGTCAGGGTTGTCCTGACCGAACGCATTCTTCGAAATAAGGTCCTTTATTCTATAACCTACCTACTATTCCCACTTACCTCAGGGGACAAGAATAGATCGGTCAGTAGGAACAGAAGGACCACTGCTGGCTGACGCCAGCAATGGTGCTCCGAGGTCCGGTGACCTCGAAAGAGTTCCGAAGGAGAGCACCTCAGGAGAGGACTAGGCGGTTCCTCGGAATTGTCCAAGAGGCCAGTTGGACTTGGAATTGGACAACCAAGACATCGCACATTCCGGAAGACTGCTAATCAAGAAGCGCACGCCTTTCGTTAGGAGCCATCGTCACCGAAAGATGGACGCCAGCAAACGGGGTTCGCTGCGCGCATCTTTCCCGCTACCGTCCGTCGTCTGGCAAAACCTTGTAGAAATTATAGCAAAAACAATGACGTAGCGTGGCCACGCGATACTCTTGCTCCTATAACCAAGGAGGAGTGATCGTGCATTTGGATAATAAATACCTTGAAGTCATTCGGCCAAACCAAGCGGGGCTTCTGGACGACGCATACGTAGCCACATCTTCCCTTCAAAAGACGATCCGTCGAGGACACGTCTCCGGAGCACTGATGGCGGCAAGTTACCTTCTGTCCGTCCAACCAGACCGCTTTTGGCGAAGGCTGGTCGTCATAGCACTAGAGGACATAGGTATCGGCGATCTGGAAACCGTGCGATCTGTGTTACTAGCCTCGACACGTAAAACATGGCGGGCCGAGCAAGGTGGAGACCAAGTCGTAGCAGCACGACTGGTTGCCGATCTCTGCGCAGCTCCCAAATGCCGGGATGCTTGTGAGCTCCTAGTCGCTGCCGATTTGCATCCCCGATGGACTGGGCAACGGTCGGCCTTCCTTGATCTCAATCAGCACCAGCTTTGCGACGTAGTGGCCGACCCAATGCGGCATCTCGTCGAGCGGACGCTGGCGGCATGGCTCTTGGCCGGGACAAAGCGGTTCCCTGCCTATGCCTTTCCGCAGGTTGCAGGCTCTTTCGCGACGCTTCTCGATGTTTACCGACAGTTAGGCATCCCCGAGGACGTACTTGAGGTAGCTCGCCTCGCATCGACACGCACGCAAGAGGGCCATCCGCTGACAATCCCGCTCATCTGGCTGGCGTCAAGCGCCGGTCCGGTGACAATAGCGCCGACGGCGGTTCCCCAACCCTTCCTGATCGGCGGCTGGCCGGAGTTCGCATTCGACGGACACTGCCGCCTGGGAAGGCGGGCGCTTTCCCTATTTACAGATCGGTGCACGGCTCTGCGTCAGATGATGCAGCGCCACCTGCCCATAAAAGCACACGCCGATCTCGTCGGGCACATCGTGTTCAGGGCGGAAGGGCACCTCGTGGATCGCAGGATTTCCTATCCCGGCTCCGGGACAATCCTAGGCGAGGCCGAGGTTGCTCATCTCACATACTCCGGGTTTCCTGCAAACCTGGTCACGGACGTTCTGGCGATATTTGGCGACAATCTCGACCTGCTTCTTCAATGCCGGATTGAGGCAGTAGGAGGTCGAGCATGACGATGTGGAACGGCCAAGCGGTCGCGAGGTCGCGTGCAATCAATTGCAAAGATAGGACTTTGGGCTGGCCTCCCACCGACACGAGATCGGTGGAATGCAAATCTTCGCCCGTTCTGGGCTCGCCAGATGCTGTCAGGAACCTGATCAACCAATCACTCACCGACAGCACTAAACGTGCCTACAGGGCTGATCTAGCCCACTACGAAAGCACCGGGCGCATTGTCCCATCGACCCCGTATCTTGTTGCGGAATATCTGGCAGAGAGTGCAGGCATCCACGCAGCTGCGACGATCCAGCGACGTCTCGTGGCAATCTCCAAGGCGCATCTCGCGATGGAGGCAGTTGACCCCACCAGGCATGAGCTAGTGCGTGCCACCATGCGCGGCATCAGGCGGTCGGTAGGTACAGCCCAACGGCAAGCGAAGCCTATCGTCCGCGATGATTTGTTCTCAATCCTGGAACGCATGGGAGATCGCCCCTTAGACCGTCGGGACAAAGCACTATTGTTGGTTGGTTTTGCCGGCGCATTCCGCAGGTCGGAACTCGTCGGCCTTGTCGTCGCCGACATCGAGCACGTCCGCCAGGGCATGGTGGTCACGCTCCGTAGATCGAAGACCGATCAGGAAGGGCAGGGGCGGAAGATAGGCATCCCATTCGGGCGCACACGGTGGTGTCCAGTGCGACACCTTACCGATTGGCTCAGCCACGCTGTGATCGAAAACGGCCCCATCTTTCGCGGCATTAACCGCCATGGCCATGTCGCCGATCAAAGTCTCTCGGGTGAGGCGGTGTCCATCGTCGTGAAGGGTCGAGCCGAGGCAGCAGGCTTCGATCCGGCGTTGTACTCTGGCCACAGCCTTCGCGCTGGTTTCGCAACCAGTGCGGCTATCGCAGGTGCATCGACATTCAAAATCAGAGCTCAGACCGGACACGCTTCCGATGCGATGCTCGCTCGATACATTCGAGACGGCGACATGTTCACAAACAACGCTGTTTCGACTGTTCTCTAAGCGAACTCGAACGGACACAGGAGGAACTTTGAGTGCGCCCGTACGGTCGCCAGACCTCATCTCGCGCTGGCCGTTGTATCGGGATGGCGCTTCAGAACCGCCCCGGGTTTGCCGCAGGCCGTTTCGTTTAAGTCACGAGGCTATCTCGTGCTTTTCATGGCTCCACCTTCTCAGGAGTAGGAGGCTCCGATAAACCCTGGATGGTTCAGATTGCATCGACGAAGGCCGTTGCAGTTGTTAATGCCTTGTGCTCTTTTCGTTCCCCTCGCAGGCGATTGAAATATGCTTAGCCTTTTCAACCCTAATCGGTTCTCTGCTGGGGTCACCTCTCCGAAACGGGAGCCGGATGACCGCACTGAGTACGAACGCGACTATGACCGCATCCTGTTTTCGGCGCCTGTTCGCCGCTTGGCCGACAAAACACAAGTTTTCCCGTTAGAAAAGAACGACAGCGTCCGAACCAGACTTACCCACTCGCATGAAGTTTCCAATCTGTGCCGTTCTTTGGCCACCCAACTTCTCCGAAAGAACGCCGGAGCGTTTGGACCCAACATCGCGCAAGACCAAGTTCCGGTGATTGCTGCATCGGTAGGGCTAGCGCATGACCTAGGAAACCCACCTTTTGGACACCAGGGGGAGGCGTCGATCCAAAGATGGTTCAAGACCAGACCTGACTTGTTTTTGGCAGATGGAGGAGAATTGAGTGAGCAGCAAAAGCAGGATTTCCGCTCTTGGGAGGGGAACGCTCAAGCGCTAAGGCTCCTCACGCGCCTGCAAGTAGCCAAGGGAAGTTTTGGCCTTGATCTAACGTTCGCTTCTTTGGCGGCATTAATGAAATATACGGTGCCATCCATAGGTCGAAGCGAGAAAAAAGAGTGTCATCCTGCGCTAAAGAAGTTTGGCTACTTTTCGGCAGACCAGGCAAATGCCGAAAAAATTCTAGCTTCCGTGGGCCTCGTTTCCGGCAAACGTCACGCATTGGCCTACCTAATGGAGGCTTGTGACGACATCGCTTATTCGGTCATCGATATCGAAGACGCGATTAAGAAGGGACTGGTTTCCATAAACGACCTGCTAGTTGCGATTGAGAGCGCTGGCCCCATGTTCGCAGATATCGCAAAGGGCGTTGGAGGCAAGGTGAATGAGCTCCGAACGGAACAGAGGCCAACGGCTGATGTCAACGAAATCGGCTCCCAGTACTATAGAACCTTCACCATCCATCATATGATGAACTCTGTGGCAGATGCGTTCCTTCGCGAAAGGGACCGGATTTTGAGCGGAGATTTCCCTCATGGTTTGCTAGATGCTGCTACCTGCTCGCCCTTATGCAAAGCTCTGAAAAGCTTTGCCCGCGAGCATGCCTACAACGCGCCGAGCGTTAAAAAGCTGGAACTCGAAGGGGACACTTTGCTGCAAGGCTTGATGAGCTATTTTTGGCGGGCCATTGAAGAATGCAGTTTGGATAGGAAAAAAAGGCGCGAGGTTCGCTTAGCAGTGAAAGCTCCCGAGCCCACGCCATTTGGACAATTTGTCTACAGTCATATCTCCAGAAACTACGTTGCCTCATTCGAGGCTGAGCTGGGAACCGATCCCACACCCATCAATGCGCGGTACCACCAACTGCTTCTATTGACCGATATGGTTTCGGGCATGACAGAGAATTTTGCCATTGACCTCTTTGCAATGTTTAGAGAGGTGCACGATGGTGCCTGAAACAAAAATCCGCAGACGACTAGCCCAGCAAGCGTGGCAGTTGCTGCGCAGCGAAAAGGTCGTAGCGGGACAACGATTTGCCGCTGAAGTATTGGACGAATTGGAAGAAGTAGGCCGTGTAGCGCTCATAGGAGGAGCTCTGCGTGAGCTACGCTATGCCCCCATAAAGCGCTTCCAGTCTGATCTTGATTTCGTGGTGGAAGTGACCAAGCCCGAAAAATTTCAGAGCCTAGTTGAAAGGCGTGGTGCAACACCAAACAAATTTGGGGGATTTCGTGTTTCGACCCCGGTCGTAGACATTGATTTCTGGGACTTGAGGTGTTCATGGGCGCACACTAGTGGGTACAAGAAGGTGAATGATCTGGAGGACGTCTTGAACACCACTTTCTTTAACGTTGACGCTATAATCTATCTTCTGAGCGACCGAAAAATCTATGCAAAGCCTGGTACGTTAGACGATTTGGAAAGACGCTATCTCGACATAAACCTCTATCCCAACCCAAACCCTGTCGGCGCTACGGTGCGAGCCCTGAGAAGGATGCTTGAACTCGATATGCGTGCTTCTGAGTTGCTGGTAAAGTACATTGCCGCGCAGATCGACGAGGTAGGGTGGTCGAAAATTGTTCAGATAGATAGAGCGGCATATCCAGCCAAACCGTCCCTGGGTTGGGTGGAGGGTCTGTTCCCCAAGAATGGTTGTGACTTTCTCACGCTAATGAAGCGGACGGAAAACAAGCTCCCCAGGATGAGGCAGCTTCAATTATGTCTGAGCGAACGCCCGTAAATGCTATCGGTTGAACGATCCAACTCGCGATAACACCCTATTATCGGAGTCCACTTTAGGTTCGTGAAAGATGTGCTGTTCCTGGGTTCGCGGCCGACGTTGGTGACCTGCGATTCTCCTCAGTAACCCGGCGACTGCTTGATCAGAAAACGGCCGCCGAATGCCCTGATCATCTGCACTAGCGATCCGTTAGCGATGTCCGGCGTGCCCTGGTTCCGCGTCACCCACGCGTAAGATGTGTCGCGCGTGACGGTCCACATGCTGCCCGCTCCTAAGAAGTCGTCCACCATGATCGCGCCGTCCGGTAGGCCAACACCGCGATGAAAGCGTAAGCTCCGATCGGTCGCCATGTAGTAGCCGAATCCGATATGTTCCTGCTGCGCAATCAAGCGTCCGTCCACTTCAACGGCCTGAATGCCGGCGGGTGAATTAAACGCAGACACTGTCAACAGTTGCACTTCAAGCGAGCGGAAGGAAATCTCCCAATCGCGATGCCGCTTGTTCGCAATGACCGCAACCGTTCGGGGCACGCCCATCAGGAAGGTCCTTATTTGATCACGATCTAGCTGAAGTTCACGGGAGAGAATGCTGATGCAATCCGCTTGAGGTTCGCCGTACCGGAAGGCGCGTATCTGAGGCAGAACGTGAGCATCAAGCGAATGCGAAATGAGCTCTACTTCAATGACGAACCAGTGCGACATGTCTTTCGCGACCATGGCAATGTCGGGTCGAGAGACGTTATCTTCGAGTTTGAAGGAGCCCGCGAACGGAAAGCAATGGTAATTGGGGTAGATGCAAGTCAAGGCTTTCGCGACAACGAACTCAAATTCACTTTCACGCGCCGCATCCGCATCCCATACCTCAAGAAGATTTTCCGGTGCACAGTCCCCAACGACGATGGTACTCATGCGCGCCCCCACGTGACTTCTGCGACATTCTCCAGATCAACTTCCTCTTGCCGAAGTCGTTTGATCTCAGGCTCAGTGGCAACCAGGCTATAAATCACGGCACGATCTTTTCCCGCTACGGGCCGCAAGACACGGCCTAGCCGCTGGATGCGCTGACGGCGCGTCGCCGTGCTCGCCGCGATGATCCCCACTTCCGTCTCAGGGACATTGAAGCCCTCATCAAGGGCCCTGCAGGTGATAAGAACGTCGATCTCACCTTTACGATATGCCAGCAAAGTCTCGGCGCGCTGGCGGATTTTCATTTTTGAGTGGTAAACCCCTGAGCGAATCCGAGCTTCGGTCAGCACCTCTTGGATTACGTCGCATGCCTCGATATCTTCGTGGAACACGATCGTGCGGGAGCCCTTGTGGGCAAGCACCAAACGAAGCGCGAGGCGAATGCGGTTCATGCTAAGATTGACGAGGCGCGCTCGCCGCAGCAAAAGCACGATCGTTCGATCGTCATCGAGCCCGTTCCTGGCAATCGCTCGGCCAACGGCCTTAGTGAGCTTTTCGTATTCCGCTTGTCGGTGAGGCTCCAGTTCGAACACCACGTTCTTCAGATCGAACGGCACAATGACCTTATCGCGCAATGCGTCTTTGTACGTGTAGCGGTAGATGATTGGCCCAATTTTCGGGATCAAAACGTCGTTTAGACCTTCGTCGTACGGACGCTCCGGCGTGGCCGACAAACCGAGAGTGGCGACGGGTTCGCCGTCCAGCGCGCTTCTAAATTTCTGGCTCGCCGCTTTATGGCACTCATCGACTATCAGGAAGTACGGCAATTTGCGTTGCGCCAGTTCGAGTTTGGCGGCCGTGTTCAGCACCACGAGATTGATTGTGCCCGGCCGAATACGCCCTGACGCGGTGACGATATTAATGTCATTCAACGAGATGTCGAAGAAGCCTGCCGCCTCCTCCCACCACTGGTCCAGGAGCGCGACGGTTGGAACGATGACGAGAGTTGTGCCTAGTTCGATCTCACGAATGCAAGACAGCGCGAATATCGTTTTTCCGCCGCCGGTAACGACTTCAACGATTCCTCTTTTGCCCGCCTCTCTCCATAGCTCCAAGGCGTCTTTTTGCCAGTCTCGCAGCGGCAGCGGGACCATATGCTACGCCTGGTCGGGGCCGCTGCCGGCGTTGCCGGTCGTTCCCGGAGCATCGATGTTCTCAATGCGGTGTGCGTCAGCGCGGAGCAACGAGTCTTTCATTCGCCGGACACTATCAGGCGTCACTTTGATCATCTGCCCGACCCGATATTCGGCGACCGCGTCGTAGATGTACTGACGGATGCACTCGTAGATCGCCTCGACTGTCGGGCGCGCCGTGTAGTACGGGTGAATCCTGTTGATAATAATATGAATGATCCCCTTGCCCGCGCCGGCATAGCTGACCACGTATGGGTCGTTCTCGCTCTTGTCTTGAATCCAGATATCGACACGTAAGTCGGCCGTTATCTGCCAAGACGCGACTTTCTCCTCATCGACGACGCCTTCCGCCTGCTTCGCGTTGTTGGCAAGGATCGTCTCCAGAGGAGGCAACACCGATGTGTTGATCACGTCCTTCAATTCGTCGTTGACAAACTCCGACTTGAGGTCGGCAACCATCTCCCGGAATTTTTCGCGCTTGATGGGATCGCGATCTCCCCCTCGTCTCCGACTGGCGAACTCACGATAGTCTTTCGTGAGATCGAAAAGGTAATCCTCGAGCTCCTCCTCCTCGTTTCCGGTATATAGGATCGCATCTTTGGTGTGAGAGACGTGAAACGCCGGGTCCAGCTCCAGAATGCCCATCAGGCGTTGGGAGACAAGATTGTTCGCGCCCTCATCATTGATGCCGCCAAAGATGTTGCTCGGCTTCCAAGCAGTCGGAAAACCTTTGATCTGCCGCTGGTTCTGATAGAGCGAAAATCCTGCGAACTTCCTCCCGCCCGCGCCCTGCTTGAGGACGCCCACAAAGCCTTTGACTTTCTTACCGCCTATCGTGTGCTCGAAAGGCAACTTCATCGGGTTGCCGTCCATATCGACATCGAAATTGTCGTCCGGTGGCGTCCGTATCTCTTCGCCGCGATAGATGATCTTCAGGCGTCCGGCCTGAAGATCGAAACGATAGATTGAGCTCAGATACGCCTTGATGGTCTCGTCCGTGCGCGACTGCAGATTGCGGTTGAGGTCCGTTATCGTGATTTTCGTATAGTGCTCATCGGGACCCACCCCTTTGACGGTCAGCGGAATCTTGTTGTCGCCGGCTGCTATACGATCGACATTGATGTCGGCGGTCCACTCCTCACCACCGGTCAGTTCTGCTGTTTCAATTTTCCACTTGTTACCGATCCAGCAGGCAGCAGTTTTCATGCCCATACCGTACTTTGACCGGCCCTTGCTGTCTTTCGTTGGCTGCGCGATCTTGAGCGCGGCGATCAAATCGTCCTTCGACATTCCGATGGAATTGTCGGTGACCGTCAGCTCACGTCTGGTCACGTTATATTCTATCTCGACTGTGAGAGGATTGCCCTCCCGCTTCAGCGCTTCATCCACCAGTTCGGGATAATTCAGGCGCGATTGGGTCGAGTTGTCGATAAACTCGGCAAGCGCAAACCACATAGTGTACGGCATCCGCGCGTAGTTCTTGATCGCGCCGGAGCCGATAGTCAGCTCTCCAAAATCGTCAGGCTGCATTTCTCCCCCCTAGACTAAGCTGCCTTCTCTTCCTGCTCCATAAAACGCCCCCTTGAGCCCAGGGCGTAGTCCGCGCTGGCTTCCACAGAAAGCCAACGACGCTTCAATGACTCGGCGGCATAACCGGTCGTGTTGGACCCGCCAAAGGGGTCGAGGATGAGATCGCCCGGCTCGGTCAAAAACTCGATGAAAAAACTGGCCAATCCCATCTGCATGCGAGCAGGATGAAGTTCATGCCCGTGCGTTTTACAGTATTCGCGATATTTGAGATCAGCCGACGTCCCCGAAAATTGGAGCAGAGACTCTGGCAGGGTCGCATCATCCTCTGAAATACGGAGGACGTTGGGCGCTATCGCGCCGCCATGATCCGTCAGAAAGCCTGACGCCGAAATCACATGCCCGGAAGGGCGAACCCCAGAGTTGTACTTCTTGGATTTCAGCAAACCTTTCATATGACCGCTGTAGGGGAGCAGAACGCGGCGGTTGTTCGCCTTGGGGTGATGGTCCCGCGACATCCACCAGACATGTGTGAAGGAGTCTTTCAGACGCTCGCGATTTATGTTGACCCACTGTGCCGGGCTGGGGAGCCGGGCAGGATTGTGACAAATGAGTTGCTGGCACAAGTGCAGGTTACCAGCCCGCTTGAAAGCCAAGAGCGCTTCGAGACCGAGCGTGGACATCACTGGGACGCCGGGTTCCCACGAATTGCCTATCTCGATCACAATGGAGCCTTCCGGAGCGAGAAGGTCCGACAGCCGGGGCGCAAGGCTCTCCAGCCACTTCAAATACTGTTCGCCGGTCTCATTGCCGTAGCGCTTTTTCCTCACGAGCGGAAAAGGCGGCGACGTAAAAATCAGATTCGCCTTGCCCACAACTGTCTTCAATTCAGGGTGTTCGAGGGCGTCCTCAACCCGGCCGATAAGCATACGTCCCGCAGAAGTCCTGTACGCTTCAGTAACTTTCGGATCGCGCTGACCGGGGACGCTATCGGAGCCCGCTTTCCTCTTTTTCAGACTCTTCATCGGAAAGTGGGCCCCGCATCGTATTCTTGCCGCGCAGAATGCTTCTAACGAATCGTTTTTTCATACACTATCGACATTCGGTCTGCGAGCCAGCGGGGGTCCCCCCCTTAAACTTCGGTTGTTAAAACTTTTCGGCGCTGTGACCGGGATTGAAACGATATGGTGGACAGTGAGGATCGGTGATTCCGTGCGATCGTTGACGAGGGCTTTAGATCAAACATGGGGATCGAATATTGGGATGCGAGGCGCCGAAGATGGATATTGTATCGCAGCCAAGCGGAGCATAGCGCCGACTGTGAGCGCTACCCGTTCGAAGCCATTCCACGGCGCGTCTTTCTCGATACCAACGTCATCAATCTAATGGTGAAATACGGCGATCAGATTTTCGAGCAGGCCCCGTTGCCAGAGGAGCCGGACTGCACTCGCGCCCACGATGTGGAAGCTTTGATGCATGTTTGCCATCTCGGCGGACGGGCACCTTGGCAAATCGTTGCGGCCGCAAAGACGCTCGACGAGATCGATGGTACCCAGGACAGATCGGTTCGGAAGAACCTGATGGATTATGCCGTGGAGATCGTCAGCCGCGATTCCGATGACATAGACTATGCGATCAGTTTGGGAAGAAGAATGATCGACGCGCCCTCGACGGCCGTCTTGCCGGACGCCTCAGATCGCGAGATCATAGGCAATGCAATCGGCCTAGGTTGCGATTTTTTTTGCACCTGCGACCGGCGCACGATTGTCTCCAAACGCGATCGGCTTCGCCACCTTCCAATACGCATCGCGACACCTGCAGAGTGGTGGAGCAACGTCAAACCCTGGGCGGCCCTCTGGCATTAGGCCCGTTGGTATTTGACCATTTCGCGGTGTACTCTTGCCACACGCAGGACGAACTTCATAAATATGCCAGAGGCTCGCGTGGGGCAAAATGTGGGGCTGGTTACTCGTAAGCCCGACTAACTCAATGACCCTATTACCTTATTCGAAGACGGCTGGCGGAGAGGGGGGGATTCGAACCCCCGATGGGCTTGCACCCATGCCGCATTTCGAGTGCGGTGCATTCAACCGCTCTGCCACCTCTCCGCGGACGCCGTTTCCGGCGCGGGCACTAGATAACGGCGGACCTTCGCGGTTACAAGGCCAATTCACGCTGGAAATGCGGCTTGTCGTCGAATGTCGGGCGAGCGGTGGCCCCGCCAGGACGGGCGGCAAAACGGTCGATCACCTCATGTCGCGTTCAAACGCCCAGCGAGGAATACCGTCGATGTTGCCACCGCATGCCCGCGGATGGCGGAATTCCGGCGCTTGCCTTGACTCGATTGCTTCCTTCGGTTAGGGAACCCGCGCATCCGGCGTGGGGTCTCTCCGCGCCGGTCGTGTTTTAGAGCAATTCCAGGAAAAGTGGAAACCGGTTTTCCGTCCGGGATTGCGACAAAACAAAGAGTTAGACCCCGCAGACTGACAAAAAGACGGCCGGAATGCTTCCGAGCATTCCAGAAGGCCGACCGAACAGCGAAAGGCAAAAAATGTTCGCAGTCATCAAAACGGGCGGCAAGCAATATCGCGTCGTCGCCAATGATGTGTTGAAGATCGAGAAGGTCGCCGGCGAAGTCGGCGACATGGTTGAAATCGGCTATGTGCTGGCGCATGGCGAGGGCGATGCCGTGACGTTCGGCGCGCCGTTCGTCGATGGTGCGCTGGTAACGGCGGAAGTTGTCGCGCAGGGCCGTGCGAAGACGGTCATCGCGTTCAAGAAGCGCCGCCGCCAGAATTCGCGCCGCCGCCACGGCCACCGGCAGTACGAGACGACCGTCCGCATCGACGAGATCCTGCTCGGCGGAGCGAAGCCTTCGAAGAAGGCTGCCGCGAAGCCGGCCAAGGCGGAAGCGGCTGCGGAAGCAGCGCCCGCTCCGGCCAAGAAGGCAAAGGCTCCTGCAGCGGAGGCGGCTCCTGTCGCGGCTTTCGCTGACGTGGCCCCCAAGGCGAAGGCGGCCAAGGCCGCGAAGCCCGATGTCGTCGACGACATCTCGCTGATCTCAGGCGTCGGCCCGGTGCTGAAGGGCAAGCTGACCGAGGCGGGCTACGGCACGCTGGCGTCTATCTCGAAGCTGAAGAAGGCGGACGTCGCCAAGCTCGACGAAGAGCTCAGCCTCGGCGGCCGCATCGAGCGCGAGGAATGGGTGGCGCAGGCCAAGGAATTGCTGGCGGGCAAGCCGCCTCGGGCGCAGGTCGACAAAGATGCTGCGGCCGGCAAGGAATCAGAGTAAGAAGAGCGGCTGAAGGAGATCAACCATGGCACACAAGAAAGCTGGCGGTTCGTCGCGCAACGGTCGTGATTCCGAATCCAAGCGCCTTGGCGTGAAGAAGTTCGGCGGCGAAGCCGTCATTCCCGGCAACATCATCATTCGTCAACGCGGCACGACCTGGCATCCCGGCGTCAACGTCGGCATGGGCAAGGATCATACGCTTTTCGCGCTCGAGTCCGGCGCCGTCGCGTTCCGCAAGAAAGCCAATGGCCGTACCTACGTGTCGGTAAACCCGACGACCCAGGCCGCGGAGTAGCCGGTTCCGCACTAAAACACCGGCGCCCCATCTCGGGAACCGGTGTCTGGCAGAGCCAGGAAATGGATCAGGGGAGATGGGTCGCCATCTCCCCTTTTTCTTTTTCACCCTGGAGGGACTGCCATGATTGCCGACAAGGACGACAGCGACGACGAAAGTCTGTTCATCGAGCGGCCGGTGCTGGTCACGCAGCGGCTGGTGATGCGGTCGCCGCATGAAGGCGACATCCCCGCGCTTATGCAACTCGCCGACAACAGGCACGTGGCGCAGATGCTGGCGCGCATGCCGCATCCCTACGGTGAGGCCGAAGCGCGCGCATTCATCGCCATGTGCCAGCTCAGGCAGCCGGGCGCCACCTACGCCCTGACGCTTGCCGGATCGGGTCCCGAAACGGGAACGTTCGTCGGCTGCGCGGGGTTGAACGCCAAGGATCGCGGGCTGGAACTCGGCTACTGGATCGGCGAGCCTTACTGGAGGCAGGGCTACGCCACCGAGGCTGCGCATGCGCTGGTCGATCTCGCTTTCCGCGCCACGGGCATCCCGGTCCTGCACGTGTCCGCGCGGGTCATCAACCCGGCCTCGCGGCGGGTCATCCACAAATGCGGCTTCCAGTATGCCGGCCAGGGGATGATGAACTCGATCGTCGCCGGCCAGGTGCCGGTCGAGCGCTATCGCCTCGACCGCAAGACCTGGGAGAGCTTGAGGAACTGGTCATGACCGTCGCAGGCGGCCGGCTGAAGATCGCCGGCCGTCCGGCCGGGGCATCACGCCAGCTCGAACCAGACCGGCAGATGATCGGAACCTTTTGCGTCGCGGTCGATCCAGACCTTGCCGACCCTCCCGGCGAGGCTGGCCTCGACGAAGGCGAAGTCGATCAGCCTGTTGTCCTCGGGTTTGGCGTCGTCGACCCAGCTGACCGTGCCCTCGGGCAGGCCGCTGCCCAGCGAATAGACGTCGACGGGATCGGTTTCGGGCGAGGCTTCGTCCCGCTCGCCGACCATGAGCGCGTATTCGGGCGAGAAACGGTCCATGTTGAAATCGCCCATCAGGACGAAACCCTGCGGGCGCGGCGGCTCGGGAAAGCCGTATTCGGCCGAGCCGCTGATTGCCCCGCCCTCGCCCACATAAGCGAAGGCGCGCTGCTTGAGATCGTGGATCTGCAGGGTCCGTTCGGTAACGGAGACGTGGTCGAGATGCACGGAATAGACCCTGAGCGGTCCGGACGGGGCGATGACCAGCGCTTCCAGCGCGCTGCGCTGGAGATTGCCGCGGCTCGTCCTCAGGGTGCGCGGCAAAAGCAGGTTGCGCGAGGCGACCACGGGCCAGCGCGACAGCACCATGTTGCCGAACTGAAAGCGCCTGTTGAGCGGACGGCCCTCGCCGTCGATGGCGCCGAAGTCGAGGTCCATGGCGGCACCAAAGACGTGAAAGTAGCCGGGCAGCAGCGCCGCCAGCCCTTCGACCATGTCGACGCCGCCGTTTCGCGCAAAGTTCCTGGTCACTTCCTGCAGCGTGATCATGTCGGCGCCCTCGACCTCTTTCGCAATGCGCTCGAGGTCGAACTTGCCGTCGCGGCCGACGCCATATTGGGTATTGTAGGTGACGAGCTTCATGAAAACCCCTATGTGCCGGCTATTCCATTCGCCAGGCCGGCACTCGCGCTTGCCGGTTCTTTGCGATAGACGAAGCCACAAACTCCATAAACAGCAGATCGTTGTCCGTTAGATGAAATTCCTCGACCAGGCGAAAGTCTACATACGCTCCGGCGACGGCGGCGCCGGCGCGGTGTCGTTCCGCCGCGAGAAATTCATCGAGTTCGGCGGGCCGGACGGCGGCGACGGCGGGCGCGGCGGCGACGTCTGGGTCGAGGCCGTCGACGGGCTGAACACGCTGATCGACTACCGCTACCAGCAGCATTTCAAGGCCAAGACGGGCGTGCACGGCATGGGCCGCAACATGACGGGCGCCAGGGGCGCGGACGTAACGCTGAAAGTGCCGGCCGGCACGCAGGTCTACGAGGACGACAACGAGACGCTGATCTGCGACCTGACCGAGGTCGGACAAAAATTCCGGCTGGCTGCGGGCGGCAATGGCGGCTTCGGCAACCAGCGCTTCAAGACCTCGACCAACCAGGCCCCGCGCCGCGCCAATCCCGGCCAGCCCGGCGAGGAGCGCATAATCTGGCTGCGCCTCAAGCTGATCGCCGATGCCGGGCTTGTCGGACTGCCCAATGCCGGCAAGTCGACCTTCCTGGCGGCGGTGACGGCGGCCAAGCCGAAGATCGCCGACTATCCGTTCACCACGCTGCATCCGGGCCTCGGCGTCGCCCGCATAGACGGGCGCGAATTCGTGCTTGCCGACATTCCCGGCCTGATAGAAGGCGCGCACGAAGGCGTTGGCATTGGCGACCGTTTCCTCGGCCATGTCGAACGCACGCGCGTGCTGCTCCACCTTGTCTCCGCGCAGGAGGAGAGCCCGGCCAAGGCGTACAAGACGGTCCGCGCCGAGCTCGCGGCTTACGGAAACGGCCTTGACGAAAAGCCGGAAATCCTGGCGCTCAGTCAGGTCGATACGCTCGACGCGGCAGCGGCGAAGAAGAAGGCGGCATCGCTCAAACGCGCCGCCGGCCGCGCGCCGCTGATGCTGTCGGCGGTGTCGGGCGAAGGCGTCGAGGCGGTGCTGCGCGCCCTGATCGCGGAAGTTCACACTGCGCGCGAGGCGGCTCCTGAAGTGACCTCCGGCGAAGCGCGCTGGCAGAAATAGGTTCTGGCGATGACGACCCAGTCGCTGAAAAAATACAAGCGCATCACGGTCAAGATCGGCTCGGCGCTGCTGGTCGATCGTTCGACCGGCCTCAAGCGCGACTGGCTCGCGTCGCTCGCCGACGACATCGCCGCGCTCGCCGCTGATGGCGCCGAAATTCTGGTCGTGTCCTCCGGCGCCATTGCGCTGGGGCGTACCATCCTCGGCCTCGGCAAGCGTGCGCTGAAGCTCGAGGAGAGCCAGGCAGCCGCGGCCGTCGGCCAGATCGCGCTTGCCGGCGCGTGGTCGGAGGAACTCGGGCGCAAGGGGCTGAAGTCCGGCCAGATCCTGCTCACGCTTGGCGACACGGAGGAGCGCCGCCGCTATCTCAACGCCCGCGCCACGATCGGCACGCTGCTCAAGATGAAGGCCGTTCCTGTTATCAACGAGAATGACACGGTCGCGACCTCCGAAATCCGCTACGGCGACAATGACCGGCTGGCGGCGCGTGTCGCGACCATGATGGGCGGCGACCTGCTGGTGCTGCTCTCCGACATTGACGGGCTCTACACCGCCCCGCCGGCGACTGATCCCAACGCGAAGTTCCTGCCGGTGGTCGAGCGCATCACACCCGAGATCGAGGCGATGGCGGGTGCCGCCGCGTCCGAACTGTCGCGCGGCGGCATGCGCACCAAGCTCGACGCCGGCAAGATCGCCACCACCGCCGGCACCGCCATGATCATCACCTCGGGCGCGCGGCTGAACCCGTTGACTGCCATGGAGCGCGGCGAGCGTTTCACCCTGTTCCATCCGAGCCGCACGCCGGTGAAGGGGTACAAGAGCTGGATCGCCGGCCAGCTTGAGCCGGCCGGCCGGCTGACCGTCGACGCCGGCGCGATAGGCGCGCTGTTACAGGGCAAGTCGCTGCTGCCGGCGGGCGTCAGGCTGGTCAGCGGCAGCTTCTCGCGCGGCGACACGGTGGCGGTACTTTCGCCCGAGGGATTCGAGATCGCGCGCGGGCTGGTTGCCTACGATGCCGCCGATGCCGTAAGGATCGCCGGGCTGAAGACCGCGGAGATCGAGGCCGTGCTTGGCTACGAGGCGAGATCGGCGATGGTGCATCGCGACGACCTGGTGGTAAGCCGCGCCGGCCTAGAGTACCGCAAGGAAGCGAAAGGGTGAGCCATGCTGAAGGCGCATGAAAAATCCCGCGAAGACACAACCGCCCTGATGGCCGAAATCGGCCGCAAGGCGCGCGCGGCTGCCCGCCCGCTCGCCGTCGCCGGTCCGGTTCAAAAGAACGCGGCGCTGATCGCCATGGCCGACGCCATCGAGGGCAACGAAAAGGCGATCCTCGAAGCCAATGCGATCGATGTGGCAAATGGCGAGGAGGCCAAGCTGTCGCCGGCCATGATGGACCGGCTGAAGCTCAATCCGGCACGTGTCAAGGCCATGGCCGAAGGCATCCGCGAGATCGCGGCGCTGAAGGACCCTGTCGGGGAGGTCATCGCCCAATGGGACCGGCCGAACGGCCTTCACATCGAGCGTGTGCGCACGCCGCTCGGCGTCATCGGCGTGATCTACGAGAGTCGGCCGAACGTCACGGCCGACGCCGGCGCGCTCTGCCTGAAGGCCGGCAATCCGGTCATCCTGCGCGGCGGCTCGGATTCGCTGAATTCTTCCGCCGCGATCCACGCTTGCCTCGTCGAGGGCCTGACGGTCGCCGGCCTGCCCGAGGATGCGATCCAGCTCGTGCCCGTAGCCGACCGCGCGGCGGTCGGCGAGATGCTGTCGGGCCTCCAGGGCAATCTCGACGTCATCATCCCGCGCGGGGGCAAGAGCCTCGTGGCCAGAGTGCAGAAGGAGGCGCGCGTGCCTGTTTTCGCGCATCTTGAAGGCATCTGCCACCTCTACATCGACCGGTCGGCCAAACTCGACATGGCGGTTGCGATCGCCGTCAACGCCAAGATGCGCCGCACCGGCATTTGCGGCGCCGCCGAGACGCTGCTGATCGACCGAGCCGTCGCTTCCACGCATCTGGCGCCGATCCTTGAGGCGCTCGACAAGGCCGGCTGCGAAATCCGGGGGTCGGAAGAAGTGGTCGCCGCCTTCCCGAAGGCGAAGCTCGCCACGGATGCCGACTGGACGACCGAATATCTCGACGCGATCATCTCGGCGAAACTCGTCGAGGGCGTCGGCGACGCCATCGAGCACATCGAGACCCATTCCTCGCACCACACGGAAGGCATCGTCGCCGAGGATGCTGCCGCCGTCGAGCGCTTCTTCAACGAGATCGATTCGGCCATACTGTTGCACAACGCCTCGACCCAGTTCGCCGACGGCGGCGAGTTCGGCATGGGTGCGGAGATCGGCATCGCCACCGGCAAGATGCATGCGCGCGGACCGGTGGGCGTCGAGCAGTTGACCTCGTTCAAATACCGCGTGCGCGGAATCGGGCAGGTGCGGCCTTGATCTGCTTTGCTTTCGTCTCCTGAAGCGCCGGTGCCGCCGGTTCCAGCGCACTACCTGCGCATGCCGCATGTCGAGAAGGGCCAAGCCGTCGGCCTGTTCGGCGGCTCGTTCAATCCGCCGCATGCCGGCCATGCGCTTGTCGCCGAGATCGCGCTGAGACGGCTGGCGCTCGACCAGCTCTGGTGGATCGTCACGCCGGGCAATCCGCTGAAGTCGAGCACCGAACTGGCGCCTCTCGCCGAGCGGCTGAAGCTTTCGGAAGCGGTGGCCGGCGATCCGCGCATCAAGGTGACCGCCTTCGAAGCCGCCCATCATCTGCGCTACACGGCAGACACGCTTGCGCTGGTGCGCGCCAGGAATCCCGGCGTCGATTTCGTCTGGGTGATGGGCGCGGACGGTCTGCGCGACTTTCATCGCTGGCAGCGTTGGCAACAGATCGTCATGACCTTTCCGATCGCCGTCATCGACCGGCCGGGCTCGACGCTGTCATTTCTGTCGTCGATGGTGGCCAAGACCTTCGACTATGCCCGGGTCGACGAGGCCGACGCGCCGCTTCTGGCCCGCATGAGGGCGCCGGCATGGACCTTCATCCACGGCCCGCGCTCGCGGCTGTCTTCCACGGCCATCCGCGCGGCGCGGAAGTAGCCGCTTACCCGTACCAGGCGCCCTGCACCACCTTGATATCAGGCGCTGCCGCAGCCAGCTTTGCGGCAAAAGCCTGCGGGTCGCTGCCCTTGTAGTGATAGGGATAAACGAAGGCCGGCTTGAATTCCGTCACCGCCGAACTCGCCTGTGTCTCGTCCATCGTGTAGGGTAGGTTCATCGGCACGAAGGCCACCAGGATGTCCTTGAGCGCGCGCATCTCAGGAATGTCCTCGGTGTCGCCGGCGATGTAGACCCGGGACCCGTCGACGGTCAGCACATAGCCATTGTCGCGCCCCTGCGGATGATATTTCTTGCGATCCTCGGTGGTGTTGTAGGCCGGGATCGCCTCGATCTCGACCGTGCCGATCGTGGTCTTTTCACCATTGCCGATCGCTGCCGCCTTGGCCTTGAGGTCGGCCGGCAGCTTGTCCATCACCGCCGGGTTCACCACGAGCCTGGTGTCCGCGCCGACAATGGCGGCCAGCGTTTCGGGATCGAAATGGTCCTGGTGTTCATGGGTGATCAGCACCAGCCCGGCAGTCGGATGGCCCTCATAGAGTTCCTTGCCGCCCACCGGATCGTTGTAGATGACCAGGCCCGGCATGCTCATCACGAAGCTCGCATGGCTGATCGGGCTGATCAGGATCTCGCCGCCCATCGTCTTGTAGCTGTCGCCCTTGCCCTGCGCCCGTGCGGTGAACGGCATGAAGGTCGTTACCCCGAAGCCGGCGAGCCCCGCAAGCCCGAGCTGCAGCGTGTCGCGTCGCGAAAATTTCATTGCGAAACCTCCCTCGAATGATGTCTGCGGTCCGGCGAAATGCAGCCGCCCCATGTCGCTAACCTAGGCGAAAGCGTTTCGCCGGCAAGCGCCTCGCGCGAACGTGAGTACGGCGTGAACGCTGGAGATGCCGTCTCTCCTCCCACGTCGTTTGCGGGTCCCTCACACCCTGCCGTAGCGCTGCTTCAGGTGCTCGGTGAAATGGCGGGCGGCGAGCTTCTCGCCGGTGGCGCGCTCGATCAGTTCGGGCGTCGACCAGCGCGAGCCCTGCGACCAGATTTTTTCGCGCCGCCATTCGTTGACCCCATCGAACCGGCCCTTCGACACGTCCTCGTCGACCGAAGGATGTTCGCGCTTCAGCGCCGCCCATTGTTGCGCGGCCATCATGGCGCCGAGCGTGTAGGAGGGGAAATAACCGAAGGCGCCGCCCGGCCAATGCACGTCCTGCATGGGGCCGTCGGCGAAATTGCCCTCCGTCGAGAGACCGAGATAGTCGCGCATCTTGGCGTCCCAGGCGTCCGGAATGTCCGCCGCCTCGAGCCGGCCAGAGACCAGCTCCTGCTCCAGCTCGAAGCGCAGGATGACGTGCAGCGGATAGGTAACCTCGTCGGCGTCGACGCGGATCAGGCCGCGCTCGACATGGTGCACATGCGGCAGGATGTCTTGGAGCGACCAGTCTTCGCCGAGATGTTTTTCGACCACCGGCAGGGCCCAGACCCAGAAGGCCGGGTTGCGGCCGAGCTGCTTTTCGACGAACAGGCTCTGGCTTTCATGCACGGCCATGCCGCGCGCCTTGCCGAGTGGCCAGTGCGCCCATTCGCCGGGCAGGTTCTGCTCGTAGAGCGCATGGCCGGTCTCGTGCAGCACGCCCATCAGCGCCGACAGGAAATCGCCGGTGCGGTAGCGCGTGGTGATGCGCACGTCGCTCGGCACGCCGCCGCAGAAGGGATGGTGCGACACCGCAAGGCTGCCATGGGTGAGGTCGAAGCCGACCGCCGCCATCATCGCCAGCCCGAGCTCGCGCTGGCGCTCAACAGGATAGTTTCCGGACAGCGCCTTGAGCGGCGCCTTGGCGAGACGCTCTTCCTGGACAGCCAGCGCTTCCGGCACGAAATCCCTGAGGAACGCCTTCAGCTCGGTGAAGACCGGCGCGATGTCGGCGGCGCGGTTGCCGGGATCGTACTGTTCCATCAGCGCGTCATAGGGATCGAGACCGAGCTTGTCGGCACGCATGGCGGCCTCCTCGCGCACCAGTGCGATGACGCCTTCGAGCGCCGGCAGAAAACCGGCCCAGTCGTTCACGCCGCGCAAGCTGCGCCACAGTTGCTCGGATCGCATGCGGGCGACCGTCTGCCGCTCGACGAATTCGGCTGGCAGGCAGGTAAGGTTGGCATAGTGGCGGCGCAATTCGCGCAGGGCTGCCTGCTGATCCTCGTTGAGCGGCTCGGCTTCGGCCGCCTCGATCCAGTCGGCTATCTCGGGCGCGGTTGCCTGGCGGTGCAGCATGCCGGCAAGCGAAGCCATCGCCGCGGCGCGCTTGTCGCCGCCGCCGACCGCCATATGCGTTGCCTCGTCCGCGCCCAGGATGGCCAGCGCATGCTCCAGCGCTTCAAGCTTGTGGCCGAGTTCGTCGAGTTTTTGGAAGGACATGGCGATTCCGTTCGTTTGTTGAGCTGCGAAAGAACAGCATGGGCGGGGCAACGGCAAGTACGAGATGCGGCCCGCTGTTCACACCGGACTGCGGACACGCGAAATCGTTGCCGCGCTTCGTTTTTGCGAAGCCGGGGTGTGGAAGGCGACGCATGAACAAATCGCGGACGAAAATTCTTCAGAACGCGCACTTCCCGTTGATCCGAATGGCGTAATTTATTCGGGCGAACTAATGTCGGGGCGGCTTCATCCACGGCGGCCGTGCCCGGAGGTAAGATGCTCAGCACTATTCTGATCGCGCTGGTGGCGGCGCTGCATGTCTATTTCATGTATCTGGAGATGGTTGCCTGGGACCGGCCGCTCGGCCGCAAGACGTTTCGCACGACGCCCGAATTCTCCGCCGCATCGAAGGCGCTGGCGGCGAACCAGGGACTCTACAACGGCTTTCTCGTTGCGGGGCTCGCCTGGGGGTTTTGGCTCGGCGAACCAGGCTTCGCCGTGAAGACGTTCTTCCTCGCCTGCATCGTCGTCGCCGGCGTGTTTGGTGCGGTGACCGTCAGCCGGCGCATCCTCTATCTGCAGGCCCTGCCGGCGGCACTGGCGCTGATTGCGCTGTGGGCGGGATGGTGAAGCTCAGCGCTCGGTGAGTTTGAGCTCGATGCGGCGGTTGCGGGTGCGCGCCTCGTCTGTGCCGGTCTCGTCGAGCGGCTGGAATTCGCCGAAGCCGGCGGCGACGAGGCGGTTTGCCGGCACGCCGTTTTCGATCAGGAATTTGACCACCGACGTCGCGCGGGCCGAGGAAAGTTCCCAGTTGTCGCGGTAGCGGCGGTTGCCCGAGACCGGGACATTGTCGGTGTGGCCGTCGACGCGCAGCACCCAGCTGATCTCCGGCGGGATTTCGCGCTGCAACTCGATGATGGCGTCGGCGAGCTTCTTCATCTCGACGCGCCCGGCATCGTTGATCTCGTCGGAGCCCGAGGGGAAGAGAACCTCGGACTGGAACACGAAGCGGTCGCCGACGATGCGGATGTTCTCGCGGTCGGACAGGATTTCACGCAGGCGGCCGAAGAAATCGGAACGGTAGCGGTTGAGTTCCTGCACGCGCTGCGCCAGCGCGACATTCAGCCGGCGGCCGAGATCGGCAATCTTGGTGTTGGATTCGCGATCGCGCGCCTCCGACACGTCGAGCGCCTCTTCGAGCGCTGCGATCTGTTTGCGCAGCGCCGATATCTGCTGGTTGAGCAGTTCGACCTGGGAGAGCGCGCGCTGGCTGATCTGCCGTTGCGCGTCCAGTTCGCCCGACATCGTGCTGATGCGGGCATTGGCCTGCGAATCCGCGCCGGCGCCCTGGTCCAGAAGCTGCTGCAGCCGGGAGCGCTCGTTCTCCGCGGCGCTGAGCGAGGCCTGCAAATTGGCGACGCTGTCCTGGGCGTCCTGGGTGGTGCTCTGCTCCAGCGCAAGGAGCTGGGTGAGCTCGTTGATCTGGGAATTGAGCCGCGCCAGCACTTCGTCGCGGCCGCTGATCTCGCGGCTGAGCAGGAACTGCGCCAGCACGAAGACCGAGAGCAGGAACATGATGGCCATCAGCAGCGTCGACAGGGCGTCGACGAAGCCCGGCCAATAGTCGATGTGGCGGTTGCCGCGCCTTGCCCTTGCAAGCGCCATTCGGTCTGGTCCTTAGTTGAGTTCCCGGTTCTTCAGCTGGTCGGCGAGACGGTCGAGCGTGCGGCGCATGGCCTTCTGCTCCTCGGACTGCGCCTCGACCCAGTCGCGCATGATCTGCTGTTCCGAACGCATATTCTTGACCAGGCCGGAGATGCCGTCGGCGAGATTGGCCATGGCGGTGGCGACGCGCGGGTTGGAGCCGCCATGCTCCTGCAGGCTGCGCAGGCGCTCCGACAGCGCGCGGATCTCGTCCGAAGTCTCGCCCCTGCCCGCATCCGGAACGACCATGTCGGAGGACAAGTCGGTGACCGAGGAGAGCCAGTTCTCGAGCTCGGTGTAGAACCGCGTCTGCGCGCGGCCGGCCTGAAGATCGAGGAAACCGAGTACAAGCGAGCCGGACAGGCCGAACAGCGACGCCGAGAAGGCGGTGCCCATGCCGGCGAGCGGAGCGGCGAGACCCGCCTTCAACGAGTCGAGCACCGCGCCGCTGTCACCCGAGCCGGGATCGAGCGACTGGATGGTGTCGCTGATCGAGCCGATGGTCGCGAGCAGACCCCAGAAGGTGCCGAGCAGGCCGAGGAAGATCAAAAGACCGGTAAGGTAGCGCAAGACGTCGCGGCTCTCGTCGAGCCGGGTGGCGATCGAATCGAGCATGGTGCGCATCGAGGCGGTCGAAAGCGACATGCTCGAGGAGCGCGACAGCAAAGCCTTCATCGGCGCCAGCAGCACCGGTTCGTTGACCTCGGAGCCGGCGCGGAAGGAGTTGATCCAGCGCACCTCGCGGAAGAGCCGCACTGTCTGCTGGAAGGCCAGGAAGACGCCGACCACGAAAACGCCGAGGATCAGGCCGTTCAGACCGGGGTTGCTGGAGAAGGCGGCGGAGATCTGGCGGGTGAGGATGGCGGCGATGAAAGCGACGATGGCGAGGAACACCAGCATCGACAGAACGAAGACCTGCGGGCTCGACAGCCTGTGCGGGTCGTACTCCATCACATCCGATGAGCCGACCAGTCCAAAGGATCTCAGTATGCCCATTCTCGCCCCGAATCCGTTCCCGGCGATAAACTCTTTGGGACTCTAAGCGGAATTATGACGAAATGGGAAGACGCTAACGGCCAAGAGGCCGTCCGTCGCGCCGATCAAAAGCGCGCGACGACCATGCAATCGATCACAGCGGCGCAGTGCAGGCCGGCCCCGGTGACGACGAAACCGTGCCACAGGGCGTTGTGGAAACGCAGCCCCTTCCAGGCAAAGATGACCACGCCGCAGGAATAGACGATGCCGCCGGCCAGGATCAGCCCGAGCGTCAGCGGCGGAAGCGTGTCAAGCAGCGGGCGGATGACGACCATGCCGCTCCAGCCTATGGCGAGATAGAAGACGATGGCCAGCCGGTCGAACCGGCCGGGCAGGAAGAGCTTTACCGCCATTCCGGCGAGAGCCGCGGCCCAGACGACGGCGATCATCGGACCGGTGACGGCCGCATCGTCGAGCTGTGTCAGGAACGGCGTGTAGGTCGCGGCGATCAGCAGGTAGATCGCGGCGTGGTCGAAGCGGCGCAGGATCCACTTGGCGGGCGTCAGCGGCCAGAGATTGTAGGCGAGCGAGATCGACAGCACCGTCAGCAGCGAGACGACATAGAACACCGCGGCGACATATTCGCCCGGACCGGCATGGAAGGCCGCCAGCGACAGCAGCGCCGCGCCGGCGGCGATCGCCAGCACGATGCCGACCGCATGGACGATGCCGTCGGCGATGATCTCGGCGCGCGAATAGTGGAAGCGGCCCCAGAAGGGGATGTCGATATGGGAATCGTTGCCGCTGCTATGCATGACCGACCTGCATGCCGTTTATGTGGGAACATGCGGGCAAGGATTGCAAGGCCGGATGACCGTTTCATGACCGCGGCGCATGCGCGCGGGGCCGAAGCCGAACGAAATCAGCGCGGCGGCACCGGCTTCTTCAGCGTCTTCAGCAGAGCGCGGTGGATCGCCTCGTTGCCGGCGACGATGTCGCCGGTGCCGAACATGTCCTGGCCGCCCGACTTGTCGGTGGCGAAGCCGCCGGCCTCGCGCACCAGCAGAATGCCGGCGCCGACATCCCACGGCGACAGGTTCTGCTCCCAGAAACCGTCCATCCGGCCGGCGGCGACATAGGCGAGGTCGAGCGCAGCCGAGCCGAGCCGGCGGACGCCCGCCACCTCGCCCATCACGTTGCGCAGTTCGAGGAGGTAGTTGCCATGATGGCCGCGGCCGAGATGCGGCACGCCGGTGCCGATGACGGCATCGGACAGCTTGGTGCGGCCGGAGACCCGCAGCCGGCGATCGTTGAGGAAGGCGCCGCCGCCGCGCTCGGCGCTGTAGAGCTCGTCCATCGCCGGATTGTAGATGACGCCGGCGACGATCTGGCCCTGGCGTTCCAGCGCGATGGAGACGGAGAAGATCGGAATGCCGTGCAGGAAGTTGGTGGTGCCGTCGAGCGGGTCGACGATCCAGCGGTGCTGGTCGTCCTCGCCGGCGATAGCGCCACGCTCCTCCATAAGGAATGCGTAGCCAGGGCGGGAGCGGGCCAGCTCGGCATGGATGATCTCCTCGGCCTTGCGGTCGGCCTGGCTGACATAGTCGCCCGGACCCTTCAGCGAGACCTGCAGGTTCTGCACCTCGCCGAAGTCGCGCGACAGCGAGCGGCCGGCCTTCATGGCGGCCTGGACCATGACGTTGAGGAGTGCTGAGCGTGCCATTTGTCGCTGCCGCCGGTTCAGTCCGCGCGGCGGACGTAGGTGAGTTCGTTGGTGTCGACGATGATGCGCTCGCCGGATCCGATGAACGGCGGCACCAGGACGCGGATGCCGTTCTCGAGAACAGCCGGCTTGTAGGACGACGCTGCTGTCTGGCCCTTGACGACCGGATCGGCCTCGGTGATGGCGAGCGTGACCTGATCGGGCAGCGAGATGCCGATCGGCTTCTCGCCGTAGAGCTGGACGGTGACCATCATGCCGTCCTGCAGGAAAGCGGCGCGGTCGCCGACGAACTCCTTCTGCAGCTCAAGCTGCTCGTAGGTCTCGGTATCCATGAAGATCAGCGCGTCGCCCTGCTCGTAGAGGAAGGAGAAATCCTTCAGGTCGAGGCGGATCTGCTCGACCGTCTCGGCGGAGCGGAAGCGTTCGTTGAGCTTGGTGCCGTTGATGAGGTTTTTCAGCTCGACCTGGTTGTAGGCGCCGCCCTTGCCGGGCTTGACCGTGTTGGTCCTGACCGCTGCCCACAGGCCGCCCTGGTGCTCGATGACCGTGCCGGGACGGATTTCGTTGCCGTTTATCTTGGCCATTGTTCTACAGTGTTCCGGAGAAATTTGCGCCTGGCCGGCGTTTCGGCGCCTCCATGAACACAAAACGTCCACTGAGGCAAGACGGCGAGGCAGATGAGGAAGGCGGCCGGAGAGGCCCTAGCGCAGACGGTTCGCCCGGGCGAGCGCCTGTTTCTGCTCGTCCTCGGTCAGGCCGCGCAGGAAATCCTCCATCTCGGGATCGGTCAGGCCCTGGCGGCGGGCGAGGAAATACCAGGCGGCGGCGTCTATCGCGTTCGGTTCGGTGCCGATGCCGCCCATATAGAGCTTCGCGACCCTGTTCTGCGCGGCGACGTTGCCGCTGTCGGCGGCGCGCTTCATCCAGCCGAAACCGGCCTTGAGGTCGCGCGGACCGCCGCGGCCTTCGATCAGCCAGGTGGCGAGGTCGACCTGCGCGGTGTCGAAATTCTGCCGAGCGGCGGCGAGCAGCCAGCGGCGCGCCTCGGCCTCGTCGCGTTTCTTGCCGCCGGCGCCGTTGGCGTAGACCTGCGACATGGCATATTGCGCGTCGGCAAGGCCCGCGTCGGCCGCGCGCTGATAATAGGATACAGCCTTGGTCAGGCCGGCCGCGCCCCGCTCGCGGTCGATGAGGAGTTGGGCGAAGTTGAACTGCGCCAGCCGGTTTCCCGCCTCGGCCGCCGCCTGCATCAGCGCATAGGCCCCTTGGGGGTCCTTCGTCACGAAACGCCCGTCGAGAAGCAGCAGCGCATATTGGAACTGCGCCTCCGGCACGCCCTGTTCGGCGGCGAGCTGGTACCATTTCGCGGCCTTGGCCTCGTCGCGCGCTACGCCGAGCCCCCGCGAAAGAATCTCCGCGACCAGCGTCTGCGCGGCCGAATCGCCAGCTTCCGCGCGCGGCATGGCGAGGTTGAGCGCTGTCATGTAGAGGCCGCGCTGGAAAGCCCCGTAGGCGGCGTCGGCCGGCGGACCGCCGAAGCGCTCCTGGTCGACGGTCTCGTCCGTCGCGCCGGCGGCATCCTTGGCAGGCGCGACCTCGCCCGCCGCATATGCCGGCAGGACGGCGAGCAGCGCCGGCACGATCAAGAGAAGCCGCCGCGCCGTCGTCATTTGGCCGGTTCGAAGCTCGGCGCGGTTTCGTCCAGGATCGCGTTGGCGCGCTGAACGGCGGCCCTTGCGTCGATGCCTTCGCCAAACACCGCGCTCGACAGGGCGACGAAATCCGCGCCGGTCGCGGCCACCGTCTCGACGGAAGCAAGGTCGGATCCCGCCATCACGATCACCGGTATTTCGATCATTTCCGCCCACCAGCTCCCGAGCGAGAGATTGCGCTGGTGCGCCTCCGGCCGGTTATCGTAGCCGAAACGGCCGAAGAAGAGGTAATCGGGCCGTTCCTCGCCCAGCTCAAGCGCATCGTCGCGGGTTTTTGCCCCACCGGCGCCGACCGCCATTTTTGCCTGGAAGCTTGCGACCGCCTCGGCAAGCGCCGCCTTGCCGCCGTCGATATGGATTCCGTCGGCCTTGACACGGCCGGCAATGCGCGTGTCTTCCGCGATGATCGCAGCTATGCCGGCTGCCTGGGCGATCGGAACGATACGTTCGGCAAAAGCCTGGTAGGTGGCTTCGTCCATGCCGTTCGCTGGCAGGATGACCGAGGCGATGTCGCCGCCGGCGATGGCTGCGGACAACTTCGCCGAAAAGCTGTCCGCGGTCTCGCCAGCGGGCGAGATCAGCACGATGCGGCAGCGATTGGGCGGCGATTTTGCGTTCATGTTCGGCTTTCCGGCTTCGTCGCCTATGCAGGGCGAGTTTGGTTGGAATGCGGCATAGACGAAGGCCGGCGAATTGAACAGAAGGCGGATTTCCCGGCCGGGACCATAATCCGTTCGCCTCGCGGCGGATTTCGAGCTATGGCACCGCGTCTTCCTTCAGCGTCCCACAATGTACGATCTCCTCGCCAACCCCTGGTTCTACGCGGCCGCGCTGCCGGCCGTCACTCTCGTCGGCCTTTCCAAGGGCGGATTCGGGGGTGCTGTCGGTTTTGTCGGCGTGCCATTGATGGCGCTGGTGATGAGCCCGGTGCAGGCGGCGGCGATCCTGCTGCCGATCCTGGTGCTGATGGATATCGTGTCGCTGTGGACCTGGCGCGGCGTCTACGACCGCGCCACTCTGGCCGTCATGCTGCCGGGTTCGCTGATCGGGATCGGCATAGGCTGGCTGACGGCGGCGATGGTGACGGCCGCCATGGTGCGCTTCATCGTCGGCGCCATCGCCATCGTGTTCGTGGGGCGCTGGCTCTACCAGCTGGCCCGCCACGGCGCCAACCACGCGGCCAAGCCGAGCCGCGTCGCGGGATCTTTCTGGGGGCTGGTCGCGGGCTTCACCAGCTTCGTCGCCCATGTCGGCGGCCCGCCCTTCCAGGTCTATGCGCTGCCGCTCAGGATGGACCCCAAAGTGTTCACCGGCACGAGCGTGATCTTTTTCGCCATCACCAACGCGATCAAGCTGGTGCCCTATTTCCTGCTCGGGCAGTTCGACGCCACCAACCTGACCGCGTCCGCCGTGCTGATGCCGGTCGCACCGCTGGCCACGCTGGCCGGCGCCTGGCTGGTCAGAAGGATGCGGCCGGAAGTGTTTTATCCCTTCACCTATTGTACAGTTGCCATCATAGCCGTGAAGCTGATTTACGATGGCGCGCTGGACGTGTTCCGTTGAACGGCCGGCAAACTGGACCGAACGGATTTGGGGGGGAGGATTCATGAGCAATCCCTACGAACAGGATCTCGACCGGCAGCCGGCGAATTTTCAGCCGCTGACGCCGATTACCTATCTCGAACGCGCGGCGAAGACATATCCGGATCATCTCGCCATCGTGCATAGCGGCCAGCGCACCAGCTACCGCGATTTCTGGCGCCGCTCTCTTCAGCTTGCCTCGGCGCTGGCCAAGCGCGGCATCGGCAAGGGCGATACGGTGACGGCGATGCTGTCCAATACGCCGCCGATGCTGGAGGCGCATTTTGGCGTGCCGATGGTCAAGGCGGTGCTGCATTCGGTGAACACCAGGCTGGATGCGGCCATCATCGCCTTCCAGCTCGACCACGCCGAAGCGAAGGTGGTGATCGTCGACCGCGAGTTTTCCGGCGTCATGAAGGAAGCGCTGGCGCTGGCCAAGGCCAGGCCGCTGGTGATCGACTACGACGATCCGTACTATGCCGCCGACGCGCCCTATCCGAAAGGCGAACGGATTGGCACGCTCGACTATGAGGAATTCGTCGCCGGCGGTGACCCGGATTTCGCCTGGTCAATGCCCGACGACGAATGGGATGCGCTGTCCTTGAACTACACGTCGGGCACGACCGGCAACCCAAAGGGCGTCGTCTACCATCATCGTGGCGCGGCGCTGATGGCCTATGCCAACACCATTCATGCCGGCATGGCCAAGCACGCGGTCTATCTCTGGACGCTGCCGATGTTCCATTGCAACGGCTGGTGCTTTCCGTGGACGCTGGCCGTCCATGCCGGGACCCATATCTGCCTGCGCTGGGTCAGGCCGAAACCGATGTACGACGCGATCGCGGACCAGGGCGTCACCCACCTCTGCGGTGCCCCAATCGTCATGTCGACGCTGATCAATGCCAAGCCCGAGGACAAGCGCGAGTTCTCGCAGATCGTGAGTTTCAACACGGCCGCCGCGCCGCCGCCGGAGGCGGTGCTCGCCGGCATGGCCGACGCCGGCTTCGCGGTGACCCATCTCTACGGCCTGACCGAGACCTACGGCCCGGCTGTCGTCAACGAATGGCACAACGCGTGGGACGCGCTGGAACGGGACGCCAAGTCGACGAAGAAGGCGCGGCAAGGCGTGCGTTACGCGCCGCTCGAGGGCCTGACCGTGATGGATCCGGAAACGATGAAGGAGACGCCGGCGGACGGCGAGACGATCGGCGAGGTCATGTTCCGCGGCAACATCGTCATGAAGGGGTACCTGAAAAACAAGAAGGCCACCGAAGAGGCTTTCGCCGGCGGCTGGTTCCACTCGGGCGATCTCGGCGTGATGCATCCGGACGGATACATCCAGCTGAAGGACCGGTCGAAGGACATCATCATCTCGGGCGGCGAGAACATTTCCTCGATCGAGGTCGAGGACGCGCTCTACAAGCACAAGGCCGTCCAATCCTGCGGCGTCGTCGCCAGGCAGGACGAGAAGTGGGGCGAAGTGCCCGTCGCCTATGTCGAGCTGAAGCCGGGTGCTGCGGCCACCGAGGAGGAGATCATCGCGCATTGCCGCTCGCTGCTGGCGCGCTTCAAGGTGCCGAAGGCGGTGATCTTTGCCGAGATCCCGAAAACCTCGACCGGCAAGATCCAGAAGTTCAAGCTGCGCGATCTGGCGAAGACGGGCTGAAGCGCCGGCTTGCTGGCGTTTCCCCTTCATCCACGGGCAAGGTTTCCAGCCCATCATGGGCGGCATGCGGCGGCTTGCGTATCGTCCGGGAATCGCGAGCCGTTCGCGGCGACATGGTCCTGAAACGCATCGGCCGCAGAACGACGCTGATTCAGGCACCTGTCAAATCTCAAGGAGGCACCATGCAGGGCGTAGCGCGCAATTTCTTCACTCTGGCCGTCATCTATTCGATCATCGGAATGACCCTCGGCCTCTCGATGGCCATGAGCCATGATCACGCGCAGATGCCGACCCACGCTCACATCATGGTGCTCGGCTGGGTCATGTCCTCCGTCTTCGCCTTCTTCTACCATCTGGTGCCGGCGGCGCGGAATTCGCGCCTTGCCGTCGTCCACTTCTGGCTTTCGGCGATCAGCAGCGTCGTTATGATGGCTACGCTCTACATGCTCTATGGCGGCAACCTGTCGGTCGAGCCGGTGCTGGGCACCGCGTCGCTCGTCTTCTTCGCGGCGACGCTGCTTTTTGCCTGGATCGCGCTGTCCGCCCTGTGGCGGCCTGCAGGGGCCGGCGTGGCCAACGGCGTGACGGCGAACCGGTAACATTTTTCGCTGATTTCCGGCGGCCCGTTAACTGTCGGTTAAGCTTTACAGGCGTTTACTGTGTGCATCCAGTGATCTGGATTCTTACCGAGTGGCTGGAGCCACTTCGTTTGACGCCTCCCTGTTAAACTCCTGAGAGCCGCCTTTCGCGGCTCTTTTTTTGCCGCGGGCCGCCGTGCCGGTGCTGCGCCCCGCAACGTTCCGGCCTCCGTCATTAACCTTTTATTAAACATACGCTTGCGTTGCATGGCTTCGCAGCGCATTTTCAACGTGCTCGTCGTAGGGTTGCGGAAAAACACGGCGAGTCGGCACTGGGTTTGCCGCAAGCCCGTGCGAAAAAGACAGTTCAGGGGCGTATGGGAAATGAGCGAGCCCTCCACGGAAGGCAAGACGATCAAGCTCGCGGAGCGTCGTGTGTTCTCGCCGTCGTTCAAGCCGCTCTACAATGAGGGCATGTCGCTGGTCGAGCACGCCGCCGAATATCTCGACGGCGAAGGGCGCGCCGAGGCCAAGAAGCTGTCGCGACTGGCGGCCACGCTCTATGCGGCCGAATCGATGCGGCTCACCACGCGGCTGATGCAGGTCGCCTCGTGGCTGCTCCTTCAGCGCGCCGCCAATTCCGGAGAGATGAGCCGCGACCAGGTCGCCATCGAGAAGGCCAAGGTGCGGCTCGACACGGCGTCGGCTCATGCCGAGGCGAGCGGCTGGGCCGATCTTCCCAAGCCTTTCGTGGACCTCGTCAACCGCTCGCTCAGCCTGCAGGCGCTGGTGCGGCGGATGGACGACGAGATCTACGGTAAGAACACGGTCGTTCAGCTGCCGGGCACGCGCAGCCCGAACCCGGTCTCGGACCAGATCACGCTTCTGAACACCGCCTTCGCGCGCGGCTGATCTTCCCGCAGCGGCGTCCTTCGGGGCGGATATCCCCTGAAAACGCGCGCCACCCGGCGCAACTGTTTCTGCTTTGTTCACAATTGTGTGGCATCGCCTCCGCGGAACGATAGAGTTCCGCAATGCAACAGGCGATTCGCATCATCGGCATAGACCCAGGATTGAGGCGGACCGGCTGGGGCGTGGTGGAAACATCAGGCAATTCGCTGCGCTTCATCGCCGCCGGCACGGTGAAGTCCGACGACAAGGCGACGCTCGCCGTGCGGCTGAGGCAATTGCATGACGGGTTGCGCGAAGTGCTTGAGCGCCAGGCACCCGCCGAGGCTGCTGTCGAGCAGACCTTCGTCAACAAGGACGCGGTGGCGACGCTGAAGCTCGGCCAGGCGCGCGGCATCGCCATGCTGGTGCCGGCGCTGGCGGGGCTGGATGTCGCCGAATATGCGCCAAACGCGGTCAAGAAGGCGGTGGTCGGCGTCGGCCATTGCGAGAAGCAGCAGATCCACATGATGGTGAAGGTGCTGATGCCGAAGGCGGTTTTCGACAGCGAGCATGCCGCCGACGCGCTGGCGATCGCCATCTGCCACGCCCACCACATGCAAAGCCCGGCGGCGCGGCTGGCCAGGGCGATCGCTTGATGGGCCGCCGCTTGAGGATGGGGGCATGATCGGCAAGCTGAAGGGCACGCTCGACGAGATCGGCGAGGACCATTGCATGGTCGACGTGCATGGCGTCGGTTATGTCGCCCATTGTTCTGCCCGCACGCTTGCCCAGCTTCCCGGGCCGGGCGAAGCGGTGACGCTCTTCATCGAAACCTATGTTCGCGAGGACATGATCCGACTCTACGGATTCCAGTCGCCGCTGGAGCGCGAGTGGTTCCGGCTACTGCAGAATAACGTTCCGGGTGTCGGGGCCAAGGTGGCGCTGGCGATCCTGTCGACGCTGGCTCCTGCCGATCTCGCCAACGCGATTGCGCTGCGCGACATTGCGACGGTCAGCCGGGCGCCCGGCGTCGGCAAGAAGGTCGCCGAGCGCATCGTGACCGAGCTGAAGAACAAGGCTCCGGCCTATGCGGGTACAGCGTCGGGTATGATCGGATTGAAGCAGGAACTGGGCGAGGGCGTCGCGCCGGCGCCCATCGCGGACGCGGTCTCCGCCCTGGTCAATCTCGGCTACTCGCGCGACATCGCCGCCAACGCCATTGCCGCGGCGATGAAATCGGCCGGAGAAGACGCGGATTCGCCGAAGCTGATCCGCCTGGGGTTGAAGGAACTGGCGCGCTAACGGTTATCCATTGCACATCCCTATGCATTCTCTTAGAATGTAAGGAGAACCGGGTAAACTCTTACAATGGGCATAGAAGCAAGGATATCAAGCAAGGGGCAGACAACGATCCCCGCGGAAGTCCGTGAAAAGCTCGGGCTCCATACGGGCGATCGCATTGCTTTTATCGAGATAGAACAAGGATATCTGATCATCCCGCGCAACCGCCCGGTGGACATCTTGTTCGGCGCGTTGGCCGAGTATGCGATACCGGGCACAACGACGGACGATTACGATCGCGCTATAGGCGAGGGCGTCAGCGACCATGTCGAGGGTCGCAAGATAGGCCATGGCAGGTCGGGCGTTTGATCGGTCTCGACACCAATATTCTGCTGCGTGCGACCTTGAACGATGACCCGGTCCAGTCGAGAGCGGCGCAGCGCTTGTTGAAAGGTCTCGGGGAAGACGAGCGTGGATTTGTCAATCTGCCTGTGCTGATGGAGTTTTTCTGGGTTTTGCGGTCGCGATACAAACTTCCCCAGGCGAGGCTTGCGGCAGTCATGCGCGACCTTCTCGGCGTCGAGTTTATCGAGTTCGAATCGCTGGAAGTTGTAGGCAAGGCCCTGGCGACCTATGAGGGAGGGAGTGCGGATTTCGCCGACATGATCATCGCGTTGCGGAACCGTGAACTTGGAGCGGCCCGCACCTTCACCTTCGATGAAGGCGCGGCAAGATCCGTTGCGGGCATGGAACTGCTCGCGTGAGCCTCGCCCCGCGTCTCATTTCATCTGAAAAGCGCGGCGAGGACGTGGACCAGACGCTGCGGCCGCAGACGCTCGACGAGTTCATCGGCCAAGCTGCCGCGCGCGCCAATCTGAAGGTCTTCGTCGAGGCCGCCAAGGGCCGGGGCGAGGCGCTCGACCATGTGCTCTTCGTCGGGCCGCCGGGGCTCGGCAAGACGACGCTGGCGCAGATCATGGCGCGCGAGCTCGGCGTCAACTTCCGCTCGACCTCGGGGCCGGTCATCGCCAAGGCCGGCGACCTGGCGGCGCTGCTGACCAATCTGGAAGACCGCGACGTTCTCTTCATCGACGAAATCCACCGGCTCAATCCGGCGGTCGAGGAGATCCTCTATCCGGCGATGGAGGACTATCAGCTCGACCTCATCATCGGCGAGGGGCCGGCGGCGCGCTCGGTCAAGATCGACCTGGCCAAATTCACGCTGGTCGCGGCGACGACGCGGCTCGGCCTGCTCACCAACCCGCTGCGCGACCGCTTCGGCATTCCGGTCCGGCTGAACTTCTACACGGTCGAGGAGCTGGAGCAGATCGTGCGCCGCGGCGCCCGCATCCTTGGCCTGCCGCTCGGCGACGACGGCGCCCTTGAGATCGCAAGGCGGGCGCGCGGCACGCCGCGCATCGCCGGCCGGCTGCTCAGGCGCGTTCGTGACTTCGCCTCAGTCGCCGGCGTCGACCACGTGTCGCGAAAAGTCGCCGACGAGGCGCTGCTGCGGCTCGAAGTCGACGCGCTCGGCCTCGACCAGCTCGATCGGCGCTATCTGTCGATGATCGCGAATAATTTCGGCGGCGGTCCGGTCGGCATCGAGACGATCGCGGCGGGACTGTCGGAGCCGCGCGATGCGATCGAGGACATCATCGAGCCGTTCCTGATCCAGCAGGGATTCATCCAGCGCACGCCGCGCGGCCGCATGATCACGGCCAATGCCTGGCGCCATCTCGGGCTGGAGGCGCCGAAGGATCTGGCGCAGCGGCAGATCAACCTGTTCCAGGAAGAGGATTGAGGTGAGCGAGGAGCAAGCCCTTGCCGCCGGCCTCTCTGGCGAACTGACACCGTTCGGCCATCGGCTGCTTGCGCGCGTCTATTACGCCGACACCGATTTCTCCGGCCTCGTCTATCACGCGCGCTACCTGGAGTTCTTCGAGCGCGGCCGCTCGGACTATCTGCGGCTCGCGGGCGTTCGCCACACGGAACTGGCCGAGGGCATGCGCGGCGAGAAGATCGTATGGGTCGTCAGGCGCATGGAGATCGATTTTCGCAAGCCCGCCCGCATGGACGACGTGCTGACCATCGACACGCGCACCGAGAAAATCTCCGGCGCGCGCATCTTCATGGCGCAGGAGCTGAAGCGCGGCGACACCTTGCTGGTGACGGCCAGGGTCGAAGCCGCGATCGTCGGCGAAGATGGCAGGCCGAAGCGTTTTCCCGCCGAGTGGATCGCCGCCTTCCTGCCCGCTGGCGCGTGAGATGGCCCGCCGCAGCCTGCGGCCATACGTCCTAACCCATCCTTAACCATAACAGTCCATGAAGAAGTCGGTGAGGATTGCACTGAAATCCGCGCGCCTTCCTTTCACCAACATTTGTCCTGAAAAGGCCGCGAACGGCGCATTTTGGGGCGTTTCCGGAAGCATCGCGCGAACGGACCAACGGATACATGCGCCAGGGCCAGCCGCCAGCCACGCCCGGAAATCTTAAGGACCTCTGTATGGAAAATCTCCCTCTCGCCGAGCCCGGCGTTCAATTGTCCGTGTGGCACCTGTTCGCCCAGGCAGGCTGGGTCGTGAAACTGGTGATGATCGGCCTGCTCGCCGCCTCGATCTGGACCTGGGCCATCGTCGTCGACAAGCTTATCTCCTATGCCCGTATGCGCAGCGCGCTCAACCGCTTCGAGCAGGTCTTCTGGTCTGGCCAGTCGCTCGAGGAGCTCTACAAGACCCTGTCCGAACGCAAGACGGCCGGCATGGGTTCGATCTTCGTCGCCGCCATGCGCGAATGGAAGAAGAGCTTCGAGAAGGGCGCCAAGTCGCCGCTCGGGCTGCAGACGCGAATCGACAAGGCGATGGACCTTGCGCTGACCCGTGAGATGGAGCGGCTCGAAGGCAGGCTGGGCTTCCTCGCCACCATTGGCTCGGCCGCTCCCTTCATCGGCCTGTTCGGCACGGTGGTGGGCATCATGACATCCTTCCAGGCCATCGCCGGGTCGAAGTCGACCAACCTCGCCGTCGTCGCTCCGGGCATCGCCGAGGCGCTGCTGGCCACCGCGATCGGCCTGCTCGCCGCCATCCCCGCCGTCATCGCCTACAACAAGCTGTCATCGGATGCCGGCAAGATCGCGATGCGGATGGAGGGCTTCGCGGACGAGTTCTCGGCCATACTCTCGCGGCAAATTGATGAAAAAGTCGCGCAGAAGGCTTGAGGAATAGACCATGGGCATGTCTGTAGGATCGACAGGCGGACGGGGCGGGCGCGGCCACAGGCGGCGCGGCCGCCATCACGGCCTGATATCGGAGATCAACGTGACGCCGTTCGTCGACGTCATGCTGGTGCTGTTGATCATTTTCATGGTCGCCGCGCCGCTGTTGACCGTCGGCGTGCCGATAGACCTGCCCGAGACGCGGGCCAACGCGATGAACCCGGAAACGCAGCCGATCACCATATCCGTCAACGAGAATGGCCAGATCTATCTGCAGGAGACGGAGATACCGCTCGACGAGGTGGTCGCCAAGCTCAGCGCCATCGCCACTACCGGCTATGAGGAGCGCATCTACGTGCGCGGCGACAAGACGACGAATTACGGCATTGTGATGCAGGTCATGGCCCGCATCCAGGCCGCCGGCTACACCAAGATCGGCCTCGTCACGCTGCAGGATCAGGACGACACCTGAAGCATGACCGGCAAGCTGATAGCGACGACGAGAAACGGAAGGGTCGCGTCCCGCCCATGAAGACCGGCCTGACGACATCGGTAATGCTGCATGCGGCGCTGCTCGGCTTCGGGCTGATCTCGCTGTCGGCGCCCAAGCCGTTCGAGGTTCTCGACATGGAGTCGCTTCCGGTCGACCTGGTGCCGGTGGAATCGATTACCCAGATCCAGCAGGGCGACAAGAAGGCGGCCGTCAACGAGAAGCCGACGCCCAAGCCAACCGAAAAGACCGATACGGTGCCCGACGCCGAAAAAGCCGGCGAGAACAAGGTCGACACCGACAAGAAGGCGACGCCCGAGGTCACGGAAAAGCAGGTCGAGGCCGCGGCCATGCCCAAGGAGGCGCCCAAGCCCGAGCCCAAGCCGGTCGAGCAAGCCGATCCGGTCGCCGAGCCTGAGCCCAAGACCGCCGCGCCCGCGACCGAGGTGATGCCGAACCCGGAGCCGAAGCAGGAAGTGAAGCCCGATCCGGTAAGCGAGGCGATCGCCGCCAACGAAACTGAGGCCGACGCGATCGAATTGCCGACCGAGGCGCCGGCGCCCGAGGCGAAGCCGAAGCCGCCGCAGGCGCAGACCGCCAAGACGCCGGACCGCAAGGAAGCCGAGAAGCCGGTCAAGCAGGCGGCCGCCAAGCCGAAATCCGAGGAAAAGGAATTCGACGCCGACGAGGTGGCAGCGCTCCTCAACAAGGAGAAGGCGTCCGGCGGCGGCGCCAAGCGCTCGACCGAGACGGCCTCGCTCGGCGGCGACAGGACGACCAGCGGCGAGAAACTTTCGCAAAGCGAGATGGATGCCCTGCGCGGCCAGGTGCAGCGTTGCTGGAACATCCCCGCGGGTGCGGCCGATGCCGGCGACCTGCGCGTATCCGTCAAGTTCAAGCTCGACCGTACCGGCGCGCTGGAGGGCAGCCCGCAAATCATCAGCGGCGGCGGCAGCGCCGGCGTCGAACGCGCCGCGGCCGAGGCGGCGCGCCGCGCCGTGTCGCGCTGCGCCCCCTACAATCTCCCCGCCGAAAAATACGAAGCCTGGGCGGATGTCATCGTCAATTTCGACCCAAGCGAAATGTTCTGACGCGACGTCCCCATGGACTTTAGCCAAAGAGGTTCCCCCGCATGAAACGATTCTTCCGAGCGATCCTGACCGCCGCCGCAATTGCCGCAAGCCTGAGCATCGCCGCCACGCTGCCGGCGCGCGCGCTGGTCGAGATCGACGTCAACAAAGGCAATATCGAGCCTTTGCCGATCGCCATCACCGACTTCCTGTCGAGCGACGCGCTGGGCGCCGAGATCACCGGCGTCATCGCCGCCGACTTGCAGCGCTCCGGCCTGTTCGCGCCGATCGACAAGGGCGCCTTCATCGAGAAGATATCGAACCCGGACGCCGCGCCGCGTTTCGAGGACTGGAAGGTCATCAACGCGCAGGCCCTGGTCACAGGCCGCGTCACCCAGGAGGGCGACGGGCGTCTGCGCGCGGAGTTCCGCCTGTGGGATACGTTCGCCGGCGAGCAGCTGATCGGCGAGCAGTTCTTCGCCAACAAGGCAAATTCCCGCCGCGTCGCCCATATCATCGCCGATGCGATCTACGAGCGCCTGACCGGCGAGAAGGGCTATTTCGACACGCGAGTCGTGTTCATCGACGAATCCGGCCCCAAGAACGACCGCAAGAAGCGGCTGGCCATCATGGACCAGGACGGCGCCGGCATCCGCTACCTTTCGGACGGCCGCGCCATCGTGCTGACGCCGCGCTTCTCGCCGACCCGCCAGGAAATCACCTATATGTCCTACGAGGGTGGCGAGCCGCGCGTCTATCTGCTGCAGATCGAGACCGGCCAGCGCGAACTCGTCGGCAACTTCCCGGGCATGACGTTTGCGCCGCGCTTCTCGCCGGACGGCCAGAAGGTGATCATGAGCCTGCTGCGCGAGGACGGCAACTCCAACGTCTTCGCCATGGATCTGAGAAGCCGCACGACGACGCGTCTCACCGATTCCAACTCCATCGACACCTCGCCGTCCTATTCGCCTGATGGCAGCCGGGTGGTGTTCACGTCCGACCGCGGCGGCCAACCCCAAATCTACGTGATGGGCGCCGACGGCTCCGGCCAGACGCGCATCTCGTTCGGCGGCGGCAGCTATTCGACGCCGGTCTGGTCGCCGCGCGGCGACCTCATCGCCTTCACCAAGCAGTCCGGGGGCGAATTCCAGATCGGCGTCATGAAGATCGACGGATCGGGCGAACGCATCCTGTCGTCGGGGTTCCAGCAGGAGGGCCCGACCTGGGCGCCCAACGGCCGCGTTCTGATGTTCTTCCGCGAGGCGGCGGGGTCGGGCGGGCCTAGGCTTCATTCGATCGATTTGACCGGCCGCAACGAACAGGCGATCCCGACGCAGAACTTCGCGTCCGATCCGGCCTGGTCGCCGCTGCTGGAATAGATCGAATTTTAACCATCGGCGGCGCGGCCATCAACGCGCCGTGTTCGCGCCGCATTTCCGCCAAGGGAACACGGGCATGCTGGAAACAATGGCTGGCTGATCGCGGACGGGCGAGAGCCAGACAAAATTAACCATGTTTCTTGAACGCCGGTTAACCGCGATGTGGTTACTGGTTGATCAACGAAATCACTCGAATGCGAAGGAGAGGCCGGCATGCGCCGCATCGCAGCAATAACAAGAAATCCGCTGATCGTGGCGCTGTTCCTGACGCTCGCGATCGCGGGCTGCGCCAACAAGAAGACGCCGAACAATGCGGCGGACCTCGGTCTCGCCGGCGGTGCGGCGACCCCCGGCTCGGCCCAGGACTTTACCGTCAATGTCGGCGACCGCATCTTCTTCGACACCGACAGCTCGGTGATCCGCGCCGACGCACAGGGCATCCTCGCGCGCCAGGCGCAGTGGCTCAACCAGTACAAGCAGTACGCCATCGTCATCGAAGGCCACGCCGACGAACGCGGGACCCGTGAGTACAACATTGCGCTCGGCGCGCGCCGCGCCGCCGCAACGCGGGACTATCTTACCGCCCGTGGCGTGGCGGCCAATCGCATGAAGACGATCTCCTACGGCAAGGAACGGCCGGTCGCGGTGTGCGACGACATCTCCTGCTGGTCGCAGAACCGCCGCGCGGTGACGACCCTGGGCGGCGCCGGCAGTTGAGGCCAATCGGTCACACTCGTGTCAAAAGGCGGCCGAAATGGCCGCCTTTTTCACTTTCGGGGCATGCAAACAAAATTTGGCCGAAGTCTCGTCTTGCTCTAAAAGCCGAGATGCGCAGCTGCGCATGAACGTTCCTCCCATTCGTTGAGACGCCCATGTATTTTCGATCGATCCTGAGCGGCACGCTCGCAATCCTGCTTGTGTCCGGCGCGACCGTCCAAGCGGACGACCGCGTCGGGCTCCTGGATGCACTCAAACCCGATACGGCCGAGACCGGCCTGTCGCTGTCCAAGCTCGGCCTGCCAAAACTCTTCGGCGGCAAGGAAAAGCCCGCGGGCACCGTCGAACTCGCGCAGGCCGGCGATCCGCGCATCACCGCGCTTGAAGAGCAGGTCCGCGCGCTTTCCGGCACCATCGAGGAGCTGAACTTCCAGATCCTGCAGATGCAGGAACAGATGCGCAAGATGCAGGAGGATAACGAGTTCCGCTTCCAGGAGTTGGAGCAGAAGAAGACCGACGCCGGCGCGCCGGCCGGCACCAAGGCTCCGTCCCAAGACAATGTTGCCTCGGCGCCCGCCGATCCTGCTGCCTCGCCGCCAGCCGATGTCGGCCAGGCCGCGGCCGCGCAGGAGGAAGAAGAAGCGCCCGGCGTTCCGATGGAGCCGGAAGTGCTGGTCGACAACCGCACGGGCGACCCGGCGGACGTTCCGTCGGGCGCCGGCGGCGCTGAAGGCCTCGGCGCCCCGCCGAAAGAATTCGGCACCATCACCTTCGACGACAAGGGCAATGTGACGGGCGGCAGCGTCGCCGACCAGACCACGCAGTCCGTGCCGAACGCCACGGATCCCGTCACCGGCCAGCCGCCCGTGCGGCAGGCAATCCCCAATCCGGCGGCGGGCGAGGCGCCGGCCGAACCCAGGATGGCGGCGCTGCCCGCGACCGACGACCCGGAAGAGCTCTACCGCAATTCCTACGAGTTCATTCTGTCCGGCGACTACGGCACGGCGGAAGAGGGTTTTCGCGACCACATTGCGCGCTTTCCGTCCGACGCGAAGGCGGCTGATGCGAATTTCTGGCTCGGCGAGGCTCTTCTTGGGCAGAAGAAGTACCGTGACGCGGCCGAGACATTCCTGTCGGCCAACAAGCAATACCCCTCGTCCAAGAAGGCGCCCGACATGCTGTTGAAGCTCGGCGTGTCGCTTGTCGGGCTCGATCAGCGCGACGTAGCCTGCGCGACCTTCTCGGAAATCGGCAAGCGCTACCCGGATATTTCCGGCGCGCTGAAAGAACGCGTCAAGCAGGAACAGGCCCTGGCCGCGTGCTGAAGCCGCCGTCCGCGCTGCTTTCCCTATTCTCGCAATTCGACCTCTCCTCGCGCCCCAACATAGTCGCGGCCGTTTCCGGCGGCAGCGATTCCACCGCGTTGCTTCTGCTGCTACGCGAACACCTGCTGCGCCATGCCCCGAACACCCGCCTCGTCGCCGTCACCGTCGATCATGGCTTGCGCTCGTCGTCCGCCGCCGAGGCCGAGGCGGTGGCGCGGCTCTGCGCAGGCAAGGAAATCGAGCACCGGACCCTGCGCTGGTCGGAGGCCAAGCCGTCGAGCGGCATCCCGGCTGCCGCGCGCGAGGCGCGTTACCGCCTGCTGGCGCAGGCCGCGCGCGAGGCCGGCACCGACATCGTCTTCACCGGCCATACGGTCAACGATCAGGCCGAGACGGTCTTCATGCGCAAGGCGCGCGGCGACGGCCTCGGGCTTTCGGGCATGGCTCCGGCGACGCTTTATGATGGGACCATCTGGCTGCTGCGGCCGTTCCTCGGCGAACGACGGGCCGTGCTGCGCAACCATCTGATCTCGCAGGGCGTCCCCTGGGCCGAGGATGCGACCAACGCCGATGCGCGGTTCGAGCGCCCTCGCGTCCGGGCCCGGCTCAAGGACGACACGCCGGACCTGACGACGACGGTCGTTTATGCCGGCACACTGTTCGAGGGAATATTCGACAGACCCGCTCAGCCCGGTGGTGAAATCGCCTCCCTCCTCGCACTCGCCAGGCGACGGGGCCGCGATCGCGCCGACCTCGCCAACCGCGGCGCCGTTCTCCTCACCGCCCTGGCGCGTCTTGCGGCCCCCGGGCTTCTGCATCTCGATCCGTCCTTTGCGCGCTACCGCGACAGGCCGGCCGCCCTTCACGCGTTGCGCGTGCTCCTGGCGACGGTGGGCGGCAGCGAGTTTCTGCCGCCTGCGGAGCGGATCGAGGCCGTGCTGGAGCGCCTCGCGAAGCCGCCGTTTCGCGGCACGCTGTCACGAACATTGGTCGCGGCTCGCGGCGATGGGGTATGGCTGGCGCGCGAGACGCGTGGCCTGCCGGGACCCGTTCCTGTCGAGGACGGCGCCATCTGGGACGGGCGTTTTCGGCTTCGGGTCGAAAAGCACGCCGGCCAATTGCACATCGCGGCGCGGCAATCCGCAGCTGCGGAGATCCCCGGCGCACCCGACGCTCGGCTGCCGCGTAGCCTTGCCCGGGCGGCATGGGCAGGCCAGCCGATCTTCCAGTCCTCCGCTTCCGGCCCTGTTCGGACGGATCCGCCCGATGGTATTTGCCTTGTCCCCGTCGCGGCTCCCTACGCGCGTTTCCTGCCCTCGTTCGACCTCGACCTCGCCGAGGCCGTGAACCGGCTCATCGGGGCGCCTCAGATACCAGCGCCGCCTTTTCGGGAACACATTGGGAGTAAAGCTTAACCGAGACAGGCTGTCGCGCTTGGCAATGTTGGGTGTGGTCCCTATGTTAGGGCCACGGAATACCACCTCTGATGGGCGTCCGTTTGGGGCGCTGACGGGAAAATTGATGAATCCGAATTATCGCAATCTGGCGCTCTGGGCGATCATCGCCGTCCTCCTGATCGCCCTGTTCAACCTGTTCCAGGCGCCCCAGCAGCGCGGCGCCACCAGCGAGATCGCCTATTCGGAATTCCTCACCGCTCTCGACGCTGGCCGCGTCAAGTCGGTGACGATCGCCGGCGACCGCATCAGCGGCACCTACGGCGACACGTCGAGCGGCTTTTCGACCTATTCGCCCGGCGACGCCAATCTGGTGACCCGGCTCGAGGAGAAGAACGTCACCATCAACGCGCGTCCCGAGACGGACGGCTCGACCTCGATCTTTTCCATGCTGCTCGGCTGGCTGCCGATGATCCTGATCCTCGGCGTGTGGATCTTCTTCATGCGCCAGATGCAGTCGGGCTCCGGCCGCGCCATGGGATTCGGCAAGTCGAAGGCGAAGCTTTTGACCGAGGCGCATGGCCGCGTCACTTTCCAGGACGTGGCGGGCGTCGACGAGGCCAAGGAGGACCTTGAGGAGATCGTAGAATTCCTGCGCGATCCGCAGAAGTTCCAGCGGCTCGGCGGCAAGATCCCGCGCGGCGTACTGCTGGTCGGTCCTCCCGGCACCGGCAAGACGCTGCTGGCGCGCGCCATCGCCGGCGAGGCGAACGTGCCGTTCTTCACCATCTCGGGCTCGGATTTCGTCGAGATGTTCGTCGGCGTCGGCGCCTCGCGCGTCCGCGACATGTTCGACCAGGCCAAGAAGAACGCGCCCTGCATCATCTTCATCGACGAGATCGACGCGGTGGGCCGCCACCGCGGCGCGGGCCTGGGCGGCGGCAACGACGAGCGCGAGCAGACGCTCAACCAGTTGCTCGTCGAGATGGACGGCTTCGAGGCGAATGAGGGCGTCATCCTGATCGCCGCGACCAACCGTCCCGACGTGCTCGACCCCGCACTGCTGCGTCCGGGCCGCTTCGACCGCCAGGTCGTCGTGCCCAACCCCGACATCACCGGCCGCGAGAAGATTCTCAAGGTGCATGTGCGCAACGTGCCGCTGGCGCCGAATGTCGACCTCAAGGTGCTGGCGCGCGGCACTCCCGGCTTCTCGGGCGCCGACCTGATGAACCTCGTCAACGAGGCGGCGCTGATGGCCGCGCGGCGCAACAAGCGCCTCGTCACCATGGCCGAGTTCGAGGATGCCAAGGACAAGATCATGATGGGCGCCGAGCGCCGCTCGACCGCCATGACGCAGGCCGAGAAGGAACTCACCGCCTATCACGAGGCCGGCCACGCCATCGTCGCGCTTAACGTGGCCGTCGCCGACCCCCTGCACAAGGCGACGATCATACCGCGCGGCCGTGCGCTCGGCATGGTCATGCAGCTTCCCGAAGGCGACCGCTATTCGATGAGCTACAAATGGATGGTCTCCAGGCTTGCCATCATGATGGGTGGCCGCGTCGCCGAGGAAACCAAGTTCGGCAAGGAGAACATCACCTCCGGCGCCTCGTCCGACATCGATCAGGCGACGAAGCTCGCACGCGCGATGGTGACGCGCTGGGGTTTCTCCGACAAGCTCGGCAACGTTGCCTATGGCGAGAACCAGGAAGAGGTGTTCCTCGGCCACTCGGTGGCGCGCACGCAGAACGTCTCGGAAGAGACCGCGCAGATCATCGACGCCGAAGTGCGCCGGCTGATCGACGAGGCCTATTCGGCCGCGCGCGCGATCATCACCAAGAAGAAGAAGGAATGGATCGCGCTCGCCGAGGGGCTGCTCGAATACGAGACGCTCTCCGGCGAGGAGATCAAGCAGCTGATCGCCGGCCAGAAGCCGTCGCGCGATCTCGGCGACGATACGCCGCCGTCGCGCGGCTCGGCCGTTCCGAAGGCCGGCGCGTCGGGCAAGCGCAAGAAGGGCCCGGAACCCGAAGGTGGCATGGAACCGCAGCCGCAGGGCTGATCGGCCCTCTCATCGACCTGATAAACAAAAACCCCCGGCGCCGTACGCCAGGGGGTTTTTGTTTATTCGACCCCGGCTTTCGCCGGCGTTTCTGATCGACTTGGAAGGCTCAGCCTTCCTTCGGCGTCAGCACCTGGCGGCCGCGGTACATGCCGGTCTTCAGGTCGATGTGATGCGGCCGGCGCATTTCGCCGGAGTTCTTGTCCTCGACATAGGTCGGGGCCTTCAGCGCGTCTGCCGAGCGGCGCATGCCGCGCTTGGACGGCGAGGTTTTTCTTTTTGGCACAGCCATGGAAGTGCTCCAGTAATCCGTAAAAAGCCCCGGCAGCCCTCGCGAAAGGGCCACGCTGCGGGCCGATAGCTTCAGAAAGTGGCGTGTCCATACACGGGCAACGCCGTTTTGACCAGTGCCGGGACGATTTTTTTGCGGATGCGGTCGCCGGTGCGGCTATTCGATACAGTCGACATAGCCGCCGGCCCGCGCGGCGCGCGCCTCGATGAGGCTGGCGAGCCGGCGCAGCCCCGGACCCGGCTTCGCCGGATTGCGGCCGATCGGGTTGGGCAGCGTCACCGCAAGCAGCGCGGCCTGCCGTCTCGTCAGGTTCTTCGCCGAACGGCCGAAATGATGTTGGGCGGCCGCTTCGATGCCATAGATGTTCGGGCCCCATTCGGCGATGTTGAGGTAGATCTCCATGATCCGTTTCTTCGGCATGACCAGATCGGCATACACCGCAAGCGGCATCTCGACGAGTTTACGCAGCGTGCCGAAGGGGCGGTGCCAGAGATAAAGGTTCTTCACGGTCTGCATGGTGATGGTCGACGCGCCTCGCGTCTGCTCGCCCGCGATTGCGTCGTCAATCACCACCTTGAGCTCGGCGAGGTCGATGCCGCGATGCGAGCAGAACTGGCCGTCCTCCGACATGATCACCGAGTGAACGAGCACCGGTGCGATGTCGCCGATCGGAGCCCAGCGACGGTCGTAGCCCTGGAACGTGACGATGTCCTTCATCATCAGGGTCGAGATGGGATGCACGAAGGGCGGCAGGTAGAGAATGGTGAGCACAACCGGGAGGAATACGAGAACGGCGGCGACCTTGATCGTTCGCCGCAGCCATGGCCGCGACCAGGCGCGCGCTGGAATGCGCGATCGACCCGTCCGTTTCGACGCCATGCCCGGCCCTTCGACTTGTGAATCCGCCTCGCTCACGCACCCATCCTGCTTGTCATGTTGGCATAATGTTGCGCAGGCCGATACGCAACACGGGCGCGCGCGATCGGCGCGAGGCCGGAATCGGATTCCGGCAAGCCCGGTGCGCGGAACCAGACCTTGCGGCGACCTTTGTGCGTCAAATAGGACGCAACGGCACTGCAGCAGTCGCCGTCCTCGCTTGACCCGGAATGGCTTTGCCGTAAACGGTCGATTGATGAACCCGGCTGACACATTCGAGACCGTCCTCGATATCCGCGCCCGCGCAGTGGAGGATTTGCTGCGCCAGCTGATCGGCGAGCGCATCGAGCCCGGCGAGATAGCGCGCCCCGCAAGGCTGCTCGCGGCGATGCGGCACGGCGTGCTCAACGGCGGCAAGCGGCTGCGCCCCTTCCTCCTGCTGGAAAGTGCGGCACTGTTCGGCGCCGACGAGAGCGCCGCACTGCGCGCAGCCGCGGCGCTCGAATGCGTGCATTGCTATTCGCTTATCCATGACGATTTGCCGGCGATGGACGACGACGATCTCAGGCGCGGCCAGCCAACCGTGCACAGGGCCTACGACGAAGCGACCGCCATCCTTGCCGGCGACGGTCTGTTGACGATCGCCTTCGATATCATCGCCGACGAAGCGACGGCGCTTGGGCCCGACCGGCGCGCGACACTTGTACTGGCGCTGGCGCGAGCTTCCGGCATCGGCGGCATGGCTGGCGGCCAGGCGCTCGACCTTGAGGCGCAACGCACGCCGCCGGACGAGACCGGCATCATCACGCTGCAGGCGATGAAGACCGGCGCGCTCATCCGCTTCGCCTGCGAGGCGGGCGCCATCGTCGCCGGCGCGCCGATGGCCGATCGCGAGCGGCTGGCGGAATTCGGCTCGGCAATCGGCCTCGCTTTCCAGCTTGCCGACGACCTTCTCGACCTGACCTCCGACACGACGACGATGGGCAAGGCGACCGGGAAGGACGAGGCGGCGGGAAAGGCGACGCTGGTCAGGCTGCATGGCGTCGATTGGGCGCGCAAGCAGCTCGGCGGTCTCGTCGCGCAGGCGCATGATCTGCTGCAGCCATACGGCGCTGGCGCCGCGGCGCTGAAATCGGCGGCCAGCTTCGTCGCGGCGCGGCGGCGGTAGACTAATTCCCCGGTCATTCGGGAAATTTTAATTCAAATACAAAATAATACCGGCAATCCTTCCTGCGCAAATGTTTGGGGTAATGCGCTTGTCCGGTCAGCTTCCTTTCATCCGTTCTATACGGGTCCGATACCTGTCGGGCCTGATTATCCTGGCAGTGACATGCGGCGCGATCATCTTTGCGATGGGCCGCTCCAATTCGTTCCGCCATGAGGTCGACGGCGTCGCCTCGGGATTCGCGGACCTCACTCGCGATTTGCGTCAGGCCGAGGCCTTCGCCGCGCAGGCGACCAGCAACTGGCGCGCGGATACCCGCAAGGACCTCGCGGGCGCGGCGCTTGGCCATGTCGAACGGCTGAACCTGGCGATCAAGCAACTGGACGATCGCGTCGCGTCGATCAGGCCGAGCCTGTCGCCGGCGGCCGAGCGCCGGCTGCTGTCGGCGTCGGTCAATGGCGACCTGTTCTGGTCGGCGCGCGACATCTTGCGCAATCTCGGCGTGTTCGCCAGTGCCGAGGCACTCGACCCATCCACATATCGCGAGATCCGCAACCAGGTTGATTTGTTCGCCCAGCCCATGCTGACGCGGGCCCACGATGCCTTCGAGGCAGAACGCCGCGCCGCCGACGAGGCAACCGGCAGAATGCTTGCGTTGGCGAGCGCGGTGCTTCTGGCCGTGCTGGTCGGCGTCGCACTCTGGGTATTCCGGCCAATGGAGAAAGCGATAAGGCAGGCATTCTCGCAAGCCACGCAGGCGCTGTTCAAGGCCGAGGCGGCGGATCGCGCCAAGTCCGAATTCCTCGCCAATATGAGCCACGAGATCCGCACTCCCATGAATGGGGTGCTCGGCATGGCCGAGCTGCTGGCGAGGACCGAACTCACCCCGCGCCAGAAAACCTTCACCGACGTCATCACCAAGTCGGGAAACGCGCTGCTGACGATCATCAACGACATCCTAGACTTCTCGAAGATCAATGCCGGGCAGATGGCGCTCGATCCCGAGCCGTTCCGGCTCGCCGAGGCGGTGGAGGATGTCGCGGCGCTGGTGTCGGCACGGGTGGCCGAGAAGAACCTCGAACTCATCGTGCGCATCGATCCGCGCCTGCCGGCCTACGTCGTCGGCGATGTCGGACGCTTCCGCCAGATCGTCACCAACATGCTCGGCAACGCGGTCAAGTTCACCGAGAAGGGGCATGTGCTGATCGATGTCTCCGGCGAGACCATCGACAATTTCGTCCAGCTCAAGGTGCGGGTCGAGGATACGGGCATCGGCATCCCGGCGGACAAGCTGCCCAATGTGTTCGAAAAATTTGCCCAGGTCGACGGCTCCTCGACGCGCCGGCATGAGGGCACGGGGCTTGGCCTTGCCATCGCCGCGCGGCTCGTCGATCTCATGGGCGGCAGAATCGGCATCGAAAGCGAGGTCGGCCGCGGTTCGATTTTCTGGTTCAGTGCGCCCATGCCCGCGCACGAAGCGGCCGCGCCGGACGCTTCGGTTCCGGTCGACGTCACCGGCGCGCGCGTTCTGGTGATCGACGACAATCCGGTCAACCGCGAGATCCTGCTCGAGCAGCTGCGCGGCTGGGGGTTCGACTGCGCAGCCGCCGAGAGCGGCGCGATCGGCCTCGCTTTCCTGGACCGCGCAGCACTGCTCGGCGCCGGCGTCGACTGCGTCATCCTCGACTACCAGATGCCCGGCATGAGTGGCGCGGATGTCGCCAAGGCGATGTGCTCTGACATCCGGACGGCGCAGATTCCGGTCGTTCTCCTGACCTCGGTCGACCAGGTCGATTTCGCTCGCCTGGTGATCGACTACGGCATCGCCGCGCATCTGACCAAGCCGGCGCGCTCGGCAGCGCTTCTGGGCACCGTGATTGCCGCGATCCAGAAGGCGCGCAGCCAGGCCGGCCGCGCCGAGTTCGTCCGCCAGCCGGTCGACGCGCTGCCTGCTCCAACTGCCCTGCGCACCGCGGCACCGCCGGCGGAAGAGGCCGCTCCCGCGAAGGCCGGCGTCCCGCTCGACATCCTGGTGGCCGAGGACAATGAGGTGAACCAGTTGGTGTTCGCCCAGATTCTCTCCGGGCTGGGCTTGAGCTATCGTATCGCCGGAAACGGCCGCACGGCCGTCGAGATGCACCGCGCGCTCAAGCCGAAGCTGATCCTGATGGACGTTTCGATGCCCGAACTCAACGGCTACGAGGCGACCGAGGCGATCCGCGCCGCGGAGGCCGGCAGCGGCGTCCACACGCCGATCATCGGCGTCACCGCGCATGCGCTGAAAGGCGACAGCAAGAAGTGCATCGAGGCCGGCATGGACGACTATCTGCCCAAGCCCGTCTCGCCCGACAGGCTGAGCGCCAAGATCGGCGCATGGCTCAGCGAAACCGGGATGGCGAAGACGGCGTAGCCGGTCTCAGCCCAGATCCTCAACCCAGATCGGTGCGGGAGAAGTCGTCGCCCTTGTAGAGAAGCGGCACGCTGTGTTCCTTCGCGCAGGCGTAGGACAGGCAATCGGCAAGGTTGTGCTGGGCGGGATGCCCGCGTCCCTTGCCGTAGTCCGAGAAGGCTTTCACGGCCAGCCCTGCGGCCGCACTGCCGATCGGCACGATCTCGATCCGCGCCTCGGCCAGGAAGGCGGCGACCGCCGCTTCGACTTCGAGCGGCGCTATTGCCAGCTTCGTCGAAAGCCGCATGACCGCCTCGAGAACCACCAGAGCCGAGGTGATATTGCCCGGCGCCGTCTCGATCCGCCGCGCAAGCTCAGTTGAATCTGCTTACCCGGACAGGATCGCGACCACGACCGAGGTGTCTACGAACATCAGGAATGGCCCCACATGGCATCGATCTCCTCTTTGCTCATGTCGCGGCCGCCCGGCTTCGCCTTGGAACGTAGGTCCCTCGCGATGCCAGCCAGCCTTTCGGCCAGCGGAGTGTCTTCGCTTTCCCGGCGCAATTCTGCCTCCAGCGCATCGATCACCGCATCCGTCATGGTGACCTTGCGTTTCTCGGCCAGCCGTCTGCCGAGCTCATGAGCTCTCGGGTCCCTGATCTGCAGGTTCATGGTCGTATTTCTCCGGCGTCAATACAAGATAGCACCACTGTCATGACGCTGCCAAGCAGGAAGGGTCTACCTGTTCTTCAGCACCACGCAGAACCCGCCGGCCTGGCGCAGCTTGCCGCAGATGCCGTCTGCCTCCTTGCGTGATTCGGCGCCGATGCGCACGGCGTAGATGCGGCGCGGCCCGGATGCCGGGCGCACCCGGCTCACAGCAGGCTCATGCCCGGAAAGCAGCGCCGGGAAGCGCGCCTTGACGCGCTGCCATTGGCGGATGGCGACGGCGCGGCGCATGTTGCCCGCGACCTGCACGCCCCAGGGCTTGAGCTGCACGGTGGACATGGCGACGACCTCGCTCATGGTCACCGGCAGCTTGCGGCAGGCTTCGCCGAACTTCAGCGTGGGATGCAGCGGCTGCACCGTGCCGGCATAGTTGGCGTCGGTGAAAACGTCCGCCGGCTCGCCCATGATGTCGAGCACGTAGTTCTCGGTCTCGATCGGCAGGAAACCGCCGGAGGCCAGCCAGCGCGTCACCCGCGCCTCCCCCGCATTGTAGGCCGCGGCGGCGAGGCCGAGATTGCCGAAGCCGGTCTTCAGCTCGCCGAGATATTTCGCCGAAGCCGGCAACGCCTTGTCGATGTCGAAACTGTCGTCGAGGCCGCGCATCGCAGCCGTGCCCGGCATGAACTGCGCGATGCCCTCGGCTCCCGCCGGGCTGACGGCGGCGGGATCGAAACGGCTTTCCTTGAAAATCAGCCGGGCAAAGAAATCGCGCGGGATGGCGTTCCTGTCGGCTTCGCGCTCGACGATGGCGCAGATACGGCCGAGGGTGACCGGCAGCGAACGGCCCGGCGGATCGGCAAGCGCCGGGCCAGGCCTCGCAGACCAAACCAGCGCCGAGCACAGCAGCGCAAGAGCCGCCTGCCGAAGCCCGGACATGGCTACTCCGCAGCCGCCCTGCCGCGCCCGAAACGCTGCTCGATATAGTCGGCGACCATCTTCTGGAAATCCTCGGCGATTGCCGGACCGCGCAGCGTTGCGGCCTTCCTGCCGTCGATGAAGACGGGGGCGGTCGGCGTCTCGCCGGTGCCAGGCAGCGAGATGCCGATATCGGCATGCTTGGATTCGCCAGGTCCGTTGACGATGCAGCCCATCACGGCGACCTTAAGCACCTCGACGCCCGGATATTTTTCGCGCCAGACGGGCATGTTGCGGCGGATGTCTTCCTGGATGTTCTGCGCCAGTTCCTGGAACACGGTCGACGTGGTGCGGCCGCAACCGGGGCAGGCCGCGACGATCGGCACGAATTGGCGAAAGCCCATGGTCTGAAGCAGTTCCTGCGCCACCTGCACCTCGCGGGTGCGGTCGCCGCCGGGCTCGGGCGTCAGCGAGACGCGGATCGTGTCGCCGATGCCCTGCTGGAGCAGGATGCCCATGGCGGCCGACGAGGCGACGATGCCCTTCGACCCCATGCCTGCCTCGGTCAGGCCAAGATGCAGCGCGTGATCGGAACGCCGCGCGAGTTCGGTGTAGACGGCGACCAGGTCCTGTACGCCGCTGACCTTGGCCGAGAGGATGATGCGGTCGCGGGGCAGGCCGATCTGCTCGGCGGCTTCCGCCGACAGCAGCGCCGACTGCACGATCGCCTCGTGCATGACCTGCACAGCCGTCAGCGGCGAACCCCGCTTCCGGTTCTCGTCCATCAGCCGGGTCAGCAGCTGCTGGTCGAGCGAGCCCCAGTTGACGCCGATGCGCACCGGCTTGCCGTGGCGGATCGCCATCTCGACGATCTCCGCGAACTGCCGGTCCTTCTTCTCCTTGAAGCCGACATTGCCGGGATTGATGCGGTATTTCGCCAGCGCCTCGGCGCAGCCCGGATGGTCCGCAAGCAGCCGGTGACCGATATAGTGGAAGTCACCCACGAGCGGCACCGCGACGCCGAGCCGGTCGAGGCGATCCCTGATGCGGGGAACAGCCGCCGCGGCCTCGTCGCGGTCGACGGTGATGCGCACGATCTCGGAGCCGGCGCGATGCAGGGCCGCGACCTGAGCCACCGTCATGTCGATGTCGGCGGTATCCGTGTTGGTCATCGACTGCACGACGACGGGCCAGCCGCCGCCCACCATGACGCCGCCGACGTCGACGCCGACGGACCGCCTGCGCGGGAAGGGTGACGAAAAATACCCGGTCATTACCGGCCGCCTCTGGTCTCGAAAGCTTCGGGCATGAGGTGGAGGAGGAGGTCCCCGTTGTCAATGCCCGGGCATACTATCGGAATCCTATCGGCCAGGCATGCCGGTTGTGTGACCATGCCTGCCCGCAAAAAAATGGCCCGCCGAAGCGGGCCATTTCCGGGAGGTGCGTGTCGCCTACTGAGCCGGCGCCGGCTCCGCCGGAGCGGGAGCCGCTGCATCGGGCGCGGGGGCTGCCGGATCGGCGGGAGCAGCAGGCGCTGTCGCGTCAGGTGCCGGCGTCGCCGGATCGGCGGGGGCCGCCGGAGCCGTTGCGTCGGGCGCCGGAGCCGTTGCGTCAGGCGCGGGCGCTGCCGGTTCGGTTGTGGTTGTCGCCGGTTCGACCGGGGCGTTGTCGGAACCCGGCGCGAAGACGAAATAGGCGATGACCGCAAGCACCAGCACGATCGCCGCGATCAGCACGCTGCTGCCGCCGCTGCGCGTTTCGATGCGATTGACGACTCGCGGATCGGACGAGTTCGCGGGGTTGCGGGCGCCGGGGGTGAAGGGATCGGCCCCGGCCGGGGGCGCGGGATTAAGCGGATCCGTCCTTGGATCCGGTACGCGAGCAGGATTGGCCATGGTGGTTTCTCCGTGTTGGGTCGGATCGATAACGCGCCAAGCGCCAATAGGTTTCACATGAACGTGAAATGGTCCCCGGCCTCAACGATAGCGTTGCATGCCGAGTTCGCTGGCATCGATGTCGGGTGGCCGGCCGGACATGATGTCGGCCAGCACCTTTCCGGAGCCGCATGCCATGGTCCAGCCCAGGGTTCCGTGACCGGTATTGACGAAGAGGTTTTTGTACCGGGTCGGCCCGATGATGGGCGGGCCGTCGGGCGTCATCGGCCTCAGTCCGCACCAGAACGTCGCCTCCTTGACCGGACCGGCATCGGGAAACAGGTCGCCGACCGAATGTTCCAGCGTGGCGCGGCGCGATTCGTGCAAGGTCAGGTCATAGCCCGAAACCTCGGCCGTCCCGCCAACCCGGATGCGGTCGCCGAGCCGCGTGATCGCAACCTTGTAGCTCTCGTCCATCACCGTCGAGACCGGGGCGGCATCTGCATTAGCGACGGGAAAGGTGAGCGAATAGCCTTTGATCGGATAGACCGGGATGGGGACGTGGCGCTTGCGCATCCAGCGCGCCGAATAGCTGCCGAGTGCCATCACATAGGCATCGGCCTTGATGATCTTTCCGCCAACTTCGATCCCCGCCACTTCGGTGTCGGGGTCGTTGCGCCACAGCTTTCCGGTCTCCACTCCGAAGCGGAATGTGACGCCGCGCTCCTTGCAGATTGCGGCCAGCCGCTCGGTGAACAGCTTGCAGTCGCCCGTCTCGTCGCCGGGAAGCCTCAGCCCGCCCTTGACCTTTTCGCGCACGCGCGCCAGCGCCGGCTCGGCTTCGATGCAGCCGGCGGCATCGAGAAGCTCGAACGGCACGCCGAATTGTTTCAGCACCTCCACGTCGCCGCCGGTGCCGTCGACCTGGGCTTGCGTGCGGAACAGTTGCAGCGTTCCGCGGCTGCGCTCGTCATAGGCGATGCCGGTCTGCTCGCGCAGGATACGCAGGCAGTCACGGCTGTATTCCGCGAGCGGCACCATGCGCGCCTTGTTGATGGCGTAGCGGCTCGACGTGCAGTTGCGCAGCATGCGCGCCAGCCAAACCCACATGGCCATTTCCATGCGCGGCCGCACCGCCAGCGGACCGTGGCGCATCAGCAGCCACTTGATCGCCTTGACGGGTATTCCCGGTCCGGCCCAGGGGGAGGCGTAGCCGGGCGAGATCTCGCCCGCGTTCGCGAAGCTTGTCTCCATGGCCGGGCCGACCTGGCGGTCGAGCACGGTGACCTCGTGGCCGGCCTCGTTGAGGTAGTAGGCCGTGGTAACGCCGATCACCCCCGCCCCAAGCACCAGCACCTTCATTTCAATTTTCCCCTGCGCCGCGGCCCGAAGCGGTCAACTGCCTTCGTAGCGGCGATGGAAGCGGCGGCCAAGACCCGTCAGTATCTCATAGCCGATGGTGCCGGACAGCATGGCCAGGTCGTCGACCGTCTGGCGGCTTCCGATCAGCTCGACGAGATCGCCTGGCTGCAATTCGTCGGGGGCCAGCGCGGAAACGTCGAGAACGATGCTGTCCATCGAAACGCGGCCGGCGAAGGGAAGCTTTTTGCCGCCGTACCAGGCCGCGGCGGACGCGCGGCGTGGCCAGCCGTCGGCATAGCCGAGCGCGATGGTTGCCGCCCGAAGCGGCATTTCGGTCCGGAAAGAATATCCGTAGCCGACGCCTATGCCGGCAGCGAGGTCCCGGGTTTGGATGACCTTCGCCTCCAGACGCACCACCTGAAGCATCGGATTGCGCTCCCCCGGCGTCGGGTTCACGCCATAGAGCGCGGCGCCGGGGCGGGCTAGATCATGATGGAATGCGCCGCCGAGGAAGATGCCAGAGGAATTGACGAGCGACGCCGGCGCCGGCGGAAGCTTGCGCCGCAGCGCGTCGAAGGCCTCTCGCTGCATTTCGTTCGCCGGATTGGCCGGCTCGTCGGCGCAGGCCAGATGGCTCATCACAAGCTTGAGGTCGAGGCCCTCGAAAGCGGTGCGATCGATGTTTTCGATTTCCACAGGCGCCATGCCAAGCCGCGACATGCCGCTGTCGACCTGCACGGCGACCGACAGTCTCTGCGCTCGCCTCTGCGCGGCGGCCCGCCAGGCGGCAAGCTGCGCCGTACTGTTTGCGACGGCCGTCAGCCCGGCTGTCGCGCAATCGTCCTCGGCGCCGGGATGGACACCGTTGAGCACATAGATTTCAGGCCCGCCGCCGAGCGTCTGGCGAAGCGAAATTCCCTCGGCCGCATGAGCGACGAAGAAGACCTTGCAGCCTTCCGTGCGAAGGGCGGAAGCGACCTCCGCCGCGCCGAGCCCATAGCCGTCCGCCTTGACGACGGCGGAGCAGGTCGCGCAGTCGAGCCTGTCCCTCAGCGCCCGGTAATTTCCGCGGATGGCGCCAAGATCGATGGTGAGGACGGCGCCGGCCTGTTCGAGGGTTGGGCCTTGCGGTAGGTCTCGCATGCGTATCATTCAACTTGCGAGGATGGGCAAGCTTTTCTCCAAGCTTTCGATCCGGCTGATGATCGTTCCGATATCGGATCTTCCTGACGTGTACTCGCCGTCGACATCGTAATAGTCGTCGAAGAGCTTCTGCAACCCCGATAGCACTGCGCCACAATATTCGCGGGGCGTTCCTGCGACCGGAACGCCCTGGATCAGCGCCGCGGCGGCCGCGACCGCTCGCACGCATACTTTCCAGTCATAGTCGCTTTTCGCTGCCGCGATGCGCCGATCATCGACAATGACCATGATTGCCGAATGCACCTCGGGAGCCGTTTTCATCGGCATTGTCTCGTTATCGACCGACCGCATGGTGTGACGCTCAATCCGCCAGGTGCCGGAAAGTCGCGACGACCTCGTCATAGACCTTCTTCTTGAACGGCACGACAAGGCCGGACAGGTCGTCCATCCTGCGCCAGTCCCAGCGGTCGAATTCAGCCTCGTGGCCGCCGGGCGGCGGGTTGACGCGGATCTCGCGGGAATCGCCGAAGAAGCGGAACACAAACCATTTCTGGGTCTGACCGCGGTATTTGCCTTTCCAGACGGTGCCGACGAGATGCGCCGGCAAATCGTAGTTGATCCAGCCGGGCGCCTCGGCGACGAGGTCGAGGCTTTCCATGCCGGTTTCCTCGTAGAGCTCGCGCTTCGCCGCCGGCAGCGGGTCCTCTCCCTTGTCGATACCGCCCTGCGGCATCTGCCAGAGCTGCCGGGAGCCGGCCATCTCGCCATCGGGTTCCGAAATGCGATGCCCCACCCAGACGAGGCCTTCACGGTTGAGCACCATCATGCCGACGCAGGGCCGGTAGGGCAGCGTTTCGGGATCGACTGGCTTCTTCTTCGCCACGTTCAGCCTTTCTCCGGATCGATTGCGACGGCTGAAACCGGGACGATCTCGACGCCGCGCTTCTTGGCCTCCGCGATCCAGGATGTAACGGCGTCGACCGTTGCGTCGAAGGCCGAGCCCGTGCCGAGCGCGAAACCCTTCGCGCGGGCCGTCGCCTCGAGCTGGTCGAGCTTCTTCAATATGGCGCCGCGATCGCGCTCCGCGTCGATGATCGTGTCCCCGGAAGCGAAGGGCACGCGATCCTTCAACGCTAGGTCGGACGCCGCGCTCCGCGCCGTCGAACCGTCGTCGAGATAAAGCAGGCCGCGCCTGCCGAGTTCGGCCATGACGGGCGCCATCGCATTGGCGTCGGCCACGAAGCGTGCGCCCATGTAGTTCATGACGCCGGTATAATTGGTCGTCCGCGACAGGGTCCAGCGCAGCCTGTCGAGGTTCTCCTCAGGCGACGCGGCAACCGTTAGCGTGTTGCGGCCGGGATCGACCTTGGGATAGTCGAACGGCTCCAGCGGCGCCTGCATCAGGATCTCGTGGCCCTTGCGGCGCGCCGCCTGCATCCAGCGGTCGATGGAATTGCCCTGGGAAGCGAAGGCTAGCGTCACCTCCGCGGGCAGTTTCTCGATCGCCTCCTGCGTGCCGGTCTGCGACACGGCAAGTCCCCCGATGACGATTGCAACGCGCGCGCCGCGCGCCCCCGACCAGGGCCTCGCATAGACGTCCATCGGGCGGCGGCCGTCGGCGGCGCGGATCGGCAGCGGGCCGCTTTCGCTTTCCTCGATGAGCGCCCTGTCGGGCAGATGCGCGATGCTGAGGTTCTGGCCGACCGCGGACGGGTCGCGGATGATGATGACGCCATTGCCCTTGGCCGCATTGTCGGGGTTGACGCGGATGATCGATGGCCCATCCTTTTTCTCCGCCGCCTGGGGCATGGATGTCGCCGGGGCCGCCTCGGGCGCCGGCGCTGCGGCCGGCTTTGCTTCCGCCACCTCCGGCGTTGCGGTCACCGACAAGGCAGGGTTGCGGAAAGGCCTGTCACGCAGCGCAATCGTGCCAGAAACGGCAACGATGCAAACGACGCCGATGCCGAGGGCAAGCGAGCGGGCGGGCGGCAAGAAACCGCGAGAGGCCTCGTGCGTCCTGACGGACTGGCCGAGCGGGCGTTCGATGTCCTTGGCGATATGCGTCAAGCGGCCGACCTGCCGTTGGAGAACTGTCCCTAGGAAGAATCAAACTGCCGGAACCTTGCGATCCCGGCAGCGACGCATTCACACGAAATACAGACGGTTCGAAACGGACCGCCCTTACTGGTTCATCACGGCCTTTTCCGGATTGGGCGGGAAAGCCGGATCGGTCTTCACGCCGCGCAAGAGGTCGAGCGCGTAGGTAAGCTGGACGTCGTCCTTCGGGTCCGGCGGCACATAGGCCGCGGAGCCCGAGCCTTCCTCGCTCTCCTCGACGCCCTTGATGTGGCCCTTGAGGTCGGATTCGCCGCGGGTCACGTCACGGCCCGCGAGATCCTCCGGCAACGGCTGCTCGACCTTGATGTCGGGCGTGATGCCCTTGCCCTGGATCGACTTGCCGGCCGGCGTGTAATAGAGCGCCGTCGTAAGCCTGAGCGCGCCGTTCTCCGACAGCGGGATGATCGTCTGCACCGAACCCTTGCCGAACGAGGTCGTGCCGACGACCGTGGCGCGGCGGTGATCCTGCAGGGCTCCCGCGACGATCTCGGATGCGCTGGCCGACCCGCCGTTGACGAGCACGATCAGCGGCTTGCCGTCGATGTCGTCGCCGGGACGCGAGTCGAAGCGCGAGATGTCCTTCGGATCGCGCCCGCGAGTCGAGACGATCTCGCCGCGGTCGAGGAACGTGTCCGACACGCTGACCGCCTGGTCGAGCAGGCCGCCCGGGTTGAGGCGCAGGTCGAGCACGTAGCCCTTCAGCCTGTCGGCCGGCACCTGCTCCTTGATCCTGTTGATCGCCTCCTCGAGGTCGTCATAGGTCTTCTCGGTGAAGGAGGTGATCTTCATGTAGCCGACGTCGTTCTCGACGCGATACTTCACCGCCTTGACCTTGATGATGTCGCGCACGACGGTGATCTCGATCGGCTTGTCGGCGCCTTCGCGCAGGATGGTCAGCTTGATCGGCGTGTTGACGAGGCCGCGCATCTTCTCGACGGCGTCGTTGAGGGTGAGGCCGCGCACTTCCTCGCCGTCGATCTCGGCGATGTAGTCGCCGGCGCGCACACCCGCCTTGGCGGCCGGCGTATCGTCGATCGGCGTGATCACCTTGACCAGTTCGTTCTCCATCGTCACTTCAATGCCCAGGCCGCCGAACTCGCCCTTGGTCTGGACACGCATGTCCTTGGCGGCATCCGCGTTCATGTAGGACGAATGCGGATCGAGCGAGGTGAGCATGCCGTTGATGGCGTTCTCGACGAGCGAGCTCTCGTCGGGGGGCGTCACATACTGGGCCCTCACCCGCTCGAAGATGTCGCCGAAGATGGCGAGTTGCTTGTAGGTTTCCGAACCTGCCGCGTTGGCCGTCGAACTTGGCGCTCCGTAGACCAGGCTCATGGCCGAAGCGCCCAGCAGGGCGCCCGCGAACAGAAGCGACAATTTACGTACCATTTCCTGTCCTTCCAGAGTGACGGTCCGCCCACCACGGAGCCGGATCGACGGGTTTCCCATCTTTGCGGAACTCAACGTAGAGTTCCGGCAGGATATTTCCAAGGGTCTCGGCCGAAGCGCTCGCTACCCTGGCCTCACCCATCGCGCCGATCGGTTCGCCCGCCAGAACGGGCTGACCCGACATAACGCTGATTCTGCTCATCCCGGCTAGGACGACATGATAGCCGTCGCCCGCATTCAGGATCAAGAGTTGTCCATAAGAACGGAATGGCCCCGCATAAAGAACGCTCCCGTCAGACGGCGCTGTGACGATGGAGCCGGATTGTGTCGCAACCGTGTCGCCCTGCATCACGCCGCCGTTACCGTCCTTTTCGCCGAAACGTCGGCCGAACTTGCCGGCAACCGGTAGCACAAGCTGGCCTTTGAGAGACCGGAACGGCGCCGCGGCGGCGAGCCGATTCGCCTCCGGCACCGGCATCGCGGCGAGTTCTTCGTTGCGCTTCTGACGCTCGGCCTCGGCGAGGCGCGCCTTCTCCGCTTCGGCTGCCTGCGTCTCCAGCGCCGCGACCAGGTCCTTCAGGTTCTTCGCCTTGCCGGCGAGTTCTTCCGAGCGCTTCTGCTCCGCGCTCAGCGCGGTCTCGCGCTCGGCCTGCAGGCTCTGCTTCTCGGCGACGAGCAGTTCGAGCCGCTTCTTCTCCGCAAGCTGCTCGGAAAAGACCGCCGTCAGCCGCGTGCGCTCGTCCGCGATCGAGGCGGCGATCCGCGACAGCTCGGTCAGGCCGGCAATCAGCGCCTCCGTCTCCTTGCGCAGGCCGGGCACGACCGCGCCGAGCACGATGGCGCTGCGCACCGAGGCGAGCGCGTCTTCCGGCGTCACCAGGATCGCGGGCGGAGGATTCAGTCCCATGCGCTGCAGGGCGCCGAGCACCTCGGCCAGCACCTCGCGACGTCCTGCGAGCGCGTGCTTGATGCCGTCCTCCTGCGTCTTCAGCGCTTCGACGCGGTCGGTGATGTCCTCGATATCCTGGCTGAGCTTGCGTTCGGTCTTGGCCGATTGGATCAAGGCCGCGGTGATCGAGGCCGCGTCCTTCTTGACTTCGGCGATCTCGGCGGCCAGCGACGCCTTGCGCTCCTCCGTCAGGCTGATCTCGCGCGACACGCGTTCATATTCGGCGAGGGACTGGCCGACCTTCTCCTCGGGGCCAGGCTGAAGCGAAGCTGCCTCTTGCGCAGCCGCGTTGCATGACAAGGCGGCGAGCAAGAAGGTCGCGGCGATGCCGCGCCGCCATCTCGCTCCAAATCCGCTCGCTGCCGCAGCCATCCGTCCCATCGTTTCGCGCGCCGAAGCCGCGACTCTATCGACGGCTTCTTAACGAACCATCAACCATCGCTGTCAGCCTGGGCAAGTCCGTGACTCCGCATTTTGTCGGAATTCGGAAGCGGGCGTCCCGTGCGCCGTTCATTCGCGGTGATACGGATGTCCCGACAGGATCGTCACGGTGCGGTAGAGTTGCTCGGCAAGCATGATGCGCACCATCTGATGCGGCCATGTCTGTGCGCCGAAGGAAACCACCAATTCGGCCGTTTCGCGGAGCGTGGCGTCGTGCCCGTCGGGTCCGCCGATCGCAATGAGGAGGGCGCGCCTGCCGCCATCGCGCAGCGCTGCGATCCGGCCGGCGAAATCCTGCGAGGAAACACTCTTGCCGCGCTCGTCGAGCAGGATGAGCGCCACACCCGCGGCCAGGTGCTGCCGCAACCTGTCGGCCTCTTCGCGCTTGCGCTCCGCGGGGCCCTGCGCGCGGCTTTCGGGAGTTTCGACGAGGCCCGAGAACTCAAGCCCGACAGCCGGTCCGCTCTTCGAAAAGCGCTCGAAATAACGGTCGGCAAGCTCTTTCTCGGGGCCGGCCTTCATGCGGCCCACGGCAAATACCGAGATCTTCATCCGTCCTCCGGCCACGATTCTCTGTGCGCACGAACCTTACCGGAGATTCCGATTTCGGAGTCGCGCTATCGGGCCGAGACGCCGCTAACGTCCGTTAGTGGATCGTCTCTTCCTCGAGGTCCGGAGCCTGCCACATCTTCTCGATGTTGTAGAACTCGCGGATTTCGGGGCGGAAGACATGGACGATGATATCGCCCGAATCGATCAGCACCCAGTCGGCGCCCGAGAGGCCCTCGACCCGCGCCTGGCCTAGACCGGCATCCTTCAGCGCCTTGAGGAGCTGTTCGGCGACGGCGGCGACATGGCGGTGCGAGCGGCCCGAAGCGACGACCATGTAGTCACCGAGGCTCGATTTACCCTGAATGTCGATTGGGACAATATTTTCGGCCTTGGAGTCTTCCAGACTGGCAAGGACAGTTTCAAGGGCGCGGGAGGAAGCGTCTATTCCGCTTAACCCGGCCGGCGAAGGCATGATATCCGCCTTCTTCCGCAGTGCTGTTCTCAGTGTCTTTCCTTTCAGAACGGGAACAACCAATCGCCAAACAAATCAGGCGACACCCAATAGATAGGCAGAGTTGCGTTGCAGTTTCAAGACGACTCGCTTTTCCGAGCAAGGCGTCTCCCTTCCGGCCCATGCCTGACGGTCACCGCCGCTCGCCGTCTTCGGCGGCGAAGCCAAGCTCCACCGGCAGCGGCGCCTGCGCCGTCATCGGAGCGAAACTGCCGGTCTCGTCGGACGGAACGGGCCGCGCCCGGAATACGCGCCAGACGACGAACAGCGCATAGGCGATGGCGATGACGATCGCCACGTAGATGAAGGATTGCGTGCCGTAGGCGGCGGTCAGCGCCGTACCGAGGGCGGGAATGAGAAAGCCCGATACGGACCAGGCAAACAGCATCGAAGAGGAGAGCGCCACGAGATCGTTGTTGGTGGCGCGGTCGTTGGCGTGCGCGGAGGACAGTGAATAGATGGATTCCGACGCTCCGCTCCAGACCACATAGATGACCAGGATGACCGTCAGGGCCGCCGCGTCGAAGCGTGCCGCGGCGACGCCGGCTATCGCCACGAGCAGGGATGCGGCGATCAGCACGTAGCGGCGGTCGGTGCGATCGGAAATCCAGCCGAACGGAATCTGAAAGAGCAGCGTGCCGAGCGGCATGGCGAACATCAGGGTCGCCACCTCCTGCTGGGTGAAGCCCTTCGCGGTTGCGTGAATCGGCGCGAAACCCGCGATCATCATCGACAGTCCGCCGACCGCGAGCATGCCGGCGACGCCGACCGGCGATATTTGCCACGCACGTCTCAACGCCACTGAAGCGGCTTCCGGCGGCGGCGGCTGCGCCAGCCGGGTCATGCCGATCGGCAGCATGGAAAGCGCGGTGAAGAAGATGCCGACAAGCGGCGCCTGCGCCGAGCCGATGTCGAGCGCGCCCATTATAGCGGAACCGGCCCCCATGCCGACGATGTAGCTGACGTAGAATACCGCCATGACCCTGCCGCGTATCGAATTCCCGACAGCGTCGTTCAGCCAGCTCTGCGCCACGATGAACATGGCGCAGATGGCGAAGCCGTAGAGAGCGCGCGCCGCGATCCACAGCACCGGATGGGCGCTGGCCGCGACGCCGGCATTGGAAAGCACGATGACGGCCGACAGCACCATGTAGGCGCGGGCGTGGCCGATCCGGCGCACCAGAACGCCGGTGAGCAGGCAGCCGGCGATGCCGCCGGCCGAAAGTCCGGTCAATATCCCGCCGGCCCAGGTCGGAGCAAAACCGTCCGCGCCGAGCCGCACCGGGATGTAGGCAAACATCAGCCCGTTGCCGACTGCTATAAGCGCCATCGAGACGATCACCGAGGCGATGGCGACGAGCGGCCTCGACGGAACAGAAGGGCGTCCGCCAACGGTCTGCCGGGATGTCTGTTCGGAAACGCCGTTCATGCCTGGAGATTGCCCATGCGTGGCGTCCGGCGTAGCGGCAAAAGCGACATTTCGGAGAGCCAGCGGACCGTGGCCCGCCGGATCAACGGGCGGCAAACGTGCCCGACCTCATCGATTTGGAGGGCCGATCCCGGTCAGAGCAGAAACTTCGCGATGACCGCATCGCCCATCGCGATCGTGCTGACTTCCGTCATGCCCTCCGACATGATGTCCCTGGTGCGCAGCCCGGAATCGAGCACCGAGGCGATCGCCGCGTCGAGCCGGTCGGCTTCCTCGATCATGTTGAAGGAATAGCGCAGGCACATGCCGAACGACGCCAGCATGGCGATGGGGTTGGCGATGCCCTGGCCCGCGATGTCGGGCGCCGAGCCGTGCACCGGCTCGTAGAGCGCCTTGCGCTTGCCGGTCTTCGGATCGGGGGCTCCGAGCGAGGCCGATGGCAGCATACCGATCGAGCCGGTCAGCATGGCGGCGATGTCGGACAGCATGTCGCCGAACAGATTGTCGGTGACGATGACGTCGAACTGCTTGGGCCAGCGCACCAGCTGCATGCCGCCGGCGTCGGCCAGCATGTGGTCGAGCTTGACGTCGGCGTATTTCGCCTTGTGCGTGGCCGTCACCACCTCGTTCCACAGGACGCCCGACTTCATGACGTTGCGCTTTTCCATCGATGTCACGTGGTTCTTGCGCGTGCGCGCCAGCTCGAAGGCGACAGCCGATATGCGTTCGATCTCGAACGTGTCGTAAACCTGCGTGTCGATGCCGCGCTTCTGGCCGTTGCCGAGGTCGATGATCTGCTTCGGCTCGCCGAAATAGACGCCGCCGGTAAGCTCGCGCACGATCAATATATCGAGGCCTTCGACGACCTCCTGCTTGAGCGAGGAGGATGCGGCGAGCGCGGGATAGCAAATCGCGGGGCGCAGATTGGCGAAGAGTTCCAGATCCTTGCGCAGGCGAAGCAACCCGGCTTCGGGCCTGACGTCATAGGGAACCGCGTCCCATTTCGGCCCGCCGACCGCGCCGAACAGCACCGCGTCAGCGGCCAGTGCGCGTCCCATGTCGTCTTCGGAAATCGCCTTGCCATGCGCGTCGTAGGCGCAGCCGCCGACCAGACCTTCCTCGGTGACGAAGCCGCTGCCGAACTTCTCGTTCATGGCGGCGATCAGCTTCTTCACCTCCGCCATCGCCTCGGGCCCGATGCCGTCGCCAGGAAGGAGGAAGAGTTTTTTCGATGCCATGAAACGCCTCTGCATGTCGCAAGATCGGGAAACCGACGCCTTGCTAAACGCCCGGCGGGGGGCGCGCAAGGGTCAAAGCTCGGCGCGGGCCCGCCACTCGGAAAAGGCGGCGGCATCCGCCTCGACCAGATCGTGGCCGGCCTCGACCGTAACGCTCCTGAGGCGTGCGCCGAGATTTCCGAGCAGGGTCGCCAGCGCCTGTCCATCATCGAGGAAAGCGTCGTGCGCCCCGGTCACGGCCAGGATGTCGGCACCCCGCAGATCCGGCGTCGGAGCGGCATCGAGCACCGGGGCCGGGCGCAGGAGCGCGGCGAGCCGGACGACGCCGGGATGAAGCAGCATGAACGCGGCGATGAAGTTCGCGCCGTTCGAGTGGCCGACGAAGATCGTCCTTTCGAGGTCGAGCCCATAAGCGGGAACCGCGCCCTCGATGAACGCCGCGAAGGCTTCGCCTTCAGCCCTTATGTCGGCCTGGTCGAAACCATCCGGCAAGCGGCGGAACCAGCGCGGCGCGCCCTCCTCCACGCTTCGTCCCCTGACCGAGAGCAGCGTGGCGTCCGGTGCGATGCGACGGCCGAAGGCAAGCAGGCTCGTCTCGTTGCCCGCGGAGCCGTGCAGGAGGACGAGCGTCGAACCGTCGGGACGCGCAGGAACGACGAGGCGATGAACGAAAGGAAGGTCGCGATACACCGTCCGGGGTTCGCCCGGCATGCCGAACTGCGGCAGCCGGACAGCAATGCCGGTCTCGGGCTCCGACAATCCCGGTGGGAAGAACAGTTTTTCGCCAAGACTTTCGGCAGGTTCGTCCACCGTCATGCCGGGCGTGTCCGTCGCCAGTTCGATCAGAACGCCACCCGGCTCTCGGACATAGAGCGAATAGAAGTATTTGCGGTCATGCGCATTGGTCGCTGACGCGTTGGATGTCGAAAGTTCCATCTCGACCCCCTCGACCTCCGCGATGTCGGCGGCACGCAACGCGACGTGATCGACGGTGCCGGTGCCGGGCGCGCTGGTCCAGAAGCCGGCAGCCTGCCTGAGATCGATCGCATCGCCCGACGGGGACGTAAGTCGTTTCGTGGCATCGTTACGCGCCGTCTCGCGGTAACCGAAATGGCGCTTGAGGAAGCTTGCGGTGAGGTCAGCGTCCTCGGCGAGGATGGTCACGGCGCGGACAGGTCCGATGGCATCCCGCGGCGGGATTCCCTTCGCCGTCCAGGGATCGGGTGGCCGCAAGCTCTCCGTCCCGACCAGTTTCACGATGATCCCGTCGGGGTCCTTCAGGCGCAGCACGGGTTCGCCGAACTCCTCGGCAGGTCCTTCGACCGGGACGCCTGCTGTCAGCGCGCGCGTCAGCCAGAAGCCGATGCTTGCCTTGTCGATGGCGAGCGACAGCTCACTGATTTGCCCGAGACCGACACGGCCTGGCGCGCCGTCTTCCCAGACGAGGAAGGTAACGAGCGTTCCGGGACTGCCGGTCGCGTCGCCGTAGATCAGGTGGAGCTGGTCGGCGTCCTCGTAGCCCGCCGTGCGCTTGACGAGCCGCAAGCCGAGAAAGCCGGCATAGAAGTCGACATTGGCCTGAACCTTGCGGGTGATCAGCGTGACGTGATGGATGCCGTGAGCCATGCCGGCGGGTTCAGGCGCCGCGCCGGAGCGCCGTGACCTCGATCTCGATCTTCATCTCGGGTTTGTTCAGTCCGCAGACGATCATCGTCGCGGCCGGGCGGATGTCGCCGAATGTCTCGCCGAGGATCGGGAACACGATGTCGGCGTAAGCCTGGTCGGTGATGTAATAATGCGCCCGGACCACGTCGGCCATGGCGAAGCCGCCCTCGGCAAGCGCCGTGCCGATGGTGGCGAGGCAGTTCTTCGTCTGCGCCTCCACGCTCTCGGGCATGGTCATGGTGGCATAGTCGTAGCCGGTGGTGCCGGCGACGAAACACCAGTCGCCCTGCACGACCGCGCGGCTGTAGCCGGCGGTCTTCTCGAAGGGCGAGCCGGTCGAGATCAGCTTGCGCATGTCATGTCCGTCGGTTCAGGCCCAGGGGCGGTTTTCTGCCGCGCGCTGCTCGTAGCTGGCGATGGCCGGCGCCTTCTCCATGGTCAGGCCGATGTCGTCGAGGCCGTTGAGCAGGCAGTGACGCTTGAATTCGTCGAGGTCGAACGTGATCACGCCGCCGTCCGGCCCGCGGATCTCCTTCGCTTCGAGATCGACGGTGACGGTGGCGTTGGCGCCGCGCGAGGCGTCGTCCATCAGCTTCTCCAGGTCCTCCGGGCTGACCGTGACAGGCAGAATGCCGTTCTTGAAGCAGTTGTTGTAGAAGATGTCGGCGAAGCTGGTCGAAATCACGCAGCGTACGCCGAAGTCGAGCAGCGCCCACGGCGCGTGCTCGCGGCTCGAACCGCAGCCGAAATTGTCGCCGGCGACAAGAATTTGCGCCTTGCGGTAGGCTGGCTTGTTGAGCACGAAGTCGGGGTTTTCCGAGCCGTCCTCGTTGAAGCGCATCTCGGCGAAGAGCCCGACGCTGAGACCCGTGCGCTTGATCGTCTTCAGATAGTCCTTCGGGATGATCATGTCGGTGTCGACATTGACGATCGGCAGGGGCGCGGCGACGCCCGTCAGCTTGGTGAATTTTTCCATGGCTCGAAACCTGTCTTCCGGCACAATTCGCCTTGGCTGTCGCTTTACACAAAGCCGGCCCCAAATCAAAGGGCCGTATCAAAGCCCGGCGCAAACAGTCAGATAACGTTGAGTTCGCGGTAGGGCCGGCCCGCCGCGATGCGCTCGTAGCCGAAGGCCGAGCAGTCGATCGTACGGTAGCCGCCATGCACGATCAGTTCTGCAATCGCGCGGCCCACCGCCGGGGCCTGCTGCAGCCCGTGTCCAGAGAAGCCGTTGGCGAAGATGAAGTTCTGGACGTCCGAATGCGGGCCGATCACGGCGTTCTGGTCGAGCGTGTTGTAGTCGTAGTGGCCGGCCCAGGCGCGGGTTGCCTTGATCGCCTCGAAGGCCGGCACGCGCGTCGCGATCACCGGCCAGATCGTCTCTTCGAAAAGCGGCCAGTCCGGCTCGAAATCTTCAGGATCGGCCGCCGCCTCGCCCTCCTCCTGTTCCGCGCCGCCGGTAATGTAGACCGCGCCCTCGGGCCGCACATAGATGCCGCTCGGATCGACGATCAGCGGCATGTCGGAGAATTTGTCGCGCGCCTCGAAGACGAAGACGGAGCGTTTGCGCGGCTCGACCGGCAGCGCGATGCCGGCCATCGCCGATACCTTGCCGGCATTCGGGCCGGCCGCGTTGACGATGGCGCCCGATTCCAGCCGCTCGCCATTGTCGAGCAGCACCGCTGAAACGCGATTTCCCTCCCGCTCGATGCCGGTGACGGCGGCGTTGACGAAGTCGATATTCTTCGTCCTGAGCGCCCTGCGGAAGATCTGCAGATAGGCATGCGCGTCGAACCAGCCTTCGCCGCTTCGTCCGAAGGCGCCCGCCACGATCCCTTCGGGCGACAGCCAGGGAAAGCGGCGGACGAGCGTTTCGGCATCCTCGATGACGATGTCGGCGCCTTCGGCCTGTTGCGCCACATGGTTGGCCTTGAGCACGGGCAGGCCTTCGTCGCTCGACAGGATCAGATAGCCGTTTTCGCGGAAGCCTATGTCGGCGTCGGGACCGAATTCCTCCTTCAGTCGCCGGAACAGGCCGAGCGTGAACTGCGACAGGCGGATGTTTTCGGGGATGGAAAACTGCTGGCGGATCGAAGCGCAGGAGAGCGTGGTTGCGGCACGCGCGAATTGCGGGTCGCGGTCGATCAGCGCGATCGAGCCCGAAAAGCCCTCTTCGCGCAGATAATAGGCGACCGAGCTGCCGACGATTGCCCCGCCGATGATGACCGCGTCGTATGTAGCCATGTGCGCTCCGTTGATAGCCTGGGCGAAACATCGCGGCCCCTGCCCTTGCAAGGGCCAGCATTGCCGGGCAAGAAGGCCAGACGCCAGAGAATTCGCGATGCCCGAAAGAACCTACCGTCCGCGCCGCGCGGTGCTTTTCGTGCCCGCATCCAACGAGAAGGCAATCGCCAAGCTGCCGTCGCTTGCCTGCGACGCGGTGATTTTCGACCTCGAGGACTCCGTCGCGCCGGAGGCGAAGGTCGCGGCGCGCGAGAGGCTGAGCGCCTGGTTCGCGGCACGGCCGAAGCAAGGGCCGGAATGCGTCATCCGGATCAATCCGCCGGCCGGCGAATGGGGTCGCGAGGACCTCGCCGCCGCGATCGCCTGCGCGCCCGACGCGATCCTGCTGCCCAAGGTCGACACGCCGCGTGACATCCACGATTTCGACGACGCCCTGGACGGGACGGACGCGCCGGAGACCCTGAAACTCTGGATCATGGTCGAGACGCCAAAGGCGATGCTCAACATTGGCGCGCTGGCGGAATTCGGACGCGACAGAGCGGCGCGGCTTGATTGTTTCGTTGCCGGAACGAACGACCTGATCAAGGACACGGGTGTCCTTGCGGCGCCCGACCGCCGTTACATCATGCCGTGGCTGATGCAGATGGTGCTGGCCGCCCGCGCCGGTGGGCTGGATGTGCTCGACGGCGTCAGCAACGATTTCCGCGACCTCGACGCATTTGCGCGCGAATGCGCCGAAGGCGCCGCCATGGGTTTCGACGGCAAGACACTGATCCATCCCGCGCAGATCGAGCCGGCCTTGCAAGCCTTCTCGCCCTCGGCCAATGCGGTCACTGAGGCAGAAGCGATAAAAGCCGCCTTCGCGCTGCCGGAGAATCTGGAAAAAGGCGTCATCTCGATCGGCGGCCGGATGATCGAGCGGCTGCACCTCGCCCAGGCCGAGCGGCTGCTGGCGCGGGCGGGACGATTATCGGGGCGGCTTTAGGAGAGAATTGCCATGCGGCTTTACAGATTTCTCAGCGGGTCCGACGATTCCGCCTTCTGCCACAAAGTGACGGCGGCGCTGAACAAGGGTTGGCACCTCTACGGTTCGCCGACCTACAGCTTCGATGCCAGGAAGAAGGCCATGCGCTGCGGCCAGGCCGTGGTGAAGGATGTCGATGGCGTCGACTACGATCCGGACATCAAGCTGTCGGACTACTGATCCGCGTTTTCCTCGATCTTCTCCATGTCGTCGTCCGACAGCCCGAAATGGTGGCCGATCTCGTGGATCAGCACATGGGTGACGATCGAGCCGAGCGTCTCGTCATTCTCGGCCCAGTAGTCGAGAATGGCGCGGCGATAGAGCGTGACGCGGTTCGGCCCCTCGCCGGTCTGCGGGTTCCAGCGCTCGGCGATGCCGCGGCCCTCGAACAGTCCGAGCAGGTCGAAGGGGGTCTCGAGCGACAGATCGTCCATGATCTCGTCGGTGGGGAATTCCGCCAGCTGGATGATGATCTCGCCGGTCAGCGACCGGAACTGCTCCGGCAGGTGCGCATAGGCCTCGAGGGCCAGGAGTTCCATCTCCTCCATCGAGGGCGACAGCTGGTCGTGCCATGATCGGGTCTGGTAGATGCGGGCCATTCTTCTTCCTTTGCCGGTGCATATAGCCGTTCGGGCTTCGGGTTTCGAGGCGATTTGGGAATTAAGGAAAAGCACCCGAACCGCTGCGAGGAATAAATTCTCTCCGGCGCCTGCTTGACTCTTCGGGTCGGCTCTGGAATCTATTGGAACATAACAGGAACATAACTCGAAAGAACAACCGCCATGGCCTCGCTTGCCGTGGCGCAAGGGACCGTTGTGTCCCTGCGCCATCAGATCGCCAGGATCGAAGGCCGCCTCGCCGAACGGCTCGACGAGGGGATGCCCGCGGATATCGATCTGCTGCGCCATCACGGTCTGGCGACGCATTATGGGAATCCCGGGGGCGGGTTTCTCGCCACCGGCGCCCGACGCTTCGACGCCGCATTGGGCGGAGGCCTGCCAGGTGCCGGGCTGACGGAGATCCACGCGCCGGGCACGCGCGACGCCGGCGCGGCGGCGGCCTTCACCCTTGCCGTGATCAGCCTTCTGCTCGAGAAGACCCCCGCGCCTGTCCTCTGGGCGGGTACGACCGAAAGTTTTCGCGAGGCGGGCTACCCCTACCCGCCGGGCCTATGCTTCCTTTATGGCGTGGAGTCCTCCCGCCTGCTGGTCGCGCAGGCCGACAAGCTCCCGGATGTGCTGTGGATCGCCGAGCAGGCAGCCGGGCTGAGCGGCTTCGCCGCCATCCTCCTGGAGACGCGCGGCAGGTCCGCACGCCTCGACCTGACGGCAACGCGACGGCTGCATCACCGCGCGCGCGATGCCGGCCACCCGCTGTTCCTGCTGCGCCAGGCGGCCTTGCCCGAACCGACCGCCGCTCCGTTCAGGCTGATCGTGCGGTCCGCCCCGGCGGGGCTGCGTCATGTGCTGGGCACGCCGCTCGCCCGCTCGATCGGACCCCCGGGCTTCGGCATCGAGATCAGCAAGAACCGAGCCTCCCCACCCACTCATTTCACGCTGGAATGGAACAACCATGCACGCGCCTTTCAGGAAAGAGCGGCGGAGAATCCTGTCTCTGTGGTTCCCGCGTCTGAGCACGGAACGCCTGCTGCGGCAGCGGCTGGGACGCTCCTGGCGTTCCCTTCCCCGGCAAGGCAGGCCGCCGCTGGTCGTCAGCCGCCAGGAGAACAACACCCAGCGCATTGCCGCCTTGGATGAAGAGGCCGAACGCCTCCGGCTGAAGCCCGGCATGGGCATTGCGGACGCGCGCGCCATGTATCCCTCGATCGAAATCGTCGCGGCGGACCCGCAGGCCGACCGCCGGCTGCTCGAGGCGCTCGCCGACTGGTGCGACCGCTACACGCCTCTCGTGGCATTTGACGGGAGCGATGGACTTTTCCTCGACATCACCGGCTGCGCGCATCTCTTCGGCGGCGAGCAGGCGATGCTCCACGACATCGTCGTGCGCTTCCTGCACCAGGGCTTCGGCGCCAGGGCCGGCCTTGCCTCCACGCCCGGGGCCGCCTGGGCGGCGGCGCGCTTTTCGACGGATCGGACCATTCTCGAGGATGGAGACGAACCGTCTTTTTTCAGGGGGCTTCCACTCGCCTCGCTGAGACTCGAGCCGGTCACGGTCGCAAGCCTGGAAAGCGTCGGCTTGCGGACGGTCGGATCGGTCGCGGAGCGGCCGCGCGCGCCGCTTGCCCGCCGCTTCGGCGCAATGCTGCTTCTGCGGCTCGATCAGGCGCTGGGCGGGATCGAGGAGGTCGTCTCGCCGCGCCTGCCCGTGCCGCCCCTCTCGGTCGAACGCCATCTCGCCGAACCCATCGGGCTCGTCGAGGACATAGAACGGCTGATCCTCCTGCTCGCAACGAGGCTCAAATGCAACCTCGAACGGCGCGGCGAAGGCGCCCGCATGCTCGAACTGCTGCTTTTCCGGGTCGACGGCGCCGTCTCGCGCATCTCGGCCGGCGCCTCGCTGCCGCTGCGCGAGCCGGCCTTGATCGGCCGGCTGTTTCATGAACGGCTGGCCGCGCTCCAATCGTCGCTCGATCCCGGCTACGGTTTCGATCTCGTCCGCCTTTCGGCCTTCGCCACCGCACTTGTCGAAACGCCGCAGGCCGATCTCGGCGGCGAAGCCGGCGGCGGCGGTGAAGACATCGCGCTCTTCGCCGACCGCGTGCGTGCGCGCCTCGGCCGCGGGGCAGTGCTGGAGCCCCTGCTCGCCGAGAGCCACCTGCCCGAACGCGCCGCATCCCTTGCCCCGGCCGGCGGCTCGCCGACGGAAAGGAAGATGCCGGCGATCCCACGCAGGAAGATCGATTTTTCTCCCTCTCGCCGGGCGCCTGAACGCCCGCTCAGGCTGTTCTCCCGCCCGGAGCCGATCGAGGTGCCGGTGACTGAAATTCCGGAAGGGCCGCCACTCAATTTCCGCTGGCGGCGCGCCATGCACCGCGTGGCGCGCGCCGAAGGTCCCGAGCGCATCGCGCCGGAATGGTGGCGCGAGGAGAAGGAGGCGCCGACCCGCGACTATTTCCGTGTCGAGGATTCCGACGGCCACCGTTACTGGCTTTATCGCGAAGGCCTTTACGAGGCTGAAGGGGTGAGCCCGCGCTGGTACCTGCAGGGCATCTCGGCATGAGCGCCGCCGCCTATGTGGAATTCGCCGTCCAGTCGAATTTCTCCTTCCTGCGCGGCGCCTCGAGGCCGGAGGAACTGGTCGTCACCGCCGCCTTGCTCGGCCATGCCGGCATCGGGCTTGCCGACCGCAACACGGTTGCCGGCGTGGTGCGCGCCTGGAGCCAGTCGAAGCACATAAGGCTCTCCGAGGACGGCGAACCGTTCAAGCTTCCCTATCATCCCGGTTGCCGGCTGGTCTTTTGCGACGGTACGCCGGATGTTCTGGCCTATCCGCGGAACCGCAAGGGCTGGGGGCATCTCTGCCGCATGCTCACTCAGGCCAACATGCGCGAGGAGAGCGAGAAGGGCGCGCCGCTTCTTTTCCTCGGCGACCTCATGGAGTTCGGTGACTGCATGTCGCTCGCCGCCCTGCCCGATCCGGAGGCCGGCGACGACGAGACGCTCATCCTCCTGCGCAAGCTCGCCGACCGCTTCGGCAAGAACATCCGCTTTGCCGCGGCGCCGGCCTATTCAGGCAACGACCGGTTCAGGCTGGAGCGGGCGGCGGCTCTGGCGGTTGCGGCCGGCATGAAACTGATGGCGGTCAACGACGTGCTCTACCATGCCTGCGAGCGGCGGCCGCTGCAGGATGTGCTCACCGCGATCCGGCTCAACATGCCCGTGTCCGAAGCCGGGTTCGAACTGGCTGCGAATGGCGAACGGCACATGAAGCCGCCTGCCGAGATGACAAGGCTGTTCAGGAACCATCCCCAGGCGCTGGCCGAAACTGCCCGTTTCGCCAGCGAACTGGAATTCTCGTTAAGCGAGCTCAGCCACAATTATCCGGAGGAGACGACCGAGGAGGGCGTCGACCCGCAGACTGCGCTGGAAAAACTGGCATGGCAGGGCGCATCCGTCAGATATCCCGACGGCATTCCGGAGAAAGTGTCGCAGCTTCTGCGCCACGAACTCGGCATCGTCGCCCTCAAGAAATACGCACGCTACTTCCTCACCGTGCACGACATCGTCCGCTATTCGAAGGAGATCGGCGTTCTCTGCCAGGGGCGCGGCTCCGCCGCCAATTCGGTGATCTGCTACTGCCTCGGCATCACCGACGTGGACCCCGAAAACGCCGAAGTCCTGTTCGAGCGCTTCGTTTCGGTCGAGCGCGACGAGCCTCCCGACATCGACGTCGATTTCGAGCATGAGAAACGCGATCGGATCATCGCCTATATCTACGAGAAATACAGCCAGAAGCGCACCGCGCTCGCCGCGGCGGTCATCAGCTATCGCGGCCGCTCGGCGCTGCGCGAGGTCGCCAAGGCGATGGGCCTGTCGGACGACATACGCAGCGCCCTGTCGGGCTCGGTCTGGGGCTGGTCGTCGGAGGGTCTGGGCGAGACCGAGGCCCGGGCCGGCGGCCTCGACCGGGCCGATCCGCGTTCGCGTCATGTGATGAACCGCGCCAACGAGATCCTCGGCTTCCCGCGCCATTTGTCCCAGCATGTCGGCGGCTTCGTCATCACCAAGGACCGGCTCGACGAAATCGTGCCTATCGTCAAGACGGCGATGCTCGAACGCAAGATGGTCGAATGGGACAAGGACGATCTGGATGCGGTCGGCATCCTCAAGGTCGACATCCTGGCGCTCGGCATGCTGTCGTGCCTGCGCCGCGCCTTCGGTCTGCTGAAGGATCGTTATGACGTCCGCAACGAGAGAGGCGAGCCCGTCGTCGACCTCTCGACCATGCCCAAGGAGCGGCCGGAGGTCTACGACATGATCTGCCGCGCCGACACGCTCGGCGTCTTCCAGATCGAGTCGCGCGCGCAGATGTCCATGCTGCCGCGGCTGAAACCGAGAAAATTCTACGACCTCGTCATCGAGGTGGCGATCGTCCGGCCGGGCCCGATCCAGGGCGACATGGTTCATCCCTATCTGCGCCGGCGCATGGGATTGGAAAAGGTCGAATATTTCAAACCCGAACTGGAGGCGATCCTGAAGCGCACCCTAGGGGTGCCGCTCTTTCAGGAACAGGCGATGAAGATCGCCATCGATATCGGCGGGTTTTCACCAAGCGAGGCCGACAAGCTTCGCCGCGCCATGGCCACCTTCAGGCGCAACGGGACCATTCACAAATACCGCGACAGGATGATCCGGGGGATGGTCGGGAAGGGTTATCCCGAAGAGTTTGCGACACGCTGCTTCAAGCAGATCGAGGGTTTCGGCGAATACGGCTTTCCCGAAAGCCACGCCGCTTCTTTCGCCCTGCTCGTCTATGCCTCCTGCTGGTTCAAAACCTTTTATCCTGATGTCTTCTGCGCGGCGATCCTGAACTCGCAGCCCATGGGGTTTTATGCGCCGGCCCAGCTCGTGCGCGACGCCCTCGACCACGGCATCGAGATCCGCGAGGTCGACGTCAATCTTTCCAGCTGGGACTGCACGCTGGAGAATGCTGCGTTCGATCCTGCCCGCATCCTCGACCGTCACGCCGAAATGCGCGGCGTCATCCGGAGCGCGCATGCGGTCTGCCTGGGTTTTCGCCAGATAAAGGGCCTGTCGGAGGCTCGTATGAAGTTGCTCGTCGCCCGGCGCGGCGAGGGCTACGCATCCGTGCGCGACGTCTGGCTTCGCTCCGGCCTCGGCGTCGACGAGATCGAAAAGCTCGCCCAGGCCGACGCCTTCCGCTCCATCGGCCTCGACCGCCGCGCCGCGCTCTGGCAGGTCCGCGCGCTCGACCGCAAGGCCGCCGCCGAGACGATGCCGCTGTTCAACCGCCCCGGCATCGGGTTGCGGGACAACGAGCCTGCGACGAGGCTGCCGGTCATGCCTTCAGGCGAGCATGTCATCCACGATTATCGTTCACTCGGCCTGTCGCTCAAGGCGCACCCGGTCTCCTTCCTGCGCGCACGGCTGGACAGGCTCGGCGTCACGCCCAACGAACGGCTGCCGCGCGTGCCGGACAAGAGCCGCGTCACCGTGGCGGGGCTCGTGCTTGTGCGCCAGCGTCCCGGCAAGGGCAATGCGATCTTCCTGACCCTGGAGGACGACGCGGCGGTCGCCAACGTCATCGTCTGGAAAAGGGATTTCGCACGGCTGCTGCCTGTCATCATGAGCTCGAAAGTCGTCCGCGTGACCGGCAGGCTGCAGTCCGAATCGAATGTCGTGCACATCGTGGCCGAGACGATCGAGGATATCACGCCCTGGCTCTCGGCCTTGCTGGAAGAGGCCGAGGCGAATGCCGGGGTGCTGTCCCGCAGGGCAAGCGGCGTCATGCCGAAGGGACGGAATTTTCAATGAGCCGCCCGGCCGGCGGGAAGTCCGCCGAAACCTAACGCGTCTCGGGCCGCGACACGGCATCATCCGGATCGATAGTGCGCGCCTCCGAAGGCAGCATCACCGGTATGCCGTCGCGCACCGGATAGGCGAGCCTGGCGCTCTTCGAGACGAGTTCGGCGCGCCCGGCGTCCCAGACCAGCGGTCCCTTGGTCAGCGGGCAGGCGAGCAGCTCCAGCATTTTCACGTCGATGCCGGATGCCCGTTGAACGTCACTCATCGACTTGCCCCCACGCCGCCCTCACTGCAGGCTCGACCCGAAATCCTCGTTGTCGCGCGCCAGCGCCATCTCCGTCAGCGCGATCAGCGTCTCCGCCCGCGTCCTGAGATCGGGCGCCTCGAGCAGCGCCTGCTTCTCGGCAGGCCCGTAGGGCGCCATCATGGACAGCGCATTGACCAGCATGGCGTTGTCGGCGCGGCTGACATTGTTCCAGTCGGCGTCGAGATCGTTCGCTTCGAGATAGGACCGAAATGCCTTGAGCAGCGCCTGACGGTCCACCTCCCCACCGGAACGGTCCTCGTCCAGGTCCGCGCCGAAAGGCGACACGCGGCACTGCCTGAACGGCGTCTTCACGGACAATTCCTCGGCGACGCGGAAACGGCACACGCCCTGCAGCGCGATCATGTAGCGCCCGTCGCCGGTTTCGGTCAGCGAGGTGATGCGGCCCATGCAGCCGACATTGACGATTTCCGGTTCGCCGTCGTCGCGCAGCGCGCCGTCGAAGCCGGGCTGGATCATGCCGATCAGCCGGTCGCCGGCCATGGCCGCATCGATCATCTGCAGATAGCGGGGCTCGAAGACGTTGAGCGGCATGCGCCCGCCGGGCAGAAGCAGCGCGGCCGGAAACGGAAACACCGGGATGACGGACGGCAGGTCCGCCACGCGCCGATAGTTGAAATTTCCAGCCTGCACCTGGATCCTCCGATCACCCCTCAGACAATCTGGTGCGCCGCGCCGCGATCGCAACCCCTGAACGCTGTTTCCGCAGGATAAGCACCCGGCAAGCGGCCGAGGAAACAAGCCCGGCTACGAGAACAGCAACGACGAAAGCTTCCTGCGCGCCGCAAGCGTCGCCTCGTCGGCCGGACCCCAGGCTTCGAAGAACTTCAGCAGTTGAGCCCGTGCACCGTCCTCGTTCCAGCCGCGATCCGCTCTGACGATGGCCAGAAGATTGTCGGCCGCTTCCTGTCGCTTGCCCTGCGCGTTCTGGATCATAGCAAGGTCGAAGCGCGCCTGATGATCCCCGGGGTTCTCGGCGAGCCTTTTCTCGAACACAGTCGGGTCGCCGAGGCCGGCGGCCTCGGCGGCGAGCCTGATCCGCGTCCTCACGGAGGCGATCGCCGCGGCGTCCTGTTTGTCGGCCGGCGCACGGGCGAGCACTTCTTCCGCGCCGGCGGCGTCACCGGCCTCGAACAGCAGTTCGGCGAGACCGGCGATCGCCCCGACATTGTCAGGCTGCTCCTGCAGCACGGCGTCGAAGATGTCGGCCGCGGCCTGGAGATCGCCCGTCTCGCGCGCCTGCTTGGCCGCGGCCAGAGCCTCCGCGATCTGCGGCTGGGCGCCATTCTTGCCGACGAGCTTCTGGATGAAATCGCGGATCTGGCTTTCGGGGATGGCTCCCATGAAGCCGTCGACCGGCTGGCCGTTGCGGAAGGCGATGACCGCCGGGATGGACTGGATGCCGAGCTGACCGGCGATCGCCGGATGCTCGTCGATGTTCATCTTGACGAGCTTCACCGCGCCTGCCGCGGCGGCCACCACCTTCTCCAGCGCCGGCTGCAGCTGCTTGCAGGGCCCGCACCACGGAGCCCAGAAATCGACCAGCACCGGCAGCTTGCGCGATTCCTGGATGACTTCGGCGGCAAAGTTCGCCGTCGTCACGTCCTTGATGGGCGCCGGCGCGGCGGCCGGGCCGTTGGTGCGCGCCGGCTCGGCGGATCCGTAGCTGACATTGGTGGAATATTGGCCGCCCACGCCTCCGAACGGGTTATCCTTGTCGCTCATATCGTCCCTTTCGGTGCTTACCCGCGCCTTCTACGTCAGCATCGTTCGCGCGAAAAGCCGTCTTGGCCAGCATGTGGCGATCAGGCCGAGACTTTCAAGATGGCGGGCTCGTGGCCAGTTGCCCGTGCAAAACGCAGCAGATCCCCGGCCGCGATCGAAGTGGTCGCCTCGTTGGTCAGCGGATGCGCGTTGATGGTAGCGTGTTCCATGAGGGCGCTGTCGAGGACGAACTTCACGGCGCACTTCTCGTCGTTGATCAGGCCGAAGGCGGTGACCGCGCCCGGAATGACGCCGAGATGCTCCATCAGCGCCTCCGGCTTGCCGAACGAGACGCGGCCCGATGCGCCGATGAGATGATGGATCTGCCTGAGGTCGACTTCGGCCTCCTCGCCGACCGTGACGAGGAAAAAATTGTCCTTCTTGTCCTTCAGGAAGAGGTTTTTGGTGTGACCGCCCGGAATTTCGCCGCGCAGTTCCTGCGAATCCGCCACCGTGAAGAGCGGCGGGTGCGAAACCGTCGAGACTTCGATGCCGAGACTTTCGAGAAAGGCAAAAAGCTCGACGGGAGTCTTGGGCATCAAGCTGGTCCTGGGATGATCGGTCGCTGGCACGTTTAGAGGCAAATCGCGCTTCGAAACAAGTCTGAAGGCGTTGAGCGAGGCCTTTCAAGGCCGCGAACTGCGCTCGTACAAAGCTGGCGAATTCCCTGTTGCATTCGCGTGGCTCTTCGGCCATATAGGCGCGGCTTGCGGCTGAGACGCCGCGCGAGCGGGTGTAGCTCAGGGGTAGAGCACAACCTTGCCAAGGTTGGGGTCGAGCGTTCGAATCGCTTCACCCGCTCCAAATTTCTCAACGAAATTAAGCATTTAAGCCGGCCGCCTTCGGGCGGCCGTTTGCTTTCTGTACCGCGTCGCCACCATGTCGCCACGCCGGTCCAAAACGAACGCACTTATCGCCGCTTCCTTAGCCGTACGCCCGGGCCATCTCCGTTCTCCTCGACGAAGATGGCGCCGGCCCGCCTCAAGCGCCCAAGCGGATTGTCGACAGCGCATGACTTGGAGCGGTCGCTTCGGTTTCGATTCGCGTGTGGCTCGCCTCCCCGGATAGGCGCGAGTCGCGCGGACAGGTAGGATGGTGCTCAGGTGCGTTCGACGACGGCGAGATCAGCGAGGGCGACGACAAGCCCGACGACAGTGTATCGCCGACCAGGACGCACTTCACGCCGTTTACCAACGGTTAACCATATGGTGGCACCGTAACGGTGTTCGTCGTTGCTTTACTGCAGAGCCCGTTGCCGTTTCATCCCCGGCGGCGGGCTTTTTCGCGCGCCCTATCGGCGAGGTCCTTGTCGATACCAGCTTCGGCGAGAGTGGCAGGTCAACGTCTTGCGAGCCTTGTCCTCGCCACCTTTGAAAATCTCTTTCAGAGAAAGCCGAGCCTCCCGGACTTACGCAAAAGCACCCCCTCCTGATTGGCTCGCGTGATTCGCGCCGCCCATCGCGACGCGCGTTGGTCGACGCATCCGGACCAAGTAGAGGCAAAACGAAGAGGTTCAATCGCCCGCCAGGATTCCGACTTCCAGTGCGGCGGAGACGAATGCCTGTCTGGCGACAGGCGAATGCGCCTCGCCGCGGATCACGCGCAGACAGGCGGCCATGGCAGCCTTTCGCCTTGCCGTCTCTCGGGGAAAGGCCTTCAGGAGAATCTCGGCTGCGGAATTGACATCGACGACCGTCCGGTCGCTTCCGCCAGTGCGGATGATGACCGGTCGCTCAAATCGCTTGGCTCCCGTTGACTGCATGCTGCTCCCCGAGCCTCAGCAGCACAACACAGAAGCGTGCTTCCGGCAAGCAGGTCTCCACCACAGTGCGTCGGAAACGTGAGGCCGGCCAGCAATTGACCGAGACTACCAACTACGTCACCATTCCCGGACAAGGACAGGACGAGTGCCGATGGCAATGCCAACTGCGGATATCGTTCAGATCGGCGAAGCGGACCTAGCTCGCGTTCGAGAGCTGGCTCTAGTGATCTGGCCTGCCGGCGCCGAACTGATCCCAGCTATGGTCGCCGATACCTGTGCGATTGAGACGCTCAAGGGTAACATTCGCGATCGACGCCAGACGCATTGGCTCGCTACGATTGACGGCCAAGACAGTCGGGTACGCTTCCGCATATCTTGAGACTGATCGCATCTGGATCAAGGAGTTGTAGGCGAAGCGTAGTTTCATTTGTCCGACGAACAAGCGGCAATACTCCCGGCTTAGCCAGGCGGACGCCGGCACCGCCGCCCGTTCTCGGCGATGAAGTCGAACTCCGCAGCTTCCAGGGCGCGGCGTATCTCGAAGCCGAACCGTTGCGGGAGCCAGAACACGGAAGGGCCCCAACCATGCAAGGCCAAGGCACTGCCGGATAAGCGTCGCTGCAAGTTTCATGGGGGGCATGTCGACCGAGCCGAGCACGCTGAAGCGGAAGCCACCCGGTTCCGGCGAATGAAGACTCAAGGGCGCGCGCCCTACTCGGGCAGGCCACTCATGTCTTGTCGGAGTTGCCTTGCGTGATCAGGCGGGCGCTGCGCTGTCCCGTCACGTATATCCATAGCCAGCTCAACAATACCGCCAGCCGGTTCCTGAGGCCGTCAGGAAATAGATGTGAGCGACACCCCACATCCACCAGGCGATCCAGCCGGTGAGTTTGATCCAGCCGAAATCGATCGCCGCGGCGCGCTTGCCGATCGTCGCCATTTCGCCGTCATGCCTGTAGCTGAATGGTTTGGGCGCGGTATCCCCAGCCAGCCCGACGCGAACGGCTGCTTTCCCGGCCCGAACTCCAGCTTCGTATCGGCCAACTAAGCTGTCGCTCCGGATCGGTCGAGATAGGTTCCGGCATCAGCCCGTCGGCAGATGTTTTTTGCCAACCAAACACCCCGCTGAGATTTGCGAAAAGCGCCACTGTGGCCTTCCTCGGCCCCAATCCCCAAACCTCGCGCCGCTGTGGATGGAAGCCGATTTTGCGCCTCACAATCTCCACCAAATGACCCTTTTTAGTTTTGGAACGAACTTAGGCGTCCATGGTTGGGCTGCCTGAGGGACGACAAACGACGAAGGAAAAATCATGAAACGCTCAATTGCCATCGCAACCCTGCTTCTCACATCAGTTTTCGCCGGTCCTGCTTTGGCCCAGGAAACCACGACCACTACGGGCACACAGATCGAGACCGATGCCAACACGACCGCCAGCACTGACGCGAAGGCCAACTTCGGCACAGTGATGTCGTCGATCAAGGCCGGCAAGACCAACGTCAGTGCCATCACTGGCCTGACGATGGTCAACAAGGTGAATGTGATCCGTGTCGGCGATCTCGCGAAGGGCAATAACATGCAGGCCCTCGACAAAGCTATCACCGACAACCAGGCCGACATTACCGGTCTGCAGAATGCAATCGGCGCTAATGCTGCTTTGAAGGCTAAGCTCGACGCTGAGTCGGTCGAGGCATCCAGCGTGGTGGCTGCGAATGTCGAAGCCGACGGTTCTGTCACCGTCTACGTCAAGTAAACTCCTGAACGAAGAAGCGGCCTCGGACATCCGGGGCCGCTTTTCATTTCTCCTGCGGCTACGGCTCTAACCGCCCGTCGGCGGTAATATCGGCGGCAAAATCAGCTACACGCGCATCCCGACGGCGGAGGATTTCTGGTGAGCACATGGAAACAGAATGTGCGCCTTCATTGGCGGATTGCCCTGAACGCTGCAAACCCGGTCGATCACGCATACCGGAACCTTCCGCTCGCGGTGTGATTTCATGTTCTTGAGGGTCACCCTTAGGAGAACGTCATGAACATCCACCCAACTGAGAACCGCCTGTGGCCGCAGCCGTAATGACGCTCGGCCCGCTTGCCGCCTACTCGTTTGGCATGGGCGCCTAGAGCCGGCGCTGTGCGGATGTCCGGACCGAAGAACAACCCATACCGAATCCCATCATCGTCTTAGTCCCGAAACGGAGGAATCCCATGAAAACACTTGCCGACATTTTCGAACACACCCTCGAAGACGTTTACTATGCAGAGAACGCAATCGTGAAAGCTCTGCCGAAGCTCGCAAAGGCGGTCACCGACGCAAACCTGAAAAAGGCTGCGGAAAATCACCTCGCCGAAACGAAGGGCCAGATCAAAAAGCTGGAGCAAGTCTTCAAGTCGATCGGCAAGACGGCTGCCGGCGAAAAGTGCGACGCGATCGAAGGGCTTATCAAGGAAGCTGACGGTTTGATGGAAGAGGCATCTGGCGTCGCCCTTAATGCTGGGCTACTCGCAGCCTGCCAGGCAGTCGAGCACTACGAAATTTCCCGTTACGGCTCGCTGCGCGAGTGGGCAAAGGAACTCGGGCACGACGAGGCACACAAGCTTCTCAGCGAGATCCTCGATGAAGAGAAGGCAACCAACAACAAGCTGACCAATTTGGCTGTCACCTCGGTCAACAAGACTACTGCCGCGGCGAAGGCAGCGTAATCACTACAGAGGGTCATCCTGGAACGCCGGGCTGGCCCTCTGACTGTTCGCGCCGCGCGCCAAGTGCTGTTGCGCGACGGTGCTGATCTACGCCAAGGTGCGCCGCATGTGCGGACGCTTCACCCGATTCCACATCTGGGCTGACATCCATCGGATGTACAGGTTGCTGCCAGCGAGCGAGGCTGGCCGCAATACCGAGGCTCGCTACAACATCGCGCCGACCGAGGACGTGTATTTCGTCACGGCCGGCAAGGATGGCTCCCAGCAGGTCAGGACGGGCCGCTGGTGGCTTGTGCCTTGGTGGGCGAAGGAAATGCCCAAGGCTGCGATGTTCAATGCTCGCATGGAGACTGCGGAAACGTCCGGCGCGTTCAAGGACGCATGGAAATCTAAGCGCTGTCTGATCCCGGCCGATGGCTTCTATGAATGGACGAAGAACCCGGAGGACGGCGGCCGCGATCCCTGGTTCATTCACATGCCCGAGGCGCAACCCTTCAGCTTCGCCGGACTATGGGCGCACAACGACAATCTGGGCGTGACCAGCTGCACAATCATCACCATGCCGGCCGGCGAGCCAATGGCTCAGCTACACGATCGCCAGCCGGCAATCCTGGCGCCGGACGCCTACGACGCCTGGCTCGACCCTGCGACGCCGGTGGCCGATGTTAAGCCACTCCTGTCGAACAATCTCGACGGGGATCTGCAGTTTCACCGCGTCGATCGTCGCGTCAACGCCTCGAGCCGAACCGAAAAGCCGAACGATGATGCTTCGATGATTGGACCGGTGAACCCGCTATGACTGATGCCCTTCTCCCTCAGCCTAAGATGCCAAAACTCATCGTCGAGGCTGCGTTTGATCGCGGCGAAGACGGAGAACTGTTCGCTGTCTACGGCGGCCGAAGAGCAGAACGAAGATCGAGCAGTTCGCACTGCGAGGGTGCTGGCCACCAAGCATCTAGGTGTGATTGCTTGGAGCCGCGATGCCAATCCAGCGATCGGCGAGTACGGTCCGCCAACGACGCTGTTCAAATCAGGCGAAGTGCCGGACATGGAATAGCTACCTACGCGCACTCGCTCTGATCGGCGCGCTGGTTGCGCAGCCAGTTCATAAGCTTCAGGTTCCAAGGATGCGCACGCTTATAATCGCCATTTCATGCCTAACCCTCCCGACATCGTCCCTAGCGGCAGTCGGCGAGTGGCCTGAGTTTATGAAACAGCAGTTCATCGACAGCAACTGCTTGCCTTCGCTGGAGGCGGAGGGATACAGCGCCGCCGAGGTGCAGACCTTTTGCTCGTGCTTTGCCGACCAGATCGAGGCGAACTTTTCGCCGTTCGAATATCAAGACATCGTATCTGCACAGCCAAACCCAAGCGGGAGCTCCGCCGATCAACGACTTTACGGCGCGTTGATGATTTGTCGGCCGCGACAATAATCGCGGCGTGCCATTCAGGGCGCGAGACCTTCGTGCCACTGGCGCATCCGCCGGGCCATGCGCAGGTGGATTTTGGCGAGGCGGTCGGCGTGATCGGCAGCGTTCGCAGCAAGATCCACTTCTTCTGCATGGACCTGCCGCATTCGGACGCCTGCTTCGTGAAGCCAGCCTCCCGAACGTTCGTGGACGCCTTTGGCATGAATGTCGACAGTGCACGAAAGTCTACGTGATCCTGCGTCGCCACTGCTGGCCGAGGCTGGCACTGAGAAATGCGATCTCAACCTGACTAGGGCTGTGCTCAACCTCGCCTTAGGTCAATTTTGAATTATCCGTCTAACAAACCGGAAACTTGGTGGCCTTACCGGTAAGCTACGGGTTCGGTGGGCAATCGACAGAGATGGAGGCTACCTTGGCAGTCAACCGGGAAAAAATGAACGGGCCGGATGTGACGCGGCGTGCAATGCTGACCCGGCTCGGGCTCGCTGCAACCGCGATTTACGCTACACCCGTGTTGCTCCATCTCAGTCAGGCGCGCGCCAGCGGCGGCTCGGGCGGTGGTGGCTCGGGTGGTGGTGGCTCGGGCGGTGGTGGCTCGGGCGGTGGTGGCTCGGGCGGTGGTGGCGATTCGGGTGGCGGTGACTCAGGCGCGAGCGCAGCCAGCGCGCCCAGCGCCCCAAGCGCGCCGAGCACCCCTAGCGGGCCTAGCGACGATCTTACGCTTGTGGTTCCGCAGGATCGCTAGCAGACAGGGGCGGCCGAGCGCCTCTGGGAGGAGCGGCCGCCCATTCCACGTGAACATTCCTGCCCAAAACGACAGGAAACCATGCGCATCGCCTTTGCTGGAACGGCGGCCACGCTGGAGGTTCCCGGTTCGCCGGAATTTGAGGTGGCGCTCAAGGCCGCCGCGCCAGGCTGGTCGTTCGCTGCTTCGCAAGCCCGTGGCGACCCGCAGGCGATCGTGACGGAAGAAGCGGGCGGCTTTTCGCTCGCGGTTCGAAGCAATAATCCGATCCATACCACCGCGGTCGGCGCAGCCTGCGGCGCGATAGTCGCACTCGCCAACGCTTGGGTCGACGAGCGGCCCGATCAGCTTTGCTTCCATGGCGGCGCGGCCCTGCTCGACGGTCAACTCATAGTCTTTCCGAACCGATATCGGGCGGGGAAGAGCACGCTGATCGCCAGACTCGCGTCCATGGGTCTGACGATCTTCGGCGACGATATCCTTCCAGTTTCGGCCGACGACGATGCAGGCGTCGCGTTTGGTCTGGCTCCACGGCTACGAATTCCGCTCCCTGAGGCCGCAAGTCAGACCTTCCGCAACTTTGTTGAGGAACATAGCGCCGCATCTGACGGTCGTTACTGCTATCTTCGCCTGGGCGCAGGGCTGCTTGCGGCGCGCGGCGCCACCGCGCCGCTCGGCGCGGTCGTGCTGCTCGATCGCGTCGAGCATGGGAGGCCGGAACTCCTCCATGCGTCGAGAAGCGCCGCGCTTCAGGCGCTGATCGAACGGAACTTCGCGCGAGCCGCGCCCTCCGGAGCGCTTCTCAACCGTCTTCATAGCCTGATGGACCGGCTGCCGCGCGTAACGCTGCGTTACAGCAACTTCGAGGATGCGGCTGAATTGCTGGCGGCTACCTTCGCGTCCTGGCCGCCGCACATTCCCACCACCGACGAATTCCGCGTGGAAGTGTCGCCGCTGGCAGGACCCGACATCGTCGGGGGAACAAAATTGGCGCAGTCCTTTGCGCCCGAAACGCTGCTGATCCGCAACACCGCCGTGACCCTCCACCAGGTCGAGGACAGTCTTTTCCTGGCCACTCCCGACGGATTGTCAATCCATCGGCTCAACGCGACCGGGGCGGGGCTCTGGACTCTGCTTGCGGAACCCATCAGCCAGGACCAGTCCATCGAGGTGCTGTGCGATGCGTTTCCCGACGCCGAGCCGCGGGCCGTCGCCGACGATGTAAGCCGTCTTTTCGCCGCGCTGTTGCGGGAAGGCCTTATCATCGAAGCGGGCCGGTAGCTGCCGGAACCGTCGTCGGACGCAAGGAAGCTGCGGCATTCGGCTTCGCGCCGGCGCCGCTACTCTTCCGGTTCGACGACAGCTTCGGGATCGACAGTGTCGGACAAAGGATAGAAGTGCCCCAAGGCACAGGCCGCGCCGAATGCTATCCAGCGTAGGGCTAGGGATGATCCGGGTCAGTCACTCACCCGGTAGTAACCCGTATCGGCGAACCGCCGCCATTGAAGGCTGTGACCTTGCTCAAAATTTCGCGGGGGACAAATATTGGCTTCGCATAAGGCTTCCTCACAGACCAATCCTCCCATGACAGCTAAGCAGTTTGCACGCGGCCCGGCTGTGTTGCGTTTAGGGTGGGAGCCACAGCCGGGCCTAGCCGGTTGGTACGAGCCCCCGGCTAACAAATTAGCATCTGCTGTTTTTCGGAAAATTCAAGGCATAGTCGGCTATGGACCGGCTATCTTTCAGGCAATAGGCAACCTTTATTTCAGCGATATCGTTGTTACGTTTGATGCCCCGGAGGCATTAGAGCCCGCTGCCTTTTCGCCATCACAGGGCAGCGGCGGCTCTTCCCATCGCATCTCGTTACCTTATCGTCAACTTCCGGCTTTTCCTGTGCATCGTTAGCCGGGACAAGGCGCACAACTACGTCGCCTATATTTACAGCAGCTACAAAGCCGGCCTTCGCGGCCCCCTTGCACAAGGCAGTGACTTGCCTCGCGGTGATGGCGAGCTTCCGGCTTGGGCGAGCATCATAGATGGCGGACTGACATGGGGGCCGAAACTGGCTGATGCAGTCCTGCGCCTTGCCGACAGCGCGACGTAGCGCAGAAAGAAATCCCCCGCGCCTCGCCCGCCACGATTCGCCCTGGCGGGTGTTTCGTTTTTCACAGGCCCTCGATTTTGGCTATCTCTTCAACTAGGTCCGCAACCATCTCGCCATATTCTATGTCGGGGTCCGAACCCTTGGGCTGGGGACACTTGGACGCTGCCTCCAGCATGGCCGCATCAGCATCCTTCTGACCTTCCTGCGCGGATAGTGCGACCACGGCCCGACCAACCAGGCAGGCAATGTAATCCTCAGCAATGGTATCGGCCAGCGTGGGTTCAGCCAGCAGCAATCCAGGAGCGAAAAGGAAAACCTTCATAGAAACGTGCATCAGCAGAATCTTTTCGGCCCGGTGCGTCGCAACCCGCCATTTGCGCGACACACAACGCATCAGTTATGTTCGCACAATGCGCTTGGTCCTCACCATTGCCTTTTTGCAAATCGCCGGAGGTGCGTTTGCCCTGCCCGCTGATGACTATGCAACTTGCCTTGTCGGACAAGCGGTAATCGCTCTCCACAATCAATCAAATGATGCAATCAATCCGTTCTCCGCTGCGATTGAAGCAGCTCACGCCGCCTGCTCGCCGCCTGATGGCCTCTCTACGAAAGCGCGCAGCGAAATCAGCGATTACGTCGAGACGATTGTTGAAGACGTTGCTGGAGGACTGAATCTCCTTCGCAGCACTGAGGCTGACCAATGAAACTGTTGCTGGCTGCGGCTATCCTGCTGGTAGCAAGCCAAGCAGTGGCCACGCCTGTTGATGAGTACGTGGCTTGTCTTATCGGACAGTCGGCAGTCGCGCTGCATGCGCAGTCCGGCAAAAAGGACGCTTCGCTGGCGCAGGAGAAGGCGTTTGCGTTGTGTCCAGAACCAAAAGAGGTTGCTGCGAATCCCGAGTCGGATGGGCTGTTTGATTTCGTCAACCTTGCCGTCGAGTCCATTGCCACGGGCGTCTGGCCGAGCACCGGCCAATAGGTGCGCGATGACACGAACTCAGACCTTTGTTCTGGCCTTATTTGCGATATGCCTTCCCAACTTTTCTTACGCAGTCGACGACCAGCAGGCTTCTCGCTTGCTGTTGGACAAAATCGCCTGCAAAGCTCCGTTTAGCGTCGCGGCAACCTTTCTGGACATGCGGGCTGCCGGGTTCATCGGCCCCAAGTTCGCCGACTATGACAGTGCCTCCTGTTTCCATTTGGCTAAGCCGCTCGATCTGCTAGCCTCGCAAGACGCCCCAATTGAATACATCTGCTTCTCTGACCGGCATCTCTTCACTGCTCTGCCCGACTTGTTCACGAGAGGGCCGGGAACACAATCGGATTTCATTTCGATAGGGTTCACTGACAGGAGCGAAGCCATCGAATCCATTTGGCAAGATGACGGGACAAAGCCTGCTGGCGGCTTTTTTGATGAGCGCAATCCAAAGGAATTCTTTCCCGCCGCCGTTGCTCCGGTAAGCGCGGACGCAGAATGGACGTGCTTTCCGCCCGCTTCCGTGTCCAGCGATTCATTTTGGAGAAGGTATGGCAACGCCCGATTTGGCTATTGGATAGATATCCCACCGGGATTTTCGGCAATCACCGAAGCCGAGAATGGCGACGGCGGCACATCTAAGTCGGAAGACGGCAAGGTCGATTTGTCTGTCTGGGGCAGCCACATCACGGAGGGTGATTTCGCGGCTGAAATTTGGAACCGAATTGAACTGAGCAACGCCAACGGTTGGAAAATTACCTATCAAAAGAAGACGGACGAATGGGCCAGTTGGTCGGGTACAAAAGGCAATCGCATCATGTATCAGCGGGCTATCGCGCTCTGTGATTCGCAGGCAGCTTTCTTCTTGCTCGAATACGACCACGCAGAAGTCGCCGCGCTCGATCCGATGGTAGAACGTTTGGTCGAGTCGTTTAAGTCTGGCGAGGACTGCAACTAAATAGCCTCTTGCCCGAGGTCGAATGCATACGCCAGCAAAGAGCGTGACAGCGCTCAGTCCTCGGCCCGTCGCGTCGTCAAGATTGCGGACAAACCGCTCATCTGCACCAGGCACCTCGCGCGCGCGTATTGGTCACTCTTTACCGTTTGCGGTATATCTAAAATTTAGAGTATTCTGATATAAGCTCCCAGTGCACCGAGTGTAGCGGGATGGACGACAAGGTTCAGCGACTCCGGCAACGCCTTGATGAAGAGGCGCGACGAGAGCGCATCACCGTAAAGCCCCCATCGTTGATGCCCTATGCCTCCCCTCTGCGGGCGCGGCGATCCGATAGGTGGCCTTACGGCCTTCTACTGATTGTTACTCTGTGCGCATTCTTTTGGGTCGCTGTCACTTGGCTCGCATTCTGAAATTGGCCTGCTGCGCGTCCTAAAAGCAAGGAGGCAGAATGGCCGACCACTACGAAGAATTGCCAGACGGAATGGGCTTCCCGACTGCCGATGATATGCGGCAGTGGCAGAAGCTTTTCGAAAAGGCCATCCCCGGTGGAAACAGCGCGGAACTGATTGGCTTCAAATTCGACAACGGCCACCTGTTTGGCATTTGCCGCAATAAGGATGGGTCGAATGCTGACCGGACCTAAAGGACAGAAGCGCCCCAAGCGCGTCTTTTGCACGTCAGGATGCCCTATCGATCACATAAGGCTTGATCGGCTCATGAACCTTGCCGGGCGGTGAAACCAGAATGCGATTGATGATGATTTCGTTGTAGCCATCCTCACCCGGATGAAATCCATTGGCGCGCGCCAGCTCGTCCGCCTCGTCCCTATTGTTCGAGACTATCTGAATGACACGCGGGTATGGCTTATCCGCGCCGGGGACAGCCGATTCCAGTTTGTAGAGCCTCGCGGCGAGTGTGCTTGCCATATTTCCTACTCCTTTGGCGGCAGCCAGGTCAGAATATACATCTCGCCCTGCGAAATGGCGTTCTTGCGCAACTCCGCCACTTCCTCATCTGATTTGGCGAACGTGCAGGTCACTTTAACTTTCGCGGGTGGCGAGATTTCTCCCTCCAGTCGATCGAGGCGTGACCGCAGGTTCATGACAGCAGCTCCAATGCTTCTTCGAACGGCAGAAGGTTGTGCATCTGGTCGTAGGGTTCCCTGCCAATCGACCCCGTGACATGCAGGGAGCCAGGTTCCGAAGATAACAGCGCGTCTTCCAGCTGCTTGCTGAAATCTGCTTCGTCGGTCGCAACGATAACCGCTGAAGCCGTAAGCGGCTGAGCCGCTTCAATCTTGGATATACGAGCGTGCAGGTTCATCGCTTTTTGGCAATCCTTTCCTCTATGGCCGCGATACGGTCGGCCAGATCGTTGGTTTCGATCGCCCGGCGCTGGGCATCGAGCAGACCGACAATCAAGGCACCTTCGTCGGGGCTCAGTCCGCCGTCCGCTACCTGTCGGTTGACCTTGGCAATTGCGCCAGGGAGTTCCGCTGCGGTCGTCACCTCGGGCAGGTCGAAAGTGAGGCGCGCGCCTTTTCTTGGCGGCCAGATGCGTTCAAGGATGACTCGCCCCGAGTGGCCATCGCCTTCCTTCGCCTTCTCAATCATCGCCTTGACGATTTCCTCGGCCTCGCCCTCAGCGAGAGCATCGAGAGCAACGCATACCTTGGAGCGCGAACCTTGGGGCCGACCGTTCGGATTGCCCGACTGGCCCGGCTTAAAGCGCGTATCTTTTGGCGGTTCGTTCGGTTGAGTCATCGGTCTGTTTGTTACCCTGCATTGACAGGTTCAGTGAACGCTCTTGCCGGCCGTCTACAACCGCGCCTGGACGCCATCAAACTTGATCCTTGCGCATGGCGGCGAGGGCCGCACCTTCATTGATGACGCGATGGCCAAATCCGCTTTCGAGCGGTTCGATACCGAGGCGATAGCCAGCGCAGGCGTCGGCGACGAACTGCCCAACCGGGTGGCACTCACGCTTGCGCCGCGCCCACAGGGCCATAGGCGTCAGGTCGCGGGCGGACGCGGAAATCACGCGGCGACCCGGTCGGCAAAGGCCTTCGCGCCGTCGCGAAGTAAATCGCTCAAGGTCATGCCGCGCTCACGGGCCAGCGTTGCCAGCGCAGCCTTTTCATCTCGCGATACGCGGACTTTGATTCTGCCATCTATCGGCTCTGAAAAGCGCATCGAGACATCTCCAAATCAATGCCGTTAGCATAGGCTTGTTTGGGGCCACGAGCAATGAAAAGGCAATGTATTTCAAATAGTTATGCTGTGTGTCCCACAGTGTCCGTGGGTGTCCCATAGCGTCCGTGGTCGACCGGATGCAGAGAGCCGCTCACCAAAATGTTACCCGCTCAATCGCCGGCATAAAGTCGGCGGCGGGATTTGTGCTATGCTGGGCCTGCGTTAGCTGGGGAGCACGCAGAGTGAAACAATACGTCTTCGCCCTCTTGGGTGGAGTGGCGTGCGCCGTTATCGGTATCGCGCTGCTCGATGATTTGCAGGTCGGCGCCATGCTCGGTGCCACGATCGGCACCGGGCTCGGATACAGTTTCGGGTTGATGCGCAGCGACTGAACAGTCGGAACTATTTCGGGCGGTGCCGGTTTTGCCAAATGGCTGTCCGATTTGCATCCCCGATCTGGATTCGCGAAGGCGCTCTGTTCTTTCGAACAATCGAGAGCGGCGAGGAAGGCTTGGCCTACCTGAACGCCTATTCCGGCGATCGGGGTGCCGTGTACCACTTCACGAAGCAGGCAATGCAAAGGGCCGTCAACGGGGAGTTGTCTGTTGATGATGCCCGTCTGGCCTTCTGGCGCTTCGCTGAAGACGTAGGGATACTGGGAGAAACAGCGCTCGCCTGAGTCCACGCAAACCTCTTGGAGGCAGAGCACCGACGTGCGTGGCACGCTCCCCCTCCAAAGCCGGCGGCGTTTCCGCCCGCACGACGTTTCCGAATTGATCTCCAGAGCGAAAGAAAAAATCGGGGCGAAGCGCCCGCGCGAAAGCGCGGAAGTCTCAAAGTCTTTTTTTGTTTTTCTCTTCTGTCGGTGTTCTCTCGTCTCCGTCTCACGTCTCAGTCTCGGTCTTGTCTTGTGTGTCGACACCGTCTCGACAGGCTGTCGACAGGCTGTCACCTCCCGTCCCATTTCACCCCCCTGTTCCCACCATTCATAAAGGCGCTGTTGGTAAGGCGGTCACCGGGCGATGAGGCGAGCGGGTCGTTGGCGGCCTTGGCGATCTGCAAGAGCTTCGCGCCGAAGTCGGTTGCCGCGAACTCGGCCTCGGCTTTCTCGCGCAACGTGTCGCTGGCGATCTTGCCGATGAGCTTTGCCGCGCCCTTGGCGTGAGACGGATTCGTCGGCGGGTTGTGGAGGAACCACCGATCGACGTAGACCTCGCTCGTGACGGGGTCGAAGCTGATGAGGCCGGCATCGATCAGCAGCTTGCGGTTCTGGCCTAGGTCTTTTGCGGTCCAGCCGAACGACGAGAAATCAGCGACGGCGTAACCGTCCGGGATGCAAGAGCACCCGGAACTGTTGGCATGGGGGCCGGCAACGTAATAGTGCCAGAGCAAGGCGGCGCCTACCTCGGGCAGGGAAAGGAAGCGTGGCGAGCGCCACACCTCCGGGGAGAGTTTTGACCACTCGCGGCTCATTGCGCCACCGCCTTTCCAGGCGCAAACTCGCCGTAGTGCTTTTTCTCGGCTGCTTCGCGGGCGGCAATCGCTTTTTCGATCTCTGCAAAGTGGCCGAGTGACACTGTGCGGCTATCAATGCCGATGTACGCCTGCCATTTCGAAGAGGCCTTGATGAAGGTCACGCCGACGCGTCCGCTCGTGCTCGACTTTGACGGACGGCGATTGCGCGAATTCTGGAGGGGCGTTGCCTCTCGCAGATTCTTCCACCTGTTGTCGGCGCGCATGCCGTTGATGTGGTCGACCTGATGCGTCGGCCAGTTCCCGGTCATAAGGAGCCAGATGACGCGGTGCGCTTTGTAGAGCCGGTAGTCGACTTCGACTTGCGTGTAGCCATGGCTGGAACGGGTCCCGACCAACGCCCCTTTGGGGGCGCCAGGGCGAGCGACGCGCCAGTTCAGCGCGCCGGTTTCGCGATCGTAGACGAGCACCTCGCAGGCCCGCTCGTAGGTGAGTACGGGACGGCGGCTCATTGAGGGCCTCCGATCCCTGAGAGGTGGCAGACGAGCCGTGCCGTCTCTATACGCAACCGAAATCGCGCTACCAATTTCGCGGTCGCGTAGTTCTCTTGGTGAGTGGACTTGTTGGGGGCGAGATGGTAATCATTGGCCGTTCCACCGACCATTGAAATACCGGCGTCGCCGGCCTGACGATTGAGCCCGTCAGGCGCGGCGGCTTCGATTTGGAGGTGCATGTTTCCACCTCCTACGCCGCAACCGAAGTTGACTTGCGGCGATTGGAGGCAAGCCAGGTGTCTAAGTCATCCGGATCGTAGACGACGGTCCTACCTATGGTGATGTAGATCGGGCCGCCGCCGGTCAATCTGAGCTTGTTGAAGGTGCTTTCGGTCGAACCACAGTACGTGGCTGCTTCTGGCGTGCGCATCTTGGCACGATGGGTTTTGAAGTTTGTTTCCGGCATGTGGAGTCTTTCCTTGTCGCACCCTGTACTTTGGCAGGGGCCGACGCGTAATTGCGTCGAACGTGAGGAAAGATGCGAGCGCTCCGAATTGTGCGCCAGTTGTGAGAAAATTGTGGGGAATTGTGTGGCGTTCAAAGTCCACACAATAGGCTGTTATAGCTTGCGCGGGCCGGGCGTACTCCACTCCGAAGGCTTTTTCTTTCGCCAAATGTCGTCGGCCCAATATGGCTTCGCATTCCGGACGCGATCCGGCGAATCGTCACGGGTGACCATCGCTATGAATTCCCGATTTCCGATCTGCTTTAACGGGTCTCGTCCGGAATTCTCCCATGATTGACACAGCCGCTTAAGAAGGCTGGCTATTTCTTGCTTTACGAGAGCCGGAACAACGGGGGCCGCGCCGTCTGCCGGGTCGTCGTGGTCCGTCTCGTCGGCCTCCGCCGATGGCGCGCCGGGCCACTTCCATTCAATCTCAGCACGCTGCAACTGCACGTCACGATATGCAATGTTCAGAGGTCTGTCCGACAACCGAAATTGATCCACGAGGTTCTTGTCGGGAGCGTGCTCCAAGCGAGACCATTCGTGGTTGGGTATCCGGCAAGGGCGACCGTCAGCAGCATTGACGGCATCGGCTGCGAATTCGCCTACGGAGAGGGCGCGCCGCAATTGGAAATCGGCGTCTGCAACAGTCATTGCTTTAACTAAGCCATCATCGTCGTCCTCGGCGTCATTCTGGGCCTCAATTTGCGCGAGAAGAGCATATGAGTCACCATATTCTCTGACACCGTCTGTCGAACGAAAGACGATCCACGCCACCGCCATTCCATAAGACCATGATGCCTGGCGCATTGGGTCGGTTTGGCGAAACTTGAGAGCAGCCTTCTCCGACCAAGTCGTGAAGTTTGCTTCGCTGACAAACGGCGTGCGCCCGGCAAATTGCTCGCTGTACTCCGGGAACTCGGGAGCCATAAAAATACGCTCGGGAAAGCCTTCATCCCACCAAGCCTGAATCCGTGAGTTTGTCGCTGCTCCAGGCTCTCGAACGCAGGCTTCTAAGACACGTTTCCGGAACGCTGAGACCATTTCCTCTTGAGTTGTGGTTTGCCGATAAACATGGTCTCCGTGTGTAGGAGTGGCTCCATATCTGCGTTGATAGTGGGCGCTATATGCCTCCGGCAGTGTCAGGAACCCCTCAGGAATTGGATCAGACATCGCGCACCTTTGTCGATGCACCTATAAGGCCGCAGGGAAGCCAGGAGGTGCGCGCCCGGCTTGTTGGATGGCCTTCCTATCCCTGCGGTTTCTTCGACCTGCTACGCGCCCTTCCGCTTCAACGGCACAACCTTGGCTGCCGGCTTTCCAGCCAGCGCTGCGGCGATAGGGCCGACCGCGCGACCCGCAGCTTTTTTCGCAGGATCACGCTGGACGTGCGCATAGATCGCGGTCGAGCGCGCGTTGCTATGGCCAAGGATGGCGCCGGTCATCGCGAGGGTCTCGCCGGTCGAAACAGCGGCCGAGCCCAGCGTATGACGCAGCGTATGCGGTGTGACGCCCGGCAATTTCGCCAGCGCCGTCACCTTTGGCCAGATTTTCTTTGTCCCCTGGAAGTGGGCATCACCGGTGGTAGCCGGGAAGACATAGGGCGAGTTGTAACGCGGCAATGCCTCCAACAAGATAAGCGCCGACGACGCCAGTGGGCGGACGCTTTCTCCGGTCTTGCTGTCCTCCAGGACCAGGCAGCTTCGCTCGAAATCAACCTCCGTCCATTTCAGCGCGGCAATCTCGTCACGCCGACAGCCGGTCAATGCCCACAGCCTTGTGATGTCGAGCGCCTTTGAATTCGTGCCCTGAGTTTGCAGAGCCTCCAGCGCAGCGCCAAGGCGGCGCACCTCCTCGATCGATAGATACCGGGTTCGCCGGTTGTCGGTCTTCCTTATCGCTGCATGCTCGCACGGGTTCGAAAGCGCGATGCCCCGCCGCACAGCGAAAGTGAACATTGCCGACACGTCGCGCGCTACTTTGCAGCCGGCGCCATCGCCACCCTTCACGATGACGCGTCTACCACCTTCCGGCTTGAAGTCTTTTGCCGTCTTGCCGGCCGCGATGTCGCGAACCATTCGCTCTATATCCGTAGCGGTCACATCGGGGACACGCTTCGTTCCGATCAGAGGTACGACATGATGCCGAAGGCGAGCGATGGTGTACGCCTTCGTGTTGGGCTTCATCGGCTGACCCTGCCGGAGGCCCCTTAAGACGTAGCAGCCCTCCCGCTCATAGAAGTCGATAAGGTCGGCGACTTTCATCTCCCGACGTTTTTCATTGCGGTCCCGCGCTGGATCGCCTCCCTTGGAGACCGAAGCCAGTATGTCACGGGCCTTCTGTCTGGCCTGGTCGGGCGTCAGAGCGTTCGAGGCGCCAAGCGACATGCGCCGTTTCGCGACTTCCCGGCCGCCGGGATAGGGCCGGTACTCCACTTGCCATGTCTTGGTGCCCGAGGGAGCGACGCGAACCCCGAAGCCCTTTAACTCGGTGTCGTAGACAATGAATGCCTTGTCGGCGGGAGCAAGAGCATCAACGACAGACTTTGTAAGTTTCCGGGTCGCCATGTCGCCACCGTGTCGCCACCAAAAAGGAAATCAGCGGATACACCGTACGTCATGATGCAAGGAAACTCAACGTTCCCAGCTATTCCCGGCAAATCCCGGACACTCCCGGAAAGCCGGGTACCAACCTTGCCAAGGTTGGGGTCGAGCGTTCGAATCGCTTCACCCGCTCCAGTTTCTCAAAAAACTTCACGCGAAAGCAGGCTGTCCCCGTGGGGATGGCCGGTTTAGCGTGGACGTTCGCGTCCGGGCAGGGGCGCGACACGCTTTAGGCCTTGAGCAAGAGATGTTCGCGTTCCCAGGCGGTCACGACGCTTTCGAACGCCTCGAGTTCCTGCTGTTTCACGCGCAGGAATGTCTGGAAAAATTCCTCGCCGAGCAGGGAGCGCACGGGCGCGCAGGCCGCAAGCCGGTCGAGCGCCTGCGCCATGGTCCGGGGCAGCGTGCTTGTCGCAAGGTAGGCGTTGCCGAGCGCCTCCGGCGACCGCTCCAGCCGCTCCTCGACGCCGAGATAGCCGCACAGAAGCGTCGCGGCGATGGCGAGGTAGGGGTTGGCGTCGGCGCCGGCCAGACGGTTCTCCACGCGCCGGGCTTCCTTGCCGCCCTTGGGCAGGCGCAAGCCGCAAGAGCGGTTGTCGTGCGACCATTCGACATTGGCGGGAGCGCTGAGGCTCGGCCGGATGCGGCGGTAGGAATTCACATTCGGAGCCAGCAGCGGCAGCGCCTCGGGGATATGTTTCTGCAGCCCGCCGATGAAATGCCTGAACATCGGCGTATCCGCGCCATCCCGGTCGGCAAACAGGTTTTCGCCCGCCCCGCCGATCAGCGAAACGTGGAGATGCATGGAACTGCCTGCCTGGCCCTCGATAGGCTTGGCCATGAAGGTGGCGTGCATGCCGCCGTCGAGCGCGGCCTTGCGGGCGATGCGCTTGAACAGCACCGCGTGGTCGGCAAGCTTGAGCGGATCGCCATGCAGCAGATTGATCTCGAGCTGGGCCGTTCCGGTTTCATGGGTGAGCGTCTCGACCGGAATGCCGGCGACGGCGGAGTGATCGTAGATCCGACGGATGACCGGCTCGAACATTTCGAGCGCCTCCATGTCGTAGGGATGCTGCGAATTCTCCCTTCGGCCATCAATGCCGACCGGCGGCGTCAACGCGTCCCGGGCGTCCGGGTTGAGCGCCGTCAGGTAGAATTCCAGTTCGGGGGCGACGACGGCGCGCCAGCCTTTTTCGGCGTAGAGCGCGAGGACTGACTTCAGCAACGTGCGGGGAAGCGCGCTCCACGGCTGGTCGGCGGGGTAGCACGCATCGGCAAGGACCAACGCGCGTGGGGGACTGGCGGCTGGAGCCAGGCAAAGCGAGCCGAGATCCGGGACGACGCGCATGTCCGGGTCGGCATAGGCGAAACCCTCGTCGATCGATCCGGAGTAGCGGCCGTCGATGCAGACAAGCAGGGCGCTTGTCGGGACGTAGAGCGCGGCGCCGTCGATCGCCTTGAGGAATTTTTCAGCCGGCAAAACCTTGCCGCGCAAGACGCCGTTCATATCGGGGACGAGACACTCGACTTCGGTGACCCGGTTCTTTTCGATCCAGTCAGCCGCGTCACCCATGCCGTGCAGCCACTATGTCAGACATGCTTTCGTCCTCCCGTCTTGCGGAACCATTCGTCAGGATAGGGATACCACCAATCCTGCACCACCGGCTTGTGGTCGATGATCACCATCTTGGTCCTGCGGAAGGCGTCGAGCCCCTGACGCCCGAGCTCGCGGCCGATGCCGGATGCCTTCCAGCCGCCGAAAGGCAGCGCATCATTGTCGATTAGCGGATTGTTGACCCACACCATGCCGGCCTCCAGCCGCTCCGACGCCTCCATGGCCTCGGCGAGGTCGGTGGTGAAGATCGATGCGCCGAGCCCGAACGGGCTGTCGTTGGCAAGCCGGATCGCCTCGTCGAAGTCGCTGACGCGGCAGACCGCGGCGACCGGCCCGAAACATTCCTCGCGGCAGATCGCCATGCCCGGCGTCACGCCGGTTAGGATCGTCGGCTCGTAAAACCAGCCGACATTGTGCTGCGGCGGTATCCGTCCTCCCGTCACCGCTTTGGCACCGTGCGCGACGGCATCGTCCACCAGCCGCATGACCTTGGCGCGCGCGGCCTCGCTGACCAGCGGGCCGATCTCGGTCTCGTCCATTCCATTGCCGATGCGCAGCGCTCTTGTCTTCTCGGCAAACAGCTCGACGAAGCGGTCGTGGACGGAATCGACGACGAAGAAGCGCTCCGCCGAGGTGCAGACCTGTCCCGACAGGTGGAAGGCGGCCGTCACGCTGCCGGCGGCGGCGACCTCCAGCGGCGCATGCGCGCTGACAACAAGCGGATCGCTGCCGCCCGCCTCGATCACGCACGGCTTCATCCGTTCAGCACAGGCGACCGCGACACGCCGCCCAGCCGCCACCGATCCGGTGAAGGCCACCGCATGGGTACGGTCGGACTCGACCAGCGTTTTGCCTGTCTCCGCCCCGCCCGGCAGGCACGACACCAGCCCTTCGGGCAGCGAACGGAACACCGCCATATAGTCGAGCGTCGAGAGCGTCGTCGCCTCGGCTGGCTTGATGATGCAGGCATTGCCGGCAGCGAGCGATGCGGCGACCGTCCAGCACATCAGGAGCACCGGGAAGTTGTACGGCATGATGTGCACCGAGAGGCCGTGGGGCTCGTAGCGGGCATATTGGAAGGAACCGGTCTGCGTCGTGCCGGCGATCTTGCCGGCCTCGTCGCGCGCCATCTCGGCATAATAGCGGAAGACGGCCGAGCAATTGGCGATCTCGCCGATCGCCTCCGGATAGGGTTTGCCCATCTCGCGCACCATCAGCTCGGCGCAGCGTGTGAAGTCGGCCGCCTCGATCGCGTTGGCGACGCCGTGCAGATGTTTCGCGCGCGTCTTGGCGTCCAACGCCTTCCAGAGTTTTTGCGCCTTTGCCGCCGCGGTCAGCGCCGTGTCGATTTCGGCCTCGGTCACCGCGGCGATTGCGCCGGCCACTTCCAGCGTCGCCGGATCGATCACCGGACGCGGCTGACCGCTCATCGGCCGGTAGACCGGATTGATGAAGAAGCAGGGGCTGTCGGGCGAGAATTGCATCGGGCGGCCTCAGCGGATCATGTAGACTTTCTTGATCGTCTCATGGACCGTGCAAACGCCCTTCCAATCCCCGGGGAAGAAGGCGACCGTATCCGGAACGATCTCGATTACCTCGCCGGATTCATGCACATAGGTGCAGCGCCCCTCGAGAAAGTGGCAGAACTCGTCGCGCGTCACGTGGCAGTTCCACTTGCCCGGCGTGCAGACCCAGAGCCCGCATTCCGACCGCCCCTCCGGACCCTTGTGCAGCAGCTTGCCGGATGTCCGCGACTCGCCTTCGATCATCGTCGGGATGACGCCCCAGTCGACCAGCTCGGTCAGCTTCAGCGGCGACTGCATGACGGGGGTGGGCATTTTAGGCTCCTTGGTGTCGGGTTCGTCTGCGGCCAGGATATACGTGTTGCGGATCGCGTCGTGGACCCTGCACTCGCCCTTCCAGCCCGCAGGGAACATGACCAGCGTGCCGGCCGAGACCTCGATCGTCTCGCCGAGGTCGGAACGATAGGTGGCCCGCCCGGCGACGAAATAGCAGAGTTCGTCGCGCGGGATGGACAGCCGCCAGCGTCCTACCGTGCACAGCCATATTCCGGTCTCGGGCCGGTTGTCGGGGCCCTTGTGTACGAGCCGTCCGGTCGAACGCGAGACGCCCTCAATGGCGTCCGGCTGGACGCCCCAGTCCACAAGGTCCGTGCGCGTCGACGCGTCGTGGAGATGCGGCGCGGATGAGGTCACAGCAGCTTTTCCAGGAGGCCGGCGGCCTTCTCCGGTCCGTTCTGCGCCTGCATGTGCCTCGAGGTCGCGGCGAGCTTGGCCTTCATCGCCTTGTCCGTCAGGCAGGCGTCGAGCTTCGCCAGCAGTTCCGCCTCGGTCCAGTCGTAGCGCGGCATCTTGAAGCCGTGGCCGGTCTCCTCGACGCGCGTCGCGTTGTCATGCCCGTCCCACACATAGGGCATGATGATCGCCGGCTTGCCGAAATAGAGGCACTCGGTGAAGGAGTTGTTGCCGCCGTGATGGATGACGGCGTCGGCCTGCGGGATGACCGACGGCTGCGGGAACCAGCCCTCGATGATCACGTTGTCAGGCACGTCGGAATACTGGTCCTTATAGCCGCCGACATTGACCAGCGCGCGGTAGGGCGAGTTGCCGATCGCGGCGATGACGCGCTTCAGAAGCTCGGTGTCGCCCGCGCCGAGCGAACCGAACGACACGTAGATCAGCGGCCCGTCATTATTCCCAGTGAAGGCCGGCACCGTATAGTCCGCCTCCTTGCGCACGCATCCCTCGAGATACTGAAACCGCCTGGGGTCGAGCGGATGCTTGCGCTTGAACTTCACCGCCTGCGGATAGAGCAGCAGGTTGAGATGCGGCGACGCCTCGAAGAACTGGCCGAGCGGATAGGGAGCTTCATTCGCCGATGTCAGGAACGCGTTGAAGTCGTCATGGATCGGCCGGATCACTTCGTTGAAATGGTCGCGATAGGCCTTGTGGCAGGCATGATCGTTCTCGCCACAGCCTGAAAGATGCGGCGGGATATCCTCATCCTCGATCTCGTTCTCCGAGCAGGAGATGACGCGCACCCACGGCACGCCGAACTGTTTTATGGCCGGGAACAGGATGACATTGTCGACGCAGATGACATCAGGCTTGATCTTGGCCAGCACGCCCGGCAGATCCTTCTGCGCCCATTTCGCGCTGTCGACGATCGCCGTCCAGCAATCCTTCACGTAATTGTCGACCTGGTCGTAGGGCGACTTGCGGAAATTCGGGATGTGGCCGTTGATGAAGTCCTCCCAGAACTTCGCCATCTTTTCGGGCGGCATCGGCTCGGACAGGTTCACCGGATGCGCCTCGAAGCCGTATCCCTTGTAGACATCGACGAAACCGGGATCGGACAGGAACACGGCCTTGTGGCCGCGCGCCTCGACCGCCTGGGCGATGCCCACCGAGTTCAGAGCCGGCCCGTAGGCGGCCTCGGGGAAGAATGCGATCGTCTTTTGGGTCATGAGTGCCTCCGGTCTCTCAAATTCTGAAGATGCGTGTGTCCGCCGCCGACCAGCCGAGCTCGACCGCATCGCCGATGCCGATAGCGCGCTTGTCCGCGGTGTCGGCGGTGATGCGGACGAGGAAAGCTTTGTCGGCCGGTGCCGTGCGCACATGGAGCTGCAGGTCGAGCCCGTGATAGGCGAGCGCCTCGACCGTGCCGGTCGTCCTGTTGGCGATGTCGGCCGGCGGAAACAGCATGATGCGCTCGGGCCGCACCGCAGCAATCGCCTCGTCGCCGGTTGCCAATCCTCCCGGCAGCGCGCCGGCAATCAACGAGGCATCCCTCGCGCGCACGCCTTCGACGACGGCGACGCCCCGGCAGAAATTCATCAGGCCGATGAAGCCGGCGACGAAGGCGTCTGCGGGGTGCTCGTAGACCGCGTGCGGCGTGTCGCATTGCAGCAGCCGGCCGTCCTTCAGCACCGCCATGCGGTCGGCCATGACAAGCGCCTCCTCCTGGTCGTGCGTAACGACGACGAAGGTGATGCCGACCTCGTGCTGCAGCCGCTTCAGCTCGATCTGCATCTCGCCGCGCAGCTTCTTGTCGAGCGCGCCGAGCGGTTCGTCGAGCAGAAGCACGCGCGGCCGCTTGATCAGAGCGCGGGCGAGTGCGACGCGCTGCTTCTGACCGCCGGAGAGCTGGTCCGGCTTGCGGCCGGCAAGCCCGTCAAGCTGCGTCGTCGCCAGCATCTCGTCGACCCTGGCGCGAATCTCGGCGGCCGGCCGGCCCTCCATTTCCAACCCGTAGGCGATGTTGGAGCGCACGCTCATATGCGGAAACAGCGCGTAGGACTGAAACATCAAATTCACCGGCCGCCGGTTCGGCGGCACCCGCGACACGTCGGCACCGTCGAGCAGGATCTTTCCCCGCGTCGGCGTCTCGAAGCCGGCGAGCATCCTGAGCAGCGTGGTCTTGCCGCAGCCCGACGGCCCGAGCAGCGCGAAGAATTCGTTTTCCCGGATCGACAAAGTCACGCCGTCAACAGCGGTCAGCCGGCCGAAATTCTTCCCGACGGCGTCGAGGTCAAGCACCGCACGCGTCATTGCCCGACCATCCCGCGGTTGAGTCGCTGCGATATGGCGAGCGCCACGACACTGACAGCCATGACGATGGTGGCGAGCGCGTTGATCTCCGGCGTGATGCCGAAGCGGATCATCGAATAGATCTGCATCGGCAGCGTGGTCGAGGCGCGCCCCGCTCCGGCGGTGAAGAAGGCGATGATGAACTCGTCGACCGACAGCGTGAAGGCGAGCAGCGCACCGGCGATCACGGCAGGCAGGATCACGGGAATGGTCACCCGCCGGAAGGTGGTGAAGGCAGAGGCGCCGAGATCGGCCGACGCCTCGGTGATCGACCAGTCGAAGCTCTTTAGCCGCGCGCGCACCACCGCGCAGACGAAGGCGAGGTTGAACACGACATGCGCCAGCACGATCGTGTGCAGGCCCAGTGTGAAATCAAGCATGGAAAAGAAGGACAGCAGCGCAACGGCGAGCACGATGTCGGGGACGATCATCGGCGCGAAGACCAGCGCTTCGAGCGCTGTCCCGCGTTGCTGCCGGATCTCGATGCCGATGGCAAGCAGCGTGCCGAGCAGCGTGGCGATCGCAGTCGATGCAACTGCGACAATCAGCGTATTCAGCGTCGCCGACAATATGTCCCGGTTGGACGCGAGCGACACATACCATTTGGTCGAAAAACCCGACCAGACGGTCGGCAGCCCGCCCTCGTTGAAGGAGAGCGCGACCAGCACGGCGATCGGGACGTAGAGAAAGGCGAAGAAAAGCACGAGCACTGCTGTGCCGCTTCGCCTAGCCGCTGCACTGCGCTCCGCCATCTACGCATCCTCCCTGACGGAGGCAGTGCGCGTCGAGGCGCGGTCCGACGCATAGGCCTGCACGAGGAGAAGCAGCATCATGATGGCGATCAGCGCCATCGACAGCGCCGCGCCGAACGGCCAGTCGTTGGCGGTGAGGAACTGGTCGTAGACGAGATTGCCGATCATCTGGAACCGCCCGCCGCCGAGCAGGGCCGGCGTCACGAAGTTGCCGATCGACAGAACGAAGACGAACACCGCCCCGGCGGCGATGCCGGGCAGCGTCAGCGGCAGCACGATGCGGCGGAACGTCGTGAAGGCCGAGCCGCCGAGATCGCGCGAAGCCTCGGCGAGTTCCGGGTTCATGCGCGACAGCGGCGCGTAGCAGGCAAGGATGACGAAGGGCAGGTAGTTGTAGACGAGCCCGGCAATGACAGCGCCTTCCGTATAGAGCATCGACGGCGGCTCGCCCTCATAGCCGAACCAGCGCAGCAACTGCGTGATCAGCCCCTCGCGGTTGAGCAGCACGATCCAGGCATAGGTCCGGATCAGGTAATTCGACCAGAAGGGCAGCACCGCGAAGAACAGCAGCGCCGGCTGCAGGTTTCGCCGGCACGACGCGATGGCATAGGCGGCAGCGTAGCCCAGAACTACGGCGATTGCCGTTGCCGTTCCCGCGATACGCGCCGACCTCAGGAAGATGCCGGCGTAGAGCGGGTCGAAGACCCTGGAAAAGTTCTCCAGCGTGAAACTGTAGTCGACGCCGCCATAGATGCCGCGCTGGAAGAAGGCGAGCGCCAGCACCAGGCCGCACGGCACGACCATCAGCCCGATTAGCCAGGCCAGGGCCGGCGCCATCAGGAAGGCGGGGCGGGTGCCTGTCGCCGTCATGTCCCGCCCCTTTGAGTTCCGAACGACGGCAGCAGGCTACTGCGCCGCCTTGATCTCGCTGACGATGCGCGAATACTCCTTCTGCGACTCGCCGACATCGCGCAGCACCTCGAATTTGGTGAGCTCGGCGACCGGCATGGCCATGTTCGGATAGGTCGTGGCGAGTTCGGCAGGCAGGCTCTCCATCGCCGCCTTGTTCGGCACCTTGTAGAGGATGTTCTCGGCTGCCCACGCGTGGTTCTTGGTGTCCAGCATGAAGTTGATGAACTGGAAGGCGGCGTCCTTGTTCTCCGAAGCCTTCAACACCACCATCGTGTCGACCCACAGATCCGACCCCTCCTTCGGGATCACGTATTTGATGTCCTTGTTGTCGGTGATGCCGTAGTTGCACCAGCCGTCCCACGCCTGCACCAAGAGCGCCTCGCCCGACACCAGCTTGGCGTAGAACGTCGTGTCGTCATAGGCGAGCAGGGTCTTCTTCGCCTCGATCAGCGTGTTCTTCACCTGCTCCATCTTGGCCGGATCAGTCTCGTTCACCGAAAAGCCGTCGGCGAGCTGGCCGGCGGCGAGCAGCCAACGGTCGGTCGCCAGCATTGTCGTCTTGCCCTTGATGTCGTCGGCGGGCTTCAGCAGATCGTTCCACGAGGCCGGCTCCGTCTTCACCAGGTCGGAGCGGTAGCAGAGCCCGGTCGTGCCCCATGTATAAGGCACCGAGAATGTGTTGCCCGGATCGTAGGCGAGCGAGGCAGCCTCGGGATAAAGATTGGCGAGGTTGGGGACCTTCGATGCGTCGACCGTCTCGGCGAGGCCGAGCTTGTTCAGCACCTCCGCGAACGGCGACGAAACGAAGACTACGTCATAGCCCTTGCCGCCCGAGGCGACGAGCTTGCCCATGATCTCCTCGTTGGTTGCGTGCTTGACGACCTCGCCGGTATTGCCGGTCGCCGTCTTGAAAGCATCCATGGCGTCGGGCGCCATGTAGCCGTCCCAGTTGGAGATGACGAGGTTGGCGGCGCTCGCCGACGAGGCCAGCGCGGCGAGGCCAAGGCCGAGCAGGACAACCCGCGCACGTGCCCGGCGTTCGTTCGTGATCTTCATGACAGACTCCCATTGTTCGCGACTTTTGCGTCGGTGAAATTCGGCGTTGAGTGCCTTGCGTCGATGATCGGGCTAAGGCGCGGATTTCGTTCCCCGGCTTTTTTGCCGTTTTCACAACTGTACTATTGCTGCAAAAAGAACGTCAATCCATAATCGGGATGCGAGCGACGAACCGGTGCTCGCCGCGAAAGTCCGCAACATGCAGCCGACCCGCCAGCGCCCCCGCTCCAATCACCTGGATCTCGCCCAGCGCATCCTGGAGGCGGTGCGCCGCGGCGGTTTCCGGGCCGGCGACCGTCTGGCCGAGCAGCAGATCGCCTCGCTCTGCAACGTCTCGCGCACGCCGGTCCGGGCGAGCCTGCGCCTGCTGGCCGGCCAAGGCGTCGTGCGGTGGGAGAAGGACAGCGGCTACACCCTGGCAATCGATCCCGCCGGCGCGATCGAGGCCGCCGCCGACCTTCCGAGCGCTGAGGAGGACCGCCTGGCCGAGTCCATTTTGCGGGATCGCGCGGCGCGCCGCCTGGACGACACGGTTACCGCCAGCGCCCTTTCACAACGTTACACAAGCGACCGCCGAACGGTACTAAAGGCGCTAAGAATACTGGAGGGCGGAAACTGGATCGAGAAGGCTCCCGGCCAGTCGTGGCTCTTCCGCCCGGCGCAGGCGGGGCCGGAGGCGCTTGCCGAAAGCTACGACTACCGCCTGCTTCTGGAGCCGGCCGCGTTGCTGACGCCGGGCTTCAGGTTGGACGAGGCGCAGGCCGCCGCCCTGCGTTTCGGCATGGAGGCGCAACTCGCCTCGCCGGAGGTCACCTTCGACGCGCGCGAATTCCAACGCCTCGACATCGAGTTCCACGGCATGGTCGCCCGCGGCGCCGCCAACCGTTTCGTTGGCCAGGCGCTTGCCGATCATCTGAGGCTGAGGCGTATGCCGGGCGCTATGCACGCCGTGAACGTCTTTCGCCTGAAGCAGTCGACGCGCGAGCATCTCGCCATCCTCGACCAGCTCGAAAGCAGGCAGTTCGAAGCGGCGGCCGATCTCATGCGTCTGCATCTGCGCCTCTCGCGCAGCCAGCGGCCGCAGGCGGCGAGCCGCGGCGCGCCGGTCCTGCCTGCGACCGGCAGGACCGACGAGCGGAACGGCAGATGAAGTCGCGCGCCGCACCGATCGTCGCGCTGTTCCCTGAAGCGAGCTTCGGCGCTGCGCTGAACTGCATCGGCGTCGCGCAGGCGTTGCGCGAGCGCGGTGCGCGGCCCGTCTTCATCTGTCATCCGGGCTTTTCCGGCCTGTTCGCCGATTATGGTTTTCCGGAGCACCAACTGCCAGCGAGCGAACGCGCCGGCGACCGCCCCGATACGTGGCAGTCGTTCGTGCGCCGGCACCTGCCGCATTTCAACCTCTCGCCCCTCGAGCAGCTCGACACCTATGTCGGTCCGACCTGGGAGGCGATCGTCGACACCGCAATCGGGGCGGAGGCCGGGCTCCGCCGGCTGCTCGCCCGGCTGAAGCCCGACGCGGTTGTGCTCGACAATGTCGTCATGTTCCCGGCGCTTGCGACCTCCGCCATCCCGTGGGTGCGCATGGTCTCCTGCGCCGAGACCGAGTTGCCCGACGCCAACGTGCCCCCCTATCTATCGGGCCTCGCGGCCGACGACGCATCGCGGCCCTATTTCGAGAAGCGCTATCTCGAGGCCGTCGCGCCGGCGCATGAACGGTTCAACCGTTTTCGCGTGGGAACGGGACTGCCGGCGCTGCCGCCGGGCATCTTTCTCGAAACCTCGCCCTGGCTCAACCTTCTGCTGACGCCGCAAATCGTGCGCCGCGAACGCGCGGTGCCGCTCGACCCCGATAAATTCGTCTACCTGGAGGGGTGCGTGCGCCGCGAGGGCCCGTTCGACCTGCCGGACTTCCCGCGCGGCGAGGGGCCGCTCGTCTATCTCGGCTTCGGCAGTCTCGGCGCCGCCGACGTCGATCTGATCGAACGGATGATCGCGGTCTTCGCGTCCTTCCCGGCGCGCTTCATCGTCAATGTCGGCGGATTTCGCGAGGCCTACCGCGCGGTGCCGGACAATGTCTATCTCGATGCCTGGTTTCCGCAGCCCTCCGTGGTCGCCAGATGCGACCTCTTCATCCATCACGGCGGCAACAACAGTTTTTGCGAGGCGCTGTATTTCGGCGTGCCCTCGCTGATCATGCCCTATTGCTGGGATGGTCACGACAATGCCGAGCGCGCCGTCGAGACCGGCGTCGGACTTCGCCTCGACCGGGCTTCGTGGACGCCGGCCGGGCTGACCGCGGCGATCGCATCACTGCTCGACGATCGATCCATGCGCGGTCGTCTTCGGACGAACGCCGCGAGCATGGCCGCCGCACCCGGCACGGCGCGCGCCGCCGATGCCATTCTCGGTCTTGTCGGGCGATAGGGACCGCGCGAAAAAAATATGTCCGCGATGGTGCACTGCGGCGTAAGCGCTCTGTCGCATCGCCGCAATTGTGTTACGATCAAGGCTCCGACCGACTGGAGGCAAGCATGACCGACGACCGTCAGCAGCGCATTCGTCAACGTGCCCACGCTATTTGGGAAAGTCACGGACGACCTCACGGCGCAGACCAGGACCATTGGGACCAGGCGACAAGGGAAATCGACGCGGAGGCCGCGGCGGCGAAGAAAAAGCCGGCCCGCGCGGCCGCGGTCGCGAAGCCCAAGGCCGCCGCCAAGGCACCCGCCGCCAAGGCGGCTCCAGTCGCCAAGAAGCCGGCAGCCAAGCCCAAGGCGAAGTAGTCGGGTCCACAAGGCCGATCGCCTGACACGTCGGACCGCGGTCCGGCGGTGAGTTGGTTGCGGCCATGGCTGTTTCGGCAAGCGTCTCTACAGCATCGGACCGAAAAGTGCGCAGCGGTTTTCGGACAAATCCGATGCTGAAACAAAGAGATAGCGACGCAGCGATTCCGACTGAGCGTTCGCCGCTCTAAAGTTTCAGCGGCTTGGCCGCCTTGAAGAAGTCCGCCCAGGGATCGGGTCTCTTCAGCGCGTCGTCCAGCGCCTTCGAGCCGATGGAAAAGTCGGCGGGGCCGACACCGTCGCGCACCATGTCGAAAGTTACCGGCACCGCGACCGTCGCGTTCGGCTTCGCCCGCGAGGACCATGGCGCCACCGCGGTCGATCCCCTGCCGTTGCGCAGATAATCGACAAAGACGCGGCCCTTGCGCGCCTTCTTGGACAGCACCGACGTGTAGCGGCCGGGATCCGTCTGTTCCATGGCGCGGGCAAAGTCGTGCGAGAAGGTCTTCACCGTATCCCAGTCTGCCTTGGGCTTCAGCGGCACCACGACATGGAATCCCTTGCCGCCGGATGTCTTGACGAAGCTCGGCAGGCCGAGCGCGTCGAGCCTGTCCTTCACGTCGAGCGTCGCTGCCCTCACGTCCTCGACGCCCAGTCCTTCGTCCGGGTCGAGGTCGAAGACGATCTGGTCCGGCATCTCGATGGCGGCGAGCGTCGAACCCCAGATATGGATCTCGACGACGCCGAACTGCACCAGCGCGGCAAGTCCGTCGAAGTCGCGGATGGAGAGAAGCTCCTCGCCGTCCTCGGGATCGGCCGTGCGGATGATCGCCTCATGCATGCCCTTCGACGCGTGCTTCTGGAAGAACCGCTGCCCGTCGATGCCGTCGGGCGCGCGCACCAGGCTGAGCGGCCTGTCGACGATGAATTGCTCGATGCGCGGCCAGACCTTTTCGTAGTGCTCGAGCAACCCCTGCTTGCTGATCCCGGCCTCGGGCCACAACAGTTTCTCGGGACTGCTCAGGGTGACGGACATGGCTTTCGGCCTCTTCGATATTTCCTTCGAGGCGCGCGGCGAACGCGCCTTTGTAATATCGGCGGCTGCGCCATCGTTCGCCGCCATTCCCGTCTCCGCCACGACCTCGCTCGCGGGCTTGTCCTCGCGCAAGCCCTGGAAGGAGGCCTGGCGCAGGATGCCGTCGTCCGTCCAGCTCCTGAACTCGACCTCGGCGACGAGATCGGGTTTTGCCCAGACAACCTTCCTGTCCTTCGCCGGTTCGCCCCCGACCGGCGGCCGCTTCGTTCTGATGCGATCGAGCCGCTTCTTCAGATCGTTGGTGACGGTGCCGGAAAAGCCGGTGCCCACCCGGCCGCCATAGTGCAGCTTGCCGTCCCTGTGGTAGCCGACCACCAGCGAGCGCAAGCCCCGGCCCGTGGCTTCCGACGGCACGTAGCCGAGGATGACGAATTCCTGCCTCAGCGTGCATTTGGATTTGATCCAGCCGAGGCTCCTCCCGGCTTCGTAGGGTGCGTCGGCGCGCTTGGAGATGATGCCTTCAAGCCCCATCCTGCAGGCATGCGCCAGCATGGTCTGGCCGGCCGTCTCGAAATGTTCGCTGTAGTGAACCGGTGCATGGGCCAGGCCCGTTCCTACAAGCCGGTGCAGCTTCGCCTTCCGCTCAAGCAGCGGCTCTCCGCGCAGGTCGACGCCGTCGAGATGCAGAAGGTCGAAGGCGTAATAGAGCATGAGGTCCGTCCTGCCCGAAGAAAGCGCGGCCTGGAGCGCCGAGAAGGAAGCGACGCCTTGGTCCGAAAGCACGACGATCTCGCCGTCGATGACAGCGTCTTCGCAATCGAGCGCCGCAAGGGCTTCCGGGATGGCGCTGCCAAACTTGGCGGTCCAGTCGAGACCCTTGCGCGTGAACAGCGTGACCTTGCCCTGGGAGACATGCGCCTGGATGCGGTAGCCGTCGAACTTGACCTCGTGCAGCCACTCGTCCCCCGACGGCGGGTTCGAGCGCAGCGTCGCCAGCTGTGGCTCGATGAAGCCGGGCATCGGCTTGCTGCTTTTTCGCGCCTTCGGCTTGGTGACCTGCAGCGCCTTGGCGATCGGCTTCCGGCGCGGCGGCTTTCCGGCCGCGACCTCTTCGACCGTCCGGCCCGATTTCACCGAACGCGGCTGTTCCAGAAGAATGTCTTCGCCGGGCCGCGCAAACGCGTCGTCGGCCTTGATCAGCAGCCAGTTGTCGCGTTTTTCGCCGGCTTTGCGCTTCAGCCGCACGAGGTCCCAGAGCCCGTGCAGCTTCTGGCCGTCGAGCTCGAAGCGGATGTGGCCCTTTTTCATGCCCCAGGCCGGGTCGAATTCCGGCGTCCAACTGCCCTCGTCCCACAGGACGACGGTTCCAGCGCCGTAGCCTTCCGGGATGATGCCCTCGAAGGTGCGGTACTCAAAAGGATGATCCTCGACATGGACGGCGAGCCGTTTGTCGGACGGGTCGAGGCTCGGGCCGCGCGTCACCGCCCAGCTCCACAGGACCCCGTCATGTTCGAGCCGCAGATCGTAGTGCAGCCGGCGCGCATCGTGTTTGTGCACAACGAAGACGCCGCCGGCGCTTTTCGGCTTTCCGGGCTTGGATTTGCCGGACGGTTCGGGCGTGCGCTTGAAGTTGCGTTTGGCGCGGTAGCTTTCGAGGCTGTCCATGGCTCAGCTTTTTGGCTTGCCCGACGGAGCCTTCCTTGTGGGCGGCGCCTTCTTGCGTGGCGCGGGCTTTTTCGCCTGGACCTTCCCTGGCGCTTCCTTGCTCGCCGCTTTACCGGCGGCCTTCTGCTCGCCCGCCGCCAGGCTCTTCTTCAAGGCATCGAAAAGGTTGATGACGTTGGACGGCTTCTCCTCGGTCTCGCGCACCGACACCTTCTTGCCGCTCTTCTTGCGCGACTTGATCAGGTCGAGCACGGCCTTCTCGTAGCGGTCCTCGAAGGTGGCGGGGTCGAACTTGCCCTTCTTCCTCTCGATCGTGCGGGTCGCGAGTTCGAGCAGGTCCTGGTCGAGCTTGAGCTTGTCCATCCCGTCATAGGCGTCCTCGGCCTGCCGCACCGTGTCGCCATAGCGCAGCGTGGTCAAAAGCATGCCCTTGCCGAAGGGCTCGATCAGGCACGGCCGTTCGCGCTGGTAGAGCACGATGCGCGCAAGCCCGGCCATCTTCTTGTCCTCCAGCGCCTGCCGGATGACGGCGAAGGCCTCCTCGGAAACCTTGTCGGCGGGCGTGAGGTAGTAGGGTTTTTCGATATAGACAGGATCGACGTCGGCCTTCTCGACAAAGCTGTCGAGGCTCAGCGTGTGCGAGGATTCGATCTGCACCGCCTCGATGTCCTCATCCTCGATGATCAGGAACTCGTCCTTTTCGACCTCGTAGCCGCGCACTTCGTTCTTGTCGTCCACCGGCTTGCCGCTCACCGAATCCATGTATTGCCGGCGGACCGCGTTGCCGGTCTGGCGGTTGAGCGTGCGGAACGATACTTTCTCGCTCTGGGTCGTCGCTCCCGACAGCTCGACGGCGCAGGTGACGAGGGAAAGTTTCAGATAGCCTTTCCAGGCAGGGCGAGGCGCCATGACGAACTCCGGCTCGTTGCGGTTTCAGTCTACGACCGTCCGTAGCCAACGGAAAGACGGCAAACGGCATCCTGCGCCGTCAGACATCGCACTGCTGACAATGCGGCTGGGCCGGGTCCGGATCCCGCCCGCGAAGTTCCCGCCTGCAAAGCGTCAGCCGGCTTCCCCGGCGCACCGCATCTGTCTAATGCTGTGCAGCCGCATGCAAAGAGGGAGAACAGCCATGACCGCCGCCACCACGCCCAGCTTCGAGCTCACGGGAAAGATTGTGTTCGTCACCGGCGCATCGCGCGGCATCGGCCGCGCCTGCGCGCTCGCCTGCGCCGGCTCCGGCGCGGACATGGTCGTCGGCATCCGCAAGCCCGGGGACGGCGAGGCGCTCGTCGCCGAGATCGAGGCACTGGGCCGGCGCGCTTTCGCGGTCCGCATGGACCTGTCGGACCTGGACTCGGTGCGCGCCGCCGTCGCGCAGGCGCACGACCATTTCGGCCGCATCGACGTGCTGGTCAACAATGTCGGCATCGGCCCGGAAAACCTCGCCGAGGACGTCACCGAGGCTGACTTCGACTATACGGTGAACATCAACCTCAAGGGCACCTTCTTCACCACCCAGGCAGTGGGCAAGCTGATGATGTCGAGGAAATCCGGGCGCATCATCAACATCAGCTCGCAGGCGGGATCGGTCACGCTGCGCGGGGAGTCCATCTATTGCATGACCAAGGCCGCCATCAACCATCTGACGCGCTGCCTCGCGGCGGAATGGGCGCGCCACGGCATCACGGTCAACAGCATCGCGCCGACCTTCATCTGGACCGACGGCACCCGGCCCAGCCTCGACCAGCCCGAATTTCACGCGCATGTGCTCGCCCACATCCCGCTCGGCCGGATCGGCGATCCGATCGACGTCGCCGGCGCCGTCGTGTTCCTCGCCTCGCCGGCGGCGTCGCTGATCACCGGCGCCAACATCATGGTCGATGGCGGCTGGTCGATTGCCGGAGGATGACGGACATGGAGAAGGCCCAAAGCCGGCAACCGGTCACCGAACTCGACACGCCTTGCGTCACCATCCTGCTCGACCTCATGGAGAACAACATCGGGCGCGTCCAGCGGCTGGTTTCGCAATCCGGCAAGGCGCTGCGTCCGCATATCAAGACGCACAAGATTCCGGCCATCGGCGCCATGCAGATCGCCGCCGGCGCCATCGGTCTCACCTGCCAGAAGCTCGGCGAAGCCGAAATCTTCATCGACGCCGGCGTCACCGACGACATCCTGATCACCTTCAACATCGTCGGCCCGCGAAAGACCGGCCGGCTGATAGACCTGTCGGAGCGGATCCGCAGGCTCGCCGTCGTCGCCGACAATGAGGTGGTGCTACGCGGGCTGTCGGACGCCGCCAAAGGCCACGGCCGGCAGCTGCCCGTGCTGATCGAGTGCGACACCGGCTTCGGACGCAACGGCGTGCAGACGCCGGAGGCGGCGCTCGACCTTGCGCGCCTCGCCGACAGGCTGCCGGGCGTCGAATTCGCCGGCCTCGCCGTCTATCCCAACAATGCGCCGCGCACGCTCGACTTTTTCACGCGCACCCTTTCCCTTTTCGAAGCGGCCGGCATGCCGATCCCGACGCTTTCGGGCGGCGGATCGCCGGCTTTGAAATCGCTCGCCGACTATCCGATGATGACCGAGCACCGCGTCGGCACCTATGTCTACAACGACGTCATGATGGTCGAGTCCGGCGTCGCGACATGGGACGATTGCGCTATGCATGTCCGCGCCACCGTGGTGAGCCGGCCGACCGAGGACCGCGCCGTCATCGACGCCGGCTCGAAGATGCTGACGCGCGAGCAGTATTTCCTCAAGGATTTCGGCCGCCTCGTCGACTATCCCGACGCCAGGCTCGCCAACCTCTCGGAGGAGCACGGTATCATCGATCTGTCGGCCTCGGCGGCGAAGCCTGAGGTCGGTGAAGTCGTCTCCATCGTACCGAACCATTGCTGCGTGGTGTCGAACATGGTCGACGAGGTCTACGGCGTCCGCGACGGCATAGTCGAGACGGTCTGGCCGGTGGCCGCGCGCGGCCTGATGCGGTGAGCGACCGGCCGGTCCGGTTCGATGCGGGTCAGAGCTTCGTCCAGGCCCCGTTCTTCTTCGACGACTTCACGCAGGCCTCCACGAAAGCGACGCCTTCCACACCGTCCTGGACGGTCGGATAGATGACGTCCTTTGCCGGCTTGCCGCCCTTCCGGCGGGCGGCGCGAATCGCCCGCGCGGCTTCCTGGTAGAGATTGGCGAAACCTTCGAGATAGCCTTCCGGATGGCCTGATGGCACGCGCGTCAGCCGCGCCGCGGCCGGGCCGGCGCCCGCGCCGGCGCGGGTGATGAGCTGCTTGGGCTGCCCGAACGGCGTGTACCACAGATAGTTCGGGTCGGCCTGTACCCATTCGATGCCGCCCTTGGTGCCGTAAACGCGCAGCTTCAGCCCGTTCTCGTGTCCTGGCGCGACCTGGCTCGCCCAGATCATGCCCTTCGCGGGGGGAGCCTTGCCGGCCGGCTTGAAGCGCAGCAGCACATTCAGATTGTCGTCCACCTTGCGGCCCGGCACGAAGGCGTCGAGGTCGGCCGAAAGCTCGGCGAGTTCGAGTCCGGAGACGAAGCGCGCGAGGTTGTAAGCATGGGTGCCGATATCGCCGGAAGCGCCGCCGGCGCCCGACTGCTTCGGATCGGTGCGCCAGGCCGCCTGCTTCTGGCCCGCCTGCTCGATCGGGTCGGTCAGCCAGTCCTGCGGATATTCCGCCTGCACGACGCGGATGTCGCCGAGCTGGCCCTTCGCCACCATGTCGCGCGCCTGCCTGACCATCGGATAGGCGGTGTAGTTGTGGGTGAGCACGAACAGCTTGCCGCTCTTTTCGACCAGCGCGGCGAGCTTCCTGGCGTCGGCGAGGTTCGAAGTCAGCGGCTTGTCGCAGATGACGTGGATGCCGGCTTCAAGGAAGGCCTTCGCCGCCGGATAGTGCACGTTGTTTGGCGTCACGATCGCCACCACCTCGATACCGTCGGGCCGCTTGGCTTCTGCCTTCGCCATCTCGGCGAAGCTCCCATAGCTACGCTGGGGATCGAGGCCGAGTTCCGCGGCCGAAGCCTTGGCGCGTTCCGGATTGGACGACAGCGCGCCGGCCACCAGCTCGAACTCGCCGTCCATGCGCGCCGCCAGCCTGTGCACCGCGCCGATGAAGGCGCCCTGCCCGCCGCCGACCATGCCGTAGCGGATGGGTCCCTTGCCGGATTCAACCTGTCTGCCGCTGACCATTTCTCTCTCCCTGAAAAATCAAGATTGGTAGGGGAGTACGGGAATAGGGGAGATAGGGGAACGAGCGTCTACACCCGAGACCATACTGCTGTCATACCTACTTCCCTAATTCCCCTGCTAACCTACTCCCTCAAATCCCCATCATCGCCTTGAGCAGCTTCTTGTCCGTCGTGCCGCCGGCGAAATCGTCGAACGCCTTTTCGGTCACACGGATGATGTGGCTGGCGATGAAGGGCGCGCCCTCGGCCGCGCCGTCCTCGGGATGCTTGAGGCAGCATTCCCATTCCAGCACCGCCCAGCTGTCGTAGTCGTATTGCGCCAGCTTGGAGAAGATGCCGGAAAAATCGACCTGTCCGTCGCCGAGCGAACGGAAGCGGCCGGCGCGGTTCACCCAGCCCTGATAGCCGGAATAGACGCCCTGCCGGCCGGTCGGGTTGAACTCGGCGTCCTTCACGTGGAAGGCCTTGATGCGCTCGTGATAGATGTCGATGAAGTGGAGATAGTCGAGCTGCTGCAGCAGGAAATGCGACGGGTCGTAGTTGATGTTGGCCCGCTTGTGCCCGCCGACGGCGTCGAGGAACATCTCGAAGGTCGCTCCGTCGAAAATGTCCTCGCCGGGATGGATCTCGTAGCCGACATCGACGCCGGCATCCTCATAGGCGTCCAGAATCGGCTTCCAGCGCTTGCCGAGTTCGGTGAAGGCCTCCTCGATCAGGCCGGCCGGCCGCTGCGGCCACGGGTAGAGATAAGGGAAGGCCAATGCGCCGGAGAAGCTGACGGAAGCGTTCAGCCCGAGATTGCGCGACGCCTTGGCGCCGAACTTCATCTGCTCGACCGCCCATTTCTGGCGCGCCTTGGGATTGTTGTGCACCGATGGCGGCGCAAAGCCATCGAACTGGGCGTCATAGGCCGGATGCACCGCGACCAGCTGGCCCTGCAGATGGGTCGACAGCTCGGTGATCTCGACGCCTGCTTCGGCGCAGATGCCCTTCACCTCGTCGCAATAGGCCTTCGAGGTCGCCGCCTTCTTGAGGTCGAACAGGCGCCCGTCCCAGGTCGGGATCTGCACGCCCTTGTAGCCGAGCCCGGCCGCCCATTTGGTGATCGACTTCAGCGAATTGAACGGCGCGGCGTCGCCCGCGAACTGCGCCAGGAATATTGCAGGTCCCTTCATCGTCTTAGGCACGAAATCCTCCTTCGTCCTGACCGGCTGCGGTCAGCAATCGGTTTGCATCCTTGTCGCTGAATGTCCAGCAGATTGCCGGGCCGCCTTGGGACCATGGCCGGCGGCGCCGCCCCGGACCGCCGGCCATCAGCCCTTCCCCCCATGGACGCCGGACGCATTACTCAAATATCGGCTTTCCATGTTTGCTCGCCCCGTCTGGTATTACCAAATTCCTCGATCTGGTCAAGCCAGCCGGCAAGTATGCCGGGCCGGGTGAAAAATTTCGAGCCCCGTAATAATTCCATTTTGTTCAACAACTTAAGGCGAGTCCCCATGGTCCGGAGCTGCTGGCTTGCAGGTGCAAAATTTTTGCTATAGTGGTCAATCCAACCCTAATTGGTCGAACCAGATTGGCGCAGTGCCGTCCGTCCAACAAGGGAAGCGAGCTAGCCAATGCCGTCGCGCGGCTCTGCGCGGGCGATTTTTCGGGAGAGAGAAGACCATGCATCTTTCAACGCATAACTGGATGCGCGCCGAGCCGCTGGAGGTGACGCTCAAGCGGATCAAGAAATTCGGCTACGAGTCAATCGAGATTTCCGGCGAACCGGAACAATACAAGCCGGTCGAGACGCGCAGGCTGCTGAAGGAACATGGCATACGCTGCTGGGGCGCGGTGACACTGATGCTCGGCGAGCGAAACCTTGCCGCCAAGGACCAGGGCCAGCGCGAGCGCTCGGTGCAGTATGTCAAGGACGTGCTCACCATGGTGAGCGAACTCGACGGCGAGATCATCACGCTGGTGCCGGGAACCGTCGGCAAGGTGGTGCCCGATGGCTCCCCCGAGGAAGAGTGGAAATGGCTGGTCGACGCCACGCGTGAATGTTTCACCCACGCCAGGAAGGTCGGCGTCAAGATCGCTGTCGAGCCGCTCAATCGGTTCGAGACCTACATCTTCAATCGCGGCGAGCAGGCGCTGGCGCTGGCCGATGCGGTCAGCCCCGAATGCGGCGTCTGCCTCGACGCCTATCACCTCCATATGGAGGAGTTCGACGTCGAGGAGGCGATCCGCAAGGCCGGCAAGCGCCTGTTCGACTTCCACATCGCCGACAACAACCGTTTCGCCGCGGGCCTCGGCACCATCGACTGGCCGAAGATCGTCGGCATACTCAAGGACATCGGCTATGACGGCGCGCTCACCAACGAGTTCGTCGCTCCCGTCGACCGCACGCCGGCCAACCGCTACCCGGACATGGTCGAGCGCAACCCCGTCGATATCTCGCCCGAGCAGCTGAAGTTCATCCAGGACCACGGCTCCAGCGTGCTGACCGAAAAATTCTACACCGACCAGATGCGCATCACGGCGGAAACGATCCTGCCGCTGATCGGCAAGAAGATGCCGGCATAAGCGGGACGCAAACCGGGCAACGATCAGTCCGCCTGCGGCCGGCCGCGGCAAAGGAGCAGAATGCGCATCAAGAGCGTCCAGGCCTGGTGGGTCCGCATCCCCATCGAAACGAGCCGCCAGCATCGCAGCGACTTCGGTCAGGTGCGCACCTTCGACGCCGCTATCCTGCGCATCGAGACCGATGACGGGCTGGTCGGCTGGGGCGAGGGCAAGAACGCCGCCGGCAGCGCCGGCGACTACGGCGCGCTGGTGCATATGCTCAACCACGAAGTCGGCCCGCAGCTGATCGGCAGGAATGCCGGCGACATCGGCGTGATCTGGGAGATGCTCTACAACGGCGTCCGCTCCGACCTTGCCGTCAAGGAAGGCCATGCCATGCCGCAGATGGCCCGGCGCGGCGCGACGATCGCGGCGATCAGCGCGGTCGATATCGCGCTGTGGGACATACTCGGCAAATCGCTGAACGTGCCGGTCTGGCGGTTGCTCGGCGGCCGCAAGCTGGAGCGCATGCCGGCCTATGCGTCGGGCGGCTGGGCTTCGGCCGACAAAATCGGCGAACAGCTGCAGTCCTATATCGACCAGGGCGGCTTCAAGGCGGTGAAGATGCGCGTCGGCGCGATGGACGGTGCGCCGCACATATCGGCCGGGCGCGTGCAGGCCGCGCGCAAGGCGATCGGTCCCGACATCGAGCTGGCGGTCGACGCGCACGGCACCTACACCGTCGCCGGCGCGCGGCGCTTCATCCAGATGGTCGAGGATTGCAACCTCGCCTGGTTCGAGGAACCCGTCGTCGCCGACGACAAATCGGGCATCGCCGAGGTGCGCGCGGCCGGCAACGTTCCGGTCGCCACCGGCGAGAGCGAGGCGACGCGCTACGCGTTCCGCGATCTTGCCGTGCTCAAGGCGGCCGACATCTTCCAGCCCGACCCGGCCTTCTGCGGCGGCATCAGCGAGGTGATGAAGATCGGCGCCATCGCCAGCGCCTTCAACCTGCGGCTGGCACCGCATCTGTGGGCCGGCGCGCCTTGCTTCTTTGCCGGGCTGCATATATGCGCGGCTTCGCCGGCTACCTTCACGGTCGAATATTCGCTGGGTGCAAACCCCATGATTCACGACCTTGTCGAGGATAAGATCGAAGTATCCGACGGTCTGATTGCGATCCCGGAAAAGCCCGGCCTCGGCTTCACAATCTCGGAAAAATTCCTGGAGACCCACGCCCAGGGCGCATAGGGTCGGCATGTGATCATGAAAGAGAAGAACCTCCTCGCCGAACTCGCCGCCTACCTGTTCTCCGCTTCCCACGGAGACACGGGGCGCACCCCCTCCGAGCGCGAACTGGCCGAGCATTTCGCCGTCAGCCGCGGACAGATCCGCGAGGCGCTGGCCATCCTCGAGGCGATGCAGATCGTCGAGCGCCGCGCGAAATCCGGCATCTATCTCACCACGCGGCAGGCCAGCGTCGAGGCGATGGCGCTGTTCGCCAAGGCCGGCGTGCCGCTCGACCCGGTCCAGATCTATGAGACGGTGGAGCTTCGCAAAATCCACGAGATCAAGGCGGCCGAACTCGCCTGCAGCAGAGCCACCGAGGAGAATTACGAGCGGCTGCGCGAGATCCTGCACGAATCGGAGTTGCGGCTCGCCGCCGGCGAGGGCATCGCCAAGGAGGACCGCGACTTCCATCTCGAGATCGTGCGGGCGACGAAGAACAGCGTCTTCCACAAGGTCTGCAGCGTCTATTACGTCATGGGCGAGCGACGCCTGCCGATCTATTTCCAGGACCCCGAACGTGGCCGCAAGTCGCATGCCGAGCACCTGCAGATTTTCGACGCGCTCTTGAAGCGTGACGGTAATCTCGCCCAGGCGCTGATGAGCGCGCATCTGCAGGGCGTCGAGAGCTACTGGAAGGGGCTCATCCAAGGGGGCACCGAAGAGGCGGGAAAGACGCTGGAGCGCGCCTAGGGCGATTCCAGGAAAAGTGGCAACCGGCTTCCGTCCGGAATTGCGAGAACACAACGAGTTAGGGCACGATCCCGAACTGTACGACCGCGCAAGCTTGGAGTGGCAACCGGTTTCGGAAGAGTTCATGCCCAGACAGAAAAAGCCCGTCATCTTCTCGACGCATACGCTGCACCCGCAAGCGGCCGCGATGCTCAAGGACCATGGCGATCTCGTGGTGGCCTCGGCGATCGATCCGGTGACGCTGGCCGACGAGGCGCGCGACGCCGACATCGTCATCGTGCGCGCCAACCTGCCGCCGATACTCTTCGAGCGCGCCCAAAAACTGCGCGCCGCGATCCGCCACGGCGCCGGCCTCGACATGATCCCGGTCGACGCGGCGACCAGGGCCGGCGTGCTGGTCGCCAACGTGCCAGGCGCGAACGCCCGAACTGTGGCCGAGCATGTGCTGTGGACCTCGATGGCGCTGCTCAGGAAATTCCGCCAGGTCGACCGAGACCTCAGGCAGAAGGGCTGGCTCGCCGGGCGCGACCACGCCAACGACGGCAACGATCTCTCTGGCCGTACGATGGGCGTCGTCGGTTTCGGCGCCGTCGGCAGGCATGTCGCCGAGATCGCGGCGAAGGGTTTCAGCCTAGACGTCATCGTCAACAGCCGCACGCCCAGGGATCTGCCTGATCATGTCCGCTTCGCCTCGGTCGACGAACTGGTCGAGGCGAGCGACATCGTCGTGCTCTGCTGCCCGCTGACGCTGGAGACGACCGGCCTGATCGGCCGCGACCGCATAGCCCTCATGAAACCCGGCGCGCTGCTGATCAACGTCTCGCGCGGGCCGGTCGTGGAGGACGCGGCGCTGCTCGAGGCGCTGTCGTCCGGCCGCATCGCAGGTGCGGCGCTCGATGTTTTTTCGACGCAGCCGCTGCCATCGGATCATCCCTATTTCAGCTTCGACAATGTGATCATCACGCCGCACATGGCGGGCATCACCGAAGAGAGCATGATGCGCATGGGGCTGGGCGCGGCCGAGGAGGCGATCCGCGTGCTCTCGGGCGATTTGCCGGCGAACTTGCGCAACCCGGAAGCCGTCGAGCACTACCGCCGGCGGTTTCCGTGAAGCCTCGCCCTGCACCGACGGTATGAGCGACGATCCTCGCTGACCTGCATTCCAGTCATCCAAATTCGGCGTGGCTTGCTGTCGATTCGATAGGCTAGATAGCTGCATGAAGAGAGTCGGATTTTTGTCCTTCGGCCACTGGAACCCCTCGCCGCAGTCGCAGACGCGGTCGGCGTCCGACGCGCTCCTGCAATCCATCGACCTTGCGGTCGCAGCGGAGGAGCTCGGCGCGGACGGAGCCTATTTCCGCGTCCATCATTTCGCCCGTCAGCTCGGCTCGCCCTTTCCGTTGCTGTCTGCCGTCGGCGCCAGGACCAGCCGGATCGAGATCGGCACCGCCGTCATCGACATGCGCTACGAGAACCCGCTCTACATGGCCGAGGACGCGGGCGCCGCCGACCTGATCGCCTGCGGCCGCCTGCAGCTCGGCATCAGCCGCGGCTCGCCCGAGCAGGTGATCGAGGGGTGGCGCTATTTCGGCTACGCGCCGCCCGAGGGCCAGAGCGACGCCGACATGGCTCGCCGCCATGCCGAGGTTTTTCTCGAGGTGCTCAAGGGCGACGGTTTCGCCCAGCCCAACCCCAGGCCCATGTTCCCGAACCCGCCCGGCCTGCTGCGCCTCGAGCCGCATGCGCCCGGCCTGCGCGACCGCATCTGGTGGGGCGCGGCCACCAATGCGACGGCCGAATGGGCGGCGAAACTCGGCATGAACCTGCAGAGTTCGACGTTGAAGTTCGACGAAGGCGGGGAGCCTTTCCACGTCCAACAGGCCAACCAGATACGCGCCTTCCGGGAGGCATGGAAGACAGCCGGCCACGCGCGCGAGCCGCGTGTTTCCGTCAGCCGCAGCATCTTCGCGCTGGTGAACGATATGGACCGCGCCTATTTCGGCGGCGACCAGAGCACCGACCATTTCGGCTACATCGAACCGGAAAAGCTGGCGGTATTTGGCCGCTCCTATGCAGCCGAACCGGACGTTCTGGTCGAGCAGTTGAAAGGCGACGAGGCCATCGCCGAGGCCGACACGCTGCTGCTGACCGTGCCCAACCAGCTCGGCGTTGCCTACAACGCCCATGTGATCGAGGCGATCCTGACCCATGTCGCCCCCGCTCTCGGCTGGCGTTGAACGAGACCCCGTTTCCTATCGTCCTGTGATGGGCCAGCAGCCGCTGCTTCGCGTGGCGCGTGGATATACACGCCCGCTAACCGATTGATTTCATTCGACCGCGAAAATATTTCGCGCCTGTTTCTCCACGCAGATCAATGTTGCGCGATACTTGGCCATCGCTCTTACGGGAACCTGGTGCGCACCGGGTATCAGGGAGGGTGGCGGCGCCGGATCGGTCGCGCTAACGGTGGCGCGGCTGGGTGATGAGCCCTGAGGTCCGGGCCCTGACCGAGGTCGCGCGGTGATAGAATTCGCTGCGTCCCCTCCAGGTAGGGCAAGCACGCCGGCGGGGCACGGGAGACCGTGCCACGTACTAACAATTGAGAGGCTCGGCCCCGTGCCCCGCTTCCCGACTTCTCTTCCCGGCGGCGAAGAGCGTTCTTTGAAACGGCCAGACCGGAAACGGGGCGTGGCGATGATGAAGCTTGGCTCCCTTCCTCGCCCCCTTCCGGGGGAGAGGTGGCGAGACCCTGAGCTTGCCGAAGGGCCGAGACGGAGAGGTGTGCTGTTCTCTACCTTGCCGTTTGGAGGGAGGCGGGCTGGGCCCCTCGAAGATCTGGCCCATCGCCACCATGCCACGGGGCCCGTTGCGCTCGGCCCAAGGCCACATAAGTATGGACATTCCCTCCCAGGAGCATCCCATGACGGACCATCTTTTCTCGCCGATCACGCTCGGCGGCCTCGAATTCCCCAACCGCATCGCGATTGCGCCCATGTGCCAGTATTCCGCCGATGACGGCTCGGCCTCCGACTGGCATCTGCAGCAATGGATGATGTACGCCCTGTCTGGCGCCGGCATGGTCACCATGGAAATGACCGATGTCGAGCGGCGCGGCCGCATCTCGCATGGCTGCCTCGGCCTCTACTCCGACCACAACGAAGCGGCCGCGAAGCGTGCGCTGGACGCCACGAAACGCGTCGCGCTATCAGGCACCAAATTCGGCGTCCAGCTCGCCCATGCCGGCCGCAAGGCGTCGTGCCAGCGTCCCTGGGAAGGCGGCGGGCCGCTGAAACCCGGCCAGGATCCCTGGCAGACGGTGTCGGCCTCCGCCCTGCCCTTCGCCGACGGCTGGCATACGCCACATGCGCTGAGCGAGGATGAGATCCATGCGCTGATCGGCCATTTCGTCAGCGCAGCGCACCGCGCGGAGCGCGCCGGTTTCGACTTCATCGAGCTGCATTCCGCGCATGGCTACCTGCTGCACCAGTTCATCTCGCCGCTCTCCAACCAGCGCACGGACAACTGGGGCGGGTCGTTCGAGAACCGCGTGCGGCTGGCCGTCGAGATCGCCAAGGCGGTCAAGCATGCCGTGCCGAAGCTGATGCTGGGCGCGCGCATCTCCGTGACCGACTGGGTGGAGGGCGGACTGTCGGTGGAGGAAGGCGTCGAGGTCGCGCGTGCGCTAAAGGATGCCGGCGCGTCCTACATCTGCTGCTCGAGCGGGGGCAATTCTCCGCATCAGAAGATCCCGACCGGCCCCGGCTACCAGGTGCATCTGGCGGAAGCAGTGAAGAAGGCTGTCGGCATTCCAGTGCGCGCGGTTGGCCTGATCGACGAGGCCAGGCAGGCCGAGGCGATCGTCGCCGGCGGGCGCGCGGACATGGTGGCGCTCGCCCGCGCCATCCTTGCAGACCCGCGCTGGCCCTGGCGCGCGGCCGCCACGCTCGGCCACGAATTCAAGACCGCACCACAGCTCGCCCGCGCAGCCCACATGCATAGGCACTGGGTGGGGGCGTAATAACTGTGTCCGGGTCGATGGATTTGGATAAGCGTGCGGTTCAAGTTCTGATCAACGCATACTGGACTCAGGCCGGATGGCGCAGGAGTCCAGTTATCTCGCCTGAAGATTTTGCATATGCAAAAGCCAAAGGCCTGATGTTCGACAATTTTCGCCTGTCGCACGACGCTTCAGTCGACCGCGCAATTGCCGCCCGGGATGCAATCTCTCGCGAACAGGTTGTTTCATGCTTCGCGTTAGCCTGCGTACCCGACGTCTGGATCTGCGATCTGGGTTAGGCAGCTACGCCGCGACTCGACATTTGACTCGCCACAAATGGGTCAGTCAGTCGAACAGTTCAACCTGCTCGATCTGCGGTGAACCGCAGGACGCCGATGTGGACCTGAACGTACTCAACTTTGTGCGGATCAAATGGGGCGGCGTACGCCACACCCAGCCTTGTTATGTCGGCTTCGATCTGCAGCAGCTTGCTCACGCGCCCAGGCCACACCCGGGCAGAGCAGACTATCTGAGGTTGAATGCCGTTCTCGACATAGCCCGGTCTATGCCTTCGGCGGCCAGACTCGCTGACCTCGCCAAGGCGCTGGGCGCGATACTGCCTTCAAACGACCAGGAGCGTCGAGCATTGATCGCGATCCTCGGTTATTGCGGCGTCCTCGTCGATCCTGCGAAGCCCGATTTCCGCGAGAGCTTCGTCCCCACTTATCTTCGCGAATATGCAGCAAACGATTGGCCTTTCCCTGTCAATTGGTGGAGCGCCGCTCGAGGCGTGACAGAGGAGGCGGTCGATGATTGGTTCCCACCGACCACCTGGCACTAGAATCACCTCGAGGCTACCCCGCGTGCCTGAGGCTCTCGCCGCTTGCCTGGTCGAAGAGAACAACCTTCTCGGGATTCCACGAGAAGCGGATCGATTCGTCTATGGCGAGGCTGGTCCGCGCCGGCACGGTGGCGCGCAGCATGGCGTCGCCGACGCGGAGCGTCAGGATCTTTTCGACGCCATGGTTCTCGATATCGTGCACCTTGGCCTCGACCGGCGCTCCGGATTCGACAACCAGGTCCTCAGGCCTGATGCCGAAGGTCAGCGACCGCCCGTCCGTGTTTCCGTTGCCCGCGCCCTCGAAGGGCAGTTCGAAGTTGAGCGGCGCCATCACGGCGCGGCCGGAGACCAGTCTGCCGTCGATGAGGTTCATCGGCGGCGAGCCGACGGAACGCGCAACGAAGGTGTTCCTGGGATTGTTGTAGATCTCGTAAGGCGTGCCGGTCTGGACCAGATGGCCGTGGTTGAGCACGCCGATCTTGTCGCCCATAGACATCGCCTCGATCTGGTCGTGGGTGACGAACAGGAAAGTCTGGCCGAGATTCATCTGGATATTCTTGAGCTCGGTCCTGAGCGCCTCGCGCAGCTTGGCGTCGAGCGCCGACAGCGGCTCGTCCATCAGGAACACGCGCGGTTTTCTGACGATCGCCCGGCCGATGGAGACGCGCTGCATCTCGCCGCCCGACAGCTTGTCGGTCTTGCGCTCGAGAAGGTGCTCGATGCGCAGCGTCTTGGCGACGCGGGCGACGCGCTCGGCGATCTCGGCGTCTGCGACGCGGCGCAGCTTCGACTTCAGCGGGAATTCGAGATTTTGCCGCACCGTATAGCGCGGATAGAGCGAATATTGCTGCAGCACCAGCGCCACGTCGCGCTCGGCCGCGCCCCAGTCGGCGACATCGGCGCCGTCGATCAGCACCTGCCCTTCGGTCGGCTTTTCGAGGCCGGCGATCAGGCGCAGCGTCGTCGTCTTGCCGGCGCCAGTCTCGCCGAGCAGCACGAAGAACTCGCCGTCGGCGATGTCGAGATCGAGGTGGCGCAGCGCCGTGTGATTGCCGAACTTCTTGGTGATGTTTTTGAGCTGGATATGAGCCATCAGAGCCGTACCCCCAGGCTTTGGCCGCTCTGCGTGTCGAAGAAATGCGCTTGGCCCGGCTCGATGCGGGCAAAGACCCGGTCGCCGGCCTTGGCGACGAAACCGGAGCGGGTGCGGGCGCGCAACAACTGGGAGCCGAACTTCAGATCAACGATGTCGTATGAGCCGAGCGGCTCGATGATATGAGCCTCGGCAGGCAGGAACCCTTCGGCCTTTTCGTGGGCGACGGTGATGCCTTCCGGCCGCACGCCGAGCGAGAGAGGCTTGCCGGCGCTGCCGTTCAGCTTGCCGAGCAGTTCGGCGGGGAAGGAAAAACCTTCCGACGCCCCATCGACGGTGACGGTCGCCTTGCCGGCGCTCTGCGAGACGGTAGCGTTGGCAACGTTCATCACCGGGCTGCCGACGAACTGCGCGACGAACAGGTTCTCAGGATGCGCATAGACTTCCTCCGGGCTGCCGACCTGCTGCAGCACGCCCTCATGCATGATGACGATGCGATCGGCGAGGCTCATCGCCTCGATCTGGTCGTGGGTGACGTAGATGGTAGTCGAGCCCTGCTTCAAGTGCAGCCGCTTGATCTCGGCGCGCATCTCCTCGCGCAGCTTGGCGTCGAGCGCACCGATCGGCTCGTCCATCAGCATCGCCTTCGGCCGCCTGACCAGGGCGCGGCCGATGGCGACGCGCTGCATGTCGCCGCCAGACAGCGCCGACGGTTTTTTGTCGAGCAGGCCGGTGATGCGCAGCACCTTGGCGATCTCACGCACCTCCTTGTCGATCTCCGCCCTCTGCATGCGGGTGGCGCGCAGCGGGAAGGCGATGTTCTCGTACACGTTCATGTGCGGGTAGAGCGAGAAGGACTGGAACACCATGGCGATGTCGCGGTCCGAGGCCTTGAGGTGCTGCACCGCTTTTCCGTCGATCAGGACGTCGCCCTCGTCGATGGTCTCGAGGCCGGCGATGGCGCGCAGCGTCGTCGTCTTGCCGCAGCCCGACTGTCCGAGCAGAACGATGAACTCGTTGTCCTCGATCTTCAGATTGAGGTCCTTGATGACCTGGACGGCGCCGAAGAACTTCTGGACGCCGCGAAGCTCGATCTGGGTCATGACCGGCCCCCGTGCTGGCGGCCGTCATGGTGGCCGACGGTCTTGAGACCGTCATGATGATCCGAGACGTCGAAGACGCCGTCGTTTTCTTCCTTCTTCCCGTCCGGCTTGCCGAACCATCCGGTGAACATGAAGGTGAGGAGCCCGACGATGATGACGGTCAGGCCGTAGCGATGGAGGAACAGGCTCCACGGCTGGCAGAGCGCCACGATGCCGAGCACCATGACGATCTCGGCGATGCGCTGCAGTTTCGTGCTCGAGATCATTTGCGGATCGCTCCGAAGGACATGCCGCGCAGGAGGTGGTTGCGGAGCAGGAAGGTGAAGATCGCGACGGGCAGCAGGAACAGGAAGGTTCCCGCGGCGATCACTGTCCAGTCCGACAGGCCGGAGCCGACCTGGCTCGGGATGAAGGGCGGCGCGGTCTGGGCGCGGCGGTTGGTCATGATCAGCGCGAAGGCGTATTCGTTCCACGCCGTGATGAAACAGAAGACGGCGGTGGCGGCGATGCCGGTCGCCGCTTCGGGGATGACGATCTTGAAGAATGCCTCCATGCGCGTGTAGCCGTCGACGAGAGCGGCCTCCTCATACTCCTTCGGGATCTCGTCGATGAAACCCTTCATCAGCCAGACCGAGAAGGAGAGGTTGAAGGCGGTGTAGAGGATGATCAGGCCCCAATGCGTGTCATTGAGGCCGACGACGCGGTACATCAGGAACATCGGGATCGCCACCACGACGGGCGGCAGCATGCGCGTTGACAGGATGAAGAAGAGCAGGTCCCCCTCGCCTTTAACCCTGAAGCGCGAGAAGCCGTACGCAGTGATTGTTCCCATCGAGACGGCCAGAACGGTCGAGGTAATCGCGACGATCAGCGAGTTCATGAAGCGGTTGGGGTAGGCCGACCACTGCACTTCTCCGCGCCCCGACCGGACGACCTTCTCGCCGCCGTCGAACACCATGCGTTCCCACCATGGCGCGGCCTCGTACTCCTCCGGCGTGGGCGCGGTCCGAAGCTGCGAGCGCTTGGTGAAGAGCTTCACGAAGGGCGAGATCTCCGGGGTGAAGACGACGGTCGGAGGGATGGTTGTCGACAGGTTGCGCGGCTTGAACGAGGTCGACACGATCCAGTAGATCGGCGCCAGGAAGATCAGCGTGATGATGAGCACGGCGGCGATGGCGACGCGGTTGAGCGTCTTTTCGCCCGAGGTCTGCACCTGGGCCATTCTAGCGCTCCTTCACCTTGTTGAGGTATTTCACGTAGATGTTTGTGATCGCCAGGATCATGACAAGCACGATGTAGGCGAGCGCGCATGAGCGTCCCGTCTGCCATTCCTGGAACGCCATCTTGTAGAGCCGGATCGAGATCACCTCGGTGGTCGGCTGGCTGGTCAGGATGTAGGCGAGGTCGAAGGTTTTGAACGCCTCCATGGTGCGGAAGATGATTGCGATCATCAGGATCGGCGCCACCAGCGGCAGCGTGATGCGGAAGAAGGTGTAGAACGTGCCGGCGCGGTCGATGGCGGCGGCCTCGTAGAGATGCTTGGGCACCGCCGAAAGGCCGGCGAGCGACAACAGCATCACGAAGGGCGACCACATCCAGATGTCGGTGATCGCCACCGCGTAGAGCGCCATGTCGGGGTTGGACAGCCATTCGAAGGTGCCGAGGCCCAGCGCATAGTTGATGACGCCGAAGGACGGATCGTAGAGCAGCTTCCAGAACAGGCCGACGACCGCCATCGAAAGCATCATCGGCAACAGGAGCAGGGTGGTGATCAGGCCCTTGAAGGGGATGTCGCGGTTCAAGAGCAGTGCGACGCCGAAGCCGACGATGACTTGGCCGACCACCGAGACGATGACGTATTTCGCAGTGATGGCGAAGTTCGACCAGATGAACGGATCGTTGAGCAGCTCCCGGTAGTTCTGCAGCCCGACGAAATTCGCCGGTGCCGGCGACGAGGCGCGGAAATCGGTGAACGAATAGCCGAGCGAATAGAGCAGCGGGAAGATGTTGAAGACGATCAGGAACAGGATCGTCGGGATGATAAAGAGATTGCGGATCGCGATGTCGCTCAATCCCCGGGAGGCGGCGCGCGATTTCGGATCCAGCGTGGTCATGACTGCCGTGGCCAAGGCCCGTTCCTTCCTGCGAGCGTCGCGCGTCCTTGTGGGTTGCGCAAAGGACACTCCGACGTTTTGAATCTGCGCATCGTGCTTGCCCAAGAACGGCCCCGGCTCGCGGGGCCGATGCGCCGTCCTTGAAAAACAAACGGAGGGGGCAGAACTGACGCCCCCTCCGAATTCAGACCGTGCTTACTTCACGCGGTTGTACTTCTTGAACGTCGCGTTCCAGTCGCCGGCCAACGCATCGAGCACTTCCTTGGCCGTGCCCTGGTCGCCGGTGACATACGGATAGACCCGCTGGTTCATCGCGATCAGCAGCTCCGCATATTCCGGCGTCGCCCAGAAGTCCTTCACTTTGAACATCGTGTCGTAGAAGGCCTTGTTGTACGGCGTCGCGTTCTGGAACTCGGCTGATTCGAGCACCGCCTTGTTGCAGGTGTAGCCGCCGAGCTCGGCCCACTTCTTCTGAGTCTCGTCCTTGACGAACCACTCCAGGAACTTGAAGGCCTCTTCCTTGTTCTCGGAATAGTTCACGATCGAGATGCCCTGGCCGCCGAGCGCCGCGAACTGTTCGCCGGTCGGACCCGCCGGGTTGGCGAAGAAGCCGGTGTTCTTGGCGTTGGGGTTCGACGCCTCGTTGACCAGCGCCGGGAAGAAGGCGAAGTAGTTCATGCTCATCGCCGCCAGGTTCTCGGTGATCGCCTGGTTGTCCTCGATGAAGAAGGCCTTGGCCCAGCCCGGAGGCGTGAAGCCGTAGAGCTCCTTGTACAGTTCCAGCGCCTGCACGTTCTTGTCGGAGTTGATGATGCCGTCGACCTTGTAGGTCGCGTAGTCGCCGAGCTCGCCGCCATAGGAGAAGATGGCGTTCTCGACGCCCATCACCAGCGCGTCATAGGAGTTGTCGGTGTAGATGGCGACGCCGTAGCGCTTCTCGTCGGGACGGTGGAAGAACTCCGCGATGTCGCGCAGCTGCTTGAAATCCGTCGGCGGGGCGAGGTCGTAGCCGTACTTCGCCTTGAAGGCCTCCATCTCCTTCGGATCTTCGAACCAGTCCTTGCGATAGGACCAGCCGACCGCGTCGCCCTCGGCCGGAACCGACCAGTACTTGCCCGAGGCGGCCGGATACTCGGCGTAGTATTTGACGGTGGCTGGCGCCATCGTCTCGGTCAGCTTGTGCTTGGCGAAGAATTCGCTGAGGTCGACATAGTGGCCGGCTTCCGAGGCGGCGCCGATCCACTGCGAGTCGCCGACGACCATGTCGTAGGCGCTGCCCTTGGCGTTGAATTCGGTGAAGGCCTTGGTCTGGAAATCCGGCCACGGCGTCGTCTCGACCGTTACCTTGACCCCCGTCTCCTTCTCATATTCGTTGACGAGTTCCTGCAGGTAGTTCGCCGGATCCCACTCCGCCCAGAAGATCGTAAGCTCCTGGGAATACGCCGCCGTTCCGCTGGCAAGCGTCATCGCGACACCGGCAAGCATGCCGGTCAGTTTGCTGCGCATGTTAACTTCCTCCCTTGGTATTCAACCAGCCCGTTCCAGCGGGCGGCATTCGACTAGCCTTCCAGTTCCCAACCCTTCTTCTTAACTCAGCCTGGGTCCGGGTCCTCCCGACCAGTTCCGGCACGGAACGGGTATCCGCCCGGTCCGCGCCATCTCGTCAATCTGGTATTACCAATCTGCAAGTTCCGTCAAGCGCTTTCTTGGCCGTAGCGGCGGCCAGTCCGATCACAAAATCGCGCAAAAACGCTTCAATTTCATCCGCTTCGCCAACACAAGCGAAAAAATGCCGAAGATGTCGGCATTGCGGCGCCCTTTGAGGTGCGATCAGCCGACAGCATCTGGTCTAACCAGATACTGTCCTAAGCCGGCTTCGCTGCTTTCGGTTTCGTGTCGGCGTCCTCCTCCAAAGCGGCACGGACGAGCGCACTTGCCGCCCATTGAGCCACAGATTGTGTTTCTTGGCCATCCAGTCCCCAGATATCCTTAAGTACGGTCAGCACCTCGACTCCGAACACCAGCGACAGCGCCTGCGCCAAGCGGTCGATCTTTTTCGGCCCGAGCTTTCCTTTCAGGGGCGACAACGCATCCCTCAGAAGCTCGATCCGATGGCCGCGTTTGAACTCCGGTTCCTCGCCGAGCGTACCCGCGCGTCCTCGCGCCCACTGATCGAGCGACAGTTTCAGAGCCGCCTTGAACGTCGCCTCGAATGCTTCGATGCGCGGCAGGCCGGTGTCGATCAGTTCGGCGACGCGGCGCGCCGGGTCCTGCGAGCCGGATGTCCAGGTCAGGATCGGTCCCAACCCCTCGTCCACCACCGCCCCGACGAGTGCCGCCTGGCTGGGGAAATAGCGGTAGGCGGTGGCGCGTGAGACGCCGGCGGCTTCCGCAACCTCGCTGACGGACGGTGTGGCGCCCGACTGCATCAGCCGGATCGCCGTTTCGAGCATCAGCCGTCCCGTGCGGGCGCGAGGGCCGTTCGGGAGGCCGTTGCGGGGGCCGCGTTCGGCTTCTTCCACGCCGGCATCCGATTGACGTGAGACGAGCATATCAATACGATACGCGCGTCTCATAAAAACGCAAGAGCGTTGGCGACCTCGCCTTCGTATCCGGCGAAACAGGCACTGCGCTTCCGCGCACCCGCCCTGGAGAGGAAGCGTTGAAGCGCATCTACGTCGTTGGCACCGCCGACACCAAGGGCGAAGAACTCGCCTATCTCGCCGGGCGCATCGCGGCCGCGGGAGGGACGCCGATCATCGTCGATGTCGGCACGACGAAACCTTTGATCGAGCCGGATATTGCGACGACGGAAGTGGCACGGTACGGGCCGGCGGGCACCGCGGACGCGCTGGTTTCGGGCGACCGGGGCCGCGCTGTCGCCGCGATGGCGGCGGCATTCGCGCGTTTCGCCTCGGCGCGGAACGATATGGCCGGCATCATCGGCATCGGCGGCGGCGGCGGCACGTCGATCGTCACCGCTGGCATGCGCGAATTGCCGCTCGGACTGCCCAAGATCATGGTCTCGACGCTCGCCTCGGGCGACGTCTCGCCCTATGTCGGCGTCTCTGACATCGTGATGATGCCCTCGGTCACCGACATGGCGGGGCTGAACCGCATCAGCCGCGTGATTCTTGCCAATGCAGCCTCTGCAATCGTCGCCATGGCGGATCGCCCGGGCGAGAACGGGGGCGCCAAGCCGGCGATCGGGCTCACCATGTTCGGCGTCACCACGCCCTGCGTGACCGGGATCGTGGAGCGTCTGAAAAGCGATTACGACTGCCTAGTCTTCCACGCTACCGGAACGGGTGGCCGCACGATGGAAAAGCTCGCCGATTCCGGCTTGCTGTCGGGCGTGGTCGACATGACCACGACGGAAGTGTGCGACTACCTGTTCGGCGGGGTATTGCCGGCAACGGAAGACCGTTTCGGCGCCATCGCCCGCACCAGGCTACCCTATGTCGGCTCCGTCGGCGCGCTCGACATGATCAATTTCTGGGCTCCCGAAACCGTGCCCGAGAAATATCGAGGCCGGCTATTCTACAATCACAATTCCAATGTGACGCTGATGCGGACCACCGCCGACGAATGCCGCGCCATCGGAGAATGGATCGGCAAGAAGCTCAATGCCTGCGAGGGGCCGGTGCGCTTCCTCATCCCGGAGAAGGGCGTGTCGGCGCTGGACATCGAGGGCGGCGCCTTCTGGGATCCGGCGGCCGACGCGGCGTTGTTCGAGGCGCTGGAGGGGACGATCCGCCAGACCCCGCGGCGGCGCATCGAGCGCATGCCTCTTCATATCAACGATCCGCAATTCGCCGAGGCCGCGGTCGCGGCGTTTCACGAAATCACGGCCTGAGGAACACCGATGCCCGCCATCCCACGCAGCAAGATCCTGGAAAGATTCCGCGACATGATTTCTCGCGGGCAGCCGATCGTCGGCGGCGGCGCGGGTACCGGCCTGTCGGCCAAGGCGGAGGAGGCCGGCGGCATCGACCTCATCATCATCTACAATTCGGGCCGTTACCGCATGGCCGGCCGCGGCTCGGCGGCGGGCCTGCTCGCCTATGGCAACGCCAATGAGATCGTCAAGGAAATGGCGTATGAGGTGCTTCCGGTGGTGAAGAAAACGCCGGTGCTTGCCGGCGTCAACGGCACCGACCCCTTCGTCATCATGCCGCGTCTGCTCGCCGAGCTGAAGGATATGGGCTTTTCCGGCGTGCAGAATTTTCCCACCATCGGCCTCTTCGACGGGGCGATGCGCCAGAGCTTCGAGGAGACCGGCATGGGCTTTTCGCTCGAGGTCGATATGATCGCCGAAGCGCACAGGCTTGATCTGCTGACCACGCCCTATGTGTTCAATCCCGAAGAGGCGAAGGCGATGACGAAGGCCGGTGCCGACATCGTCGTTGCCCATATGGGGGTGACGACCGGCGGCTCGATCGGTGCGACCAGCGCCAAGTCGCTCGACGACTGCGTGAACGCGATCGACGCGATCGCGGACGCCGCGCGGTCCGTGCGCAAGGACGTGATCCTGCTCTGCCACGGCGGCCCGATCTCCATGCCGGACGACGCGCGCTACATCCTCGAGCGTTGCGGCGGCCTGCATGGCTTCTATGGCGCGAGTTCGATGGAACGGCTGCCGGCCGAAGCCGCGATCCGCGACCAAACGGCCAGCTTCAAGGCGCTGCCGATCCGCAAATAGTTCTGCAACGATTGTCCGGGAGGAGCCCGATCATGAGCGATCCAAACAAGATGTTCGTCTATCCCAGGGATGTCGACGCCTTCGGTTTCGACTGGGGTCGGCTGGCGCTGACCGTTGCGCCCGAGGTCAACGGCGCAGCTCGATTCTCCGGCGGCGTCGTCGATCTGCCGTCCGGCCAGGGTCATGCGCGCCACAACCATCCGGGCGCGGAAGAAATCATCTTCGTTATCTCCGGCGATGGCGAGCAGATGGTCGAGGACGGGAACGGCAACCCGGTCACCAAGAAAGTCGGACCCGGCTGCACCATCTTCGTGCCGGAGAGCCGCTTCCATTCGACGCTCAACACCGGCGGCGGACCGATGCAGCTCTTCGTCGTCTATTCGCCGGCCGGGCCGGAGCTCGGGCTGCGCGAACTGCCCGACTTCAGGCTGATCCCGGCAGGCAAGTAGCGTCTTCAACCCGCCGCGCCGAAACGTCGCGGAAAAAACGGCGCGATTGATAGGCGTTGCTTCAAATCGGGCAGGCGCCGCCGCGCGCGATTCTGTATTGTCTGGGAATCACCGCCGATCCCGGCGGCGCTCTTCTGAAAGACTAATGTGAATAACGGAATCCTGCTGGCGCTCCTCGCCTATGCCGTCTACTCGTGGAGCGACGCGGCGGTGAAGGCGCTCGGCGGCGGCCTCACCGTCTTCGAGATCGGCTTTTTCCTTACCCTGGTGGCCAGCATCAGCATCGTGCTGACCACGCCGAAAGAGGAAAGCTGGCTGCACTTCTGGCGCATGAAGCGTCCGTTGGCTGTGCAGACGCGCGCGATTTCGGGCGCCACCGCCAGCGTGCTCAGCGTGCTTGCCTTCACAACCATCCCACTCGCGGAAGTCTACGCGCTCGTCTTCCTGGCCCCGCTGTTCGTAACCTTGCTTTCAATCTTCGTCCTCAAGGAGCACGTCGGTGCATGGCGATGGTTCGCGGTGGCGGCGGGCTTTATCGGCGTCCTGCTTGTGGTGCAGCCGGGCTTCCGGCAACTCGAACTCGGCCATTTCGCGTCGATCTGCATCGCATTCCTGGCGGCCGTCAGCGTGATCCTGATGCGCTCGCTCTCCGCTCAGGAGACGCGCACGACCATGCTCGGCTTCCTGATGCTCTACGCAGTGCTCTTCAACGGCGTCGCGATGCTGATCACGCAGTCGTTTTCCGTGCCGACGCCCGCGCAGGCGGTGATCCTGGTCGTGGCCGGCGTTTTTTCGGCGATGGGCAACACGCTGATTCTACGGGCAACACGTTTTGCGCCCGCGAACCAGTTGGCGCCGATGCACTATTCCCAGATCGTCTGGGCAGTCATGCTCGGCGCGCTGATCTTCGACGAGCAGCCCGACATCGTGTCCATTCTGGGCCTCGCGATCATCGCGGGTTCCGGCCTGCTGACGGTCGCACGAGAACGGATCAGGCTCGGCACCGTGCGGTGGAACCCGTTCGGGCGGAACCGGCTGTGAGTGCCTAGCTAGGCCGTGCCGCCGCGGTTCCAGCCTCGGCCGACGTTGCCGAACATCTCATAACCGTCGGCGGTCACCGCGACCGTGTCCTCGAGTTTGAGGAAGCCGCGTTTGGGATGAAGCATGGTCGTCTCGACGGAGATGACCATGTTCTTCTCCAGCGGGCGGTCGGCATCGACGCCCTCATAGGTGACCGGGTGGTTGGTCATCAGGAAGGGCGCTTCATGGGTGATGAGGCCCATGCCGTGAGTGAAAAAGTCGGTGAAGGCCGCCGAGGGAGAGGTCTTCAGCGTTGCTTCAGCCTCAATGATGATGTCCTCGCCCATTGCGCCGGCGCGGACCTTGGAAAACGCGGCCTTCTGGATCGCATCGATCTCCAGAAGCAGGTCCTCCAGCTCGCTGTCCGGCTCGCCGAGCACGCCCATGCGGCAGAGGTCGCCGATGTAGCCATGGTAATTGCCGCCGGAATCGATCGACAGCACCTCGCCCTTCGCCCAGGCCTGCGACGAGGCGGCGCGATTGTGGCTGGAACCGAGCGTCAGCAGGCAATATTCGAACTGCAGTCCGCGGTTCGTCTCCTCACGCCGCAGACGCTCGATGATGTCGATCTTGGTGGAACCTTCATGCGTGGCGGCGATCGTGGCGAGCATGGAATCGGTGATCAGCTCGGAGGCAGTGCGCAGTTTTTCGAGCTCTTCGGGCGTCTTCAGCGCGCGGATGCGCTCGAAAGTGTGGGTGGCGTCGAAGACGCGTGCTTCCGGCAGCGCTTTCCTGAGCGCGATATAGGCGTCCGACGGCAGGAAGGCAGGCTCGATACCGATGCGCGCATCGGTGCGGCCGAGCTTGGCGAAGTGTTCGGCGGCGAGCGAAGCCGCATCGAGCGAGCCCCAGGTCGACGTATGCACGGTCGGCGTCCAGAAGGGACGGTTCTGGTGCTCGCCACTCTCAAGCCGGTTGCCGATATAGGCGGCGTTGTCCGGCTTGCCCTTCTCGTAGATGACGAGCGGCAGATAGCGGCTGTGGCCGATTGCATCCATCGCCGAGAAGAAGATGAACTTGTAGCCGCCGAGCATATACTGGACGTTGTGCTTCGAGGCCGCGACCAGGAAATCGAGATCCGCTTCCTCCATCAGCCGGTCGACGCGGCTCTGGTCGAATGGAGGTTTGGTTTCCTGCCTGTTTTCCGCTACTGCGTCCATGACGGCGTTCCCATCTCTATTCCAGCCGGCCCCGCATCCCCTCGGTCCCATGCTGGTCGGACCAAGTCTGCACTGAATCGCCCGCCATGGTCCAGTAGCGGCCAAAAAGGTTGAATTTTATGGCGATGTCTTGTGGCGGGCCGCAAATCCGGTGAGGAAGGCGGTCAAATTGCCTGACAGCGCGTCACAGAGATAACCGCCTTCCTGAACTATGACGGTCGGCACGCCGAGCCTCGCGATCGTTTCACCGATGCGCGCGAAACCTGATGTCGTCACGGACAGGCCGCCGAACGGATCGCCCGCGAAGGCGTCGAGTCCGAGCGCAACCACAAGCGCGTCCGGCGAAAAGGCGTCGATGCGGCGGATGGCGGCCGCAAGTGCTTCAAGGAAGACTTCGTCGCCGGATTTTCGCGCCAGCGGCAGATTTAGATTGTAGCCCAGTCCGGCGCCCTCGCCGCGTTCGTCGGCGTAACCCCAGAAGAAGGGGTAAAAGCGAACCGGATCGGCATGGAGCGAGACGGTGAGCACGTCCGCGCGCCGGTAGAAGACCCCTTGCGTGCCGTTGCCGTGGTGGAGATCGACGTCGAGAATGGCGACGCGGTCGGCGTATTGGCGCAGACGCTGCGCAGCGATCGCCGAATTGTTGAAGAAGCAGAAGCCGCCGGCAACATCGGCGAAGGCGTGATGCCCCGGCGGCCGGCAGAGCGCGTAGGCTGACGAAGCGCCGGCCTCGACCGCTTCCGCCGCGCCAACCGCCGTCCAGGCGCTCCAGCATGAGCTGTCATAGGTCTCGGCCGAGATTGGGCAGGATGTGTCGGCCATGTGGTAGCCGGCCTGGCCGACCGCCGAATCCGGACGGGAACCGCCGCGCGCGATCGGGTGGATGTTCGGGATCACCTCGGCCGACGCGCCGTCTATGCGCTGCCAGCGCTCATAGATGCGCTGCAGGAACTCGATATATTCCGGCGTGTGGATCGCTGCGATTGGACCTAACCCAAAACTCTTGGGACGCTCGATGGTGCAGCCGGCGGCCGTCGCGCCGGCAAGCAGCCGCTCGATACGCTCCGGCACCTCCGGGTTTGGTTTAGGCGCGCCGGAGGAGAGAAACGACTTCGGGTCGTGGCGGCGCTGCTCGTCGGCGAAATAGGCTTTCATCTTTCCCCCTTAGGGCATCGGACCGAAAAGTGCGAAGCGGTTTTCGGATCAATCCGATGCCGGCCGATCGTCCCGGTCGGCGTCCGCCAGCGCATCGAAATCCTGGTCATAGGCGGCGTGGATCTGCTCTGTATCCGAGTGCTTGATGCCAACGCGCGTGTAAAACGCCTGCGCCCGATAGTTCAGGGTATCGACGGCAAGGCGGATATAGCAGCCGCCACGAGCGCGCGTGACGGCAGCTAGCCGCTGCAGCAGCCTCTCGCCGACGCCTTGGCCGCGAAAGTCAGCGGCTACGTAGAAATCCTGGACATAGACACCCGGCCTTCCGATCCAGGTAGAGAAGCTCGGGAAGTACAGGCAGCATCCCGCGAAGCGTCCGTCAAACTCGGCGATCAGCGTCTCGAAAGCCGGCGCTTCGCCAAAGCCGAAACGACGAATGTCGTCGACGGTGCTCTTCAGCTTGTGCAACTCCTTAACCGTTTCGGCGATCCCCACCAGCGCCGAGAAAATGTCGTCGGCATCTGCGACGGTGGCAAAGCGGACCGAGACCAATGCGTTAGTCATGGCTTACCGTCATGCCTGCTCAAAACGCCACCTTGTCGCCGCCCTTGAGCGCCAGCATCGCTCGCGCTTCGGCGGGCGTGGCGACCTCCAGCGACAGGCCATCGAGGATCGACCGGATGCGGCGCACCTGGTCGGCATTGGATTTCGCCAGATCGCGTCCGTCAAAGAGCGAATCCTCCAGCCCGACGCGCACATTGCCGCCCATCGCGGCCGCCATCGACAGCATGGGCATCTGGTGACGCCCGGCGGCGAGCACGGAGAATTCGTAGTCGGCTCCAAACAGCTTGTCGGCGATGCGCTTCATATGAGTGAGGTTTTCCGGGTCGGCGCCGATGCCGCCAAGAATGCCGAACACGAACTGGATGAAGAGCGGCCCCGAGACGAGGCCGCGTTCCAGGAAGTGCGCCAGCGAATAGAGATGGCCGACATCGTAGCATTCGAACTCGAAGCGCGTGCCGCAGCCGCGCCCGAGCTTCTCCAGCACCGTCTCCATGTCTGCAAACGTGTTCTTGAAGATCGTGTCGCGCGTGGCCTCCAGCAGCTTCGGCTCCCACTCGTGTTTCCATTCCCTTGGTTTGTCGAGCATCGGAAACAGCGCGAAATTCATCGAGCCCATGTTGAGCGAGCACATTTCGGGCTCGGCCCTCAGCGGCGCGGCCAGCCGCTGGTCGAGCGTCATCAGCGACGAGCCGCCGGTGGTGATGTTGATCACCGCGTCGGTCGCCTGCTTGATGCGCGGCAGGAACTGCATGAACATCTCCGGATCGGCGGTGGGCCGTCCGTTCCGCGGGTCGCGGGCATGGAGATGCAGGATCGATGCGCCGGCCTCGGCCGCCGCGATCGCTTCCGCCGCGATCTGGTCCGGCGTCACCGGCAGATAGGGACTCATCGTCGGCGTATGCACCGACCCGGTGACCGCGCAGGTGATGACGACCTTCTTCCTTGCCATGCTTCTCGCGCCTCAGCGGTTGACCGGCAGGCCGAGTTCGCCGGCCAGCGCTTCCAGCGTGTCGGACAGGATCGCCATGATCTCCGCGATCTCCGCGCGCGACACGATGAGCGGCGGACAGACCATGAAATTGTCGCTCTCCGGCCCGCCACGCACGCGCCGCGAATAGACGATCAGCCCGCGCTCGAAGGCAAGATCGATCAGCCGGACGTTGGCATTAACCTCGCGCGGCAGCGGCGTCTTCGCAATTGGATCGGCATAGATCTCCGCGCCGAGCAGCAGGCCCTTGCCGCGCACATCCGCCACGAACGGAAAACGCTGCGACAGTTTTTCGAGCTCGCCTTTCAGCATCTCGCCCATCGCCACCGCATTGTCGATGAGATGCAGGCGGTCGATCTCCTGGAGCACCGCGAGGCCCGCCGCGCAGGAGACCGGATTGCCGCCATAGGTGTGGCCGTGCAGGAAGCCGCCCATGTCGATCACCGGCCCGACGATGCGTTCCGGCGCGGCAATCGCGCCGAGCGGCGCATAGCCCGACGACAGGCCTTTCGACAGCACGACGATGTCCGGTCGGCAGTTCCAGTGGTCACCGCCGAGGAACTTTCCGGTACGGCCGACGCCGGTCATCACCTCGTCGTGGATGAGCAGGATGCCATGGCGGTCGCAGATCTCGCGGATGCGCGAAAAATAGCTGTCGGGCGGTACGAGTGCGGCTGTTGCGGCACCACCGATCGGCTCCATGATGAAGGCGAGCACGCTGTCTGCTCCCTCCTCGATAATCTTCGCGTCGAGCATGTCGGCATATTTGAGCCCGCGTTCTTCCAGCGAGAGATTGTCGCGGTCGCGATGGACGAAAGGCGCCGGAATCAGCGGCATCGGCCTGCTCATCGGTTCGAAGACCTTGGTGAGCACGTCGTCGCCGGTCGGCTCGAGCGCGCCCATGGTGATGCCGTGATAGGAAGGCATGCGGCCGATCACCTTCCATCGCTTCTCCTGGCCGGTGGCCACCGCCCATTGCCGCGCCAGCTTAATCGCGGCCTCTACGGCCTCCGATCCGCCCGAGACGAAATAGATGCGCTCCAACCCTTCCGGCAAGCGCGCGGCCAGCTTGCTCGCCAAATCATTAGCCGGCTCATTCTCGAAGTGAATCGGATAGGCGAACGATACCCGGTCCATCTGCCTTTTCATCGCGTCGATGACCACGCGATTGCCATGGCCGATGTTCACGTTGACCGCGCTGCTCGATCCGTCGATGTAGCGGCGGCCTGTGCTGTCCCACAGATAGATGCCGCCGGCGCGGTCGACCAGCGGCCGCGGGAGCCGCGTGAAGTGGAAGAGGTTCCGGCGCGGTGTTGCGTCTGCTTTCATGAAATCCTCACCGGCTGTTACCGAGGTAGCGGTCGAGCACATTGGCGGTGACGCGCTCGACCATCGCGTCGCGCCGCAACAGACCGGCGACCCATTCGCAACTGCCGGCGTGAAACACCTCGCCCTTGCCGCGCGAAAAATTGACGATCATGCCGTTCGAGTAGCGGACCTTTTCCAGGTTTTCGTCGCTGGCTTCGCCATAGAGCATATCGGCTATGAAGCGGCCGTCCTCGTCGCCGAAGAACTGATCCTCGATGGTGAGGAAGTCGGCTTCCTCGACCTGGCTCGCCATGCCCATCGCCAGGATTTCGAGGCTGTCCGGCGCGCCGCTCGTGGCGGTCGGATATGGCCGTCCATTGCGTATCTCGTAGTCGAGTCCGTCAACCTCGTATCCATAGACATGGCTGTCGGCGCCGAGAAGATCGCCGTAGAACAGGCCGGTATCGGCGAAAGCCCAATGTTCCGGCCGGTAGACGGGAAAGCCCCGCGCGCCGCGCGGCGTGCAGCCGCCCCAGCCTGCGTAGACGCCTTTGGACGAATTGAGGCCGAAGGTCTTCACGCCGGGCCGGCCGATCTCGGGCGCGTCCCAGGAGTTGGTGGCGCGGGTGACATCGGCTGTCCGGTATGCCGGGTCCTCGGCGCGGGCGCGGTATTTGTAGCAGACCTGGCGCCTGCCCTCGTCCTCGAGCCTGGTCTGCCACATGAAGTTGCCGGCGAAACGCGCCGCATGGCCGCCACGCTCGACATAGTGGTCCACGACGTCGCGCATCTCCCAGGTCCAGTATTCGTCATGGCCGACGAAGACGACACAATCGTACCCGGCGAGGATTTCCGGCGTGAAATGCACATCGTGCTGGCTGACGAGGTCGACCGCATAACCGGCGGCCTCGGCCCAGCGGAAGAAGTGGCTGTCATAGCTCGCCCAACCGGCCGAGGCGTATTTCTTGGAGTGGCCGGTCGCCAATGCCCATTCCATATGCGGGTACCGCGGTACGGTTTTCGGCGGCATGGAGACTTCCAGTGGCACGCGCGGCGCCTCTGGCGGGAGCACGACGAAGCCGCGGCACCAGGGACGCTGTGTCGATACCATGGGCGAATACTGGTCTCGGGCAGGGCCGGTAATCCCCTGATAGGCGTTCGAGCCGCCCCATGTGTTGTACGCGGTCCACGTGCCGGTCGCCGCCACCTGCAGCACGCGACCGGATTTTTTGCCGGGCTTCGGAGTGACGATGAAGACGTGGTGGCAAGTGATGTTGGAGCCATCGCGACCTTCGGCCATAAGCGTTACGCGGTAGGCGCCGGACGGCCAATCCTCGCCGATCGCAATCTCCAACACAGGCTGCCACCCGCACCCCTCGACCGAGCATTGATCCGGCGTGTCCTGCCAGCGGCAAGCGGTGTTGTGCTGTTCGAAAACTTTTGTCTCGCTTGCGCCGTCGCGAAGGATGCGGATCGCAAAGCTTTCCGCGGTCGTGCTGGCATGAAGGTAAGCGACCTCGCCGGGTCGGTAGGAGAAGCGGTCCGTGTAGCACCAGATCTCGCCGCGCTCGCCGTCCATACCAGGATATTCATAATAGTGCCCGCGCACGGCGAAACGGCGCTCCTCGGGCGTCAGGCCGAAGTCGGGAAATTCTGTAGCTGGATGCGGTTTGTGCATCGGGCGTTCCGGCAGTCTGATTTGCCGGCTCCCCCGGCGACGTCAGGCGATTGACCGCGTCCTTGGCCATGCGGTCAAGGGGGCACGGGGCCTCCAGCATGCCTGATGCCCGCACCAGCCTGTCTGGCCCGTCTCAAATATCGAACTGGCGCAAGTGGCGACGCGCGACGCAAAAGCGTTCGCAACTCGCGCGGCACATGCTATCCAGCGCCAATGGCGCAGAAGAAAGCACATGAGGTCGAAGGCTGGCTGCGACGGCCGCCCGAAAACGTCTTGATCGTCCTGATCTATGGGCCCGACCGCGGGCTGGTGTCGGAGCGGGCAAAGGCATTCGCGGAAAAGACCGGGCTGCCGCTCGACGATCCGTTCTCGGTCGTTCGGCTCGATGCGGGTGAAGCAGAGCGCGACCAGGGCCGGTTGCTCGACGAGGCGCGCACCGTGCCGATGTTCTCCAGCCGCCGCCTCCTCTGGGTGCGCAATGCGGGCGCCCAGAAGTCGCTGGCCGACGACGTCAAGGCGCTGTCGGCCGCACCGCCGCGCGACGCGGTCATCCTGATCGAGGCCGGCGACCTGAAGAAGGGCGCCCCGCTGCGCTCGGCGGTCGAAACGAGTGCTATCGGCATGGCGCTACCCTGTTACGGCGACGAGGACCGCGACATCGATTCAGTGATTGACGACGAGCTCGCCAAGACCGCCATTGGCATCGCGATGGAGGCGCGTAACGCACTGCGCCGCAATCTCGGCGGCGACCGGCTCGCGACGCGCGGCGAGATCGCCAAGCTGGCGCTTTACGCGCATGGCAAACGCGAGATCGAACTGAACGACGTACTCGCCATGACCGGCGACGTTTCCGGCATATCGCTCGACGACGCCGTCGACGCAATGCTCGACGGCAAGATCGACGCCTTCGATCAGGCTTTTTCGCGCCAGGCACTCGGCGGCAGCCAGGCCTATCTGGTGCTGGCGGCGGCGATCAGGCAGATGCAGTCCCTGCATCTGATGCGCGCCAGCATGACGGGTCGCAATGCCGCGGCCGCCGTTGCGGCCGCGAGGCCACCGGTCTTTTTCGCACGGCGCAAGCTGGTCGAGCGGGCCTTGGATCGCTGGTCGACGGAGGCGCTGCAACGGGGGCTTGCGCGGCTTCAGACCGCGGTGCTTGCGACACGCCAGCGCCCGGAATTGTCGGTAGAGATCGCCAGGCAGGCGCTGCTTGGCATCGCCGTTGAAGGCGCCAGGCTCGGCCAAAGGAGATGAGCCGGCTAACTATATCGCTAAACGACTGAGTAAAAACGGTTTTCAGCTACTGTTGTAGCCTCCGGCAAAGATCGTCGAGTTGATCGAGCGTGCGATAGCCGAGGCGAACCTCCCCGCCTTTCTCTTTGTGCGAGATGGCGACGTGAAGGCCGGTGACATCGGAGAGCAGCTTCTCGAGCGCCAGCGTATCCGGGTCCTTCTCACTTGGCTGTGACTGCTTGCGCGCCTTTGGCGCGCCGGCGTCGGGTTGCTGCGCCAGCGCCTCCGCCTGACGAACCGAAAGCCCGCCCTCGACGATGCGCTTGGCAAGGCCGGCCGGATCGCTGGCGGTCACCAGCGTGCGGGCATGGCCGGCAGACAGGGTGCCGTCGACCAGAAGGTCGCGGATCACCTCGGGCAGCTTGAGCAGGCGCAGCGTGTTGGCGACATGGCTGCGGCTCTTGCCGATGACGTTGCCCAGATCGGCTTGCGTGTAATTGTGCTCGTCGATCAGTTGCTGGTAGCCCTGCGCCTCCTCCACCGGATTGAGGTCGGCGCGCTGGACGTTCTCGATGATGGCAAGTTCAAGGGCGGTGCGGTCGTCAACGTCGCGCACCAGAACCGGAATCTCGTTCAGCCCGGCACGCTGCGCGGCACGCCAGCGGCGCTCGCCGGCGATGATCTCATATTTGCCGTTGGGCTTGCGACGCACCAGCACCGGCTGAACGATGCCGTGTTCGCGGATCGACTGCGCGAGATCGGCAAGTTCGGGCTCGGCGAAGCTGCGACGCGGGTTTTTCGGATTGGGCGATACGAACTCGATCGGCACACGGCCGTCCGCGGCGGCGACCTGTGTGGACTGTTTCTCTTCGCGCGGTGCGGGCCGGTCCATTTCACCGATCAACGCGGCAAGCCCGCGGCCCAGCCTTTTCTTGGATTGGTCTTCGTTCATCATGAATCCAGTTTGTTTCGATACCGAATCGAGCTTTACGCTGCGCGAAGCCGGCGTTCGCGGCGGATCACCTCCGAGGCAAGCTGCAGATAAGCCTGGCTGCCGGAGCATTTGAGGTCGTAGAGGATCGCCGGCTTGCCGTAGGACGGCGCCTCGGAAACCCTGACATTGCGCGGGATCACTGTCTCATAGACCTTCTCGCCCATATGTTCGCGAACGTCGTCGACGACCTGCCGGGCGAAGCTGTTGCGGCCGTCGAACATGGTGAGCACAATGCCTTGGATGGTCAGGTCGGGGTTAATCGAGTTACGCACCTGCTCGACTGTCTCCAAGAGCTGGCTCAATCCTTCCAGCGCGAAGAACTCGCATTGCAGCGGAACCAGCACTGAATCCGCCGCTGCCATGGAGTTCAGCGTCAAAAGATTGAGCGACGGCGGGCAGTCGATCAATATGTAGGTGAAGGCAGCCGAACGGCTGGCCGAGGCGTGGACTGCGTTGCGCAACCGCAGCACCCGGTCGGGCGTGCCGGCGATTTCCATCTCGATGCCGAGGAGATCGAGCGTCGACGGCACGATGGACAGCCCGGGCACTGCGGTCGGCATGGCGGCTTCGTCAAGCGTCAGCGCGCCGGTCAGTACGTCGTACGACGACGCCGAGCGCTCGCGCCGGTTGATGCCGAGGCCGGTACTGGCATTTCCCTGCGGATCGAGGTCGACGATGAGCACACGCTCGCCGATCGCGGCGAGCGCCGTAGCGAGGTTGATGGCGGTTGTTGTCTTGCCGACACCGCCCTTCTGGTTGGCGAGTGTTATGATACGCGGTCCGGGCTTCATTGTAAGCCTCTGTATGCAATCGGTTTTTCAGCGTCAGCGATCGACTGTTAGCGGCGCTTGAGATTGGCGATCTCAAGGATAACGCCGCCGGTATCGACCCTGCTTAGGTGTTCTATCAGATCGTATTGCCACAGAAGAGCGCTTTCTTGAACCTCTCGGCCGTAATCCCGACCTTTATGCAGAAGACCCGTTGCGCCGACCGACAACCAGGGAAAGGCAAGGTCGAGCAGCTCGGGCAATGGCGCCAGCGCTCTGGCTGTGACGATGTCGGGTGGCTGCAACCCTTTGATTCCCGGCCCAATTCTGCTTGCGTGGATGCGGGCAGGCAGCGCGAATTCGCCCACGGCAGCCTGCAGGAACCCCGCCTTTTTGCGGTTGCTCTCGACGAGATCGATATGCCCGCCAGGCCTATCCTTGAGCAAGAAGGCAAGAACAAGCCCCGGAAATCCACCTCCCGAGCCGAGGTCCAGCCAGCGGAGCGCATTCGGCGCGAGAGGCGCTAGTTGCGCGCTATCCAGAATATGCCGGTTCCAGAGGTCGTCCAGAGTGGATGGCGCGGCCAAATTAATGCGGCTCGCCCAGGTCCGAAACATCGCTTCGAAGGCCTCCAAGCCTTCGAATGTTTCACGTGAAACGGGGCCGGCAATATGGATAAGGCTTTGATACTTGTCACTATTCGTCAAACGGCACCTTCTTGCAGGCGCTCGGAATGCCGGATATGCGAAACGATCAACGCCACCGCCGCAGGGGTCATGCCGTCGATCCGCTGAGCCTCGGCCAAGGATCGGGGGCTGCGCGCACGAAGCTTCTGCTTGATTTCATTCGACAATCCAGGCACGCCGGAGAAATCGAGACCGGGCGGAATGGCCCGCTGTTCCTCGCGCCGGATCTGGATGGCATCCGCCGCCTGGCGATCGAGGTAGACCGCATATTTCGCTTCAGTTTCAAGGCGTTCGGCGGTTTTTGCATCGACTGAAGCGAGCTCTGGCCAAAGCGCCGCCAGCGAGTTCACGCTGGTATCCTTGACAGCCAGCAGGTCGTAGGCGGACCGCCTGATGCCATCCTGGTTCAGTTCGAGGCCCCGCTTGCGGGCCTCATTCGGCGTGATTGTGAGGCTCTTCGCCAAGACCCGAGCCGAATCAAGCACTTCGCGCATGCTTTCGTACCGGCGGGTACGCTCGGACGAGGCTATTCCGAGCTTGATGGCCAGCGGAGTCAGGCGTTCGTCGGCATTGTCGGCGCGCAGCGATAGGCGGAACTCCGCGCGGGACGTGAACATACGATAGGGTTCGGTGATGCCGCGCATCGTCAAATCGTCAATCATTACACCGACATAGGCCTCGGTGCGGCTAAGCGTGACCTGATTTTTGTTCACAGCACGTCTGGCGGCGTTCAAACCAGCGAGAATTCCCTGCGCAGCCGCCTCTTCATAGCCGGTTGTGCCGTTAATCTGGCCGGCAAGGAAAAGTCCCTGCACGCGCTTCGTCTCGAGCGTGGTTTCCAGCTCGCGCGGATCGACATGGTCATATTCGATCGCATAGCCTGGCTGACGCATGACCGCCCTTTCCAGTCCGGGGATGGTCTTCAGCATCTCGAGCTGGACATCCTCGGGCAGCGAGGTCGAGATACCGTTCGGATAGACGGTGTCGTCGTCCAGACCCTCGGGCTCCAGAAAGATCTGGTGGCCTTCGCGATCGCCGAACTTCACAATCTTGTCCTCTATGGACGGGCAATAGCGGGGACCGACACCTTCGATCGATCCCGAATACATCGCCGAGCGCCCAAGATTCGTCCGGATGACGTCGTGAGTCGCCGGAGTCGTGCGGGTGATGCCACATTCGATCTGACGGTTCGCGATGCGGTCTGTCATCAGCGAGAAGGGCACGGGGTCCTCGTCGGCCGCCTGCATTTCCAGCGAGGCCCAGTCGATCGTGCGGCCGTCGAGCCGGGGCGGGGTTCCGGTCTTGAGGCGGCCGAGCTTGAAGCCGGCGCGAGCCATGGTCGCCGAGAGGCCCATGGACGCCTTTTCGTTCATCCGCCCGGCGACGATCTTCCTTTCGCCGATATGGATGAGGCCGCGCAGAAAGGTACCCGTCGTCAGCACCACGGCGCCGCAGGTGAGGCGGCGGCCGTCGGCCAGCAGGACGGCGGCAACCCAGCCATTGTCCAGGTCGAGGTCCTCAACCTCGGCTTCGACGACATCAAGCAGATCCTGTCCGGCGATGGCCTGCTGCATGGCGGCGGCATAGAGCTTGCGGTCCGCCTGCGTGCGGGGACCGCGCACGGCCGGACCTTTGCGACGGTTAAGCAGGCGGAACTGGATTCCCGCGGCGTCGGCGACACGGCCCATCAGGCCGTCCAGCGCATCGATCTCGCGCACGAGATGGCCCTTGCCGAGCCCGCCGATCGCCGGATTGCAGGACATCGCCCCTATCTTGTCGGCTCGCAGCGTGACCAGCGCGGTGCGGGCACCGGAGCGCGCGGCAGCACTTGCCGCCTCGCAGCCGGCATGGCCGCCGCCAACCACCACGACATCGTAGATTCCAGTCATGTCAGCTTCCGCTTCGTTGCGCCGACAGATGTGCGCAATGAGCGTAGGTGTCAAGCCATTGAAGGCACGAGCGTTTCACGTGAAACGCAGGGCCCGGGGAGGAAGCGTGTTTCACGTGAATCACGCACCCGTGGGAAATTGACGCGGCACCGGTTCCGTGAAACGTTGTCGACGCACATTGCGGGAGCTGGGCAATGAAAACCTATATCAAGCCGACGTTCGTACGCCGCGAAGAGTTGGTTAGAATAACGTCAGGCTGCATGGTCATCGTGTCATTCGAACCAAATGACCCTGCATAGCGGCGATCCACTAATCGTCTCAGCCGCAATGCGAAACGCCGGAATCCGGTCGTCCCTTCCCGTACTACTTGCCAATGCAGAATTGCGAGAAGATGACGTTGAGCAGGTCCTCGACATCGACTGCGCCCGAAATCCTGCCGAGCCGGTCCGCAGCGAGCCGAAGATCGTCGGCGCGAAGTTCAAGGCCGCGACCGTCGGCCACCAAGGCGGATTCCAGATGGGCCGCGGTCTCTCGCAACAGTTCAATGTGGCGCAGCCGCGAGGGAAGGACATCGCCGGCTTCGCCCACTGCATGCTTGGCTCTTTCGGCTAAAAGACCAAGGAGTTGGTCGATTCCCTGACCTGTGATGGAAGAGACCATCAGAAGGGGTTGGTCTGCAGCCTCCGTGGAGATAACCCGTGCGTTCGCGATGTGTCCCAAGCCCGCCACGGCACTGATATCCTTGGCTCCTATCAAGCTGCCGGCCACCAGGTCGGCCTTTGTCTCTATGTGGATAACATTGGGATTAACGAGGACGGGCAAGACGGGGGCTTCAGCCGTAGCGTCGATCAGGAGCAGGACGAGGTCGGAGCTCTCGGCGCGTTGCCGGGCGCGTTCGATGCCGATCGCTTCTACCTTGCCTGCACCTTCGCGGATGCCGGCCGTGTCGGTGAGGCGGACCTTTATGCCGTTCAGGTCCAAAGCAAGCTCGACCAAGTCACGGGTCGTGCCAGGCTCGTCGGAGACAATCGCCGCGTCGCGGCGGGCGAGCGCATTCAACAGGCTGGACTTTCCGGCATTGGGTGCACCGACGATGACGACATCGTAGCCGTCACGGATCATCTCAGCGCGGTGGAAGCCACTTATATGCTCGCGGATCTCGCCGAGCAGCTTTTCCATGTCTGCCCAGACAATATCGGCCACCGATCCCGGAACGTCCAACTCGTCGGCGAAGTCGAGTTCCGCCTCGATCATGGCCCTGGCGTGGATGAGACGCTGACGCCAGCCTGAATAGAGGTTCGACTGGGCGCCGTCGGCGTTCAGGACGGCCAGGCGGCGCTGGGCTTCGGTCTCGGCCGAAATGAGGTCGGCGAGAGCCTCGGTCTCAGTCAGGTCCAATTTGCCGTTGAGAAAGGCGCGGCGGGTGAACTCGCCAGCTTCGGCGTGGCGGACCCCTGGGATGCCGGTCAAGGCGGCGAGAATTGCGGCAACCACCGCCTTGCCGCCATGGATCTGGAACTCGGCGCAGTCCTCGCCGGTGAAGCTGCGCGGCGCAGGGAAAAATAGTATCAGGCCCGAATCGATCTTTGCACCGGCGGGCGCGCGCAGGGCGCCGTAGCTCGCAAGGCGCGGTTCAGGAAGCTCGCCAGAGATCGTTTCGAGTGCGAATCGAGTCTGTTTACCAGAGATGCGGATGACCGCGATGCCGGCGGGCAAGCGGCCGCTGGATAGCGCGACGATGGTGTCGGGGAAGTCGATGGAACTCACGGTGCGTCCTTCGAGGCTCGCTCCGCTCGCTCACGATGGGGGAGTAGCTGCCTGTCACTCCCTCCAGGCAGCTGCGGAGCCCCTTCATTGCCTGATTTACCTTAGCACAGGACGGCCACCCGTGATGCAAGGCCGACCTCTTCCGGGAACGGTCGCAGCGAGCTTCGAAGGACCGCCGCCGGGCGTGGCATCAGCTGCCGATCCATCATGGTTAACGGATCATTAACGTCGCGCCCACTCGTTCCGAGTCCGAATCGAGGCCGACATCCGGCCTCGTCGGGTCACGTATTCATCGAGTCGAAGAAGTCCGCGTTGGTCTTGGTCTGCTTCAGCTTGTCGATGAGGAACTCGATCGCGTCGGTGGTACCCATCGGAGCCAGGATACGGCGCAGCACGAAGATCTTTTGCAGGTCGGCCTTCGTAACCAGCAGATCTTCCTTGCGGGTACCGGATTTCAGGATGTCCATCGCCGGATAGATGCGCTTGTCGGCAACCTTGCGGTCGAGCACGATTTCCGAGTTGCCGGTGCCCTTGAATTCTTCGAAGATCACTTCGTCCATGCGGCTGCCGGTGTCGATCAGCGCGGTCGCGATAATGGTGAGCGACCCGCCTTCTTCGATGTTGCGCGCCGCGCCGAAGAAGCGCTTCGGGCGCTGCAGCGCGTTGGCGTCGACGCCGCCGGTGAGCACCTTGCCGGAAGACGGCACCACGGTGTTGTAGGCCCTGCCGAGACGGGTGATTGAGTCGAGCAGGATGACGACGTCGCGGCCGTGCTCGACCAGGCGCTTGGCCTTCTCGATGACCATTTCGGCGACCTGCACGTGGCGAGAAGCCGGTTCGTCGAAGGTTGAGGACACGACCTCGCCCTTCACCGAACGCTGCATGTCCGTCACTTCCTCGGGGCGCTCGTCGATAAGCAAGACGATGAGGTAGCACTCGGGATGGTTGGCGGTGATCGAGTGCGCGATGTTCTGGAGGATCACCGTCTTGCCGGTGCGCGGCTGCGCGACGATCAGGGAACGCTGGCCCTTGCCGATCGGCGCTACCAAGTCGATGACCCGCGACGTGATGTCCTTGCCAGTCGGGTTCTCGACCTCCATACGCAGCCGTTCCGTCGGGTAAAGCGGCGTCAGATTGTCGAAGTGGATCTTGTGCCGGATCTTCTCCGGATCGTCGAAATTGATCGTATTGACCTTGAGCAGGGCGAAGTAGCGTTCACCCTCCTTGGGGCTGCGGATCGGTCCCTCGACCGTATCGCCGGTCTTCAGCGAGAAGCGCCGGATCTGCGACGGCGAGATATAGATGTCGTCGGGACCCGGCAGATAGTTGGCGTTTGCCGAGCGGAGGAAGCCGAAGCCGTCCTGCAGCACCTCGACGACGCCGTCGCCAATGATCTCGATGTCCTGGCCTGCCAGCTTCTTCAGGATCGCGAACATCAGCTCCTGCTTGCGCATGACGCTGGCGTTCTCGACCTCGAGCGATTCCGCGTAAGCGATCAGCTCCGGCGGCTTCTTGTTCTTGAACTCTGCGAGTTTCATTTCCTGCATATAGATGGACTCTGGGTGGGAAATTGGTGGGGAATGCGGATCGTCTAACGCGATTGTCGTCGGTGCGGCCGGGCCAGTGGGCAGGGAGGCGGCACAGGACGGGAAAGGAAGAATCGTCTTCTAGCGGCGCTGCCCGCAAAGAGCAAGCCACGAATCGCTGCCGCCGTCAGAACGGCTTTACGATGACCAGAATCACGATGGCGATCATCAGCAATGTGGGGATCTCGTTGACGATGCGCCAGTGGCGGGGCGACTTTTCGTTGCGGTCGTCGGCGAAGCGGCGGACCGACGCCGACAGATAGCCGTGCACGCCCGACATGGCGAGCACGAGCGCGATCTTGGCGTGCAGCCAGCCGCCCTTGAAGCCGAAGCCATCCCAGGCAAGCCACAGGCCCAATACCCAGGTGACGATCATCGCCGGATTGATGATGGCGCGCAGCAGCCGGCGCTCCATCACCTTGAAGGTTTCCGCCTGCGGCGAACCGACAGGAACCTCCGAATGATAGACGAAGAGGCGCGGCAGATAGAGCATGCCGGCCATCCAGGCGATCACCGCGATAACATGGACCGCCTTGGCCCAGAGATAGAAGTTTTCGGGGTAGAGCCAGAAGACGAAGGCCGTCAGCGCCAGGAACACCACTACCGCAACAAGAGCCCGCGTCATGGCTTGCGCCCCGCCCGGGCGTGGTCCGATACTGCTCGTCTTCTCGTTCATTTTCGGGCGCTCCTGACCTGCGAGATCATCGCCTCGACATGGGCGATCGGCGTTTCAGGCGTGATGCCATGGCCAAGGTTGAAGACCAGCGGGCCGTCGCCGAGGGCGTCCAGTATCGCTTCGATCCCCTCGCTGAGCGCTTCGCCACCGGCGACAAGCCGCTGCGGATCGAGATTGCCCTGCACGGCGCCGTCCTTCTGCAAGCACCGCGCCTGGGCCAGCGGCACGGTCCAGTCGAGGCCGAGCGCGGCGGCGCCTGTCGCCGCGCGATAGCCGTCGTAGCGGCTGCCGGCGCCCTTGGGGAAAGCGACGACCGGCACATCCGGATGCGCGGCGTGCACCTGGCGCACGATCTCGGCGACGGGTTCGACACAGCTGGCCTGGAAACCGGCCCCATCGAGGACACCCGACCAGGAATCGAATATCTGCACCACGTCGGCCCCGGCATCGATCTGGCGGATGAGATAGGCCGCGGACTGGTCCGCCAGCAGCTTCAGGAGCCGCCTCATAGCCTGCGGATGGCGGTAAGCGAAAAGCCGGGCCGGCGCCTGGTCGGGCGTGCCGTGGCCGGCGATCATATAGGTGGCGACCGTCCAGGGCGCGCCGCAGAATCCTATGAGCGTGGTTTCGTCCGGCAGATCGGCGCGCAGGCGTCGGACGGTCTCGTAGATCGGCGAAAGATTCACGTGAAACCTTTCCGTCTCCAGGCCGTCGATTTCAGCCACCTCGAGCGGCGTCATCAGCGGACCGCGTCCCTCCTCGAAGTGCAGGTCGCGGCCAAGCGCATGCGGAACGACCAGAATATCGGAAAAGAGGATCGAGGCGTCGAAACCAAAGCGCCGGATCGGCTGCAGCGTCACCTCGACGGCGAGGTCGGGATTGTAGCAGAGGTCGAGGAAGCTCCCTGCTCTCTTACGGGTTTCGCGGTATTCGGGCAGATAGCGACCGGCCTGGCGCATCATCCAGACGGGCGGAGGAAAGGCGGTTTTGCCCCTCAGCACATCCAGCATGACGCGTTGTCCCGGGGTACTCTCTAAAACCAAAACTTAGATTCTTTCTGTTTTCTAGTTCTTAGACTCTGTGGGAATCGGTGGTTGCGAATTGTCCCCAGGCAGCTGCCGGAAGGTGGAGCTTCCTTACAGGACGAACATTCACCGGGAAAGGACAAGTCTGGGGACGAACCGGATTCTGCGTGGTTTTGCCGCTACTTGGGCAACGCCCGATATAGAACGGTTTGGCGCCGCGTGCCGGAGGCTGGTTTTGTCCCCATAGTCTTCCCAGACCGGAGAACGATCTCCAAGGCAGGGCGAATTGTGGACATCTGGCCATCTGATACAGTCGCCCGCCGAAGCAGCCGAAATCCTCCCGTCTTGTCCACAGCAGATCACAGCCACCCCCAAATCCCGTGTATGAATGACGAAACCGCAGAGCTTCTTCCATCTCCATCTGATCTCCGACGCCACCGGCGAGACACTGATTGCCGCCGGCCGCGCGGTTTCGGCGCAATACAAGGACGCGCGCGCCATCGAGCACATCTTTCCGCTGATCCGCACCGAAAAGCAGCTGGCGAAGGTTTTCGAGGACATAGAGGAGGAGCCTGGCATCGTGCTCTATACGGTGGTCGACCAGGGACTGGCTCGGCAGATCGATGAGCGCTGCGCGGCGATGGGGCTGCCCTGCGTGTCCGTCCTGGAACCGGTGCTTACCGTCTTCCAGTCCTATCTCGGTACGCCGGCCGGCCGGCGCGTCGGCGCCCAGCATGTGCTCGACGCGGAATATTTCCGCCGCATCGACGCGCTGAACTTCACCATGGAGCATGATGACGGCCAGCTACCGGAGGAGGCCGACCAGGCCGATATCGTGCTGGTCGGCATATCCAGGACGTCGAAGACGCCGACCTCGATCTATCTCGCCAACCGCGGCATCAAGACCGCAAACATCCCGATCGTGATCGGCGTGCCCGTGCCCGACAGCCTGACGAGGGCAAAGAATCCGCTGATCGTCGGGCTGATCGCAACGGCCGAGCGCATCTCGCAGGTGCGCCAGAACCGGCTGCTTGGGGCAACGCCGGGTTTCGACGCCGAGATCTATGCCGATCGCGCGGCGATTACCGAGGAGCTCACCTATGCAAGGCAGATATTCACCCGCCACGGCTGGCCGATGATCGATGTCAGCCGCCGCTCGATCGAGGAGACGGCGGCGGCGATCGTTGCGCTGAGGGGCAAGGTGAAGTCGGGCGGCGGCGTGCTATAGCGACAGGCGGCACGCGAACGGGTAGGAAATAAATGGCCGAAAGAATAGTGCTGGCGTCGGGCAGCCAGTTTCGCAAGACGATGCTGGAAGCGGCGGGGGTTGTTGTCGACGTCGTGCCGGCCGATATCGACGAGCGCGCGGTCGAACAAACTCTTGAAGGCACCGGCGCGTCGCCGGAAGACGTGGCGCAGGTGCTGGCCGAGGCGAAGGCGCTGGAGGTCAGCGAAAGGCAGCCCGGCCGGCTGGTGCTCGGCTGCGACCAGACGCTGTCGCTGGGTGACGAGCTGTTCCACAAGCCGAAGGACATGGAGGATGCGAGGCGGCACCTGCTGAAGCTGTCCGGCCGGACGCACCAGCTGAACAGCGCCGCCGTGCTGGCCAGGAACGGCGAGGCGCTGTGGCGCGACGTCGGCATCGCCCGGCTGACGATGCGCAAGCTCGAGCCGGCCTTCATCGGCAGGCACCTGGCGCGGGTCGGGCCGATGGCGCTGAACTCGGTCGGCGCTTACCAGATCGAGGGCGAGGGCATTCAGCTGTTCGAGAAGATCGAGGGCGATCACTTCACGATCGTCGGCCTGCCGCTGCTGCCGCTGCTCAAGGAATTGCGCGAACTCGGCGCGATCGATGGCTGACATGGCGAAAAAGGCCTTCGTCTGCGGGCATCCGATCGCGCATTCGCGTTCGCCTGCCATCCACGGCTACTGGCTGAGGAGATATGGCATTGCGGGCAGCTACGAGGCGATCGATGTGACGCCGGAGGACGCGGCGGGTTTCTTCGCGGCGCTCGGGCAGCGAGGTTTTGCCGGCGGCAATGTCACCATTCCGCACAAGGAGGCAGCCTTCGCGGCGGCGGTACGGCGGGACGGGGCGGCTGAACGGATCGGCGCGGTCAACACGCTGTGGTTCGAGGACGGGGTGCTCTGTGGCGGCAACACGGACGCCGAAGGGTTCGCGGCCAATCTCGACGAACGGGCGCCCGGCTGGACGAAGCTTGGCGCGGCGGTGGTGCTGGGCGCCGGCGGCGCGGCGCGGGCGGTCATCCACGCGCTGAAGGAGCGCGGTTTTGCCGACATTCGCGTGACGAACCGGACGCTCGCGCGGGCGGTCGAGCTAGCCGACCGCTTCGGTCCGGATGTCTCGGCGCATCCGGTCGCGGTGACGACAGAGCTGCTTTCGGATGCCGGCCTGCTGGTCAACACGACGGCGCTCGGCATGGCCGGCAAGGCGGGAGCCGGCGAACTGCCGGCCGATCCGCAAGCGCTGCCGCGGCATGCGATCGTTACAGACATCGTCTACGTCCCATTGGAGACGCCGCTGCTTGCCGCCGCGCGGCGGTGCGGGCTGAAGACGGTCGACGGGCTCGGCATGCTGCTCCACCAGGCGGCGCCCGGCTTCGAGCGCTGGTTCGGGAGACGGCCGGAGGTGACGGAAGAGTTGCGTGGGATGATCATCGCCGACATGGCAAAGGCATCGGCTGCAAAATCATGATCGTGCTCGGCCTGACGGGCTCGATCGGCATGGGCAAGTCGACGACGGCGAAGATGTTTGCCGATTTCGGCGTGCCGGTGCATGAATCCGACGAGGCGGTGCACAGGCTCTATCGCGGCAAGGCCGTGCCGCTGGTGGAAGCCGCTTTTCCCGGCACGACGGCGGACGGCGTGGTCGACCGGGTCAAGCTCGCCGAGCGCGTGCTCGGCGACCAGGCGGCGCTGAAACGGCTCGAGGCGATCGTGCATCCGCTGGTGCGCGCCGACGCCACGGCCTTCCTCAAACGGCAACATACGGCAGGCGCGCCGCTGGCGGTCGTCGACATACCGCTGCTCTACGAGACGGGAGGCGAGGAGCGCGTCGACCAGGTGGCGGTGGTGACCGCCGAGCCTCAGGTGCAGCGCGAGCGGGTGCTGTCGCGGCCGGGCATGACCGAGGAGAAGTTCGAGAAAATCCTCGTCCAGCAGGTGCCGGACGCGGCGAAGCGGCGCATGGCCGATTTCGTCATCGACACCGGCGAGGGCATGGACGCGGCCCGCCAGGCGGTGGCGGATATCATCGAGAGGCTGACGGGGAAGCGGCCGGAGGGAGCATAGCGCCGCGACGGCCGCTGAGGCAAAGGGCAATTGCGGCAGCGAAGCCCTCATGGTCTCGGCCATTCGGGCCTCGACACTTCTCCATCAAAGTGGGGGAGAGGTCAGGCCAACCTTGCGCGGCCGCGCCATGCATCCCATGATTTTTCCGCAAGGAGAAACTGATTCGATGCGGGAAATCGTCTTCGACACCGAGACAACGGGGCTGGACTGGCGCGACGAGCGCGTCATCGAGCTCGGCGGCATCGAACTGGTCAACCGCTTCCCGACCGGCCGCACCTTCCACAGATACCTCAATCCGCAGGGCCGCCAGATCAATGCCGAAGCGCAGGCCGTCCATGGCATCAGCGCGGCCGATCTCGTCGACAAGCCGACCTTCGCCGACATAGCGGAAGAATTCGTCGCCTTCATCGACGGCGCGCATCTGGTCGCCCACAATGCCGGCTTCGACATCGCCTTCATCAATGCGGAGCTGGCGCGGCTCGGCCAGCCGGCGGTCGACCAGGGCCGCGTCGTCGACACGCTGGCGATCGCCAAGCGCAAGCATCCGATGGGGCCGAACTCGCTCGACGCGCTCTGCCGCCGCTACGGCATCGACAACAGCCGCCGCACCAAGCACGGCGCGCTGCTCGATTCCGAACTGCTGGCGGAAGTCTATATCGAGCTGATCGGCGGCAAGCAGGCGGCGCTCGGCCTCGACACAATCGTCTCGGGCTCGTCGACGACGATCGAGATCACGACGATCGAAATCAGCATCCGCCAGAGGCCGGTGCCGCTGGCGCCGCGCCTGACCGAAGCGGATCTCGCGGCGCACGGCCTGTTGGTCAAGGATCTCGGCGAGAAGGCCATATGGCTGCAGATGGGCGAGGGGGCAGCGGCGTAATATCGGCAAACCCGGACCGAGCCCCTCGCTTGGCAGATTCTAACAGGAGGGAAGCATGGCAATTAGGGTTGATCGTTTCCCGAACTCGACTGGCAGAAGCCGTCAGACTTACACAGGCACCATTGCTGAAGTCAGCCTGTATGAAGTGACAATTCGGTTCTTGTCGGCCGGACCGAAGCGAAAATCGGGGTTTGACGTTTGCATTGAAACGTCCAGCTTCAAAGAGATGGCCAAGGCCATGATGGCGATAGAACCCGGTGTTGCGATTCGGGCGTTTGGCAGGGCGCTGGAAGATTATCGGAACTAGCCCAAGCCGTCTTCTGCTCTACTTGGCAAACTTCCGGGCGCCGAAGACGCACGCGATCACCCCGGCGGTGATCAACAGCATCGACCATGTAACAGGCTCGCCGAGCAGGGCGGCGGCGATTGCCAGCCCGAAGAAGGGCTGCAGCAGCTGCAGCTGGCCGACGGCGGCGATGCCGCCCTGGGCAAGGCCGCGATACCAGAAGACGAAGCCGACCAGCATGCTGAAGACCGACACGTAGGCCAGGCCGGTCCACGCAGGCAGCCCAATCGCCGCAAACGACGGCGGCAGGGTGGCGATCGACAGCACGAGCATCACCGGCAGCGACAGGACGAGCGCCCAGGAGATGACCTGCCATCCGCCGAGCGTGCGCGACAGTTTTGCGCCTTCGGCATAACCAAGCCCGCAGACGACGATGGCGGCGAGCATCAGCGCGTCGCCCGCCGGCGAGGCGGCCAGCCCCTGCATCAAGGCAAAGCCGGCGACCAGCGCGCTGCCGAGCGTGGAGAACAGCCAGAAGGCGGGCTTTGGCCGCTCGCCGCCGCGCAACACGCCGAATATCGCGGTCGAGAGCGGAAACAGCCCGATGAACACGATCGAGTGTGCCGACGTGACGTATTGGAGGGCAAGCGCCGTCAACAGCGGAAAGCCGACGACGACGCCGATGGCAACGATGAAAAGGGACGTCAGATCGCTGCGCGACGGACGCTTTTCCCTGAACAGAAGCAGCAGGCCGAGGCCAAGCAGCCCGGCGATCGCCGCGCGCGCCGCGGTGAGGAACAGCGGATCGAATTCAAGAACCGCTACCCTGGTGGCGGGCAGCGAAGCGCTGAAGATAACGACGCCGACGAGTCCGTTGACCCATCCGCTTGCCGTTCGGTCCATGTGCGTTTGCAAGACTGTCATCGGGCGCGGACAAGGCAGTTCGGCCGAGGATTGGACAAGGGCCAGACAGGCAAAACGACGGGCTCAACAAAACGGGCGCAACAAAAACCCGGCGCGAGGCCGGGTTTCGTTCGTGCTCAAGTTCGGCGGCTCAGCTGACCTGAACCTTCGCCGCCTTGGCCTGGTCATCGGCGAGCTTCTGCTGGAACATCTGCGCGAAGTCGATAGGATCGAGCATCAGCGGCGGGAAGCCGCCGTTACGGGTCGCCTCGGCGATGATCTGGCGGGCGAAGGGGAAGAGCAGCCGCGGGCATTCGATGAACAGCAGCGGCAGCATGTGCTCCTGCGGAAAACCCTCGATGCGGAAGACGCCGCCGTAGACCAGCTCGACGTTGAACAGCACGTCCTTTTCGAAGGACGCCTTGGCGGTCAGCGTCAGGTTGACGTCGAATTCCTTCTCCGACATCGGATTGGCGTTGACGTTGACGTTGATAGCAATGCCGGGCGCTTTGTCGCGGCCGCGCAGCGAGTTCGGCGCGCCCGGGCTCTCGAAGGAGAGATCCTTCACATATTGGGCGAGAACGTTGAGTGCCGCTTTGGCGCCGTCTCCGTTGGTGGTTGCGCCTGCCGGCTTTTCTTCATTGGCCATGAGCCGGTTCCTTGTTCACTATCACAGGGGCCGCCGCGCAGCGGCCCGGTTTTGAAATCGGGCGTTGGCTAGCATGGCAGTCCGGGCAAGACAAGGTTCGGCAGCAGGTTTGGCCGCGACCCGTCATTCCAGCCGAAAGGCTGGCGCAAGCATGGGGTTCAGTCGTGGTCGATACGTCGCCAGGGCGATTCCGGGCGAGGCCCGGACTCGGGCCGAGTGCTGTATTCGTCGGCGTCGAGATCGATCGTCTTGCCGCGCGCGCCGGGTCGCGCGAAACCGCCGAAACCGGCGGCCGATATGATGACGCGGCTTTTCAGGAAGCGCCAGGCGAGCGCGCGCACCGGCGGCAGGAAGAGCAGCAGGCCGATGATGTCGGTGACGAAGCCCGGGATCAGCAGCAGGATGCCGGCGACGAGGATCATGGCGCCGTTGGCGAGCTCGCGGCTCGGGTCCTGGCCGGCGTCGAGTTCCTTGCTGACGCGGGCCATGACGCCGAAGCCCTGGACGCGCAGGAGGATAGCGCCGAGCACGCCGGCGGCAATGACGAGCGCCAGGGTGGCGAATACGCCGATCTGACGCCCGACGGCCACGAAGCTGGCGATCTCGAGGAAGGGCAGCGCAACAAGAAAAAGCGCAATAACGGGCAATCGCATTGTTGGTTGGTATCTTTCCGCAGAATTGGGCGAAAACGTTAACCGGCGCGGCAAATGCCCGCTACGGCTGGCGCTTTCCGTGGTAGATAGGTATGCACGCCTTTGATTTGAATGATGGCGGCATGCGTTCTATATGCAGGTATTGGAACCTGCTCGGCGCGGCGAGCCGTTTCACGGCCGGATCATGGGGCCGAAGCAAGGGATCTACTGGCGGCACACATGGAATTTTTCGACTTCGGCACGATTTTTTTCCTCGTTGCGGCGGTGGTGATTTTTTTCCAGCTGCGCAACGTGCTTGGCCGCCGCACGGGCAACGAGCGTCCGCCCTTCGACCCCTATACTGCCGCGCGTACCGCCAAGGAGGCCGCGGCGAAGTCCGAAAACGTCGTCTCGCTGCCGCGCAAGAAGGCGGCGGGCGAGGCAAGCGACGAGAGCTATGCCTCAATCGACGCCTTCGAGAAACCGGGCAGCGACCTGAACAAGGGACTGCGCGCGATCAAGGACGCCGATCCGTCCTTCGATCCGAAGACCTTCGTCGACGGCGCCAAGATGGCCTATGAGATGATCGTGATGGCCTATGCCGATGGTGACCGGAAGACGCTGAAGAACCTCTTGTCGCGGGAGGTCTTCGACGGTTTTGTCGCGGCGATCTCCGATCGCGAGGCCAAGTCGGAAAAGATCCAGTCCTCCTTCGTCGGCATCGACAAGGCAGCCATCGTCGCGGCGGAGATGAAGGGCGGCGAGGCGCATGTGACGCTGCGCATCGTCAGCGAGCTCATCTCGGCGACGCGCAACAAGGCCGGCGAGGTGATCGACGGCGACCCCGAGACGGTCGCCGAGGTGAAGGACGTCTGGACGTTCGCCCGCGACACCCGCTCGAAGGACCCGAACTGGAAGCTCGTCGCGACCGAAGAGGAAGATTGATTGGCGAAGGCGGTACCCGGAACCGACCCCGTGCCGCTCTCACCGCTTCTCCAGCCTGTTGCCTTCGACGACCTGCCCGGCTGGGACGACGACGACCATCTTCCCGCCTTCGAGGCGTTCCGGCGTTCCGCCTTCCACATCCTGACAAAACCCTATCGGACGGGCTCGCTCGGCGTGGCTTTCCAGAGTTTTGCCGAAGCTTACGCGGATTCACGTGAAACATCGCCGGCGGACAGCGGTGGCGCCAGGCGCTTCTTCGAGCGGCATTTCACGCCGGCTCTGGTGTCGCCTGGAGGACAGGCGGCAAGCGGCTTCGTGACCGGCTTCTACGAGCCGGTGGTCGAAGCCTCGCCGGTGAGGACTGAAAAATTCACCGTGCCGCTGCTGTCGCGGCCCGACGATCTGATCGACATCGACGACGCCAACCGGCCGGCCGGACTGGATCCCTATCTTGCGTTCGGGCGAAGGACGGAGACGGGGCCGGTGGAATATTTCGACCGCGCGGCGATCGAGCAGGGTGCGCTCGCGGGCCGCGGGCTGGAGATCGCCTGGCTGGCAAGCAAGGTCGACGCCTTCTTCATCCATGTGCAGGGCGCGGCGCGGCTGCAGATGACCGACGGCTCGTTGAAGCGCGTGACCTATGCGGCGAAGTCGGGCCAGCGCTTCACCGGCATCGGCAGGGTTCTCGCCGACCTCGGCGAGATCCCGCTCGCAGACGTGACGATGCAATCGATCCGCGGCTGGCTGGCGGACAATGCCGGGCGCGTGGACGAGATTCTGCGGCAAAACCGCTCCTACATCTTTTTCCGCGAGGCGGCGGTCGAGGACGCGGAACTCGGCCCCATCGCGGCGGCGAAAGTGCCGCTGACCTCAGGCCGTTCGGTGGCGGTCGATCGTCTGCTGCACACATTCGGCACGCCTTTTTATATAGACGCGCCGTCGCTCACGGCTTTCGGCGGGAAGGGATTCCGCCGGCTGATGATTGCGCAGGACACAGGCTCGGCGATCGTCGGGCCGGCGCGCGGCGACCTGTTCGCCGGCTCAGGCGACGCGGCGGGGGAGATCGCCGGCGTGGTGCGCAACGCGGCGGACTTTTATGCGCTGTTGCCCAAGGCACTGGTGGGCGCGTCGCCGTGAGCCGGGCGGGCAAAAAACTCACAGACGAGGACCGGGTTCTGTGGAGCCTGGTGGCGAAATCCGCCAGGCCGCTCAAGGGCAGGAAGCCGGTCGAGGAAGAGACGCCCAAGCCCGCGGCCTTGGAGAAACAGCCGGCCGCAGCGGCTGCCGCCGCGACGGCGCAGGCGCCGGTGCCGCCGAAGCGACAGCATGTGGCGCATGTGCTCGACCGGCCGACGCTGGACAAACTCGCGCGCGGACGCCTGCCGATCGAGGGCCGCGTCGACCTGCACGGCATGACGCAAAGCGAAGCGCATTCGCTGCTATTGTCCTTCCTGCAAAGGGCGCATGCCGGCGGCGTGCGTTACGTGCTGGTCATCACCGGCAAGGGATTTTCCTCCGGCGGCGACGGTATTCTCAGGCGGCAGGTGCCGGCCTGGCTGTCGACGCCGCCCTTCCGCGCGCTGGTGTCGAGCCACGATCTGGCGGCGCGCAACCATGGCGGCGAGGGTGCGCTCTATGTGCGGCTGAGGCGCAAGGCATGACGCCGCTCGGCGACAAGCTGCGCGATCTGCGCCGCAAGAAGGGCGTCAGCCAGAAGGAGATGGCGGCCGCGCTCGGCGTCAGCGCCGCCTATCTCTCGGCGCTGGAGCACGGCCGGCGCGGCGTGCCGACCTGGGTGCTGCTGCAGAAGATCATCGGCTATTTCAATGTCATCTGGGACGATGCCGAGGAGGTCTTGCGTCTTGCTGGCCAATCACGCCCGCGCGTGGTGATCGACACGTCGGGACTGTCGCCGGCCGCGACCGAACTCGCCAATCTTCTCGCCGAGCGCATAGCTGGCCTAGACGCTGAGACTCTGGATCGGATGATCGCGCTGTTGAGCGCGCCCCGTCCAGCAAGCGCCGGGACGGAATGACGACTAAAGATTCCGGCTGAGCCGAACCGATCAGAACAGCGCCTGCAATTCCGGCAGCTTTTCGTTGACCAGCCAGCCGTAATAATTCTCCTCCGGGAAGCGGGGCGCTTCGCCGCGCGCCGCGCGCTCCTCGTTCTCGCGCTTCAGTGCATAGGCGCGGGCGTCGGGATTGCCGATATTGTAGAGCGTCGCGGTGATGCCGGGGTTCTGCGAGATATCGAAGCCGGCGATCCCGGCATATGAGTCGATCGACTTCTTCAGCGCAGCGGCGACGTAGTTCAGCGTCAGGTCCGGATCCATGATGGTCTCGTAGACCTGGTTCGGGTTGCCGGCGTCGAGGGGCGGCAGGCCCGAGACCTGATGCACGAGGTCGCTCATCTGCAGGGCCGTCAGCGGGCTGAGCTGCCCCAACCCGAAGGTCTGGCCGGCATAATAGGGCTGGAAGAAGACGGTGGCGAAGCGATTGTCCGGGAAAGACACGCCACCGACGGTCTTGGCGCGGAAGGATCGGTTCCAGACGCTCTCGCGGCAGGTCCACAGCGTGTAGCTGTCCGATTGGGCGCATTCCGAAAATTGCGGCCGCCGGACGAAGTCGTCGACGTTCTCGCCTTCATAGGCGAAGGAGAGGTCGGCTTTCAGATAGGCGACGGCCTTTACGTAGTAGGTCTGCAGCCGGTCGTAGGCGTCGACATTGTAGGTGTGCTCGCCGACGATGGCGCCGACGATGTGCAGGGGGTCGATGCCATAGGCATTGGCCGCGTCGATGATCTTGCCGCGCAACGCGCCGTCGTTGTTCAGCAGCGCATAGACCTTGCGGTACTTGGCGTCGAAGGTGGTGCCGCCGGCCTTGGTGCGCTTGGACGAGCCACCGGGCACGCCGGGCTGTTCGAGCGAGCGGTTGCCGGGCGGCACCAGCGTCGTGGCGGAGGCGAAGGATGCGCCGAGCACAACAAAAAGCGCGGCCAAAAATGCCCGCGCCCAAAATTTGCCCGACGGCAACGCCTGTCCTGAGAATGCCAGCCCGATCATCCGCCACACCCGAGGGCCTTTCCGCCCTCAATCTTGCCGCGCAAACTAAGGAATCGACCCGCCGGTGTCGAGGGCATGACCGTTCCCTTGCGCTTCCAGGATGTCGGGAAGCGGCCTTGTGCTTCCAATCGGCCACACCCGCCGGCCTGTTTTGCGCGGCGCGCTGTCGCCGACGCGCCGCCCTAAGCCCGACCGCGCCTTACAGGATGAATCGCGACAGATCGGTGTTCTTCGCGAGATCGCCGACATGTTTCTCGACATAGGCGGCGTCGACCTCGACGGTCGTACCATTCCTGTCCGGAGCGTCGAAGGAGATTTCGTCGAGCACCCGCTCCATCACCGTCTGCAGCCTTCTCGCGCCGATGTTCTCGACATTGGCGTTGAGGTCGACGGCGATCTGCGCCAGCCTGTCGATGGCGTCGGGCGTGAAGTCGAGCGCAACGCCCTCGGTCTTCATCAGCGCGATATACTGCTTGATGAGGCTCGCCTCCGTCTCGGTCAGGATGCGGACGAAATCGTCCTTTTCCAGCGCGCGAAGCTCGACGCGGATCGGCAGGCGGCCCTGAAGCTCGGGCAGCAGGTCGGACGGCTTCGAGACGTGGAACGCGCCCGATGCGATGAACAATATGTGATCCGTCTTGATCGGCCCGTATTTGGTGGCGACCGTCGTGCCTTCGACGAGCGGCAAGAGGTCGCGCTGCACGCCCTCGCGTGAAGGCCCGCCCACGACGCCCGAGCGCGCGGCGATCTTGTCGATCTCGTCGAGGAAGACGATGCCGTCGTTCTCCGCCGATTCCAGCGCCTGGCGCACGACCTCGTCTTGGTCGAGCAGCTTGTCGGATTCGTCGTTGACGAGCAGGTCGTAGGATTCCTTGACGGTGGTCTTGCGCGTCTTGGTGCGCTTGCCGCCCATCGCCTTCTGGATCATGTCGTTGATGTTCAAGACGCCGACGCTGCCGCCGGGCATGCCCGGAATGTCGAAGCCCGGCATGCCGCCGTTGCCGGTATCGGCCACCTCGACCTCGATCTCCTTGTCGTCGAGCTCGCCGTCGCGCAGCTTCTTGCGGAAGCTATCGCGCGTCGCCGGCGAGGCTGTCTTGCCGACCAGCGCCTCGAGAACGCGCTCCTCGGCATTGACATGGGCGCGCGCCTTGACGTCCTCGCGCATCTTTTCGCGGACGAGGCCGATGGAAATCTCGACGAGATCGCGGATGATCTGCTCGACGTCGCGGCCGACATAGCCGACCTCGGTGAACTTGGTCGCCTCGACCTTGACGAAGGGCGCGCCTGCGAGCTTGGCCAGGCGGCGCGAGATCTCGGTCTTGCCGACGCCGGTCGGCCCGATCATCAGGATATTCTTCGGCATCACCTCTTCGCGCATCTGCCCTTCGAGCTGCTGGCGGCGCCAGCGGTTGCGCAAGGCGATGGCCACGGCGCGCTTGGCGTCCTTCTGGCCGATGATGAAGCGGTCGAGTTCAGAAACGGTTTCGCGGGGAGAGAAGGTGGACATTATCGGGGGGTACTCAATGAAACAGCAGGGAAGGTTGCCGCTTATGTATGGGGTTCAAGCCCTCATGCAAGGGCGCGGGCCATGCAGGGCTCACAGGCCTCCCTGCCAGGCTTTCACGGCTTCGACCGGATAGACCAGCATCAGCACGTTGAGGGTGAGGTTGTCGCGGATCAGCCAGCCGACACCGAGTTCGAACAGGATGGCGAGAACGACCGTCAGCCAGACCGGCAGGCGGGCGGCGAGGAAGAAGCCCAGCACCATCCACAGCGTATCGGAAACGGAGTTGATGATCGAATCGCCGAAATAATCGAGCGAGATCGTCGCTTCGCGATAGCGGTTGATGATGATCGGGCTGTTTTCGAGGATTTCCCATGCGGCTTCGAGCAGAATCGCCAGGGATAGCCGCGTCCACACGGTGGACCTGCGGAAGATGAGCCAGAACAGCAGGTAGAACAGGAAGCCGTGGATGACGTGGGACGGCGTGTACCAGTCGGCGAGGTGCTGGGAGTTCTCCGGACTGACGACGACGCCGTGCCAAAGTTTTACGGTGCCGCATTTACAGATCCAGATGTGACCCATCATGCGCAGGATCAGCGCCTGGGCCGCGACCAGCAGGGCGGCGACGAGCACGCCTGCCTTCCAGTCCAGTCCCCATTGCGCGCGCTCGTGAGACGTCAGTTGAGCCACTTAATTCCCCTCGCGACGTGAATGACCCGCCGACCAAAGCACACTTCGCCGCGGATTTGGGGCGGCTCGGTCATTTTTGAGGAGCGGATGCGGAATTATTCGCCGTCCTCCGCGTCGCGCGCCATCATCAGCGCCGGGCCGTAGACGGATGTGCGGGTATCGAAGGCGACGAAGCCGGCCTTCTCGTAGGCGCGAACCGCGCGCGCATTCGCTGGATCGGGGTCGATGATCACGCGCGGGCAGCCTTCCTCGAACAGCATGGCCGTGAACTGCCTGACGATCGCCGGGCCGTGACCCTTGCCGACAAGCTCGGGAGGACCGATGGAAATGTCCATGCCGAGCGTGCCGAACGGCTGGTCCTGGTAGGGGTGGCCGTCCTCCAGATGCGGATCGTAGCTCTGGACATAGGCGATGGGCCGTCCGTCGAGCTCGACGATCAGCGGCTCGGTCTCGACGCTCTCCATGGCCTCGACGATCTCGGCGAGTGACACCTCGGGGCCTTCGCCCCACCATTCAGCGACATGCGGCTCGGCCAGCCAGGCCCTGAGCATCGGCAGGTCGGCCTCGGTCACCTCACGAAAGTCGTAGGTGGGCTCGGCGCTTCTGGCGGTCATGTTGTTGAGCGGCTCCCCCTCACCCGGCCTCCGCTTCGCTCGGCCACCCTCTCCCCCTCGGGGAGAGGAGGACCGGACCGCGCCTTGCTCAGGCCGCGGCGTCCAGCGTTTCGACGACAAAATTGTTGTTGGTGTAGACGCAGATGTCGGAGGCGATCTTCATCGCCCGCCGGGCGATTTCTTCCGCGTCGATGTCGGTGTCGATCAGCGCGCGGGCGGCGGCAAGCGCATAATTGCCGCCCGAACCGATCGCCATGACGCCGTGCTCCGGTTCGAGCACATCGCCATTGCCGGTGATGGCGAGCGACACGCTTTTGTCGGCGACCAGCATCATCGCCTCGAGGTGGCGCAAATAGCGGTCGGTGCGCCAGTCCTTCGCCAGCTCGACGCAGGCGCGGGTGAGCTGCTCGGGATACTGTTCGAGCTTGGCTTCGAGGCGCTCGAGCAGGGTGAAGGCGTCGGCGGTGGCGCCGGCGAAGCCGGCGATGACGTTGCCCGTGGCGCCGATGCGGCGGACTTTTCTGGCATTGCCCTTCATGATGGTCTGGCCGAGGCTGACCTGGCCGTCGCCGGCGATCACGACTTTGCCGCCCTTGCGCACCGTCACGATGGTCGTGGCGTGCATGGTCAATTCATTCGACATTCTGCTGCTCCGATTTCGCGCGAGCCCCGGAAGGCAGCCGGCGCGGTACGAGGTGGGTTGCGGCATATGTATGCAGGGCGGATCGATTTGCAAATGGCCGAAAGTCCTCCAGAAACCAACCCCGGCATCGCAACTGGCAATCGCCCGACCATGCTGGTAGAAGGCTCACGCTTTCGAACCGCAGGACCCCGAAATGGCATCGCGCTCCGCAGAAATCAGCCGCAAGACGAAGGAGACCGAGATCTCGGTTTCGCTCGACGTGGACGGCGCCGGCAAGGCCGACATAACGACCGGCGTCGGATTCTTCGACCATATGCTCGACCAGCTCGCCAGGCATTCGCTGATCGACATGACCGTCAAGGCCAAGGGCGACCTGCATATCGACGACCACCACACGGTCGAGGATACCGGCATCGCCATCGGCCAGGCGCTGTCGAAGGCGCTCGGCGAGCGGCGCGGCATCATGCGTTACGCCTCGATCGACCTTGCCATGGACGAGACGCTGACCAGCGCCGCAATCGACGTGTCGGGCAGGCCGTTCCTGGTCTGGAACGTCGCCTTCTCCTCGCCGAAGGTCGGCAATTTCGATACCGAGCTGGTGCGCGAGTTTTTTCAGGCGCTGGCGCAGAATGCCGGCGTCACGCTGCACGTGACGAACCGCTACGGCGCCAACAACCACCATATCGCCGAGACCTGCTTCAAGGCGGTGGCGCGGGTGCTGCGGGCTGCACTCGAGCGCGACCCGCGCCAGCCGGACGCCGTGCCGTCCACCAAGGGCAGTCTGAAAGGCTGAGTCATGGCGATCTATGTTGTCATGGAGCCGCCCGCCGCCAACGCGGCAGAGGCAGCGGAGCGGGCCGTCTTCGTGCGGGACGGCGTTGCTTTTTTCGCCTTCCTGGTGCCGCCGCTCTGGCTGTTGTGGCACCGGCTTTGGATCGAAGCGGCGATTGCCTTTGCTGTGAGCGTCGGGCTGACGGCGCTGGGCGAGACGGCCGGCCTGGGCTTCACCGGTGGAGCGCTTTCCTTGCTGGTCTCGATTTTTGTCGGGCTGGAAGGGCAGGCATTGCGCATCAATGCGCTGAGGCGGCGCGGCTGGAGCGAATGGGGCGTCGTGGAAGCCAACGACCTTGGCGAAGCCGAGATCCGATATTTAGCCGGCGACGTACCGGAGGCGGCTGTGCAGTCATCGGTTCCGCACTTGAAAGGTCCCATACAGCCAAGGCTGACCGCCGGAGCGGCTTCTGGTCCGGCGCTAGGCCTGTTCGACTATCCCGGAAACCGCTGACATGCGTGTCGCCATAATCGACTACGGCTCGGGCAATCTGCGCTCGGCGACCAAGGCTTTCGAGCGCGCCGCGCGCGAGGCCGGCATCGCCGCCGATATCGACCTGACCGCGGATGCCGAGCGCGTTCGCACGGCCGACCGCATCGTGCTGCCGGGCGTCGGCGCCTATGCCGACTGTGCGGCGGGGCTCCATGCGGTTGAAGGCATGTGGGAAGCGGTCGAGGAGACGGCGATTACGCGCGCAAAGCCTTTCCTCGGCATCTGCGTGGGCATGCAGCTCATGTCCGAGCGCGGGCTTGAGAAGGTCGTGACAAAAGGCTTCGGCTGGATCAAGGGCGATGTGAAGGAGATCGCGCCGTCGGACCCGTCGCTGAAGATCCCTCAGATCGGCTGGAACACGCTGACGTTGAAGCGCCGGCATCCGCTGTTCGAGGGCATCGCGACCGGCGAACAGGGCCTGCATGCCTATTTCGTGCATTCCTATCACCTCGACGCGGCGAACGCAGAAGACGTGCTGGCGGTCGCCGACTATGGCGGGCCGGTGACGGCGGCGGTGGCCAAGGACAATCTGGCCGGCACCCAGTTCCACCCGGAAAAGAGTCAGGCCCTGGGCCTGGCGCTGATCGCCAACTTCCTGAAATGGAGGCCGTGATGAAAGAGCCTGTGAAGAGTGCTACCGGATGGCGGGCGTATTTCGCTATCGTCGAGAGCAACCGCTGATGATCCTCTTTCCGGCGATCGACCTCAAGGACGGCAAGTGCGTTCGCCTGAAACTCGGCGACATGGCGACCGCGACCGTCTACAGCGAGGACCCGGCCGCACAGGCGAAGGCCTTCGAGGACCAGGGGTTTTCCTGGCTGCATGTCGTCGACCTCAACGGAGCCTTCCAGGGCAAGAGCGTCAACAGCGCCGCGGTCGGCGCAATCCTTAAGGCAACGAGGAACCCGGTGCAGCTCGGCGGCGGCATCCGTACGCCTGCCCAGATAGAGGACTGGCTGGGGCGCGGGCTGGCGCGGGTGATCCTGGGTACGGTGGCGGTGCGCGAGCCCGAGCTGGTGAAGGAAGCGTGCCAAAAGTTTCCCGGAAAGGTCGCGGTGGGCATCGACGCGCGCGGCGGCAAGGTGGCGGTTGAGGGCTGGGCGGAGGCGTCGAGCCTCGGCGTGATCGAGCTGGCGAAGAAATTCGAGGGCGCCGGTGTGGCGGCGATCATCTACACCGACATCGACCGCGACGGCGTGCTGGCGGGCATCAACTGGGAGGCGACGATCGCGCTGGCCGACGCGGTGTCCATTCCGGTGATAGCGTCGGGGGGGCTCGCCTCGCTCGACGACGTCAGGCGCATGACCAGACCCGACGCCAGCAAGCTGGCGGGCGCAATTTCGGGACGCGCCCTATATGATGGCAGGATCGACCCGGCCGAAGCGCTGGCGATCCTGCGTGAAGCGAAGGTGTCCTGACTTGAAGCTTTCCATCATCGTGGCGCCCTATGACAGCGGCCGCCGGCACGAAGGTTTCGGCAAGGGGCCGGACGCGCTGCTGTCGGGCGGGCTGGTCGAGATGCTGACCCTCAATGGCCATGACGTGGCGGTCGAGGAGATCGGCAAGATCAAGGGGCTCGACGATCGCGAGATCGCGACCGGCTTCGCCGTCTGCAAGGCGGTTGCGGAAAAGGTCGTCGAGAGCGAGGCCGAGGGCCGCTTCCCGGTGGTGCTCGCAGGCAACTGCCTGACCACCTGCGGCGCGGTCGCCGGCGAGTCGGCCGATTCGATCATCTGGTTCGACCAGCACGGCGACATCAACACGCCCGACACCTCGCCGCATGGTTTTCTGGACGGCATGGCGCTGGCGACCGCGCTCGGGCTGTGCTGGCGGCCGATGGCGAATGCCATTCCCGGCTTCCATGCAGTCGACCCGGCACGATGCATGCTGGTCGACGCGCGCGACCTCGATCCGGACGAGAAGGATCTGCTCGACCGATTGCCTATCATCCGTTCCGAGGTGGGCGAGGCCGCCGACAAGGTGTTGGGGCTGAAGGAGGCCGGCGCGCACCGCACGCATCTGCACATCGACCTCGACGTTCACGATCCCGACGAGTTGCAGGTGAACCGTTATGCGCGGTCGGGCGGACCGAACCCGGACGCGGTGCGCGAGGCGGCAAGCTGCATGGCGCGCTCGGTGCCGATTGTCGGCCTGACGCTCTCGGCCTACGACCCGGCCTTCGACGCCAAGGGCGAGGTGCCGCCCGCCGTCGGCAGGCTGATGGTCGATTTCCTCGCCGCGCTGGAGCGGATCTGATGCTCAGCTGGGCCGATGTGAAAGAGAAGGCGGTTGTGCTAGGCTGACGCCATGAACCTGCAGCAAAAAATGCCGACCACGGCGGACGAATTCCTGCGCTGGAACGAAGGGCGCGAGGGCAAGCGGGAGTTCGTGCGCGGGAGGGTGGTCGAAATGATGATCAACGTCACCAGGAATCACTGGCGGCTGGCCAACCGGCTCGAGCGCCAGATCGCGGCGCAACTGGGCGACGAAAACTATGACGTGGGAACGACCGATCACGGCGTGAAAACTCCGGACGGGATTCGATTTCCTGATGTCATGGTGGATACGGTGGCGGTTGATGGACGAGCGCTTGCGGCCACGTCTCCGCTGCTGATCGCCGAGATCCTGTCGAAGTCGAGTATCGCCGACGATTTCGGCCCCAAGGCTCGGGACTACCAGGGCCTACCGTCGCTTCAACATTATCTGATCCTTTCGCAGGACGAAGTGCGCATGTGGGTCTGGTCGCGCGCTAACGACAAGAGCTGGAAGGAACCGGAAATCTTCGAGGCCGGTTCGGTTCCGCTCGTTATCGACGGCAGGCCCGTTTCGATCGATTTGCCTTCGCTCTATGCGGGCATCGCGTCTGTTCGTGCGGCCTCCTGAGAAGCGGCGCAATGACCCTCAAAGCCCGCGTCATCCCCTGCCTCGACGTGAAGGACGGCCGCGTCGTCAAGGGCGTCAACTTCGTCGACCTCATCGATGCCGGCGATCCGGTCGAGGCGGCTGCGGCCTATGACGCGGCCGGCGCCGACGAACTCTGCTTCCTCGACATCACCGCGTCGTCGGACAATCGCGAGACCATCTTCGACGTGGTCGCGCGGACCGCCGAGCGCTGCTTCATGCCGCTGACGGTCGGCGGTGGCGTCAGGAGCGTCGGCGACATCAGGAAACTGCTGCTCTCAGGCGCCGACAAGGTGTCGATCAATACGGCTGCGGTGAACGATCCGGATTTCGTTGCCGAAGCCGCCGACAAGTTCGGCAACCAGTGCATCGTTGTGGCGATCGATGCGAAGAAGGTGTCGGCGCCCGGCGAGCCCGTCCGCTGGGAAATCTTCACTCATGGCGGGAGGCAGGCGACCGGCATCGACGCGGTCGAATTTGCGCGAAAAGTCGTCGACCTCGGCGCCGGCGAGATCCTGCTGACCTCGATGGACCGCGATGGAACCAAGGCCGGCTACGACATCGCGCTGACCCGCGCCGTTGCCGACGCCGTGCGGGTCCCGGTGATCGCGTCGGGCGGCGTCGGCACGCTCGACCACCTGGTCGAGGGCGTGCGCGACGGCCACGCGACAGCGGTTCTTGCCGCCTCGATCTTCCACTTCGGGACCTATTCGATCGCCGAGGCGAAAGTTCATATGGCTAAGGCTGGCGTGCCGATGCGTCTGGACTCTCGTGCCGCAGCGCAATAAACGGCCTGCCATGAGGGAATTTTCCGATCAGTTCTCCTTGGCCGACCTCGAAAGAATCATCGCCGAGCGCGGCCGCTCGGGCGATTCCGGCTCATGGACGGCCAAGCTTTTTGCCGGCGGCATGGACAAGGCGGCCAAGAAGTTAGGCGAGGAAGCGGTCGAGACCGTGATCGCGGCCGTGGGCGGCGACCGGCAAGCCATCGTTTCGGAGAGCGCCGATCTTGTCTATCATTGGCTGGTCGTTCTGGCGCTCGCCGGCGTTCCCCTATCCGAGGTGATCGGCGAACTCGAGCGGCGCACGGGGCAGTCGGGTCTGGCCGAAAAGGCGTCGCGGACCAAGCCGGGCCACGGGCCGGGCTGAACGGAGGGCTGGAGTTTCGATGGACCAGCTTGTGAAGGACCAGCTTGTCGCGACGGAAAAGTATTCGCCCTACCGCTTCTATGCGGCGGAGCGCTGGGCGGAATTCGCGGCCGGCGCGTCGCTGACGCTGACGCAGGAGGAGGTAACCAGGCTCTCCTCGCTCAACGATCCGATCGACCTCGACGAAGTCAGGCGCATCTATCTGTCGATGTCGCGGCTGCTCTCCGTGCATGTCGAGGCTAGCCAGACCCTGTTCCGCGAGCGGCGCCAATTCTTTCAGGTGCCTCATGCGGTGAAGACGCCTTTCATCATCGGCATCGCCGGCTCGGTGGCGGTCGGCAAGTCGACCACGGCGCGCCTGCTCAAGGAACTGCTGCAGCGCTGGCCGTCGAGCCCCAAGGTCGATCTGGTGACGACCGACGGCTTCCTGCTGCCCAACGCGGTGCTGCGCCGGCAGAACCTGATGGAGCGCAAGGGTTTCCCTGACAGCTACGATGTCGGCGCGCTGCTGCGTTTCCTGTCTGCGATAAAGTCCGGCCAGGCCGATGTGCGTGCGCCGGTCTACTCGCATCTCACCTATGACGTGCTGCCCGGCGAATACGTGACAATCGACCGGCCGGAGATACTGATCTTCGAGGGGCTGAACGTGTTGCAGCCGCGCGAACTGCCCAAGGACGGCAAGTTCGTGCCGTTCCTGTCCGACTTCTTCGACTTCTCGATCTATATCGACGCCGAGGAGGAGTTGATCCACGAATGGTACGTGGCGCGCTTCATGCGGCTGCGGGAAACCGCCTTCCGCAACCCGGCGTCGTTCTTCCATCGCTATTCGGAACTGTCGGAGGACGCGGCGCGGGCGATCGCGGAAGGCCTGTGGAACAACATCAACCTGAAGAATTTGCGCGAGAACATCCGTCCGACGAGGCCGCGCGCCGACCTCATCCTGCGCAAGGGCGCCGATCACCGCGTCGAGCAAGTTGCGCTCAGGAAGCTGTAGAACAAGGCTGGATCGACCTGCAAACAGCGGGGTTTCCGGCTTCCGGTGCTCGTCGCGGTCCCAACGGTCGGTCCGTTTCGGTTGCCGATCCGCCGCTTGCGCTGTCGGCCTCCTGCCCGGAACCTTAAAGTTAACTTAACCGCGTAAATCTATTGTCCAGCCTGCGTCTAAAGAGGCTGCGGCGGACGATGAACGCACTTTTCCCCCATTCCGGGCTGGCATCCCCAGATACGGCGTCCCCGGATTCGCCGGCGGAGGGCGGGCCTGCGGCCGAAGCGCGTCCCGAAGTCTGCGTTGCGACCGTCGCGCTGATCGTGCCGGTGCACAACGAGGAAGCGTCGATCGCCCCGTTCCTCGAAGCGGTCTACCGCAACACCGAGGTGCTGACCGAGGGGGGCATCTCCTTCGACTTCATCTTCGTCAATGACGGCTCGACCGACGCGACGCTCGACTGCCTGCTGCTTGCGCAGCAGGACGACCCCCGCATCCGGGTCGTCGACCTGTCGCGCAATTTCGGCAAGGAAGCGGCGATGACCGCCGGCCTCGACATGTGCGATGCCGACGCCGCGATCCCGATCGACGTTGACCTCCAGGACCCGCCGAGCGTCATTCCGCAGCTGATCGAGAAGTGGCGCGAAGGCTTCGAGGTCGTGGTCGCCAGGCGTTCCGACAGGTCGAGCGACGGCTTCATGAAGCACCGCTCGGCCTCGCTGTTCTACCGCATCCACAACATGATGGCGGCCCAGAAGATCCCGCATGACGTCGGAGATTTCCGGCTGATCGACCGCCAGGTCATCGATGCGCTGCGCGCGTTGCCGGAACGCCGCCGCTTCATGAAAGGTCTTTTCGCCTGGGTAGGCTTCAACACGGCGACGGTCGAATATATCCGCGAGCCGCGGGCCGCCGGGCGCAGCAAGTTCTCCGGCTGGAAACTCTGGAACTTCGCGCTCGAAGGCATCACCAGCTTCTCCAGCGCGCCGCTCGAGATATGGACCTATGTCGGCGCGACCATCTCGTTCCTGTCGTTCCTCTACGGCCTGGTGATCGTCGCCAAGACGCTGGTCTTCGGCATCGACGTGCCTGGCTACGCCTCGCTGCTGGTCAGCATATTGTTCCTCGGCGGCATCCAGTTGCTAGGCATCGGCATCATCGGACAGTATCTCGGCCGCGTCTATTCCGAGATCAAACAGCGCCCGATCTACATCGTGCGGCGCACCTTCGGGGGCAAATGATGGAACTCGACGCCTACCGCAGCATGGCCGCCACTGAGGACGACCACTGGTGGTTCTGCGGCCGCCGCGCCATCGGAGAGGCCGTCATCCGCGGCCTCGGCCTGCCGAAGGATGCGAAGATCCTGGAGATCGGCGCAGGCACCGGCGGCAACATCGCCATGCTGGAAAGGTTCGGCGAGGTGCAGGCGATCGAGATGAGCGACCTGGCGCGCCGGATCGCCTGGGAAAAGACCGGCCGCGACTTCCTCTACGGCTATCTGCCGGACAACATCCCGGTTTCGCCGGGTACGGTCGACCTCATCTGCCTGTTCGACGTGCTCGAGCATGTCGAGGCGGACGAGGCTTCGTTGCGGTCCATGCGCCGGCTGCTGAAGTCGACCGGCAAGGTTGTGCTGACGGTTCCCGCGCATCAATGGCTGTGGAGCACGCACGATGTCGGGCTGCATCACATGCGGCGCTATTCGCGCAGCCTGCTCAGGCAGCGCATCCAGGCGGCCGGCTACAGCATCGAGAAGCTGACCTACACCAACGCGGCGCTGTTTCCGGTTGCGGTTCTCGCCCGGCTCGCCGACCGGCTGCGCCGTTCCGGCCCGGCTTCGGGCCAGGCGATGCCGCCGGCCCCTGTCAACGCGGCGATGAAGGCGGTGTTTTCGGCCGAGAGCCTGATCGTCGCCAATGCCTCGCTGCCGTTCGGCGTGTCACTGCTGGCGGTTTTCTCCAAGAACGAAGCCGAGGCGCCGCAAGACGCTCTGCTGGCAGCCTGACACACATGTGCCCGATGACGCGCCTGATCGGCGGCCTGTGGTCGCTGCGGCTGTCGCGCTTCGCCGCGATCGGCATCCTGTCGACCGTGCTCTATGCAGTACTCGCGCTGGTCTTGAACGGCCTTGGCGTCGAAGCGACAGGCGCCTCGGTCCTCGCCTTCGGGCTTGCCGCCGTCTTCTCCTATACGGGGCACAAATACGTGACCTATGTCTCAGGCGGACGCCACGCCTTCGAGCTGCCGCGGTTTCTCGCGCTGAGCGCGGCCGGGCTGGCGGTGGTGTCGATGCTGCCGGCGCTGCTGACCGGGCTGCTGGGGCTGCCCGCGGTCGTTCCCATCCTGCTTGCCTGCATCGTCGTGCCGACGGTCAACTATGTCGTGCTGGGTCGCTGGGTGTTCCGCGACGGCTGACCTGCGCGGCGTCGGGCGCGCATCCGTCGCGGGAAATCCGATAGAGGACAGCTCCGGGGACCTCGGCTTGCCGGCAGAGGAATGGATGGCTGAGCGACTGTTCCGGGGTCGAGCGGAAATAGACGACGTAGTCCCAATGTCGGGGCCAACCGTAATAATATTCCGGCGACCAGTAGCCGTTGGCGGATCCCGGTGGTTCCAGCGAGGCCGAGGCGGCCAGTTGCGCTTCGAGCAGCGGCCAGGCCTGCGGCATGTGAAAGGCGCGCATTTCAGGGCGAACGCCGACGGGCGAGGTGTTGGTGAACAGGTTCGGCACATACGCCGAACGCTCGATCACGGCGATCGCGGCGGCGTGGAAAGCAAGCAGCGGATCGGCCTCTTCGTGGCCGGCGGACAGCACCCGCGCGCCTTCGGAAACGCCGGCAAGGAGATCGCGATTGGCGCGGGCGAAACCGTCGATCCGCGCCATCTGAAAGGCGCCGTTGGCGTAGACGGCGGCAAGCAGCAGCGTCGCCGCCACGGCGACCTGCCTTGCCAGCCGGTCGTGGCCGGGCGCGACGCGGACACTGGCCGCGGCCAGGATGATCAGCACGGCCTGGTAGCGGAACTGCAGCCCCCAGATGCCGAGCACGGTGGTCGGCAGGGCGACGATCAGCGCCAAGAGGCCGCCGCAGACCCAGACCATGCGCGGTTCCATCGCCAGGACGCCGCGCCTCAGCCCAAGCCAGAACACGCAGACCAGCACGATGGTGACGAGCTTAGCCAGCGAAGGACTGAAGAAGGCGGCCCCCGACCAGAGTGAGTCGATCTTCTGCCCGAGGGCGAAATTGATGACGCCGGCCTGCGGAAGCTGTTCGGCTCCGCCCGTCGCTATGAGGACGACGAGAAGGCCGGGGACCATGGCGGCGGCGTCCTTGGTCGCCAGCTGGCGAAGGAAGTCGGCCGGCGAGCCCCGCTGGCCGGCCGCATAGGACGCGATCTCCCAGAGCAGGACCAGATAGCCGAGGAGCAGGAAGCCCAGCGCGTGGCCGAGCGCCAGCAAGACGCCGAAAGGCGCGAAGGCGAAGGTGCGGCGCCAGGACGGACCGCTTCGAATCCACAATGCGAAACCGATGAGAGCGAGGCCGGTGGACACGGCGAAGTTGACGAAGCCCCACTGCATGTTCTGGTTGAACATGGCGAGAAACCCGAGCAGCGCGACCCAGGAAACGCGGCCGTGGAGCGTCCGCGCGATCAACAGCCCGGCGATCGGCGGCAAGACGAACGCCGCCCAGATCATGAACGCGCCCGCTGCATAGATGCCGGTGGCGTAGGACAGCCACGGCACGATCATGTCCATGGCGAGATCGGGGATGATTTCGAACGAAACCGTGTAGTTTTCATGCAGGATCGGGTCGAACCACAGCCGCGCCTCGATGTGGTTGCGCGCCAGATGGTTCATGTAGTCTCCGGCCATGCCGAGCGGCCAAAAAGACACCAGCGCGCCGGCCAGCGCGGCGAGCAGCCAGGCCATGCGCCACGGCGTGACGAAGGCGCGCAGGGCCGCCGCTCCCCGATGGGCGTCCGACAGGCTGACCGAATTCATCGCTCCGAGCTCATCGCCCCGAACTCATCGCCGGGGACGCGCGGTCGCCAGGATGAACGGGAAGCTGCGCCGGATGTGCACCACCTCGGCGTAGGGAGAAATGAAGTCCGCGAAGGTCTGCGAGTTCCAGTGCTGGACATGCTCGGGATGATTGCCGAGCCGGATGAAATCGCGGCCTCTGATGAGGTTCACGAGCTGAAACCAGGGCTCGTGCGGGACCGAGATGATGAGCGCCTTGTCCGTCAGCTCGACCAGCCGCTTCAATATGCGCCCGGGCTCGTAGAGATGTTCCATCACTTCGAGAGCGAGGGTGACGTCGTAGCGCTTGCCGTCGAAAGCGGGATCGAGGATGTCGGCGCAGCTGAAACGCAGCTCCGGCCAGCGGGCGCGGGCCGCTTCGAGCGCGTCGGTCCTCAGATCGACGCCTTCATAATTGTCGACATCGACGCCGAGGCGCGCAAGCTCGTCGAGCGTGAAGGCCTCGCCGCAGCCGAAGTCCAGAATGCTCCGGGGATCGAGCGAGCGCAGCTCACTTGCGAGCGCGGCGTGGAACCGGCCGAGGCTCAGGCGATGGAGCGGGTTCGGATTGTTGTATTTGGCGATATGGCGCTCTGTCGTGTCGTACCGAATTGTCGTGCTGCTCATCCGGATGGCTTTCTCTCATTCGCCGGGCGATCTCGGCGAGCTGACGCGCTGCCGGAACTCCGGTCTGAAGCTTGTGTTCGAGGTTCAGCGTCGCTTTGATCGTGTAGGGACGATCGGCCCTCGAGCCCTGGCGCTGGATGAACTCGCCCAACAGCCCGATCGTGATGAACTGGAAGGACGTCATCACCAGGAGCATGCCGAGCATCAGCAGCGGCCGATCGCCGATCGGGCCGAGCCCGAGGACCCAGAGCACGCAAAGATAGGCGAGGATGGCGGTTCCCGTGAGGCCGAAGATGGCGCCGGCGGTGCCGAAGACATGCAGCGGCCGCGTCGCGAAACGCGTGTTGAGCATGACGCTTAGGAAGTCGAGACCGCCCTTGAGGAGACGGTTGAAGCCGTATTTCGAACGGCCGAACTGCCGCGCATGATGGTTGACCGGGATTTCGCCGATCCGGTAGCCGCGCCAGTGAAGCAACACCGGAATGAACCGGTGAAGCTCGCCGTAGAGCGAGAGCCCCTCAAGCGCCTCCGCGCGATAGGCCTTGAAGCCGCAGTTGAAATCGTTGAGCTTCACGCCGCTGAGCCGGCTGACCACGGCGTTGAAGACCCGAGACGGGAGGGTCTTGTGGACGGGGTCGTTGCGGACGCGTTTCCAGCCGGACACCACGTCGCAGCCTTCATTCAGCTTGGCGATGAAGTTCGGTATCTCCTGCGGGTCGTCCTGCAGATCGGCATCCATGGTGATGACGAATTCGCCGCTCGCCGCCGCAAAGCCCGCGTCCAGCGCGGCGGCCTTGCCGAAGTTGCGGCGGAAGGCGATGCATCTGACGTTGTCGAGCGAGCCCGCAAGCTCTTTCAGCCGTTCCGGCGAAGCGTCTGTTGAGCCGTCGTCGACGAAGATGATCTCGTAGTCCTGCGCTTGCGCGGCCATCACGGCCCGGATCCGCTCGCACAGAATGGCAAGCGAATCCTGCTCGTTATAGACCGGGACGACGATCGAGACTCCCGTGCGTTCCGGCGCGTCTGCAGCGGCCTCGTCGAGCTTCATCCAGCTTCTCCGGATTCGCGCCTTCCCGCCCCGCGTCGCCGCGACGCGAAGAAGCCGCCCTGGGAAATACCAAGACCAGACTAGCGGATGCTCCTTTAGGACCGGTAAACTCGCGGTCGGGAAGTTTCGAGGCGCTACCCCGAGGCGGTCACCCGCCGCAAGGTCAGGTTGATGCGGCCGCCGCTCTTGAGAAGCGTCGAGGTGGCCGGATAGATGCGGTCGACGCCGTGGAATGCGAGCCGGCTCGGCCCGCCGAGCACGACGATGTCGCCCGAACGCAGGCGGAAGGATAACGTGGGGTCGCCGCGCTTGGTGCCGCCGACACGGAACAGGCAGTCGTCGCCGAGCGAGACCGAGACCACGGGCGCGGAAAGATCGGACTCGTCGCGGTCCTGGTGTTGACCCATCCTGGCCTTGTCGGAGTAGAAATTGACGAGGCAGGCCTGCGGCGGCCACGGATGGCCGGCGACCTCGCGCCAGAGGTCGAGCAGCGCTTGCGGGATCGGCGGCCACGGTTCGCCGGTAACCGGATGCGTCGGCTGGTAGCGGTAGCCGCGCTCCTTGTCGGTGACCCAGCCGAGCTCGCCGCAATTGGTCATGCGCACACTCATCTCCTTGCCAGTCCTGGGCATGGCAGGCGTGTAGAGGGGTGCTGCCTCAACGACGCGGCGGATGTCCTCCACCAGCGCGGCTTGCGCGGCGCGGTCGAAATAGTCGGGCAAATAGCGGATGCCCTGGGGAAGTGTCGGCGCCGGGAGAGTGGGCATCAGTCATTGTCCACGCGGCCGCGCAGCTTCTTCACCGTCGAGCGACCTGCCTTTGTCTTGAGCCGCCGTTCGACGGAGCCCTTGGTCGGCTTGGTTTTCCTGCGCGGTTTCGGTGGAGGTTCAGCTGCCTTGGCGACCAGTTCGGTCAGCCGGGCGCGGGCGTCGGCGCGGTTCTGCTCCTGGGTGCGGAAACGCCCGGCCTCGATGACGATGACGCCGTCCTTGGTGGCGCGCTGGCCGGCGAATTTGATGACCCGCGCGCGGACGCGTTCGGAGAGGCCTTCCGCGCCGGCCGCGTCGAAGCGGAGTTGGACCGCGGTCGCCACCTTGTTGACGTTCTGGCCGCCGGGACCCGAGGAGCGGATGAAATTCTCCTCGAGGTCATCCGGGCGGATGACGGCTTCTTCCGAAATGATGATCTTGTCGTCGGCGGCCATGGCGACAGACATGGCGCGGGCGGAGGGAAAAGGGAAGGGAGGAGCGCCCTGGACGGTGTTTGTGAGTCCGTCCCCCTACTCCGCCGCCTCCAGCGCGCGCGGGGCCGCACCCAGCACGGCGTCGTCGACGTGATCCTCGAATTTCGCAAAATTGTCGATGAACATGCCGACGAGTTTTTTGGCCTGGCGGTCGTAGGCGGCCTTGTCGGCCCAGGTGGAGCGAGGGTCCAGAATTGTCGGGTCGAGGATCGCCGGATCGATACATTGAACGTCGACCGGCACGGCGAAGCCGAACCAGGGGTCGGTGCGGAATTCGGCGTCGTCGAGCGAGCCGCCGAGGGCAGCCGACAGCAGCGCACGCGTCGCCTTGATCGGCATCCGGCTTCCGGCGCCGTGGGCGCCGCCGGTCCAGCCGGTGTTGACCAGCCAGCATGAAACATCGTGCTCGGCGATGAGGCGCTTCAGGAGCGCGCCGTATTCGGACGGATGGCGCGTCAGGAAAGGCGAGCCGAAGCAGGCGGAGAATTCCGGCGTCGGCTCTGTGACGCCGCGCTCTGTGCCGGCGACCTTGGCGGTGTAGCCGGAGAGGAAGTGGTACATGGCCTGCGCGGGCGTGAGCCTGGCGATCGGCGGCATGACGCCGAAGGCGTCGGCGGCCAGCATGACGATGTTTTTCGGCTTGCCGGCGCGGCCGCTCATCGAGGCGTTGGGGATGAAGGGGAGCGGGTAGGCCGAGCGCGTGTTTTCCGTCTTCGATTCGTCGTCGAAATCAGGTTTTCGCGTGACGGGCTCCAGCACGACGTTTTCCAGCACCGCGCCGAAACGCGTGCTGGCGGCAAAGATCTGCGGCTCCGCCTCGGGCGAGAGGCGGATGCACTTGGCATAGCAGCCGCCCTCGAAGTTGAAGATGCCGTCCGGCCCCCAGCCATGTTCGTCGTCGCCGATCAGCATGCGCGACGGATCGGCCGACAGCGTCGTCTTGCCGGTGCCCGACAGGCCGAAGAAGACCGCCGTGTCGCCGCCGGGACCGACATTGGCCGAGCAGTGCATGGGCATCACCCCGCGCCCAGGCAGGAGATGGTTGAGCGCGGTGAACACCGCTTTCTTCATCTCGCCGGCATAGGCGGTGCCGCCGATCAGCACGATCATGCGCGCAAGGTCTATGGCGATGACGGTTTCGGAGCGCGTGCCGTGGCGCGCTGGATCGGCGCGGAAGGACGGCAGGTCGATGATCGTCATGTCAGGCACAAAGGTTTCGAGTTCGGCGGCGCCGGGCCGGATCAGCAGGTTGCGGATGAACAGCGAATGCCAGGCGAGCTCGGTGACGACGCGCACCGGCAGTTTCTGCGCCGGATCGGCGCCGCCGACGAGATCCTGCACGAACAGGTCGCGCTCCGCGGCATGGGCGGCGAAGTCGGCATGGAGCCGCTCGAACGCTTCCGGCGCCATCGCCTGGTTGGCGCCCCACCAGACGGCGGCTTGCGTGGTTTCGTCGCGGACGATGAACTTGTCCTTGGGGGAGCGGCCGGTGTGCTGGCCCGTATAGGCGACGAGCGCGCCGTCGGCGCTGAGCTCGGCCTCGCCGCGCAGAATCGCCTGCGCGTAAAGGTCGGGTGCATGCAAGTTGTAGTGGACCGAACGCCCGGTGGTCAGGCCTGGGACGCCTATTGCACAGGCACGGTTCCACTGGCCGAATTCTTGCATCGGAACTCCCTCGTCGACATTGATGGCTGTTTGTCCCGGTCGGCTAAGCGGGAGGTCCTCCGCGAGAACCGGAATCGTCGAAAACAGAAAAGCTCAAGGATATCAAATCATTAATCGATTTAAAGATTTTGAAAATTCTTTAAATCGTTTATATGACAAGGAATGTTCAGGTCCTGCCCAAGGATCGGGCAGGGTTGCGTCGTCTCACCAGGCAACGGACCGGCTCGCAGCCGAAGGGAAGCTTACTGTGACATGGCCGGAATTCTGTGCCACAATTTGTACCCAATTTGTACCGCAATAGCCCCTTGCTCGCAGCAGGAAGGGACATCCGCTCATGAGGGAGCCGCTTGAAATGGCAACTATCGCGCTTGTCGATGACGACCGGAACATTCTGACATCGGTTTCGATTGCGCTGGAATCGGAGGGCTATCGCGTCGAGACCTACACCGACGGGGCGTCGGCGCTGGAAGGGCTGGCCGCGCGTCCGCCGAACCTCGCCATCCTCGACATCAAGATGCCGCGCATGGACGGCATGGAACTGCTGCGCCGGATGCGCCAGAAGACCGACCTGCCGGTCATCTTCCTGACCTCGAAGGACGACGAGATCGACGAACTCTTCGGCCTCAAGATGGGCGCCGACGACTTCATCCGCAAACCCTTCTCGCAGCGCCTGCTGGTCGAGCGCGTGAAGGCGGTCCTGCGCCGCGCCTCGGCTCGCGAGGCCGGCGCCAAGGCCCCGGCCCAGCAGACGAAATCGCTCGAGCGGGGCCAACTCGTCATGGACCAGGAACGCCACACCTGCACCTGGAAGGGCGAGCCGGTGACGCTCACCGTCACCGAATTCCTGATCCTGCATTCGCTGGCGCAGCGCCCCGGCGTCGTAAAAAGCCGTGATGCGCTGATGGATTCGGCCTATGATGAGCAGGTCTATGTCGATGACCGGACGATCGACAGCCACATCAAGCGCCTGCGCAAGAAGTTCAAGCAGGTCGACGACGATTTCGAGATGATCGAAACGCTTTATGGAGTGGGCTACCGGTTCCGCGAGGCATAAGCCGGGAGACCATTGCCGATGGTCATGGAAGCAGGGATCAAGAGCGCGCCGGCTGCCGCCAAGCGGCCGGCGAGGACTCTGCCTTCCTTTCTCGGCAGGCTGCGCATTAGGCTGCAGCGCTTCCTTGGCCACTACATCTTCTCCAGCCTGACCCGGCGCATCCTCTTCCTCAACCTCGCCGCGCTCTGCGTGCTGGTCGTCGGCATCCTCTATCTCAACCAGTTCCGCGACGGGCTGATCGAGGCGCGCGTCGAGAGCCTGATGACGCAGGGCGAGATCATCGCCGGCGCGATCGCCGCCTCGGCGACGGTGGAGACCGATTCGATCTCGATCGATCCGGAAAAGCTGCTCGAGCTTCAGGCGGGCGAGAGCCTTGGCCCGGGTTCCGACCAGCTCGACAGCCTCGACTTCCCGATCAATCCCGAGCGCGTGGCCCCGGTGCTGCGACGCCTGATTTCGCCGACCAGGACACGCGCGCGCATCTACGACCGCGACGCCAATCTGCTGCTCGATTCGCGCCATCTCTATTCGCGCGGCCAGATCCTGCGCTACGACCTGCCGCCCGTCGACCAGGAGGAACTCGACCTCTTCGACCGCATCCAGAAATTCATCGCCGCGTTTTTCCGCCGTACCGACCTGCCGGTCTATAAGGAGCAGCCGGGAGGCAACGGCGCCGCCTTCCCGGAGGTGATGAACGCGCTGACCGGGGTTCCCTCGACCGTCGTGCGCATCTCCGAGCAGGGCGAACAGATCGTGTCGGTGGCCGTACCGGTGCAGCGTTTCCGCGCGGTGCTCGGCGTTCTGCTTCTGTCGACGCAGGGCGGCGACATCGACAAGATCGTCGCCGCCGAACGCAACTCCATCCTGCGTGTTTTCGGCGTGGCGGCGCTGGTCAACGTGCTCTTGTCGATCATGCTGGCCTCGACCATCGCCAATCCGCTGCGCCGGCTGGCGGCGGCGGCCGTGCGCGTGCGCCGCGGCGTCAAGAGCCGCGAGGAGATTCCCGACTTCTCCGACCGCCAGGACGAGATCGGCAACCTGTCCGTCGCCGTGCGCGACATGACCAGAGCCCTCTATGCGCGCATCGAATCGATCGAGAGCTTCGCGGCGGATGTCAGTCACGAGCTGAAGAACCCGCTGACCTCGCTTCGGAGCGCCGTCGAGACCTTGCCCATCGCCAAGAACGAGAATTCGCGCGAGCGGCTGATGGAGATCATCCAGCACGACGTGAGGCGGCTCGACCGGCTGATCACCGATATTTCCGACGCTTCGCGGCTCGACGCCGAACTGGCGCGCGAGGACGCCCGCAAGGTCGACCTGAAAGAATTCGTCGGCGACCTGATTGCGGCCACGCGCGACACCGGCGGCAACAGGAAGAAGGTGGAGATCGAGTTCAAGGCAGCCAGGCCGCAGCAGGGCGCCAAGGGCTATCTCGTGCTCGGCCACGATCTCAGGCTCGGGCAGGTCATCACCAACCTGATCGAGAATGCCCGCTCCTTCGTGCCCGAGGATACGGGACGCATAACGATCTCGCTGTCGCGGGTCGGCAAGCTGATCATGCTGACCGTCGACGACAATGGCCCGGGCATCCGCGCTGACAATATCGACCGCATCTTCGAGCGCTTCTATACCGACCGGCCGGCGGGCGAGGCGTTCGGCCAGAATTCGGGCCTCGGCCTGTCGATCAGCCGCCAGATCGTCGAGGCGCATGGCGGCACGCTGACGGCCGAAAACATCGGCGGCGGCAAGCCCGGCGAAATCCGCGGTGCGCGGTTTACCGTGACGCTGCCGGCGGACAGCTAGCCCTTGGCGAACAATTTCCACGCCACCGCGGTCGTGCTCGGTGATCGCGGCGTTGTGATCGCGGGCGAGACCGGCATGGGCAAGACGCAGCTCGCGCTCGACCTTATATCCCGGGTCCGGACGCAGGGTATGTTCGCGCGGCTGGTCGCCGACGACCAGATACTCCTGTCGGCCCATGGCGGCCGGCTCGTCTGCACGGCGCCTGCCGCCATCGCCGGGCTGGTGGAGATCCGGGGGCTCGGGCCGAGCCCGCTGGCGCATTTGGCGCGGGCGCCGGTCGACCTCGTGGTCCGTCTGGTGGAAAGGCGCGCGGCGGAGCGTTTTCCGCAGGCCGAGGCGGAACTCCTGCTGGGCTGTGCCGTGCCGCTGCTCAGGCTCGCAGCCGACGACAGGCGGGCCGCCCTGACCGCCGTGATGGCGAGGCTGTCGCTGCCGCCATTCGGTTGAGCCGGGTTGAAACGGGATGCTGCGCTGCGTCAAAATGGTCGCCTGACGCGCAGATTTGGGCTTGTCAACGCGTCGCGCGTCGACAAGATAGCGCTCCCGCCGACCGGACAGCCCCGATGGGCGCTAGCCCGAAGCAGGCTTTAGGGAATGCCGGTGAACGGACGATGACGAAAGCCATGAAAGTATGATCGGCCTCGTGCTTGTGACGCACGGTCGGCTGGCCGAGGAATTCCGCAGCGCCGTGGAACACGTGGTCGGTCCGCAGGAGAGCTTCGAGACCGTTTCGATCGGCGCCGACGACAATATGGAACAGCGCCGCAGCGACATCGTCGACGCTGTGGCGCGCGTCGACCAGGGCTCGGGCGTCGTCGTGCTGACCGACATGTTCGGCGGCACGCCGTCCAATCTCGCCATCTCCGTCATGGAAGCCGGGCGCATCGAGGTGATCGCCGGCATGAACCTGCCCATGCTGATCAAGCTGTCGAGCGTGCGCAAGGGCAACCAGCTTGCCGCCGCCGTCGAGGAGGCGCAGGCCGCCGGACGCAAATACATCAACGTGGCCAGCCAGCTGCTGGCCACCAAGTGAGCTCGGCTATGGTCGCGGGGAGCTCCGAAGCAGACGGCGCGATCGCCCGCGACTTCCTGATCGTCAACCAGCGCGGGCTGCATGCGAGGGCGTCGGCGAAGTTCGTGCAGCTTGCCGATTCCTTCCGCGCGACCGTTTCGGTCGAGAAGGACGGCATCAAGGTCGGCGGCACGTCGATCATGGGGCTGATGATGCTTGCCGCCAGCCCCGGCTGCTCCATCCGCGTCACCGCGAGCGGCCCCGAAGCCGAACAGGCCATCGCGGCGATTGAGGAGTTGATCGCGACGCGGTTCGGCGAAGAAGCCTAGGATTTGTTGATATTCAGGTGAGGCCGGCCTGCAAATGGCGGCTTTCTGCTCTTCCGGTGCGCACGTACCTGAAAGTACGCTCCGCTCCGGTTCTCGCAATACACCATTTTCGGCGTGGCCTGACCTGAATCTCCAACAAATCCAGACTGACATTGCGCCCAGAGATATGCACGAATAAAGATTTCTTTATATCCCATTGTCGATTTCGGAGCGATCTGCTAGGTCACGGCGCACTTTCGCGCGAGGCATCCGCAAGGGCCCGCCGCAGCCAGAGGGCCCAAGCGCCCGACGTCCGACAGCGGACGAAACTTTCGGAGCATGAAATGTCCAAGGATTTTAAAGTCGCCGACCTGTCGCTTGCCGCCTGGGGCCGCAAGGAGATCGAGATCGCCGAGACCGAAATGCCGGGCCTGATGGCCTGCCGCGAGGAATTCGGCGACTCGCAACCGCTGAAGGGCGCCCGCATCTCGGGCTCGCTGCACATGACCATTCAGACGGCCGTTCTGATCGAGACGCTCAAAAGCCTGGGGGCGGAGATCCGCTGGGCCTCCTGCAACATCTTCTCGACGCAGGACCATGCTGCGGCCGCCATCGCCGACGCCGGCATTCCGGTGTTCGCGGTGAAGGGCGAGACGCTCGAGGAATATTGGGTATACACCGACCAGATCTTCCAGTGGGCCGACGGCGGCACGTCGAACATGATCCTCGACGATGGCGGCGACGCCACCATGTACATCCTGATCGGCGCGCGCGCCGAGGCGGGCGAGGACGTGCTGTCCAATCCCGGCAGCGAGGAGGAGGAAATCCTGTTCGCGCAGATCAAGAAGCGGCTGGCCGCCTCGCCCGGCTTCTTCGCCAGGCAGCGCGATGCGATCCGCGGCGTCACCGAGGAGACGACGACCGGCGTCAACCGGCTCTACCAGTTGCAGAAGAGGGGCCTGCTGCCCTTCCCGGCGATCAACGTCAATGACAGCGTCACCAAGTCGAAATTCGATAACAAATACGGCTGCAAGGAAAGCCTGGTCGACGGCATCCGCCGCGGCACCGACGTGATGATGGCCGGCAAGGTCGCGATCGTCGCCGGCTACGGCGACGTCGGCAAGGGTTCGGCCGCTTCATTGAAGGGCGCCGGCGCGCGCGTAAAAGTCACCGAGGCCGATCCGATCTGCGCGCTGCAGGCGGCGATGGACGGCTACGAGGTGGTCACCATGGACGATGCCATCTCGACCGCCGACATCGTGATCACCGCGACCGGCAACAAGGACGTGCTGACGCTCGACCATATGCGCAAGCTGAAGGACATGGCGATCGTCGGAAACATCGGCCACTTCGACAACGAGATTCAGGTCGCCTCGCTGCGCAACCTGAAATGGTCCAATGTGAAGCCGCAGGTCGACTTGATCTCCTTTCCGGACGGCAAGCGCATGATCCTGCTGTCGGAGGGACGGCTGCTCAACCTCGGCAACGCCACCGGCCATCCGAGCTTCGTGATGTCGGCCTCCTTCACCAACCAGGTGCTGGCGCAGATCGAACTCTATTCGAAGCCCGGCCAATATCAGAACCAGGTCTATGTGCTGCCCAAGCACCTCGACGAGAAGGTCGCCAGGCTGCATCTCGACAAGCTTGGCGCGAGGCTCACCGAACTGTCCGGCGAGCAGGCCGCCTATATCGGCGTGGCGCCGCAGGGACCATTCAAGCCGGAACACTACCGCTATTAAGATTAGCGTCTCCAGCTACAAGATATTGATACCGGGCGATTGACTTTTCGCCCGGTTTCATTTTTGGGCGGCAGCCTTCTTCACGCCGATTCGCGCAAGGGTTATGGTTGGTGATTCGCGACGCCACCGGTTCCGGGGAACGGTGGAGGCGCCCTCGTCAGGGCGGTCTTGCAGTCAGGCGGCGGAGAGGAACAAGACATGCCGGGGGAAGCCCCGCTTCAGGCGGGAAAGGCCGATTCCGGCCGGAACAGGGATTCCGGAACTGCCGCGGCGGGCGGCATCGGCCTGCGCTTTCCGCTGGCGGGCTCGCCGCCGAGGTTGCTGATCCGCGCATCCGCCGCGTCATCCCTGCTAGTTTCCGATCTCGCCCATGCGCAGGGCGGCCTGGCGGGCTCCCTCTTCTCCTTCGGCACCGTCGAGGTGATGCAGGTCTCCATGCTGGTCGGCGTGATGGGCGCGGCATTGCTGTCGGCTATCGTGATGATCCGCGAGCGAGCGCGCACGGCCGCCGAAAACGTCGAACTGCGCGCCAGGGTCGCCGACCTAAACGCCGCGATCCGCCGCTCGGAAGCCTTGCTCAACCTGCGCGACCAGCGCCTGATCGTCTGGAACGATGACAGGAAGAAGCCGGAACTGCTCGGCACGCTGCCGGCCGAAAGCGGCGCGCCGGACGAGCGCGCCTCGTTCCTGGCCTTCGGCCGCTGGCTGATGCCGCGCTCGGCCGCCGCGCTCGAGAACGCCGTCGCGGGGCTGCGCGAAAGAGGCGTCGCCTTCGACCTCGTGATCGAGGCGCAGAACGGCGCGCCGCTCGAAATCCAGGGGCGCAAGACGCCGGCTCATGTCATCGTACGATTCCTGTCGCTGTCGGAGAGCCAGCGCATGCAGGCGCGGCTGAAGCTCGACAACCAGCGGCTTGCCGCCGCACACGAAACGATGCTCGGCCTGATCGACGCGCTGAACATGCCGTTCTGGATCAGGACGAAGGACGGCCAGCTGAAATGGGTGAACCGCGCCTATGCCGTCGCCACCGAGGCGGTCGACGCCGAAGCCGCCGTTCGCGAGGGCAAGGAACTCTTGGGCACGCAGGCGCGCGAGGCCATCGACAGGCAGCATGGCGCCAGCCCGGTCTTCGATCAGCCGCTCTCGACCGTGATCGCCGGCGACCGCCGGCTGTTCGCGGTGACGGATTTTGCGGGTGCGGACGGTTCCGCCGGCATCGCCGTCGACAAGAGCGAGATCGAGGCGATCCGCGCCGAATACGAGCGCATGGTGCGCAGCCATGCCGACACGCTCGACCAGCTCACCACGGCAGTGGCGATCTTCGACGAGCATGAGAAGCTGCGCTTCTTCAACCAGGCGTTCCAGAAGCTGTGGGAGTTCGACCACGGCTTCCTCGCCAGCGCGCCGGACAACGCGCTCCTGATCGACAGGCTGCGCAGCGAGGGCAAGATCGCCGAGCAGCCGGAATGGCGGCGCTGGAAGGAGAACCTGCTTTCGGCGTACCGCTCGGTCGATTCGGCCGTGCACTGGTGGCATCTGCCGGACGGCCGCACCATCCGCGTGGTCGCCAACCCGCAGCCCAAGGGCGGCGTGACCTGGGTATTCGAGAACCTGACCGAGAAGATGGACCTCGAAAGCCGCTACGCGACGGCGGTGCGTGTCCAGGGCGAGACGCTCGACAATCTGGCCGAAGGCGTCGCCGTGTTCGGGCCGGACGGCCGCATCCGCCTGTCCAATCCCGCCTTCGACGCGCTGTGGCGGCTGCCGGAGGACGTCGTCGCGCAGAAGACCCACATCTCCGACATCAGGACGCATTGCGAGGCGCTGGCGAAGGACAGCCCATGGGCCGATTTCGTCGCTTCGGTCACCGGCTTCGACGAGGAACGCCGCGACCGCCACGGCCAGACCGAGCTCGCCGACGGCACCGTGCTGCGCTACGGCGTCATCCACCTGCCCAACGGCCAGGTGATGATCACCTTCGTGGACGTGACCGACCGCGTGAACATCGAGCGGGCGCTGAAGGAGAAGAACGACGCCCTGCAGAAGGCCGACCAGCTCAAGAACGACTTCGTGCAGCACGTGTCCTACGAGTTGCGCTCGCCGCTGACCAACATCATCGGCTTCACCGAGCTGCTGTCGTTGCCCACGACCGGGCCGCTGCAGCCGCGCCAGCGCGAATATGTCGAGCACATAGGTTCGTCGTCGTCGGTGCTGCTCACCATCGTCAACGACATACTCGACCTCGCCACCGTGGATGCGGGCATCATGGAGCTCGATATCGCCGAGGTCGAGGTGAAGAAGACGATCGCGGCCGCGGGCGAGCTGATCGCCGACCGCCTGCAGGAGCACTCGATCAGCCTGAAGGTGGAGACCGCATTCGCGCCGGAATTCATCCATGGCGACGAGATCCGCATCCGCCAGATTCTCTACAATCTGCTGACCAACGCGGTGAACTACGCGCCCGACGGCAGCACGATCAGGCTTGCCTGCCGCAAGCTGGAGATCGGCACCGAATTCTCCGTGCATGACGACGGACCCGGCATGCCGCCCGAAATCCTCGACACCGTGTTCCGCCGCTTCGAGCCGCGCAGCAATGGAGGCCGACGCAGGGGCGCGGGCCTCGGCCTGTCGATCGTGAAGAGCTTCGTCGAGCTGCATGGCGGCAGCGTGCGCATCGAGACGGCGCCGGACCAGGGCACGACCGTCATCTGCCTGTTCCCGATCGTTCCCGCCGGCATGCGCGACGCGGCTGAATGACGGCTGCGACGGGCAAGAAAGTGCTCGAGCGCCGTCTGCCGGACGAACGGGCGACGGCGCGGCTCGGCGAGGACATCGCCATGGCGCTGCGTACCGGCGACGCGATCGCGCTTGTGGGCGATCTCGGGGCGGGCAAGACGACGCTGGCGCGAGGCGTCATCCGCGCCATGGCGGACGACGTGAGCCTCGAGGTGCCGAGCCCGACCTTCACGCTGGTGCAGTCCTACGAGACGCGCGTGCCGCTGCATCATTTCGACCTCTACAGGCTGGGCTCGCCGTCCGAGCTCGACGAGCTGGGGCTGGACGAAATGCTGGCATCGGGCGCTGCGCTCATCGAATGGCCGGAGCGCGCCGGCGACCGGCTGCCGGAAGACGTGGTCGCGGTGGAACTGACCCATGACGGCGAGGGGCGGCTGGCCAGGATCGCCGGCTCCGGCCAGGCGTATGAGCGCATAGCCCGGTCGCTCGCGATGCGCGACTTTCTGACGGGGGCCGGTCGGGGCGAGGCGACGCGAAGATATTTCACCGGCGATGCTTCTGCGCGATCCTATGAGACCGTGACGATGGCCGGAGAAGAGACGCGCGTGTTGATGAACTCGCCGCGGCTGGTGCTCGGGCCACCGGTGCGTGACGGCAAGCCCTATGCTGAGATCGCGCACACCGCCCAGTCGGTCACAGCCTTCGTGGCGATCGGCCGCGCGCTTGCCGGAGCCGGTGTGTCGGTGCCGGAAATTTTCGCTGATGATCTCGACCGGGGCTTTCTGCTGATCAGCCATCTTGGTTCGGAAGGTTTCCTAGACGCGGAAGGCCGACCGGTCGCGGAGCGTTGCGCCGCGGCGGCGCAACTTCTGGCGGCGATCCACGCGCGCCAATGGCCTTCGCGGCTGGAGGCCGCGCCGGGCTTCTTCCACGACGTGCCGCCCTTTGACCGCGACGCCATGCTGATCGAGGCCGAACTGCTGGTCGACTGGTATGTGCCCTATGCCACGGCGCGGCCTGCCGGTGAGGCGTTGCGCGCCGGGTTCCGCGCGGCATGGAACGCCGCCATCGACCGGCTGGACCGCGCCGAAAAAAGCCTGGTGCTCCGGGACTTCCATTCGCCCAACATCATCTGGCGCGCCGACAGGAAAGGACACGACCGGCTCGGCGTCGTCGATTTCCAGGACGCGCTGATCGGCCCTTCGGCCTACGACGTCGCTTCGCTCGCCATGGATGCTCGCGTGAGCGTGCCGCCGGAGATCGAAAAGACGGCGGTCGACGCCTATGTCGCGGCGCGGCGCGAACACGGCGGATTTGACGAGAGCAGCTTCGCCGAGGCTTATGCCATCATGGCTGCGCAGCGGAACTCGAAAATCCTCGGCATTTTCGTGCGGCTGAACGAGCGCGACGGCAAGCCGGCCTATCTAAAACACCTGCCGCGCATCAGGAACTATCTGGAGCGGGCGCTGGCGCATCCGGCGCTGGCTGAGCTGCGCGACTTCTACAGGCGCAACGGACTGATCGGGGGAACTGCATGAGTGCGATGCCGAAGGTCGCGATGGTGCTGGCTGGGGGCCGCGGCCTGCGTATGCGGCCGATTACCGACACGATACCGAAGCCGCTGGTGAAGGTGGCCGGCCGCGCATTGCTCGATCGCGGCCTCGACGCGCTCGCCGCCGCCGGTGTCGAGAAGGCCGTCGTCAATGTGCATCATTTTCCCGAGCAGATCGTCGCCCATGTCGCCTCACGCCAGGCACCGAAGGTCGTGATCTCCGACGAGCGGGCCGGCCTGCTGGATTCGGCGGGCGGCATCGTCAAGGCGCTGCCGAAGCTCGGCCGTGAGCCGTTCTACATCCTCAACGCCGACACGTTCTGGATCGACCGGGATGAGCCGAACCTCATTCGCCTAGCCCTTGCCTGGGATGCCGCGAAAATGGATATTCTTCTCATGCTGGCAGATTTCGATTCCGCGACCGGGCATACCGGCGGCACCGACTTTCTGGTCGGCGCCGGCGGCGTGCTCAGGCGTGCGCACAACGATCCGGCCGGCCTCATCTATGCGGGCGCGGCGATCGTCAACCCCGCGATCTTTGCCGGTGCGCCCGAAGGGCCGCTTTCGCTCAACCGCTATTTCGACGAGGGGATCGCCAAGGGCCGCCTGTTCGGCCTGAAGATGCAGGGAAGCTGGATCACCGTCGGCACGCCGGAGGCGATCCCGCTCGCCGAAGCAGCGGTCGGTCGGGCGCTCGCCGGAGTGTCATGAGCGGGGTGCCCCCGCGCGCCTTCTCCATCCCGCCGGGCGCGGCGTTCCTCCCGACGCTCGCCGACGCGTTCCTGTCAGGCAGGCTGGTGCCGGGTTTCCGGTACGACCGCGATCCGCTGAAGCTGGCGGGCGCCACGATCTACGTGCCGACCAGGCGCGCCGCGAGAGAGCTGCGCGCGGTCTTCGTGGCGAAGTCGGCCGGCGGCTCGGCGATCCTGCCTACGGTGAGGCCGCTCGGCGAGTTCGACGAGGACGAGGCGGCTTTCGGCGAGGAGGGAGCCGGCGCGCTCGACCTCGCGCCGCAGATCGGCGCAGTCGACCGCCTGCTCCATCTTGCGCCGCTGGTCCGCGCCTGGAAGAAGCGGCTGCCGGCGCATGTTGCGGCTCTGTTCGAGGAGGAGATGGTGGTGCCGGCTTCGGCGGCCGACGCCATCTGGCTGGCGCGCGATCTTTCCGCGCTGATGGACGAGATCGAGACCGAAGGCTCGGACTGGACGCGGCTGGCGGCGCTCGCGCCGGAGAACCTGTCGGGCTGGTGGCAGGTGACCCTCGATTTCCTGTCGATCGTCACGCTGCACTGGCCGGATTTCCTTGCCGGACGCGGCCAGTCCAATCCGGCGGTGCATCGCAGCGCGCTGATAAGGCTGGAGGCCGAACGGCTGCGGGACAATCCGCCAGCCGGGCCGGTGATCGCGGCGGGTTCGACCGGTTCTATTCCCGCGACGGCGGAACTGCTGGCCGTGATCGCGCGCCTGCCAGGCGGCGCGGTCGTGCTGCCGGGGCTGGACAAGGAAATGGACGAGCCGTCCTGGAAGGTGCTGACCGGACCGGTGCCGAAACCGGCGGTGCTCGGCCATCCGCAATACGGGCTGGCCAAGCTGCTCGGCAAGATCGGCGTCGCCAGGGCCGACGTCGAGGAGATCGGCGTGCCGGGCGAAGCGGCCGGGCAGCGCGCCAGGCTGGTGTCGGAAGCCCTGCGCCCCGCCGAAACCACGGACGCATGGGCCGGCCGCCGGACCGGATTCGGCGCGGCCGACATCGAAGCGGCGCTCGCCGGCGTGACGGTGGTCGAGGCGCCGCGCGAGCGCGACGAGGCGGCGGCCATCGCCATTGCTCTGAAGCAGGCGGTGGACGAGACCGGCGGCAAGGCGGCGCTGGTCACCGGCGACCGCGAGCTGGCGCGCCGCGTCGCGGCCGAACTTCAGCGCTTCGGCGTGCGCGCCGACGATTCCGGCGGCACGCCCTTGGCGAACACGCCGCCGGCCGGGCTGCTCAGGCTGCTCGTCGAGGCGGTGTTCCGGCCCGGCGACCCGGTGCCGGTGCTGGCGTTGCTCAAACATCCGCTGCTGACGCTCGGCATGGAACGCGCTGGCGTGCGCCATGCGGTCGAGACGATAGAGCTGGTCGCGCTGCGAGGCGGCACCGGCAGGCCGGACATCACCGCCCTGGGCGCACTGTTCGAGGAGCGGCTGACCGGCCTTGCCGGCGACAGCCGCAAGCCGTTCTGGTTCGCCCGCATCGGCGAGAGCCGGATCGGCGCGGCGCGAGCGGTCCTCAAGCTGCTGGCAACCGCATTGGAGCCGTTAGCCGGCTCAAGGGGAGGCCCGAGCATCTCCCTTGCCGAGATGGTGGAGGCGACCGTACTCGCCTTCGAGGCGCTTGGCCGTGACGCCAAGGGCAGCCTCGCCGAGCTCTATGCGGGGGACGCCGGCGAAAAGCTCGCCGAGTTCCTGCGCGGCCTGGCCGGGGCGACCGCCGCCTTCGACTTCCAGCCCGGCGAGTGGCCGGAAGTGATGGCCGCGCTGATCGGGCCGGAAATGGTCAAGCCCTCGCGGGGTTCGGAGCGCCGCATCGCCATCTGGGGCGCGCTGGAGGCGCGGCTGATGAGCGTCGATACGCTGGTCGTCGGCGGCCTGAACGAGGGTAGCTGGCCGCGCCGCGCCGACGCCGACCGCTTCATGTCGCGGCTGATGAAGTCGGGGCTCGACCTCGAGCCGCCGGAGCGCCGGATCGGCCAGGCCGCGCATGATTTCGTCATGGCGCTGGGCGCCAGGCGCGTCGTGCTCACCCGCTCGGCCCGCGCGGGCGAAGCGCCGGCCGTGCCGTCGCGCTGGCTGCAGCGGCTGACGACATTCGCCGGCAAGGAAGCGACCGGCGCGATGCAGGAGCGCGGCCGCCGGCTGCTGGCCTGGGCCGGCGAGCTGGATGCCGGGCCGCCGGCGAAATTCGCGGCGCGGCCGCGGCCGAAACCGCCGGTTTCGGTCCGTCCCGAGCATTTCTCGGTGACCGAGATCGAGACGCTCCGGCGCGACCCCTATGCGGTCTATGCGCGGCGTATCCTCAAGCTCAGGGAACTCGATCCGCTGCTGCGCGATCCGGGTGCGGCCGAACGCGGCACGCTGTTCCATGCCATACTGCACCGCTTCTCCACGTCCGGCATCGATCCGCGCGACGCGGCCGCGATCGGCATGCTGATCGCCACGGGGCGGGAATGTTTTGCCGAGGCCGCCCTTCCCGCCGACGTGGAGGCCGTCTGGTGGCCGCGCTTCCGGCTTCTGGCCGGCGAAATCATCGCATGGGAGCGCGCCCGCGTGGAGGGCGTCGCCTTCCGCGCGCCGGAGGCGCGGGCGTCGAAGACGGTCGTCGGCGCCTCCGAGGTGACGCTGTCGGGCTATGCCGACCGCATCGACGTGCTGCCGGCGGGCATGGCCGACATACTCGACTACAAGACAGGCTCGTCGCCGTCGAAGGGCCAGGCGCACACGCTTCTTGCGCCGCAGCTTGCGCTGGAGGGCGCGCTCTTGCGGCGCGGCGCCTTCGCCGACGTCGGGCCGCTCCAGCCCGCCGACCTCGCCTTCGTCAGACTCAAGGCGAACGGAGAGGTCCTGCACGAATCAATTCTGGAGCACGACCGCAAGATCAAGAGCGCCGCCGACCTGTCCGAGGAGGCCTGGGCGCGGCTGGAGAAGCTGCTGCTGCATTATCGCGATCCGCAGACCGGCTATCTGTCGCGGGCCTTGCCGTTCCGCGAGGCGGAGGTCGACGGCGAATACGATCACCTGGCGCGCGTTCTCGAATGGTCGGCGGGCGGTCCCGGCGAGAGCGACGAATGACCAAGCGGCACTACACCGTTCCGGGCGACACGGCGGATCGGCAGGCGCGCGCCTCCGATCCGGACAATTCGGTCTGGGTGTCGGCCAATGCTGGCTCCGGCAAGACCCATGTGCTGTCGCAGCGCGTCATCCGGCTGCTGCTCCAGGGCACCGATCCGTCGAAGATCCTTTGCCTTACCTACACGCGCGCCGCGGCCGCGAACATGTCGAACCGCGTCTTCTCCAGCCTGTCGGAATGGGCGATGCTCGGCGACGAAGACCTGTCCGCGCGCATCGCCGAGCTCGAAGGCCGGCAACCCGGCGCGGACAAGCTGCGCGGCGCGCGCAAGCTCTTCGCCGAGGCGCTGGAGACGCCCGGCGGGCTGAAGATCCAGACCATTCACGCCTTCTGCGAGTCCGTGCTGCACCAGTTCCCGCTGGAAGCAAACATCGCCGCGCATTTCGAGATGCTCGACCCGCAGATGGAGGAGCTGCTGTTCGCCGAGGCGCGCCGCGAGATGCTGACCGGCGCGGTCGCCGAAAAGCCTGGTCTGGCCGAAGCATTCGCGGCGGTCCTGGAGCGCGGCGGCGAGTTCGGGCTCGACCTTTTGCTGCAGGAGATCGTCGGCAAGCGCGACGGCTTGCGCGGCTTCATCGACGCGCTCGGCGGCGACACGGCAACCTATGAAGAGCTGTTCGAGGAGTTCGGTTTCGCGCCGCACGAGACAGCGGAGACGATAGCGGATGCCGCCTGGCCGCTGCCCGGATTTCCGGCCGCCGTTTTCGACGTTTTCCGCGAAGCGGCGCTGGTCACAAATGCGAAGAGCGTGATCAAGAACATGCTGCCGTCGCTTGAGGCGGCCTTCGCCGAACGCGACCCGGTCAGGAGTCTCAGGAAGCTGGCGGAGGGTTTTCTCAAAGCCGACGGTGAGCCCTATACGGCGAAGGCGTTCACGCGCGCTCTTCACGGCGCCATTCCCGACCTGGCCGAGCGCTACCGCGAGGCGGTGGAGACGATCCTGACCGTGTCTGACCGCCTGGCGCTGTTCCGCATGCTGGAAGGAACCCGCGCGGCGCTCACTATCGCCGACTGGATGATCGCCCGCTACGAGCGGCTGAAGGCAGGCCGCGGCTTCCTCGACTTCAACGACCTGATCACGCGCACCGTGCGGCTGCTGGCCCGCCGGGACGCCGGCGCCTGGGTGCAGTACAAGCTCGACCAGGGCATCGACCACATCCTCCTCGACGAGGCGCAGGACACCAGCCCGCAACAATGGGCCGTGGTGCGGCGGCTGGCCGAGGAATTCTTCGCCGGCATGGGCGCGCGCGACAATGTCCGCCGCACGGTCTTTGCCGTCGGGGACGAGAAGCAGTCGATCTATTCCTTCCAGGGCGCGTCGCCCGAATCCTTCGCTGAGACCGGGGCCGAATTCTCGCGCCGGGTGCGCGAGGCAAATGCCGGCTTCGAGCAGGTGCGGCTGACCCTGTCGTTCCGCTCGACCAACGACGTCCTGCACGCCGTCGACAAGGTCTTCGCCAGCGACCAGGCGCGGCGCGGCATGACCCATGATCCCGACCCGGTCAGGCATGACGCGATCCGCTTCGACGCGCCGGGTTATGTCGAGATATGGCCCTCGATCGGCGCCGACACGGTCGAGGAGCCGGACGACTGGACGCTGGCCGTGGACCATGCTCAGGCGCCGTCCGTGCAGGTCGCCGAGGCGGTCGCCGCGACCATCGAGCATTGGCTGGCAAGCGGCGAGGTGATCGAGGGTACCGGCAAGCGGCTTTCGCCGGGCGACGTGATGGTGCTGGTCAGGAAACGGGACCGCTTTGTCCATGCGCTCTCGCGCAGCCTCAAGGAGAAGCGGATCGACGTCGCCGGCGCCGACCGGTTGAGCCTGCCGGCGCATATCGCGGTCAAGGACATGATCGCGCTCGGCCGCTTCCTGCTGCAGCCCGAGGACGATTTGTCGCTGGCCGCCCTGCTGCGCAGCCCGATCTTCGGACTGACGGAGGACATGCTGTTCGAGCTTGCGGCAGGCCGGCCGGAACGGCAGTCGCTGGCCGAGCGGTTGCGCAGCAGGGCGCCCGGCGACCTGTTTCTCGCGGAGATCGTGGCGAAGCTCGACGCATGGGCGAGCGAGGCCGCTTACCGGCCGGTGCTCGAATTCTACTCCGGTGTGCTGGGACGCGACCGGGTGCGCCAGAAGATGATCGCGCGGCTTGGCCACGAGGCCGGCGACATACTGGACGAGTTCCTGAATTTCTGCCTGTCCGAGGAGCGCGCCGGCCTGCCGGGGCTCGAGGCGTTCCTGGCGACGCTCGAAAGCACCGGCCCGGAGATCAAGCGCGAGATGGACCAGGGCCGCGACGAGGTGCGCATCATGACAGTGCACGCGGCCAAGGGCCTGGAGGCGCCGGTGGTGTTCCTGGTCGATGGCGGGACGGCGCCGTTCAGCGAGCAGTATCTGCCGCGGCTGATGCCCTTCACCATGAAGAGCGGCAGCAGCGGCTATCTCTGGCGCTCAACCAAGGAAGTCGCCAACGGCTTTTCCCGGACCGCCGAGGCGCGCGTCAGGGAACGAGCCGACGATGAATACCGCCGGCTGCTTTATGTCGGGATGACGCGCGCCGAGGACCGGCTGATCGTCTGCGGCTATCACGGCAAGCGCGCGCGCAACCCGGCGACATGGCACGCGATCGTCAGCCAGGCGCTGGTCGGCATTCCCGGGACCGAGGAGCGGGTGCACCCGGCGACCGGCGAGACGGTTCATCGCTACCGCAGCAAGGTGCTGCCTCCGGTCCCGGCCAAGGAGCAGGACGCCGCGGCGTCTGTGGCGGCGCCGCCGCTGCCGGCGTCCCTGTTCCGCCCGCTGCCGGTCGAGGACGACCTGCCGCGTCCGCTGTCGCCGTCCGGAGCCTCGGTGCTGATCGAGGATGAATGGGAGCCGGTGGTATCGGGCCGTTCGCCTGTTCTCGACGGTGAGGCGGAGCCGGGTTTCGCCGTGGCGCGCGGCACGGCGATCCACAGGCTGCTGCAGGTTCTGCCCGGCATGCCCCAGACAGCGCGCGCGGCCGCGGCCCGGCGCTATCTCGCCCGCGCCGTCCCGGATTGGCCGGAGTCCGAGCGCGAGGCGGCCTGGGCCCAGGTCGAGGCGATCCTCGGCGAAGCCGGGTTCGCGCCGCTGTTTTCGCCGGGATCGCGGGCCGAAGTGGCGATCATGGGCGAGATCGAACTGCGCGGCCGGCCGCGCCTGGTGTCGGGCAAGATCGACCGGCTGGCGGTGACGGCCGAAGACGTGCTGATCGTCGACTACAAGACCAACCGTCCCGCTCCGGCCACTCTAACGGAGGTTCCTCCTGCCTATGTGCTGCAGCTCGCGCTCTACCGCGCGCTGCTCCGGCCGCTTTATCCGGGCAGGGAGATTGGCGCCGTGCTGCTGTTCACCGAGGCGCCGCGCCTGATCGCGCTGCCGGCTGCCGCACTCGACGGCGCGCTTGCCCGACTCACGGGAGCGTGACACAAACGCTGCTTGAAGGCAGGCCGGCCGGCCACCACATATTGTGCGACGCGAAACTCCGAAAGGTTCTTTTCATGGCAACCGTGAAGGTCGACAACAACAACTTCAAGAGCGACGTGCTGGAGGCCGACGGCCCGGTGGTCGTCGATTTCTGGGCCGAATGGTGCGGTCCCTGCAAGATGATCGGTCCGTCGCTGGAGGAGATCGCCAACGAGATGGCCGGCAAGGTGAAGATCACCAAGCTCAACATCGACGAGAATCCCGAACTCGCCGCGCGGTTCGGCGTCCGCTCGATCCCCACGCTGATGATCTTCAAGGGCGGTGAAGTGGCCGACATCAAGGTCGGCGCACTGCCCAAAACGGCTCTGTCGCACTGGATCGGCGGTAACGTCGGCTGACGCCAATCAGACCAGCTGCGTTCAAAGTAACACGAAGGCCGGGATCGCTCCCGGCTTTTTGTCCTGAGAACCTACGAGACGGCGGCCCGCCCCTTCACTCGTAGCGCACGTCCTTCTCGGGAAGCAGCCCCCTCGGGGCGAAGCGCAGCACCAGCGTGATGGCGAGCCCGATGACGAAGACGCGCATCTGCAGCGCGCGGGTGGCGAGATCCCCCGGCGCCTCCAGCCCGAACAGCCGCTCGCTCCAATAGGCGCCCTGCTCGAACAGGAAGAGCGCTGCCGGTTCCGACATCGTCCAGATGATGTAGACCAGCAGCGCACCGAAGATGGTGCCGAGATTGTTGCCGGAACCGCCGAGGATGACCATCACCCAGATCAGGAAGGTGTGGTTGAGCGGCGTGAAGCCGCCTGGATCGAAGATCGAGGTGAAGGTGATCAGCGCCGCGCCGCCAACGCCGATGATGATGTTGCCCAGCACGAACATCTCCAGCCTGCGGCGGTTGACGTCCTTGCCCATGGCAGCGGCGGCGACTTCGTTGTCGCGGATGGCGCGCATCATGCGGCCCCAGGGCGAATGCCAGGCGCGTTCGAGAAGCACGTAGGTGACCACGATGAGGACGGCGACGACGCTGAGATAGGCCGAGCGCGACAGCACGAAACCGAGTTCGTTTGGGGTCGGCACCGGCCAGGGCAGCGGCGATACGGTGAGCGTGCCCTTGGTCAGCCAATCGGCATTCTTGAGAAAGGCCTTGACGATCTCGGCGATGCCCAGCGTGGCGATCGCCATGTAGTCGGCGCGCAGCCCGAGCGTGATGCGTCCCATCGACCAGCCGAGCGCGCCGGCCGCCGCGCCGCCCGCCGCCCAGGCGAGCCATACCGGCAGGCCGAGGCCGCCGACGAAACGCGCCTCGCTCTCGATCAGCGCCGCCGCCGGATCGAGCGCGGACTGCACGACAAGGTATGTTGCCGCGGCGGCCATCACCGTCAGCAGGTTGCACAGCTTCTTCGGCACGCCGATGCGGGTGCATTGGCTGACCAGGTAGGTGGCGCAGGCGCCTATGATCAGGAACAGGCCCGCCCGCGCCAGCATGCCCGGTCCGTGTCCCTCCCAGAACAGGCCGTTCACGGGATAGGAGACGATCATCGAGACGAAGGCGGCGATGGCGATGAAGCCCATGATGCCGGTGTTGAAGAGGCCGGCATAACCCCACTGGATGGTGAGGCCGAGCGCGATCAGCGCGAAACAGGCCGCCTCGACCATCATGCGCACGCCATAGGCGACGCCCAGCCAGGCGAAGACCAGCGCGACGAGGATGGCGAGCCCTGAAAAGAGTGCGAAGGCGCGGGTTCGCTCGGTCATTTCAGGAGTTTCCCCTTGAAGATGCCGGTCGGCCGCCAGATCAGCACGGCGATCAGGATGAAGAAGGGCACGACGATCTTGTACTCGGTCGGCACGAAGGCGATCTTGGCCGGTATCTCGAACCAATCCGGCAGCAATGGCTTCAGCGGGCGCAGCAGCACCGACCAGTTGAAAACGGCGAGCGTCTCGGTGAACCCGACCAGCAAGCCACCGGCGATCGCGCCGTAAGGCTGGCCGATGCCGCCGACGATGGCGGCGGCGAAGATCGGCAGGATGATGTTGAAGGACAGGTCCGGCTTCAGCGTGACGTCGAGCGCAAGCAGCGTGCCGCCGGCGGCGGCGAGTGCCCCGGCGATGATCCAGGTGGTGCGCACGACCGAATCCGTCGAGATGCCCGAGACGCGCGCGAGGTCGGGATTGTCCGACATGGCGCGCATCGCCTTGCCCATGCGCGAGCGGGTAAGGAACAGGTGCAGCGCCACCACCGCGACGGCGGTGAAGGCGAAGAGCAATACCTGCGGCTCGGTGAGCACGATGTCGCGGCCGCCGACGGCGAGGCGGTAGATGTCCTTGGAACCGGTGTCGAGCTGGCGCGTGCCGGTGCCGGCAAACAGCCGGATCAGGCCCTGCATCATCAGCATGACGCCGATCGAGGCCATGACGATGACGACCGGCTTGACGTTAGCGCGCCTGAGCGGCGCGTAGAAAGCCTTGTCGAGCCAGACGGCGACGAAGGCGGTCACGATCATCGCGAGCGGCATCAGCACGAAGGCAGTCGGCAGGCCGACGAGGTCGCCGACGCCGGGCGCCAGCGCGGTCAGCATCAGCGCCACGAAGGCGCCGAGCGTCATCATGTCGCCATGCGGGAAATGCGCGAAACGCAGGATGCCGAAGATCAGCGTCACGCCGACGGCGCCCAGCGCATAGATCGAGCCGATGATCAGGCCGGCGAGCACGCCCTTGTTGATGAAGAAGACGAATTCGTTGATCGGCAGAGCCTCGAGCATGCCCATGGTCACGCCCCTCCGCCGAGGAAGCTTCTGGCGACGTCCGGGTCGGCGAGCAGCTCGGCGCCGGTGCCGGTGAAGCGGTTCTGCCCGCCGGCAAGCACGAAGCCGCGATGCGCTACGGCGAGCGCCTGACGCGCGTTCTGCTCGACCATCAATATGCCCACGCCCGACCGGTTGACCTCGATGATGCGCTCGAAGATCTCGCCCATGTAGCGTGGCGAAAGTCCGGCGGTCGGCTCGTCGAGCAGAAGCAGCTTCGGCTCGGTCATCAGTGCGCGGCCGATCGCCACCATCTGGCGCTGGCCTCCCGACAGTTCGCCGGCCGGCTGCCTGCGCTTGTCCTTGAGCGGCGGAAAGAAGCCGTAGATCTGGTCGATCTGGCGGCGAAAATCGTCGCGCCTGATATAGGCGCCCATCTCGAAGTTCTCCTGCACCGACATGGTCGGGAAGACGTTGAACTCTTGCGGCACGAAGGAGAGGCCGGCGCGGACGAGCTGTTCCGGCGGCAGGTTGGTGATCTCGCGGTTGTCGAAGCGGACTTCGCCCTCGCCGATGGTAAGCAGACCGAAAAGCGCCTTCAGTGTCGTCGACTTGCCGGCGCCGTTGGGACCGACGATGACGCCGATCTCATGCGCCTCGATGGAGATCGAAACGCCGTTCAGGATGTTGGCGCCGCCATAGCCGGCGTGAATGTCGGTCATTTCCAGCAGCGGCACTATGCGGGCTCCGCCACCGGCGCACCGCCGCCGAAATAAGCCTCGACGACCTCCGGATTGTTGCGGATGTCCGCCATCGGTCCCTGCATCATCACGCTGCCGGCGGCCATGACGATGACCGGGTCGCAGAGCCGCGCGATGAGATCCATGTCGTGCTCGATGACGAAGAAGGTGAGGCCGTTCTCGCGGTTCAGCCGCTCTATCACCGCCGCGAGATCGTTGAGCAGCGTGCGGTTGACGCCGGCGGCGATCTCGTCGAGCAGCACGACCCGCGCCTCGGCCATCATCACGCGGCCGAGTTCGAGCAGCTTCTTCTGGCCGCCGGAAAGATTGCCGGCCTTCTCGTTCTTGACGTGGGTGAGGCGCAACACCTGCAGCACATCCTCAGCCCTGCGGCGGATGGCCAGTTCCTCGGCCTCCAGACGGCCGCGGCGGAAGAAGGCGTTGAAGACGGATTCTCCGGACTGGCCCGCCGGGACCGTCATCAGATTCTCCAGCGCGGTCATGTGGGAGAATTCCTGCGCGATCTGGAAGGTACGCAGAAGCCCGCGAGCGAAAAGCTCGTGCGCGGGCAGGCCGGTCACGTCCCGCCCGTCGAGCAGGATGCTGCCCGATGTCGGGGCGAAGGCGCCCGCCACCATGTTGAACATCGTCGTCTTGCCGGCGCCGTTGGGCCCGATCAGGCCGGTGATCGTGCCCTGCTCCACCTTGAGCGAACAGCGGTCGACCGCCAGCACGTTGCCGAAACGCTTGGTGACATTTCTCACGTCGATCGTCGTCGTCATGGCGTCCCGATGCGCCGCCGGCGGCGGCTCGCGGCTAGGCTTGCACCACGCCGCTTGTTCTTCTTTTCTCCCTTGGTGGGGTCTTAATCATGGGGCGTCACGTTTGACAAGCGCGCGGCCGGATCACGGAGCCGCGACGCCTTGCCCCTGCGTGGACCCTCCGATATTCTTCCCGTTAAAATAATCTTCCGCTGAAGCAAGTCGGCGGCAGGAAAATGCCGATGCTCAACCTTCGCTATCCCGACGTGATCCCCGGCCCGCCGCGGCCGAGCGCGATCATCGTGCCCGGCGGCTTCTCGCTGCCGGCGGGAACGGAACGCTACACGGTTCAGGGTGGCGGAGCCGTGCTGGTCGACATCGAGCCAGGCGACAGGGTGACGATCGCCAATGCCGAGGGCGGGCAGGCCTGCGAACTGGTTGCGCTGGACAGCGAGGGACGCTCGGAACCCGCGATGCTCGGCGTGCCGGGCAACAGCAATGCGGCCGGGCTGAAGGCGCTGCTGCTGTCGGGCGATGCGAGCCTCAGGCAATTCCGCTTGAAGATCGAGCGGCGCGGCATCAGCCTCGCTGGCGCTCAAGCCGTTCGCTTCTTCGATTCCGCCACGCCGGCGGGCACGTCCGAGACCTTCATTGTCCAGCGCGGCGGCTCGCTGATAGTCGCCGCACCCGGCGCGCCGATGTCGCCCGAGGAGCAGGACACGGTGACCCCGCTGACGCTGAGGATCGACCGCGCGCGCATCCGGTCGGCGGCTAAGTTCGAACTGCCCGATCCGCTCGCCGATCCGGTGCTCGACCAGCGCATCAAGTCGGCAACGGCGGAAGCCTATTTCGTCAAGGCCGGCGACTATATCCAGATCATCGACGTCGACGGGCGGCAATGCACCGACTTCCAGTGCTTCTCGGCGCGCAAGCTCGACCGCGGCAAGGACCATCCGCTGGACGTGACGACGACGCGCACGCTGATGGGCGCGAGCTATCCGATGCCGGGCCTGCATTCAAAATATTACGACCAGGATATGGAGCCGCTGGTCGAGGTTGTGCAGGACACCTGCGGGCGGCACGACGCCTTCGCGCTCGCCTGCGCGGCCAAATATTACGACGACATCGGCTATCCCGGTCACCCGAACTGCTCGACGAATTTCAACACCGCGCTTGCCGACAAGGGCGTGAACGCCCGCGCTGGCTGGATGGCGGTGAACTTCTTCTTCAACACCTCGATCGACGCCACCGGCCTTGTCGTCTCCGACGAACCGTGGTCGCGGCCGGGCGATTATGTGCTTCTGCGCGCGCTGACCGACATCGTCTGCGTCTCCTCGGCATGCCCCGACGACACCACGCCGGCCAATGGCTGGAATCTCACCGACATCCATGTTCGCACCTATAGCGGCGCCGAAAAATTCACCCGAGCGGTAGCAAGAAGAATGAGCCCCGACGCCGAACCCGTCATGACCCGCGAGACCGCCTTCCATTCGAGTTTTGCAAAACACACGCGCAATTTCGTCGAATACAAGGGCTACTGGCTCGCCAATTCCTTCGCCAAGGCCGGGCCGATCGAGGAATACTGGGCCTGCCGCGAGAAGGCGGTGGTGATGGACCTCTCGCCGCTCAGGAAAGTCGAGGTGACCGGGCCGGACTCCGAAGCGCTGCTGCAATATGTGCTGACGCGCGACGTGAAGAAGCTGGGCGTCGGCCAGGTCGTCTATTCGGCCATGTGCTACGAGCATGGCGGCATGATCGACGACGGCACGCTGCTGCGTCTCGGCCGCGACAATTTCCGCTGGATCGGCGGCGACGATTTCGGCGGCGCATGGCTGCGCCAGCAGGCGGAAAAGCTCGGCCTCAAGGTGATGGTGCGCTCCTCCACCGACCAGATGCACAACATCGCCGTGCAGGGGCCAAGGAGTCGCGACATCCTGAAGGAGATCGTCTGGACCTCGCCGCTGCAGCCTTCGATATCTGAGCTCGAATGGTTCCGCTTCGCGGTCGCCCGCATCGGCGACGCGCAAGGCGTGCCTGTCGTCGTCTCGCGTACCGGCTATACGGGTGAACTCGGCTACGAAATCTTCTGCCATCCCCGCGATGCGGAAAAAGTCTTCGACGCGGTGTGGGGAGCGGGCCAGCCTTATGGGCTGACGCCGATGGGCATGGCGGCGCTCGACATGGTGCGCATCGAGGCGGGGCTTATCTTTGCCGGCACGGAATTTTCCGACCAGACCGACCCTTTCGAAGCCGGCATCGCCTTCACCGTGCCGCTGAAGACCAAGCAGGACGACTTCATCGGCCGCACGGCGCTGATCCGCCGCAAGGAGAACCCGTCGCGCAAACTCGTCGGGCTGGAGATCGACGGCAACGTCGATGTCGGCCATGGCGACTGCGTGCATGTCGACCGCCCGCAGATCGGCGTCGTGACGTCGTCGATGCGCTCGCCGGTGCTCGGCAAGAACATCGCGCTGGCCAGATTGGATGTCGCGCATGCCGAGATCGGCACGGCGGTCGAGATCGGCAAGCTCGATGGCCACCAGAAACGTTTGCCGGCGAAGATCGTCGCCTTCCCGCACTACGACCCGCAGAAGACGAAGCCACGGTCGTAGCTACCTGCGCGCTGTGAGCACCCGGAAGCCGCTTTCGTTGCGAAGCTCCTGGACATCCTTGAAACCGATCCTGAGCGCCTGCTCGTAGGGCAGGCCGCGGTTGGCGACCATCAGGAGCCGCCCGCCGGGCTTCAGCGCCGAGGCGGCCGCCTTGATCATCGCCTGGCCGATGCCCGGTTCGGCGGCGCGGCCCTGATGGAAGGGCGGGTTCATGACGATCAGGTCGTATTTTTTCTCGATCTTCTCGCTGGACAGATCATGCCAGAAGAAGCCCAACTCGGGTGCATCCGGCGGGCTGGATAGGTTCGTCTTCGCGGCCTCCAGCGATTCGTAGCCTGCTTCGTAAAGGTCAATTGCTTTCAGGCCTTTGGTCCGTTCCGCCAACTGCGCCGATAGATAGCCCCAGCCGGCGCCGAAATCCGCCGCAATGCCCTTGGCGCTTTCGGGCAGGCATTCGGCGAGCAGCCGCGATCCGGTATCGACGCGGTCGCGGGAAAACATGCCGGGCGCGGCGGCGAAACGGCCATCGACACGCGAGGTCGCAGGCCGCAGGGCCTCGACAGTCGGTTCAGGTTCGTCGGGGCACCGGAACCAGAATGCGACACCGTGATATTTCGGCAGATGGCCGTCGAGCCCGATCAGCTTTCCCACCCGCTTGCGCAGGCTGGCGATGCCGTCGTCGGTGCTGCCTGCCACCACAATCAAGCCGCCCGGAACGACGCGCTCCACCGCATCGGCGATCCAGGCTTCGTTCTGGCCGCGGTGCCGGCCGGCCAGCACCAGGGCCCCGGCGAAGTCCCGCCCCTCGGGCGTCGGCGTGACCTTGTGGCCCGACGCCTCAAGCGCCCGGAAATGCGGCCGAAAACCCTGAACCAGATGCAGCTCCGCGCCAAAACCCTCCGGCAGGCGGAAGCCCGGCTCCGCGCCGAGGAACAGAAAACGGCCTGCACTTGGTGCTTCGATATCCCCGGTGTCGAAGGGGTGGAAAAGAGTGGCCTGCGATTCCGGCTTCATTGCTTCAGCGTACTCCTTGTCCCTGAGGTCGGCGCGATTTGCAGGCGGAACGATACCGGTTCGGAGTTCGTTTCCGTATAGGAGGCCTAAAAATGGAGGCAGATATGCCCGAGAAACAGACGATTATCGATCTTGAAAAGAAGTTCTGGGAGACGATGGTTTCCAAGGACGCCGATGCCGCGACCGAGATGATGGCGAAAACCAGCATCGTGACCGGGCCGCAAGGGGTTGCGCAGGTTTCGCGTGTCGATTTCAGCAAGATGATGGATGAGGGCAAATGGACGCTGGACTCCTACAGGTTCAGCGACGTCCAGGTGATCTTCCCCAACGAGTCGACCGCCGTGATCGGCTACAAGGTCAATCAGAAAGGGACGATGGACGGCAAGCCCTATGACATGCAGGCGGCCGACGCGTCGACCTGGACCAGGTCCGGCGACGAATGGCTGTGTGTCATGCACTCCGAGACAACTCTCGACAGCCCCTCGCGGAAATCGGCCTAGGGATTGCCCAAACAAAACGGGCGCGACTTTCGCCGCGCCCGTGGGATTTCGCAATGCCGCAGAGATATCAAGCGGCGTCTTCGCCTTCCGTCTGCCTCTCGCGGGCGACTTCCTTGCCGGTCTTCTGGTCGACGACCTTCATCGACAGGCGGACCTTGCCGCGCTCGTCAAAACCCATCAGCTTGACGTAGACCTTGTCACCTTCCTTGACCACGTCGGTCGTCTTCTGCACACGGGCGTCGGCCAGCTGCGAGATGTGGACGAGGCCGTCCTTGGGTCCGAAGAAGTTGACGAAGGCTCCGAAATCGGCCGTCTTGACCACCGTGCCCTCGTAGATCTCGCCGACTTCCGGCTCGGCCACGATCGTGTGGATCCACTTCTTCGCCGCCTCGATTTCCTTGGCGTTGGCGGAAGCGATCTTGACGGTGCCGTCGTCGTCGATGTTGATCTTGGCACCCGTCTTCTCGACGATCTCGCGGATCACCTTGCCGCCGGAGCCGATGACGTCGCGGATCTTGTCGGTCGGGATGTGCATGACCTCGATGCGCGGCGCGAACTCGCCGAGTTCGGCGCGGGCGCCTGAAAGCGCCTTGCCCATCTCGCCGAGGATGTGCAGGCGGCCGTCCTTGGCCTGGCCCAGCGCCACCTTCATGATCTCCTCGGTGATGCCCTGGATCTTGATGTCCATCTGCAGCGCGGTGATGCCGCCCATCGTACCGGCGACCTTGAAGTCCATGTCGCCGAGGTGATCCTCGTCGCCGAGGATGTCGGAGAGAACCGCGAAGCGGTCGCCTTCCTTGATCAGGCCCATGGCGATGCCGGCAACCGGCTTGGCGAGCGGAACGCCCGCATCCATCAACGCCAGCGAGGTGCCGCAGACGGTCGCCATCGAGGAGGAGCCGTTCGACTCGGTGATCTCGGAGACGACGCGCAGCGTGTAAGGGAAGGTCTCAGCGGCCGGCAGCATCGGGCGGATGGCGCGCCAGGCGAGCTTGCCGTGGCCGATCTCGCGGCGGCCCGGCGAACCCATGCGGCCGGTCTCGCCGACCGAGTAGGGGGGGAAGTTGTAGTGGAGAAGGAACTTCTCCTTGTACATGCCGGTCAGGCTGTCGACATACTGTTCGTCCTCGCCGGTGCCGAGCGTCGCCACCACCAGCGCCTGCGTCTCGCCGCGGGTGAACAGCGACGACCCGTGGGTGCGCGGCAGGACGCCGACTTCCGAGACGATCTTGCGGACGGTCGACAGGTCGCGCCCGTCGATGCGGGACTTGGTGTCCAGGATGTTCCAGCGCACGATCTTGGCCTGGAGTTCCTTGAACACGGTTCCGACCTGCTCTGACGTCCAGAGCGGCGTCTCGTCGCCCTTCGGCGAAAAGGTTTCCTTGACCTTGGCCTTGACGGCGTCGACGGCGGCATAGCGCTTCTGCTTGTCGACGTTCTTGTAGGCGTCGCGCAGGTCTCCCTCGACCAGCTTCAGCATGTCGGCTTCAAGTTCGGCATAGTTCGGAGGTGCGAAGTCACGCGGCTCCTTGGCGGCGACTTCGGCGAGCTTGATGATCGCGTCGATCACCGCCTGGAAACCCTTGTGACCGAACATGACCGCGCCGAGCATGACGTCCTCGGCAAGTTCCTTAGCCTCGGACTCGACCATCAGCACGGCAGAGTCGGTGCCGGCGACGACGAGGTCGAGCTTGGATTCTGGCATCTCATCGACATGCGGGTTGAGCACATATGCGCCGTTGATGTAGCCGACGCGCGCGCCGCCTATCGGACCCATGAAAGGAACGCCCGAAAGCGTCAGCGCCGCCGAGGTGGCGACGATCGCGAGGATGTCCGGGTCATTTTCAAGGTCGTGCTGCAGCACGGTGACGACGACCTGGGTGTCGTTCTTGTAGCCCTCGGCGAAGAGCGGGCGGATGGGGCGGTCGATCAGGCGGGAAACCAGCGTTTCCTTCTCGCTCGGACGGCCCTCGCGCTTGAAATAACCGCCGGGGATCTTGCCGGCGGCAAAGGTCTTTTCCTGGTAGTTGACGGTGAGCGGGAAGAAATCGAAGCCCGGCTTCGGCTCCTTCTGCGACACGACGGTGGCGAGCACCATGGTCTCGCCGTAGGTGGCGAGCACGGCGCCGTCGGCCTGGCGGGCGATCTTGCCGGTTTCCAGGATGAGCGGACGGCCGCCCCATTCGATTTCGACTTTGTGGTGGTTGAACATTTCTTGTCCTTGATATTGGGGAAGGGCCGCGCGTTTCTCCGCGCGAGCAATCCCTTCCTGGCTTCGTTCGGGCGAGCCACGGGCAAGACAACGGGAAGCTCCGGGTTTTGGCGAGCGTCCTGCAATCCTGCCCCATGACCGTCCATGGGCGGTTCGCACCAGACCCCTTCCGGCTTCGAACCGTTGGGCCGCTCGTAGGGGCGGCCCGAATGCGCAACCGGCGCGCCAAGGCGCGCCGGTCAAACTTGCTAGCGGCGCAGGCCGAGCTTTTCGATCAGGGTCGAATAGCGGGCCTCGTCCTTGCGCTTGAGGTAGTCAAGCAAGCTGCGGCGCTGCGAGACCAGAGCGAGCAGACCACGGCGGGAATGGTTATCCTTCTTGTGGTCCTTGAAGTGCTCGGTCAGGTTCTTGATGCGCTCTGAATAGATGGCAACCTGGACTTCCGGCGAACCTGTGTCGCCCTTGGCGGTCGCAAACTCGGCAATCAGGGCCTGTTTACGCTCTGCGGTAATCGACATCGGATTTTTCCTTTCAAAATGGGGGAAATGAGACGCCGCAGCCGGGATGTCGTCCAGCAGAGGCCGATGAACAAAGCGCTGAATTTATGGTTCTGGCGCGATGCTGCGGCGCATATAGTTGAATTCCGGACAAAAAGCCAGAAGCATTTGTCGGCTCAGTTCCACGGGCCTTTTCGCCGCCTCAGCCTGCGAACACCCGTTTCGGCTTGAACATGCCGGCCTCAATCGCGCCGATCGCCACCAGCCGGCCGCGTGCGGTCGCGCAGGCCTCGTCGGCCTCGACGGGCGCATCGCGGCCTCGGATGACGATCGGATTGCCGAGCCTGATCCGGTTCGCCGCCTCGTCGGAAATGGCGACCTGCGGCAGGCATTCGAGTGCAGCACCCGTATCGACCAGAAGCGAGTCGATCGCCGTGAAATCCGCCGGCAGCGGCTCGCCCTCCTGTTGCCCGGCCTCGCCGAAACGCGCCGCTTCCAGTTCCGCGACGGTGACGAAGTCCTCCGGTGTGAACGGGTCAACCTCGGTGCGGCGCAACTCGGCTATGTGGCCGAAGCAGCCGAGGTCGCGCCCCATGTCGCGCGCCAGCGAGCGCACATAGGTGCCCTTGCCGCATTCGATCTCGAACACCGTGCTGCCGTCGGGCTGCATCCCGATCAGGTCGAAGCGGCCGATCTCGACCTCGCGCTCGGGGATTTCGACATTCTCACCGGCGCGGGCGAGATCATAGGCGCGCTCGCCGCCGATCTTGATGGCCGAGAATTGCGGCGGCGTCTGCATGATGACGCCGGTATATTTCGGCAGAATCGAGCGGATGCCGGCCTCGTCCGGCCGCAGGTCCGAGCTCTTCGTCACGGGACCTTCGAGGTCGTCGGTCGAACGCTCCTCGCCCCAGGCGACGGTGAAACGATAGACCTTGGCGCCGTCCTGCACGTAGGGCACGGTCTTGGTCGCCTCGCCGAGCGCTATCGGCAGCATGCCGGACGCCAGCGGGTCGAGCGTGCCGGCGTGCCCAGCCTTCTCTGCCTGGAACAGCCACTTAACCTTGGATACAGCCTCGGTCGAGCCCATGCCGACCGGCTTGTCGAGGATCACCCAGCCGGATACCGGCCGGCCCTTCTTCTTGCCGCGGCGGGCCATTATTTGCCTTCCTTGTCGAGATCGCGCGCGACCTCGGGCGACTTCAGCAGCTCGTTGATCTTCGAAAAATTGTCGAAGCTCGTATCCAGCCGGAAGCGGAACTCGGGCATGAACTTCATCTGCCTGAGCGCATGCGACACGCGCCCGCGGATGAATTTCGCATGATGGTTCAGCGCATCGACCACGGCTGCGTCGTCTTTCGCTCCAAGCGGCGACACGAAGGCGGTCGCGACCTTCAGGTCGGGCGACATGCGGACCTCGGAGATCGAGATGACGGTGGTTTCGATCACCGGATCGATGATCTCGCCGCGCTGCAGCATCTCGGAAAGCGCATGACGCACCTGTTCGCCGACGCGCAGCATGCGCTGAGATGGGCCTTTGGGACCGGATGTTCTAGGCATGGTTCCTATCTTGAAATCGTGCGGGCGCGGGATGGAACCGCGGCGCATGTTTCACAAAAATCGACGAGACGGCGGCTTTCGGCCGCCATCTCCATGACAGTCTGCTTTGCAGCGCCTTAGAGCGACCGCGTCACCATCTCGACGCGGAAGCACTCGATGACGTCGCCGACGCGCATGTCCTCGTAGTTCTGGAAGGCCATGCCGCATTCCTGGCCGCCCGGCACTTCCGACACTTCGTCCTTGAAGCGCTTCAGGGTCTTCAGCGTGCCTTCGTGGATGACCACGTTGTCGCGGATCAGGCGGACGCCCGCGCCGCGTTCGACCTTGCCTTCGGTGACACGGCAGCCGGCGATCTTGCCGACCTTGGTGATGTCGAAGATCTCGAGGATCTCGGCGTTGCCGATGAAGGTCTCGCGGCGTTCCGGCGAGAGCAGACCCGACATCGCCGCCTTCACGTCATCCACAAGGTTGTAGATGATGTTGTAGTAGCGGATCTCGATGCCGGCGGCTTCGGCGGCGGCGCGCGCCTGCGGATTGGCGCGCACGTTGAAGCCGATCATCGCAGCGCCCGACGTCTCAGCAAGCGACACGTCGCTCTCGGTGATGGCGCCGGCGCCCGAATGGACGATGCGCGCCCTGACCTCGTCGGTGCCGAGCTTGTCGAGGGCGGCGATGATGGCTTCCACCGAGCCCTGCACGTCGCCCTTGATCACAAGCGGGAACTCTTTCAGTCCGCTCGTCTGCAACTGCGTCATCATCTGCTCGAGCGAACCGCGCGCGCCGGCATGCTTGGCCACGGCTTTGTCGCGCGCGAGTCTCTGACGATATTCCGTGATCTCGCGGGCGCGAGCCTCGCTCTCGACCGTCGCAAAACGGTCGCCGGCGCGCGGCGTGCTCTGCAGGCCGAGCACCTCCACCGGCGTCGATGGGCCAGCTTCCTTGAGCTGCTCGCCGCGATCGTTGATGATCGCGCGCACGCGGCCCCATTCGCCGCCGGCGACCACGATGTCGCCGATCATCAGCGTGCCGGTCTGCACCAGAACGGTGGCAACCGCGCCGCGGCCTTTCTCCAACTTCGCCTCAATGACGACGCCCTCGGAGGTGCGGTCCGGATTGGCTTTGAGATCGAGCAGTTCGGCCTGCAGCAGGATCGCCTCGAGCAGCTTGTCAAGGTTGGTGCCCTTGGTGGCGGAGACCTCGACGTCGAGCACCTCGCCGCCCATCGATTCGACGAACACCTCGTGGCGCAGCAATTCCGCGCGGACCTTCTGGGGGTCTGCCTCCCGCTTGTCGATTTTGTTGATCGCCACGATGATCGGCACGCCGGCCGCCTTGGCGTGATTGATGGACTCGATCGTCTGCGGCATCACCGCGTCGTCCGCCGCCACGACCAGCACCGCGATGTCGGTCGCCTGCGCGCCGCGGGCGCGCATCGCCGTGAACGCCGCGTGGCCGGGCGTGTCGATGAAGGTGATCTTGTGATCGTTCTTGTCGACCTGGTAGGCGCCGATGTGCTGGGTGATGCCGCCCGCCTCGCCCGAGACGACGTTGGCGTTGCGGATGGCGTCGAGCAGCGAGGTCTTGCCGTGGTCGACATGGCCCATGATGGTCACGACGGGCGGGCGCGACTTCAGGTCCTCGGGCTTGTCCGCGGCCTTGAATACGCCTTCCTCGATATCGGCTTCGGCGACGCGGCGGACCGTGTGACCGAATTCGGAGGCAACCAGCTCGGCCGTGTCGGCGTCGATCACGTCGCCGGGCTTCATGATCTCGCCCTGCTTCATGAAGAACTTCACGATGTCGACGGAGCGTTCCGACATGCGGTTGGCAAGGTCGGCGATGGTGATCGTCTCGGGAAGCACCACCTCGCGCATGACCTTCTCGCGCGGCTCGTTGTGCATCGCGCGTTTGAATTTCTCCTGGCGGCGGCGCATCGACGACAGCGAACGGGCGCGCGCCTCCTCCTCGGAGGTGGCGGTTGACAGCGTCAGCTTGCCGCGGCGGCGGTCTTCCTCGCCTTTCGTCTTTGCCGGACGTGCCGCTTCCGGTGTCGCGATACGCTTCACCGGACCTGTGGTGCGCAGAACGCTCTTGCTCTTGACGACCGGTTCGTCGTCGCTCGCCATATCGGCCAGCGGAGTGCGACGACGCGCTTCCTCCTCGGCGCGGCGGCGGGATTCTGCCTCGGCCAGCAAGCGGGCTTCTTCGTCGGCCTGGCGGCGCGCCGATTCCTCGCGCTCACGCTTGCGGCGTTCTTCGTCTTCCTGGCGGCGTCTCGCTTCGTCGATTGCCCGGTGGCGGTCCTCGACCTCGCGTACCTTCGAGCCTTCGAGCGCGCGGCGGCGCGCCTCGATCTCGCCGGCCGAGAGGTCGCTGAGCACAAGATTGGGCCGATCGGTTACCGGCGGCGGCGCCTTCGGCGCCTCTTGAGTCACGGGCTTGGGCGCAACGGGCACAGGGGCCGGCTTCGGCGTGAACACCGAGGCGGCCTCCGACTTCTCGCCGGGCTTGACGAATTTGCGCTTGGTTTCGACGACGACGGACTTGGTGCGGCCATGCGAGAAGTTCTGACGCACGGTCGACTGTTCAACGCCCGGCCGCTTCAGCGTCAAGGTCTTCTTGGTATTGACGCTCAACGTCTTGTCGTCACCGGTTTTCGTATCGCTCATTCCATATCCTCTGCGGCTTCATTCCCGCCGGCAATCGCCGCAAACATTGCCAACTCGTCCGGAGATCCGCCCCGGTATCGGTCAAGCGCAACCATGCGCTTTTCAGCCGATCTTCCAGCGTCGCCCGCAAGAACGGCTGCATGTATCACATTTGTGCCGCCCAATGCCAAACCCAATTCCTGTTCGGAAAAAAGTTTGTAGGCCCTGATTTCGGGGCCTCCGGCATGGGCAGTCGCGCGTCTCGCCTGGGCGATCTTGCGCAAGCCGTCGGCGGACGCTTCGGCCGCGTGCAGCACCAGAAGCGCAGCTCCGCTGCGCACCGCAGCCTCGACCTTCGTGGCGCCGAGCCCCACCGCGCCCGCCTTGCGGGCCAGTCCCAGCGCGCCGAGCGCCGCCTTGGCAAGCAGGCGATCGACCATGCCGCCGAGATCGGCCGGCACAGTCACTTGCGCCTTGAACGCCTTGGCGAACAGCCCCTTTTTCGCCGCCTTGTCGACATGCTCGCGGTCGGCGGTTACCCAGCAGCCGCGGCCGGGGAGATTTCTCTTTAGATCCGGTACGACGGCCTTGTCGGGGCCGAGGACGAAACGGATGAGCTCATCCGGCCCGGCTTGCCGACGCGTGACGATGCAGGTGCGATCGTTCATCTCGTCCAAGGCTTGCTCCGGGCCGGCTCACTTCACGCTTCCGCTTCGGCGGGCGCGTCGGCTTCCACGGCGATTTCGTCGGCCGTGATCCACCCGGCCTTGAGCCGCGCCGCGAGAACCATCTGCTCGGCATCTGCGCGCGAGACCGAGTGGCTGGCGAGCACGCCGGGGAAAAACTTGGTTTCGCCGTCCTTGCGCTCTTTCCAGCCGACAAGGTCGTCGACCGCGTAGCCGGCGAAGTCCTCGACCGTCTTCACGCCGTCCTCGCCGAGCGTCACCATCATGGCCGTGGTCACACCGGGTATCTCGCGCAGTTCGTCCTCGACGCCCAGCTCCTTGCGCTTGCCGTCATGCTCCGCCTCGATCCTTTCGAGATACTCGCGGGCGCGCTGCTGAATCTCGCTCGCCGTATCCTCGTCGAAGCCGTCGATCGACGAAATCTCGTCGGCATTGACATAGGCGACTTCCTCGACCGAGGTGAAACCTTCCGACGCCAGCACCTGGCCGACCATCTCATCGACGTCGAGCGAATTCATGAACAGGTTCGAACGCTCGACGAACTCCTTCTGGCGGCGCTCGCTCTCTTCCTGCTCGGTCAGGATATCGATGTCCCAGCCGGTCAGCTGCGACGCAAGCCGCACGTTCTGGCCGCGGCGGCCGATCGCCAGCGACAGCTGGTCGTCGGGTACCACAACCTCGATGCGCTCGGCATCCTCGTCGAGCACGACCTTGGCGACTTCCGCCGGCTGCAGCGCATTGACGATGAAGGATGCGGCCGAAGGCGACCACGGAATGATGTCGATCTTCTCGCCCTGCAGCTCGCCGACGACGGCCTGAACGCGCGACCCGCGCATGCCGACGCAGGCGCCGACCGGGTCGATCGACGAGTCTCGCGAGACCACCGCGATCTTGGCGCGGCTGCCCGGGTCGCGGGCGACAGACTTGATCTCGATGATGCCGTCGTAGATTTCCGGCACTTCCATGGTGAAAAGCTTCGCCATGAATTGGGGATGCGTGCGCGACAGGAAGATCTGCGGCCCGCGCTGCTCGCGCCTGACGTCGTAGACATAGGCGCGGACGCGGTCGCCATATTTGAAGTTTTCGCGCGGGATCAGCTCGTCGCGCCGGATGATCGCCTCGCCGCGGCCAAGGTCGACGATGACGTTGCCGTATTCGACGCGCTTCACCGTGCCGTTGACGATCTCGCCGATGCGGTCCTTGTATTCGTCGAACTGGCGGTCGCGCTCGGCTTCGCGAACCTTTTGAACGATGACCTGCTTGGCCGACTGCGCGGCGATGCGGCCGAAATCCATCGGCGGCAGCTGCTCGGCGATGAAGTCGCCGACTTCGGCGTCCGGGTTGCGCTCGCGCGCCGAGGAAAGCGCGATCTGGCGGCCGTAATCCTCGACCGTCTCGACCACTTCCATCAGCCGCTGCAGCTTCATCTCGCCGGTGTTCGGGTTGATGTCGGCGCGGATGTTGGTCTCCTGGCCGTAACGCGAGCGCGCGGCCTTCTGGATCGCGTCGGCCATCGCGGCGATCACGATCGACTTGTCGATCGACTTCTCGCGCGCGACCGCATCCGCGATCTGCAGCAATTCGAGCCTGTTGGCGCTGACTACCATTTCCGTCTCCCTGACCCGCCGTGGCGGGACGCACTTAATCCTGCGTTTCGGTTTCGACTTCCGCGTCGGCCTCATCCGGCTCGCCGCGGCGCTTCTTTGCTTCCTTGCGCGCCTTGTTGTCCTTGGACAGCGCGTCGCGGATGAGATCGTCGGTCAGCACCAGCCTGGCTTCGGCGATCACCTCGTAAGGCACCCTGACCGTCGGCTCGTCACCGTAGGCCGGCACGTCGCGCTCGATCAGCACGTCGTTGTCGCCGGCCTCGGCGATCCTGCCCTTGAAGCGCTTGCGCTCGGCGACCAGGATCGACGTCTCCATCTTCACCTGATGTCCGGTCCAGGCGGAAAAATCCGATTTCCTGACCAGGGGGCGGTCGATGCCAGGCGAAGAGACTTCGAGGTGATAGGCCTTCTCGACGGGATCGGCGACGTCCAGCGCCGGCGAAATCGCCCGGCTGACCTCCTCGCAGTCCTCGACTGTCATGGTGCCGTCGTCACGTTCGGCCATGACCTGCAGCGTCAGCCCGTTCTGGCCCGACAGCCGCACGCGCACGAGGCGGAAACCCATTCCGCGCAGCACCGGCGCCACGACCGAAGCGATGCGCGCATCGATGCCGCTTTCGCGGATGATGCGGTCGTCTCCGGTTGTATCGCCTGCAATTGCCGTCATCTTGTCTCCGTCGGGAGGTAATAAAAAAGAGCGGGACCGGGTGGACCCACTCTTCGTCGTACCGACCAAGAATTTGAAGCTGATATAGACCAATGGCCGGGCGCTTTCAAGCCCCGCGGCCCATTCGCGCCGCCCCGCGGCGGGTGCTGCCCAATCGTCACCGATGCGCCTGCCGCATGGCACCGTTGCAGGGATGGCTATGTCGGCGGGGTCAGCGACTCCCTATCTATGTTGCAGCGCAGCATAAGTGTTGCGCATCTTTGAACGAAGGATAGATCCCATGAGCCCCCGCAGTGCTCTTTCCGCCCTTGGCGGTTTCTTCGATGTCTTCGGCAGCGCCGTCGCCGCCTCCAGGGCGGTCGAGGCCAACAGGCGGCCGCGCGCCAGCGACCTGCGCATGCTCGGCATCGACCCGAAGGCGTTCAACAAGATCATCCGCCGCTAAGCGGATACGAGTTCGGTGCGAAGGCGGGAGCCTTCGCATCGATGTCGATCAAACTCTCCGGAACGTCAGGTAGGCGGGACGGCGCCCTTCCCGAAAGGCCTTGGCCTCGTAGCGCGTACCCGGCCAGCCCGCGTAGGGTGTCTTCCACTCCGCCGAATCCGCCGCCTGCCAGGCGAAGCCGCCATGCGCGGCGCAGGCAAGCAGCGTCCAGTTGACGTAGCTGTCGATGTCGGAAGCGAACCGGAAACTTCCTCCCACCTTCAACACGCGCGCAAAACGACCGAGATTGACCTGGCTCACGAAGCGCCGCTTCCAATGTTTCTTCTTCGGCCATGGATCGGGATAGAGAAGATCGATGCCCGCCAGGCAGCGATCCGGCAGCCAGTCGAGCAGCCGCGTCGCGTCGTCGTCGTGGACCCGCAGATTGGCGAGCGGTTTTTGCGTTAGCGCGGTCATCGTCTTAGCCATCGAATTGACGAAGGGCTCGACGCCGATGAAGCCGGTTTCGGGGTGATTAGATGCCTCGTGGAGGAGATGTTCGCCGCCGCCGAAGCCGATCTCGAGGCGGACATCCGAGAGTTTTGCCGGAAACAGCGTTGCGATATCCGTCGGCGCCGGCTGGTCGAGATCGAGCCGATAGCGCTTCAGCCCTTCGTCAAGCGCCGTCGCCTGCAGCGGACTAATCGTCTTGCCGCGCCGCCGTCCGAAGAAGGCTTCGGTCGAACGGCTCTTACGGCCCTCGGTCATATCGATCGTTTCAGCCGGCCAGGGCTTCCTTGAGCGCCTTGGCGAGGTCGGTCCTCTCCCAGGAGAAGGAACCGTCGCGGCCGGGCTTGCGGCCGAAATGGCCGTAGGACGAGGTTTTTGCGTAGATCGGCTTGTTGAGGTCGAGATGCTTGCGGATGCCGGAAGGCGAGAGGTCCATCACATGGCGCAGTGCCTCTTCCAGCTTCGCCTCCTCGACCTTGCCGGTGCCGTGCAGATCGACATAGACCGACAGCGGCTGGGCGACGCCGATGGCGTAGGACAGCTGGATCGTGCAGCGGTCGGCGAGTTTGGCCGCGACCACGTTCTTGGCGAGGTACCGCGCCGCATAAGCGGCCGAGCGGTCGACCTTGGTCGTGTCCTTGCCGGAAAACGCGCCGCCGCCATGCGGCGCCGCACCGCCATAGGTGTCGACGATGATCTTGCGGCCGGTCAGGCCGGCGTCGCCGTCAGGCCCGCCAATAACGAACTTGCCGGTCGGATTGATGTACCAGTTGCAGTCGTCGGCGATCCGAAGATCGCCTAGCGCCTCGCGGATATAAGGTTCGACGACTTTGCGGACTTTTTTGGAATCCCAGCTCCCGTCGAGGTGCTGGGTCGAGAGCACGATCTGCGTGACCTCGGCTGCCTTGCCATCGATATAGCGGACCGTCACCTGGCTCTTGGCGTCGGGGCCGAGTTTGCCGGCGTCGCCCTTGCCGGAATGCCGGGCGGCAGCGAGAAGTTCGAGAATCTTGTGGGCGTAGTAGATCGGCGCCGGCATGAGGTCCGGGGTCTCGGTGCAGGCATAGCCGAACATGATGCCCTGATCGCCCGCGCCCTCCTCGCCCTGGCGGTCGGCGGCGCTATCGACGCCCTGCGCGATGTCGGCCGATTGGCCGTGCAGCAAGACTTCGATCTTGGCGGTCTTCCAGTGGAAGCCCTCCTGTTCGTAGCCGATGGCGCGAATTGCCTTGCGCGCGATAGATTTGAACTTCGCCGGGTTGATGACGGGGAAGTCGGCGGCGTTATGCAGGATCGAGCCATCCCTGGCCTTCTTCAGCAGCGTGTCGGGCACGCGCACCTCGCCGGCGATGATGACGCGGTTGGTCGTGGCCAGCGTCTCGCAGGCGACGCGCACGTCCCAGGGGTTCATCCCGGCCTTCTTTGCCTCGCGGTAGACCAGATCGACGATCTCGTCCGATATGCGGTCGCAGACCTTGTCCGGGTGTCCCTCGGAAACGGATTCCGAGGTGAAGAGATAATTCTGCCGCTGCACGGGTGTCCCTCTCGAAGGCTGGCCGGCGACAGCCGGCTTCGGGCGGGACCCGTGTTACCGACGCCGCACCGGATTCGTCAAGCGGCGTTTGGCCTCGCGGGCAGGCGGTTCGGAAACAGTTTTCCAACAACGCCGGCCCAAGCGCCTGCTAACGGTCAGAAACTAGCCGACTTCGTCCGAGGCGAGGCTCTTCACCAGCTCTATGATCCTGCGGCGCACCTTGAGATCGGCGATCCTGACGAAGGCGCGGTTGAGCTGAAGCCCTTCCGCGCTGGTGCAGAAGTCGAGCGCGAAGGCGGCGGATGGATCTTCGGCGAAGCCGCGATTGCCGGCCGTCTCGGAACCGGGCAGGTCTTCGAAGAAGAATGCGGGGGGAACGCCGAGTATATTGGCGATGGCCTGCAGACGGCTTGCGCCGACGCGGTTCGTTCCCTTCTCGTATTTCTGGATCTGCTGAAAGGTTATGCCGAGATTTTCGCCCAGCTTTTCCTGACTCATGCCGAGCATATTGCGGCGAAGCCTGATCCTGCTCCCAACGTGCATATCAGTAGGGTTAGGCTTCTTCTTGTTGTCTTTGTCTGCCATTTTTTCCTCGCCGACCTTAGCCGGCTTCTCGTTTTTACTTGTCATCCCGGCGCACCCCTATCCCCAACGATCGGCTGCAAGCTCTTTATGCCGGACCGTTCCAGTATGAATTTCTAATATATCTGCTGTCAATTCGCCTGCAGCCGCTGCCTGACCCTTCCCGCCAATGCGAACGCCGCAAGGATACCCAGGATCGCCAAGCCGTTGAGCCGCGGCCGAAGTACGGCGGCAGACGGCGCGTCGGGCACCTCCAGCTCGACATCCACAACGTCCCTGACGTTCAGCGCCAAGGCGTCGATGACGCGTCCGCGCGCGTCGATGACGCCCGATATCCCGTTATTTGCGGCACGCAGCAGCGGCAATCCGTTTTCCACAGCCCGCACCTGCGCCTGGCGGAAATGCTGGTAGGGGCCGGGCGTCTCCCCGAACCAGGCGTCATTTGTGACGTTCACAATAATCCGGGTTGACGCAACGTCAACCGCCACCAATTCGGGGAAGATGATTTCGTAGCAGATGAAGGGCGAGGCCTTGATGCCCCCCGGCAGTTCGAGCGGATGACGCTGGCTGCCGGCGACGAAATTCATCGGCCCTGCGACCAATTGCCCGATGCCGAAGCGCGCCGCAACGTCCGCGAACGGGATGTACTCGCCGAACGGAACGAGATGCACCTTGTCGACCGCGCCGACGATCTCGCCGCCGTCGTCGATGGCTATGACGGAATTGTAGTAGAGCGGCTCGCCACCCCTCGCCTCCTCGCGCACGACGCCCGCGACCAGTGTCTGGCCGGGCTTCAGCATCTCGCCGATCGCGGCGAGCGCATCGGGCCGCTCCGTGAAAAAGAAGGGCACCGAGGTTTCCGGCCACAGCACGAGCTGCGGCGCCGGCCGGCCGGCTTGGGGAGGCCGCGCGGAGAGTTCCATGGTCGTGGCGAAGACTCGGTCGCGGACGCTATCGTCCCATTTCTCCGACAGGTCGATCGACGGCTGCACGATCCGGACGGCAAGTTTGTCGGCGGACGCATCCGCCGGCGAGTTCAGTCTTATATAACCGTAGCCGGCATGCGCGGCGATCATCACCGCGGCAAGGATGAGGCCAAGACGCAGGCTGCGCCTAGCGGCAAGCAGCGCTGGCGTGGCGAAGACGAAGACGGCAAGCGCGTTCATCCCGGTCACGCCCGTCACGGTTACGCTTTGCATCAGCAGCGGCGTCGGCATCGCCGCCAGTCCGACGGGATTCCATGGAAAGCCGGTGAAGAGGAAGGTGCGAAGCCATTCCGCCAGCCCGAAACCGAAGGCGATCGCCGCGATGCGGCCGATGCCGTTGGTCCAGAAGATGCGGGCGACCGCGGTGGCGAAGCCGTAGAAGAAGGCCAGCATCAGCGGGATGCCAAGGACCGCTAAGGGCAAAGCCCAGGCGAAACTCTCCGCCTCGACGAGCAGGGCGCCGCCGATCCACCAGAGCCCCGCTAGAAAATACCCGAAGCCGAACCACCAGCCGGTGGCGAAGGCGGGCTTCAGGCGGCTCAGCGGATTGAGTGAAGGCTGCGCCGTCGCGCCGTCAAGCAGCCAGACCAGCACAGGCAGGGAGATAAAGCCGGCCGCGAAGAAATCGTACGGCGCCTGCGTCAGCACCAACAACGCGCCGGCGGCAAAGGCTGCCGCCAGCCGACGCCAGCCCCAAAGCAGAATTATCCGCCCCGCCAGGCGCTCCATGCGCTCCGCCCCTCTCGAGCCGTGGCATGACCGCCGGGGTCACGCGTCAGAGAATCACGCGGGGAACGTTAGTTCTTTTCACGCGCGGAATGAACCGGTGGTGACGCGACTAGGAATTCGGCAGCGGCTGTTCGGTGCGCGCCGCCCGACGGCGGCGCTCGGCCTTCATGATGTCGACGATGCGCACGCGCTTGACGCGGCGCGGATCGGCGTCGAGTACATGGAACTCGAAGCCCGGAATGGCTTGGACGACTTCTCCCCGCGCAGGCACCCGGCCGAGCGTATTGAACACCATGCCGCCGATCGTATCGACATACTCGCCATGCTCGCCAGCCTTGAAATCCTCGCCGATCAGCCTGGCGACCTCGTCGATCTCGGCCTTGCCATCGACGATGTAGACGCCGTCGCCCGCCTGGGTGATCATCGCCTCCTCGTCGTCATGCTCATCCTCGATGTCGCCGACGACCATCTCGACGATGTCTTCGAGCGACACCAGCCCGTCGGTGCCGCCATATTCGTCGATGACCAGCGCCATCTGGGTGCGGCTAGCCTGCATGCGCCCCATGAGGTCCGAGGCAAGCATGGAAGGCGGCACGAACAGGACGGTGCGCATCAGGTTGAGGTCGCCGATCGTCTTCGTCAGGTCGACATTGGCGAAGTCGAGCGCCGGCGCCGGCGTCTTGCGAGCACCGCGGCCTTTCTTGACCCGGGCGAGCTTGGTGATGTGGGCCAGCACGTCGCGGATGTGCACCATGCCTCTGGGATCGTCGAGCGTCTCGGCGAAGACCGGCATGCGCGAATGGCCGGACTGTTCGAACACCGTCAGCAGTTCGCCGAGCGTCGTGCCGATCTCGACCGCCTCGATGTCGGCGCGCGGGATCATCACGTCCTCGACGCGCACCTCGCGCAACCTCAGGATGTTGTTGAGCATCGCCCGCTCGCCAGGCGAGAAGGATTCCACATCCGTCGTCGCCTCGGCCAGCGCGCCGACTATTTCCTCGCGAAGGCTGGAGCCGTTCTTGTGCCTGAACAGGCCGGCTACCCGTTCAAAGAAGGACGGCCGGTCGGCCGTGGCTTCGACCGCCACGGCCGGCGACCTGGATTGACTGGGACTCGGACCCTCTTCCGTCGTCTCGGCTTTCGCGCCGCCTGCTTCGGGCCGCGCGGCAGGCTCAGGGATATCGTTCATCGTCGTCCGGCTGGTTTCCATTTCTGTTACGCGTAGGGATCGGGAATGGCAAGCCTCGCCAGCGCTGCCTTCTCCAACGCCTCCATCACCTCCGCCTCCGCCTCGTCCTCGTGATCGTGGCCGAGCAAATGCAGCAGGCCGTGGACCACGAGATGCGTGATATGGTGGTCGAGGGGCTTGCCTTCCACCGTCGCCTCGCGCGCTACCGTCTCGGCCGCCAGCACGATATCGCCCAGCATGGGCGGGATCGGGACGCCCAACTCGACCGGGAAAGCGGGGAAGGACAGCACATTGGTCGGCTTGTCCTTGCCGCGCCAGCCAGCGTTGAGCCGGCGAATATGCGCGTCGTCGGAGAAGACCACGCTGAGTTCGGAGCCGGTCCCGGCATCGACGCCGGTTTCTTGCAGCGCCGCATCCACGGCCTTGCGGACGAGGCCCCTCAGCCCCCGCGTCGGCGGCCACGCGCCGGCTTCGACGGTGATGTCGATGTCGATCCGGGGCTTGCGCGGTGAGGGCATAAACGATTGCGGCCGGACGGGCCGCTCCTTGGGCGCTAAGGCCTGGTCAATCCTCGCCGGCGCCCAGTCCGCGCGCCATCTTGGCCTCGCGATCGTAGGCCTTGACGATCTCGGCGACCAGCGGATGCCTGACCACGTCGGTGTCGTTGAAGCGTACGGTGACGGCGCCCGGCACGTCGTCGAGGATGCGCAACGCCTCGACCAGTCCGGACTTGGTGTTCGGCGGCAGGTCGATCTGCGTCGGATCGCCGGTGACGATCATGCGCGAGCCTTCGCCGAGGCGGGTCAGGAACATCTTCATCTGCATCGGCGTGGTGTTCTGCGCCTCGTCGAGGATGACGGCGGCGTGTGCGAGCGTGCGGCCGCGCATGAAGGCGAGCGGCGCGATCTCGATCACTTCCGCTGCAATCGCCCGCTCGACCTTGTCGGCCGGCATCATGTCGTAGAGCGCGTCGTAGAGCGGCCGCAGGTAGGGATCGACCTTCTCCTTCATGTCGCCCGGCAGGAAGCCGAGCCGCTCGCCAGCCTCGACGGCGGGCCGCGACAAGACGATGCGCTCGACCATGCCGCGTTCGAGCAGCATCGCCGCATGGGCGACCGCGAGATAGGTCTTGCCGGTGCCCGCCGGGCCGATGCCGAAGACGAGCTCGGCGCGTTCCAGCGCGCGCATATAGGCGTCCTGGTTGAGCGAGCGGGCGTAGATCGTGCGCTTGCGGGTGGCGATCTCAGCGGCGGCCATCTTGCCCTTGCGCTCCAGGGTCGGCAGCGTCAGCTGGTCGTCGGCTGCGATCGCCATGCGCACAGCCCCGTCGACGTCCGACTGGCCGACGTCGGCGCCCTTCTGGAGGATGTCGTAGAGGCTGTCCAGGGCACGACGCGCCTGCTCGGCGGCCGACGACGAGCCCTTGATGGTGAGCTGGTTGCCGCGCGAGCGGATGTCGACGCCGAGCTTCTGCTCCAGCCGCGCCAGATTCTCGTCGAACTGTCCGTATAGCGCGCTCGCCAGCCGGTTGTTGTCGAAGGTGAGAACGATGTGCGCCATGTCGGAAGCCCCGGACGCCAGATTGGGGGGCGGCTTCTTCAGCTCGGTAGCGCTCAATCGTCTCTCCTCTTCAGCCGGCATCAGGCCGGCTCTGCAAACAGGCTTGTCTGGCCCGTCCGCGTGATTCGCACTGAAACAATGTCACCGATTTCGCCAACGGTTTCATCAATAATAACGGGCTGCAGCCAGGGCGAACGCCCGACACGCTGGCCGGGCTGTCGGCCGGGCTTCTCGATCAGCGCGTCGATCACCCTGCCGGCCATGGCGGCGGTGAAATCCCGCTGCTGCCGCGAAAGCAGAGCCTGCAGACGCTGCAGGCGTTCGTCCTTCACCGCTTCCGCGACCTGGTCCTTCAGCTCGGCGCCCGGCGTGCCGGGGCGCGGTGAATATTTGAACGAGAAGGCCTGAGCGTAGCCTATCGTCCTGACCAGTTCGAGCGTCGCGTCGAAATCCGCGTCGGTTTCGCCGGGGAAGCCGACGATGAAGTCGCCCGAAATCGCCACGTCGGGCCGTGCCGCGCGGATGCGCTCGATCAGCCCGACATAGTCCGCCGTCGTGTGGCGGCGGTTCATCGCCTTGAGGATGCGGTCCGAGCCCGACTGCACCGGGAGGTGCAGGTAGGGCATCAGCGCGGCCAGGTCGCGGTGCGCCTCGATCAGCTGGTCGTCCATGTCGCGCGGGTGGCTGGTCGTGTAGCGCAGCCGCGCGATGCCGGGGATTTCCGCCAGCCGGGCAAGCAGCCGGCCCAGGCCCCATTCCCCGCCGTCCGGTCCCCCGCCATGCCAGGCGTTGACGTTCTGGCCGAGCAGCGTCACCTCGCGGACGCCCGCCTCGGCGAGCTTCTCGGCTTCCGCGACGATCTGCGCCACCGGGCGCGACACTTCCGAGCCGCGCGTATAGGGCACCACGCAGAAGGTGCAGAACTTGTCGCAGCCCTCCTGCACGGTGAGGAAGGCCGTCACGCCGCGGCCGACGATCTCGGACCGGCGCGGCTTCGGCAGATGTTCGAACTTGTCCTCGATGGCGTAGTCGGTCTCGACCACCTTGTCGCCGTTCCGGGCCTTCCGCAGCGCTTCCGGCAGGCGGTGATAGGTTTGCGGGCCGATCACCAGGTCGACCGCCGGCTGGCGGCGGATGATCTCGCGGCCCTCGGCCTGCGCCACGCAGCCGGCGACGCCGACCACCGTCTCCAGCCCACGGCTCGCCCTGTCGGCCTTGAGGTCGCGAATGCGGCCGAGTTCCGAATATATCTTCTCGGCCGCCTTCTCGCGGATGTGGCAGGTGTTGAGCAGCACCAGATCGGCGTCCTCGATCCGGTCGGTGCCGGCATAGCCCTCCGCGGCCAGCGCATCCGACATGCGCTGGCTGTCGTAGACGTTCATCTGGCAGCCATAGGTCTTGACGAAGACCTTTTTCGCCGCGCCCGCCGCCGGCAGGGTCATATCGCCTTCCGCGCGGTCGGCGGTTCCGGCCAGTTCGATCTTTTCCAATTCCATTTCGCGGCTTCTAGCGGCTTTTGATGACGAAAAACAGACGATTCTGCCGGCGGGCTAACGCTTGCTGGGAATGGGACGCGCCAGCGCGGCCTGCAGCATGGCGCGCACTTCGGATTCGGCGCGCCGCGTCGCCTCCTTGCGGTTGTCGCCTGCCGAAAATTCGATCGCCTCGCCGAAATGCAGTTCCACGTCCACCGCGCCTTCGCTGAGCAGCGCCGCCGCGTGCGGCGCAAGCTCGGTATCGCCGATCCAGGCGGCCAGCGGCCTGTGCCGGCGGCCCATCGGCATGCCCTGGAAGCGGGTGTAGGCGATGGTCAGCGGCTGGATATAGACCTTGTCGGCCGCGCCTTCCTGGATCGCCATGGTGGCCGCGCCGAACAGCGTGCTCTTGAACGGCAGGATGACATTGCCGTCGCCCGTCGTGCCTTCCGCGAACAGCACCACCGCCTCGCCGGCGGCCAGCCGCCGCGCGATCTCGCTTGCCTGCGTGCCGGAGGTCCGCCTGCGCTCGCGTTCAATGAAGATGGTGCGCTGCAGCCGCGCCAGCCAGCCCATTACAGGCCAGGCGGCCATGTCGGCCTTGGCGATGAAGGAGACGTCGCAGCGCGAGCCGATGACGGAAATGTCGGTCCAGGAGATGTGGTTGGCCGCGACGACCAGCGGCCTTTTGTCCGTCAGCTGGCCGTGCTGATGAACGCGAAATCCGAGCGCACGGACGTTCACCCTGTGCCATAGCCGCAGCACCGGCCACTCGCTCCACAGCCTGGTCTTCATGGCGACCAGCTGCAGCGGGACCAGCGCCAGCGTCGAGACGGCGACGCCGCCGAGCGCGACCACGAGCCGGATCCTGCCGATCATCTTACGCAGCGCCCTCTAAAGCATGACCAGATCATGCTTCGCGAAACATATCCGCTAGCGAAGATCGCGGCGCATGACAAGCGCGCCGCTCTTTCCCTGGGCCGACTCGTAGTAGCGCGGCCGCTTGCCGACCTCGAAGAAACCGAGCCGCCGGTAGAGCGCGATCGCCGGCGCGTTGGTCTCGTCCACCTCGAGGAACAGCGCCTCGGCGCGCTGGCCGTGAAGTTCCCGCAGCACCGCATCCATCAGCCGCCAGCCCAGGCCGTGCCTGCGATGTGTCCGGGCCACCGCCACCGTCAGGATTTCGCCCTCGCCGGCCACCAGCCGCGCCAGCACGAAGCCGACCGGCGGCGAGCCGCCGCGGCCGGTCTCGCGGGCCGCGTAGCCGAACACCGTGTCCTGCCCGAGCAGGCTGGCGAATTCGCCGTCGGTCCAGGGCCGTGCGAAATCCTCGCGATGGATTTTCGAGATCGCCGGGCTGTCGGCCGCGGTCAGCGGTTCCAGCGTATAGTCACGGCTCTTGGTGGTCAGGAAGGGTATGCGCATCAGGTTTGATCTTTTGCCGGCATGCGAGCGATCCAGCCGCGATCATGACCGGATTCGCGGCAGCACGAAACCCGCCTGAGGCTTGGCGTCCGCCTCGCGCAGATAAAGCGGCTTCGGCTTCTCGCCTGGCTGCTTGGCGGCGCCGAGCTCGGCGTAGATCCTGATATCCGTTGTCGCTCGCTCCGGCCCGACCCGCGGCTCCGGCCCGGCTTCCTTCGCGACCGCCGCGGCTGCCGAACCGGCGAGCAGGGCCGAGTGCTTCAGTGCCATCCGGGCTGCGTCGGCGAGGGTCATGGCCATCGGCGCCATGATTTCCCGGCCCGCTTCATCATAGACTGCCGCGTGGATCTCGCCGCGGCCGCCGTCGAGCACCGCCATCACGTTCCTGGCGCCGAACGTTTCCCGGGCTTCCGCCGCGACCGCTTCCAGCGTGGTCACGCCGACTGCGGGAATCTTCAGGGCCATGGCGAAACCCCGCGCCGCCGACACGCCGACCCTGACCCCGGTGAAGGAACCTGGCCCGACAGCGACTGCGATCCGCTCCAGCGCAGAAAAATCGACGTCCGCCTGCGCCATGGCATCGTGGACGACGCCGATCAGATGCTCGGCATGGCCCTTGCCAAGATCGAGCACCGCGCGGCCGAATACCTTCCGCGCCACGCTGTCATAGACGCAAGCCGCGCAGAGCGCCGAGGCGGTGTCGATGGCGAGCAGGATCATGAAGCGCCGTCGCCCGCGCGGGTCATCCCGCCCGGTCCCGCGCCTTCAGCTCCAGCCGGCGCGCATGCAGCACCGGCTCGGTGTAGCCGTTCGGCTGCTCGCGGCCCTTGAACACGAGATCGCAGGCGGCCTGGAAGGCGATCGACTTGTCGAAGTCGCGCGCCATCGGCCGGTAGAGCGGATCGCCCTCGTTCTGCCTGTCGACGACCGCCGCCATGCGCTTCAGCGTCTCCGTCACCTGCTCCCTGGTGGCGACGCCGTGATGGAGCCAGTTGGCGATGTGCTGCGAGGAGATGCGCAGCGTGGCGCGGTCCTCCATCAGCGCGACATTGTTGATGTCCGGCACCTTGGAGCAGCCGACGCCCTGGTCGATCCAGCGCACGACATAACCCAGGATTCCCTGCGCATTGTTGTCGAGCTCCTTCTGGACTTCCTCTTCCGTCCAGTTCGGCCGTACGGCGACCGGAATGGACAGGATGTCGTCCAGCTTGGCCTTCGGCCTTTTCTTCAGCCCCTCCTGCACGGCATGCACGTCTACCCTGTGGTAGTGCGTCGCATGGAGCGTCGCGGCGGTCGGCGACGGCACCCAGGCGGTGTTGGCGCCGGCTTTGGGATGGCCGATCTTCTGCTCCAGCATCGCCGCCATCAGGTCCGGCATCGCCCACATGCCCTTGCCGATCTGCGCGTGGCCGGACAGGCCGCATTCGAGCCCGGTGTCGACGTTCCACGCCTCATAGGCGGAAATCCACGCCGCCTGCTTCATGTCGCCCTTGCGGATCATCGGCCCGGCTTCCATCGAGGTGTGCATCTCGTCGCCGGTGCGGTCGAGGAAACCGGTGTTGATGAACACCACGCGCTCCTTGGCTGCGCGGATGCACTCCTTGAGGTTGACCGTCGTGCGCCGCTCCTCGTCCATGATGCCCATCTTGATGGTGTTGTGGGGCATCTTCAGCGTCTTCTCGACGCGCGCGAAGATCTCCACCGCGAACTCCACCTCGTCGGGCCCATGCATCTTGGGCTTCACCACATAGACCGAGCCCGCGCGGGAATTCTTGCGCCTTCCGTTGGGGCCGACGTCATGCAGCGCGATCAGCGCGGTGACCGCCGCATCCATGATGCCTTCGGGCACCTCATGTCCTTCGCGGTCGACGATCGCCGGGTTCGACATCAGGTGGCCGACGTTCCTGACCAGCATCAGCGAGCGGCATTTCAGCTCGAAGAGCGAGCCGTCCGGCGCCTTGTAGTCGAGGTCCGGGTTGAGTTTTCGCGTGAAGGTCTTGCCGCCCTTCTCGACCTCCTCCCCAAGGTCGCCCTTCATCAGGCCGAGCCAGTTGCGGTAGGCAGCCACCTTGTCCTCGGCGTCGACCGCGGCGATCGAATCCTCGAAATCCTGGATGGTCGTTAGCGCCGATTCCAGCCAAACGTCGGAAATGTGCGCAGAATCGGTCTTGCCGATCGCCGAGCCGGCGTCGATCAGCACTTCGATATGGATGCCGTTATTCTTCATCAGGAACTGGCTTGGCGCGGACGCCTCGCCGAGATAGCCGGCAAATTTCCCAGGCTGCTTCAGGCCCGTCTCCCGACCGCCATCGAGCGCGACCACCAGCTTCGCATCGGCAACCGAGAAACCTCGAACGCCCCGCCAGTTGGCGCCATCGAGGGGCACGACCTCGTCGAGGAAATTGCGCACCCAGGCGATGACCTTGCCGCCGCGTATCGGATTGTAGTCCTTGCCCCTCTCCGCGCCGCCGGTGTCGGTGATCGCATCGGTGCCGTAGAGCGCGTCGTAGAGCGAGCCCCAGCGTGCATTGGCGGCGTTGAGCGCATAACGCGCGTTCATCACCGGCACGACGAGCTGCGGCCCGGCGATGGTGGCGATCTCGGGATCGACGTTTTCGGTCGTTACCTGGAAGGACACGCCTTCCGGGACGAGATATCCGATCTCCGTGAGGAAGTTCTTGTAGGCCTCCATGTCGACCGGCGCGCCATGTTCGCGGTGCCAGGCGTCGATCTTCTCCTGCAAATCGTCGCGGCGCTTAAGCAGCGCGCGGTTGCGCGGCCCAAGCTCGTGGACGATGTTGGAGAAACCGGCCCAGAATTCCCGGGCGTCGATGCCGGTCCCCGGAATGGCCTCTTCCACGACGAAATCATGCAGCTCGCGGGCAATCTGCAGGCCGGCGATCTCTACGCGATCGGTCATTCCACTCATCTCCAAAGATCGGATTTTCCGCCCAATTTCCGGCCTTTGATCACGCAAAGCCGGGAGGGTCAATTCGTCCTGCGTCCAAGAAAGCCTGGGGCCGCCGCAAGATTGCGTGATTCCGCACCTGCCGTCGGTGGGGACTCTCGCGGATCTCACACCGCTGCTGTCCCTATAAATCGATTTGGGCTGGCGTCGGCAAAGGTCTTGCCCTCTGCACAAGCATCGCCGATATCATGGCGCGCAAAAATCCAGGGTGAGACCACACATGATGCCATCGGCGCGTTTTCCCGATCTCGAAGGCGCCTCCGTCTTGATAACCGGGGGCGGCAGCGGCATCGGAGCCGCGCTGACGGAGGGGTTCGCGCGTCAGGGCGCCAAAGTCGCCTTCATCGATATCGCCGAAGCGCCGAGCCGCGCGCTGGTGGACAAGCTGTTCGATGTTGCGCACCGTCCGCTCTTCCTGAAGGCGGATCTGCGCGACATCGCAGCGTTGCGCAGGGCGGCGGCCGAGGCCGCCGCGGCGCACGGGCCGGTCACGGTGCTCATCAACAACGCTGCCTATGATCAGCGCCACGATATCGCAGAGGTCACCGAGGAGTTCTGGGACAACAATCAGGCGATCAACCTTCGGCCGCATTTCTTCACCGCACAGGCCGTCGCCGACGGCATGATCGCGGTGCGCAAAGGCTCGATCATCAACTTCACCTCGACCTCCTTTCTGATCAACCATCCCGACATGCCGTCCTACACGGCCGCAAAGGCCGGCATCGTCGGACTCACCAAGGGGCTCGCCGGACGGCTCGGCCCGCACGGCATCCGCGTCAACGCCGTGGCTCCCGGATGGGTGATCACCGAGCGGCAGCGCGAGCTGTGGGTCACCGAGGAAGGGCTCGCCGCCCATGTCGCCAAGCAATGCATCCGCGAGGTCATGCAACCCAACGACATGGTCGGCCCGTGCCTCTTCCTTGCCTCCGACGCCTCGCGCATGCTTACCGCGCAGACGCTCGTCGTCGACGGGGGCTATCTGTGATGAAGCCGGCCGTCGCCGCCGTCGACTGGGGCACGTCGAGCTTCCGGCTCTGGCTGCTCGACGCGGCGGGCATGGTACTTGCCGAGCGGCGGAGCGGCGAGGGCATGCTCACCGCGAGCGCCGAAGGCTTTGGACCGATTCTGGAAAAACACCTCGCCGCCGCCGGGGCATCGGAAATCCTTCCCGCCATCATCTGCGGCATGGCCGGGGCGCGCCAGGGCTGGATCGAGGCGCCTTATGTGACGCTGCCGGCCGGTCTCGACGGCATCCTCGCCGGCGCCGTTCCGGTGCCCGGCCAGGGGCTTGGCCAGGGGGGTGGCCAGCCGCGAGAAATCAGAATCCTGCCGGGGCTGGCGCAGCGCAGCGCCGAAACGCCGGACGTCATGCGCGGCGAGGAAACGCAGCTTGCCGGCCTGCTTCCGCTGTTTGCCTCCGGCCGGCATGTCATCTGCATGCCCGGTACCCACTCGAAGTGGGTCGAGGCAGAGGACGGCGTCATTTCCGGCTTCCGCACCTGGCTCACCGGCGAGCTGTTTTCAGTCCTGTCCACGCAGTCGATCCTGCGCCATTCGCTCGGCGAAAACGCCGCGCCGCCGCTCCCCGACACGCCGGCCTTCGTCGCCGCCTGCGCGGAGGCGCTCGGCCAGGGCGGCGATATCGGCCCCTCCCTTTTCCGCATCCGCGCCGCGACGCTGCTCAACGATCTCGCGCCGGAAGACGCGTCGGCGACGCTTTCCGGCCTTCTGATCGGCGCCGAGATTGCCTCGGCGCGCCGGATGTTCAATCCGCCGGCCAACAAGGTCATCCTCGTCGCCTCCGGCCCGCTAGGCTCGCTCTATGCCGCGGCGTTGAAGCTGGCCGGCTGCACGGTCCTGGCCGCCGATGCCGACGAAGCCGTCCGCGCCGGGCTGTTCGAGGCGGCGAAGCGCCTCGGCTGGATGGGTGCGGACTCGACCGGCCCCGCATCCGAAAGCCTCGCGCCATGACCGTTCCTTTCCCGACACTCCGCCGCCGGCTGGTCGCCATCCTGCGCGGCGTCAAGCCCGACGAGACGCTGGCCATCGGCGCCGCCGTCTTCGAAGCCGGCATCGAGGCGATCGAGGTGCCGCTGAATTCGCCCGATCCGTTCCGTTCGATCGAGATGCTCGCAAGCTCGCTACCGAAGTCGGCGCTGGTCGGCGCCGGCACGGTGCTGACGGCCGGGCAGGTGGACAGCCTCCATCGCGCCGGCGGCAGGCTACTGGTCAGTCCCAACATCGACCGATCAGTCATGGAGCGTGCCGTCCATCACGGCATGGTCACCATGCCCGGAGTCTTCACCCCGACCGAAGCCTTCCTGGCGCTGTCGCTTGGCGCCTCGGCGCTGAAATTCTTCCCGGCGAGCGCGCTTGGCGCGAAAGGCATCGCCGCGATCATGGCCGTGCTGCCCAAGGAAACGATCGCCGGCGCGGTCGGCGGCGTCTCCGAGAAGGACTTTGGCGACTACGCGAAAATCGGCGTCTCGACCTTCGGGCTGGGCTCCAGCCTCTACGCCCCGGGACTGAGCGTCGAGGCGGTCGCCGGCCGCGCCATCGCCGCCGTCGCGGCTTGGGACGCTGTCTTCGCTACCGGAGCCTCGTGAGGCTCTTCGTTGGCCAAACAAAGGCCGGACATTTCATGCATCGACCCACGCTCATCCTCGTCTACGAACCCGAAGCGGCCTGCCGCACGCGTCTTGCCGCCAAGGGCTTTTCGGAACGTCACATTGTGGAAGTTTCCTCTTACCTGGCGCAGTCGACGGACCTCGCGCCGGAGTTTTCCGCCATCGAGGAAGGCTGCGCCGACCGCGGCCTCGGTTTTCTTCCGCTCGCGCTGGACGACGCCGCGACGGGCCTTGCCGGCAGGCCGGGCGACAGCACGCTGGTCTGGACGCTGACCGACGGCATCGCCTATTTTCGAGGCGGCGCGGCGCCGGCGCTTGCGCGGCTGAACGGGCTCGCCACCATTGGCGCCGACGATTCGCTTTTCGCGCTCTGCCAGGACAAGTTCCGCTCCGGCGCCGTGCTCTCCGCTCTCGGCCTGCCGGTTCCGCTCGCCGGCCTTGCCGCGAACGGGAAATGGCTCAGCCAACCGCCCGGTTCTGAACGTGGCTGGTTCGTGAAGCCCAACCGGCTGGGCGCCAAGATCGGCATCTGGCCGGACTCGCGCTGCGATACGCTCGACGAAGCCTTGGCGCTGAGCGGCCGGGTGCACGAAGCCTATCGCGACACCGTAGTCGTCCAGCCCTATGTGCCGGGCCGCAACGTGCGCGCCAGCTTCCTCGCCGTTCGACCGGAGGCCGGGCCGGAGGCGCTGGGCATCGTCTTCGTCGACTCAGGCGGCGACTTCCAGACGATGGACGATTCGCTGGCGCTTTACGGCGAAACGGGCGCCGAGGCGATCGCCCAGGACCGCCAGGCCGTGCCCGAGCTCATCGCCGTCGAGGAGAGCCAGCCGGAGGCGGCAAAAAAGATCCGTGCCGTCGCGGCGCGTCTGATGCAGGGGCTGGGCCTTCGCGACGTCTTCTCGATGGATTTTCGCGTCGAGGCCGACGACACCGTCCACCTCATCGAGTTCGAGGTCGCCCCCGGCCTGCCCTGCTTCGACTTTCGCGCCTATTGCCGATCGATATGGCGGCTTGGCCTCGCCGAGGCGATGGCCGAGACGGCGGCGAACCGATTTTTCGGGCGATAGGCTACGCCTTGGCCATGCAAATGTTCGTCACGCCCGAGCTGACGAAGCCGAGCTGCTTCGCCGCGCCCTTGGAGAGGTCGATGACGCGCCCCTTGATGAAAGGGCCGCGATCGTTGATGCGCACGACGACGGTTTTGCCGTTCTTCTGGTTGGTGACCTTGAGCTTGGTGCCGAAGGGGAGCGTGCGGTGCGCGGCGGTCAGCTCCGCCGGATTCATCTGCTCGCCGGACGCGGTCTGGGAGTAAAGCGCGTACCAGGAGGCGCTGCCGCATTGTGCCGAGGCGGGAACCGTGGATGCGGCCAAGAGAAGCGCGCCGGCCAGTGCGGCGGCACCGGCTGCGATTGTGCTTTTTGTCATCGTCCAAGTTTCTCCGTCAATATTGTTAGACGGCTGGGTACATAGGGAATAAGGCACCAAATGCGGCAGAGACCAGACCGTTCCGCGGCGCAGCCACACGTTTCGAAACACTGGGAAACACTCTGTTATGCTCGCGCATTGCTTCGAAATGCCGCATCTGCATGCAGATATTCACATCCGGCAAGGTGCTGAACTGACTGTTATTGCGCTGAATCGCTTAGGCTTTTTCGGGGTTGCATAGTCGCCCTGAGCCAGGGCGCGTCAAGCCATCCGCGCCTTTGAGGGCGGCGGGGGCGTCGCGGCTTAGACGGAGTGGGATTATTTCAGTTCGATCTCGATGAAGGCGTATTCGCCCTCATTTGCGCTGATGACGTCGTGCTCGACGCCTTCCCTGCGGAAATAGGGCGCACCCTTCGTCATCTCGGCGAAGTTCTCGCCTTCCCCGGTCACGATCTTCAGCTTTCCATCCGCCATCGGCACGATGACGTAGTCGTGCGCGTGGCGGTGCCAGCCGGTGTTCTGGCCGGGCTGGAAGCGGTATTCGGTGACGATCACCCGCTCGTTGTCGATGAGGACGGTCGCCTTAGCCGATCCGGTCATTGAGGCATCTCCTTGCCGCGCTGTGTGGCAACAAGACATGATGTTCGGCGCCGCGACCAGAGCCGCGGACAGACGATCCGTTGCGCCAAGAAGAAAGCCCGGGATCATCGCTCCCGGGCTTCTCCGTTGATCGTTGGCGGTCTCAGTTGACCGTGCCGACTTCCTTGAACCCCTTGCCTTCGACGACCATCTCGATGATGACGCCGGGCACGTCGCCGGCGGCGTCGAATTCCTGGCTGCCGGAAGCACCCTCGTAGTTGATGTCCTTGCCTTCGGCGAGCAGCTTCTTGGCCTTTTCCCACTCGCCCGGATAGATGGTCTCGCCCGGCGCCGTCGCGACTTCGCGCAGCGCGGCGCTCAATCCGTCGCGGCTGTCCTTACCGAGTTTCTGGATGGCGAGGCCGATCAGGAAGGCCGCGTCATAGGCCTGCGGCGCGAAGGAAGCGTCCGGGTTGAGACCGGCGGCCTTCGCAGCTTCTGCATACATCGCCGTGCCCGGCGTCTCCGAGCGGCCGATCTTGGTGCCGATGAAGCCATCGAGCTTGCCTTCCCCGATCGCGGTCACAAGGCTGTCGCCGATCATGCCGTCGCCGCCGGCGAACTTGGCGAAGTCGCCGCCTTCGAGCGCCTGGCGGATGATGGTCTGGCCGGAGCCGTCGACATAGGCCAGCACGACCAGCATCTCGGCGCCTGACGAAGCGAGCGATCCGATCTCGGCGCGATAGTCGGCCTTGCCGTCCTCATGCGCTTCGCTCGCCGCAACCGTACCGCCCTCCTTCTCGAAGGCCGTCTTCAGCGCGTCGGCGAATCCCTTGCCGTAGTCGTTGTTGACATAGGTGATGGCGATGTTGTCGTGACCCTTCTGCTTCAACAGCTTGGCGAGCACGTCGCCGCTGTAGGCGTCCGACGGCGTCGTGCGGAACAGCGTGTCCTTGTCGTCGATCGAGGTCAGAGCCGGCGAGGTCGCGGCCGGTGACACGATGACGACATTGCCGGGGATGGCGGCGCTGTTGGCGGCGGCGATCGTCTCGCCCGAGCAGAGCGGGCCGACCAGCGCGGTCACCTTCTCGGCGTTGACCATGCGGTCGGCGGCGTTCGAGGCGGCGGTCGCGTCGGCGCAGGTCGAATCGCCCTGCACCATGACGAGTTGGCCGTCGAGGATGCCGCCCTGTTCGTTGATCTGCTTGACGGCGAGCTTGGCGCCTTCATGGATCGGCGGGACAAGCGTCTCGATCGGGCCGGTGAAGCCGCCGAGGAAACCGATCTTGACGTCGGCCGCGGAAGCGGCGGAGGCCGCAATCATCGCGGCGCCGGCAACTGACGCAGCGAGCGTTTTGCGGATGGGGTCTTTCATTTGGGAACCTCCCTAGAATACTTTTTGAACCTGACACGAAACATACGCGGCATGGCCGCGCCTGTGCCCATGCTTGAGCACGGTCTTCCGAAACCGCCCGGCGCTTTCGGGACCCTGTCCTCGAGGCGGCGATACTGTGTTTGCCCGTGCGCTTTGTAAAGCGCAACGCCCGATCCAATCGGATGGTCCAGCGCAGCCCTGGATGACAGTTTGAACGGTTGCCGCTATGAAGCGGCATTGGAGGACGGCATGTATCATCATCGCATTTCGGACTGGGACGACGCCTACACCAATGGCGCTAACATCGCCGGCGGCGACCGCTGGCCGGACGCCTGGGTCGACCCGGCGAGAGCCTACCGCGAAGGGCGCGTAGCAGCAGGAAAGGCGAAGCTGGACCTCGCCTATGGCGCGCGGCCCCGCAACCGCTTCGACCTTTTCCTGCCGGACGCGGAGCCGAAAGGCCTCGTCGTTTTCATCCACGGCGGCTACTGGATGCGCTTCGACCAGTCCTACTGGTCGCATCTGGCGAAGGGGCCGGTCGACCGCGGCTACGCAGTCGCCATGCCGACCTACACGCTTTGCCCGGAAACCCGCATTGCCGGCATCACAAAGGAGATCGGCACGGCAATAGATAAGATAGCCGGCATGGTCGGCGGGCCGATCCAGCTTACCGGCCATTCCGCCGGCGGCCATTTGGCGGCGCGGCTGGTCTGCGCCGATACGCCCCTGTCGAAGGATGTTCTTTCCCGCCTCCGCAACGTCGTTTCGATCTCCGGTCTGCACGATCTGCGTCCCTTGATGCGCACGGCGCTGAGCGCCACACTGCACATCGACCATGCCGAAGCGATGGCCGAGAGCCCGCTGTTCCTGGAGCCGGTCGACGGAATGCGCGTGACCTGCTGGGTCGGCGGCGGCGAGCGCTCAGAATTCATCCGCCAGAGCGCGCTGCTCGCCAATGCCTGGGTGGGCGTCGGCGGCGCGACCGCGCTGGTCGAAGAGCCCGACCGGCATCATTTCACCATCATCGACGGGCTAACCGACCCGGCCCACCCCTTGACGCGGGCGCTGCTGGCGGATTGATAGCGAGACCCTAACGCGTTATCGACGGGGTCGACGAGCCCAACGTCCGGTCGCAAAGACGAGAAAGTCGAGATGAGAGCCGTTTTTGTGCAGCTGCAGTGCCAGCCCGGCAAGACCTACGAGGTTGCCGACGCGCTGTTCGAGCGCGAAATCGTCTCCGAACTCTACTCGACCAGCGGCGAGTATGACCTGTTGATGAAGATCTACATCGACACCGAGGACGACATCGGCAAGTTCATCAACGAGCATGTCGCCAATGTGCCGGGCATCGTGCGCTCGCTGACCACGCTGACATTCAAGGCGTTCTGACCCGCCTATTGAGCCTTGACCGGCTTGGCTGAGGCGTTCGCCTTCGCCTGCCTGACATCCGCGACCGGCAGCTTCGGCCGGCGCGGGAGGAAGGTAGGCCTCACCAGATAGTCCGCGCGCACCCATCCCTTGCGGCCGTCGCCGAGCACCAGCCGCCACTCGCCCGACCGGGCCAATTCGCGCATGACGGTTCGAGGCCCCAGAGTGGCGATGATCGGGGCATCGGCTCTCGCCTGCTCCCGCATAAACACCTTCGCCTTGGTCTGTACGAAGGTCGGCTTGCCAGGCCTACTGATCGAGCCGGTGACGATCTTCTGCGGCTTGGACGGCGGGCGGTCGATCGACTTCGGCAGGAGAAGAGCGGTCTTCTGCGGTGCGACGTTCTGGGGGGCGGCCTTTTGGGCGACTGTCTTTTGCGGGACAGGCTTGCCCGTCACCGGCTTTGGCGGAACAGGTTTTTCTGCCGTTTTGGATGGCGAGGGCTTTTCGGCAGGCCGCTTGTCGGCTTTTGCCACGGCAGCCCCGGGTTTCTGCGGCCGCGGTTTCGCCTCCAAGCTGCGCTCGATTCGCGTTGGCACACGCTCGGGCGGTCGCGGACCCGACAGATCCTCGCGCACGACCCAGACGCCCGCGGCGATTGCGCCGATGACCAGCCATCTGAGTTTTGGAAGCGCCAGAGCCATGCCGACAGAATGAAGACAAGTCTTTAAGACGGCGTTGACGCGCGGCTAGACCGGAGCCGGCTGCCGCGTCTGCCAGTCGGTGAAGGCAGCCTTTAGCGCGTCACTGCCACCGGCAACCGACTGGGTATCGGGCGAAAAACCCGCGCCCATCATTTTGCGGCCGAGCATGTGGTCGGCGGGTCGGTTGACCGATTCGATGCCAATAAGCCTGGGTCCGGAGTAGTGAAAGACCGAAAACCTGTTGTCTGCCGGCTCGCCGGCGACGATCTGCCGGTCGCTGCCGCCGGTCAGTCCAACCATCTGCAGCTTCATGTCGCCGATATCCGACCAGAACCAAGGGACCGCCGAATAGGTATCGGCGTGGCCGGTGATGGTGCGGGCGGCCAGTCTGGCATGGTCGGTGGCGTTCTGTACCGATTCCAGCCGCACGTCGGCGCCGGTGAACCAGTGTCGGTAGCTGGCGGCATCACCGATGGCGAGGATGTCCGGCGCAGAGGTCCTGAGCTGCGCATCCACGCGGACGCCGTTCGCAGTCTGGATGCCGGCTGCCGCGGCGAGTTCCGCATTAGGCACCACGCCGATGCCAACGATCAGCATTTTCGCCGGAATTCTTTCGCCGGCCGAGGTGATGACCGCGCTGACATGGCCGTCGTCGCCTTCGATGCGGTTGACGACTGTATTGAGGAGCAGCCGCACGCCTGAAGCCGCGAGCCGTGCGGCGACATGAGCCGAAACCACAGGCGCGACGGCGCGCGCGAGCAACCGTTGCTGCGCCTCGACGACAGTCACGCGACGGCCGCCGGCAGACAGCGTGGCGGCGATCTCCAAACCGATGAAGCCGCCGCCGAGGATGACTATGTCCTCGACCTCCCCGGCAAGCGCGCGGATTGCCCGGGCGTCGGCTATGGAGCGCAGCGACAGCATTCCGGCGAGCGGGCCGCCTTCGACAGGCAAGACGCGCGGGCGCGAGCCGGTGGCGAGGATCACCTTGTCGAAGGAGACGCTGCCGCCGGAGACTAGCTTCAGCTGCTTCCCGACGGGGTCGAGGCTCTCGACGGTTTCGCCGAGCAGTAGGTCGATCGACCCGGCGGCGTAAAAGGCTTCAGCGCGCAGGATCTGCGGCTTGGCGCCGGAATCCTTGATGAAGCTCTTAGACAATGGCGGCTTGTGGTAGGGCAGCTCCGCCTCGTCGCCGATCAGCGTGACGCGGCCCTCGTAACCTTCCTCGCGCAGGCTCGCAGCGGCCTGAACGCCTCCGTGTCCCGCTCCGATGATGACGACGCCGTTGTTCATGGTACCTGTGCCTGCCTAGCACCCCTTTGCCCTAAGTGAGATGTCCGCAAGCGGCGCGCCAGGGCGCGTTCGGGTCGCATCCGGCAAGGCGGGCTGTCAAGACGGGCTCGGTCGGTCGTAAACATGACAATTCCAGTTTAGAATAATTCTAAACTATTGATTGAATTGAGCTTTTTTGTCGAAAGTCGTTGACTTCACCATCTCCGGCAGCCTAATCAGGCTGTGCCTTCGAGGCATTTCCCTTTGATGTTTGGGCCTTGAACCCGTTCGATTGGAGGATTTTCGGTGGCTTTTCCTTCCGATCCGCAGAGAGGCGCGGAGCGCTCAGTTGTTCTGGGCAGCCACGGGATGCGCAGCCCGATCCTGCCGGGACAATTTTTCACGCGCCGCGCGCGCCGTTTTCATTGAGGAGAGAAAGATGAATCGAGCCAATGGCTTGACCGGGGGCTTGACCAGTGGCTGGTTGAAGGCGTTTGCCGCGACGGGCATGCTGACCGCCGCATTGACGGCGACGCCCGCCGCATTGACGGCGACGCCCGCCGCTGCCGACACCGACCCCAAGGCGGTGATCGCGACGTACGCCGACATCGCGCTTGCTGAATACGAGGACGCGCTGACGACCGCCAAGGCGCTTGACGCCGCTGCCGACGCACTGATCGCCACGCCGTCAGCCGAGACGCTGACCGCCGCGCGCGATGCCTGGAAGGCGGCGCGCATTCGTTACCAGCAGACCGAGGTCTTTCGTTTCGGCAACGCCATCGTCGATGATTGGGAAGGCCGCGTGAATGCCTGGCCGCTGGACGAGGGCCTGATCGACTACGTCGATGCGAAATACGGTACCGAGTCCGACGAAAATACGCTCTACACCGCGAACGTGATCGCCAACCCGTCGATCGAGATCAACGGCCAGAAGGTCGACGCCGGCACGATCACTCCGGAATTCCTGTCGGGCACGTTGCAGGAGGCTGGCGACATCGAGGCCAATGTCGCGACCGGCTACCACGCCATCGAGTTCCTGCTCTGGGGCCAGGACCTGAACGGCACCGGTCCAGGGGCCGGCAACCGGCCGCACACCGACTTCGACGCGGCCAACTGCACCGGCGGCAATTGCGAGCGTCGTGCCCAGTACCTCGCCGCCGCGAACGACCTTCTGGTCGCCGACCTCGAGGAGATGGTGGGCAACTGGGGCGCCGATGGCGCCGCCCGCAAGGGTCTGGTTGACGGGGATCCAAAGGCCGGCATCTCGAGCATCCTGACCGGCCTGGGCTCGCTCTCTTATGGCGAACTCGCCGGCGAGCGCATGAAGCTCGGCCTCTTGCTGCACGACCCGGAAGAGGAGCACGACTGCTTCTCCGACAACACGCACATCTCGCATCTCTACGACGCGGTAGGCATCCGCAACGTCTATCACGGCAGCTACACCCGCGTTGACGGCTCCAAGGTCGATGGCCCGTCGGTCGCCGACCTCGTCAAGGAAGCCGACGCGGCGATCGATGCCGAACTGTCCAGCAAGCTCAACGTGACGGTCGCTGCAATGGAAGCCATCCAGGCGCGCGCCCTCGGCGGCGAGGCTTACGACCAGCAGATCGGCGAGGGCAATGCGGAAGGCAACGCCACCGTGCAGGCGGCGATCGATGGCTTGGTAGACCAGACCAAGTCGATCGAGCGTGCGGTCGCGGCGCTGAAGCTCGACGCCATCGCCTTCGAAGGTTCCGACAGCCTCGACTCACCTGACAAGGTGTTTCAGTAACACCTAAATAACAGCCAGACGGCGCGGAGGACGCGCCGTCAGCCATCGTAGAGTTCCTGATGCTTATCTGTCACTGCAACCTGATAACCGAGAAGGAGATCGAGGATACGATCATCCGGCTGCTTGAGCAGGACCCCTGGCACCTGATCGTGCCGGCGAAGGTCTACCATACTCTACAGAAGCGGGGCCGCTGTTGCGGCTGCTTCCCAAATGTGGTGGAAACGATCATTCGGGTCACCGAACACTATCATTCGCGCTCGGAGGCGAGCGGAATGGATATCGTTTCACACCTGGACCGCGTCCGTGGACTGCGGGCCGAATACGGGAGCAGAAGCCATGAAAGGCGAAAAGCAGATAATCGAGCGGCTTAACGAGGCGCTGTTCCTGGAACTGGGGGCCGTCAACCAGTACTGGGTCCACTACAGGCTGCTGGAAGACTGGGGCTACACCAAGCTGGCGAAGAAGGAACGCGCCGAATCGATCGAGGAGATGCAGCATGCCGACAGGCTGGTTGCGCGCATCATCTTCCTCGAAGGACACCCCAATTTGCAGTCGGTTGCGCCGTTGCGCATCGGGCAGAACGTCAAGGAGGTCTTAGAATCGGACCTCGCCGGAGAATACGACGCCCGCACCGCCTACAAGAAATCGCGGGAGATCTGCCATGAGGCAGGAGACTACGTGACCATGAAGCTGTTCGAGGATTTGCTGAGCGACGAGGAAGGTCACATCGACTTCCTCGAGACCCAGCTCGGCCTGCTTGCGGCGATCGGCGAGACCAAATATGGCCAGCTCAACGCCGACTCGGCCAACGAAGCCGAGGGCGGGGAGCACTAGGATCGTGACACGATGCGGCGCGCCCTGACATTCCTGCGCCGCGTGCGGAGTCTGGCTCCCATCCTCTCCCCGCTTCGTGGAGGGGGAGGATGGGCGATCATTGTCGCCGGCATCGCCCTGACCGCGCCCGCCCTGGCCGGTGACCTCGCAAACCTCCCCACCAGCCGCGCCGACCTGACGCCGGAAGATCTTGCCCGCGTCGAGGCGATCACCAAGCCGACAGGCGACTTTTCCAAGCCTGAACAATTCGAGCTGATGCAGGGCGGCGCCGGGACGTCGAAGAAGCGCATCAACCAGGACGCTTTTTCGCATTCCTCGGCCAACATCACCTTCGAGGAAGAAGGCACCTTCAAGCTCGGCAACGCGCTGTTCCGCAAGCTGTGGGTGTCGTCGCCCTCCTCGACGCAGGCATCGGACGGGCTGGGGCCGCTGTTCAACGCGCGCGCCTGCCAGAGTTGCCACCTGAAGGACGGCCGCGGCCACCCGCCGGAGGGCAATGCCGATGCCACCTCGATGTTCCTCAGGCTCGCGCGCGCCGCCCAGACGGCGGAGGAGGAGAAGGCGCTCGCCGACCGCGCCGCGCTGAACTTTCCCGATCCTGTCTATGGCGGGCAGTTGCAGGACCTCGCCGTGCCCGGATTGGCCGGCGAAGGTCGCATGGGCATCGCTTATGAAGAGGTGCCGGTGACGCTCGGCGACGGCACGAAAGTCTCGCTGCGCAAGCCGAGCTATTCGGTCGAAAACCCGGCCTACGGCCAGCTCGATCCGAGGACGACGCTGTCGCCGCGCGTCACGCCGCAGATGATCGGGCTCGGCCTGGTCGAGCAGGTCCATCCGGCCGACATTCTTGCCAAGGCCGATCCAGGCGACGCGAACGGCGACGGCATCTCCGGCAAGGCCTCCATCGTGCGCGATGGCAAGAGCGGTGAACTCACGCTCGGACGCTTCGGCTGGAAGGCATCCCGCGCCTCGATCCGCGAACAGACCGCCGAGGCTTTTGTCGGGGACATCGGCATCTCCAACCCGGACGTGCCGAAATCCCGGGGAGATTGCACGGACGGCCAGGCCGCCTGCCTCGCCATGCCGGTCGGCGTGCAGGAGCGGCTGGGACATACCGAAGCACCGGATCCGGTGCTCGACCTCGTCACCTTCTACTCTCAGAACCTGGCCGTGCCGGCCCGCCGCGACCTCGACAAGCCGGAGGTGCTGCGCGGCAAGCAGGTATTTTACGAGTCCGGCTGCGCTTCCTGTCACACGCCGAAATTCGTGACACGCCGCGACGCGCCGAACAAGGCGCAGAAATTCCAGCTGATCTGGCCCTATTCAGATTTCCTGCTGCACGACATGGGCAAGGGGCTGGCGGACGGGCAGCAGGTGGGCGACGCGACCGGGTCGGAATGGCGCACGCCGCCGCTCTGGGGCATCGGGCTCACGGAAACCGTCAACGGCCACAGCTTCTTCCTGCATGACGGCCGCGCCCGCAACCTGACCGAGGCGATCCTATGGCATGGCGGGGAAGCGCAGGCTGCGCGCGACCGTTTTGCCGGCTTGCCGCAAGCGGACCGCGAGGCGCTGATCGGTTTCCTGGAGTCGCTATGATCCGTGAACTTGCGGTTTGGACGATTGCATTGCTTTGCGGTGGAGCGCCGCTTCCCGCCTGCGCTGGCAACGCCACCGATATCGTCAAAGGCGCGATCGACGGTTTTGTCCGTCCCGGCTACGCGGCCTTCCACCGGGCGACCTCATCCCTTATGGCGGCCGAAAAAGACCTCTGCGCCGCGCCGTCACAAACCACGCTCGACGCGGCGCGAAAATCATACGGCGCGACGGTCGACGCCTGGTCGCGGATCGAGATCATCCGTTTTGGACCGGTGACGGAACAGAATCGCCTGGAGCGTGTGCTGTTCTGGCCCGACCGCAAGGGGACCGGGCTGAGGCAAGTGCAGGCGGCACTTGCCTCCAGTGACCCGACGGCCGCCGATGCGAAGCAGCTCGCCGGAAAGAGCGTCGCCATGCAGGGGCTAGGCGCGCTTGAGTTTGTTCTCTACGGAACCGGCTCGGAAGTGCTGGCGGCGGGCGATGGCTACCGTTGCTCCTACGGCGCGGCAATCGCCGGAAATCTCGACGCCATCGCGGCGGAGCTCGACGCCGCCTGGGCCGCGCCGGACGGCTTTGCCCGGATTTGGGCCAATCCCTCCACCGAAAATCCGCTCTATCGCGATGGCACCGAGGCGTTGACCGAACTCATGGATGTCCTCGTTACCGGCACGGAACTGGTGCGCGACGTCAGGCTCGGCGGCTTCCTCGGTAAGGAGGCGAAGGACGACAAGCCTCGCCTGGCGCTGTTCTGGCGTTCGGGCAAGACCGTCGATGCGCTGGCCGGCAACCTCGCCGGCATGAAGGCGCTGCTGGAGGCGTCGAAGCTCGCCGGCGCACTGCCCGCCGACCAGGCGTGGATGGGCAAGGAGGCGCTGTTCGAATTTTCCAACGCGGCGAATGCGGCAGCCGCGGCGCAGGGACCGATCGCTGGCGTGCTTGCCGATCCGGAACGGCGCGGAAAACTCGCCTATTTCGGTCTTGTCACCTCTAGCCTGTCGAACATTTTCGGCACGCAAATGTCCGGTACGCTCGGGCTGACGGCCGGCTTCTCCTCGCTCGACGGGGACTGATCGTGACCGGCAGGCACACGCGTCTCATCGACCGCAGGGATTTTCTCAAGGCCACCGGCGTCACCTTCCTCTCGTCGCTCTCGCCGTCGGCCTTAGCAGACACGCTCGCCGCTGACGCCGTCTTCGCAACCGCCTATCAGCGCCGTGACGGCGCCTATGGCGCGGCGATCCTGTCGGAAGCCGGTAAAATTTTGCACACGATTGACCTTCCCGACCGCGGCCATGACATCACCTTCGATCCCGCGTCCGGCCGCTCGGTCGTGTTTGCGCGCCAGCCGGGAACGTTCTTCGTCGTCTTCGACCATGCCGGGCGTACGTCGCCGATAACCGTGCAGAGCGTTGCCGGCCGGCATTTCTTCGGTCACGGCGTCTTTTCACCTGATGGCACGCTGCTCTATGCGACGGAGAACGACTTCGACAATGCCGCCGGCATGGTCGGCATCTATGATGCGGAAGACGGTTTCGCGCGCGTCGGCGAGTTCCCGACCCATGGCGTCGGTCCGCACGAGCTTCTGCTGCTTGGCGACGGGCGCACCATCGCGGTGGCCAATGGTGGCATCGAAACACATCCGGATTTCGGCCGCGCCAAGCTCAACCTGCCGACGATGAAGCCATCCTATGTGCTGGTCGACCGCGAAAACGGCGCCCTGATCGAGAAGCACGAGCTGCCGCCGGAACTGCACCAGTTGTCGATCCGCCACATGGACACCGACGATACAGGTGCGGTGTGGTTTGGCTGCCAGCACGAGGGGTCCGCGACGGAGCGCCCGGCGCTGGTCGGCCGCGCGGTGCGCGGCAAGGATCTGGAACTGATCGAGATGCCCGAGGACGTTCTTTCCGGCTTTCGAAACTATATCGGCTCGGTCGCGGCGAACCGCGACGCAGGCACCGTCGCCGTCACTTCGCCGCAGGGAAATTCATATGCAGTCATCGCAGCGGCAACCGGGAACGTGGTCGTCGCCCGGCGACTGACTGAGGTTTGCGGCGTCGCCCCGGACCACGCCGGCTACGTGGTGACGACTGGAACGGGGCTGATCGTCGAGCCGTCCGGCAGGTCTTCCGAGGACGAGGACCACGTCTGGGACAACCACGTGCTGAGGATTGAGACGTAGGATCGCTGACGGACAGTCGCGACGGCGGACAGATCGCTGCCTAGACCGTTCCTGAAATATCGGCGAAGGCCACCGCCTTGCGGATGATGGCGACGAGTCGGTCGCCGGCGATGTCCTTCGGGCCGCTGTTATCGAGCGCAATGGCGTTCGGTCCCGTCGTGTCGCAGGTGATGGTGCGCGCCAGGCGGGCGAGGATTTCGCCGCGCGACTCGCGGCCACGCCCGGCAAGCCGCGCCGCCAGTATCTCGGGGTCCGCGGTCACCTCGACGACGGCGACGTTCGCATAGCGTTGGCGCAGCGCGGGCAGCGCCCCGCGCGAGACATTGGCGACTGCGACATGGCCGTTCTCGATCGCCCCGTCGATGCTCGCCGGCAGGCCATAGCGCAGGCCGTGCGCCTCCCAGGCGAGTGCGAAAGCGCCGTCCGTCTGCGCTTCGACAAATTCGCCATCCGTCAGCGTGTCGTGGTCCTCGGTCGCACCATCGCAGGGCCGGGTGATGACGCGCCGGACGAACTCGACCTGCGGTTCGTCGGCAAGCGCCGCTTTCGCATGCGCGATCAGCGTGTCCTTGCCGGCGCCGCTCGGGCCGACCACGGCGATGAAAACGCCACTGCGGATCGGCAACGCGCTTGCCTGTTCGCGTTCGATCAGCGCCGAGACCATCATGCGACGCGCCGTCCCTCGCGCCAAACGGTGCGGACAACAGGCACGTGGTCGTCGACGCGCACCCGCACGAGGTCGGCGCGGCGGCCGATCTCGATGACGCCGCGGTCGTCGAGCCCGACGGCTTCGGCCGGGTTCTTCGACACCATTGCCACCGCCTGCGGCAGCGAAATCGTATCCACGGCCTCGCCGAGGAAAAAAGCCGATTGGATGAGACTGAACGGGATGTAGTCGGAAGACAGGATGTCGAGCAGGCCGTCCGCGGCGAGTTGCCGCGCCGAGACGTTGCCCGAATGCGAGGCGCCGCGCATGATGTTCGGCGCTCCCATCAGCACGCCGAGGCCGGCCTGTTTCGAGGCGGCGGCCGCCTCGGCCGTGGTCGGAAACTCGGCCACGCGGATGCCTTGCTCGATGGCTTCCTCGACATGCGCCACGGTTGCATCGTCATGGCTGGCGAGGATGATACCGCGCGCGCGGCAAGCCTCGGCGATCGCGACCCGGTTAGGCGCCGAGTTTTCCTGCGATTGCGCTATGCGCTTGTCGCAATAGGCGCGGAACGCCTCTTCCGACATCTTCAGCTTGCCCATGTAGTACATGGCGTAGGCTTCGAACTTGGCGAACTGCCGCTGGCCCGGAGCGTGGTCCATCAGCGAGGCGAGCTTAACCCGGTCGTCCGTGTCGAAACTCGCGAACGCCTCGAGGCAGTCGGGCGCGGAAACCTCGCAGCGCAGGTGGACGAAGTGGTCGGCGCGCAGTCGGTCCTCGCGTACGCTGTCCTCGATGGCGTCGGCGAGCTTGCGCATGTCCTCGATGGTGAGGTCGGCATCGTAGTCCATGCCGACGCGCAGAGCGTCGAACACGGTGGTGATGCCGGCGGTGGCGACCTGCGCGTCATGTGCGAGCACGGACGCGATCGGGTTCCAGCGCACCTTGGGGCGCGGGGCGTAGTGGCCTTCGAGATGGTCCGTATGCAGCTCGACCAGACCGGGGATCAGGAAGTCGCCTTGCATGTCTTCGCCCGATCGGGCGCCGCCGCGCGCGATTTCGGCGATCTTGCCGTCACGCAGGACGAGCGTGCCGGGCATCACTTCGTCGGCGAGCACGATCTGGGCGTTGGTAAGGACGGTCTCGGTCATCTTGGTCACTTCAGGCTGTCTTTCGTTCCTGGCGGCGGCCGAGCCTGTACCATGATTTGACAAGGAACGGTGCGCCGGGTTCCGGCTCGACGAACAAAGCCAGTCCGTCGACCGTCGCCGGCCGTTCCAGCACCGCCGCGAACAATTCATCGATGGCCGCGCGCACGCGTGCAAGGTCTGCGTCGGCCACGCGTCCGGTCAGCGTCATGTGGAAACGGAAGCTCTCGAAGACGTAGGGATAGCCCCACCGCACGAGGTTGCGAAATTCGTCGGGTCTCAGCGCATCGGGGTTGCGCCGCCTGACTTCGGCGTCGCTCAGCGGCGCGCGGAATCGGTCGAAGACGGTGACGATTTCGCCGGCGAGGCGGTCGAGGTCGGGCGCCGGGCTGCCGGGCACCAGGGCGATAAAGCCGTCGATACGCGCCGGCGTCAACCTGGACAGCAGGATCGGATCGGCGCCGGCGGCGAATGTCGCTACGGCGTCGTCGAGGCCGGCCTCGGTCTGGTCTTGCGCCAGGTGGAAGGGCGCCTTCAGCGTCGCGTGGAAGCCATAGCGGCGCGCGCTTGCGGTGTGATAGGCGATCTCGGACGGCGTAAGCTGCGTCACCGCGGGCGACGGCGGCTGCGCCCCGGTGAAGGGGTCGCGGCCGAGCCAGCTCGCGGCCGTGCGCGTGAGCGGGTCGTTCTGCCCGGGCGTGAAATAGATGGCGTACCGCATCGAAGAATCCTCGTCGGCCTCGTCCCATAGGCGATTTGCATGACGAAATGACGAAGCCGGCTGATGAGCCGGCAGATAGCAGAGCGGGGAGCGAAAGTCACCAGCCAGGGCGGCTTCGGCTCTGGCTCGGCGAGAGGCTCACGCCTTCATCAGCCACTCGTGTTCGGGCGCGTTGTGGAATTTCCAGGTGCGCTTCGGTCCCGCCATGACGTTGAGATAGTAGAGATCGTATCCGTGGCAGGCCGCGCACGGATGATAGCCCTTCGGTACCAGCACGACGTCGCCGTCCTCTATCGCCATCGCCTCGTCCAGCTCGCGTTTTCCATCCGCGTCCGCGTCCGTGAAGACGCGCTGGAAGGCAAACCCCTGCGGCGGGTTGAAACGATGGTAATAGGTCTCCTCGAGATAGGACTCGTTGGGCAGGTCGTCTCGGTCGTGCTTGTGCGGGGGGTAGCTGGACGTGTGCCCGCCGGGCGTGATGACTTCGACCACCAGCAGGGAATCGGCAGGCTGGTACTCCGGCAATATGTTGGTCACGTAGCGCGTGTTGGTGCCTTTGCCGCGGGTCTCCTGGCTCAGATCGTCCGGCGAGATCAGGCGCGCCGGCAAGCCGCCGCCCAGGCCCGGCGCGGAGCAGACGGCGAACTCGACCTCGGTGTCGGCGGTCACGGTCCAGTCGGAGTTTTCCGGTACGTAGACCGACCACGGCTTGCCCTCGAACGGGCTCATGCGCTCGCCGATCAGGCCGAAATCCTTGCCGCCGGCCGAAACCTTGGCCTTGCCGGTGACGAGCATGAGGCAGACCTCGCGCCCCAAGGTTCTCTCCGAAACAGTGTCGCCAGTCTTCAGTCGGTGGAGATCGAAACCGACATAGGTCCAGCCGGCGTTTTCCGGCGTCACATGGGCGACGCGGCCGTAACCTGCCTTCTTCTTCACCAAGAGCTTCGACATCGCTTACTCCTTGGTCTCAGGCGGCGGCGCGGCCGGATCGACCGGCTTGTAGAGGTAGAAGAACTGCCAGACGGCGTAGACGGCGAAACCGCCGGCGATCATGCCCCAGAAAGGTGCGCCAGTGACGAATTCGAAGATCGACCACGCCACGCAGACGACGACGATCGTCACGCGCCGCCACAACGGCCGAAAAAACGGGTGTTCGTAATCCTTCACTCGCCAAACCTCTCAGGATGCAGGAAAGCCCTGCGTCTCGACCGTATAGCCTGCAGCGGTCATGACCCGCATCAATTCCTTGTGGCCGACCTCAGCCATCTTCAGCGGCGGGTTCTTCTTCGGGTCCTGCTCGGCCTCGACGACGAACCAGCCCTCGTAACCATAGTCGGCGAACTTTTGCACGATCTTGCCGAAGTCCAGCGAGCCGTCGCCTGGCACGGTGAAGGCGCCGAGCGCCACTGCGTCGAGGAAGGATTGCTTCGTGCGGTCGAGCTTGTTGATGACAGGCATCCTGACATCCTTCACGTGCACGTGGTTGATGCGGCTGTGGTGCTTGTCGATGGCGGCGAGCACGTTGCCGCCGGCGAAAGCGAGATGACCGGCGTCAAGCAGCAGCGGGATGCCGGCGCCCGAATATTTCATGAAGGCGTCGAGCTCCGGCTCGGTCTCCACCACCGCCGCCATGTGGTGGTGGTAGGAAAGCGGCATGCCCTGGTCGGCGCACCATTCGCCGAATTCGGTGACCTTGCGTGCATAGGCCTTCATCTCGTCCTCGGAAAGCTTCGGCTTGGTGGCGAGCGGCTTCGAGCGGTCGCCCTGGATGGACCGTCCGACTTCGCCATAGACGATGCAGGGCGCGTTCACCGCCTTGAAGAGGTCGATCATCGGCTGGATGCGATCCTTGTTGGCCGCCATGTCCTCATTGATCAGCGTGCCCGAGAACCAGCCGCCGCAGAGCGTCACGTCCGCCTTTTTCAGGATCGGCAGCATGATGTCAGGGTCTTCGGGGAAGCGGCGGCCCTTTTCCATGCCGGTGAAGCCGGCCGAACGCGACTGGCGCAGGCATTCCTCCAGCGAGACGTCGTCGGAGAGCTCGACCAGATCGTCGTTCCACCACGCGATGGGGGACATGCCCAGTTTGGCTTTCAAGTGATCACTCCGCTCTCAACTTGCTGCAACACATTCGCCGGCGATTTCCAGAATTGCTCAAGCCGGACTGTTAGACATGAACGATTCGCTGAACGCCTCTTCCAGTGAAGTGAACCAGCTCGAGTCCTGCCCGAGATCGGCATCGCGCGGTTCACGGATTTCGACCCACAGCAACACCCATCTGCGATCCGGCTGCCAGACTCCCCCGCCGCAATAGCCGATGCCTGTACCGCTATTCTTCGCGTCGTCGACCAGAACGATCCAGCACTGAAATGTCTCGGGGCCATAACTCCAGCTTCGTTCAGAAGGATAAGGCTCGACAAGATACCGTCGTGCACGCGTGGCAAGGTCCTCAGGCATGCCGGAGAGCTCCCCCTCGACGACCTCTCGGACCTTCGCTGGCGTAAGAGCCTCGTCCGACATTTTCCTCTTAATTCACCAGATGCTGCATCTTGCGCTTTTTCTCATAGTCCTTGCGCGCCTTGTTGACGCTGGGACGCACGGAGACTTCCGGCACCGCGACATCCCACCAGTGGCCGCCGGCATCGGTGGAGATCAGCGGATCGGTGTCGATGACGATGACGCTGGTTCTATCGTCCTTCTCCGCCTGTTTCAGCGCGCGCTCCAGCTCGGCGATCGAGGCCGCCTTGCGCGCTACCGCGCCCATCGACGCCGCATGCGCGGCGAAGTCGATCTCCGGCATGACCTCGTGCATAGCGTCGCGGAAAAGGTTGTTGAAGTTCGCCCCGCCGGTCGCCATCTGCAGCCGGTTGATGCAGCCGAAGCCTCCGTTGTCGAGCACGACAATCGTCAGCTTGTTGCCGAGCATCACCGAGGTGGCGATCTCGGAATTCGCCATCATGTAGCTGCCGTCGCCGAGCATGACGATGACGTCCTGGTCGGGCCGAGCGATCTTGACGCCGAGCCCGCCGGCGATCTCGTAGCCCATGGTCGAATAACCATAGTCGAGATGGTAGCTGCCGGGCGCGCCGGCCGGCCAGAGCTTGTGCAGTTCGCCCGGCAGGCCGCCCGAGGCGCAGACCAGCGTCGCCTTCGAACCGCGCGCGCGATGCACAGCGCCGATTGCCTGCGCGTCCGACGGCAGCGAATTGGTCGGGTCGGTGACGGCCTTCGCCGCCTTCAGCCAAGCGGCCTTGGCGGCCTTCGCGGTCGACACCCAGGCCGCCGGCGACTTCCAGCTGCCAAGTTTCTCGTCCAGTGCCTCAAGCCCGGCCTTGGCGTCGGCGACCAGCGGCAGGCCGCTGTGCTTGTAGGCATCGAAGGGCTGGACGTTCAGCCCGACGATCTTCGCGCCGTCGGCCTTGAACAGTGCCCAGGATCCCGTGGTGAAATCCTGCAGGCGGGTACCGACCGCGAGCACCACGTCCGCTTGTTCCGCAAGCAAATTCGAGGCCGACGACCCGGTGACGCCGACGGAACCCATGTTGAGCGCATGCACATGCGGCAGGCTCGACTTGCCGGCCTGCGTTTCCATGACCGGGATGCCGCGCCTCTCGGCGAAGGTTTTGAGCGTCGCCGTCGCTTCCGAATAAAGCACGCCGCCGCCGGCGATGATGACGGGTTTCTTCGCCGATTTCAGCGCCGCGACCGCGGCGTCGAGCTCGGTCGCGTCGGGCTGCGGGCGGCGCGGCAGCCAGACCCGCTCGGCGAAGAAACTTTCCGGATAGTCGAAGGCCTCGGCCTGCACGTCCTGGCAGAGCGACAGCGTCACCGGTCCGCATTCGGCCGGGTCGGTCAGCACCTGCATGGCGCGGTTGAGCGCCGGGATGATCTGCTCGGGGCGTGTGATGCGGTCGAAATAGCGCGACACCGGACGGAAGACGTCGTTGGCGCTGACCGTGCCATCGCCGAAGCTTTCGACCTGCTGCAGCACGGGGTCGGGCGCGCGGTTGGCGAAGACGTCGCCGGGAAGCAGCAGCACCGGCAGGCGGTTCACATGAGCGAGTGCCGCCGCCGTCACCATGTTGGTGGCGCCGGGCCCAATGGACGAGGTCGCTGCCATGAAGCGGCGGCGGAAACTCGCCTTGGCGAACGCGATGGCGGCATGCGCCATCGCCTGCTCGTTGTGCGCGCGATAGGTCGGCAGTTCGTCGCGCACCTGGTAGAGCGCCTCGCCGACGCCGGCGACGTTGCCGTGGCCGAAGATCGCCCAGACGCCGCCGAAGATCGGCATCTTCCTGCCGTCGATCACGGTCATCTGCCGCGTCATGAAGCGGGTCAGCGCCTGCGCCATCGTCAGGCGGATGGTCTTTGTCATATCTCTGTCCTCCACCTGGAGTGCCGCACGTCCTCACGGACGCGCAACGGGCGCTCCAGCACCAACAATTTCCTTATGCCGCCTTCCGGCCGCGCGCGGCAAGCCAGGCTTCGGTCAGGCTCGCGAAGCGCCTGGCCATGTCGGCGATCGCCGCATCGTCCGAAATTTTGCCGGCCAGCCATTTTTCAGCAGCGTCCGCGAAGATGGTGCGGCCGACCGCGAAACCTTTCACGATCGGCGCGTTGGCGGTGGCGGTGAAAGCCGCCTCCAACTCTTCCTGCGGCGCGTCGAGGCCAAGCAGCACCACGCCCCGGCACCAAGGGTCATTCTCAGTGATGACAGCCTCTATAGCCGCCCAGGCAGCGCTGGAGGCCTGCGGCTCGAGTTTCCACCAGTCCGGCTTGATGCCGAGCGCATAAAGCTCGTCCAGCGCACGGGGCACCGTGTCGTCGTCGAGCTTGCCATGCTTGCCGGCGATGATCTCGATCAGCAACTCGCGGCCGACTTTTCGCGATGCCTTGAACAGCGCGCGCAGCTTATCCTGCTGTTCCTGCTTCAGGGCAGGCGGATCGTCCGGATGGTAGAAGCACAGGCATTTGATGCAGTGGTCGACCGGCCAGTCGACAAGCTGCGAGCCGATGTCCTGGCTGAATTCGAAGCGCAGCGGCCGCGAGCCCGGCAGCTCGATCGGCCGGCCGAGCCAGGCAAACCCGTGCTTGGCGAATTCGAACATCGCCTTGCGGCCATATTTCTCGTCAAGCAGCATGCCATAGCCGTCGCGGCCGTTGGCGACCTTCGCGGCGGCCTTGACCGCCAAGACCTTGAAGGCCTCGATCCTTTTCGGGTCCGCGCCAACCCGCGCGGCGATCTCTTCGAGCTGCACGCGATGGTCGCAGGCGAAAGCCATCAGCGAGGGAATGTCGCCCCGGCGCGTCGTCGCCCAGTGGATGTGGTTGATAGCCTCGTCCTTGCGCAGCGCGTGGTGCTTGCTGCCGTTTTTCAGGAAGAACTGCAACTCCTCGAAGGTCGGGTATTCCGGCGCGCAGAGCAGGCGCGAAACCGCGAACGCGCCGCAGGCATTGGCCCAGGTCGCGGCGGTCTCGAAACTCTCGCCGCCGAGCCAGCCGCGCAGCAGCCCCGACATGAAGGCATCGCCCGCGCCGAGCACGTTGTAGATCTCGATCGGGAAACCCTCGCCGACAATGCCGTCCTCCAGATCGTCGGTGATCGGTCCGTCATAGACGATGCAGCCCTTGGCGCCGCGCTTCAGCACGATCGCCGCCTTGGATACCGCGCGGATCGCCTTCAGCGCGCCGAGCACGTCGTCCGCGCCCGAGGCGATCATGATCTCTTCCTCGGTGCCGACGATGAGGTCGCAGTCGGGCAGAACCTGCCTCATCTTGGAGGAGACGAGGTCGGACTTCACATAGCGCTCGAAACCCTCGGCATGGCCGGCAAGTCCCCAGAGGTTCGGGCGGTAGTCGACGTCGAAGACCACCTTCCGACCGTTGGCCTTTGCGATGCGGATAGCCTTGAGCTGTGCCGCCTCGCTGTTGGGCCGCGAAAAATGCGTGCCGGTGACGACGATAGCGCGCGCTGAAGCCACGAAGGCCTCGTCGACATCCTCCTCGGACAGCGCCATGTCGGCACAGTCGGTGCGCACGAAGATCATCGGCGAGACGCCTTCGTCCTCGACGGAGAGCAGCACCAGCGCGGTCAGCCGCTCTTTGTCTGTCGTGATGCCCTCGACCGACACACCCTCGCGCACCAGCTGCTCCCTGATGAAGCGGCCCATCTGCTCGTCGCCGACGCGGGTGAGCAGAGCCGAGCGCAGGCCGAGCCGCGCAGTGCCGACGGAAATATTAGCCGGGCAACCACCGACGGATTTGGCGAAGGTCGCGATGTCTTCGAGGCGCGAGCCGATCTGTTGGCCGTAGAGGTCGACCGAGGCGCGGCCGATGGCGATGACGTCGAGCGGGCCGGTTTGCGCTCCTCTGGTCACGACATTCTCCCTCGTCTCGATCTGCTTTTTCAGGTTGCTGGATTCCACGAATTGAAACACAAATTCCATTTGACAGTCAATGTGGAATATTTATTCTATTTGCAAAATCCGAACAGATCCAGGGAAGGAAACGGACATGATTTCGATCGGGCTGCTTGGTGCGGGCCGCATCGGCCAGATTCACGGTCGCAACATCGCTCACTCGGCGCGCGCGAGGCTGGCGGCGATCGCCGATCCGATGCCGAACGGGGCTCAATCTTTGTCGGCCGCCACCGGCGCGCCGGTCAGGACGCCCGAGGAGATACTGGCCGACAAATCGATTGACGCCATCCTGATAGGCACGCCCACCGATACCCATGCCGACTTCATCGACAAGGCGGCGAAGGCCGGCAAGGCGGTGTTTTGCGAGAAGCCGGTGGATCTCAGTTCTGCCCGCATCAGGAAGACGCTGGAGCGCGTCGACAAGGCCGGCATCCCATTGATGATCGGCTTCAACCGCCGCTTCGATCCGAACTTCGCCGCCCTCCAGCGGCGGTTGGCGGACGGCACCGCCGGCGAGGTCGAGCTTGTGACCATCCTGTCGCGCGATCCCGGCCCGCCGCCGGTCTCCTATATCGAGCGGTCGGGCGGACTGTTCCGCGACATGATGATCCACGACTTCGACATGGCGCGCTTCCTGCTCGGCGAGGATGCGATCGAAGTCTATGCCGTGGGCTCCTCGCTGGTCGATCCGGCGATCGGCAAGGCCGGGGACGTCGACACGGCGGCCGTGGTGCTGAAGACGGCGAGCGGCAAGATCTGCCAGATCTCGAATTCGCGCCGCGCCACCTATGGCTACGACCAGCGCATCGAAGTGCACGGCTCCAAGGGGTTGCTGTCGGCGGGCAACGTGCACGAGACGACGGTGCAGTTCGCCGGCGACAAGGGCATCAGCGCCGATCCGGTGCAGAACTTCTTCCTCGAACGCTATGCGGCGGCCTATAGAAATGAGATCGAGGCCTTCATCGAGGCGCTGGTGTCGGGCAAGAAGCCGAAGCCCGACGGCACCGACGGGCTTAAGGCGCAGATGATGGCGGATGCCGCCACGAAATCCCGCGAGACCGGCAAGCCGGTCAAGATCGGCTGAGGGAGAGAAAATGTTCGACGTCAATTCGCTGAAGAACTCCTCGCTGGAGGGCAAGGTCGCCATCGTCACCGGCTCAACCCAAGGGCTGGGCGAAGGTGTGGCCCATCTCTTCGCCGACCGCAGCATCGCTGGCCTCGTCATCACCGGGCGCAACGCCGAGCGGGGCGCGAAAGTGAAGGCGACGCTTGAGGCCCGGGGCGTGAAGACGGTCTTCGTGAAGGCCGATCTCGCCTCGATGGACGACACCCGCAAGGTCGTCGCCGAGGCCGACAAGGCGTTCGGCCGCGTCGACGTGCTGGTGAACTCCGCCGGCATCACTGACCGCGGCACCATCTGGGACACCAAGCCGGAACTCTTCGACGCTATGTTCGCCGTCAACGTACGCGCGCCATTCTTCCTGATGCAGGACGCGTTGGCTGTGATGAAGCGCGAGAAGATCGAGGGCTCGATCGTCAACATCATTTCCATGTCGGGCCATGGCGGGCAGAGCTTCATCACCGCCTATTGCTCGTCCAAGGGCGCGCTGATCACGCTGACCCGCAACGTCGCCTATTCGGTGATGAACCACCGTATCCGCGTCAACGGCCTCACCATCGGCCACATGAACACGCCGGGCGAGGACCGCATCATGAAGACCTATCATGGCGCAGAGGACGGCTGGCTGGGAGAGGCCGAGAAGACGAAGCCGTTCGGCCGCCTGCTCGAGGTCGACGAGGTGTCGCGCGCGGTTGCCTATCTCTCCAGTGCGGAGAGCGGCATGATGACGGGCTCGATCATCGACTTCGACCAGCAAGTGCGCGGGACCGGCAATTCGCCACCTCCGCCCCCGGCGATCTGAGCCGCTTTCCCTTCCAGTCGAAGCCCATCGAAAGGGCGAGGAAGGGAGCCAAGCTTCATGGTCGCCACGGCGGCCGCCGCCCGGCCGTCAGCTAGCCGCTGTTTCACCGCCGGCAGCGGCTGCTTTCGCAACTCGTTCGGCGACTTCCTCCGCCGCTTCCTTCTTCTCGCGGGCGAGGCGCTCTGCTTCGCGGTTGCGTTCGATCATGCGGGCGGCCCAGATCGAAATCTCGTAGAGGAGGATCGTCGGCACCGCGAGGCCGATCTGGCTGACGGGATCGGGTGGCGTGAGCACAGCGGCGACGATGAAGGCGATGACGATCGCCCATTTGCGCTTGTCGGCGAGCCCCTTGGACGTGAGCAGCCCGACGCGGGCCATCAGCGTGGTCACCACCGGCAGTTGGAAGACCAGGCCGAAGGAGAAGATCAGCGTCATGATGAGGCTGAGATACTCCGACACCTTGGGCAGCAGTGAAATCTGCACCTCGCCACCCTCGCCCGTCTGCTGCATCGCGAGGAAGAACCACATCACCATAGGGGTGAAGAAGAAATAGACCAGCGCCGCACCGGTGAGGAACAGGATCGGCGAGGCGATGAGGAAGGGCAGGAAGGCGCCGCGCTCGTTCTTGTAGAGGCCGGGAGCAATGAATTTGTAGATCTGGGTTGCGATCAGCGGGAAGGCGATCACCAGCCCGCCAAACATTGCGAGCTTGATCTGGGTGAAGAAGAATTCCTGCGGTGCGGTGTAGATGAGTTCGACATGCCCGTCACCGATACCGGCCCAGGCGACCGCCCATTTGAACGGGATGACGAGCAGGTTGAAGAGCTGCTTGGCGAAGTAGAAGCAGACCAGGAAGGCGATGAAGAAGCCGCCGATCGACCACATCAGCCGCGAGCGCAGCTCGATCAGATGTTCGATGAGCGGCGCCGACGATTTTTCGATCTCGTCCTGGTCGGGGGTCACTGCGCGCTGCTTTCGGGTTTCTTCCTGGGCGCGGCCTTGGCCTTGGCGCCGGCCGGCTTCGCCGCCGCCTTTGCGGCGGCTTTGGGAGCAGCCTTCGAGCGACCCGCCTTTGTTACCGGCGGCACGGCGGCTACCGCAACTGCGGCCGGCGCTGCAACAGGCTGAGCCGGCGGCGGGGCCGCCGGGTCGGGGCTGGCGGCGGAAGCCCGGGCGGCGGGGACGGGCACGGCAGGCATCGTGGAAGAAGGCGTTTCGGAGATGGCGCCGTTCTTCAGCGGCTCGGCGGCGACGGCGGCCGGAGCCGCGGCGGGCTTAGGCTTCATCGCGGCATCGAGACCGGCGCGGACGTCGGACGCAACCTTCTCGAACGGGTTGAGCTGCTTTTTGATCTCGGTCGCCGGATTGAGGCCCTTCAGCGAATCCACCGACTTCTTGATGTCGTCGAGCTCGGCCTCCTTCAGCGCCTCGTTGAACTGCTTCTGGAAATCGCCGGCCATCGAGCGCAGCTTTGTCGTGGTCTTGCCGAAGGTGCGCAGCATCTTCGGCAGATCCTTCGGACCCACTACCACGATCATGACGACCGCGATCACCAGCATCTCGGTCCAGCCGATATCGAACATGGCTTCTGTCCGGCTCTAGGAGATCACGCGTTTTCCGGGCGTCAGCTCTTCGAAGCCTTTTCCTTGGACGCGTTCAGGGCCTCGTCGGCGCGATGCTCGACGGTCTTGGCTTCGTCGGCCGTGTCGTCGTCCGCCATGCCCTTCTTGAAGCTTTTGATGCCCTTGGCCATGTCACCCATCAGTTCGGGGATCTTGCCGCGGCCGAAGACCAGGAGCACGACGACCAGCACGATCAGCCAGTGCCAGATTGAAAAGGAACCCATTGTTACTCTCTTCCCATGTTTCTCTGGCTACGATCTATGCGTTTTCGTCGCCGGTTTCAAACACAAGTACGTCAGACTTGCGAAGCGAAAGCCATATATCTCGTGCATTGGGAGACAATGCGCCGCAGCGGATTCGCGCGCGGACTGGATTTTCGGCCCCCGAAACGGCGAATTCGATGAGCTCCACGACACCGAGATAACGCCGCGAGAGGATACGCGCCTCGGCGCCGCCGGCGTCCTCGCTGACGTCGAAACCGGACATGCGCACGGCGATGGTGACCTGGGCGCCCTCCGTGAAACCGGAGGCCGCTACCTTGCCGACCGGCGTGTCGGCCGTGCCGTCCCGCACCCTGGCGTCGAACAGGTTGAGTTCGGAGAAGAAGCCGGCGACGAAGAGGTTGGCCGGTTTAAGATAAAGTTCCTCGGCGCGGCCGGCCTGGACAAGCCGCCCGGATTTCAGAAGCGCTATGCGGTCGCCAAGCCGCATGGCTTCTTCCGCGTCATGGGTGACGACGATCGCCGTGGCCCGGCTTTCGCGTAGGATCGCCAGCGTCTCGGCGCGCACGGAATCCTTCAGGCGGGAATCGAGGCCCGAAAAAGGCTCGTCCATCAGAAGCACGGCGGGCCTCGGCGCAAGCGCGCGGGCAAGCGCGACGCGCTGCTGCTCGCCGCCGGACAGCACATGCGGGAAGGACTGCGCGTGGTGCTCCAGGCCGACGCGCGATAGCGCGATATGGGCCTCGCGGCGTGCCTCCTCGCGCGATAGCGCGGTCAGGCCGAAGCGCACATTGTCGAGGATGGTGAGGTGCGGAAAGAGCGCGAAATCCTGGAAGACCAGCCCGATCGAGCGCTGCTCGGGCGGCAGGAAGACGGAAGGCCCCGCAATCTCCCTGTCGTTGAGCAGCACGCGGCCGGAGGTCTGCGGCTCGATGCCGGCGGCGATCCTGAGCAGCGTCGTCTTGCCCGAACCGGAGGGACCGAGCAGGCAAAGCACCTCGCCCGGTTCGGCGGCGAAGGAAATGTCGGCAAGCGTCTGGCGATGCGCGTTGAAGGAATGGCCGATGTTCTCGAAGGCGAGCCGCGCTGCGAAGGTGACGCCCGCCGTGACCCGCGAGGCGGCGACGGGCGCGACGGGTTTGGTACGCTGGACGTTCAACGAAAGGCTCCGGTGCCAAGGTCAAGCGTGGGATGCCTGCCCTCTCCGCATCGGGTCAATCATCTGTGACGCGGGGTGTCAACAGACCGAGTTCCTCGAGGTCCACGTCGGTCAGCGGATCCTCGTCCTCGGTCAGCAGGTCGGGATCGGACGGCGGCACCGGCATCGAGAAGTTGGCGGGCATGCGCGCGGCGAGCAGGCCGGCGCCCTTCAGCTCCTCCATTCCGGGCAGGTCGCGGATCTCCTCCAGAGCGAAATGGTCGAGGAACTTGTCCGTCGTGCCGTAGGTGACCGGGCGGCCCGGCGTGCGGCGGCGTCCGCGCATGCGGACCCATTCGGTCTCCATCAGCGTGTCGATGGTGCCCTTGGAGGTTTCGACGCCGCGAATATCCTCGATCTCGGCGCGGGTGACCGGCTGGTGGTAGGCGACGATGGCGAGCACTTCGAGCGCCGCGCGGGACAGCTTCTTCTGCTGCACCGAGTCGCGGCTCATCAGGAAGGCGAGGTCGCCGGCGGTACGGAAGGCCCAGCCGTCCCCGACGCGCACGAGATTGACGCCGCGTCGGGCATAAATCTGCTGCAGCTCGGCCATGGCGGCCGGAACGTCGATGCCTTCGGGCAGGCGCTGGGCGATCTGTTTCTCGCTCACCGGCTCGGCGCTGGCGAAGACGATGGCTTCCGCCATGCGCACGGCTTCGGCCAGATGCAGGCGCTCCGCCGGGTTGCGCAGAGGGGTTTCGGCTTCGCCGTCCCCGACGGCGGCCTCGGCCCTCGGGAACGGAACGACGGAAGCGTTGGCGCCTTCGGTCATGATACCACCTCAATGGGCTTTCTTGCCTGCCGGCCGCGCAGATAGAGTGGCGCGAAGGCTACCTCCTGTCGGGCTTCCAGTGCGCCTTCGCGGATGAGCTCGAGGCTCGCGGCGAAAGAACTGGCGATCGCCGTCGCGCGATCTTCGGGCGTCACCAGATATTCGACCAGGAACTGGTCGAGCGCGGTCCAGTCGCTGAGCGCGCCGACCATTCGGGTCAAAAGATCGCGCGCGTCCTTGAGCGACCAGACGCCGCGCTTGGCGATGCTGACGCTGTTGACCGCCTGGCGCTGGCGCTGCACCGCATAGGCGGTGAGCAGATCATAGAGCGTGGCGGACCACTCGTTGCGCTTCTCGACGATGACGAGTTCAGGCATGCCGCGGGCGAAGACGTCGCGGCCGAGCCGGTTGCGGTTGACGAGGCGGGCTGCCGCGTCGCGCATGGCTTCAAGGCGCTTCAAGCGGAACTGCAGCACGGCGGCGAGCTCCTCGCCGCTCTCGCCATCCTCGCCCGGCTGCTTGGGAATCAGCAGCTTCGATTTCAGGAAGGCGAGCCAAGCGGCCATGACGAGATAGTCGGCGGCGAGTTCGAGGCGCAGCGCGCGCGCCGTCTCGATAAAGACGAGGTACTGGTCGGCGAGCGCCTGGATCGAGATGCGGGCGAGGTCGACCTTCTGGTTGCGCGCGAGGTGGAGGAGCAGGTCGAGCGGGCCTTCGAAACCGGCGACGTCGACGACCAGCGAGGGGTCGTCGCTGGTGCGCGAATCGTCGTTCTCCGCCCACAGCCTATCCATGGGGCGATCCATCGGGGCGGCTTTTCCAGCCTTGCTTTCCGAGGTCTCCGCCAAGTCGATCCGTTCTCCTATGCCACCATCGTTTCGAAATAGGTCGCGAATTCGGCGCGGACTTCCGCCTCGTTGGCCACGTCCCGGTCCTTGATGCAGGTGAGTGCGCGCCTAGCCCGTTCCAGCGAGGTTCCTTCGAGCCCCCCGGTGCGGGATGCGATGCCCGCCATCTCCTCCATTTCGCCATTGCAGTGAAGGACGATATCGCAGCCGGCCGCAAGGATCGCGGCGGCCTTTGACGGGAAATCCCCAGAAAGCGCCTTCATCGAGGTGTCGTCGCTGATCAAGAGGCCGTCGAAGCCGATCTCGCGGCGAATGATCTCGTCGATGACCTTGCCGGAGGTGGTGGCCGGATTGTCCGGATCGATGGCGCTGAAGACGACATGCGCGGTCATCGCCATCGGCAGGTGCGCAAGTTCCCGGAACGGCACGAAATCGTGGCGCTGCAGTTCGCCAAGCGTGGCATCGACGGTCGGCAGCTCGAAATGGGTGTCGGAAAAGGCGCGACCGTGGCCGGGAATGTGCTTCATGACAGGTAGCACGCCGCCCGACATCAGGCCCTCGGCGGCGGCGCGGCCCATCGCGGTGACGATTTCCGGCTTCTTGCCGTAGGCGCGCGAGCCGATGACGTCGCTCGCGCCCTCGATCGGCACGTCAAGCACCGGCAGGCAATCGGCGGTGATGCCGTAGCGCTGGAGGTCGAAGGCGTGGAGCCGCGCCAGCAGCCAGACGGCGCGCTCGCCCGCTTCGTGATCCTGCTGCCACATGGCCCCGAGCGCGGCGCCGGCGGGATAGTTGGGAGCGAGCGGCGGGCGGATGCGCTGCACGCGACCGCCTTCCTGGTCGATGAAGACCGGCGCATCGGGCCGACCGACGCTGTCGCGCATCCCGGCAACGAGGTCGCTTATCTGCTCGGCCTCGGAAATGTTGCGGGCGAACAGGATGAAGCCCCACGGGCATTCGCCGCGATAGAACCGGATTTCCTCGCGGCTGAGCGACTTCCCGTGGCAGCCGAGAATCATGGCTTTTGATTCGGTCATAACGTCAGTTTACCTCAACTACGGGCCGTCGCACCATCGGTCGGCCCGTTTATGCTTTGGAATCAAAGGAAAACGGCGCTGCCGTGAAGCCGCGCCGTTTTGTTTTCCTGTCGCAAGTCCGAACGGAAACCCCGTTCCCGCTTTTCCCGGAACCGCCGCCGGTCTTCTGCCCGGCGGCAGCGATGCTACCTCGATACGAAGCAGTTGCCGCCGGCGGCCTTGTAGTTCTCGCAGAGCCCGATCGCCTCGTTGCGGCTCGCGGCCGGCACGCGGACGCGCCAGAACGTGCCCTTGCCGGCTATCTCGGCCTTGACGATGTTTACCTCGCGGCCCTGCAACACATTGCCGTAGCGGCGGGCGAGATCCTGGTAAGAGGACTGCGCGGCGGCTTCGCTGGGCTGCGACGCGATCTGCATCGCCCAATTGCCGTTCGCCGCCGTCGTGGCAGCGGCGGCGACCTGATCGGGCTTGACCTCGCCGACCACGTCGATCGGCTGGTCGGCCGGACGAAGCGGGGCGATCGGCGCCGTTTCAGGCATCGTCGCTGACTCCTCCTCCTGCTCGGCTGCGGGCTCCTGCTGGGCAGGCAGCGGCGCTGTGGCGGCCGTTGTCTCCTCCGGAGCCGGCGCGAGTTCAGGCGGGGTCGCAGCAGGCAGGGCGCCCGTTGCTTCCGGAACGGCTTCCGGCGCAGGAGTCTCCGGCACCGCCGCGGCGATGGTATCGGTTTGCTCGTCCGACGCACCCGCCGGCTCGTCCTCACGCGGCACCAGCGTGCCGTCCGGCTTGACGACCATGGTGCGGACCTTGCGCGGCGTAACCGCGACGATTTCGGCGTCGGTCTGGTTCTCGGCCTCCTGCAGGATCTGTTCGATGCGATCCTCGCTCTTGCCGGAGGCGCTGGCGAGGTCGTCCTCTTCGACGGCCGGCGGAGGCGGCGTCACATCCATAGGCTCCTCGGCCGTGGTGACGAGCTTCTCTTGCGGTGCGCCAGCAGCGTCTTCGCCCGCGACCGTCTCGTAGACCTTGTTGTCCTGGTTGGGCACGGTGGCGCCGCCGGGATTCACCGGCTTGACCTTCACGGGCCCGTCGTCGGCCTTGACGATCGCCGGCGCATCCTCGCCGGAACCGCCGCCGAAGGAAAGCGCGAAGGCGCCGATGGCGCCGACCAGCGCGACGCCGCCGACAAGCGCTGCAAGCAGCATGCCGCGCGATTTCGGCTGCTGCCGGCTTTCGGCCGCGAGGTGATGCGGCACGGCGATCTCCTGATCGACGTCCGGATCATAGTCGTATTCCTCGGCGGCATACCGGGCATCCGGCTCCCGGCTTCCAGGCAGATCGTCCGCGTCGAGCGCAAACGAGTCCGGCTCGGGATCGTCGTCATAGGCCTTGCGGGCCGATTGCGCCTGCCGGGGATCGTTCTGAACCGACATGCTGGCCTGATGGGAGCGCGGGTCGAAGCCGACGGCATGCAGGTCATCGTAACCGCGCGGCTGCGCGGCGCGCGGCTCGGCGTTCATATCGCTGAGCAGGCTTGAGAACTCGGCGTCGAGGTCGTCATAGGCCGACACCGGCGGACGTTCCTCTTCCTCGGCAAGCTCCGGGATGTCGAGATCGTCGGCGAGCGCAACCGCCTGGTCGGCGACTTCGACGGTTTCCACATCGGGATGTTCGTCGAAGGCTGCCGAAATATCGATGTTCTCGTCCTGCTGAGCGTCGTCGGTGTAGGGGGCGGCTCCCGCAGCGACGCTCATGGCGCGACCGTAGGGGGTCACCGGCTCCTTCTTCGAATATTTCGCCGCCAAGGCGGTGATGATGTCGAGCGGGTCTTCCTTCATCGGATTGCCGCGCACGACAGGATCGCGGTGCGGGCTGAAGGGCTCGCTCGCCGCCCCCTGCGGACGCCCGGCGACAGGCTCGGGCGGCCAGGCGCTCGCCAAGGGCTGGCGGGACGCAAAGCCGGAATCGAAGCGCGACGCAGCGGCGCCGATCGCGGTGCCGGCAAGGGCATCGCCATAATATGTCGAGGGTCGTTCTCGCCGATCATCCTCGGCGGGCTGGTCATAAGCCTCGTCGAAATCGGCCGAAGCCGGCTCCTCCTCGGACTCGAAGTCCTCGGCATAAGCTTCGGGCTGCGCCGCCGCTGAATAGGGGTCGTAGCGAGCGTCATAGGGCTGCTCGTCCTGGACCCGGTATTCGTGGGTCCCGTATTCGCCGGCGCGGTATTCGGAATATTCGGGGGCCGCATATTCATTGGCCTCGCCGTCCTCGGCCCGATCGTCCTCGGCCGTGGCTTCCGCGGCGAACGCATCGTCCAGCTCCCAGCTCAGGTCATCCGGGATGTCCGCGGGACTGGCCGGAGCGTCGAAGCCAGAAATTTCCGCCATCCGCTCGGCGAGGAACGCCTCCGAATCGGCTGACGGCCCGGGGGAAGCGATCGGCGGTCGATAGACAGCCGACGCAGCAACGGGTTCTGCCGCGGGCGTCATTTCGGCCGCCGCGGCAGCCTGGCTGGCCTTGATGTTGCCGAGCAGGGCGTTCAGCTCGTCCTCAAGATTGAATTCGGGTCCAGCCGGCGCGGCGGCAGTCTCGCGCTGGCGATACTCGTCGGCTGCCAAATCCATCGGCGATATCGGCAGCTTGCGCGGTTCATAGCGCGGCACCGACAGTTCGAAGGGAGGCGGGGATCCCGGCGCGCCCCTGTCGGCAAAGCCGGCCTCGGTCGGCGTCGCCTCGAGAGCCTCTTCAGGCGCGGCGTCGGCCACCAGATCGGCAGCGAAGTCGACATCGTCGAAGGCGAACTCGTCGGCCGCGGGCTCCTCGGCCGGTTGCGCATCGTCCAGACGAAGCTCGTCCTCGCTAAAGCCCAAACTGCTCTCGTCAAGCGTCGACTGGCCGGATTCTGGTTCGACCGGAGGCTCGGCTTCCTCCTCGACGAGGCGGAAATCGTCCTCGTCGAAGAGGTGCAGATCGGCCTCGCCGTCATCGGCCTTGTCTTGAATGGCCTTGTCCTGAACGAACTCGTGCTGAACGGACTCGCTCCGGATGGTTCTGTCGGCCTCATCCGCAGCGGTCTCGACCTGTTCGGGAGCCGGCGCATCGGCTGAAAATTCCATGTCGACGTCGGCCATGGCGGCGGCGAAATCGGCTCCGAAATCCTGGCCGTCGTCAAAGCCGGCATCGACGGCCGGCGCGGCCTCGACGGGCGCTGCCGGTCGGAAAGCCACGGCGTCGAGCGCTCGGACGTCATCTTCGGTCAAGCCGAGGTCGAACTCGGCCTCGACATCCCCGTCTTCCGGCGCTGCGGCAGCTGGCTGGACCGTCTCGGCGTCGAGGGCGCGGACATCCTCTTCGGTCAGACCGAAGTCGAGGTCGAACTCGGCCTCCGGTTCAGCCGTAGCGTCAGCTTCGAGCGGAACTTCTGCCTCTGCCGGCGCGGCCATGGCCGCATCGAAGGCGGCGGAGAAATCGAAATCGACTTCTGGTGTTTCCGGTCCTGGAGCCGGTGTTGTCGCCTCCGCGGCGGCCTCCGCTTCTGCTCCGGCGCCATCCCGATCGGAAACCTCGTCCTCGAGGTCGAAACCGAGCAACTCCTTTTCAAGGTCCAAGCTGAAATCGTCTTCGGCGGTCTCCTGCGGTTGCACCGGGGCTGCCTGCTTCTCCTGCGCCGCCTGCCTAGCCGGCTGGCGCGGATCGAAGCCCATGATCCTGGTCAGTTCCGCAAACGGATCGTCGTCCGCGAGGTCGACCTGATCGGCGATTTTCAGCTGGTTCTTATCTGCCATTTCTTCCCGAACTCGCACACATTCGGACGCCTTGGACGTCGCGCAGGGTTGGTCCCTACCAGCGCAATGTGGGCAAAAGGTGACAGGTCCTGGACGGCAAAACCTAGCGCATTTCGGTGGGCGCGTCGGCCCCGATCAACGCCAGGCCGGACGTCAACACGTCGGATACGGCCTGCACCAGCCCTAGTCTGGCATAGGTAGATTGTGGATCGTTAACCTTAACAAAACGTAAGTCGGGGTTTTCCGTGCCCCGGTTCCAGTGGCCGTGCAGGCTGGCGGCCAGATCGTAAAGGTAAAACGCCATGCGGTGCGGCTCATGCGCCAGAGCGGCCGATTCGATCATACGTGGGTATTCCGCGAGTTTCCGGATCAGAGCGAGCTCCCCCTCGTCGGTCAGGAGATGCGCGAGCGATGCCAGTTCCTTGCGCCCGAAAGCTTCGCCGGGAAACTGCTCGCGCGCCTGGCGGAACACGGAGTGGCAGCGCGCCGAGGCATACTGCACGTAGAAAACCGGGTTGTCCTTCGACTGCTCAGTAACCTTGGCGAAGTCGAAATCCAGCGGTGCGTCGTTCTTGCGGTAAAGCATCATGAAGCGGATCGGGTCGCGGCCGACTTCTTCGACCACCTCGCGCAGGGTGACGAAGTCGCCCGACCGCTTCGACATCCTGACCGGCTCGCCGTCGCGATAGAGCTTGACCAGGTTGCAGAGCAGCACGGTGAGATCGACTTTGCCGTCGGAGACCGCCTTGGCCAGCGCCTCCATGCGCTTGACGTAGCCGCCATGGTCGGCACCGAGCACGAAGATCAGCTCGTCGAAGCCGCGCGCAATCTTGTCGTAGATATAGCCGACATCGGCCGCGAAATAGGTGAAGGCGCCGTCCGACTTGACCAGCGGCCGGTCCATGTCGTCGCCGACCTCGGTCGAGCGGAACAGCGTCTGCTCGCGGTCCTCCCAGTCGTCCGACTTCTCGCCTTTCGGCGGCGGCAGCTTGCCCTTGTATATATGGCCCTTGAGGGTGAGGTCGTTGATCGCCGTGCGTATCTTCTTCGCATTGTCGGCGTGCAGTGTGCGCTCGGAGAAGAACACCTCGTGATGCACGTTGAGCAGCGCGAGGTCTTCCCGGATCATCACCATCATGGCGTCGATCGTGCGGTCCTTGACGATGGCGAGCGCCTCGTCCTCGGGCTTCTGCAGCAGGTCGCGGCCGAATTCGGCGGCGAGCGCCTGGCCGACGGGGACGAGATAGTCGCCGGGATAGAGGCCGGGCGGGATTTCGCCGATCTCGTCGCCGAGCGCTTCGCGGTAGCGCAGCATCACCGAGCGTGCGAGCACGTCGATCTGCGCGCCGGCGTCGTTGATCAGATATTCCTTGGTGACGTCGTAGCCGGCGAACGCGAGCAGGTTGGCGAGCGCGTCGCCCACCACCGCGCCCCGGCAATGGCCGACATGCATCGGGCCGGTCGGATTGGCCGAAACGTATTCGACGTTGGTCTTCCTGCCGGCGCCGACCTTCGAGCGGCCGTAATCCGTGCCGGCAGCCAGGATGACGGCCAAATGCGCCTGCCAGAATCCATCGGCGAGCCTGATGTTGACGAAGCCTGGGCCGGCGACATCGACGCTGACGACGTCCTTGTCGGAGCGCAGTGCTGCGGCGATGGTCTCGGCCAGCGCGCGCGGATTCTGGCCTGCGGGTCTCGCCAGCACCATGGCGGCATTGGTGGCGAGATCGCCGTGGCTAGCGTCGCGCGGCGGCTCGACCGCGATGCGCGAGAGATCCAGCGCGCCGCCGTCCGCTGCCTTGAGGCCAAGGCCCTCGACGGCCTTGACGACCCGCTCGTTGAAATCGGCGAAGATGTTCATGTCGGTCTCTGGAAATCGATAGAGCCGCGGCGAAAGCCGCGAAATCGCCGCCGCCCTAGCTCAAATCGGGCGTATGGTCAAACAGGCGCCGGTGCTCCTTGAGCGCGTAGGTGTCGGTCATGCCGGCCAGGAAATCGGCGACGTCGCGCGCCTTGATGCGGTCCTCGGCGCGGTCGAGCCCCTCGCGCCAGCCTTCAGGCATCTTTCGCGGATCGGCGAAATAGGCGTCGAACAGTTCCTCGACGACGCGCTCGGCATCGGCGCGCACCCGCATCACGTCGTCGGCCCGGTACATGTTCTTGTAGAGGAAGGCTTTCAGCTCCTTTTCCTGAGCGGCAAGCGCGGCTGAGAAGGTGACCAGGGTTTCGCCGGCGGCGCGCACGTCATCGGCGGAGCCGGGTTTGAGACGCGCAAGCCGGACGGTGGTGGTGGAGATGACGTCCTCGACCATGATGGTGATCTGGCGGCGCATCAGCTCGTGGCCGGTGCGCACAGGATCGAGGCGCGGATAGCGTTCGCGCACGGTTTTCAGGATCCCCCCGGGCAGCGCGACGGTTTCGAGCATGTCGAGGCTGAGCAGCCCGGCGCGCAATCCGTCGTCGATGTCGTGCGTGTTGTAGGCGATGTCGTCGGCAATCGCCGCGCATTGCGCCTCGAGGCCAGCATGCTTGTCGAGCCAAAGATCGAACAGTTCGGAAAAATCGCGGATCGCCTGGGGGACCGGGCCTTTCAGCCCCTTGCCCTCGGCGTCGGTGAGCGGGCCGTTGTGCTTGACCAGCCCCTCAAGCGTTTCCCAGGTTAGGTTGAGCCCGTCGAACTCGGCATACCGGCGCTCGAGCCGCGTGACGACCCTCAGCGACTGCGCGTTGTGGTCGAAGCCCCCCCACTTCGCCATCCTAGCGTTGAGCGCATCCTCGCCCGTATGGCCGAACGGCGTGTGACCGAAATCGTGGACCAGCGCGATCGCCTCGGCCAGATCCTCATCGCAGCGCAGGGCCCTGGCCAGCGCACGAGCAATCTGCGCGACCTCGATCGTGTGGGTAAGCCGGGTGCGATAGTGGTCGCCCTCATGCGCGACGAAGACCTGAGTCTTGTGTTTCAACCGGCGGAAGGCTGTGGAATGGATGATGCGGTCGCGATCGCGCTGGAACGGCGTGCGCGTCGGGCTTTCCGGCTCGTCCTGGAAGCGGCCGCGCGATCTGGCCGGATCGCAGGCGTAAGGCGCGCGCGGGCGGTAGCCGAAGCCGATGTCGCCAAGCTCCTTCGTCATCGCCGAATGCGCCGCCCGTTGACTTGCCTCTCGCCCGTTCATACCTATGATGTGAACGCGAAAGCAAGGTGACGCCAAATGGGCGCCGACGCAAAGACCACGATGAAAGTCGACGTGACCGACGCGGCCGCCAGCCGCGTGGCGAAGATCGTTGCCGGCGAACCGGGCAAGATCGCGCTGCGCGTTTCGGTCGAGGGCGGCGGATGCTCCGGCTTCTCCTACAAGTTCGACCTCGTCGATTCTAGGAATGACGACGACATCGCCATCGAGAAAAACGGCGCGACCGTGCTGATCGACGATTTGTCGCTTGTCTATATGGGCGGCTCGGTGATCGACTTCGTCGACGACCTGATGGGCCAGTCCTTCCAGATCAGGAATCCCAACGCCGTGGCCTCCTGCGGCTGCGGGACCAGCTTCTCCATCTGACGTGATCCCCGAACGGCGCGCCGCCGGCATCGCTCGGCGGCGTTCTCGATTACCGGCTCAGGCGGGCGGCGTGCCGTTTTCTGCGAGCACCGCGCCCGCAAGGTAGAGCGAGCCGCCGATCAGGATGCGCGGCGGCGTTTCGGAATCGTCCCAGGTGTCGCGCAGAAGCATCAGCGCATTGGCAACCGAGGCGACCGGCTCGGCCGACAGGCCGGCCTCATTGGCGCGCAAGGCGAGCTCGGTGTTGTCGACGCCCGCGTCGGACAGGCTGACCGGCACGGCGTAGACATGCCGGGCCATGCCCTCGAAGGCGCGGAAATAGCCGGTCTGGTCCTTGGTGTTGATCATGCCGCAGATGAGGAACAGCGACCTCGGCTGCTTCTCCTCCTGTTCGACCAGCGCCTCAGCGACGACCAGCCCGGCGCCGGGATTGTGGCCCCCGTCGAGCCAGATCTCCGCACCCTCGGGCGCCAGTTCGGTCAGCTTGCCCTTCTGCAGGCGCTGCATGCGCCCCGGCCAGTAGACCTCCTTCATCGCACGCTCGGCGGCGGCATGGCCGATCTCGAAGCCCGCCGCGCGCACCGCCGCTATCGCCGCGGCGGCATTGGCATATTGATGGCGCCCCGGCAGCCGCGGCTGCGGCAGGTCCATCAGCCCGTGCTCGTCCTGATAGATCATGCGGCCGTTCTCCTCATAGGCGAGGAAGTCCTGGCCATAAACGGAGACCGGGCAGCCGAGCCGCTCGGCCGTCTCGACCATCACGGTCTGCGCGGCCTCCGATTCCTGAGAGCCGATGACGACCGGGCAGCCGGGCTTGATGATGCCGGCCTTCTCGGCGGCGATGAGTTCGACGCGGTCGCCGAGATAAGCCTCGTGGTCGAGCGAGACCGGCATGATGAGAGAAACGGCAGGGCCGGCAACGACGTTGGTCGCGTCAAAGCGACCGCCCAGGCCGACCTCGATGATGGCGGCGTCCGCCGGCTGCTCGGAAAACAGCAGGAAGGTGACGGCAGTCAGGATCTCGAAGACGGTGATCGTCTCGCCGTGATTGGCTTTGGCGACGCGGGCTATGGTACGCGCCAGCAGGGCGTCGTCTACCAGCCTGCCGCCGCCTTCGGCTGCGAGCCGGTAGCGCTCGTGCCAGTTTACTAGATGCGGCGAGGTGTGGGCGTGGACGCGGTAGCCCGCCGCTTCCAGCAGCGCCCGCGCGAAGGCGGCGGCCGAACCCTTGCCGTTGGTGCCGGCGATATGGATGACCGGCGGCAGGTTGAGCTGCGGATTGCCGAGACGGTCGAGCAGCCGCGCGATGCGATCGAGCGAAAGGTCGTAGCCTTTCGGGTGCAGCGCCATCAGGCGCTCGATTTCGCGGTCGGCCTGCGTGGCGATTATCGGGCCGCTCACCACGGGAGGCCTAGGCCTGCGGCCGGGCATTGCCATCGACCAGGGCCGGCGGCAGGATCTCCGGCTCGCCGCGCTCCTGCGGCATCGGCGTCTTCAGCAGGATCTTGAGCAGCCGCGCGATGGTCGCGCGCAGCTCCAGGCGCGAGACGACCATGTCGACCATGCCGTGCTCCATCAGGTATTCGGCGCGCTGGAAGCCGTCAGGAAGCTTCTCGCGGATGGTCTGCTCGATGACGCGCGGACCGGCGAAGCCGATCAGTGCGCCGGGCTCGGCGATGTGGACGTCGCCGAGCATGGCGTAGGAGGCGGTGACGCCGCCGGTGGTCGGATTGGTCAGCACCACGATGTAGGGCAGCCCGGCCTCCTTCAACCGGTCGACGCCGACCGTCGTGCGCGGAAGCTGCATCAGCGACAGGATGCCTTCCTGCATGCGCGCGCCGCCGGACGCGGCGAACAGAACCAGCGGGCGCTTCATGACGAGGGCGGTCTCGAACCCATGCACGATCGCCTCGCCGGCGGCCATGCCGAGCGAGCCGCCCATGAAGGCGAAGTCCTGCACGGTCGCGATGATGGGCAGGCCTTCGACCGCCCCGGCGGCATTGAGGATGGCGTCCTCGAGGCCGGTCTTGGTCCGGGCGTCCTTCAGGCGGTCGATATAACGCTTCTCGTCGCGGAATTTCAGCGGGTCGACGAAGACCTTCGGGTTTTCGAGAGGCTCATACTCGCCATTGTCGAAGAAGAATTTGAGCCGCTCCCGGGCCGAAATCTTCATGTGGTGGCCGGACGAGGGAATGACGTACTGGTTGCTCTCGAGGTCCTTGTGGAACACCATCTCGCCGCTCTCCGGATCCTTGATCCAGAGGTTTTCCGGGATGTCGCGGCGTCCGAGCATCGAATTGATCCTCGGGCGGACGAAATTGGTGATCCAGTTCATGACGCAAATTCCCGTTTCGGGAGAAGATGGGAAATCTATTCGGCGGCAGCAAGGCGCGCGGCGCGCACGCCTTGCGACAGCCCGCTGACCAGCGTTGCGACCGCTTCGGCCGGATCGGCGGTGAGCCCGCCCTTCGGGTCGATGACGCTGGCCACCGCGTTGACGATCGCCGTGCCGACGACGACGCCGTCGGCCGAGGCGCCGATCGTGCGCGCCTGCTCGGCGGTCTTGACGCCGAAGCCGACGCAGACAGGCAGGTCCGTATGGCTCTTGATGCGCCTGACCGCCGCTGCGACCTTGCCGGTGTCGGCGAGCGCGGAGCCGGTGATGCCGGTCATCGAGACATAGTAGACGAAGCCCGACGTGTTCTGCAGCACCTTGGGCAGGCGCTTGTCGTCCGTGGTCGGCGTCGCCAGGCGGATGAAGTTGAGCCCAGCCCTCAGCGCCGGCACGCACAGTTCCTCGTCCATCTCGGGCGGCAGGTCGACGACGATCAGCCCGTCGATGCCCGATGCCTTGGCGTCGACGAGGAAGCGCTCGACGCCGTAGATATAGATTGGATTGTAGTAGCCCATGAGCACGATCGGCGTCTCGTCGTCGCCGGCGCGAAAATCCCGCGCCATCTGCAGGGTCTTCACCAGGGTCTGCCCGCCCTTCAGCGCGCGCAGCCCTGCCGCCTGGATCGCCGGGCCGTCGGCCATCGGGTCGGAGAACGGCATGCCGAGCTCGATGATGTCGCTACCTGCCCTCGGCAGAGCCTTCATGATCCTGAGCGAGGTGGCGTAGTCGGGATCGCCGCCCATGAAATAGGTGACCAGCGCCGGACGGCCTTCGGTCTTCAGTCTCGCCATCCGGCGGTCAATGCGGGTGGTCATGCTCAAATCTCCATGCCGAGCATTTTCGCGACGGTATGCACGTCCTTGTCGCCGCGGCCGGAGAGGTTGACGATGACGATCTGATCCTTGCCCAAAGTCGGCGCGAGCTTCATCGCATGGGCGATGGCATGCGCCGATTCCAGCGCCGGGATGATGCCCTCGACCTTTGTCGTCAGTTGAAAAGCCTCCAGCGCCTCGTCGTCGAGAACAGGCACATAGTCGACGCGGCCCGAATCCCTTAGCCAGCTGTGTTCCGGCCCGACGCCCGGATAGTCGAGGCCGGCCGAGATCGAATGGCCGTCGAGAATCTGGCCGTCCTCGTTCTGCAGCAGGTAGGTGCGGTTGCCGTGCAGCACACCCGGCTTTCCGGCACTCATCGAGGCACAATGCTCGACGCCCGAGAGCCCGCGACCGCCCGCCTCGATGCCGATGATTTTCACCGAGCGGTCGTCGAGGAAGGGGTGGAACATGCCAATGGCGTTGGATCCGCCGCCGACCGCGGCGATGATGACATCAGGCAGCCGGCCTTCCTGTTCGAGGATTTGGCCGCGGGCCTCGGTGCCGATGACCGACTGGAAGTCGCGCACCAGCTCCGGATAGGGATGCGGTCCGGCGGCGGTGCCGATCAGGTAATAGGTGTCCTCGACATTGGTGACCCAATCCCGAAGAGCTTCATTCATGGCATCCTTCAGCGTGCCGTGGCCGGCCGTGACGGGGCGGACCTCGGCGCCGAGCAGCTTCATGCGGAAGACATTGGGCTTCTGGCGCTCGACGTCGGTGGCACCCATATAGACGACGCAAGGATAGCCGAAGCGGGCCGAAACGGTAGCCGAGGCGACGCCGTGCTGGCCGGCGCCGGTTTCGGCGATGATGCGCTTCTTGCCCATGCGCTTGGCGAGCAGGATCTGGCCGAGGCAGTTGTTGATCTTGTGCGATCCAGTGTGGTTCAAATCCTCGCGCTTGAAGTAGATTTTCGCGCCGCCCCCGAGGCCCTTGGCCGAGGACACGTCACGAAGGTGTTTGGTGAGCCCTTCCGCGAAATAGAGTTTCGACGGCCGGCCGGCATAGTGCGTCGACAGGTTCTGCAATTCGGCCTTGAAGGCCGGATCGTTCTTGGCGTGGTTCCAGTGCTCTTCCAACTCGAGGATCAGCGGCATCAGCGTCTCGGCGACGAAGCGGCCGCCGAACATGCCGAACATGCCCTGCTCGTCGGGTCCGGTGCGGAAGGAATTCGGCTCGATCGGCTTGTTCATGATGGTTCCCGGTAAGGCAGCCATAGTTTCGCTGTCTGGTTTCGGCTGCCGGTAGCCTTTCGCTTAGCCTTTTCGAAGGGCGAAAGGCAACAGGATCGCGTCAGGCCGCGCTTTTCTTCCCGGCCACCCGGACGGCGCGGAAGAAGGCCTCGATCAGCGCGACGTCCTTGACGCCGGGCGCGCTTTCGACGCCGGAGGATATGTCGATGCCTGCCGGGCTGACCAGGCGGAGCGCCTCGCCAATATTGTCGGCGTTGAGGCCGCCCGAAAGCATGTAGTCGACGCCAGGATCGAGCGCGGCGAGCACGCGCCAATCGAACGGCACGCCGTTGCCGCCGGGCAGCTCGGCCCCCCTGGGCGGCTTGGCGTCGAAGAGGAAAAGGTCGGCGACGCCGCGGTAGGGTCCGATCGCCGCGAGATCGGCGGCGTCGCGGATCGAAAAGGCCTTCATGACGGGCAGGCCGTAACGGGCCTTGACCGCCGCGACGCGCCCCGGCGTTTCGCTGCCGTGCAGCTGAAGCATGTCCGGCGCCATGGCGGCGACGATGGCGTCGAGCGTCGCATCGTCGGCATCGACGGTGACCGCGACGGCCTTGGCTCGCCCGAGCGCCGCCTGGCGCAACCGTCCTGCTTCGTTGGCCGCGATGTTCCTCGGGCTCTTGGGGAAGAAAATGAAACCGACATGCGACGCGCCGCCGGCGAGAGCGGCGGCAAGCGCTTCCTCGGTTTTCAGGCCGCAGATCTTTATATCGGGCGTCATGGCGCGGGAAGTCGCACGAAATGGCTGAAATGTCGAGAAATCGAAGCCACGCTTCACCGTTGCCACGCTGTTGGCGCGGCGCCCGCTTGGGTTCGCGGCGCGCGTGGCCGTCGCCACGCCCGCCGAAGCGTCTGGCCTTTGACAAAGAACACTGCTCGCCACGGGAGCAGTAGTCGGGAAGCGGGGCACGGGCCCGAGCCTCTCAATTATTTAGTACGTGGCACGGTCTCCCGCGCCCCGCCGGCGTGCTTGCCCTACCTGGAGGGGACGCAGCGAATTCTTTCACCGCGCGACCTCGGTCAGGGCCCAGACCTCAGGGCTCATCACCCAGCCGCGCCACCGTAGCGCGACCGATCCGGCGCCGTCCCCTCCACGCTCATCCGGTTCATGACCCGTGTTCCCGCGAGGGCGATGGCGCAAGTATGCGGGAGGCTCGATCGGCGTGAATGAACAGGCCCGATTATTTTTCGAGATATAAGGAAATCAGAGGGTTGGCGCGGATGTATATCCACGCCCATCGAGATCAATCACGGTTGTGACCGAACGATTTCGGCTTCACCGTCGATCCCATTCTCCCAGAGCCCATTCTCCCAGAGATAGACCTTCGGCTCAGGGAAAGCGCGGTGGCAGCCTCGTCGGCTGAGAAAAAGAAGTAGCATGGCGAAGCAGAGACAATGCCGCCCACACGCGGCCGAACATTCTCCGGACTCGGCCCGGCAATGAGGCGATCGCTTCACGCCGCTCGCGTGCGGCTTGACGCCGCCAGTAGTCATAATCGATTTCCGTGCGGGGTCCGGTGTCACCGAAAATCTCTCTTTCGAATTCAGGACGCGTCATCTGCTTCCCCTTTGGCTCATCATGGGGAACAGATTCATCATTTCCTTGAACTCCGTAATTAGCTATTGTCGAGCAATAGTCATGACTGGAATTCATGAATGGCGGCGACAAATGAAATGTCCGCGTTCGCCCGGATCATCGATCTCGGCAGTTTCGCGCGGGCGGCCGAGGATCTGCGGGTCACGCCATCGGCACTTTCAAAACTGTTGTCGCGGCTGGAGGACCGGCTGGGCGTGAGACTGCTCAACCGCACGACGCGCCGTCTTGCGCTGACAGCGGAGGGCGAAATCTATCTGGCGCGCGCACGCGACGTTCTGGCTCTTGTCGAAAGCGCCGAAGCCGAGGTTGCGGCCTCGCGCAACACACCCAAAGGGCATCTGCGCATCAACACCGGGACTGCGATGGCGAACAGAATATCGGAGCAGGCAATCCCGGAATTTCTGGCGCTCTTTCCCGAGATTTCGATCGAACTCACGGTCGCAGACCGTATCATCGATCCGGTGGCCGAGAATGTCGATGTCGTGCTGCGCACCGGCGAACTCGCCGATTCCGCGCTCGTCGCGCGAAAGCTCGCCGATCTCCATCGGATCATCTGTGCTGCCCCGGCCTATCTGGAAAGGCATGGAACGCCGAAGACGCCGGCCGAGCTGCTCGATCACAACTGCCTGACCCTGTCGAGCCAGGCCCGCTTCAACGCCTGGCCATTCTCGACCGGAGACGGCGTCAACCGGCTTCACGTGACCGGCAATTTTTCATCCGACAATGTTGTAATACTTCTGCGGATGGCCCTGCAGGGCCAGGGCATCATCCGGCTTGCCAACTTCGTGCTCGGCCGGTCGATCCGCGAGGGGCTCCTGGTTGCGCTTCTGACCGATGTCCATATGTCGGAGCCGGTGCCGCTTTGGGCATTGATGCCGCCCGGCCGCCACCGCGCTCCACGGGTGCAGGCCTTCGTCGAATTCATGGCGGAGCGGCTGAAAGCCGAGTGATCTACTCGAACTGGATCGCCTGCAGCGCATTGCCGTTGCGCTTGAGCCAGTCAGCGGCCTTGCGGTGATTGCGAGGGTAGAATTTCGGCTTCGCCGATGATCCGACGTTCCCAAAGGTAGAATCTCGGCTGCCGCGAAAGTGCGATGGCAGCCTCGTCCCCAGAGAGAAAAGAGTAGCCTACGCGCCGCGTTTCCCCGGGATACATCCATTCGTCGCCAAGCATTGGATAACCGTCCCAGCCCTCCTTCTTCGGATTGCCGTAACATGGACAGCCCCAACCCGGCGGGATTGGCTGGATTCGACCACCGCTTTTAGTGGGATAAAGGTGGAGGTTGACGACTAGATTAGGCTTCAGACGCTTTAAGGTCTCGGCGCGCTCCAAGCCCATTCTATCTACTCGAACTGGATCGCCTGCAACGCGTTGCCGTTGCGCTTGAGCCAGTCCTTGCAGCGCTCGGTGTCGGGGCAGAGTTCTTCGCAGAGCTTCCAGAATTTCGGCCCGTGATTCATCTGCTTCAGATGCGCGACCTCATGCGCGACGAGGTAGTTGATGATCGGCTTCGGCGCCATCATGATGCGCCAAGAAAAGGACAGCTTGCCGTCCGAGGTGCAAGAGCCCCAGCGGCTCGACGTATCGCGGAAGCGTATCGATTTGGCACGCTTGTTGATGGCGGCGGTGTGCTTCTCGACCAGCGCCTCGATGTCCTTCTTGGCCTGTTTTTTCAGGAAATCGGCAAGGCGGCGGGGCAGATGCTCGCGCTCGCCATGGACGAACAACGCAGGCAGGCCGTCGTCTTTCTTGCCGACAGTGACGGTTCCGCGGCGCTCGGGCACGTGAACGATCATGTGCGCGACCCCGCGCAGCGGTATCCTGATACCGGGGCGCACCAGCGGGCGCTTGGGCAGCTTGGCAAGCCGCTCCTCCAGCCAGTCCTGCTGACGGCGCAGGAAGCGGTTGACCTCGCCAGACGCGAGTCCCGGCGGGATGGTGACGCGCAGCGAGCGGCCGCCGGCGTCGATCCTGAGCGTCAATTGGCGCGCACGGCCGTTTTCCACGATCCGGAGCGGCAAAGTGCGGCCCGCGACCTCATGCAGGCACTCCTTGACCAGCGAGCGGCCGGTTTTCTTCCTGGCGGGCTTCGTCAGCCGTTTGAACAGAGCGATGGGCATTGAGTGACGATACCCGATTCTTTTGCGTTGAATAGGGGAAGCTGAGACGCGAACAAAAGAAAAACGGCGCCGCTTGTGCCAGCGGCGCCGTCCTCATTGGATCAATCTGGATCAAGTTCCGGAGTTATGGCACCGGAACTGCTCAATCGTCGAGCAAACTGCCCGAGTCGTCGTCGCGCTTGGGCGTCGCGGCCGGCGGAGTAGGCTTGTTGCGGTTCGCCATGAAACGGTCGAACTCCTCCTGGTCCTTGGCGCGGCGCAATTCCCGGGCGTATTCGTCGAACTCGGCCAGCGCGTCGTCGAGCTTCTTGCGCTCTTGCGCCAGTCGCTCCAACTCCTTGTCGCGCCAGTCGTCGAAAGCGACGTTGCCGGTACGTGCCGAGCCACCATGGCCCCAGCGATGCGCCTTGTCGGCGCTCCTGCGGCAACCGGCGAAAACGCCGTCGGTGGCGCGGTTGACGTCGCGCTTGAAGCCGTCAAGCCGGTCGCCCCAGATGATATAGGCAAGCATGGCGAGGCCGAGCGGCCAGAACACCATGAAGCCGATCACCATCAGCGCGATGGTTGCCGGCGTCCAGGCCGGACGGATCAGTGCAGTCGTGTTCATTTCACTCCCGTTCCTTCGGTTGGAGGCAGTCAATTCCGACTGCTCGAATCGAAATGGGATGATGAAAACGGCGATTCAAGACATGCCCCGGCGAAACCGGACAAGCCTCAGAAATCATTTACGTCTTTTGAATGATTCGAGCGCGAGCACCGCCAATCCAGCTACAAGCCCCCAGAAGGCCGAGCCTATGCCGAGCAGTGCAACACCCGACGCGGTCACGGCAAAGGTCGTGGTGGCGGCCATGCGATCCGCGTCGTCCTTGAGCGCGATGGCGAGAGCGTTGGCGAGCGGCGCCATCAGCGCGAGGCCGGCGACGAGCACGATCAGGCTCTGGGGCAGGACGGCGAAGATGGCGACCAGCGAGGCGCCGAAAGTGGCGAATATCAGGTAGTAAAGCGCGTAGAACGGCCCGGTCTTCCAGCGCTCGGCCGGGTCCGGATGGACGTCCGGGCCTGTGCAGATGGCGGCGGATATGGCCGCGAGATTGCTGGTGAGTGCTCCGAACGGCGCAGTGATCAGCGATACTAGGCCGGTGGCTGCGATCAGCGGGCCAGGCTCCGGGTGGTAGCCGGCAGCACGTAAGACGGCGAGGCCGGAGAGGTTCTGCGACGCCATGGTGACCAGATACAAGGGCAGCGCGAGGCTGACCGCCACGGACAAGGAGAAGTCGGGCGCGATCAGAGTCAGTGTCGAGAGCTCGGGCGTGGGCAGGCCGCCGACGCGACCGGTGAGGAAAGCCGCAAGCCCGCCGCCGATGAGCACGGCGAGCACCGACAGCGCCGGGTTGAATAGCCGGATAACGAAAAAGGTTGCGATCAGCGGGAGGATGAGCCAGGGGTCGGCGGGAATGGTCTTCACAGCGTTGATGGCGAACGTGACGACGATGCCCGCGAGCATGCCGGAGGCCACCGAGGCCGGGATTTTCGCGATCAGCCGGGTCAGCGGGCCGAACAGGCCGGTTGCGATGAGCAGGCCGGCGGTGATGATGAAGGCGCCGACGGCGTCCGCCACCGTGAAGCCGCTGGATGCCGCGATCAACGCGGCGCCCGGCGTCGACCATGCGCTGATGACCGGCATCCTGGTGCGCCACGACAAATAGAGGCTCTCCACCGCCATGGCGAGGCAGAGCGCCGTTACCGCGCTGGCCGTCTGGGCTTGAGTCGCGCCGACGGCGTCCGACGCCGCGATGATCAGCGCCAGCGTGCCGCCGAAGCCGACGATGGCCGCCACGAAGGCAGAAACGGGGATGGAAATGCGCATGGGAAGCCGGTCCGGAGGGAGGGAGGCTTCTTGCGACAGGATCGGGCGTCAGGCAAGTCGCCTTGCGCTGGGCCAAGGGTCGGGGGGTTGAGTTCAGGAACCGGCGGCTTCGGCCTGGGCGATGACGCCCTCAACGGCGCGGACGAGCAGTTCGAGGTCCCGCGGCCGCGACAGGCGGTGGTCGCCCTCGGGGATGAGCGACAGCGTCATGTCGTCGGCGGGCAGCAGGCTGACGAGCTTCAGCGCATGCGTATGCGGCACGTCGGGATCGGCCAAGCCCTGCAGGATATGGACGGGGCAGTGCGTGTCGATCGGCCCGGTCATGACGCGGTTGCGCCGTCCGTCCTCGATCAGAGCGCGGGTGTAGATGTTGGGCTCGGGCGAATATTCGGACTTTTCCTCGAAATAGCCTTTCTCCTGCAGATCCCGCTTTTGGCGCTTGGTGAGCGACGGCTCCATCAGCTCGCTGGTGAAGTCGGGCGCCGGCGCGAGCAGCACCATGCCGGCGACGCGCCCGCCCTCGCCCGCCCTGCGCAGCTCCTGGGCCATACGCAGCGCGATCCAGGCCCCCATCGACGAGCCTACGAGCACCTGGGGGCCATCGGTAAAGCGGCGGAAGACGGCGAGGCTTTCGCCGAGCCATGTCGAGATGGTGCCGTCCACGAAGGCACCGCCGGATTCGCCATGGCCGGAATAGTCGTGGCGCAGGAACGAGCGGCCGGTACGCCCGGCCCATGCGGCCAGCGTCTCGGCCTTGGTGCCGAGCATGTCCGAGCGGTAGCCGCCGAGCCAGACCACGCCGGGCGAGCCGCCCGCGATGCGCCTGAAGGCAATCGGCGTGCCATCGACATCGAGGAATTCCGGCGCGGCCATGTGTCGTCCCGGCTTGAAGGAGAGGCTTTCGACGAGGTTCTCGCACAGGCGGACCGGGGCGGAAAGTGGCCCGGCGGCAATACGTCGGGCAGATGCCCGAGCGGGTCCGGAATCTGGTGATTTATTCTTCCCACCGTGCTATTGACTTGTGTTGCCCCGCAACGACATAGGCGAGGCGCGCAGAAACCCCTACCGCTAACAGCTCGAGGAGACGACTACCATTCGCAGACCATTCAAGGCCACCGCACCCACCAAAGACGGCCCCCGCTCCAACACCGACATCCGGGTCCCACGCGTTCAGCTGATCGGCGCAGACGGCGGAAATCTCGGTGAGGTTTCCATAAACGAAGCGCTGCTCCTTGCCGAAGAAGCCGGACTGGACCTGGTGGAGATTTCCCCGAACGCAAATCCGCCCGTCGCCAAGATCCTCGATCTGGGCAAGCTGAAATACGCCAACCAGAAGAAGGCGGCCGAGGCGCGCAAGAACCAGAAGGTCATCGAGATCAAGGAGATCAAGATGCGCCCGAACATCGACACGCACGATTACGAGACCAAGATGAAGGCCGTGCGGCGGTTTTTCGAGGAGGGCGACAAGGTCAAGCTGACGCTGCGCTTCCGCGGCCGCGAGATGGCCCATATGGAGCTAGGCATGGAACTCCTGAACAAGGTCCGTGAGGAAACCGCGACGATCGCCAAGGTCGAGGCGGAGCCGAAGCTCGAAGGCCGGCAGATGATGATGGTGCTGGCGCCGCGCTAAGCGCGCGGCACCCCGGGACGATGGCTGACAACTCAGGCGCCGAACTAAGGTCTTATCAGCGGCTGCGCCGGTTGACGCTGGCTGCGCTGCTGGCGCTGGTCGTCGTCGTACTGCTGTTTGGCCAATCGGTCTTTCCGCCCGATACCGTCACCCACGAGGCGATCGAGATGACGGGCATAGTGCTGATCGTGATCGGCATTGCGGGACGCCTCTGGTCGACCCTCTATATCGGCGGGCGCAAATCCGCCCTGGTCGTTGCGGACGGCCCCTATTCCATCACACGCAATCCTCTCTACGTCTTTTCGTCGATCGCAGCGGTCGGCGTCGGCGCGCAGATGGGCTCGATCACGGCCGCGCTCGGCTTCGGCGTCGCCTGCGCCGCGGCTTTCCACGTGGTCATCCTGCGCGAAGAGAAATACCTGTCGGCCAATCTCGGCGCCGACTACGGCGCCTACATGGCCAGGGTGCCTCGGTTCTTTCCCAAGCCGTCGCTTTATCGCGAGGGCGATGCCGCAGGCTTCAAGCCGAACCTGCTCCTGGTGACGCTGCTCGACGGGCTGGTCTTCCTGGTGGCTATGCCGCTCTTCGAGATCATCGACGCAGCGCAGCTTTCCGGCGCGCTGCCGGTGCTGTTCAGGATTCCCTGAATGGGTGGGTCTATCCGCCCGGAGGCGGATAAACCCAGGCGTGGCTGAAATGGTAGACGTCGCCGGCCCGGCCGTAGTGATAGGGCAGGGCGGCATCGCGGACGTCCAATTCCCTGCCGGCCAAACCGGCATTCCCGTCGAGCCACGCCCGCATTCCCGCGCTCAGCTTTGGCATGGCCTTGCCGTTTCTGCGCCATACGGCCAGCACCGGGTGGGTTGCATCGAAAGCGAACGGTTTGCTCAAGGGACCGTAGCCGGGGATGACAACCGGAATGTGGGGGGCATGCAGCCGGAAATTGCCGGCAAGCTGTTGGTCCGCCGCCAGGATGACCGATGGCCCGTCCTTGCCGGCGGCCAAGATCTCGGCGACCGCGGGACCGTAGGGCACGTTCTGCTTGCCGTAGGCTCCCATGGCGCCCATGACGAAAGGCCGCGTCAAGAGCACGAGCGGCACCAGAACCATGATGGCGACGACGATGGCGCCGAACCGGCGGGAAGCGCCGGCGAACGTTTCGCCGGACGCTTCCAGCTTGGCGCCCAGATAGATCGGCAGCAGGACAAGCAGCGGCACCAGCCAGCGATCCTTGACGTTGCTGGCCCCGCCAAACACCACCAGCGAAGCCAGGACGACGAAGGACATCGCGAACATGCACCCGATCAGGCGGGTCCACTGGCTTTGCGCCTTCCATGAGCGGAGGAGCGCCGATCCGAAGGCGACCAAGAAGGCCAGCAAGGTGGGCAACGCGAAGGCCGCGATCGCACCGGCGAGCGACAGGAAACCCTTGCCGATCTGATCGAGCCTGCCTCCGTCCGCGCCTACTGTGAGCTTGAGCACGGTGCGGCCCGTCGCCTCGTCGACATGGTCCAGAAACCACAGCGCATGCGGCGCGACGATGGCCGCACTGACGGCGATCATGAGGAGGACGCGGACGTCGTACAGCCGGGCGCGCCATTGCCGGTCCGGCAGCAGGGCAAGCGCGGCGATGACGGGAAGCACGACGAAATTGTATTTCGACAGCACGCCGAGCGCGATCGCGACTCCAGTCAGGGCATAGTTCAGTGCGGTCGGCCGCAGCAGGGTCCGGACGAAGAAGTAGGCGAACATGCAGGCTGCGAAAAGCACGCCGACCGTATGGGTGAGATCGCGCTGCGCCTCGTAGCCGACCTGGGGAACGGTGATCAGGCCGAGCGTCGCGATGACCGCGAGCACCTTGTCACGGATGACGAGATTTGCCGCCAGTCCGAACAGCAGGTAGCTCAGGAACAACATCAGGTTCTTGAGCAGCGAAACCGCCAGCACCGTATCGCCGAAAAGCTGGACGACCCAGTATTGCAGCCAATTGTAGAACGGCGGCTGCGAATCGTAGCCGACGGCCAGCCATTGCGCGAAAAAGAGCTGCTGGCCCTCGTCGAGTTCGAGCGAGGCCGGCCCGGCGAGACGCAAAATCACGTTGACGGTGAAATAGGCCGCAAGCAGCAGGTAGACCGCGTACCGTCGTCGGGCCAGCCAGTCGATCATTTGCCGCGCGCGTAGGTATTGCGGACGAAATAGTGCCTGTTCTCGCCATCGGGCCTGGCGAGAATCTCGGCGAGAATGCCGGTGGTGATCATCTGCGCGGCCGCCACGAAGAGCATCACGGCGACGATCAGCATGGGACGCGTGCCGATGTCCTCGCCGAGAACGAACTTCACAATAAAGAGGTAGAGGAAGAGCAGCGCGCTGACCGCCCCGAAGGTCAGGCCGATGACGCCGAAGAAGTGACCCGGCCGGTGCCTGAAACTCATGAAGAACACGACGGAGAGCAGGTCGAGAACGACACGGAACGTTCGCGATATGCCGTATTTGGACAGGCCGAACTGCCGCGCATGGTGGCTCACCGCCATCTCGTCGATGCGCGAGGTCGGCACGACGCTGGCGATCAGCGCCGGGATGAAGCGGTGCATGCCGCCCATGATCCTGACCTGCTTCAGGATGCCGGTGCGGTAGATCTTGAGCCCGCAGCCATAGTCGTGGACCCTGACGCCGGTGACCTTGCGGATCAGCACATTGGCGAGCCACGAAGGAATGAGCCGCAGCACCAGGCCGTCCTGGCGATCCTTGCGCCAGCCGCAGAGCAGGTCGAGCTGTCGCTCTTCCAGCATGGCGATCATCCTGGGAATGTCGTAGGGATCGTTCTGTAGGTCGCCATCCAACGTCGCCAGAAGCCGGCCCCGCGCCGCGTCGATGCCGGCCTGGAGGGCGGCCGCCTGGCCGAAATTGCGCTGCAGTTCGATGATCCTGAGATCGAGCCCTTCGCGGGCAAATTCCTTGCGCGCATTGACAAGTGTCGCGTCCGTCGAGCCATCATCGACGATGATCAGCTCCCACGCCTTGCCGAAATCCTTGAGCGCGCCGCAGATACGTTCGACGAGCGGCGCGATGCTTTCTTCCTCGTTGCGGACCGGAACGAGGACAGAAAGCTCGATTTCGCCGTCCGCCTCGTCGGCAAGCAGCGGGAAGGGTTGGGACTGCAGCATACCAATCTCTCCGGAAAGTCCGGCTTTGGGCGGCCCTGTTACAGCAGCGGGCCGCTTTAGACAATCGCGAGCGGCGCAATGACCCGGCGCGCAACCGAGAGGAACTGGGCGGCGCGGCACCGGATCGCACTGCTCGCCACATTGCTGATCCTGGTCTATGCCGTCTTCGTCCAGTGGATGTGGGGCTGGACCTCCATTCTCGCGGCGTGGCGGGAGGTGGGTCTGCCCAAGATCCTGCTCGCCCTCGCGCTGCTGGTCGCCACCTATTTCGTGCGCGCCCATCGCATCAGGGACTATTTTCCGCGCGAGACCGCCGGCCGGTTCCTGTGGTTGTTCCGCGTCACCCAGGTTCACAACATCCTCAACATCGTGCTGCCGCTGAGGACCGGCGAGACCAGCTTTCCGCTGCTGATGCGCTCGGAATTCGGCGTGCCTCTGGCGCACGGGACGTCGGCGCTGCTCGTGCTGAGGCTGCTCGACCTGCACGCACTGCTGGCCGCCGCGGGAGTAGGCCTGGTCGCCGGAGCGGGGTTCAGCGCCTGGGCGTGCGGGACCTGGCTTGCCTTCCTGGTATCGCCGCTCGCCGTCGTCCCATTTCGCGATCCGGTCTTGGCGGCGGCGCGCGAGAGGCTGCCGCAGCGGTTTTCGAAGCTCATCGACGAGATCGACGACGGCATACCGCGCGACCTTGCCGCGTTCGTGCGCGCCTGGCTGCTCACCGTGCTCAACTGGGGCGTGAAGGTGGCGGCGCTCGCCTGGGTGCTGGGGCTGATGGGCGTCGGCCCGGTCGCCGCCTGCCTGGGCGGGGCGCTGGGCGGGGAACTCTCCTCCGTGTTGCCGGTGCATGCGCCGGCCGGCGTGGGCACTTATCCCGCCGGCATCGTTGCCGGCGCCGCCGCCTTCGGAGCGGACAAGGATGCCGCGTCGCTCGCCATGCTCGCCAAGGCGAGCATCAATACCCATCTGCTGGCCCTCGTCTCCGCGCTGGTCGGCACCGGCATCTCGCTTCTTCTTCCGCTCCTGGCGCGCGCCGGGAGCCGGTACAGGGGAAATCGCCACGCGCCCGGGGATTGAGCTGGGATTGCGGCTTCCCGGTTGCGCTTTCGCTCGCTCGCTGCTATGAGCCCGCGTCCATAACCGTCCGGCAGGGCATGCCGAGGCGGTTTTTCATGCGTTCCAGGCTTTGGTCGGCCAGGAAAACAACAACAGGGGCGTTACGGCCCCGGCAAGGAGTAGCAAAATGCCCAAGATGAAGACCAAATCGGCCGCCAAGAAGCGGTTCAAGATCACAGGTACGGGTAAAGTCCTGTCGGCCGCGGCCGGCAAGCGTCACGGCATGATCAAGCGTTCCAACAAGTTCATTCGAAATGCCCGCGGCACGATGGTTCTGGCTGAACCGGACGGCAAGAAGGTCATCAAGAATTTTCTGCCGAACGGCCTCTAAGCGCCCGGCTCTGGAACAGTTTTAAGGAGATCATGACATGGCACGCGTAAAGAGAGGCGTCACCGCCCACGCCAAGCACAAGAAGGTCCTGGACGCCGCCAAGGGCTTCTACGGCCGCCGCAAGAACACCATCCGCATCGCCAAGCAGGCGGTCGAGAAGTCGCTGCAATACGCCTATCGCGACCGCAAGAACCGCAAGCGCAACTTCCGCGCACTCTGGGTCCAGCGCATCAACGCGGCCGTGCGCGAGCACGGCCTGACCTATGGGCGGTTCATAGACGGGCTGAACAAGGCCGGCATCGAAATCGACCGCAAGGTGCTGTCGGACATGGCGATCCACGAGCCGCAGGCTTTCGCCGCGCTCGTGGCCAAGGCCAAGACCGCGCTCGAATATCTGAAGGACACCACCCCGAACGCTTTTGAAAGCGCTGTTGCCTAACCAGCGCCTTCCCAAGCACGATAAATTCTGATTTGGGAAACCCGCGCTGGCACGGCTGGCGCGGGTTTTTCTTATGCCCGCATAGCCCCTCGGGACCGGAACATGAGCGACATGGAAACTCTCGAAAATTCCCTGATGGCCGAGATCGCAGCCGCGCCCGACGAGCAGGCGATCGAGGCGGTTCGCGTCGCCGCGCTCGGCAAGAAGGGCTCGGTGTCGGAGCTTTTGAAGACGCTTGGCGCGATGACGCCGGAGGAGCGGCAGACCAAAGGCCCCGTCATCAACGGGCTGAAGAACCGCATCACCGAGGCGCTCTCGGCGCGCAAGGCCGAGTTGAAGGATGTGGCGATCTCGGCGCGGCTCGTGGCCGAGAAGGTCGACGTCACCTTGCCGGTGCGCCAGTCGCCTGCGGAGCGCGGACGCATCCACCCGATCAGCCAAGTCACCGATGAGATCGCGGCGATCTTCGGCGACATGGGTTTTTCGATCGCCGAAGGGCCTGACATCGAGACGGACCACTATAATTTCACCGCGCTGAATTTCCCGGAGGGACACCCGGCGCGCGAGATGCACGACACGTTTTTCCTGAACGGCGTCGACGGCCATCAGCCGAAGCTGCTGCGCACCCACACCTCGCCGGTGCAGATACGCACCATGGAGGCGCAGAAGCCGCCGATCCGCATCGTCATTCCCGGAAAAACCTATCGGATGGATTCGGACGCCACGCACACGCCGATGTTCCACCAGCTCGAGGGGCTGGTGATCGACAGAAGCGCGAATGTCGCCAACATGCGCTGGGTGCTGGAGGAGTTCTGCAAGGCGTTCTTCGAAGTGCCACAGCTAAAAATGCGGTTCCGGCCGAGCTTCTTCCCGTTCACCGAGCCGAGCCTGGAAGTCGACATCCAGTGCGACCGTTCGCGGCCGGGCGAGGTGCGCTTCGGCGAGGGCAACGACTGGATGGAGATCCTGGGCTGCGGCATGGTGCATCCCAACGTGCTGCGCTTCGGCGGGCTCGATCCGGACGAGTACCAGGGTTTTGCCTGGGGCATGGGCATCGACCGCATCGCCATGCTGAAATACGGCATGCCGGATCTCCGCGCCTTCTTCGACGCGGATGTGCGCTGGCTCCAGCATTACGGTTTTCGCCCGCTCGACATGCCGACGCTGTTCGGAGGGCTGAGCGCGTGACCACAACGCTCCACACTGGCGGATGCCGCTGCGGCGCGGTGCGGTTCGAGGCCTCGGCCGCACCGAACCACGTGAGCTATTGCCATTGCGGCGACTGCCGCAAGGCGACCGGCGCGCCGGTGTCGGCGTTCGTCGGTTTCATGGCGGATGAGGTGGCGATCACCGGCGAGACGCTGAGGAGCTTCGACAACGGGCCCGTGACGCGCAGCTTCTGCGGTGTCTGCGGCTCGCCCATCGCCTATGCCGACGAGCGCATCGGCGAGACGATCTATTTCATGCTCGGTGCGATGGACGCGCCGCAGAACTACAAGCCGACGCTACACGCCTATGTGCGCGAGCAACTGCCCTACCTGCACATGCCGGACGGGCTGCCGCGTCATGTCGGGACCAGCGTGCCGAGACCTGACGGGACAAGATCATGAAGCTTACCCTTTCCTGGCTCAAGGACCACCTCGAGACCGAAGCGACGCTTGCCGAGATCGTCGAGCGGCTGACCTCGATCGGTCTCGAGGTCGAGCATGTCGACGACAAGGCCGGCCTGAAACCATTCGTCATCGCCAAGGTGCTGACTGCCGTGCAGCATCCAGATGCCGACCGGTTGCGCGTGCTGACGGTGGATACAGGCGATGGAAAGCCGCCCGTCCAGGTCGTATGCGGAGCGCCCAACGCGCGCGCGGGCCTGGTCGGCGCCTTCGCTGCGCCAGGCGCCTATGTGCCCGGCATCGACGTGACGCTGTCGGTCGGCAAGATACGCGGCGTCGAGAGTTTTGGCATGATGTGCTCGGAGCGCGAGCTGGAACTGTCGGACGAGCACGACGGCATCATCGAGCTGCCTGCCGATGCACCGGTCGGCACGAGCTACGCGGCCTATGCGAAGCTCGACGATCCGGTGATCGAGATCGGCCTGACCCCGAACCGGCCGGACGCGACCGGCATCTTCGGCATCGCGCGTGACCTGGCCGCTTCCGGGCTGGGCAGGCTGAAGGACGGTTCTGTTGCCCCGGTTCCTGGCAAGGGCGAATGCCCGGTGAAGGTGAAGATCGAGGCACCGGAGCTCTGCCCAGGCTTCGCCCTGCGGCTGGTGCGTGGCGTCAAGAACGGCCCCTCGCCGAAATGGCTGCAGCAGCGGCTGATCGCCATCGGCCTGCGCCCCATCAACGCGCTGGTCGACATCACCAACTACATCACCTTCGACCGCGGCCGTCCCCTGCACGTCTTCGATGCGAAGAAAGTCGCCGGCAATCTCGTCGTGCGCCGCGCCAAAGACGGCGAAAAGGTGCTTGCGCTCGACGGACGCGAATACGGGCTGACGCCCGAGATGTGCGTCATTGCCGACGATAACGGCGTGGAATCCGTCGCCGGCATCATGGGCGGCGAACATTCGGGCTGCGACGAGGCGACGAGCGACGTGCTGATCGAGTCGGCGCTGTGGGAGCCGCTCAACATCGCCCGCACCGGCCGCGAACTCGGCATCATCACCGACGCGCGCTACCGTTTTGAGCGCGGCGTCGATCCTGAGTTCATGGTGCCGGGCGTCCAGCTGGCGACCAGGATGGTGCTCGATTTCTGCGGCGGCGAGGCGAGCGAGACCGAGCTGGTCGGCTATGCTGGCCATACACCCAAAACCGTCGCCTTCCCGTTGTCCGAAGTGAAGCGGCTGACCGGCATCGAGGTGCCGAAGGCCGAGAGCCTCGACATATTGAAACGGCTCGGTCTCATGCCGAAGGGCAGTGGCGACGTGGTCGACGTTACCGTGCCGTCCTGGCGGCCGGACGTCGAGGGCAAGGCCGACCTCGTGGAAGAGGTCATGCGCATCCATGGCGTCGACAAGATCGAGCCGCAGCCGCTCGCCAGCCTCGGCGCGGTCAACGCCAAAATCCTGACGGTGCTGCAAATCCGCACCCGCGCGGCGAAGCGCGCGCTCGCCGTGCGCGGAATGATGGAGGCGGTCACCTGGTCGTTCATCCCGGCAAAGCACGCTGAGCTGTTCGGCGGCGGGCAAGAGGAACTCAAGCTCGCCAACCCGATCGCGGCTGATATGTCCGACATGCGGCCCTCGCTGCTGCCCGGCCTGATCGCGGCCGCGCAGCGCAACGCCGACAAGGGTTTCGGCGACGTTGCTTTGTTCGAAGTGTCGGGAACCTATGAGGGCGACGCGCCGGAAAAGCAGCGCCGCGTCGCGGCGGGTCTCCGGCGAGGGACTGCAAGGCTCGACGGTTCGGGCCGCCACTGGGCCGGCAATACGCAGGCGGTCGGCGTGTTCGACGCCAAGGCAGATGCGATCGCCGCACTCGAAGCATGCGGCGCGCCCGTCGACCGGCTGCAGATCGAGGCCGGCGGCCCGGCCTGGTTTCATCCGGGGCGCTCGGGCGTGATCAAGCTTGGGCCCAAGACGGTGCTTGGGCATTTCGGCGAGTTCCACCCGAAGACGCTGGAAACGCTCGACGTGTCGGGTCCGCTCTGCGGTTTTGAGGTGTTTGTCGATGCCGTGCCGGAGCCGAAAGCCAAGCCGACGCGCACCAAGCCCAGGCTCGACCTGTCGGCGTTCCAGATGGTCAAACGTGACTTCGCCTTCGTGGTCGACAAGGCGGTAGAGGCGGGCGCGCTGACCCGCGCAGCACTCGCGGCCGACAAGAAGCTGATATCAGGGGTCTCGGTCTTCGACCTCTTCGAGGGACCCTCGATAGGCGAGGGCAAGAAGTCGATCGCCATCGAGGTCTCGATCCAGCCGGTCGAGAAGACCCTCACCGACGAGGATTTCGAGGCGCTGGCCGGCCGCATCGTCGAGAACGTGAAGAAGCAGACGGGCGGCGTGCTCAGGGGGTAAAAGTGACCTCAAGTATAACACTGGTGGAAAGTCTTCAAACGAAGATAGACTGGACTCTACTATCCACGATCAGTAGATAATTTTGGCGACTGGCAATCCCAAGGGGATCGGGGGTACAATGAAAATGAGGGCTATTTTTGCGGCTGCGCTTTGCGCCGCCATATCGCTTGCGGCCTCAAACGCGGCCCCCGCGGAATCTCTCGCTGGGAAGGTAGGCGACAAAAAGCGCCGGATGGTGATCCCGCCGAACTCGTCGGGAGGCTGTGGTAAGGTCTACAAGGACTATGTCGCAGCCTCCGGCCATTCGGCCTACGCTTCCACGCGAATTGGCGGGGAGTATTTCTTTTGCGGCGCGACCTTCAATGTCGGGTCGCAGAAGTCCGCCGAAGCGGGTGCTTTGAAGAGCTGCAAAAGCGCCGTTGCGAAGTATAAGTTGCGCTCGATCGGTCCGTGCGAGATCGTCGCTTCGAAATAGTCCGCAATAGGCTCGTCCTGCCCGCATCGATCTACCAAGCGTCCGGCGGACACGCAATGAAACCGGACTATCTGTTGGTCTGCGCCATCGCCTCGTCGGCATAGCGCTTGCCGGCGATCTGGTCCGGCGTCACCAGCGCGCCGATCTCGGCGAGTTCGGCGTCGCTGAGCACGATTGAAGCGGCTTCGACATTCGCTTCCAGGTTGGCGATCTTGCGCGAGCCGGGGATGGGCACGATGAAATCTCCCTGGGCTAGCACCCAGGCGAGCGCGAGCTGCGCTGACGTGTTGCCCTTGTCGGCCGCGAGCTTCTCCAGCTTGGCCACGACAGCCAGATTGCGCCTGATGTTGTCCTCGTTGAAGCGCGGCAGGCTGCGGCGGAAATCATCCGCGCCGAGCTGATCCGTAGACTTGATCGCTCCGGCGAGGAAGCCGCGGCCGAGCGGGCTGAACGGCACGAAGCCGATGCCGAGTTCGCGGCAGACATCGAGCACGCCGTTTTCGGGGTCGCGCGTCCACAGCGAATATTCGCTCTGCACGGCGGCGATCGGATGCACCGCATGCGCCCGGCGGATGGTTGCTACGCCGGCCTCCGAAAGCCCGAGCGCGCGCACCTTGCCCTCGCGCACCAGTTCCGCCATCGCGCCCACGGTATCCTCGATCGGCACGTCCGGGTCGACCCGGTGCTGGTAATATAGGTCGATCACGTCCAGCCCCATGCGCTGCAGCGAGGCTTCGGCGACGGCGCGGACATGTTCGTGCCGGCTGTTCAGCCCCGGCTGCTGCTTGGGCCCTTCCAGGGTCTCGACGATGTTGAAGCCGAATTTGGTGGCGATCTTCACCTTGTCGCGCATCGGCTTGAGCGCCTTGCCGACCAGCACCTCGTTGGTGAAGGGGCCGTAGACCTCCGCCGTGTCGAACAGCGTGACGCCGAGTTCGACCGCGCGGTGAAGCGTGCGGATCGCATCGGCCTCGTCCTGGCCGCCATAGCCGTCGCTCATGCCCATGCAGCCGAGGCCGACCGGGAAGACGCTGAGCTCGGCGCCGAGTTTTCGGTGTTTCATTGCGATCTCCTTGAAGCACCAATGTAGGACCGACGATCGGCCGCGCACAGGTCTTTTGCATGGAGCCACAACTTGGCATCGCCAGGTATTTCGGGCAAAGCTGCGCGCCTGCGCGAAAAGCCCGTGACAGTCCGCACAAGGTAACGAGGGAGAAGTCCATGTTTCGCTGGGGTGTTTTGTCGACGGCCAAGATCGGGCGCGAGCAGCTTATTCCCGCGATCGTCGACGCTGAGAACGGTGTCCTTGCCGGGATCGCCAGCCGCGACCTGAAGAAGGCGAAAGCGCTCGCCGAACGGTTCGGCGCGAGGCAGGCCTTCGGCTCCTACGAGGCGATGCTGGCGTCCGATACGATCGATGGCGTTTACATTCCGCTGCCGACGTCGCAGCATATCGAATGGGCCGAGAAGGCGGCGCTCGCCGGCAAGCACGTCCTGGTCGAGAAGCCATTGGCGCTGAACGCCAAGGACATCGCCAGGGTCATCAAGGCGCGCGACAAGAAGAAGGTGCTGGTCTGCGAAGCCTTCATGGTGGTCTACCACCCGCAGTGGATCAAGGTGCGCGACCTCGTCGCGTCCGGCGCGATCGGCACGCTGCGCTATGTGCAGGGCGCGTTCACCTACTACAACGTCGATCCCAAGAACATGCGCAATGTGCTGTCGCTCGGCGGCGGCGCGCTACCTGACATTGGCGTCTATCCGACCGTCTCGACGCGCTTCGTTACCGGCAAGGAGCCGAAGCGCGTGATGGCGACGGTCGAGCGCGACAAGAAGTTCAAGACGGACAACTATTCCTCGATCCGCGCCGATTTCGGCGATTTCGAGCTGTCATTCTATCTGTCGACCCAGATGGCTGCCCGCCAGCTGATGGTGTTCCACGGCGACAAGGGCTTCATCGAGGTGCATGCGCCCTTCAACGCCGGGCTCTACGACCATCATCGGGTCGAGTTGCACAACCAGAACCACACCGAGGCGACGGTGTTCCGCTTCCCCGGCGCGTCGCAATACCGGCTGCAGGTCGAGGCCTTCGCCCGCGCCGCCAAGGGTTCCGCAGATCCCGTCTTCACGCTGGAGAATTCGGTGAAGAACCAGAGGGTCATCGACGCGATCTTCCGCGCCGGCGACAGCGGTGGCTGGGAGAAGGTCTGACGGACCAGCCTCATCGGGGCGGTCGGCCGGCCCTGAACGTCCCGGATTGCGCCTTCGCGTCGACGGGCGACCAGGCGGCTGTTCCAACGCCGGCAGATCCGGCTTGCAGGCGCCGGCGCCGTCCCATCCGTAGCTCCTGACGTCCCTCCCCACCAAGGCCTCTCGACAAATACATTCAATGTTATATAACTAGTAATGTAGTTGGAGATGGTCGATGGTCGAGGATGTGGTTCGTTCCTTCGGATTCCTGACGCTCGGCACGCGCATAAAGCGCCTCGGCGAAAGGCTGCAGGCCGACACGCAGAGGATCATGGACGAACTTGGCGCACCGCTTCAGGCGAGCCAGTACCCGTTCCTGGCCGCGGTCGACCGGCTGGGACCGCTCACCGTCGGCGAATTGGCCGAGGCGGTCGGCATCACCCAGCCAGGCGCCACGCGCACCGTCGCGCAACTCGTCGAGCTCGGCATGCTGGAGGCCAAGGCGGCGCCCGATGACCAGCGTCGCAGGATCGTTTCCCTCTCCAGGGAAGGGAAGCGGCTGGTCGCGGCCGCCAAGAGCGACGTGTGGCCGCGCATAAGGTCGGCCGTCGCCGACCTTTGCGGCAATCTCGACGGCCCGCTGCTCGACCAGCTGGCGGCGATCGAGGACGGACTTGCCGCCGCTCCGCTCGATCGCCGCGCTGGAAAGGTGACGCTATGAGACACATACTCGACCGTCCGGTCTGGAATGCGCTGAACACCAGGCATGCCTCGCTTGCGCTGGGCGGCCATCTGGCCAAACGCTACGCGCCGTCGATCCATCCTTTCGCGAGCAGCCGGGACGAAGGCCCGGAAAGCCTTGCCGCGTTGGCGGCAATCGCTTCGCCCGGCGAGACGCTGATCTTCCTGCAGGCCGACGAATTCGTCCTGCCGCCCGGCTTCACACAGACGATGACGTCGTTCGGCGTGCAGATGATTGCCGAGCGGCACATGCCCGTCATTGAAGACGACCGGATAGTCCCGCTCGGCGAAGCCGACGCGGCCGACATGCTGGAACTCGCGACGCTGACCAGGCCCGGCCCCTTCACCATGAAGGCGCAGGCGCTCGGCGATTTCTGGGGCGTCAGGGAGAGCGGCAGGCTGATCGCCATGGCCGGCGAGCGGTTGAAGCTGGACGGGTTGACCGAACTCAGCGGCGTCGCGACGCATCCGGATTTTCAGGGCAAGGGGCTCGGCCGGCTGATGACGCTTTTTGCGGCGGGGAAAATCTACGCCAAGGGCGAGCAGCCGTTCCTGCACACCTATGCGACCAACAGCGTCGCGATCAGGCTTTACGAATCCATCGGCTTCAAGCTGCGGACGCGCATGAATGTCGCTGCGATCGAGCGGCAGGCGTAGCCGCTGCCGAACCCGCCGCATAAAAGGCGCAGGCGCAGGCGCGGTTCGGACGAATTTTCCCTGAAGCCGCGTGAACCATTCGGGTTCGCTGCACGACCGAAAAGGGTCAGCAACCGAGCGCGGCCCGCAAACAAGCTTACATCCGGTCGCGCTCCCCAACCAACGAAAGGGAGTACCGAAGATGATGAAACATGCACTGATCCTTTCCGCATCGCTCGCATTCGGCTTGGTTTCGGCCGTCGCCCATGCGAGCGATCCCGCCAGTCCCTTGGTCGAGGCCGCCGACGGCTCCTACGAAGTCGCAGGCCTGTCCTGGCGATGCGGCAAGAACAACCCGGTCGCCTGGTGGGGCACCTTCGGCAATGGCTGCCTGAAGCAGAAGCGGGCCGCCAAGAAAGGCTCTGCCTCGACGGGTACGGGCAATTTCACGACCGAACAGCCGGCTCCGCCGCCGCCGCCGCTGCGTCTCACGAACTAGGCCAGTCGGCCGCAAGACGATCGGCCCATCGGTACATCTGGTGGGCCGATTTCTCAATCGACATAAGTTGTACGGTTCGAATCCAGAACGGTGCGAATGAAGTCCGGCACGCCGAGACCGGCCTGGACCTTTGCTTCCAGCGCATGCTCCGCCGCCTTGATGCCGTCCAGGCGCTCGAGCACCGCCTCGGCTTCGATCCGCGGCACCACAACGACGCCGTCGCGGTCACCGACCAGAATGTCGCCGGGATTTATCGTGACGTCGCCGATGACGATCGGCATACCAACAGTCCCGGGGCCGTTGCGCGTTGGCGAATTGGCGGTCAGGCCAGCACAGTAGATAGGCATGCCGACAGCTTCGAGCCCGGTCAAATCCCGCACCAGCCCGTCGGTGACGAAGCCGGTGACGCCGAGATTTTTGGCCATGCCGAGCAGCAGGTCGCCGGTGACGGAGGTCCTCATGAAGGCGTCGGTGCAGGCGACAATAACGTCGCCTTTGATGGCGACCTCCAACGCTCCGAAGACGGCGAGGTTGTCGGCGGGACCGGCATGGCAGGTCAGCGCGACGCCGAGGATGGTCGCCTTCTCGGGCAGCAGCGGCTTGATGGAATGGTCGAGACATCCGCGTCCACGCATGGCATCGACGAGATAACCGGTCGGCACGCCACGAAATCCCTCGACCAGACGGGCGGGCGGTCGTTCGAAATTTCGCCGGATGGTGAGGATGGGCGGGTCCGTGATCATGTCTCGCCTTTCTTTCGCGCGCTATCTCAGGCGCAGGATACAGTCGGGTCCGATATCCGCGACAGTCCTTGCACCCATCAGGCCCATAACGCGGTCGATTTCCTTGCGGTAAAGTTCAAGCACGTGGCGAACGCCGGCTTCGCCGCCGACTGCCAGACCCCAGAGTTGCGGCCTGCCAATGAGGCAGAACGATGCGCCAAGCGCCAGCGCCTTGGCCATGTCGGCGCCGCGCCGGATGCCTCCATCGATAAGGACCGGGATCCGCTTGCCTACCGCATCGACGACAGCCGGCAATGCGTCAAGCGACGCCGCGGCGCCATCGAGCTGGCGTCCGCCATGGTTCGAAACAATCATGCCGTCAATTCCACGCGCGACGGCCTCCTTCGCCTCCGCTGGGTGGAGGACGCCTTTGAGGAGCATCGGCCCTTTCCAGAAGGAACGTATCCAGTCTACCTCGGCCCAGGACATGCTCGGGTCGAGCAAGCTGCCCATCCGGGCGGCAATCGCCGCCAGTTCCGCTTTTTCTCCGGTTTTCAGATAGTTGGCGAAGGTGATCCTGGGCAATGTCGTTCGCATGCGGAGCAACCATCGCGCCTTGGTCGCGGCCTGGAGTGCGCCGGCGACGCCGAAGCGAGGCGGAATAGAGAATCCATTGCGAATGTCGCGCTCGCGATTGCCCAGCAACTGGTTGTCGATGGTGAGGACCAGCGCGTCGTATTTCGCCGCGGCAGCACGCTCGATCATTTCGCGCGTAAAGCCTCGGTCGGTATAGACGAATATCTGCATCCAGCGAGGCCCTGCCGACACGGCGGCAATGTCTTCCAGCGTGCAAACGGAGCCGTGACTGGCGACATAGGGCACGCCGGCATCACTTGCGGCGCGGGCGGATGCACATTCTCCATCCGGCCAGAACAGGCCCGATAACCCGGTCGGCCCGATGCCCAGCGGCATGGAGAGCTTCCTGCCGAACAGCGTCACCGAGAGATCGCGGTCTACAGCCCCGTTGAGCGGCCGCGGCAGCAGCGCGACATCGTCGAAAGCCTGTTCGTTGCGGCGCAGCGTTCGCTCGTCTTCGGCGCCGCCGTCGCCGAAATCGAACACCGGCAGCGGCAGAACGCGCTTCGCCTCGTCGCGGACCTTGGCAATGCTGTAAAGGCGGCTGAAAAAAGCCGCCGAGCCCGCCGACCCGGATCGGACGACTGGCCGGCTCACGCGTTGCGACTGCCGGCAATGCGGCCATGATAGGTCGGCCGGCCGCCTCGGGGAATTCGCGTACGGCAAAGCGTACCGTCGAAGGACGGGTCGCTGCCATCGGCGAGCACGCCGGCATTGGTGATCCACAGCGTCTCGCCGTCGAAGACGCAGTTGGTGGTGGCTTTCCCGCAGCGGATGAAACCGTCAGGCGTTCCGTCCGGGTTCAGGACATGGATGCCTCCGGCAAAAATGTCGGTGACATAGAGGCGGCCATCGGCACCAACCTTCATCCCGTCCGGGATTGGATTGTCGCCGGGCAACTTGCCGAGATCGTCGCGGCGGCCGTCCGGCCGCTGACGGCAGACGCGCCCTGTATAGGATTCAGCCCAGACAATCGATCCGTCGGCCTCGACCCCAAGGCCATTTGGAAAGGTCGGCGTCTTGAAATGCACCACAACTTTCGCGCTGCCGTCCGGAAGCAGCGCAAAGATGTAGCTCGGATCGGGAGCCTTGGGATTATACGTGCCGGGATCGGTGAAGATCAGTCTGCCGTCAGCGGCGAAGACCAGGTCATTGGGACCGTTCAGCTTGATCCCATCGACCTCCGTCAGGATAATCTCAGCCTTACCGCCCTCAACCACGCGCTGGATCGATGGCGTCGTCATCTCCGAGGCGCGCCACGGGCCGGTTGTGCCGCCGTTCTGGCACACATAGAGCGCGCCATCGGAACCGAGCACGCAGGAATTGGGCGCCCCGGCGACATAGGCGAAACGGTTCGCCTTGCCTTTTGCGTCGATTGCCGTCAGCTGGCTACGGTAGCTTTCGACAAGCACGATGCGGCCGTCGGGCAGGACGGTCGGACCTTCCGGCCAGCCAAGTCCCGTCGCGACTGTCTCGACAGCCGTCATGGACACTTCCGACATGCACTCCTCCCAGAGCGGAAGACATCCGGTGGCCGCGGCGCTTCCAAGCCGCTGATGTTCCAGCAGGATACCGGATCGTCAAGGCGCAATGCAGGCGTCCTTGGATAATATGAGCAAACGTATGGCGTTTCAGAGATTTCGAGGAGGCCTTCACCGGTGGGAACTTCCTACGCGCCGCTTGCGTGCCCGAAATGCTCTTCTTATATACGCCGCAACCGCGAGAGCCGGCCGCAACGCTTGAGCTTTGGCGGAATTTCCAGTGAACAGGGGTCGTCCCCGGAACGCCTCATTGGGTCCTGACGGCCTGCTTGAAGGAGAGATCGGAAAAATGGCTAAAGTAATCGGCATCGACCTCGGCACCACCAATTCCTGCATCGCCATCATGGATGGCAAGGAGCCCAAGGTCATCGAGAATGCGGAGGGCGCGCGCACGACCCCTTCCATCGTCGCGTTCACGGACGGCGACGAACGTCTGGTAGGCCAGCCGGCAAAGCGCCAGGCGGTCACCAATCCCGAAAATACCATCTTCGCGGTCAAGCGCCTGATCGGCCGCCGCTATGACGATCCGGTCACCGAGAAGGACAAGAAGCTCGTCCCCTACAAGATCGTCAAGGGCGACAATGGCGACGCCTGGGTCGAGGCCGGCGGCAAGAAGCAGTCGCCCTCGCAGATCTCGGCGATGATCCTGCAGAAGATGAAGGAGACGGCGGAAGCCTATCTCGGCGAGAAGGTCGAGAAGGCGGTCATAACCGTTCCGGCCTATTTCAACGACGCCCAGCGCCAGGCCACAAAGGACGCCGGCAAGATCGCCGGCCTTGAAGTGCTGCGCATCATCAACGAGCCGACCGCTGCCGCCCTCGCCTACGGCCTCGACAAGAAGGACGGCAAGACGATCGCCGTCTACGACCTTGGCGGCGGCACTTTCGATATCTCGGTGCTGGAGATCGGCGACGGCGTGTTCGAGGTGAAGTCGACCAACGGCGACACGTTCCTCGGCGGCGAGGATTTCGACATGCGCCTGGTCGAGTATCTGGCGGCCGAGTTCAAGAAGGAACAGGGCATCGACCTGAAGAACGACAAGCTTGCCCTGCAGCGGCTGAAGGAAGCCGCCGAGAAGGCGAAGATCGAGCTGTCGTCGAGCGCCCAGACCGAGATCAACCTGCCCTTCATCACCGCCGACCAGACCGGCCCGAAGCACCTGACGATGAAGCTGACGCGCGCCAAGTTCGAGCAGCTTGTCGACGACCTCGTGCAGCGCACGGTCGAGCCGGTGAAGGCCGCGCTCAAGGATGCGGGCCTCAAGGCCGGCGAGATCGACGAAGTGGTCCTGGTCGGCGGCATGACCCGCATGCCCAAGATCCAGGAGATCGTGAAGCAGTTCTTCGGCAAGGAGCCGCACAAGGGCGTCAACCCCGACGAGGTGGTTGCGCTGGGCGCGGCGATCCAGGCCGGCGTGCTGCAGGGTGACGTCAAGGACGTGCTGCTGCTCGACGTGACGCCGCTGTCGCTCGGCATCGAGACGCTTGGCGGCGTGTTCACGCGCCTGATCGAACGCAACACCACGATCCCGACCAAGAAGAGCCAGGTGTTCTCCACCGCCGAGGACAGCCAGTCTGCCGTGACCATCCGCGTCTTCCAGGGTGAGCGCGAAATGGCCGCCGACAACAAGGCGCTCGGCCAGTTCGACCTGGTCGGCATTCCGCCGGCCCCGCGCGGCGTGCCGCAGATCGAGGTCACCTTCGACATCGACGCCAACGGCATCGTCAACGTCTCGGCCAAGGACAAGGGCACCGGCAAGGAGCACCAGATCCGCATCCAGGCGTCGGGCGGCCTTTCGGACGCCGACATCGAAAAGATGGTTAAGGACGCCGAAGCCAACGCCGAGAACGACAAGAAGCGCCGCGCGCTGGTCGAGGCGCGCAACCAGGCCGAGAGCCTCGTGCACTCGAGCGAAAAGTCGCTGAAGGAATATGGCGACAAGGTCTCGGAGGCCGACCGCGCCGCGATCGCCGACGCCATCGCCGCGCTGAAGATCGCTGCCGAGGGCGACGGCGCCGATGCGATCAACGCCGCTACGCAGACGCTCGCCGAAGCCTCGATGAAGCTCGGCCAGGCGATGTACGAGGCAAGCCAGAAGGAAACGGCGGAAGCCGACGCCAAGGCGGACGCGGCCAAGGACTCGGACGTGGTCGACGCCGACTTCGAGGAGATCGACGAGGACGACGACAAGAAGAAGTCGGCCTGATCGCCTACAAGCTCAAAGCGAGAGGCCCGGCGCCAGCGCCGGGCTTCTTTGCAAGGAAGCTCAAAAAATGTCTTGTGTTGCACCAGAACTCTGGCGTCGCGAAGATCGGCTAACTAAATCGGAAGCCAGTTATTCGCAGGATAGCATGACACAATGCGCCAAGGCATTGAACGTCCGGGCATCGGGGCAAGATGAAAGCTGATTTCTACGAAACGCTCGGCGTGCAGAAGGGCGCCGACGAGAAGCAGCTCAAGGCGGCGTTCCGCAAGCTTGCCATGCAGTTCCATCCGGATCGCAACCCCGGCGATCACTCCTGCGAGCACAGGTTCAAGGAAATCAACGAAGCCTACGAGACGCTGAAGGACCCGCAAAAGCGCGCCGCCTATGACCGTTTCGGTCACGCCGCCTTCGAGAATGGCGGCATGAACGGCGGCGGCCAGGGTTTCGGCGCGGGTGGCTTCGCCGACATCTTCGAGGACATCTTCGGCGACATGATGGGCGGCGGCCGCCGCCGCTCGTCCGGCGGCCGCGAGCGCGGCGCGGACCTGCGCTACAACATGGAGATCTCGCTGGAGGAAGCCTATACTGGCAAGACCGCGCAGATCAGGGTCCCGGCATCCATCTCCTGCAGCGATTGCTCGGGCAGCGGCGCCAAGCCCGGCACGCAGCCCGTGACCTGCACGATGTGCGGCGGCCATGGCAAGGTGCGCGCCACGCAAGGCTTCTTCTCGATCGAACGAACCTGCCCGACCTGCCAGGGCCGGGGCCAGACGATCAACGACCCCTGCCCGAAATGCTCCGGCCAGGGCCGCATCGTCGAGGAGCGTTCGCTGTCGGTCAACATTCCGGCCGGCATCGAGGACGGCACGCGCATCAGGCTCGCCAACGAGGGCGAGGCGGGGCTGCGCGGCGGACCTTCGGGCGATCTCTACATCTTCCTGGCGGTCAAGCCGCACGAATTCTTCCAGCGCGACGGCGCCGACCTCTACTGCAAGGTGCCGATCTCGATGACGACGGCCGCGCTTGGCGGACAATTCGAAGTGGCGACGCTCGACGGCACCCAGACGCGCGTCAAGGTGCCCGAAGGCACGCAAAACGGCCGCCAGTTCCGCCTCAAGGGCAAAGGCATGCCCGTGCTGCGCCAGCCGCAGATAGGCGATCTCTACATCCAGACGGCCGTCGAGACGCCGCAGAACCTGTCGAAGCGCCAGCGCGAACTGCTGGAGGAATTCGAAAAGCTCTCCTCGACGGAAAATTCGCCGCAGTCGAGCGGCTTCTTCTCGCGCATGAAGGACTTCTTCGAGTCGTTCGGCGAAAGCTGATCGCTGCCCGCAGCCGGAGCAGGCGGGTTGCTTCCTGAGCAAAAACGACAAAAACCGTTGAGAACGCGACATACAAAGCTTGCGTTGACGCAGCGGACTGTTATGTGTCCCGCAACCGACTGATGGAGACCGTTGATGGCCGCTTCGGGACTGCGCAAGTTCGCCGAGAAATTCGACGACGAGCTGAAGTTCTTCAAGGGCTGGATCGACAGGCCGAGAGCGGTCGGTTCCATCATTCCAACCAGTTCGGTGACGGCGAGGCTTATGGCCTCGATCATCGACGCAAAATCAGGCCTTCCCGTCCTGGAGGTCGGACCCGGAACCGGTGTTATCACGAAGGCGATCTTACGTCGCGGCGTGAAGCCGTCCGACCTATATGCGGTCGAATATTCGCATGACTTCGTCAAACATCTCAGGCGGAACTACCCGGACGTCAACGTGATCGAGGGCGACGGTTTCAATCTCGATATGACGCTTGGCGAAAAGCGCGACCTGGTGTTCGACTGTGTGGTCTCCGGCGTGCCGCTGCTCAACTTCCCGGTCGCGCGTCGCGTCGCCTATCTAGAAAGCCTGCTCAGGCGCATCCCGAGCGGGCGCCCCGTGGTTCAGCTCACCTACGGGCCGAAATCGCCGATACCGCCCGGCCTCGGCGACTACACGGTCGAGCACTTCCATTTCATCATCCGCAACATTCCCCCGACGCAGCTTTGGCTCTACCGCCGCGCGCCGCTGAACTGATGCCGCTCCTCATTCAAGGGCAGCATGTCGACATATTGATTCGATCGCGTCTTTGCCTATAGCTGCGGCTAAAGGAACGGCCGTGCCTGTCATACCGAAAATTCTCATCTTCGCCGGGTCGCTGCGCACCGGCGCCTTCAGTGTCAGGACCGCCGACGCGGCGATGAAGGAACTCGCGTTGCAGGGCGCCGAGGTTACCCGCATCTCGCTCGGCGACTATGCGCTGCCGATCATGGACCAAGACCTCGAGAAGGAAAAAGGCGTTCCCGAAAACGCGCAGAAGCTCGCGCGCCAGATCGCGGCCCATGACGGCTTTCTCATCGCCAGCCCCGAGTACAACGCATCGATACCGCCGCTGGTCAAGAACACGATCGATTGGGTGAGCCGCGTGCGTCGCGACGGCGGGCGCCCCTTCAAGCCCTTCGACGGCAAGATTGCGGCGATCTGTTCGTCGTCGGACGGCAACTTCGCCGGCGTGCGCGGACTCTACCATCTGCGCGCCGTGCTGATGGCTTGCCAGGTCGAGGTGATCACGCCGCAATGTTCGGTCGCGAGGGCGTCCGAGGCATTCGACGAGGACGGCCAGTTCAAGGAAGAGCGGTTGCGCCACCAGATGGAGACGGTTTGCCGGACCCTGATCGAGCGCGCCGCGATGATGTCGACGAGGATCGAGCCCTGACGGCTAAGGAAGGCGGAGCGGCATGCGCGAAAGATTGATCGTCGGGCTGGACGTGCCGACTGTTGCCGAGGCCGAGATGGTCATACGCGACCTCGACGGCGTCGTCTCCTTCTACAAGATCGGCTACCAACTCGCCTTCGCGGGAGGCCTCGGCCTGGCGCGCGAGCTTGCGGCGGGCGGTACGAGCATCTTTCTCGACATGAAGCTGCTCGACATCGACAATACAGTCGCAAGTGGCGTGGAGAATGTCGTCAAGATGGGCATGTCGATGCTGACGCTGCATGCCTATCCGAAGGCGATGCGCGCCGCGGTCGAGGCCGCGAGGGGCTCGGACCTGACTCTGCTCGGCGTGACCGTGCTGACCTCGATGGACGAAAACGACATGGTCGAGGCCGGCTACGAATACGATCCGCATACTCTGGTGCTGCGCCGCGCCGAACAGGCGCTCGCCGCCGGCATGGGCGGCATCGTCTGCTCGGCGGACGAAGCGGCCGCGGTGCGCAAGATCGTCGGACCGGAACTCGCCGTGGTGACCCCGGGCATCCGGCCAGCCGGCGCCGACCATGGCGACCAGAAGCGTGTGATGACGCCGGGCGATGCCGTACGCGCGGGCGCCAGCCACCTCGTGGTGGGGCGGCCGATCGTGAAGGCGCCAGACCGGCGCGCGGCCGCGCAGGCGATCCTCGCCGAGATGGCCTCGGCCTGAACGATGTCAGGGAGGGAAAGATGCCGAAAGGATACTGGATCGCGCATGTCGATGTGAAGGACGCCGAAGCCTACAAGGACTACGTGGCGGCAGCGAAGATTGCCTTCGAGAAGCATGGCGCGAAGTTTCTGGCGCGCGGCGGAGCCTGCGAGGCGACTGAAGGACGCGGCTGGGCGCGCAACGTGGTGATCGAGTTCCCGTCGCTCAAGGCGGCGCAGGATTGCTATCACTCGCCGGAATACAGTGCGGCGCGGGCGATCCGCCGGAAGTTCGCGGATGCGGAAATGGTGCTCGTCGAAGGTATTCCCGATTGAAGCGCTTGAAATCAAATGGATTTCCGGCAGCGTGGACCAACATCGCCGGGTAGGTCGCGCGGCCCGACGTATTGCATCGCAACAAAACATCGCTAACTTCGTTGTCTAAGAATCGGAGCAGCCGGGGCAAAGCCCGGCGCAGCGGGGTTTGACCTTGTTCTATCAGCTCTACGAATTGAACTACGCCGCGGTGCAGCCCATGCGCGCCTATGCCGACGCGGTGAAGCTGCTTTATTCCAATCCCCTCAATCCGGTTTCGCATACGCCCTTCGGCCGTTCGGTGGCCGCCGCCGCCGAACTCTTCGAACGCACGACGCGCCGCTACGCCAAGCCGACCTTCGGCTTGACGAAGACCGTGGTCGACTGGAAGACGGTCGCGGTGAAGGAAGAGGTCGTCTGGTCGCGGCCTTTCTGCAACCTGATCCGCTTTGAGCGCGACCTGCCGGCCGCACGCAGGGCCGATCCGAAGCTGTTGATCGTCGCGCCGATGTCGGGTCATTACGCGACGCTGCTGCGCGGCACGGTCGAGGCGATGCTGCCCTATGCCGACGTCTACATCACCGACTGGACCGATGCGCGCATGGTGCCGCTCGCCGAGGGCAAATTCGATCTCGACGACTACATCGACTACGTCGTCGACATGTTCCACGAACTCGGGCCCGACACGCATGTGATGGCCGTATGCCAGCCTTCGGTGCCCGTGCTTGCCGCCGTTGCCGTCATGGAAGCGAAGGGCGACCGCTTCGCGCCGGCGACGATGACGCTGATGGGAGGACCGGTCGACACGCGCCGCAATCCGACAGCGGTCAACGTGCTCGCCAAGGAGAAGGGACTGGGCTGGTTCCGCGACAATGTCATCATGCCGGTGCCGTGGCCGGTGCCCGGCTTCGCGCGCGAGGTCTATCCGGGCTTCCTGCAACTCTCCGGCTTCATGGGCATGAACCTTGACCGCCATATCACGGCGCACAAGGAGTTCTTCATGCATCTCGTCAAGAACGACGGCGACGGAGCCGAGAAGCACCGCGACTTCTATGACGAATATCTCGCGGTGATGGATCTGACCGCCGAGTTCTACCTGCAGACGGTCGACACCGTGTTCATACGTCATGCCCTGCCCAAGGGCGAGATGAAGCATCGTGGGGTGACTGTGGACCCGAAAGCGATCCGCAACGTTGCCCTGCTCACCATCGAGGGCGAGAACGACGACATCTCCGGTATCGGCCAGACCGAAGCGGCGCATGGTCTGTGCAGCAACATCCCGCCTGAAATGCATGTGCACTACATGCAGCCGGCGGTCGGCCACTACGGCGTCTTCAACGGCTCGCGCTTCCGCGCGGAGATCGTTCCGCGCATCGCCGATTTCATCGCCAGCTACGGGCGAGGAGCCCGGGCGGCAACCACGCCGAAAACCAAGACGGCAAAGCACCAGTAAGCACGACCGTCCGTGCCTGATTGTTGCAAATCCGCCGCTATTGGATTCGTGCGCGTAACCATCACGACAATCTGACGGCCAATCGAATTGACAGCCCCGAAAATTCGCCTTTAACGTTTGCTTAAGAAACAAAAACGGGCGGGCCGGGGTAAATGGCTTCCTCACGGAGAACGAGGCAGGCGTCGCTACGCGCCCTGACAATTGCGGGGTTTGCGGCGGGTTTATCCGTTTCGCAGGCATCCGCCTCGCCGCCGATGCTGACCGGCGGCCTAACCTCGCAGCCGATCGGCCATTACGAATTTTGCAGGGCCAACCCTGTCGAATGCAACATCCGTTTGCGCGATCCCGGGCCCGAGCACATGAGCGGCACGCTGTGGAAAGCCATCGTGGCCGTCAATGTCGGCGTCAATGCAGCCATCACGCCGATGAACGATTCCGACATCTACGGCAAGGACGAGGTCTGGGCCTATCCCGACGGCGTCGGCGACTGCGAGGACTATGTGCTTGAAAAGCGCCGCGACCTGATGCGGCAGGGCCTGTCGCTGTCGAACCTCCTGATCACGGTCGTGCGCAAGCCTGACGGAGAGGGCCATGCCATCCTGACCGTGCGCACCGACAAAGGCGATTTCGTCCTGGACAACCTCACCGATACCGTCCGCACGTGGGATCTGACGGGTTACCGTTTCCTGAAGCGCCAGGCGAGCAATCACACCGGCCGTTGGGTCACGATCCGCGACAGCCAGCCAGCGGCGCCGCTCGTCGCCGCGGTGAAATAGCATCGGACCGAAAAGTGCGCAGCGGTTTTCGGATAAATCCGACGCTGAAACAACGAGATAGGGCGGCGAAGCGATTCCGATTGAGCGTTCGCCGCTCTAGCCCCGTCTTCCGGGCCGCCTCCTTGCTTCGTCGGCCTGCCGCTCACGCGGGCAAATGACGCGGGTTGCGCCCTCCACACAGGCAGCTGATCTCGATCTGTGCGCCGGGCCCTATGCCGCCTGCGCCATGCGTTCGGCGCTGATGCGATAGGAAATCGCCTCGGCGAGATGAATGCGGCCGACCGTTTCGGCCTGGTCGAGATCGGCAAGCGTGCGCGCTACACGCAATACGCGGTGATAGGCGCGCGCGGAGAAGCCGAGTTTTTCGCTGGCATCGCGCAGCAGCGCGAGCCCCGCTGCGTCGGGCGCCGCGATGTCTTCGATCAGCGATGTTGGGCAATGCGCGTTGTTCGTCGCCGAAACCCCGAGACGATCGAGCCGCTCCTGCTGGATTCGCCGCGCAGCGAGCACGCGCGCGGCCACCGCGCTACTCGCTTCGGCCCGGCCCGGCCGAATGAGATCGCTTGCCGACACCGCGGGGACGTCGACGCGCAGGTCGATGCGGTCGAGCAGCGGTCCGGAAATGCGCGCCTGATAGTCCGCATGGCAGCGCGGGCCGCGCGCGCAGCGATAACCCGGCTCGCCCGCCATGCCGCACCGGCACGGGTTCATCGCGGCGACGAGTTGGACGCGCGCGGGATAGGTGATGCGGTGATTGGCGCGGGCGATCATGCATTCGCCGGCCTCGAGCGGCTGTCGCAGCGCATCGAGCGCCTGCGGCGAGAACTCCGGGAATTCGTCGAGGAACAGCACGCCGTTATGCGCCAGCGACACCTCGCCGGGCCGAATGCGCAAACCGCCACCGACCAAGGCAGCCATCGAGGCCGAATGATGCGGCGCGCGGAACGGCCGCCGGTCCGTCAGTTTGCCGCCGGCGAGTTCGCCGGCCATCGAGGCGATCATCGAAACTTCGAGAAGTTCTTTCGGCTGCAGCCGCGGCAGGATCGAGGGAAGGCGCTGCGCCAGCATCGATTTGCCCGAGCCGGGTGGGCCGATCATCAGGAGGTTGTGACCGCCGGCGGCCGCCACCTCCAATGCGCGCTTCGCGCTCTCCTGCCCCTTGATGTCGGCGAGGTCGGGCAGGTTGCTTGCCGGCACATGCACCGCGGCTTCCGGACGCGACAGTACCTGCGTGCCGCGAAAATGATTGGCGACGGCGATCAGGCTGCGTGGTGCGATTATGTCGATGTCGGCCCCGGCCCAGGCCGCCTCCGGGCCACAGGCATGCGGGCAGATCAGCCCCTTGCCTTCCGCATTGGCGCCGATCGCGGCGGGCAACGCGCCGGCCACCGCGGCGATGGTGCCGTCGAGAGACAACTCGCCGAGCACGACATAAGCCGACAGCGCGTCACCGGGAATGGCGCCGAGCGCCGCCATCAGGCCGAGCGCGATCGGCAGGTCGTAGTGGCTGCCTTCCTTTGGCAAATCGGCCGGCGCGAGGTTGACCGTCACTTTCTTGGCTGGCATCGAAAGGCCGGAGGCGTGCAACGCGGCCTGCACGCGCTCTCGGCTCTCGGCCACCGCCTTGTCGGGCAGGCCGACGATGTGCATGCCGGTCTTTCCCGGTGCGATCATGACCTGAACGTCCACCGGCACCGCCTCGATGCCTTGGAATGCAACCGTGCGCACGCGCGAAACCATGCCGCCCCTCCGGACCCGACGGCGAACTGCCGCCCCAAGATCGGATCAGATTTCCCTATACGTCAGGAAAGCACGACTTTTTGGATAAAGCAAGAACAAGACGGGAACAAATATAAGGTCGCCATAGGGGGTCGACGCCTCGCCCCTGGCCTACGACTGAATAGCCTTTGGAGCGGCCTGTATTGGCTGCTTAGCCTTCCTGCGCGCCGTTACCGGAGCCGTTCAACTGATCGGAAAGGGCAACCGCGAAAGCCGTGACGCTGGAAAGGCACTCGCGACGCCTCAGCGTCGGCTTCTGATAAGATTTCTTCATTACCCAACTCCTGGAGCGGAGGTCGGAAAAAATGTCACGGTTTAGGGCTTCTCGTCAAATGCGGACATTCGCCAAGCAGCTTGGATCGCGCTTAGGAACAAGACGGGAACAAATATATGGCGCCAGCTGCCGTCCGGTTGTAGCGGGTTGTAGCCCCGGAACAAACCGTGGGACAGGGCCCGACGATCAGCAACGGAGTCAAGCGACCAGGAATATATGATCCTGGATCTAACCCTTGCGGGTCTCCACCGCATCCCAGAACAGCGAGGCGATGTCGGCGCCGCCGAAGCGCTGCACCTCGCGCACGCCGGTCGGAGACGTGACATTGATTTCGGTCATGTAGTCGCCGATCACGTCGATGCCGACGAGAATGAAGCCGCGCTCCCTGAGCGACGGGCCGATGCGGGCGCAGATCTCGCGCTCGCGTTCGGTCAGGTCGGTCTTCTCGGCGCGGCCGCCGACATGCATATTGGAGCGGGAATCGTGCTCGGCCGGAACGCGGTTGATCGCGCCGACCGGCTCGCCCTCGATCAGGATGATGCGCTTGTCGCCCTTGCGGACATCCTTGAGGTAGCGCTGCACGATGAAGGGCTCCCGAAACACCTGGCCGAACATCTCAAGCAGCGAGGCGAGGTTGCGGTCCGCGTCATGCAGGTGAAAGACGCCCGCGCCGCCATTGCCATAGAGCGGCTTGACGATGATGTCGCCGAACTCCTTGCGGAAGGCGTCCACTTCCCGCGCGTCCTTGGTGATCAGCGTCTCCGGCATCAGGTCGGGAAAATCGGTGACGAAAATCTTCTCCGGACTGTTGCGGACCCAGGCCGGGTCGTTGACGACCAGCGTCCCGGGGTGGATGCGCTCGAGGATATGCGTGGTCGTGATGTAGTTCATGTCGAAGGGCGGATCCTGCCTGAGCAGGATCACGTCCATTTCCGACAGGTCGGTTCGGACGGGCGCGCCGAGCGAGAAATGATTGCCCTTCTCGTCGCGCACCGTCATCTCCTCGATGCGGGCGAAGACCTTGCCGCCGAGCATGGACAGGCGGTCGGGCGTGTAGTGGAAAAGCGTGTGGCCGCGGCGCTGCGCCTCGAGCGACAGCGCGAAACTCGTGTCGCCGGCGATCGACACGGTCGAGACGTGGTCCATCTGGACGGCGACCTTCAGCGGCATGGGATGCTCCGGAAAATTCTGTCGTCAGCGATATAGGGATATGCGCGGCGTCTGCCAATCGGGCCAAGCGGGCAACATTTGGGGCAGGGCAGTCCTCAGCGGTCGAAGACCAGCCTGGAATAGCCGAGATATGAGAGCGCCATCGCGGCGAGCGAGGCGATGACCAGAGCCAGGAGCGGCGCCATCCACGGCATGGCGAGCAGAAGCACGCTGTAGACGAGATAGTTGACGACGCTGGTGCTGACGCCGACGCCGCCGTAGCGAACTCCCTCCCGCAGCATGCCCCGGCTGGAAGGTCCGAAGGTGAGCGCGCGGTTGCAAAGCCAGGTGACTGTCAGCCCGAAGCCGATCGAGATCAGCCGGGCGGCGAAGGGACCGAGAGGCGTCGTCGCCAGCAGCAGGGCGAGCATCGCGGCGTCGGCGACGAAACCGATTCCGCCGACGACCGTGAATCGCAGGATGCGGCTCATGCCGCGCGCGACGGATCTGACCGTTGGGCGCGTTTGCCCGCCGGCGGCGAAAGCTCGCGCGCCTCTCGCTTCGCGCGTCGCGCCGGGATGCTGAGATAGAAGATGCGCTTCTGCTCGGCGCGGCCGCGCGACACCGAATCGAGGATGAGCCCGGTGACGACCATCATGGCCGAGAACATCAGCATGCCGAGCGACAGCACCCAAGTCGGCATTCTGGGCACGAGGCCGGTCGCGGCGTATTCGATCAGGATCGGCGTCATCAGCACTAGGCTGGCGACGGCAAAGATGGCCGCTATTGCGCTGAAGAAACGCATCGGCTGCGTTTCCTTGGCGAGCATGGCGAACATCCAGAGGATTTTGGCGCCGTCCTTGTAGGTCGACAGTTTCGAGGCGGAACCGTCCGGACGGCGGCCGTAGTCGAGCGCGATCTCGCTCACCGGCAGCTTGAGCTGCGAGGCATGCACCGACATCTCCGTCTCGATCTCGAACCCGCCGGAAACCGCCGGGAAGCTTTTCACGAAACGGCGGGTGAAGGCGCGGTAGCCGGAGAAGATGTCGGTGAAGTCGCGGCCGAAGAGACGCTTGTAGAGGCCGTTGAAGAGACGGTTGCCGAAGGCGTGGCCGGCGCGGCCGGCATCGTCGGTGACGCCGCGGCGCGTGCCGACGGCCATGTCGGAATGCGCCGTCAAAAGCGTGTTGATAAGCTGCGGCGCATCCTCCGGCGCATAGGTGCCGTCGCCGTCGACCATGAGGTAGATGTCGGCCTCGATGTCGGCGAACATGCGCCTGACCACATTGCCCTTGCCCTGGCGCGGTTCGCGCACGACGATCGCGCCGCTCGCCCGGGCCCTGAGCGCGGTGAGGTCGCTCGAATTGTTGTCGTAGACGTAGACCGAAGCGGACGGCAGCGTGGCGCGGAAGCGCGAAACCACGTCGCCGATCGTCTGCTCCTCATTGTAGCAGGGGATGAGAACCGCGATGGCGAGGTCTTCCAGGCCGCTGTGATGCATCGAAGTCTCCGCTCTGCCGCTGGTGCGGCGGGCAGCCATCCGGCGCTTTACTATTTATTGAAGCCGTTAAGGCTAGGTTTAGGACCAGCCCCAAACTGGCGGATTTGTTTTCCGGAAAAGCGCATGGCGATGACGATGGCCGGCTCGCGGCTCGGCAAGGAACCGTTCTGGCGCAGCGACGTGGCCAAGGCGCTGGCGGCGATGCTTCTCGTCGCGGCGGTCGCGGCGGCCGGCGGCTTCCAGAGCCTTGACGGAACCGCCGACAACGACAGCCTGCTCAGGCTTGTCGAAGTGCGCGACCTGATCGCGGGCCAGGGCTGGTTCGACCTGCATCAGTACCGCATGGGGACTGGCGGCGGGCTGCTGATGCACTGGTCGCGGCTGGTCGATGCGCCGATCGCAGCAATCGTTCTTGCGGTCGCGGCCGTGACCGGCTCGCAGGCCGTTGGCGAAATCGCCGCGCTTGTCGTCTGGCCCATCGCGCTCTACGCGGTGGCTCTCTACCTGCTCCTGCGCATCGGCCGTCTCGTGGCCGGCGACGAGGCGATGTTCCCGCTCACGATCATCGGCGCGGCCACGCTCTACTATGTCGGCATCTTCGTGCCGGGCGCGATCGACCATCACAACGTCCAGCTCGTGCTGATGCTGGCCATGGTGCTGTTCCTGCTGCAGGCGGGCCGGGACAAGCTCTCTGCCTGGCTTGCCGGCATTTCGGCCGTGCTGATGCTGGCGGTCGGCATGGAGACCGCTCCCTACGTCGCGGTCGGCGGCCTGTTCGTCGCCGGCTGGTTCCTTGTTGGAGGCAAAGAGGCGAACGGCGTCGCGTCCGGCTTCGGCATCGCCTTCGCGGCGGCGTCAGCGGTTGTGCTCGTTGCGACGGTTCCGGCGTCGCAATGGGGTGCGGCCTATTGCGATGCCTATTCCGTCGTCCAATTCGCCATGGGCGTGCTGGCCGGCGCCGGCCTTGCGGCGATTGCGTCGACGCCAGCGCTGAACGGCGGTCTTGCGCGGCGCGCAGCGTCACTTGCCGTGCTTGGCGCCGCCGTGGCGGCGCTGGCGCTGATCTATTTTCCACAATGCCTGAACGATCCCTATGCGGACCTGGCGCCGATGCTGCAAAGCCATTGGCTCGGCCTGGTCGGCGAGGCGCAGCCGCTGTGGAGCCTGCTCGCCAGGGAACCGGAGGCTGCGGCGGGTCACTATGCGACGGTGCTGATCGCGCTGGCGGTGCTGGCGCTGCATATACGCAAGCGCGGCCTGAGCCGCGAGGACGTGCTGATCGCGGCGATGCTGACGGTCGCGCTGCTGGTGAGCATCTGGCAGCTTCGCGGCTCGCGCTTCTCCGTGCCGCTTGCCTGCGTGCCGCTTGCGATGTGGGTCGCGCAATGGCGTGCGCGCGCGCAAGCCGAACCCGGTACCGCCTCTTCGCTCAAACTCGTGGGGGCCTGGCTCGTTTCCTTCAACGTGACCTGGATCCTGGCGACGCTCGGGCTCTGGCAGCTGCTGTCCTCGACCGAAGCGGGTGAGCAACCGGCCAAGGACAGGTGCTATAGCAGCGCCGACTATGCGCAGCTTGCCGCAATGCCGGCCGATGGCGTGCTGTCCATCTCCAATCTCGGCGCTCCGGTGCTGCGCTACACGCCGCACCGGGCGCTGGCCGGACCATACCACCGCAATCTGGAGGGCAATCTCGCCGCGCTCAATGCCTTCCTTGGAGCTCCTGAGAACGGCGGCGCGGTAGCCCGGGCAAACAATGTCGGGCTGGTCGCCTTCTGCCGCGGCAATCCGGAAACGGCGTTTCTGGCCAAGCGCGCCCCGGACGGGCTGTTGGCCGCGTTGCTTGCGGAAGACACGCCCGACTGGATGGAGATCGTGCCGGAAAGCCGGGGCAGACCGCTCGAACTCTACCGCGTCCTGCCGCTTCCCTAACGCCTCGCGCACGCCAGAAACGGACTGCCGCTGCGTCAACATCACGGGACGCCATTCAACGTTCTGTGCGCTGCCGCGATACGTTTCCTAAACGCTTTGATGGCAAGTTGCGGGGCAATACCAGCATGACACCAGGACCCCGATGCAGACCGTGTTTGCGAACGGCTATACCGGCAGGGAGAGTTCCGAACTCGCGTTCACGGACCCCCTGACCGGGCTCGGCAATCATCGTCGCTTCTACGACAAGGTGGATCGCCTGATCAGCGATCGTTCCGACGACCCCGCGCCCTTCGCGATAGGTATCCTGGACCTCGATGGTTTCAAGCCGATCAACGACCTGTTCGGCGGCAGGGCGGGCGACGACATTCTTGTCCAGGTCGCCATGCGGCTGCGCGCATCGATGGACCACCACTCCACGGTGACGCGCATCGGCGCTGACGAATTCGCCTTCCTATATCCTCTGGTCTTCAGCGAAGCTGCCGCCGCCGACAAGGCGCGCATGCTGATCGAGATATTGTCGGCGCCCTACGATGTCGGCGAGCGCACGGCGCGCCTGTCGGCTTCGGTCGGCTGCTCGCTTTTCCATTTCGGCGACGAGACCACGGAGGTACTCATCCACAAGGCCGAGACGGCGCTCTACCAGGCGAAGCGTTCCGGCCGCGGCCGCGTCGTCGTCTACACGCGCGAGATGGAGGAGGCCGCAAAGCGGGTCACCCGCATCGAACAGGCGCTCAGGCGCGCCGTCTCCGCCGGCGAGGTAGAGCCGCATTTCCAGCCAATCGTCGACTTGAGGACGCGCCGGACCGTGGGCTTCGAGACGCTGGCGCGCTGGACCGACCGCGATCTCGGGCCGATCCCGCCTGTCGTCTTCATACCAATCGCCGAGGAGCGCGGCATCATCGGACCGATGTCGCAGCTCGTGCTGCGCAAGGCGACGGAAGCCGCGCGCGACTGGCCGAAGGACCTCTTCCTGTCGTTCAACCTGTCGCCGTCGCAGCTGGTCGACCAGAACACCGGCCTGCACATACTGGCCATCCTCGACCGCACCGGCTTCGATCCGCGCCGGCTCGAGATCGAGATCACCGAGACCGGCCTGATGTCCGATCCCACTTCGGCCGAGAAGATCGTCAACGACTTGCGCCGCTGCGGCATCCGTGTCTCGCTCGACGATTTCGGGACCGGGCAATCCTCGCTCGGCCGGCTGCGCGAATTCCATTTCGACAAGCTGAAGATCGATCGCGCCTTCATTGCCTCGCTCCTCGAGGACCGACCCTCCGAGCACATCATTCGCGCCATCCTCGCCATGTGCGAAGGGCTCGGCATGGACGTCGTCGCGGAGGGTATCGAGGAGGAGGCGCAGGCCGAGCGCCTCGTTCAGTTCGGCTGCGGCGGCGGCCAGGGTTTTCTGTTCGGGCGACCTGTCGATGCTGATGCCACCCTGGGCTATCTGCGCGATTCCGTCGGCGGCGGGTGGCGTGCGAAAGCGGTTTGAGCCCGACCGCCGGAAGCCGATCCAGCGCTCGGTTTACATCTGAGGCGGATTGCCGCTAGTCCTACCCGTTCGGGCATGGCCGGATGGTCAAGGCGGAGGCGTCTTTTGACATCCGGCAGAGCAGCTGCCCAAGCGGAGCTGAACCGGCATGACGACCTTCACGCCGTTCCTGGCCGGCCAGGAGATCGACCTGCACGATTGCGTGCTGGTGAAAAGCGGCCGCACGCGCAATGTGCACGAGCATGAGGCGCTGCCAGGCCTGCTGATCAAGACGCTGCAGCCTGAACTCGTAGACCGCAACGGATATTTCAAGGCCTATGCACGGTGGAAGAAAAGGCGGCCGCATGGCGCCTATTTCGCCTTCCGCCGCGAGGTCGACGAATTCATCGTGCTCTGCCGCAGGCTGTATGGCCGCGATCTTTCCAGTCTGCCGATTGCGCGCATACACGGGCTGGTGCTGACCAGCGCCGGGCTGGGGCTGGTCGTTGAGCGGATACCCAACGGCGACGGCCTCGCTCCGACCATGCTGGAGCTGATCGGCGAAGACCGGTTCGCGAAGCGCCATCTGCAGGCGCTGGAACGATTCCTCGACCGGTGCCGGGAATTGCATGTCGTGTTCGGCGACCTGACCGTGAACAATATCGTCTACAGCGAGGCGCGGGATCCGCGCGGCGAGTTCGTCGCCATTGACGGTTTTGGCGAGAAGTCGGCCATTCCGATCCACCGGTGGAGCCCGTTCCTGAACGACCGGAAGATCGAGCGCGTCCGCAGCCGGCTGCTGGCCGCCGTACCGGTGCGGCTCAAGGAAGAAGCCGCGGCCTGACAGCAGTCCCGCCCAGGGCGCTTGACGATCCTCGAGCTTCTGCCGACAACGTGCCAGGCGCGAATGCGCGGCAATCTGGGACACGCATATGAACATCTGGGGACTGCTGCAGCTCGGCTTGGCGACAATCATCTTCCTGCTGGCCGCGACGGCCGCCAAGCAGTGGGCGGTCGCACCGCACCTCGGAAAGGTCGTGCTTGCCTTGGCGCTCTATTCAGCGGGCAACCTCATCATGCTGAGGCTTGTGCGCGATTTCGGCATGGCGTCGGCGTTCAGCCTTTCTGCAATCATTCAGCTGGTGGCCGTGAACCTGATCGCTCTCATCTATTTCGGGGAACGGCTCGGTCTCGTCCAGGGCGCGGGCGTCCTGCTCGCGGTTGTCGCGGTAGCCATGATCACCCTCGGTCCGGCGGCAAGCGGACGTTAGTGGAGCGAATTTCGGCCGGTCGACCGTCTGGAGGAACAGTGGCGCTGCGTTTGTGGGAAAAGATCGAGCTCTCCGTGTTGCTGGCGGGCATGATCGTCGCCGGAGGCTTGTGGGGCTTCGTCGCGATGGCCGAAGTGGCGCGCGACAGCAGCGCGCACGTCTTCGACACCGAGATACTGCTCGCCTTCCGCGAGGCCGGAAAACCCGACGATCCGGTCGGGCCGCCGTGGCTGGAGGAAGCCGTGCGCGACGTCACCGGGCTAGGCTCGATGATCGTCCTTGTGCTGGTGACTGCGATAGCGGTGTTCTACTTCCTCCTGATCCGCAGGGGGCGCGAGGCCCTGCTGGTGCTGATTGCCGTCGTCGGCGGCCAGATCCTGTCCAGTCTGCTCAAGCTCGGCATAGATCGTCCGCGGCCGGACCTCGTGCCCCACCTGGCCGAGGTACAGACGCTCTCCTTTCCGAGCGGCCACGCCATGATGTCGGCGGTGACCTATCTGACGCTCGGCTCGATGCTGGCGGGGATCGTTCCCGGCAGGGCAACGAAAATCTACGTGCTCGCCGTCGCCGTGCTGATCACACTCCTGGTTGGCGTCTCACGCATCTATCTCGGCGTGCATTGGCCATCCGACGTGCTCGCCGGCTGGTGCGCGGGCTTCGCCTGGGCGATGTTGTGCTGGCTCGTCGCCCGGCACTTCTTCCGGAGCAGCGAAATCCTGGCTGAACGAGCTTGATGATTTAATATAAGAGTTGATGCTCGAAACATCATTACGACTGCTTCATGTGTTCATCCTGCGGACTCAGGCAGGGGCACGGGGGCTGAAGCGCTCGCGGCCATCCTGGCCGGGAATGCTGGTCGGGGTCGAAGCAGATCAAGAGCGAGCGCGCCGAGGTTCCGGCCGAAGCTTAGGCGGCTAAGGGAGAACGGAAGGCCACGGTCAGGGTTCCCCCGGAGGCGTCGAGCAATGCCGGCGCGCCGTGCGGCACCGGCAGCCAGTCGTCGCCATGTCCAACCGGCAGGCCGCCGAGGATAGGTACTCCAAGCCGCTCCAGATGATCTCGCAGCAGGTCGATCACCGTCAGCCCGCCGGAACTCGGCCGAAAGCCGGTAAACTGGCCGACGGCGATGCCGGCGACGCCGTCGAGATGCCCGGCCTTGCGCAACATGGTGAGTTGGCGGTCGACCTGGCCGATCTGCATCTCCACCGCCTCCAGGAGCAGAATCGCGCCGTCGAGCTTCGGCAGCGCCCAGCCGGCGCATGCCGCGATCGTATCGAGATTGCCGCCGATCAGCCGGCCGCTCGCCCGGCCGCCGGTGGTGAGCACGGCCGTGTTTTCGTTCGTCCGTGCGGTGAGCAGCACGCCGCCACCCTCCATGAGCAGCCTCCGCAGGGCCATGTTCGTTGGGTGCGAACCGCTTTCGTCCATGACGGAACCGTGGACTGCGACCAGCCCGCAGTTCCTGTCGAGGGCGAGGAGCAGTGCGGTGATGTCGCTGAAGCCGACGACGAACTTCGGGTCGTGCCTCAAGGCCCCGTAGTCGAGACGGTCGGCGATGCGATACGACCCCTTGCCACCACGCGTGGCGAAGATCGCCCTGATCTCGGGATCGCCGAGCGCCGCGTTGAAATCGGCCAGCCGATCGTCGTCCTTGCCGGCGAGGAAAGACAGCTTTTCGAAGGCGTGCTCGCCGAAATCGACGCGCAGGCCCCAGCCCTCGAGTATCTTCGCTCGCCGCAGAACGGAATCCCTGTCGGGCGTGCTGGCCGGCGAAACGAAGCGCACCTTGTCACCCGGCATCAGGGTCGGCGGCATGATCGTCGAGCGATATGCGGATGAAATATCCATCAGTTGCGCGAGCGGGAGTTTGTCACCTGGCGTCCTGCGCCTGCTTTTCCTGCGCCCAGTTCACGCTCCTGTAGTCGAAGCCGTATTCGAGCGTCGGCTTGACGATGCGGAAAAAGGGCGAGAGGTCGAAGTCGCGCGGGGTGTAGAGCGAATGGTGGCGTATGTGCAGGATCTCGCTCCTCGAATAGGAGGACTGCGCCGAGGCGCGCCCCGGCGCGCGGGTGATCTCCGGCAGGATCGGATAGCGGATTTCCTCATAGGCCTGCGCGATCAGCGAGGAGCAGATGGCGCGCGTCGGATCGCCCGAACCGAAGGCGATGGCGCGGCGGCGCCAGCGCACCGGCATCGGCACCGGAAAGAAGTAGCGCAGCATGTCGAAGATGTTCTTCAGGTCGTATTTCAGGCCGATCCGCTTCAGCATGAAGTCGACCACATGCTCGCGGTCCTCAGGGGAGAGGCCGCTCGCCCGGCAGATGCGCGTGTTGTAGGTTCGGTACTTCGAGAGCGGAACCGCCACGCAACCTTCGCCAAGATTGACCTCGATGAGGCGGGGCCGCTCGGAGCCATCCTCCGGCTCCGGCAACGCGTCGCCGACATAGAGCGCCGAATGCGACCAGGTCGACTGGGTGAGGTATTTGATCGTCGCCGAAATGCGCAGATTGCCCTCGATGAGCAGGACGTCGCCCGGGGCGAGCACGCGCCGCAGCGTTTCGGGATCGGATGGCGTGTAAGGCTCATAGCCCGACGATTCCGCCTGCAGGCGTCCGGCGAGGAAACGGCCGAACCTGTCGAGGAGAGTGTCGCTCCGCTCAGTCATTGGCCAGCGATAACATGCCCATGCCGCCGATTGCCAGAATGCATCATCGGACGGCCAATCAGGTAGCCGCTTCGTGGCCGGCATCGTCCCCGACATCGTCCCCCGTCTTGCGCCGGGAGCCTTTGGCAAGATCGCCGCGGGCCTTGCGGGCAAGCTTCTTAACCGTGCGCCTGGGGCCGTCGCCGAGAAGCCAGGTCGCTTCGGCGAGGCAGGTCTTTTTCAGCGTCCTTTCGGACCGACCGACCAGTCGGGCCAGAAGGCGCGTCTCGGTGCGATCGCCGAGCGGCCGGCTGTCATCCTCAAGCAGCGCGCGCAGGACGAAAATGTCGTGCAACTCGCCGAGCCTTTCGCCAAGAGCATCGAAGGCCTTGCGCTGCGCCCTCACGGGCGGCGGCCACAATGTCTTCAGCAGCGACAGATGCATGGTATGTGCCTTGACCGCCTTGCGCAGGTCGTGGAAGTCGGTCTCATCTCCGTCCCTGTCGATCCGTTGCAGCGCTTTGCGCGCCCGGCGCAGCGTCTTGCGGGCGCCGTCCGCAAGAACGTCGGCGGCGCTTTCAGGCTGATCTGGCAAGGCGAGCTTGTCGAGACGTCGCATGCCGGCCTTGCAGGCCTTGGTCGCCGCATCGACCGCCGCCGCGAGATCCATGCCGCCTTCAAGCAAAGTGTTGCGGTGAACGACGAGCTTTTCGCGAACCGGGGCGAGCGCGCCTCCGGCGGTCCGGTCGGGATAGGCCGCGGCCAGCCGGTCGACGGTTTCGATGAGGGCTGCGGCTTCGCGCAGGCCAGCAAGGCTTGCCGAAACGTCGCGATAGCGCGCGTTCTCGCGTCGGACGAGCGCCTTGTCGCCGGATCGGACGAGCCGCAGCAACGCCCGCAGGCTCTTCAGCCGCTTGCGGCAACCGTGCAGCGCCTTGTCGGGATCGACATGCGCGGTTGCAAGATGGCGAAGCGCGCCGTCGATCTCCTCCGCCGCGATGCGCTGGACTTCGGCGGTCAGCGGCAGACCGGCATTGATGCGATAGCTCATGCGGCGGCCTCTGGAATTTCGCCGAGGGCAAGCGATGCGTTGTAATAGCGCGCCTCGCTGGTGACGTCGCGGCCGAGCCAGCCCGGCAAGCGGCCGTCCGGCACCGTGTCTGGCGTCTCCAGTTCGGCGACCACCAGGCCTTCAAGCTCTCCGCCGAACACGTCGACCTCGTAGAGATAGCCGCCGTGGCGCACATGGTGGCGCGTCTTCTCGATCACGTGGCCGAGCGCGAATGCCTGCATCTCTTCGGCCTCGGCAAGCGGGATGGGATACTCGAACTCGTCGCGACCTCGCCCGCGCCCCGAGAATTTCAGCGTAAGCGTCGCCTCGACGCCGTTGCTGATGCGGATGCGGACGGTCCGGCCCGGCCCGGTGGCGAGATAGAACTGGCGGATGCTGATTTCCGCTTCAACGAAATCCCGCCAGGCTGAATCCGCCACCAGAAACTTGCGTTCGATTTCCTTGGCCACGTTCTCTCCGGCGCGTCGCGTCCTATAATGGGTTGTGGAGGGGGCGGGAGTCAAAACAAGAGATCGGCAATTGACATTAATCAAACGATTGATTAAATGATTGCTGTGATCAAGCCTGCCGAGAAATATCCGTCGCCCGCTGACCTGACCCGCATGGCCCTGTTACGGGCCGGGCTGAAGCTCTTCGGCCGCAAGGGTTATGAAGCAACCTCCACGCGCGAGCTCGCCGCGCTGGCCAAGGCCAACATCGGCTCGATCGCCTACCACTTCGGCGGCAAGGAGGGGCTGCACCTCGCCTGCGCGGACTTCATCGTCGAGACGATCCAGTCGATCGCCAAGCCTGCGCTTGCCGAAGCCGCTGCAGCGCTCACCCCGGAGACCGCCGCCGAGGGCCTGAAGCAGTCGATCGAGCGGATCGTCTCGTTCTTCGTCGCCAGCCCCGAGGTTGGCGATTTCGCGCAGTTTGTGTTGCGAGAGCTGTCGGTTCCGAGCCCGGCGCTCGATCGTCTCTACAATGGCGTGTTCGCGCCGACCCACGCCCAGCTCTGCCGTGTCTGGGAGCAGGCGACCGGCGAACCCGCCGAAAGCGAGGCGACCAAGATCCGCATGTTCACGCTGATCGGCCAGGTGGTCTATTTCCGTATTGCCCGCGAGGCCGTGCTCCGCCGCATGGGTTGGTCTGACATTGGCCCCGAGCAGGCCAAAGCCATCGCGTCCGTCGCCGTGGACAACCTCACCGCGGTCCTCGCCAGTCGAAAAGGCAACAAGCCATGAGCATCCTTTGCTCGATCCCTTTCGCTGCGTCTCTGTTCTCTGCCTGTGCCGGCCCGGCACCGCTCGCCGTCGGCTATGTCGAGGGCGACTATGTCCTGCTCGCGCCGATCGAGGTCGCCCAGGTTCGGTCGATCTCGGTCAGGCGCGGCGACCGGGTCGATGCCGGGGCGGCAATCGCCGAGATGGAGACGGACGACGCCAGGATCGCGGTGGCGCAGGCCGAAGCCGCACTCGCTCAGGCGCGGGCGCAGCTCGCCAATCTCCTGATCGGCAGGCGGCCCGAGGAGATCGCCGTGCTCGACGCCATGGTGCGCTCGGCCAAGGCGGAGGCCGCGGAGAAGCAGCGCGTGCTGGCGCGGGCGACCGACCTGCTCGACCGCGGCATCGCCACCCAGGCGGAGTTCGACGAGGCGCAGACCGCTGTCGAGGTGGCCGAAGCCAAGATCAACCAAGCCGAGGCCAATCTTGCGGTCGGCAAGCTTCCGGCGCGCCCGGAGGAAATCAAGGCGGCGGAGAACCAGGTCAAGCAGGCGGGAACGGCGCTCGACCAGGCGAAGTGGCGTCTCTCGAAGCGCTCGCTGGCGGCGCCGTCGGCGGGCCGCGTCGACGACGTTATCCGCAATCCGGGCGACGTTGCGGGGCCTTCCGCGCCGGTGATTTCCATGCTGCCGGACGGAGCCGTGAAGCTCTCGCTCTTCGTGCCCGAGCCTTCTTTCTCCAAGGTCGAGGTAGGCAAGATACTGAAAGTCCGCTGCGACGGCTGTCCGGACGGGCTGGAGGCGCGCATCAGCTACGTCTCGCCGGACCCGGAGTTCACGCCGCCGGTGATCTACTCGCTGGAGACGCGCCAGAAGCTCGTCTACCTCGTCGAGGCGAGGCCGGTCGACGCCACCTCGGCGCTGCAGCCGGGGCAGATCGTGGATGTGGAATTAGGGGAGTAGGGGAACAAGGGAGATAGGGGAGTAGGAAGTCCGCCACTTCAAATCCCCACCAACCTACTCCCTTACCTCCCCTACGCCCCTCAAACCGGAACGACGCATGGACGCCATCAACGTAACCGGCCTCGTCAAGCGCTTTGGCGACAAGACCGTCGTCGACCATGTGACGATGCGCGTCGCCGAGGGCGAGATCGTCGGCTTCCTCGGACCCAACGGATCGGGCAAGACGACCACGATCCGCATCATGTGCGGCCTGCTGACCCCCGACGAGGGTGAGGGCGAGGTGCTTGGCTACGACCTGAGGACCGAAGCGCTGAAGATCAAGCGCGAGGTCGGCTACATGACGCAGAGATTCTCGTTCTACGAGGACCTCACCATCGCCGAGAATCTCGAATTCGTGGGCAGGCTCTACGGGCTGAAGCCCTTATCGGAACATGTCGACCGCACGCTCGACGATCTCGGCCTTGCCTCGCGCCGCGACCAGCTCGCCGGCACGCTTTCCGGCGGTTGGAAGCAGCGTCTGGCGCTTGCCGCGTGCATCATGCACAAGCCGCGGCTGCTCCTGCTCGACGAACCGACCGCCGGCGTCGACCCCAAGGCGCGGCGCGAGTTCTGGGACGAGATTCACCGGCTGGCGCGCAGCGGGCTGACTGTTCTTGTCTCCACCCACTACATGGACGAAGCCGAGCGCTGCCACCGCATCAGCTACATCTCCTACGGCAAGATGCTGGCATCGGGCCGGGTCGACGAGGTGGTGAAGAATGCGGGCCTGACCACCTTCGTCGTCGAAGGACCGCGGCTCGACCAGGTCGCCGCGGCCCTTGCAGGCAAGCCTGGCGTCGATCAGGTGGCGCCCTTCGGCACGACCCTGCACGTCGTCGGTTCGGACCGCAAGCTGCTTGAGATGGCGCTCGCGGACATCCGCAAGCGCGACGGCACGACGGTGAGGCCTGGGGTGACCAGCCTCGAGGACGTCTTCATCCAGTTCATGGCCGCCTCGAAGGACAATATGGCATGAACTCGATCTTCTCCTTCGCCCGGCTGGGGGCGCTTCTGATGAAGGAATTCATCCAGATGCGGCGTGATCGCATCACCTTCGCCATGATGCTCGGCGTGCCGCTGATGCAGCTCGTGCTGTTCGGCTACGCCATCAACAACGATCCGAAGAGCCTGCCCGCCGCACTCGTCGCCACCAGCAACGACAACTACACACGCGCCATTGTCTCGGCGCTGCAGATGACAGGCTACTACCGTTTCGACCATGTCGTGCAGACCGAGGCAGAGGCCGAAGCGCTGATGGCGAACGGCACGGTCTCCTTCCTTGTGACGATCCCGGCCGACTTCGCCCGCCGTGTCGAAAGCGGCAACAATCCGCAGATCCTGATCGAGGCCGACGCGACCGATCCGGCGGTGGCGAGCGGCGCCATCTCGACGCTGGGCACGGTGACGCAGAGGGCGCTGCTGCGGGCGCAGGGGACCCAGGCCGAGGCCGCGGAAGCCGCGAAAACGCAGCTCGATGTGGTCGTTCACAAACGCTACAACCCGGAAGGCATCTCGCAATACAACATCGTGCCCGGCCTGCTCGGCGTCATCCTTCAGATGACGATGGTGATGATGACGTCGATCGCGCTGACCCGCGAGACCGAGCGCGGTACGATGGAGAACCTGCTCGCCATGCCGGTCTCGCCGGTCGAGATCATGCTTGGCAAGGTGCTGCCATACCTCGTGGTCGGAGCGGTCCAGGTCGCCGTGGTTCTGGTTGCCTCGAAGCTCCTGTTCTCCATACCCTTCGAGGGCTCGGTGACGCTGCTGCTGTCGGCGATACTGGTGTTCGTGCTTGCGCTGGTGCTGCTCGGCTACACGATCTCGACCATGGCGCGCACGCAGATGCAGGCGCTGCAACTCACCTTCTTCTTCTTCCTGCCGTCGATCCTGTTGTCGGGCTTCATGTTCCCCTATCGCGGCATGCCCGGCTGGGCGCAAGTGTTCGGCGAGATCTTTCCGCTGACGCATTTCCTGCGCATAACCCGCGCGGTCATGCTCAAGGGCGCGGACTTCGCGGCGATCGGCGTGGAGGTCGGCGCGCTCGGCTTCTTCGTCGTGCTGTTTGCGGCGGTGGCACTGTTCCGTTTCCGCCGGACGCTCGACTGAACGTTACCCGCTGCAAACTTTGTTGATGCAACCCAAATGTTCCGCTCCCGTTTGGGCTCGACCAAGCCAACCGGGAGCTTTGAAATGCGTAATATTTTGATCGGCTGCGTCCTGTTCGCCAGCGCAGGCATGATTCCGCCGATGCAGGCCTCGGCGCAGGATCTCGAACTGGAAATCGGCCGCGACGGATTGAGGATCGAGCGCGATTGCAATCCCCGCTACGAGGATTGCTACCGGGGCGAGCGCCGGCGCGAGTTTTACGACGACCGTCCGCGTTGTTCAGAGGGCCGCGCGCTGCGCAAGGCGGAACGCATGGGCATCCGCCGCGCCCGCATAGCGGATGTCGGCAGGCGCACCATCGACGTGCGAGGACGCGACCGCTATGGCGATCGGATCCATGTCACCTTCGGCCGCCAGCCGAGCTGCCCCGTGCTGAGCTGACGCAAGGATGGTGTCCAGGCCGCCATCCTTTATCCGATGGGTCCGGCAGGCTTTCAGCCCATCAGCGCGCGCACACGCTTTTCGCCGCCTGCCTTGCGCCAGGCGTTGAAGCGGTGCGTCGCCGCGGCGAATGAGATTTTCATTGATCGGGCGACGGAATAGCGGCTCTTGCCTTCGTCGAACATGCGGTAGCAGCACTCTACCCCATCCTCCGACAGCTTGCCGTCGGCGGTCTTGTTATGCGGGTTGGCCGGGTCGTATTTGGGTGCTGCCTGCTCCACCAAACCCCGAAGCCGGTCGAGGTCGGCCTGGATGCCGGAAATCAGGTCGAGGATTGGCTGCGGATCGAAAGGTTCGGCCTGCGCATCGGCGGCGTCCTGGGAGGCGGGATTCTGCTGCTTCACGACGGATTCTCCTATAGCTAGACGTTAGCCTATATAGGTGATGTTCGGCTATAGAAAACACAGGGTCTGTAGAGCAGGACTTGGGAATTCGTTGGACCAATGACCCCGGCCATTGCATGACCGCGCCGGACGCTCTAGTTTAGAATTATTCTAAACTAGAGCTCACAGATCATGCTTTCCCGCGTCTTCGGCTTCGGCCGCCGTTCCTTCGCTTCGCTCACCGAGCAGGAAATCCTGGCGCTCGCCATTTCCTCCGAGGAGGATGACGGCCGCATCTACCGTGCTTATGCCGAGGGTTTGCGCGACGAGTTCCCGGCTTCCGCCAGGGTCTTCGACGGCATGGCGGACGAGGAAGACAGCCACCGCGCCGTGCTGATCGAGTTGCACCGGAAGCGCTTCGGCGAACGCATCCCGCTGATCCGCCGCGAGCATGTGAAGGATTATTATGAGCGCAGGCCCGACTGGCTGGTCCGGCCGCTCGGCATCGACAAGGTGCGCGCTCAGGCCGAGACGATGGAGGACCAGGCGCACCGCTTCTATCTCGAGGCTGCGCAACGCACGTCGGACGCATCGACGCGCAAGCTACTCGGCGATCTCGCCGTGGCGGAGAAGTCGCATCAGGCGCTGGCGCATCGGCTCGGGCTGAAGCATGTGCCCGAGGATGTGAAGTCCGGCGAGGCTGCCGGCGAACGCCGCCAATTCATCCTGACCTATGTGCAGCCGGGTCTCGCCGGATTGATGGACGGTTCGGTATCGACGCTGGCGCCGATCTTCGCCGCCGCCTTCGCCACCGGCGACACATGGCAGACCTTTCTCGTCGGCCTGTCGGCTTCGGTCGGCGCGGGCATCTCCATGGGCTTCACCGAAGCTGCCCACGACGACGGCAAGCTGTCGGGGCGCGGCTCGCCTGTGAAACGCGGACTGTCGTCGGGCATCATGACGTCGGTCGGCGGTCTCGGCCATGCGCTGCCATACCTGATCCCGCATTTCTGGACCGCGACGGCGATCGCCGGCGCGGTGGTATTCGTCGAGCTATGGGCGATCGCCTTCATCCAGAATCGCTACATGGAGACGCCGTTCTTCCGCGCCGTCCTGCAGGTTGTGCTCGGAGGCAGCCTGGTGCTCGCAGCCGGCGTCCTGATCGGCAATGCCTGAAGAATTGCTCTCTGTTCGGATGCGCGCCGACACTCAGTCGAGATGCTCCATGACCAAATTCGCCGGCATCATCGACCAGGGGCGCCGCCGCGCCTCGTAGACCGAATGTCGAGGTTCAGGGAAGCAAGGCTTGGTGGGGAACTCAAGGGCCGGAATTCGCTGGAGCGCGACGCGGTGCCCTGGGGACCGGATATCCGGCCTGGTCTTGCAACGTCTCGCGGTCAGCGCGGTTCCGGGCGGCATCGGAATTTCCGGCTTGCGACGAAGTTGAAACAGGAATTCTTCCCGGCGGCATCGGCGCGAAACGACTGTGTCGCAAAAAGCACAGGCCGGACAAAGTTTCGGCCGTGCGAGGAAAGACCGCGAATCAGCCGCAGTTCAGCCACGGTCGAGGACGAATCCAGCCGAAGATTAACATCGTGTTCACCGACTATTCACGACTGGACGCTAAGCATGTGTCTCAATCGGAAGGGACATCCGAGGGACAGGGACCGGGTACCATGACGTTCTGGAATCATATCACGCATCTTGCGTTTGCATTGCGCGAATTCGTCGCGCCGACCTATCGTCCCGAGCGCTATTATATGCGCGGTCCGGGTCCCGCATGCGCGCGCCGCCGGACGGGCTCCTTCGGTACGGCTGCCTTTCACTGAACTTTACCTGGCAAGGCATCGGCGCATCCGCGCCGCCCGGCTCTACGGGGACTTGGCCGTACCTGCACAGGCTGAAATCTGGACGGGCTCGCCCGCTTCCGCGCCCAACTCCAGACAGGCCTGATCCGCGCAGAGCACCCAGCCGCCGCCGGTGGCGCCGGATGCCGCGAGCCTGACGGACGCCTGCGGGCCGATCTTCGGCTGGTAAGTCCACCATCCGCCCCTGAGTTCGGCGCCCGCGGGCGGGTCCATGCCTGCGCCGGAACCCTTGACTCGGGCCTCGTCGATCTCGAGCCCGGCGGGCGTCACGAGCCAGTCCTCTTCCCAGCGGACCTTCTCGACCGAATGTATCCACGACAGGGTGAAGGCGGAGACGGCGAGTACCGTCATCTTGCCAGCCGCGATGACGCAAAGGCTCATTGCGGCAACGCAGCGCGGCGCGCCTGCCGCCAGTGCCAGCCGATCCACGCCAGCGCGAGCGCCCAGCCGATCTCGTCGGTGAGCGGCAGGGCAAGCACCAGCAGCACGCCGGCTGCAAAGGCGACGATCCGCTCCCACGCGGCCAACCGGGAAAACAGGAAGCCGACCACGGCAGCGCCCCACAACATGATGCCGAGGCACGCCTTGGCAACGATATAGGCGACCTCGACCGGATAGCCGAAGGTTTGGCTGATCGGGCCGGGATCCTGGAGCATCAGCGCCGGCGTGTAGACCGCCATGAACGGGACGACGAAGCCGGCGACGGCGAGCTTCGACGCCTGGATGCCGATCTTCAACCCGGACTCCTTCGCCATCGGGGCGGCCGCGAAGGCGGCGAGCGCGACCGGCGGCGTGAGGTCGGCCATGATGCCGAAATAGAAGACGAACATATGCGAGACGATCAGCGGCACGTCGAGCGCCAGCAGCGCCGGTCCGGCGAGCGAAGACGTGATGATGTAGTTCGGGATGGTCGGAATGCCCATGCCGAGAACCAGGCAGGTCAGCATGGTCAGGAGCAGAGACAGGAAGAGATTGTGCTCGCCGATGGCGATGATCGCGCCGATGAAGGTGGACGCGATGCCGGTCAGCGTCAGCGTGCCGATGACCACGCCGACGATCGCGCAGGCGATGCCGACCGGCAGCGCGTTCTTGGCGCCTTCGGCGAGCGACTCGACGCAGATCACGATCGTCTCGCGCCCGCCCCTGAAGAAGAAGCAGCCGGCGACCAGCGCCAGGATGACGAGGCCCAGTATATCGACGCCGTAGCGCAGGAAGGAAGCCGCGGCGAGCCCGAGCGCGATCCAGAACACCACCCGGAAGGCGAGCGGTCCGATCAGGGCCGCGAGCGGCGTGCCGAGGATGAGCACGACGGTCAGCGCCAGGCCCATCGTGCCGGCGAAGATCGGCGTGTAGCCGGCAAAGAGCAGGTAGACCAGCGCGGCGAGCGGCAGCACCAGCGGCCAATGCAGTCGCACCGCCTGCCATGGATTGGGCAGGGACGCCTTGGCCATGCCGGAGAGCCCGGCCTTGCCGGCCTCGAGGTGGACCTGCCAGAAGCAGGCGCCGAAATAGAGCAGCGCCGGGATGATCGCCGCCTTGACGATGTCGGCGTAGGGCACGTTCAGCGTCTCGGCCATGATGAAGGCGACCGCGCCCATGACCGGCGGCATGATCTGGCCCCCCATCGAGGAGGTCGCCTCCACCGCGCCGGCGAAGGCGGGGCGGAAGCCGAAGCGCTTCATCAGCGGGATGGTGAACTGGCCGCTGGCCACGACATTGGCGACGCCCGAGCCGGAGATGGTGCCCATCAGCGCCGAGGAGAGCACGCAGACCTGCGCCGGCCCGCCGCGCCAGTGGCCGACGAGGCCGAGCGCGAAATCGTTGAACAGCGCGATCATGCCGGCCTTTTCGAGGAAGGCTGCGAAGACGACGAAGATGAAGATGTAGGCGGCCGAGACGTAGATGGGTGTGCCGTAGATGCCTTCGGTGCCGAAGGCGAAATTCTCCACGATCTGCGCGAAGTCGTAGCCGCGGTGGATGAAGGGCGGCGGCAGGTGGTTGCCGAACAGGCAGTAGGCGAGGAAGATGCCGGCGATGACGGCGAGCGGCCAGCCCATCAGCCGGCGCGCCGCCTCGAACACCAGGACGATGAGCACCGCGCCGACGACGAGGTCCGGCGTGGTGAGGAAGCCGGTGCGCCGCAGCAGATCCTCGTAGAAGACCCAGTTGTAGACGCCGGTGGAAAAACCGAGGGCGCCGAGCAGCCAGAACCACGCCTTTCCGGCCGCCGTCTTGGCGCGCAGATTGGCGATGAGCGCGAAGCCGAGCAAGAGCAGGAAGCCGACATGCATGGCCCGCACGACCTGGCTGGGCAGGCTGCCATAGGCCGCCGTCCAGATCTGGAAGGCGGCGAAGGCGACGGCGATCAGGAACGCCGCCCGACCGGCGAGGCCGACGCCGAAGCCCGGCGGCAGGCCCTCGACGATCTCGGCTTCGGCGGCGTTTTCGCGGGGCGCGGCCAAGGCGCTACTTCAGGATGCCGGCCTCCTTGTAATAGCGTTCCGCGCCCGGATGCAGCGCGATCGGCATGCCGTCGAGCGCCTTTGCCGGATCAATCGCCTTGGCGGCGGCGTGGGCGGCGACGAGCTGCGGCAGGCTCTCGAACAGGAGCTTGGTCATCTGGTAGGCGGTCTCCTCCGGCACGCCATCATGGCTGACGAGGAAATTGCCGACCGCCGCCGTCTCGACATCCGCCGCCTGGCCGTCATAGGTGCCCGCCGGAATGGTGACGGCGACATAGGGCGAGCCGATCTTGGCGACGTCGGCGGCCGGCACCGCCACCACATTGATCGGCAGCGATGTCGCGAGGTCGCGGATCGAGGCGACGCCGAGGCCCGCCGACTGCAGCGTGGCGTCGAGCTGGCGGTTCTTGATCAGCTCGACCGATTCGGCGAAGGGCAGGTACTCGACCTTGCCGAGATCCTCGTATTTCAGGCCGGCGGCGGCGAAGATCGCGCGGGCGTTGAGCTCGGTGCCCGACGCCGGCGCGCCGACCGACAGGCTCTTGCCCTTGAGGTCGGCGAGCGTCTTGATGCCGCTCTCCTGGCTGGCGACGATCTGGATGTAGTTCGGATAGATGGCGGCGATGCCGCGCAATTTGTCGAGCGGGCCGGGGAAGCCGGCCTCGGCATTGCCCTCCGCCGCGAGCTTGACCGAATCGCCGAGCGCGAACGCGATCTCGCCCTTGCCCTGCTGCAGGAGGTTGAGGTTCTCGACCGACGCCTTGGTGGCCTGCACCTGCGTGCGCGAGCCCTCGATGCCCTTGCCGTAGATGTCGGCCAGCGCCACGCCGAGCGGATAATAGACGCCCGACGTGCCGCCGGTCAGCACGTTGATGAATTCCTGCGCCTTGGCGGGAACGACGGCTAGGCCAAGCGCAAAAGCGGCGGCGGCGAGCATACGGGTCGCGGGTCTGAGCATCTTTTCCTCCCTGGAAGCTGTGGGAGGGGGAGTTTAGACGGCGAGACAAAATTGCCAACCCGCTAATCGCTACGACCAAGGGAGGGGTCCTTCGGTATGCCGAAGACCGCCGCGATGGCCTTCGCCCAGGCTTCGGGCCGGGGCGTGGGTCTCGGGCCAAGCCTGTTGGGGTCGTCGGCTTCCAGATGCGGCGCGGTGATGTCCTCATAGACCGTGCCCTCGGGGTCGATCCGGGCAAGCAGATGCAGGAACTCGATATGTTCGGCGGCGGCGCGCGCGGTGGAAAAATCCGGATTGCAGCCGCGGTCGTTACCGCCGTTCCAGGGCTGGTAACTGAGCGAGCAGGTTCCACTGTCGCGGCAGCTGCGCCGGCGGCACGAGGCGGGCAGGCCGCGAGCCGTCGCGGCGGCCTGCAATGCGGTCTCGAACAGCAGCGTGTGGTATCCTGTTAGCATGGGGTCTCCTTCGGTTTTCCGGTCGGGATATCTGAGGGCGAGCGGAAGCGAGCCCGCGCCTCGAAAAGGCCGGGAAGCGACGCAGGCGACCGCGCCTATCTAATATTTGTGTGCGGCGCGGTTCGTCTGCGTCGCCGGCGTTCTTGCCCCGGTGGAGGACACGGCCGTTGCCGCTGGTCTCCAAGAGGGCCCGGACCTGGGGGTTCATCACCCAGCCGCGCCACCGTTAGCGCGACCGATCCGGCGCCGCCGCCCTCCCTGATACCCGGTGCGCACCAGGTTCCCATGAGAGCGGTGAGGGGATTATGCGGGAGGCGGGAGGGGTGGGGAAAAAGTTGCACGGAAAAAGTGCGGTCTTCGTCTCTTATTTTTTTAGAGAGATTGCGATTTCAACATTTTAGCCGAAGTGATTTGCGAGAATCTGCTAATATTGGGGCGACCTTTCTTCACGAAATCGCCGCACTAACGTCTCGCTGCAGTGGCTAGTCGCCGATAAATAGGTGTCTCGACTAGCTGCGGCGCGACAAGGCGAACTTGATCGAGAGCATCGGTCAAATCATGGGGAATTACGGCGCCCTCGGCGGCTCCCACGGTCAGATCAAGAAGTCGCAACAAGGCGGCAGCTTTTTCCTGAGTGTTTACCAACTGTAGATTGCCGTGTTCCTCTGCCCTACCGCGCAATCCATAGTATGTCATCGACCAGCAATCGAATGGCACGAGAAAACGCTCGATTAAGTTCACGGCCTCAGAAAAAGCCTCGCCGGAGGTCGCCGGTAGATCAGCAAATGCGCCGCTCACACCGGGTGTTGCTAGCGACCTTTCTTGAGGCCACACTTCCCTCAAGAAGGGCGCGGCTGAGTGTCTAAAAACATCTGCTGCGCCGAGCGCTTCCTTGGTCCCCAAGTCGCGTACAAATTTTTGCACGCTGCCGGCTGCGTGCGCGCGTACTTCGTCATCCAAGGTACGAAGCATCTGTTGTATACGTGGATTTGCTACCGCGGGATCGCGGTTTTCCCGGAAAGCATGCAATGACTCGACCACCAGACTGAATACCAATCTTTGCCGCGCCTTCCTACCAAGCCTACGATCCGTTGCCCGTTCGACCAGCGCTTCGCCGATAATTGTCAACACATCGGTAAAAAGCGTGCGTCGTGCAATCGCCCGCCAAAGAGCCAGTGCCTCACTATCGTCCTTCAGCAAAGGCGTAACTAAGAATTGTTCTGCCCAATCGTGATCGGCGCGAAGAAAGTAAGGCAGAAACTCTATCAAACGGTGCTTCGTAATCAGGCCGCTTCGACCAGTTGCTAGAACGAGGGCATCACGCATTTGCCGCTCCACAGTTCCTTGGGCAAAAGCAGTTGAGGTCTTCGAGAGGTCCGGACAAAACGACAAGAATGTGCCAACGAGTTTGCCAGCCGGAACATTCAACGTGTCCAGGTCCTTGGGTTCAGCCTCGTCTTCGCTTGCGTGAAAGACGGCAACGTCTAGATCGACGTCTTCATCGCTCTCCTTTTGCGCATTTGTGGCCTTGACCGCTATCGGCCAAACTCGCAGCCATACCTCAGAGCCTAGTGGCAAGCTCGCCGCGTACTTTCTCCATCTATCAAGCCAAGTGCTGATCCCCCCGACAGCAGCAAGAAGTGTTTTCTCTGATAGGCGGCTAAGGGATGTTATGACCTGATCGGCTTCGGCTTGGGGATCACGTTGTTGTCCCTCTTCCGGAGAGTGTATCCATCCGAATCGATCCCAAACTTTGGGATAGTTATCCCCGCCGTTCTCGGCTGCTGTTAGGTCGCTAAGGATGAGTTCCGAGTTGCCTGATTGAAGCAGCCAGTCATTTGCTCGGTCTGCAAGGCCTCCATCCAAGCCCCCACTGCTGCCAAGTGCTGCTTCGAGTGCTTGGAGCCGTTCCACGCCATTTAGGGCATTATATCTAGTATCCGCATTTGGCACGATGGAACGCACCATAGGCCCTCCCAGAAAGCCTTCGCGTGGTCCCATCTTCTTCAAATCGGGAAAATTCTCGCGCTGAGAATCGAGCCACAACTTTATGTTTAGAGGGAGATTGCCGCCGCAAATTTCTATACGCCGGAGTTCTCGGATAGCCCAATATTGTCTTGCTTCGCCGATTTTTTTCGCTTCCACTTTCTTGGGCCAATGGTCACGCGGCGGTCCTTTTCGTATGCGCGCCGCAACCTCATTCTGCGCATCTAAGCTTAGATCGCTAAATCGCAGCGCCCTAAGCTCCGCAATTTCAGGGAAAGAATGCAAATCCCAAAATTGTCGACTGTTTGTCTTAAGAAGGAAATCTTCCACCTCATAGCTTGAAACTAGATCAACGTTTCTAGCCGCGGCCGCCCAAAGCCGTCGATGAATTGGCGATGCTAGGAGGTCCCATCGCTTGACGAACCGTACTGCAGATAGGATGTCTATTTCAGCTATGCGGGAAACTACTGAAAATAGAAGCTTAACTGATGGAGCTATGCCCCTATTGTAGGCGTCGGGGTCCTTATCTTCGCCGTCTTCATCAACTTCCGAGGTGTAGTATACTGATCTCAAATCCCCCAACGGCCATAGAGATTCACCACCGTCCCATCCCAAGCGGCGACCAATGTCCAAGCCGCGGATTACAGCACTTTCCAAACCGTCGGCGACAGCGGTCAGAAAAGCGATATCCAGTATTTTGTTGAGTTGAAGGAGGTTCAAATCAACAAGTTCACCACTAGTCATATGCACAGATAAGAGGTGGTTTACAGCTTTCGGATAACGAGGTTTCTTTGTGAATTGCCATCGCCAAGTATCGAGAGGCTCCGCTTTTATCAGCGGGGCAACAAGATCAATTATCGCGGATATTATTGAACCCGAATAATCTCCAGCAACTAACCTTTCTTGAATTTCGTACACCTTGGTTGATGCACCGAGGTCTACCTCTCCGGCAGACCAACTCTCTTCGATTAAGCGCCATGCGCTCCTCCAAGGTTCTCCCAGAGCAGCTCCCTTTTGGCTCTCAAGCAATTCTTCGATCGCAATCCTTTGGATTCGATCGGTCGGGCCCAGTCCAAGCGCCCAATCGATCGTACCTTGTTCGGCAAGGCGCTCATTCAGAAAGGCTATGGTTGCCCGAAATACCCCGCGATCGTGTTCATCGAGATACGCCCATTTTGGTATCATGGGCGGCGTCCACGTTCTCTCTCGGACCCGATTTTCACGATAGCATTAAGCCACCCAAGATCGGCTTTTGCTGCTGATGCTAGAGTCGACAATCGAGAACGCTCGCTTGCGTTGCTTCTCCTGAAAATATGATCAAACAGGTCTCGGTCTTCCTCCGGGGCTGCGGCCCGCGAGTTTCTTACAATTCGGTGGACCTCCGCATCAATTGCCGATTTTTGTCCGTTGATTGCGGACAGTCTGGCCCACCGTTGTAAGGTTTTAAGTAGAGAAGAATGACCGTTTCTTGAGTTGTAGTGGATGGGAGTAATCCCTCGAGCCTTCCAATCCTCTAGCGCTACACGGTCGACGGGATCGGTTCCAAAAAATGTAAATCGCTCTTTAAGGTCTTCAAATCTTGTTCCATCGGCCGCCACGGCATTTAGGAGATATCGCATCGGAGGGTCATTAGCGCTGTAGCCCACCAGCACCAAATGGAACAGACGGGCGGCATCATAGATGAAGTCAGGCACTACGCGCCTACGCAGATAGAACTCACCAAAGTCTTGGTCAGAAAGCACAAGTTCGGACACGCGACTTGGATTTCGGTCGAGGGCGCCATGAATGTGCATGACACCAGCGAATTCTGTTTGTCTTGTCGGCCTAGGAATCGAACCCAAGGCGTATGTTTCGATGGCAGGATGGAGCTTCTTAACTGCCCTCTCCAAAAGCAGATCAAAGTTGGTGGTCACAATCGTGGTCGCGCCACCTCGGTCGGCCAGTCGAATAAGCGCGCGATGGATGGGTGAGGGACTATTTCCGCTGCCGCGCAAAAGCACAGAAACCTGATTTCGTACCTTACTGTCCCCACGGGTCTGGCTATCTAAGCGCCGCTCAAGCATCCCAAGAACTACGTCGTAATCTCCTATTACAAAACGCTTTACCTCTGCAATGTGACGTTCAGTTAATCCTGTATGATTGGGTTGCCACAAGTTGCATACCCCACGGGGAATACTTTTTAGAACGGCGTGGACGCTGGTATCGAGTATTGCATACACATCCAATACGAGCTCTCGAAAGTCAGGTAGACCAGCAGGCTTGGAAATCCCGGCCCCACAAATAAAAAGGACCTCGCCGCGGGCATGAGCTAGCATCAGGCGTTCAGGAATAGCGGCCAAGCCCTCGCCGAGTGAAATTTCTCGATCGTTTGCCGACACATCTACGCGCAAACTTAGCCCCTCGATCCCCTCGTGCGAATGAGCGTTCGGGATACCATAAAATACCCTCACACCCCCGCTGAATACCCCGCGATTGCGGCCATGTTGACGATGTCGCTGTCCTTGGCTGACATCGACACGATCTGCACCGGCTTGTTGAGCCCCACCAGCAGCGGGCCGATGACGGTGGAGCCGCCGAGTTCCTGCAGCATCTTGGTCGAGATCGAGGCCGAGTGGAAGGCCGGCATGACCAGCACGTTGGCCGGGCCGGACAGGCGGATGAACGGGTAGCGCTTCATCGCCTCAGGGTTGAGCGCGACGTCGGCCGCCATCTCGCCGTCATACTCGAAATCCACGCGGCGCTTGTCGAGGATTTTGACCGCCTCCTGCACGCGCTCGGAACGCTCGCCGGCCGGGTGGCCGAAGGTCGAATAGGCGAGCATGGCCACGCGGGGCTCGTAGCCCATGCGCCGCGCGAAATGGGCGGCTTCCTCGGCAATGTCGGCGATCTGCTCGGCGTTGGGCATGTCGTGCACGGCGGTGTCGGCGACGATGACCGTGCGTCCGCGGCAGAGCGCGATCGACACGCCGATGACGCGGTGGCCGGGCTTGGCGTCGATGACGCGCCTGATGTCGTCGAGCGCGGTCGAATAGTTGCGCGTGACGCCCGTCACCATCGCGTCGGCGTCGCCCAGCGCCACCATGCAGGCGGCGAAATGGTTGCGGTCGTTGTTGATCAGCCGCTGCGCGTCGCGGAACAAATAGCCCTTGCGCTGCAGCCGCTCGTAGAGGAAGTCGGCATAGGCGGTGTTCTTCTTCGACAGGCGCGCATTGATGATCTGGATGCCGGGTTTTGCGAGGTCGACGCCGGCGAGCCGCGCGTTCTCGCGCACGATCTCCTCGCGGCCGACGAGGATTGCCGTGCCCAGCTTCTGGCTGGCATAGGAGGCGGCGGCGCGCATGACCTGCTCCTCCTCGCCCTCGGCGAAGACGACGCGCTGGGGTTTCCTGCGCACGCGGTCGTAGATGCGGCTGAGCGTCGAGGCGATCGGGTCGCGGCGGGCGGAAAGCTCCTGCGCGTATTTCTCCATGTCCGGGATCGGCTTGCGGGCGACGCCGGTCTCCATCGCGGCCTTGGCCACGGCGAGCGGGATCGCCACGATGAGCCTGGGGTCGAAGGGCACCGGGATGATGTATTGCGGCCCGAATTTCGGCCGGTTGCCCTGGTAGGCGGCGGCGACGTCGTCGGGCACGTCCTGGCGGGCAAGTGCTGCGAGCGCTTCGGCCGCGGCGACCTTCATGGCGTCGTTGATGGTGGTCGCGCGGACGTCAAGTGCCCCGCGAAAAATGTAGGGGAAGCCGAGCACGTTGTTGACCTGGTTGGGATAGTCCGAGCGGCCGGTCGCCATGATGGCGTCGGAGCGGATCTTGGCGACATCCTCCGGCGTGATCTCGGGGTCGGGGTTGGCCATGGCGAAGATGATCGGGTTGGGCGCCATCGAGCGGATCATGGCGTCGCTGAAGGCGCCCTTGGCGGAGAGGCCGAGCACGATGTCGGCGCCGTCCATGGCTTCCGCGAGCGTGCGCGCGTCGGTCTTGATGGCGTGCGCCGACTTCCACTGGTTCATGCCTTCGGCGCGGCCCTGGTAGACCACGCCCTTGGTGTCGCAGAGCGTGATGTTATCAGGCGAAAAGCCCATCGACTTGATGAGCTCGATGCAGGCGATGCCGGCCGAGCCGGCGCCGTTGCAGACGAGCTTGGCGCTCTTCATGTCGCGGCCGGTGATTTCGAGCGCGTTGATGAGGCCGGCGGCCGAGATGATGGCGGTGCCGTGCTGGTCGTCATGGAAGACGGGGATGTCCATCAGCTCGCGCAGGCGCTGCTCGATGATGAAGCACTCCGGCGCCTTGATGTCCTCGAGGTTGATGCCGCCGAAGGAGGGGCCGAGATAGCGCACGCAGTTGATGAAGGCGTCGGCATCCTCGGTGTCGACCTCGAGGTCGATGGAATCGACGTCGGCGAAGCGCTTGAACAGCACCGCCTTGCCTTCCATGACGGGCTTGGAGGCCAGCGCGCCGAGATTGCCGAGGCCGAGGATGGCGGTGCCGTTTGAGATGACGGCGACCATGTTGCCCTTGGCGGTGTAGTCGTAGGCTCTGGAGGGGTCCTCGGCGATGGCGAGGACCGGCACGGCGACGCCCGGCGAATAGGCGAGGCTGAGGTCGCGCTGCGTGGCCATCGGCTTGGTCGGCACGATCTCCAGCTTGCCGGGGCGGCCCATGGCGTGGAAGTCGAGCGCTTCCTGCGCGCTGACGGACGGGCCTGAGTTCGGGCCTGAGTTAGGGCCGGCGTTTTCCGGTTTCTTGGCCATGGCTGGAATCCCCTCCCAGGGAAAAGCGCTTTGTTTTTGTGGAGCGTTCGGGATTAAGGCTACACTTCAGGGGAGTAAAGCGCCAACAAGGCGGGGCGCGGCGCTTTTTGCCGCGACGGAAGGATTTCGTGAACGACGAGACGCCGATCAGACGCGAGAATGCCCAGCCGGCGGCGACGCCGATGATGGAGCAGTATGTGGAGATCAAGGCGGCGAACCCGGATTCGCTGCTGTTCTACCGCATGGGCGATTTCTACGAGCTGTTCTTCGGCGATGCGGAAGAGGCGTCGCGCGCCTTGGGGATAGTCCTCACCAAGCGCGGCAAGCATCTCGGCCAGGACATACCGATGTGCGGCGTGCCGGTGCATGCCGCCGACGACTACCTGCAGAAGCTGATCGCGCTGGGCTTCCGCGTGGCCGTCTGCGAGCAGATCGAGGACCCGGCCGAGGCCAGGAAGCGCGGCGGCAAGTCGGTGGTGCGGCGCGACGTGGTGCGGCTGGTGACTCCGGGCACCATCACCGAGGAGAAGCTGCTCGCTCCCTCGGAGTCGAGTTTTTTGATGGCGCTGGGACGGGTGAAGGGAAGCAGCGAAAATTCCTACGCGCTGGCCTGGATCGAGATGTCGACCGGCGCATTCCGGGTGGCCGAGACCGACGCCGACCGGCTCGCCTCGGACATCTTCCGCGTCGACCCCAGGGAGCTGATCGTCGCCGACGCGGTGTTCCACGATGCGGAGCTGAAGGCCGTCTTCGATGTGCTCGGCCGTGTCGCCAGTCCGCAGCCCGCCGCGCTGTTCGATTCAAGCGCGGCTGCCGGCCGCATCGCGCGCTTCTACGATATCGCGACGCCGGACAGTTTTGGAGCGTTCTCGCGCGCGGAGCTGTCGGCGATCTCGGCGATCGTCGCCTATGTCGAGAAGACCCAGAAGGCCGAACGGCCGCCGCTCAATTTCCCCGAGCGCGAGGAGAGCGGCGCCACGCTGTTCATCGACCCTGCGACGCGCGCCAATCTCGAGCTGATGAGGACGCTGTCGGGCAGCCGCGACGGCTCGCTGTTCAGGGCGATCGACCGCACGGTCACCGGCGGCGGCGCCAGGCTGCTGGCGGACCGCCTGACGGCGCCGCTGACCGACCCGGCTGAAATCAACCGGCGGCTCGATGCGGTCGGCTTCTTCGTTGCGGAGACAGGTTTGCGCGACGCGCTGAGGTCGGCGCTGAAGAGCGTCGCCGACATGCCGCGCGCTCTGACCCGGCTGGCACTCAACCGCGGCGGCCCGCGCGACCTCGGCGCGCTGCGTGCGGGCTTTGGCGCCGCGCGCGAGGCCGCGGCATTGTTTGCCGGCGCGCAACTGCCCGACGAACTGGCCGAGGCGATGCAGGCGGTCGCGGCGCTGCCCCAAGACTTCGCGCTGCACCTCGACGAGGCGCTGGCCGACGAGTTGCCGCTCCTGAAGCGCGACGGCGGCTTCCTGCGCGAAGGCTACGACGGCGAGCTGGACGAGGCACGCGGGCTGGCGACCGAATCGCGGCGCGTGATCATGGCGCTGGAACGCGACCTCATCGAGGAAACCGGCATCCGGTCGCTGAAGATCAGGCACAACAACGTGCTCGGCTACTACATCGAGGTGACGGCCAACCATCACGCCGTGATGACCGGTACGGACGCGGCGAAGGGGCGCTTCATCCACCGCCAGACCATGGCCAACGCGATGCGCTTCACCACGACGGAGCTGGCCGGGCTGGAAAGCAAGATCGCCAACGCGGCGGGCGTGGCGCTGTCGATCGAGCTTGCGGCGTTCGACCGTCTGGTCGGCGAGGCAGTCGCCGCGGCCGCCACGATCCGCGCGGGCGCCGCGGCGCTCAGCACGCTCGACGTGTCGGCCGCGCTCGCCTGCCTGGCGGAAGCGGAGGATTACTGCCGGCCCTCGGTCGACGGCAGCCTGGCATTCGCGATTCAAGCGGGGCGTCATCCGGTGGTCGAGCAGGCGCTGCGCAAACAGGCCGAAAGCCCGTTCGTCGCCAACGACTGCGACCTCTCACCCGAGAACGGCACTGGGAAAGGCGCGATCTGGCTGCTCACCGGTCCGAACATGGGCGGCAAGTCGACCTTCCTGCGGCAGAACGCGCTGATCGCCATCATGGCGCAGACGGGCTCATATGTGCCGGCGCGCGCCGCCCATATCGGCGTGGTCGACCGGCTGTTTTCCCGTGTCGGCGCGTCGGACGATCTGGCGCGCGGCCGCTCGACCTTCATGGTCGAGATGGTCGAAACGGCCGCGATCCTCAACCAGGCGGGAGAACGCTCGCTTGTTATCCTCGACGAGATCGGGCGCGGGACCGCGACCTTCGACGGCCTGTCGATCGCCTGGGCGGCGGTCGAATATCTGCACGAGCACAATCGCGCCAGGGCGATCTTCGCCACCCATTTCCACGAGATGACGGCGCTGTCGGGAAAGCTCTCCCGGCTGCACAACGTGACCATGCGCGTCAAGGAATGGGAAGGCGACGTGGTCTTCCTGCATGAAGTGGCGAAGGGGGCGGCCGACCGCAGCTACGGCGTCCAGGTTGCGCGGCTCGCCGGCCTGCCCGCCGCCGTCGTCAGCCGGGCCAAGGATGTGCTGGCGCAACTCGAAACCGGCGAATCCGCCGGCAAGGCCGACCGACTGGTGGATGATCTGCCGCTGTTTTCGGCCGTCGCCCGTCGCGAAGCGCCGCTGCCGGCCAGGACCGACGCGCTTGGCGAGGCGCTCGCCTCGATGAACCCGGACGAACTGACCCCGCGCGAGGCGCTGGAAGCGCTGTACCGGCTGAAGGGGTTGGGCGGGAAGCCCTGACGCTTGCCTGGGCGGGCGAAGTTCTGGCCCGGCTACGGGACGCCGGAAACTGCGCGAGCGGCCGCCGACCGCTAGCGGGTCGACCTTGTCGGCGGGAGCATTGCCCGAGCAAAAGACAATCGGTCGCTGACGCCGCGTCAGCCAGACACAACTTTCCGTTTCAGATAATCATGGGAATACTCGGCGCATGTTTCGCGCGCGCCCTGCGCATCCAACTAACGTAAAGCATATTGGTCAAAACTTATTGGAATTCGGTGCTTTTCTTAAGCTCCTATTTAAAGAGTCCATCATAGCGTCAGCAGGTTCGCGCCCAAACAGCACGCAGGCAATCAAATTGAGAGCTTCGCTCGACGCCCTGCGCAGCATGCTGCGTCTGATCTGGAAGCCGACCAATGTGCCGGCCGCGCTTGCGCTTCTGGTTATCGTCGTGGCCGCGCTGTTCGCCGAATACCAGAACCGCCGCATCAACGAGGGGCGGATGCGTGCCGACGTGCTGGCCCAAGTCAGCCTGATCCGCGCGCGGCTCGAAGGCCACATCAACGGCAACATCCAGCTGGTGCGCGGTCTCGTCGCCACGCTGACGACCGAGCCGGACATGAGCCAGGAGCGCTTCACGGAACTCGCCAGCAAGCTGATCGACCGCCGGTCGCAGCTCAGCATCGTCGCCGGCGCGCCGGACCTCGTGGTCGCCATGGTCCACCCTATCAAGGGGAACGAGGCGGCGATGGGGTTGAACTACAACGAGAACAAGGCGCAGCGCGAGGCGGCGCTGCGCGCCCGCGACACCGGCGAGCTTGTGCTTGCCGGACCGGTCGACCTCATCCAGGGCGGCCGCGGCTTCATCGGCCGCTTTCCCGTCTTCATCGAGAACGGCCATAGCCCCAAGCGGTTCTGGGGCATCGTCTCGGCCGTTGTGGACATGGAACGGCTTTACCGGGAAAGCGGACTGCTCGACAACAACCTGCCGATCGAGATCTCCATCTCCGGCCGCGACGGCACGGGAAGCAGAGGCGAGCCGTTCTTCGGCGACGGCAGGGCGGCCGCGAACGATCCGGTGACGGCCGAAGTGCTGCTGCCTTCGGGCTCGTGGCGAATCGCGGCGGCGCCGAAGGGCGGCTGGGACCAGACGCCGCCCAATGCGTGGATGCTGAGACTGGCGATCCTGTTCGCCGGCTCGCTGATCATGATCCCGGCACTGGTGACGGGAAGGCTGATCGGCGAGAGGCTGAAAAACATCGACGAGCTGCGCCGGCGCGAGATGGAGCTGGAGCGTCTGTCGCGCCGCCTCAAGCTGGCGCTCGACAGCTCGCAGATCGGCGTGTGGGAACTGAATACGGAGACCAACGAACTGCTTTGGGACGACCGGGTCAACCAGCTTTATGGCTACCCGGCCGACAGGAAGCCCCGGACCTATGCCGACTGGGAGCGCAGGATACACCCGGACGACCTGGCGCGGGTGCTCAGGGAAACGGAACGCGTCGCGTCGACCGGCGAGGCGTTCCAGACGGAATACCGCCTGCTGCTGCCCGGCGGCGAGGTCAGGCATCTGCGCGAAGGCGCGAAGACCTACCGCCACCGCGACGGGACCGTGCGCATCGTCGGCGTCAACTGGGACGCGACGGCCGACGTCGCGCTAGCCGACGACCTGAAGCGCGCGAAAATGCTGACCGAGGCGCGCAACGCCGAGCTCGAGGCGGCCAAGGAACGGATCGAGTTCAACGCGCTGCACGATTCGCTGACCGGCCTGCCCAACCGCCGCTACCTCGACGACATGCTGGCCTCGCATGTCGAAAGGTTCGAGAGCGAAGGCGAGCGCGCCGGGTTGCTGCACCTCGACCTCGACCGCTTCAAGCAGATCAACGACACGCTTGGCCACGCCGCCGGCGACGCCATGCTGGTGCACGCGTCGCGGGTCCTCAGGGCAAACCTCAGGTCGGGCGACTTCATCGCCCGGGTCGGCGGCGACGAGTTCGTCGTGCTGTGCAAGATCGACGCGGCCGACAAGCCACGCTGGAACGAACTGCTCGCCAAGCTTGCGGACCGCATCGTCGAGCAGATGCACCAGCCGGTGCCCTATCACGGCCACGAATGCCGCTTCGGGGTCTCCATCGGCATCGCCTGCGATCTCGACCATGTGTCGGATCCGCGCCGGCTGCTCGTCAACGCCGATCTCGCCCTCTACCGGGCCAAGGGCCGGGGCCGCAACCGCTACCAATTCTTCAACGATGCGCTGCAGGCCGAGATCGTCACCACGAAGCGCGTCGCCGACGACATATTGTCGGGCCTCGAACGCGGAGAATTCGTCGCCTGGTACCAACCCCAGTTCGACGCCGCCACCCACACGATCGTCGGCGTCGAGGCGCTGGCGCGCTGGAATCACCCGACGGCGGGGCTGCTGGCGCCGGGCGACTTCATCAAGATCGCGGAGGAACTCAACGTGGTCGCCACGATCGACCGCATGATCCTCGAGCAGACATTGAACGATTTCAACGACTGGGCGGCGAGCGGCCTGAAGATACCCAAGGCTTCGGTCAACGTCTCGGCGCGCCGTCTGCACGACGAGGAGCTGATCCGCAGCCTGGGCCGGCTCGACATCAAACCGGGGACGATCTCCTTCGAGCTCGTCGAATCGATCTTCCTCGACGAGAACGACGAGCTGGTGACCTGGAACGTCGAGCAGATAAAGGCGCTCGGCATCGACATCGAGATCGACGATTTCGGCTCCGGCCATGCGTCCATCGTCAGCCTGCTCAGGCTGAAGCCACGCCGGCTGAAGATCGACCGCCAGCTGGTGACGCCGGTCCTCGAATCGCCGGCGCAGCGTCACCTGGTCGGCTCCATCATCGAGATCGGCAAGTCGCTCGGCATCGAGGTGCTGGCGGAGGGCGTCGAGACGATGGAGCATGCGCGCGTACTGAAAATGCTCGGCTGCAACGCGCTGCAGGGCCATGCCTTCGCGCGTGCGATGAGCAACGCCGATCTCAAGGCCTTCGCCCGCGCCCGCCTGATGCGCGAGGCGTCATAGGGGCAATCCCTGCCGTAAAACCGGTTTGCGCCTGTCCCGAAATAGTTCGTCTGTCCGCCGCAATTCCGGCCGTAAAACCGGTTTCCACTTTTCGGGGAATTGCTCTATAGACGCGCCGTGACGCCGAGGCCCAATGGCTAAGATTCCCCTCAAGCTCGAAGACATGATCGACGGCGCGGCGCTGCGGCGCAAGCTCGACGCGCGGGCCGGAAAGGCTGGCACGCCGGCCGAGGCGCGGGCAAAGGCGCTCGCGCTCTTCAAGGAGAGCCTGGCCGCCGGCCGGCAGACTGCCGAGACGATGCTGCTCGAGGATGGCGGGGGCACGGCCTGCGCGATGCGGCTGTCGCACCTGATGGACGAGATCATCCGCGCGCTGCACGACTTCGCCTTGACGCAGGTTCCCAACGGGAAGGGCAAGCCGCCCGGCCCGCGCATGGCGGTGGTGGCGACCGGCGGCTACGGCCGCGGCACGCTGGCGCCGGGCTCCGACATCGACCTGCTCTTCCTGCTGCCCGCCAGGCAGACGCCCTGGGGCGAAGCCGTCGTCGAATACATGCTCTACATGCTATGGGACATGGGACTGAAGGTCGGGCATGCGACGCGCAACATCGACGAATGCGTGCGCCTGTCGCGCGCCGACATCACAATCCGCACCTCGATCCTGGAGGCGCGTTTCCTGTGGGCCGAACAGGCGCTCTACGACGAGCTGATCGTGCGATTCGACAAGGAGGTGGTGAAGGGCACCGGCACCGAATACGTGCAGGCCAAGCTCGCCGAGCGCGACGACCGCCACGCCAAGGCGGGCGATACGCGCTACCTCGTCGAGCCCAACGTCAAGGACGGCAAGGGCGGCTTGCGCGACCTGCAGACGCTGTTCTGGATCGGCAAATATTTCTATCGCGTGCGCACGGCCGACGAACTGGTCGACCAGGGCGTGTTCACCCAGGGGGAATACGATCAGTTCCGCAAGGCGGAAGACTTCCTGTGGGCCGTGCGCTGCCACATGCATTTCGTGACCGGAAAGGCCGAGGAGCGGCTGCATTTCGACATCCAGAGCGAGATCGCGCAGCGGCTGGGCTACACCCGGCATCCCGGCCTGTCGGCGGTCGAGCGCTTCATGAAGCACTACTTCCTGATCGCCAAGGAGGTCGGCGACCTGACCCGCATCTTCTGCGCGGCGCTGGAGGAGGAGCAGGCAAAACACGTTCCCGGCTTCAACCGCATCTTCCTGACGTTCCAGCGCCGCAAGCGCAAGCTCGCCGGCACCAGCGATTTCATCGTCGACAACCACCGCATCAACATCGCCGACGCCGACGTCTTCCGGCGCGATCCGGTCAACATGCTGAGGCTGTTCTGGTTCGCCGACAAGCACGGGCTGGAATTCCACCCCGACGCGCTGAAGCTGCTCACCCGCTCGCTTGGCCTCGTCGACAGGAACCTGCGCCGCGACCCGGAAGCGAACAGGCTGTTCCTCGATCTTCTGACTTCGGACCGCAATCCGGATCTCAACCTGCGGCGGATGAACGAGGCCGGCCTGCTCGGCAGGCTGATCCCCGACTTCGGCAAGATCGTCGCGATGATGCAGTTCTCGATGTATCACCACTACACGATCGACGAGCACCTCATCCGCTGCATCGGCGTGCTGCACGAGATCGAGCGCGGCGACGGAGAGAGGATCCATCCGCTGTCGCACGCGCTGATGCCTGGTCTCAGGAAAAGCCGCGAGGTGCTCTACGTGGCAGTGCTGCTGCACGACATCGCCAAGGGCCGGCCCGAGGACCATTCCGAGGCTGGCGCGAGGATCGCGCGGCGCATCTGTCCGCATATGGGCCTGTCGGCGGCCGACACCGAGACCGTCGCCTGGCTGGTGGAGAACCATCTCGTCATGTCGATGACGGCGCAGACGCGCGACCTCAACGACAGGAAGACGATCGACGATTTCGCCTCGGTCGTGCAGTCGGTCGAGCGGCTGAAACTGCTGCTGGTGCTCACCGTATGCGATATCAGGGGCGTCGGGCCGGGCGTGTGGAACGGCTGGAAGGGCCAGCTCCTGCGCACGCTCTACTACGAGACCGAACTGCTCCTGACCGGCGGCTTCTCCGAGGTGACGCGCGCCGAACGCGCTAGCGGGGCGCGCGAACGGCTTGCCGCGGGGCTTGCCGACTGGCCGGAGAAGGCGCGCCGCAAATATGTCCGGCTGCACTACGAGAACTATCTGCTCACCGTCGACCTGAAGGACCAGCTTCGCCATGCCGAGTTCATCCGCGAGGCGGATGCGGCGAGGAAAAAGCTGGCGACCATGGTGAAGACGCATACCTTCGAGGCGGTGACGGAGATCACCGTGCTGGCGCAGGATCACCCGCGCCTGCTGTCGGTCGTCGCCGGCGCCTGCGCGGCGGCGGGCGGCAACATCGTCGACGCGCAGATATTCACCACCGCCGACGGGCGCGCGCTCGACACGATACTCATCTCGCGCGAATTCGACCGCGACGAGGACGAGCGGCGGCGCGCCGAGCGCGTCGGCAAGCTCATCGAGGATGTGCTGTCGGGCCAGGCGTGGCTGCCTGAGATGATCGCCAGGCGCACCAAGCCGAAGCGCGGCGCCAAGACGTTCAAGATCAAGCCGCGCGTCGACATCGGCAATTCGCTGTCGAACCGCTTCTCCGTCATCGAGGTGGAGGGGCTCGACCGGCCGGGCCTGCTGTCGGAGATCACCAGCACGCTGTCGGACCTGTCGCTCGACATCGCCTCGGCCCACATCACCACCTTCGGCGAGAAGGTGATCGACACCTTCTACGTGACCGACCTGACCGGCTCGAAGATCGAGAACCCGACCCGGCAGGAGACGGTGAAGAAGCGGCTGATCGCAACGCTGGAAGGAACCGTGGCGGCCGAGCGCGCGGCGAAAGCGAAGGCGGCGGCGGAGTGATGGAACCCGCATGAGCCTTGTGAAAAAATTCGCCACCGTCGGGTCGGGCACGATGGCGAGCCGCATCCTCGGCTTCGCCCGCGAGATGCTGATGGCGGCCGCACTTGGCACCGGACCGGTCGCCGAGGCCTTCTACGCGGCGTTCCAGTTTCCGAATACATTCCGGCGGCTGTTCGCGGAAGGCGCGTTCAACGCCGCCTTCGTGCCCCTGTTCGCCAGGGAGATCGAAGCCGGCGGCGTGGCCGGCGCGAAAAAATTCTCCGAGGAAGTGTTCGGCGTGCTGTTCAGCATCCTGCTGGTGCTGACGATCGTCATGGAACTCGCGATGCCTTTCGTCATCCGCTACGCGATCGCGCCGGGCTTCGCCGACGATCCCGGCAAGCTGCTGCTCACCGTCGAGCTGGCGGCGATCATGTTCCCCTATCTGATCTGCATGTCGCTCGGCGCCATGATGGCGGGCATGCTGAATTCGCTGCATCGCTATTTCGCGGCGGCCATCGCGCCGGTGTTCCTCAACGTCATACTGGTCGGCGTCCTCGCCGTGGCCTGGTATGGCGGCTATGACGGCAGGGAGGTCGGCCTGGCGCTGGCCTGGGGCGTGCTCGCGGCCGGCCTGGTGCAGCTCGGCATCGTCTTCTTCGCGGTGCGGCACGCCGGCGTGTCAATCGGCTTTCGCCGCCCGCGCCTGACGCGCAACGTCAGGCGCCTGCTGTGGCTGGCGCTGCCGGCCGCCATCACCGGCGGCATCACGCAGATCAACACGCTTGTCGGCACCGCCATCGCGTCCGGCCGGGCCGGAGCGGTGCCGTCGCTCAACTTGGCCGACCGCGTCTATCAGCTGCCGCTCGGCGTCGTCGGCGTCGCGGTCGGCGTCGTGCTGCTGCCGGAACTGGCGCGCGCGCTGCGCTCCGGCAACCGCATCGAGGCGGCCAATTTGCAGAACCGTTCGGTCGAGTTCACCCTGTTCCTGACGCTGCCGGCGGCGGCCGCCCTGATGACCATGGCGGAGCCGATCGTGCGCGTACTCTACGAGCGCGGTGCGTTCACGCCCGCCGATACGGCGGTCGTCGCCGAAGTGCTCGCCATCTTCGGCATCGGCCTGCCAGCCTTCGTGCTGATCAAGGCCTTCACGCCCGGGTATTTTGCGCGCGAAGACACCAGGACGCCGATGTTGTTCGCGGGTGTCTCGGTCGCCGTGAACATCTCGGTAGCGCTATGGCTGTTCCCGACGATGGGCGCGGCGGGAATCGCCACGGCGTCGGCGGTGGCCGGCTGGGTGAACGCGTCGCTGCTGTTCGGCGTGCTGATCAAGCGGGGGCACTGGAAAAGCGACGCCGGCCTGGTGAAAAGAATGCCGCGGCTGGTACTGGCTTCAGCGGCGATGGCGGGCGCGATCTATGCTGCGGCGGCGTATCTGACGCCGCAGCTTGCCTCTGCCTCTCCCTTCTATACGCAGGCGGTGGCGCTTGCCGGGATCGTGGCGGGCGCGATGCTCCTCTATTTCGCGGCGGCCTTCGGGCTCGGCGGCGCCGACCTCGGCATGATCCGCAGGAATGTCAGGCGCAAGGGCGGCGCGGGCACGACGCCGGTCGACGCGGAATAGGCCTCTATTAACGGTCGTTTCTAATCCTACCGACGGAACCCAAACTTTCTTAACGAAATGCCGTCACAACCGGAGCGGGTGCCCGGTGACGGGTCGGGTATGGTGTGTACGGGGTGTGAGTCATGCAGTCGGCAGGGCGGCTTTATTACGTCGATGCGCTGCGCGTCTTCGCCTTCGCGCTCCTGATCGTCTACCACTCGTCGGTCGCCTTCTTTCCCGACATGAACTGGCTTCTGAAGAGCACCGAAGGCAGCGAGACGCTGTCGCTGGTGATGAAACATCCGCGCGCGTGGCGCCTTGCGTTGCTCTTCTTCGTCTCCGGCATGGGCACGTGGTTCGTCTTCCGCTCGAGCGGCGGGCTCGGCTTCCTCAAGGAGCGTTTCCTGCGGCTGTTCGTGCCGCTGATCTTCGCCATGTGCGTGATCGTCGTGCCGCAAGTCTGGTACGAGCGCATCTGGGAGGACGGCTATGAAGGCTCGTTGCCGGCCTTCTGGCTGACCCGCTATTTCACCGAGGGCAAATATCCGGAGGGCAACTTCACCTGGGCCCATATGTGGTTCGTCGGCTATCTCGTCGTCATGTGCTTCGTCTGCTACCCGGTGTTCCGGCTGCTTGGCCATCCGGCGATGCGGCCGGTGGCGGACTGGTTTGAGAAAAAGGCGAGCGGCGACGCGATCTATCTCTTCTTCCTGCTGCCGCTCGTGCTGAACCTCGCGTTGACGCCGTTTTTCCCGCGCCAGACCAATGCACTCGTCAATGACGGCGCCTGGTTCGCGACCTGGGCGAGCTGGTTCGGGCTGGGCTTCCTCGTCGCGAAGCACCATGCGGCGGTGATCGGCGCGATCGTGGCGCGCCGCCATGTCAGTCTGGGCTTGTCGCTGACATGCGCGGCCTATCTCTACGTCTATTCCTGGACCGATGCGGGCCGGCTCTTCATCGGCGACTACGACCAGATGACGCCGCTCTTCAAGATACTGCTCTTCGCGCTGGCCTGGTCGATGATCCTTGCCCTCGTCGGCTATTTCGCGCTGTATTTCAACCGCTCCAGCACAACGCTCGCCTGGCTCAACCGCAAGATCTTTCCGCTCTACATCGTCCACCAGACCGTCGTGGTGGCGGCGCTGTTTTACGTGCTGCCGCTCGACGCCGGAATGTGGACCAAATTCGTCCTGGTGCTTGCAGCCACCGTCGTCGGCTCGCTTCTGTTCGCAATCCTGGCCGACCGCCTGCCCTCGGCGCTGAAGCCGCTGGTAGGGCTCGTCGACAGGGCCGGGCGCGCCCCGGCCGCCGACAAGCCCGTTGGCGCGAAGGCATAGGCTTGATCCGAAGCGCGCGCTCGTCCATAAGCGCGCCGTCCGCAAGGACAGTCGTCTCGCATATCTGCTAGACGCATGACCCGTCCCGAAAAGTCCGCAACTTCTGCTGCGCTGACCGTCGGGTTGGGGACCATGCTGAACGGCCCTCCACAAGCCAAAGGAACAAGAATGTCCAGTTTCAAGCCGCTCGTCTTTTCCGGCGTCCAGCCGACGGGCAACCTCCATCTCGGCAATTATCTTGGCGCGATCCGCCGCTTCGTGCAGCTGCAGGACAGCCACGACTGCATCTATTGCGTCGTCGACATGCATGCGATCACCACCTGGCAGGAACCGGCGGAGCTCATCCGCGCGACGCGCGAGGTGACCGCCGCCTTCCTGGCGGCCGGCATCGATCCGCGAAAACACATCGTCTTCAACCAGAGCCGCGTCGTGCAGCATGCCGAGCTCGCCTGGATCTTCAACTGCGTGGCGCGCATGGGCTGGCTGAACCGCATGACGCAGTTCAAGGAGAAGGCCGGCAAGGACCGCGAGAACGCCAGCGTCGGCCTGTTTGCCTATCCGACGCTGATGGCGGCCGACATTCTGGTCTACCGCGCCACCCATGTGCCGGTCGGCGACGATCAGAAGCAGCATCTGGAACTGACGCGCGACATCGCCCAGAAATTCAACAACGACTTTTCGGCCCGCATCGCCGAGCTTGGCGCCGGCGTCGAGATGAAGGTCGGCGAGGAGACGGTGAACGGCTTCTTCCCGCTGACCGAGCCGCTTATCGAGGGCCCCGCGCCGCGCGTCATGAGCCTGCGCGACGGACTGAAGAAGATGTCGAAGTCCGATCCCTCCGACCTGTCGCGCATCAACCTGACCGACGACGCCGAGACGATCTCGAAGAAGATCAGGAAGGCAAAGACCGATCCGGATGGCCTGCCGTCCGAGGCCGACGGGCTGAAGGGCAGGCCGGAGGCGGAAAATCTCGTCGTGCTCTATGCCGCGCTTGCCGAGACGAGCAAGGAGAACGTTCTGGCCGAGTTCGGCGGCAAGCAGTTCTCCGCGTTCAAGCCGGCGCTGGCCGACCTGGCGGTCGAGAAACTCGCGCCGATCGCCGGCGAGATGCGCCGTATCTCGGCCGACCATGCCTATGTCGATTCGGTGCTGCGCGACGGCGGCGAACGGGCGGGTATGCAGGCCGAGGCGACGATGAAGACGGTGCGCGAGATCGTCGGGTTGCTGGGCAACTGATTGGCAGGAGCCGTGGCTGGACCACCGGCCTCGGCTTGCCGCCTGAGCCGGCGGGTGGCAGATTGCGCCGATCGACCAGCGGCCGCGTGAGGGAGTAGTCCATGGTCTCCAAACGTCTCAGCCGGGAAGCCGGCCATCGCCGGAAGTTCCTGGCGATCATCGACGATACGCCGGAATGCGAGCGCGCCGTCGCCTATGCCTCGAAGCGCGCCAAGAGCACCGGCGGCGTTCTGGTGCTGCTCTACGTCATCGAGCCGGGCGACTTCCAGCACTGGCTGGGCGTCGAGAAGATCATGCGCGAGGAGGCGATGCAGGCGGCTGGCGCCGCGCTCGACGTCTATGCGACCAAGGTGCGCGAGCAGGTCGGCATCGAGCCGGAACGGGTCATCCGCGAAGGCAAACCGGCCGACGAGATCCACAAGCTGATCGAGGAAGACCAGGACATCGCGATCCTGGTGCTGGCGGCGGGCGCGGCGAAGGAGGGACCGGGGCCGCTGGTCGCCTCGATCGCCGGCAAGGGCGCCGCCTTCCCCATTCCGGTCACGGTCGTGCCGCAGAACCTCTCGGACGAGGAAATCGACAGCCTGGCCTGAACGACCTCGATTCGGCCGTCCCGGGAGAAAACCGTTCCTGCCGGCCCGGCGAGGAAGCATCGCTTTCGCTTGAATGTGACTGAAAACAGGCCTATTTAGAATTATTCCAAAGAAGCGGCCGATTGCTCGAACGGCCACGGAGACGACGATGTTTATCCAGACCGAAGCGACCCCCAACCCGGCGACCCTGAAATTCCTGCCCGGCAAGGAAGTGCTTGCCGAGGGCACCGCCGATTTCCGCGACGCGGAAGGCGCCGCTCAGGCTTCGCCGCTGGCTGGAAAGCTGTTCTCCATAGCGGGCGTGACGGGCGTGTTCTTCGGCTACGACTTCGTCACCGTGACCAAGGACGAGGGCCTGGAATGGCAGCATCTGAAGCCCGCCATCCTCGGCGCCATCATGGAACACTTCATGTCGGGGGCGCCGGTGATGATTACCGGCAGCCAGGCGACGGCCGACCGCACGGAGCAGGAAGGCGAGTTCTACGACAAGGCCGACGAGGAGATCGTCGTCACCATCAAGGAACTGCTCGACACGCGGGTGCGCCCGGCGGTCGCCCAGGATGGCGGCGACATCACCTTCCGCGGCTATGAGAACGGCACGGTGTTCCTGAACATGAAAGGCGCCTGCGCGGGCTGCCCGTCATCGACGGCGACGCTGAAGCACGGCATCCAGAACCTGCTCAAGCATTTCGTGCCGGAAGTGCAGCAGGTCGAGCAGGTCGCCTGACGGCAAAAACTTCGGTTTCACAAATAGAGCCGAGCTTTGTTGCGCGTCCGAACCGACGCGCGACGCTGAAGGCTATTCCATCGGGCTGGTCGCGTAGATCCAGACCGGCGTTTTGTACTGGTCGATGAGCGCTTTCGCTTCCTTCGGCCCGTCCGCCCTGATACCAAGCCATCCCGGGAATGACGCGCTGGTGGGGGCTCCCGGCGGCTTCAGCGCAGCCTCGAGCAGGCTCTTGATGTCCCGCGCATCGACGCGGCCCTGTTCGGTATCCACCTTCACCCTGGCGACGCTGGCGATCGCGGCTTCGAGTTGCGTCTCGATCCTGGCGTGCGCGGCCTGCAGATCGGCGTATTTTTCGGCGAGCCCCATGTACTGGTAGTAGAGGAAGCCGAGCACGATTACCGAGATGCCGACCGCCACGGTGAAGACCCGGGCCTGCAGCGAGAGCTGATCCCTCACGCCGGCGATGGAATGCCCTATCTCCCCACGCGTCTCGAACCGTTCGCTCATATCGACCCCTTCGCCTTCTTTCGGATACACCGCCGGCCGCCGGCGGCGATACCGTCGCGACCTTGCCGATCAGCACACTTTCCGGACACCGCTTCGCCGCACGCGGTACCTGCCCATATCCGAACCGGGGGCCGGTGTCGCGCCTGATGCCGGTTTACGGCCTGACGCGAGGGCAGACAACAAAAAACCGGGCCCCCCGACCCGGTTTTCTGTCTAGGACCACCCTTGTTGCCGAGACGGTCCGCGGATATGCGAAACTCTACTTCACGACGACCTTGGCGCCGACGCTGGCACGGCTGTAGAGGTCGATGACGTCCTGATTCAGCATGCGGATGCAGCCCGAAGACATCGCCTTGCCGATCGACCACCACTCGGGCGTGCCGTGCAGCCGGTAGCCGGAATCGCCGCCCTTGTTGTGCAGGTACATGGCGCGCGCGCCGAGCGCGTTCTGCGGGCCGCCCGGCATGCCGCCTCGCCATTTGGCGAGATCGGGCCGGCGCTTGATCATCGCAGGCGGCGGCGTCCACACCGGCCATTCGCGCTTGGCGCCGATGCGCGCCGTGCCCTTCCATTCGAAGCCTTCCTTGCCGACGCCGATGCCGTAGCGTATCGCCTTGCCGCCGGGCTGGACGAAGTAGAGGAACTTCTGGCCCGTATCGACGACGATGGTGCCGGGCTTTTCATTGGTCTGGTAATTCACGGTCTGGCGGCGGTACTTGCTCGCAACCTTGGTGATCGGTATGGCCGGAACGCGGTAGCCAGCGTCGGTGCGTGCGCCGTAGCTGGCGAACGAAACGCCGGTGATGCCGTCGGTCGAACAGCCGGCAAGCGCAGTCGCCATGGCAAGCCCGGCAGCAACGAGCAGTGATTTGATCCGCATGATTGGTCCTGGTATCCCGTCCGCGTCATGGCCCGATTCGGGCCGCATTTTCGCCATTCTTAGGTTGCGCGGCCTTTGTCTGCCAAGCGCAGATTGCCTATATGCGGCGTGTGACGCCAAGTAAGCGGTTCTCTATGGCATTTTGGCAACAGGTGTCACGAGAATGTGAAGCAAAATCAATGGCCCGGAAATGGCCGGGACGGAATCAAGGACTCACCACCATGAATGTCGGCGCCGCCGCCCGCCGCTCGGGCCTCCCCGCGAAGACCATCCGCTATTACGAGGACATCGGCCTGATCCGTCCGGCGCGGGCGCAGAACGGCTACCGCGACTATTCCGGCGACGACATCCACCGGCTCACCTTCCTGCGGCGTGCGCGCGGGCTCGGCTTCTCGATCGAGGACTGCCGCCAGCTGATGGCGCTCTACCGCGACAAGAGCCGCGCCAGCCACGACGTGCGCGAGATCGCGAGGAGCCATGTCGCCGCCATCGAGGAGAAGGTGCGCGAGCTGCAGTCGATGCGCGCGACGCTGCAGACGCTGATCCACGCCTGCCACGGCGACGAGCGCCCGGATTGCCCGATCCTCGACGATATGGCGGGCGGGATGACCGCGAGTTAAGTCCGACGGTTGACCGATCCTCCCTGGTATGGAACCTAGGGCAAGATACTGACGCGGAGCGGGTACATGAAAAAGCAATACGAGAAGCCGATCTTGGTTCGCCGCGGGAAGCTGGACACCGTCACGGCAAACGGCGCCGGATCGCCTTTCGACCGGAACTGATCCCGGCGCGGCGCCTCGCCGCGCGGGGTTCAAATCGTGAACAAAAGCTGGCATGGTGCGCCATGCCAATCGTTTCGCCGATTCTCCAGAACCCGCTTGTAGACGGCCGCCAGTCGGCGCGCGCCATGATGGTGCGCCGCGGCGTGCAGCGGTTGTTGTCCGAAATGGGTGCGCATGTGCTGCCCGAGCTCAGCCTGGCCACCGGACGCCGCGCCGACCTCGTCGCGCTGACCAGGAAGGGCGACATCTGGATCATCGAGATAAAGTCCTCGGTCGAGGATTTTCGCGTCGACCGCAAATGGCCGGAATATAGGCTGTTTGCCGACCGCTTCTTCTTCGCCACGCATCCGGACGTGCCGGCGGAAATCTTTCCTAGGGAATGCGGCTTCATCCTTTCGGACGGCTACGGCGCGGAGATGCTGCGCGACGCGCCCGAGCACCGCATGCTGCCGGCGACGCGCAAGGCGCTGATGCTGAGGATCGCACGCGCAGGCGCGGCGCGGCTGCTCGCGGCGGAACTGGCGGGCGTGGCGGTGCCGGCGTTGGACGGGGAAAGTGAGTAGTGAGTAGTGAGTAGTGAGTAGTGAGTAGTGAGTAGTGAGTAGTGAGTAGTGAGTAGTGAGTAGTGAGTAGTGATGGGAGCCTGCTCCGTTTTTCCCCTACTCCCTACTCCCTCATCTCGGCGCCCGCTTGGCCAGGATGCGCTGCAAGGTCCTGCGGTGCATGTTGAGCCGCCGCGCGGTTTCCGAGACATTGCGGTCGCACATCTCGTAGACGCGCTGGATATGCTCCCAGCGCACCCGGTCGGCCGACATCGGGTTTTCCGGGGGTGCTGCGCGCTCGCCTGAGGTGCGGGTCAGCGCTGCGTAGACGTCGTCGGCGTCGGCGGGCTTGGACAGATAGTCGATCGCGCCGAGCTTCACCGCGGTGACGGCGGTGGCGATGTTGCCGTAGCCGGTGAGGATGACGGTGCGGGCGTCCTTGCGCCCCTCGCGGATGGCGGCGACCACGTCGAGCCCGTTGCCGTCGCCGAGCCGCATGTCGACCACGGCATAGGCCGGCGGATTGGCGCGGGCCTTGGCGACCGCCTCCTCGACGCTCTCGGCGGTGTCGACGGTAAAGCCGCGGCCTTCCATGGCGCGCGCAAGGCGAGTCAGGAAGGGCTTGTCGTCGTCGACGATCAGCAGCGAGGCGTCGCCATCGATCGTGCCAATCTCGGTTATCTCGTCCGGGGTCATCATCTCTATCCGCTTTGCAATATGGCCCTCAAATATGACCAGTGAGCCGGCTTGTCCAATTTCGCCGCGATTCAGGCCGTGTCGAACATCGGCTCGGCCGCCTGCACGGGCGCCAGGAAGGCGGCGCGCGGCCAGGAAATCTCGACCAGGGCGCCTTCGCCCGGCGTGTTCGAGTTGCGGAAGGACAGCGTCGCGCCGGAGCGCTCCAGCAGCGTCTTGGCGATGAACAGGCCGAGCCCCAGCCCACCGCCGCGCTCGGCGCCTTGGCGCGTCGACACATAGGGTTCGCCGATGCGGCTGACGATCTCGGGCGGGAAGCCCGGCCCGTCGTCGACGATGGTGAACACGACCTGCTCGTCGTTCCAGCGCCAGTGAACGGAGACGCGCTCCTTGGCGAAGTCGACGGCGTTCTCGACCAGATTGCCGAGCCCGTAGATGACGCCGGGATTGCGCCGGCCGACCGGCTCTGGGCCTTGCCGCTCGCCCGGCTCGAGCTTGATGGCGATGCCGAAATCGCGGTGCGGCGCCGTCACCTCCTCGACCAGCGAGGTGAGCGGCAGGCGGGCGAGGTGCACCTCGCCTTCGGAGGACAGGCTGGTCAGCCGCTTGAGGATTTCGCGGCAGCGTTCGCTTTGCGAGCGCAACAGCTTCACGTCCTCGGCGTAAGTCGCGTCCGAGCCCAGAGCGCGCTCCATCTCGCGGGCGACCAAGGCGATGGTTGCGAGCGGCGTGCCGAGCTCGTGGGCGGCGGCAGCCGCCAGCCCGTCGAGCGCCGAAAGGTGCTGCTCGCGCTGCAGCACGAGTTCCGTCGCCGACAGCGCGTTGGCGAGCAGCCTGGCTTCCTCGGCGACCCGAAAGGCATAGATGCCGGTGAAGGCGATCGACGACGACAGCGCCACCAGGCTGCCGGCGACATAGATGAAGGGCATGGCGATCTCGGCTCCGTCATACCAGGGCAGCGGCAGATGGAAGAAGGCGAGCAGCGTCGCGGTGGCGACGACGATGCCGCCCAGCAACGCCGTCATGCCGAGCGGCAGCGAGGTCGCCGACACCACGACCGGAACCGCCATCAGCAGCGAAAACGGATTGGTTAGGCCGCCGGTCATGTAGAGCAGGCCGGCAAGCTGCAGCGCGTCGAAGGTGAGGATGCCGAAGGCAGCGTTCGGCTGCAGCCGGTGCGTGGCCGGGTATTGCAGCGCAAGATAGACATTGAGCGCAGCCGAGCAGCCGATCAGCGCGAAGCAGGGCACGACCGGCATCGGGAAGCTGAGCCCATAGGCGACGACGACGACGGAAACGCTCTGGCCGACGATCGCCAGCCAGCGAAGGCGCACCAGCGTATTGAGGCGCAGCCGTTGGCTCTGGCCGAGATCGAGCGTGTTGAGGGCCATGGTCGTCACACCATATCGTTGCGGTCGTGCAATTCGTATAGATTGTTCCCGCGCAATTCCGAACGCAAAACCGCCGAACACGCTTTGCTGGAATGCTTTATTTCATTTCGCGCGCGGCTTGGCGCGGGCGGTGGCAACGGCCGCCAGCGGGTCGTCGGGCCAGACATGTTTCGGATAGCGGCCGCGCATGTCGGCGCGCACGTCCGCCCAGGAGCCGCGCCAGAAGCCCGGCAGGTCGCGCGTCGTCTGGATCGGACGGTGCGCGGGCGAGAGCAGCTCCAGCGTAAGCGGGACCTTACCATTTGCGATGGACGGATGCGTGTCCAGCCCAAACAGCTCCTGCACGCGGATCGCCAGCACCGGCCATTCGCCGTCGTAGCGGATCGGCACGCGGCTGCCCGACGGCGCGTCGAAATGCGTAGGTGCGAGGGACCCGATCTTCCTCTGCAGATCGTGCGGGACCAGCGACATCAGCCCGGTATGGAGGACGCCCGGATCGATTCGGGCGAAAGACGATTGGCCTTGCAGGAAGGGCAGCAGCCAATCTTCCAGCGCGGAAGTGAGCGCCTCGTCCGAAACATCGGGCCAGGGCGCGCCGAGGCCGCGATGCAGCCATGACAGGCGCTGGCGCAGCGTCTCGGCGTCGGTTGTCCAGGGCAGCAGCGCAAGGCCATGTTCCCGGATCGCCGAAACGATCGCCCGGTCCGCCTCCGCGCCGGACGGGGGCGGCAGCATGCGCTCCGACAGCACGATGGCCCCGAGGCGGGCGGTCTCCCTGACGCGCACGGAGCGCTTTTCGGCATCGAAGGCGGTTTCGGTGCGGGTCTCGATGCGATGAGAGAGGGCGGCGCGGATGTCGTCCTCGGACACCGCGGCGGCCGAGGCTATGCGGGCGCTCTGCGCCTTGCCTTGCAGATCGGCGACGACGAGAAACGCCTCGCCCGCCAGCGGGTCGGTCGCGTCGAGACGAGCACCGCTCCCGTTAGCGAGCAGGAACTTTCCGCGCTCGCTCCGCGCCTTGGCAACGCGGTCCGGCCAGGCATTGAGCAGCAGCGCGCCGGGGCTGGTCGGGTCATCGCGACGCTTGCGGGCGGTGTCTTGCGCCTGCCTCGCCAGCCTTTCAGCCAGTCCTCGCGCCGCGGTCGCACGCGGGCCGCGTTCGCCACGGAAGCGGGTCAGCCGCCGCTCCAGGTCGACGCTGTCGCCCCCCAGCCCGCGCTCGGTGATCAGCACGGCGAGTTCCGCGGCGGTTTCGGCCTGTCCGCCCCGTGCGGCCTCGGCGACCATGTGCGCCAGCCGCGCCGGCAGCGCCAGCCTGCGCATCGCTTCGCCCGATGGCGTCAGCCGGCCGGCCTCGTCGATCGCGCCGAGGCCGGTGAGAAGAGCGCGCGCCTCGGCGAGCGCCGGGCCGGGCGGCGGGTCGAGGAAGCGCAGGGCCGAGGGGTCTGAGACGCCGAATGCGGCGCAGTCGAGCAGCATGCCCGACAGGTCCGCCTGCAGGATCTCCGGCGGCGTGAAGGCAGGCAGCGCCGCCGTCTGCTCGGCGCGCCACAGACGGATGGCAATGCCCGGCCCGGTCCTGCCGGCGCGGCCGGCGCGCTGGTCGGCGGAGGCGCGGCTGACGCGCACCGTCTCCAGCCGCGTCAGGCCGGTCGCTGGCTCGTAGCGAGGCAGCCGCGACAGGCCGGAATCGATGATCACGCGCACGCCGTCGATGGTGATCGAGGTTTCGGCGATGGCGGTGGCGAGCACGACCTTGCGGCGGCCGGCGGGCGCCGGGCGGATCGCCGCGTCCTGCGCCTTGCCGTCGAGCTGGCCGTAGAGCGGGACGATGTCGCAATCTGCCGGCAGCCGGCCTTCGAGACGCTCGGCGGTGCGCTCGATCTCGCGTTGGCCGGGCAGGAAGGCGAGCACGCCGCCCGGCTCGGTCGCGGCCGCCTCGCGGATCGCCCTGGCCATGGCGTCCTCGACCGGCATTCCGGCCGGCCGCTCCTCGTGGCGGATTTCGACCGGAAAACCACGCCCGGCGCTTTCGATCACGGCGGCGCCTTCGAGCAGCCTTGCCACCCGCGCGCCGTCGAGCGTGGCCGACATCACCAGAAGCCTGAGGTCGGGCCGCAGCGCGCCCTGCACGTCGAGCGCCAGCGCCAGCCCGAAATCGCCGTCGAGCGAACGCTCGTGGAACTCGTCGAACAGCACGGCGGAGACGCCGGGCAGTTCGGGATCGTCGAGGATCATGCGCGCCAGCACGCCCTCGGTGACGACCATGACCTTCGTCTTCGCCGACATGCGGCTTTCCATGCGCATGGCGTAGCCGACCGTTGCGCCCGGCTCCTCGCCCAGCAGCGAGGCCATGCGCCGCGCCGCGGCACGGGCGGCGAGCCGGCGCGGCTCCAGCAGCACGATGCGGCCGTTTTTCAGCCAGGGTGCTCCGAGCAGCGCCAGCGGCACCAGCGTCGTCTTGCCGGCGCCGGGCGGCGCGACCAGCACGGCGCTGACGCCGGCGTCGAGCGCCCGCGCAAGCTGCGGCAGGATTTCCGTGACGGGGAGGGTCGGCAGCGGCGGCATGCCGCGCGCATAGCAGGCGGGGTGGACAGGCCGCAATCATCGGGCGCGGACTTTCCGCCCCTCGTCTGGAAATGGGCAGGGGAAACGCACCCTTCCGCCCGCAGGCCACATCGGCTAAAGCCAGAGTCCGAATATTCCGGTGAACCTTTCGCCGGCTACGCGCGACTGAGCCTGCAGGAGCCTCATGGTTACCATGACCGCAGCACCCGGCCAGCAGTCCGACCGCGAACTCGTGGAGCGGGTCGCCAAGGGAGATCGCGCCGCCGTCAGGCTCCTGTTCATGCGCCACCACGCTCGGGTCTACCGCTTCGTGGCGCGCCAGACGGGATCGGAAACGATGGCTGACGATATTGCAAGCGAAGTCTTCCTCGAATTGTGGCGGCAGGCGCCGGCCTTCGAAGGCCGCTCGGAAGTGTCGACCTGGCTGCTCGGCATAGCCCGTTTCAAGGCGCTGTCGGCGCTGCGCAAGAAGAAGGAGGTCTGGATCGACGACGACGCGGCGGCGGCCGTACCCGACACGGCCGATACGCCCGAGGTCGCCGTCATGAAGGACGACAAGGCGACCGCCTTGCGCGGCATGGTCAACGCGCTGCCCGAGGAACACCGCACCGTCATCGATCTCGCCTACTACCATGCCAAGTCGGTCGCCGAGATCGCCGAGATCCTGTCGATCCCGGCCGCCACGGTGAAGACCCGCATGTTTTACGCCCGCAAGAAACTCGGCGAGGCCCTGCAGGCTGCCGGCTTCGAAAGGGGATGGCCATGAGCCCGCAAGAGAACACCGGAAACATGTCGCGGCGCGACGAACTCGAGGCGCTGCTGCCCTTCTACCTGAACGGTACGCTCGACGGCGCCGATCTCGCCGCCGTGGAAGATTGGCTGGCGACCGATCCCGGCGCCATGGCCGCGCTCGAGGAAGCCGAGGCGGAGTTCTCCGGCACTTCCGCCGCCAACGACGCCATACGGCCGCCCGCCGACGCCCTGAGCCGCTTTTCAAGGACGCTCGACGCGGAGGCCGTTCCGGCGCGCGCTTCGGCGGGCTCGGCGCTTGCGCGGCTGTGGAGCGGTTTTTTGGCGATCCCGGCGAGCTTCGCCTGGGCGGCGGCCGCCGCAGCGGTGGCGCTGGTGCTGGTGCAGACGGCAATGGGTCCCGGCGGCCGCGGCGGCCCGGTCGAAATCGCCGGCTGGGGGCAGCCCGATCTTCCCTTCGCGCTGGTCACCTTCAAGCCGGAGGCCAGGATCGCCGACGTCGCCGCCTTCCTGTCCGGCCAGGGCGCGACCATCCTGTCCGGACCGGCCTCCGGCGGTGTTTTCAAGATCGGCATTCCCGTGGAAACCGCCGCGGATTATGATCGCATTGTCGGCCTTATTGCTGCCCAGCCCTTTGCCGACACTGTGCTGACCGGGAGGAAGCCGGGCGATGGCGGTTAGTGCGCGCTACGGATTTGCAACGCTTGTTTGGGCGGCGGTTCTTATCGCCGCCTTTTCCGCGTCCGCGCAGACCAACGACCCGAGCCTGACCGAGGCCGATCTCGAATGCCTGCGGCTGCAGGCCGCCGGCGGGCCGGACTGCGTGCCGGGAGCGGCGCGACCCGACGAATTTACCGTGCAGGGCGAGCCCTCGGCGCCAAATCCTGATGCCCCGGACACGACGCCGGCCGGTCCGGCGGTCGCGGCCGACGGCCCGAACGCCGCCGATGCCAATCCCAACGCGGTCCTGCTGCCCGGGCTGATCGTCGATCTCTTCCCCAATCCGCCGCCCGGCGCGACCTCCGATCCGGCCGATCCGGCGGAACCCCCGGCGGCCGCTGATGCCGCTGCCGCCGGGACGCCGCCATCTGATCAGCCAGCCGATCCGCCCGCGCCTCCGCCGGTTCCGCCGGGCGCGCTTGCGGTAGCGCCGCCGACGGCCGCGCCGGTCGCCGTATCGGGCGCCTTCGTTCCAGACGAGGTGCTGGTCACCGTCGACGGCGACGCAGCGGTCGCCGCCGCCATCGCCGCCGCCTTCGGGCTCGAGGTCCGCTCGCAGCGGAGCTCGACGCTGCTCGGTTCGACGCTGGTGCGCTTCGGCATTCCGGACGGCCGCCCGGTCGGCGTGGTGCTGGCGCAGCTTGCCGGCGACGGGCGCACGACCCGGCGTGCGCCAAATCACGTCTACGACCTGCAGCAGGCGGCCGGCGTGGTGAACTACGCTTTCCAGCGCATCGCGCTTGCCCCCGACAGCGCCAGCGGCGAAAATGTCAGGGTCGCCGTCATCGATACGGCGATCGACGACACGCATCCGGCCTTGAAGGACGCGGTTGCCAGCCAGTTCGACGCGATGCCCGGGGTCGAGGTCACCGCGCGCGACCACGGCACCTCCGTGGCCGGCCTCATCGCCGGTGTCGGCGAATTCCGGGGGATGGCGCCGGGTTCGAGGATCTACCACGCCCGCGCCTTCGAGGGCGGCAAGTCGACCATGGGCGTCATCCTCTCCGCACTCGACTGGGCGGCGGAGCAGGATGTGCGCATCATCAATATGAGCTTCGTCGGGCCGAAGAACGAATTCCTCGAGGAAGCCTGCGCGGCGGCGCGCGAGCGCGACATCGTTCTGGTCGCCGCCGCCGGCAACAACGGGCCGAAAGCGCCCTACGGCTATCCGGCGGCCTATGACGGCGTCATCGCCGTCACCGCGACCGACGACAAGGACGAGTTGATGCAGCAGGCCAATCGCGGGCCCTACGTCTTCGTCTCGGCGCCCGGCGTGAACGTCATCGCCCCGGTCGGCGGCGGACAGGACCTCGTCACCGGCACATCCTTCGCCGCCGCCGTCGTCTCTGGGGCCATCGCCAATCTGATCCACGCGTCGCCCGAGCGTTCGGCCGACTGGATCGAGGCAGCGCTTTCCTCCACCGCCAGGGATCTCGGCGATGCCGGCCGTGACAGCGATTTCGGCTTCGGCCTGATCGACGCCAAGGCTGCGAGCGAGATGAAAGAGGAGTAGCGGCGAGCCGGACCGAAACCGGAACGCGGTTTGTCCCGAAGCGGGTTCTAGGTCTTGGCGCCGGCGATCGAGCCGCGCACCACCAGGTCCACTGGCCAGACCTCGCCGCGCGGCTCCGTCTCCAGTCCCGAGAGCTTCGCCGCCAGCCGCTCGGCGATGCGGCTCCCGGCCGCGCGGATCGACGAGCGCGTCGTCGTCAGCGGCACCGAGAAGTTTTCCGGCTTCAGCCAGGGGAAAACGTCGTCGTGGGCAATCAGAGATACGTCGCCGGGGATCGTCAAGCCGAGATCGCGTATGGCGCGCACGGCGCCGAGCGCCATGATCAGGCTGGAACAGAGGATGGCCGTGGGCGGCGCGTTACCCTGGAGCAGGCTCATCGAGGCGCGAAAGCCGTTCTCCTCGGTCATCGCCACCGAGCGGACCCGTTCGGCCGCCAGCGTCAGGCCGCTTGCGGCAAGCGCGCGGCGGACGCCGCGTTCGCGGAAGATCGCGAAGGTCTGTCCGATGTCGCCATTGATCAGCCCGACCTTCGCATGGCCGAGCTGGATCAAGAGCCGCGCGGCGTCGTGGAAGGCCGCCTCGTTGTCGATGTCCATGAACGGGTAGTCGAAGCCGAGCCCCTCGCTCCTGCCATGCACGATGAACGGGATGCCGAGCTGGTTGAGCAGCGTCACGCGCCGGTCCGCCGGGCGCGGCGAGGACACGTAGACGGCGTCGACCTGCTTGTTGGCGACGACGCGCCGGTAGGTGGTTTCCTCCTCGTCGGCGGCGGTCGGCGAAAGCACCAGGTCGAGCTCGTGGCCTCGGGCATAGTCGCCGAGACCAGACAGGAATTCGACAAAATGCGGGTCGATGTCGACCGCGGCGCCGGTGGGCATGACGTAGCCGATCATGCCGGCCTTGCCGGTCGCGAGCCGCCGGGCGCTCGGGTTCGGACGGTAGCCGTGCCGCTTGGCCGCGTCCGCGACGCGGCGGCGCGTGTCCTCGTTGACCTCCGGATAGCCGTTCAGCGCGCGGCTAACCGTCGTCTGCGAGAGGTCAAGCATGTCCGACAGCTGCTTGAGGTTCACAATGCTCTCCGGAGTCAAAGCGCTTTCAAATGACAGGTCGCCGCGCCCCGCGGAAGATGTCGGCTCGGCATTTCAATCCTTAACGTGAAACGCGCGCATGAGAAGCAAAAACTTGCCTGGAGTGCTTGCGAAATATGCTGCATTGCAGCAACCTAAACCGATTAATTCGGACGTCTGCTTGACTTTCGGAGCAATCGGTGTCGATATTATGAATAGCCAAAGCGCTTTGAGGTCCTCTTTCAGACGGTTGCGGTTGGTCTGATCCTGAGGCAAGCTTCGAGGCGAAGTCCTGCAGAGCGGAATTGGAGGTTCCGTTCAGTGTCATCTGTTCCACAGGGAGGAATGCCGAAATGAAAAAGACCCTATTGCTGGGCGCTGCACTCGCCGCGCTCGTTGTCGCCGCCCCCGCCTCTGCCGAACTGAAGTTCAAGCCTGGCGAGGATTCAAAATTCCACTGGGAAAACTTCGAGGACCTGAAGAAGGTCGACCTCAAGGGCGAGACGCTCTCCATCTTCGGCCCCTGGCGCGGCGAGGACGAGGCGCTGGTCCGCTCGGTGCTCGACTATTTCATCGAGGCGACGGGCGTCACGATCAACTACTCCTCGTCCGAGAACTACGAGCAGCAGATCGTCATCGACACGCAGGCCGGCAGCCCGCCCAACATCGCCATCCTGCCGCAGCCCGGCCTGTTGCAGGATCTGGCCTCCAAGGGTCTGCTGGTGCCGCTCGGCGACGACGTCGCGACCTTCGTGAAGGACAATTACGGCGCCGGTCAGTCCTGGGTCGACCTCGGCACCTACAAGGACAAGGACGGCGCGGAAAAGTTCTTCGCGTTCCCCTATAAGGCCGACCTGAAGTCGCTGGTCTGGTACGTGCCGGAGAATTTCGAGGAAGCCGGCTACGAAGTGCCCAAGACCTGGGAAGAGCTGCAGGCGCTGACCGACCAGATCGTCGCCGACGGCGGCGTGCCGTGGTGCATCGGGCTGGGCTCCGGCGGCGCAACCGGCTGGCCGGCGACCGACTGGGTCGAGGACATCATGCTGCGTACAGCGCCGCCCGAAACCTATGACAAGTGGACGACCAACGAGATTCCGTTCAACGATCCGGCGGTCGTCAATGCTTTGCAGGTCTTCGCCGACATCGCCACCAACGACAAATATGTCGACGGCGGCAAGGCCGCGGTCGCGGCGACCGACTTCCGCGACAGCCCGAAGGGCCTCTTCGGCATCCCGCCGAAGTGCTACCTGCACCGCCAGGCCTCGTTCATCTCGTCCTTCTTCCCGGAAGGCACGAAGCTCGGGGAAGATGCCGACTTCTTCTACCTGCCGCCGATGGCTTCCAAGCCCGAACTCGGCAATCCAGTGCTCGGCGCCGGCACACTGTTCGCCATCACCAAGGATTCCAAGGCGGCGCGCGAGTTCATCAAATTCCTCGAAATGCCGCTCGCCCACGAGATCTGGATGGCGCAGTCCGGCCTGCTGACGGCGCTCAAGACCGCCAACACGGAGGCCTACGCCAACGACCAGCTGAAGAAGCAGGGCGAGATTCTCGTCAACGCCTCGACCTTCCGCTTCGACGGTTCGGACCTGATGCCCGGCAAAATCGGCGCCGGCGCATTCTGGACCGGCATGATCGACCTGGTCGGCGGCAAGCCCGCCGCGGACGTGGCGTCCGACGTCCAGAAGAGCTGGGACGCGATCAAGTAGCGCGCCTCGCGGAGCACACGCTGCTCCAGCCTTGTCCAATATCCAGATCCGGGCCGCCTCGGCCCGGGTCCAAGTGCCGGAAACTGCTGGCAAGACGCCTGTCTGACGGCGCATGCGCCCCAGGCTAGGTGCGGCAACAAGGGGAGGAAGCCATGGCGGCCCAGATACTCTCGGCCATCATCACCATTATTGTCGGCGTCGGCGGCGCGATCGCCTATTTCTGGGGCGCCAACAAGCTGCTCGACCTGATCTTTCCGTCGCGCGGCGTGACGGGAACAAGCGCAGTCGACAATCTGCGCCGCCAGGGACTGATCCGCCCGTGGCTGTTCATCGGCCCGGCTCTCATCATCCTGGTGGTCTACCTGATCTACCCGGTTGTGCAGACGCTCTTCCTGTCCTTCCACGACCGGGCGGGCGAGAATTTCGTCGGCACCGCCAATTACGCCTGGGCGTTCGGCGACCGCGAGTTCCAGAATTCGATCCTCAACAATCTGCTGTGGCTCGCAGTCGTGCCGGCCGCCTGCACCTTCCTCGGCCTGGTCATCGCGGTGCTGACCGACAAGATCTGGTGGGGAACGATCGCCAAGAGCCTGATCTTCCTGCCGCTCGCCATCTCCTTCGTCGGCGCCAGCGTGATCTGGAAGTTCATCTACGAGTACCGCGGCGATGGGCAGACGCAGATCGGCCTGCTCAACGCCCTCGTGCAGGGGCTGGGCGGCAATCCGCAGGTCTGGATATCGCTGCCCTTCTGGAACAATTTTTTCCTGATGGTCATCCTGATCTGGATCCAGACGGGTTTCGCCATGGTCATCCTGTCGGCGGCTCTGCGCGGCATCCCCGAGGAGACGATCGAAGCCGCAGTGATCGACGGCGCCAACCCGTTCCAGATCTTCTGGAAGATCATGATCCCGCAGATCTGGGGCACTATCGCGGTGGTCTGGACCACGATCACCATCCTCGTGCTCAAGGTGTTCGACATCGTGCTGACCATGACCAACGGCCAGTGGAACAGCCAGGTGCTCGCCAATCTGATGTTCGACTGGATGTTCCGCGGCGGCGGCGATTTCGGCCGCGGCGCGACGATCGCCATCATCATCATGCTGGCCGTGCTGCCGATCATGATCTGGAACATCCGCCAGGCCAACAAGGAAGGGGGACTCTGAGATGGCCCAAGCCAGCGGCAAGTCGGCCGGCAAATCCTTCTTCGGACGGTTCGGCGTCCATATAGCAGTGCTGATCTTCGTCGCGATCTGGACGATCCCAACACTCGGCATCCTGGTGTCGTCGCTGCGCGACAAGGACCAGATCATCGCGTCGGGCTGGTGGAACTCCTTCTCGAGTTCCACGCAGACGGAGGCCGGCCGCCTGCCGTCGGCCGCGAGCCAGGTCGAAAAGGACGGAAAATTCGTCATCGAAGGCAACATCTTCGGCGACGGGCCGGCGCGCGAGATCAGCGCCTTCGGCCTGCGCTCGGCGACCCCCACGCAATATGCCGCCGGCGAGGCAGCCGACCTTGGCGACGGCGTGACGCTGCAACTCAACGGGGACGGAAGCTTCGTCATGTCCTCGCCCGTCGCCTTCGAGGGCGAACGCGGACAGCGCGTCTACTACGCGTCCTCGGCGCCGCCCCGCTTCACCGCGGAGAACTACGAGACGGTGCTTTTCTCCGAGGGCATCGGCCGGTCGTTCATCAACTCGCTGACCGTCACCATCCCCGCCACCGTCATCCCGATCATGATCGCCGCCTTCGCCGCCTATGCGCTGGCCTGGATGCGCTTTCCGGGTCGCGCGCTGATCATCGCGGTGATCATCGGGCTTCTGGTCGTGCCGCTGCAGATGGCGCTCATTCCCCTGCTCCAGCTCTACAACGGCGTCGGCCTTTTCTTCGGCGTGCCGTCGAAGACCTATCTCGGCATCTGGCTGGCGCATACCGGTTTCGGCCTGCCCTTCGCCATCTATCTGCTCAGGAGCTACATGGCGGGCCTGCCGCGCGAACTGATGGAATCGGCGCGTATCGACGGCGCCAGCGACTTCGAGATATTCATCAAGATCGTGCTGCCGCTCTCCTTCCCGGTGCTTGCCTCCTTCGCCATCTTCCAGTTCCTCTGGGTCTGGAACGACCTGCTGGTGGCGATGGTGTTCCTCGGCTCCGGTTCCGACCAGCTCGTGCTCACCGGCAAGCTCAACGCACTGCTGGGTTCGCGCGGCGGCGACTGGGAGATACTCACGACATCGGCCTTCGTGACCATCATCGTGCCGCTCATCGTGTTCTTCTCGCTGCAGCGCTATTTCGTCCGCGGGCTGCTCGCTGGCTCGGTGAAGGGGGGCTGAATCGATGCCGGTATTGCAGCACCGGGAGGCGCAACCCGAACTCGCCCCTGACCGCGACTGGTGGCGCGGCGCGGTGATCTACCAGATCTATCCGCGCAGCTACCAGGACTCCAACGGCGACGGGATCGGCGATCTCAGGGGCGCCGCCGCGCGACTTCCCTACATTGCCTCGCTCGGCGTCGACGCGATCTGGATATCGCCCTTCTTCAAGTCGCCGATGAAGGATTTCGGCTACGACGTCTCGGACTATTGCGATGTCGATCCGATGTTCGGCACGCTTGCCGATTTCGACGCACTCGTCGCCGAGGCGCATCGGCTCGGCCTGCGCGTCATGATCGACGAGGTGATCTCGCACACCGCCGACATCCACCCCTGGTTCAAGGAAAGCCGCTCCAGCCGCGACAACCCCAAGGCGGACTGGTACGTGTGGGCGGATGCCAGGCCCGACGGCACGCCGCCCAACAACTGGCTGTCGATCTTCGGCGGCTCGGCCTGGCAGTGGGACACGCGGCGCCAGCAATATTACCTGCACAATTTCCTGGCCGAGCAGCCCGATCTCAACTTCCATAACCGCGATGTGCAGGACGCGCTGCTCGACGTCACCCGCTTCTGGCTGGAGCGCGGCGTCGACGGCTTCCGGCTCGACACGATCAATTTCTACTTCCACAGCCAGGGGCTGGAGGACAATCCGCCGCTACCTCCCGAGCAGCGCAACGACCAGACGGCTCCCGCCGTGAATCCCTACAACTACCAAGACCACCTCTACGACAAGAGCCGTCCGGAAAATCTCGGCTTCCTCGAACGGTTCCGCGCGCTGCTCGACGAGTACCCGGCTGTAGCGGCGGTCGGCGAGGTGGGCGATTCGCAGCGCGGGCTGGAGGTCGTCGCCGCCTATACGGCTGGCGAAAGCCGTGTGCAGATGTGCTACGCCTTCGACTTCCTGGCGCCGGAAAAGATCAGCGCTTCAAAGGTGCGTTCGGTGCTGGAAGCCTTCGGCCGGGTCGCCAGCGACGGCTGGTCGTGCTGGGCTTTTTCCAACCATGACGTGATGCGGCATGCATCGCGCTGGGCCGCCGACGAACCGGACCGGACCGCCTACCTCAAGGTCGTCTCGGCGCTGCTGATGTCGCTGCGCGGCTCTGTCTGCCTCTATCAGGGCGAGGAACTGGGACTCGGCGAAGCCGAACTCGCCTTCGAGGACCTGCAGGACCCCTACGGCATCCGTTTCTGGCCGGAATTCAAGGGCCGCGACGGCTGCCGCACGCCGATGGTCTGGGACGACGCCAAACCCAATGCCGGCTTCTCGACCGCCCGGCCATGGCTGCCGGTGGCGAAGGAACACCTGCAGCTCGCCGTCAACAGACAGCAGGGCGACCAGAACTCGCTGCTCGAACACTACCGGCGCTTCCTGGCCTTCCGGCGCGGCCATCCGGCGCTGGTCAAGGGAGAGATCGAGTTCCTCGCGGTCGAAGGCGACGCCATCGCCTTTGCCCGGCGGGAAGGCAACGAGCAGATCGTCTGCGCCTTCAACCTCGGCAGCAGACCGGCGACGCTGACGCTCGGCGCCGGAAAAAAAGCCCAACCGCTGAGCGGCCATGGGCTTTCGGGAAGGGCGGAAAACGATAAGATCGTATTCCACGGTTACGGAGCATGGTTCGGCCGGCTGGACTAGAACGCCGGCGAACGTTAAGGGGACTGAAAAGGAGCGGACCATGGCAGACCTCACTCTCAGGCAAATCAAGAAGTCCTACGGCGCCGTGAACATTCTCCACGGCATCGACCTCGACATACAGTCGGGCGAGTTCATCGTCTTCGTCGGACCGTCAGGCTGCGGAAAGTCGACGCTGCTGCGCACGATCGCCGGGCTGGAGGAAATCACCTCCGGCGAACTCAAGATCGCTGGCGAGGTCGTCAACGACGTGCCGCCGTCGAAGCGCGGCATCGCCATGGTCTTCCAGTCCTATGCGCTCTATCCGCATATGACCGTCTACGACAACATGGCGTTCGGCATGAAGATTGCCAGGGAAGACAAGGCGGAGATCGACCGCCGCGTGCGCCAGGCCGCGGACATTTTGCAGCTCACGCCGTATCTCGACCGGCTGCCGAAGGCGATGTCGGGCGGTCAGCGCCAGCGCGTCGCCATCGGCCGCGCCATCGTGCGCAACCCGAAGGTATTCCTGTTCGACGAGCCGCTGTCGAACCTCGACGCGGCGCTGCGCGTTGCCACCCGCATCGAAATCGCCAAGCTCAAGGAATCGATGCCGGGCACGACGATGATCTACGTCACCCACGACCAGGTCGAGGCGATGACGCTCGCCGACCGCATCGTGGTGCTGAAGGACGGACGGGTCGAGCAGGTCGGCACGCCGATGGAGCTCTACCACCACCCGGGCAATCTTTTCGTCGCGCAGTTCATCGGATCCCCGGCGATGAACATCGTGCCGGCGACGATCGAGAAGCCGGGCGCCGCGACCGAGATCGCCGTCGCGGGCGGCCGCAAGATCAAAGTGCCCGTCGCGACGCCTGCCGACGCTGCCGGAACCAGCATCAGCTTCGGCGTGCGCCCGGAGGATCTGCGTATCGCGACGGGGGACAGCGTGCTGTTCGAAGGCCGCGTCGACTATGTCGAGCAGCTCGGCGAAGTGCAGCTCGTCTATCTCGATATAGGCCGCGCCGACACGCCTCTGGTCGTCAAGCTGCCGGGCAACAGCGAGGTCAAGCGCGACGCGGTGCTCAAGCTCGATGCCGATGCCGGCACGCTGCATATCTTCAACGCCGAAGGACGTTCCTTCGCGCGCGATCAGGTCCCTGCCAAGGCCGCCTGACCCCTCCTCCCGTCCGGCGACTTTGTGGCGGGCTCCCGAAAGGGAGCCCGCCTGCCGTTCCGGCGTCTCCGTCGCGTTGTTTCAGGCGGCGCCTGCCTGGCGTCCGGCAATGGAAGACGCCTCAAGGACATCGCCGACCAGGAAGACCTCGATCGGCTCGCCCCGGCCACGGAGCCGGTGCCGCCCGGCAGGCATGGTCTCGAAGCGTTCGTCGAGACGCGACACGGTCTCGGCCGAAGCCGCGATGGTCGTCGCGGCCTCCGGCGCAAGTTCCTTGCCCAGCCCCTGCAGCCTCTGGCTGACATTCACCGTATCGCCGATGATCGTGTAGTTCACGCGGTCGGACGCGCCGATGTTGCCGACGATGACTGGCCCCGTATGGATGCCGATGCGCACCCGCAAGGCGGGGCGACCCTCCAGCACCGCCGACCGGTTGTCGGCTGCGAGATCCTCCCGGATCTGGACGGCGGCGCGGACTGCCGCGGCGGCGTGGCCCTTCAGCCGGTCTGGCGCGCCGAAGAACGCCATCATGCCGTCGCCGAGAAATTTGTCGACCGTACCGCCATGCGCGTCGACGGCCCGGCAGAGGATCGCAAAATGACGGTTCAACAGCTTCGACACCGCCGCTGCGTCCATCTGCTCCGACAACGCGGTGAAGTCGGCGATGTCAGTGAACATGACGGTGACGATCGTCTCGCGCGGCTCGGCGATGCCGATCTCGCCGGTGCGCACCAGCTTGGCGACAAGCGAGCGCGGAATATAGGTCGAGAAGGCGCGCAGGCCGATCAGCATGGCGTTGAAGGCCGAGGCCTGGTCATCCAGTTCCTTGATCCAGCTGCGCGGCAGCGGCGTCACGCCCTCGAGATCAAAATCGGCAACGCGCGTCGCCTGTCCGGCAATCGCCTTGATGGGCTTTGAAAGACGGCTGCCGAGCAGGATCGCGACGATGACCGCAGCCGTCATGGCGGCAAGCCCAAGCAGCGCCGACCCGATGACGCGCTCAACCTCGCCGCCGATCTGGCTGCCCCTGAAATAGGCGCCGATCGTCCAGGGCCGCTCGCCATAGCCTGACATCTTGCGGGTGATGGCAACGTAGGCGTCGTCGCCCCACCAGTCGTCATCCCGGCCGTCGAGGTTGATTTCCGAGAACTCGACATCGCGGGTGCGTTCAGCGTCGAATTGTCCTCCCACCCTTCGGGTGGAATAAGCGGCTAAAACGGGATCGCCGAACGTGGCCAGCGGCATCATCGGCGCTATGCCGCTCTTTACGGCGTTGGGATCCGCCAGGCGCTCGTCGGCGATGACGCGGTCGTCTCCGTCCAGAATGAAAGCGTGCGTGCCGAAGCGCGCAGACAGACTCCTGGTGATTTCGGACAGCCTTTCCAGTTCGACCGCCGCGATCGCCCAGCCTTGCGGTGCGCCGCCGCCACGGGAGAGCGGCATCGACACGTTGGCGTACAGGCCATGCTCATTGGCCACGAACGAGCCCCATAAAAGCCGGTTGAACTCGCGGCGCTCCGCCAGCGCGGCCACCACCTGCGCCGATTTCTCGGCTTCGGGCGGCAACGGCTCGATCTTCCCGTCGCCGGTTCGCGCGACGCCCCTGCAGACTACGTCGGCTGTGCAGATCAGCATGGCGGTTACCTGTCGTGCACCGGAGAGGGCTCCGGCAAGCGCGGCCGACATCGCGACGTCGTCGTCGATCTGAAATTCGCCTTGCGCATAGAGCTGGGAGACGCCGGTCACGGCGCTTTCCGCCTGTCCCATCTCCGCGCGCAGGGAATCTTCCATCGCATCGACGAGCAGCGTCGATTGCGCGCCGAGCAGATCGAGGGTGTTGCGGACATTGGCGCCGACGGTCAGCGCCAGCACGCCGCCTATCGACAGGAAAACCAGCGCCCCGAAGCTGAGCGCCATGATGACGGCGACCGGAATGCGCCGCCGTTTTTCGGCCGGGCGGACGAAGCGTAAGGGTTCATTCGACGAATCCATACCGTCAATGTCGTCACGGGCCGGCGAAATGCAAGCCCGGCTGGCGTGACGTTCAGGCCGCGCCGGCGACCCGTTCGGCTCGGGCGACGCGCAGCCGCGAGTAAAGGAAAGCGACCACGAACGCGGTGCTGAGCAGGAGCACGATGGTCGGCGCCGGCGCGCTGTCGAGGAAGAAGGAGAGATAGACGCCGGCAAGCGACGCCGCGACCGCCACGATCACCGAGACGGCGAGCATGCGCTCGAAACGCGTGGTCAGCAGGAAGGCGATCGCGCCCGGCGAGATCAGGAGAGCGATGGCAAGGATGATGCCAACCGCCTTAAGCGCGCCGACGATGGTGAGCGACAGCACCGACAGCAGCCCATAGTGAAGCAGCCTGACCGGCAGGCCGATCGCCCGCGCATGCTGCGGATCGAAGGCGTGCAGCAGGAGGTCGCGACGGAAGACCAGTATGGCCCCCACGCAAAAGGCCGCGATCAGCGCCGTCTGTCCGACGTCGCTCCACGATACGCCGAGCATGTCTCCGAACAATATGTGATCGAGATGAACCTCGGTCTGGATCTTGGTGTAGAGCACGATGCCGAGGCCGAACATGCCGGAGAAGACGACGCCCATCACCGTGTCTTCCTTGATGCGGCTGTTCTCCTTGAGGTAGCCGGTCGCCAGCGCGCAGACCATGCCGGCGCCAAACGCGCCGATGGCGAGCGGAAGGCCCGCGATATAGGCAAGCACGACGCCGGGAAGAACGGCGTGGCTGACGGCGTCGCCCATCAGCGACCATCCCTTGAGGACGAGGAAGCAGGAAAGCAGCGCGGACGACACCGCCACCAGCAGCGCTATGACGAAGGCCTGCTGCATGAAGGGAAACTGGAAGGGCAGGAGAAGGGTCTCGATCATGCCACTGTCTCCGGCGCTTCGTCGCCTGCCGTATCCGTCGCCAATGCTTCCCGTGCGCGCCGCCGCGCCGCGAGCAGCCCGTGCTTGGGTGCGAAGACGAAGGCGGCGAGGAAGATCAACGTCTGCGCCACCACGATGACGCCGCCCGTCGCGCCGTCGAGGAAATAGCTCGCATAGGCGCCGACGAAGCTGGTCAGGGTGCCGATCGCCACGGAGATCACGATCAGGCGCGGAAAGCGGTCGGTGAGCAGATAGGCCGTGGCGCCGGGCGTCACCACCATGGCGATCACCAGGAACGCGCCGACCGTCTGCAGCGCCGCCACCGTCGAGGCCGCAAGCAGCGTGAAGAACAGCACTTTCAGCCGGTCCGGATTGAGCCCGACCGAACGCGCATGGTTCTCGTCGAAGAAGGTGACCATCAGGTCCTTCCACTTGACGAGCAGGATCGCCAGCGACACGCCGCCGATAATGACGAGCTGCAGCGTGTCGGCCGGCGTGATCGCCAGCACGTTGCCGAGCACGATGGTCTGGATGTTCACCGAGGCAGGCGAGAGCGAGATCATGAACAGGCCGAGCCCGAAGAAGGAGGTGAAGATCAGCCCGATGATGGCGTCTTCCCTGAGCTTGGTCCGCTGGTTGAGGAACAGCATGGCGGCCGCCGCCAGCCCGCCGGACAAAAACGCGCCGAGCGCGAAGGGCAGCCCGAGCATGTAGGCTCCGGCCACTCCCGGCACGATCGAGTGCGAGAGCGCGTCGCCGATCAGCGACCAGCCCTTCAGCATCAGATAGGCGGACAGGAAGGCGCAGACGCCGCCCACCAGCGCCGAGACCCACATGGCGTTGACCATGTAGTCGTAGGTGAAAGGCTCGGCGAGCAGCGCGGTCATTTCTCGCTCTCGTCGAGATCGGCGCTTCGGGCCGCACCCGTGTCGTAGATGACGAAGGGCCGCTCGTCGTCGGTCAGCACGGTCACCTTGCGCCGGTCGTCGTCTTCGTGCAGGTCGGCGCCGCCCAGCGTGAACTGCCTGAGCACGCCGCCGAACGCCTTCTCGAGATTGGCCTGCGTGAACACTTCGGCCGTCGGACCGTGGCAGAGCACGGTGCGGTTGATGAGCACGGCGCGGTCGCAGAAGCGCGGCACGCTGCCCAGATTGTGCGTCGAGACAAGCATCACCCGGCCCTCGTCGCGGAGCGCTCCGAGAAGCGCGATGATCGCCTCCTCGGTGCGCACGTCGACGCCGGTGAACGGCTCGTCGAGAAGGATGACCTTGCCGTCCTGGGCAAGCGCACGGGCAAGGAAGACGCGTTTTTTCTGGCCGCCCGACAGTTCGCCGATCTGCCGCTTGCGGAAGGCCGCCATGCCGACCCGCTCCAGCGCGCGGTCCACCGCCTCGCGGTCCTGCTTGCGCGCCATGCGCAGGAAGTTCATGTGGCCGTAGCGACCCATCATCACCACGTCCTCGACGAGCACGGGGAAGTTCCAGTCGACGTCCTCGCTTTGCGGCACGTAGGCGACGGCGTTCTGCCTCAGGGCCTCCGACGCCGGCCGGCCGAGGATATTCACCGATCCGGCGGCCAGCGGCACGAAGCCCATGATCGCCTTGAACAGCGTCGACTTGCCGGAACCGTTGACGCCGACAAGCGCCGTGATGGTGCCGCGCGGAATGGCGAAGGAGGCGTCCTTCAACGCGGTGTGACCGTTGCGGTAGGTAACGGTCACATGCTGGACGTCCACGCCGTCGCCGGCTGTCGTCCCGGCTTTCAAGGGCGCGTTCATCCCTGCAGGCCCTTGGCGATGGTTTCGGCGGTTACCTTGAGCAGGTCCAGATAGGTCGGCACGGGGCCGCTGGGATCGGAGAGCGAATCGACATAGAGGACGCCGCCATATTGAGCGCCGGTCTCGCGCGCGATCTGCTTGGCCGGATTGGCAGAGACCGTGCTCTCGCTGAAGACTGCCGGTATGCGGTTGGCCCTGACCGCGTCGATCACCTTGCGCACCTGCTGCGGCGTGCCCTGCTGGTCGGCATTGATCGGCCAGATGTAGAGTTCCTTGAGGCCGAAATCGCGCGCGAGATAGCTGAACGCGCCTTCGCTCGTCACCAGCCACCGCCTCTCCTGCGGGATAGCCGCCAGCGCCTGCCGGATCGGCTCGGCTGCGGCCTTGATCTTCTCCGAATAGGCGGCGGCGTTGCGGTTGTATGCCTCCGCATTGCCGGGATCGTGCTCCACGAATGCCTTGCGGATGTTCTCGACATAGATCAGCGCGGCCTCGGGCGACATCCACGCATGCGGGTTGGGCTTGCCGGTGTAGGGACCCTCGGCGATGCCCATCGGCGCGACGCCATCGGATACCACGACGCTGGGCACGTCGCTGACATTGTTGAAGAAGCGCTCGAACCATTGCTCGAGGTTGAGGCCGTTCCAGAAGATCAGCCTGGCGTCCTGCGCGCGCAATATGTCGCCGGGCGTGGGCTGGTAGTTGTGGATCTCGGCGTTCGGCTTGGTGATCGATTCCACGATCGCGGCGTCCCCCGCCACGTTCTGCGCGATGTCGGCGATGACGGTGAAGGTGGTGACCGCCTTGAACTTCTCCTGCGCGGCCGCCTGCCCGGCAAGCGCAATGCCGGCGATCAGCGCAAGGGCGGTACTCAACAGTCTCATTGCATCCTCGACGTGGGTGGGAGGGGTGGTTGGGGGCATCGATAGCAAACCCGCCGCGCCACGTCAATGCAATTGCAAATCGTTTGCAACTGGACGCGGGCGATGTCGGGAAGGGCGAGCGGGGGCTCGCTCGCAGCGCTCGTGGCAGCGTCCGTGCCGGGCTCTTCGGGCGCGCATGATGCGCCGCTGTCTCGACTGGACCAGCCTTTCCCCAACGGCAGCGCCTTGCATTCACGGGCCGCCTGACGCAAAAGGCGCGCTCCCGGCGCGGGATGTGTTTTTTCCAGCGCCGACAGAAGCGGTTTCCGGCTTGCGGTTCGAAGCCGATGCACCGCGCGAACGGACAGGCGAGGACATGTCTGCGATCGACGCCGGGGCGGCGGCCCCGGAAACCCCGTGGCGCGACGAGATGCGCGCCATGCTGCAGCTGAGCTGGCCGATGGTTCTGACCAATCTCGGCCAGACGGCGATGACCGCGACCGACGTGCTCATGATGGGCCGGCTCGGACCGGACGCGCTTGCCGCGGGGTCGCTCGGCGCCAACCTTTATTTCATGCCGCTGATCTTCGCGCTCGGCCTGATGACGGCGGCCTCGCCGATGATCGCCACCGAACTCGGCCGCAAGCGCCACTCGGTGCGCGACGTGCGCCGCACCGTGCGGCAGGGGCTGTGGCTCGCCATCATGGTGTCGATCCCGATCTGGTTCCTGCTCTGGCAGGCGGAAGCGATCCTGAACGCGATGGGGCAGGAGCCGCGGCTGGCGGCGATGGCCGGCACCTATGTGCGCACGCTGATGTGGGCAAGCATGCCGTTCTACGGCTACCTGGTGCTGCGCTCGTTCATCTCGGCGCTGGAGCGGCCGCGCTGGGCGCTGATCATCGTGTTTTCGGCGGTCGCCTTCAACGTGCTCGCCAACTGGTGCCTGATGTACGGCAATCTCGGCTTCCCGGCGCTCGGCCTGCCCGGCTCCGGCATCGCCACCACGCTGTCCTCGGCGCTGATGTTCGCCGGCATGGCGGCGGTGGTGGTGTTCGAGCGGCGTTTCCGCCGCTACCGGCTGTTCGGGCGCTTCTGGCGCGCCGACTGGCCGCGGCTGAAATCCTTCCTCAGGCTCGGCATGCCGATCGCCGCGCTGCTGCTGTTCGAGGTGTCGATCTTCAACGCGGCGTCCTTCCTGATGGGGCTGATCAACGCCGCCTCGATCGCCGCCTATGCGATCGCCATCCAGCTCGCCTCGCTGTCCTTCATGATCCCGCTCGGCCTCGGCCAGGCGGCGACGGTGCGCGTCGGGCGCGCCTACGGCGCCGGCGACGGACCGGGCGTCACCCGCGCCGGCTGGACCGCCTATGCGATGGGCGTCGGCTTCATGGCGGCGGCCGCCGCGGTCATGATCCTTTTCCCCTACACGCTGATCTCTGCCTTCATCGACCTCGACGCGCCCGAAAATGCCGAGGTGGTGCGGCTGGCCGCCACCTTCCTCGCCTTCGCCGGGCTGTTCCAGATCGTCGACGGCGCCCAGGCCGTGGCCGGCGGCATGCTGCGCGGCCTGCACGACACGACGGTGCCGATGGTCTACGCGCTGATCGGCTACTGGGGCGTCGGCCTGCCGCTCGGCGTGGCGCTGGCCTTTCCCGGCGGGCTCGAGGGCAACGGCATCTGGATCGGCCTGTCGGCGGGGCTGGCCGTGGTGGCGGCGCTGCTGCTTGGCCGCTGGTTGCGGCGGGAGCGGCTGGGGCTGACCGCGACGTGAGCCGGCCGCGCCCGGGCCAAGGTTATTTTTCCGGCGGGGTGAATCCGGAAACGACGACGTGGTGCTCGACGGTGTCGGGTTTTTCCACCAGGTACATCTCGTCGATCGCGTAATAATGGGCGCGCTCGGGATCGTCGCCGACCAGCGCCTTGATCGCGTCGAAGCCGGTCCACCAGGACAGCGCGGTGATCTCGGTGGTGCCGTCGCCGAGGTCGCGCAGCATGATCTGGTGGCCGAGATTGCCCTCTGAGGTCTCGATCTCCTCGAAGCCGGTGTCGGCCATGTATTTGGCATATTCGGCCGCCCGCTCGGTCGGCACCCTGCCGGTCCACCTGCGAAGGATCACCTGCTCTTCCATCCATGGCTCCGCGTGGGGGATGTTTGACGCATGGTGGCATGGAGAAAGCGCGGAGTCGATTGGGGAGGGGAGAAGGGAGGGTGGACAACCATCCTTCGTCATCCTCGGGCAAGCGCCGCGAAGCGGCGCGCGACCCGGGGATCCATGCCGTGACGTTGATCGCAAGCACGGGCGCAGGCGGCCGGCGCTTGTTCTGCATCGCCGGAGGACGGCCTGACGGTCACGGCATGGATCCTAGGGTCTGCGCCGCGTCGCAGCGCTCCTTGCTCCGCCCTAGGATGACGAAGAAGGGGCGGTGTCGGTCGCGCTGCTATCCTTTCCGACTATCTGTCGAGTGCGCTCTGGCGAGCAGTTCCAAGTGATGGTGCACGAATTTTTCGGTGCCTCCGTAGAGTTTTATGATTTCATGGATCGCTTTTTGATCCCAACCGGGCTTTCGTTCTTGAAGCAGTGAAGTCAGTAATTCAATCATTGTTGAACTCCTAGATCGACGAAGAGTGTATACCGGGTTGTGGATAGGCAGGAGTACAAAGCACAAACAGATGCCGAGGCCGAGTAACACCAAGCTGGACTTGCCGTGGCTTCCGGATGGCGAATGCCCGTGCGGAACTGGCAGGAAATTTGCTGCATGCTGCCGAATATCTACCGGCGGCGCATACAAGAAGCTTCCGTCTACGACACCTGCATCGCCAACGACCAATCATTCCAATCCTGGATGCTATTTGCGTCACACGAACGATTGCAGCTCCAAGATTTCAAGGGAACACTATGTTTCAAGGAACATCTTGGAGCAGTTTGGACCTCAAGTTGTTGTCGGTGGTATGCCTTGGCAGGCCAAGGGCGAGGAGAAAACGTTTGGCCACAACGCGCTTACCGCCAATGTTCTTTGTGAGCGTCACAACAGCTCGCTATCGCCATTGGACGCGGAAGCTGGGCGGCTGTTTAGATGTCTTACGGAGGGCTTCGATCACATAACCAAGAAGTCCTTGTCCACCAAAACTGCCTATTTCTTTGCTAGTGGGGAAGCACTCGAGCGATGGGCTATCAAGTCCCTTTTCGCGTTTTACCACGGAGGTTTGGCTTGGGCTGACGGCAAGCGGCTTCGTGATGGGGTCCGCTTCGACGAAACTTTGGCGCGACGGGCGATCCTAGAGGAGCTTTTGAGTGCCCCGCTTGGAACATATGTCCATCCAAATATTGGAACGGACTTTTCTAGGCAGGTTCAGTGGGCTCCGCTGCTGTCAAACGGAACGGGAGCTTTAGCAGGGGTCCGCGTGCAACTCTTGGGTATTACGTTCGATGTGTTAGTTGAAACCGCAGAGGCGGCTTTTCACAATAAGTCAAATGCACATCTGCATCGTCCGACAGTACTTGACTTGGTCGGACGAACACGAACGAGCCGAATCTTTCTGAGCTGGTATCCCAAGATAGCGGCTGAAGTACATCGGATTGGCATCCTAATCGCGCCGAAGTGGTTTCCACTATCTCGTTTACAGAGTTGAGATCGCTTTCGCCTGCACTCGGTGCCTAGTTCATAATGATGATTTCCCTCTAATCCGGCCCGAACCCCGCTGACGTCGGCGCGCCATCGTCGTACTTCGACAGCCACTCCACCAGCGTCGGCCTATACCGCGTCAGGCCCTTGTACGTCGCGAGTTCCTCGGGCAGGTCGCGGATGACGCGGTGGAGGCGACGCGCCCATTTGGCTGAGGTGACCAGCTCGTCCATCTTGATCAGATAGCAGCGGATCGGGAAGACCAGCGCGTTGGAGCGTGGCAGGCGCCAGAAACTCTGCAGCTCGACGCGCAGATGCACCTTCTGGCCGACGTTTTCGGGCGTGACGGTGGCGCGGTCCGGACCCCATTTGTGGTAATTCTCCGGGCTCGTGTCGAGGCGCGGGTTGATGGTCATGGTCCAATTCAACCTCCGCGCGGGCTTGCCCTGCTGGAGGTTGGTCAAAAATTTCAGCGCGCGGGTGAAGATGCCTTTTTCGTGCGCCAGCGGCACCGGCGCGTGCCACTCGAAAAAATTCATGCCGATGTCGAAGTCGAGCGACCAGTCGGCCTGGGTGGTGACGATGCCGGCGTCCATCCACAGATTGCCGTCGCGCTGGTCGAGGATGCAGAAGTCGCCCTGGCTCTGGCGCGTGATGTATTCCATGGGACCGCAGGGCAGCGTGGTGAGGTCGCCGAAGACGAACTTCTGGTCGATGTCGAGCGGCCGGTTGATCCAGTGCCAGTTGTCGCCGTCGCGGGTGAGCGAGAAATGCTCGGGGTAGCCGGCGGCCTGCTCGGTCATCAGCAGTTCGAGCAGGTCCCAGCCGGCCAGCGTCATGTGCGGCAGCGACTGGCAGCGCAGCGGATCCTCGGCCAGCACCAGAGCGCGGTCGGCCATCTCGGAGACATAGTGCTCGTCGACGTCGATCAGGTTTTCGAGCACGCTGCCCTTGGGACCCGGCACATGCGGCTCGATGTTGACCGCGTACATGTAGGCGTCTTCGTGGAATGGGAACGGGAAGCGGCGGATGTGCTCCGGCGAGTTCCTGAAGGTGAAGTCGTCGCGGAAGGATTCTTTCCTGAAATTGATGCCCATGGAACTATCCCTTGTTGAGCATGATCTTATCCGAAAAGTCTGCAACTTTTCGGGATCATGCTCCCTACCTTTCAAGAACGAGCGAGCGGCCCTCGAAGCGCGACACGCAGGGCATGATCTTTTTGCCCGAGGCGTGATCCTCTTCGGAGAGCCAGTGGTCGTTGTGCAGGAATTTCCCGTCGCAGGAAATGACATTGGTTTCGCACTGGCCGCAGACGCCGCCGCGGCAGAGATAGGGCGGGTCGACGCCGGCCGCCTCGATGGCTTCGAGCAGGCTCTGCTGCTCGCCGACATGGATCGTCTTGCCTGTCACGGCGAGGGTGACGTCGAACGGGACGCCGGGCTGCGGCGCGGAAAAATGTTCGTAATGCACGGTTTCGGGCGGCCAGCCGAGGGAGGCGGCGGTGGCGCGCACCCAGTCGATCATCGGGGCGGGGCCGCAGATGTAGAGATGGGTGCCGAGCGGCTGCGACGACAGCAGGCGTTCGAGCGCGATCTTCTCGCCGCGGTCGTCGTGATAGAGGTGGATGCGGCGGCCGTATCGCTCGGCGAGCACGTCGCCATAGGTGAACAGCGAGGCGGTGCGGCAGGCGTAATGCAGCTCGAAATTGCCTCCGTCGGCGGCAAGCTGCGCGGTCTGCGCCATGAAGGGCGTGATGCCGATGCCGCCGGCTATCATCAGGTGTTTTTTCGCCCTGAGATCGAGCGAGAAGAGGTTGACCGGGTAGGAGACGACCATGCGGTCGCCGGGTTTCACCTTGCGGTGCATGAACAGCGAGCCGCCGCGCCCGGCATCGTCGCGGCGCACCGAGATGGTGTACTCGCTGGTGTCGAGTGGCGAGGACATCAGCGAATAGGGGTTGAGGCGGGGCCGGTCGCCGTCCCGCATTTCCACCACGACATGCGCGCCGCCCGAGAAGGTGGGCAGCAGGCCGCCGCCGGCCGGGCGGAAGTGGAAGCGGGTGACCAGCTCGTTGACGGGAACGACGTCGGACACCACCACATCGAGTTTCGTGGTGCCGGTGCTCATCGGAACACCTCCTCGACGGGCACCTGTTCGCTGCGGTCCTCGGCGTTGATGCACACGCCCTGGAAGGCGGCGAGCCGACGCGAATAGTGGTCGCGCACGAGGAGCAGCAGGCCGCAATGCGCGCAGGTGACGGGCTGCGTCGTCACGTCCTCGGTGACGCCCTTGCAGTGGACGCACTGGACGCGGCGCGCGAGCGAGCCGCGATGCTCGGTCTGGATGGAGGAATGGTCGATGCCGGCTTCGAGCGCCGCCTGCATGGCCTGGCCGATCAGTCCCTCGGTGCCCGAGAGATAGAGGCGCAGGCCCATATGCGCGGTGGCGAGCGTCTGCCTGAGGCGCGGCAGTGCGGCCGATATCGACGGGCCCTCGTAGAAGCGGGCAGGCGACAGCGCCTTTAGCGCGGCGAGGTAGCGGTCGCCGGTCGAGCGCGGGATGAACATGATCTCGGCGCCGGCAAAGAAGCCGGCGGGCGCCGCCTTCGCCAGGTCGAGGATCGCCTCGGCGCCTTCGGCGTCGGCGATGAAGAGATGGTGCCTGCCCGGCTGGGGCGAGAGCGTTCCGTAGACGGGGCGGCTCTTGATCGTCGGCTCAATCGGCAATTCCGGTTCTTCCCTGTTCCCGCACGGCCCCTTCCGATCGATCTCCTCAGCCTTTCGCCATGCGCTTCGTCTTCTTCGGATCGTCGAAGGGCAGCGGCTGGGCGGTCGCCCGGATGACGCCGCTCCTGTTGTGGATCTCGAGCGGCGTGCCGGCAACGGCAGTGTCGACCGAAAGCCTGGCGATGCCCATCGATTTTTTCGCCAGCGGCGAATACATGGCGCAGGTGACGACGCCGACCAGTTCGCCGCCGGCATGCACCGGCGCGCCCTCGTCGGCGGGCTCCTTGCCGTCGAGCAGGACGCCGAAGATCTTGAAGCGCTCCTTGCCCTTCAGCCGGTAGTGCTCCTCGGCGCCGCGAAAGCCTGTCTTGCCGGGGCTGACGGTGAAGTCGAGACCGAGCTCCCACAGCGTGTCGCCGGGACCTTCGTCGGCGAACGGATATTTCTGCGAGTTGTCGTAGGGGTAGAAGAGCAGGTAGCTCTCGACGCGCAGCATGTCGAGCGTGGTGAAGCGGCAGGGAATGATGCCCATCGCCTTGCCCTCGTCGAGGATGCGGTCCCAGATCACGCCGGCGTCCTGTCCCCGGCAGAAGATCTCGTAGCCGCGCTCGCCGGTGTAGCCGGTGCGCGAGATCATGACGGGCAGGCCGAAGAGCTGCGTCTGCATGTGGTGGAAATAGGGCAGGTCGCGGATGCCGGGCACGTGTTTCGCCAGATAGTCGACGGCGAGCGGGCCCTGCAGCGACAGATCGTGCAGATTGTCGTCGAAGCGGATCGAGACGTCGCGGCCCATCGCCGCCTTGGTCAACTCCTCATGGCCGGTGCCGGAGCCGTGCACGACCATCCAGGAGTTCGGGCTGATGCGGTAGATGATGCAGTCGTCGGTGAATTTGCCGGCCTCGTTGAGCATGCAGGCATAGGCCGACTTGCCGGGATAGATCTTCTCCACGTCGCGGGTGGTGGCGAGGTCGATGAGGTGGGCGGCGTGCGGCCCGGTGATGTGCACCTTCTTGAGGCCCGACACGTCCATCAGCCCGGCCTTGGTGCGGATGGCGATGTATTCATCGTCGGCGCTGCCGGAATAGCTCCAGGCGGTGCCCATGCCGCTCCAGTCCTCGAGATTCGATCCGAGCGCCCTGTGGCGGTCGATCAGCGTCGAAAATCTCCAGGAACGGGTCATATCGGCTCTCCCATCTCTTCGGTCGCGCTTCTGCGGTCGGCCGCCCCTTCTGGTCGCTGGCAGGCGGTCCGTTTTCCCCAGCCGGATATTGACTCAAATTCGCGAAAGCGCGCAATACTAACATGCAAAAAGTTTTACTGAGAGGCAAAAATAGCCACATGACGGGAGGGGAAATGAAATGGAAGGGAATCTCAATGCTCTGACGACGGTCTTCACCGAGTTCTATTACTGGGTGACGATCGTGATGATGTTTCTCATTCACGTAGGCTTCTGCACCTACGAGGTCGGCGTTTCGCGCCGGCGCAACCACCTGAAGACGCTGATGAAGAACGCGATGGCGATTCCCATCGTCACCATCACCTTCTATTTCTTCGGCTGGTGGATCTATTTCGCTTTCGTCAACGGTCCGGGCATCATCGACGGCGGGCTGGTGACATCCAACTTCGCCGAGCCGTGGAGCCCGCTGATGGCGCCGCATCTCACCGGCGTCAATCCCGGCGAGGTCGACGTCACGCCGGCCGAGGCTGCCTACTGGCATAGGCTGAACGGTGTCTTCTGGGGCGCGTTCCTGCTGTTCTCCATCACCACCGCCTCGATCATCTCGGGCTCGATCATCGAGCGCGCGCGGTCAGGCGCATTCTGGATCGTCGCCGTGCTGATCGGCTCGGTGTTGTGGATCCTCGACGCCTCGTGGGGCTGGCACCCGCAGGGCTGGATGGTGAAGCTCTGGGGTTATCACGACGCCTATGCCTCGGGCGTGGTGCATGCCATCGCCGGCGGCGCCGCACTCGCCTTCCTGATCGTGCTCGGACCGCGCCTCGGCAAGTTCAGGCCGGACGGCACTGCGCGCGACATACCGCCCCACAATGTCTGGCTGGTGACGATCGGGCTGTTCCTGATCTACACCGGCTTCTGGGGCTTCTACGCCGCCTGCAACATCCCGATGATCAGCCCGGAGGCGATAGCCGGCCAGATCACCGGGCCGATGTGGACGGCGACCAACATCTACCTCGCGCCGACCAGCCTGTCGGCGATCACATTCAACTTCCTGATGTCGCTGTCGGGCGGCATGCTTGGCGGCTATCTCATCTCCAAGGGCGATCCGTTCTGGACCTTCTCCTTGGGTCTCTGCGGCGTCATCTCCGCCTCGGCCGGCAACGACCTCTACCATCCGATCCAGGCTATGCTGATCGGCGCCATCGTGCCCTGCATTTGCTACAAGCTTCACTACTTCGTCGAACGCCGCTTCAAGATCGACGATGCGGTGGGGGCAGTCGCGGTGCATGGCTATGGCGGCTTCCTCGGCGTGGTGGTCGCCGGCTTCATGCTGTGGGGACAGCCGTCATCGCCCTATGAGGGCTTCGCCCACATCAATCCGCTCGGCAATTTCGCCGGCGCTGTGCTGATGTTCCTGCTCGGCTTCATACCGATCTTCATCGTCTGCAAGATACTTGACGGCTTCGGTCTTCTGCGCGTGCCGCACAAGGTCGAGTTGGAAGGTGTGGATTTCGCCATCAACCAGGCGTTCGAGGCGTCCGTGCACGAAGTCGCGGCGGCCGAGAAGGCAATGGTCAACAAATAGCGCACGAGGAGGAGCGAACATGTCTACCAACGGAATGGAAAGCTGGGCTGTCGACCTCAAGGATGTCGGCGCGATCTACCCGTTTCAGGGATCGGAGGTTCTGATGGTCGTCATCGGCCTCGTGTTCTGGATCGGGTGGCACATCTGGCAGACCCGCCAGGAGAACGCTGAGATCGAGGCCGACATGGCCGCCGACCGCAGCGGCGACGAAACCCGAAAGGCGATCGACCGCTATTGACCGAAGAGGGGCGCCGCGTCCGCGCGGCGCCTCTTGTCCACCTTGTCTCACAGGAAAAATTTTTTCATCCCAGTTGAAAACTGTTCGGGAAACCGCTAGCTGTCGAACGAACCAACACGACCATAGGAGTCTACTGCCATGTGCGGCATCGTGGGCCTGTTCCTGAAGGACAAGTCGCTGGAGCCGAAGCTCGGCGAAATGCTGTCGGAAATGCTCGTCTCGCTGTCGGACCGCGGGCCGGACAGCGCGGGCATCGCCATTTACGGCTCCGGCGAAAAGAAAAAGAGCAAGATCACCATCCAGTCGGCCGACCCGGACAAGGATTTCGCAGGCCTCGGCAAGGAGCTGGAGAAGGAGATCGGCGCCAAGGTCGGCGTGATCGTGAAATCGACCCATGCCGTCATCGAAGTGCCGACTGCCAAGCTCGAAGCGGCGCGCGACGCCATCCTCAAAACCCGCCCGGCCGTGCGCGTCATGGGCGCCGGCGAGGTGATCGAGATATTCAAGGAAGTGGGCCTTCCCGCCGACGTGGTGAAGCGTTTCAATCTCACCAAGATGTCGGGCACGCACGGCATCGGCCACACCCGCATGGCGACCGAGTCGGCCGTCACCACCATGGGCGCGCATCCCTTTTCGACCGGTCCGGACCAGTGCCTGGTGCACAATGGATCGCTGTCCAACCACAACAATGTCAGGCGCGAGCTGAAGCGTGACGGCATGAGCTTCGAGACCGAGAACGACACCGAGGTCGCGGCCGCCTTCATTTCCAACAAGATGGCGCATGGCGACAATCTCGGCCAGGCGCTGGAAAAGACTCTGACCGACCTCGACGGCTTCTTCACCTTCGTCGTCGGCACCAAGAACGGTTTCGGCGTGGTGCGCGATCCGATCGCCTGCAAGCCCGCCGTCATGGCCGAGACCGACCAGTATGTCGCCTTCGGTTCGGAGTATCGCGCTCTCGCCAACCTGCCCGGCATCGAAGATGCCAAGGTGTGGGAGCCGGAGCCGGCCAAAGTCTATTTCTGGGAGCACTGATGCCAACCGTCGATCTCGCCAAATCCTCGCTGCGCGACCTCAATCATGCGCTTCACCAGATCAAGAAGGGTTCGAACGAAACCTCCTGGGAAGTGATCAACCCGAAGGGCAGCCACGCGGTGGCGGCCGGCGTCGACGCGCCCATCGCGGTCGATGTCAGGGGTTCGGTCGGCTATTATTGCGGCGGCATGAACGACGGCGGCGCGATCACCGTGCACGGCTCCGCCGGCCCCGGCGTCGGCGAAAACATGATGTCGGGCACCATCGTCGTGAAGGGCGACGCCAGTCAGTATGCCGGCGCGACCGGACAGGGCGGACTGCTGGTCATCGAGGGCAACGCCTCGTCGCGCTGCGGCATCTCGATGAAGGGCATCGACATCGTCGTGCACGGCAATATCGGCCACATGTCCGCCTTCATGGCGCAGTCGGGCAATCTGGTGGTGCTCGGCGACGCCGGCGACGCGCTGGGCGACTCCATCTACGAGGCGAAGCTTTACGTGCGCGGCAAGGTGAAAAGCCTGGGCGCCGACTGCGTGAAGAAGAAGATGCATCCCAAGCATATCAAGCGGCTGAAGGAACTTCTGGACCGCGCCGGGGTGAAGGGCGTGAAGCCGGAAGAATTCACCCGCTACGGTTCGGCCCGCACGCTCTACAATTTCAATATCGACAACGCCGACGCGTATTGAGGCGGGGACAGAGCCTTATGACCTACAGAAACCCGCCGACCACGCCGCGCAAGTCCGCCACCTTCGACGACTACACGCTGTCGGAGATACGCCGCGCCGCCGCGACAGGCATCTACGACATCCGCGGCGCCGGCGCGAAGCGCAAGCTTCCGCATTTTGACGATCTGCTGTTCCTCGGCGCGTCGATCTCGCGCTATCCGCTGGAGGGCTATCGCGAGCGCTGCGACACGTCGGTGGTGCTCGGCGCCCGCCATGCCAAGAAGCCGATCGAGCTCAAGATCCCGATCACCATCGCTGGCATGAGTTTCGGCTCGCTGTCCGGCCCCGCCAAGGAAGCGCTCGGACGCGGCGCGACGATCGCCGGCACCTCGACCACGACAGGCGACGGCGGCATGACCGAGGAAGAGCGCGGCCATTCGAAGACGCTGGTCTACCAGTACCTGCCGTCGCGCTACGGCATGAATCCCAGGGATCTCAGGCGCGCCGACGCCATCGAGATCGTCGTCGGCCAGGGGGCAAAGCCCGGCGGCGGCGGCATGCTGCTTGGCCAGAAGATTTCAGATCGCGTTGCCCAGATGCGCAACCTGCCGAAGGGCATCGACCAGCGTTCGGCCTGCCGCCATCCCGACTGGACGGGGCCCGACGACCTCGAGATCAAGATTCTGGAAATCCGCGAGATCACCGACTGGGAGAAGCCGATCTATGTGAAGATCGGCGGCGCGCGTCCCTATTACGATACGGCGCTCGCGGTGAAGGCCGGCGCGGACGTGGTCGTGCTCGACGGCATGCAGGGCGGCACGGCCGCGACGCAGGAAGTCTTCATCGAGCATGTCGGCCAGCCGACGCTCGCCTGCATCAGGCCCGCCGTGCAAGCGCTGCAGGACCTCGGCATGCACCGCAAGGTTCAGCTCATCGTTTCGGGCGGCATCCGTAACGGCGCGGATGTGGCGAAGGCGCTTGCGCTCGGCGCCGACGCGGTGTCGATCGGCACGGCAGCGCTTGTGGCGCTCGGCGACAACGACCCGCGCTGGGAAGCGGAATACAACGAGCTCGGCACGACGGCCGGCGCCTATGACGACTGGCACGAGGGCAAGGACCCGGCCGGCATCACCACGCAGGACCCGGAGCTTGCAGCGCGCCTCGACCCCATTGCGGCGGGCCGCAGGCTGGCCAATTATCTGAAGGTCATGACGCTGGAGACGCAGACCATCGCCCGCGCCTGCGGCAAGAACGACGTTCACAACCTCGAACCGGAGGATCTGTGTGCGCTGACGGTGGAGGCCGCCGCGATGGCGCAGGTGCCGCTGGCCGGCACGGGCTGGATACCGGGCAAGGGCGGGTTCTAGAACCGCTCCCGAAAAGGAACAGGATGCCCGGGGAACGGCATCCGCGAACGAAAATGGGGAACTCTGTTGGCAACTGATCTCGCGCAATTCGCCAAGAAGAACGGCGTCAAATATTTCATGATCTCCTACACCGACCTGTTCGGCGGCCAGCGCGCCAAGCTGGTGCCGGCGGCGGCGATATCAGACATGCAGAAGGACGGTGCGGGGTTTGCCGGCTTCGCCACATGGCTCGACCTGACGCCGGCCCATCCCGACATGCTGGCGGTGCCGGACCCGGATTCGGTGATCCAGCTCCCATGGAAGCCTGAGGTCGCCTGGGTGGCGGCCAATTGCGTGATGGAAGACAAGAGCGTGGCGCAGGCGCCGCGCGATACGCTGAACCGGCTGATCGCGGACGCCGCCAAGGAAGGCATGCACGTGAAGACCGGCGTCGAGGCAGAGTTCTTCCTGATCTCGCAGGACGGCACGAAAATTTCCGACCCCGCCGATACCGCCGCGAAGCCCTGCTACGACCAGCAGGCGGTGATGCGCCGCTACGACGTGATCGCCGAGATCTGCGACCACATGCTGGCGCTCGGCTGGCAGCCCTACCAGAATGACCACGAGGACGCGAACGGCCAGTTCGAGATGAACTGGGCCTTCGACAACGCGCTGGCGACGGCGGACAAGCACTCCTTCTTCAAGTTCATGGTGCGCTCGGTCGCGGAGAAACATGGCCTGCGCGCGACCTTCATGCCGAAGCCGTTCCAGGGCCTGACCGGCAATGGCTGCCACGTCCACATCTCGGTGTGGGACAAGGCAGGCAAGACCAACGTGTTCGCCGACCCGAAGATGGAGCTCGGCCTGTCGGCCAAGGGCAGGAATTTCCTTGGCGGCATCATGAAACATGCCTCGGCACTTGCGGCGATCACCAATCCGACGGTGAATTCCTACAAGCGCATCAACGCGCCGCGCACCATATCGGGCGCGACCTGGGCGCCGAACTCGGTGACCTGGACCGGCAACAACCGCACCCATATGGTGCGCGTGCCCGGCCCCGGCCGCTTCGAACTGCGGCTGCCCGACGGCGCGGCGAACCCCTATCTGCTGCAGGCAGTGATCATCGCGGCCGGGCTCGACGGTATCCGCTCCAAGGCCGATCCCGGCAAGCGCTACGACATCGACATGTACAGCCAGGGTCATACGGTGAAGGGGGCGCCCAAGCTGCCGCTCAACCTGCTCGACGCGCTCAGGGAGTTCGACAAGGACAAATCGCTGAAGGCGGCGCTGGGCGAGGAATTCTCGTCGGCCTACCTAAAGCTGAAGCACATGGAATGGAATTCCTATGCTTCCCACTTCACCCAGTGGGAGCGGGACAACACGCTCGACATCTGAGGGTCGAGCCGGAATTGGCACGCGCAGCGCAGGCAAAATGAAATACTCGATCTTCTCGCTCGCCCGCGCGGCGCTCTCCGGCCACAGGAACTGGCCGCGAACCTGGCGCGATGCGACGCCCAAGCCGCGCTACGACGTGGTGATCATCGGCGGCGGCGGGCATGGGCTGGCCACCGCCTATCACCTCGCCAGCGTCTACGGCATCACCAACGTAGCGGTGCTGGAGAAGGGCTGGATTGGCTCCGGCAATGCCGGCCGCAACACGACGATCATCCGCTCCAACTATCTGCTCCCAGGCAATATCGGCTTCTACGAGCTGTCGATGAAGCTGTGGGAGACGATGGAGCGCGACCTCAACTACAACACCATGGTCAGCCAGCGCGGCGTGCTGAACCTTTACCATTCAGACGCGCAGCGCGACGCCTACGCGCGGCGCGGCAATGCCATGCGCATCAACGGCATCGACGCCGAACTGCTCGACGCAGACGCCGTGCGCAGGATGGTGCCGTTTCTCAACTTCGACAATGCGCGTTTTCCGATCCAGGGCGGACTGCTGCAGCGGCGCGGCGGCACCGCGCGGCATGACGCAGTGGTCTGGGGATACGCCCATGCGGCCGACAAGCGCGGCGTCGACATCATCCAGAACTGCGAGGTGACCGGCTTCACGCGCGACGCCAATGGCAGGGTCACCGGCGTCGAGACGACGCGCGGATCAATCGGCGCCGGCAAGGTCGGCATGGCGGTCGCGGGCAGTTCCTCGCGCGTGGCGGCGATGGCCGACCTCCGGCTGCCGATCGAGAGCCACGTGCTGCAGGCCTTCGTGTCGGAGGGGTTGAAGCCGCTGGTTCCCGGCGTGATGACCTTCGGCGCCGGGCACTTCTACGTCAGCCAGTCGGACAAGGGCGGGCTGGTCTTCGGCGGCGACATCGACGGCTACAATTCCTACGCCCAGCGCGGCAACATGCCCGTCGTGGAGGACGTCTGCGAGGGCGGCATGGCGCTGATGCCGATGATCGGGCGCGTGCGGCTGCTGCGCCAGTGGGGCGGCATCATGGACATGTCGATGGACGGCTCGCCGATCATCGATCGGACGCCGGTCGACGGGCTCTACCTCAACGCCGGCTGGTGCTACGGCGGCTTCAAGGCGACGCCGGCTTCGGGGCTGGTGTTCGCGCATCTGATCGCGCGCGACGAACCGCACAAGGAGGCGACGCGCTTCCGGCTCGACCGCTTCCAGCGCGGCGCGATGATCGACGAAAAGGGCCAGGGCGCCCAACCGAACCTGCATTGAAAGAACCGGCCGTGAGCGCTTCCCTCTTTCCCCCTCACCCGGCTTGCTTCGCAAGCAACCCTCTCCCCGGTGGGGAGAGGAGGGCCGTCGCATGCGCATAGCCTGTCCTTTCTGCGGCCCGCGCGAGAACGGCGAGTTCTCCTATCTGGGCGACGCGAAGCCTAAGCGCCCGGCTCCGGACGCCGGCGAGCAGGCCGTCTACGAGTATGTCTACCTGCGCGACAATGTCGCCGGGGAGATGGAGGAACTCTGGTATCATGGCGGCGGCTGCCGCTCATGGCTCAAGGTGCGGCGCAACACCGTGACGCACGAGATATTCTCCGTCGAGCCGGCTGCGGGTGCTGGCGCCGCAAAGGTGTCGCCGTGAGCGCGGCCGGGCAGACGCACCGCCTTGCCTCGGGCGGTCTGATAGACAGGTCGAAACCGCTCGACTTCAGCTTCGACGGAAAATCCTTCGCCGGCTATCAGGGCGACACGCTGGCCTCGGCGCTGATCGCCAACGGCGTGAGGCTGGTCGGCCGCTCGTTCAAGTATCACCGCCCGCGCGGCATACTGACCGCCGGCTCGGAAGAGCCGAACGCACTGGTGGAGTTACGCACCGGCGCGCGGCGCGAACCCAACACGCGCGCGACCACGATCGAGCTTTATGGCGGGCTGTTGGCGGCGAGCCAGAACCGGTGGCCGTCGCTCGATTTCGACATCTTGTCGGTGAACCAGCTGGCGTCGCCGATCTTCGTCGCGGGTTTCTACTACAAGACCTTCATGTGGCCGGCGAAACTGTGGGAGGCGCTCTACGAGCCGCTGATCCGCCGCGCCGCCGGGCTTGGCCGGGCGGCAACGGAAAGCGACCCCGACCACTACGAAAAGGCCTGGGCGCATTGCGACGTGCTGGTTGCCGGCGGCGGTCCGACCGGTCTGGCGGCGGCGCTGGCGGCAGGGCGCGCCGGCGCACGCGTCATCCTCTGCGAAGAGGATACCTCGCTCGGCGGGCGGCTGCTGTCGGACGGCGGCACGATCGACGGCAAGCCGGCGGCCGACTGGATCGCGAAAGCCCTTGAAGAACTCGAAGCCATGCCTGATGTCCGCATCATGACGCGGACGACCGTGACAGGCGTCCACGACCACGGGCAACATTCAGCGCTCGAGCGCGTCAACGACCATCTGCCTGTGCCGCCCGAGCACCAGCCGCGCCAGCGGCTCTGGCGCATCGTCGCCAGGCGCACGGTGGTCGCCGCGGGTGCGCTGGAACGGCCGGTCGTTTTCGGCGGCAACGACGTGCCGGGCGTCATGCTGGCGTCGGCGGTGCGCACCTACCTCAACCGCTACGCGGCGACGCCGGCGAAGCGGCTGGCGCTTTTCACCAACAATGACGACGGCTGGAAGACAATCGATGTCGCGCTCGCCGCCGGACTGACCGTCGCGGGCGTGGTCGATGCGCGTGTGGAGGTTTCGGCCGAGCGCCGCGCGCTCGCGGCCAAGCACGGCTTCGCGCTCCTCAACGGCGTGGTCGACGGCGTCGACGGCGGCAAGGGTGGTGTCAGCAAGGTTTCCGTGGCGCTGGCCGGCGGCGCGCGCGCGACGCTGGAGGCCGAAGGGCTCGCCGTTTCCGGCGGCTGGAATCCTTCGGTCGGACTGACCTCGCAGCATCGCGGCCGGCCGAAATGGCGCGACGACATCGCGGCCTTCGCGCCTGACGGCGCCCCTCCGGGCATGGTCGCGGCGGGTGCCGCGAACGGTGCGTTCCCGCTGGCCGACTGCCTGCGCGAGGGGCACGGGGCCGGTGCCGCGGCCGCCGCCGATCTCGGCTTCGCCAAGGCTGCAGGCCAAGCGCCGTCCTCGGACGATGGCGTGGCCTACGCGTTGAAACCGCTCTGGCACGTGAAGGGGAAGAAAAAAGCCTTCGTCGATTTCCAGAACGATGTGACGGCGTCCGACATCGAGCTTGCCGCGCGTGAAGGTTTCCAGTCGGTCGAACATCTGAAGCGCTACACGACGCTTGGCATGGCGACGGACCAAGGCAAGAGCTCGAACGTCCAAGGCCTCGCCATCATGGCCGAGCTGACCGGCCGCTCGATCCCGGAGACCGGCACCACGATCTATCGCCCGCCCTACGTGCCGGTGGCGATCGGCGCACTGGCCGGCCATCATCGCGACGAGAATTTCCACAGCGTGCGGCTGACGCCGTCGCACCACTGGGCGGCAGGGCGCGGCGCGATCTTCGTCGACACCGGGCTGTGGAAACGGGCGCAGTGGTATCCGCTGCCAGGCGAGAAGGACTGGCTGGAATCGGTGACGCGCGAGGTGAAGGCGGTCAGAAGCGGCGTCGGCTTCTGCGACGTCTCGACGCTCGGCAAGATCGACGTGCACGGGCCGGACGCAGGCGCCTTCCTCGACCGCGTCTATATCAACACCTTCTCCAGCCTCGCAATCGGCAAGGCGCGCTACGGGCTGATGCTGCGCGAGGACGGCATAGTCTATGACGACGGCACCACCTCGCGGCTCGCCGAGGACCACTATTTCCTGACGACCACCACCGCCAAGGCGGGGCCGGTGATGCAGCATCTGGAATTCTGCAGGCAGGTGCTGTTCCCGGAACTCGACGTGCAACTGACCTCCGTGTCCGACCAGTGGGCGCAGTTCTCGATCGCTGGACCGAAGACGCGGGATCTGCTGCGCGAAATCGTCGATCCAGGGGAAGACCTGTCGAATGAGGGTTTTCCCTTCATGGGCGCGCGCGAGGTGACGCTTCGCGGCGGGCTGAGGGCGCGGCTGTTCCGCATCTCCTTCTCCGGCGAGATGGCTTTCGAGATTTCCGTGCCGGCCCGCTTCGGCGATGCGCTGGTCCGCAACCTGATGATCGCAGGCGAACAGTTCGGCGTGACCCCCTACGGCACCGAGGCGCTCGGGGTGATGCGCGTCGAGAAGGGTCATGTCGCCGGACCGGAGCTCAACGGCATGACGACCGCCGCCGACCTCGGACTCGGCAAGATGATGTCGACCAAGAAGGATTTCATCGGCCGCGTGATGGCCGGCCGCGAGGCGCTGGTTGCGCCAGACCGGCAGGTGGTAGTCGGCATCAAGCCGGTCGACAAGGCGCGGCGGCTGCGCTCCGGCGCGCATGTCATCCGCAAGGGCGAGGCGCCTGCGCCGGAGACGGACGGCGGCTACGTCACTTCGGTCTGCTTCTCGCCCATGCTCGGCCAATGGATAGGGCTCGGCCTCGTGTCGCACGGCCGCGAGCGCATCGGCGAGATTGCCATGGCGCACGATCCGCTGCGCGGGGAAGACTATGACATCGAGCTCTGCCATCCCGTCTTCTACGATCCGGAAGGAGGCCGCCAACGTGATTGAACTCAACTGGATTGCCACCACGCCGCTGTCGCGCATCTACGCGGCGGGCCGTCACGGCGCGAAGGGAAGCGCAGCCGGCCTAGCGATGGCCGAGCTAACCGATTTTGAACTGGTTCAGGTGATGGCGCGGCGCGGCATGTGGAGCGCCGCCGACCAGGCCTGCAGGGACGCTTACCGCAGGCCGGCTCCCGCAAAACCGCAGGCCGTCGAGGCGAACGGCGCACTGCTGATCTGGTCGGGGCCGGACCAGTTTCTGGTGCTGTCCGCGCGAGGAGCCGGCTCGGCGCTCGAAAAGGCGCGGCTGGCTTTCGCAGGCATGGCCTCGCTGTCGGAACAATCGGACGGACGATCGCTGATCCGCGTTTCCGGCCCCCAGGCTCGCGACATGCTGGCGAAGGTCTGCTCGCTCGACCTGCACCCGGCGGTCTTTCCGGCGGGGACCGCCGCTGCGACCTCGATCGATCACACCTCGGTTAATCTGTGGCGCGGCGAGGATTCCTCGGACGCAGCGGTCTTTTACCTGCTCGTCTTCGCCACTTTCGCCGAGAGCCTGTGGCATACTCTGCTCGATTCAGGCGCCGAATACGGCGTAACGATCGATACCGCCGGAGCATGGCAAGGGTGACGCACTGAAACCGAAGGGACGACCCTTCTTGTGAGTCGAAAGACTCCGGGCGCAAAGGAGTTCTTCCATGAGCTGGGTCTATCTTTTCGTCGCCGGCCTGTTTGAAGTCGGCTGGGCCATCGGCCTCAAATACACCAACGGTTTCACCCGGCTCGTGCCGACCGTGCTGACGGCGATCAGCATGGCGGTCAGCCTCGGCCTGCTGGGACTGGCGCTGAAATCGCTCCCGGTCGGCACCGCCTACGCCGTGTGGACCGGCATCGGCGCGGTCGGCACCGCGATCCTCGGCGTCTACCTGCTCGGCGAGCCTGCCGGGATGGGAAGGCTCGCCTGCATCGGATTGATTGTTGCGGGGATCGTTGGCCTGAAGATCGTATCGTAGTCGCTCAGCTGTAGGGCGACCAGCACTGCCGGCGCGGCCCTTCATAGGGCTGGTAGGTGTTGTCGTAGGCGCGGTAGGACCGGTAGGTGTCGTAGCACCACGCGACATGCGCGGCGACCGGCCGGCGATAGGGGGCGGGGGGAGCCGTGATCGCCGCGCCGGCCGCCGCTCCCGCTGCGAATGCCGCCGCGGGGAACCAGTAGCCTCTGTAGTAGCGGTAGCCCGGCCGCGCGACGACGAAGCCGCGATGGCCGTTGTAGTACCAGACCCCGCCGACCGCGTGGAAGCCGCGGCGGTGGGCGACGGGTTGGGCCGTGGTCTCAGGCGCGGCGGCGGGCGCCTGCACGGGAGAGGGCAACGGCATCGCAGACAGCGGCGTCGTGACGGTGGCCAAGGCAAGAATGGCTGCGGCCATCGGGGCAATTTTCGTCTTCATCGTTGTTGGTCCTGTTGGCGATCTATTGGGTCGCAGAGGTTTCGCGGTCGCGCTTGAGCGAGCGCAGCTCTCGCAGCGACAGCGTCTGGTTGCCGTCCTTGTCGGCGGCCCTCAGCCGTTCGGGCAGGTAGGCGACGAACTCGGCGCGCGAGATCTTCCCGTCGCCATCGGCGTCCATTTGCTTTGCCCGCTCGGCGAGGTTGCCCTCGCCGAGGAAGCCGCCTTGCCGCGAGCCCTTCTGGGTGGCGTGCGATTGGGCGACCTTGCGGACGTTCTCGATCTCGTCCCGGTCGAGGATGGCGTTGCCGTTGACATCCATGCGGTCGAAGATATTCGCCCGCGCCGCCTGGATTTCGCTGAATTGCAGCGAGCGGTCGGCATTGGTGTCCATCTCCTTGAATTTGGCGCGCACGCCCTCGACGTCGGAAGCGGCAGCGGCGCCGACGCAAAACAATCCGCACACCGCTGCCGCAGCCAGCCCTCGGGCTGAAGTCATCATTCTCATAGGCGCTCTCCTTGAAGGCCGGGGTCATGCGCTTCTACGCAGGCGCGCGGATGGCCCTACGGGGCGACGCGACTTTTTTTCGAGCGGTGGATCGCGGACGTCCGGCAACAATTTTTCCACGTCGGCGTAGGAGCAGAACCGGCCCTGCGTATCGACAGGCATACGGCCCGGATATCAGCGTGGGCGGTACCGAAAGAAAGGAACACGAACATGAAAACCGCGTCCGTGGCGTTCGCCACGATGGTTCTCGCAGCGGCGACGATCACCGCCGCCGCCCAGCCATTCCAGGGTCTGGGGCCGATGGGGCGAATCGACGCCAATCAAGACGGCCAGATCACCAAGGAGGAAGCCGCGGCCGCGCGAGCCCGCCTGTTCACGCGGCTCGACAAGAACGGCGACGGCCTCGTCGAGGAAGCCGAGATCGACGTCGCGCGCCAAGCGATCATCGACCGCGCGACCATGATGGAAGCGCGGCTGTCGCTCCAGTGGCAACGTCTGGACAAGGACGGTGACGGCAAGGTTTCGGCCGCCGAATTCCAGTCGCACGCCATGTTCTTCGATCTTGCCGACCGCAACGGCGACGGCACGGTCGGCAAGGACGAGATCGAATTGCTGCGCGGCCTGTTCGGCCGCGACGGTTGACCGCACGGCAACTTCCCTCTTTGCTCAACAACGGAGATACCCATGACCAATCTGCTGAAACCAACTTTTGTCGCGCTCGCCCTTGCCGTGGCGGCCGCCGCTTCTCCGGCCGCAGCCGAACAATGGAAGCGCCCGACCGCGCATGGCGGCGAACTGACCCGTGAGGTGACGCGCGACGGCCGCGTCTATTCCGGCGAAACGACGCGAACCGGTCCGAACGGCGGCACCTATTCGTCGAACTCGACCTGCTTCGACGGTGTCGTCGACCGCTGCAAGAGGAGCTTCTCGGCGACCGGGCCGGAGGGCCAGACGGTATCCGGGACGGCCTACGCGGCGCGCGGTCCCTACCGGGTGCGTCAGGCCGGCGCCGTCACCGGCCCGAACGGCAACACTGTCGTCGGCGTACGCCGCTTCTGGCGGAGATAGGCTTGGCGTGAGCGGTGCGGGGGAGCCTGGCGCAACGACAGCGGGCGGTCACGAAGACGACCGCCTGCTGGTCCGCGTGGCGTCCGGAGACCAGGCCGCGCTCGCGAAGATCATCGACCGCCATGGACGCGGCCTGCGCCTCTTCGCCGCCCGGCTTCTGGGGAGCGCGGGCGATGCGGAGGACATCGTGCAGGACGTGTTTCTCGCAGCGTGGAAACACGCGGCGCGTTTCGATCCGGCAAAGGGCCGGGCATCGACCTGGCTCTACCGTATCGCCGCCAACCGCTGCATCGACCGGCGGAGACGGCGCAGCTTCCGCGCCTTCATCGGGCTTGACGCCATGCCCGACGAGCCGGCGGGCGACGAGCCGGCGGCCGACCAGCGCGTCGGCGCCCGGCAGGAACTGGCGATCGTACGCGGCGGACTCACCGCGCTGCCGGAGCGCCAGCGCATGGCGCTGCTGCTGCGCGCGGTGGGGGACATGGACGTGCCGGATATCGCCGAGGTGATGGGGGTGAGCGTCGGCTCGGCGGAACAACTGCTGGTGCGCGGCCGCCGCGCGCTGCGGGAGCATATGGCGTCGGCGGAAAAGAAATACGAAGATCGGCCAGGGAGTGTGTCATGACCGAACAGGAATTCGAGCGGTTGAAGCGGCGCTTCGGCGCGGACGTTTCCCTTTGGCCCGCGCCGCACAGGCAGGAAGGGCTCGCCCATCTTTCCGGCAAGGGCGTGACGGCGGAGCCGGATGACGAACTCGATCGGCTGATCCTCGACGCTGCGCGGGCCGACACCGACGAGGTCGCGCTGACGCGCAAGGTGCTCGCGAAGATCGCGGCTGAAGGCAAGCCGGCTGGCTCCAGCGTCTCCGGCGCCTTCCGGCGAATGTGGACGATGCCGGCAGCGGCGTCCGGCTTCGCGGCGCTGCTCCTGGTCGCGGCTCTTGCAGGCTACACGATGGCGGATCGCGGAATGGACGCAGGGGACGATGCGCTGATGGCCTTCGCGCTCGGCGGCGAGAGCCTGGACGGCGGCATCCTCGATCAGCTTGGAGCCGGCGAGGAGGAGCAGCTATGACGCGCCGCTCCTGGCTGCAGATATTCCTTGTCACGGCCCTCGCGATCTCGGTGATCGCGAACTTCTTCCTGCTCGGGTTCATCGTGAAGGCCTCGCGCACAGGACTTGGCGGCGGCATCGTCGCAGAAGCGCTGGTTGGCGCATACCCGCAGGAGGTGCGCAGCGAGTTCCGCCGGCTGCTCAAGGAAAACCGGACCCGCACCCGCGCGGCGCTGCGCGAACTCAGGCAGGCGCGCCGCAACGTCGCCGAGGCGTCGAAGGCCACGCCCTATGTCGAGGCGGACGTTGAGCGTGCGATGGAGCGCGTGCGCGCCGCGACCGATGAATTGCAGCGCATGATGCAGGGCCTGCTGCTCGAGGCGCTGCGCAATACGCGGCAGGCGGTGTAGGCCGCGGATCAGCGCTCAGCGATAGCCCGCGGCCTGCAGTTCGAAAAGGTCGGCATAGACGCCGCGCTGCGCGACCAGTTCCTCATGCGTGCCGGACTCGATGATGCGGCCACCCGACAGCACCAGGATGCGGTCGGCCATGCGCACGGTGGAGAAGCGGTGCGAGATCAGCACCGCCGTCTTGCCCCTGGCCAGCCCCTTGAAGCGCTGGAACACTTCGGCTTCGGCCTTGGCGTCGAGGGCTGCCGTCGGCTCGTCGAGGATGATGAGTTCGGCATCGCGCATATAGGCGCGCGCGATCGCCACCTTCTGCCACTCGCCGCCAGAGAGGTCGCGGCCGTTCGCGAACAGCTTGCCGAGCGGCTGGTCGTAACCGAGGGGCAGCTTCTCGATCACGCCGGCCGCCAGGCTCTGCCCGGCGGCGGCCTCGATGCGCCCGCGATCGGGTTCGACCTCGATGCGGCCGACGCCGATATTTTCGGCGGCGGTGAAGGAATAGCGGATGAAGTCCTGGAAGATGACGCCGATATGGGTCCTGAGATCCTCGATGGCGATGTCCCTGAGGTCGATGCCGTCGATCAGGATTCGGCCCTCGTCCGGATCGTAGAGGCGGGTCAAGAGCTTGACGATGGTGGTCTTGCCGGCGCCGTTCTCGCCGACCAGCGCCAGCGCTTCGCCGGCCTTCAAGGTGAAATTCAGGCCGCGCACAGCCCAGCGCTCGGTGTCGGGGTAGCGGAAGCCGACATTCTCGAAGACGATGCCCTCGCGGATCGGCTGCGGGAAGGGTTTGGGGTTGGGCGACAGCGCGATGGTCGGCTTGATGTCGAAGAAGGAGAACAGATCGTCGAGATAGAGCGACTGGCCGGCGATCTGGGTGACGCCGATCAGGAGCTGCTCGAACAGGCCGTGCAGCCTGAGGAACGAACCGGCGAGGAAGGTGAGGTCGCCGAGCGTGAACTCGCCCTCGACGGTGCGCCAGACGATGTAGGCGTAGGCGCCGTAGTAGGCGATGGTGGAGAGGGCCGCGAAGAGGCCGCCCCAGATGGCCCGCTGAATGGCCAGCCGCCGGTTATCGAGCATGATCGTGTCGGCGAGCCGCTTGAAGCGTCCGACCAGGAATGTCCCCAGGCCGAACAGCTTGATCTCCTTGGCGGTCTCGGCGCTGGCGCCGATGTAGCGCAGATATTCGAGCTCGCGCCGCTCGGGCGAGCGCCTGCGGTTGAGATAGTAGGAGCGGGTATTGAACTTCGCCTCGCTGACCACCGACGGGACGAGCGAGACGAGGAGCAGCAGGATCAGCCATGGCGCGTAGACGAGAAGGCCGGCGGCCAGAGTCAGGATGGTGACGATCGACTGACCCTGGCCGAAGATCTGCGCCAGAAGGGCGTTGCGGCCGGCGGCCTGGCGGCGCGCCCGCTCCAGCCGGTCCTGGTATTCGCTGGACTCGAAATGCCTGAGGTCGAGCCCCGCCGCATGCTGCATCAGCTCCATGCTGACCACGTTGGAGTGCAGCTCGGCAAGGATGCCGTCAACCAGCGAGACGGCGCGGCCGAGCAGGTCGGCAGCGACGATCAGCGCGAATTCGAGCGCCAGAAGCTCCGCCACGGGAACGAGCCGCCCGCTGGCGATCCAGGCGGACAGTCCGGGGCCGGGCGAGGGCATGCCGCTCTGGCGCACGACCTCGTCGATGATCAGCTTGCCGACATAAAGCACAAGCAGCGGCTGCACGGCGCGCAGCAGGCGGAGAACGATGCTGGCCACCGTCAGCGGCGCGCTGGTGCGCCAGACCTGCGCGAAGAAGCGCTTCAGGTGCCGGAGCGTTGCCAACTGCTCGCCGAGCGGCGGCTGGTCGGCGGTCGAGCCGCGAAAGGCGAGGCGCGCGGCGAAATTCTCGCTTGAACTCATTGCCAGCCCAAGATGGTGCTTTCGGCGCGCTTGCGCAATGCGCCGGACAGGTGGGCGGCGGCTTCGCTTGCGCAGCCGGATGGACGTGCCGCGGCTCTGGATCGCGGGGCGTCGCGCATTGGAGCAATTGACATCGGGGGCCATGCTCACGCAGTTTGGCCGTCCAGCGTCCAAAGCGCCGACTGGAATTGGGTGCCCTATGACCTCTGCCGCGATCGCGCTCCTTTCCCTGCTGATGGTCAAGCACTTCATCTGCGATTTCGTGCTGCAGACCAAATGGCAGGTGCATCAGAAGGGCATCTACGGCGCCCCCGGAGGGATCGTGCATTCGGGCATCCACGTGGCGGGCACGCTTGTCGCGCTGGTCGCGGTGCTGACGCCGGTCTCGGTGATCGTGCCGGTGCTGATCGCCGAATATATCGTCCACTACCACATAGACTGGGGCAAGGAGCAGGTCGTGCGGGCTTTCGACTGGCGCGACGGCGCTCGCTTCTGGAACGCGATCGGCTTCGACCAGCTCCTGCACGGGCTGACCTATGTTGCGATCGTCGTCTACGTCATCGGGCGCGTCGCCGGCTGAGGCACGGTGGACACCAGGCTTCGAAGCAGCCTATGTGCATCTTTATCCGGCCATAGCCTCGTACCATTTCGACCGGATCAATAGGTTCTGACCCTGGGCATCGCCATTGGACGCTCTCCCGCTCACCATCGCCATAGACGGACCCGCGGCGTCTGGAAAAGGCACGCTCGCGCGACGGCTGGCGGATTATTACCATCTGCCGCATCTGGACACCGGCCTGACCTACCGCGCGGTCGGCCATGCGCTCTTGATCCACGGCCTGCCGCTCGACAATGTGTCGGCGGCCGAAACCGCCGCCCGCCAGGTCGATCTCAAGAAGCTCGACCGCGAGGCGCTGTCGGCGCATGAGGTCGGCGAGGCCGCATCGAAGGTCGCGGTGTTCCCGGGGGTGCGCCAGATACTCGTCGACAAGCAGCGCGCATTCGCAACTCAAGCCGGCGGCGCCGTGCTCGACGGCCGCGACATCGGCACGGTGGTATGTCCCGACGCCGAGGTGAAGCTCTATGTGACGGCGAGCGCCGAGGTGCGCGCCGGCCGCCGCCTGCGCGACATCGAGGCCCGGGGCGGCCATGCCGAACTGGCGGAAATCCTCGCCGACATCACGCGGCGCGACGAACGCGACATGGGCCGCGCCGACTCCCCGCTCAGGCCCGCCGCCGACGCGCACTTGCTCGACACGTCGGAAATGTCTATAGAGGCCGCGTTCCAGGCGGCGCGGACTTTGATCGACAACGCCCTCGCCAAGCGGAACAAGGCCTGAGCCGGGCGTCCGCTTCCGATCGACGGAAGCAGATGAAGTCCCCATATCGGGCCGAGGAAATACCAAAACCAGCCTGCCAGCATTCTCTTGCGCCGGTATCGCCGCGAAAAGCGGCAACAGGGCTTTTCCAGCCCGGAACGCCGGCAGGCCAACGCAACTCTAACCACGGCGCCAGGTCCCGCCAGACGCGGGGCTTCCCAGGAGAAAATATGTCTGTAGCAAATCCAACCCGCGACGATTTTTCCGCGCTTCTCGAAGAGTCCTTCTCGGACGGACATTCGGGTGAAGGCCAGGTCGTCAAGGGCATCATCACGGCCATCGAAAAAGACATGGCCATCATCGACGTCGGCCTGAAAGTCGAAGGCCGCGTGCCGCTGAAGGAATTCGGCGTCAAGGGCAAGGACTCCACCCTCAAAGTCGGCGACACGGTCGAGGTCTATGTCGAGCGCATCGAGAACGCGCTTGGCGAAGCCATGCTGTCGCGTGACAAGGCCCGCCGCGAGGAGAGCTGGGTCCGGCTCGAAGAGAAGTTCAACAAGGGCGAGCGCGTCGAAGGCGTCATCTTCAACCAGGTCAAGGGCGGCTTCACCGTCGATCTCGACGGCGCCGTGGCCTTCCTGCCACGCAGCCAGGTCGACATCCGTCCGATCCGCGACGTCACACCGCTCATGCACAATCCGCAGCCCTTCGAGATCCTCAAGATGGATCGCCGCCGCGGCAACATCGTGGTGTCGCGCCGCACCGTGCTCGAAGAGAGCCGCGCCGAGCAGCGCTCGGAGATCGTGCAGAACCTCGAAGAGGGCCAGGTGGTCGAAGGCGTGGTCAAGAACATCACCGACTACGGTGCGTTCGTCGACCTCGGCGGCATCGACGGCCTGCTGCATGTCACCGACATGGCATGGCGCCGCGTCAACCATCCGACCGAGATCCTCAATATCGGCCAGACGGTCAAGGTGCAGATCATCCGCATCAACCAGGAAACGCACCGCATCTCGCTCGGCATGAAGCAGCTCGAGTCGGATCCGTGGGGCGAGATCGGCACCAAGTTCCCGATCGGCAAGAAGATCACCGGCACGGTCACCAACATCACCGACTACGGCGCCTTCGTGGAGCTGGAGCCGGGCATCGAGGGCCTCATCCACGTCTCGGAAATGTCGTGGACGAAGAAGAACGTGCATCCCGGCAAGATCCTGTCGACCACCCAGCAGGTCGACGTGGTCGTGCTGGAGGTCGATCCGGCCAAGCGCCGCATCTCGCTCGGCCTCAAGCAGACGCTCGACAATCCCTGGGAAGCCTTCCAGCGCAACCATCCGGTCGGATCGGTTGTCGAGGGTGAGGTCAAGAACAAGACCGAGTTCGGCCTGTTCATCGGGCTCGAAGGCGACGTCGACGGCATGGTGCACCTCTCCGATCTCGACTGGAACCGTCCGGGCGAGCAGGTCATCGAGGAGTACAACCGCGGCGACATGGTCAAGGCTCAGGTTCTCGACGTCGACATCGAGAAGGAGCGTATCTCGCTCGGCATCAAGCAGATGGCGCGCGATGCGGTCGGCGAGGCCGCCGGCTCCGGCGAACTGCGCAAGAACGCGGTCGTCACCTGCGAGGTCATCGGCGTCAAGGATGGCGGCCTCGACGTCCGCCTCGTCGATCACGGCATAGAGACCTTCATTAAGCGGTCAGATCTCAGCAGGGACCGCGACGAGCAGCGCCCCGAGCGCTTCACCGTCGGCCAGAAGGTGGACGCCCGCGTCATCTCCTTCGACAAGAAGACCCGCAGGCTGTCGGTGTCGATCAAGGCGCTGGAAATCGCCGAGGAGAAGGAAGCCGTCGCTCAGTACGGCTCGACCGACTCCGGCGCATCGCTCGGCGACATCCTGGGCGCCGCGCTGAAGAAGCAGGGCAGCTAAGCTGCCGGTTCCCGCCGCGCCGTTTCAAAGAGGTGCTGTGGGCGTGACAAAAACCCGCCGGAGCGATCCGGCGGGTTTCTTTTGCCCACAAACGGTGCGTGAAAGTTGCGGAGGAGCTTTCGAACTGGGATAGTGACTTCAATCAGGGCGTTCCTGCCCGCGCGCGCATCCCTCGCGTGCGCTCATGAAACCGCATTTCGAAAGCCAAGGGCCGGACGCCGGCCACAACGGCATGCCTGACCAACCCCTTCCCGTGCGCCCCGGTGCGCTTGCACCTTTCGAGTCCGACGTCTTCCGGCACGTCTGGTTCGCGACGCTCGGCTCCAACATGGGTTCGCTGATCCAGGGCGTCGGCGCGGCCTGGATGATGACCTCGATCTCGCAGTCGGCCGATCAGGTCGCGCTGGTCCAGGCCTCGACCACCCTGCCGATCATGCTGTTCTCGCTGGTCTCCGGCGCGCTTGCGGACAATTTCAACCGCCGCTCCGTCATGCTGGTTGCGCAATGCTTCATGCTCACCGTGTCGGTGGCGCTGGCGCTGGCCGCCTATGCCGACATCATGACGCCCTGGCTGCTGCTCTCCTTCACCTTCCTGATCGGCTGCGGAACGGCGCTGCACAACCCTTCATGGCAGGCGGCGGTAGGCGACATGGTGCCGCGCAGCCATGTCCCGGCGGCGGTGGCGCTGAACTCGATGAGCTTCAACCTGACGCGCAGCGTCGGTCCGGCGATCGGCGGCGCGATCGTCGCGACGGCGGGTGCGGCGGCCGCCTTCGCCGCCAACGCCGTCAGCTACATCGCACTCATCATCGTGCTCTTCCGCTGGAAGCTTGCGACGCCGCCGTCGACCCTGCCGCGCGAGCCGCTCGGCCTCGCGATCTCGGCCGGGCTGCGCTACGTGGCCATGTCGCCGAATATCGAAACGGTTCTGCTGCGCGGCTTCGCCTTCGGCATCACCGCGATTTCGACGCTGGCGTTGCTGCCGCTGGTCGCGCGCGACATCATCCAGGGTGGCCCGCTGCTCTACGGCGTCCTGCTCGGCGCGTACGGAATCGGCGCCATCGGCGGCGCATTCCTCGGCGGCCGGCTGCGCGGCGTGCTCGCCAACGAATGGATCGCGCGCATCGGCTTCGTCGCCTTCGCGCTCTCGGCGACCATCCAGGCGCTCTCGACCAGCGCGTGGCTCACCTGCATCGGCCTGGTGATCGGCGGCGCGAGCTGGGTGCTCACGCTCTCGCTCTTCAACATCACCGTGCAATTGTCGACGCCGCGCTGGGTTGTCGGGCGCGCCATGTCGCTCTACCAGATGGCCACCTTCGGCGGCATGGCGCTCGGAAGCTGGATATGGGGCCTGGTCGCCGAGGGCTACAGTCCCGTCGAGGCGCTGCTCGTCTCCGCGGCGCTGATGCTTGTCGGGGCCGCGCTCGGTCTGTGGTTCAAGCTGCCCGAACTGACGGAGCTTAATCTCGACCCGCTCAACCGCTGGCGCGAGCCGAATCTCGCGCTCGACCTGAAGCCGCGTTCAGGGCCGATCGTCATCTCGATCGAATACGTGATCCGCGAGGCGGATCTGCACGAGTTCCTCGATGCGATGGCCGAGCGAAGGCGGATCAGGCGGCGCGACGGGGCGCGAAACTGGACGCTTAAGCGCGACCTGGAAAACCCGCAAATCTGGGTCGAGACCTATCATACGCCGACCTGGCACGAATATATCAGGCACAATCTGCGCACCACGCATTCGGACGCGGTGGTGTGGGACACGCTGCGCCGGCTGCACAGCGGAACAGAGCCGATCAAGGTGCGCCGCATGATCGAGCGGCCGCCGGACTGGGCGGCATCTCAGGATCAGCTGAAGCCGATGATGGATATCCACGGCTCGTCGTGAGGGGGCGCGACGGTAAGCTCAGGCGCGGCCGTAAAGCGGCACGAGCGCGCCGCTGATCGTCGCGTTCTCTGGCGAAGCGAGATGGGTGATCGCCTCCGCAGCCGCCTCGAGGCTCACCCATTTGGAGAAATCGGCCTTGGACATCGCCTTGCGGTTCGCCGGCGTATCGAGCGTCGATGGCGCAACCGCGTTGACGAGGATGCCGTCGCCCTTCAGTTCTTCAGCGAGCGTCACGGTGATCGCGGCGACCGCCGCCTTGCTCGCCGTGTAGGCGGACATACCGGCACCCCTGCGCGGGTCAAGCCCCGGCCGCGCGGTGACGTTGACGATGCGGCCCGCCGTGCCCGAGGCGAGCATCGCGCGCGCCGCGGCGCGGCAGCAGAGAAAGGCGGTTCGCGCGTTGGCGTCCATCATGCCGGCAAAAATGTCGTCCGAAGCGTCCGAACCTGGTTGGCCAAGTGGCGACATCGCGAAGCCGCCTGCGCAGTGGATCGAGGCCCACAGGTCCGGGATGGTTGCGTAAAAGGCCTCGACGGACGTCGGATCGCCGAGTTCGACATTGGCCGAGAGCGTGACGCGCCCGTGCCTGGCAAAGGCGAATCCCTTGGGTGAGGCAGCATGGCTGGTCGGCACGTGGCAAATGGCGCCCTCGTCGAGCAGCTTGTCGAGCACGGCGGCGCCGAGTGCGCCTGTGCCGCCCGTCACCACTACCGTCCTGCCGTGAAACGCGCCCGCCATCGCTCAATCCACCGCGATTTCGATGAGATAGGGCTTTTTCGCCGCACTGGCACGCAGGAGGGCCTCGGACAGTCCGGCGGGTGAGCCGAGCCACTCGGCGGAGATGCCGTAGGCTTCGGCGATTTTGCGGAAATCAGGCGGCGCCGGCGAAACGCCGACCGGCTCGACGCCGACGTCACGCATCGAGGTCTCGATCTCGCGGTAGCCGCGATTGTTCCAGATGACGAAGATGACCGGCGCGCCCGCATCCACCGCCGCGCCGAGCTCCGGCAGCGAGAACTGGAAGCCGCCGTCGCCCGAGAGGCAGACGACCGTGGCGTCCGGCACTGCAAGTGCCGCGCCGATCGCGGCCGGCGGCCCATATCCCAGCGCCCCGAAACCGGTCGCGGCGTTAAACCAGCCGGCCGGCCGGTCGTGGTCGTAATAGAGATTGGCAGCATAGATCGGCTGCGTGGAATCGCCGACGATGATCGAGCCGGGAAGCGTGTCGCGGATCGTCTCGACCGCCTCGAGCTGCGCTTGCATGTAGGCGGGCAGTTCGGCGCGGGCGGCGTTTCGAGCGGCGGCCGCGCGCGCAGTGCCGGACCCGTCCCCCGATCGCACGCCGGGCAAAGCTACAAACAGCGCGTCCGTGGCCGCCTCGGCATCCGCCTCGATCGCGACGGCGGCCGGATGGCGCGCCAGTTGCGCGGCGTCGATGTCGATGCGGATGAGATTTTTGGGCAGGACGAAGCCGCCGTCGCCATACATGTCGTATTCGGTCGGCCCGAGTTCGGTGCCCAGCGCAATGACCAGATCGGCCCCATCGATCAGCCGGCGCACGGATTTCAGGCTCGGGCTCGCGGGCACGGCGAGCTTGTGGGCGTGGAGCAGGCCCCGCGCATTCGCCGTGAGCACCACCGGCGCGTCCAGGGTTTCGGCGAGGCGCCTGAGGGCCGCCTCCGCCATTTTCGCGCCGCCGCCGGCGAGGATCAGCGGGCGGGAGGCGTTGCCGGCAAGTGCCGCTGCCCGCGCGATCTGCGCCGCGTCGGGCGCAGGCGGCCCGGCGATCACCGGCAGCGGCGCAAGAGCGTCCGCCGGCATGGCCATCACATCGATCGGAATCTCGATATGGACCGGCCCCGGCCGTGCGCCGGCGAAGAGGGAGAAGGCGTCGGCCAGCGCGCCCGGCAGTTCTTCGGGCCTGGCGATGCGGCGCGACGACAGCGCCACCTTCTCCATCATGCCGCGCTGGTCAGGCAGTTCGTGCAGATGGCCGAGACCTTTGCCCAGCGTATCGGTCGCGTTGACGCCGGAGATGACGAGCATCGGTACGGAATCGGCGCGCGCCTGTCCCATGGCGGTGATCGTGTTGGTGAGACCCGGCCCGGTGATGACGAAGGCGACGCCGGGCCTGCCCGAAGCGCGCGCGTAGCCGTCGGCCATGAAGCCCGCGCCCTGTTCGTGGCGCGGCGTGACATGGCGGATCCTCGAGCCCGCCAGCCCGCGGTAGAGCTCGACCGTGTGCACGCCCGGAATGCCGAACACCGTGTCGACGCCGTGCGCTTCGAGCAGACCGATCAGCGCTTCGCCGAGCGTGGTCATGACCGCCACACCGGCCTGGTCAGGCAGGTCGGCCCGCCTTCGCAGGCGATGCAGAGCGCGTCCGCCTCGAATGTCCTGACACGGCAGCCCGCGGCCTCCATCGCCGCGGTGGTCTTGGGGAAGCCGGCGACGGCGATCACCTCGCGCGGGGCGGTGGGCAGCACGTTCAGGCTGAGGCCGAAACTGTCGTGGAATTCCCGGGCGTCGCCTTCGACCAGCCTTATGCCGCGCGCCTTGAGCAACTGATAGAAGGCGGCGGGCAGCAGCGGCGAATGGACCAGCGCCAGGTCGTCGGCCAGGGGGCTGATCACCGACATCAGATGCAGGCAGGCCTCTTCGCCATGCCACAGCGGCAAGTCGTAGCCGAGCACCTCGACGCCATGCGGCGCAAGCAACGCGGACATCTGGCGGATGCCGGCCTCGTTGGTGCGGACCCCGCGTCCGATCGCCAGCGTCTTGGCGTCGACCCAGACGCAGTCGCCACCCTCGACCGTGCCCGGGGGCTCGATGCGGCCGAGTATTGGAACGGCCATCCGGCGGTAGGCCTGCTCGTGCAAGCCGGGCTCAGGGCGCCTGAGCGCCTTGCCCATCGACAGGATGACCGCGCCGTGGTCGGTGACCAGCGACGGATCGTGCGTAAAGACGGAATCGGCGAGCCCGTCGTCCTCGTCCGTCAGCCATTCGACCTCCGCCCCGGAGGCGGCGACGAGATCGGAAAAGGTTTTGTGCTGGGCCGCCGCGCGTGCCCAGTCGAAGCCCGGGCCGTAGTGCCATTCGGCCGGCTTCGCGTGGCGCATGGCGCTTGCCGCCGAACGCATCAGCACGCGCTCGAGCGGCGCAGCCATTGACTGCGAACCATATTGCCGCTGCAGCTGGATGTTCATTCCGTTCCCTCCGGGCGAGCCGAAAAACAGCCAATAAACATGCCGTCTAGACACTCGCAAGAGCCACAGAAGGCGGGTTGACGGCGGCAAGCGGGCCGGTCCATCCTGACAAAGGTGAAGCGTTTGCGACAGGGTGATGGGTCAGGGATTTCCAAAGGCGGCAAAGCGAAGCGCAGGTCGGTCGACGTGACGAAGGTCGCCGCCGCGCCATCTGCCGCGAAGGATGCGCCGGACGGCGCGGCCGAAGCCATCCATATCGAAAACCTGCACAAGAAGTTCGGCCAGCTCGAGGTGCTGAAGGGCGTCTCGCTGTCGGCGAAGGACGGTGATGTCGTTGCCATCATCGGCGGTTCGGGCTCGGGCAAGTCGACGCTGCTTCGCTGCATCAACTGCCTTGAGAATCCGACCAGCGGGCTGATCAGGGTCAATGGCGAGGAGATCAGGCTCAAGGCGGACAGCCACGGCCATACAGTGCCGGCCGACCGCCGCCAGATCGAGCGCATCCGCTCGAAGCTCGGCATGGTGTTCCAGAATTTCAACCTGTGGAGCCACATGACGCTGATCGAGAACGTTATCGAGGTGCCCATCCACGTGCTCGGCGTCAAGCGCGAAGAGGCCGTCGCCAACGGGGAGCGGCTGCTTGCGCGCGTCGGCCTGGCCGAGAAGCGCGACGTCTATCCGGCGTTCCTGTCGGGCGGCCAGCAGCAGCGCGGCGCGATCGCCAGGGCGCTCGCCATCGAACCCCGCGTCATGCTGTTCGACGAGCCGACCTCCGCACTTGATCCGGAACTTGTCGGCGAGGTGCTGAAGGTGATCGGCGATCTCGCGCTCGAGGGCCGCACCATGATCCTCGTCACCCATGAAATGAAGTTCGCCAGCAGGGTCGCGACGCATGTCGTCTATCTCTATAACGGGCTGGTCGAGGAAGAGGGGCCGCCGGACCAGATATTCGGCGCGCCGAAATCGGAACGGCTGAAGCAGTTCCTGCACAACACGCATTAGGGCCACGGACCCTGGGGTCGGCAAGCCCTGAGAATACCGGGAACACAACAACAACTGGGAGAACGTGATGTTGAAAACTCTGAAAATCGCCGCCGCGGCGCTGCTATTTGCAGCGTCGGGATCGGCCATGGCCAATGCCGAGCCGCTGAAGGTCGGCTTCTCGCCGGAGGCCTACCCGCCCTTCTACGTGGCCGACGCGTCCGGGGCCTGGGGCGGCTGGGAGGTCGAGATCGTCAACGCGATCTGCGCCGAGGCGAAATTCGAATGCGAACTGGTGCCGATCCCGTGGGATGGCCTGATCCCGGCGCTGACCACCAAGAAGATCGACGCGATCATGAACTCCATGTCGATCACCGACGAGCGCAAGAAGACGATCGACTTCTCCGACAAGTACTACAACACGCCGACGGCTGTGATCGGAGCCAAGGGCACGACCTTCGCCGCGACGCCCGAAGGGCTGAAGGGGAAGATCCTCGGCGTCCAGGTGTCGACTGTCCACGCGGCCTACGCGAAGAAGCACTTCGCCGATGCGGCGGAAATCAAGGAATACCAGACCCAGGACGAGGCGAACCAGGATCTGGCGGCCGGGCGCATCGACGCCACCCAGGCCGATTCCATCGCGCTCGACGCCTTCCTGCAGTCCGACCAGGGCAAGGCCTGCTGCGATTCTAAGGGCAACGTCGCCGAGGACCTCGTAATCCTCGGGCCGGGCGTGGGCGCCGGCTTGCGCAAGGAGGATACCGCTATCAAGGACCGCCTCAACGCGGCGATCAAGGCGATCCGCGAGAACGGCAAATACGACGAGATCACCAAGAAGTATTTCACCTTCGACATCTACGGCGGCTGATATAGGCTCTGCCAGCCACGCCGGGATTCGGCGTGGCTGGCACTGCATCTGACGGGGAACCGGCGAGCAGATCCCGCAAAGGGGCGCCGCCGCATAGTGCGGGAACGAGCCGATCGAAGCGGTCATCCTCCAGCTTTCGCAGGCGAGCATATTCGACCTGCTGGCATTCAGCCCGCCCGGCTGGGGCGGCAACCTCCTGCGCGGCCTCTTCAATTCCATCATGATCGCCGTCGGCGCCTACGGCATCGGCATCGTACTCGGCATCGGCGGTGCCTTCGGCAAGCTCTATGGCGGGCCGATCGTCCGCGACCTGCTCGAACTCTACACCACCGTGATGCGCGCCGTGCCCGAGCTGGTGCTCATCCTGCTCCTCTATTTCGCCGGCACGGACCTTATCAACCGCCTGCTCGAAGCCTTCGGCTACCAGCGCATCGACATAAACGGCCTCGTCGCTGGCATCTGCGTGCTCGGCATCGTGCAGGGCGCCTACGCCACCGAGGTCATCCGCGGCGCGATCCTCGCGATCCCGCAGGGGCAGATAGAGGCCGCGCGGGCCTACGGCATGTCGGTCGGCCTGATGCTGAGACGCATCACGCTGCCGGCCATGCTGCCTTTCGCCATTCCCGGCCTCGCCAATCTCTGGCTGATCGCGACCAAGGACACGGCGCTGCTCGCCATCGTCGGCTTCAACGAATTGACGCAGGAAACGCGCACCGCCGCCAGCACCACCAAGGCGTATTTCACTTTCTTCCTCGCCGCGGGCGTACTCTACCTGCTGATCACCCTGGTCTCCAACGTCATCATCGCGCGCATCGAGAGCTGGTCGCGGCGCGGCATGCCTGCGGGGGGGCACTGATGGCCGAGCGCGTGGCTACCGGGCTGATCGATGCCGGAGCGCGCGCCTCGCTCTGGCTGCAGCCCCACCGCATCGGCCTGATCGCAGCAGGAGTGGCGCTCGTCGTCTCGGCCGCGCTGTTCATGCGCTGGGACTGGATACCCAACTATTACGGGCTGGCGGCCGCCGGCCTCTGGCGGACGATCTGGCTTCTCATTGTCACCGGCATATTGGGCTTCGCACTGGCGGTTCCGCTTGGCCTCGTCCAGGTAACCGGTCCGCGTTGGCTTGCATGGCCTGCCAACGCTCTGTGCACCGTTATCCGGGGCACGCCGTTTCTGCTTCAGCTCTGGCTTCTTTACTACGGGCTGGGCTCGCTGTTCCCGCAATTTCCCTGGATACGCGGGTCGTTCCTGTGGCCGTATCTTAGGCAGGCATGGCCCTACGCGGTGCTGGGGCTGACGCTCTCGGTCGGCGGCTATGCCGGTGAGATAATGCGGGGCGCCTTCGCCGGCGTGCCGCGCGGCCAGCTGGAGGCTGCGCGCGCCTACGGCATGAACCGCTGGACGCTGTTCCGCCGCATCTGGCTGCCGCAGGCGATCTACAGCGTGTTGCCGACGCTGGCTGGCGAGGCGGTGCTTCTGCTCAAGGCGACGCCGCTGGTCGCCACCATCACCGTCGTCGACATCTACGCCGTCGCCTCGCGTGTCAGGCAGGACACCTTCATCGTCTACGAGCCGCTGCTTCTGCTGGCGCTCATCTATCTCTGCATCACCGGCATCCTGGTGTTTGCATTCCGCAAGCTCGAGGCCCGGATTCCCTCGCGACTGGGATAAGACATGGCCGACACTGTTCGCCTGGATCTGGCTGAAGCGGTTTCGCTCTGCGAGAGAGCGGCCATCGCGGCGGGGGCGAGCAAGGAGACGGCCGAGGCGCTGGCTAAGTCCTCCGTGGCGGCGCAAGCGAAAGGCGTGACGGCCGTGGGGCTGTCGCATTTCCTGGACTATCTCGAAGCGCTCGAAGCCGGCCGCATCGACGGCCAAGCCGAGCCTGCTATCACCAGGCCGGCGCTGGCGGTCTACGTATCCGATGCCAAGGGCGGCGCCGCGCATACCGGTTTCGACCGCATCTTCACCGAGCTTGCCAAATCGGCGCGGCTCTTCGGCGTGGCGATCTTTGCGCAAAGGAACGCCTACACCTGCGGCGAGCTCGGCTATTTCACCGGGCGGCTGGCGGGCGAAGGGCTGGTGTCTTTCGCTGCCACCAACGGTCCGGCGCTGCTCGCCGGCGCTGGCGGCACCAAGCCGGTCTATTGCACCAATCCGATTTCCTTCGCCGCCCCGGTCGAAGGCGGAGCGCCGCTGGTCATCGACCAGGCGTCGAGCGCCACCGCCTTCGTCAGCATTCGCCAAGCCGCCGAAGAGGGTCGCGAAATCCCGGCCGGCTGGGCGCTCGACGCAAGCGGCCGGCCGACCACCGACCCGGCAGCGGCCATGAAGGGCGCGCTGCTGGCTTTCGGAGGCAATCGCGGCGCCAATATCGCGCTGATGGTCGAGGTGCTGGCGGCTGGTCTGTCGGGCGCCAACTGGTCGCTCGACGCGCCGCCCTTCTCTGAGGGCCATGACAGTCCTGGAACCGGGCTCTTCGTGCTCGCTATCGAGCCGAAGCTGATCGATCCGGACTTTGCGACGCGGCTTCGCGAACAGCTCGATCGTCTCGCATTCGACTACCGGGTACACATTCCGGGGGTCGCGAGAGGCAAGGCCGGCATGCTCGCCAAGGCTCTCGGCCTCGACGTGCCGGTCGAGATCGTGCGGCGCATCGCCGAATTCGCCGACCGCAAGGCCGGCTGAGCCGCGAGCGGAAGCGGGCGTATAGTACACGGCCGGATGGCCGACGCCGCGCTCGCGAACGATTTTTGCGCCGCCGCTGAACCTTTTGCATCGCGCCTGCGACCCATTGTCGTGCAGATGCCTGCGAGAGGACCAGCGCCGCCATGTCAGGCGGACAAGGGCGGGCGACAGGACTTGTTTCGCGCATGCTGACACGCATCGAATAGGCCGGGACCCGAACGCGTCGGGGGCCCAGTGCCCGAAAGACCCCGCTTCGGCGGGGTTTTTCGCGTCGCGAGCCGCCCTCGCCGGTCGGTGGGCGCCAAGCGCGGCAGGGAATTCCGGGCGAGACAAGCCTACAAAGGCGGCCTGCTCCATTGGCCGCTTTTGCAGCCTTTGCGTTTTTCTCGAATCCGACTTAGACACGGGCTCCAAGCCAAGCGCCTGTGGGCGTCGCCGGAGCCAGCCATGACCGAAATCCTGGAAACCCCGAAACTCGTCACCGTGTTCGGTGGCTCCGGCTTCATCGGGCGGCATGTGGTGCGGGCGCTGGCCAAGCGCGGCTACCTGATCCGCGTCGCCACACGCCGGCCCGAACTCGCCGGTCATCTCCAGCCGCTCGGCAATGTCGGCCAGATACAGCCGGTGCAGGCCAATCTGCGCGTGCGCTGGTCGGTGGACCGCGCCGTCGAGGGCGCGGCTCATGTGATCAACCTCGTCGGCATCCTCCACCAGTCCGGCGCGCAGACTTTTCCCGCGGTCCAGCAGGATGGCGCAGGCAACGTCGCGCAAGCCGCCAAGGCTGCGGGCGCCAGGCTGACGCACGGTTCGGCGATCGGCGCCGATCCGAACTCCAAATCCGTCTATGCCCGCACCAAGGCTGCCGGAGAGAACGCGGTATTCGAGACGGTCAAGGACGCCGTGGTCTTCCGGCCGTCGATCGTCTTCGGGCCGGAAGACCAGTTCTTCAACCGCTTCGCCGGCATGGCGCGCTATTCGCCTGTGCTGCCGCTGATCGGCGGCGGCAAGACGAAGTTCCAGCCGGTCTTCGTCGGCGACGTCGCCGAAGCGATCGCGCTTTCGGTCGACGGCGAGGCCAAGGCCGGCAAAATCTACGAACTCGGCGGGCCCGACATCCTCACCTTCCGCCAATGCCTGGAGCAGATGCTGGAGATCATCGACCGCAGGCGGATCCTGGTGCCGGTGCCTTGGTGGGCCGCCCACATCAAAGGGGCGCTCCTCGGCCTGCTGCCCAACCCGCTGCTGACGAGCGACCAGGTCACGCTGCTCAAGACGGACAATATCGTGTCCACGGAAGCCGAGGATGCCCGGCTGACCTTCGCCGGGCTCGGCATCCAGCCGCAATCGACAGCGGCGGTGCTGCCGAGCTATCTCTGGCGTTACCGGCCGGCGGGCCAGTTCACGCACAGAAGCGAAGTCTAGGGTTCGCGCCCGGCGTGGATGCGGTTGCAGCCCTCCTGCCGTCCGGCATGGAGCCGTGGGTCGCGGCACTCCTGATTGTCGCCAGCGCCTTCACGTCGGCCATCACGGCTGCTTTCGGAATAGGCGGCGGCATTGCCATGCTCGCGCTGATGGGCCTGTTCGTTCCGGTGGCTTCGCTCATTCCGGTCCACGGCGCCGTGCAACTCGGATCGAACACCGGCCGTGCCTGGCATCAGCGCGCCTTCGTGCGGATGGACGTGGCCAAACCCTTCATAGCCGGCAGCGTCGTGGGGGCGATCGTGGGCGTGTTCCTGGTGGTGCAGCTTCCCGATGCGCTGCTGAAACTCGTGCTCGGCGGCTTCATCCTGCTGCTCACCTGGGCGAAAATCCCCGGCATCGACCGGTTGACCAAGGCGGGCCTGGCGGTGGCCAGCATCGCGCTGGCGCTGCTGTCGATGCTTGTCGGCGCGACCGGGCCGCTGGTCGCGGTGCTTTTCGCCCGGTTTCTCCAGAACGACCGCAAGGCTCTGGTTGCCACCAGCGCGGTCGCCATGACGACGCAGCATTTCCTGAAGATCGTCGTCTTCGGGATCGCCGGCTTCGCCTTCTGGGAATGGGTGCCGCTGGTGGCCGCCATGATGCTGTCGGGGTACATCGGGACGGTTTATGGCAGCGTCCTGCTCGAGCGCATGCCTGAAGAGGTGTTCCGGAAGTGGTTCCGGATCGGCATCACGGTGCTGGCGCTCGATCTTTTGCGGCGCGGGCTGACGGGGCTCTAACCCCAGACAAAGAGGGCGGCGAGACCGACGCCGCCGACGATCAGCCGCCACCAGGCAAACAGCGCAAAACCGTGGCGCGAGACGTAGTCGAGCAGATAGCGCACGACGATGACCGCCATGACGAAAGCCGCGACGAAGCCGACGCCGATGATCGGCAGGTCGGCGGCCGAAAGCACGTCGCGATTCTTGTAGAGATCGTAGGCGAAGGCGCCGGCCATGGTCGGCATGGCGAGGAAGAATGAGAACTCGGCTGCCGAGCGCTTGTCGGTGCCCATCAGCAGCGCGCCGACGATCGTCGAGCCGGAGCGCGACGTGCCGGGAATGAGCGCAAGGCACTGGAAGAGCCCGATCTTCAGGCAGAGCGACAGCGGGAAATCCATCACGTCATGGTATTTCGGCCTGAGTTCAAGCCGGTCGATCCACAACAGCACCACCCCGCCGATGAGAAGCATGACGCAGATCAGCTTCGGCGTCTCGAACAGCACGGTCTTGATGAAGCCGTGCGCGACGACGCCGGCAAAAGCCGCCGGCAGGAAGGCGATGAGCACGCCCAAGACGAACCGGCGCGTGCGGGCGTCGCGCGGGAAGTCGGCCAGAAGCTTCAGCAGGCGTCCGGAATAGACGGTCAGGATGGCGAGGATCGCGCCGAGCTGGATCAGGATCTCGAAGGCCTTTCCAGTCGAACGGAAGCCGAGGAAATGGCCCGCCAGCAAGATGTGACCTGTCGAAGAGACCGGGATGAATTCAGTCAGCCCTTCGAGCAGGCCGAGTATCAGGGCGTTGACGATCGTCTGATTTTCCATCTTAGAGCAATCTCTCCGGGAAGGCCGCTATTGCTTGTCAGGGCGTGGAACCGGCCCTATAGGTCGGTGCGCCGCGGCGAGCCCTGAATCGGGCCGCGCAAGATGTAGCGGCGCGGCCTCCGCGAGGCCAGACGCATTTTCGACTTTCGAACGCGGGATCATGCTGACGCTTTTTCACCATCCGATGTTCGCGACATGCCGTTTCGTCCGCCTGGCGTTCGGCGAGTTCGGCGAGGAACTGGCGCTGATCGAGGAAAAGCCGTGGACGCGCCGCAAGGAATTCCTGGCGCTGAACGCCGCTGGTACGCTGCCGGTGCTGCTGGCTGAGGGTGACGTGCCGATCATCGGGGCGCATGTTATCGCCGAATATCTCGACGAGACACGCGGCGTTTTGAAGCGCGACCGGCGACTGCTCGCCGAAGACCCGATGGACCGCGCCGAGATACGCCGCCTTGCCGACTGGTATCTGGTGAAGACCGAAGGGGAAGTGACGCGTCATCTGGTGCGCGAACGCGTGCTGAAGCCGCTGATGCCCGAGGCGCTCGGCGGCGGTTCGCCCGATTCGGGAGCGATCCGGGCGGCGCGCGCGAATGTGCGCCAGCACATGAAATACACCAACTGGCTTGCCGGCACGCGCCACTGGCTCGCAGGGCCGCGCATCACCTATGCCGACCTCGCCGCGGCGGCGACGCTTTCCATCCTCGACTATCTGGGCGAGATCGACTGGAGCGGCCACGGCGCGGCGCGCGAATGGTACGCGCGGATGAAATCGCGGCCGTCCTTCAGGCCGCTGCTTTCCGACCGGGTCCGGGGCCTCTCCCCGGCGGCTCACTATGCGGACCTCGACTTCTAGCGCGCCCAGGAAAGGCGAATCGCTGCGGCAGATGATCGGCCGCGAGGCACAGCTGGCCGGCTTCGCCGCCGTCGCCGTCACCGCGCCCGATTCGATCCCGCTCGCGCCAGCGCGGCTGAAACAATTCGTCGCCGAAGGCCTTCACGGTTCGATGGGCTGGATCGCCGAGACGCTGGAGCGGCGCGGCGATCCGCGCGCATTGTGGCCCGAGGTGCGCTCGATCGTCGTGTTTGCCATGAACTACGGCCCGGACCGCGATCCTCGCGGCGTGCTCGGCAAACGCGACCGCGGGGCGATCTCAGTCTACGCGCAGAACCGCGATTATCACGACGTGATGAAAGGGCGGCTGAAGGAGATCGCAGGGCGGATCGTCGCCAGGACCGGTGGCGACGTGAAGGTTTTCGTCGACACGGCGCCAGTCATGGAAAAACCGCTTGCCGAAGCCGCCGGCATCGGTTGGCAGGGAAAGCACTCCAACCTCGTCAGCCGCGAATTCGGATCGTGGCTCTTCCTTGGCACCATCTTCACCACCGCCGCAATCGAGCCGGACCCGCCGGAGGAGGACCGTTGCGGCTCGTGCCGCGCCTGCCTGGACGCCTGTCCGACGGATGCCTTTCCGGCACCCTATAGGCTCGATGCGCGGCGTTGCATCTCCTACCTCACGATCGAGAACAAGGGGCCGATACCGCAGGAGTTCCGCGCGGCCATCGGCAACCGCATCTATGGCTGCGATGATTGCCTCGCCGCCTGCCCGTGGAACAAGTTTGCCCGGACCGCGTCTGAGGCGAAGCTCGCCGCCCGCGACGATCTGCGCGAGCCGCGGCTTGCCGATCTGCTCAGACTGGACGATGCCGCGTTCCGCGCGCTCTTCTCGGGCTCGCCGATAAAGCGCATTGGCCGCGACCGCTTCTTGCGCAACGTGCTGATCGCCGCCGGCAACTCCGGTGATCCCTCCCTGGTTGCCCAGTGCCGGAGATTACTCGACGACGCCTCGCCGCTGGTGCGCGGCGCGGCCGTCTGGGCGCTGTCGCGGCTGCTACCGCGTCCGGATTTCGCGAAACTAGAAGCCAATGCGCAGCAGGAACCGGATGCTTCCGTGCAGGCCGAGTGGTGCGCCGCCGGACCAGCGCATTCCGAGATGGCGAACGTTCACGCATGACTTCAAGCTTCTTCATCTTCGGCGCGGGCTATTCGGCCAAAGCTTTCGCTGCCGAGCGCAGCGATCCGGCGGTCGGGATATACGGCACGACGCGCTCACGCGAGAAATTCGGTGCTTTGCGGCGCGCAGGCATCGAGCCGTTCCTCTTCGACGGCAATGTCCTTTCGCCGGAACTTCTGGCGCGGCTGAAACAGGCGACGCATCTGATCGTCTCGATCGCGCCGGACGAGAGCGGCGACCCGGTCCTGGCGGCCACACGGGACGCGATTGCGCATCTCGTCCCCGGGCTGCGCTGGATAGGCTATCTTTCGACCGTCGGCGTCTATGGTGACCACGACGGCGGCTGGGTCGACGAGACGAGCGAATGCCGCCCGGTCTCGCGACGCTCCGTCCTGCGCGTCTCCGCCGAAAGAGAATGGCTGTCGTTGGGACAGGAAACCGGTTTGCCCGTCGCGGTGCTCCGGCTGTCTGGAATCTACGGACCCGGCCGCAACGCTTTCGTCAACCTTCGGAACGGCACGGCAAAGCGCCTGATCAAGCCCGGCCAGGTGTTCAACCGCATCCATGTCGCCGACATCGCCGGGGCGCTCTGGCATCTCGCGGAACGCAACAAGGATGGTATTTTCAACATCACGGACGACCTGCCCGCGCCGCCACAGGACGTGGTGACCTATGCCGCGGATCGGATGGGCGTCGAACCGCCGCCCGAAATTCCTTTCGCCTCTGCCCAACTTTCGCCCATGGCGCGGTCTTTCTATGGCGAGAACAAGCGCGTTTCGAACGCGGCGATCAAGGGAACCGGCTATCGCTTCCGCTTCCCGGACTACCGGTCGGCCTTCGACGCCATGTGGGCGGAGGGTGACTGGGCGGGCGAGGGCGAAAACGATGCCAGGAGCCCGATGAAGCGCCGATGAATCGCTTGTGATCGAACCCTACGCGGGAAAGTGGTATAGTTTGGACGTGGCGTCGGCGTTTACGGTCGGGTAACCGTGGGGCTCCAAGGTCGAGCCGGAGAAAGAGCTGGGACAGCCGATGAAGATTTTCCTCGGATCCGCACTGAAGCTGGCGGCCGTCGTGATCGGGGTTTTCGCCGTATCGGGCGTCGATGCGCCCGGGGCCGGGGCTGAGGAACTGGCCAAGAACCTGTTTGGGCACACGGCGCTGCCGGCAGCAATGCCGGCAAAATCCTACGGCTTCTATTCCAAAGGCTGTTTTTCCGGCGGCGTCGCGATCCCCGTTGATGGGCCAACCTGGCAGGCCATGCGCCTGTCGCGCAACCGCCGCTGGGGCCATCCGACGATGATTGCGCTGATCGAAAAACTGTCGCGCGATGCGGCGGCGAAAGACGGCTGGCCTGGTCTCATGATCGGTGACATCTCGCAGCCGCGCGGTGGGCCGATGCTGACCGGCCATGCCTCGCACCAGATAGGGCTCGACGCCGACATCTGGCTGAACCCGATGCCGAGCCGCACGCTGACGGCTGCCGAGCGCGAGAACATCAGCGCCGTCTCGATGATCAAGAAGAAGGGCCTCACCGTCGACGAGAAGGTCTGGACGCCGGCGCATATGCGGCTCCTGAGGCGCGCCGCGAGCTATCCCGAGGTCGAACGCATCCTCGTCCATCCGGGCATCAAAAAGAAGCTCTGCGAGACGGCGACGGGCGACCGTTCATGGCTGCGCAAGGTGCGGCCGTTCTGGGGGCACGACTATCATTTCCACATCCGCATCGGCTGCCAGCCGGGCTCTACAGGCTGCAAGGCGCAGGCCGAGACCATGCCCGGCGACGGCTGCGACAAGTCGCTCGCCTGGTGGTTTACCGAGGAGCCGTGGCGCCCCAACAAGAATCCCGATGCGCCGAAGGCCCGCGATCTGATGAAGCTGTCAAACCTGCCCAAGGAGTGCCGCATGGTGCTCGCCGCTCCCGCGCCGGAGTCGGAGATGGCGGCGACCTTCAAGGGCGGCGTCAAGGGTGGCGATACCGGCACATCGATCGCGTCGGTCATCGAGTCGGCCGGAGAAATTGTGCCCCGACCGGACGCTGCGATCGGCGCCAGCGCATATCTGCCGGCAGAGGGCACAAAAATCCCGCTGCCCGAGTGGCGTCCGGATCGATGATCCCGGTGCGGTGAGGCTCAGTGCCCCGCACAACGCTGGACTAGCCGGTAATCCGCATCGACATCCCGCCGTCGACGGTGACGATCTCGCCTGTCATGAAATCGTTGCGGATCAGTTCCAGCGCTGCGCTCGCCACGTCGTCGACCGTACCCTCTCGCCTGAGCGGAATGCGGTTGGCGAGGTTGTGCGCCCTGGCGGCCTCGGTCATTGCCTGGTGGAAACGCGTGCGGATGATGCCGGGCGCCAGCACGTTGACCCTGATGCCTTCGACGGCGTGGTCGAAGGCGAGCGCCTTGGCGAGCGGGATCAGCGCGCCCTTCACCGTCTGGTAGGCGACCGTGCCGGGACAGCCCCTCAGGCCGGCGACGGAGGAGACCAGCACGACCGCCCCGCCCTCTTTCGCCAGATAGGGATGCGCCGCGCGGAAAAGATGGAAAACCGGATGCACATGGACGGCGAAAGCGTTCGCCCAGGCCTCCGGCGTCAGCTCGGTGATCTTGCCGGGAGCCGGCCCGCCGGCTGCGTGGACGAGGATGTCGAGCCTGCCGAAGTGCTTGGCCGAGCGCTCGATCAGGCCGGCCGCTTCCGTCTGGACCGAGACGTCGCAGAGATCGATGGCAACGCGGTCCTCGCCGTAAGTCGCCTGCAGTGCACCCGCCTCTTCCGTCGCGTTGCGGCCGTTGATCACGACCTTGCCGCCGGCGGCGAGGAGATGCCGCGCTATGCCGAGGCCGATACCCCGCGTGCCTCCGGTGATGACGGCGAGCTTGCCGGCAATGTCATACATGGGCGGGTTCCTCGAACTGGCGATCATTCGGCAGAGTGTGGTTTAGGGCCGCCGCCCGTCTTGTCAAATCTTATGAACATACTCTCGCGCCGCATTTGCAGGACGCCGGGCGGTGGCGTAATCATCGTTCCGGCCCGGAGAGGCGGGCCAGTGAATCGGGAGGGAGCATATGCCGCCAAGCGACTACGAGGTTCTGGATCCGCGTTTTGCAAGATTGTTCAACGGCAACGCGCATGTGGACAGGCTTTACACGGGCTGCCGCTGGGCGGAGGGTCCGGCCTGGTTCGCGGCGGGGCGCTATCTCGTCTGGTCGGACATTCCGAACAACCGCATCCTTCGCTTCGACGAGACGAGCGGCAATATCAGCGTCTTTCGCCAGCCTTGCGGCAACACCAACGGCCATACCGTCGACCGGCAGGGCAGGCTGGTCTCCTGCGAGCATTCGGGCCGGCGCGTCAGCCGCACCGAGTTCGACGGATCGATCACCACCATCGCCGACAAGTGGCAGGGCAAGCGCTTCAACTCGCCCAACGACGCGGTTGTGAAGTCGGACGGCTCGATCTGGTTCACCGACCCGTCTTACGGCATCGATACGGACTACGAGGGCGACAAGGCCGAGAGCGAGATCGGCGCCTGCCATGTCTATCGCGTCGATCCGGGAACCGGCAAGGTCGATGCGGTCATCACCGACATGGTGCGGCCGAATGGGCTGGCGTTCTCACTCGACGAATCGAAGCTCTATGTCGCCGACACGGGCCGCACGCACAAGAGCGACCATCCTGCCCATATGCTCGTCTTCAAGGTCGCTGCCGGCGGCAAGAAGGTCACCGGTGGCAAGCCCTTCGCCGAATGTACCGCGGGCCTGTTCGACGGCTTCCGGCTGGACGACCAGGGCAACATATGGACCAGCGCCGCCGACGGCGTGCATTGCTACGCGCCGGACGGGACGCTGATCGGCAAGGTCAAGGTGCCCGAAGTGGTCGCCAATGTCTGCTTCGGCGGCGCCAAGCGCAACTGCCTCTACATCGCGGGCACGACGTCGCTCTACATGGTGCGGCTGATGGTCAACGGCGCCAAGACCTATTGAGACCGTCAGCGCAGACGCCTTGGTGCTCGTCGGCGTATCGTTATGTCGGATTGGCCCCGGGCGAGAAAGGGCCGGCGCCATTGTTAGCGACGGCCGTGAGGGCAGTGATACTGCCTCGATTTGCGAAGGCGGGCTTGACGTAGATCTTCTTCATTGGTCCTCCCAAGCGGGCAGCCCAAACGGGTAACGCACTTCCTACCATGCCGTGAAATGAGCCACAATGCTGCGGCCCGCGCCCGGAAATCCAGGCGCAGGGCCGGTTTCATCCGCCACCCAATCGCGCGATAGTCGGCAAATGACGGACACCATCCACACTTTCATCGAGCAGTATGGCCTGATCGCCGTCTTTGTGGCCTGCGTGGCTGAAGGCGAGACAGCGGCGATCCTCGCCGGCTTCTTCGCGCATCAAGGCGTGTTCGTGCCCTGGCAGGCCTTCGTCGCGGTCTTCCTAGGCGCCTTCGGCGGCGACGCCGCCTTCTTCCTGTGCGGCCGCCGCTTTGCCGACCGGCCGTTCGTGCAGCGCCTGCGCTCGCGGCCCGGCTTCGATCGCGCCTTCGACTTGATGCAGCGCCATCCAGCCCTCTACGTGATCGGCAACCGCTACGTCTATGGCTTCCGGCTGGTCGGCGGCGTGGCGGCCGGCATGTCGGGCATCGCCGCGCCGAAGTTCATCGTCCTCAATGCGATCTCCGCCTTTGTCTGGACGATGCTGTTCGGCGGCATCGGCTACATATTCGGCCTCGGCGCCGAGCAGATCATCGGCGACACGCTGCACAGGCATCAGCGTCTGCTGGTCGGTCTGGCTATCGGGATCGTGGTGGGGCTCGCCGGCTGGTACGCCTCGCGTCATTTCAGCCGGCGCGCGGCAACAGTTGGCGATCGCGGCTAGCGCCTGCTTTTCCGTCGCGGTCGTGCGGGTCTCGGTGTAGCGTGACGCCGGCAGCAGCGATGATAGGGGAAGCATGATTTTCAATCGGCGGACGGTCGCCCACGCGCTCCCCACGGCCACTTTGGCGCTGGCTGCCGTCCTGCAGTTCGGTGCGCTCTCGGCCGAGCATGCCCCCGGTCCCGTCAAGATCGTACTGTCACTGCTGGCGATCGGACTGGTCTTCGCGACCGTTTTCGCCACGCTCCACCATGCCGAGGCAATCGCACATCGCATCGGCGAGCCCTATGGCACGCTGGTGCTGACGCTCGCCGTCACCACCATCGAGGTCTCCGTCATCGTCTCGATGATGCTTCATGGCGAGAACAACCCGACGCTGGCTCGAGAATCTGTGTTTTCGACCGTCATGATCATCTGCGGCGGCGTCGTTGGCGTCTGCCTGACCTTCGGCGGCCTGCGGCACAAGCACCAGGAACTCAAGCGCCAGGGGACGAATGCCTACCTCGCCATGCTGGCGGCGCTGGCCGTGCTGACCCTGGTGCTGCCGAACTACACGCTGAGCGCCGGACACGGCAATTTCTCGCCTGCGCAGCTGGTCTTCGTCAGTCTGCTTTCCGTGCTGCTCTACGCAAGCTTCGCCTACGCCCAGATGGGCGTCCACCGGGAGGACTTCGTCGAGGAACTCATCGGCCCCCAACGCAGGCTGGATCTCGCCGTGCACGGCGGCATATCCGCCAATGTCGTTTTCCTGTTCGTCGGCCTGGCGGGCATCGTTCTGCTGGCCGAGGACATCGCCGCGGGGGTTGAGGATGCGCTGGTCGCGCTTCAGGTCGAACAGGCCGACGCGATTGTCGGCGCGTTCATAGCCACGCTGGTGCTGCTGCCGGAATCGTTGGCCGCGGTGCGCGCTTCGCTCAACAACGAGTTGCAGCGCAGCCTGAACATCGCGCTCGGCTCGGCCTGCGCCACGATCGGGCTCACCATTCCGGCGGTCTCCGCCGCAAGCCTCATCACCGGAAAGCAGCTGACGCTCGGTCTTGGCTCCGGCGACACAGTGCTGCTCCTCCTCGGGCTTGGCATCAGCGTCATCAGCTTCGGCACGGGACGCACCACCTTTCTCACCGGGCTTGTCCACCTGGTCATATTCAGCGCCTACGTCTTCCTTATTTTCTTCCCATAGCCGAGAGCGGCCCGGGATGCCGCACGCTGTCGGGCTTGCTCGGGCTTGGGCGTCGGCTCTCCTGCCCGCGATCCGCTATCGAACCGGAGGGACGGGAATTGGTCCCGGTGGTGGGGCCGGCTCGGGCGGCATCGGCTCTGGCGACGGTCCGGGAAATGGCTCGGGCGCCGGTCCAGGTCTTCCCGAGGCGCGATTGGGTCTTGTGTCGGTCATGTTAAGTCCTTCCACGCTCACGTCACCAGGACGCCCGCGTGTTTGGCAAAGGCGACGAACGCCTCATGCGCCTGCTCCGGCGTCGCCTTTCCGGCGAGCGCCGACTGCAGCATTTCCATGGTGGTTTGATAGACCGGGCCGCGGCGGGCGTGAGGCCAATCGATCAACACCTCGCTGGCGCCCCGCACCGATTTGACGTCGCGTTTCGTGCTGTCGTTGATCTGTACGCAGACCGTGCCGCCGAACGGCAATCGGTCTTCCTTCTCAAGGCTGGCCGTCGATTCCATCACCTGGGTCTCCCCTGAAGTCGTTTCAGTGGAGAAGTAAACGCGCCGTTTCGATGCCGGTTCCGGTGTTGATGCGCGCGATGCGTTCCAGCTGCCTGCAGGGTGGTCAACGCGCTGATCGCAGGCGCGCAGCGCGGAGGCCTACGGACCGGCTGGCTCGTCCTGTACGCCCTTCCTGTTGTCGACCGCCCAGGCGCCGGGGCCTGAAAACATCAGATAAAAGAAGATGAAGCAGAAAAGGATTGCCGCGGTGCCCATGTTGTTGGCCGGAAAGAAGCTCGTCGGCACATGGTACCCCCAATAGGCGACCGCCATCATCCCGCACATGACGAAGGCTGTCGGCCGCGTCAGGAAACCGGCAAGCAGCAGCGCTCCGCCGATGAGTTCGAGGACGCCGGCAATGAGGAGCGTTGTCGCCGTTTCCGGCGGAGGCGGCGGATATATTGATGCCGGTATATCGAATACGAGCACCAGGCCGGAATGGACGAAAAGCAGACCGGAGACGATGCGCAGGAGCGCCAGGGCTTGCGGCTGGTAGGCGGACAGTTTCTCGGACATCGATTGCTCCCTCTGTTTGAAAGCTCTCCGTCTGGCCGTTGATGCCCTGGCGGTGATTGGCTCAGTCGAACAGGGAGAGCGAACTCAACAGCCCATCCGGCTCCGGCTTGCGCATATATTTCTCGATCAGCACCTCGACATGGGCGTTTCTCGCGCGAGCACTATCGGCTCCCATCACGACGACGATCAGCCGCCGCGAGCCCCGGCTGACTGAGGTGACGACATTGTAGCCCGACGCCTTGATGTAGCCGGTCTTGATGCCGTCCACACCTTCGACGCGGCCGATCATGTCGTTGTGACCGCGCACCAGCCTGCCGCGGAAGGTGAACTCGCGTTCGGAAAAATAGTGGAAATGCTGCGGGAACCGCGATCTGAGCGCCATGCCGAGGACGGCCATGTCGCGCGCGGTGGTTCTCTGCTCGGGATCGGGCAGGCCGGACGCGTTGCGGAACACGGTACCCGTCATGCCGAGCTGGCGCGCGCGCGCCGTCATCTGCTGGGCGAACTGTTCTTCCGAGCCACCGAGATATTCGGCAACCGCCACCGCGCAGTCATTGCCGGATTTCACGGCCAGCGCCAGGATGGCGTGCTCGACGTCGATCGACTGGCCAGGTTTGAGGCCGATCTTCGACGGCGGCTGTCGCGCCGCGAAGGCCGACACGGGTAGCTCCGTCGTCTTCGATACGCGCCCCTGGTCGAGGGCTTCGAAGAGCAGATAGAGCGTCATCATCTTGGTCAGGGAAGCCGGATAGCGCGCGGCCGTGGCGTTGGACTGGTAGAGCGTCTCTCCATTCGCCGCGTCGATCACCAGCGCTGAATATTTCGTTGGCGGGCCGGGCGGCGTTACCGGCTGGATCGTCTCGGCGGTCGTGGCGCAGCCGGCAACGAGCGCCAGTACGGCCAACATGGCCAGCGCGCCGCGGAGCAGGCGATGCCCCGCGCCCAAGTCCCGGGCGGTCATGACATTTGCGTCGTGCATGGTGTTGCCTGATGACGACATCGTTGGATGCATCGGATTAGCCTATGGCGCGGGCCGTTGCCATTCCCTTTCTGCAACAGCCATGGGCAAAGCGCCGCCTACGTCAAATCACCCCTCATTCCCGGAATTTCAACACTTTCCGGGGTCGCTAAAATGCAAGCCTTTGGCGGAAACCGATTTTAAGGGCACTTGTATTAGAAATTCCTGCAGAATCGGGAATCTATGCATGCCGGCAGTCAGCAATCCCAACCGCAGCCCGGTGTTCCGGCTGATCACGATCGCCAGCTCCGGGCTTGGCAGCTTCATATTGGGGCTGTGGGGCCTGCAGTTCGGCTTCGGCGACGGCGTTGCCGGGATGCCCGCGGAGGTGGTCGGAGGCATTCTCGCAGGGCTTTGCGCGCTGGCGGCCGGAGCCGCCGCCATGTCATTCTTCGCCGGCGTCGACGAGTCGGTCAGCTACGTCGTCAACGAGACCCATTTCGACAAGCTGACCGGCCTCCTGTCACGGCCCGCCATGATCGGCAAGATCGCCGAGGCGGCGCAATCCACGATCAAGACCGGCGAACCGGTGTTCCTCATCGATATCGACATAGGCCGCTTCAAGCAGATCAATGAATCGATCGGCTACAACAAGGGCGACGAACTGGTCCGCGCTTTCGCCCAGCGGCTCAGGGCGAGCCTTCCCGACAATGCCGTGATCGGCCGCATAGGCGCGGGGGAGTTCGCGGTGCTGTATCCCGACGCCTACTTCAACATGTCGATGGACATCATCGCCGAAAGGCTCATCGCCGAACTGATGGAGCCCTATGACCTGATGACCCACCAGCAATCGGTCAATGCGTCGATCGGCATCGTCGCCATGCCAAAGGACGGCGTCGATCCCATCCTGCTGCTCCGGCGGTCGAACCTTGCCCTGCAGAACGCACGTGCCGGCGGCATCGGCAACTGGTCGGTGTTTCATCCCGAAATCGGCAAGGTCGCCGACTACCGGCAGTGGATCGAGGCCGAGCTTCACACCGCCTTCGAGCGCGGCGACTTCGATCTCCACTACCAGCCGCAGATCGATCTGCTGAAGGGCAGGACCGTCGGCTATGAGGCTCTGATCCGCTGGAAACATCCCGAACGCGGCATGATCCCGCCGCTGGAGTTCATCCCGGTCGCCGAGGAGACCGGCATGATCGGGCCGATCGGCGAGTGGGTGCTGCGCAAGGCCTGCAGCGACGCCCGGCATTTGCCCGACAACTGCCTGGTGGCGGTGAACATATCGGCCGTCCAGTTCATGACCAAGGATTTCGTGGGCATGGTCGGCGACGTGATCCGCGAAACCGGCATCAGTCCGCGGCGGCTGGAGCTGGAATTGACCGAAACGGCGATGATGCAGGACCGCGATCGCGCCGCGGCGATCCTGAAGGAGCTGACGGCGATGGGTATCTCGGTCGCCGTCGACGATTTCGGCACCGGCTACTCCAACCTGAGCTACCTGGTCGACTTCTCCTTCCACAAGCTGAAGATCGATCGGTCCTTCGTGAGCCGCCTCGATACGGATCAGAATTCCGGCGCCGTGGTCTCCACGATCGTCGGCCTGTCGCGGGCGCTCGGCGTCCACGCCATCGCGGAAGGCGTCGAGACGGAAAGCCAGGCGACCCTGCTGCGTGCCGCCGGCTGCGACGTATTCCAGGGATTTCTCTTCGGACGGCCGGCTCCGCTCAAGGTGGAGAATGGCAAGCTGCGGGTCGCGGGTGCTTCCGGCACGAACCGTCTGCACTAGTCTTGCCAAGTAGGCTTCGCACGCGGTCCAGCCAAACTTGCTGCATTGCACAGTTCTGCCATTGCGCAGCCTGAACGTTGGTATATAAATTTTCATAACATGAAAAACGCGGGTCCGCCGCGAGCGACGCGCCGTCAAGGCGCGCGAGGGGAATTTGGGCACGAGTTCGTACAATGGGAGCACAGCATGAACGTCAAGTTTCTAGGAATAGGCGCTGCCGCCGTGGCAGCCGCCAGCATGTGGGCGCCGGCCGCCTACGCGCAGGCGCCTGAATCGAGCGACCCGATCAAGATCGCGCTGTTCGACTGGACCAGCGTTAATCTCAACGCCAAGATCATGGGCGGCATTCTCGAGAAGCTCGGCTATACGGTCGAATACCCGACCGCCGACTATCTTTCGAGCCTGACCACCGGCCTCACCAATGGCGATCTGACGGTCGGCATGGAATTCTGGGCGACCACCGCAGGCGAGGCGATGGCTGCGTCCGACGCAACCGGACAGACCGAGAATCTCGGCCCGCTCGGCCCGCAGGCCAAGGAAGAATGGTGGTATCCCGAATACATGAAGGAGAAATGCCCCGGCCTTCCCAACTGGGAAGCGCTGAAGGACCCGAAATGCGCCGAGGCATTCTCGACGCCCGAGACCGCGCCGAACGGCCGCTATCTCGGCGGGCCTGTGACTTGGGAAGGTTTCGACGACGAGCGCGCCGTCTCGCTCGGACTGCCCTTCACGGTCATCCATGCAGGCACCGACGCCGCGATGTTCGCGGAGCTGGACTCCGCCTACCAGCGTCAGGCGCCGATCATGCTCTGGATCTATTCGCCGCACTGGGCGCCCGCCAAATACAAGGGCGAGTGGGTCGAGTTCCCGGCCTATACCAAGGAATGCTACGAAGACCCGGCATGGGGCTCCAACACATCTGCGCAGTATGACTGCGGCAAGCCGACCGGCGAAATCTTCAAATATGTCTGGGGCGGCATGAAGGACAAATGGCCGGTCGCCTACAAGGTGGCTAAGAACTATACGATCTCGACCGACGTGCTGAACGGGCTGAGCGGCCAGGTCGACCTGGACGGCAAGACGCCGGAAGACGTTGCCGCTGCCTGGATCGCGGAGAACGAAGCGACCTGGAAAGCCTGGGCGCAATAGTCGTTCCGGAATGGACAAGCGGCCCCGCTCGGGCAACGATCGGGGCCGCTGGATTTTCTAGGGCTTTAGAAGGCAGAGCATGAAGATAGCTTCGCAGGACAACCCTGCCGTCGCCGGCAAGACCGTGGATTCACGCCCCATCAAGCTTGCCTGCCGCAACGTCTGGAAGCTGTTCGGCGCCGGCGCCGAAAAATTCATCCGTGAACATCATGGCAGGGCGACATCGGCAGAGCTTGTCGAGGCCGGGCTGGTCGGCGCGGTGCGCGCCGTCGATCTTGAAATCCGTCAGGGCGAGATATTCATCATCATGGGCCTGTCGGGTTCCGGCAAGTCGACGCTGGTGCGCTGCATGTCGAGGCTGATCGAGCCGACCTTCGGAAAGGTCGAGTTCGAGGGCAAGGACCTGCTGTCGATCTCCGCCGCCGAACTCATCGAGCTGCGCCGCCACCGCATGGGCATGGTGTTCCAGAATTTCGCCCTGCTGCCGCATCTCAACGTTCTGGAAAACATCGCCTTCCCGCTGTCCATCCAGGGAGTGAGCCGGCAGGCCCGGGAAATCCGCGCCCGCGAGGTGATCGAACTCGTCGGTCTGCGCGGACGCGAGCACTTTTATCCGCGCGAGCTGTCGGGTGGCCAGCAGCAGCGCGTCGGCATCGCGCGCAGCCTGGCCACCAAGCCGGAAATATGGTTCCTCGACGAGCCGTTCTCGGCGCTCGACCCGCTGATCCGCCGCGAGATGCAGGATGAATTGATGCGGCTGCAGGCAGTGCTGCACAAGACGATCGTCTTCATCACCCATGATTTCGACGAGGCGATCCGACTTGCCGACCGCATCGCCATCATGAAGGATGGCGAGGTCATCCAGGTCGGCACGCCGGAGGAGCTGGTGGTCAGCCCGGCGACCGACTATGTCGCCGAATTCACCCGCGACGTGCAGCGCGCCAAGGTCATCTCGGCAAAGAGCCTGATGCGGCCAGCGGGCAAGGGGCAGCACGGCGGCACGGTGGCGCCCGACGCGCGGGTGTCGAGTTTCTCGGCGCAGATCATCGCGGCCAGGAAGCCATTCGCCGTCGTCAACGGGACCGGCAAGCCGATCGGCGAGGTGACGCCGGACGCGGTGATCGCCCTGCTCGCCGGCATCGACCGCGGCGGCGCGCCTACGTGACGATCGCCGCCGCCAGCGGTTCTGTCAGGCCGCGTCCGATCCAGGCCTGGCTGGCTATTTGGGCAGCCGCGCTGGCGATTGTCTTCGTCGTATTCCTCGCCCGCGGTTCCGTGCCCTGGGCGGTGAACTATCCGGCCGACGCCGTGGTGCCGGTCGCCGACTGGGTGAGCGCGATCATGAGATGGCTCAAGCTCAACCTGAGCTGGCTGACGCGCTCGATCACCGCGATCCTCGGCGTGCCGCTCGATTTCGCGCTCGATCTCTTCGCCAAGAATTTCAAGATCGGCAGCGGCGCCGAGGCGTTCACCCTGCCGCGCCTTTCCTGGGTCGGCATCTGCGCCGCGGCCTTCCTTGCGGGCCGAGCCTTCGGCGGCACGCGCCTCGGCCTGCTGTCGGGCGGGCTCTTCCTCTACATCGCGCTGTTCGGCAAATGGACCAGCGCCATGCTGACGCTCGGGCTGATCGCCATTGCCGTTCCCTTTTGCATCGTTACCGGCCTCCTGGTCGGCATATGGGCGTGGAAGCGGCCCTGGGCCGAGAAGCTCGTCGTTTTGCCGGCGCTGGACCTGATGCAGACGATCCCGACCTTCGCCTATCTCATCCCGATGCTGCTCCTGTTCGGAAACAGTCCGGTCTCGGCGATGATCGCCACCGCGATCTTCGCCACGCCGCCGATGGTGCGGGCCACCATGCTCGGCCTGTCGCGCGTGCCGACCGAGATCGGCGAATTCAGCGAGATGGCCGGCTGCACGGCGCGCCAGAAACTGTGGCGGGTGCTGCTGCCCTCGGCGCGGCCGACGCTGATGGTCGGCGTCAACCAGGTCATCATGCTGGCGCTCAACATGGTCATCATCGCCTCGATGATTGGCGCAGGCGGCCTCGGCTACGACGTGCTCCTGGCGCTGCGGGCGCTGAAGGTCGGCGAGGCGATGGAAGCGGGTCTCGCCATCGTGGCGCTGGCGATCGCGCTCGACCGGCTGAGCCAGGCGGCCGCACGGCGGCAGTCGCAGTACCATGGCGAACTGACGGAGGGCGTCGCCTTCTGGGTGCGCTATCCGAACTTCACGCTCGCGTTCGTCCTGCTTGCCGGCACGACCTTGCTTGGTCTGGCCATTCCCATATTCGCCGACGTGCCGAAGGCGATCACCTTTACCACCGCCCCGGCCTGGAAGGCAGCCGTCAGCTGGATCACGGTCAATTTCTTCGACGTCATCGAGGCCTTCCGGGTGTTCCTTATCCTCTATGTGCTCAACCCGGTGCGGGCCTTCTGCGAGGGCTTCCCCTGGCTTGGCGCGGTCTTCCTGCTCGGCCTCGCCGGCTGGCAGCTCGGCGGTGCCAGGCTTGCGGCCCTCATCGCCGCGCTGACGGCATTCTGCGCGGTGACCGGGCTGTGGGAAAAGACCATGGCGACGGTCTACCTCTGCGGCATCTCGGCTTTCGTCGCCTGCCTGATCGGCATACCGCTCGGGCTCGCGGCCTCGCGCAGCGACCGCTTCGAGAAGATCATCACGCCTGTTATCGACACGCTGCAGGTGCTGCCGTCCTTCTGTTTCATCATCCCGGTGGTGATGCTGTTCCGCGTCGGCGACGTCACCGCCATGATCGCGACTGTTGCCTTCGCCGTGGTCCCGGCGATCCGCTACACCAATCACGGCATCAGGCAGGTGCCGCCGGCGCTGATCGAGGCGGCGGTGGTGTCGGGCTGCACCAAACGGCAGATGTTCTGGAAGGTGCAACTGCCGCTGGCGCTGCCGGAGATCATGCTCGGCATCAACCAGACGATCCTGATGGCGCTCGCCATGATCATCATTTGCGCGATGATCGGCACGCGCGACCTTGGGCAGGAAGTGTTCATCGCGCTGTCCAAGGCCGATTCCGGTCGCGGCATCGTCGCCGGTCTTGCCATCGCCTTCATAGGCATTATCGCCGATCGGCTGTTCAATGCGTGGAGCGCGAAGGCAAGGGCCAGGCTGGGCTGACCCTTCGAAGTGGAGCGCCGCGCCGGAGCGTGGTAACCAACTCCCGGAGATTGCAGGGAGGAATTGACATGACCGCAACGCCGACCGTTGACGCTTTGCTCGCCGAGTGGATCGCGGCCTTCAACGCCCACGATCTCGACCGCCACATGAAGCTCTACACCGAGGACGCGATCCTGTTCGGCTCGGTCGACGAGTTGCAGAAGGGCCGCGAGACGATCCGAGGCTATTTCGGCGGACGCCCGCCGACCATGCGCGTCAAATCATACAAGATGCCTGAAGTGCGCGAGGTCGCGCCGGACGTGGTGGTCACCGGCGGCCATGTCGACTTCGCCGACGGCGACAAGCCCAGCCCCTACCGCATGACCTGGGTGCTGGTGAAGAAGGACGGCAACTGGCGCATCGCCCAGCACCATGGCTCGCCAAGGTTTGGGAAGTGAGCGAGCCTCACTTCGTCTGCAGATAGCTCTCCAGCGAATCGTCCATCGCCTCCATCCATTTGGTGTGGTGCTTCGGTGCCATGGTGCCGGTCATCAGCGAGCGGTAGGCGTTGTCGCGGAAGCCCATGATGTTCTCCATCTTGTGGTGCTCCCACTCCATGAAGGTCTTGTTGGTCTCCTCGATGTTGAAGGACGGATAGTCGGTCGCCGCGATCAGCTCCTTGGTGTAGTCGCCCTGGAACCAGATCATCTGTTCGGCGTCCGCAAGCGTCTCCTCGCGGGCGCGCCATTTCGCGCTGTCGGCCGCCATTTCGGCCGCCGAAGGCAGCTTGATCCGGCCGAGGATGACGTCGCGCGCGTACCAGGCCTGCGCGTCGAACATGTTGAAGGTGTAGAACTGGTCCTGCATGCCGATGTAGAACAGCGCAGGGTTCTTCTCCCAGACCACGCCCTTGTAGATGCCCAGCGGCCACATCCGGTTGTTGGTCTTGAGCTTCAGGTCGTCTGTCAGGAACGGGAAGGAGTGCAGGTAGCCGGTGCACAGGATGATCGCGTCGATCTCCTTGGTGGTGCCGTCCTTGAAGTGCGCCGTCTTGCCGACGACCTTCTGGAGCAATGGCTTTTGTTCCCAGCCGTCAGGGAAGTTGAAGGCCATCGGCGCGGAGCGGTAGCTGACCGTGATCGACTTGGCGCCGTATTTGTAGCACTGCGAGCCGATGTCCTCCGCCGAGTAGGAGCGGCCGACGACCAGCACGTTCTTGCCCTTGAACTCGGTGGCGTCGCGAAAATCGTGGCTGTGCAGCACGCGGCCCTGGAATGTCTCGAAACCTTCGAAATAGGGAACGTTCGGCACCGAAAAATGGCCGGATGCGACCACGACGAAATCGAACTCTTCCGAGTAGGTGTGGTCGTTGGTGCGGTCATGCGCGGTGACGGTGAATTTTTTCGTCTCGTCCGACCAGGTGACCATGCGCACCGGTGAGTTGAAGCGAACCCATTTGCGGACGCCGGACTTTTCGACGCGGCCCTTGATGTAATCCCACAGGACGGCGCGCGGCGGGTAGGAGCCGATCGGGCGGCCGAAATGCTCCTCGAAGGTGTAGTCGGCGAACTCCAGGCATTCCTTGGGGCCGTTCGACCAGAGATAGCGGTACATCGAGCCGTGCACGGGGTCACCATGCTCGTCGAGGCCGGTGCGCCAGGTATAGTTCCACAACCCGCCCCAGTCGGCCTGTTTTTCGAAGCAGACGATCTCGGGGATGTCGGCGCCCTTGGCTTCGGCCGACGCGAACGCCCTGAGCTGGGCGAGGCCCGACGGGCCGGCTCCGATGACGGCGACACGTTTTTTCATTCCCGACATTCCGGACGCTCCCCTTGGATGGTTATTTATTGGAAACAAATTTCACTGTGAGGACAATAATTTCTCCTGTAGACCTGTCAATGCAGGCCAACGCGCGAAACCGCGGCAATGCAACCCGAAGGCCCGCCGGCGCGTCGCGGATGGCTTGAGCAACGTTTCCCGGGAGTGTATCTGGCTTAGGCAATCTTCACTCCGGTGAAATTTCCCCCAACTGAGGCGACCTCGAAAGGCGGCGGATTTGGCAAAGGCGCACGGCAAGGAAAAGCCCCGGGGCGTACGGGCGAAGACGGCCGCCACGGACGCGGTGAAACCGTTCAAGCAGGCGGTCGCCGAGATCCACGCCATCCGCCCGCCACTGACTCAGAACCCGCATGCGGTGCGCGACACCAAGGAGAAGGTGCTGGAGGTGGCAATCGGCCGCGAGGTGCGCGCCTTCAGGAAGAAGTTAGGCATCACGGTGGCCGATCTCGCCCAGGCGACCAGCCTGTCGCTAGGCATGCTGTCGAAGATCGAGAACGGCATCACCTCGCCTTCGCTGACCACGCTGCAGGCGCTTTCCCACGCGCTCGGCGTGCCGGTGACCGCCTTCTTCCGCCGCTTCGAGGAGGAGCGGGCCGTGGTCTTCGTCAAGGCCGGCGAGGGGATGGAGATCGAACGGCGCGGCACCCGCGCCGGCCACCAGTACAATCTGCTCGGCCATGTCGGCGCCAACACGTCCGGGGTGGTGGTCGAGCCCTATCTCATCACGCTCTCGGCGGATTCAGACGTGTTCCCCACCTTCCAGCACGAAGGCATGGAATTCATCTACATGCTGGAAGGCGAGGTGGTCTACCGGCACGGCTCGCATCTTTTCCGCATGCTGCCCGGAGACAGCCTGTTCTTCGACGCCGACGCCCCGCACGGGCCCGAGGAACTGACGAAACTGCCGATAAGGTACCTGTCGATCATCTCTTATCCGCAGAGCAGCCAGGGGGATTGAGCGCCGACGCTCCTCCTCGTTCCTGCGGGCGCGGCTATCGTGCGGTGCAAGCCGTTGTTTCCGTCGGACCAGCGCGGCAACGGGCGCGCGCGACTGAAAAATCGATGCTATAGGCGATCGGCTGCCGCAGGCAGCGTCCGGCAAGAGGGAAGCCGCCGATGACGAGAACCGATATCGCGCAGAGGGTGTACAACCACACCTGGAAGCTCGATCCGATCGTGCGCAGCCTGCTCGATACGGACTTCTACAAGCTTTTGATGCTGCAGATGATCTGGGGCATGTATCCCAAGGTCGAGGCCACCTTCTCGCTGATCAACCGCACAACCTCGGTCAGGCTCGCCGACGAGATCGACGAACAGGAACTGCGCGAGCAGCTCGACCATGCGCGCACGCTGCGCTTCACCAAGAAGGAGATGATCTGGCTGGGCGGCAACACCTTCTACGGCCGCAAGCAGATCTTCGAGCCGGAGTTCCTGGCCTGGCTGGAGAATTTCCGGCTGCCCGAATACGAACTGAGCAAGCGCGACGGGCAGTACGAACTCACGTTCCCGGGGCCGTGGATGTACACGACGCTGTGGGAAATCCCCGCGCTCGCCATCATCAACGAACTGCGCTCGCGCTCGGCGATGAAGAGTTTCGGCCCGTTCGGGCTCGACGTTCTCTATGCGCGCGCCAAGGCCAAGATGTGGGCCAAGACCGAGCGGCTGCGCGCCCTGCCGGGCATCAGGATTTCGGACTTCGGTACGCGTCGGCGGCATTCGTTCCTGTGGCAGCGCTGGTGCGTCGAGGCGCTGAAGGAAGGCATCGGCGAGGCGTTTACCGGCACGTCCAACGTGCTGCTCGCCATGGACACCGACCTCGAGGCGCTGGGCACAAACGCGCATGAATTGCCGATGGTGCTGGCAGCGCTCGCCAAGACCGAGGCAGAGCTGAAAGCCGCGCCCTACAGGGTGCTGCAGGACTGGCAGCGCTACTACGGCGGCAACCTCCTGATCGTGCTGCCGGACTCCTTTGGCACGGCGGCGTTCCTGCGCGACGCGCCAGACTGGGTCGCCGGCTGGACCGGCTTTCGTCCCGACAGCGCGCCGCCGATCGAGGGCGGCGAAAAAATTCTCGCCTGGTGGCGCGAGAAGGGGGTCGACCCGAAGAAGAAGCTGCTGATCTTCTCCGACGGGCTGGAGGTCGACACGATCGTGGAAACCTACAACCACTTCAAGGGCAAGGTGCGCATGTCGTTCGGCTGGGGCACCAACCTCACCAACGATTTCGAGGACTGCGCGCCGGAAGAGACGACGGGGCTGAACGCCATCTCGCTGGTCTGCAAGGTGACCGAGGCGAATGGACGGCCCGCGGTCAAGCTCTCCGACAACCCCGCCAAGGCGACCGGCGACCGGCGCGAGATCGCCCGCTATCTGCGGGTGTTCGGGGAGGTCGACCGGGTCGAGCAACTCGTGAAGGTGTGAGGGAACGTTCGGGCGATGACGGGCCGTCCGAGCGCTTTAACGCCCCGCTATTCGGCGCTCGCCTGGTTCGTCGGCGGCGCAGCGTTCATTCCTGGTTCAGCCCTCGCCCATGCTTCCGACCGCGGTCATGTGCTGCTCCTGCCGACCGGGCACTACCTCGTCGGCGGGGCGCTGGCGGTTACGGCGAGTTTCGTGGTGTTGCTCTTCGTCAGGCAGGACGCGCTGGATCGGGTGTCCGCCCTGCGGCTGGGGATCGGCACACTGGGCGAGGGGCTGCGGCTGTCGGCGAGCCTCGCCTCATTCGCGGTCTTGGCAACGCTGGTCGCAGCCGGGTTCTTCGGCAGCCGCGATCCCCTGTCCAATCCGCTGCCTTTGACTGTCTGGACGCTCGTCTGGGTCGGATTGACGCTGGTGCAGGGCGTGGCCGGGAACCTCTGGCATTGGATCGACCCCTGGTACGGCCCATGTCGGATCGTATCGGCGCTTCTGGGGAGACCGAGATCCGATCCGCCGCCGCTGCGATTGCCGCAATGGCTGGGCATGTGGCCGGCGGTCGCGCTGCTGGTTGCTTTCGCATGGTTCGAGCTGATCTATCCGGCGCCCGACGATCCCGAGCGGCTTGCCTGGGCGGCAGGCATATACTGGCTCTTCGGCTTCGCCATGATGCTCGCCTTCGGTCATGACGCATGGAGCGAGCGCGGCGAGTTCCTGTCCGTCTTTTTCGGGATGGTCGCACGGTTCGGCATGGTGGAAAGGAAGCCAGCCGAAAGCGGTCGCAGCACTTTCTCCTTGTGCCTGCCGGGCGCCAAACTCGCGGCCACGCCGGCGCTTCCCTTCGGCGGGACGCTGTTCCTGCTCATCGCGCTCGCCTCGGTTTCGTTCGACGGGCTGTCGAAAACCTTTTTCTGGTTCGGGCTCAACGGGCTGAACCCGCTCGAATATCCGGGCCGGACCGCGCTGGTCGGCGTGAACAGCCTCGGCCTCGCGGCAGCCTGCTTGCTGATGGCCGTTGTATTTCTTTCCTGCGTTCTTGCCGGCGAGCGCCTGGCTGGAAGCCGGCAAAGCTTTTTCACGGCCGCCGGCACCTTGGTCTGGTCGATCGTGCCGATCGCGCTGGCCTATCATTTCTCGCACTATCTCATCGCGCTGCTGGTCAACGGCCAATACGCGCTGGTGGCCCTATCCGATCCGTTCTCGCTCGGCTGGAACCTGTTCGGTACGGCGCATATGCCGGTCAGCGCTGGGATAGCGGCGGGATCGAGCGCGGCCCGGGTCATCTGGAACGCGCAGGCGGCGGCGATCGTCGCCGGACATGCGATCGCGGTGCTTGCCGCACACAGCCTGGCGTCCCGGTTGCACGGCACGGTGCGCGCGGCGTCGCTCAGCCAGCTTCCACTGACGCTGTTGATGATCGCCTACACCGTGTTCGGCCTCTGGTTGCTGTCGACGCCTACCGCCGCTTAGGATGCGACGCAGCATTGCTGTTGCCAGCTTTCGGGTTTGGTGATTTAGTTTTTGCACAAGCGATTTTTCGCCGCCGCCGAGGGCTAGGCGCACGGCGGTTTTCCATAGCCGACGGACAACAAAAAACCAGGGGAACCCGCATGACCGACACCAGCGATTCCAGCTCAATTTTCCGCAAGACGATTTCCCGCCGCGGCGCGCTGAAAGGGCTCGGCGCGGGCGCTGCGATCGGTCTCGCGCCAGGTTACGTGCGCTATGCGCAGGCGCAGAGTTCGGCGCCGATCAAGATCGGCTTCCAGGCGCACCGCACCGGCATCGGCGCCGCCTACGGCCGCTGGTACGAGAAGACGACGAACGCCGCGATCAAGGCGATCAACGACGCCGGAGGCATCACCGGCCGGCCGGTCGAAATCATCGTCGAGGACGACGGCACCGATCCGGGCCGCGGCGCCGAGATCGTCGGCAAGTTCGCCACCCAGCACAAGGTCGACGTCGCCTATGGAACTCTGTTCAGCCATGTCGTCATCGGCTCCGCCCCCGTGGCAGGCGAGATGAAGCTGCCCTACTTCGTCGTCTCGGAAGGCCACCATGTCGCCTCGACCAAGCTCAACCGCTATGTCTTCCAGCCGGGCATCACCGACGTGAAGAGCCAGATCCAGGCGATGGCGCCCTGGATCGCGGCCAATGCCGGCAAGAAGGTCTGCCAGATATTCCCGGATTTCGCCTTCGGCTACGACCATCGCGACTACCTGCCGCCGGCGCTGAAAGCGCAAGGAGCCGACGTGATCGCGCAGATCGCCATCCCGCCGACGGAAAGCTCGTTCACCAAATACTTTCCGCAGATCCCCGCCGACACCGAAGTGATCTATCACGTGATGGTGGGGCCGGCGGTGCTGACCTTCGTCAAGGAGCTCGGCGAATTCTACGGCTCGAACCGGCCGCAGCTCTTCGGCTTCATCGACAGCCTCGAGGCGGTCGACATCAACAGCCCGGGCCTCGAATTCCTCGAAGGCAGCCATTTTTGGGAGGGCTCGCCGCGCTATGCGCAGCCTGACGACAGCGATGCGCAGAAGTCCTATCGCGCGGCCGTGGGTATCGACGACAACGGCGCATCGGTGGACGATCCCAAGGATATCTCGACTGCGGCGCACATGTTCGGATGCTGGGAGACGCTTTACGTCATCAAGAAGGCGATGGAGGATGCCGGCTACAAGGGTCCGGAGGATCGCGCCAAGCTCGTCGAGGCGACCGAGGCTCTGACCGAGTTCGCCGAAGGGCCGGAGCATCCGCAGGGACCGAAGACCTTCAACGGCAAGATCCACCAGTGTTTTGGCATCCAGAACATCTCCAAGGTGGAGGGCGGCAAGCTGAACGTGGTGCACAAGACCAAGATCGAGGACGGCATCTACGAGCCGGAAGGCGATTACACGACCCAGCCGCTGTGAGCCGTCAGCCTGTGAACAAGGCCGTAACCCACGACCCCGAGTACCTCGCGTTTCTTCAGCGCAAGGTGGATCAGGCGCGGGCGGATATCGCTGCCGGCCGCGTGCACCGTCACGAAGAGGTCGAGGCCGAGATGGATGCGCTGTTTACCGAGTTGGAACGCCAGGGCCGGAGGAGGCCTGCGTGAAGGCTACGGGTTCTTGTGCCCCAGTCCTTGTGGCTGGATGATTGCATATGAGCAGCGCCCCCTCACCGTCTCGGTCCTTCGAACCGATCCACCTCTCCCCCTGCCCGGGGGAGAGGAAACGCCAATCCCCAGCGTCGCGACTCTTCAGAGCTTGGGTTCCTCGCCCCCACAAAGTGGGGGAGAGGTGGCGAGCGGAGCGAGGCGGTGAGGGGGTAATTTCGCCGAGCGTAGGCGCTTGCCTCATTTCCATTCATCCCTACCCAACCTCCTCGCAAGCAGGCTAGAGGCGTCTCTGAATGGCCTTCGGACCTCACCTCCTTCTGGCCACCCTGGAAGGCCTGGTCACCTCGGCCGTGCTGGCGCTGATGGCGCTCGGGCTGTCGCTCGTTTTCGGCGTGATGCGCGTGGTCAATGTCGCGCATGGTGAGTTCTTCATGCTGGGCGCGGTGCTCGCCTGGGCGATCGCCTCGGCTTTCGGCGGCCATCCGGCGGTCGGCTTCTTCGCCGCGCTGATCGTCTCGCCGCTGATCGTCGGCGCCATTGCGCTGATCGCCGAGCGGCTGGTGCTCGAGCGGCTGAACTACAATCCGGAAGCGACGATCGTCGCCACGATCGGCCTGCTCTACATCATCCAGCAGGCGGCGCTCAGCCTCTACGGGCCGGAGGCGCGGCCGGTCGAGGCGCCGTTCTCCTACCGCATCCTGCTGCCCTGGTTCGGCTATTCCGGCTACAAGCTTTTCGTGATCGCAGCCTCGGTCCTGCTTCTGCTTGCCACATGGCTGGTGCTCACCCGCACCAAGGTCGGCATGGTGATGCGCGCGACGCAATATGACAGCGAGACGGCGCAGGCCTTCGGTATTCCCGTGGGACGCGTCTATGCCGGCGTCTTCGCCGCCGGCGCGATGCTTGCCGCTGTTGCCGCGGTGCTGATCGTGCCGATCAGCCAGGCGCATTATCTGATGGGCCGCGACCCGCTGCTGCTCTCCTTCATCGTCGTCATCATCGGCGGGCTGGGCAGCCTGCGCGGCACGGTGGTAGCGGCACTCCTGATCGGCGTGTCGGACGGCGTCATCTCGGTATTCTTCTCGCCGACGCTGGCGAAGATCATCGCGACGCTGGCGGTGGCGATGGTGCTGGTGTTCCGCCCGCAAGGCCTGTTCGGGACAATATCGCGATGACGGAGGGCAGCGATTCCGGAAAGGTTATCGCCCTGCATGCCGCCGTCATCGCGTTGCTGTTCGGGCTGAATTTCGTGTTGCCCGACTACCATCACGGCGTGCTGGCCCGCGTGCTGGTGCTCACCGTCTTTGCGATGGGCTACAATCTGCTGTTCGGCTACGCCGGGCTGCTCAGCCTCGGCCACGCCATGTTCTTCGCCGCCGGCCTCTACGGGGCGGGGCTGACCATGTTTCACCTCGGTTGGGGCGTGCCGGCCGCCTTCCTGGCGGGGCTTGTCGCCGGCGCGGTGCTGGCGCTCGCCATCGGCGCGCTGGCGCTGCGCACCAAGGGCGTCGCCTTCATGATCGTCACCATGATGTTCGCCCAGGTCGCCTATCTGCTGGTCTATTATTTCAGCGCCTGGACGCGCGGCGACGAGGGCCTCGTCGTCCAGCAGCAGGCGCGCGCCATCACGCTTGGCGGCACGCGGCTCGACCTCACCGATCCGACGGTGCGCTACATGGCGGCGCTCGGGCTCTTCGCCATCGTGCTCATCGTCGCGCTCGCCATTGTCCGCTCGTCCTTCGGCCGCGTGCTGGTCGCCATCCGCGAGAACGAGGAGCGTACCAAGATGCTCGGCTACGACACCTTCGCCAACAAGCTCGCAGCCATGGTGGCCTCGGGCGCTATCTGCGCGGCGGCCGGTGCAGCCTATGTCATTCTGTTCGGCTATGTAGGCTCGACGCTCGCCTCGGTGCAGTATTCCATCCTGCCACTGCTCTGGGTGCTGCTCGGCGGGGCGGCGACGACGCTGGGGCCGCTGGTCGGTACGCTGTTCATGTACTATGTCGTCGATATCACCAGCGGCTACACCTCGGCCTATATGCTCATCGTCGGCGTCGCACTTATCCTGCTCGTCCTCTTTTTTCCGAATGGTATCCTAGGCACGATCCGCGAGCGCTGGGCGAGGTGGCTGCCGTGACGCCTCTTCTCACCACGCGCGGGCTCAGCCGCTTCTACGGCGGGTTGAAGGCGGTGGACGGCGTCGACTTCGCCGTCATGCCCGGCGAGATCCGCGCCATCATCGGCCCCAACGGGGCCGGCAAGACCACTTTCGCCAGCCTCGTCTGCGGCCGCGTCGAACCCTCCTCCGGCAGAATCGTCTTCGACGGCAGCGACATCACCGACATGCCGCCGCACCGGCGCGCCAGGCTGGGTATCGCCTACACCTTCCAGATCACCAGCGTCTTCGCCAATCTGACCGCCTACGACAACGTTGCTCTGCCCGTGCAGCGGACGCTGACCGATGGCAGGGGACACGGCGGCGTGCATGCGGGCGTGATGTCGGCGCTGGAACGCGTCGGGCTCGCCGGCCGCGAGAACGCCATCGCCGGAACGCTTTCCTACGGCCACCAGCGGCTGCTCGAAGTGGCGATGGGGCTCGCTTTGAAGCCGAGGCTCCTCATCCTCGACGAACCGACGCAGGGGCTTTCCGACGGAGAGATCGACAATTTCATCGCGCTGGTGCGCGAGATCGCGCGCGACGCGACGGTGCTGCTGATCGAGCACAACATGCCGGTCGTGATGCAACTCGCCGACCGCATTACGGTGATGAATTTAGGGAAAATCCTGGCCGAAGGAACGCCCGAACAAATCCGCGCCAACTCTCATGTCCAGCATGCCTATCTGGGTACGCCCGAGGAGGCAGAAGCCGATGGCTGACGCGCTGACCATCGCCAAGCTCGACTGCTTCTATGGAGAGACGCAGATACTTTACGGGCTCGATCTCTCGTTGAGAGAGGGCGAGGTACATTGCCTGCTCGGGCGCAACGGCGCCGGCAAGACGACATTGCTGAAGGCCATCATGGGCCTGGTGCCTTCGCGCACCGGTTCGATCCGGCTCGGCGATGTTGAACTGACCGGCCTGCCGCCGCACGAAGTGCCCAGGGCCGGGGTCGCCTATGTGCCGCAGGGGCGACGCCTGTTTGCCGAGATGACGGTGGCGGAAAACATCGAGATCGGGCTCTACGCACGCAAGCGAAGCCGCGACGCGCGCGAGGCGGTGCTCGACCTCTTCCCCATTCTGCGCGAGCGGCTGAGACAGCAGTCGGGCACTCTGTCGGGCGGCGAGCAGCAGATGCTGGCCATGGCGCGCGCTTTGTGCCTTGAGCCGCGGGTGCTGCTGCTCGACGAGCCGACCGAAGGGCTGATGCCGTCGATGATCGCCAAGATCCGCGAGACGGTGGCGAAGCTGCGCGCGCGCGGCGTCTCGACGATCCTGGTCGAGCAGCGCGTCGACGCCGTTCTGCCGGTCGCAGACCGCGTCTCCTTCATCGAGAACGGGCGGGTGCGCGAAACGGTGGAGGTCGACCGCCTGCGCGACGATCAGGAGCTGGTGAAGCGCTATGTCGGCGTGAGCTAGCCGTGCAGCAAGGAGCGACTATGGTCTTGATTGCCGCAGCTATTATTATTCTTCCACAGTTATTATATTTTTACTATGTTTTTGCCAAATTTCCTAAAGCCAAGTGGCACATCTATAGGTTAAGGCGTCGTTGGTACTTTCTAATGTTCGCCATTTAATTTGCCACCATATTCATTCACAATAACGTTGAATACTTTCTCTTCACTCTAGTTTTAGGCTTTACGCTACTAAACTTGATTCAGGTTCTGAAAATCAGGCGTACCGTCAGCCGTCCAGAAGCTTGACGCCTGCGGCCTTCATCTCGGATGTCATGGCGGCCATCGAGCCGCCGAGGTCGATACCCCGGCACGCATCGAGGCGGATGTTGGTGGTGAAGCCGCGGCCGACGGAATCGAGTGCGGAATAGGCGACGCAATAGTCGGTCGCCAGGCCGGCGATGGTGACGGAACGGATGCCACGTTCGCGCAGATAACCGGCGAGGCCGGTCGGCGTCGTGTGGTCGTTCTCGAAAAAGGCCGAGTAGCTGTCTATGTCCTTGCGGAATCCCTTGCGGATGATGAGCTCGGCCTTGTCGTGCACGAAATTCGGATGGAAGGCGGCGCCGTGCGTACCTTGAATGCAGTGGTCGGGCCATAGCGTCTGCGGGCCGTAGGGCATATCGATGGTCTCGAAGGGGTTCCGGCCAGGATGGCTCGACGCAAAACTCGAATGATGCGCGGGGTGCCAGTCCTGTGTGAGGATGACGTGCTCGAAATCATGCACGAGCCTGTTTATGATGGCCACGATCTCGTCGCCGCCCGCCACGGCGAGCGCGCCGCCCGGACAGAAATCGTTCTGCAGATCGACGACGATCAATGCCTCGGAACCCATCAACGTCTCCTAACCAAAGCCCTATGTGCCGGAGGCGAAACTCCGCTGTAAGTACGCCGGCGTCAACGCATTTCTCGCGTGGCCGAGCGAGATAAAGGGCGCTGGCGAACGGTCGTCCCAAACCTGCGCTTTGACAACGCGAGGCAGCTTGATATCATTTGCATACGAATGATTTTGCCGTGGGTGGCAGCCGCCCCTGACGCCGCGAGGCATTGCGTGATCCGTTACGCGAAACCCAGGACACTCGACGAGGCGCTGACCCTGCTCGGCGAGGCGCCGTGGCGGATACTGGCCGGCGGCACCGACTTCTATCCCGCGCTCGGCAACAGGCCGCCCTCGGAAAACGTGCTCGACATCAACGGTCTCGCGGAACTGCGCGGCATTTCCGAGACGACCTCGCATATCGTTGTCGGCGCGCGCACCACCTGGACCGATCTGATCCGGCATCCGCTGCCGCCGGCCTTCGACGCGCTGAAGCAGGCCGCGAGGGAAGTCGGGTCGGTGCAGATACAGAATGTCGCCTCTCTCGCCGGCAATCTGTGCAATGCCTCGCCCGCCGCCGACGGCGCGCCGGCGCTCATGGTGCTCGATGCGGAAGTGGAACTGAGATCGCTCGGCGGCGTGCGTGTGCTGCCGCTGTCGCAATTCCTCCTCGGCAACCGGCGCACGGCCATCCGGCTTGGCGAGATCGCCACGGCGGTGCGGATACCGAAGAGGTCGATCGCCGGTTCGTCGTCGTTCCAGAAACTCGGCGCGCGGCGCTATCTCGTCATCTCCATCGCCATGGCGGCGGCTCGGATGGCACTCGGGCCGGACGGGGCGGTAGAGCGCGCGGCAATCGCCGTCGGCTCATGCTCGGCGGTGGCGCAGCGGTTGCCGGGACTGGAGGCGGCGCTTGCCGGACTGAGGCCAGGGCGGGAGATCGCAAAAACAGTCGAGGCGGCTGGGTTCGAGGAACTCTCGCCCATCGACGACGTGCGCGGGAGCGCGGACTACCGGCGTGCTGCAGCACGCGAGATCGTGCAGCGCGCTGTCGCCGGCGCGCTCGAACGAACTGTCGCCGGAGTGGCAGCATGAACGCGCCCTTCACCTTCGAGGTCAACGGCTCGCCCGTTTCGGTATCCGCGCATCCGGTCGCGCGGCTCTCGGCCGTGCTGCGCGACGAACTCGGGCTGACCGGCACCAAGGTCGGCTGCGACGCCGGTGACTGCGGCGCCTGCACGGTGCTGCTCGACGGCGAGCCGGCCTGCGCCTGCCTGATGCCGGTGGCATCGATCGACGGTCGCTCGGTGCGCACCGTCGAAGGGCTCGCGAAGGGCAGGCTGTCGGCGCTGCAGGCTTCCTTCCTGGAACATGGCGCGGCGCAATGCGGCATCTGCACGCCCGGACTGCTGGTTGCTGCCACCGCGTTGCTTGAAAAGGTCCCGCAGCCCTCCGAGGCCGAAGTGAAGGATGCGCTGGGCGGGGTGCTGTGCCGCTGCACCGGCTACCGCAAGATCATCGCCGCGGTGATGGAGGCCTGGCGGCACGATGGCCTGCTCGACAAGGGGCTGCCCGCTACGGGCAAGGCTGTCGGCGCGTCGCCGGTCAGGCTCGACGGCATCCCCAAGGTGACCGGCGAAGAGAAATTTGGCGGTGATGGTTTTCCGGCAAATGCGCTATCGGTGTTGGTGGTGCGTTCGCCGCACTATCGCGCGCGCTTCGCTTTCGGCGATATGGCAGCCTTCGTGCGCGACCATCCGGGGATCATTGCAGTGTTCACATCGGCGGACATTCCGGGGAAAAACCGTTTTGGCGCGATCCCACCCTTCGCCGACCAGCCGGCGCTGGCGGAAGGCTTCGTGCGGTTTCGCGGCGAGGCGGTCGCGCTGGTTGCTGGCGAACGCGCGGCGATCTCCGGACTCGACCTTCGCGACTTCCCCGTCACATGGAGCGAGGAGCCGCACACGCTCGACCCATGCGACGCGCTGAAGGCCGGCGCGTCGCTGCTGCACGAAAGCCGGCCCGGCAATCTGCTGACCGCCGGCTTCGTCGAACGCGGCGATCCGCAAGCGGCGCTGGCGCGGGCGGCACACGTCGCGTCCGGCGCGATAGAGACCTCCTATGTCGAGCACGCGTATATCGAGCCGGAGGCTGGCTTTGCGCACATGGACGGCGATACGCTGGTAATCTCCGCCTGTACGCAGGCTCCGCATATGGACCGTGACGACACCGCGCTGGTACTCGGCCTGCCTCCCGAAAAAGTGCGCATCGTGCCGACCGCGACCGGCGGCGGCTTCGGCTCCAAGATCGACATGTCGCTGCAGCCGCTGATCGGGCTGGTCGCGCTGAAGACGGGGCGGCCGGCGGCGCTGGCCTACACACGGCAGGAATCGATGACCTCGACCACCAAGCGTCATCCGGCCTCCATGCGGGCGACGGTCGGCGCGGATGCGCATGGCAAGATTCTGGGCATGGTCTTCGAAGGGGACTTCAACACCGGCGCCTATGCGAGTTTTGGGCCGACCGTGGCGAACCGCGTGCCGGTGCACGCGTCGGGTCCCTATTTCACGCCGAACTACCGCGCGGAAGGGCGCGCGATCCACACAAACGGGCCGGTGTCCGGCGCCTTCCGAGGCTTCGGCGTGCCGCAGGCGACCATCATGCAGGAAACGCTCTACGACGAACTTGCAGAAAAGCTCGGCATGGACCGGCTCGCCTTTCGGCTGAAGAATGCAATCCGCGATGGCGACACGACCGTGACCGGGCAGAAGCTCGTAACGGGCGTCGGCATCACCGCTTGCCTGGAGGCGCTCGAGCCGCACTGGCTGCGTGCGCTGGCCGATGCCGAGGCGATCAACGTGGAGAGCACGGACAGCAAGCGCGGCGTCGGCGTGGCGTCTTGCTGGTACGGCTGCGGCAACACCTCCATCGCCAACCCCTCCACCATCAAGGCCGGCATCACGGTCGACGGAAACATCGTGCTGCACCAGGGCGCGGTCGACATCGGCCAGGGCTCCAACACCGTCATCGCACAGATCTTCGCGGATGCGCTCGGCGTGCCGCTCGGCGATGTCAGGCTGGTCGGCGCGGACACGGCGCTCACGCCCGATGCCGGCAAGACGTCGGCCTCGCGGCAGACCTTCATCTCGGGCAAGGCCGCCGAGAAGACGGCGAAGGCGCTGCGCGAAAAAATCCTGCGCTTCGCCAATGTCTCGTCGAAGGCGACGCTCGCCTTCGAGCCAGGCATGGTCGTCGTACTGGAGGGCGAGGCTGTCAGGCGGATCGACCTTTCCACGCTGCCGTCCGACGGCGAGGGCTATGTCTTCTCGGCGCGCGAGACCTACGACCCGCCGACCACGGCGCTGGACGGAAAGGGGCAAGGCGCGCCCTATGCGGTCTATGGCTGGGGGGCGCAGCTCGCCGAGCTGGACGTGGACATGAAGCTCGGTACGGTGAAGCTGGTGAAGATCACCGCCGCGCACGATGTCGGCCGCGCCATCAACCCGCTGCTGGTCGAGGGCCAGATCGAAGGCGGCATCGCGCAGGGCATCGGCATGGCGCTGATGGAAGAATATATCCCGGGCCGCACGGAAAACCTGCACGACTACCTGATCCCGACGATCGGCGACGTGCCGCCGATCGAGTCGATCCTCGTCGAGGTGCCGGATCCGGAGGGTCCGTTCGGCGCCAAGGGGCTCGGCGAGCATGTGCTGATCCCGACCGTGCCGGCGATCCTCAACGCCATCCGCCACGCCACCGGCGTGCTGGTGACCAAGGTGCCGGCGACGCCGACAAGGGTGCTCGAGGCCATCCGCAAGGCGGGGGCGAAGTCATGAGCGAGCTTTCCGAACGTTTCGACACGCACGACCCAGGCGAGAAGCAGGTGGCGGAGAAGATCCGCTGCGATGCCTGTCCGGTGATGTGCTACATCGCCGACGGTCGCTCCGGCGCCTGCGACCGCTACGGCAATGTCGGCGGCAGGATCGTGCGGCTCGATCCGCTGACCATCCTCGAGAGGCGCGCCGAGATCGGCGGCGAGGCGGTCGCCTTCGATGCCGGCGAGGCCGGCGGCGGGCAACTGGTCAATACGGGCAGTCGCTTCATTACGGCGATCGGCGCGGGCACCACCTATCCCGACTACAAGCCGGCGCCCTTCATCGTCAGCCAGGAGGTCGAGGGCGTCGATCTGGTTACGGTCGTCACCGAAGGCATCTTCTCCTATTGCGGCGTCAAGGTGAAGATCGACACCGACCGGCACATCGGCCCGGAGGCCGCGACCGTGCGCGCTTCCGGCGAGACGGTCGGCCATGTGACGACAGGCGAATACGGCTCGCAGATGCTGTCGCTCGGCGGCGTGCATCATTTGACCGGCGGGTCCAAGGCCGAGGGCCGGGCCACCTGCGACGCGCTGCTCGATCTCTGCAACAAGAAGGCGGTCGAGCTGACCGTCGACGGCGGCGCGACGGTGGTGGTGCAGGCCGGCCAGCCGCCGGTCATCGACGGCAAGTTCGAGAGCCGCATGCGCGTCGGCTGCGGCTCGGCGACGATCGGCATGTTCGCGGCGCAATGGCGCGGGCTGGTCGACGAGGTTGTGGTTGTGGACGACCACATCACCGGCGTCGTTTCCGAGCACCAGGCGGGCAAGGTGCTCGGCTGGGAGGACACGGGGATAAAGATCATCGGCAGGCGCTCGACGCCCGGCCGCTATTTCAAGGTCTCGGAGCCCGGTCTCGGCTGGGGCGGCACGACGATTTCGGACCCGCTGTCGATCCTCGGTGAGTGGAACCCGAAGAAGGGCGCGCGCCCGGGCATGTCGCTGCTGATGGTTTCCACTACCGGCGAGCAGTTCGCCTACTACGAGCTCGACGAGGCGCTGAAGCCGGCCGAAAAACCGTTCCCGGAGCGGCTGAGGAAATCGGTCGAGCTGATCGAGGAAAATTGCGAGCCGGCGCTCTGCACGGTGCTGTTCGTCGGCGGCGCGGGCGGCTCGCTGCGCGCCGGCGTGGTGGAAAATCCGGTGCGGCTGACGCGCTCCGTGCAGGGCCTGCAGACTTATGTCACGGTCGGCGGCGCGCCTGTCTATGTCTGGCCGGGCGGCGGCATCACGCTGATGGTCGACGTGATGCGTGTGCCCGACAACGCCTTCGGCTACGTGCCGACGCCGGCTCTGGTCGCGCCGATCGAGTTCACGCTGCGCCGCGACGACTATGTTGCTCTCGGCGGGCATGCGGCGGAGATCCGCAGCGTCGAGGATGTGATGGCGAAGGGCGGCGAGTATCTGAACCCGCGCCGCGCGGTGGAGGCCTCTGGCGCCAACCCTTGGCCGCCGTTAGCGCAGTTGCACCGCCGGGAGGGCGGAGCGGCATGAACGGGCCGCAGGCCGGACTGCTGTCCGACGGACGGCGGCTGCACCTCAATCACGGGCCGATCGACCTGATCATCGAAGCGTTCGGCAAGGAGCCCGAAGTGCGGGGGGGCTACGAACAGGCGACGGCGCGCTTCCAGACGATCCTGGCGGAGCTGGTCGCGGAACTGCCTGACCTGCGCAGCGCGGCGTCCTCGCGACCGCGTGTCCTGCAAGGCTCGACGGCGCGGCGCATGGAGGCTGCGGTCTGTCCGCTCGCCGGCGAAAACTTCATCACGCCGATGGCGGCGGTCGCCGGAGCGGTAGCCGACGAAATACTCGCCGCGATGCTCGCCGGGCGGCGGCTCGAAAAGGCCTATGTCAACAATGGCGGCGACAGCGCGCTCCATCTCGGGGCCGGCCAGTCGATGCGCCTGGCGGTCGCCGGCGCAGGCAAGGGGTTCGGCGACCGCATCCTGATCCACGCGGAGGACGGCGTTCGCGGCGTTGCAACCAGCGGTTGGCGTGGCCGCAGCTTTTCGCTGGGAATCGCCGATGCGGTGACGGTGCTGGCGCGGAGCGGCACGGAGGCGGATGCGGCGGCCACCATCATCGCCAACGCCGTCGACCTGCCGGGGCATCCGGCCATCAGGCGCGAACCGGCGCGGGCGCTGGCGCCCGACAGCGACCTCGGCGACAGGCTGGTGACGACTGGGGTTGGTGCCCTGACGGCGCGCGAGGTGGGTGAAGCGCTGGACAGCGGTCTGGCCGAAGCCGACAAGCTGCAGCGGAGGGGCTTGATCGAGGGCGCCGCGCTGTTCTTGAATGGTGAGGTCAGGGTTTGCGGCGATGTCTTGGCGAAGACCCCGCGCCTGAAGGTTTTTGAGGGGGGACTCGTCCATGGCTGAATTTCCGGTGCGCAAGATCGCTTTGATCACCGAGGAAATCTTTCACGAAGGCGGGCCGGCGCCCGAAGAGCCGCGGCTGCGCGCGGCGGCCATGGCGGTGGTGAAGAACCCCTTCGCCGGACGCTATGTCGAGCGGCTGCAGTCGGCGATGGAGGATCTGAAGCCGCTCGGACTGCTGCTCTCCGACAAGCTCATCGATGCGCTCGGCGGCGATCCGCAGCGGATCGACGGCTACGGCAAGGGCGCGATCGTGGGCACGGCGGGAGAGCTCGAACATTGCGCGCTGTGGCATGTGCCCGGCGGCTACGCGATGCGCGACCGGCTCGGCGGCGCCAAGGCGATCGTGCCCTCGGCAACGAAGGTCGGCGCCTTCGGCTCGAGGCTGGACGTGCCGCTCGGACACACCAATGCGGCTTATGTGCGCAGCCATTTCGATGCGATGGAGGTTGGATTGAGCGACGGACCGCGGCCGGACGAGATACTGTTCGTTCTGGCCATGTCGATCGGGCCGCGCATCCACAACCGCATGGGCGGGCTGGCCGCCGACGAGATCAAGGCCTGGGACGGCCTCAGATGACCGGCGCGCGCAAGGTTCTGAAGCTGGTCCAGGCCGAGCTCCCGGACGAGCGCTACCGGCTGCAGGAGCAGATCGGCTTCGTGCTGCGCAAGGCGCATCAGCGGCATCTGGCGATCTTCGCCGCGCGCATCGCGGACTTGACGCCGCCGCAATTTGCAGCGCTCGCAAAACTTGCCGATGTGGGCGAAACCTCGCAGAACCAGCTTGGAACCCTGATCGCCATGGACGCCGCGACGGTCAAGGGCGTTATCGACCGGCTCAAGGCGCGCGGCCTGGTGGAACTTACCAGGCACGATATCGACAGGCGCCGGCTGATGGTGAGCCTGACGGCGGAGGGCCGCGCCACGGTCGGGCGGCTGATCCCGCTGGCGGAAACGATCACGGCCGAGACGCTGGCGCCGCTGTCGCCCAAAGAGGCCGCGACGCTGCTGAAGCTGCTGTCGCGGATCGCCTGAACCGCACCCCATAGCCCGATTTTCGCCTCAAAAAACTCCCTGTCGCGCTGCTACGACCGGTGATCGGGGCGGCTGCGCAAGAGAAAAGAGGATCGGCATGATCGATAGCGCACCCCAGACCGCCTTCTGGCGCTGCCTCCACACGCCCGGCCACGATGTGGCGTTGCTCGTGCATGCCCTTACCGGCTGGCATCTCACCGGCATGGCCGCCTTCCTCGGCGGCGATGGACCTGTCGCCGTCAATTATACGGTCGAGATCGACGACGCCTGGCTGGCAAGGCGGGGCAGCGTGCGGGGCATCGCCGGCGGCCGGCGCTTCTACCATTCGATGGAGCGCACGCCGGACGGCTGGATGCTGGACGGGAAATGGCAGGGCCTGTCGCAGCTTGTCGACCTCGATTTCGGCTTCACACCGGCCACCAATTTCCAGCAGCTGAAGCGCGCGGGACTTGCTGTCGGCGAGCGGGCGGGGTTCTCGGTCGCCTGGTTCGACCTCGGCAAGGAGGCGCTGGTCGACCTGCCGCAAATCTACGAGCGCCGCGACGAGACGCATTACTGGTACGAGTCGCCGAACTCGGGCTACCAGGCGTTGCTGGAGATGGATGCGAGCGGTTTCGTGCGGGTCTACCCGGAGCTGTGGGAGATAGAGACGGAAGCGAAGAAAGCCGGCTAATCGTTACGGTTTTGCGCCGAACAGCCGCTCTGCGTCCTCGGCCGTGTAGTATCCCATCGCGATATCACGACTTACGAGTTCCGGGTCGCGCTCGCGCGGGTCCCCGTAGCCGCCGCCGCCCGGCGTGCCGACCCGCACGCGGTCGCCGGCCTTGAGCGGAATGTCCTGCTCCTTCGACAGATGTTTGGGTACATGCGCCTCGCCGTCGCGGAAGATGGTGACGGTGTTGACCGCGCCGTCCGCTCCGCCAAGCACGCCCTGTGGTCCGAAGCGGCCGTGATCCATGACGAAGGACGCGCGGGCCTCGCCGCGCAGCAGCTCCACCTCATAGGCGAGGCCGAAACCGCCACGATGTTTTCCCGCGCCGCCGGAACCCTCGCGCAGCGCATAGTGGCGGTACAGAACCGGAAAAGCCTGTTCCATGATCTCGACCGGCGGCGACTTCGAGATGCCGATGGTCGAGCAGCCGTTCGAAAGGCCGTCCTCGCGCGTATTGCCGCCATAACCGCCACCGGAGATCTGGTACATGACGAAGTCGCGTCCACGCGCCGGGTCGTGTCCGCCGAGCGCGAAATTGCCGCTGGAACCGGCTGGTGCCGCGGTCACCCTGTCAGGCAGCGCCTGCACCATCGCGGCGAAGACCGCCTCGGCGATGCGCTGTGAGACTTCCGCGGCGCAGCCGGAAACGGGGCGCGGATATTTCGCGTCGAGGAACGTGCCCTCGGGTCTTATTACCGTCAGTGGCTCGAAGGCGCCGGCGCTGATCGGGACATCCGGAAAGATGTGGCGCATGGCGAGATAGACCGACGACAGCGTGGTGGCGAGCACGCTGTTCATCGGCCCGGCGCAGGGTTTCGAGGAGCCGGAGAAGTCGAAGGTGAGGCTGTCGCCCGTCTTCTCGACTGACAGCGCGATGGTGAGCGGCTCGTCCACCACGCCGTCGGAATCGACATAGGCCTTCGAGCGGTAGACGCCGTCGGGAATGGTTGCGATGTTGGCGCGCATCTGCTCGGCGGCGCGGCTGCGCAGCTCTGCGATCGCCTCGACCACCGTCTCGTCGCCGTAGCGGTCGAGGATGGCAAAGAGCCGCTCCTGCCCGACGCGCAGGGCTGCGGCCTGGGCGCGGATGTCGCCGATGCGCTGGTCGGCGACGCGGATGTTCGACGTGATGATCGCGTAGATCTCGGGATCGAGCTTGCCCCGCTTGAAGAGCTTCACCGGCGGCAGGCGCAGCCCCTCCTGCTCGACCGCCGTCGCCGAGGCGGAGAAGCCGCCCGGCACGGCGCCGCCGATGTCGGGCCAGTGCCCGGTGTTGGAAAGCCAGCAGAATATCTTGCCGGCGCGCCACACCGGCATGGCGAAACGCACGTCCATCAGGTGCGTGCCGCCGAGATAGGGGTCGTTGACGATGTAGATGTCGCCATCTTGCGGCGGCAGGCAGCGGCCCTCGGCGATCATCTCGATGATGGTCCTGGTCGAATACTGCATGACGCCGACGAAGACGGGCAGGCCCTGGGAGCCTTGCGCGATCAGCGAGCCGTCGATCGCCGAATAGATGCCGTCCGAGCGGTCGTTTGCCTCGGCGATGACCGGCGAAAAGGCCGCGCGCGAGAAGGTCAGGTCCATCTCGTCGCAGGTCTGCTGGAGCGCGGCCTGGATGACGGAAAGCGTGATGGCGTCGAGGGTCATGCCTTTCCCACCTCGATCAGAATATTCCCGTCCGCATCGCCGCGTGCCACGTCGCCCGGTTCAAGCACCGTGGTCGCGTCCATCTGCTCAATGATGGCCGGGCCGGAAATCACCGCGTCGAGCGGCAGTTTTTCTCTGACATAGACCGGCGTGTCGAGCCACGCGCCATCGTACCAGACGGGCCGGATTTCGCGCCGCGCTTGTTCGAGTGTATCAGCCCGGCCGTCCGGATCGATCAGCCGGCTGAGGTCGACCGCGGGCCGAACGCCGATGACGGACGTGTTCAGGTTGACGAGGTTGGCGCGGATCTCAGGCAGCTCCACCTTGAAGCGCCCGAAATAGGCCTTCTCGAACAACTCCTGCAGCGTCGCGCGCGAAACCTCGGCCGAGGGCAGCGGCACGTTGAGGATGTGCGTTTGTCCCAGAAACTGCATGTCCGCTGAGTGCACGGTGCGGATCGTCTCCGCCTCGACCGCTTCCTTCGCGATCAGCGCCTCGCCCTCGGCGCGGTGACCTTCGAGCACCGCCTTGACCCGCGCTTCGTCGAGCAGCGGCACCGGCTGGTTGATTGTGTTGACGAAATCGTGCCTGAGGTCGGCGACGACGCAGCCAAGCGCATTGGTTATGCCCGGTCGCGCCGGCACCAGCACCGTCGGCAGGCCGAGCTCGCGCGCCAGCGCCGAGGCGTGCAGCGGGCCCGCGCCGCCGAAGGCGAAGAGGGCGAAGTCCCTGGGGTCGTGACCTCGGCTGACCGAGACCATGCGGATCGCGCCTGCCATCTTGAGGTTGCCGAGCCTCAGCACGGCGCCGGCCGCGGCAATGGCATCGAGACCGGCGGCGCGCCCGATCTTCTCGGCGAAAACGGTCCGCACGTGCTCCACCGTGACCGGCGAGTCGACCGCGAGCAGCCGTTTCGGATCGAGACGGCCGAGCAGCAGGTTGGCGTCGGTGATAGTCGGCTCGGCGCCGCCGCGGCCGTAGCAGATCGGGCCGGGACTGGCGCCGGCGCTCTCCGGTCCGACCTGGATCAGGCCGGACGCGTCGACGCGGGCGATCGAGCCGCCACCGGCGCCAACCGTGTGCACCGCAACCATAGGCACATGGATAGGCATCGCATACTCGATCTCGGTCTCGTTGGAGACGGCTGGCTCGGCGTCGAGGATGAGCGCCACGTCGGTCGACGTGCCGCCCATGTCGTATGTGACGAGATTCTTGTGGCCGGCGCGTCTGCCGGTATAGGCGGCGGCGATGACGCCGGAGGCCGGGCCCGACATCACGGTCTTGGCCGCGTCGCGGGCGACGAAACGCGCCGAGATCATGCCGCCATTGCCGTTCATGATCAGGAAGTCCCTGATATAGCCCAGGCGCTCGAGTTCCTCGCGCAGGCGGTGGACGTAGCGCTCCAGGATAGGCTGCACCGAGGCGTTGACGCAGGCGGTGACGCCGCGCTCGAACTCGCGCGCCTCGGACAAAAGCGAGTGGCCGGTGGTGATGTAGCCGTTCGGCCAGGTTTCCGCCGCGATCTCGGCAGCGCGGCGCTCATGCCTAGGGTTGGCGTAGGCGTGCAGGAAATGGATGACGAGCGATTCGCAACCGTCGGCGAGAAGCTGTTCCACCGCCGCCCTCACCTCACCTTCGTCGAGGGCGTCGCGCACCGCGCCCGACGCCTCGACGCGCTCCGTGACTTCCAGCCTGAGGTTGCGCGGAATGACCGGCACGAAGGTTCCCGTCATTCCATAGGCTTGCGGCCGGGTACGCCGGCCGAGCTCTATGATGTCGCGAAAGCCGCGCGTGGTGATCATGCCGGTCCGAGCGAGCCGGCGCTCCAGGACGGCGTTGGTGGTGGTCGTGGTGCCGTGCACGATGAGATCGATCCCGGCGGGGCCGACGCCGGATTGCGCCAGGGCGGCGACCACGCCGAAGGCCTGGTTGTCGGGCGTCGTCGGGGTCTTGGCGATGCGCACGCCGCGCGCTTCGTCGATCAGGATCAGGTCGGTGAAGGTGCCGCCCACGTCGATGCCGGCGACCACGTCGCCACGCCCGGTTTCGGAGCGATTTGCTTGATTTTTCTCAACCATGCACGAAATCCGAAACGCCGGATTTAAGGATGGACAGCAAGTTGGAAGCCTGTTCCGCGCCGTTATCTTGACCCGATATTCATTTGTATACTAATAAATTTCCCAAACAAGGCACCACCATTGTCAGCCGCTTGCCCGACGCGCCGGATGCCGGCGTCCAGCGCGGGTAGGGCGAGCGCCGTCGAAGGATTTGCGCGCATGCAGCATGTCTCGGCCGTCAGGAAGGAGGACGCGGAACGCGTCGTCTATCCCATTCCGGCGAATGTCCATGCCGAGACCGTCGTTTCGGTTCGCCACTACACCGATCGACTGTTCTCGTTCCGCGTCACGCGGCCGCAGTCCTTTCGCTTCCGGTCGGGCGAGTTCGTGATGATCGGCCTGCCGAATGCCGAGAAGCCGGTATTCCGCGCCTATTCGATCGCCAGCCCCGCATGGGACGAGGAACTCGAGTTCTTCTCGATCAAGGTGCCGGACGGCCCGCTGACCTCGGAGCTGCAGAAGATCGTTCCCGGCGATACCGTTCTCCTGCGCCAGAAATCGACCGGTACGCTGGTGATCGATGCGCTGACGCCGGCCAAGCGGCTGTTCATGATCTCGACTGGCACGGGGATCGCGCCGTTCGCTAGCCTGATCCGCGACCCTGACACCTACGACAAATTCGAAGAGATCATCCTCACCCACACCTGCCGCGACCATGCCGAGCTTTCTTACGGCGTCGAGCTCATCGACAATCTCGCCGCCGACCCGCTGATCGGCGAATTGACCGAAGGCCGCGTCACGCTCTATTCGACGACGACCCGCGAGATCACCCCACGCATGGGCCGCATCACGCGGCTAATCGAGAATGGCCGCCTCTACGAAGATCTCGGCATCGCCCCGTTGTCGCCCACGACCGACCGCGTGATGATCTGCGGCTCGATCCACATGCTCAAGGACGTCAAGGACCTGGTCGAAGCGCGCGGCTTCAGGGAAGGCTCGCTCAGCCATCCGGCCGATTTCGTGGTCGAACGCGCTTTCGTAGGCTGATTTTCCTGCCGTCGGCAAGGCCGTCGGCAATTTCCCCTTGTCGGCGACGCCTGCACCTGCAAAAAGATGCGCGCGCCCGACCGTACCCGTCGGTACGGCAGGGCGGCGGCGGCCGGTGACAGCTCGTCGGATGCTCCCGACAAGCTCCTCCGTCTGGATGGTGTTCATGCGTCCCGAAGCTTCGGTGGCGCGCCTCAGGAGGGATTTTTCTTGAAACTGCTGCGTTATGGAAGGCCGGGCCGCGAGCGTCCGGGCGTGCTCGATGCGGACGGCAAAATCCGCGACCTGTCGGAACATGTCGGCGACATCGCCGGCGACGTGCTCGCGCCGGCCGCGTTGCGCAGGCTCGCCAAGATCGATCCGAAGACGCTGCCCCTCGTGAAGGGCAATCCGCGCCTCGGCCCCTGCGTTGCCGGCACCGGAAAATTCATCTGCATAGGTCTCAACTATTCCGACCACGCCGCCGAGACCGGCGCCACCGTCCCTTCGGAGCCGATCATCTTCATGAAGGCGACGTCGGCGATCGTCGGCCCGAACGACGACGTGCTGATCCCGCGCGGCTCCAAGAAGACCGACTGGGAAGTCGAGCTCGGCGTCGTCATCGGCAAGAAGGCCAAATACGTGTCGGAAGCCGATGCGCTGAACTACGTCGCCGGCTATTGCGTCGCGCATGACGTTTCCGAACGCGCCTTCCAGACCGAGCGCCAGGGCCAGTGGACCAAGGGCAAGAGCTGCGACACGTTCGGCCCGACCGGACCTTGGCTGGTGACCAAGGACGAGGTGCCGGACCCGCAGAACCTGAAGATGTGGCTGACGGTCAACGGCAAGACCATGCAGAACGGCTCGAGCAGGACCATGGTCTATGGAGCGGCCTTCCTCGTCTCCTATCTCAGCCAGTTCATGTCGCTGCTGCCCGGCGACATCATCTCCACCGGAACGCCGCCCGGCGTCGGGCTCGGCATGAAGCCGCCGAAATTCCTCAAGAACGGCGACGTGGTCGAACTCGGCATCGAAGGTCTCGGCACGCAGAAGCAGACATTTGTGCAGGACAAGTAGGCGGTCAGCTTCTCGCCCTCCTCGCAGCCTGTGGGTACAGGCCGCGACGGGGGACGGAGGCTTCAAGCCAGCGTCGTGCCGTCGGCTCCGAAACGGTAGGTCTTCTCAGGGTCGGGCGTGACGTAGAGGGTTGCGCCCGGCTCGGCATTGTACACCCCGAATATCCTGACGGTGACGAGCCCCGCCTGCTCGGTGTCGACATAGAGATTGGTGTCGGCGCCGAGATGTTCGGCATGCACCACCGTGCCCTTCCATGAGCCGGAATTCGTGTCGACAGTCAGGTGCTCGGGCCGCACGCCGATTGTCTTCGCCTGGCCTTCGCCGAGCTTAGCCGCATCGATGAAATTCATCTTCGGCGAACCGATGAAGCCGGCGACGAATTCGTTCGCCGGCGAATTGTAGAGCTCCATCGGCGCGCCGACCTGCTCGATGCGGCCTGCATTGAGCACGACGATCTTGTCGGCGAGCGTCATCGCCTCGACCTGGTCGTGGGTGACGTAGATCATGGTGGCCTTCAGCCGCCGGTGAAGCTGGGCGATCTCCAACCGCGTGTTGACGCGAAGCGCGGCGTCGAGGTTCGACAGCGGCTCGTCGAAGAGGAACAGCTTCGGCTCGCGCACCACGGCGCGGCCGATGGCGACGCGCTGGCGCTGGCCGCCGGACAGCTCGGCCGGACGGCGCTCAAGATAGGGTTCCAGCGACAGCATTGCCGAAGCGGTCGCCACGCGCCGCTCTATCTCGGCGGCTGGCGTATTTGCCTGCTTCAGGCCGAGACTCATATTGTTCTTCACCGTCAGGTGGGGATAGAGCGCGTAAGTCTGGAACACCATGGCGATGCCGCGGTTTGCCGGCGGCGTCATCGTGACGTCGGCACCGTCGATCAGCACGCGGCCCGAGGTCGCGTCCTCGAGTCCGGCGACGATCCTCAGCAGCGTGGACTTGCCGCAGCCCGACGGGCCGACGAAAACGACGAACTCGCCGTCCTCGACGCCGAGGTCGATGCCCTTGAGCACGTCGACCCTGCCGAAGCTTTTCCTCACATTGTCGATGGTCAGAGAGCCCAAAGGCCAGATCCCCGTTGCTAGAGTTTCACCGTCCTGCCTGTCCTCACGCTCTCGTCGGCGGCGAGGCAGACGGCGAGCGAGCGCACCGCGTCGTCCATGTGGCGCGAAAGGTCGATGTCCTCGCGGATCGCCTTCAGCAGGAATGCCTGCTCACGGTCGCACAGTTCCTGATGGCCGGGCTCGTCCTGCATCGAGATCTCCCGGTCGGGCGCGGCGAACCTGCCGTCCTCGCCGACTGCTGCGCTGTGGACGCGGATCATGTTTGTCCTGGTGTGGGCATCGACATCGTCCGACCTGGTCGCCGCCTCGTTCATGGCGATCGACACGCTGCCGTTGGGCGAAATCACGTCCTTCACGAAGAAGGCGGTCTCCGAGATCATCGGTCCCCAGCCTGCTTCGTACCAGCCGACCGAACCGTCGTCGAACAGCACCTGCAGGTGCCCATAATTGTACATGGCCGGGTCGATCTCGCCGGTCAGGCGCAAGCCCATGCCGCGCACCTCGACCGGCCTGGCGTCGGTGATCTGGCACATCACGTCGATGTAGTGGACGCCGCAGTCGACGATGGGCGAGGTCGTGCGCATCAGTTGCTTGTGTGTCTCCCAGGTCTGTCCCGAGGACTGCTGGTTGAGGTTCATGCGGAACACGTAGGGACCGCCGAGCGCGCGCGCTTCCGAAATCAGCCGGATCCACGACGGATGGTGGCGCAATATGTAGCCGACCACGAGCTTCCTGCCATTGGCCCTTGCGGCCGCCACCACTCGCTCCGCGTCGGCGACGGTGGTCGCCAGCGGCTTCTCGATGAAGACGTGGCAGCCGGCTTCCAGCGCCATCACGGCATAGTCGGCATGGCTGTCGGAATAGGTGTTGATGGAGGCGATGTCGGGTTTCTCGGCACGGATGACGTCCTCGAACGAAGCCTTGCGGATGCCGTAGCCGGTGAGCGCTGCGGGCAGCGTCACGTCTGAACGGTTGACCAGCGCCGCGATCTCGAAGCCGAGGTTCTCGTGATAGGCGAGCGCATGGCTGCGGCCCATATTGCCGAGACCGGCGACGACGACGCGAAGGGGTCTTTCGGAATTCACTTGACGGCTCCCGACGTGATGCCGCGGATCAGCTGCCGCGAGAATATGAGATAGAGAATAAGCACCGGCAGGATGGCCAGCGACAGCGCCGCCAGCACAGCGTTCCAGTTGGTGACGTATTGGCCGATGAAGAGCTGCGCGCCGAGCGTGACGGTCTTGGTGGCCTCGGAGGGCGCGAGGATCAGCGGGAACCAGAGGTCGTTCCAGATCGGGATCATGGTAAAGACGGCGACGGTCGCCATGGACGGCCTGACGAGCGGCAGCACGAGGCGGAAGAAGATGCGGTATTCCGAGAGACCGTCGATGCGGCCGGCATTCTTCAAATCGTCGGACACCTGTTTCATGAATTCGGCCAGGATGAAGACCGCCAGCGGCAGGCCTTGCGCCGTGTAGACGAGGATCAGCGCGGTCAGCGTGTTGACCAGCCCGCTGGCCACCATCATCTGAAGGATCGCCACCGTGCCGAGCCGGATCGGGATCATGATGCCGAGCGCCAGATAGAGGCCCATCAGCGTGTTGCCGCGGAAGCGGTATTCCGACAGCGCAAATGCGGCCATGGCACCGAACAGCAGTACAAAGAACAGCGACGCCACGGTGACGACGAAGCTGTTCTGGAAATAGAGCAGGAAATCGCCCTGGGTGAGCACGGTCATGTAGCCGATCAGGTCGAATGTCTCCGGCGTCGGGGGCGAAAGCGGCGAACGGAAGATCGCGTTGCGCGACTTGAACGAGTTGATGACGATGACGACGACCGGGAAAAGCGCGATCGCCGTGTAGAGAAGCAGCACGGCATGCGCGCCGATCGTGCGGGGCAGCGATGACGTCGCCTTGCTCATCCCGGCCTCAGAACTGGTACCGACGCAGGCGCGTCTGGATGGCAAAGAGGTAGACGCACACACCGGTCAGGATGATCAGGAACATCATCGAGGCAATGGTAGAGCCCATATAGGGGTCGCCGGTCTGCAGCTGGAAGCCGAAGAAGGTGCGGTAGAGGAAGGTGCCGAGAATGTCGGTCGAATAGTTCGGCCCGGCGAGCGCCCCCTGCGCGGAATAGATCAGGTCGAAGGCGTTGAAGTTGCCGACGAAGGTCAGCACGGAGATGATGCCGATCGAGGGCAGGATCAGCGGCAGCTTGATCTTCCAGAACTGCGCCATTCCGGTGATGCCGTCGCATTCGGCGGCCTCGATCACCTCGTCGGGGATGGAGAGCAGCGCGGCGTAGATCAGCATCATCGGGATGCCGACGAACTGCCACACCGAGATCAGGCCGAGCGTGGTCAGCGCATATTCCTCCTTGCCGAGCCAGGGCGTGAACAGGCTCCTCAGACCGACCAAGTCGAGAAGGTTGGGGGCGACGCCCCAGAGCGGCGAAAGGATGAGCTTCCAGGCGAAGCCGACGATGACGAAGGAAAGGATGGTCGGGATGAAGATCGCCGTGCGGTAGAAGGCCGAGAAGCGCAGCCGGGGGCTCGACAGAAGTGCGGCGAGCCCGATACCGATGGGGTTCTGCACAGCCATGTGGATGATGAAGAACCAGGTGTTGTTCCAGAGCGCGTTCCAGAAGGAGGCCGACCAGCGCGGATCAAAGAACAGCGTCCTGAAATTCTCGAGCCCGGCGAAATAGCGCACCCGCTCGGCGGCGTTGAACAGCGAGAGCTGCAGCGTGCCGAACAGCGGAATGATCATCACCGCCGTGTAGACGAGCAGCGCCGGCGCGAGGAACACGAGTATGTGCCAGCGGGTCGGTCTTTTTTGCTGCGCTGCCTGCCCGACCATTCTGTCCCGTCCGGTTACGAAGGAAATCCGGGCCGCGCATCGCCGCGCGGCCCGGATGCTGCCTGATTACTTAGCCGGCTTGTACCAGCTGTCGAGACCCTTCTGCAGCTTCTCGGCGGCGACCTGAGGCGTGTCGGTACCGTTGATCACGTTGGCGGATTCCACCCAGGTCTCGTTTTCGAGATTCGGCGTGCCGCGCGACAGGATCTGGTAGGTCGAGCGGATGGTCGGCTTGCACTTCTCGCGCCAGGAGACGAATTCCTGCGCCAGCGGGTCCTCCATCGCGACCGGCGTCGAGGACAGGCTGAAGAAGCCCGGCAGCGCATTGGCGTAGATGGTGGCGAATTCTGGCGAGGCGACCCAGGTGAGGAAGGTCTTGGCCGCATCGGCATTCGGGCTCTTGGCGTTGAGGCCGATCGCGATGTCGGTGTGGTCGGAGATGTAGCAGGTGTCGCCGGCGGCCTTCACCGGCGGCGGGAAGGCGCCCATCTTGAACTGAGCCTGCGTGTTGAAGCCGGAGATCTCCCACGAGCCGGCCGGATAGATGGCGGCGCGGCCGAGCGTGAAGAGGTTCTGGCTGTCCGGATAGGACTGCGCCTCGAAGCCGTCGCCGAGATAGTCCTTCCACTTGGCAAGCGTCGCATAGGGTTCGACCCAGGCCGGGTCGGTCAGTTTCTGGTCGCCCTTGATCAGGGCCAGACGGCCTTCCTCGCCCTTCCAGTAGTTCGGGCCGATGTTCTGGTAGCCCATGGTCGCGGCTTCCCAGAGATCCTTGGTGCCCATCGCCATCGGGATGAAGGTGCCGTCGGCCTTGATCTTGTCAAGGGCGGCGAAGAATTCGGCTTCCGTCGCCGGCGCCGCGATGCCGAGCTGGTCGAAGGCGTCCTTGTTGTAGATGAAGCCGTGGATGACCGAGGCCATCGGCACGCAGAAGGTGGTCGAGCCGTCGTCGGTCTGCCATGCCGACTTGGCGACATCGGAGAAGTTCTCCATGCCGGCCAGATCGTTCAGCGATGCGAGATGGCCTTTGCTGAAGAGTTCCAGCGAGGCGTCGAACGGACGGCAAGTGATGAGGTCGCCCGCGGAGCCGGCGTCGAGCTTGGCGTTGAGCGCGGCGTTATATTCGGTCGGCGCCGAGGGGGCGAACACGACCTTGATGCCGGGATGGGCCTTCTCGAAAGCCGGGATCAGCTTCTCGTTCCAGATCGGCAGATCGTCGTTTCGCCAGCTCTCGATGGTGATGGTCTTGTCCTGGGCGAAGGCCATGCTGGCCGTGCCCAGAATGCTCGTGCCGAGGAGCAGAGCGGTAAGCGTCGTGCGTGTCATTTCATAGTCTCCCTGTTGACCTGTTTAAGGTTTCTTTTACGGAACTGGCTGACGCCTGCTCCCCTCTAGAGTTTTGAGCCTCGAAAGGGCCGGGCGAAGCCTTCGTCCGGTCCCGTCGAGCAATTCCTGCGCGCTCCTCGCATCGTCGGCGCCGGCGGCGATCAGGACGGCGGGCTTGACCGAGCCGCCCGTCTTTTCGAGTGCGGCGAGCGCGGCCTTCTCGTCGCAGCCCGAAATGGCCGACACGATGCGCGCGGCGCGCCCGCGCAGCTTGGCGTTGTCGGCGTGGAGATTGACCATGTAGCCGTCATGCACGTGGCCGAGATGGATAGCGGCCAGCGTGGAGAGCATGTTGAGCGCGATCTTCTGCGCGGTGCCGGCGCCCATGCGGGTCGAGCCGGCGATGACCTCCGGCGGCGTGGCGAGCAGGATCGGCACGTCGGCGAGTTCCAGCAGCGGCGAGCCGGCATTGTTGGCGATGGCGATGGTTTTCGCGCCGAGGCGGGCGGCCTCTTCCAGTGCGCCGACGGCATAGGGCGTCGAGCCGCTTGCGGAAACCGAGATCAGGCAGTCGCCTTTGCAGAGCCCGGCGTCGGTGACTTCCCGCGCGGCCTGCGCGGCGTCATCCTCGGGCGCGCCGGCCATGTCCTGCAGTGCGGCAGCGCCGCCGGCGAAAAGCACGACGATGCGGTCGCGCGGGATGCCGTAGGTGCCGGGAAGTTCGAGCGCGTCGGCGAGCGCCATCAGGCCGGAACTGCCGGCCGCCGCGTAGGCGAGCCTACCGCCCGAGGCGAGGGTTTCGGCCATGATGGCCGCTGCGTCCGCGATGGCGCCGACGGAATCGCGAACGGTTTTTGCGGCCGCGACCTGCGCGTCGGCGAGGAAGCCGAGCACGATCACCGGCGGCTGTTGATCGAGCCCTCCGGCATGCTCATGCAACGCTTCCGTACGCTTTTCAGCCATCCGGCGACCTCCTGACAACGGACAATACCAACAAAATACCACTTGTCCAGCGCCGTTAACGAATTGATCCGCACTCGTGCGCAACCTGAACCGTAAAGCACTGTAAATTCAATACGATACAGCTTAACCTTTTCGCAATGAAAATTAAGACTTGGCTATTGGTATTTTATTGGTATTATCAACTCCCGGAGGAATTCTCTTGGTTTTCGTGCTTGGCATCGATGGCGGCGGGACGAGTTGCAAGGCGGCCCTCGCGACCGTCTCGGGCAAGGTGGTTGGGCATGGCAAAAGCGGCCCGGCCAACATCCGCACGGATCTGACAGGCGCGCGCGAGAACATCGTCGCTGCCGCGCGGCTGGCCTGCCTCGATGCAGGCCAGGATCCTGGCCTCATCCCTCGGATCCACGCCGTGCTCGGCCTTGCCGGGAGCAATGTCGGCACCTATGCCCGGCAACTCGAAACGATCCTGCCTTTCGCCGGAAGCAAGGTCGAGACCGACGCTTTGATCGCGCTCGAAGGCGCGGTCGGCGAGGGCGACGGCGCGATCGCGATCCTCGGCACGGGCACGGCCTATATGGTGCGCAAGAACGGCCGGACGCGGGCGATCGGGGGCTGGGGTTTTCAGGTCGGCGACCAGGGCGGCGGCAGCCGCATCGGCCGCGACCTGCTCGAGGAGGCGCTGCTCGCGCATGACGGGATCAGGCCCGCCTCGCCGCTTACCAGGGAAATCCTCGCCGTCTTCCGCAACAATCCTGAGGACGTTGTCGAATTCACCGTAAACGCCAAGCCCGGTGACTTCGGCGGCTTCGCGCCAAAAGTGTTCGACTTCGAGGCGAAGGGCGACCCAGTCGCAAAAGCCATCCTTGCGCGCGCGGTCGCGGCAATTGAGGCATCGCTCGCGGCGCTCGACCTCGACGGGAAATCGCCGCTCTGCCTGCTCGGCGGGCTGGCGCCGCTCTATGCGCCGCGTCTTCCGAAGCGCTTCCGGACGATTCTGAAAGACCCGCTTCGCGATGCGCTGGGTGGCGCGGTGGCGATGGCGGCGCGTCTGTTCGGCAAAGCGGAGGCCGTGGATGGCTGACGCCGCCGAACGGATTTTCCAGGCCGTGCGCGACGCGCCGCAGAAGGGGGCGCCGCTCTATTTGCAGCTCAGGAAAAGCATCGAGGACGCGGTCAATTCCGGCGTCATCGGCCCCGGCGACGCGCTGCCTTCGGAGCGGGATATCGCGATCAAGGCCGACGTGTCGCGCGTCACCGTGCGCAAGGCCGTGCATGATCTGGTGAGGGGCGGCATGCTGGTGCAGCGGCATGGCTCAGGCACCTTCGTGGCGCCGCGCGTCTCCAGGGTCGAGCAGCCGCTGTCCCGGCTGACCTCCTTCACGGAGGACATGGCGCGGCGCGGCATGAAGGTGCGCTCGCAATGGCTCGACCGCGGCCTCTATCCTCCTTCGCCCGAGGAGATGATGACGCTCGGCCTGTCGCCCAGCGAGCAGGTGGCGCGGGTGGCGCGCCTGCGCATCGCCGACGACACGCCGCTTGCCATCGAGCGCGCATCGCTTGCTGCGGCGATCCTGCCCGACCCGGGCGCGGTCGGCGAGTCGCTCTACAGCGCGCTCGAAAAAACCGGCCATCGCCCGGTGCGCGCCATTCAGCGACTGTCGGCGAAGAATCTCAACGAGGCGGAAGCGGCACTCCTGGGCGCTGCGCCGGGCTCGGCGAGCCTCAACATCGAACGCATCTCCTACCTCGCCAGCGGCAAGGTCATCGAATTCACCCGCTCCGTTTACCGGGGCGACGCCTATGATTTCGTCGTCGAGCTGAGGCTCGGCGACAGGACCGAAGAAGGGCCTGACAGGACGTGACCGAAACGTTTATGCGGCGAGAGATCCTGGAGATACCGGAAGCCGCGGCACGCCTGCTCGACGCGTCGGACGGCGCGCTGACGGCAGCCGGGCGGCAGCTCAGGGCGCTTTCGCCGCGCTATCTGACGACGATCGCGCGCGGCTCGTCGGACCATGCGGCGGCGTTCCTCAAATATGCTGTGGAACTGACGGCGGGCGTGCCGGTCGCCTCGCTCGGGCCGTCGATCGCCTCGATCTATGGCGCAAGGCTCAAGCTCGACGGCTCGGCCTGCCTGACCGTCTCGCAGTCGGGCAAGAGCCCGGACATCGTCGCCATGGCGCGGACGGCGCGGGCCGGCGGCGCGCTCACCATCGCCATCACCAACACGGCGGGCTCGCCGCTGGCCGAGGCGTCCGATCACGAAATCGACATTCTGGCCGGCGTGGAGAAGAGCGTCGCGGCGACCAAGAGCTTCGTCAACTCGGCCGTCGCCGGGTTGCTGCTCCTGGCCCACTGGACGGATGACCGCGAGCTGCTGGCGGCGCTGCGCCGCCTGCCCAAGCATCTGCGCGTGGCGATCGAGTGCGACTGGATGGGTATCGCCGGAGCGCTGACCGGCGAGAATTCGCTCTTCATCCTCGGGCGCGGGCCGTCGGCGGCGATCGCCAACGAGGCCGCGCTGAAATTCAAGGAGACCTGCGCCATGCATGCCGAGGCCTACAGCGCGGCGGAGGTCATGCACGGCCCGCTGGCGCTGGTCGGGCCGGGCTTCCCGGTGGTGGCGCTCGCTGCGCGCGATGCCTCCGAACAGTCGATGGCCTCGGCGGCGGACCTGCTTGCCGGCAAGGGCGCGTCCGTTTTCGTGACTTCGGCGCTGGCTTCGAGGGCCCAGTTGTTGCCCCATGCGGCGACGGGTCATCCGATCACCGATCCGCTGACGCTGATCGTCTCCTTCTACGCATTCGTCGAGGCCTTCGCGCGCCATCGGGGGCTGAACCCCGACCAGCCGCCGAACCTGCGCAAGGTGACGGAGACGGTATGAGCAAGTACGTCGCCCTTTGTGCCAGACGCATCTTCGACGGCGACGCCTGGCATGACAATGCCGCGCTGATCGTTCGCGGCGCTGCCGTCGAGACGATCGTCGCGCGCAGCAAGGTTCCGGCTGGCGCGGACGGCATCGAGGCCGGCGAGATGCTGGCGCCTGGCTTCGTCGACCTGCAGGTTAATGGCGGCGGCGGGGTGATGCTGAACGATCATCCCGATGTCGAGGGCATCGAGACGATCTGCCGCGCGCATGCGCCGTTAGGCACCACCGCGCTTCTGCCGACGCTGATCACCGATACACCCGAAGTCACCGCGGCGGCGATCGCCGCCGGCATCGAGGCCACGCGCAGGAAGGTGCCCGGTTTTGCCGGCCTCCATCTCGAGGGCCCGCATCTTTCCATCGCGCGCAAGGGAGCGCACGATCCGAAGCTGATCCGGCCGATGACGGCTGCGGACCTCGCTGCGCTCGTTGCCGCGAAGAAGCAACTGCCGACGCTGCTGACCACGGTTGCTCCGGAGTCCGTCACACTTGAGCAAGTTGCCGCGCTGACGCAAGCGGGCATCATCGTCAGCCTCGGCCATACTGAAGCCAGCTATGCCACAGCGCGCATCTATGCCGATGCCGGAGCGTCGATGGTGACGCATCTGTTCAACGCAATGAGCCAGATCGGGAACCGCGAGCCGGGGCTCGTTGGTGCGGCGCTGGATGATGGCCGGATATCGGCGGGACTGATCGCAGACGGCATCCATGTCGACCCGGCCACCATAGGAATTGCAGTACGCGCGAAAATCTCGCCGGCAAACATCTGCCTCGTCACCGACGCCATGGCGACGATCGGCACCGAGATGACCAGCTTCACGCTGAACGGCCGCATGATCTATCGCAAAGACGGAAAGCTGACCCTTGCCGACGGCACCCTTGCCGGCGCCGACCTCGACATGATCTCCGCCGTGCGCTTCATGCGCCGGACGATCGGCCTCGATCTCGATGAAGCGCTGCGCATGGCATCGCTCTATCCGGCCGAAGCTATCGGGCAGGCAAACCGGCTTGGCCGGTTTGCCAAGGGGAACGCCGCCAACATCGTGGCGCTGTCGGACAAGCTCGACATGCGGGGCGCCTGGATCGACGGCAAGCAGGTCTTCGCCGCCTGACAAGCTGCGGAACAGAACCGGCCCGTCAGCGACAGGCAACCCCCACGATACCCAAATGAAAGACCCCGCCGGCGGACCGGCGGGGTCTTCTCATTGTCCAGACAGGCCTATTGCTTCTGGATGTTGTTGTTGCTCGGCTGACGCGGTATCAGCAGTTGCTGAAGGTCCGGGCTGATCTGCAGCCTGCGGCAGTTCGGCGGCGTGCCGATGGTGCCGCGCGGGCAGCGCTCGGGCTCGGCCTGCGTCTTGCGGCACTCGCCCCTGATGAGGCTGGTGCCACGCGGGCAGACGCAGCGTCCGTCCTTGGTCCGGATCTGGCCGGGCAGCAGCCTGCACTGCGGCGGCTGGTCCTTGCGGCACTCGCCCCTGACGAGGCTGGTGCCACGCGGGCAGACGCAGCGTCCGTCCTTGGTCCGGATCTGGCCGGGCAGCAGCCTGCACTGCGGCGGCTGGTCCTTGCGGCACTCGCCCCTGACGAGGCTGGTGCCACGCGGGCAAACGCAGCGTCCGTCCTTGGTCCGGATCTGGCCGGGCAGCAGCCTGCACTGCGGCGGCTGGTCCTTGCGGCACTCGCCCCTGACGAGGCTCGTCCCGCGCGGGCAGATGCAGCGACCGTCCTGGGTCCGGATCTGGCCAGGCAGCAGCCTGCATTGCGGCGGCTGGTCCTTGCGGCACTCGCCCCTGACGAGGCTCGTCCCGCGCGGGCAGATGCAGCGACCGTCCTGAGTCCGGATCTGGCCGGGCAGCAACCTGCACATGACCGGGCCCTCGTGGGGAACGCAGCGGCCGTTGTCCAGCTCCGTTCCACGCGGGCAGACGCAACGTCCGTCCGAGGTGCGGATCTGTCCGGGCAGCAGCTTGCACTCTTCCGCCGGCGGAGGCGGCGGCGGCTCGCCACCCACCGTGCGACACTGCCCGTTGCGGAAGGTCGTGCCTTGCGGGCACACGCAGCGGCCGGCGTCGTTCATGACGAAACCTTGCGAGCACTCCTCAACCTCATCGGCGATGGTGAAGGGATGGCACGCGTAAGGCTGCGTTCCGGGCCGTCCTGTGGTCTCCGGCGCGACGGTCATATTCCGTTCGGCCGCCGCCACCGGCGTATCCGGAGGCACCACGCCGACGCAGTTGCGCCCGGAGAGAGGCTCCCTGATGTTGGCGAGCGGTCCGCCCTCCGGGATGACCACGGTCACCTGATGGACTCTGGACTCGCCGGGGCCGAGCGTCAGGGTCGCGACGCACGACATCGGCAGCGTGGTTGGCTCTGGCGAGCAGCCGAAAGGCGGAACGATCTCACTGATCGCTACTCCTTCCAGGCGGCCGATGCCTTCCACGCCGATCGCGTCACCGATGCGGACCGGACCGCTGAAGCCGGTCGTGCCGCGGTTGGTGATCGTGATCTCGAACGTGCAAGGCGCGCCGACGCGGCACTCCTTGTCGCCCGTCTTCTCGACCGCGATCGGCGGAGCACCACCTTGGGCGCATGCCTCGCCGAACGGATAGACGATGTCGTTGCCGGGGGCAGGACCCCAGTTGCCGCGTGCGCAGTTCTCGAAGCGGCCGAACGTCGGAGACTGGACCGTCACGTCGAAATGGCGGCTGGTTCCGGGCGTCATGACTGCGCCAGGGATCTGGCACGACAGCGAGTCGGCCGGCACCGGACCGCAATCCCATTCCGCACCGTCCGGTGAGACGGTGAGTATCTGGATTGCCGTGTCGGTGCCGAGGACCGTGGCCACGTCGTGGACGCGGACCGGTCCCATGGGCGCCGCGGAACCGGTACTGGTGACGGTGATGCGGCAGGACACCGCTGCACCGGCAGCCGTGCCTTGTTCACAGGTCTTCTCGATACGCAACTCCGGCCTGCCGGGGTCGCGGCCGGGAATGCGCATTTCGGCGCAATCCCGATTGTTGGTGAGGTCGGTCTCGTCCGGTATGGCCTTCACTTCCGCGCAGTTGCGGATGAGATCGCCATAGTCGTCGCCGACGACAGCACGCACGCCAAGCGCGATGGACGCGCCGGGCACCAGGACGACGCCGGGATGGTCGCACTGGAACTGGCCACCGCCGATCGGGCCGCAAGCCCAGGGCGGGCTAGGCACGAAGGTCGAGGACGCAGGTACGCCCGTCGGATACTCGTCGATGACAGTCAGCGGACCGGCATAGTTGTCGGTGCCGTTGTTGAATATCCGGATGGAGAACCAGCAGACGCCGTCGAGGGTACAGATCGGCGAACCACGCGGATCCTTGATGATGCGCAGGTCGGCCTTCTTCTCCGGCGGATCGCATTCCGGATCGCCGCGACGGCAGATCGGGATCGAGGCGCAGGCCCGGTCGTCGTCGGTCGAGCCGAACGTGTGCTCCCATCCGCTCGCCGTGTAGTCGTACTCGGCGCAGTTGCGGATCGCGTCCCAGTCCCAGCCGGGTCCGGGTGCAAAGCCGAGCTTCAGCTCGACCCATTCGCCGGGATTGAGCGTGGGTCCAGGATGTGTGCAGACCATGGGGCTGACCATAGGCGGGCAGAGCCATGGAACATTGGGTCCCGAGACCACTGGCGCCGCGCCCGGGCCGGTCACTTCTTCGAGCACGATCGGGCCGTTGTAAGGCGCGTCGCCGACATTGGTGACGCGGATGGTGAAGTCGCAAGGGCCTTCCGGCGTGCAGCTTGAATCATCGGCTCGCTTTTCGACCTTCAGATCGGGCTCGCCCTCGTCGGGCGGACATTCGATGTCCTCCGGGATAACGATGTCGATCACCTGCGAACAGCAGAGGCCGACGCCTTCCTCGGGTCCGGCATATGTCTCGATGCCGGTGACGATGAGGTGCACGACGTCACCGGGCAGAGCACCGGTGATTGTCCAGTCGAGCACGCCGCCGCCCATCGGAACGAGCTGCGACAGGGGCGCAACGATGATGCCGGGCGCGGTGGTTCGCAACTGCACCCACTTGCCGCCGAACTCAGGCCCGACGGGCATGTGGTAGATGAAGGCGCCGCCGCCGGGCACGCAATCGACCTCGCCGCGCTCGACCTTGAAGCACTCCTCCCCCGGAGGGGGCGGCGGAGGCGGTGGTTCGCAGCGGGTGACGTCGATGAGTATCTCGGTCGGCTCACCGGTCTTGAAATCGCCGTCGTCCGGCAGCGCCGGATCGTGCGACGGCACCATGATTGCAGGCCCGCCGACCAGGATGATGCCGACGAAGCCCTGGTTGGCGACAAGCGTCGGCGCGGGAAATGCCGCATGATCGATCTTCGCGGTGATCAGGAAGTCGACGTAGCGGCGATCGATTTCACCCGAACCGTCGAGGTCGCTGGTCGACAGACGGAAGTCGTCCACCTTGACCGTGTCGTTGGGGTTGGTGGTCGTCGAGATGGTGGGCGCGGGAAGCGGACCGCCACCAGCGTCGGTTCCGTCGCCGGAGACCTGGACGTCGACTATCTCCAGGCCGGCTGGCAGCGTGTCGCGGAAATCCATCCGCACATTCTGCATTTCGGCGATGAAGGCCGGGTCGAGGAACTTCGCCGGGTCGCCCCGGGCGCCGAAGCGAAGCCGGTAGCGGACGTAGTCGCAGTTGATCTGTTGGCCGACCTTCTCGAAGAAGGGTTCAGCCTCGCCTGGATGGGTTGGACCGGGATCGAGGTCGAGACCTTCCGGCAACTCAGCCGCCGGCTGCGAAAGAGCCGGCACGGTTTGCATGGCGGCGAGCGCGAGCCCGGCCGCCATCAGCCAGCGCGCGGCGCGCCTGGCGAACGACAGGGGTTTCATGATCGTCTCCATGACGGTTGTTGGGTTGCTCGTCGCGAGCGGGGAATGGTGAAGCGCGTTCATCTCATCCTCCCTCACGGTTCGCAGCTGACTGGGGGCGTATCGAGCGGGACCACCACCTTGCAGCAAGGATAGTAGCCGCCCGCATCGGCGTCGGACTGCCTGTAGAAGCAGAGCCCGACATCAACCCTGTCGCCCGGGAAGAAACCGCTCATTCCGATGGTGAAAGGAGCGCCCGGAGGCTGGGTCTGCTGAAGCGGGGTGACGAATACGCCGGGCGTCCTGGAATCGGCCTTGACTGAATCGCCGCCGATGCCTGCAACGTCACGGACATAGATATCGGCCTCGAGCCCGGCCGGGGTGCAGAAGTACTCGACTGCCTCGACGTCGATGCAGGGTGGATAGTTGCCCGGAGGCGGGAATTCCGGCGGCCAGAACGGATCCGGATAGCCGCCCGGATAGGGTATCTGCTCGTAGTAGCCGGCGCGGCCCTCGCAAGGACGCCAGACTTCCACGTCGCCGACATGGCCCTCGACTTCGGGGTCTTCGAAGAAGCCATCGAAGTCGACGAACCACGAGCCGAAGGGCGGCTCGTTCTGGGGCCTGACCAGCACCGTCGCGGTGATCTGCACGCCGTGGACCGCGAGCGGACCTCCGGCGGCCAACTGCTCGGCAAGCGCTGGATTGTCGCGCAGCTTGTCGCCGGTGGCGACCAGCGTGTCGGAGCAGGCGTTGGGGTTGAAGTTGCCTTGGCTGTCATAGCCGTATTGCAGGTCGATGCCGCCGGCCGACTGGCGATGCCCTTCCGGGAAGCCGATGGCGTATTCCTGCGGCGCCGGCACCCAGATCGATTCCGTCGCCGGATCGTCCGGGCTCTCGCGCCAGTAGCGCAGTACCTCGCCGTCGCCCGAATCGGCGAACTGCGAGTAGTCGAAGCGGTTTTCCGTTTCGCCGCGCTGGGCGAGATACATGAAGCCCTTGTTGTCGAAGGCGATGTCGGTGACGGCGAGGTCTTCCTCGGCATCGACCGTCAGCTCCCAGCGCGGATCGCCCTCAAAGGCGCCGTCCTGGGTAAGGCCGACGGACCAGATCTCCGCCTCCTCCCTGACCGCGTAGTAGACGCGGCCGCCATGCACGGCGACGCCCCAGATGCGGCGTTCGTCCTGCGTGAAGCCCCATGTGTCGGGGTCCTCACTGTCGAAGACGGCGCCCTGGATGTCCATCACCGCGCCGTCGTCGGCAACCGGCGGCAGGCTCCGCGCCGGACGCCCGGCGACGCCATGGTCGAACGTATCGATCACGGCGCCGTCTTCCGCGATGCGGTGGATGAGGCCGCTGTCGAGATCGGAGGCGAAGAACTGGCGATGCGCCTTGTCGAAGCTGACATCGCCGATGCCGGGACCGCTGTTGCCCTCGATGGTGGTGAACAGCGACACGGCGCCGGTCAGGCCGTCGATCTTCCAGATCGAACCCGGACCGCCGCCGTTCTCCTCGCCGAACTGCCCCTCCATGAAGGTGGCGCCGGCCTTGCCGCGGCGCTCACGCTCCGGCCGCCCGTCGCCGTCGGCATCCGGCGTGACGATGCGGACGCCATGCAGGGACGTCGCCCCCGCATAGAGATTCGGGACGCCGGAAGGCGTGCCGTCGCGCACGCCGTCGTCATAGGTGAGCGCGAAGACCTGGCCGATCTGGCCGGCGAGAACCTCGAAGGGCTGCGGCGTGTAGACGAGTTGGCCGGACGGCGGACCGCCGAGCGCCGAAACGTCGAAAACGCGCAAGGTCGCGCGTTCCGTATCGATAAAGGTCTCCTCGATGGCATCGACGCCTGGCGGCAAGCCTTCCTCGATGCCGGGGATGATCGTGCCGGAGAAGCCGGTGACGGCCATCGCGCCGGGATTGATGATCTGGGCTTCCTGTGCCCGCGCGGGCACGCTGGAATACATGCTTGCGCCGAGCGCCAGCGCGAGAAGCGCGCTGCCGGCGGCAAGTCTGCCACGCAGATCTCCGCCGGTCGTCAGGTTGCAGGCAAGCAAACGCAGAACGCCGCGACTGCGTGGCATGACGCTTCTCCTCCCGGTACGGGCGGGAGAAACTGCCTGGAGCAACGCGCGACAAGGAGCGAAACGCGGTGACCCGGCACTCTCCCCCCTGGCGTTCCTTTCGGAATCCCTCGGGGCGAGCATATGCCGGGCATTACCTTGGGTCAATCGAATCAGGACAGCACCCGCCGCGCCGGGCTCTTCGCCTTTGCGCCGGATGCCGGATGATCCCGCTGACCCCGACATTGTTTGTCTGGTCATGGGCCTTTCCTTTTCCATTCGGGGCCGCACCATTGCGGCGCCTGGTCGTTCAGTCGGCGCCTGGGCGGAAAAGGTTCATTGGATTGGTCCGGAAATTGGAACCAAGATTTGACTTTCAGAAAGAATAAGCCTAAAGATATTTGATCGATGTTTTGCTAGATCGACTTTTGTTTCTGCGCGCGAACTGCGTGCCTTTGACGAACTTCCCCTTCAAAAATCGAGAAACCCGTCAGTTTTGCACTCGCAAGCCGGCGTATCAATATTGCCAAGAAAGGGTTCGTTATGAGCACAGGCACAGTGAAATGGTTCAACGCCACAAAAGGCTTTGGTTTTATTCAGTCCGACGACGGCGGCGCTGACGTTTTCGTTCACATCTCGGCCGTCGAGCGCGCCGGAATGCGTGATCTCGCCGAAGGTCAGAAGCTCGGCTACGAAATGGTCCGCGACAACAAGTCCGGCAAGATGTCCGCCGATCAGCTGAAGGCGGTCTGACCGGCATTCGCTCGTCGTGACCGCAGTTGCGGCGTCGAGCTAGTCCAATGCCACGAAAGGTCAGGCGAATGCCTGGCCTTTTTCGTTCAGGCCATGCACAACAGCAAGGGTGAGAACTTTGAGCGCGAACTCCAGGAAATCCCGCGATCAGGCTGAATCCGCATTCAGCAAGACGCAAACCCAGTCGCTGTCGCTCGGCCGCATCCTGTCGGAACAGGACGCTGTCAGCCAGGCCCGCGAAGAGAAAACTGCGCGCCTGCGGGAATTGCGCCTGGAAAAGCAGGCTGCCGACCTTCTCGCTGCGGCGAACGCCCCCGCACCCAAGCGAAAAGCCAAACGCTGATGGCCAAACGCGCGGTCAAAACGACGATCCCTGACGATTCCATCATCGCCGACGTGGTGGTCCAGCTCGACAACCCGATCGAGTATGTGCGGCGCGTTCTGGAGAAGCTTGAGCGCTGCCGGCGCGCCAAGGGTGACGCCCAGGTGCGGATCGGCGTGCGCAGCCGGGCTGAATGCCCCAATTATCTGATCGAATACATCGTCGAGGACAAGAAATCGCACGAGAAATCCGTCTTCGCCGACGCGGCCTATAGCGGCAGCACGCACCGCGAGCTAGCGCCCAGGCATATCGAGGAGACGCAGAACTGGTCCCGCGAAGAGATGAACGTCACCGCCGTCTCAGCGCTGATCGGCCGGCTGCGCAACCCGAGCCCGCGATCGCCGCGATCATACGAGGACTGAAGATGGCCATAAAGTTCACTGCCAAGGATCAGCCCAAGGCGGCGCCAGCCGCGACGAAGGCTCCGGCTGAAAAACGCGACGGTGAGCCTGCCGCGGCCAAGGACGAGGCGCCCGCAGGCAGCGACCTGTTCAATGATGCCGCGAAGGCGCCCGGCAAGCGCAAGTCGAAGTAGCCACTTCCCTAGCTCCCCAACCGGCTGTTGGGCGCATGGGCCGGCGCAAGCCTTTGCCCACGCTCTCTCCAGCGCCAGCAGCAGCGCCATGCGCGCAACGTCGCGGTTCAGGTATGGTCGGTCCTCGCGACGCTCGTTTGCCCTCGCCTTTACCCTCCGCCGGGACCGAAGACAAGGTGCATTTACTGTCGACGCGATGTCGGCGTTCGCCCTACTCTTTCGTCCTCGAACAAGGGAGAATGTCAGGATGCTTTACGCCGTGCTCTGCTATGCCTCCGAGGACGCCATCTCGTCCTGGACAAGGGAACAGGACGATCGGGTGATGACGGACCTGCTGGCCATCCAGCAGAAATACGCCAAAGCCGGCAAGCTCGGCCCCGTGGCCCGGCTGCTGCCGACCACGGCGGCCACCACGCTGCGCAAGGCGAAGGGCGAGACGCTGGTGCTCGACGGTCCTTTCGCCGAGACCAAGGAGCAGCTGCTCGGCTTCTATACGGTCGAGTGCGACGACCTCGAACAGGCTGTCGCCTTCGCGCGCGAGCTGTCCGACGCCAATCCGAGCGGCGGCTGCTACGAGATAAGGCCGGTCGGAGTCCTCAATCCGGTCGCCCCAACCATATGACCGACATTGCCTGGATACACCCTCTGCTCACCACCGCACGGCCGCAGGCGGTGGCGGCGCTGCTGCGCTATTTCCGCGACATGGACACTGCCGAGGAAGCGTTCCAGGAAGCCTGCCTCAGGGCGTTGAAGACCTGGCCCCAGAACGGTCCGCCGCGCGACCCGACAGCCTGGCTAATCTTCGTCGGCCGCAACACGGCGATCGACGCCGTGCGCCGCCGCTCCAAGAACGAGCCGCTGCCGGACGAGCGTGTACTTTCCGACCTCGAGGACGCCGAGACCACTATCGTCGAAAGGTTGGATGGCGCCGACTACCGTGACGACATCTTGCGGCTGCTGTTCATCTGCTGCCATCCGGAGCTGCCCGCGACGCAGCAGATCGCCCTGGCGTTGCGCATCGTGTCGGGCCTCTCGGTGAAGCAGATAGCGCGTGCGTTCGTTGTCGGCGAAAGCGCGATGGAGCAGCGTATCACCCGTGCCAAGGCAAGGATCGCGCAGGCCGAGGTTCCATTCGAAGCGCCCGGCCCGGTCGAGCGTTCCGAGCGCCTCGCCGCGGTGGCCGCCATGATCTATCTCGTCTTCAACGAGGGCTACTCGGCAAGCGGCGGCGACGCGTCCATGCGCGCGCCGCTTTGCGACGAGGCGATCCGGCTGGCGCGGCTGCTGTTGCGCCTGTTCCAGGCCGAGCCCGAGATCATGGGGCTGACCGCGCTCATGTTGCTCCAGCATGCGCGGGCCGCGGCGCGCTTCGACCAAGACGGCGCGGTCGTGCTGCTCGAGGACCAGGACCGCGGCATGTGGAACGTCGAGATGATCGCCGAGGGTCTTGCGCTGATCGACAAGGCGATGCGGCACCGCAACCCCGGCCCCTATCAGATCCAGGCGGCCATCGCAGCGCTGCATGCGCGCGCCAAGAAGCCGGAGGACACGGACTGGCAGCAGATCGATCTGCTCTACGGTGCGCTGGAGGCCATCCAGCCGTCGCCGGTGGTCACGCTCAACCATGCGGTCGCGGTCTCAAAGTCGCGCGGCCCCCAGGCGGCGCTCGACATGATCGAGCCGCTGGCGCCGAAGCTTTCGGGCTATTTCCACTTCTTCGGGGTCAAGGGCGGCCTGCTGATGCAGCTTGGCCGCGACGCCGAGGCGCGCGAGGCCTTCTGCAACGCCATCTCGCTTGCCAATACTGCCGCGGAAGCCGCCCATATCCGCATGCATCTCGACCGGTTGTCGGCTGAGAGGCCGGCCCAGGGCAGTGCATCCGGCAGGGCCTCGACAACAGCCTCCTGACAGACCTCCTGAAAAAAACTTCGGCTCCCATGTCGAAACCCGCGAGGGCTGTTCGTCATAGATGCATGGAACCGGTCTTCAGGAGGGAATGATGAACGTACGAGCAAACATCACCGCGGCAGCCTTCCCGCTCGAGCGCGAGCTGGTGCTGGAGCGCATCTTCGACGCGCCGCGTGAGAAAGTGTACCGCGCCTGGACCGAGCCGAAGCTCCTCAAGCAATGGTTCGCGCCGCTGCCCTGGACGATCTCGGGGGTTGCGATGGATGTCAGGCCGGGTGGCTCCAGCCTCATGGTGATGCGCGATCCGGATGGCAAGGACTACCCCAACCCGGGTGTCTTCCTGGAGGTGATCGAGAACGAGAAGCTCGTCATGACCGATGCCTTCACTTCGGCCTGGGAGCCGTCGGAAAAGCCGTTCATGACGGCGATCGTCACCTTCGAGGATCTGGGAGATGGCAAGACGCGCTATAGGGCGCGTGCCCGGCATTGGACCGTGGAGGACCGTGAGGCGCACGAGAAGATGGGTTTCCACGAGGGCTGGGGACAGTGCGCCGACCAGCTCGCCCAACTCCTGAAGACGATCTGACGGTAAGGATTGAGACATGGTCGAAGAAAAGAACCCCAGCATTCCAGGCGTGATCGCCTACTTCACGGTGAGCGACACGAAAGCCGCCACCGCCTTCTACGAAAAAGCCTTCGGCGCGACGCTGAAGGATCGCCGCGAACTGCCCGACGGGCGTTCCATGCATGTCCATGTCGAGATCAACGGCGGGGCGATGTTCTTCAACGATCCTTTCCCGGAGCACGGCGCTCCCGACGCGCCGGCCAAGAACGTCACGTTGCATGTCGTCGTCGACGACGCCGACCAACGGTGGAAACGCGCCACCGAAGCCGGGGCGGAAATCGCAGTGCCGCTGGAGGTCGCCTTCTGGGGCGACAAATACGGCCAGGTGAAGGATCCCTTCGGCGTGACCTGGGGCATTGTCGGCCCGGCTTGAGCGTTCCGTCGTCGCTGAACGGAAGGCCGGCGCGCCGGCCTTTCTTTGCCGCCCCTATTCGCCTCTCGCGAGCACCGGGCCTGGCTGGCTCAGGCTTTGGAGGGACCCGGCCGGTTCGCCGTCGATGCATGCGATCACCGAGCGGGCGAGTTCGCGCCCGGCCAGCCTCACATCCTCGTTGACGACGAAAAGCTCCGGACGGAACAGATGCAGCAGTTTGGCCGACTGCTTGGACACGATGTCGATGTCCTTGCCGACTTTCAGCCCTGCATCCTCGATGCCCGCCACCAGCGCGAAGGTCGCGCCGCCGGCGCCGCTGACGATGCCGTCCGGACGGTTCGGCCGCTGCATGAGCTGCAGCGTGCGGGCGCGGATCTGCTCGATCGAATGGTCGACGGTGACCGCGTTGAAAGGCACTTCGGCAAAGCCGATCTCGGCCATCGTATCGACGAAACCGTTGCGCATGTGGTGGTGGTAGGAAAGCGTCGAAGGCGGTGCCAGCAGCGCCAGGCGTTTGCGCCCGAGGTCGGCAAGCTTCTTCACCGCATCGCGGGCGAAGGCATAATTGTCGAAATCGTGGAACGCATGTTCGGTGCCGATTTCCGTGCGGCCATGCGTGGCAAAGGGAAAACCGCGCTCCAGCATGTAACGCACGCGCTTGTCGTCGGGCTCGGTGCGCGAGATGATGATGCCGTCGGCGGATCCTGTCTCCACGACATAGCGCACCGGCTCTAGGGGATCGTTATTGCGCGAATAGGGCGTGACGATCAGGTGGTAGGGCGTCTGTGCCAGATGCTCGGAAATGCCGTAGATCATGTCCGACACGAAGCCGCCGATCTGCTCCTCGGTGTTGAGGACGAGGCTGATGACATTGGTCTTGCCAGTCCTGAGCCTGACGCCGGCTCGGTTCGGCCTATAGCCGACCTGGCGTGCGACGAGCTGGACGCGGCGGCGCGTCTCCTCGCCGATCTCTGGCGCGTCCTTCAGCGCACGGGACACCGTGGTGACGCCCAGCCCGGTCATGAAGGCGATGGTCTTCAAGGTCGGGCGCCCCGCCGCCTGGGCGGTGGTGTCCGTGCCTGACATATGCGGCTTGTCCATGATCCTGGCCCTACAGGCTGCCCGTGCCGGACGCAACGGCAACCCCCCTGAAGCAATGTGGACCCGAAACCCGAATGCCGCAAGCTGTAACGTTACAGATGTTGCCGCATGATGGCGTAAACGTCCGCGTTGGCGGACCATCGGACGCTGGGCACGGGAGAGCCCTCGAGGCAGAAGATTCCGCAATGCAAAACTAGCAAAATCAGGCCGTTGCGAACTATATTCGCCCGAATTGTTGCGCTGCACTTTCGGTGTCGATCGCCCGGGCGCGGTGGATCGAATAAATTCGATCCTCGAAAAAATCGACCGTATCCTCCTTTCGAGGCATTGCGTGATCGATCCGTCTCCCGTAACGTATCATCTGTAACGTTTCAGATTTCGGGAGGAAACCCATGCGTTATAAGCTCTTGACCGTTGCCTTTGCCGCATCGGTAGCACTTCCATTGGCAGTTCCGGCCGGCGCCACCGATCTCGAAGTCGCCCATTGGTGGACCTCGGGCGGCGAGGCGGCGGCAGTCGCTGAATTCGCCAAGGCGTTCGACGCCACAGGCAACAAATGGGTCGACGCGGCCATCGCCGGCGCCGGCAACACCGCGCGTCCCATCATGGTCGCCCGCATCACCGGCGGCGATCCGATGGGCGCCTTCCAGTTCAACCATGGCCGCCAGGCGGAAGAACTGGTCGCCGAAGGCCTGCTGCTCGACCTCACCGAGCTCGCCACGCAGGAAAAGTGGGCCGAACTCGTCCGTCCCAAGAGCCTGCTCGATAGCTGCACCCTCGACGGCAAGATCTACTGCACGCCGATCAACATCCATTCATGGCAGTGGCTGTGGCTCTCCAACAAGGCATTCGCGGACGCAGGCGTGCCGGTGCCCACGAATTGGGACGAGTTCGTCGCCGCCGGGCCGGCGCTGGAAAAGGCCGGCAAGATCCCGCTCGCTATCGGCGGCCAGCCCTGGCAGACGACCGGCGCCTTCAACGTGCTAATCCCGGCGATCGCCGGCAAGGACGTCTTCCTGAAGGTTTACAAGGACCACGATGCGGAGGCCGCCGCCGGACCCGAGATCGCCAAGGTGTTCAAGGCCGCCGACGACGCGCGCAAGATGTCGGCCAAGTCCAACGTGCAGGACTGGAACCAGGCGACCAACCTCGTTATCACCGGCCAGGCCGGCGGGCAGATCATGGGCGACTGGGCGCAGGGCGAGTTCCAGGTCGCCGGTCAGGTCGCCGGAAAGGACTATACTTGCCTGCCCGGCCTCGGCGTCAACGCGCTCATCTCAACGGGCGGCGACGCCTTCTATTTCCCCAAGCTCGACGACCCGGAAAAGACAAAGGCTCAGCTCGTCCTCGCATCGACCATGATGAATCCGACGACCCAGGTCGCGTTCAACCTGAAGAAGGGTTCGGTGCCGGTGCGCGGCGACGTCGATGTGACCGCCGCCAACGACTGCATGAAGAAGGGTCTCGAAATCCTGGCTTCGGGCAACATCATTCCCGATACCAACCAGCTTAACACCGAGGACACGAACAACCAGCTCAATGACCTGTTCGTCGAGTTCTTCAAGACCCCGTCGCTGACGCCGGAGGATGCGCAGAAGCGCTTCGCCGACATCATCGCGGCCGCCGACTGATAAGTCCGCGCTTTCAAGGCCGGTCTCGCGCCCCGCGGGGCCGGCATATGTCTTCGCCGACATTGTCAGGGTGAACGATGCGCATCACCGACGGCCCGACGGCTCGTCCCAACCGACTGTTCCGCAATCTCAATGCGAAAGTCGCGTCGATCCCGATGATCCTGACCGCGCTGGTCGTGTTCGTTGGCGGCACGGGCTGGACGGTTGTCCATTCCTTCACCAATTCGCGGCTGCTGCCCCGGCTCAACTTCATCGGCCTTGCACAGTATGAACGCCTGTGGACGACGCCGCGCTGGCTGATCTCGATCGAGAACCTCTTGATCTACGGCAGCCTGTCGCTGGTCTTCTCGCTGGTCATCGGCTTTCTGCTCGCCGCGCTGCTCGACCAGAAGATCCGCTTCGAGGACACCTTCCGCACCATCTTCCTCTACCCCTTCGCGCTCTCATTCATCGTGACGGGCCTCGTTTGGCAGTGGCTGCTCAATCCTGACTTCGGCGTGCAGCAGGTGGTCCGCGACCTGGGCTGGGAGACCTTCATCTTCAACCCGCTTTACACCAAGGAGACCGTCATCTACGGCATTCTGATCGCCGGGCTGTGGCAGGGCACGGGCCTCGTCATGTGCCTGATGCTCGCCGGTCTGCGCGGCATCGACGAGGATATCTGGAAGGCGGCGCGCGTCGACGGCATCCCGATGTGGAAGACCTACATCTTCATCGTCATCCCGATGATGCGGCCCGTTTTCGTGACCACGCTGGTCATCATCGCCTCGGGCATTGTGCGCGTCTACGATCTGGTGGTCGCGCAAACCAGCGGCGGTCCCGCGCTCGCATCGGAAGTGCCGGCCAAATACGTCTACGACTATATGTTCGCCGCGCAGAATCTCGGCCAGGGCTTCGCTGCCTCGACCATGATGCTGCTTACCGTCGCGATCGTCATCGTGCCGTGGGCCTACCTCGAATTCGGGCGGAGGCGCTAGCATGTCGAACCCGGCAACGCTCGCCGTGACGGTCGCCGGCGCCGATGCGCTCCCCGCCGCCCACGACGGCCCGCGCGGGCCGAAGCCCCGCGTCACCTTTTCGCGCCGCAACATCTTCATTTACGGCACGCTGATCTTCGCGGCGATCTACTACCTCATCCCGCTCTACGTGATGGTCGTTACATCTTTGAAGGGCATGCCCGAGATCCGCATGGGCAACATCTTCGCGCCGCCGCTGGAGATCACCTTCGAGCCCTGGGTGAAGGCCTGGGCGACGGCCTGCACCGGGCTGAACTGCGACGGCCTGAGCCGGGGCTTCTGGAACTCCGTGCGCATCACCGTGCCGTCGGTCATCGTCTCCATCGCAATCGCCTCGGTCAACGGCTACGCGCTCGCCAACTGGCGCTTCAAGGGCGCCGACATCTTCTTCACCATCCTGATCGTCGGCGCCTTTATCCCCTATCAGGTGATGATCTATCCGATCGTCATCATCCTGCGCGAGATGGGCATATATGGCACGCTGAAGGGCCTCGTCATCGTGCATTCGATCTTCGGCATGCCGATCCTGACGCTGCTCTTCCGCAACTATTTCGCGTCGCTGCCGGAGGAGCTGTTCAAGGCGGCGCGCGTCGACGGCGCCGGCTTCTGGGGCATCTATTTCCGGATCATGCTGCCGATGGCGCTGCCGATCTTCGTCGTCGCCATCATCCTGCAGGTCACCGGCATCTGGAACGACTTCCTGTTCGGCGTGGTCTACACCAAGCCCGACACCTATCCGATGACCGTGCAGCTCAACAACATCGTCAATTCCGTCCAGGGCGTGAAGGAATACAACGTCAACATGGCTGCGACCCTCATCACCGGCCTGGTGCCGCTCGTCATCTATTTCATCTCCGGAAAACTGTTCGTGCGCGGCATAGCAGCCGGCGCCGTGAAGGGGTAATGGCGGATGACAAGCGTCGCGATCAAAGACCTGTCGCTGAACTTCGGCGCCGTGCCGGTGCTGAAGAACCTCAACCTCGACATCGAGGAAGGCGAGTTTCTCGTGCTGCTCGGCCCGTCCGGCTGCGGCAAGTCCACGCTGCTGAACTGCATCGCCGGCCTGCTCGACGTTTCCGAGGGGCAGATCTTCATCAAGGGAAAGAACGTCACCTGGGAAGAGCCCAAGGACCGCGGCATCGGAATGGTGTTCCAGTCCTACGCGCTCTATCCACAGATGTCGGTGAAGGGAAACCTCTCCTTCGGTCTGAAGAACGCCGGCGTGCCGAGGGACGAGATCGAAAAACGCATCGCTCGCACCGCCGAGATCCTGCAGATACAGCCGCTGCTCGACCGACGGCCCGCGCAGCTTTCGGGCGGCCAGCGCCAGCGTGTCGCCATCGGCCGCGCTCTGGTGCGCGACGTCGACGTGTTCCTGTTCGACGAGCCGCTGTCCAACCTCGACGCCAAGCTGCGCTCGGAACTGCGCGTCGAAATCAAGCGCCTGCACCAGAAACTCTCCAACACCATGATCTACGTCACGCACGACCAGATCGAGGCGATGACGCTGGCCGACCGCATCGCGGTCATGCGCGGCGGTCTGATCCAGCAGCTCGACCGTCCGCAGGAAATCTACAAGCGGCCGGTCAACCTCTACGTTGCCGGCTTCATCGGTTCGCCGGGCATGAATTTTCTGGAAGGCGCGATCGAGGTCCGCGACGGCGAACCGCACTTCATCGCGGACGGCCTGGATATCCCGCTCGCCCGGTACGGCTTCGAAAAGGACCATCGCGGGGCGGCCGTTTTCGGCATCCGCCCCGAACATGTCGGGGTCAATTCCGGCGACGACTGGCCGTTCTCCGCGCAGGTGCCGGTCGAGATCGTCGATCCGATGGGCTCGGACACGCTGGTGTGGACGAAGCTCGGAAGCCAAATCCTCACCATGCGCGTCTCGTCGGAGCGAATGCCTGATGTCGGCGACAGCGTCGTCGTAGGATTCGATCCGATGAACGCATCGCTTTTCGACGCGGCATCGGGGGATCGGCTCTAGAGCCCCATTCAAGACCATGCTCAAACAAGATCATCGGGTGTCCCAAGCGCCCCATATCGCGGAAAGGGAATAGAATGAACTGGTCAATGCAGCTCTACAGCGCCCGCAACTTTCAGCCCTGGGACAAGGTGCTGAAGCTGCTCGGCCAGGCCGGCTACAGGGAGGTCGAAGGGTTCGGCGGCGTCTATGCCGATCCGGCGGGCCTGCGCAAGGAGCTCGACAGGGACGGGCTCACGATGCCGACCGGCCACTTCTCGATCGACATGCTGGAGACCGATTTTGACGGCGCGAGGAAGATCGCCGACGCGCTCGGTATCACCACGATGATCTGCCCCTATCTCAATCCCGATGCCCGGCCGGAAGGCACGGCCGCCGGCTGGCGCGGCTTCGGCGAACGGCTCGCCGCCATCGGCGCGCGCGCGAAAAAGGAAGGCTATGGCTTCGCCTGGCACAACCACGATTTCGAGTTCAAGAAGCTCTCCGACGGCTCCGTGCCGCAGGAGCACCTATTGTCCGCCGCGCCCGATATCGGCTGGGAGGCGGACATCGCCTGGATCGTGCGTGGCGGCGCCGACCCGCTGCCCTGGATCGAGAAGCACGGCAAGCGGATCGTCGCGGTCCACGTCAAGGACATCGCCAAGCCGGGCGAGGGCAAGGATGAGGACGGCTGGTCGGATGTCGGCTACGGAACGATCGATTGGGCGAGCCTGCTGAAGGCATTGCGCGCCAAGACGTCGGCTAAGTACTTCGTCATGGAGCAGGACAATCCGAACGACTTCGAGCGCTTCGCGAGGCGCTCGATCGAATCGGTCAAGAAATACTGACGGGCATTTTTTCAGGAGCGATCGACATGGCACGCAAGCTTGGTGTCGGCATCGTCGGATGCGGCAACATTTCAACCACCTATTTCAAATTCGCACCGCTGTTCAAGGGCATCGAGGTCCGGACATGCGCCGACATCAACCCCGCGGCGGCCAAGGCCAGGGCCAAGGAATACGGCGTCCGCGCGGAAAGCGTCGACGACCTGCTGAAGGCGAAGGACGTCGATATCGTCGTCAACCTGACAATCCCGGCGGTCCACTACGAGATATCGCGGCGGGTGCTCGACGCCGGCAAGCACGTCTATTCGGAAAAGCCCTTCGTGCTTTCGGTCAAGGAAGGGCTCGACCTGAAGAAGCGCGCCGCGAAGAAGGACCTTCGCATCGGCTCGGCGCCGGACACCTTCCTCGGCGGCGCGCATCAATTGGTGCGCCACCTGATCGATGAGGGCAAGCTCGGCACGATCACGGGCGGCACCTGCCATGTCATGAGCCGCGGCATGGAGCACTGGCACCCGAACCCGGACTTCTTCTTTCAGCCGGGCGCGGGGCCAGTGCTCGACCTCGGCCCGTACTACATCACCAACCTCATCCAGCTGATCGGGCCGGTGAAGGGGGTGGCCGCGCTAACCTCTATCCCGCGCAAGGAGCGCGTCATCGCCAACGGCCCGCGCAACGGCGAGAAGGTGCCGGTCGACACGCCGACGACCATCCACGCCCTGCTGGAGTTCGCAAGCGGCGCGATCGTCACCATGGGTACGAGCTGGGACGTCTGGGGCCACGGCCATGCGCCGATGGAGCTCTACGGCGAGGGCGGCACGGTTTATGTGCCAGACCCCAATTTCTTCGGCGGCGTCGTGCGCTATACGCAGGGCGCCAAGCCGGTGAAGAAGCTGCCGGCCTGGAATCATCCGTTCGGCGTGCCCAACCAGAAGCACTCGGTCGGCATGATGGCCAACTACCGCACGGCGGGTCTCTCCGACATGGCGCTTGCAATCCAGTCCGGCCGACCGCACCGCTGCTCGATGGAGCTTGCGCTGCACGCGGTCGAGGTGATGACGTCGATCCTGAAATCCGGCGAAACGGGCAAGTTCGTCGCCATGCAGACGACCTGCGAGCGGCCTGCCGCGCTCGGACCGAAGGAGGCGCGCGCGCTGCTGGCGAAGTAGCCGGGCGGTCTCTCGCCCAGGCCACCATCAGGCTCGCGGGACTGGCGAGTCCGAGGCGCGACTTCGCCGTTGTCGTCGCCAGCCTGGACCAGTTCGCCTATCGCGTTTCGATATCCGCACCCAGTCCCGTCATCAGCCCCATGAATTCGGGGAAGCTGGTGGCGATCATGGTGGCGTCGTCGATGGTTACCGGCTTGTCGGTCGCCAGGCCGAGCACCAGGAAGCTCATGGCGATGCGGTGGTCGAGATGCGTCTTGACGGTTCCGCCGCCAAGCCCCTTGCCGCCGGGACGGCCACGCACGGCGAGCGTCGCCTCGCCTTCGGTGCACTCGACGCCGTTGGCCTCGAGGCCTCGCGCGACGGCCGCGAGGCGGTCGCTCTCCTTGACGCGCAGCTCCTCCAGCCCCTGCATCAGCGTCTCACCTTCCGCGAAGGCCGCCGCGACGGCAAGCACCGGATATTCGTCGATCATCGAGGGCGCGCGCTCCGCGGGCACCGTCACGCCCTTGAGCTCGGAGGAGCGCACGCGCAGGTCGGCGACGTCCTCGCCGCCGGCGTTGCGCGGGTCGATCACTTCGATCCGGCCGCCCATCTCCTGCAGCGTCAGCAACAGGCCGGTGCGGGTCGGGTTCATCAGCACGTTCTCGATGACGATGTCGGAGCCCGGCACGATCAACGCCGCGACCAGCGGGAATCCGGCCGATGAAGGATCGCCGGGCACCGCGATGGTCTGGCCGGTGAGCTTTCCCTGGCCTTCTATGAAGATGTGGCGAACGCCCTGCTCGTCGGTCTCGACCGACAGCTTGGCGCCAAAACCCTGCAGCATCTTTTCGGTGTGATCGCGGGTCATGACCGGCTCGATGACCGTGGTGACGCCCGGCGTGTTCAAGCCTGCGAGAAGTACGGCGGACTTCACCTGCGCCGAGGCCATCGGCACGCGGTAGCTGATGGGCGCCGCGTGCTTGGGGCCACGCAGCGTGATCGGCATGCGGTCGCCGGGGGCCGCTTTCAGCACCTGCACGCCCATCTGGCGCAGCGGTTCCAGCACGCGGCCCATCGGCCGGCCCGACAGGGATGCATCGCCGACGAAGGTCGTTTCCATGTCATAGGTGCCGACCAGCCCCATGGTCAGGCGCGAACCGGTGCCGGCATTGCCGAAATCGAGCGGCGCCTCGGGCTCCAGCAGGCAGCCATTGCCGACGCCGTTGATGATCCATTCGCCACCCTTCTTTTCGATGACCGCGCCCATCGCCTTCATCGCCTCGCCGGTGCGCATCACGTCCTCGCCCTCCAGCAGGCCGGTGATGCGGGTCTCGCCGGAGGCCAGGCCGCCGAACATGAAGGAGCGGTGCGAGATCGACTTGTCGCCGGGCACGCGCGCCGTGCCCTTCAAGGCCGGGGAGCGCCGGGCGACTGCCGGGCGCGGTTCTGTGTCGTGCGTCATGATGGTTCCTCGGGCAGGCGTGCCCGCGGCGCCGCAGGCTGATTTTTCGCCGGTCTCCTATCATGGCTTCGGGCAAGGGTCATCCCCTTTGGCATCCTACCGAGCCGCTGCGGAGGGCCGTTGCGGCCCGATTGGATGGGGCATCCTTCGAGGCCTCCTTTTGGCTTTGACAGGGCGCGCGATCTGTGGCTATGGGGACCCCAAAATCACGGACGAGGATTGGCAGTGGCGAAATCCGAACTTGGCACCAAACGCATAGACCCGGAGACGGGTCGCAAATTCTACGATCTGAACAAGGATCCGATCGTTTCTCCCTACACGGGCAAGAGCTATCCGCGGTCGCATTTCGAGTCCGGCAGCGAAAAGGCCGTCGAGGAAGAGGCCGAAGTGGAGGAGAAGGAAGTCGACGCGGAGGACGAAGCTCCCGAGGTCATCTCGCTCGAGGAAGCGGATGAGGACGCGAAGGGCGACGACGTCCCGGACATCGACGACGAGGAAGATGTCGATCTCGGCGACGATGACGACGACACTTTCCTCGAGGAAGAGGAAGAGGAAGACGACGACGTCGCCGATATCATCGGCGTTGGCGAGGACGAGGACGAGGTCTGATGTTTGCCGCGCCGGGCGCCGCGGCCCGGCAGGCGGCACGGCCTCACGAGCGCGGGCCGAAATAAGCGCGCTGCAAGGCTTGATCTTGCGGTGATGCGGCGCTAGAAGCCGCCTCCTGATCTCTTCGCCGGAAACGGCGCCGGCTGTTTGCCGGGTGTGGGGCCATAGCTCAGTTGGGAGAGCGCTTGAATGGCATTCAAGAGGTCGTCGGTTCGATTCCGATTGGCTCCACCAAATTCCGTCTAGAGGCGCTACCCGCATAGGCAAGACCCGCCAGGCCAGCCACGCTGATGCGCCTTTTTGCCTATGACGTCGGTCATTCAAGCGGATCATGCGAAGCCGGAGCGCCGCGCATCGAGGACGCGCGGCGCGGCGGTTCGGGGGCCCCCGGTTATCGCCAGGCTCGAACCCATCCTTCTGCGGAGACCTGCTTGTCGCGATGGTTGCCGCCGAGCACGGCCCCGAAATATGCGCCGACGCCGCCGATCAGCAGGGACGCAGCGGTTATGAAGGCCGCGACCACGGCGATGCGGCGCGCCCGGTCGGCGGCGGCTCGCGCCTCGGCCTCCAGTTGCTGGGCCTGCGCATAGATCTCGTCGACACGCTGCTGTGCCTCTTCCGGTGGAATGCCGGCGCGCGCGGCGACCGTGTCGACAAGATACTGCCTGTCGGCCGGATCGAGCGTCCCGCCAGCGGCGGCGGAAAGCAGGATGCGGCTCACCTCGGCGCGCTGATCGGAAGGGCTCGCGCCTTCCGCCGAGGCGGCGCCGCCGCGAAGCAGCCGATCGACGATCAGTTGGCCGCTGTCGGCAATTTCGTCGGCCGAACCCACCGCGGCCGCGGCCGCGCCCGCGGCAACATTGCTCGCAGCCGTCGTCGCCGTGGAAACCGCTGCGGTGACCCCCGAGAAGGCGATCAGAGCGCCGATGAGGACGCCCGCTCCCCACATGGCAAGTCCGTGCGAGCCGTCGCGTATGTCGGACTCTTCCTCCGTGGCGTCGTAATGGCGCCTGCGCATGCGGCCGGTGAGATAGCCTCCGGCGAAGAACCCCGAAACCTGAACCCAAACCAGCCAGAGCGCGGCGGCGATGGCGAATCCGGCGGCTGACATCCCGCTGCCCTCATAGGCCGAGGTCAGCGACAGGCCGATGGCCGAACCGAAGGCCAGCAAGACCAGCGAAATCGCCGACGCGACCACGGTGCCGGCGATGATCGCGGGCCAGTCGATATAGGAACGCTCTTCCGAGCTCACGGCCGCTGGGGCCGAAACGATGACGTCACTCATTGCCATTCTCCCTGAAATGAAAGCGCCGGCGCAAAGCCGGCAATCGCTGGGCCGGATAGCGATCTAGCGCAGACCGAACAGCGACAGAACGGCGAGGACGACGACGACGAGACCGACGAGATAGATGATGCCGTGCATTGGACGCTCCCTTGATTGCCGGCTCACGAGGTGGCCGTATCAACCCAAACTGGTTCTGCGGACAAAAGTTCCTGCGAACCCGCCGGTAGCAGCAGCTAGGCCGGAACATTTCAGGGGCAGGGTCTCCGCTCCCGGTCTGCCAGGTATCATGCTAGCCAGTCCAGCCCATGCTTGTTCTGCTCGGCAAGACGCTGCAATCGCGCTAAGGTCGGCCGGAGCCCAGTCGGAGGGGACCGACATGCAGACGCTGCCGATTGGCCATCTGGCCCGCGTGGGAGAGGCAAACGCGACCGCCGATGCGGGGATGCCGCTCGCCTACGCCACCGCGGTTCTTTGCTGGCTGCTGTCGGCCGGCGTCTATATCGCCGCCAAGTGGGTGGCGCCGGAGATGCCGCCCTGGGCGCTCTGCTTCTGGCGCCTGGCGCTCGCCTGCGCGATCCTGCTGCCGATCGTGCACCGGCACCATGGAGCGATGATTGCTCTCGTGCGTTCGCGGGCCGTCGAAGTCCTGATCGTCGGGGCCATCGGACTGACGCTTTGCCAGGGCATGATCTACACCGGCCTCAACTATACCGACGCGACGACCGCCGGCATCATCATGGCGCTGTCGCCGGTGATGACGATGGTGCTTGCCCGCTTCGTGCTCGGCGAGTCGCTTGGCGTTTGGAAGGCGCTCGGTGCGCTGCTTTCGCTGATTGGCATGGTGGCGATCGTCGCGCGCGGCGATCCTGCCGCGCTGATGCGGTTGCAATTCAATCCCGGCGAGTTGTGGATCGTCGGCAGCGCGTTCTGCTGGGGTCTTTACACCGTGCTCCTGCGCCGTTCGAAATTCGGCATCGAGTTGCTGCCTATGGTCGTGCTTCTGCTCGGCGCAGGCGCGCTCGCCGCTTTACCCTTTTACCTCTGGGAGCTGATCTCGGGCGAACGCTCGGCGCTCCACCTCAACGGTCTACTGGCGCTGGCCTATGTCGCCGGCCCGGGCGGAGCGCTGATGTACTACCTCTACAATCGCAGCGTCGAGACGCTTGGCGCCGGCCGCGCCAGCATGCTGCTTTATTTGCAAACGCTTTTCGTGGCAATTCTTGCCTATGTCTTCCTCGGTGAAAGTCTGCATGATTACGATCTGATCGGCGCGGCCTTCATCATCGCCGGCCTGGTGCTCGCGACCGCGATCAAGGCGAAGACACCAGCTCCGCAAGCGGGCTAGTGGTCCTATTCTCGCGATCCGGGGATCACAAATGGAAAAATCCAGCTTCAGACTGACCGATTAGTCGGGGGCACATCAGGGGGTTTTAGATCATGTGCTCGATGCGGATCGGCAATTCGCGCAGTCGCCGGCCCGTTGCGTGAAAGATCGCGTTGGCGATCGCCGGCGCCACCCCGCACAGCGACACCTCGCCCAGGCTCTTGATGCCGGAATCGAGGAGCGAGTCAGGTTCGTCGACGAAGTCGACGTCGATCGAACCAATGTCGGCGTTGACCGGGATCACGTATTCGGCCAGGTCGGTGTTCAAGAAGCCGCCGTAGCGCGGATCGGTCTCGCTTGCTTCTCGCAAGGCAGCGCCGATCCCCCACACCACGCCGCCGCGAACCTGGCTCGCTGCCGTCCGCGGGCTGATCACACGGCCACAGTCCGCCACGCTCACCGCGCGGGGCACCCGGATGCGCCGCAGCCGGGGCTCCACGCGGACCTCGACGAAATGGGCGATGAAACTGAAGCTGACGCAGTTGTCGAAGACCGGTCCTGCTCGCAGCAACTTGCCTGCGCGGATGAGGTCGAAAACCTCCTCCGACTGGCCGGGTGCCTTGACCATCGCCTCCACCTCAAGCGATGCCCGGCCGGCATCCCTGAGAATTTCAGAGGGAGAGCGGCCATCGATCGAGCTTCCCGGCGTCAGCTTCGCCAGCGCCTCCAGCATGGCATCGGCGGCGGTCTCGGCGGCCAGGGTGGCGGAGGCAGTGCCCCAAGAACCTGCGGTTGGTTGCTGCGGCGCGGCACGCGTATCCCCGATGACCACTGTCACCTCGCCGGGCGGGACCCCCAGCCTGCGGCCCGTGACGGCCGCGATCACCGTTCGGATACCCTGTCCCATCTCATGGGCGCCCAGCGCGATCTCGATGCCGCCGTTATGGGTGGCGCTGAGCTTCACAATGCTCGCGATCATCATGCCGGGATAGGCTCCGAGCGCCATACCCCAGCCTATATACGAGCCGTCGGCCCCACGCATGGATTGCGGCGCCCGGCTTCGCGCGCTCCAGCCGAAACGTTCGGCGCCGCGCCTGAGGCAGGTGGCGGCGTGCCGCGAGGAGAAAGGCAGGCCGGTGATAGGGTCGATGCTCGTGTCATTGGCGAGTCGCAGATCGACGGGATCTTTTCCCAGCGCATAGGCGAGTTCGTCGATCGCCGTTTCCATGGCGAAGCAGGCCGGATGTTCGAAAGGGGCGCGCATAAAGCCCGGCGTTTGCGTGTCCGTGCGCACGAGGCGCTGAACACCGCGAAATGCACCCCATCCGTACAGTCGGGAGCTGGTCGCGGCATACTCACCGGGAAAGAAGTCGTGACGCGAGGTCTGGGAGTCCACTTCATGGATTGCCGCAAGCAGGATTCCGGCAGAATCGGCACCGAGCCGTACGCGATGCCGGCTGGCGGGACGGAAGCCCGAGCCATGAAAGAGCTGCGCCCTCGTTACGACCAGTTTCACCGGGGCACCGGCTCGGCGCGCCGCGACCGCGGCGAGTGCGGTCTGCATCTGCAGCGAGTTTTTCTGCCCGAAGCCGCCACCAACAAACGGGGAGATCACCTCCACCTGGCCGGCCGGAATTCCGAGCACCTGTGCGAGGCCGTGGCGAAGCGCTCCCGAGTTCTGTGTACCTTCGTGAACGATGAGCTTGTCGCCCTCCCACTCGGCTACCGTGGCGACGAGTTCGATCGGGTTCTGGTGCTGCGTCGGGCATGTGAGTTCGATGTCGATCTTGACCGGCGCTGCGGCGAAAGCCTCGTCGGCGTCTCCGGCAACGGGCTCCGTGAGGAACTTGCCGATCGGAGTATCTGCCTGATCCAGGCTTTCCGCGCCGGGCGAGTCGATCGTGGGATCAAAGTGCTCCTCCGTGTAGCTTGCATGGATGAGCGCCGCCGCCTCGGTCGCCGCCTCGAATGTGTCGGCAACCACGATTGCGATGGGCTGACCACGGTAAGCCACGTCGGGCGTGCGCAAGGGCTGGAAATTCTGGAAGCCATAGCCTCCTACAAGGAAGCCCGGAAGCTGCAGGTCGGCCAGGTCTTCATGGGTCAACACCAGGCGGACGCCCGGCGCAGCGCGAGCCTCCCGCGCGTCGATGGCGAGGATACGGCCACGTGGGATGGTTGAAACCGCAAGCGCGGCGTGCAGCATGCCCGGACGGGCGTCGTCCGAGGCGAAGATCGGAGCGCCGCGAACCTTTTGTAGGGCGTCGACGCGTGCGGTGTCGGGGAAAGATACGCTGGTCATGACGTCAGGCCCCTTTTTCGAGCGGTCATCAATGCCTCGGCGACAGTGCGGATGCCCAGTTCGATCCGGAAGGCGTTGGAGTGGCCCGGTGCCGCACCTTCGAGCGCCGCTTCGCCGGCATCCCGCGCGGTCTGCTCGTTCAACGGGCCGCCGATGAGCTTCCGCTCGGTGCCGCGCGCGCGCCAGGGCCGCGTCGCCAGGCCACCAAGGGCGACGCGGGCGTCGCGCACCATGTCGCCATCCATTTCGAGCGCGACAGCAGCCGACGCCAGGGCGAAAGCGTAGGACTCGCGATCACGAATTTTCAGGTAGGTGGAGGCCCGACCGAGCTGCGTGACCGGGACGCGAATGCGGACGATGATCTCGTCAGGACCGAGCGTCGTCTCGATGTGAGGCGTTTCGCCAGGCTCTCGATGAAGTTGCTCGACCGAAATCGTCCTTTCGCCGCGAGGACCGATCAGGTCGACTCTGGCGTCAAAGGCGATCAGGGCTATGGCGAAGTCGCCGGGATAGACCGCGCTGCACGCGTGGCTCATGCCGAGAAGGGCTTGGCCACGATCGAGCCCTTCGATCGCCGCGCAACCGCTGCCGGGCTCGCGCTTGTTGCAGGCATACGGTTCGCCGCCGCGGAAATACGGGCATCGCGTCCGTTGCAGCAGATTTCCGCCGAGACTCGCCATGTTGCGGAGCTGCTGCGAGGCGGCTCGCCAGAGCGATTCTGAGATCGCCGGATAATCCCGAATGAGGAGGGGATTGGCTGCCACGTCGCTCATGCGCGAGAGCGCCCCGAACACCAATTCGCTGCTGCCCGAGGTGTCAAAGCGCTTGAGTTCGCTCAAGTGATTGATGTCGACGATATGCTCGGGTTGTTCGATCCGGAGCTTCATGAGGTCGTACAGCGTCGTTCCGCCCGCGAGCAGCTTCGCGCCGCCGCTGAGGGCCCGCACGGCGTCGCCGAGATCGGCGGCGCGGACATAGTCGAACTGCCGCATGGCTCACCCCTTCATCCTGGCGGCGGCGTCCTCGATCGCCGCAACGATTCCCACATACGCGCCGCAGCGGCAGAGGTTGCCGCTCATGTATTCGCGGATGTCGTCGAGCGAGCTGGCGTGACCCTCCCGCACGCAGGCGATCGCAGACATGATTTGCCCTGGCGTGCAGTAGCCGCACTGGAGCGCGTCGTGATCGATGAACGCCTGCTGCATGGGATGCAGTGCTCCGTCGGCGGCCCCAATGCCTTCGATGGTGGTGATTTCACCGCCTTGAGCTTGTACACCCAGTTTAAGGCAGGAAACGACGCGGCGCCCGTCGATATGCACGGTGCAGGCGCCGCACTGGCCATGGTCGCACCCCTTCTTGGCGCCGGTCAGGCCGATGTGCTCGCGCAAGGCGTCGAGCAAGCTCGTGCGCGCGTCGATGGAAAGAGCATGGTCGGCGCCATTGACCGTCAGAGTGACGCCATGGCGGGCAACGGCCCGTTGGGATTGCGCTTGGGATAGCGTGACCATAGCTGTCATCTCATGCCTCCGTCTCGTGGCGGTGTCACTCGACCGTCCCCGGCGACGCGATCATCGGATCGTCGAGCCACTGGACGGTTGTGCAGCATCACGACTATGGGCCTAACGACGGAACTTGAGGCGCTAAGAGGCGCAAAGTGGCGTAAAGAGACGCAAACTGGGAATGGGTCAGATTAGTCAGGTTCGCGCGGCGCTCTCCTCAATATATTCGCGGCCTCGACGAGATCCTTCGTGCCGTCCTTTTCCAAGTGGGCTTCATAGATGGGCGCCAGGAGTGTCTGCGCTTCGGCTTCACGTCCCCGTTGAAGCAGGAGGCGAGCCAGCGGAACGGCGGCCTTCAGCTCCCAGGCCGTCGCGGACTGATCCCTTGCCAGTTCGATGGAATTCCGGAACGCCGCCTCTGCCGCTTCGACATCGGGAGAGGGGCCGCGCAGGATGATCTCGCCCTGCGTACGAAGGAGATCTGGCAGGTAGAACCTTTGGGACATCTTCGTAGCGGAGGAAATGGCAGCGTCAACGGTCGCAGCCGCCTCGCCATGGCTGCCGCATTGGGCCAGCGCCTCGGCAAGAGACCTCGACGCAGCCGGAATGATCATGTGGAAGCGCTCGCGGACAAGCATGTTGAGCGCTTCCCGCAGCGTCTTGAGACCGGCCGGGGATTCTCCGAGAAGTAGGAGCCATTCTCCTTTCAGCACCAAGGCGGCGGCCGCGTGACTCTTGAGCGAGTGCCGCTCGGCATGCGCGAGCAGACGCTCAATATGTTCTTCCGACTGGTCGACGCTGCCGCTCCAGAGCAGAACCGGAATGCCGTGAGCGGCAGCCATGCTGTAGTCGCCCGGAAGAGACGACCGGGAGGCCCGGTCCATTGCCTCGAGGACCAGTTGGCTGGCGGCAACCGGGGACCCCCTCAGGCTGAGCGCGCGTGCCCGCGCAAGTTCGGCGCGCAGGTGATGATCGTATCCAAACAGATTTATTTCCAGGTGGCCGACATTTGCCTCCAGCGTGAAGCCACGCTCGCAATGGTCGAGTGCCGCCGCCTGATCGCCCGCCATGTGATAGGCTGCGGCAAGTATCCATTCGGCGATGACCCGGTCGCCAGGCGTTCCGCTTTTCTCGGCAATAGCCCCGCTTCTTTTCGCGGCGGCCAGGGCACCGTCGAAATCGCCGAGCCTGGTGAGAAAGAGGTTGAGGCCGGCCAGAAGGCGGAGTTGCGTCAGTCCGCCCCCCTCGGTGTCCGATAGATTCAACCCCCGCTCTATGGCGTTGCGTACCTCCTGCGTGTTGCCGATCGTGTGCATCGTCGAGACCGCCAACGCCTCCAGCAGACGCACTTCCCGTCGTGGAAGATCGCTGACGCCTTTGGTCACCCCCAACGCCCGACGTGCCCAATGACTGGACTCCGCGAGCAGCCAGAGACCGAGAAAGAGAGGTGCCGAATCGGCTGCAAGTTCAACGCCGACCGCGTGCCGATCGTCACTGGAGAAACTCCATTCCAACGCTTTGCGAACATTGCCTATATGCGGCACATACCGATCGATGTCGGTGTAGGCGCCGTGCTCCAGCGCAATTGCCTTGAACATGGCCGCAAAATAGCGCGCGTGACGATCGGCGATCGATCCCAAGGCATCACTATCGTCCAGCTTGGCCCTCGCATAGGCGCGCGTCATGTCGGACAGACGATAAAAAACGGAATCCCCGGCGGGCTGGACCCACACAAGGGACTTGTCGACCAAGCCTGCTATCGTCGCCGCAACGGCCGCGCCATCCAGGTTTTCATCGCCCGCGACAGAGCATGCAGCCTCCATGGTGAAGAGGCCGACAAATGCGGACAGGCGGCAAAGAACGCGCTGCTCGTTTTCCGCGAGCAGATTGAAGCTCCAGTCGAGCATCGCTTCCAGCGTTCGATGTCGTGCGACGACGTTGCGCCCGCCCGTCAGGCTGAGTTCCATGTTGCTTGCGAGCAAACTGGCGACACCGTGAATGCCATATGCGCCGACACGGCTGGCAGCCAACTCGATGGCGAGCGCGATACCGTCGGTCCGGCGGCATATCTCGGCCACGACCGGCGCATCGCCGTCAGTCAATTCTCCATGAAGTCCACTGAAGGCTGCCCGGTCCATGAAGAGTTGCACGGCCGGCGTCGCCAGCGCCTCGGCGGCGGTCGGCATTTCGTTGGCCGGATAGGCCAGGGGGCTCAGAAGATGTACGGTCTCGCCCTCGATACGCAAGGATTCACGTGAAGTGATCAGCAGATGAACGCCCGGCGCGCGGTGAAACAGTTCGCCAGCCAGCAGCGAGGTCGGTTCCACGATATGCTCGCAACTGTCGAAGACGATCAGCATGCGCTTTCCGGCGAGGAAGGTAAGCAGCTCGGCAACGGGATCTGCCCCTCCGATAGCGCAACCGACCGCGGAAGTCATCGCGCCCAGAACCAGCTCGGGCTCGGAAACGGCGCCGAAATCCACAAAGACGACGTTGTCGTCGCCGAACTCCGGCCGCAGCTTCTGCGCGATGGCTGCCGCCACGGTCGTCTTGCCGATGCCTCCCGCCCCGACGACGCTGACAAACCTTCGTGCCAGGAGGATTTCGCTCAGGCTGCCGATAACATGCTCTCGGCCTATCGGTGCGCGAGGCGGCACCGGCACCGGGCCAATGGATCGGGTGACCGGATGCCCGGCCTGTGGCGGGTGTGCCTTCGGTTCGTCATGTGCGATCGGAGCGACGAAGCTGTAGCCCCTGCCGGGGATATTGACGATGTACCGAGCACCGTCCCGACCGTCTCCAAGAGCACGGCGAAGGGATGCCAGGTGAACCCTCACCGCAGCCTCGTCGACGACCACCCCCTGCCAGACGACTTCCAGCAACTCGTGCTTGCCGACCACGTCCCCGGCACGATCGACAAGGGCGATCAGGAGATCCAAGGCGCGCGAACCGACTCGCACCGGCTCGCCATCCCGCAAAAGCAGCCGGCTCGCGTGATCCAGCCGAAAGCTTCCGAACGATATCATCCCCGGACGCGCACCAGCGGCGGCGTGCGGCGGTGCAGACAAAACCTCGTCCGTCCGGGCCATCGCTTGACCTGTCATCGCTTCCCGCTGACGGGCATGTTGGAGGGAGCGACAGACCTGTCTTCCGAAAACCCTGCGCCGATTGCGAAAATATGACTTCACCCGGTTCTGGGTCTTCGCAGAGAGCCATGCTCCACGTTGGACGTCAATCAGACTCCGGCCCCGTTTCCCGGAGGCCCGACCGACGCCAGCGCCCAGGGCTTACGCCGGTATTCGCCTTGAAGGCGGTGGCGAAATGGCTTTGGCTCGAAAACCCGCACGCAAGAGCAACCTCAGCGATTGAGAGCGTCGTGCTCGTCAGCAGTGCCTGTGCCTGCTTCGTGCGACGGCGAAGTTGCCACTGATGCGGTGCAAGCCCGGTGGAGCGCTTGAAAGCTCGACCGAAATGGGCAACGGAAAGGCCACATTCGTGGGCGAGTTCCGACAACGACACGTCCAGACGTTGGTCGATGAGTTCCTTGGCGCGACGCTCCTGCCACGGGGTCAGACCACGGGACCTGATGGGGGCATTGCGGTTGCCGCCGGCATATCGCCCTAGCACGTTGATGCAGACGGCATCGAGGATCGTGTCGAGCAACAGTTCGCTCGCTTGGTGGCGATGGGCAAATGCGGCCAAGGCCGCCCCGGCAAGTTTGCGCATCACCGGATCGTCCTGGCCAACATTGGGAGGTTGAGGAAAATCCGTAAAGACCGGCATGTCGTTCTGCTCGGCATACGCCTTGAGGGTCGGGATGGGCATGTAGAAATTTACGGTGTGGAAAGGATTCCGTATGAGTACCCGCGGTTCCGGTCTCAGATCGGAAATGTAGGTCTTTCCCTCAAGCAAAGCGCCGGTCGAGCGGAAACTATCGTTCAGCCAAAGCTCCAGCTCCATATGCCTGAGGTTTACAATCACCAGATAGGCATCGTCGTAGCCGAAAGACGGTGTTGGATCCTGCGGCAGCGCTTGGGCCTGCAACTCCGTGACAGCGAGCGCGCCTCGATTCAACGTGCGGTTGACGTGGCTGAGAGGCTTCAGCAAACCGAAGGGTTCGCCCAATTGCGAGCCGTAGGCGCGCCTTCTGATGGTTTGACTTCCAGTGAGGGGGACTTCGCCCATTGAGACGCCCTCGACTTGCATCATCCCGGATTTGCGAGGAATGATGGCATTAAACACCTAGGCGTTCAAGAATTGCAGCGTCTGTGCCTTGGTGAGTTATCCTTTCTACTCGCTCGACATCCTGGCATTCGGTGATCGGCCAGCCTCACGTCCGGTATCCTTTGGTCGCGACCGGGAGAACGATGAATCAGCAGGGTCGAGGGGGGGGGGTTAGATTACCGCGCAGTCACCGTCTTGACGATATCGATGTTTCCCCGAAGGGCATATGTGTAGGGGCAGATTGCGTCAGCCTTGGCGACCAGCGTCTCGGCCGTCGTCTGGTCGACGCCGGCGATGGTGACGGCGAGGCTGGCGTGCAGCACAAAGACCTCCGGCTCGGTGCAACTCAGTCCGATTTCGGCGACCACCGTCAGGTCGCCGGCGGTGAACCGGTGTCCCAATTGCAGGGCGACGCGAAGCAGGGAATCGCCGAAGCACGCGGCGTAACCGCCTGCCAGGAGCTGCACTGAATTCGTGGCGCCGCCTGGCCCACCCAATTCGGTCGGTACGGCGAAGTCGAGATCGAGGATGCCATCCTCGCTGCGGATTCTACCGTGGCGGCCGCCGGCCGCGGTGACCTTGGTCGAGTAGAGAATGTCCATGAGATTGCTTCCTTGGTGAACGGATTGGATTTCCCGTTCGCGGCCTCACGGGGCCTGTTCGATCCAAATCGTAGCCGGCTCGCGTCACGCCAGATTGCGCCGCTGATCCTGCCGCCATCGATGGATCGATTCCCGCGAAACTGGCGGCATCAAGTCGAATTGCATGCATTTGTCCTGGGGGCCCAGGGGCTCGGGTCACCACTCTCAGTAGTTTAGGCGGCCGATGATGTGAGGGCGCGTGAAAGCTTTGCGCCAAACAGAGCCATGGCGTTTTCGTGATAGATTCTTTCCGCATCCTGCGCGGAGAGGCCCGACTGGCGAATGTAGTCGACGGCAAGTTGGTAGAGGTTGTCCTGCCAATAAGGCGTATCGGTCCCGAGCAGAAGGCGGTCGGCCCCGAATGTTTCGCACGCGCACCGAAGCGCCGCGGGATGTGCGTTTACGGTATCGTACCAGAAACGCTTCGCTTCCGCGCTCGGCAGCGCCGGGCCAGGCATGAAAACGCGGGCCTGCACATCTATGCGCTTCATCAGGAATGGGAGGCATCCGCCCAGGTGCGACGAAATGAACTTTATCCCGGGAAAACGCTCGGGAACTCGCGCCTGAATAAGCTGGAGGGCGCAGACCGTATCCTCGAACGGGGAGCCGATCGGCCCGTCGAGATGCGCGTTTGTGACGATGCTGGAAGCAAGGCTCACGCCAGAGGGGTGGATGAACACGACGGCCTCACGGCGGTCGAGTTCAGAGAACAAACCATCGAACTGGGAGTCGGCCAATGGCTTGCCCAAGATGGTCGTTGAAACCGTAACGCCGATCATCCCCAATTCGTCGAGGCAGCGCTCCGTCTCGGCGATTGCGGCGTCGATATGCGGCAGCGGCAAGGATGCGAATGCGGCAAAGCGGCCTCGACCTAGCGTCACCAAGCCTGCGAGTATGCCGTTGGCCAGGCGCGCCGCTTCCACGCTTTTATCCAAGCTGGAAAAGTAAGGATCCTGGGGCGAGACGGACAAGACCTGAACGTCAACGCCCGCCTTGTTCATCATCGCCAAACGTCGGTCGAGATCATCGGGCGTCTGGTCGGCGTGGAGACCGCGCGCGATTGTGGTGCCGACGCCTGTGCCGCCGAAGCCGTCCAGCAAATCCAGGTAGGCGACGGGATACAAGTGGGCGTGAACGTCGATCTTCATTTAGGGCTCCTCTGGGTCACTGCCGCTCGACGGCCCCTCAAACCCGTTTTGACGGTATGGGGAGCTCGCGTCGGCATGAACGCGGGCATCTTTCGTGTCCGCCGGCCGCGGCGCGAGTTAAGAGTTGCAAATACATGTGAACGTTCGGACTCGACGCCGAAGACGTTGATTGGCCTTGGCCTGAAGTGCCCTCGCTGGGCTGGAATTTGTCACAGGAGACTCCGATGAAGACGAGCCGTTACAGCGATGAGCACCCTGAGGTACTTCCCGGTTTGGGATCGGCCGGCCGGAGCGGCGGCTCCAAACCGTCCGACCGACACTCATGAAATTTCTCTAACAAAATCAAAGTTTTGTTGGCGCACCCGGCGCAAACCCTTCGGCGATTGCCATCATCCGTCTTTTGGCATTCACCGGCGCGCGCAAGAGCGAGATCGCAGGATTGCGTTGGTCGGAAGTCGACCTCGGGCGCGGCTATCTGAGGCTCGGAGATTCCAAAACGGGGGCGAAGGTCATTCCGATCGGCGCTCCTGCCGTCGAAGTTCTTTCCGGCGTGACCCTCATCGATAGCAGCCCGTTCGTGTTCCCCGCGTCAAGTGGGGAGGGCAGGTTCCAAGGCGTCGAGCGGGTCTGGCGTAAGGTGCGCGCTGACGGCGGTCTTCCCAAGCTTAGACTTCACGATCTACGCCACAGCTTTGCGTCGGTCGGTCTGGCGCGCGGCGACGCGCTGCCGGTGATCGGTGCCATCCTCGGCCATGCCGACGTGAAGACGACGAGCAGATATGCCCACCTTGCCGACGATCCGGTCAGGCAGGCAGCCGACGGGATTGCCAAGACCGTTCACGCCGCTCTATCGGGCAAAACATCGGGGACGGTGGTTCACCTAAACCGGCCCGCTCGAAACACTTAAGGAACCGATCGCGGTGACGGTTCACCACGACCTGCTTGCCGATCCAATCGACTGTAGGCCCACCGACCCCTAGCTTGCGATTCGCGCGACCACATTTCATTGCCCATAATACCGGTGATTCGATTTCTTCCGCTTACGCTGACATACCGTTCCTTATGTGGGCAACCGTGGACGAGAACAACGGCCGTTCCAGAACAGGGGCTGATGCCCAAGCACTCAAGGACGAGCTGTTTCGCCGCGCCAAGTATGGCGAGATCACCGGCGAAGAAGCCGACGTCCATGCGATACGGCTAGGCTTGGATAGTCTGTCAGACAAGCCGGGACCGGACCGACATCGCCCCGAACTCCTCGCGTATTGGACGCTGCCGATGGCGGTGGCTTGGATTGCCTACCTTGACCTCGACGAGGTGCGGGAATGGTCGCTACCATATCGATCCGAGTGTTTCGATTGGCGCTGGCAACGCTGGCGCGTGGGATTCGACGGACCGGTTCACGAAGGTTGGCACCTTGAACAGCGCCACAAGCCGACACTGTCGCTGCTCAGTCTCAGCTCAATTCATGATGACGTCACCGACGACAAGAAACTCGCCATGCCGGTCAAGGCTGCTCGCGAAGCCTTGTGGATGGCGCTGCGCGAAGGGTTCTTCACGGCGACCGGCATCGACACAGAAACCGGCCGGCGTGTCGAGATATCGGCGTTGGATTGGCATGAACTGGTACCCGTGGAAGCCACGGACGAGACGGACGAAGTTCGTCGAGGCTTGCTGAGTGAAGGGTACCGGGAAGTGCTAATTCCATCCAAGCCGCTGCGCGGTTTTTGGCGGCGACAGGAAAGGCCGAAGTACGTCCTGCCGCCTACTATCCTGCCGATTGGGTACGGCTACATGCCGCTGTTTTGCGCCGCGCAATGGATCGCCACCGAGGGCGGCAAGGTCGAGATCGATCCGGCCGAAGTCGAGGTGTGGCGGCCGGCATACACGAACCTGCTCGCGGCCATTGCATCGGGTGCAGTCAAGCTTGTTGGCGTTGAAGGGCACGAGACCAAGCCAGTTCCAACTCACCTCGTCGTCGGCCTATCGGTCGACTATCCTTACGCGGAGCCTACACTTGAGATGATTCTCTCCGACGAACTTGTGCTGCGCTGCTATCCGTATGTGAATGAAGATTACTGGCGCAAAGGCTTTGACGACGCGCTTGTCGATCGGAGCGGCACCCGTTGGCGGCGTCTGTCGGTTGAGAAAGCCGACGTCGGTAAACTGTGGCCATTCGCGATGACGCCAGAGACCGCGACCGGACTCCCGGGACGGCCGGCGCTTTCGAGGCATCTGATCGAGGACGAATTGAAACGTCTCGCAATCGCCGGTGAGTTGTCCCCATCACTACGGGAGCAGGCGGAGGTGCTGATCGCTTGGCTCCGAAGCGCGCATCCTAAGCACGCGCCGCCCAAGACCGGCACTCTTGAAAACAACATTCGAAACGAGTACCGCCGCCTCAAAGCCACGAAATAAACGACCGTGGGCAATTTCGTGCCCGGTTTTTCGTGGGCGGCACGACTGACAAAGCATCTCCGTCAACCGCCGGAAACGCCGGCCAACCGACAGGAGATGCAAGTTGACCGCACCCAATATACGCTATTTCCGCCGCGCTGCCGCCGCGCAGTATGTCCGCGAGAATTGGGGCATGCCGTGCTCTTCAAAGTGGCTAGCCAAGCTCGCTGTTATCGGCGGTGGGCCAATCTATCGCAAGGCCGGCCGCTTCCCGCTCTACACCCAAGGCGACCTCGACCGCTGGGCTGAATCTCGTCTCGGCGCTCCGCGCCGGTCGACTTCCGTGGCGGTGTAGCGATGAGGGGGAGGCAACCCAGTCCTCGGCTGGCGAAGTCGCTTCGGACCTACGACGTTGCCGAGGTCGCGAGGTTGTACGGCTGCCATCGCAATACGGTCCGGCACTGGCTCAGGCAGGGCTTGACGCCGATCGACGACGGCAGGCCTACGCTGATCTTGGGAAGCGTACTGAATGTTTTCCACGCCTCTCGGCGGGCAGCCTGCAAGCGGCCGTGCGGGCCGGGCGAACTCTACTGTGTATCGTGCCGGAAGCCCCAACGGCCGGCGGGCGACATGGTGGACATCTTTAAGATCAACACCAAGGTCTGGAAGGTGACGGCCATCTGTCCCGACTGCGGGCGGCTGCTCAATCAGCGTGCCGGCGCGACGCGGCTGGCAGATTTCCGGGCGAAGTCGGCAGCAGCGTGACGAAGCCACATGAACGCCTAGGGGGGACTATCGTCCCCAGCGTGAATTGTGACTTGGACAAGGACGGAACGGACCGATGAAGATCAATCCGAAAAACGAGCGGGTGAAGCGCACCTATCGCATTTATCTCAAGGAAGCGCGGCAGCTCGACGAGCAGTCGATCGACACGATCGACAAGGCGATGGACCGCTTCGAGACGTATACTAAGCGTCGCGACTTCCGGGATTATCGAGAAGAGCAGGCCATTGCGTTCAAGCGGCATCTGGCCGAGCAGAACAACGTGCGGACGGGCGAGAGGCTGAGCAAGGCGACGATCTATTCGACGCTGACGGCGCTCAAGGATTTCTTTTTCTGGCTCGCCGGACAGCCGGGGTTCAAGGGCCGCTTGCGCTATGATGCCGCCGACTACTTCAAGATGGCTCTAAAGGACGTGACTGCCGCCAAGGCGACGCGCGAGCGGCGCGTGCCGAACCTGGAACAGATTCGCGCAGCACTAGCGGCGATGCCGGATGAGACGCCAGTCGACAGGCGCAACCGGGCGCTGGTCGCCTTCACGATCCTCACCGGCGCTCGCGACAACGCTATTGCCTCGGCCAAGTTGAAGCATGTCGACCTCGATGAGCGCGAGTTCTTCCAGGACGGACGGGAGATCGGCACGAAATTTGCCAAGACCTTCCCGACGTTCTTTTTCCCGGTCGGGGAGGACGTAGAATCCATCGTCCGCGACTGGATCGCCGAGCTTCGGTGCGAGCATGGGTTCGGGCCGGAACACCCATTGTTTCCGCCCGCGAAGATCACAGTCGCGGATGACGGGAATTTCGTTCGGGAAGGTTTCGAGAAAAGGTGCTGGACTGGTGCAGGTCCGATCCGCGACGTGTTCAAGGAGTCGTTCGCGCGGGCTGGGCTTCCATCGTTCAATCCCCATTCGTTTCGTAAGACGCTCGTGCGACTGGCCTATGAGTTGCGACTGGGGCCGGCGGACTTGAAGGCGTGGTCACAAAATCTGGGTCACGATGGCGTGCTGACCACATTGAAGAGCTATGGCGAATTGCCGACGTATCGGCAGAAGGAACTCATCCGGGCCGCCGTCCACGCCGGGGAGGATGACGCCGTAGCCTTGCGGATCGGGCGCGAGATGATGCTGAAAGTCAGAGGAATCCTGTAGACAAACCCTGACCTCTGCCTGCGAAAGGCGGGAGTCGCAGGGTTGATACCCACACATTCTCATGCGTTGAGCGTCGGTTGTATTGACTGGGTAACACCGGGGTAACACCAACGTCGGCTTTGCGCCTCATATCGGTCATTGAGACAGCCTTCCCGGTCTCCAAAAGCTGACCGACGATCGCGTTACAACGGTGGCGCCATTTGGTTCGGCGTACTGAAAGAACTCGGGGACCAGACTTAAAGGGCAACATGAGTCGTAAGACGTTCCAGCGACACAGTGGGTACCTGGCTTGAGATGAGGGTTCCGCCCCTTTCTGCAAAGGCAATGAAAGTCGCGCGCGCCGTTTCCGAATCGATGAGGCCAGCGATCGCGGCTTTGCAGCGTTGAGCGCGACCGAATGTGCTCTATTGCGATCGCCGCCGGCCAGTCCTCAAGAAGGATGCAAGCCTCCATCGCGCATTCGACCTTCTGGGAAAACCGCATCCCACAAGGATGTCGACCGGTTTCCTAAAGCGGGTGTGATCCTTGCTGCTCTTTTCATCGCGCTGGCGGCCGGGCGCTTGACTGGTTCGCGGCGAGTGCGGCGTGGACAGAATCCGTGTGCCGCAGGCACACGCCGACAGGCCTCCCCGCTTTCAATGGTAAGACTTGCATCCGCGGCCTCAATCGGCGTCTTGACCTCGCTGGAGAGCGGTGGGGGCGGCAAAGTCTGATGCGCCCTCACCAATGCCTCAAGCCAGGCAGCGACCGTGAGCGGAACCCTCGCTCGCCCATCGAGCCATGCCTCTGCTTCTCTTCTTTCGCGGGAGAGAACTTCCGCAAGATCCCAAGCATCCCATCTCAGCGTCTTCAAACACTCGCGCAACCGGCTGGCAATCATGCCCGCACCTCCTGCCGCTGGTAGACGACATAGGCGACCGTGAACAAGATGAGCATCGCTGCGATCAGACCGGAGATCTGTGGCCAGACAATAAGCAGGCTTTGCGCCGTCGGCAGCGGAGCTCCTATGACCGCGCCTTCGAGTTGATCGTAAAACAGCGGGCCGACGGATCGCGCCGCCGGATCGAGCAGCATGGCGGTCACCTCGCCGTATAGCGTCTGCGGGGAGATGCGGGCGATCGACTGCTGCCATTCGAACTGGGTAAGCACGGTCATCGGGTTGAGCGGATCGATCGGCACGATGGCGCCGGCAATCAACGGTGCGATCATGCCCCAAAAGACCGTCAGCACCAGCCAGGCCGACAGGGCCGCAAGCGCCGAGGTGGCCGGCGAACGGATTACGGTCGAGAAGGCGATGGCCAGCGCGAGCCACACGCCGCCATAGGCGAGCGTCGCGGCCAGATAGGCCAGACCACGCACGATGTCCGCACCTGAGGGCGGAAGGCCGAGGAAAAGGATGCCGAGCCCGGTCATCAACAGCCAGAGCGTCAGCAGCGCGATGGCGATGACCAGCAGTCCGCCCAGGAACTTGCCGAAGAGAACGGCATCCCGGTAGATCGGCTGGGCGAGCAGCCGGCTCATGGTGCGGCGCGAATATTCGCCGTTGATGGCATCGAAGCCGAGTGCGATCGCCACCAAAGGCAGCAGAAAGCCCACGAAGGTCGCGAAAGAAGGCAACGGCTCGCGCGCCACCGTAAACAGCTTGAGGAACAGGTAGGCATCCTCCGCCGTGGTATCCTGTATGCGTCCAATGGCGCCGTAAACTGCGCCGATCGCCGTCAGAAGAACGAGCAACATCATCAAATGCATGCGGGCACTTGTCATGTGGTCGGCGGCCTCCTTGAGCGCTACTGTGGCGACGCCTTTGAGCGGGGAACCCTCACGCCGCATTGGCAACCTCCCTGAAATATCTGTTGTAGGCTTCGTCCAGCCGCGCCCGACGCAGGTTGAGATTTTTCAGCGAGCCTCCCGCTTCGACAACCAGTCGCGCCAGCTCGGGGCGCACGTCGCGGGTCGCCTCGATCTGCCAGAATCCCCTTGTGGGCGCGCTGACCGATTTCACCCCTTCCGCGGCAGCAGCAATTCCGGCGAGGTCGATCCCTTCCGCCTCGACGTCGACGATGAAGGCGCCGCCTCCAATTCTGGCGGCCAGTTCCTCGATCGTGCCAAGGAAACCGATGCGGCCCCTGTTGAACAGCGCGACCCGGTGGCAGATCGACTGCACAACGTCGAGCATGTGCGATGACAGCAGGATGGTCATGCCGTCGCTGCTCAACTGCTGGATCAAGTCGAGCAATTCCTGCGTGGATTGTGGATCCAGACCTGACGTCGGCTCGTCGAGGATCGCCACCCGGCAGTCGCGCATCAGGAGCTCGGCAATCCCGAGCCGTTGTCGCATGCCGCGCGAATATGTGCCGGCGGGCCGATCGGCCACGTTCGCCAGACGCACCTTGTCGAGCGCAGCGGCAATGCGCTCGCGTGCAAGCTCGCGCGACAGACCCGCGAGCCTTGCCGTGTAGGCGAGATTCTCCCTCCCGGTCATGCTGTCGTAAAAGCCGATCGCATCGGGCAGATAGCCAGCCTCACGCTTCACCTGGAGTGGCTGGCGCAACGGGTCTTTGCCGAGGATGCGGACGCTGCCCTCGCTGGGCTCAGTCAAGCCGAGCAGCATAAGGATGGTGGTGGTCTTACCGGCGCCGTTAGGACCAAGCAGCCCAATCACTTCTCCGGCTTGCACCGCGAGGTCGATACCGGCGACGGCAACGGTTGGCCCATAGTGCTTCGCGAGGCCTTTTGCCTCTATGACTGTCGTGCTCATCGCCGGCCATACCTCATCACAGCGCCACCAAGAACAAGGACCGCGGCGGCAATGACGCCGAGACCGGCGATACCCCACGTCGTCGAGGTTCTCACCGTGGTCCGGAACTGAACCTCCTCCGACACCGAACCGCCAGCGGCCCGCACATCGACCATGTAATCGCCGGCTATTGCGCGCTCTGACGGCTTGATCTTGACGGCGACCTCGCTGGCGGCGTTGGGCGCAAGCGTCGCCATCTCCTTGGGATCGAATTCGACGGACCAGTCCGACGGTGGGGTCGCGGACAATTCCAGGTCAGTGGCCGGGGAGCTGCCGTTGTTGACAAGAGTGAACGTAAAACTCGTCTCCTTGCCGGCTTCGGCTTCGCCGGACAGCCGTTCTTGCGGCCCGACGATCGCCACCTGCGGCTCGCCGGTGACATCGAGACTGAGCTCGGTCGATGCGCTCTGGTTGCCTCCGGTAACCTGGAAGTTGACCGGATATTGGCCGGCCGGCGTTGCGCGGGACGGCACAACCTCGATTGTCACGGTCTCCGATGCGTCGGCGGCGATCGGAAGACCGGTGATTTCTTCGGACCCGTAACCCTTCTTGAAGCGGGTCTGGAAGCCCGCCGGGACGTCGGCTGCCAGGTTGAAAAGGCCATCTTCGCCGCTGTCGTTGGTGACGTTCACCTTGAAGGAGAAGGTCGAGCGAGCTGTGCCTCGCAGGGCGGGCAGCTCCGGCTCGAGTTTCAAGGCGGCGTTAGTCGTCTCTTCCTCCGAGAGCCGCACTGTCATGGGCAGCGTCACGGTTTCCGCACCCGTGCGGGCCCGCACCTCGATTGGATAGGACTTGTCTGCGGCGGCTTCGACCGGCGGCGTGAGTTCGAGCGTGAGGCGTTCCGTGGAATCAGGTCCTACGATTGCCGCCGACACTTCCTTGCCGCCCCCCTTGAGCGCCCAGTCCCAGTCCTGCGGCACCCCAGAGATCTCTATCGCAGCGCGTTGCGGTGGCAGCTTTTCGTTGCGCAGCGAAAGCGAGATCGATTCCGTTTCGCCGGGTTTGATCGCCAGTTCCGGGTAGGGCGTGGTCAGCCAGAACCCCGAAAGCTCTGCAGGTTGGCCAGCCTGCCCAGCCTGACTGGCTGCCTGTTGAGCTGTCACGGGCAGCGGTGTCAAAAGCACGGTGGCAAGGCCTGCAGCTACTATCGTTGAAAAGGATTTTTTCATTCTCATCTCCCTTGTCTTGGTTGCTGTTGCATAGACGCGCAGTGCCGATCACTCCCTATCGGATCACCAGGAAGAACCGCGCACCGCCGCGGAAAAGTGCGAGCGCGAGCGTCCCTTTGGCGTTGCGGACCGCTTGCGCCAGTTCGGATGCGGATGAGACCGGAGTGCGGTTGACGGCCGCGATGACATCGCCCGTGCGCAATCCCGCCTGCGCCGCTGGGCTGTCCGGCTCAACCTCCGTCACGACGACACCTTCAGAACCGTCTTGGAACGTAGCGCCTGCAAGCCTGTCCGGCATTGCCGCGGCAGAAGTACCGGGCTCGGCTTCAACACTCATCTTCACTGTGCGGCGCGTGCCGTCGCGCAGATAACCGATTTCGATCTCGGACCGGAGCGGCGCAAGGCCGACGCGGTTGCGCAAGTCGGCCGAACCTGAAATTTGGCTTCCGTCGACGCTGACGATCACGTCGCCGGCCTGGAGGCCGGCGGCAGCGGCGGGCGAGTTGTCTTCCACGCTTCCGACCACCGCGCCGTAGGCTTGCGAAATTCCGAGCGCCTCGGCTAGATCAGGTGTCAAATCCTGAATCGAGACGCCGATGCGCCCGCGACGCACCTCGCCATGCTCGATGATCTGCTTCATCACCGCCGAGACCATGTCGACCGGCACAGCGAAGCCGATGCCGACATTGCCGCCGGCAGGAGCGATGATCGCGGTGTTGATGCCGACCAAACTGCCGGTGGTCGTTACCAGCGCGCCACCGGAATTGCCCGGATTGATCGATGCATCCGTCTGGATGAAGTCTTCATATCCTTCGATGTTGATGCCGCTTCGCCCCAGCGCGCTCACGATGCCAGAGGTCACCGTCTGCCCGAGGCCGAAAGGATTGCCGATGGCGACCACGCTATCGCCTACGCGCAACGAATCGGGATCGCCGAGCGGCAACGCGGTCAGATTGTTTGCTTCGATCTTCAGGACGGCGATGTCGGTCGCCTTGTCGCTGCCGACGAGCTCAGCCGTGAAACGACGGCGATCCTTGAGCGTGACCGCAATTTCGCTGGCGCCTTCGACGACGTGATGATTGGTGATGACGTATCCTTGGACGGCGTCGACGATGACACCGGAGCCTGCGCTCATCCTAGGTGACTGGCGCGGCATCTCAGGCAGGTCGAAGAAGCGGCGGAAATAGGGATCGTTGTAGAGCGGGTTGTTTTCAGCCGGCGCGCCCGACGTGACCGCGATGTTGACGACAGCTGGCGTGACCTCTTCGAGCACATCGGCGAGAGGCCGTGCGTCGGCAATCTGCGCGGTGGCGGTCTGTGCCGTCACGGGCGCGACGCCGCACCCGGGAACCAAAAGAACAATGGCGGTAACCAGAATGGCGAAAAATCGGTTCACCCGCCTTGGCAAGCAAACGATCATCGTCGAACTCCCGAATATCCTCCTCGTTTCCCTTTGTTCCGGCGAGCGATATCGGGTCGTCGCCGCCGGATATTGAGATGAGGCCCCATCGAGGCCCCAGCTCACGAACACTCAGACGTGGCTTGGCTGCTCTTTTCTCCAAACGGGGATGGTCGCATCTTCGACCAAGATGTCCTTACTTCGCGCAAACGCGACGAAAACACCCCGTGCGGTTTCGGGATCTACCTCACCGGCAAGCGCGGCTTTGCATGCACAGGTCGCTGCCCGTTGCTCAGGACTGTTGCCGCCCCACTCCGATGCGAACTGGTAGGCGTCGAACACGGTGTTGAGTTGTCGGGGAAAGCCAAGTCCGACCCATAAGTGAACTGGCTTTTCGAATGGCTGTGCAAGCATAGATACCTCCTTGGCTCTTGGGCCGAAAACGGCGCCGGTTGGTCGTTGCCGCGTTGCGGGCGCAAAAATCTCCAAAGCGCGTTAGCTTGGCGATGCAGATACGTGCTGGGCCGCAAGAAACATCAGAGCGGACGCAACAGTTCTGCGACGCCAGCCAGCTTTCACAGCGGTCTCGACCATGAGATCGAGCACCGGCCTCAACACGTCCTTGCACTCGGCCTCATAGGCGACGAATTCCCCCGCCTGGTGCTTCGGCGGGGGAACGGTTCCGACATTTGCGACGACATTCATGGATCGCTCTCTCACTTGATCGGGGACGGCCCGCTCCTTCAGCGGAGCGGGCCAGCCTTGAACTTGTTAAAAGTCCATGCCCGCGCCTGCCGGCATCGACGGTGCTGCCTCCTTCTTCGGCTTCTCGGCAACCATCGCCTCGGTGGTGACCAGCAGGCCGGCAACAGACGCCGCGTCCTGCAGGGCGGTGCGCACCACCTTGGCCGGGTCGATCACGCCCTGTTTGTAGAGATCGCCGAATTCGTTGGTCTGGGCGTTCCAGCCGTGGGCGAACTCTGACTTTTCACGCAGCTTGCCGACGATGATCGAACCTTCGGCGCCAGCGTTCTCGGCGATCTGGCGTGCCGGAGCCTCGATGGCTCGCCGCACTATCTCGACACCCGTCCGCTGGTCGGCATTGTCGACCTGGACGTTATCCAGTGCCTTTGCGGCCCTCAGCAGCGCCACGCCACCACCCGGCAGGATACCTTCCTCGACGGCAGCGCGCGTTGCATGCAGCGCGTCGTCGACCCGGTCCTTGCGTTCCTTGACCTCGACCTCTGTCGAGCCGCCAACGCGGATCACCGCGACGCCGCCCGCCAGTTTGGCCAGCCGCTCCTGTAGCTTCTCACGGTCATAGTCGGACGTGGTCTCTTCGATCTGCGCCTTGATCTGGGCGACACGGCCCTGGATCTCGGCCTTGCGACCAGCGCCGTCGACGATCGTGGTATCTTCCTTCTCGATCACCACCTTCTTGGCGCGGCCGAGCATCTGCAGCGTCACGTTCTCCAGCTTGATGCCGAGATCCTCGCTGATCGCGGTGCCGCCGGTGAGGATCGCAATGTCCTCGAGCATCGCCTTGCGGCGGTCGCCGAAGCCCGGCGCCTTGACGGCTGCGACCTTGAGCCCGCCGCGCAGCTTGTTGACGACCAGCGTGGCAAGCGCCTCGCCCTCAACGTCCTCAGCGATTATGAGCAGTGGCTTGCCCGACTGCACAACGGCCTCGAGGACCGGAAGCATCGCTTGCAGGTTGGAGAGCTTCTTCTCGTGGATCAGCACATACGGCTCTTCCAGCTCGACGCGCATCTTGTCCTGGTTGGTGATGAAGTAGGGCGATAGATAGCCGCGATCGAACTGCATGCCTTCGACCACCTCGAGCTCGGTGTTGGCTGTCTTGGCCTCCTCGACGGTGATGACGCCCTCATTGCCGACCTTCTGCATCGCCTCGGCGAGGAAGCGGCCAATCTCCGCGTCGCCATTGGCCGAGATGGTGCCGACCTGGGCGATTTCGTCATTCTTTGTGACCTTGCGGGCGTTCTTTTTCAGCTCCTCGACGACCGCGTCCACGGCTTTGTCGATGCCGCGCTTCAGGTCCATCGGATTCATGCCCGACGCCACGGCCTTGGCGCCTTCCTTGACGATCGCCTGGGCGAGAACGGTGGCCGTGGTGGTGCCATCGCCGGCAATGTCGCTGGTCTTGGAGGCGACTTCACGCACCATCTGCGCGCCCATGTTCTCGAACTTGTCCTCAAGCTCGATTTCCTTCGCCACGGTCACGCCGTCCTTGGTGATGCGGGGCGCGCCGAACGACTTGTCGATGACGACGTTGCGGCCCTTGGGCCCCAGCGTCACCTTCACGGCATTGGCGAGTGTGTCGACGCCCCGCAGCATCTTCTCGCGCGCGTCGGAATGGAATTTGACTTCCTTGGCAGCCATTGGATCACTCCTTCTTAGGCAGCTTTCGTTGACTGATCTCTTCTTTCAAAGCCTCAGGCGGCCTTCTTCAGCGCAGCCTGCGCCTCGATGACGCCCATCACGTCGCTTTCCTTCATGATGAGCAGGTCTTCGCTGTCGAGCTTGATCTCGGTGCCGGACCACTTGCCGAACAGGATGCGGTCGCCGACCTTCACGTCGAGCTCGACCAGCTTGCCGCTTTCATCGCGCGCGCCGGGGCCGATGGCGATCACTTCGCCTTGCTGCGGTTTTTCCTTGGCGGTGTCGGGGATGATGATGCCGCCGGCCGTTTTCTCATCGGCCTCGATGCGGCGGACCAGGATGCGGTCATGCAATGGACGGAACGCCATGTCGTTCTCCTTCAGGACAAACAGATTTTTGAAGTTCCTCCACACCGGACCGGCAATGTCGGGCCGGTGCGGGGCGCTGCGACCCTTCGTCAGGCATCGCGCGCAATTCGAGCTAGTTTTCGGAATTTGGCATTTCAAGAGGTTCACGCTAAAATTTTAGCACTCTCATGTGGCGAGTGCTAGCGCATTGTAATCGTAGCGCATTTTTTCGATCGCACGAGGCATCCGCCCTCTTGAACTCGGCGAAAATTTCACCAAAATTCTGTCGTCACAGCGCTGATTTCGGCGCCAACAAACAGGAGTTTATCTGCGAGCGGAGGACCATCGATGGACAAGAAGCCAGCCCCGATCATCCCTTCAATTGCGCCCGAAACCTCGGACCCTTTCCTCGACCGGCTTTTGACGCCGGCGCGCTTCTTCAAGCGTCCGGACGACGTGCTGGCCGACCGCACGCTGGATGTGCGGGAAAAGCGCGCCATCCTTTCTTCATGGGCCTCGGACGCCTGCGCGGTTGAATCCATGCCGGCGTTGCGCCAGCCGCCCGGCGCGGAAAGCCCCATCTCCTTCGACGAGATCATGGACGCCCTCGTGAGCCTCGACAACGTGCATCCGACAACCGCCAGCGGTGCGCGGAACTACGAGAACTCTCAGCGACTTGATGCCTAGCTTCAGCGAAAGGAGACTTGCATGGCGAGCCGAGTAAGCCGGGAGTTCCGGCTGCAGATGGAAGGCTACGGCCTGACGACCGCCGAGATTCACTATCACTTGCCTGACCATCCGAGCCTCCTGGAGCTCTTCGTCTGGCAGGAATACGATCTCGCCCCCCACTTTCCTTCGCTGCAAGGCTTTCTCGGCTATTGGGAGCGCGAGCTCGAAGGCGCGCTCCACTCCGTCCGCGTTGCCCATCATCGGCTGATCAGGCCGTCCGAATGGAATGCCGTGGACGGCATCATCGCGCTTCATTGATAGGTCTGCGGAAAAGCGGTGCTGCGCGCTCATTGCCTGCCAAGCCTGGTTTCAAGCAAGCTTGCCATCCCCGCGAGAGCAAACCGGCCTTGCGGGCGGCCTTCAGAAAGGATTTTCGCGCCTCGCGTTCGCTGCGCCAGCCATCGAGGGCGTCCCGACAGATTCGATAGCTGCACGCCAGCTTCGGCCGCGCGCCCATTGAGGCCACTGCTGCCCCATGCATTCGATTGCTTCGTAAATGCTCGCAACGCTGCGCTTTCCCGTTGCCTGGAACTTGAGAACAACAGGCTCGGGAAACCGAATATCGTTCATCACTTCCTCCTCTGTTCTGATTGTAGTCTGAGAGCAAGCAATCGGGCGGTTACAGGCACCCGCTTACGAGATGGTTGGCGGCCTGGCGCGCGTCAAGATTTCCGGCTGGTACAATCTTCCAGGCGTTGGAACTCACTCGTCCTCGTCAACTTCCAGCAAATCGATCAAGGTAGCCACACACGTGCCAGGCAGAGGTCGCCCCTGGTTGATCAACGCCTCGTCGCCATTGAGCCACGCCCACGCCTCGCGTGGTTCCTCCGGGGACGCGCCGGTAGCCCTCCGCGATCAAGGTTTCGTCGATCGGCCCGAGCACCGATATCACGTGCTCTCGCGCCATAGTGATGGTTCGATACCTCAAGCTGTGTGCTTCCTTCCTAGAAGAACGATCAGCGGGAGAATGCTGGGTCAGAACGGTGTGTTCCAAGCTGCTCTATCACTTTGTTTGTTGCTACTCTTGACGTCGTGGGAGCAAATTCCCAGATCGATAGCGCCGGCTGCCAAAGTGGGCCGGCATGGTCAAGGAGCGCCGCCTTCTTGGCGCTCCTCGTACCCATGTTGCTCAACGCAAGGAGGATATGGCTATGAGAACCGCTTTCGACTTTTCACCGCTCTATCGGTCGAGCATTGGCTTCGACCGCGTCTTCGATCTGCTCGAGAATGCGAGCAGGGTGACGACCGTCGACAACTGGCCTCCCTACGACATCGCGAAGATCGGCGACGACGACTACCGCATCACGATGGCGGTGGCCGGCTTCGCGGAGAACGAGCTGTCGATGACCCAGGAGCAGAACATGCTCATGGTGGCGGGTCAGAAGTCCGGCGAGGAGACCGGCGAGTATCTTCATCGCGGCATCGCCGGGCGCGCCTTCGAGCGCCGCTTCCAGTTGGCCGACCATGTGAAGGTCACCGGCGCCGGGCTGAAGAACGGCCTGCTGACGATCGATCTCAAGCGCGAGATTCCTGAAGAGATGAAGCCGCGCCGGATCGAGATCGCCGGTGGCAAGGTCGCGCCGAAGATCGAGAGCACGAAGACCAAGGCAGAGGCCGAAAAGCAGGCTGCCTGATCAATCGATGACAGCAACTCGACTGGTGGCCGGGCTTCAAGCCCGGCTCGCCAGCGGAGCTTTGCCCAAGACACGGAAGGAGAAAGATGATGGGCGTACGTGATTTGATCCCCTGGGGCCGAGAAGAAGGCAACAGGACTCCAACCGTTTTTCGCGACGGCGATCGCGATCCATTCCTGTCGCTGCACCGTGAGGTGAACCGGCTGTTCGACGACGTTTTTCGCGGCTTCGACAGCCGACTGCCGTCGCTTGGCAGGTTCTCCCCTTTCGGCGGGAACTGGCCGAGCGTGGAAATTTCCGACGAAGAGAAGGAGATCCGCGTCACGGCAGAGGTGCCTGGACTGGAGGAGAAGGACATCGAGGTCCTACTCGATGACGGCGTGCTGACGCTCAAGGGCGAGAAGCGCTCCGAGACGGAGGACAACAATCGCCAGTTCTCTGAACGCTTCTACGGCCGCTTCGAGCGCCGCGTTCCGCTCGGCTACGATGTCGAGGAGGACAAGGTTTCGGCCGCCTTCAAGAACGGCGTGCTGACCGTCACTTTGCCTAAAACGGCGAAGGCCCAGTCACACGTCAAGCGCATCGAGATCAAGAGCTGATCGGTATGAGGCGGCTCCAGCCGCCTCATACACTCCAGTTAGCAATTTCGACTTTTAGGCAGATCGCTGCCAGTTTGCCGCGCGTTAGGGGGCTGCATCGTTGATCGCGACCGCAGAGCCGCACCAAGTCAGCCACATCCTCTCGAGTGATCTGGTCCACTAGGATATGGACAGACGCGAGTGCCGCCGGCCGTTAGAGGAATTTGGAGCTGGCCTCTACGAGCCAATTGCGGTCGATAGCTAACGGCCGCTTTTCATCCTTCAAGTCCAAAAGCGGACCGTCCGTTGACGGCCCCAAAGCTGTCGAACCGCTTCGCGCCTCATTTCGGTCATCGCGCCCGGCATTTCCCTACGCTGAGAGCGGACATCGTTGCGAGGGAAGCGCGAAGCCTGGGTCGCCGCCAGCAGCCGCTAGCGAGGCATATCTGACAACGGAGGGAAGCACTACATTGATCTAAGGCTACGGCAAGCAGCACGAGGCGTCAGGCAGGTCTACGCGGAACGTCAGTCGCGAATTCCAAGCCTGGTCATCTTTTCCCAGAGCGTCGAGCGGCCGATGCCCAGCAGTTCCGCCGCCTTGATGACCTGACCGCCGGTCTGTTCCAGCGCACGTTCGATTTGCCGGCGTTCGGCCGCGTCGCGCACATCGGCCAGCGGCAGGAAGCCGGGCTGAGACTGCGTTCCCGGGCGGTCGGGAAAGAGGTCGCCCGGCATGATCCATTCCGAAGCCGTGAGCGCCACGGCGCGATCGACGCGGTTGCGCAGTTCGCGCACATTGCCGGGCCACGGATGAGCGAGCGCCGCTTCCTCCGTCAGCGCGCTGAAGCCGCGGATGCGGGCGTCGGAGCGCGCGATGGCGTTTTCGAGGAAGCGGTCGAGCAGCCATACGATGTCCTCGGGCCGCTGTCTCAGCGGCGGGATCTCGACGGGCAGCACGGCGAGCCGGAAATAGAGGTCCTCGCGAAAGCCCAAGGCCTGCCCGGCCGCGAGGTCACGGTGCGTTGCCGCCACGATGCGGGCGCGGAAGGCTACGGGTGTCTCGCCACCAAGCCGCGTGAAGGCTTCGTTCTCGATCAGACGGAGCAGCTTGGCCTGCAGCGCCGCCGGCATGTCGCCGATCTCGTCGAGAAACAGCGTGCCGCCTTTTGCCCGCTCGGCATAGCCGAGATGGCGCTGGTGGGCGCCCGTAAAGGCGCCCTTCTCGTGGCCGAAGATCTCGCTTTCGAGGAGTTCGGCCGGGATCGCGGCGCAGTTTACGGCGACGAAGGGCTGTTCGGCCCGCGCCGAGACCTGATGCAGCAGGCGGGCGGCGACTTCCTTGCCAGATCCCGTCTCGCCGGTGATGAGAACGGGCAAATCATGGGCGGCATAGCGGTGGACGAGGTCCTCTGCATGCTGGATCGCCGGCGACTGGCCAAGCACATAATCTCTCAGCCGAACGCCGGAGCGCGCCGTGCGCCGGCCGGCGGCAATCCGCTTCAGGAAGTCGTCCATCGCGAAGGGCTTGGTCATGAAGTCGACGGCGCCCGAGCGCATGAGGCGGATCGCCTGGTCGATCTCGGCGAACCCCGTGACAAACAGGACGGGCGGGCGGTTCGGCTGCCGTGCGAGTTGCTCGAACACCGCCTCGCCGGACATGTCCGGAAGCCTGATGTCGCAGACGACGAGGTCGAACTCCGAGGCGACGCGGCCAAGCTCGGCGACTGCTTCCCCGCCAGTTTGCCACCAGGTAACGTCCCAGCCTTCGAGTTCCAGCCGCTGGACGATGGAGCCGCCCATGACGGGATCGTCCTCGACCAGCCCGACGCGCGCGCGATCAGGCGGCATGGCTGCGTTCATGTTGCGCCTCCTCCCGGATCGGCAGGATTAGGGTGACGACCGAACCCGTCGCCCGGTCGGTATCGACGGTGGTTTTGCCTCCACATGCGTCGACCATGCGACGCACCATCCACAGGCCGAGCCCCCTGCCGGCGCTCACGGCGGGACCAGGGTCCGCCTCCGTCAGCATGCAAATTGAATCGTTGGGCATGCCCGGCCCCTGGTCGGAGACGGTGAGCTTCAACCGATCCGCTGTCCGCTCGACCTTGAGGCCGATCTCGCCGCCTTCGGGGGTCGCCGCGCTGGCATTGAGCAGAAGGTTGAGCACGGCTTGCCGTACCGGCCCGCCGGGGATCGTTGCCGCGGTGTCGGCGGGCCAGTCGACTTGCCAGTCCAGCCGCTGCCTGCGCCTGCGCAGTTCCGGCTTCATGAGGACGCGGGCGTCCTCGAGGTCCTGGGCGCTCAAGGGTCGCGCCGATCGCTCCGGGCGATAGGTGGCAAGCGCTGCCTCGACCACCTCGCGGATGCCGTGCAGCCCGCGCTCGATCAGGTCGATCGAGGTGTCGCGGACCCCGGGCGTTGCGCCATGCGTCTTCAGAGTGTCGATGGCGTTGAACAGGCCGCCCAGCGGATTGTTGATCTCGTGCGCCATGCCGGAGGCGAGGCGTCCGAGGCTCGCCAGCTTTTCCTCCTCGGCAAGCTGCATGGCGAAGTTCGAGCGTTCGCGCTCGGCGTGGACGAGCGCGTTGTAGCCGCTGAAAAGGCTCGCCACCTCGCCACCGCGGGCCGGGAAGTCCGCTGACGGGATTGGCTCGGCCACCCCGTTTGCCGCGGCGCGCATGTGGTCCTCGAGCACGCGCATCGGCTCGATCATCCGGCGCACCAGCAGGAAGCCGCCGAGCGCGAAGACGGCGGCGAGGATGGCGTTGGTAACGAGCAGGGTCACGAGGATCTCGCGGCGCTCGGCAAAGAGGTGCGAGACGTCGAAGGTTGCATGGATCGCCCCGACAACCTGTCCCTGGTGCATCAGGTCACGGCGGGCGAAGCCGGTGGCCGCCTTCGCATCGAGTGTGACGGTCCTCGCGCCGTAGCGCGCGGCATAGGCTTCCGGGAGGTCCGAGAAGGAGGGAATGCGGGTCGGGTCCGTGGCCGCCAGAACCCTGAGATCGGCGCCGGTGACGACAGCCTCGACCGGCGAAAGCGCCTCGTAGGAGGTCTGCGATCGGTCGAGCGCGTCGAAGACTTCCCACACGTCGCCGCGCAGCACTGCCGGCAGCACCGAGGCCGACAGCCCGTCGAGATAGCTGCCGGCAAGCCCGTCGAGGAAGGATTCCTGCGTCCGAGACAGGCGGTCGAGCACGCGCTCCGAGAGGACTGCGCTGATCGCCACCATCAGGAGCGCCACCAGGACGGGCACCCGGTAGGAGACGGGAATGGCGCGCAGGCGGCCGATGAGCCTCATCCAAACCGCCTCACCGTATCGACTTTGGCCGCGATCGTGTCGAACAATTCGGGCTCCGTGGCAACGAAGCCGTCGAGACGCAGCAGGGCGAGAACCTTTCGTCCGTTCGCGTCACGATCCATCGTCGTCAGCGCTTCCTTCAGCCGTGCGACGCGGGGATCGCTTGCCAGTCCCTTCGGCGATGCCACCGGAGGGAAGCCGAGCCATTCGGAGCGTCGCAGGATGCGCGTCTGGCCGACGAGGTCCGGCTCCAGTTCGCTCATTACATCCCAGACATAGCCGTCGACGCTCCCGGATTGGGCGAGGCCCGATGCCACCGCCCGGATCACGTTGCGGTGGCCGTAGGTGTAGAAATGACGGGAGAAGAAGCCTTCGGGCCTAAGCCCGTTCTCCGCGAGCAGGGCGCGGGTGACGAGGAAGCCTGAATTCGAGTCGGGGTCGGAGAAGGCATGCATGTCGCCTTTGAGGTCTTCCCATGTATCCGCATGCCTGTCTGCCGCGACGATCAGGTAGGACTGGTAGCGCGGCTGGCCGTGCCAGGACGGTGTTGCGACGAGGTCGAGGTCGGCCTTGAACTGGACGTAGGGGTAGCCGCAGATCCACGCGGCGTGGAGCTGGCCCGAGACCAGCAGCGCCGTGATCTCCTGGTAGGTCCGCCGGCTGACCAGTTCGACCGGCTCGCCGATCGCTTCGGTCAGGTAGGCGCGAAGGGCCGCGAGCAGTTCAAGGTCGTTTGACAGGAAGACGGGTGTCAGGCCGAACTTGAAGCCGTTGCCCTCGGCGTGGGGGTGGCCCGGGGCAAACGCGACCGATGCTGCCGCCCCGGCGCAGAGCGCCATGGCCGAACGGCGCGTGAGTACTTTGCCCGCGGCTGGGTACCGTGCAGACAACTTCGCTGTCCTCCCTGGTAGCAAGACTAGCGCCGGGGTCACCGAAAATCGACCGGAATCGTCCGCCGCCCGGCATGTCCGGGTTCTCGGACCAACGGCGGTGCAGCATGTCCGGAATTCCGGACATGGCGATCGACGGCGATCTCAAAGTCCCCGCAACTGCGGCGCCGGGACGGCGAGCGGCCTCTGGCATCCTCCTTGCAATACTCTTTGCGTACCCAGTCGCGAACCAGGGAGGAAAAACAATGGATCGTTGCGATAAGCTGGTCGATGTCGGCCGCCGTCAGTTTCTGCGGGGAGGAGCAATTGCCGCCGCCGCTACCGCCACCGCCGTCGTGCTTCCCGCCGCGCCTGCCAAGGCCGCAGCGCTTGCACGGGTCGACTATCCGTCGAACCGCCTCGGCAATGTCGCCGACCTCAAGCCGAACGAACCGTTGGACGTTGCCTATCCGGACGAGAACGCCCCTGGCGTGCTGCTCAAGCTCGGCACACGCGTCGAAGGCGGCGCGGGTCCGGACGGCGACATCGTCGGCTTCTCGACGATCTGCCCGCACAAGGGCTTTGCGCTGAACTACGTCGCCGCGGATCGTACGCTGAATTGCCCCGGCCACTATTCCCGCTTCGACTGCGAGGCCGGGGGACAGCAGATCTGGGGTCAGGCGACGCAGAACCTGCCGCAATACGCGCTGAGGGTGGACGAGAAGGGCGACATCTACGCCGAAGGCGTGGACGAGCTACTCTACGGCCGCCTGTCGAACGTACTGTGAGGGAGGGAACCATGGCTTACAAGCGAAACATCGACCGCCTGCCGATCATCCCGGCGGACGCCAAGAAGCACAACGTCACCTGCCACTATTGCATCGTCGGCTGCGGCTACCATGCTTACACATGGCCGGTGAACAAGCAGGGCGGCACGGATGCCGCAGCCAACGCCTTCGGCGTGAACCTCGCCGAACAGCAGCCCGCCGAGACAGAAGCCTGGTATGCGCCTTCGATGTACAACATCGTAAAGCAGGACGGGAAGGACGTCCACCTCGTGATCAAGCCGGACCACGGCTGCGTGGTGAATTCGGGCCTGGGTTCCGTGCGCGGCGCCCGCATGGCCGAGAACCGCCGCTCCGACAAGACCGGCACGCAGCAGCAGCGGCTGACCGAGCCGATGGTCTGGCGCTACGGCACCTGGCAGCCGACGAGCTGGGCCGACGCGCTCGACCTCGTCGCCCGCGTCACCGCCCGCGTCATCGACAAGGACGACGAGGACGATTTGTTCGTCTCGATGTTCGATCATGGCGGCTCGGCCGGCGGCTACGAGAACACCTGGGGCACCGGCAAGCTCTATTTCGGCTCTATGAAGGTCAAGAACTGCCGCATCCACAACCGCCCGGCCTACAATTCCGAGGTTCACTCGACGCGTGACATGGGCGTTGACGAACTGAACTACGCCTATGAGGACTACACGCTTACCGACACGATCATGCTGGTCGGCACCAATCCGCTGGAATGCCAGACCAATTTGTTCCTGAACCACATGGTTCCGGGCATGAGGAATGGCGCAAAAGTGATCATCGTCGATCCGCGCCGCACGGTCACCGCCAATGCCTGCGAGGTGGAGGCCGGCGCCGAGAACGTGCTGCACCTGGCGATCAAGACCGGTACCGACCTGGCGCTGTTCAATACGCTCTTCACCTACATCTGCGACCAGGGCTGGGTGGACAAGGACTTCATCGCGGCATCGACGCTCCAGGGCGACGTCGCGGTGCCGCTGGACGAGGCGCACCCGGCGGCTCTCGGCTCGTTCGAGATGGCAAGGGAGAAGTGCAAGATGTCGCTCGCCGAAGGCGCGTCGATCACCGGCTTGTCCGAGGCCGACATCGTCAAGGCGGCGGAGTGGATTGCCAAGCCGAAGGACGACGGCTCGCGCCGCAAATGCGCCACAGGTTATGAGAAGGGCATCATCTGGGGCAACGACAACTACCGCGTCATCGGCGCTCTGGTGAACATCGGGCTCGCAACCGGCAATATCGGCCGCGAAGGCGGTGGCGTGTGCCGTCTCGGCGGTCATCAGGAGGGATACTTCCGCCCATCCGACGCACATGTCGGTCGTCCGGCTCCCTATATCGACCAGCTCATCATCGGCGGCCGGGGCAAGGTGCACCACATCTGGGCCAACGACCACTACAAGACCACACTCAACGCGACCGAGTTCAAGCGGGAGTACAACCGCCGCACGAACATGGTGAAGGACGCCATGGACGCCCATGCGGGGTCGACGCGCGAGGAGCTGGTCGAGGCCATTGTCGGCGCGATGAATGCGGGCGGCTTGTTCTCGGTCAACGTGGACATCATCCACAGCCAGATCGGCCAGGCCGCGCACGTCATCCTGCCGGCGGTAGAGTCCGGCGAGATGAACCTGACCTCCATGAACGGCGAGCGCAGGTTGCGTTTGGTCGAGAAGTATATGGACGGTCCGGGCAATGCCAAGCCGGATTGCCTGATCGCCGCCGCGATCGCCCAGAATTTGGAACGGATCCTGCGCGAAGAGGGACGGGACGCCTATGCCGACCAGTTCAAGGGTTACGACTGGAAGACCGAGGAGGATGCCTTCATGGACGGCTACAACTCCGGCAATCCGGAAGTCACCTATGATCGGCTTCGCGCCATGGGCAACAACGGCGTGCAGGAGCCGGTCGCCGGCTTCGAGAACGGCCAGCTGGTCGGCACCAAGCGCCTCTACACCGACGGCAAGTTCACGCGGCACGGCCGCGAGGACGGCAAGGCGCTGTTCTGCGGCGGCGAATGGCGCGGGCTGCAGGCGCCGGGCAAGGCCTACCAGAGGGACAACTACGCCTTCCTCATCAACAACGGCCGCGCCAACATCATCTGGCAGAACTGGTTCCTCGACAAGGCCAACGACTTCGTCTCCGATCGCTTCCCGATCCCGTTCATCGAGATCAACCCGGAGGACATGGCCGAACTCGGGGTCAAGGCCGGCGATCTCGTCGAGGTCTTCAACGATGTCGGCGCCACGCAGGCGCTGGTCTATCCGACGCCTACCGCGCGGCGAAAGGAGACCTTCATGGTGTTCGGCGCGCCGAATGGCGCGCAGGGCAACATCGTCAACGCCGGCACGAACGAGCTGATCCTGCCTAACTACAAGCACACCTGGGCCAACATCCGGAAGATCTCGGATGCGCCCGCCTCGGCGGCGGACCTTTCGTTCAAGTCGATGGAATACAGCGCGGGCTGACCGCCTCGCATCGCGCTGCCGGGCCGGAACTCCCGGCGGCGCTCCCGAACTCCTCCCGTCACGAGGCCCTTCCGGAGCAGCCCATGACCGCGCCTGCGCGAGTTTTCCTCGACCATTGCGAAGCCGGCGCGACTGGCACCGTCATCCCCGTCGACATCGCCGCCGCCAAGGCGCTTGCGGCGGCGACGCCAGTCGCCGGGACGGAAACGATCGACCTCCTGGCTGCGAACGGCCGTGTTCTGGCAACGGGGGGGATTGCAGCGCTCGCCCTGCCACCGTTCAACAGCTCTGCGATGGACGGCTATGCGGTGCGACTCGATGAGTTGGCCGGATCGGGGCCTTGGCGGCTCCCCGTGACCGGCCGGATCGCGGCCGGTGACACGCCTGCAGAGACCCTCGGCGGCGCAGTGCGAATCCTGACCGGGGCTTCGGTTCCGCCAGGTTTCGATGCCGTCGTCATGCAGGAGAAGTGCCGTCTTGAGGGCAATGTCGTCGTCATCGACGAACGGCCGCGCGCCGGACGCAACATCCGCACCGCCGGGGAAGATTTGCGCCAGGGCGAGCGGCTGTTCGAAGCAGGCGCCGTGCTGACCGCGCAACAGCTCGCGCTGCTTGCCGGGCAGGGTCTGGCGGACATCGAGGTTCGCCGCAAGATCCGGATCGGCCTGATCTCGACGGGGTCCGAACTGAAGGAGCCGGGTCAGCCGCTGCTTGCGGGCCAGATATTCAACTCGAACCGCGTCATGCTGCGCGCCAGCCTCGACGCTTGCCGCTGGGCCGAGGTGGTCGACTTCGGCATCGTCCCCGACACCCGCCAGGCGATCTCTGCAGCATTGGCCGAGGCGTCGTCACGCTGCGATGCCGTCATCACCACCGGTGGCGTTTCGGCGGGAGAAGAGGACCATGTTTCCTGGGCCGTCGGATCCGGCGGCGGGACGCTGGACGTCCTGAAAGTGGCCATGCGACCCGGCAAGCCGGTGAAGGTGGGAAGGATTGGCGCGGCGCTCTTCCTCGGCCTTCCAGGCAATCCGAACGCGACGCTTGTCACGTTCCGCGTGATCGCGCTTCCGGCCCTGCGCAGGCTCGCCGGGATGGTGGAGACCGCCCCAAAGTGGGTGGAGGCCGTCGCCGGTTTCTCCCATGAGAAGCGAGCCGACCGTACCGAGTTCGTCCCCGTGCGGCTCAGCGCGGGAGGTTCGGACGGGCTACCTCGCCTCATCATGCTCGGCCGCGGCTCCTCCGCCAGCCTGCGTGCGATATCGCAGGCCGAGGGCATAGCGGTGCTCTCGCCAGGTCTCGATCGTGTCGAACACGGGACGCGTCTCTCTTTCGAGCCAAGTTAGCGCCTACGCTGCGGTATAGCAGGAAGGCAGGATACGGCACAAAGGGCAATCAGCCGAGGAGCGTTCTAGTCTTGGCGCCTTCGTAGGCTAGGCAACCTCGTACGCTGCCGCCCCTCCGGAGAACGAAGGTCACTTTATGACTGACGGCGCCGGCAGAAGGGCCACTTCCGAATATCGGATCCTTAAAGCTGCCTGACCGCTTCCGGTCCCAATCCCGACGGGCGGCTAAGCGCCGCAAATCAGCCATAGAGGCACCCTCAACATTCGACCGGAAGCAGACATGATGCTCGGTCGGCGCCGGAGGGGTCGCGAAGACGGCCCTCCGCGTCGGCTGCAGTGGTCGCCGCAGGACGTGACGGATCGATTTGCGCGATCCTCCTCCATGATTTGCAGCTCGCCCGGTTTCCCACCCGAACTGCCAAAAGCGCGCTAAAACCGCGTCAGCGCGTAATAGCCTTATCGGAATGACGGCTTTCACGTCGCCGCCGGATTGTTTTCGATCAAGTCGCAACTCTTCAAGTCATGGCATGAACAGGCCTCTAGTGCGTGGAGGTCATCTTGAGGCGCGAGCAAAAGCGGATTGCCTACGATCCGGGGCCGGTGACCGCCTTGCCGGAAAAACGGCCGGCTCCAGAGACAACGTCGGGCGCCGAAACAAGGCGACGGACGCCACCTCCTGTCAGCCAACCTCCGGATCACCCCCACCTGACCCTTGATCGCGGCGTACGTGCGGCGCTCGCACGACTCAGCGCAGGCGTCTCCACCCATGCCTTCATCGACGCTTGGACGGATTGGGTATTCCACATGTGCGAATCGCCTGGGCGCCAACTCGAGCTTGTCGAACGCGCCGGACAGAACGCCTTGAAGCTTGCGGGCCATCTCGCCCGTCTAGGCACCGACGTCGCGCCTCCCTTTGCGCCGAAGCGCTATGACCATCGCTTCGACCATGCGAGCTGGCGGAAGCCGCCGTTCCAGATGTGGCAGCAGGGATTCCTGGCTGTTCAGGATTGGTGGGATCACGCGACCGACCACCTGCGCGGCCTGCGGCCGGAGGATGCGGACCGTGTGCGCTTCATGGCGCGCCAGGCGCTCGACACGGTCTCGCCGTCGAACTTCCCCGCGCTCAACCCCGAGATCATCGCCGCAACCGTCGCCACCGGGGGGCGGAACCTGACCGATGGCGCGACCCATTTCGCCCAGGACCTCCTGAAAACCCTGACCCAAACCCGCGATCCGGCGCCCGAAGGATTTCGCGTCGGCCAGGACCTAGCCTGCACGCCGGGCACCGTGGTCTTTCGGAACGACCTGTTCGAACTCATCCAGTATGCGCCGCGGACCGCGCAGGTCCAGGCAGAGCCGGTCCTGATCGTGCCGGCATGGATCATGAAGTACTACATCCTCGACCTCTCGCCGGACAACTCGATGGTCAACTATCTTGTCGGCCAAGGCTTCACGGTGTTCATGATCTCGTGGTGCAACCCGACCGCTGCGCAGGCGGATCTGTCGCTTGAGGACTACCGCAGGACAGGTGTCCTGACGGCGCTCGATGCGGTCAATGCCATCGTGCCCGAACGCAAGGTCCATGCGGTTGGTTACTGCCTCGGCGGCACCATGCTGGCGATCGCGGCGGCAACGATGGCACGCGAGCGCGACGACCGCCTCGCCAGCATCACGCTGATGGCCGCGCAGGTCGATTTCGCCGAGGCGGGCGAGCTGTTGCTCTTCGTCGACGAGAGCCAGGTCGCCTTCCTCGAGGACCTGATGTGGGATCAGGGCTATCTCGACCGCCCGCAGATGGCGCGGACTTTCTCGACCATCCGGTCCGAGGACCTGATCTGGTCGCGGGCCGTCCGGCGCTACTTCCTGGGCAAGGACGATCTGCCGACCGACATGGGCGTGTGGGTTGCAGACACCACGCGGATGCCCGCGCGGATGCATTCGCAGTATCTGCGGAGCCTATTCCTGGAGAACCGCCTGACGGCAGGGCGATTCGCGGTCGAGGGACGCGTGATCGCGCTCAAGGACATCTCTGCTCCGATGTTTGTCGTCGCCACGGAGACGGATCACATCGCGCCGTGGAAATCGGTCTACAAAACGCAGTTGTTCACCGACTGCGACCTGACCTTCGTGCTGACCAGCGGCGGCCATAACAGCGGCATCGTCAACCCGCCCGGCAATCCGCGCAGCCGCTACCGCCAATCGCACCGACCAGTGGGAGCGTTCTATGTCGGGCCGGACGACTGGCTGGCCAACGCAACGTCCCGGAATGGCTCGTGGTGGCCGGAATGGAAAGCCTGGCTGGACGGCAAGAGCAGCTGCCCGGCGGCGCCGCCAGCGACTGGCGCCCCGGACAAAGGTCTCGCGCCGATCGGCACCGCTCCCGGGACCTTTGTCTTCCAGGAATGACCACGCAGCGGCGCGGGCAGACAACACCGGGAACCCGGACGCGCCGCGCCCGATCTCGCGGCCGAAAAGGTGCTTCCCGGCCGGCAAACGCGTTCCAGCATCTGCCCCGGCCAGATCAGGCTGACGAATCTTGATCGAGGTCAATGCAGGGGCAGAGGACTTCCCGAATTCTGGCTACGGCATGTGGGGGTCGCTGATGCGCAAGACAGAGATCTGGGTGCTTCTGGCTGACGCAGCGCACGCCCGCTTGGTCCGCCATCCCGAACACGCGGGCAACATGGAGCAGGCGCCGGTGGAGACCATCTTCGAGGTCAGCGCCGAACATCGGCCACTGCGTGACATCATGGCGGATGCCCCGGGGCGCAGCTTCGCGTCGATCGGCGCACGACGCTCCGCGATGGAATACCATGCCGATCCCGTGCGCGATGAGACTCGGAGGTTCGCTCTCTCGCTCCTGTCGAACCTGGAGGCTCGCCGGGGCGCGGGAGACTTCGACCAACTGGTGATCTGCGCGCCGCCCCGCATGCTGGGGGTCCTGCGCGAGCTCATGCCGACCGGACTCGCTTCGGTCGTGCGGGCGCAGGTCGCAAAGGACTTCACCAAACTGCCGGCGCTGAAGCTTCGCGAGCAATTGCGGCGCCTGATAGCCGTGCCGGGCTGAGAACGTGCAAGAAGTGTCCATGGACTTGGGATCGCTTGCGCCATGAAGACCTCCGGCATCATATTTACAGATCGCGTGGACGCCAGCCGGCAGCTCGCGGCCAGGCTGTCTCCGATGGGGGACAAGCCGGTGGTTGGTCTATGCCCTTCCACGTGGCGGGGTGCCCGTCGCCGTCGAAATCGCTCGGGCCCTGCGTGCGCCGTACACCCCATGGCTCGCCCTGTAGGAATCGCGGAAGAGTTCCAGCAGCCTGGCATCTTCCTTCGCATAATCGCTGACAGGCCTGTACAGTCATCTGTAGAAACCCGCCCGGGCGATACGCAACACCCGGCACATCGAAATGACCGCGTGTTCGTGACGATTCTCGTTGATGAAGCGGTACGTCAGCGGCATGCTCACCGCTCGCGACATCGAGCAAAACGAACGCGTATTTTCCGGCAGTTCGTGCTTAATTTCCAATGCTGGTGACCAGGATCCGCTTTCGGTACGAGGTTTCGAAATACAATACAAGAACGATGCTGGCGGCCGCCGCGAAGAAGCACCAGACAGAGACAAAAGCCTCCCAATAGAATGCGAAAGCAATGGCCGAACCCACGAGAACGATCACTCCAAGGGCGGCCACCATGGGCCGCGTTGAAAGCATCAAAGGGAGTGCAGTCGCAGCAAGATACGCAAGTGCCACCACGACACCGTGGTTGGTTACGTTCACATAGACGATATGGCCAGCTTGGATGACAGCACCGTGTGGCGATCTGACTATGTCCCAAAGGAGGTAAGCGCCAACCGCGATACCGGCCGCAAGACAGGCCAAGATGAGCCGTCGGCGACCTTCATTCGGCTCGATCAGGAGAGTAGCGACCGGCACATAGATCGGCCAGAATGCCTCCGCAGCGATCAAGAACAGAAATGTCAACCAGGTCGAGATCGATCCTTGCGGATCTACCGGTAAATTGAGCCACAGCAGCCCCTCCAGTCCCTGCTGAATTGCAAAGAAGATCGGCGCCGAGGCAATGGGAAGCTCTTGCCAGGTATTGCTTCGTCGGAGTGCCGCAATTCCCATGGCGCCGGTCAGGCCCATGGTGATGAAACTTGCCGTCGCGGAAAAACACATCGCCGATCTTTCGCCCAAAATAATACTCTCGCAGAATTCTGCTGGTTTCGCTCACGAATCTTGAATGGGTTCGCCGCGATTGGATCACTCTCCCAGAAATCAAAGCTGTCGACACAAATCGGCAGATTTGCCAAATCCTTTGATGCGCATCAAAGCGAGCGCCGCTTCGTTATGTTGATGTCGCCTCAACGCGGAGGCGGAAGAAGATGATCTTCAACACAATCATGGTCCAGCTTGATGTGGATTCCCCGGCTTCCCCACGGTTGAAGTTCGCGCTGGATCTTGCCAGCCGGTTCGAAGCGGACTTGATCGCGTTCGCCGCGGCCGACCCACAAGTTTTCGTTCCAAGCGACGATGGCGGCGTCGTTGCGGCTGAGATGATGCGGCAGCGCGCCGCAGAAATCGAAGACCGCCTCAAGGCTTTGAAGGAGGAATTCCTGGGCATCGCCGGCGACAGCGAAAAAGTGTCTTGGCGGGGGGACGTCGGCAATCCGACGCGGCTTCTCGCAATGCATGCGCGCGCTGCGGATCTAATCGTCACTGGTTCTCCCGCCCCAGGCATCGCCGGCAATCATCATCGAACTGTCGACGCTGGAACGCTGATCCTGTCTGCTGGGCGCCCTGTCTTGTTCGCGGCAGACGGTTTGGCAGCACTCGATGCAAAGAGCGTGCTCGTCGCCTGGAAGGATGCGCGCGAGGCGCGCCGCGCCATAGCTGACGCGATGCCGTTCCTGAGGAATGCGCGCGAGGCCGTAGTAGCCACCATTGCGGAAAATGACCTGAAGTCCGCCCAAGGAAGCGCTGCCGACGTCGTCCGTTTCTTGATGAAACATGGTGTCAAGGCCCGTGCCGAAGTCCTGGAATTGGGCCATGCTAATGCTGCTCAGGCCTTAGAGGATATCGCGCGCGAGATTGGGGCCGACCTCTTGGTTGCAGGAGCCTACGGTCACAGCCGCCTTCGGGAATGGGCTTTTGGCGGCGTGACGCGCTCGCTTATCGGTCGCGGAGTGATCAATCGGCTGTTGTCCAACTGAGGACTTACTCGTGCCTCACGCGATCAGAAGATCCCGAGCGCGCGATCCATATCGAATTTGCCATATTTGAAGGGAATGCGCCCGTCAAAGCATGGCGCCCGCATTTGAATCGATCGATTCCACTGCGGGCGCTCGGGTGACAGTATGTCTGTCGCCGGTGGGGGCGCGAGACAGGTCGTCTCGGCGACTTTTCGCTCAGGCTGCGGGAAGGAGCTGCGCCGCGCGACGTAGCGGCGCGAAATCGTCGGGCGTCAGCGTTTCTTTCTCGAGCAGCAGTTTCGCACCGGCGCGCAAATCGGCGGTCCTTGCATTGAGCATTTCCTTTGCCGAGGTGTAGGCCGCTTCGATCATGCCCCTGACGGCGAGATCCACCTCCCGTGCTGTTGCCTCTGAGTAATCCTTCTGGTGCGGAGAGCCTGGCGCGTCACCCAGCCACTGCAGCCGCTGCTCTTCGAGAACCGCCTGGCCTACTGTCTGGTCCATGCCAAAGCGCGTGACACATTGGCGGGCGACGTCCGTGACCTTGGCAAGGTCGTCAGCCGCGCCGGTCGATACTTCGCCGAATATGATTTCCTCGGCCGCGCGGCCGCCCATGAGCACCACCATCCGATCCTTGAGTTCGCTGGTTGTGATCAGGAATCGATCCTCGGTCGGGCGTTGCATCGTATAACCAAGCGCACCGATCGAGCGGGGGATGATCGAGACCTTGTGTAGCGGATCGGCCCTGGGCGTCGCCACCGCCACCAGGGCGTGCCCCATTTCGTGAAAGGCAACCCGCTCACGTTCTTCAGGCTTGAGCAGGCGGCTCTTGCGCTCCGACCCGGCAACGATACGCTCGACCGCATTGGTGAAGTCATCCATCGTCACCTGGTCGGCACCGCGACGCGTGGCCACGATAGCGGCTTCGTTTACGAGGTTGGCAAGGTCCGCTCCAGTGAAGCCGGGCGTGATCGCGGCGATTTCGTCCGCACTGACTTCCAGGGCGACCGAAACGTTTTTCATGTGGACTTTGACAATCGCCGCGCGCCCTTTGCGGTCGGGTCGGTCGAGCACCACCTGCCGGTCGAATCGCCCGGCCCGTAGCAGAGCCGGATCGAGAATCTCCGGCCGGTTGGTGGCAGCGAGCAGCACGATGCCGACCCGCGGATCGAAGCCATCCAGCTCCGATAGAAGCTGGTTCAGCGTCTGTTCCTTCTCGTCGCCGCCGCCATAGCCCGCGAACGGGCTGCGGGCGCGCCCGAGTGCATCCAGTTCGTCGATGAAAATGATGCAGGGCGCGGCTTGTCGCGCCTGCTGGAACAGGTCGCGTACTCGCGCCGCCCCGACGCCGACAAACATTTCGACAAACTCGGAACCGGAGATTGAGAAAAACGGCACACCCGCTTCGCCTGCGACGGCCCGCGCCATCAAGGTCTTGCCCGTTCCAGGCGGCCCTACGAGCAGGATGCCTTTCGGAATCCTGGCGCCGAGACGGCCGTATTTGTCCTTGTCCTTCAGGAAGGAAACAATCTCCTGCAGTTCAGCCTTGGCCTCATCGACACCAGCGACATCGTCAAAGGTGACCCCTGTCTTGCGCTCCAGATAAACCTTGGCCTTTGACTTGCCGATGTTGATCAGCCCGCCCATTCCCTGACGATCCGCGAACCCCCGGAACAGGAAGGCCCACAAGCCAAAAAAGATGAGCGTGGGCAGCACCCATGACAGCATCGTGGTCAGCCAGTTGCTGTCGGTGGCGCCCGTTATTTCGACGCCGGCTTTCTCGAACAGTTCGGCCATGTCGGGATCGACGCGGTTGGCGACAAAGTACTGCTTGCCGTTCTGCGGCGCCGAAAAGCGACCCTGGATCGTCGTTTCCGTCACCGTCACGGATGCGACGTTCCCGCCCGAAACATAGCGCACCAAGTCGCTGTAGGAGATCGAGGCCACATCCCGATACCCTAGCCACAGCTGGAAGAGCGCGATCAGAACCAGCGCGGCGATGAGATAGCCGATGTTGAAACTGTGCTTGCGATCCATAATTTCCGGCGTCACTTCGCGCGTTGTTGACTGCCCGCATCATGTCAGGGGTTGCGGGCTGGTCCTTGATACGTGTCAAAGTGCCTACACGCGCCTGCGGGCATTGTGTCCACGATGACAAGGCGACGGCACATCGCAGACCTTGCGGAAAAGGTGAGCTTTCTGAGCGAACCGGCAGCGTACAATCATGCGACGACACACGTTGAAGCTCGCGAGACCCATATGTCCTGGGTCTTCCTGACCGACACTCGAGTCTACAAACTGAAGAAGCCGGTGCGGCATGCATTCCTCGATTTCAGCACAATTGCCAAACGCCGCTTCTTCTGCGGAGAGGAATTGCGACTGAACCGGCGGCTTGCCGCGAAAACCTACCGGCAAGTCACCCCTCTTTGCCGCAACGCATCGGGCGGTTTCGTCCTCGGCGGCGAAGGACGCGCCATCGACTGGCTGGTTGAGATGAACAGACTCCCCCAGACCGACATGCTGGATGAGCGCATCCGGACAGACAATGTAACCAAGCACGAGATCGGCAAAGTCGCCGAGCTGCTGGCGGACTTCTATTCGAAACTGGAACCTGAAATCACGAATGGCGACGTCTATCTGCGGCAACTCGTCAAGGAGCAGCGGATCAACCGCGCGATCTTGCTGCGCCATGAGTTTGGGCTGGTCGACATCGCCTCGGATACGCTCGATATGGTGGACAACCTCCTGCAACGATCAAGGCCGTGGATCGAAGCGAGGGTTGCCAGCGGCGCGATCGTCGAAGGACATGGCGACCTGCGCCCTGAGCATGTCTGCCTGGCTGAACCTCCGCAGATCATCGACTGCCTGGAATTCAATCGTTCGATGCGTATCGTAGACCCTTATGACGAGATCAATTGCCTTGGAATGGAATGTGACATTCTCGGCATGCCATGGATCCGGCCTCGGCTGAACCACGCACTCGATAACCGCTTCCCCTACCGCCCGGATACCGGGCTCCTCGCACTCTATGGCGGGTATCGGGCGCTGCTGAGGGCCCGGCTGTGCATTGCTCACCTGCTCGAGCGGCCGGTTCGTCACGCCGGGAAATGGCGGCCTCTCGCTATCCGTTACATCCAGCAGGCGGAGCGAGAATGCCTCAGTTCTCGATCCCCAGGAGATCGGATATTGAAGAATGTGAGTGGAGGCGCTTGACGGCTTCGCCAATCAAGGAACCAGCCGGCAGAATGTCGAGTCGGGCTGAAGGGTAATCGGCTTTGGCGCTTGCCGCCGAAGCGACGCTATCAGTAACGATGATGCGGTCTATTGCCGGGCTGTCGAACAGCGCTTTGGCACCCTTGCCGAACACACCGTGCGCGGCAATCGCGTGGATAGCGTTTGCACCGCGTTCGCGGCAGGCAAGCGCAGCGCGTAACATGGTCCCGCCGGTGCCGATCATGTCATCGACGATGAACACATCCGAGCCGGTGACGTCACCGGCGAAGATATCCCCGGAAACCACGCCGCGGCTTCGGCGCTTCTCCATGAAACCGAAGCCGATATCTTTCCCCGTGAGCGCCTCAAAAGTCTCCTTGAGCAACTGTGCCCGCTTCACGCCGCCGCAATCGGGCGAAAAGACCGTGACCGGGTGGTCGCCCACAAGAGTGCGGATGATCGGCACAAATAGCTTGCGCGTGTCGAGATGTATGCTCTCGCACCGGAACGCGTTCTGGAACGCTGCAAAATTGTGGACGTCGAGTGTTACAATCCGGTCGGTCCCTACAGCCTCGAACAGCTTCGCTACGTAGCGCGTTGTCACCGGATCGCGAGCCTTGGTCTGCCTGTCCTTGCGAGCATAGGCGAGATAGGGAACGACCGCTGTCACTCGTGCAGCGCCGTTTTCGCGACACGTCGCCAGGAAGAACAAGAGCTTGCACAGTCTGTCATTGACGGATGAACCGCCGCCTCCCGCGAGGCTAAGCAAAACATAGACGTCCTTCCCGCGTACGCTAACAAGTGGGCGGGTTTTGTGTTCGCCATCTTCGAAGTCGCGCTCCTCATGCGGGTCGATCTTGACGCCAAGCGCCGACGCTGCCGCCGCGCCCAACTCTTCGGAACCGTTCAATGCAAAGAGACGCATACATCCCTCTATCCGGTTGGGGCGCCGACCGCATTGATCGGTATCAAACGACGCTGCCCCCTCTTAGGTCGCCAGAAAATTCGGCTGATCTTTGATGCGGATCAATGAGGCCGTCACGCCTTTAGGCTTTAATACAAACCATGTCAGGCCGAGCCGAAGTTGCCGAGCCGAAGTTGATTAAGCGGGCGAAGAAAGCGTCGCAAGACGTGAATTCGCGAAGTGACGGATCGACCGGCATCTGCCAAGCAATTCAACTCGAGAGGAGAAAAACCATGGCTGAAGCTGCCACCAAACTACCTGTAAAGTCCGAGAAATCCACCATCGCATCCCCCGAAGGCTGGACACCGTTCAACAACCTGCGCCGCGAGATCGAACGCGCATTCGACGACTTCCATCCGTTCGGCTGGCGTTTGCCATCCTCGCGCTCGGTTTTCGATCTGGACATGCCCAAGCTGCGGGAGGCTTGGTCGGTCGCGCCTGCGATGGATCTTGTGGAGAAGGGAACTGAATACGAAATCACGGCCGAGCTGCCCGGCATCGACGAGAATAACGTCGAGATCAAGCTGTCAAATCACACTCTCACCATCAAGGGCGAGAAGAGGGAACAAAAGGAAGAGAAGGAGAAGGACTACTATCTGTCCGAACGTCGCTACGGCTCCTTCCAGCGCTCGTTTCAGCTTCCGGTAGGAGTGGACGCCGACAAAATCGATGCGACCTTCGCCAAGGGGGTGCTGACAGTGACACTTCCCAAAACTGCCGAGGCCCAGAAAGCCGAGAAGAAGATCACGGTCAAGGCGGCCTGACCATCGAATTCTTCACGTCAGCGCGGTCAGCGCGCTGACGGCTTTGACGCGTTTGGTATGGCGGCCACGACCCTGACATTCTGCGGCGAGCCCCCCATTTTCGTGGTCCTCAGGCCGCTGCCGCAAGAGACATCCGGCGCTATCGTCAGAGAGTCTCGACCTACCGTTGCCGGTGTCTTGTGAAACCGACGGTCAGCGCAGCAATGCGCTCGCGATCATTGCCACGCAACTGATGAATCCTGCGGCTGGGACCCAGATTGGAACGCGCAAGTGATGGCGGTGCACGTTGGCTCGCTGAACGTGAATCGTCAGCAAGGCCAGATTGATCAGCCCGAAGACTGACAATGTTGCCAGAGAAGTGCTCTCCGCGAGCCACTCAAACGGCACCGACAATGCCAAGGCGATCACAACGACGGCCACGAGACATGTGGCCAGAAGCGGTGTTCCGGTTCGTGGATTGACGTGGCCGGCAGCCCTCGGCAAGTCGCCTCCGCGCGCCATGCCATAGATCACGCGTGCGGCCATGGTCATCTGTGCCAGAATTGTATTCAACGTTGCGACAATAGCTATTGCGCTGATCGTCATCGGACTGATGCCGGCCAATTCGCGGAAGACCAGGCTGAGCGGTGCTGGCGCCGTTGACAGTCTTTCGACGGAAACAGCACCAACCGCAGTGGCCGCCACTGCAATATAGAGAAATGTGGAGATGATCAGTGTGAGCACCATGGCTCGCGGGATATCCCGGTGAGGGACTTTCGCCTCTTCCACTGCATTGGCAAGATCCTCAAAGCCAATGAACGCAAAGAAGGCGAGAAGGCTTGCATAAGCGATCCCTGACAGCGCTTCGATCTCGAGGGGCGGCTGCAAGGATATGGTCGCCGGCACATCGGCATAGATGCCGGCAGCAATGATCGCCACCAATCCGCCGACCTCGATCACGGTGAATAAACTCGCGAGGAGCACAGATTCCAAAATTCCCCAAGCCGCCACCACGCCGAGAACCAACACGACGATCACAGCGATGAGATTTTGCGGCAGATCGATGAATTGCTGGATATATCCAGCCGATCCAAGCGCAACCGCAGAGGAAGAGACCGCTCCGATCCCGATGGTGATCAGGCCCGTCAACACAGAGAGGGGGCGCGAATGGAACGCTTCCCTGACGTAGGCGGCTTCGCCGGCGCTGACTGGAAAACGCGTGCACAGTTCGGCATAAGAACCGACAGTGAATGCCATCACAAAAGCGGCCAATGCAAAGGACCAGGGAGCGTAGATGCCTGCATGGCCAACAACCGCTCCTATCAGCACATAGATGCCTGCACCTACGGTGATGCCGACACCGTACAGGACGAGGAGCGGCAGGCTGAGCCGACGATGTAGTGACGCCTGCCCTTCTATTTGAAGACGGTTGGGCATCTCGCGGCTTGGGGCCGCGTATTGGTCTTGAGGGACTCCTGTGTTTTTCTCAGTGGCCAATCGCACGACGACCCGGCTAGCGTTGAGCCGCAGAAGGCCACAAGATTCTCAGCGGAACCGGAAGCGTGTCGATGATCTTTGCCGTCTCGCCTGGATCAATTTCCTGGAAGAGAAGGTCGAACACCGCCTGCGTTACGGCGAGCGCATCGCGGGGAAATTGCGGTGGGAATTCTGCGGCAACTCGCTGAATGAATTCGTTGACTTGGCGATCGTCCGTCGGCTTTCCGGCGAGGTGCCAACCTTCGTAATATATGCCCCGGACAAGGATCGGAAGCTGCGCGCCGAAATGGACTGCTTGGTCCGGCGTGAGGCGATCCCGCAAGGCATGCAGCACCGCTCGCAGCGCACTGTAGGCATCATGACGGGTTTGGAAATGGTGTCCCACCATGAGCTTCTTCAGCCACAAATTCGTTTGCTGGATTGTGTGATCGAGTACCGGAAGTTGCGTGTCACTCATGACGACCTCCTCAGTCCTGAAACAATCCATCTCCAGATACGCCCCTCACCGGTGAAAGGTCTTGATTTCAATCAAGACGGCCTGCCCGAGGCAAAAAGATGCGTATGCGCGGTTCAGAGGGCACGTTCGGGAGGACAGCTGGTGCATTGATGAGGATCAACGCCATTCATGTGGTCCGATGCCATTCTTTTCAAATAGAGTTTGCGGCCCGTAGACCATCGGCATTGAGGTCGGTATCGATGAGGCTCTTTCTTTGCGGTGACGTGATGACCGGCCGCGGCATCGACCAGATCATGCCGCGCCCCTGCGATCCAGCGCTTCATGAGCCTCATCTCCAGTCCGCGCTCGGATACGTAACTCTTGCGGAACGCAAGTCCGGCCCAATTCCGAGGGCCGTGCCTTTCGACTACATTTGGGGCGATGCCCTGGATGAAATGGATCGGCGAGAACCCGACTTCAGAATCATCAACCTTGAAACCAGCATCACCGCCGACGGCATACCGGAAGCCAAGGGGATCAATTATCGAATGCATCGGATGCCCGCCCAAGGGACATGGCATCCACCACTATCACTTTCAGCTGTTCGCTCTCAATGTGGATAATTTCGGCCTCGGCAGGCAGGTCCGCTGCCGACAAGTCGCGGGAGCGGCACAACCCCATGCCCTAGCCGTCGCGGAAATCGTTGGCCGCTCCCAGCGGTGACGGCCATCGCGGGCCGAGGCCACGCCGCATGTCAGGAATGCCTGGGCCCCGATTTATCTCTCGTGGAGGGAGTTCCCGCAGCTACCCTTGTCTGTGCGGCGTCCATAAGGGCGATCACGTCCTGATCCCTCAATTGCCGGAAATCGCGATAGTAAAGGCCGATTGCCTGAAAGAATTCGGGTATTTCAAGGCAGACGACATCGTCGGCCTCTTTCCTCAAAGCCTCGATCGTATCCGGCGGGGCCACAGGAACCGCCACCACGATGCTGCTGGGCTTGCGTCGCCTCAGGCCGCGGATCGCGGCCCGGACGGTCGCGCCCGTTGCGATCCCGTCATCGACGATGATCGCTATCCGTCCCTCGACGCCGACAGGGTGGCGATCACCAACATAGAGGCGACGCCGGCGTTCGATTTCGGCGAGTTCTTCTTGGCACGACCTGTCAAACTCAGCCGCCGATACCCAGGCAAGGCGGATGACGTCATCGTTGCGTACCACGATGGGATTGTCACCATCGATCACAGCACCCATGGCAAGTTCGGGCTGGGTCGGTACTCCGATCTTGCGCACCAGCAGCAGGTCGAGCGGCGCGTTCAGGTACGCGGCCACCTCCGCCGCGACAGGGACGCCGCCTCGGGGCAGAGCCAGCACGACGACATTCTTGCCTCGATAATGTTTGAGCGCCTCGGTCAGACGTTTCCCCGCTTCGGAGCGATCGGCGAACGACATGGGATCAGTCTCCTCCAGCATTGCGCGTTGCGGACAGGAGATAGCGCTGAAACCACGCGCCAGCCTCGGCCACAACTGCGTCGAGCGCACCGGGTTCGGGAAAAAGATGGCTTGCACCCGGAATGATCCTGAGTTCCCTGGGACCGGCGAGACGAGTCAGAGCTTTTCTGTTGAGTATAAGTACTTCATGATCGTTGCCGCCGACGATCAAGAGTGTCGGCGCGCGAACTTCTTCGAGCGCGGAAGCCGCCAAATCCGGTCGCCCGCCGCGCGATACCACCGCGCTGACCCTGTGTCCGAGTGAAGCCGCGGCCACAAGCGCAGCAGCGGCGCCTGTGCTTGCGCCGAACAGTCCAATCCGCAGTTTGGCAGTCTGCGGTTCCGCCGATATCCATGTCAGCACTGCGACTAGGCGTTCCGCGAGGAGCGGGATATCGAAAACATTGGATCGATCGCCCTCTTCGTCCTCCGTCAACAGATCGAAAAGCAGGGTGGCAAATCCGAAGCGATTGAGTGCTTCCGCCACATACACATTTCGAGGGCTGAGCCGGCTGGAGCCACTCCCATGAGCAAAGACAACGATGCCCCGCGGCTCAGGTGGAGAGCGCAGCGATCCGGCCAAATTCAACGGCGGTATCGAAACATTGGTGACCCGAGTTGGGTACGACGTGTTGTCGACATTTTCCTTAACGCCTTGGTTCATGGCTCTTCACGCGAAATTGGGTTTAGTGGCTTAGGCAATCGACGCTACGCGGAAGCTCGGCAACGACGTCGGCTGCTTGGCGGCACGCGCGCCAGCGAAATCCATCCTCCCCCTGTTCCTGAAGCAGATCGGCATAGTCGCGAAGCATGCCTGCCACCGCAAGATTGATTTCAGAGGCAGGTGTCACAATCGGCATTGCAGGAGCCATTGTTTCGGCGAGTGCCAAAGTGCCTCACGCACCTCGAAATACCCGTTCCGTGTTACCCGGGTGTTACCCCGAGGTTCTCAGCGCGACGGCAGTGCTCGTGGAAAGCCGATTAACTAAACAAAATCAGTAGTTTGCTGGCGCACCCGACAGGATTCGAACCTGTGACCTCTGCCTTCGGAGGGCAGCGCTCTATCCAGCTGAGCTACGGGTGCATGCCGGAACGATCCCGGCAAGACCGGAAAGCCCGCCCCTCATAGCCGAACTGGCCGGGCGCTTCAACGGGCGCGAGGCGTTTTGCGTCACTGAGCACGCAAGGAGGCGGCGGCAGGGGAACCCCGCAAGGGCGAGACCGTAATTCGGCGTTGTACGTCCGGCTCACAGATGGCAGCCGGGCTTGCGTTTCAGCTCCAGATATTCGTCGATGAGCTGGCGGTAGCGGGTCGGGCCAAAACTCGGGAAGTGTCCGCCATGCACGACCGCGACGTTCAGCTCGCGCATCGTCTCGAACGTCGCCAGATAGTCGCCTGCGTCGGAATGGTAGGCGTCGTCGATCAGCGGGCCGTCATAGACGATGTCGCCCGAAAGCAGGATGCCGCTCGCCCGTTCGTAGAGCGCGATGCCGCCCGGCGAGTGGCCGGGCGTGTGAATCACCTCGAAGGCGCGGTCGCCGAGATCGACCACGTCGCCGGCTTCCAGGATGCGCCCGGCCGGCGCGGCCTCGATCCGGTAGCGCGCCGAGTCCCAGCCGGCGGGCGGCACGATGAACATCTCTTCGGTCGCGTAGCGGTCGGCGAGGGTCCAGTCATTCCTCGGATCGGCGAGGATAGCGGCTTCGGCCCGGTGCACGCAGCGGTCGGGAAACTCATGATGGCAGCCGATATGGTCGAAATGGGTGTGACTGGCGACGCAGACGAGCTTCTTCTCGCTGACCAGCGGCACGTGGCGCTTCAGGCTGAAATGGCCAAGCCCGCTGTCGAACAAGAGGGCGCGATCGCGCCCGCTGACATGCCAGATGTTGCAGCGAAAGAAGGGCTTGATCCACGGCTCATGGATCAGCGTCACGCCGTCGCCCATACGCACGGTCTCGTACCAGCGCGTTGCGTCGATCGCGGCCGGCGAAATCTCCTGCATCAGCGCGACAGCAGGATCATGTCGGCCGGCGCGGCGTGCAGTTCGACCGTATCGCCGACCGCGACCGGCTGGTTGGAGCGAGCCTTGGCGATGAAGGTCACATCCGGGTTCTTGATCGAAACGGCCGAGACGCGCTTGAAGCTGCCCTGGAAGACGACATCGACTACCTTTGCTTCGCCGAGCGAGACGGATGCGCCCTGCGGCTCGAGCGTGATGTGCTCCGGGCGGATCGCCAGCGACACGTCGAAGCCTGGCTCGCCGGCCGCCTCGACGGAAACCAGCCCGACCTGCGTCTCGATCCTGATCTCGTCCATGCCGAGATCCTGCACTTTGCCGGAGAGCAGTGTCGATTCACCCATGAAGGTGGCGCTGAAGCGGGAGGCCGGCCGCGAATAGACGCGCTCGGGCGGTCCCTGGTCCTCGATCCTGCCGTGGTTCATCACCACGCAATGGTCGGCCAGCGCCATCGCCTCCTCCTGGTCGTGCGTGACATGGATGAAGGCGGTGCCGACGCGCTTCTGCAGCGCCTTCAGTTCGTCCTGCATCTGGCGGCGCAGCTTCAGGTCGAGCGCGCCGAGCGGCTCGTCGAGCAGCAGCACGGCCGGCTCGACGACCAGCGCGCGCGCCAGCGCCACGCGCTGACGCTGGCCGCCGGAAAGCTGGTGCGGCATCCGGTTGAAGCTGTCGGCAAGGCCAACCATCGCCAGCGCCTCGCGCGCCCGCCCGATGCGCCTTGCGCGTTGGATCCCGCGCATCCTCAGGCCGAAGCCGACATTGTTGCCGACCGTCATGTGAGGAAACAGCGCGTAATCCTGGAAGACGGTCGCGGTCGGCCGTTGCGCCGGCGGCATCCGGGTGAAGTCGTTGCCGCGGATGAAGACGTTGCCTTCGCTTGGGTGCACGAAGCCGCCGAGGATCGACAGCAGCGTCGTCTTGCCGGAGCCCGACGGCCCGAGCAGGACCGTGTAGCTGCCCGGCTCGACGTTCAGCGATACCTCGTCGAGCGCCTTCTGGCGGCCGAAGCTGTGCGAGATCTTTCGGATTTCGACCAGCGGGCCGGTCATTGGCGGCTCCTTCGCAGGAAAGCGAGTTCGAGCAACAACGCGAGCACGACCGAGACGCCGAAAACAAGCGAACCGACCGCGTTGGTGCGCGGATTGAGGCCGGAGCGCAGCATGTTCCATATCTCGACCGGCAGCGTGGTGTCGAAGCGCGTCAGCAGGAACGAAATGACGAACTCGTCCCAGGAAAAGGTCATCGACAGGAAAAAACTGGCGAAGATCGCCGGCCACATGACAGGCACGCTGACGAGGAACAGTACCTTCCATTCCGGCGCGCCGAGATCGCGTGCGGCGCGCTCGAGGTTCACCTGATGATCGCCCATCTGGCTGTAGATGATGGCGAAGCAGAGCGGCAGGTTGATCACTACATGGCCGATGCCGGCGGCCGCGAGCGATTTCGGGACGCCGGCGGCGTTGAAGAGGATCAGCAGGCCCATGCCGATGATCAGGTAGCTGACGGTGAGCGGCAGGGTGATTAGCCCGCGAAGGATCGCGGCGCGCGGCAGGTGGTAGCGCGCAAAACCCCAGGCGGCGAGGAAGCCCAGCGCCACGGCGGTAATGGACGAGAAAAGCGCGACCAGCACGGAATTGAACAGCGCCGAGGTCAGGCGCTGGTCGCCGAGCACGACCTCGTACCAGCGCAGCGATGGGCCGGTGAATGGCGGGATCGGGAAGGAGGTTGCCTGCAGCGAGAACAGCACCAGCACGATGACCGGCAGGAAGATGAAGCCGTAGATCGTCAGCGCGTAGGCCGAGACGAGGATTTTGGTCAGCGCGCGCATCAGGCCCGCTCGACCTTCAGCCAGCGTGCGCAAAAGAGATAAGCGAGCGTCACCACGGCCATCAGGATGATGGCGAGTGCGGACGCCAGCGGAAAATCGCCGCGCCGGCCGATCTGCATCATGATCAGCTGCGGCATCAACAGCTCGTTGTTGCCGCCCAGTATCTGCGGCGTGATGTAGTCGCCGATGGCGAGCACGAAGGTAAGGAACGCGCCCACCATGATGCCGGGCAGGGTCAGTGGCAGGATGACATGCAGGAAGGTCCTGACAGGCCCGGCGCCGAGGTCCGCGGCGGCGCGGCGATAGCTCGGCGAGAGCTGTTTGAGGTTGGCGAAGATCGTCAGGGTCAGCAGCATGACGAAGAAATGCACGAACCCGATGACGGTCGCCGTGCGCGTGTTGGCAAGCTGCATCGGCGCGTCAGCCAGGCCGGACCCAGTCAGCGCGCGGTTGACGACGCCATTCTGGGCCAGCACCAGCAGCCAGCTGTAGGAGCGCACGACATAGGAGGTCCAGAAGGGCAGGATCGCGAGCACCAAGGCCAGTCGCTGCAGGCGTGGCGGCACGACCTCGGCGAGGATCCATGCGAAAGGATAGGCAAGCAGCACGGAGATGGCGGTCACCGTCAGCGTCACTTCGAGCGAGTTGACCAGCGCGCGCCAGTAGCTCGGATTGTTGAAGAACTGGCGGTAGTTCTCCAGCGTCGCGGCGCCCCCGCCATGTTCGGAGAGGCTGAGCACGGCCATCGCGATGAACGGGAGCACGAAGAAAACGAGGGTCCATAGAAGCGCTGGAGTGACCAGCGCCCAGGGCAAGAGCCGGCCAGGCGACGAATCGTTCACGGATTTTGTTTAGAGCAATGTTGGACGATATTGAAGCTGTTCCGGCCAGCCGAAGCGACCGCCGACGGAAGAATCCACCGGCGGGGCGCGCCAGAAGGGCCAGGCACCGCTCTATTGCGCCTGGAGCATCTCCGTCCAGATATCCTGCATCTTCTTGTCGAGATCCGCGTCTGGCGCCGGATAGGCCTGCGCGCGGGCGAGGAATCCGGGCTGCTCGTCGAAGCGCAGCGTCTTCTTCTGTTCGTCGGTCAACGCAGCCTTGCTGTTGGCCGGCATGCCCCAGTAGCACGACGAGGTGGCGAGCCGCGCCTGACCCTCGGGCGAGAGCACGTACTGGATGAATTTCAGAGCCAGCTCCTTGTTCTTGGAATCCTTGAACATGGCGAGCGCCTGGGACCACAGCACCGCGCCCTCCTTGGGAATCGAGAAGTCGAGCGCCGGATTCTCTTTGGCCAGCCCGGCCGTCACCCATTCGCCGCCGCCGACCAGAATGTCGACCTCGCCGGTGGCGAGCGCGGTCTGGCTGGCGGTCACCTCGCCGACCAGCTTGGCGTTGGCTTTCATCTTCATCAGCACCTCGCGGATCGCAGGCAGGTCGGCCTCCGTGAGTTCCGCGGTCTTCTTGCCGAGCGACAGTGCCGCCATGCCGACGACCGGCAGATAATAGTCGTAGATGGCGATGCGGCCCTTGTATTTTTCGTCGGTCAGCGCCGCCATCGACTGCATGTCGGCGACATCGACCTTGCTGTTGTTGAAGCCGATCGTGTTGTAGCCGAACTTCTCGGTGATGCCGTAGCGCTTGCCGTCGACCACGGTGGAAGCGTCCATCTTCACTTCCGGGAAGAGATCTGCGAAGGGGAGCTGGTCCTCCGGCAGCGGTTCGAACAGGCCCTTCTCGACGCCGCGCGGCACGTCGATGGAATCGATCACCATGACGTCCCAGTCTCCCGGCTGCGACTGCTCGACGAGAGCCAGGCCGGCGCCGGTACCCTCGAATTCCTTGATGTTGACCTTGACGCCATTGGCTTCCTCGAATGGCTGCAGCAGGGCCGGATCGGCATGATCGCACCAGATCAAGGCGTTGAGTTCCTGGCTGAGCGCCGGCGACGCGGCGGCCACGATGGCGAGCGCCGCTGCGGCCAGGGCGGAGGCGCGGACGTGCTTCGCGAAGATGGATTTCATCGTATTGCTCCCATTGCCGTTTAGCTGTCTGCAAAAAATTGAACCAATTCCAAACTTGAGTCAATTCCAGATTCGAGGCAGTCTCGCGCGCATGAGCGGATTGCGCGCGAAAAACCGGGCGGACAGGCACCACCGTATCATCGAGGCGGCGGCCACACTGTTTCGCCAATCCGGCTACGACGGCGCCAAGATCGAGGCAATCGCGGCCGAGGCCGAGGTCTCGGTCGGCACGATCTACAATTATTACCGCAACAAAGGGGATATTCTCGTCGCCATCGTCTCGATGGAAGTCAACGAGGTGCTTAACGCCGGGCGCGGCGTCGTCGCCACGCCGCCCAGAAACGTCGCCGACGCGATCGACACGTTGATCGGCATCTATATCGACCACTCGCTGATCTATCTCTCGAAGGAGATGTGGCGGCAGGCGATGGCGACCTCGACGCAGCAGCCCGACAGCCCGTTCGGCCAGACCTATGCCGCACTCGATCGCGGGCTGACCGACCAAACCTGCGAACTCGTCGAGCGGCTGAAAGTCCTCGGCCTCGTCAGGCCCGAGACTGACGTGCGGGCGACCGGCGAGATCATCTTCAACAACATGAACATGATGTTCATCGAGTTCGTGAAGCAGGAGGCTATGCCGCTTGCGCAACTGCGCGCCGCGATCCGGCGCCAGAACAAGGTGCTGGTCGGAGCCATCGCGGCGATCTGATGCGAACGTAAGCTTAGCCGGCTCGGCCGAGTGCGTAGACCAGGCTGATCCGGCCGTCGGGCAGGCTTTCGGCCTTGCGCAATTCCAGCGCATGCCGCCGCTCCGTCGTACCGAAAAGCGCTCTTCCGTCGCCGACGACCAGCGGGTAGACGAGGAGCCTCAGTTCGTCCAAGAGCCCGGCGTCGATGAAGCTCGCCGTCGTGCGGGCGCCGCCGACGAGATAGATGTTCTTGCCGGACTGCTGCTTCAAAGCGGCGACCTCGCCGGTGCTGCGCAGAAACGTCGTGTTCGGCCACGCGGCTCGGTCGAGCGTGCTCGACAGCACATAGTGCGGCGTCCTCCTGATGAAGTCCGCCCATGCGCGCTCGGCGGGCGTCGGCGGCGCGCCGGTGATCCAGGCCGGCTTGTCGGGCTCGTCCTGGACCCCGGTCCAGTAGCGCTCGTAGCCACCATACATGCCTCCGCCGAGCACGCATGCGTCTATTTCTTCCATGAGCCCGTAGTCCTCCGACCATGCCTCCACCCAGTCGGCCATGGCTTCCGGCCCTTCCACCTTCCCGTCGAGGGAGACCTTCATTCCGGCAATCAGCTTGCGCATGACAAATCCTTTGCAGGCGAAGGTGCGCCGCCCGGACGGGCGGCGCACGATCCGCGAACTTTTTCAGAGGAGAAGAACACTGCGTTTCAGAGCGCGAGCGCGCGCTCGGATTCGTTCATCGGCTCGCCGACATTGGGCTGGCCCTTGCCGGTGGCGATGAGTGAGCGGAGGCTTCCGTTGACGTAGGTGGTCCAGCCGTCGGAGCAGACGTCGAAACATTCATATTCCGGAATCAGGCCTACATGCGTGAAGCGGAGTTCGGTCTTGCCGCCCTTCTTCGAAATGTCGAAGACGATGTCGGTTCCCTTCCACTCGGTCCTGTCCTCGGTGAAGTTGAAATAGTTGTCGACGACATTCCAGACAACCCGTTCGCCGGGGACCGAAGCCTTGATCTTGATCGTGCAGCGGTGGATGTCCTTGTAGCGGTAGTTGAATATGTCGCCGGCCTTCTCGGTACGGCCCTTGATATCTTCCGACCACCATCCGCGGACGTCGTTGATGGCGGCGAAGGCCTCTTCGGGAGTGCAGTCGACCGTGAAGGCCGTGGTGAAGTTTTGGTCGTGCATCGTCGTCTCCTGTTTTTAGACACGAGTTTCCAGATCGGTTTGTGGTGATGCGCCGGCGGGTTTCGCCGACGCGCTGGGTTACGCGGGCAACAGCCGGTCGTATTCCTCGCGCAGGCGGCTCCAGCCTTCCCAGAACGGCTCCGGCTCCTTGCCTGTGGCGCGGGCCTCCCAGACGTCGAGATGCATGTGCCAGCCGCCGGCGACCTTGATCAGCGTGTCGCGATCCGGCAGGCGGCGATGGATGACGGTGAGCAGAACCTCGTCGCCCTGCCGTTCCAGCTCGAAGGTGACGTCGCCGCTGCCTTGCCAGGTGAAGGAAAGCTTGCGGGGCGGATCGAGTTCGGTGATGCGGCTTTTCATGCGCTGTTCCTCGGGGAAGCCGGCCAGCCGCCTTGTGGGGCGACTGGAAAGCTCGTCGTTGCGCCAGACCAGCTCGAAGGCCGCGCCCGCCTCCATCTTCATCCGGCCGCCGGCCAGCCACTGGCGGCGCAGGTCGCCGTCGGTGAGGTAGGCCCAAACGCGCTCGATGGGGCCGGGCAGGACGCGCTGGATCTTCAACGTGGCCGGTTCGGTCAGGACGCCGTAAGCGTCGATGGTGACGAGTCGGGTCATTGGTCGTCTCCTTTCGGGCCGGGATTGGTTTCGGATCGTTTGCGCGCGTCCTCCTCGCGCAGCAGCCGTTCGAGGGCGTCCAGACGATCGGTCCAGAAGCGTTCGTAGAAGCGCAGCCATTCATGCGCGTCGGCCAGCGGGCCTGGATCGAGGCGGCACAAATGGGTGCGGCCGCGCACCTCGCGCCGGATCAGCCCGGCGTTCTCCAGCGCCTTGATGTGCTTGGATGCGGCCGCGAGCGAGATGGAGAACGGCTCGGCGAGCTGACTTACCGTGCGCTCGCCGTCCGTCAGCTGGCGGAGCATCTGCCGGCGCGTCGGGTCGCCGAGTGCGTGGAAAACAGTGTCGAGTTGATGGGTATGAAGTTCAACCATAGGGTTGAATATACACAGGTGAATCGGAAGGTCAACCGTTTGGTTGAATATTTCACCGAGACATGAGAAGGCTATGCGGGCTGCGTCAGCGCTCGAGCAGAATGGTCGGCTGCCCGTGATAGGCCGTTCGGGCGATCTCCCGGTATCCAAGCTTATGCGCAACGGCGAGCGACGGTTCGTTTTCGGGATCGATGATGCAGACCGTCCTGTCGAAGCCCGGTCGACCCTCAGCCCAGCCGAACACGCCGCGCACCACTTCGGTGGCAAGGCCCTTGCGGTGCGAGGAAGTGACAAGCACCCAGCCAGCTTCCGGCCTGCCCTCGATTGACGGCTGTATATCGCGCTTCAAATCATGAAATCCCGCCTCGCCGATGAAGCGGCCGGTGGCCTTTTCCTCGACCGCCCAAAAGCCGAAGCCGATCATCGACCACATGCCGGGATGGCGCAGGAAACGTATCCAGCTTTCTTCGCGCGTTCTCGGCTTGCCGCCGATGAAGCGGGTAACGACGGGATCGGCCCACATCGCCGCATAGTCTTCGAAGTCGTCGAGCCTGTGCGCTCGCAGGATCGTGCGTTCGGTCTCGATGATTGGCGCTGTGGTCATGCTTTCACCGCTGTCGTTCGCGTCAGACTCGGCCACGACCGGCTCGAAGGATAGGGCCACGACGCTTCGCGTTGCACGGCAGGCACAGCATTGCGGCGGCTGTTCTGGCAACTGATGGCAGTTGTCATGGTGCTCGCGGCCACCGCAGCTATTAACTAGATGTACGATCCTGCAGCCAACAGCCAGAGGACGCCCGCATGCAAATCGTCGACCTCCTCCTCGCCATCCTGCATCACTTCCTGGTTTTCTCGCTCGCCGGCATCCTTGCCGCGGAACTGGTGCTCGTCCGCCCTGGGCTCGCCGGCCAAAACCTCGGTCTGCTCGGCCGCATCGATGGAGCCTATGGCGGCGTCGCCATGGCTGTCGTCGTGGTCGGCGTCGGCCGCGTTGTGTTCGGCTTGAAGGGCTGGGAATATTACGTCGGCAACCATGCCTTCTGGGGCAAGATGGTGGCCTTCGTGATCGTCGGCCTTCTCTCGATCCGTCCGACCATGCGCATCATCGCCTGGCGCAGGAGCGGAACGGGCGCGGTGCCGCAAGCCGAGATCCTGGCGGTGCGCTCATGGATCAAGGGCGAGGTTGCCTTCCTCGCGCTGGTGCTGGTCTTCGCCGCCGCCATGGCCCGCGGCATCGGCGCTTAGGGCGCTGGCAGGGTCTCCGGCCTGAGCTCGACCAGCGGCGCCGGAATGCTGTTGGTCTTGACCGTCGCCTTGCAGATGTCGGCGATCACGCAGTGCCCGCATTCCGGCTTTCGCGCCTTGCAGACATAGCGGCCGTGCAGAATCAGCCAGTGATGCGCATGGCGCCTGTATTCAGGCGGAATGACGCGTATCAGGGCCTGCTCGACCTCTTCGGGCGTCTTGCCCGGCGCCAGGCCCAGCCGGTTGCCGATCCGGAAGATATGCGTGTCCACAGCCATTGTCGGCTGACCGAACGCCATGTTCAGGACGACGTTGGCGGTCTTGCGCCCCACTCCGGGCAGCTTGGTCAGGGATTCGCGGTCGCCCGGCACCTCGCCGCCATGATCGCGAATCAGCACCTCAGAAAGCGCGATCACGTTCTTCGCCTTGCCCCGCCACAGGCCGATGGTGCGGATATGCTCGCCGAGCTTCACCTCGCCCAGCGCCAGCATCTTCCGCGGCGTGTCGGCCACCTTGAACAAGGCGCGCGTCGCCTTGTTGACGCCGGCGTCGGTCGCCTGCGCCGACAGCACGACCGCGACAAGCAGCGTGAAGGCGTTGACGTGCTCGAGTTCGCCCTTCGGTTCCGGCCGCTGTACCGAGAAGCGACGGAAAATCTCATGCACCTCGGCCGGCGTATAGAGCGAGAAGGGCCGCACCGGGCGCGGCCGGCGCATGGCGTTGGAGCCGTCGCGCAACTTTGACGCGCGGGCCGCTTTTTGCTTGGGGTTTTTCATGGCCCTTCTATAATCGGGCGCCATGAGCGAGACAAACGCCGCAGCCGACGAACCCTTCTTCCAGGCCCTGCTCACGCCGCACCGTTCGCTTGGCCGCAAAGGCTTCGCCATGCTGATGGGCGCGCTGCTGTTCGGCTGGCTGGCCACCGGCGCCATCTTCCTCAGCCAGGGCGCATGGCCGGTGTTCGGTTTCCTCGGGCTCGACGTGCTGCTGGTCTATGTCTGCTTCAAGTTGAACTATCGCGCCGCCCGTGCGCGCGAGGAAGTTTCGGTCTCGCGCACCAGCCTCGACATCAGGAAGATCGCGCCTTCCGGCCGTTCGGAGGCGCACCGCTTCAATCCGTTCTGGGCGAAATTCGCGATAGCCCGCCATGACGAGATCGGCATTGTCAGCATGGCGGTCGAGGGGCAGGGGCGTTCGGTGCCGATCGGCGGCTTCCTCAACCCCGACGACCGCGAGAGCTTCGCTGCCGCATTCTCTCGCGCGCTGGCGACGGCAAAATCCCGCTGACGGCGGGAACTAAATTCGAGTCTGCAGGAAACGGGTGGAGAACGCGTCCTCGAAGCCCGATATTCGCGTTCAAGGAGACATTGCCATGAACGCCCTTATGCCTATGAATGCCCGCATGCCGATATCCCCGGTCCTCCAGCACGACATCACGCCCGAAGGAAGCGACTACGAGGCTGTCCGCCGCGTCATCGAGAAGATCAGCCTCGATTATCGCGACCAGCCTTCGCTGGAAGAACTCGCGGGCGACGTCGGCCTGTCGCCGACCGCCCTGCAGAAGCTCTTCACGCGCTGGGCGGGGCTGTCGCCGAAGGCCTTCCTGCAGGCCGTCACGCTGGACCACGCGCGAAGACTGCTCGACGGCGGCATGCCGCTGCTCGAAGCCTCCTTCGAGGTCGGCATGTCGGGCCCCGGCCGCCTGCACGACCTCTTCGTTACGCATGAGGCGATGTCGCCCGGCGACTACAAGACACGCGGCGAAGGCCTGGTCATCCGCTACGGCTATCACATCTCGCCTTTCGGCGTTGCTCTGATCATGGTCACCGACCGGGGGCTGGCCGGCCTCTCCTTCAACGATCCGGGCGGCGAGCGCGAAGCCTTCGCCGACATGTCGGGCCGCTGGCCGAACGCGACCTATGTCGAGGACATGGCCGCCACCCAGCCCTATGCGGCGCGCATCTTCGATCCCGGCCGCTGGCGGCCCGACCAGCCGCTGCGCGTCGTGCTCATCGGCACGGACTTCCAGGTCCGCGTCTGGCAGGCGCTGCTCAAGATCCCGATGGGCAAGGCGCGCAGCTACTCTTCGATCGCCGCCGAGATCGGCGCGCCGTCGGCGTCGCGCGCCGTGGGTGCGGCGGTCGGCGCCAATCCGGTATCCTTCGTCGTGCCGTGCCATCGCGCGCTCGGCAAATCCGGTGCGCTCACCGGCTATCACTGGGGATTGACCCGCAAACGGGCGATCCTGGGCTGGGAGGCCGGGCAAGCGTCGGCCTGACCTGCCCCACTTGGGACCACCCGGGCCCGACGAAAATTGATTTCGGTTCCATCGCCGATACGCTAGCCTCCCGCAAAAAACCGGGAGGCCTTTTCTTGATCACCGTCGTCGGCTCCATCAATCTCGACCTCATTGCCACCGTCGACCGGCTGCCTGCGCCCGGCGAGACAGTGCGCAGCAGCAATTTCCGCACCGCGCCCGGCGGCAAGGGCGCCAACCAGGCGCTTGCGGCGGCGCGCGCCGGCAGCGAGGTGCGCATGATCGGCGCGGTGGGCAAGGACGGCTTCGCCACGGAGGCGCTTGCCTGTCTCAAGGAGGGCAAGGTGCAACTGTCGGGCGTCCGCGAAGCGGCCGCCGCCACCGGCATCGCGCTCATCTTCGTCGACGGCGAGGGCGAGAACGTCATCGTCGTGGTGCCCGGCGCAAACGACACGGTGCTCGCCGGCGATCTTGCCAAGGCGCGTTTCGCCAAAGGCGAGGTCGTGCTCCTGCAGCACGAAATCCCGCTCGCCACCGTCGAGGCCTCGCTTGCGGCCACCGCCCAGGCCGAAGCGGTGAGCGTGCTCAACACCGCGCCCTTCCGTGCCGAGGCGGCCAAGCTGCTGCCTATGGCAGACTATGTTGTCAGCAACGAATCCGAGTTCGACCTCTACACGGAGGCGCTGAAGCTTTCGGGGCGAGACCGGGCAGCGCGCATGCGCGCCTTTGCCGAGAACACCGGCCGCACCATAATCGTCACCCTCGGCAGCGAGGGAGTCGTCGCCGCCTCGCCTCAAGGCGAATTCGCCGTGCCGGCTCTCAAGATCACGCCGGTCGACACGGTCGGCGCCGGCGACACGTTTTGCGGCTATTTCGGCGCGGGCCTCGCCGCCGGACTGCCGCTCGAAATGGCGCTGGCCCGCGCAGCCGCGGCAGGCTCGCTCGCCTGCCTCAAACCCGGCGCGCAGCCGGCGATCCCGCACGCCAGGGAGGTTGACGAGGCTTTAGCCAAGGCGTGAAGCAGGCGGCCTCTGGACAGAGGCGTTTCGCAATGCATCATGCGACCTCCCTTGTCGGAGGAGAAGAATGTCGCTCGAACTTTATGCCGCCTATCTCGCCGCCTGCATCGTCATCATCATGGTGCCCGGGCCGACCGTCACGCTGATCATCGCATCCAGCATGCGCCACGGCGCCCGCGCCGGGCTTGCCAATGTCGCCGGCACGCAGGCGGGCATCGCTTTGATGATCGCCATCGCCGGCATCGGGCTCACCACGATCATCGAGGCGATGGGCCACTGGTTCGAGCTGCTGAGGCTGCTCGGTGCGGCCTATCTCATCTGGATGGGATGGCAGATGCTGCGCTCCAGCGGCCGGCTTGCGCCCGGCGAGGCGCCCGCCCGCCCGCGCGGCGGCTTCTTCCTGCAGGGCTTCCTCGTCGCCGTCAGCAACCCGAAGACGCTGATCTTCTTCGGCGCCTTCTTCCCGCAATTCATCGACCCCGCCGGAAACTATGCGCTGCAGATCGCGGTCATGGGCGCGACGGCGCTCGTCTTTGCAGCCATGTCGGATTCGGCCTATGCGCTGGTCGCCGGCCGCGCCGGCAACATGCTCTCGGCGAACCGCGTCCGGCTTCTGTCTCGCATCAGCGGCGGCTTCCTTATCGGCGGCGGCGTCTGGCTCGCCTTCTCGCGGGCGAAGTAGGCGTGGCGTACCGCATCGCGGCCTGCCTGCTGGCGGCCTGTCTCGCATCGGCCCCTGTCGCCGCGCAGGCCGAATGGAAGCCGGTCGAGAAGATCGAGCCCTATTCCATCACCGGAAAAACCGGGCCCGAACTCTACGCGTCGATCGGCGAGCACGGACCAAAGGCCGGCATCGGCCGGGCGATCGCCTTTACCAACTTCAAGCTGACATGGTCGCGCGACTACCGGCCGCAGACCGACGGCGCCTGCACGCTCGTCTCGGCGCGGCCAAAACTCATCATCAGCTATCATCTGCCGAAGCCGTCCGAAAAGCTGCCGGCACCGATCGCCGCCAACTGGCAGACCTTCATCGACGGGGTGCGCCGGCACGAGCGCGTGCATGGCGAGATGATCGTCGCCATGGTCAGGGAGATCGAGGCGTTCACCGTCGGCCTGTCCGTGCCGGGCGACCCGAACTGCAAGAAAATCAGGGCGCGGATGACGGAACGCCTCGCACAGATTTCGCAGACGCAGCGTCAGAAAAGCCGCGACTTCGACCGCGTCGAACTCAGCGAAGGCGGCGCCGTGCACCAGCTCATCCTCAATCTGGTGAATGGCGGATAGGGCGCGTCGTCTCCTAGATGTGGCCGCTACAGCCGCCCGATCCGTTCGACCAGAAGCCCGAAAAGGCCCTCATGGTCGACGTCGCGCATATAGGTGACGTTTTTCGGCCGGTCGCAGACGCCCCACCAGTCGGCGACCGTCATGCCCATCGTCAGTTCCGAGGCAATCTCGACCGTTACGTTGATGTGGCGGCCGGAGAACAATTCGGGCTTCAGCAGGTAGGCGATGACGCAGGGGTCGTGCAGCGGCCCGCCGTCGGTCCCGTATTTGTTCTCGTCGAAACGCTCGAAGAATTCGAGCATCTCGGCGGTGGCGACGCCGGGTCTAGTGCCGAGCTTGCGGAAGGCCTCGACGCGTTTCGACGTGGTCAGCGCCTTGTGCGTGCAATCGAGCGGTATCATCACGGTCGGGATGCCGGCCCGGAGCACGACATCCGCCGCGTGCGGGTCGACATGGATGTTGAACTCGGCAGCGGGCGTGACGTTGCCGCCTTCGAAGAAGCCGCCGCCCATCAGCACGATCTCGCGGATGCGCGGCACAATTTTCGGCTCGCGCTCCAGCGCCAGCGCGATGTTGGTGAGCGGTCCCAGCGCGCAGAGCGTGACCGAACCACTCTCTTCGCGCATCAGCGTTTCCAGAATGAAGTCGACGGCGTGCTGTGCCTGCAGCGCCATCTCGGGTTCCGGCAGTTCAGGTCCGTTGAGGCCTGTCTTGCCGTGTACGTTCTCGGCGGTGACGAGGCTGCGCACCATCGGATGGGTTGCACCAGCGAACACCTTGACCTCTGGCCGGCCGGCGAGTTCGCAGATCTTGCGGGCGTTCTTCTCAGTCAGCGTCAGCGGCACGTTGCCGGCGACCGCGGTGATGCCGAGCACCTCCAGTTCCGGGCTCGCAAGCGCCACAAGTATGGCGACCGCATCGTCCTGACCGGGGTCGGTGTCTATGACTATCTTCCTGCTTTCGGGCATTTCATTTCCTTGGGCGATGCGGCTTGCCGCAACTCTTGAACTCGACGGCGGGGCGGACCATATCAGCACCAGCGGGAAAAATGCCATTCGGGTTTTTCCCCTTTATGTCGCTCGCAGAGGACGCTGTTACATGAGCCGTATGACGCCGTTTTCGAGCCCGCATCTGCTTGGGTTCGACGCCATGGAAAAGACGCTGGAGCGTCTGGCGAAAACCGGCGATTCCTATCCGCCCTACAACATCGAGCGACTTCGCGGCGCCGACGGCACGGGGCAAAGCCTGCGCATCACGCTCGCCGTGGCCGGCTTCGCTGAGGACGACCTCGAAGTCACCACCGAGGAGAACCAGCTCGTGGTGCGGGGCCGCCAGACCGACGAGACGGAACGTGAATATCTACACCGCGGCATTGCCGCCCGGCAGTTTCAGCGCTGTTTCGTGCTTGCCGACGGCATGCGGGTGACCGCAGCCGAACTCAGGAACGGTCTGCTGGCGATCGATCTCGACCGGCCCGAACCGGAAAGGCTGGTACGGAAAATAAACATTTCGGTGAAAGACTGATCCAGGTCTTGCTCCGAATCCGCACCGGCGACGAATCGGAACTTTTGGCTCTAAGGCGGATTGGTCCGTTGGGACGCTCCGCAATCAGGAGGCTTGCATGACTAGACACGACGAAACCCGCTTCACCGAGGCCGACCTCGCCCATCTCGGCGAAGGAACGGTCGCGTATCTGCGCGAGATGGGCGGCGAGGAGTTGAACGGAAAGTTCCCGGGCCTCCCCGAGATCGCGCCCGGCACAAAGCTCTGGGCCCTGTTTGCGGCAAACGGCCAGCCGATCCTGATTTCCGATGCGCGCGAGCGCGCCATCGCAGGAGCGTTTGAGAACGACCTCACTCCGGTCAGCATCCACTGATTCCGTCGGCATCCGCTGAATTCAAGGAAAAGGGCGGCTAAGGCCGCCCTTTTCGACGACTGGAAGCCGCTATGCTGTCAGGCCGCCTTGGAGCCTTGAGTGTCGGACAGCAGCGCGTGGATGGCCGTGGCGTCCCGGGTCCCGCGCACCTTGGCGACCGTCTCGCCGTCGCGCAGCACGCGGGCGATTCTCGACAGCGCCTTCAGGTGATCGGCGCCAGCCCCTTCCGGCGCAAGCAGCAGGAACACCAGGTCGACCGGCTCGTCGTCCAGCGCCTCGAAATCGACCGGCGTGTCGAGCCTCGCGAAGACGCCGGTGATGCGTTTCACGCCGGCGAGCTTGCCATGCGGGATGGCGATGCCGTTGCCGACCCCGGTTGAGCCCAACCGCTCGCGCTGCAGGATGGTGTCGAAGATCTCACGCTCCTGAATGCCGGTGATCGACGCGGCGCGCTCGGCGAGCAGCTGCAGCAGCTGCTTCTTCGAATTGGCCTTTAGTCCTGGCATGATTGCCGGCACATCGACGAGATCGCTGAGATCCATTCCAATAAATCCTTGTGCTTCGCCGCTATCCGCCGCCACCTTCCTTGGTGCGGGCCGGGCGATGCTGGTTGTCTCTAGGCAGTCATGGCTGTGGACGGGTCGATCCAGCCGATATTGCCGTCGGCTCGGCGGTAGACGATGTTGACCTGCTCGTTGCCGGCGTTCCGGAACACGAAGACAGGGCTGTCCTTGACGTCGAGTTCGACGATGGCGCGGGCAACCGACATCGTCTTGAGAGAGAGGGTTGATTCCGCGACGACGGCCGGCGCGTAGTCCTCCGACACCTCCTCGTCTTCCTCCCCTTCCGCCACCGCGGGTGCCATGACGCGGTAGGCGATGTCCTCGTCGCGGCCATTGGCGGCGTTGTCATAGGAGCGCAGCTTGCGCTTGTAGCGGCGCATTCTGGTTTCGATGCGGTCCGAGGCGGCTTCGAAAGCGGCTTGCGGATCGTAGGCGTGGCCGGTTGCCTGAAGCCCCATGCCGGTGTCAAGGAAGATGACGCAGTCGGCGGAGAACCTAGGCCCCGATTTCTCGACGGTCACGTGTCCGGAAAACCCGCCGCCGAAGTACTTCTCGATCGTTTCGCCAATCCGGCCCTCGATGCGAGACCGGAACGCGTCGCCGATCTCCATATGTTTTCCCGATATCCGCAGGCTCATCTTCTTATTGACCTTCCCTGTTCAGACTCTGGATGTCCTGGAGTTTATACCCGTGGGCGATGGGCACAAGCTTCGCAGCGGCCTCAGGGCCGATTTCTGGTCCGAACTTTCCGGTTGATCACAAGCCGTCTCCAGACGGTACCTAAACGGGCGGGTCGGCGGCCCGTTCCATGCGGGCGGGCTTCTAGTCACTTCGCCCAGGAATGTCAATGAAGCTGCCCGAAGTCGCTATTCCGGACGGCACTCACCGTCCGGCCGTTACCCTTGCCCGCTTCTCGCGGCGGCGCTGCACCGAAGAGGGAATACTCATGCTTTCCCGGTACTTGGCCACGGTCCGCCGGGCGATGTCGACGCCGCTTTCCCGCAGCATATCCACAATCGCGTCGTCGGAGAGCACGTCCGCCGGCTTCTCCGCATCGATCATCTCGCGGATGCGGTCGCGCACGGATTCCGATGAATGCGCCTCGCCGCCGCCGGCGGCTGCGATCGAGGCGGTGAAGAAGTAGCGCAGTTCGAACACGCCGCGCGGCGTCAGCATGTATTTGTTGGCAGTCACGCGGCTCACCGTCGACTCGTGCATGCCGATGGCGTCCGCCACCGTGCGCAAATTGAGCGGCCGCAGGTGACGCACGCCATGCGCAAGGAACGCGTCCTGCTGGCGCACGATCTCGGAGGCGACCTTGAGGATGGTTTTCGCGCGCTGGTCCAGGCTTCGCGTCAGCCAGTTGGCGTTCTGCAGGCATTCCGAGAGGAAGTCCTTCTCGACCTGGTCCTTGGCGAGGCCGGCGACCTGCGCGAAATAGATATGATCGACCAGAACCCTCGGCAGGGTTTCGGGATTGAGCTCCACCGCCCAGCTGCCGTCGCCCGCCGCCCGCACCTCCACGTCGGCGACGATCGCATCGGTATTGCCGCCGACGAAACGCGTAGCCGGACGCGGATCGAGCGCGCGTATTTCCGCCAGCATGTCGAGGAGATCGTCTTCGTCGACGCCGCAGATGCGCTTCAGCGACGCAAAGTCGCGGCGCGCCAGGAGATCGAGATTGCCGAGCAGCGCCCGCATCGCCGGATCGAGGCGGTCGCGCTGGCCAAGCTGCAGCGCCAGGCACTCGGCGAGATCGGTTGCGAAAAGCCCGATGGGCTCGAAGGTCTGGCAGACCGAAAGGGCCGCCGCGACGCGGTCCGGAGTCGCGCCGAGCCGGGCGGCGATTTCGGCGACGTCAGCCCGCATGTAGCCGGCTTCGTCCAAGTTTTCCGCCAGCTCGCGCGCGATGCGCCGCGCCTCGGGATCGGGAAAGGCGAAGGCGATCTGCTCGCTGACGTGATCGCGCAAGGTGACGGCCGCCGCCGCCATGTCGTCCATGTCGAAACCGTCCGTCGACCCGCTGCCGCCGGTGCCCCCGCCTGCCGACTTCCACTGCGCCGTCAGGTCGGGGCCGAGCCGTTCCGAGGTGCCGGGATCGTCGGGAAATATGTTCTCCAGCGTGGTGTCGAGCTTGTCGGAGATCGCCTCGGACGTCCAGGCTCGCTCGTTCTCGAACCAGTCACCCCCGGACGCCTCTTCCGCAAGCCCTTCCTGCTTCTGCAACTGGTCGGCCGCCGCGTCGTCTCGCGGCTCGGCGCGATCGAGCAGGGGATTGCGCTCGATCTCCTCGTCGACGAAACGTTCGAGCTCGATATGGGTGAGCTGCAGCAGCTTGATGGACTGCATCAGCTGTGGCGTCATCACAAGCGTCTGCGACTGCCTCAGCTGAAGTTTGGCGGTCAGTCCCATATGCGAACCCGTTGCTCCCGCGTACTCGCACGCTTGCCCAGCCCGGTGCGGATATTGCCAGCCATAGAAAGTGGCCCGGCTTTTGCTTGTCAAGGATTAAGAGCTAGCAGACCGGCCTTACCGGAGCGTTTAGACGCGGCTTTGGGGATAAAACCGGTGCCCGCAGCGTGTTTTTCGCGTCCCAACGGCGTTGGCGCGGCAAGTGGCGATCAGAGCGTGAAGCCTTCGCCGAGATAGAGCCGGCGCACGTCCGGGTTGGCGACGATCTCGTCCGCCTGGCCATGCGTGAGCACTTCGCCGGCATGGATGATATAGGCACGGTCGATGAGGCCGAGCGTCTCGCGCACATTGTGGTCGGTGATGAGCACGCCGATCCCGCGCGCCGTGAGATGCCGCACCAGCAGCTGGATGTCGGCGACTGCGATCGGGTCGATGCCCGCGAAGGGCTCGTCGAGGAGCATGTAGTTGGGCCGGCTGGCGAGCGCCCGTGCAATCTCGAGGCGCCGCCGCTCGCCGCCGGACAGCGATAGCGACGCGGCCTTCCTGAGATGCGCGATGTGAAACTCGTCGAGCAGCGCGTCGAGGTCGTATTCCCGCTGCTTTCGGCTCTTTTCCACGACCTCAAGCACGGCGCGGATGTTCTGTTCGACGGTCAGGCCGCGAAAGATCGAGGATTCCTGCGGCAGATAGCCGATGCCGAGCCTGGCGCGGCGGTACATCGGCATCGAGGTGACGTCGAATCCGTCTATCTCGATCGTGCCATGGTCCACGGGCACCAGCCCGGTCACCATGTAGAAGCACGTGGTCTTGCCGGCGCCGTTAGGCCCGAGCAGGCCGACCGCCTCGCCGGCTCGAACGCCCAGCGAGACGCCGTTCACAACGCGCCGGCTCTTGTAGCTCTTGGTCAGTCCCTTGGCGATCAAGGTGCCCTTGAAGGCAGCGATCTCGCTGCGCTTCACCGCGGGCGCGGCCAATTGGCGCCGTCCGAGCAGGCGCGACAGAAGCGAGGGTTTTGCGGCCATTACTGCCTGGACGAAGGATCGAGCTTCATCTGCACGCGCCCGCTGCCGCTCCCCTTGGAACAGCCGTCGACCTGGGCACGGCCGGACTTCATCTGGACGGTCAGCTTGCAGCCGCGCAGCACGTTGTTGCCTTCCGACAGGACAACTTCGCTGCCCGAAAGCACCAGCACCTCGGTCTTCATGTCGAAGACGCCCCTGTCGCCGGTGGCGACCTGCTTGTCCGACTTGACATAGACCTTGCCGTCCACCTCAAGCCGCTCGATGTTCGATGAACCGGTCGCCGCCGAACCGCCGTCCTTTGCATAAAAGACGGTCATGGTCCCGGACTTCAGTATGGTCGGTCCCTGGGTGACGCTGACATTGCCAGTGAAGACCGCGACGTTCTCGGCCTCTCTGACTTCGAGCTTGTCGCTTTCGATCTCGATCGGCTCGTTGCCGTTCAGGCGCAGCCCGGTTAGGCGGCTTTCGGCGTCGGTCTGGGCGAGCGCCGCGCCGCAGGCCAGAGCAAGCGCGAACGCCGTCGCCGCCAGAGATTCAATTCGACGCATTCATGTCTCCCCTGGCTGCTTGCGCGGCCTTCATCTGGACAGGGTCGATGTACACCCGCACATGCGTCTCGAAAATCACCCGCTTGCCGTTTTCGAGCACCGCCATGGAGTCCGCGGTAATCCTCGACCCATGCGACTGGATATCGATGGGCGTGGTGCTTTTCAAGCTGCCGTTGGCGATGTCGAGAAAGGCGGATTTCAACTTGGCGACCATGCCGTCGGTCGTGGTAACCAGTATGTCGGTCGATACGTCGAGCGTGTTGGCCGCGCGGTCGTAGACGCCGCTCGTGGCTTCGACCCTCGCCCAATTCTCCGCTTCGACCGGCATCTTGGCGTCGATGCCGTCGAGGCTGATGATGTCCTGCTTGTCGAAATCCTGCGTCGCGCGGGCAGCGCTCACCGAATAGGGCCGTCCGTCCTTGGTGAAACCTTCGAGCTTCGGGCTGTCCATCACCAGCTTGCCTTCGGTGAAGGCCGAGCCTTCCGTCTGGACGGTCACGGACGCCGGCGTCGAGAGGTAGGAATAGCCGATGAAACCGACCGACATGACGACCGCCAGCAACGGCAGCATGATCTTCAGTCTGTGAACCCTGCGCGAATGCCGCTCGGCCTGGCTGAAAGCCTCGGCGCGCGAATTCCCCGCGTCTCCCGCTGCCGAAATGGCAAAGTCCGCGTGAGTGCCGGTCGATTCGGTTGATCGCGCCAACGCGCTCGCCTTCCGTTGCCAAGTGCTGGAATATCCGGCGGCTTAGGCCGGATTATCCCAACAAATCCTAAACCCGTGTGAGCTTGAACGCTCTTCGAAGCGGCCAGCCAAGTTTGTCGCCCCGCGCGAGGCCTGATGCCGCAAATGACGTCATCACGAAATCTTACACGATCGCGATTTGCACCCTAATATGGTTATTTTGGGAAGTTTGACCAGCCCGGCTTGGCGCAGCCTGGATCGACGCTCATCCGGCCCACTTGCTGGCGGGCGAGAAAACCAGGTGGCGGCGGTCGCGAGCTTGTTCTAAGACGCTTCGATTTTCGCGGGCACAGGAGAGTTTCATGGCCATGCGCGCCGACGACCTGATCGACCGACGGCGCCTGCGGCGCAAGCTCACATTCTGGCGTGTCGCCGCACTCGCCATCGCGGCCATATGCCTGGCCTCGGCAGCCGCCTGGATGCTGCGGGAGGATTTCGGCGCCGCCGCCGCCGATCACATCGCCAAGGTCCGCATCGAGGGCACAATCACCGAAGACGAGGAACTGCTCGAGCGGCTGGAAACGATTCGCGAGTCGCGTTCCGTCAAGGGCGTGATCCTGTCGATCGATTCGCCTGGCGGAACGACGGCCGGCGGCGAGGCGATTTTCGACCAGGTCCGCAAGCTCGCCGCGGACAAGCCGGTCGTCGCCCAGGTGGGAACGCTGGCGGCCTCGGCCGGTTACATGATCGCCACCGCCTCGGACCATATAGTCGCGCGCAAGTCGTCGATCGTCGGCTCGATCGGCGTGCTGGTTCAGTTCCCCGACGTCACCGGCCTGATGGACAAGATCGGGGTGAAGCTGGAGGAGGTGAAGTCGTCGCCGCTGAAGGCGGAGCCTTCGCCCTTCAACCCGACCACCGACGAGGAGCGGGCGATGGTCCGCTCGATGATCCTCGACAGCTACGACTGGTTCGTCGGCCTCGTCGCCGAGCGCCGCCCGCTGACCAGGAGCGAGGCCACCGCACTTGCCGACGGTTCGATCTTCACCGGCCGCCAGGCGCTGCAGAAAAAACTGGTCGACGAACTCGGCGGCGAGAGCGAGGCGATCGGCTGGCTTTCCACCAAGGGCGTGGACGGCAAGCTGGAGGTCATCGAGTGGAAGGCGAAGAGCGACAGCTGGTTCCTGTCCTCCGAGGCGCTGGCAGGAGCGGCCGCGCGGCTCATGGGCCTGCCCGATCATGGCGCAGGCCTGCTCAAGGAACTTGGCGGCGAGCGCTTGTTCCTTGACGGTCTCCTGTCGGTCTGGCAACCTGAAAATGCCGTGTGGGGCGACTGAAAAAGACAACAAAATCATCCGCATATTCTGGCAGAGTGATATTGGCGGGGACCGCACTCATGATAAAATCCGAACTCGTGCAGCTTATCGCGTCACGCAATCCGCATCTGTTTTTGAGGGACGTGGAGAACATCGTCAGCGCTATTTTCGAGGAAATCACCGACGCGCTTGCCGACGGAAACCGCGTCGAACTCAGGGGTTTCGGCGCGTTTTCCGTAAAGAATCGGCCAGCGCGCACCGGCCGCAACCCGAGAACGGGCGAATCGGTCGAAGTGGAGGAGAAATGGGTGCCGTTCTTCAAGACCGGCAAGGAGTTGCGTGAAAGGCTGAACGGCGGCAAATAGTCCGCTCGGCAGAACCCCGGCAATGCTCAACCGTATCATACTTATCGCGGTCCTCGTGCCGCTCGCCATTATCCTGGTCGCGTTGGCCGTCGCCAATCGCGGCCCGGCTTCCTTCACGCTCGATCCATTCAATCCCGGCAACCCGGCGCTCACCTGGCAGATGCCGCTCTTCGTGCTCATCTTTGCCGCGATGATTGTCGGAATGTTCGTCGGCAGCCTGGCCACCTGGGTGAAGCAGCACCGCTACCGCAAGCTGGCGCGCCAGCGCAGCCAGGAGGCCGAGATGCTGCGGCAAGCGGCTGCCAGCACGCCGCCGGCGCGGGTTGCGCCGCAACTGCCGCGACCTTGAGCGCCACGGCTCGCTTCCGATCGAGGGTACTGGGATGTTGACGATATCGGCCGATGACGTCGATCGCGCGCTGACCTTTCCCGGCCTCGTGGAAACGTTGCGCGAGGCCTTCAGGGCCGGCGCCATCCAGCCGGTGCGCCATCACCATACGGTCGAACGGCCCGGCGGCGCGGCGGCGTCCACGCTCCTGCTGATGCCGGCCTGGACCGATTTCGGCGCGGCGAACGCTTCAGGCAACGGCTACATCGGGGTCAAGATCGTCACCGTCTCGCCCGACAACAACGCGCTCGGCAAGCCCGCGGTGATGGGCGTCTATCTGCTGCTCGACGGCACGACGGGCGAGCCCAGGGCGCTGATCGATGGGCAGCGGCTGACGCAATGGCGAACCGCTTGCGCTTCGGCGCTGGCGGCCGACTACCTGGCACGCAAGGACGCGTCGAAGCTGCTTATCGTCGGGGCAGGCGCGATGGCGCCGTTCCTGGCGCGAGCTCATGCCGCTGTCCGCCCGATCCGCGACATCCGGGTCTGGAACCGAACGCCGGCCAACGCGGCGAAGGTCGCCGCCCAGCTTGCCGCGGAAGGCTTGCAGGCCGGGGTAGCGGAAGATCTCGATTCCGCGCTCGGCTGGGCCGACATCGTTTCGGCGGCCACCATCGCCACCACGCCCCTGGTCAAGGGGGCACTGCTGAAGCCCGGCACGCATGTCGACCTCGTCGGTGGCTTCACGCCGGCCATGCGCGAGAGTGACGACGACACGATCCGCCGCGCCCGCGTCTATGTCGACACGCGCGCCGGCGCGACCAAGGAGGCGGGCGACATCGTCCAGCCTCTTGCATCCGGCCTGCTCAAGCCGGAAGCCATCGTCGCCGACCTGCATGAACTGGCGCGCGGCGAGAAGAAGGGACGCGAAAGCGCCGAGGAAATCACGCTGTTCAAGTCGGTGGGCGCGGCGCTGGAGGATCTGGCCGCGGCAGTGGCCGTGTTCGAGAAGCGCGGCACGAAAGCCTGACCTGCCGCGGGAGGCTTTGTTGCGCGGCCGGAAAGCCTGTGCCAAAAGCGGCCAGCATCGTCCGGAGAGCCTGTTGAAGCCGACGCGCGACCATCGCCACGAAAGACGTTTCGAGCCGGGCCGGCAACAGCCACGGCAAGCGCCAACGCAGCCCGACCGTCCCCAGAGCGTCGCCGAGAGGCCTGCGCCACGCCAGCATCAGCCCCGCCGTTCCGGCGCGCTGCCGGCCGAAAAACTGCCGGTGATCCTCGAAGTCGCCCCGAATGCCGGCTACGCGTTGCTCGACAGCGGCGATGGCGAGAAGCTGGAGCAGTACGGGCCGTACCGTATCGTGCGCCCGGAGGGCCAGGCGATATGGCGGCGCGCGCTGGCGCAAGGCGAGTGGAGCAGCGCCGACGCGGTCTTCACCGGCGATACCGACGAAGAAGGCATGGGACGCTGGCGCTTCCCGCAAGCGCCGCTCGGCGAGACCTGGCCGATGAAGCATGACGGCGTCCATTATCTTGGCCGCTTCACCTCGTTCCGCCATGTCGGCGTCTTCCCCGAGCAGGCCTCGCACTGGGACCACATGGCCGGCCTCATCGAGACGGCAAAACGGCCGGTGAAGGTGCTGAACCTGTTCGGCTACACGGGACTGGCCTCGCTGGTGGCGGCCCGCGCGGGCGCCGAGGTCACCCATGTCGATGCATCGAAGAAGGCGATCGGTTGGGCGCGCGAGAACCAGGAGATGGCAGGCCTCCAGCAGAAGCCGATCCGCTGGATCTGCGAGGATGCGATGAAGTTCGCCGAGCGCGAGGCGCGCCGCGGCAGCCTCTACGATATCATCCTCTTCGACCCGCCGGCCTACGGCCGCGGGCCCAAGGGCGAGGTCTGGCAACTCTTCGAGGACCTTCCCGCTCTGACAGAAATCTGCCGCAGCATCCTCACGCCCAGGCCGCTTGCCGTGGTGCTGACGGCCTATTCCATCCGCGCCTCCTTCTTCGCCATCCATGCGCTGATGCGCGACGCCTTCGCCGGCATGGGCGGCACGGTGGAGTCCGGCGAACTGATCATCCGCGAGAAATCGGCCGGGCGCGCCTTGTCGACCTCGCTCTTTTCGCGGTGGATTGCCGCATGATCCCAAAAAGTGGATGCCGGTTTTTGGATCGGATCATGCGGCCAAAAAGAGAAACGCCATGATCCAGAACCGCGGCGACGGCGCGCCGGGTCAGGTCAAGGAGGTCACCAGCCTCGCCAATCCCCTGGTCAAGGACATCAAGGCGCTGTCGCTGAAGAAATTCCGCGACCAGCAGAACGCCTTCATGGCCGAAGGGCTGAAGCTCGTCATCGACGCGCTCGACCTCGGCTGGTCGATCAGGACGCTGGTCTTCGCCAAGTCGGCGCGCGGCAATCCGGCGGTGGAAAAGGTCGCGGCGCGGACCGTGGCCGCCGGCGGAACCGTGCTCGAGGTTTCCGAGAAGGTGCTGACCGCCATCACCCGGCGCGACAACCCTCAAGCGGTCGTCGGCGTCTTCGCGCAGAAACTCATGCCGCTGAAGGGCATCAGCCCGGGCGAAGGCGACGTCTGGGTGGCGCTCGACCGGGTGCGCGATCCCGGCAATCTCGGCACGATCATCCGGACCGCTGATGCCGTCGGTGCAAAGGGCGTGATCCTTGTCGGCGAGACCACCGATCCGTTCTCGCTCGAAACAGTGCGCGCGACGATGGGCTCGATCTTCGCCGTGCCGGTAGCGAAAGCCTCGCAGGAGGCGTTCCTCGCCTGGCGCAAGGGCTTTTCCGGGCTGGTCGCGGGGACCCATCTCAAGGGCGCCGTCGACTACCGCACGGTCGACTTCGGCGCACAGCCCGTGCTCCTCGTGATGGGCAACGAGCAGCAGGGCCTGACGGACGAACTCGCGGCGGGCTGCGACCGGCTGCTGCGCATCCCGCAAGCCGGCCGCGCCGATTCCCTGAACCTGGCGGTCGCGACCGGCGTGATGCTTTTCGAGATCAGGCGCGCCGCGCTGAAGCTCGACGGAGACTCGCGCTCGTGACGAGGCTCGCACCCTATGCCGGACTGACGGCGGTCGCGGTAGTGCTCGACCAGTGGATCAAATATGTCGTCGAGACGCGGCTCGTCCTGCACGAACAGGTCGAACTCCTGCCGTTCCTGTCGCTCTACCGCACCTACAACACCGGCGTCGCCTTCTCGATGCTGTCGTCTTTCGGCGACACCGGGCTGATCGTGGTGTCGCTCGCCGTCATCTCTTTCGTCCTCTATCTCGCCAGCCGCTCGGCGGGCGACCAGGTGCTGGCGAGGATCGGCTTTGCGCTGATCATCGGGGGCGCGATCGGCAATCTCATCGACCGCGCGGCCTACGGCCATGTCATCGACTACATCCTGTTCCATACGCCGGTTTGGTCGTTTGCCATCTTCAACCTCGCCGATGCCTTCATCACGATCGGCGCGGCCATGGTGCTGCTGGAGGAGTTGCTGGGCTGGCGCCGCCAGCGCAGGGACGCGCAATCGCCCAAATAGGGCGAAATGTGATTTTTCCGCACGAAACCGCGGATTTTGCTTCGTTCCCGGCAAACCGCTAAAATTTGACCTATCGGCCAAAAGCTTCCCTAATCTGTCTCTGCCAAGGCTGTCCGCATGACCACGGACCTCTCGCAGGACGATAGAATGGCAGCGGCGAGCCATGCCGTCGGCGCCGAAGGCGGCGCGCGGGACAGGCAGCTTATGGCCGCGCCGCCGCTCGTCCCGGAATTGCCGAAACGCACGCCGCGGTTCCTGTCATTCACCGCCATAACCGCCATCCTCGCGCTCGCCGGGGTAGCCCGGCTGACCGGCGCGCCCGATTTTCTGGTCGTCGCCTTGGCCACCGCCGGCGTTGCCTGCCTCGCCGTGCTCGCGCGGGCTTTGCGTACGGAAAGCCGGGCCAGGTCGATCATCGCCGAGAGCACCGAGCGCAATCGCGCCGAGGTCGAGACGCTTGCCGACCGCATGTGGGAACTGCAGGAGAGCGAGGAGCGCTTTCGCGGCCTGATCGACGCGCTCGGCGACCTCGTCGTCCACCGCGACCGCGAAGGCTGCATCGTCTACGCCAACAAGGTCTTTGCGGATCTGGTCGGGGTGGACCAGCGGGATCTCATCGGCCAGACGCTTGCCCGCTTGGGCGTCGATGTCGGCATCGTGCCGGATGCCGCATTCTCCGACGGTGAGTGCCTCAGTTCGACGGATGTGGCGATCCGCTCGCCGAGCGGAATCCGCTGGTTCTCCTGGATCGAACTGTCGGTGCGCGACAAGGCCAGCGACCATGTCTCGCACCGGGCGATCGCGCGCGACATCACCTCGCGCAAGCAGGCTGAAACGGCGCTCATCAACGCGCGCGAGCGGGCCGAGTTTGCCAGCCAGGCCAAGTCGCGGTTCCTGGCAACCGTCAGCCACGAGATACGCACGCCGATGAACGGCATCATGGGCATGGCGAAGCTGCTCGCCGACACCGAGCTTTCGGCGGAGCAGCGGACCTATGTCGGCGCCGTCTCCACGTCGGCCAGCGCGCTGCTCGCCCTGATCGAGGACCTGCTCGACTATTCGAAGATCGAGGCCGGCCGGTTCGACGCCGAACCGCAGCCGATGTCGCCGCGCGAGATCGCCGACAACGTCGTCGAGCTGCTCGCCGCCAAGGCCTTCGCCAAGAACATCGGCCTGGGCTGCCATGTCGCGCCCGACGTTCCGCAGATGATCACCGCCGATCCGGGCCGCATAAGGCAGGTGTTGCTCAACCTGCTTGGCAACGCCGTCAAGTTCACCGATGCCGGCGGCGTCCTGCTGACGGTCACGAGGTCCGGCAACGGCACGGACGGCGCGATCCGCTTCGCCGTTTCCGACACCGGACCGGGGTTGCAGGCCGGGGACGTGGAGCGCATCTTTGAGGAATTCGAGCAGGCCGACGGCAGTTCGACAAGGGTGCATAGCGGCGCCGGCCTCGGCCTCGCCATATCGAAACGCCTCGTCGGCTCGATGGGCGGCACGATCTCGGTCATCAGCGAGCCGGGCAAGGGATCGGAATTCGCCTTCGAGATCCCGGCGGCGGGCGCCACCGAAGGGCCGCAGATGCGCGGCCAGGTGCTCGCCGGCCGCAAGGTCGTTGTGCTCTCCAACAACGCCGTCGAAACCGAGGCCATCGCAATGACCATCCGCGCGCATGGCGGCGCGGTCGAAATCGCGGCAACCGTGGCGCAGGCCGCGATACACGCGGCAGGGTGCACCGCGCTGCTGGTCGACGCCGCCATCGAAAAGGCCGACGGCAGGGTGCTGAAGCGCCTGCGCCAGAGCGGCTTCGCCACGGCCGACGCCATCACCATGATCGCGCCGACCGACCGCGGCATGCTCGGCGAATTCCGCGCCAGCGGCTATTCGACCTTCCTCGCCAGACCGGTACGCGGCGAGACGTTGCTGCGTGTGCTGCTTGCCGGGCTCACACATCCGCAGGAACCGGCCCGCTCCATCGATAGGCAGGAGGTCGCCGTCAAGGCGCCGCGCGTCAACAACCGCCTGCCGGGGCTGGCTATCCTCGTCGCCGAAGACAACGACATCAACGCCATGCTGGCGAGGGCGACGCTGCTCAAGGCCGGCCACCGCGTCGATATCGTCGGCAACGGCAAAGCGGCCGTCGAGGCCGTCACCGGCGGCGGTCGAAAACGCCGCTACGACGTGGTGCTGATGGATCTCCATATGCCGGTGATGGACGGCCTCGACGCGATCGCCGCCATCCGCCGCTACGAGGAGGAGGTCGGCGTCCCGCCCGTGCCGATCTTGGTTCTTTCGGCGGACAGCCAGGAGAAGACGCGGCATGCCGTCCTTGCGCATGGGGCGAGCGGCTTCGTCACCAAACCGCTCGATCCGGAGGCGCTCGTGCGCACCGTGGAAGAACGCGCTGCCTGATACACCGATCGTCCGTGGTGCACAGGCGCGCCAGGCGCTGAGCCGGCTGCATTTCCCGGGCGGACCATGGGGGGCCGGCAAACTATTGCCCGGACCTGCCGATCACGGTAGTGTCACAATCCTGTTGCACACCGCGCTTATCCCGCGCCAGGAGAGGGTTGGCTCGAAGGAGAATCACCCGTGCGTGCTGTTTTGCCGGATCGTGAGGCTCACCCGACCGCCGCGGTTTCCGCACTGTGCGAACGCTATTGCGAAGACATTCTCCCCGCCGCAACGCTCGGACGCATCGGCACCCTGGAAGTGCGTCTCGCACGCAATCCCGCCGAGATCGCCGCCGCGCAGGAGGTCCGCTACCGCGTCTTCTATGACGAGCTCGGCGCCAGGCAGCTCGACCTGAATTCGACGGCCGGACGCGACGCCGACCGCTTCGATGATATCTGCGACCATCTCCTGGTGTTCGACACGTCGCTTCCCGGCCCGGACCACCGGCGGATCGTCGGCACCTACCGGCTCCTGCGCCAGGAAATCGCCGCCGAGGCTGGCGGCTTCTATTCGGAGGGCGAGTTCGAGCTGACCAAGCTGGTTGCACGCCATCCGGGCCAGCGCTTCCTCGAGCTCGGACGCTCCTGCGTTTTGCCCGAATACCGTTCCAAGCGAACGATCGAGATTTTGTGGCAGGGCATCTGGGCCTATATCAACCACCACCGCATCGGGGTGATGACAGGCTGCGCCTCCTTCCACGGCACGGTGCCGGCCGCGCATGCCGAGGCGCTGTCCTATCTGGCGCACCATTGCCGGGCCAGCCTTGAGTGGGATGTCCGCGCCGTGTCGGGCCGCTACTGTCCGATGGATCTCGTGCCCGCCGAGGCGATCGGCATGAAGTCGGCGCTCGCGGCGATGCCGCCGCTGATCAAGGGCTATCTCCGCGTCGGCGCCAAGATCGGAGACGGCTGCGTGATCGACCACCAGTTCGGCACGGTCGACGTCTTCATCGTCATGCCGGTCAAGGAAATCTCCGCCCGCTATGTGAGTTACTACAGCGGAGAGGCCGAGCGCTTCGCGGCTTGAAATGGCGCTGTCGGCCATTTCGTCCGCGCCAACCGAGGACGATGCCATGGCTGCCTATCTGATAGCCGACGTCGACATTATCGACGCAGGCGCATTCGAAACCTATCGACGCGACGTACCGGCCACCGAACAGCGCTATGGCGGGCGCTATCTCGGTCGCGGCGGACAGACCAAGGTGCTCGAAGGGGACTGGGAGCCGCACCGCCTCGTCATCATCGAATTTCCCGATATGACATCGCTGACGGCTTGGTACGACTCGCCCGAATACGCTCCCGCTCAAGGCGCTGCGAAAGACCTGCGCCAGGACCCGTATCATCGCCATGGAAGGCGTAGCTATCTAACCGGCCTTACGGAATGTCGTTCGGGTGCCGACCGGGGCGGCTCTTGTAGGTCGGTACGTTCCAGCCGTATTTCAGCGCTCCTCCGCGTACGATGAAGGCGGCCGCGAAGGCAATCAGCGCCGAGACATCGGTCGGCAGCAGGGCTAGGTCGGCAATCGTATAGACCGCCGCACCCGCCATGGCCGCCGTAATGTAGATTTCGGGCCTGAGCAGAACGGAAGGCTCTCCCGTCAGCAGATCGCGCAATATGCCGCCGAAGGCCGCTGTCAGCACTCCCGTGACAATGGCGATGACAGGCGATCCGGTGATCGTGAGGCCTCTGGCCGCGCCCATGACCGAGAAGGCCGCGAGTCCGATCGCGTCGAGCCACAGGAGCAGCCTGTAACGCGACTCCACCAGATGCGAGGTGAAGAACACGATGACCGCCACGGCCACGCAGATCAGCACGTAGTCGCGGTTGCCCACCCAGAAGACGGGCACATTCAGGATAACGTCGCGAAACGTTCCGCCACCTATGCCGGTCACGCATGCCAGGAACAGGAACCCGATGATGTCGAGTTCCTTGCGCGATGCGGCGAGCGCGCCGGTGGCGGCGAAAACCGCCACCCCGGCATAGTCGAGCAGCAGAATATGCTCCATCCGTCAGCCATAGACGAATGCGGCGGAGGCCGAAAGATCAGGCGTCGGTCTCGGCCTGGCCGTCCACCGGGCCCGGCTCGGGTGGCGTCTCGTTCGCGGCTTTCGGCCCGCCCTTGGCGACGCCGACCATGGCGGGGCGCAGGATCCTGTCGCCGATCGAGTAGCCGGGCTGCACCACCTGGACGACCGTGTTCGCCGGCACGTCCGGATTGGGTATCTCGAACATCGCCTGGTGGAAGTTCGGGTCGAATTTCTCGCCTTCGGGCTGCAGCTTCTTCACGCCGTGGCGTTCGAGCGCCGACAGCATCGCGCGCTCGGTGATCTCGACGCCGTCGATCAGCGCCTTGAATCCGGCGTCGCCGGAGGCCTTTGCCTCGGATGGGATGGCGTCGAGTGCGCGGCGCAGATTGTCGGAGACGGAGAGCATGTCGCGCGCAAAATTGGCGATCGCATAGGAGCGCGCGTCGTGCACGTCCCGCGCCGTGCGGCGGCGCAGATTCTCCATCTCGGCCGCGACGCGAAGGGCGCGATCCTTCAGTTCCTCGTTTTCCTTGAGCAGCCGGACAAGAGCTTCGTAATCGTCGTTGACCGTGCCCTCGGTCCGTTCGGCCTGATTCCCGGTAGGCTGGGCCTGGGCGGACCCGGCCTCGGAAAGCTGATCGTCGTTGGGCGCGCGTTCGTCTTTTGCGTGGTCGCTCATAACGTGGTCCATCAGTACTGGAGGTTGCGCCGCATATCGATGTTTGGAGGTAAAAAATCAAGGGCAGTTGGCCGCGGGAAGCAAGCGAGGGCCAAACAGACATGCCGGAGAAGGCCGGCCCGCCACCGCCATTCAACATTAAATCAAACTTTACCTTGATCGACGCTGTGGCTTGCCCTGCGACGCCGGATGCGGAACCATTCAAACGCAGGGCAGTTCCTGAGCGAACAAAGAGTTGGAAGACCATGCCCCGCAACAAGCCAAACAGCGCCAATATCCTGCAGGATGAGATCCGCAAGCAGTTCGGATCAGCCGGCACATCGCGGTTTCTGCGCGCCTTGCCGGGCTTCAGGGTAGAGCACAAGATCCCGGAGCGGTTCTCCAACCTGCTGGCTGAACTCGATCGCGCCGAATCCTCTCAACGCGGTCCAGACAGGAACGGGCATGGAGATTGGTAGTAGAACGGTTCAGTCTGCCTTGCTGACATCGCGGCGGGCTTACGCGCCCTTTTTCCGTCGCCAGGAGTATGTTCCTGTTTTGGCCGATTCCTTGCCGGTCGGCTGGTAGTAGAGGCCGAGCCCTCCCACCTCGCCCTTTTCCAGCCGCTCGATCAGCACCGGATGCGACACCTCGAATTCGTCGAAGCCAAGCCTCAGCATGTGCGGCAGCTGGTCGACCAGCACCTGGCCGGTGGCGCGGATGGAGCCTTCGAAATGGTGGCGGGAGCGCAGCAGCTCCGCCTTGGAGAAGGAGCGCCCGTCGTTGAAGGCCGGGAAAGCCAGCGCGACCAGCGACAGGTCGTCGAGCAGGCCGACTATAGCGTCGAGCTTGTCGCCGGGCTGCACCAGCACGCCGAGCCGCTCCCTGGCCGATTTCCGCTGATCCGGGTCGAGAGCGAGAAACACCTGCATCGGCAGGATGAAGCGGCCGTTGCCGGCCAGCGCCTCGGCGCTTTCGGCATGCGTCCATTCGTCGTCGCGGAAGCCGTCGGGCGTCCACAGGCGCGGCGCGGGCGGCGCGCTGGCTTCGGGCTTGGTTTCGGTCATGAGGGCCAGCATATGAACTATTCTTCTATCGGTTTCCAGTGCGACCCGACGGAACGGGACGATGGTGGGCATGGGTTCTGCCTTAAAGCGAGGCGTCGGTCAGCGACGCGTCGAGGCCGGTCAGGTGGATGCCGCACTCGACCTTGGCCTGGCCGGTCCAGCGGCCGCTCCTCGCATCTTCGCCGGGCTTGACCGGCTGCGTGCAGGGGAAACAGCCGATGGAGAGGTAGCCATAGGCCACCAGCGGGTTTTCGCGCAGGCTGTGCGAGCGCATGTAGTCGGCCTGGTCCGACGTGGTCCAGCGCGCCAGCGGATTGATGCGGATGCGCGAGCCGACCGATTCGAACACCGGCAGTGCGGCGCGCGTCGAGGCCTGGAAGCGCTTGCGCCCGGTGAACCAGGCGCGGAACGGCGCCACGCCCCGCGCCAGCGGCTCCACCTTGCGGATGTCGCAGCAGGCATCGGTATCGGACTGGTGCAGCCTGCCGTCGGGATCGAGCCGTTCGAGCGCCGCCTCGTCGGGCGTCAGCACGCGCAGGTCGGTCAGGCCGAAATCGGCGACCAGCGCGTCGCGGTAGGAGAGCGTCTCCTCGAAATGCTTTCCCGTATCGAGGAACAGCACGGGCAAAGTGCGGTCGACGCGCGCGATGATGTCGAGCAGCACCGCTGAATCCGCGCCGAACGATGAGACGGCCGCGACCTCGCCCGCAAACTCCTCGCGGATCGAGAGTTCGACGATCTTCTCGGCCGGCAGATGGCCGTAGAGGGCGTCGAGGCTCGCGGCGCGGCCGAGAGCCTCGACCTCGGCGTCACGCGGCCTTGGCTTCGCCAGCATAGAGCGCCTCCTTGAACGGAGCCGGGCCGACCCTGCGATAGGCGTCAAGGAACTTTTCGCCGGCGTCGCTGCGGATGGCGAGATAGGTGTCGACGATGGTTTCGATCGCGTCGGTGATCTCGTCGGGGCCGAAGCCGCGGCCGATGATCTCGCCGACCGAGGTATTCTCGTCGGCCGAACCGCCGAGCGTGACCTGGTAGAGTTCGGCGCCCTTCTTCTCGACGCCGAGAATGCCGATGTGGCCGACATGATGATGGCCGCAGGCATTGATGCAGCCCGATATCTTCAGCTTCAGTTCGCCGATCTCGCGCTGGCGCTCCAGCGAGGCGAAACGTTTGGAGATGTTCTGCGCCACGATGATCGAGCGGGCGTTGGCCAGCGCGCAATAGTCGAGGCCAGGGCAGGCAATGATGTCCGAGATCAGGTTGGAGTTGGCGGTGGCGAAGCCGATCTCGACCAGCCAGTCATACACGGCCTTCAGGTCGGCGCGCGCGACATGCGGCAGGATCAGGTTCTGCTCGTGGCTGACGCGGATCTCGTCGAAAGCGTACTTTTCCGCGAGATCGGCGACCGCCTCCATCTGGCTGTCGCTGGCATCGCCGGGAACCTCGCCGATGCCCTTCAGCGAAATGGTGACGGCTGCATAGTCCGGATGCCGGTGCGTGACGACATTCTGGTCGAGCCATTCAGCGAAGCTCCTGGAATCGAGCCGGGCCAACCGGATTGCCTCGTCGCCTTCCGGCCGGGCTGCGAGCGCCGGCGGCGCGAAATAGGCGTCGATGGCGCGGATGTCGGCGTCCGGCAGTTTCAGCTCGCTGTCCATCAGCGCTTGCCATTCGGCCTCGACCTGGCGGGCGAATTCCTCCGCGCCGGTCTCGTGAACCAGGATCTTGATGCGCGCCTTGTATTTGTTGTCGCGGCGTCCGTAGAGGTTGTAGACGCGCAGGATCGCGGTCGAATAGGAGAGCAGGTGCTCTTCCGGCAGGAAGTCCCTGATCTTCTTGGCGATCATCGGCGTGCGGCCCTGTCCGCCGCCGACATAGACGGCGAAGCCGAGCTCGCCCTTCTCGTTCTTCTTCAGATGCAGGCCGATGTCATGCGTCTGGATGGCAGCCCGGTCGCGCTCCGCCCCCGTCACCGCGATCTTGAACTTGCGCGGCAGGTAGGAGAATTCCGGATGCACCGACGACCATTGGCGCAGGATCTCGGCATAGGGCCGGGGGTCGGCGACCTCGTCGGCGGCCGCGCCGGCGAAATGGTCGGCCGTCACGTTGCGGATGCAGTTGCCTGATGTCTGGATGGCATGCATCTCGACCGAGGCGAGGTCGGCGAGGATGGCAGGAATGTCCGACAGCGCCGGCCAGTTGAACTGGATGTTCTGGCGCGTGGTGAAGTGCCCGTAGCCCTTGTCGTATTTGCGGGCGATGTGGCCGAGCATCCGAAGCTGCTTCGCGTTCAGCGTGCCGTAGGGCACTGCGATGCGCAGCATGTAAGCGTGCAGCTGCAGGTAGACGCCGTTCATCAGCCGCAGCGGACGGAACTGGTCCTCGGTAATCTCGCCGGCGAGGCGCCGCTCGACCTGGTCGCTGAACTCGGCGACCCGGGCTTTTACAAAATCGTGATCGAACTCGTCGTAACGGTACATTTTCGTCTTTCAGGGCGCGTCCGCCCGCTTGTCTTCCTGTTTGAGCATGATCTTTTCAGGCTCTATGCCGCCCGGGTTTCTCCCTGACGGGCCTGCTTGCCGAGATCGACACGATTGGTCGGACCCGCTGCGCGGATGCGTTCGCGCAGGCGCTGCGGCACGATCCCGCCGTCAACCAGTTCGACATCGATCAGATTGACGTCGACGACTTCGTTGTTGTCGAGGGCCGCCTTGCCGATCGCTTCCAGTCTGGCTTCGCCTTCCTTGTCGCCGACGACCTCCGAAAGACCGATCTCTTCGGCCCAGGAACCATCTTTCGCGAACCACACGGCCTCGCCGTCGGTCAGCCGGTTTGCCGTGAGTACCTTCATGCGTCGGCTCCCTGCAGCTTGATCGCCGCTTCCTGCCTGTGTGCCGCGAGCGGCTCGGAATGTTCGAAGTTTGCGCCCGCGACCGCGTCGCCGATAACAGTCATGACGGGGCCGGTGAGGTCGCCGCGCGCTTCGAGCGAGGGCAGGTCGGCGAGCGTCCCGTGGAAGCGCCGGCGTTTCGCCTGGCTGGCATTCTCGACCACGGCGACCGCCGTGTCGGGTGACAGGCCCGCCTCGATCAGCCGCGAGGCGACGTCCGCCGCCACCGAACGGCCCATGTAGACGGCGACCGTCGCGCCCGAAATGGCGAGCTTCGCCCAGTCCGGCAGCGTGCCGCCCTTGAGGTCGTGGCCGGTGGTGAAGACCATCGAGGAGGAGACGCCGCGCAGCGTCAGCGGCAGCTCGAAATCGGCGGCGGCGGCGAAGGCCGCGGTGACACCAGGCACGACCTCGTAGGAGATTCCCGCGTCGCGCAGCGCCGCCATCTCTTCGCCGGCGCGGCCGAACACCAGCGGATCGCCCGACTTCAGCCGCACCACGCGCCTGCCCTCGCGCCCGAGCCTCACCAGCAGCGCGTTGATATCGGCCTGGCTCTTCGAGTGGCAGCCCTTGCGCTTGCCGACCGGCAGCCGCTCCGCGTCGCGGCGCCCCATGGCGACGACCTCCTCCGGCACCAGCGCGTCATGGACGATCACGTCGGCTTCCATGAGCAGGCGTTGTGCGCGCAAGGTCAGCAGATCCTCCGCGCCTGGCCCCGCGCCCACCAGCGCGATATGGCCCTGGGCGTCAGTGGAGCGGGACAGAAGCCGCGATACCGCGCGGCTGGCGCCGGCCCGGTCGCCGGCCTCCATGGCGCGCGCGGGCGCACCGTTGAAGAATTCGCTCCAGAAGCGCCGGCGCGGACTGCCCTTCGGCAGCAGGCGCTCCGCGGCCTCGCGAAAGGAATTAGCCAGCGTCGCAAGCGGTCCCAGCGAGGGCGACAGCAGCCGGTCGATCCTTGCGCGCACCAACTGCGCGAGCACAGGTCCTGCGCCTTCGGTGCCGATGGCGACGGCGAGCGGCGCCCGGTTGACGATGGCGGGCGTAAAGAAATCGCAGAGTTCCGGCCGGTCGACGGCATTCACCGGAATGCCCGCAGCGCGGGCGTCCTCGGAGATGCGGCGGTCGAGCGCTTCGTCGCCCGTGGCGGCGAACGCCAGCACGGCGCCTCTCAGATGGTCAGGCGCATAGGCGGCGTCGATATGCTCGGCGCCGTTGGTCGCGATCCACTCCGACAAGGCGGACTCGGGCTCAGCCGCCACGATGCGCAGCTTCGCGCTCGACTGGCTGAGCAGCCGCGCCTTGGCCAGCGCCTCGTCGCCGCAGCCCACGATGACCACGGCTGCGCCCTCGACCCGAATGAAGATCGGGAATGCGTTCAGCTTGGGGGTTCCCTGGGTCATGAAATCCAGTTCCGGTATGGTAGTCGGTCGTTCTACCGGCAAGCGGCTGAATTCTAAAGAAACGCAGTCGCTTGCCCCAAACAGCCGCGCAATCGCTTTTGCGCGAAGCCCTCCAAGCGGAGAAATTTATTCCTGCACGTGTTTCGCGCCCATTTGGGTTGCGCTGGGGCGCGCCCGTCAATCATAGTGCGCATGCGGCCTTTCGGCAGCATCCACCAGATCCCGTCTTGCCGCGAAAGGCCGCCACCAAACGATGCCGCATGAGACGCCGCTTATAGCAACGATTGTCGCCGGCCTGGGGCTGGCTTTCATCTTCGGCGCCCTTGCCAACCGTTTCCGCATTCCTCCGCTGGTCGGTTACCTCGTCGCCGGCGTGCTCGTCGGTCCGAACACGCCGGGCTTCGTGGCGGACCAATCGCTGGCACTGGAACTCGCCGAGATCGGCGTCATCCTTCTGATGTTCGGCGTCGGACTGCATTTCTCGCTCAAGGATTTGTTGTCGGTACGCGCCATCGCCGTGCCAGGCGCGATCGTGCAGATAGCCTTCGCCACCGTGCTCGGCGCCGGCCTTGCCTGGGCGCTCGGCTGGAGCATCGGCGCAGGTCTGGTTTTCGGCCTGGCGCTTTCCGTCGCCTCTACCGTCGTGCTGCTGCGCGCATTGCAGGAGCGCCGGCTGATCGAGACCGAACGCGGCCGCATCGCGGTCGGCTGGCTGATCGTCGAGGATCTGGCGATGGTGCTGGCGCTGGTCCTGCTGCCGGCGCTGGCGGGCGTGCTTGGCGGAACAAATGGCGACGTTCCGGCCGCGGGCGTCGAGGTCTTCGCGTTGCCCGCCAACTTTGGCGTCTGGGGGGTGGTCGGCGTCACATTGGCAAAGGTCGCTGCCTTCGTCGCGCTGATGCTTGTGGTCGGCCGCCGCGTCATCCCCTGGATCCTGCACTACGTCGCGCATACCGGCTCGCGCGAGCTGTTCCGCCTGTCGGTGCTCGCCATCGCGCTCGGCGTCGCCTTCGGCGCTTCGCATCTGTTCGGCGTATCGCTGGCGCTCGGCGCGTTCTTCGCAGGCATGATCATGAGCGAGTCCGAGCTCAGCCACCGCGCGGCCGAGGAATCGCTGCCGCTGCGCGATGCCTTTTCGGTGCTCTTCTTCGTCTCGGTGGGCATGCTGTTCGATCCGATGAGCCTGCTCGAACAGCCATGGCCGATCCTCGCCACGGTCTTCATCATCATCGTCGGCAAGTCGGTCGCTGCCTTCCTGATCGTCGTGGCGTTCCGCCATCCGATCGGCACGGCGCTGACGATCTCGGCAAGCCTCGCGCAGATCGGCGAGTTCTCCTTCATCCTGGCCGAACTCGGCGTCGGCCTGAACCTGCTGCCCGAGGAAGGACGCGACCTGATCCTTGCCGGCGCGATCCTGTCCATCGTGCTCAACCCGCTGGTCTTTGCCGGCATCGACCGGCTGAAGCCGTGGTTGGAAAAACGCGCCGCTGCGCCTTTGGCACAGCCTTCCGAAACCAGGGCGCCGCTCGGCCCGGCGACGGAGGCCGGCGCGGTTGCCTCGCTCGCCCCGGCGACGGACAGCGCTCGTACAGAAGACGGCCCGCCACCGTCGACCGCGCTCACCGACCACACGATCCTTATCGGCTACGGCCGCGTCGGCAGCCTCGTCGGTCAATCGCTAAAGGCGCGCAACATGCCTTTCCTGGTGATCGAGGATGCCGACAAGACGGTTGCACGCCTTCGTGCCGAAGACATCGAGACGGTCACCGGCAATGCCGCCAACGCCGGCGTCTTCGCCGCCGCGAACGCGGCCGGGGCGCGCAGGCTGATCCTCGCCATACCCAACGCCTTCGAGGCCGGACAGATCGTGCTCAGGGCCCGCGCGGCCAATCCTGGCATCGAGATCATCGCGCGCGCCCATTCCGATGCCGAGGTCGAACATCTGACCGGGCTCGGCGCAAACACCGTGATCATGGGCGAGCGCGAGATCGCCCGCGGCATCGTCGAGGAAGTGCTGCGCGGCGCGCCCGATCCGATATTGCCCGGAGATGCGCCGGCAGCGCCTAAACCGTCCGGGCCTCAGGCTTCCTGAGTGGAGGCCCGACGCCTCAGCCGCCGGTCAATATGTCGAGGATCGAATTCGTGCGCCGCGGCGCCGGCACGCCGACATCGCCCGGCGGCACGATGCGGCGAATCGACGAGGTCGGCGTCTCTTCCTGCGGCCGGCCGTAGTCCGCGCTTTCCGTCCGCTGGCTTTCGGCCTGCCGCCGGGGCGCGGGTTCGGACGGCTGCTCGCCGGCCGGAACGCTCGGATGGGACGACACCGCGGTTCCGTCGCCGGAGCGCCAGGTGCCGGGCAACGGCGCAACCGGAACGCCTTCATGCGCCGCCACCATGAACTCGTGCCATGCCAGCGCCGGCAGCGCGCCGCCGGTTACCTTCTTCATTGGCGCGCCGTCGTCGTTGCCGAACCAGACGCCCGTGGTGAGGTTTGCCGTGTAGCCGATGAACCAGGCGTCGCGCGAGTTCTGGCTGGTGCCGGTCTTGCCGGCCGACGGCCACGCGAAGGCGGCCTTCCGGGCGGTGCCTGTCTCGACGGTGCCGGTCATCATGGAATTCATCATGCCGACGATTTCCGAGCGCACGACGCGAGGATTGCCGCCGCCGGTGTTTTCGTAAAGCACCTCGCCCTCGGTCGTCGTGATGCGTTTGACGAAATGGATGTCGGGCCGGTAGCCGCCATTGGCGAAGGGGACATAGGCTGCCGTCAATTCCAGCGGCGTCACCTCCGACGTGCCGAGCGCGATCGACGTGTTAGCCTGCAGGTCGCTCTCGATGCCCATGCGGTGCGCCGCCTCGACTACCGATTCGGGGCCGACCTCCATGGTCAGCTGCGCCGCCACAGAGTTCAGCGATTTCGCCAGCGCTGTCGCCAGCGTCACCTTGCCGAAATACTTGCCGTTGTAATTCTCCGGGGTCCATTTGCCGATCTTGATCGGCGCGTCGTTGCGCACGCTGTCGGGCGTGCGGCCCTGCTCCAGCGCGGCCATGTAGACGAACGGCTTGAAGGCCGATCCGGGCTGGCGGCGCGCTTCCGAGGCACGGTCGAACTGGCTGTTGGCATAATCGTGGCCGCCGACCATGGCGCGCACCGCGCCCGAATTGTCGATCGACACCAGCGCGCCCTGGGTGACGCTGAGCTTCTCGCCGTTTTCGTCGACCAGCCGCCGGATCGATTTCTCCGCCAGCTCCTGCAGCGTCAGGTCGACCGTCGTGTCGACAATGATGTCGCTGCGGACCTCGCCAATCAGGCCGGGCAGCTCTTCCATGATGCGGTCGGCGACGTAGTTCTCAGAGCCGGTCCAGTAAGCGGCGGCGCGCGTCGCCGGCGCACTCATCGCCGTGGTCAGCTCCTTGTCGCCAATCATCTTCTCGTCGCGCATCGCCGCGAGCACCAGTTGCGCGCGCTCCTCCGCCGCCTTCGGGTCGCGTGCCGGCGAAAGCCTGGACGGCGCTTTCAGAAGTCCCGCCAGCAAGGCAGCCTCGGAAAGCGATACGTCACGCGCGCTCTTGCCAAAATAGCGCCGCGACGCCGCCTCGACGCCATAGGCGCCCGAGCCGAAATAGACCCGGTTGAGGTACATTTCGAGGATCTGTTCCTTGGTGTGCTTCTGCTCCAGCCACAGCGCGAGCAGCACTTCCTGCACTTTGCGCTCAACGGTCCGGTCCGGCTTCAGGAACAGGTTCTTCGCCAGCTGCTGTGTCAGCGTCGAGCCGCCCTGGGTGAAGCGGCCATGCATCACATTCGTCGCCATCGCGCGCGCCAGCCCGATCGGGTCGATGCCGAAATGCGAATAGAAGCGGCGGTCCTCGATCGCCATCACCGCCTGCGGGATATAGGGCGACATCTCGTGCAGCCCGACGGCCTCGCCGCCGGTCATGCCGCGGTTGGCGAGCAGCCGGCCGTCGGCGGAGACGATCTTGATGTTGGGCGAGCGGTCGGGGATCGACCATGTCGTCGCCGCAGGCATCTTGGCGCCGTAATAGACGACAATGCCGGCGCCGGCGATGCCGCACCAGATCATCAGCACGAAGGCCCAATAGGCAAGCCTTCCGATGCCGCCGATCAAGCCGCCACGTTTGGCTGAGCGATTGCGGCCGCGGGGTGCGGCGGCCTTCTTCTTGGGTGCCGGCTTGGCGCGCCGGCTGGGCACGACGCGGTCGTCCTCGCTGACGGACAGGCCGCGCGCAGCCTTGCCCTTTGCCGGCCCGTCGAATGTCGGCTCGATGCGCCGGTCGTTTCGTTTCGCCATGAAATGCGCTGGTCCAATCCCGAAGACGGCTCGGGTTGGAAGCTAAATGCGGCGATTTAAGGTGGGGTTAAGCGCCGCCGTCTCCAACGCCGACAGGCTCCGGAACGGCATGCGGACATCAGAAAATCAGTTTTCCTGGATGGAGATGCCGGATTCGTCGATCTTGAGTTCGATGCCGGCCGGCTTCGATTCCTCGCGATAGACGTAGATGCCGAGCGCGATAACCGCGACGATAAGCGCGCCGATGACCAGATAGAGCTGGTTCTGTTTCATCGGCGCTGCCCTGTCTTGTTCGCGTCTGCCGTCGCTCGTCAGGCGCGCTTGATGAGCCGGATCAGCACCAGCAGGATCACAGCGCCGATGACGGCATGGATGATCGCGGCGGCGATGCCGCTTCCGAGCGAGATGCCGAGCGTCGGAAACAGCCAGCCGGCGATTAAAGCACCGACGACGCCGACCACGATGTTGCCGAGCAGGCCGAAGCCGTAGCCCTTGACGAGCAGGCCGGCGAGCCAGCCGGCGATCGCGCCCACGATGAGGAAGACGAGAAGACTTTCAATTCCCATGGCGATTCCCCTCCGATGTGAAGCACGAACCCGAAACGGCGGAAGGCACGAATCAGTCGCACATCGCGTTCATGATAGTGGATAAATGGAATCCCGGCGAGAGCCGCATTCTGCGGCCCATTCGGCCTTCAAGTCACTCTTCTTCGTCGCCTGCGGATGCAGGTTTCCAGCTATGCGGCTCGATGCGTTTCTGCGTGTCGCTGTCGACATAGGCCCACCAGCCGGCGTCGCCCTCGTCCCAGTCGCCGCCCGCGAGCCTCAGCCGGTCGAGCGAGCGGTACTGCGCGATGGTTTCATTCTCCTGCCCGTCGCGGTCGGTCCACAAAACCGTGACCTTGCGCCCGTCCTTCGGGGCGGTGTCGATGGGTTTCTGTGCCATGCCGGGTCTCCTCTGCCTCACTTTAGCGGTCTGCGGTGAAATGCCAAAGGGAACCGTTTGGGTGCCTTGCGGATTGGTTGGGAAACCCGACCGTATCGAGGTATGCCGATGAAACGACTTCTGATCGCCCTTGCCGGCTACGCGCTCTATCGTTGGTGGAGCAGCCAGCCGACCGAATCCGCGCAACCGCCGGCGCGCACGCCACCACGCCGCAAGCCGGAATAGGCGGCAGGCAGCCGACAGCTCAGCTATGGGCGAAGATGTCCTCTTCGGCCCATCCCATCAGGTCGAGCTTCGCCCGTGTAGGCAGGAAGCGGAAGCAGGCATCCGCCTCGCTGGCGCGGTTCTCCCTTGCGAGGCGGCCCGAAAGCGCCTCGCGCAGCCGGTGCAGGTAGAGCACGTCGGAAGCCGCGTATTCCAGTTGCTCGGGCGTCAGCGTCTCGGCCGCCCAGTCGGACGATTGCTGCACCTTGGACAGGCCGACGTTCAGCAGTTCCGCGCAGATGTCCTTCAGCCCGTGGCGATCGGTGTAGGTGCGTGTCAGCCGCGAGGCGATCTTGGTGCAGAAGACCGGCTCGGCCATGACGCCGAACGCATGATAGAGCACCGCTATGTCAAAGCGGCCGTAATGGAAGATCTTGACGATGGACGGATCGGCGAGCAGCCGGACTAGGTTCGGCGCCTCCCTCTGCCCGGGCGCGATCTGGATGACGTCGGCACTGCCGTCGCCCGGCGATATCTGCACCACGCAGAGCCGGTCGCGGTGCGGATTGAGGCCAAGCGTCTCGGTGTCGATCGCCACTGCCGGAACGGCGTAGCGGCTGAGGTCGGGCAGATCGTGCTTGTGGAAGCGGATGTCGGTCATGGTGTCCTCGGCCGAAAGCTCAGCGCGACAGGGCGTCGAGGATCCGCGCCCAGGAGCGCTGACCCTTGTGGAAGGAGTTGAGGTCGTATTTCTCGTTCGGCGAATGGATGCGGTCGTCGGCGAGCGCGAAACCGACCAGCAGCGACTCCATGCCTAGATACGTCTGGAAATCGCCGACGACCGGGATCGAGCCGCCGCTGCCGACCGTCACCGCCGGTTTCGGCCACTCCTGCGACAGCGCGTTCTTCGCCTTGGCCAGGAACGGCGAGTCGTAGGAAAGCTGGATCGCCGGCGAGCCGCCGTGAGGATGGAATTCGACGCTGCAGTCTTCGGGAAGCCTGTCGCGCACAAATTGCCGGAACGCCTCGCGGATCTTGTCGGGATCCTGCTTGTGGACCAGGCGGAACGATACCTTCGCGGAGGCCTCCGCAGCAATGACCGTCTTGAAACCCTTGCCGGTGTAACCTCCGGAAATTCCGTTGAACTCCGCCGTCGGCCTCGCCCAGGTCATTTCGAGGACGGAACGACCCTTTTCGCCGGCCGGATGCGAGAGGCCGACCGGGCCGAGGAAGTTTTCAGCGTTGGTGCCCAGCGTCTCCCACGCCTTCAGGATCTGCGAGGGCGTTTCCTCCACGCCATCGTAGAACCCCGGCACGGTGACCTTGCCGTCTTCGTCGTGGACGTCGGCCAGTATTTTCGACAGGACGCGGATCGGATTGGCCGCAGGCCCGCCATACATCCCCGAATGCAGGTCGCGGCTAGCCGCCTTGATGGTGATCTCCTCGCCCACCATTCCGCGCAGCGAGGCGCAGATCGACGGGGTCTGGCGGTCGAACATGTCGGTGTCGCAAACCAGCGCGACATCCGCCTTGAGTTCTTCCCTGTTGGCATCGAGGAACGGCTTCAGCGACGGGGAACCGGATTCTTCCTCGCCCTCGAAAAGGATGGTGACGCGGCACGGCAGTTGGCCGTGCTCGGCCTTAAAGGCGCGGCAGGCCTCGACGAACAGCATGAGCTGGCCCTTGTCGTCGGAGGAACCGCGGCCGGTGATCACCTTGCGGCCGGGCTCGATCTCCTTGACCACGGGCTGGAAGGGTGCGGTCTCCCACAGTTCGACCGGGTCGACCGGCTGCACGTCGTAATGGCCGTAGAACAGCACATGCGGGCTGTCGGGGCGCGGGCCGGGATGATGCGCCACCACCATGGGATGGCCGGGCGTGTCGCGCACGCTGGCGTCGAAGCCGATCGTCTTGAGATCCCCGACCAGCCATTCGGCCGCCTTCCGGCATTCCGCCGCATAGGCCGGGTCGGTCGAGATCGACGGGATACTCAGCAGCGCGAACAGGCGCCCCAGGCTTGCATCGAGATGCTTGTCGAGACGGTCGAGGACGGGGGAAAGCGCGGACATGAAAGCTCGGAGGTTCTGGACGACTGGCCCGGTTCCTACAACAAGGCCGCGGCGAAGGAAACCGGGCCGCCCAGCGGAATCAGGCCGCCCCGCCGCCCCGGGAAGCCGGATTTGCCGGCAGCGCCCTCGGCGCAAGCACGGTGATAGCCTCCGGATGGACGATGAACTTTGCCGGCGTCGACGTCACGATTTCGCCGTCGGTGTTCACCGGCATCGGCTTTCGCGTCTCGATCTCGAATTCGATGCCGCGCGCGGTGCGCACCTCGGCCCACGCGCCGTGCGTGCCGGAGCGGAACGAACGCAGCAGGCCGGCGAGTTTCCAGACCGTGCCGAATTCCAGGCTGTAGAGGTCGAGATGACCGTCGTCGATCTCGGCGCTCACCTCGACGACGTTGCCGCCGCCGTAGTGGCGGCCGTTGCCGACCGCGATCTGGAAGGTCTTTACCCGCGTGACCTGATCCTTTTCGCGGATGCTGGCGGTAAAGGGCCGCGCCTTGAGCAGCACCTTGGCCGCCGCGAGCGCGTAGCCGAACCTGCCGAAGCGTTTCTTCAGCTTCGGATCCAGGCCCTGCGCCAGGTCGGCGCTGAGCCCGATGCTCGCGACGTTGAAGAAGGCATGACCGTTGACGGTGCCGAGGTCGATCCTGCGCGTCTCGCCGGCAAGGATCACATCGGCGGCCTGCGCCGGATCCATCGGTATGCCCAGCGTGCGGGCGAGGTCGTTGGCGGTGCCGAGCGGTATAATGCCGAGAGGCAGGCCGCACTCCACCACGGCCATCGCACCCGACGCGATCGTGCCGTCGCCGCCGCAAAGAATGATGATATCCGCGATTTCGCGCAGCCTGACGATGTCGCGGGCAATCTCCGGAAGCGCGTCGAACGGCTCGATGGTGACATCGAGGCCGCCTTTGTGCAGGCGTCCCACGACTGCATCCATGGCTTCCCCGCCGCGCCGGGCCTTGGGATTGACGAGCAGCAATGCCCGCTTTTTGACCCTCTTCAAAGACGTCCGCTCCTCGTCGCCCCACCCTGTGCAGCCTCGTTGAGGCAAAAAAATGCCGCCGTGGCGGAGGGGACAACCACGGCGGCGCTACTATATACGCGGCAGCCCGGAGAGGGGGATGAGGCTGCCGCAAATGTCCGGTCTAGGCGGGGGACGGGCCATACTCCGGACTTCGGCGAAAACCGCCGATGAGCTTTATTTGTAGAGCGCAACGTGGCGATTCAAGGGCGCAAACATTACACTTATGTAACAAACCCGTGAGTGGCGATCATCGGACCGCACGGTTGAAGGGCAAGCCTACGAAACCGGCCGTCAGGAGTGATATTCCGGGCCTGTGTTTGCGGTGGACACTGTCAGGGCTGCGCGCTACCCCTTCGGCCATGAAAAAAGGCGACCATCTCTTCCTCGTCGACGGCTCCGGCTACATCTTCCGCGCCTATCACGCGCTTCCGCCGCTCAACCGGAAATCGGACGGGCTGCCGACCAACGCGGTGCTCGGCTTCTGCAACATGGTGTGGAAGCTGATGCAGGACGCCCGCAACACCGATGTCGGCGTGGTGCCCAGCCATTTCGCCGTCATTTTCGACTATTCGTCCAAGACCTTCCGCAACGAACTCTATGCCGACTACAAGGCCAACCGCTCGGCGCCGCCGGACGATCTGATCCCGCAATTCGGCCTGATCCGCGAGGCGACGCGCGCGTTCAGCCTCCCCTGCGTCGAGATGGAGGGTTTCGAGGCCGACGACATCATCGCCACCTATGCAAGGCTCGCCCGCGAGGCCGAAGCGGACACTACCATCATCTCCTCCGACAAGGACCTGATGCAGCTCGTCGGGCCGGCGGTCTCCATGTACGACCCGATGAAGGACCGGCAGATCGGCGTCGCCGAGGTCGTCGAGAAATGGGGCGTGCCGCCCGAAAAGATGATCGACCTGCAGGCGATGACCGGCGATTCCGTCGACAATGTGCCCGGCGTGCCGGGCATCGGCCCGAAGACGGCCGCGCAGCTGCTCGAACAGTTCGGCGACCTCGACACGCTGCTCGCCCGCGCCGGCGAGATCAAGCAGGACAAGCGCCGGCAAACGATCATCGACAATGCCGACAAGGCGCGCATCTCGCGGGAGCTCGTCAGGCTGAAGGACGACGTGCCGCTGAGCGATGGGCTCGACGACCTCGTGCTGCAGAAGCCCGACGGACCGAAGCTCATCGCCTTCCTGAAGACGATGGAGTTCTCGACCCTGACGCGCCGCGTCGCCGAGGCGACAGGCACCGATGTCGCGGCAATCACGCCGGCGGCCGTGGTCGTCGACACGACCGACATTCACGGACCTGACGTCGGCGCGGGCGCGGCGAAGGCCGATACGCCTGCCCCAGTCCCCGTCGCAAACGGAAAGATCAACACACCGGCAGCGCTTGCCGGCGCGCGTGCGCACGCTGTCACAGGCGCCAAGATCGACCCCAAGCGTTACGCCTGCATCCGCCATCTGGCCGAGCTCCAGGCCTGGATCGCCGAGGCTCGCGAGGCGGGCGTCGTCGCCTTCCGCACCGAAACCACTTCGCTCGATCCGATGCTGGCCGAGCCCGTCGGCTTCGCGCTGGCGGTCAAGCCCGGCAAGTCGGCTTACATTCCGGTCGCCCACCGCTCCAGCGCGGAAGACCTGCTGGGCGGCGGCCGCGTCGAAAGCCAGATATCGCTCGACGAGACACTGGCCGCGCTGAAGCCGCTGCTGACGGACCGCTCTGTCCTCAAGATCGGCCACAATCTGAAGTACGACTGGCTCACCATGCACCGCGCCGGCATCGATGTCGGCCCCTTCGACGACACCATGCTGATCTCCTACGTGCTCGGCGCCGGCGCCGGGTCGCACGATATCGCGGCGCTTGCCGAACGCTGGCTCGGCCATGAGATGATCCCGTTCAAGGATGTCGTCGGCTCCGGCAGGAACCTCGTCACGTTCGACCTTGTCGACATCGAGCGCGCCACCACCTACGCCACCGAAGGCGCCGACATCGCGCTCCGCCTCTGGCATGTGTTGAAGCCGAGGCTCGCCGCCGACGGGCTGGTCTCCGTCTACGAGCGGCTGGAGCGGCCCCTGGTGCCGGTTCTGGCGCGCATGGAGGAGCGCGGCATTTCGGTCGACCGCCAGATGCTTAGCCGGCTGTCGGGCGAATTCGCGCAGCGCGCAGCGGCGCTGGAAGAGGACGTCTACCAGGCCGCCGGCGAGCGTTTCACCATCGGCTCGCCCAAACAGCTCGGTGACATATTGTTCGGCAAGATGGGAGTGCCCGGCGGCGCCAAGACCAAGTCCGGTCAGTGGTCGACCACCGCCCAGCGCCTGGAGGAACTCGCCGCCGAGGGCTATGAGCTACCGCGCCGCATCGTCGACTGGCGCCAGCTGACCAAGCTGAAATCCACCTACACCGACGCGCTGCCGGAATACATCAACCCTGGGACCAGGCGCCTGCACACTTCCTATGCGCTTGCCTCGACGCCGACCGGCCGCATCTCGTCCTCCGAGCCGAACCTGCAGAACATCCCGATCCGCACGGGCGAGGGACGACGCATCCGCACGGCCTTCATCGCCGATCCCGGCAACAAGCTGGTGTCGGCCGACTACAGCCAGATCGAGCTTCGCGTGCTCGCCCACATCGCCGAGATCCCTCAGCTCCGCCAGGCATTTGCCGACGGCATCGACATCCACGCCATGACCGCGTCGGAGATGTTCGGCGTGCCGGTCGAGGGCATGCCGGCGGACGTGCGCCGCCGCGCCAAGGCGATCAATTTCGGCATCATCTATGGCATCTCGGCCTTCGGCCTCGCCAACCAGCTTTCCATCGAGCGCTCCGAGGCTGGCGACTACATCAAGAAGTATTTCGAGCGTTTTCCGGGGATCCGCGACTACATGGAAAGCCGCAAGCAGATGGCGCGCGACAAGGGTTATGTCGAGACGATCTTCGGCCGGCGCATCCACTATCCGGAGATACGCTCGTCAAACCCCTCGGTCCGCTCCTTCAACGAGCGCGCATCGATCAACGCGCCGATCCAGGGTTCCGCCGCCGACATCATCCGCCGCGCCATGATCCGCATGGACGACGCGCTCGCCGCCGAAAGGCTGTCGGCGCGCATGCTCCTGCAGGTGCATGACGAGCTGATCTTCGAGGTCGCCGACGACGAGGTCGCCGCGACGCTTCCCGTCGTGCGTTCGGTGATGGAGGGTTCCGCCATGCCGGCGATAGCGCTCAAGGTGCCGCTTCACGTCGATGCGCGCGCCGCCGACAATTGGGATGAGGCGCACTAGAAACGGGAGCTGCCATGATCTCCTTCGTGGCCGGCGATCTGCTTGCGGGCAACGAAGCTTACACTGCGCAAGGCGTCGCCGAGGGAAACCAGGAAGGGCTCGGCACCGGCCTCGCCCTTAAGATTTCCCGGCGCTGGCCGGAGGTGCAGGTCGCCTTCAAGAAGCAAGCCCGATCAGGTAATTTCAGTGGCGGCGACATCTGGACCCTTAAGCCCGGTCCCGGCCGCCCAGGCTTCGTCTACATGGCGACGCAACCGGACATGTATCACGCAACCATGCCTTATTTACGCAAGGCCATTCGCATTCTCGCGAAGTGGGCTGACAGGCAAAGCATAGAATCCGTCGCCTTGCCCAAGATCGGCGCGGGGCTTGGCAAGCTTTCGTGGGACGAGGACGTGAAGCCGCTCCTCGTGGAATATCTCACGCCGGGACCGACCCACTATGTTGTCTACGAGATATTTAGGAATGAGTTCGAAGTAGACTAACCAGCTACGCCGCTTCTGCCCTGCAATTCGCGCAGGTGCCGCGGAACTCGATGACCGCCTTCTTGGCCACGAAGCCCGTCGAGCCGATCCAGTGGGCCAGCTGCTCGCCGACCTCGTGGTCGGACATCTCCACGACCTGTCCGCATTTGTCGCAGATGGCGAAAGCGGTCATGTCGTGCCCGTGCCCATGCCGGTGGTCGTGCGGCTCCGCGCAGGCGACGAAGGCATTCAGGCTTTCCAGGCGGTGCACGAAGCCGCCCTTGATCAGCGTATCGAGCGCCCGGTAGACCTGCAGCGGCGCGCGAAAGCCTTGCTCCCTGAGCTGGTCGAGCAGCGTGTAGGCGCTGAGCGGGCCCGTCGAAATCTCGAGCCGTTCGAGAACGCACAGCTGGTTTCTGGTCAGCGCATCGCGGGCGGCCATTGATCTGCTTTCATCATCCAATCGATCGTTCGGCCTGAGATGGTAACGATCCTGCTCATTTGCTACCGATTCCCGGCCGCAAAGACAATCTGGCGCGCTTTGGACGGCTCCGTGCCGCAATTTAGGTTGATTGCGGCGGGGACTTTCAAAATACTGCCAAATTCCTCGATGAGGAGTGTGTCGGCTTGGGACTTTCGGATGGGCTTGGGAGATTCTTCGGCATGAGGAAATGGGTGATTGCGCGCGGCCTGCTGGCCGCGACGGCCTTGGCCGTGCTGGGCACGGGCTTCGCCGCTCCAGCCTGGGCGCGCACGAACCACGCGGTTCTCGTCGCGGTGACCGCATACCCCAACCTGCCGCCGAAGAACGCGCTGATCGGCCCCAACCACGACGCGAAGCTGGTGCGCGACTACCTGACCGGCCGTGCGCCGGTCAAATTCGAACCGGCCGACGTGACGCTGCTCGCCGACGGGCTCGACGGCGCGGGCTCCTCTCCGACCCGGGAGAACATCCTCGCCGCGCTGAAGGCGTTGGCAGACAAGGTCGAGCGCGACGACTTCGTCTATTTGCACTATTCCGGCCATGGCTCGCAGCAGCCGACGCTGACGCCCGAAACCGAGAGCGACGGCCTCGACGAAATCCTCCTGCCCGCCGATTCCTCCCCCTGGGACGCCGACGCCAAGCGCATCCCGAACGCCCTGCTCGACGACGAGATCGGCACGGCGCTGGACGCCATCCGCGACAAGGGCGCCTTCGTCTGGCTCGTCGTCGACGCCTGCAATTCAGGCAGCGTGACGCGCGCGGCCTTCATCGACGAAGAGGCTGCGGCGACGGACCGCAAGCTCGAACCGACCGACCCGGACGGGCTCGGCATACCGGCCGCGGCAATGCTGGCCGCCGCGCCAGCCGCGCCGGCCGGGGAGCGCAAGTCCGCAATGCAACTCGCAGGCGAGCAAGGCGAGAGAATGGTGCGGCTCGACGGCGCCGACCAGACGCCGACCGGCGCGGAATCGATCGCCAAGGGCGGCTTGGTAGCCTTCTTCGCCGCGCAGACCATCGAGACGACGCCCGAAATGCCGCTGCCCAAAGGCGTGCCCGGCGCGGAAAGACTGGGCCTGTTCACCTTCACCATCTTTTCGAAGCTCGCCGAAAATCCCGACATGACGTATCGCCAGCTCGGCCATTCGGTGCTGCAGCAATATGCGGCGGATTCGCGCCAGCGCCCGACGCCCATCTTCGAGGGCGAGCTCGACGCGCGCGTCTTCGGTTCCGAGCCCATCGACACGATCATGCAGTGGCAGGTCGAGGTGAAGGACAATGCCGCAACCTTGCCTGCCGGCCTGCTGCACAGGCTCAGCCCCGGCACCAAACTCGCGATCCTGCCGTCGCCGGCCTCCGAGCTCGAGGAGACGGTCGGCTATCTCAAGGTCAGCTCGGCCGACAACCTGTCGGCGAAGGTGGTCCCCGTCGCCTTCGAAGGCAAGCCGGCGCTGAAACTCGCCGACCTGCCGCCGAACGCCTATGCAAGGCTCACGGAGCTCTCCGTCGACTACAAGCTGAGGGTGGCCCGCCCCTCCGCCGCGTCTGGGCTCGAAAACGAGGTCGAGCTGGTCGACACGATGCTCGGGCAGCTCGCCGGCGCCGAAGGCAGGCGTTTCAACATCGAGCTCGTCGCGCCCGGCGCCGAGGCCGATATCCGGCTTGCGGTTCTGAGGGAACGCGACATCGCGGGCGCGGCAAGCGATGCGCCGAGCGAGCCGGCGCTATGGTTCCTGCCCTCTTCCGGCGAGATGTCGCTCGATCCGGGCCGCCGGCCGCCGCTGGTCGTCATCGACGCGGCCAACAAGGAGAAGCTGTCCGCGGCGACCGCCGAAAACCTGGAAAAGATCTTCCGCGCCACCGCGCTCGCGCGCCTTTCGTCCGCTTCGGGCGGGCAGCCGAAGGACGTCACTGTCCGATTCGAGATCAAGCGCTCCAGCGGCGGCGCCATGGAACCGCTGGTCGAGGCTACGGTGCCGACCGTAACGCCGGGCGACCAGGTCCACATCGTGGCCGAGAACAAGTCGCGCGACCCGGTCGACATCAACATCCTCTACCTCGGCAGCGACTATTCGATCACCCATATGGATGCCCAGCGGCTGGTCGGCGGCGCCAGGATCGAGGAACCGCTGCTCGCCTTCACCGATTCCAGCTTCGGCACCGAGCGCATGATCGCGGTCGTCACCGAGGCGCCGCCGCAGAGCGAGGTCGAGGATCTGAGCTTCCTGGAGCAGGGCAGGGTGCCGGCCGCGACGCGCGCCGCCGGCGGTGTATCGGATTTCGCCGCGGCGCTTTCCGACATAGGGCTTGCGCCGGCTACCCGCTCCGTCGTCAGGCTGAAGGACCAGAGCGGTCCCAAGAACGCGGTGATGATCTATCCGATCGAAACGGTTCCGTTGCCGTAAGGCCCGCGGATGCGTGGTTGGTGAGACGGCTTAGGATGAAGGGCATGTGGATGCGCGACAGGTTTATTGCTGCGGGCGCGAGTCTGCTGGCCGGCCTTGCCGCCGTCGCCGGCGCCGGTGCTGCCGAGCCTTGCGGGCTTTGCGACGAGAAGATCGTCACCAATCCGACGCTCGCCCAGTGCTTCCTCGATGAATATCCGTTCCTGGCCGGCAAGGCGAACGGGGCCATCGTGGTCGACCTGTCGGCATGCGAGGCACAGCGAAGCATCGTGCCGCCGCTCGCCGCGCCCGAGGGGGAAGTGCAGGAGCCCAGCGTCACCTTCATGGTGACGCGCGCGCAGCTCGACTGTCTCAAGAAGAAGCTCGAGCAGGAGGGCATCGACCTCGATCCGTCGGCGGTCATCGAACTGGGCACTTGCCAGTGAGCGCGCCCGCAAAACTGGCCGCGGGCGAGCCGCCCGTTGTGCCGGCGGAAGGGCAGCCGCCGGCAAGGAAGCCCCTGCCCGAGCCGGCGGAAGGCCATCAGGACATCAAGAAGGAATCCAATCCCTTCAACGAGACGGATTGGCGTCTGCTCGTCTACGCCTGGTCCGGCCTTTTGGTGCGCATCATGCTCGTCGCGGGCGCGGTCTTCTCGGTCTACCAGTTCCTGCTCGCCCGCGAGGAGACGCGCGTCCAGCGCGCGCTCGAGATGGTCGAGCTTTGGGAAAAGCCCGAATACCAGGACGCCCAGCGCGCGGTGAAGCGGCGGATCGGCGGCCTGAACGCCAAATACGCCACGCTCCTCGGCGACCGGCCCACCATCGACGATCGGGCCTTCCTGATGAAGCGGATCGGCATGGAGGCGATGACGGAAGACGGCGGGACGCAGGCCGCCGAAGAGTTCCAGGAGGACTTCGAGCGCATCGTCTATTTCCTCAACCGGATATCCTTCTGCGTCGAGGGCGGCCTGTGCTCACGCGATGTCATCGACGCCTATTTCCGCGACTACGCGACATCCTTCTGGGCCTATTTTGCCGGCTATGCCGAGCGGCAGCGCGCCACGGTCTCGCCGACCTACGCCCAGCCCATCGAGAGCTATGTTCTGGGCGGCGCCAAACCGGCCCTGGCCCCTTAGCCGGGCACGCGGAACGCGCCGTCCTCGGTTTCAACTGGCCGCTGATCCAGTCGACGTTGACGTGGCCGTGACATCGCCAGGCGCATCGCCCGACACGGTGCAAACTCTGAACGCGTCGCCCAAATTAATCCAACATTGGACCGACATATCGCTATCTCTTGGCCCATGGGGGGCTGTAGATAAATGGCGCGGGCCGGGCTCCGGGGTTTGTTCCGGCCGTTGCGTCGGCAGGAATCCGTCTCAGGAGGTTACCTTGAACTGCATGAAGAAGATCACGCCGCTTGCCGCGTTCGCGCTGCTTGGCGCGAGCGCCGTCACGGCGCCCTCTACTACCCATGCGCAGGAAGCGCGGCCGGAACTGTCGCCGAAGAGCCGCGTCACCGCCGCGCGCGTCGCAAGAGCCAAGGAGACCGGCAATTCGGGCGAGCGCGTGTACGGCGGCAACGAGGCCGAACCGGGCGAGTGGCCGTTCCAGGTCGCGTTGCTGTCAAACGATATGCTCGACGACAGCATGGACTCGCAGATCAACGCGCAGTTCTGCGGCGGCAGCCTGATCGCGCCCTTGTGGGTGCTGACCGCGGCGCATTGCGTGACCGACGGGGGCGAGACCATCGTGCCGGAATCGGTGACGATCCTGACCGAGGCGACCGCACTCACCGAGGGCAAGCGCTACAAGGTTGCCGAAATCGTCCGTCACGACGGCTACGACGAGAACACCCTCGACAACGACATCGCGCTGATCAAGCTCGCGGAAGCCGCGAGCGCGCCGGCGGTGAAGCTGGTCGCAACGGCCGGCGAGGACAGCGGCAAGGTCCGCGTCACCGGCTGGGGCCGCATGGAGGACGGCGACTTCCCCATCAATCTGATGGAGGCGGAGCTCGACCTGCAGGCGAATGCCGCCTGCAACGAGGGCATTCGCGCCATCTACGCGAAGGACCTCGAGATGATCCTGCGCAACTTCGCGCCGCGCATGAGGTATTCCGAGACCGGCATCAGCGCCGCCACCCAGTCGATCGTCGGCACGATGAGCGACCGGCTGACCGGAAACATGATCTGCGCCGGCACCACATCAGGCATGCGCGACTCCTGCAACGGCGACAGCGGCGGGCCGCTGTTCGTCGAGAAGGCGGACGGCGTCGAGCAGATCGGCATCGTCTCCTGGGGCGAGGGGCCGATGGATGCGGCGGCCGCCTGCGGGCATGAGAACGCCTATGGCGTCTACACGCGCGTCGCCAACTACAAGGACTGGATCGCCGGCAAGACCGGGCAGTAGCAGCGTCCGCGACCGGCGAGCTGGCTGGCAGTCTGCCGGCTTCGTTGGTCTTCGATGCTCAGGCCGGCCGATATTCGAAATAGTCGAAGTCGGCCGGTTTTGCCGCCCCGCTGGTGTCGAACGCGACCATTCCGACGAAAGCTCCCGTGAAGGAGCCGTGTTCGCCGCGGCCCGCCTCGTCCGAGACGAGGCTGGCGTCCAGCGTGGGACCCACCTGCAGCCATTCGCCACCGTTTCGATAGCTGAAGCGCAGCTTCGCGCCGTCGACATCCGCGGCGAGGCTCACGGGACCGTCCTTCAGCGGGATCGGTTCGGATAGCGGGAAGGTGAGCTTGCCGTCCGGCCAATCGCCGGGGCAGCTCATAATCGTCAGGACCCGGCCGAGCCTGGCGTCGTGGCTGACCGCCAGGAAATGGAATTTGTGCCTGTTATAGTAGAGGGTCAGGCCGGCGGCCTGCTGGAAGGTCTCCGGCGCGAAATCCAGTTCCGTCTCGGCGCGGAACGAAAACTGCTGCTGCCGCCGCGCCACCAGCGCCTGCTCGAAGAAGCTGCCGATCGATTCGCGACCGATCAGGCGCAGGAAGCCCGGCCGGTCGGCGAGCGTGAATATCCGCTCCGGAACCGGCGTGCGCAGCCACTGGAAGTCGAGCGGCAGCACGGCCGCGTCGAAATCGCAGCGCACAGCGCCCGCGTCAGCCTTCGCTTCCGCACTTGACGGCGCCGGCACCTCGATGTCGGGCACCAGCGTCCCGTTGGCAAGCCGCAGCCAGCCGTCTTCGCCCCAGACGCATTCCTGGATCGCTGTCTCGCGGCCGAGCGGCGATCGCCGCAAGCCGGGCAGGGGCCGCGAGCATAGATGGGTGTGATAGACCGCGCCGTCGGGCGTCTCCAGAATCTGGCCGTGCCCGGCGCGCTGCAGCCGCGCGTCGGGCGTGTCCTTCGAGGTCATGAGATGCGTGTCGGGGTGCAGTTCGTAGGGCCCGTCGATCCTCCGCGAACGCGCCATCGTCACGGCATGGCCGTAGCCGGTGCCACCCTCTGCAGTGGTCATGTAGTACCAGCCGTCGCGCTTGAAGAGATGCGGCCCTTCCACCAGCCCGTGCGGACTGCCGGCGAAAACGTTCTTGACGGGACCGACCAGTTTCCGCGCCACCGGATCGTATTGCTGCAACAATATGCCGGCGAAGGATGGCTGCTTGGGCTGGCCGCCGACGCCGTGCGAGACATGGTTCCACAGCATGTTGAGGAACCACTTCTTGCCGTCGTCGTCGTGGAACAGTGACGGGTCGAAGCCCGACGAGTTGACGTAGACGGGGTCCGACCACGGACCCTCGATGTCAGGAGCGGTCACGATGTAGTTGTGCGCGTCCTTGAAGTTGCCGTCGAGCCGCTTGACGTCGGTATAGACCAGCCAGAACTTGCCGTCGGCATAAGACAGGCAGGGTGCCCAGACGCCCCCGGAATCGGGATTGCCGCGCATGTCGAGCTGGCTCGCACGGTCGAGCGGCCGCTTGATCATGCGCCAGTTCACGAGGTCGGTGGAATGATGGATCTGGACGCCCGGAAACCATTCGAAGGTCGAGGTGGCGATGAAATAGTCGCCGCCGACCCGGCAGATCGACGGATCCGGATTGAAGCCCGGCAGGATAGGGTTCCGGATCATTGCCCTCTCACGGTTTGCGCGGCGGTCCTTCGCGTTCGGCTGACTTCGCCCAGAGATTGATGTTCGCCTCATGCGCGAAGCGGTCGATCTCGGCGAGTTCGGCGTCGCTGAATTCCAGGTTCTTCAGCGCTCCGACGCAGTCCTCGACCTGGCCGGGCCGGCTCGCGCCGATCAGCGCCGAGGTCACCCGGCCCTTTCTGAGCACCCAGGCAAGCGCCATCTGCGCCAGCGTCTGGCCGCGCTTTTCGGCAATGCCGTTGAGCGACCTTATGTTGGCGAGGGTCTGGTCGTTGAGGAATGCCTGCCTGAGCGATTTTCCCTGCGCCGCGCGGCTGTCCTCGGGAATCCCGTTCAGGTATTTCCCGGTCAGCATGCCCTGCGCCAGCGGCGAAAAGACGATCGAGCCGATGCCGAGCCCCTCCAGCGTGTCGAGCAGCCCGTCCTCCTCGACCCAGCGGTTGATCATCGAATAGCTCGGCTGGTGGATGACGAAAGGCGTTCCCATGCCGCGAAGGATGTCGGCCGCCTCGCGCGTGCGCTGCGAGTTGTAGGACGAGATGCCGACATAGAGCGCCTTGCCGGACCTCACCGCCGTATCCAGTGCGCCCATCGTCTCCTCAAGCGGCGTGTCCGGATCGTAGCGGTGCGAGTAGAAGATATCGACATAGTCGAGCCCGAGCCGCTTCAGGCTCTGGTCGAGGCTGGCGAGCAGATATTTGCGGCTGCCCCACTCGCCATAGGGGCCGGGCCACATCCCGTAGCCGGCCTTGGTCGAGACGATCATCTCGTCGCGATAGCCGGCGAAGTCGGTGCGCAATATGTCGCCGAATGCGGTCTCGGCCGTTCCGCCGGGCGGGCCGTAATTGTTGGCGAGATCGAAATGGGTGATGCCGAGGTCGAACGCCTTGTGGCAGATCGCTTGTTTTGTCGCGTGCGGCGTGTCGTCGCCGAAATTGTGCCAGAGGCCGAGCGAAATCGCCGGCAGCTTCAGGCCCGATCGGCCGCAGCGGTTGTAGATCATCGCGTCATAGCGATTGTCGGCTGGATGCCATGTCATGTCTGCTTCCTCGTTGCTGCCGTGCGGTCCGTGGCGGCTTGTCAGGCCGCGCCGCTGCCCCACGGCCCGTGATGCGCGCCTGAAATGTCGATGCGCTCGAAGCCGTGCGCGCCGAAGAAGTCGCGTTGCGCCTGGATCAGGTTAGAGGTGCCGCGGCCGAGTCGGTAGCTGTCGAAATAGCCGAGCGCCGACGACAGCGCCGGCGTCGGCAGGCCGGCCTCGGCCGCGCGCGCCACGATGCGCCGCAGCGCCGGGTTCGCCTCCTTCATCATCTCGATGAAGGCCGGCGCCATCAGCAGATTGGCGACAGGTCCGCCGGAAAAGGCTTTTGCCAGCGTGCCGAGAAACTGCGAGCGGATGATGCAGCCGGCGCGCCAGATCTTGGCGATGGTCGGCATCGGCAGGTTCCAGTTGAATTCCTTGGAAGCGCCGGCCATCACGGCGAAACCCTGCGCATAGGCGGCGATCTTGCCGGCGAAGAGCGCCAGTTCCAGGTCGGCAAGCACCTCGTCCTTGCTGCCGGAGAATTTTCCGATGCCAGCCGTGCCGTAGGCCCTCTCGGCGGCGACGCGCTCGTCTTTCAGCGAAGACAATACGCGCGCGGCGACCGCGGCCTCGATGGCGGTCGCGGGAATGCCGAGCTGCTGCGCCTCGATGACCGACCACTTGCCGGTGCCCTTCTGTCCGGCGCGGTCGAGGATGATCTCGACCACCGGCTTTCCGGTCTTGGGGTCGTCGGCCTCCAGCACCTTGGCCGTGATCTCGATGAGGTAGGAATCGAGCCGGCCCTTGTTCCATCTGGCGAAGACCTGGCCGATCTCCTTCGGTCCCATGCCGAGACCGTCGCGCAAAATGCCGTAGATCTCGGCGATCATCTGCATGTCGGCATATTCGATGCCATTGTGGATCGTCTTGACGAAGTGGCCGGCGCCGTCGGTGCCGAGCCATGCGGCGCAGGCCTCGCCCTCATATTTGGCGGAAATAGCGGTCAGCACCTTCTCGACGCGCTTCCACGAGGCTTCCGTGCCGCCGACCATGATGGAAGGGCCGTGCCTGGCGCCTTCCTCGCCGCCCGACACGCCCATGCCGATGAAGGTCAGGCCCGAGCCCTCCAGTTCCTTGAACCGCCGCATCGTGTCGCGGAAATTGGCGTTGCCGGCGTCGATGATGATGTCGTTTGCCGACAGCACGCCGCGCAGATGCGCGATCTGCTCGTCGACAGCCGCACCCGCCTGCACCATGATGATCACCGGGCGGGGCGGACGGATCGCCGCCGCGAGCGCCTCGATCGTGTCGCACGGCACGATCATGTCCTTGAGCGGACCGGCGTCTTCGTAGAATGCGTGGGTCCTGGCCGTCGTCCGGTTGAACACCGCGATGCGGTTGCCCTTTTCGGCGATGTTGAGCGCGAGGTTCGAACCCATCACGCCGAGGCCAATCAGTCCGATCTCGGCATCCGCCATCGTTCCATCCCTTGGTTGTGCATCGGCGTCGGCCGACCCGTGGACACCCTTTGCGCGGGCGATGTTTGACGCGCTCCGGAAGCTTCGTCAACACGCCGGCCGACGAATCTGCGCCGCCGATTGAATCGATTAGCCCGCCCTGAGCTTGCGGCCGTAGAGCTCGAGCCGATGATGCACGATGTCGTAGCCGAGCGATTTGGCGATCTCGTTCTGCAACTGCTCGATGCGGTCCGATTTGAACTCGATCACGTCGCCGGTCTCGATGTCGATGAGATGATCGTGGTGATCGCCCGTGGCATGCTCGAAGCGCGACGGCCCGCCCTCGAAGGCATGGCGGTGGATCGCACCCATGTCGCCGAGCAGCTTCATCGTGCGGTAGACGGTGGAGAGCGAAATCGAATCGTCGACGGCCACGGCGCGGCGAAAGATCTCGAGCGCATCGGGGTGGTCTTCCGTCTCGGATACGATGCCGAGGATGATGCTGCGCTGGCGCGTGATCCTGACACCCTGCCGGCGCAGTTCCTTCTCGTAATCCAGCCGTTTCTTCGTCCGTCTCTTCATCCGGCCATTATGAGCCAGATGACATCCAGTTGCAAAAGATAATGCTGGATTGCCCCGGCTCCTGGCTCACCCCGTCCGGCGTCAGGACGAGCTTGGCAAGTCTGTGCGGGTCGCTACTCCATCTCGTCCAGCACCTGCCGCTGGCGGTGCATTTCGAGGAAGATGCGGTAGTCGCGGTCGAAACGCGCCTTGGCCGCCGTGTCAGGCCGCCGCTCGCGCACCGGCTGGCGCATCGCGGCGCATGCGCTTGCGAGGTTGGGATAGAGCCCCGCGGCCGTCGCCGCGACCGCGGCCGTTCCGGTCAGCACCGCCTCGTCGGCGAGCGGCTCGACCACCGTGCAGCCCACCGCGTCGGCGTATAGCTCCATCAGAAGCGGGTTCTTGGTATGGCCGCCGGTGACGTGCAGCGTGTCGATGACGAAGCCGCCGGCGTTCAGCGTCTCGAGGATGTGCCTGACCCCGAGCGCGATGGAGACCGCCGTGCGCCAGTAGAGCCGGCACAGGCTGTCGAAGGAGGCGTCGAGCGTCAGCCCGCTGATCACGCCCGTCGCATGCGGGTCGGCGAGCGGCGAGCGGTTGCCGTGGAAGTCGGGCAGCACATGCAGCCGTCCGGCAAGCTCCAGCCCTTCCTCGGCGCGCAGCGCCATGATGCGCTCGCCAATCGCGCGATGGCGCTCGGCGGTCGGTTCGCCGCCCGCGCCGTGCAGGCGGATGACGTGGTCGAGCAGCGCGCCGGTCGCCGACTGCCCGCCCTCGGCGATCCAAAAGCCCGGCAGAGCCGCGCCGAAATACGGTCCCCAGCCGCCGGCGAACGGCCGTTCCTCCGGCGCCATCGCCATCACGCAGGAGGACGTGCCGGCGATCAGCGCCAGGTGCCGGTTGAGGTCGGCCGGCTCGCCGGCGAAACCGCCGAGCACCCCGAGCGCGCCGGCATAGGCGTCGATGACGCCGCTCGCCACGCGGCAGCCTTCGGTCAGCCCGAGCTCCGCCGCCGCTTGCGGGGTAAGCGGGCCGAGGTCGGAGCCGACGGGCTCGGCAAGCTCGGGCAGCGACGCCCGCTCGAAAATATCCTTGAGCCCGACCCTGGCGAAGAAGTCGCGCTGCCAGCCGGGCGTCTCATGGGCGAGATAGGTCCATTTGGCGGTCAGCGTGTTTTGGGAGCGCGCCGGCGAGCCCGACGCGCGGCAGGTCAGATAGTCCGTCAGGTCGAATATGAAGCCGGCTTTGTTCCAGCTTTCGGGCAGATGCCGTTTCAGCCACATCAGCTTCGGAGTCGCCATCTCAGGCGACATCACGCCGCCGAGATAGTCGAGCACGCGGTGCCCGCTCGCGGTGCATTCGTCGGCCTCGGCAAGTGCGCGGTGGTCGAGCCAGACGATCGTGTCCCAGCGCTTCTCGCCCGTCGCCGAGACGCTGACCTGACCGCCGTCCACGCCCCTCACCACGATCGAGCAGGTCGCGTCGAAGCCGATGCCGGCAATCGTTTCCGGCGCGACGCCGGCCTTCGCCAGCGCGCCGTGCACCGCATGGCAGACAGCCGCCCAGATATCCTGCGAATCGTGCTCGGCGTGATCGGCCCTCGACCGGTGCATCAGGATCGGGTGTTCGGCGCGGCCAAGCATGGTGCCGGCGCGGTCGATTATGCCCGCCCGCGCGCTCCCCGTCCCGACATCGACGGCGCAGACATATCGCTCCATCAGCCGGTTCGCCCGCCCAAATGGGAAGGCGTTGCGGCGAGCAGCCCGGGCAGTCGCCGCAGATCGGAAAAGACCAGGTCCGGCCGCAGCGCCGCGAGCGTCGCCGCAAGCGCCGCTTGGCCGGCATGCGACCCGCCTGTGAAGGCAAAGACGCGCATGCCCGCGCGCCGCGCCGCTTCGATCCCTGCCGGACTGTCCTCCACGACGACGCAATCCTCCGGCCGGACGCCCATTGCCTTCGCCGCATGGAGAAACAGGTCGGGCGCCGGCTTGCCTCTCGCTACCATCGAGGCACTGTATATATGCGGCTCCAGCATTTCCAGCAGGCCGGTGAGGTCAAGCGAGAGCCGGATTCTCTCCAGGCTGCTCGACGACGCCACGCAGCGCCGCACGTTCAGCCGCGACAGCGTCTCGACCGCGCCCGGCATCGGCTTCAGCTCGTCGCGGAAGCGCCGAAAGGTTTCCGCCCGTATGCGGCCGAGCTGCGCTTCGTTGAGACTCAGCCCGAACTCGCCGCGCAGCGCCTCTTCGACCGCCGCCATGCTGCGTCCCAGGAAAAGCCGATACGCCTCTTCCTCGCCGATATCGGCGCCCGCCTTGCGCACGAAGTCGCAAAGCACCGAGACCGAGATGGTCTCCGAGTCGACCAGAACGCCGTCGCAATCGAAGATGACAAGCTCAGCCATGGCGATTGGCTATCCACTCCCCGGGCAGGGGGAGAGGTGGCGAGGCCCGGAGGGCCGAGGCGGAGAGGGGGGTGCTACCCTTATGCCTTTGCCTCCAGATAGCGCCCAACCGTCGCGCGCGTGCCGTCCTGCCACAGCGCCTTGAGGTGCCGCGCAAAGGCCTCGCCGAAAACGGCGCTCTTGCCCACCGCTCCATAAATGTCGCCCATGGCGAGCCACGCCGACGGGTCGGCCTTCGCCGCCTTCGCAATTGCCGTCATGCGCTCCCAGTTCGGGTCGTTCGGCTCGGTTACCGCGCCCGAATCGGTGGTGCCGAAGCAGTAGCGGCACCACAGCGCCGATTCGAGCGCCAGCCCTTCGATGCCCTTGCCCGCCTTAAGCCGGTCGGCGATGGTGGGAATGATGAATTTCGGCTGCCGGTTGGAGCCGTCGAGGCAGAGCCGGCGGATCGTGTCGCCGATCGTCGGGTTGGAGAAGCGCCGCGCCACCAGCGCATAATATTCCTGCAGCGACGTGCCGGGCACCGGCGGCACCGTCGGGATGATCTCCTCCTGTTCGACCTTGTCGAGGAAATCGCTGACCAGCTTCTCCTGCATGCCCTCATGCACGAAATGGATGTCGAGCAGGCCCGACGGATAGGCGATCGCCGCATGGCCGCCGTTGAGGATGCGGATCTTCATCAGCTCGAAGGGCGACACGTCGTCGACGAACTGCACGCCGGCCTTTTCCAGCGCCGGCCGCCCGTCGGTGAATATGTCCTCCAGCACCCACTGCATGAAGGGTTCGCAGAACACCGGCCAGTTGTCCTCGACGCCGAAATGCTCGGCCAGCATGGCGCGCTCGCGGTCGGTCGTGGCCGGCGTGATGCGGTCGACCATCCCGTTCGGGAAGGCGACATGCTCGCGCACCCATGCGGCCAGCTCCTTCTCGACCAGTTCCGCCAGTCCCACCACCGCGTCGGATGTCACGTGGCCGTTGTGGGGAATGTTGTCGCAGGACATCACGGTGAACGGCGTGAGGCTCTCCTCGCGCCGCCTGATCAGCCCGGCGAGGATCAGCCCGAACACGGTTTTGGGATGGGCGATGTTCTTCGCGTCGGCGACGATATCGGGGTGTTTGGGGTTGAATTTGCCCGACGCCGGATCGATGAAATAGCCGCCCTCGGTGATGGTCAGCGACACGATGCGGATGGCCGGGTCGGCCAATCTCTCGACAATATTTTCGGTCTCGCCGGGCGTGATGAAATCGATCATCACGCCGGTCACCCGCGCCTGCCTGTGGCCGGCATCCTGTTCCACCACGGTGGTCAGCCAGTCCTGCTGTTTCAGCTTCTCGCGGCCGGCCTTCTCGCCCTCGAACACGCCGGCCCCGACGATCGCCCAGTCATGACCTTCGCCGGCATTGAACAGCCGGTCGAGATAGACCGCCTGGTGCGAGCGGTGAAAATTGCCGACGCCGAAATGCAGTATGCCGGCGGTGAGGTTGTCGCGCGGATATTGCGGCGCAGCCACGCTGTCAGGCAGTTTGTCCAGATTGGCGAGGGAGAGTTTTACGGTCATTGGTCGATGCTTTCATTGGGCCTGTTTCGACCGCTACTCCGGTTGGCTGCGCCAACCACCTCTCCCCCGATCGACGGGGAAGGGGAAATCCGGTGGCCGGCCTGGTCCGCTTCCTCTCTCCCGGGCGGGGGGAGAGGTGTCCCGAAGGGGGGTGCTTCCGCCACTTCTGCGTCGGTCCGTTGTTGCGCTATCGGCATGGCTCAACTCATCCAGTTGCCGCCGTCGACATTGTAGGTCTGCGCCACGATGTAGTCGGCCTCCGCGCTCGCCAGGAACACCGCCATGCCGGTCAGGTCCGCCGCCGTGCCCATCCGCCCGAACGGCACGGCTGCACCGACCTGGCGCTTCTTCTCGCCGGGCTTCAGGCCCTCATATCTCGCGAACAGCGCATCGACGCCGTCCCAGTGCTCGCCGTCGACCACGCCGGGCGCGATCGCGTTGACGTTGATGCCGTGCTTGATCAGGTCGAGCCCCGCCGACTGGGTCAGCGAGATGACGGCGGCCTTGGTGGCGCAGTAGACGGCCACCAAGGCCTCGCCCCGACGCCCGGCCTGGCTTGCCATGTTGATGATCTTGCCCCCCTTGCCCCGGGCGATCATCGACCTGGCCGCGGCCTGCAGCGTGAACAAACAGCCTGCGACGTTGACGGCGAAGAGTTTTCCGTAGCTCGCCCTGGTGATCTCCACGATGGGCGCCGCGTCGAACAGCGCCGCATTGTTGATCAGGATGTCGAGCCCGCCGGCCTTCGCCTCGACCGCCTTCACCGCCGAATCGATGCTCGCCTGATCGGTAACGTCGAGCTTCACGGCATAGGCCTGCTGCCCGATCTCGCCGGCTGCCTTCTCGGCAGCATCGATGTTGATGTCGCCGATGGCGACGGTGGCGCCCTCCAGTACATAGGCTTCGGCGAAGGCCCGCCCGATGCCGCGCGCGGCTCCGGTGATCAACGCCGATTTGCCGGCCAGCCGCATGTCAGAGCGCCTTGCCGTCCGGACCGAAGCGGTGGATCTTGGCGGCGTCGGGCGTCAGCCAGATCGTGTCGCCGTGATGTGCGCCGATATCGCCGCCGGCTCGAACGGTCAGCGGTCCGACATCGTCGGAATGGACGTGCAGGAAGGTGTCGGATCCCAGATGTTCGGCGACACCCACCGTCGCCTTCCATCCGCCCGCCGTCGTCGACACGGTGAGATGCTCGGGCCGGATTCCGATCGTCTTGGCGCCGACCTTGGCCGCAGGCGCACCCTCGATCAGGTTCATCTTCGGCGAGCCGATGAAGCCGGCGACGAAGAGGTTCTTCGGCGCTTTGTAGAGCTCCATCGGCGAACCTACCTGCTCGACATTGCCGGCGTTGAGCACGACGATCTTGTCGGCCATGGTCATCGCCTCGACCTGGTCGTGCGTGACGTAGATCATCGTCGTCTTCAACTGGTTGTGCAGTTCCGAAATCTCCAGCCGCATCGTTCCGCGCAACGCCGCGTCGAGGTTCGACAGCGGCTCGTCGAACAGGAAGGCGCTGGGGTTGCGCACGATGGCGCGGCCGATGGCGACACGCTGGCGTTGGCCGCCGGAAAGCTGCCCCGGCCGCCGCTCGAGATAGTTCGTCAGGTTGAGCACGCGCGCCGCGTCGCCGACCTTCTTCTCGATCGTCTCCTTGCTCTCGCCGGCCATCTTCAGCGGAAAGGCGATGTTTTTGGCCACCGTCATGTGCGGGTAGAGCGCGTAGGACTGGAACACCATGGCGAGCTTGCGCTTGGCCGGCGCCTCGCCGGTCACGTCGCGGCCGTCGATCGAGATCGTGCCGCCGCTGGTGTCCTCGAGGCCCGCGATCAGCCTCAGCAGCGTGGACTTGCCGCAGCCCGACGGACCGACGAACACGACGAACTCGCCGTCCTCGATCTCGAGGTCGATGTCGGGGATGATGATCGTCGCCCCGAAGGATTTCGACACGTTCTTCAGCGTTATCTGGCCCATTGGTCCCTCCCGGTCTTCTTCTTGCTTACTTGACGGCGCCGAAGGTCAGCCCTCGCACCAACTGCTTCTGGCTGAACCAGCCCATGATCAGGATCGGCGCGATGGCGAGCGTGGAGGCTGCCGACAGCTTCGCCCAGAACAACCCTTGAGGACTCGAGAACGAGCTGATGAAGGCGGTCAGCGGCGCGGCTTCCGTCGTCGTCAGGCGGATCGTCCAGAACGCCTCGTTCCAGGCGAGGATGATGTTCAACAGCATCGTCGAGGCGATGCCCGGCACCGCCATCGGCGTCAGCACGTACCAGATCTCGCCCCACAGCGACGCGCCGTCCATGCGCGCGGCTTCCAGGATCTCGCCGGGGATCTCGCGGAAATAGGTGTAGAGCATCCACACCACGATCGGCAGGTTGATCAGCATCAGCATGACGGTGAGGCCGATGCGGCTGTCGAGCAGGCCGGTGTCGCGGAAGATCAGGTAGATCGGGAACAGCACGGCGACCGCCGGCATCATCTTGGTGGAGAGCATCCACATCAGGATGTCCTTGGTCTTCCTGGTCGGCGAGAACGCCATCGACCAGGCCGCCGGGATCGCCACCAGGAGCGCCAGTATGGTCGAGCCGACCGCCAGGATCACCGAGTTCAGGAAGAACTTGAAATAGCCGCTCTGTGCCTGGACCTCGGCGTAGCTTTCGAGCGTGCCGGACGGGATCAGGTTGAAGCCGGCGATCGCCTCCGTCTCCGATTTGAACGAGGTGATGATCGTGTAGAGGATCGGAAAGAAGATGATGAAGGCGACGATCCAGGCGGCGACCGTGGCTATCGTCTTGTGCTGCGTGGTGACTGCGCGGGCCATGGCGTTTCCTCCCTATTTTTCGAGGTTCTTGCCGACAGCGCGCATCACGAAGAACGCGACGATGTTGGCGAGGATGACGGCGATCACGCCACCGGCGGAGGCCTGGCCGATTTTGAATTCGAGCAGGGCCTTCTGGTAGACGAGGAACGGCAGGTTGGTCGATGCGAAGCCGGGGCCGCCATTTGTGGTGACCAGGATCTCGGCATAGACCGACAGCAGGAAGATCGTCTGGATCAGGATGACCACGGTTATGGCGCGCGCCATGTGCGGCAGCGTCAAATAGATGAAGCGGCTCACGAAGCCGGCGCCGTCCATCTCGGCGGCTTCCTTCTGTTCGCCGTCCAGCGATTGCAGCGAGGTCAGCAGGATCAGCGTCGCGAAGGGCAGCCATTGCCAGGCGACGATGACGATGATCGAAAACAGCGGGTAGTGCGCAAACCAGTCGATCGGCTGCACGCCGAAGAAGCGGGCTATGTCGGCGAACACGCCGTAGCCCGGATGCATGATCATGTTCTTCCAAACCAGCGCCGCCACCGGCGGCATGACGAAGAACGGCGAGATGATCAGGATGCGCACGATGCCCTGGCCCCATATCGGCTGGTCGAGCAGCAGCGCGAGCAGGATGCCGAGGATGACGGTGATCGCCAGCACGCTGCCCACGAGCACGAGCGTGTTGACGATCGACTGGATGAAGGCCGGGTTCGACCAGAACAGCGCATAGTTCCCGAAGCCGACGAAGCCGTCGCGGATCGGATTGAGCGGATTGTACTGCTGGAACGAAAACCACAGGGTGAAGGCCAGCGGCACGACCATCCAGACGAGCAGCAGGATCACCGACGGCGCCATCATCATGCGCGCCAGCGAACGGGTCTGTTGAGTAGCCATCATTCCCTCCCAGGACGACGTTCCTGTCCGTCTGCTCCACCTTGTGCGGTGGATAGTTTCCCCCCTCTGCGTCCCGCGGAGCCAGTCCTCGGGCTTGCCAGGGGCAAGACCCGGGGGCGGACACAGCGTCCAGCGTGGCTCTATCCGCTCCCCCGGGACGGGGGAGAGGTGCCGGGCGAAGCGAGGCGGAGAGGGGGAGTTTCTACGCCTTTGCTGATGTTGAAAGGTGGCCGCCCGGCAGGGATCCGGACGGCCAAGGCACCGGGAGGATGCCTTACTGGATGTAGCCGCCTTCGGTCATCGTCGCGGTGGCGGCGTCCTGCGCCTGCTTCAGCGCGTCGTCCACGGTGGACTGGCCGGCGAGCGCTGCCGAGAAGAGCTGTCCGACTGTGGTGCCCAGCCCCTGGAACTCGGGGATGGCGACGAACTGCACGCCGACATAAGGCACCGGCTTGACGGTCGGCTTGGTCGGGTCGGCCGAGTTGATCGAGTCGAGCGTCATCTTGGCGAAGGGCGCTGCCTTCTGGTATTCGGGGTTGTTGTAGAGCGAGGTGCGCGTGCCCGGAGGAACGTTGGCCCAGCCTTCCTTCGACGCGACGAGGTCGAGATAGGCCTTGCTGGTCGCCCACGACACGAATTTCTGCGCGGCTTCCGCCTTCTGCGTGCCGGCCGGAACCGCCAGCGACCACGCCCACAGCCAGTTGCCGCGCTTGCCGAGGCCGGTGTCGGGCGCCAGCGCGTAGCCGACCTTGTCGGCGACGGTGCTATCCTTGGGGTTGGACACGAAGGACGCCGCCACCGTGGCGTCGATCCACATGCCGCACTTGCCCTGCTGGAACAGCGCCAGGTTTTCGTTGAAGCCGTTCGACGAAGCGCCCGCCGGGCCTGCGTCCTTCATCAGGTCGACGTAGAACTGCAGCGTCGCCTTCCACTCCGGCTGGTCGAACTGCGGCTTCCAGTTCTCGTCGAACCAGCGCGCGCCGAACGAGTTGGCGGTGGCCGTCAGGAAGGCCATGTTCTCGCCCCAGCCGGCCTTGCCGCGCAGGCAGATGCCGTTGATGTCGTTGGCGCGGTCGGTCATCTTGCGCGCCGCGTCGGCGACGAACTCCCAGGTCGGCGCGTCGGGCATGGTCAGCCCCGCCTTCTCCATCAGGTCCTTGCGGTACATGATGAAGGACGACTCGCCGTAGAACGGCGCGGCGTAGAGCTTGCCGTCGACGCTGAGGCCGCCGGCGATCGCCGGTATGATGTCGGCGGCGTCGTAGTCCGCGCCGAGGCCGTCCAGCGGCAGCAGCCACTGCTGCTTCGCCCAGATCGGCACCTCGTAGGTGCCGATCGTCATCACGTCGTATTGGCCGCCCTTGGTTGCGATGTCGGTGGTGACGCGCTCGCGCAGCACGTTCTCCTCGAGCGTCACCCAGTTGAGCTGGATGTCCGGGTTCTTCGCGGTGAAGTCGTCCGTCAGCTTCTGCATGCGGATCATGTCGCCGTTGTTGACGGTGGCGATGGTGATCGATTCGGCGTGCGCGGCGAACGCGAGAGCGCTGGCGGAGCACAGGCTCAGAACGAGCGTTTTCAGTTTCATTCAGATTCCTCCCATGGAAACCAAGTGAGCATTTGCCTTGGCTGTGGGCAATTATTCGATTATGCGACGAAGGTGTCAAGCTGGATTCAATGTTGCACTGCAGCAGATGAAGGCCGCGCGCGGCCGGGACGGCGTGCTCGACGGCGTGTAGCTTGCGAAAAGCGTCGCAAGCGGCCCCGAACGTCCGGTTTCGCGCCCAAACCTCCGGCTTTCCGGCTGCTCGGCGGCGGTGTGAACAAATTCCGGATGCTCCAATCCGCGCTCTGCAGGCAAGCCGTTGTTCCCGCGGCGAAGTTTCCGGCGCTGCCGGAGCGTTGCCGGAAATCCATTCACCGATGCCGCCGACGATCCACAATGCGTTGGTGCGCTCCGGTAGACGGTGAGTTGCCGCGCGGGCCATTGAAGCGCCGCCCTGACCCTGCCAGATTGCGGCGATGGAAAATCCGGCGCCGCTTCCCGCATGACGTCAGCTTCTCGACCGGACGCAGGCGCCGCCAGGGGTGCTGGCTCGGGTCCGGCCCGGGATCCAGGCGGCCGGCAGTCTTCCGAACGCATGTTCAGGACCGCGCGCCTCGTCTCGGGCCTCGTCATGATGACCTTCGTGGTCATGCACGTCGCCAATCTGGCGCTCAACCTTGTGTCCATCGAGACGGCGGACGCCGGCCTCAAATGGCTGACCTGGCCCTGGCGCAGCCTTCCCGGCACCGTGCTCCTCTATGGCGCGGCGGCCGTGCACGTCGCGCTGGTGCTGCGCGCGCTCTACCGCAGGCGCACGCTGAAGATGCCCGCCAAGGAGGCCGCCCAGATCCTGCTCGGCCTCTTCATTCCGCTCTTGATCGCCGAGCACGTCATCGGCACCCGGGTCTACGGCGCCATGACCGGCTTCGAGATCGACTACGAATTCGTCGTCCGCGCGCTGTGGATCGACCAGCCCTCGGTCGGCTTCAAGCAGGTCGTCGCCCTCCTCGTCATCTGGGCGCATGGCTGCCTGGGGCTGCATTTCTGGCTCCGCTACCGCGATTCGTACCCGGCCGCGGCGCCGTGGCTGCTGATCGGCGCCGTCCTGGTTCCGGTGCTGGGGCTCCTCGGATTTGCCGACGCCGGCAAGGCCGTGCAGGAACTGCCGCTGCCGGCGGCCCCGGACGAGGCGGCGCAGGAGCGGGTTTGGGCCGCGCTTGCCGCCAAGGACATGTTCCTGACGCTTGCCTATGCGACGGCGCTCGGAGCCGTCGCGGCAACGCTTGCCCTGCGTGGCCTGCGCCAGGCGCTCGCGCGCCGCAGCCAGATCGAGGTGCGCTACGAGAGCGGCCAGGTGGTGCGCGTCCCGAAAGGATCGAGCGTGCTCGAGGCCAGCCGCATCGGCGGCATCCCGCATTACGCGGTTTGCGGCGGCAAGGGCCGCTGCTCGACCTGCCGCATCCGCGTGACGGCGGGCGTCGACGCGCTGCCGCCGCCCAATCCGCTGGAACGTGCCACGCTGTCGCGCATCCATGCCGATCCAAGCGTCAGGCTGGCCTGCCAGCTTCGGCCGACCGCCCCAGTCACCGTGCTGCCGCTTCTGGCCGCCGACCGCGAGCGCGCGCTCCCCGTTGACGCGGGTCGGGCGCGGCCCGGCCGCGAGCAGGAAATCGCCGTGCTGTTCTGCGACATCAGGGGCTTCACCGCGCTCGCCGACCATCGCCTTCCCTACGACGTCGTCTTCCTGCTCAACCGCTATTTCGCCATCGTCGGCAAGGCCGTCGAACAGTCGGGCGGCCGCCTCGACAAGTTCATCGGCGACGGCGCTATGGCTCTGTTCGGACTGGACAGTTCGACGGCTGAGGCCTGCCGCCAGGCGCTTGCCGCATCGGCGTTCATCCTCGCCGAACTGGACCGATTGAGCCAGGAACTGACGGCCGAACTTCCATCGCCGCTCAAGGTGGCGATCGGCATCCATGCCGGGCCGGCCATCGTCGGCGCCATGGGTTATGGCGGCACCATGCATGTGACGGCGATCGGCGACACGGTCAACGTCGCCAGCCGGCTCGAGGCCGCAGCCAAGGAATTCAATGCCGCTATCGTGGTGTCCGATACCGTGGTGGCGTTGTCGGGCCTCGATCTCGGAGACTACGAGGTACGCGAGATCGCGATCCGCGGCAGCGCCAGACCGCTCAACGTGCGCGTAGTGCCGCAGGGTGCGGAACTGGCGGCCGGCTTCGCGCAAACGCGGGCCGCCCAGTCGGCGGCCTGAGGTCAGGGTTGACCTATGCCTTTGGAACGACGCGAGCCCTGCCGTACCTTGCTCGCAGCCTCGGCCACCATTTGCGCCACAACAGGAAGCCCCTTCTTTTGTTCTTCTTCTCGAAGCCGTCGACGATCCCGTGCGCGGCGCGGTGCACGGCTTCATCGACAGCCAGCCATTCCATCGTGACCGGCTTTGCGAACGGCCACGGCATGGAAAACCTGCTGTCGGAACCGCTCTCTTCCAGTATGGCGTTGAGCAGTCCGATGAAGCGGGCGCGGTCGTTCTCCAGCCGCTTGAGCGTCCTTTCGCGGATATGGGTGCGCGGAATCCCGCGAACCTTCAACGCCTGCACCGCCTCGGCAATGGAGCGCGGATCGGGCGGCACGACCAGGCAATATTCCTCGTCGAAGTAGACGTCCCGCCCTCCAATGCTCGGCGTGCTGACCACCGGCAAGCCGGCCAGCAGATATTCCATGCTGGCGAACATCGCCCCCTCTTTCTCGGACAGGCAAAGCCCGACACGCGCCCGATTGAGCTGTGTGTTGACCTCGGACGGAGAGAGCCGGGCCGGTTTGCCGTGCGCGTCGAACCGGTTGATGAAGACGTGCCCCGGAACCGCGGCGGTATGCCGGGCGATGATCGCAGCCTCCGTCGCGGCGGCAGTTGGCAGCGTTGCACCGCGATGAAACAGGAATGCGCAACTCTCGATCCCGAGGCTGAGCTCGTGCCGTTTCCAGGGCACGAGCTGCGCGTTGTAGACGGCGTCGAACTCGACCGCGACGCCGTCGAGCGGCTTGAAAATCCATTCCGGCACATGCGCGTTGTGGCTGTGGAGAAAGGCTGCTTCGCCGAATGCCCGCAGGCCGTCGGACTCTTCTTGCGTGTTGCACGCGAATATCAAGCGGTGGCCGGGGTTCCGGGCGCGGTGCAGCATCGCAAGTTGACGAAGCTCACGGGCGCGGTCCTCCCCTTCGATTGTCCATGTCGGCGAAATCAGGAACCATGCCGCGCGGTCCCTCAAGGGCCGCCCGGCGACGCTGGCAAGGCCAAGAGGAGCGTCCTGGCGACAGCCCGAATAGGAGATCAGCGGATCGGCGTGCAGGACGGCCGCCGGTATCAGTCCGATGGCTTCCGGCATCTCGGCGGGCAACGCCTTTTCCCCGAACCTGGCACAAACCTCCGTCTCCTCCGAAGGGTGCGGAGCGCGATAACCCAGATCCTGCATCAGCATCGCACGTGCTGTCCCCCAATGTGCCGCGAAAGGTATCGGAGCCCCCGTCACGATCTGTAGCCCGATGGGATTCGATTCCCGCAGGTAGCGTACGGTCTTAGAGGAGACATTGAGAAGAGCCGAGGCCTCCGGGCTATGAATCCAATGAGCCTGATCGCCGCGCAAAAGCCAGCGATTTGGCGGGTCTTGCGCATCCTGCCCTGTCGCCCGACGTTCATCCTGGGCACATTCGCCGGGTACATCGCCATGGATGAGGCTGACTTGGCCTTGAAGCCCAAGAACCTCGGCGTGGAAGAAGCGGCCTCGATCCCCAAACGGCTTGGCTGGGTGAATGGACGGGTTCGATGCCTCGGCCTAAACTGCTCGACCCCCCGTCGCCCCGATCTCGGCCAGCATCCAGTCGCGGAACGCCCTGATCCTGGGCACGTTGCGGCGCGCCTCCTGATAGACCATCCAGTAGGCGTGGCCGTCATTGCCGACGATGTCGAAGGGCTGGATCAGGCTGCCATTCGCAAGTTCGGGGAGGAAAAGCGCCCTGGTCAGGATCGCGACGCCGACGCCGGCTACGGCGGCGCGTCCCTCGAAGGCCTGCGAGCCGAGCTGGCTGCGCGTCCTGGCGGCCAGGTTCTCCCGTGCGTCGACCCCGGCGAGGTCGAACCACATCGCCCACCAGGGGTCGCCGGCATCCATGATGGGCAGCTTCAGCAGGTCGGCCGGTTGCCTGACCCCGCCGATGGTGGCGGCGAGCGCGGGGCTGAGCATGGGCGTGAAGTCGGCCAGAAACAGCCGGTGCGACACCAGCCCCGGCCACTCGCCCTTGCTGCCGGTCCTGATGCCTATGTCGATATTGTCCTGTGCCAGGTCGATCGTCCGTTGAACGCTCTCCAGCCTGACCGCAATCGACGGATGCGCGATCTGGAACGCGCCGAGATGCAATGCAAACCAGTTCGCCGCGAAGGTGGGCACCGTGCTGATCGACAGCGTGCCCTGTCCCCCGGTTTTCGCACGTTCGAAACCTTCGGCGAGAATGCGCAAGGCCTCCGTCGCGCTGGCAGACAGCGCGCGGCCGGTCTCCGTGAGCTCGATCTGACGCGCCCTGCGGATGAACAGCGGTGAGCCGACGCGCTCTTCCAGCACCTTGATCTGGTAGCTGACGGCCGCCTGCGTCATCGCCAGTTCCTGCGCCGCGCGGGTGAACGAGAGGAGCCGGGCGGCAGCCTCGAAAGCGCGGATGGCGGCGAGCGGCGGCAGACGCATGCATAATTCTCCCTTATGTATGTTATGTCACGTTCAATTGGCCGGCAAGGCTGTCTTGTCTCATATGGAAAGAAAGACAGCAACCTCTTCGAGGAGGACGGCCATGCGTTACATCAAGGCAGGAACGGTCTTCCGGTCCATTGCCAATTCCTTGCGCAGAAGGGGATTGAACGTCGACGAGATGTCCGACTACATGCGCCGGGACATCGGCCTCATCGATGGCGGGCCGGCCTGCGGGGCGGGATCGGCCGAATTCGACGGCCGCTCGCGCCGCCTCGACCTGCTCGCCTTGACGCGCGTGGCGTCATAAGGCTGCCAAGGGAAAATCGCGTCGGCATTCAACCCGCCGCCAGCAGAGCCGCCGCCGTGCGCTCGTCGGTGATGAGCCCGTTGACAAGCCGCCGCGTCACGGCGGCGAGAATGCCGGGCAGCTTGTTTTCGCCCATTGCAAGCGCGATCACCAGCGAGCGCTCGCGCGACGGCAGCGGCGCCGACGCCACGCGGTCGTTGGTGACGCCCTCGATGAGGCGTCCGTCGCGATCGAACACCCAGCCCATGATTTCGGCGACGCCGCCGGCCTTCTGCAGCGCCTTCAGCTCCGCTTCGGTGATGAAACCGTCCTCGTAGAGCGGCGCCTTCGGGCCGAGATCGCCTATGCCGACGAAGGTGACGTCGGCGCGGGCGGCCAGTTCCAGCGTCGGCTGGATCATCGGCTGGCTGTGCAGCATGGCGCGCTCCTCCGCCGAGGAGGCGATGACCGGCAGCGGCATCGGGAAGAAGCGCGCCTTGATGCGATCGGCCATGGTGAAGATGACGTTGTAGAAGGCGGCAGAGCCGTCAGGCGCGATGTTGCCGGTAAGCGAGACGATCCTGTGCTGGGGACAGATCATGGGCGGAAGCTGCTCGATGGCGGCCTTCAGCGTGCGGCCGGTGCCGATCGCCATGACGATCGGCTGCTCCGACTTGAGGCGCTTCTCGATCTCGGCGGCGGCGGCTTCCGCCACGCCGATGGTGGTGGAGCTGGACGTCGGATCGCTCGGCGCGACTTCGACGAGATCCAGCGCAAAGCGCGATCGCAGCTTCGCCGCGAGCTCGAGGCAGTTGGCGATCGGATGGTCGACGCGGACCTTGATCAGCCCTTCCGACACGGCCAGCGAGACCAGCCGCTGCGCCGTCTGCCGCGAGACACCAAGCGTCGTCGCGATCTGGTCCTGCGTGTTTCCCGCGACGTAATAGAGCCATCCGGCGCGCGCGGCGTCGTCGAGCCTCGGATTTGTCGCTGCTTCCTGTCTGATGTTCATTGCTACCGCGCCCCCGTCCAGGAAGTGGCCCATTTTTGCAGGGAAAGCCCGCTTGCGCAATTGTCGACTCGATCGAGCAAATGTTCGGACCAACCGGAGAGGGTTCGATTCAGCCGACGCCCGTGGGTTCCGCTGGATTTTCGACGAAAATGGCCGAAACGTGGATGAAATTCCCTGCACGGCCAGGATGACGCATAAAACCTCGAGCAATGTCATGAGGTTGAGCGAAAAGCGACGCCTCGGGCGCCGCAGATTTGTTCACAACGCCGCCGGAAGGGACAAAACCGAGCATCCTTGCACCAATTCGCGCCGCCGGAGGTCGCCTTTCGCGTCGAAATCCGGAGGCGCTGCCGGGATCGGCATTTTGGTCATCGATTTTATTGCGAGAATATGCAGATAGGGTGGGGGACCGGAAGGAACATGCCATGACGCCGAAGGCAGTCTACTGGGACATGGACGGTACGCTGATCGACAGCGAGCCGCTGCACGACGAGGCGCTCGTGTCGGCGATGAAGGCCGTGGGCATCTCGCCGCCGCCCGACCTGCATGAGCGCGTACTCGGGATCGCGGCCTGGCCGGTCTACGAGATGATGCGCGACGAGTTCGGGCTGAAGCTGCCCTTCGACGACTGGATCCGGCGAAAATACGCCTACTATCTCGAGCACGTGCATCGGCTGAAGCCGCGCGAGGGGGCGCTGGAGATATTCCGAGACCTGCAGCGCATGGGCGTGGCGCAGGCTGTGGTATCCAACTCCGACCGGCTGATCGTCGACGCCAACCTGAGGGTTGTCGGCATTGTCGAGCCGGGTTTCAAGACCGTGTCGCGCAACGATGTCGCCGAAGGCAAGCCGCATCCCGAACCCTTCCTGCGCGCCGCCTGGCTGACCGGCATCGACCCGGCCAACACTGTGGTGATGGAGGACAGCTTTACCGGATCGCGGGCAGGGCTCGCCGCCGGCATGCGCACCATCTTCTGGCCGGAGCGGCCGATGGCGGGGCCGGAAGGCGCGCTGATGGCGAACACCGCCGAGGATATCAGGCGCCTGCTGGGAATGCTTTGAGCTTCAATCCCGGTAGGCCGGCTCTTCGTCGTCGACAGCCGCGGGTGGAGGGCAACGGCAAGTTGCCGGAAGCGCCTACTCGGCCGCGACCTGCGGCACGGCGAGGCCGCCATTCTCGACAAGGAAGTCGATCACCTCCTGCAGGCCCTTGCCGCGCGACAGGTCGGTGAAGCCGAACGGGCGCTTGCCCCGCTGCCGCGCGGCGTCGCTTTCCATGACGTCGAGGTTGACGTTCACATAGGGCGCGAGGTCGCTTTTGTTGATGACCAGGAAGTCCGAACGCGTGATGCCCGGCCCGCCCTTCCTCGGGATCTCTTCGCCCTGGCAGACCGAGATGACATAGAGCGTGATGTCCGCGAGGTCCGGCGAGAAGGTCGCAGCCAGATTGTCGCCGCCGGACTCGATGAAGACGATGTCGAGGTCGGGGAATTTTTTGTTCATCTCGGCGATCGCCTGCAGGTTGATCGACGCATCCTCGCGGATCGCCGTGTGCGGGCAGCCACCGGTCTCCACGCCCATGATGCGGTCCTCCGGCAGCGCCTGTAGGCGCGCGAGCATCATGGCGTCCTCCTTGGTGTAGATGTCGTTGGTGACGACGGCGATAGAATAGCGGTCGCGCAGCGCCTTGCAGAGCTTTTCGGTGAGCGTCGTCTTGCCGGAGCCGACTGGGCCGCCGATGCCGACGCGGAGGGGGCCGTTCTTCGATGTCATTCGCAACTCCCAAGGCGTCCGGTCAGCCGGACGGAAAACTCGGTTTCGCCGAACTCCGGCGTTCCGATCGAAAAGAAACCTATCTTCGGGCCGGCGGTCCGCGTCGTCCAGTCCATGCCCTTGCGCAGCAGGATCGGGCGGCCATCACGCAGCAGCCGACGCCACTCTTCGTGCGAAGGCTTGTTCCACCAGTCGGCGAGGCCGGTGCTTGCCGCGCCTGACACGTAGCATCCCGTTTTCCAGTCGATGTGGCTTTCCTCATCGTCGATCAGTACCGCGACGACAGGGTCGTCCACCGGCACGCCGAGTTCGGCATGGCCGTTGAGCAGCCGAGCCACCCATGATCCCCTTTGCTGGTTGGCTTTGTAGAGGGCCATCAGGATCGGAAGAGCCTCGACGTCTGGGTTTCGTGTTTCATCGCGACGATTTCCGACAGCAGGGTGGCCGAGCCGAGATCGTCGAGCGTGGAGCTTTGAGCGCGGCGCGCGGCGTCCAGGATGACCGGCTCCAGCGCGGCGATAACAGACATCGCGCCTTGCTGGCCGGTGACGCCGAGCCGGATCGCTGCCTGGACGAGGTTCATCGCGAAGGCCTGCAGCCAGGCGGCGAGCGCCGTTTCAAGGGGAACGCGGTGCGCGCCGAGGATAGCGCCCGCCGCGACGCAGTAGGGGCAGTCGGCGGGAAGGCGCTCCAACACCGCATGCGGCCATGCGCGCGCGGCTGCGATGAAGGCTGCGCCCTGCAGCATGGATTCGCGGTGACGTTCCTGAGAGCCGGCCAGCGCTTCGGCGAGCTCCGCGAGTTCGACGATATCGCCGCCGTCCCGGGTCCGCCGGTCCGCTTCTGCGAAGAGAACGGCGTCGTTCCAGCCGGAGCCGAAGGCGATGAGGTCGGACAGCCATTCCCTGAGCGCGTCCGCGTCCGGCAGCAGGCCGTCATGCGCGGCGCGTTCGAGGCCGTGGCTGTAGGAAAAGCCGCCGACGGGAAAGGCCGGCGACAAAAAAGCCATCAGTCGAAGCTGCGCGGCGGTCGCGTCAGGCATGGTTGTGGCCGTAGTGCGGATCATCGGGCAGGCGGCCGTAGGCGTCGCGTTCGCCATGGTCGTGGTCAGGATGCGAATGGTCATGTCCATGATCGTGATGATCGTGCGCATGACCGTGGCCGGAATAGGCGCCGCGCACCGGCGTGAAGGGTTCGACGACGTCCGTCACCGTCGCGCCAAGTCCTTCCAGCATCGCCTTGATGACATGGTCGCGCAGGATGAGGATGCGGTCGGCGCGGATGGCCGCCGCGAGATGCCGGTTCCCGATGTGCCAGGCCAGTTCGGCGAGATGCACCGCGTCGTGCGCGCGGATGTCGTAGAGCTCCTCCGGCGCCGCCGATATCTCGATCTGGCGGCCGTCCTCCAGCACCAGGCGGTCGCCGTCGGCAAGCGTCACCGGCTCGGGCAGGTCGACCAGCACTTTACCCCCTTCAACAACCCCCTCGGTCAGCTCGATCGCGCGCCGGCGCAGGTGCCGCTCGTCATGCGGCAGCACGGCCCTGCCGGCGATCTCGCCCGACGCGGTTCCGGCCGGCGCGATCGAAACCGCGCGCGGAAATTTGGTGAAATCGGTGTTGAGCGAGAGTTTCATGGAGAACCGTTCAGCTGTTCGTTGGGTGGATCATGCGCGAATTCGCGTCCGCTTGCCACTGTCTCAGACGGTCGGCTCGCAGTTCGGCCCCCCGGTATCGAGGCGGCATCTATTTGCGAAATGCCTCTCTGTCGAGAGCTCCGCCATTGGCCTGGGCGCGGGCCCGGGCCGGCCGCGAGAGGACGCGGTCGAGATAGGCGTTGACGCGGTCCGACTCGATGCGGAAACGGCCGCCGCGCGCCCAGGCGCCGATGTCGCCGAGCAGCACGTCCACCGCGGAGAAGCGGTCGCCGAGCGCGTAGTCGGCGTCGCCGAGCCGGCCGTCGAGTGCCTTGACCTCATTGGCGAAATCGTAGGCGGCGGCGGGACCGACATCGACGCGCAGTTCCGGCGGAAGGATGAAACGGTGGCGCAGCTTGTTCCACAGCGGCGCTTCGAATTCCGACTGCGCGAAATGCATCCAACTGTCGATCTCCGCGCGGCCGGCAAGGCCCGGATTCGCGCCAAAACCCTTTTCCGCGTGCTTGTCGGCGAGATAGACGCAGATTGCCGCAGAGTCGGTGATCTTGAGATCGCCATCAATCAGGATCGGCACTTTGCCCGACGGATTGAACGCGTAAGCCTCAGGGGAACGCCGGCCGACCTCGATGAATTCGTAGGGAACGCCGAGCTCTTCCAGCATCCACAAAACGCGGGAAACGCGGGACCCGCGAGCACCGACGGCCTGGTACATTATCCGGCTCCGATTGCAGCGCCGGAAAGCTAGAACAGAAAGTACCGCTGCGCCATCGGCAGCACGGTCGCCGGCTGGCAGGTCAGAAGTTCGCCGTCGGCGCGGACTTCGTAGGTTTCCGGGTCGACGTCGATGTGCGGGGTCGCCGTGTTGAGCTTCATCGAGGCCTTGCCGATGCCGCTGCGCGTGTTCTTCACGGCCAGCAGCTTCTTGTCCACGCCGAGCTTTTGTACGATCCCGGCGTCGAGCGAGGCCTGGCTGACGAAGGTGACGGAGGACGAGGTTCTGAGCTTGCCGAAGGCGGCGAACATCGGCCGGTAGTGCATCGGCTGCGGCGTCGGGATGGAGGCGTTGGGATCACCCATAGGAGCGGCGGCGATCGAGCCGCCGAGCAGCACCATTTCCGGCTTCACGCCGAAGAAGGCCGGGCTCCACAGCACGAGATCGGCGCGTTTTCCCACCTCCACCGAGCCGATCTCATGGCTGAGGCCGTGCGCGATGGCCGGGTTGATCGTGTATTTGGCGATGTATCGGCGTACCCGGAAATTGTCGTTGTCGCCGGTCTCTTCCGGCAGCCGGCCGCGCTGGCGCTTCATCTTGTCGGCGGTCTGCCATGTCCGGATCGCCACCTCTCCGACACGGCCCATGGCCTGGCTGTCGGAGGAGATGATCGAGAAGGCGCCGATATCGTGAAGGATGTCCTCGGCGGCGATCGTCTCCTTGCGGATGCGGCTTTCCGCGAACGCGATGTCCTCGGGGATCGACGGCGACAGGTGGTGGCAAACCATCAGCATGTCGAGATGCTCGGCCAGCGTGTTGACCGTGTAGGGCCGCGTCGGGTTCGTCGAGGAGGGAATGACGTTCGGATGCGAGGCGATCTTGATGATGTCCGGCGCGTGGCCGCCGCCGGCGCCCTCGGTGTGGAAGGCATGAATGGTGCGGCCCTTGATGGCGCGGATGGTGTCCTCGACGAAACCTGACTCGTTCAGCGTGTCGGTGTGGATCATCACCTGCACGTCGTAGCGGTCGGCGACGGTGAGGCAGTTGTCGATCGCGGCTGGGGTCGTTCCCCAGTCCTCGTGCAGCTTGAGCGAGGAGGCGCCGGCGAGGATCATCTCCTCCAGCGGGGCCGGCAGCGAAGCGTTGCCCTTTCCGGCGAGCGCCAGGTTCATCGGGAAGGCGTCGAAGCTCTCGATCATGCGTTCGATATGCCAGGCGCCGGTGCAGGTGGTGGCGAGCGTGCCGTGGGCCGGGCCGGTGCCGCCGCCGAGCATGGTGGTGAGGCCCGACATCAGCGCCTCGTCGATCTGCTGCGGACAGATGAAATGGATATGCGCGTCCATGCCGCCGGCGGTCAGGATCTTGCCCTCGCCGGCGATCGCCTCGGTGGAGGGTCCGACGATGATGGTGACGCCCGGCTGCGTATCGGGATTGCCGGCCTTGCCGATGGCGGCGATACGACCGTCCTTGAGACCGACATCCGCCTTGTAGATGCCGGTGTGGTCGACGATCAGCGCGTTGGTGATGACCGTGTCGACCGCGCCCTCGGCGCGCGTTGCCTGGCTTTGGCCCATGCCGTCGCGGATGACCTTGCCGCCGCCGAACTTCACCTCCTCGCCATAGACGGTGAAGTCCTTCTCGACCTCGATGAGGAGTTCGGTGTCGGCGAGTCGGACCCTGTCGCCGACGGTCGGGCCGAACATCTGGGCATAGGAAGCGCGGCTGATCTTTGCGGGCATGCGGCGTCAGACTCCCTTTCGGCGGGATGCCAGGAAGCGCGGAACCCAAGGCCGCGTGACATCGTTGCCATATTTCACATGCAAATGAGACGAACGAACAACCGTAGGACGGCAGGAATTATGACGACCGGAAAAAGGCTCGCAACGGCAACGCTGGCGGCGATCTGTCTGGCGGCCGCAGGCGCTGCCGTTGCGCAGAACACGGCCGACCCCAATGCGGTCGATGCGATCATCGGGACCGAGGTTCAGGAAGAAGAAATCCAGGCGGCGGCGGAGCCGGACCGGGTGATCGCGGCCATCGAAAAGACGGCGCAAAACACGGCGACGGTGCGCAAGACCTCCAGCCTCGACAAGGTCGATATCGTTTTCTTGTCCGACTCCACGCGTTCGGAAGGCGGCCCGCCCGCGGCGGTCGAAGCCAAGGTCAAGGAACGCGAAGCGGAGATCGCCGAACTGCGCAAGGAGATCGAGGGTAACGCGATGCTTTTCCACGCCGTGGACTCCCGGCAGATCCTGCCGCAGGACATTCTGGCCGTCGAGTTCGACGATGCGAACGGTATCGTGATCTTCGCGGCGGCCAAGCCCGCAAGCTGAACGTGCCTTGGTGACCCCGGCCGTCGGCATCGGCTAGAGCTTCCCCATGATCTTCTGCTGGAAGCCGTAGACCGTGCGGCTGCCGCCGTAGGGCACCAGCGTGACGTCGCGTTCCTGGCCAGGCTCGAAGCGCACGGCGGTGCCCGCCGCGATGTCGAGGCGCATGCCGCGCGCCTTTTCCCGGTCGAAGGCCAGGCCTTGATTGGTCTCGTAGAAGTGATAGTGGCTGCCGACCTGGATCGGCCGGTCGCCGCTGTTGGCGACCTTGAGCGTCACGGTCGGCGCGCCCTTATTGAGCTCGATTTCGCCGGCGGCGGTGATGATTTCGCCCGGGATCATGGGCCTATGCTCCGAGCGCCAGCCAGAGCCCGCCGAGTGCGGTGGCGCCGCCGGCAATCCGGGTGGCGAAGCGGCCGATGCCGTCGCCGAACATGCTGCCGAGACCGAGCCCAAGCCCGATGCCGGCGAGGTGAAGCGCCGCCGTGGACAGCGCGAAACCGATGCCGAAGGTGAGCGCCCCGGCGGAACCGAGTTCACCGCCATGCGCATGGCCGTGGAAGAAGGCGAAGAAGCCGACCATCACCATGGCGATGGCGGTCGGCACGTTGAGCGCGACCGCCGCGAGCAGGCCGATGACGACCACCGAGGCGAGGATGACCGGCTCGACGAAGGGCAGGGGAACGGCTAGCAGGGCGGCGGTGAAGCCCAGCGCAATCGTGCCGACGAAGGCTGCAGGCACCAGCCACAGCGCGCGGCGATTGGGGATGCGATGGTCTGCGCCTTGAGCCAGCAGCGCCGCCCAAAGACCGACCGCCACCATCGCAAGGATGTGGTCGGCGCCGAAGAGCGGGTGCGAGACGCCGGCCATGAACGAACCGTGCTCGGCGGGATCGAGATGCGCGAAGGCGGGCGCGGCGCTGGCGGCGAGCAGGGCGGCGGCGATGGAAATCCGTTTCAACATGTTTCGAGCCTCATTCGCTATGCTGGTCTCAGGCGGCTTTCGGCGCGCAGCCCTCGGCTTTGAGGATGCGCTTGGTCGAGGGCGGGTACTTGGCGAGCATGGCAGCAGGACGGATCGGGCGCGGCGAAAAATTGCCGCCGCAGTTGGGGCAACTCCCGCCGAGCACATTTGACGCGCAGTCGGCGCAGAAGGTGCATTCGAACGTGCAGATCATGGCGTCCGCTGCGTCCGGCGGCAGGTCCTTGTTGCAGCATTCGCAGTTTGGGCGCAGCTCGAGCATGGCGCTTCTACCGTATCGGATGGTGCACGGTCACCAGCTTGGTGCCGTCGGGAAAGGTCGCCTCGACCTGGACGTCGTGGATCATCTCGGCGATGCCGTCCATGACCTGCGCGCGGCTGACGACATGCGCGCCGGCCTCCATCAGGTCGGCGACGGAGCGCCCGTCGCGGGCGCCCTCGACGACGAAATCGGTGATCAGCGCGATGGCCTCAGGGTGGTTGAGCTTGACGCCGCGCTCGAGCCTTTTGCGCGCCACGATCGCGGCCATGGCGATCAGCAGCTTGTCTTTTTCCCTCGGCGTCAGGTTCATGCGTGTTCCAGGCTCGACAGTCTCACAATGACCAAATCTTGGGCAGCCCTGCCTGCCCGTTGAGCAGGCCGACCAACGGTGTCAGCCGCCTGCGCAGCGCGTAGCCGTCGCCCGCCACGAGCCTCGCAAGAAGCTTGCCAGTTCCGCCGACGGTCCAGAAACTCGCCCCGCCTTCGTCGCCGATGATTTTGAGCGCCTGCTCCAGATAGGTTTCGGCGTCCGGCGCAACGAGCAGAACGGTGGCGACCGCCACGCCCCCGCCGGCGGCGGCGGGCCGGGCGAGGGTCGCGGCAAGGTCGGGACCGATGGAAAAGGCCTCGGCATGGACGAGCCGGCCGCCCTGCCGGACCCGCCAGCGGTCGCGAAAGAGCGCCTGCGCGACGGTTTCGCCCATGGCCCGGCGCCCGAACAGCGTCGCCTCGACGACCAGCGCCTGGGCATCGTCGGCGAGGTCGACCTCGAGCCGCCGGGCAAAGCAGGAGCGATCGTAGACGATGGTCTCCTGCGGCAACCAGGCGATGCGGCCGCCTTTCGCGACGGACAGACGTACATCGGCCCGTGCCTCGCCGGAACGCGAGCGGTAGAGTTTTTCGCAGGCCTGGGTGGTCACCGTGACGGCCGCCCCGGCGCCGGCCTCGATCTCCCAGGCGACGCGGTCGCCGCCGGTCAGCCCGCCGGCGGTGTTGATCAGGATGGCTTCGAGCGGGTCGCCCCGCACCACGGGCATGCGGATTTTGGCGGCGCCTTCCTGGTAGAGGCGTTCGATGCGGGTGCGGCCGTCGCTGCGGCGCACCTCAAGGCGCGCCCGTGCATCGACGCGCTGCGCCGAAAGCTCGCTCACCTCGCCGGCGGTCATCAGCATGGGTGGTCCTCGATCCTTTGCCGGCATCGTCGGCCAGGCTGGGCCTTTTGTCGAGAAACTTCCCTTATTGCTTCCGGCCGTCCGGCTTTCTATAGAGGGACGGGTCCCCGGCAGCCGCGGGGCTACTGCATCGGCCCAAAAGCCGGATTCGGTTTTTCGGCGGGCACGATGCAGCGATTCAATGTGCTGGCGCGTCCTTTGTGCATCTGAAAAGACGCACGGCGCGCTCGGGGGACGCGGTGGGGCGTGTCCGGAGGAAACGAAACGTTCGACGCTAATGTCGCAGATGCATGCGCGTTCGGGCGGTTCAGGAGTTCTGGAAGGGCGTGATGGCAGACCAACTTGCCGACGACATCATCTCCAAGATCAAGAGGCATGCCGATCCGGAGATCGGCGAAATCGGGCCGGATACGGAGCTGACCGCGCTCGGCATCCATTCTCTCGAACTGACCGAGATCATCTTCGATCTCGAGGAGGAATACGGCATCGAGATCGAGATGAACACGGTCGACGCCTGGAGCAACCTGAAGACCGTAAGCGACATGGTCGAGGCCGTCCGGGCGCTGATCGAGAAAAAAGCCTAGAGGCCTATGCGCCAGCGCATCGTCGTCACGGGCATAGGCGGGCTGTGCGGGCTCGGCAACGATGCGCCGTCGATTTGGGAGGCCATGCGGGAAGGCCGCTCGGCCATCGGCCCGATCACCACCATCGACCTGCGCGACCTCAAGGTGTCGACTGCCTCGGAGATCAAGGTCCTTCCGGACCACGGCATCGACCGCAGGCGCACCGTAACCATGGACCGCTTCAGCCTGTTGGCGGTGATCGCCGCGCAAGAGGCGATGGCGCAGGCCGGCCTGGCGATAAACGGCAGCAACACCTATCGGGTCGGCGCGGTCGTCGGGGTCGGCGTATACGGGGCCGAAACGGTCGACGAGAATTACCGCCAGCTCCTGATCAACAACAAGCCGCGGGCCGCGATCTTCGCCGTACCCAAGGCGATGCCAGGCGCGGCTGCCGGCCAGGTGAGCATGAGTCTCGGCCTGCGCGGTCCGACCTTCGGGGTGACCTCGGCCTGCGCCTCCTCCAACCACGCTTTTGCATCGGCGCTCGACCAGCTGCGGCTCGGCCGGGCCGACGCCATGATCGCGGGCGGTGCCGAGGCGCCGCTTACATGGGGCGTGCTCAAGGGCTGGGAGGCTCTCAGAATCCTTTCCCCCGACACCTGCAGGCCGTTCTCGGCCGACCGGCAGGGCCTGGTGATCGGCGAGGGCGCCGGCATGGCCGTGCTTGAAACCTACGAGCATGCCAAGGCGCGGGGCGCGACCATCCTTGCCGAACTGGCCGGTGTCGGGCTTTCCGCCGACGCCTCCGACATCGTCGCGCCGACCGTCGAGGGACCGGCTGCGGCGATGCGCGCCTGCCTTGCCGATGCCGGATTGAATCCGGAGGACGTCGACTACCTCAACGCGCACGGCACCGGAACCAAGGCCAACGACCAGATCGAGACAATGGCGATCAAGCAGGCTTTCGGCTTGCATGCCGGCAAGCTTTCCGTCTCGTCGACCAAGTCGGTGCATGCGCATTGCTTCGGCGCGTCCGGCGCCATCGAGATGATCGCCTGCGTGATGGCAATCCGCGACGGCGTCGTCCCGCCGACGGCGAACTACCGCGAGGCGGATCCGGACTGCGACCTCGACGTGACGCCAAATGTCGCCCGCCAGCGCAAGGTGCGCGCCGCCATCAGCAACGGCTTCGCCTTCGGCGGCACCAATGCGGTGGTTGCCTTCAAGGCGGCCTGACGGCTTCCCTCCGTCGCGGTTCGATCGTTCCGTTTATATTGATAGTCGCCGGTCGCCCGCTTACTTCTGGACGACCCGCCCGTCATTCCCGTGTTCCGGAGCCGACATGACCGACCTTTCCGCTTTTCCGATCGCGACTCGCTGGAAACCGGGATATCCCGACCGTATCCAGCTCTATTCGGTGCCGACGCCGAACGGCGTGAAAGTGTCGATCGCGCTCGAGGAACTGGAGCTTCCCTTCGAGCCTCACTTCGTGGACATCATGAAGAACGAGAGCTGGACGCCTGAATTGCTGTCGCTCAACCCGAACGGCAAGATCCCGGCGATCATCGACCCCGATGGACCAAGCGGCAAGCCGATCGGCCTGTTCGAATCCGGCGCCATCCTGCTCTATCTCGCCGAGAAGACGGGCAGGCTTCTTCCCGCCGATCCGGCGCGCCGCTACGAAACGATCCAGTGGGTGTTCTTCCAGATGGCCTCGATCGGGCCGATGTTCGGCCAGCTCGGCTTCTTCCACAAATTCGCCGGCCGCGACATCGCGGACAAACGCCCGCTCACCCGCTACGTCGATGAATCCAAGCGCCTGCTCGGGGTCATGGAGACCAGGCTGACCGGGCGCAAATGGTTCATCGATGACGACTATACGATCGCCGACATCGCCCATGTGGGCTGGGTGCGCAACCTGATCGGATTTTACGAGGCGCGGGACCTGGTAGGCTTCGACAATTTCCCCGCGGTCGACGCCTGGTTGAAGCGTATGCTGGAACGGCCCGCCGTGCAGCGGGGCCTGACGATACCGGCGCGCGGCTGACGCCGAGCGACCTCGGCAGGTTTACGAGCAACCCAAACGGCCCGCCATGCGGGCCGTTTCGCAGCGCAGTTCGCGACCAGGTCGGTCTATTTGCTTTTGGCCTTCGCGGCTTTGCCGCCCTTGCCGACGACGGATGCGGCCATCGCGACCGCGCCGGTCGCGGTTTTCGTCACGCTGCGCAGCACGCGCTTGGCCATCGACGGTTTTGCGGACGCGCTCTTGCCGGATTTGGCCGGGCTCGCGGATTTCGCCGTTGCGGCTTTCACCGTCTTCGGCGCTGCCTTGCCGAAGGTTTTCTTGGCGTCCTTGGACCGCGCCGCGACTGCCGGCCCGGCTCCAGCCTTCGCTTGCGTAGCCTTGCTCTTCGCGGGTGCTGCCTTCTTCGGTTTCGTAGCCATTGCCCTCTCCTTTTGGCCATCGCGGCTGAAGCGCCGCGTTACAGGTTCGGAGCATGATACCACGCATGGGGGAATCTCCGCCGTGCAAGTTGCGTCCGCGCCTTACGCGCACAACGGTCTGGGTGGCGGTTGGTTCCGTGTGCCGGTTTCAGATCCCCTGTGGCGAGAGACTGACGACGAGGTCGGCGTTGCGTCGGCGAGCAAGCACGCGCTCGATGTTGGGCAGGTCGTTGGAGGCGATCCAGGCGCGGGCGTCATCGTCCGACTTGCCGTGGCCGCGCCAGCGTTCCATCAGCCGGCGCTCGAGTTCGCCGCGCGGAACATCGATGAAGACGGAAAAATCGATCAGGCCGGCCAGAGCGGACCACGGCGCCTCGTCGAGAAGCAGATAGTTTCCTTCGACGATGACGAATTTCACGTCCGAGCCGACGATCGCCGCACCCGCGCGCGACAATTCCATCGAACGGTCGAAGACGGGAATGGCCACGTCCGGCTCGCCCGACCGTATGCGTTTCAGCAGCGCCGCGAAGCCGGCATAGTCGAAGGTCTCGGGCGCCCCCTTGCGCGGGCGCAGGCCGCGGGATTCGAGCACGGCGTCGTCGAAGTGAAAACCGTCCATCGGGACGACGGCCGATTTTGCCTCGGGCAGCACCTCGTGCAACCGTTCGGCCAGCATCGACTTGCCGGAGCCGGGTGGCCCGGCGATGGCGACGACGAAGCGCGGAGACTTCCCAGCGCGCTTGAAAATGGCGGCGGCGATCGAGGCGATCTCGGACATGGCTCCGTCCCGGGCGTTTCCAGCATGCTTTTGAGCCATTTTGTCGCCGGAATGCGCAAAATTCAACCCGGACGGATCGGGCTGGAGCCGGGCAGCTAGCTAGTCCTGGTCGCGGGCTTCGTCGAAGCGCTTCAGCTCCTCCAGCACCGGCATCGAGACGATGTGGTAGCCGGAATCGACATAGTGGATCTCGCCGGTGACGCCGGAGGAAAGATCAGACAGCAGATAGAGCGCCGAGCCGCCGACCTCGTCTATCGTGACCGTGCGCCTGAGCGGCGAGTTGCGCTGCTGGTAGGAGAGCATCTGCCTGGAATCGGCGATGCCCGCTCCGGCAAGTGTGCGGATCGGGCCGGCCGAGATGGCGTTGACGCGGATGTTCTTCGGCCCGTAATCGTTGGCGAGGTAGCGCACGCTGGCCTCCAGTCCGGCCTTGGCGACCCCCATCACGTTGTAGTTCGGCATGATGCGGACGGAGCCTGCGTAGGTCAGCGTGATCATCGCGCCACCGCTCTTCATCAGCGGCGCTGCTTTACGCGCGCATTCGGTGAAGGAATAGCAGGAGATCACCATGGTGCGCACGAAGTTCTCGCGGCTGGTGTCGGCATAGAGGCCCTTGAGCTCGTTCTTGTCGGAGAAGCCGATGGCGTGGACCAGGAAGTCGATACCGCCCCATTCGCTCGCCAATGTCTGGAACACCGTGTCGATCGAGGCGCTGTCCTCGACGTCGCAGGGCAGCAGGAACGGCGCGCCGAGCCGTTCGGCCAGCGGCTTCACGCGGCGTCCGAAAGCCTCGCCCTGATAGGTGAAGGCGAGTGTCGCCCCCTGCTGCGAAAGCTTCTGGGCGATGCCCCATGCGATGGAATGATCGTTCGCGACGCCCATGATGAGCCCGCGCTTGCCGTTCATCAGCTGACCCATTGAGCGGCCCCTACGCCGCGTGGCGCTGGAAGACCAGCGTCGCATTGGTGCCGCCAAAGCCGAAGGAATTCGACAGCACGGTGTCGATCTTTGCGTTCTCGATACGCTTGCGCACGATCGGCATGCCTTCGAATTCCGGGTCGAGGTTCTCGATATGGGCGCTTTCGCCGATGAAGCGGCCCTGCATCATCAGGATCGAATAGATCGATTCCTGGGCCCCGGCAGCTCCCAGCGAATGGCCGGTGAGCGACTTTGTCGAGGTGATATGGGGCATCCTGTTGCCGAAGACCTCGCGGATGGCTCCCATCTCGCGGGAGTCGCCGACCGGCGTCGAGGTCCCGTGCGTGTTGATGTAGTCGACAGGCGAAGACACCGTCGCCAGCGCCTGGCGCATGCAGCGCACGGCGCCCTCGCCCGAAGGCGCGACCATGTCGTAGCCGTCGGAGGTGGCGCCGTAGCCGACGATCTCGGCATAGATTTTCGCGCCACGCGCCTTGGCGTGTTCCAGTTCCTCCAGCACCAGCACGCCGGCGCCGCCGGCGATGACGAAACCGTCGCGGTCGACGTCATAGGCGCGAGAGGCGACCGAGGCGCGGTCGTTGAATTTGGACGACATCGCGCCCATCGCGTCGAACAGGTTCGACATCGTCCAGTCGAGATCCTCGTGGCCGCCGGCGAACATCATGTCCTGCTTGCCCCACTGGATCAGCTCGCAGGCGTTGCCGATGCAATGCGCCGAGGTCGAGCAGGCCGACGAGATCGAATAATTGACGCCGTGGATCTTGAACCAGGTCGCCAGCGTGGCCGACGCCGTGGACGACATCGCCTTCGGCACGGCGAACGGGCCGATGCGCTTGGGGCTGTTGTTCTTGCGGGTGATGTCGGCTGCCTCGACCAGCACCGCGGTCGACGGCCCGCCCGAGCCCATGACGATGCCGGTGCGCTCGTTGCTGATCTCGCTCTCCTCAAGGCCGGCATCCTTGATCGCCTGTTGCATGGCGACGTGGTTCCACTGGCCGCCCTTGGACAGGAAGCGCAGCGCGCGGCGATCGATGAGCGGCGCCGGATCGAGCGTCGGCGCGCCCCAGACCTGGCAGCGGAAGCCGTGCTCGGCGAAGGATTCGGAAAAGCTGATGCCGGATTTGGCGTCGTGCAGCGAAGCGGTGACTTCTTCCGCGTTGCTGCCTATGGAGGAGACGATCCCCAAGCCCGTCACCACGACACGTCTCATGATGTGCTCCTCGTCAAGATGAATGCGTCCGCCGGTCAGGCGGCGGACTGCTTGGACAGGCCGACCTTGAGGTCGGTCGCCGCGTATATGGGCTCGCCGTCCGCCTTCAACCAGCCGTCGGCGATGCCGAGCACCAGCCTTCCGCGCATGACGCGCTTGAAATCCACGCCGTACTCGACCTTCTTCACAGAAGGCGTGACCATGCCCCTGAACTTCACCTCGCCGGTCGAGAGCGCCATGCCCTTGCCGGGTTCGCCGAGCCAGCCGAGATAGAAGCCGGTCAACTGCCACATGGCGTCGAGACCCAGGCAGCCGGGCATGATCGGATTGCCGATGAAGTGGCAGGCGAAGAACCACAGGTCGGGCTTGATGTCGAATTCGGCGCGGATGAAACCCTTGTCGAAGGCGCCGCCAGTCTCGCTGATCTCGGTGATGCGGTCGAACATCAGCATCGGCGGATAGGGCAGTTGGGCGTTGCCGGGGCCGAAAAGTTCGCCGCGCGCGCAGGCCAGCAATTCCTCGTAGTTGTAGCTGGACTTCGAAACCGCCATCAAATCGCCTTCCCGTTTCCTCCGGGGCGGATCGGGCGCCCCTTTTTTGTTGCGTAGCTAACACAGCCATCCATGGGCGGAAAGCGGGGTCAGCGATTATAGCGGCCCATCGCCGGGGTCAATCCGGGGAGAATGAGGGGTCAATGTGCCGCTATTGATCGGGATAGCCCGACAGAATATATCTGGACCATCTGGATTTGCCGGAATTGCGCCGCATGAGGCAGCAATGTCCGGTACGAACCGAACCCGGGGCTGATGGATCACAAGGTCCGCAAAGATACGCTGGCTGTCGACAAGCGCGTCCGCGACGCCGGATTGAGGCCGACGCGCCAGCGCGTGGCGCTGGCCCACCTGCTGTTCGCCAAGGGCGACCGGCACCTTTCGGCCGAGGAACTGCATGAGGAGGCGCTCAGCGCCGGCGTGCCGGTTTCGCTTGCGACCGTCTACAACGCGCTGCACCAGTTCACCGACGCGGGCCTGCTGCGCATCCTCGCCGTCGAGGGCGCGAAAACCTATTTCGATACCAACACGTCGGACCACCACCATTTCTTCATCGAAGGCGAGAACAAGGTGTTCGACATCGCCGCCGGACCGGTGCGGGTGGTCAACCTGCCGGAGCCGCCGGAAGGCATGGAAATCGTCAACGTCGACATCGTGGTCAGGCTGCGGCCCAAGCGCGGCGCTTAGTCCACCGGCGTGACACCCTCTTTTCGAACTGTCGATCTGCTGTTTCGGCTGGAATGGGCAGCCGTGCTCGCTGCCGCGGTCGCAGCATATGTGCTTGCCGACGGATCCTGGCAGCTCTTCGTGCTGCTCATTCTGGCGCCCGATCTTGCGATGCTGGGTTATCTTGCCGGACCGGCGGCGGGCGCGATCCTCTACAATGCCTTTCACATACTCGTCTGGCCGGTGATCCTGTTGTTCGTCGGCTTCTGGGCGGACAATCCGATTGCCATCCAGGTGGCGGCCATCTGGATCGCACACATCGCGATGGACCGCGCGCTTGGCTACGGGCTGAAGCTGCCGACTGGATTTTCCGACACGCATCTCGGCCGGATCGGCAAGGGCCGATAAGAGTCAGTCCTTCACGAGTTCGCCGGGATAGGCGCCCCAGACCAGTGACTGGCTGATCCAGCCGGTGTGGCCGTCGAAGGTCATCTCGCACCATTGTCCGTTGCAACTGCGGATGGTGCCGACGACGCCCGGCTCGATGACGGCCAGCGTCCGTGAATTGGCATCGGGATCGGCGAGCAGGTTGATCCTCGCGTCCTTGCCCTTCTGCCAGGGCGCGGCGATCGCGGTGCGGCGGCCTGACAGCAGCGACTGGTTGACCCAGCCTTCGGCGCCGTCGGGGTCGCGCACGCGCCGCCAGTTGTCGTATTCCTGGATGATCTCCATCGGCAGACCGGGCTTCAGATAGAGCCAGTCGACGGCGTAGTTGACGCCGGGGCCGATGCGCGAGTTGACGCGGCCGGACTTGAGGCTGACGAAACGCGGCAGCGGCAGGCCGCTCGGGCCTCGCCGCATATCCTGCGCGCCTTGTTCGGCCGGCGCGGCAGAGGCATCGGCGGCGGCAAGAATCGGGGAGAGCAGGGCAAGACCGGCCAATGCGGCGCCGACGGCCGGGCCAAGAGACGAAAACCGAAACACCTTCGTTCCTTTGCAGCTCCGCGCCCGCGCAGGCACCGTGCGGGACGCCTTTTTCTTTGTCATCGGCGGCAGCGCTTGTTACACAGGCAGCCGTGCCGGGGCCTGTTTCCACTTTCGCCTGTCTTGGTTAAAGAGGTCTGAAGCGGGAACGGATCTGAGACCTGTAATCTGGGGCCCCGACTCTGAGGGAAGAATGGCCGGCAAGAAAAAGCCTCTCGTCGTCATCACGCGCAAATTGCCCGATCCCGTCGAAACCCGCATGCGCGAGCTGTTCGACGCGCGGCTGAACATCGACGACAAGCCGATGTCGCGCGACGAGCTCGCGGCGGCGATGCAGGAAGCCGACGTGCTGGTGCCGACCATCACCGACCGGATCGACGACTCGCTGATTGCCGGCGCCGGCCAGAACCTCAAGCTGATCGCCAATTTCGGCAACGGCGTCGACCATATCGATATCGTGGCGGCCGGGAAGAAGGGCATCGCCGTCACCAATACGCCCAATGTGCTGACCGAAGACACGGCCGACATGACGATGGGCCTCATTCTCACCGTGCCGCGCCGTCTGATCGAGGGTGCGGCCATGCTCGTGGCCAACGGCAAATGGGCCGGCTGGTCGCCGACCTGGATGCTTGGCCGGCGCATCGGGGGCAAACGGCTCGGCATCGTCGGCATGGGCCGCATCGGCACGGCGGTGGCGCGCCGCGCCAAGGCCTTCGGCCTGTCGATCCACTACCACAACCGCAAGCGCGTGATGCCCGCGGTCGAGGACGAACTGGAGGCAACCTACTGGGAAAGCCTCGACCAGATGCTCGCCCGCATGGACATCATCTCGGTCAACTGTCCCTCGACGCCGGCGACCTTCCATCTGCTATCGGGCCGGCGGCTGGCGCTGCTGCAGCCCTCCGCCTACATCGTCAACACCGCGCGCGGCGACATCATCGACGAGGACGCGCTGATCAAGCTCATCCAGGACGGCAAGATCGCCGGCGCGGGCCTCGATGTGTTCGAACACGAGCCGGCGATCAACCCCAAGCTGCTCAAGCTCGCGGCCAAGGGCAAGGTCGTGCTTTTGCCGCATATGGGATCGGCGACGATCGAGAGCCGCATCGACATGGGCGAGAAGGTGATCATCAACATCCGCGCCCACCAGGACGGCCACCGCCCGCCGGATCGCGTGCTGCCGACGCGGGTGTGACGTTTCGAAGCCGCGGCCAGCATGTCAGCGCCAACGCACGTCGTTAGCATGGCGCCGCATCGGCGGAGGAGCTAGCGGCATGAAATCGATGTCAGGCGCATTCACGGCAGCCGCGCTGGCCGTAGTGGCGATGACCTCATTCGCCAATGCCGGTGCGGGCTTCGACGTCGTCGTGCTCGGCGCGCGCGGCGGCATCGAGGACGGCAATCTCAGCGCCTTCATGATCTCGCCGGCGGGCGATGGCCGCGCGGTGACCTGCGACGCCGGCTCGCTGGTCAACGGCCTGCGTGTCGCCGACGGGAAGGGCGTGTTCGACGCGGTCGAAGTGCCCGCCGATTCGCCCTATATGCGCGCTGGCTATGTGCTGACCGAGCAGATCAAGGGCTATCTCATCAGCCACGCGCATCTCGACCACATCGCCGGCCTGGTCATCGCGTCGCCGGACGATTCCAAGAAGCCGGTCTACGGCCTGCCGTCGGTGCTGGAGGATATCCAGACCAGTTACTTCAATTGGGACGCCTGGCCGAATTTCGGCACCGGCGGTGAAGAACCGAGGCTGAGGAAGTACGACATGACGGCGCTGGTCCCGGGCGAGCGGCGCGAACTGACCGGAACCGCGATGCATGTCACCGCCTATCCGCTCGCCCATGGCGGGGTCGAATCCACTGCGTTCCTGATCGAGAGCGGCGAGGACGCTCTGCTCTGCTTCGGCGACACCGGGCCGGACGAGGTCGAGAAGTCGACCGCGATCGGCGACGTCTGGACGGCGGTTGCCGGGCTGGTGAAAGAGAAGCGGCTGAAGGCCATCGTAATCGAGGCCTCCTACGACAACGCACAGCTGGACAAGCAACTCTTCGGCCACCTGACGCCGGCCTGGCTGCGGAAGTCGCTTGCAGGCCTCGAAACGGCTGCCGGCGCGGGCTCCCTTGAGGGCCTGCCGGTGGTGATCAGCCACGTCAAATATTCGTTGAAGAAGGGCCAGCTGCCGCAGGACCGGATCTTGGCCGAGCTGGAAGCGGGGAACACGCTCGGCGTCCGCTACATTATCCCGGAACAGGGAACGGCCTGGCGCTTCTGACTGCGAAACTCAGCCGGGGTGGATTCCCAGCAGGCCGCCGGCGGAAACGGACAGGGCCGCGCCGGCGAAGCCTGCAAAACGGCTTCTGTCGAGCTTGACCGCGACCGGCGTCGGCCAACCCATCTCCCTGGCGACGATGAGGCCAAGCAGCAGGATGGCGTCTGGTTCGTGCAGCACGAGCGCTGCCGGTGCGTGGCCGTTGTGGACAAGTTCCATCAGCACGGCCGATGCCGAGGACGATCCTATCGTTCCGGGCAGGAAGAGGACGCGTCCTGCGATCGATTGACCATGCTCGGGATGGCGCACATCGGCGATAGTTCCCGTCCTCGGATCGACGCCGCCCCAGAAGCTGATCGGTGCGGAGAGCACGAGTGCGGCGCCGGCACCGGCGTCGCCGGCGACCAGCACTTCAGCCTGCACGGCGTCGAGCGTGGCGGAAGCGTTGCTGCTCATGTCAGCTCCGTAAAGACAGGCTTACCGACGACGGCGCTTTGCACGCAATCTGCAAGCGAAGCGTAGAGCACCGCGTACCCGGTGTTGCCTGGCGCGTAGTGCGCGAACTTGCCCGAGTTCGTCATCAAAACCGCGCCTGGCCGATCCGGCAGGATCGGCGTGACGACGACGCAGGTGTCGGCGACGACGACGACGCCTGACGCCTCCAGCGCCTTGCGGCTGCCGTCGCGGTCGAGTTCGGCGAGCGCATGGCGGCCGGTGCAGGCATAGATGGGCACGCGCAGCTTCCGCCCGGCGATGAGCCGCTCCAGTTCGATGAATTCGGCGAGCGAGAGATGCGGACTGCCGATCGCAACCGCGTCGATCCTGTCGGATGAGACGGCGGTCGAAAGCGCGGCGTGTGCATTCGCTATCATGTCCCGCGTCACGCGGATCTTTGTGTCCGGCTCCTGATCGCCGAGCGCTGTGGCTAGGCTCGGCGCTTCCGGCGTGACGCCGGCGATGTGGAACAGCCCGACCGCGCCGGACGAGGCGGCTGCCGCGCCGAATGCCTTGAGCGCATCCTCGCCGGGGTGCTTTTCAATACCAGTGACGACACCGACCGCGTTGCCCACCTCGCGGCCGTAAAGGCTGCCCAACACCGGCCAGGCGATTTCCGAGGCCAGGAAAGCTGCCGGGAGGGCCGAGACATCGAAGACGAGCGTGGCGCGGCGATTCTCCTGTCGGTGCAGGCCGTAGTCCGGCGCGCGGCCGGAAATCGCGCAGGCGATGTCGAGAAAATCGCCGTAGCGGTTGGTGCGTGCGCCAAGCACGGAGTTGCAGAAGACGACCGCGTTGGACTCGCCCCAGGCGACATCCGTGCCGAAAGCCGGCCGGTGCCCGGCCTGGTAGGGCGCGCAGGTCCAGCTCTGCTCGCAGCCGAGTTTTCTGTAGGCCTCCATCATCCGCCGCGCCATGCCGCGCGCCGGTTTCTCCAGCCGGACTCGCGAGCAGCCCATCAGGTCGAGCGCGCCGACATTGAGCGTCGAGCGCACGGCAACGCGCGCGCCGCCCTCGACCAGCCTCTCGGCGAAGAGCGTGCCGGAATCGCCATGATAGAGTGCCCCGTCGATGTGGGCGGAGGCTATTGGCAGGAGGCGCGGCGCGCCGAGCAGGCGTGCGCTCTCGGCGATGATGCGCATGGTCATCGCAGCGCCCTCGCCATGATCGCCCGCGGCAATGGAGCGTTCTTCGGCGGTGAGTGTCAGGCTCACGTCCGGGCCTTGTAGCGGATCGTGTCGAAGCGGGCGGCGAGCGCATCGTAGAGCAGCAGCCGTCCAATGAGCGGCTCGCCGATGCCTGTTATCAGCTTGATCACTTCCAGCGCCTGCAACGTGCCCAGAACACCCGTCAGCGCGCCGAGCACGCCGGCTTCGGCGCAGGATGGTACCAGCCCGGCGGGCGGCGGCTCGGGAAACAGATCGCGGTAGGACGGGTGGGGCTTGCCATCCGGCCCGGTTTCGTAGGGCTTCAGCACCGTGACCTGGCCGTCGAAGCGTCCGACCGAGCCGTGCACCAGCGGGCGCCGGGCGACAGCACAGGCGTCGGCGACGGCATAGCGCGTCTCGAAATTGTCGGAGCCGTCGGCGACGACGTCATATTGCGCAACAAGCGCAGCGGCACTGCTCCCGTCGAGGCGAGTATTGTGTAAATCGACGCTTACATTCGGATTGATGCGTTCGATGGCGGCCCGGGCGCTGTCGAGCTTCGGTTTGCCGACCGAGGCGGTGTCGTGGATGACCTGCCGCTGCAAGTTGGAGAGCGAGATCGTGTCGTCGTCGACGATGCCGAGCGTTCCGACGCCCGCCGCCGCGAGATATTGCAGCATCGGCGCGCCAAGCCCGCCGGCGCCGATGACCAGCACGCGTGCGCGCTTGAGCTTCTGCTGGCCGGCGCCGCCGATCTCCGGCAGCACGATGTGGCGCGCATAGCGTTCGAGTTCTTCTGGCGAAAGCGGGGCAATCTGATTCATGACAAACGCTCGCTTCGGGACCGCGGCACCGTTTCCAATAGAGGAACCGTGCAGTTGCCCGACTGATCGAAGTACCGACTTATGCGCTCAAACTCCGAGGTAATCCAACCCTCGAAACTGGCCCATTCATTCAAGACGGTGCGGGAGTCGTTGTCCGGGGTCCGAGCGATCGTTTCGTCCGGCTCTATGAACACAAGAGATTTGTCCTGATACGTGCAAATGCACAATCCCTGTCCGGACGGACTCCTTTTCCTGTTTGTGATGGCAGGAATTCGTAGGTCGAAGGGATTGCAGGCCATGGCATCGAAATCCGCCCGATCGTAACTCTTCCTCAGGCCGAACACAAAGATGCTGCCTCCAAAGAGGTTGCATCCATTGTGATGAAGATAAAAGCGTTTCAAGCTTTCCGGAATCGGCTGCATTGCAATCCGCTCCAACTCCTCGACCTCCGCTTCGCTCAGCGGTCCGTACCAATAGTGCAGATAGGCCTCGATACCTCGTTTCGGCAGGTGTCCTATTCGCGCGGTTCCGTCGGCGTAACGCCACACCCCAAGGCCGGACCATTGCTCCGCCTTCGCTTCCAACCCCCCGATATAGGATTCCATGCCCGGTCCCCCAAACCCTTGGTCAATGGTCAGCCGTGGGCGAAACGGTGCCGTGGTCGACGGTGAGGAACCGCGCACGGCCCTCGATGCTGGAAAACAGAGCGGCCTCCGTGCCGGTCATGAAGGTCTGGCAGCCGAGCTCGTCGAGGATGGCGAACAGCGCGGCGCGGCGGCCGGCATCGAGATGCGCGGCGATCTCGTCGAGCAGCAAGATCGGCACGCTGCCCGACATCTCGCCGCAGAGCCGCGCATGCGACAGCACGATGCCGACGAGCAGCGCCTTCTGCTCGCCGGTCGAGCACAGCTCGGCGGGCATCGCCTTGGGGCGATGGCGAACGAGAAGGTCCGAGCGGTGCGGGCCGTCGAGCGTGCGCCCCGCCGCACGGTCGCGGTCGCGGCCGGAGGCCAGCGCCAGCCGGAAGGTTTCCTCGATCTCGACGGCGGGCGCATGGCCGACCATCGCCTCCAGCGATCCCGACAGGGCGAGGTCGGCGCGCGGAAACGGGCTCTCGGGCAACTTGTCGATCATGGCGGCGAGCAGCCGCACCATCTCGGCGCGGGCCGCCGCGATCGCGGTGCCCGCCTCCACCATCTGCATCTCGATCGCGTCGAACCAGGCCCGGTCGCGCGAGCCTTCGGCGAGCAGCCGGTTGCGGCCGCGCATCGCCTTCTCGTAATCCTGCGCCCGGCGACCGTGGCCCGGGTCGATGGCCAGCACCAGCCGATCGAGGAAACGGCGGCGGTCGCCGGCCGGCCCGGTGAAGAGTGCGTCCATCGCCGGCGTGATCCACAGCACACGCAGCCATTCGAGCAGCTCGTCGGCGGTAGTCTGGGTCGAGTTGATGCGCACGCGCCTGCCCGCCTCGCCGTTGGCGTCGAGGCCCGTCGTCCCGGTGCCGATCTCGAACTCGCCCTGCGGGCCGTCGAGCCGGGCATGGACAGCGAAGCCGGCGGCGGCGCCCTCGCGCGCGACTTCGCCGTAGGGCGCGCGGCGCAGGCCCCGCCCGGGCGTCAGCAGCGAGATCGCTTCCAGCAGATTGGTCTTTCCGGCGCCGTTGTCGCCGCTGAACACCACCATGCCCGGCTCGAGGTCGAGCGCAAGTGCAGCGTAGTTACGGAAATCCGTAAGCGTCAGCTTACGTATGAACACCGAGCCGGCGCCGTCGTTTCTGGGCGTCGGCGTCATTTTCGCGGATCGACCTTGTTCGTGGCGGCTTACACCCGCATCGGCATGAGCACGTAAAGCGTGTTCTCGTCGGCGGTATCCTGGATCAGCGTCGGCGAGCCGGCGTCGGCGAGCATGAAGCGCGCGTCGCCGCCGCCAAGCTGCGCCGCTACATCGAGCAGATAGCGTGCGTTGAAGCCGATCTCGATCGGGTCGGATGAATAGTCCGCCGCAAGCTCCTCCGTCGCGCTGCCGGAGTCCGGGTTGTTGACGGCGAGCGTCAGCTGCCCGTCCGAGATCGACAGCTTCACCGCGCGGCCGCGTTCGGAAGAGATGGTGGAGACGCGGTCGACGGCGGCGGCGAAAGTCGCGCGGTCGATGACGAGCGCCTTGTCGTTGCCGGTCGGGATAACGCGCTGGTAGTCGGGGAAGGTGCCGTCGATCAGCTTCGATGTCAGCACCACGCTGCCGATGGTGAAGCGGATCTTGGCGTCAGACAGCTCGGTCGTCACCGCGACGTCAGGAACGTCGACCAGCTTCTGCAACTCGCTTACCGTCTTGCGCGGAATGATGATGCCGGGCATGCCTTCGGAGCCTGCCGGCGCGTCCATCTCGGCGCGCGCCAAGCGGTGGCCGTCGGTCGCGACGGAGCGCAGCTTGAGCTTGCCGCCGGTCTCGATCGCGTGGAAGTAGATGCCGTTGAGGTAGTAGCGCGTCTCCTCGGTCGAGATCGCGAACTGCGTCTTGTCGATCAGCCCCTTGAGCGCCGACGAATCTATACGGAAGATGTGCGAGAAGGAGCCGGCCGAGAGCTCGGGGAAATCGGACTGCGGCAGGCACTGCAGCCGGAAGCTCGAACGTCCCGAGATCACCGACATGGCGTTGCCGTCCTCGTCGGTCCGAAGCATCACCTCGGCCCCTTCCGGCAGCTTGCGCACGATGTCGTAGAGCAGGTGCGCGGGAACCGTGGTGGCGCCTGCCCGCTCGACCTTGGCCGGGGTCGCCTCGGTGACCTCCAGGTCGAGATCGGTCGCCTTCATCTCCAGGATCGCGCCCGACGCATTGAGCAGCACGTTGGACAGGATCGGGATCGTGTTGCGCCGTTCGACCACGCGGTGAACGTGGTTCAGCGACTTCAGGAGGTTGGACCGTTCGAGGATGACACGCATGACCAAACGAGCTCGCTTGAATGTAACTGCCGGAGTTCCGGACCGGAATTCCGCTACGGGCTTTAAAACAGCTTCGGAATCGCGGCAGACTGACAGGAAAACCGGCCCAAAGGCAAGTCCGCGAGGCTTTGCCGGGCCGGTTCCGCAGGCTTTCTGGGGATAAAGCGTTCCCCCTGTCCGGTCGGCACGCGCCGACCGGACGAATGGGCTCGATCTATCCGGTCGTGCGCACGGCCGTTTCGCAAGACCGGTTCCCGCCTTTCGCCGACGCGATCCTTCGGTCAGGGCCCCTAGGACTGGTCGTTGATCAGCCGCCGCAGCAGTTCCAACTCCTGCGCCAGCGTGTTGTCGGAGCCGGAGAGACCCTCGATCTTGCGCACGGCGTGGAGCACGGTCGTGTGGTCGCGACCGCCGAAGCGCCGGCCGATCTCAGGCAGGGAGCGCGGCGTCATCACCTTCGCCAGATACATGGCGATCTGCCGTGGCTTGACGATGGTGCGCGTGCGCCGGTTGGAGAGGAGCTCGGTCTTCGACACGTTGTAGTGGCGCGCGACGACACGCTGGATGTCTTCGATGCGGACCCGTTTCGGCTCGCCGGAGCGGTAGATGTGGCCCAGGATCTCGTCGATGCGTTCGATCGTGAGCTGCGGCTCGAAGCTCTGACGGAAGAGCAGCTGGTTGAACGCGCCTTCGAGTTCGCGGCCGCTGCCGGTCACGGTGCGCGCGATGTGGGCGAGGATGTCTTCGGAGATATCGATCGACGGGTCCTCGGCCTTCGCCGCGGCGTGGCGGATCTTCAGCATGCCGAGCCGCATCGTGTAGTCGGGCGACGACATTTCCAGCGCGACGCCTCCATTGAGGCGCGAGCGCACCCGCGGCTCGAGCGATTCAAGCTCGGCGGGCGGCCGGTCGGCCGCGACGACGACCTGCCTGGCGCTGTCCAGCAGCATGTTGATCAGGTGACAGAATTCGTGCTGGATCGACTTGCCCTGCAGGAACTGCATGTCGTCGATGATCAAGAGATCGATGTCGCGCAGCTGCTCCTTGAGCGTCAGCGCGTTGTTGTCGCGGATCGCGGTGGCGAAGCGCCACATGAAGTATTCGGCCGTCAGGTAGACGACCCGCGATTTGGGATTCTGCTTCAGCGACTCCGCCGCGATCGCCTGCAACAGATGGGTCTTGCCCAGACCGACCGTCGCATGGAGGAACAGCGGATTGAAGCGCGACATGGATTCGGCGACGGCGCGCGCCGCGGCGAGCGCGACGCGGTTCGACGGTCCCTCGATGAAGGACTGGAAAGTGTATCGCTGGTCGAGCGGCGAGCCGAGCACCCCTTGGCGGAACTCGGGCGCATGAGCGCCGCCCGTCCGCGGCGAAGGCGAGGCCTCCGCCTTTCCGGCCGGGACGATGCCCGAGCCGAGCGCGGTCTGCGCCGGCCGCGCCGCCGGCTTGCGCAGCGCCTCCGGCGGGCTTTCGATCACCGGACGCAGCGGCCGCGTCGCGCTGCGCACGATGATCTCGATGCGAAAGAGTTCGGGCTCCTCCTGTCGCCAAAGCTCGGCGATGACGTCGAGATAGTGGCCGTTGATCCAGGACTTCAGGAAGGCGGTCGGTACCGACAGGCGCACGACGCCCTTGGAAGCCTCGGCAAGCTTCATACGCCCGAACCAGCTCGAATAAACCTCGGTTCCCAGTCGGGCCTTCAGCTGCGTCCTCAAGCGTTCAAAAATTCTCTCCGCCTCGCTCGCAGCCACCATTTCGTTGCCCTCGGTCAAGTCTACAGGAAAGAGAGCCCGTCCGTGGGCCTCCCTTTCGATGCCGCTTTGCATTTTCAAATCCTCGTTTCCTCGTAATCGCCTGCCATCGCTGCCCGCCCGGCAGCGTCTTCAGCCTTCCGCACGCACGACCAACATTTCCGATGCGCCGCCTTGCCGCGCCCCGTCGCTCGGCAAAAGCTGCCCCATCCGGCGAAATGCCGGCCCGGACTTTTTACGCTGTTGCTAACCCCACTTTTCCGTCGATATGGACAAAGCTCTCCCGATCACGGAATCATCCGTGCTGCAAACTTCGCCGGGTTTGGCTGGTTTGTTCGGGGTGGAAGCCCGTCCAATCTCAATGATCGAACTCTACAGAAATCGCTGCGGGCAGGGCAAGTGCGAGGCTAACTGTTTTTTAATGAATCGAGGCGGCCCCGTGAGCGATTCAGAGAGTCCTGCAGCGGCGGAAATCGGCAAAGCCTTTGTGATTCAAAACCTTTCCCGACGGTGGCGAAAACTGTCGTCGCACGGGAATTTTTTTTTAAATTATTCGCTTGACAGCAGGTTGTCCCCCAAGCGCGAGGCGGCTCTTGTGGAACTTGTGGATAACCATCCATAGGTCATTGAAAACAATAGATAATTTCTGCTTCGCGCATCGCTTGCGCAAAGCCGCGTCGGTCTCTGCACACATAAGAAACAGCGCATGTGCCGGCAAATGAATCGGGCGGTCAAAAAAACGACATGAACGGATGCCGACGGGCCTCCGCCAAGCCATTGTCCGGCAAACAAAAAACCCGGCGCGGCGCGCCGGGCTGAACAGGTCGGGAAGGGTCGAGATCGGTGTCAGGCGGACAGCGACTTGACCCGCTGCGCCAGCCGCGAAACCTTCCGCGATGCGGTGTTGGAATGCAGCACGCCCTTGCTGGCGGCGCGCATCAGTTCCGGCTGCGCGGCCTTGAAAGCCGCTTCGGCTGCCGCCTTGTCTCCCGAGGCCAGCGCCTCTTCGACCTGGCGGACGAACGTGCGCACGCGCGAGCGCCTGTTCTTGTTGACGGCGGCCTTGCGGACCATCTTGCGCGCCGCCTTCTTGGCCGAGGATGTATTGGCCATGATGCCTCTCTTCGTGTCTTTTTCGATAAGCGCTATGCGACAAACGGCAGGGCGCAAAAAATAAACGGGCAGCCACAGGGCCGCCTCGGTTGGTGCGGGCTTATAGTGCAGCTTTTCCGGCGCGTCAACGAAGTTTCGGCGAATTCCGGCTTAACGGTTGCGGAAGTTCGGCGGACGCTTTTCGGTGAAGGCGGCCATGCCTTCCTTCTGGTCTTCAAGCGCGAACATCGAGTGGAAAAGCCGCCGCTCGAAGCGCAGCCCTTCGGCGAGCGTCGTCTCGTAGGCGCGGTTGACGGCCTCCTTGGCCATCAAGACGGCCGGCAGCGAGAATGCGGCGATTTTCGCCGCGGCCTTGAGCGCCTCCTCGACCAGATCGGCGGCAGGCACCACACGCGAAACGAGCCCGCAGCGCTCGGCTTCGGCCGCGTCCATCATGCGGCCGGTGAGCACCATGTCCATTGCCTTGGACTTGCCGACGAAGCGGGTGAGCCGCTGCGAGCCGCCCATGCCCGGCATGACGCCCAGCGTGATCTCCGGTTGGCCGAACTTGGCACTGTCGGCGGCGATGATGAAGTCGCACATCATGGCGAGTTCGCAGCCGCCACCGAGCGCATATCCGGCGACCGCCGCTATCACCGGCTTGCGCGTGCGTGCGAATTCCTCCCAGCCGGCGAAAGTGTCGTCGAGATAGGCGTCGGCATAGTCCATCGACGCCATCTCCTTGATGTCGGCGCCGGCTGCGAAGGCTTTTTCCGAGCCGGTGAGCACGCTGGCTGCAATGGCGGGATCCGCGTCGAACGCCTTGAAGGCTGCGAGCAGATCGGCCAGCACCTGGCCGTTCAGCGCGTTGAGCGCTTTCGGGCGATTGAGCGTGACGAGGCCGACCTTGCCGCGCGTCTCCACCAGGATTGTCTCATAGGCCATCGCGGTCCCTCCGTTCGTCGCCATCATGCGCTTGCGCCGGCATCTAGTGTTGGCAGATCGGGCAGTAGAATGTCGAGCGGCCGCTCTGGACGATGCGGGAAATCCTGCCGCTGCAGCCGGGCTTGCGGCAAGGCTCGCCCTCGCGGTCATAGACCGAAAAGGAATGCTGGAAATAGCCGAGCGAGCCGTCGGCATGGATATAGTCGCGCAGCGAGGAGCCGCCCGCCTCGATGGCGTCGGCGATGACCGAGCGTATGGCCGAGGAGAGTTTTTCCGCGCGCTGGCCCACCTTGCCGTTTGCAGTCGCAATGGTGCCTGCCGCGCGCCGCGGCGACAGACCGGCGCGCCACAGCGCCTCCGCCACGTATATGTTGCCGAGGCCTGCGATCAGCGTCTGATCGAGGAGGGCTGCCTTCAATGGCGTCTTCTTGCCGCGCAGGAGCTCGCCGAGCAGCTTGCCGTCAAGCGCATTGCCGGTCGGCTCGACGCCGAGGTCGGCGAGCATCGGATGTTCGTTGTTGGCGTCGGCAAAGAGCATGAAGCCGAAGCGGCGCGGGTCGTTGAACACGACCATCGATTTCTTCCCGCGCGGCGAGGCGAGGTGGAAGACCACGTGATCGTGCGACGCCGCCTTGGAGCGTTCATGATGGAACGCGCCGGGCGTCGAGGCCCCGCCTTCCGCTTCGATGCGAAACGACCCGGACATGCCGAGATGGCAGATGAGCAGCGGGCCGCCCTCGATCTCGGCGGTCAGGTACTTCGCGCGCCTGCCAAGCGAGACGATCTTCCTTCCGGAGAGACGCCCCGCGAAATCGGGTGGAAAGGGAAAACGCAGGTCCGCACGCCGGGTCTCGACCGAGACGATCCGCGCGCCCTCCATGACCGGTTGCAGGCCGCGCCGGACGGTCTCGACCTCGGGCAGCTCAGGCATGGCGATCCAGGGTCATGGCGATGGACGTGAGGAAGGAGGCGCCGTGCCGGCCGGGCGGCAGGCCGAGATGCTCGGCGACCGTCTCGCCGATATCGGCAAAGGTCTTGCGCAGCCCCACGTCGCCGCCGGGCAGGCCGGGCGCGCAGCCGAAGACCGGCACGCGCTCGCGCGTATGGTCGGTGCCGCTCCATGTCGGGTCGCAGCCGTGATCGGCGGTCAGCAGCAGCAGGTCGCCCGGCTGGAGCAGCGCCAGCGCCTCGGGCAGGCGGCGGTCGAAGGCCTCCAGCGCGGCGGCATAACCGGCTACGTCGCGGCGGTGGCCGAACAGCGAGTCGAAATCGACGAAATTGGCGAACACCAGGTCGCCATCGCCGGCGTCCTTCATAGCGCCGAGGGACGTGTCGAACAGGGCAATGTTGCCGGCGGCCTTGCGCACATCCGAAACGCCGCGATGAGCGAAGATGTCGCCGATCTTGCCGACGCCGATGACCTTCGTTCCACGCGCGACCAGCTGGTCGAGCAGAGTGGCTTCTGGGGGCGGCACGGCATAGTCGCGCCGGTTGGCGGTGCGCTCGAAGCCGGCCGCGGTCTCGCCGACGAAAGGACGGGCGATAATGCGGCCGATGTTCAGCGGATCGGCCAGCCGCCTGACTGCGAGGCAGAGCTCATGGAGCCGCTCCAGGCCGAAATGCTGCTCATGCGCGGCGATCTGGATGACGGAATCGGCCGAGGTATAAAGGATCGGCTTACCGGTACGGATGTGTTCCTCGCCGAATTTCTCGATGATCTCGGTGCCGGAGGCATGGCAGTCGCCGAGGATGCCCGGCAGCCTGCCCTCGCGGATGATAGCCTGCGTCAAACCGGCGGGGAAGGCCGGGACCGTGCGGGGGAAATAGCCCCATTCGAAAGGCACCGGCAAGCCCGCGATCTCCCAATGGCCCGACGGCGTGTCCTTACCCGTTGAGACTTCTTGCGCGGCGCCATGGAAGGCGGACGGGCGAAGTGCGCCGGTGATCTGCGGGTAACCGGCGGCAGTCCTGGCAGCATGGCCGAGGCCGAGCGCCATCATGGTGGGAAGGTCGAGCGGCCCGCGCCGTACTCCCTCTCGGTCTGCAAGGCCTGCCGCGCACGCCTCCGCTATGTGCCCGAACGTGTTCGAGCCGGCGTCGCCGAAACGCGCCGCGTCGTCGGCTCCGCCGACGCCGAAGGAATCAAGCACGAACAGGAACGCACGCGACATTGGATAAGTACTGGCTCCTGTTGCCGGACGGATGGGCCAGACATAGGGTTTGCCATGGACATTGGCAATTCGGAAGAGCGGCGTGGCAGCCCGATCCTGACAATGGCGAGGGTCGCTGGCGGGGTGTTCTGCGTGGCTGCCGCTTGCCTGACCACGACTGCCTCGGCCGACTGGCGCGAGGACATCGGCACCTTCAGGGTGGGCGTCGTCGCCGAGCCGGGCGCTGGCGACACGATCGCCGGGCTCGCCGAACTCAATGACGCCTTCACCAAGGCGCTCGGCCTCAAGGTCGAGTTCTTCGTCGCGCGCAGCTATGCGGCGTTGATCGACGCGCAGGCGTCGTCGCGCATCGAATACGCGATCTACAGCGCATCGGCCTATGCGTCGGCCTACCGGCGCTGCGAATGCGTGGAGCCGCTGGTTGCGCCGACCGGCGAGGACGGGTCGATCGGCATACGCTCGGTACTGATTGCCGCGAACGGTAGGCTTTCTTCAGCGTCCGATCTTGCGGGGCGGCGCATTGCGCTGCAGCCGCCAGACAGCATTGCAGGACACCAGCTGCCGCTCGCGGCGTTCCAGCCCGGCGGCAAGCCGCTGAGTGGAGCGGAGAGCTTCTTCGTGAAGGCGGATTCGGCCGAGGCCGCGGAGGCGATGCTCGCCGAGGGCAGCGTGGACGCGATCTTCGGCTGGATGCCTGCCGGTCTGCCGGACGCCGAGGAGATCGATGGCGGCACGCCGGCGCGGCTTGCGGCGGCGGGCATGGATCGCTCGGCGCTCGATATCGTTTGGCGCTCCGACGTGCTGCGCTTCGGGCCCCATGCCGTATCGATAGGCCTCGATCCGGAGCCCAAGCGGAGGCTGACCGAGTTCCTGACGGGGCTGAGAACTGCCGATCCGGAAATGTATGAGCGGATCGAGACGCATCATCTCGGCGGCTTCACCGCCGCCTCGCAGCCGGATTACGCGGTTGCGCTCGATATGGTGCGGATGCTGGGCGAGGCGCGGCCGGAAGCTCAGTAGCAGTTCGTGCAGGGGATGGTCATGCTCATGCGCGGCCGCAGGTAGTAGGTTTCCGCCATCGATATGCCGTCGAATGCAGAAGCGAGGCCGAGCGTGGTTTTCGAGGACGCCGCCCACGTGATCACGGGCTCGTACTCCAGCGAGCTTTCGGCGCGGATCAGGAAACTGCCCTTGATCCTGAGCGCCGGGGGGAGATCGGAGACGGCGGTTCCCGCCGCCGAACCGGCGCTGAAGGCGCCGTTTATCAGCTTGCGCGACCAGACCACCTGGATTTTCGGAGTTGCCTCGTCGGTCACCTCGATCGCTGTGATGGTGATGTTCGGCTGGCTGCGGTTGTAGGGCTGCAGCGTCGCCTCGCCGATGCGCATGATGCCTTCGAGTTCCGTCTTGTTCATCTCCTGCATCTGGGTGACGAGGTCGGCGACCAGGCTGCCGACGCGGCTGACCTTCTTGTTGACCTCGATCGCCTGCGCGACCTCCATCGTCACGAAATAGAGCATGAGCAGAAGCGGCACGATCATCGCGAACTCGAGCGCCGCCACGCCGCCTTTGTCGCGAACCAACCGACGCGCGATTCCAAGAAACTGTGCCCCCGCACGCATTGACATTTTCCGCCCTTTCCACGCTTCGCCAGTGCGAAGCAAAAAATCTCAGTCGTCGAACGGCTCGTTCTGCCAGGTGACCGTTGCGAAATGCAGCGTCTTGCCGCCCTTCAGGTTGGACAACATCCGGGCCATGAAGTCGGTGATGACAGGCCATTCGTAGAAGACGCGCAGCATGTTCTTGGACATGGAGAGGCCGGGATCCACGGCAAAGTCGCTGGTGTCGAGTTCCCTCTCGGGAGTGAGCTTGATGCGTACGGCTGCAGCCTCCGCGAAGGTCGCGAACTCGCGCAAATCCACTTCCAGGCCGGGACAGCCCGCCGTGACGATGATGTCCAGCCTGTCGCAGATCATCGCCTCCAGCGATTCCTTGGTCAGGTCCGCGGGCTTCAACTGGCCGGTCCGGATCTGGCGGGCGACGTCGTCGGTGGCATTCGCCAGGACCTGCTGGCCGGCAAACGAGATGCAGCTTTCGAGGATGGCGAAGACCAGCATCGCGAAGGGGATCGACAACAGCGAGAATTCGACCGCGGTGCTGCCGCTGCGGTTGCGCAGGAAGCGCGAAAGGAAGCCTTGCCGGCGCCCTTTGTCGATTGGTTCGGATTGCATGCTCATATCGGGTTCCTGCCGATCCTGATGCGGTATCGGCGGGACTCTATGATATCCGGGTTGAAGTCGCGTATTGTTGACGGGCGCAATTGTCGCGATCGTCTTTACCGACCGTTAATGGCCGGCAGGCTGCCGCATGCCGCCTTGGGAGGGCGAATCCTACTGGCTGCTCATCTCGGATTCGGAGGCGCGTTCGGCATCGGACTTGTAGGAGCTTTCGCAATAGGGCGCGCAGGAAAGCGTCTGCACGACGGCGCGCCTGTATATGCGCACGCTCGAAGCGGTCGAGCGGCTGACCGTCACCTGCTCATCGATGATCGGGGCGCCGGTCTCGTCCAGGATGACGAGGTTGGTGACGCCGAAACCCTTGCCCGTCAGCACCACGGTGGATGCATCCTGCACCGAGGCGTCGGCGATGTCGGGATTGCCGATGATGATCGTGTCCGCGGCGCGGGACAGCTTGACGATCTTGGCCTGGTTCATCGTGACCTCGATGCCCGACTCCGCAAGGGCGGGCGTAGCGGCGGCCGAGGCGATCAGGAATGCGAGTCCAAGGGCAAGCTTCGCCATGAAGGCTCTCCGACGGGGTCAAGTTTCAACGGAAGATGAACGATATTGGTGAACCAAGGGTTAAGCGGGTTTCCGGCCGCTGCCGGAGACCATTGCTGCATCGCCCCGGTTATGCGGGCATTTCATCCACGGCCGGCAGTGTCGGTTCGCCGCTTCGGCTGTTGTGAAGGTGTTAACCAATGGCGGCATTTTCGCCGGAAAGGATTCGGTAAGGCTGTTTCTTAAGCCGTTTGAAAGAGCTTCTCCCTACAGTGCGGTCATCCGATCAACCGGTCACAGAAGTTGACGGAAGTGCTGTAACACGGAGTAGGAGCTCTAGCATGTCCAACATCTTTGCACGTTTCGTGAAGGACGAATCCGGCGCGACCGCCATCGAATACGGTCTGATCGCCGCTCTCATCGCTCTCGCCATCATGGTTGGCGCTGGCGCCGTCGGTAACTCGATCGGCACCAAGTTCAACGACATCTCGAGCGCGCTGGACGGGTAATCCATCTCTTGCCGGCTTGTCCGGCTGGATTGGAAAGGCCGCCCCAACGGGCGGCCTTTTCGTTTCTGGCGCGTCCGCCATTCGGGGAAAATCCGCGTGACTCCTTTCACCGGCGGTTAAGCCCGCTGCCCTATGATTGCGCCGGTGTGCATCGTCTCGCGGAAACTCTTCCATGCTTGAAGCGCTGATCTTCGTCGTGTTCCCGTTCTGCATGGTGTTCGCGGCCGTGTCCGACACGCTTTCGATGACCATCGCCAATCGCGTGCCGCTCCTGCTTGTTGCCGTCTTTGCCGTCGTCGCGCCGCTGACCGGAATGGAGTGGGCCGCCTATGGCTGGCATTTCGCCGCGGGCGCGCTCGTTCTGGCTGTGACCTTCGGCCTGTTCGCGCTGGGCGGGATGGGCGGCGGCGACGCCAAGCTGCTCTCCGCGACGGCCGTGTGGATGGGCTTCAATCTCCATCTCATCGAATATCTGGTCGTATCCGCCTTCGTCGGCGGCGCGCTCACCCTGGCCATCCTCAGCTTCCGCGGCTCGGCGCTCTCCGTATATACGGGCAGGAACATGTTCCTGCGCAATTTCGCCGACGCCAAGGGCGGCATTCCCTACGGCATCGCGCTCGGGATCGGCGGCCTCATCACCTATCCCGGTTCCCCGATGATGACGTGGGCGCTGGAGCGCCTGGCCGCGCAATAATCCCGAAGCCGGCTTAGCCGCCGGGTGCCGGTCGGCGGCCTTTGCATAAACTTTAAATTAATCACGATCGTAAGGAATGCATTAACCGTAATTTGACGATTGGGACTGCATTGTCCGGCTTGGCTTGAGGGTTTGCCGGGTACGAGGTTGGACAGATGGCAGCATCCCGACTGATCATTTTGGGGGTAGCGGTGGCCGCGGCGGGCGGCGCCGGCTATGTAGCGAAGAACATGATGGCCGCCCCGCCTCCCGAAGTCATCGTGGAGCAGGGGCCGCAGGCTCCCTCGATCGAACTCACCGATGTCCTGGTGCTCAAGGGCGATGTGCCGATGGGCGCGGCGGTCGGCGACCAGCTGACCTGGCAGTCCTGGCCGTCGGACGGCGTGAACGAGAACTTCATCACGCGCGACGGCGACCCCGAGGCTCTGCAGACGTACAAGGGCTCGGTCGCCCGCCTCGCCATGTTCGCCGGCGAGCCGCTGCGCAAGTCGAAGCTCATCGGCGAAGGCCAGAGCTTCATGTCCTCCATCCTGCCGACCGGCTACAGGGCCGTCGCCACCCAGATCGCGGCCGACACCTCCGCCGGCGGCTTCATCCTTCCAAACGACTATGTCGACGTCATCATGACACGGCGTTCCGACACGGCCGCCACGACAGGCGGTTTCGTCACCGAGACAATTCTGAAGAACATAAAGGTGCTGGCGATCGACCAGGCCATTCAGGAGGACGAGGAGGGCCGCCGCGTGAAGATCGGCGAGACGGCGACGCTGGAGCTGACGCCGCAGCAGGCGGAGATCATCACCGTCGCCCAGCAGCTGGCCGACCGGTTGACCCTGTCGCTGCGCTCGCTGGTCGACACCCGCGAGATAGTCACCGACGAGGCGGACTATCTTGTCTCGGGCGCTGGCAGGCGCGGCACGATCCGGCTGATCAAATCCGGTGAAGTTTCCGAAGTGGGAGCAAGGAAATGACTTCAGGGGTAGCTTCGCCGGCGTCGAAGGGCAGACGGGCCGGCGCCACGGTTGCCGCTGCGCTCGGACTGCTGCTGGCCGGAACCAGCCTGCAGACGAACGGCGCCTTTGCGGGCGGACAGCTCAATGGCGACCAGGTCGCGGGCTATGCCGACGGTGGCCAGACCGGCGTCGGCGCGATGGCGGCGACCCAGAACGTGAAGCTCGGGTTGAACAAATCCGTCGTCATCGATCTGCCCGCGGACGCTTACGACATACTGGTCGCCAACCCGGCCGTCGCCGACGCGGTTACGCGCACGGCGCGCCGCATCTATCTCTTCGGCAAGTCGGTGGGCGAGACCAACATCTTCGTCTTCGGGCCGAACGGCGAACAGATCGTCAGCCTGGACCTGCAGGTCGAGCGCGATACGGCCGGCGTCGAGGAATACATCAAGCGGTTCATTCCGACATCCGACGTTAAGGTCGAGCTGATCAACGACAACGTGGTGCTGACCGGCACCGTGGATACGCCGCTCGACGCGTCCCGCGCCGCGCAGATCGCCAACATGCTGGTGCGCGGCGGTGAAGCGACCACGGGCCAGTATTCTCAGACAGCTGCCGCAAGCAGCGACGGCGGCGGCGTCGATATCGACAACCCCGACTCCACGCGCCAGATCAGCGGCATCGTCAACCTGATCCAGATCATCGGCGAGGACCAGGTGATGCTGAAGGTCACCGTCGCCGAGGTCAGCCGCAACGTCATGAAGCAGCTCGGCGTCAATATGATTGGCAGCGGCGACAGCAACGGCATCAGCTGGGGCGCGATCAGCGAGACCCTGCCCGGTCTAGGCAAGCCCTTGAGCGCTTCGCAGGCCTCCATCGGCACCTCGGCGCTCGACGCATATTTCAACGCCATGGAGCAGGCCGGCGTGATGAAGACGCTCGCCGAACCGACGCTGACGGCCGTTTCCGGCGAACAGGCCACGTTCAGGGTCGGCGGCGAGTTCAACCTGGTGACTAATCAATCGGCGGACGAGGACACCGGCGGAACGACGTATACGGTCGAAAAGCTGGAATACGGCATCGGCCTGGAATTCAAGCCGGTAGTGCTTTCCGCCGGACGCATCAGCCTGAAGATCCGCACCTCCGTTTCCGAGCCGACCGACGAGGGTTCCGTGACGCTGTCGGGCGGCTTCAACGGTGAGCAATTCAGGCAGGCCGGCATGACCGCGCTGTCGATCCGCAAGCGTCTCGCCGACACCACGGTCGAGCTGCCTTCCGGCGGCTCCATGATGATCGCCGGCCTGGTGCGCGACGACGTCAGGCAGGCGGTCAATGGCTTGCCCGGCCTGTCGAAGCTGCCGGTGCTGGGCACGCTTTTCCGCAGCCGCGACTTCGTGCGCAACGAGACCGAACTCGTCATCATCGTCACGCCCTACATCGCTCGGCCGACTGCGCGCAATCAGCTTGCCAAGCCGGACGACAATTTCAACGCCGCCAGCGACGGCGCCGCCATGTTCCTCGGCCGCGTCAACCGCGTCTACGGCACCATGCAGACCGATCTGCCCAACGGGCGCTACCACGGCGTCGTCGGCTACATCTACAAATGAACGGGGTCTCGGGCATGTCCTACGCAGCGTTCACGACCAGAGGCATGGGCCTCGTCCTGGCGGCCGCCACGGTCGCGCTTCTTTCCGGATGCGCGAAACGCGATTCGATAACGGTCGGTGCGGTCCCGGACGACTACCGGACCAATCATCCGATTGTCATCGCGGAGAAGGAACAGACGCTCGACCTGCCGGTCGGTGCAAGCGACCGCGGCGCGACGGCCTCGCAGCGCGCATCGCTCGAAGGTTTCCTCGCCGGATATGACAAGTCCGCGGCCCCGGTGCTGAACATCGTCGCGCCATCGGGTTCCGCCAACGGCGTGGCGGCTGCCGACGCCGCAACCGATTTCGCGCACATCGCCAGGAAGAACGGCGTGCCGGCAAGCCGGATCATGATCGCATCCTACCAGGCTTCCCCGGAAGAGGTGTCGGCGCCGGTGCGGGTTTCGTTCCTGGCGATGCGGGCGCAAACCGACAAATGCGGGCGCTGGCCCGACGATCTCCTCGAAACCAGCGAGAACAAGCACTACGCGAATTTCGGCTGTTCGTATCAGAACAACGTGGCCGCTCAGATCGCCAATCCGGCGGATCTGCTCGGGCCGCGCAAGCAGACGCCGATCGACGCGGCCAACCGCGAAACGGTGATCAACATCTACCAGACCGGGGAATCCGAATTCGACCAGAACGTCGACTTCTGACGCGGGCGGAACTGGGGTAAGGGCAACATGACAAATCTGGCATACGACAGCCCCGCCGACGGCGAGACGGCGACACCGGAAATCGCGGCCCTGCAGGCGCTGCGGCCGGTGCCGCGCATCTCCATCCAGGCGTTCTGCGAGACGGAAGGCGTCGCCCAGCCGATTGAGCGGGCGGGCGAGGACCGCCGCATGGCCAAGGCTCACCTGAAGGTCCACATGGGTGGGGCGGCGACGGCGATCGAACTCTACCAGTCGGCGCCAACTCCGAACCTGATCATCCTGGAGTCGCGCAAGGAGCCGCGCGACATGCTTCAGTCGCTGAACGAACTCGCCGAATACTGCGATCCGACCACCAAGGTGGTCGTCATCGGGCACTACAACGACGTCGGACTCTACCGCGAGCTGATCCGCTCGGGCATTTCCGAATATGTCGTCGCGCCGATCTCCATGGCCGATGTGGTGAGCGTCATCTCCACCATCTTCGTCGATCCGGAATCCGAACCGATAGGCCGCTCGATCGCCTTCATCGGCGCCAAGGGCGGCGTCGGCTCCTCGACAATCGCGCACAATATCGCGTGGTCGATGTCGTCGCTGTTCAAGTCCGAGGTCGTGGTCGCGGATCTCGACCTCGCCTTCGGCACCGCGAACATCGATTTCGACCAGGACCCGGCGCAGGGCATTGCCGAAGCGGTGTTTTCGCCCGAGCGCATCGACGAGGTCTATCTCGACCGGCTGCTTGCGCAGTGCTCCGAGCACCTGTCGCTGCTTGCGGCGCCCTCGACGCTCGAGCGCGTCTACGATTTCGATCAGGACGCATTCGCCCAGATCATCGACACGGCGCAGCGCAGCGCGCCGATCGTGGTCCTCGACATGCCGCATGTCTGGACCGGTTGGTCCAAGGCGACGCTCACCAAGGCGGACGAGATCGTCGTGACGGCGACGCCGGAGCTGGCGAACCTGCGCAACGCCAAGAACATCATCGACATGCTCAAGCGGCTCAGGCCCAACGACCAGCCGCCCAAGCTGATCATCAACCAGGCCGGCGTGCCGAAGCGGCCAGAGATCAAGCTGGCTGATTTCGCCGAGCCGCTCGGCATCTCGCCGATGGCAGTCATTCCGTTTGAACCGCTGCTTTTCGGCAACGCCTCCAACAACGGCCGTATGCTCGGCGAGATGGATGCTGCCCACCCGGTCACCGCCATCATCAACGAGATCGCGCATATCCTGACCGGCCGCAGCGAGATCAAGACGAAGAAGAAGGCCGGCATAGGCGGCTTGCTCGGCAAGTTCACGAAGAAGAAATAGTCGGGGATTGGCAATCAGACATGTTTGGTAGAAGAGGTAACGACGAGGGTACCAAGGCGACGCCCGACTTCCGCCCGCCCGCGCAGCCGGCGGCGGCAGCGCCTGCACCTGCGGTGAAAGCGCCGGAAGCCAGGCCCGCGGTCGCCCCGGCCGCTCAGCCGGTGGCGCGCAGGTCGGTCGAGGCGCCGCCGATCGCACCCGAGCCGCGCAAGCTCACCCGCGAGCGCAGCGAGACCTACTACGACACCAAGAGCCAGGTGTTTTCGGCGCTGATCGACACGATCGATCTTTCGCAACTCGCCAAGCTCGATCCCGACAGCGCCCGCGAGGAAATCCGCGACATCGTCAACGACATTATCGCGATCAAGAATTTCGCGATGTCGATCGCCGAGCAGGAGGAACTGCTCGAGGATATCTGCAACGACGTGCTGGGTTACGGTCCGCTCGAGCCTCTGCTTGCGCGCGACGACATCGCCGACATCATGGTGAACGGGTCCAAGAACGTCTACATCGAGGTCAACGGCAAGGTCGAGCAGACCGGCATCCGTTTCCGCGACAACCAGCAGCTTCTGAACATCTGCCAGCGCATCGTCAGCCAGGTCGGCCGGCGCGTCGATGAATCCAGCCCGATCTGCGACGCCCGCCTGCCCGACGGCTCGCGCGTCAACGTGATCGCGCCGCCGCTCGCCATCGACGGGGCCGCGCTCACCATCCGCAAGTTCAAGAAGGACAAGCTGACGCTCGACCAGATCATGAAGTTCGGCGCCATCTCGCCGGCGGGCGCCGAGGTGCTGAAGATCATCGGCCGCGTCCGCTGCAACATCATCATCTCGGGCGGCACCGGCTCCGGCAAGACGACCTTGCTGAACTGCCTGACCAACTATGTCGACCGCGAGGAGCGTGTCATCACCTGCGAGGACTCGGCGGAACTGCAGCTGCAGCAGCCGCATGTCGTGCGCCTCGAGACGCGCCCGCCCAACCTCGAGGGCGAGGGCGAGGTGACCATGCGCGACCTGGTCAAGAATTGCCTGCGCATGCGCCCCGAGCGCATCATCGTCGGCGAGGTGCGCGGACCGGAAGTCTTCGATCTGCTGCAGGCGATGAACACCGGCCACGACGGCTCGATGGGCACGATCCACTCGAACAGCCCGCGCGAATGCCTGAACCGCATGGAATCCATGATTGCCATGGGCGGCTACACGCTGCCGCAGAGGACCGTGCGCGAAATCATCGTCGGTTCGGTCGACGTCATCATCCAGGCGGCGCGTCTGCGCGACGGCTCACGCCGCATCACCCACATCACCGAGGTGATCGGCATGGAAGGCGACGTGATCATCACGCAGGACCTGGTCCTCTACAACATCAAGGGCGAGGATGCGGCCGGCAAGCTCTTGGGAGAACATGTGTCGACGGGTGTCGGCCGGCCGCATTTTTGGGACCGCGCGCGCTACTACGGAGAAGAGCAGCGGCTTGCGGCGGCTCTGGAGTCCATGGAGAAGCGGGCGGCCTGATGCCCGGATCGGGATAAGCTGACGAGATGTTCGGCATCGATACGACCGTACTGGCCTTCATCGCGCTCGCCGGCTTCAGCGCCGGCGCGGTCGCCTATGCGTTCCTGTTCAATACGATCGCCGAGGAGAAGGCCACCGAAAGGCGGCTCGACACCGTCAAGAGGGCCGAGACCGACCGGTCGGTCGTCAACGCCAGCCGCGACCGCGTGGCGGAAGCCGCCAAGCGCAGGAAATCCGTCCAGGATTCGCTGAAGGAACTGGATGCCAAGCAGCTTGCCGCGGACAAGAACATCAAGAAGCCGCCGCTGAGGATCCAGCTCAGGCAGGCTGGCATGAAGGTTTCTGTCGAGCGCTTCTATCTCTATTCCGTCGTCTGCGGCGTCGTCGTGACGGCGCTCGCCTTTTTCCTCAAGGCCCCGCTTCTCGTCCTGCCCGGCGCATTCATAGCCGGCGTGCTCGGCCTGCCGCGCTGGTTCGTCTCGTTCCGGCGGGCGCGCCGCGTGAAGGCGTTCCTCAACGAATTTCCCAACGCGCTCGACATCATCGTGCGGGCCGTCAAGTCCGGCCTGCCGCTGAACGATGGCGTCAGGCTGATCGCTTCGGAAGCGCCGGAGCCGGTGAGGGGCGAGTTCCGCCGCATCGTCGAATCGCAGCAGGTCGGCATGTCGATCCCCGAAGCGGCGATGCGCATGCAGGAGACGATGCCGTGCCCGGAAGCGGGTTTCTTCGGCATCGTCATCCAGATCCAGCAGCAGGCGGGCGGCAATTTGTCGGAGGCGCTGGGCAACCTGTCGCGCGTGCTGCGCGACCGCAAGAAGATGACGGCCAAGGTTCAGGCGCTGTCGATGGAGGCGAAGGCATCGGCCGCCATCATCGGCGCTCTGCCATTCATCGTGGCCCTGCTCGTATATATGTCCAGCCCCAACTACATCATGCCGCTGTTCACCACCAGCACGGGACATCTCATTCTCGGTGTCGCGGGCATCTGGATGTCGATCGGCATCTTCGTGATGCGCAAGATGATGAATTTCGACGTGTAGGATCGCCAGCCAATGACCGTGCAAGTCGTCAAGGCCCTGACCGACCCGGCGTTCCTGATCGCGCTGCTGGTTGGCATCGCCGTGTTCGCGACCTTCTTCACCGTGATGCCTTCGCTGAGCGGCAACACGCTGAAAACGCGTATGAAATCCGTGGCGCTCGAGCGCGACGAACTGCGCCTCAAGCAGCGCGCCCGGCTCGCCGCGGAGGCTGACAGGCGCCGCAAGGGTCTGCGCGAGGAACAGTCTCTCGGCATGCGGGCGATCGTCGACCGGCTGGATCTGAGGCGCGCGCTGGCCGACGAGAACACGCTCGCCAAGCTGAAGGTCGCCGGCTTCCGCGGCCAGAATCCGCTGACGCGCTTCCTCTTCTTCCGGCTGGTCCTGCCCTTCGTCTTCTTCGCCGCGGCCGCCGCCTATGTCTTCCTGCTTGGCGGACTTCCCGACCAGCCGACCTTCGTCAAGGTCTTCGTCTGCGTCGTCGTCGCCTACGCCGGCTTCTATGCGCCGGTCCTCTACATCAGCAACCGCGCCACCAAGCGCAAGCAGTCGATCCAGCTCGCCTGGCCCGATGCGCTGGATCTGATGCTGATCTGCGTCGAATCCGGCATGTCCATCGAGGCGGCCATCCGCAAGGTCGCCGACGAGATCGGCGGCCAGTCGGTCGCCCTGGCCGAGGAGTTGATCCTGACCAACGCCGAGCTGTCCTATCTTCCCGAGCGCAAGCAGGCCTATGAGAATCTGGTCCAGCGCACGGGGCTGGAATCCGTCAAGTCGGTCAGCCAGGCGCTGATCCAGGCCGAGCGCTACGGCACGCCCGTCGCCCACGCGCTGCGCGTGCTCGCCAGCGAAAGCCGCGACATGCGCATGAACGAGGCCGAGAAGAAGGCCGCCGCGCTGCCGCCCAAACTCACCGTGCCGATGATCCTGTTCTTCCTTCCGGTGCTGTTTGCGATCATCCTCGGCCCCGCCGGCATCCAGGTCAGCCAGCGCGGCGGCCTCTTCGGCGACGGCCCGAAGACCATGCAGGAATAGCGGCCGCGTAGGCCGCCGCCGCGCGAAAGCAAAAGGCCGGTCGAGCGACCGGCCTCCTTTGCGCTTGGCGCTGACGCGCCCGATCGGCTGACTTCTCAATTGGTGTCGGACTTCTTCTTGTCTTCGTCCTTGAGCTGGCTCCAGGCGTTCTGCTGCGCCAGCATGCCGCGCAGATAGGCGATGTTGGCCTTGGCCTGTTCCGGCGACAATTCGTGGCTGGCGATCTTCTCGGCTTCCTCGAAGCGGCCCTGAAGACCGACGACCAGCGCCAGGTTCTGGCGCACGCGGCTGTCGGCCGAAGGCTGCTCGGACGCCGAGCGCATATAGGTTTCGGCCGTCTTCAGATCGCCTTTGAGCACATAGGACATGCCGAGATTGGAGAGGATCGAGGGATCGTTCGGCTTGAGGTCGAGCGCTCGGCGGTAGAGCGCGCGCGCCTCGCCCGGCTTGCCGAGCTGGTCCAGGATGGCGGCCTCGGCCGACAGCAGCTTCCAGTCGGGATATTCCGGCGTCTGGGCGCGCCGCACCGCGTCGAGCGCGGGCTCGAGCTCTCCGGTGCCGGCGAGCGCCTTGCCGTAGGCGGCGAGCACGTCGCGATCCGTCGGATAGGCGATGGCGAGCTTGCGCATGACCGCGAGCGACTGCTCGGTGCGGCCGTTCATCTGCAGCACCTGCGCGTAGCGCATCGCCGTCTGCTTGTCGGAAGGGTTGGAGGCATAGGCCTTGCCGAGCGACGAACTTGCGCCGGCGAGTTCGCCCGCCGACATCTGCTCGACGGCCTTTCCCGAAGCCTTGGAAACGGATCCGGTGGTGAGCTTGCTCGTGCCGCAGCCGGCGACGCTTGCCAGGATGGTCACCGCCACGGTCGCGCGAAGCAGTCTCTTGCCCGTTGCGGTCATCGAGCGGCTGGTCAACATCTGCGCCGGATCTCCCATCCATCCAGATCGCCGCGCGTTCATCCGACGCACGAGGGGCGATCCATCGCCTTGATCGAGCACGGAATTACCGAAAACCGGATTCCACTTTTCGTTCCGATGCTCTAGCGTGGCCACCCGAAGGCTCATCGCCCACCCGAAGCAATATTCCGTTAACCCTAACGGATGGTTAAGAGACGCCCCCGGCGCCGAGCAAGGACATCTGCATGCCCGTCGAACTGATCGAGAGGAAGCCGAAGGCGTCCCGTCCGGCTCATCTGGTGGCCAAGGATGGGCTTTCGGACAGCAATCTGGACGCCGCGGCGCGGAAATGGGCCAAGGCCGCGGGCTTCAACGGCGAGGCCGGACGCCTGCTGCTCGTTCCCGGCGCCGACGGCGCCGTCGCGTCGGCGATGCTGGGCATGGGCAAGGCGGAAGAGCACGCAGCGCTCTGTGCCGGCGCGCTGGCGAAGGCACTGCCCGAAGGCGACTGGCATTTCGCGAGCACGCCCGGCAATCCGACCCTTTCGACGCTGGGCGTCGTGCTCGGCGGTTATGTCTTCACCCGCTATGGCAAGAAACCGGGCAAGGCCATCCGCCTGACCTGCCCCGCCGGCGCCGACGCGGCCTATGTCAGGCGCGCCGCCGAGGGTGTCTTCCTCGCCCGCGATCTGGTCAACACGCCAACCAACGACATGGGTCCGGACGATCTGGAACGGGCCGTGCGGGCATTGGCGGGCAAGCACAAGGCCAAGGTTTCGGTGATCGCGGGCGACGCCCTGCTGGCGAAGAATTTTCCGATGATCCATGCGGTCGGCCGCGCCTCCGACAAGGCGCCGCGCCTTATCGACATGGTCTGGGGCGTCCGCGGCGCGCCGAAGGTGACGCTGGTCGGCAAGGGCGTCTGCTTCGACACGGGCGGCCTCGACATCAAGCCGTCGAGCGGCATGCTGCTGATGAAGAAGGACATGGGCGGCGCGGCCAATGTGCTTGGCCTGGCGTCGATGATCATGGCGTCCGGGCTGAAGGTCAGGCTGCGCGTGCTGATTCCCGCGGTCGAGAACGCCATTTCCGGCAGCGCCTTCCGGCCGGGCGACGTGTTGAAGAGCCGCAAGGGCCTGACCGTCGAGATCGGCAACACCGACGCCGAGGGACGGCTGGTCCTGGCCGACGCGCTGGCGCTCGCCGACGAGGAGGAGCCCGAAATGCTGATCGACATGGCGACCCTCACGGGGGCCGCCCGGGTTGCGCTCGGCCCCGACCTGCCGCCCTTCTACACGGACGATGACGGGCTCGCCTCCGACCTTGCCGCCGCCGCCATGGAGCAGGAGGATCCGCTGTGGCGCATGCCGCTGTGGCGGCCCTACGACGCCAAGCTGTCGTCCAGGATCGCCGACATGAACAATGTCACGACCGACGGCTTCGCAGGCTCTGTCACCGCCGCTCTGTTCCTCAAGCGCTTCGTCGAAAAGGCGAAAAGCTGGGCCCATTTCGACATATTCGCCTGGAACCCCGCCGACCGGCCGCACGGTCCGGCCGGCGGCGAGGCTCAGGGCATCCGCGCGCTGGAAAGCGTGATGGCGCGACGCTTCGGGTAGTACCGGCAAGGATTCGCACGGCATGAGCAGGACGGCACTGATTTTCTGGGGCGGCTGGGAAGGCCACACTCCGGCCCGAAGCGCAAGCGCGGTCAAGGAGCTGCTCACCGGTCACGGCTTCGACGTCCGGCTCGAACAGGGAACGGCGGCGCTCGCCGATCCGGCGATCTCGCAACTCGACCTTATCGTCCCGGTGATCACCATGTCGGCGGTCGCGAAGCCGGAACTGGAAAACCTGACCGGCGCCGTCAGCGGCGGGACGGGTCTTGCCGGCTTTCACGGCACCATGTGCGACAGTTTCCGCAACGAGACGGCGTATCAGTTCATGACTGGCGGCCAGTGGGTCGCCCATCCGGGCGATATCATCGACTACCGGGTCGACATCTCCAGGCCCGACGACCCGATCATGAGCGGCATCGGCGGCTTCGCGTATCGTTCGGAGCAATATTACATGCATGTCGACCCGACCAATGAGGTGCTGGCGACAACGACGTTTACCGGCGAACATCTCGACTTCATCGACGGCGTCGTCATGCCGGTTGTTTGGAAACGCCGCTACGGCAAGGGCCGCGTCTTCTACAGCGCGCTCGGCCACACCGCCGACGAGTTCGCGGTACCTGAGATGCGAACGATCTTCGAGCGTGGCGCGCTTTGGGCCAGCCGTACCTCGATCTGAATAGCGCGACCCGGCCTGAATAATCCGTCAGCCGGCTTCCGGAAATGAAACGGATACGAAACAATTTGGGCGCATCAATGCGTCATGATCGTTTTGCGTCCGATACAAGCCTTGCGCCTGTGGCAGCAGGTGACGCTGTCCGAGGTGCGTGACGACGCGCCCGACCTCACCATGCGCCAGATGGCGATCCTGCTCACCATCTATCTCGACGCGCCGCCGCACACGGTGCGCGGACTGGCGGCGAAGCTCGGCGTGACCAAGCCGGTGATCACGCGGGCGCTGGATACGATGGGCGCGCTGAAGTTGGTCTCGCGGCATCGCGACGAAAAGGACAGGCGCAACGTGCTGATAAGGCGCACCGTCGAGGGCGCCCTCTATGTCGAGCGTTTCGGCGATGCTATCATCGCGAAAGGACTGGAGCTGCCGCTTTGACCGCCCATGACAAGAGACTGCATGCCTTCCGGCCGGATCTGGCCGACGAGCGCTTGAAGGGCGAAGTGACGGCCGAGCGGTTCGTGGCGGGACGGGCCGCGCGCATCGTCGCGCCGGTGGCCGACATGCTCAGGGAGCCGCGTCCCGACGCCGGCCTCAATACGCAGCTGCTGCGCGGCGACGACGTCTCGGTCTTCGAGGAGGCGGAAGGCTGGGCCTGGGTGCAGGCCGCGCGCGACGGCTATGTCGGCTATGTCTCGGGCGGGTTTCTCGGACCCCGGTCCGATGAGCCGACCCACGTGGTTTCGGCGCCGCGAAGCTTCCTCTATCCCGGCCCCGATCTCAGATTTCCGAGGCTGGGCGAACTCTCGCTCGGTTCATCTGTAACTGTGAAGGATTTCGCCGAGACGCGCGGCACGCGCTACGCGCTGCTGTCTACCGGCGAGGCGATGATTTCAGGTCATTTGCGGCCGGCCGGCGAAGTCTCCGACGACTATGTCGCCGTCGCCGAGACGCTGCTGATGACGCCCTATCTGTGGGGCGGCTCGACCGCCTTCGGCATCGACTGCTCCGGCCTCGTGCAGTTGGCGATGCGCATGGCGGGGCGCGACGTGCTGCGCGATTCGGACATGCAGGCAGCCGCTCTCGGCGAACCGATCGTTACAGGCGAGGCGTATTCGGGCCTGCGCCGGGGCGACCTCGTGTTCTGGAAAGGCCATGTCGCCATCATGACCGACGAGCGCACCATGATCCACGCCAACGGCCACACCATGCTGGTCTCGCGCGAAGGCCTGAGCGAAGCGATCGGCCGCATCGGCTATCTCTACGGCGGCCCGACGGGCTTCAGGCGGCCGTGATTGCGAGCCGGTAGGCGACGCCGTCGACAAAGCGCGCCAATCGCCCTGCTATGCCTCAATACCCCGCCTTGCGGTCCACCAGATTCGTCAGCGGCTCGTTGCGCTCAAAGGCGTCCATCTGGGCAAGCATGGGCGCGACGAGATGGGCCGGGTCCGAAGTCGCTGCCGCATGCGGCGTGACGAAGACGCGCGGGTGGGTCCAGAGCGGGCTGGTCTTGGGCAGCGGCTCGACCTCGAACACGTCGAGGCTCGCCTCCTTGAGCGTGCCGTCCTCCAGCGCCTTCACGATGTCGGCGTCCTTCTGCAGCCTGCCGCGGCCGGCATTGATAAGTACGGCCCCGCCGAGCCCGTTGCGCTTCCTGAGCTGCGCAAGCAGCCTGTAGTTGACGATGCCTGTCGTCTGCGGCGTCAGCGGCAGCAACACGACGAGAATGTCCGTCGCGTTGAGGAAGTGTGTCAGCCCCTGCTCGCCGTGGAACGTCGCCACATCCTGCATGGATCGCTCCCTGCGGCTCCAGCCGTTGACCCGGAAGCCGGCGAGGAGCAGCGCGCGGGCGGCGGCGCGGCCAAGCTCGCCCAATCCCATGATACCCACCGAGATGTCGTTGGCCGGCCGCTGCGGAGGCTCGCGCCAGATCTTGCGCTTCTGCTGCTCGCGGTAGAGCATGCCTTGGCGGTGGTGGTCTAATACGCGCCAGAGCACGTAGTCCGTCATGTGCTGGGTCAAATTGTCGGCGACTATGCGCACGATCGGGACGTCGGGAAGGGTTGGATCGGCGAGGATGTGGTCGACGCCTGCGCCGACCGAGAAGATGGCTCGCAGATTGGGAAGCCTAGCGAGCAGGTTCCGGCGCTGCTTCCACACCACGGCATAGGTGATCGAGGGATCCTCCGCCCCATCCGGCTCGGTGACCACTTGGCGCGCTTTGGACAGCAACTCATACCAGGGCCGCGGGTTTAGGCCCGTCATGGCAAGCAGGATTCGGCCTTTTTTCTTCTCCGGCATGGTTCCTCCCGGGAATTTCGCCGATTTTATTGCGCGACGACGCTGAGCGGAGCGGCCTCGATGTTGAACGCCGCGGAGATGAGCGCCTTGGTGTAGTCCGATTGCGGCCGCTCGAATATCTGCTGTGCCGGGCCATATTCGACGATCTTGCCATTGCGCATGACAATCACGTCGTTGGCGAGTGCGCGGATGACCTTGAGGTCGTGGCTGATGAACAGATAGGCGAGGTCGTGCTTGGCCTGCAAATGGCGCAGGAGATCGACCACCTGCGCCTGCACGCTCATGTCGAGCGCCGAGGTCGGCTCGTCGAGCATGACGAATTTGGGCTTCAGCACCATGGCGCGCGCGATCGCGATGCGCTGGCGCTGGCCGCCGGAGAACTCATGCGGATAGCGGAAGCGGGTCTCGGGATCGAGCCCGACCTCATTGAGGACCTCCACGACCCGCGCGTCCCTCTCGGCCTCCGAAAGCGTCGGCTCGTGGATGGCGAGCCCTTCGTCGATGATCTCCGAAACGGACATGCGGGGGCTGAGCGATCCGAACGGGTCCTGAAAGACGATCTGCAACTCGCGGCGCAGCGGGCGCATGGCGCTGAAAGAGAGCTTGTCGATATCGCGTCCATTGAAATGGATGCTGCCCTGCGACGAGATCATGCGGGCGAGCGCCAAGCCGAGCGTCGTCTTGCCGGAACCGGATTCGCCGACGACGCCGAGCGTCTGGCCGGCGCGCACGGTCACGTCGATGCCGTCGACCGCCTTCACGTGGTCGACGACCTTGCGGAAAAATCCCTGCTTGATCGGGAACCAGACTTTTACGTCGGCGCCGGACATCACGATCCTGGCCGATGCATCTGCGGCGGGCGGCTTGCCCTTGGGCTCGGCCGCGAGCAGATGGCGCGTATAATCGTGCTGCGGATTGGCGAATATCTCGGCGGTTGGGCCGGCCTCGACGATCTTGCCCTTGGTCATCACGCAGACGCGGTCGGCGATCTTTCTGACGATGCCGAGATCGTGGGTGATGAAGAGCATCGACATGCCCTTCCCCGCCTTCAGCTGGGCGAGTAGTTCGAGGATCTGCGCCTGCACCGTGACGTCGAGCGCGGTCGTGGGCTCGTCGGCGATCAGCAGCTCCGGCTCGTTTGCCAGCGCCATGGCGATCATGACCCGCTGGCGCTGCCCGCCGGAGAGCTGGTGCGGATAGGCGCCGAGCCGCTTCTCCGGATCGCGGATGCCGACCTCGTGCAGGAGTTCTATCGTCCGTTCGCGCGCGGCGCGCTCGCGCATGCCCTGGTGGAGCGCCAGAATCTCGCCGATCTGCTGCTCGATCGTGTGCAGCGGGTTGAGCGAGGTCATCGGCTCCTGGAAGATCATGGTGATCTTGTTGCCGCGCACGCGGCGCAATTCCTTCTCGTCGAGCGCGAGAAGGTCCTTGCCTTCGAACAATATCTGCCCCGACGGGTGGCTGGCCGGCGGATAGGGCAGCAGCTTCAGCACCGACAGCGCCGACACCGATTTGCCGGAGCCGGACTCGCCCACCAGCGCCACCGTCTCGCCCTTGCCTATGTCGAAGGAAACGTGGTCGACGGCGGTGGTGGTCGCGCCGCCCTGCGCGAAGGCGACGGAGAGATCGCGGATGGAGAGGAGGGGGCCGCTCACTTGAACGTCTTCCTGGGGTCGAAGGCGTCGCGGGTGGCTTCGCCGATGAAGATCAGCAGCGACAGCATCAGCGAAATGACGACGAATCCCGAGATGCCGAGCCACGGCGCATTGAGGTTGCGCTGGCCCTGCCGCAGCAGCTCGCCGAGCGAGGCCGAGCCGGGTGGCAGCCCCAGCCCGAGGAAGTCGAGCGCCGTCAGCGTGGAGATCGAGCCGTTGAGGATGAAGGGAAGGAAGGTCAGCGTCGCCACCATCGCGTTGGGCAGCAGATGCCGCCGCATGATCGTCCCGTTCGATACGCCGAGCGCGCGGGCCGCGTTCACATACTCAAAGTTGCGCGCCCGCAGGAACTCCGCCCGCACGATCCCGACGAAGCTGACCCACGAGGTCAAAAGCATGATGCCGAGCAGGATGAAGAAACCCGGCGGCAGCACGGCCGCGATGATCAGCAGCAGATAGAGTTGCGGCAGCGACGACCATATCTCGATGATGCGCTGGAAAAAGAGGTCGATCAGCCCGCCGAAATAACCCTGCACCGCGCCGGCGGTCACGCCGATGACGGCGGATCCAAGCGTCAGGATGAGCCCGAACAGCACCGAGATGCGGAAGCCGTAGATGACACGGGCGAGCACGTCGCGCGCCTGGTCGTCGGTGCCCAGCCAGTTCCAGTTGCCGATCGTGCAGTTGGGATCGTCAACGCCTTGGGGGTAGGCCTGGCAGCGCGTCGCCTTGTCGTAGAGCCAGGATGGCTTGGCGGGCGCCGCGGTCGGGATCCGGTTGTTGACGGTCCTGTATGAGTAGCGGATGGGCGGCCAGACCAGCCAGCCATTCGCCTCGATCTCGTCCTGGATCACCGGATCGCGATAGTCGGTCACGGCATAGAAGCCGCCGAACTTTTCTTCCGGATAGTCTACCGCTACCGGGAAAAGCAGCTCGCCCTTGTACCAGGCGAAGATCGGTCGGTCGTTGGCGATCAGTTCGGAGAACATCGACAGGATGAAGATCGCCAGGAAAATCCACAGCGACCAGTAGCCGCGCCTGTTCGCCTTGAAGCTTGCCCAGCGCCGCTGGTTGAGCGGCGACAGCCGGGGCCGCTTCACGCGGACCGGCGCGGCGTCGGCCGTAATCGTCATACGTCCCTCCGCTCGAAGTCGATGCGGGGGTCTATCCAGGTGTAGATCAGGTCCGAGAGCAGCGAGACGAACAGGCCGATCAGCGAGAAGATGTAGAGCGTGGCGAACACTACCGGATAGTCGCGGTCGATCACCGAGCGGTAGCCGAGCAGGCCAAGCCCGTCGAGCGAGAAGATGTTCTCGATCAAAAGCGAGCCCGCGAAGAAGGCCGAGATGAAGGCGCCCGGAAAGCCGGCGATGACGATCAGCATGGCATTGCGGAAGACGTGCCCGTAAAGCACCTGCCGCTCGGACAGCCCCTTGGCGCGCGCGGTGACGACATACTGCTTGCGGATTTCGTCGAGGAACGAGTTCTTCGTCAAAAGCGTGGTCGTCGCGAAGGCCGACAGCACCATCGCCGTCAAGGGCAGGGCGAGGTGCCAAAAATAGTCGCCGATCTTCTGGTACCAGGCGAGCTGGTCGAAATTGTCCGAGGTGAGGCCGCGCAGCGGGAACCAGTCGAAGAAGGACCCGCCGGCAAAGAACACCATCAGCATGACGCCGAAGAGGAAGCCTGGGATGGCGTAGCCGACGATGACGACGGCGCTCGTCCACACGTCGAAGGCCGAGCCGTCCTTCACCGCCTTGCGGATGCCGAGTGGGATGGAGATAAGATAGGAGAACAGCGTGATCCAAAGGCCGATGGAGATCGACACCGGCATCTTTTCCAGGATCAGGTCGATCACCGAGATGTCGCGGAAATAGCTGTCGCCGAAGTCGAAGCGGGCATAGTTCCAGATCATCAGCCCGAAGCGTTCAAGCGGCGGCTTGTCGAAGCCGAACTGCTTCTCCAGCTTGGCGATGAATTCCGGATCGAGCCCCTGCGCTCCCCGATATTTCGACGACGCGTCGGCGGAGCCGATGTTGTCCTGCCCGCCAAGTCCGTCGCCGCCGCCGCCGCTTAGTTGATCGCCGCCTTGTCCCGTCAGCTTTGCGATCACCTGCTCGACAGGCCCGCCCGGCGCGAACTGGATGAGCGCGAACGAGATCGCCATGATACCGAGCAGCGTCGGGATCATCAGCAGCACGCGTCTGAGGATATAGGCTCCCATCAGGCAGTCTCCGCCTGCAGGTCAGGGCAACGGATGACGCCGGTTGCCGTGCTCGGATCACCCCTTGCCAATCGCCGCCGCCTTGTCCTTGTCAAACCACCACAAGGTTTCTGTCGCGAACCCGTAGTCCGGCTTCGGCTCCTTGAAACCGAACATGTCCCAGAACGCCACGCGATGATTCGCCGAGTACCAACTTGGAATCCAGTCCATCCGCGAGCGCAAGACCCGATCAAGCGCCCGCAGTACGTTTGTCAGCTGCTCGCGGTTCTCGGCCCGATCGATCGCGTCGACAAGCGCGTCGATCGCCGGATCGGCAGTGCCGGGAAGGTTGCCTGAACCGGGCAGCGTCGCGGACTTGGAATGGAAGATGCCGTCCATGCCCTCGCGCGTCGGTGTGGACGAAAACAACAGCGCCATCGAGATAAGGTCGAAGTCGAAATCGTTCTGCCGCGCCTGGTGCTGCGCGGAATCGACCATGCGGATCGATGCGTCGAGGCCGATCGCCTTCATGCTTTCCACCCAGGGCGAGTAGATCCGGACGAAGCCTTCGTCGTCGACTAGGATCTCGAGCTTGAACGTCTCGCCCTTGTCGTTGGTAAAGACGCGTCCCGACAGCTTCCAGCCGGCCTCGATCATGAGGCGCCGCGCTTCGCCGAGCAGCTTGCGGTCGCGGCCGGTGCCGTCGGACGCGGGCAGGCTGTAGGCTTCGCCGAACGCTTCGGCCGGCAGTCGGTCGCGCATGGGTTCCAGCAGCGCAAGCTCCTCCGGACCGGGCATCCCGCTCGCCTTGAACTCCGATCGTTCGAAGCTCGACTGCGACCGGTTGTACAGTCCGTAGAACAGCGACTTGTTCGTCCATTCGAAGTCGAAGCACAACGCGATTGCGCGGCGCACGCGCACATCCCGGAAGCGCTCGCGGCGCTGGTTCACCGCAATCGCCTGCATGGCCGGGCGCTTTTCGGAGGGGAATTCGCGCTTGACCACCTTGCCTTCATTCAGAGCAGGGAAATCGTAGGCGGTTGCCCAGAGGCGCGAGGTCGCCTCCTCGCGAAACAGCACCTCGCCCTTCTTGAACGCCTCGAAAGCTGCCTGGCGGTCGCCGTAGAATTCAACCCGCAGCCGGTCGAAATTGTACATGCCTTTGTTGACTGGCAGATCGCGGCCCCAATAATCGGCGACGCGTTCGTATTCGACTGTCTGGCCCGCGCGCACCAGCCCGACCTTGTAGGGTCCCGAGCCCAGCGGCGCTTCCAGCCGCGAGCTGTCGAACGATACCTTATCGAAATACGCCTTGGACAGGATCGGGAAGGTCGCGACATCGAGGATCGTGCGATCCGACTGCTTGCCCGAAAACGTTAGCCGCAATGTATGCGGGTTGACAGCGACGGCCTCACTCAGCTCCCTGAGCGGCAGCAGCAGGTCGGGGTGTCCATTCTCCTTGAACAGCTTGTAGCTGTAGGCCACGTCGTCTGCCGTGAGCGGCGATCCGTCGTGGAACCTGGCCTCAGGCCACAGCGCAAATTCGAAGCTGTTGCGGTCCGGCGAGATCGTAACTGTATTTGCGACGAGGCCGTAGATGGAATCCGGCTCGTCGAGCGCGCTGACCATCAGCGAATCGAAGCAGATTTCCATTCTTGGCGGCGCATCGCCCTTCGCCACGAAACTGTTCAGCGTGTTGAACGTGTAGGGGTTCTGGTTGTACAGCCACTGCGACGGGCCATAGTTGAACGTTCCGCCCTTGGGGGCGTCGACATTCACGTAGTCGAAATTTGGAAAATCAGCCGGATACTTCAGCTCGCCGAAGGCCGACAGGCCGTGCAGCGGAGTCTCGGTAGGGCTGGCGGCGAACGACCGGCCTGGCAGAAGCGAAGCAGTGGCGGCGCCGGCTGCCAGCGCCAGGAATTCGCGCCGCCCGATCTCCGACCTTGGCCCCCGCCAGCGCATCAATTAGAACTTCTGTATTTTGCCGCCAATGCGCTCTCCTTAGCAGGATCAATCCACCAGGAATCGCGATCGACACCTATATAGCTGGGCTGCTTTTCAGGGATGCCGAACTTATCCCACCAGGCGAGCCAGATCGTTGGGTTATGCCATTGCGGGACGAGGTAGTAGTTCCAGAGCAGCACGCGATCGAGCGCATGGGTGGCAGCCAAAAGGTCCTCGCGGTTGGTTGCGAAGATCACGCGTTCGACCAATGTGTCGACCACTGGGTCCTTAATGCCCGAATAGTTCCGGGAGCCACGCGCGTCCGCCGCCTTCGATCCCCAGAACTCTCGCTGCTCGTTTCCGGGCGATGAGGACTGTGGAAGTACGACCGTCACCGAATCATAATCGTAGGTCTGCAGTCGCGCGATGTACTGGTTGGTGTCGACGATGCGAAGCGAGGCGTCGATACCGAGCCGTCTCAGATTGTCGATAAAGGGCGTCGTGACGCGTTCGTCGGTCGGGTCGTTACCGAGGAACTCAATCTTGAACTGCTCGCCGCTCTTTTCGTTGACCAGCTTGCCGCCCTTGTTCACCCAGCCGGCCTGCTTGAAGAGCTCGAAGGCCTTGCGCAGGTTGTCGCGTGTCGCCTGCGGAGTGTCGTAGACTGGTAGCTTGAACTCCTCTGTGAACCACTCTGGCGGCAGCTTATCGCGATACTGTTCGAGTATTTCGAGCTCCTCGCCCTGCGGCAAGCCAGTGGAAGCTAGGTCCTGGGCTTCGAAATAGCTGTCGGTACGTTTGTAGAGGCTGTAGAACAGCGTCCGGTTCATGCTTTCAAAATCGAAGGCCCAAGTCAGCGCCTTGCGTACCCTGCGGTCTTGGAACTGCGGCCGGCGCGTATTAAGAACGAAGCCTTGCATGGGCTCGCCCGAGGTGTTGGCGAACTCCTTGCGCACCACCGCTCCCGACTTGAAAGCCGGGAAATCGTAGCCCGTGGCCCAACGTGCCGAGCGGTTCTCAGTCCTGATGTCTTCGATGCCGCCCTTGGTGAAGGCCTGCCATTCGGCGTTGTCATCCTGAAAGTAGACGAACCGCTGCTTATCGAAATTGTTACGGCCGATATTGACCCCGAGATTTGCTGCCCAATAGTCTGGCACCCGCGACCAGATAATTTCGGATCCCGGCTTGAAGCTTTCGATCTTGTAGGCGCCGGAACCGAGGGGCGGCTCCAGTGTCTGCCGCGTCACGTCTCGCCTCTTGCCGTTCGTGTCGGTTCCTTCCCACCAATGCTTGGGCAGGACGACGAGGTCGCCCATAATCAGCGGCAACTCGCGATTGCCCTTCTGGTCGAAACGGAATTCGACTTCGTGATCGGACAGGGCCACGGCCTCGGTGACGTTGGCGAAGTACTGGTTGTAGTTCGGGCTCTCCTTTTTCATCACGTTGAAGGACCAGATGACGTCCTCGACCGTGATCGGCTTGCCGTCATGCCATATAGCATTCGGGTTGAGGCGGTAAGTGGCCGAGGAGAAGTCCGCCGGATGCTTATAGGCCTCCGCAATCAGCGGATGGCTGACCGAGCCTTCGTCGGTCGATTTCGCCATTAGCGTGTCCCAAAGAAGCCCGCCCTGGTAGTTCAGGCCTGCGGCGGCCGTACCGGTTGCGATGAAGGGATTGAAGCTGTCAAAGGTCCCAAACGCCGCCGAGTTCAGCGTGCCGCCTTTCGGCGCATCAGGCCTGACATAGTCGTATCGCTGGAAGTTCTGCCCATATTTGGATTCGCCGAGTAATGAGCCGGTGGTCTGCCATTCCTGCGCATTCGCCGACGGGACGAAAAGCAGCGCAGCTGCGACCGCATACATCGAAAGGGGCAGGACGGCTGATCTTCTCATGCAATCCTCGTGGGCAATTCTTATGACGCTGAACAACAACTACCTGCGTGGCCGGTAGCCACCGTCAACCCGTCTAACAAAAAAAGCCGGGCTGAACCCGGCTTTTTCGTGTCGTTGAGCATTACATTTTCGTCATTGAGCGGGCGCCGGTTCGGCGGGCGCCGGAGCAGGCTCGGCCGGGGCGGCTTCCGCCGGAGCGGCCGGCTGCGCGGGGACTGCCTCGCCGGCCGGAGCCGAAGCAGGCTCGGCGGTCGGCGCCGGGGCTTCCGGCAGCGGCGCGGGCGTATCGGCAAGCGTACGCAGATAGGCGATCAAATTGGCGCGCTCGGTCGGATTCTTGAGGCCGGCGAACCCCATCGCGGTGCCCTTCACGAGGCCCTTGGGCGAAGTCAGGAATTGGTTGAGGTGATCGTAGTCCCAAACCACCGTGCCGCCCTGCGAGAATTCCTTCATCGGCGTCGAATAGGCAAAGCCCTCATGCGAGGCGATCGGGCGGTTGACGATGCCCCACAGGTTCGGGCCGACCTTGTTCGGGCCGCCCTTTTCCGTGGTGTGGCAGGCGACGCATTTCTTGTGCACGGCTTCGCCGGCGACCGGATCGGCGGTTGCCAGCAGTACGGCGATGGGTTCTTCAACCGGGGCCGCCTCGCCGCCGCCGGCTGCTTCGGATTCGGCGGCCTCGATGATGAAGCCCTCCTTCTCGGGATGCGGCGCGGCGAAGATCGCATCCGAGACGATGCCAACCGAAAAGACAACAAACACGGCTCCCAGGAAGGCGCCGATCAACTTGTTGTATTCGAAAGAGTCCATTCGCCCCTGGCTCCCTTGTCCCCTTGCCGGCGCAACGAATTCAAACGCGGCAAGACGGCATGCTGCTTTGACCGGCAGGGCCGGCCGATTTGGCCGGAAACTAGGTCTTTTGCTTGGTCGTTGCAACACCTATAAGGGCGGCTTCCATGAGACGTTTTGCCACTTTCCACGCACCCTTTCCGGCTCAGCAAACCAGATGTCCATCCTTATCCTGATCCCGGCCCGCATGGCCTCGACGCGGCTTCCGGGCAAGCCATTGGCCGACGTTGCCGGCCGTCCGATGATTGTCCATGTCGCGGCAAGGGCGCGGGAGAGCGGGCTTGGCCGCGTCGTCGTGGCGACTGACGACGATGCCGTCGCCGAAGCCGTCCGCAACCACGGCTTCGAGGCGGCGATGACGCGCGCCGATCACCAGTCCGGCTCGGACCGTATCTACGAAGCGCTGCAGGCGCTCGATCCGGAGGGGCTGGTGGAAACGGTGGTGAACGTCCAGGGCGATCTTCCGACGATCGATCCGGCCGCGATCCGCGCCGTGTTCGCGCCGCTCAAGGACAATGTCGTCGACATCGCCACCCTCGGCGTGGAGATCGTGCGCGAAGAGGAGCGAACCAACCCCAACGTGGTCAAGATCGTCGGCTCGCCGCTGTCGGAGACGAGGCTTCGCGCTCTCTATTTCACGCGAGCGACCGCGCCGTGGGGAGAGGGACCGCTCTACCATCATATTGGACTATACGCCTATCGCCGCGCGGCGCTTCAGCGCTTCGTGACGCTGAAACCCTCGACGCTGGAAAAACGCGAAAAGCTGGAACAGCTCCGAGCACTCGAGGCCGGAATGCGCATCGATGCCGAGATCGTCCAGTCCGTGCCGCTCGGGGTCGACACGCCCGAAGACCTCGAGCGGGCGCGAACCATGCTTTCAAAACGATAAGGGCCGACCATGGCACCCGAAAAGACCAACCGGATTTCCTTCCAGGGCGAGCCCGGCGCCAACTCCGATACGGCGTGCCGCAACATGTATCCAGACATGGAGCCGTTGCCCTGCCCGACTTTCGAGGATGCCTTCAACGCGGTCGAGACCGGCAAGGCGGACCTTGCGATGATTCCGATCGAGAACACGATCGCCGGCCGCGTGGCAGACATCCATCATCTGCTGCCGGAATCGAAGCTGCACATCGTCGGCGAATATTTCCTGCCCATCCATTTCCAGCTGATGGTGTTGCCCGGCGTCGAGCGCAAGGAGATCAAGACCGTCCACAGCCACATCCATGCACTCGGTCAGTGCCGTAAATACATCCGCAAGAACGGCTGGAAGCCGATGGTTGCGGGCGACACCGCGGGTGCGGCCAAGCTGGTCGCGGAGATCCAGGATCGCACCATGGCGGCGCTCGCCCCCCGGCTCGCCGCCAGCCTCTACGGGCTCGACATACTGGAAGAGAACGTCGAGGACACCGACACCAACGTCACGCGCTTCGTCGTGCTGACCAGGTCGAAGCAGTGGGCCGAACGCCCATCGGCCGACGCCAGGATGATGACGACGTTCATCTTCCGCGTGCGCAACGTGCCGGCGGCTCTCTACAAGGCGATGGGCGGCTTCGCCACCAACGGCGTCAACATGACCAAGCTGGAGAGCTATCAGCTCGGCGCCTTCACCGCGACGCTGTTCTACGCCGACATCGAGGGCCACCCGGACGACGCGAATGTGAAGCTCGCGCTCGACGAGCTGCGCTTCTTCTCGCGCGAGGTACGCATCCTCGGCGTCTACCCGCGCAGCGCCTCACGCGAGGAATGGAAGGTCGCCGACTAATCCAGCGGCGCGTAGTCGATTTCGAGGAACGCCTCCACTTCGGGAATCCAGCGGTCGCGCACATAGGCGACGTGGACCGGATGGTCGTTGTAGGCCTGGTAGGCGGTCTGGTCTGCGAACTCCATCGAATAGCCGAAGTGGAAGTCGTTCTTCGGGCTGACCTGGCCGAGCTGCTCGAAGAGCTCCACGCCCGGTATGCCTCCGAGCGCCTTGCCGGCTTCGAGGAAGGATTTTTCCTTGACCGAACCCCGCGGATGTTTCAGGCGGAAGGCGACGGTGTGACGGATCATCGGGATGTTCCTCGGGCTGTTCCGTTGCCACAAGAACTAAGAATAATGTCGCGTGGCAACGTCAGGCGCTTTCGGCCCAGGCGCGGATGAGATGGTGGGCGATCGCGCCGGGCGGCGGTGTGAACAGCGTCGGGTGCGTCCTGCCGAGCATCGTCAGCACCTCGGCGCGCTCGAACCAGCGGCAGTCCTCCAGTTCGGCGAGGTCGGCTTCGATGTCCTCGTTCAGCGCCTCGCCGAAGCAGCCGATCATCAGCGAATAGGGGAACGGCCAGGGCTGGCTGGCGTGGTAGACGACGCGGCCGAGCCTGATGCCCGACTCCTCCAGCGTTTCGCGCCGGACTGCGTTCTCGATCGTCTCGCCGGGCTCGATGAAGCCGGCAAGCGCCGAATACATGCCGGGAGCGAAATGCCTGCCGCGTCCAAGGATGCATCGGTCGCGCGACACCGCCAGCATGATGGCGACGGGGTCGGTGCGCGGAAAATGTTCCGTGCCGCAGGCGGTGCAGAGGCGCTTGTAACCGCCTGCCCGCATCTGCGTCGGCTGGCCGCATTTGCCGCAGAAGCGGTGGTTGGCATGCCACGCAAGCAGGCTCGCTCCCTGCGCGAGCGCGCCGAGCGCTTCGGGATCAAGCAGGCCCTGCATATAGACGGAGCGGTAGTCGACAGCCTTGATCGCCTCGGGCAGCGCTTCGGCCTCGGTGGCGGCCGGCATGGCGACGACAGGGCCCTCCGGCGCGGTGCCGAGCAGAACCGCATTGGCAAGGTCCACGCCGAGTTCGCGCATGTCGGAAAGCCCGAAATAGCCCGCGGCGCTGCCATCGCCGTTGAACCTGAGCAGGATGCGCCCGCCGCCCATCAGGAGGAGCCGCGTCGCCGGATCGGCGAGCGCCTTCTCGACGGAATCGTCGGTCCGGTCCTCCGACTGCCGGTCGATGATATTGCCGGCGAAGCCGACGAACTGGCTCGGCTCGGCTAGCGGCGCGTCGAAAAGGCGAAATGGCATGGAGGACTCAAGGGGTGGAGGATAGGACCAGGCGCTTATAGCGCCGCCTTTATCTTTTCGGCAAACTGGCGAAGCTCCGCGCCCTGGTAGGGCTCGCGCATGCCATGGCCCCAGACCGGTCCTGGCCAGCCGGGGTCACCCACGCTGCGGGCGACGACATGGACGTGGAGCTGGCGCACGATGTTGCCGAGCGCGCCGGTGTTGATCTTGGTGCACGCGGTCACGTTTTTCAGCGCCTGCGCAACCATGTTGGTCTCGAAGGTGAGCATGGCCTGGTCAAGCGGCGTCAGATCGTGGACCTCCTCGATGCCCGGACGTTGCGGCACGAGCACAAGCCAGGGCCAGCGGCGGTCTTTCATGATCCGCAGTTCGCAGAGACCAAGCCACATCAACTGGTTGCTGTCGCCTTCCAGCCTGGCATCCAGCGAAAATCCGGCCTTGACGCCCGGCATCATGGCGTTTCCCTCGACTTTTTACGAAGGCTAGAGCGGCGGGCAGCGCCCTGCAAGCGAATCATTGGCTTGGCAGCGGCCGCGATCGACCTTGCTCTTGCAATCGGCGGCCGAATTGCCGATATGAAAAGCGGGAGGTTGGTGGTGGACGAGCCACTCGCCAACCGGGTCAGGTCCGGAAGGAAGCAGCCCTAACGAGCACGGAACGGGTCATTGTTCCAGCCTCCCGCCTTCCCGCTGTCCGCCAGCCGATTGCCGCGTCATTGACGCAGCGACGCCGCGCGGGCGAAACTTGCGAATGGGAATCGGTTCGCTAGGACCGGCCCGCCTAATTCGGTCTGCCAGCGGAGTATCATAAGGCGAGATGAGCGACGCCGGAAGCGACATGCAGGGCAAGGCCGCCGGCGGCTACCGGGTGCTTGCGCGCAAATACCGGCCGGCTGATTTTTCCGCCCTGATCGGCCAGGAGCCGATGGTGCGTACGCTCACCAACGCGTTTTCCACCGGCCGCATCGCGCAGGCCTGGATGCTGACTGGCGTGCGCGGCGTCGGCAAGACCACGACCGCCCGCATTCTTGCCCGGGCGCTGAACTACAGGACCGACACGGTAAATCAGCCCTCTGTCGACCTGACCATACTGGGCGAGCATTGCAAGGCGATCATGGAGGGCCGCCACGTCGATGTCATCGAGATGGACGCAGCGTCCCACACCGGCATCGACGATATCCGGGAGATCATCGAGCAGGTGCGCTACGCGCCGGTGTCGGCCCGCTACAAGGTCTACATCATTGACGAGGTGCACATGCTCTCCACGCAGGCCTTCAACGGCCTGCTGAAGACGCTGGAGGAGCCGCCTCCGCACGTGAAGTTCATCTTCGCCACGACGGAGATACGCAAGGTTCCTATCACGGTGCTGTCGCGCTGCCAGCGCTTCGACCTGAGACGCGTCGACGCCGGCATGCTGACCGAACATCTCAACAAGATCGCCGGGCTGGAGGACATTTCGGTCGACGACGAAGCCGTCGCCATGATCGCGCGCGCCGCCGAAGGATCCGTCCGCGACGCGCTGTCGATCTTCGACCAGGCGATCGCGCATGGCGCGGGCGCCGTCACCGCCGAGCAGGTGCGCTCGATGCTCGGGCTTGCCGACCGCGCGCGGATCGTCGATCTGTTCGAGCACCTCATGAAGGGCGATGCGGCGGCGGCGCTGACCGAGTTCCGCGCGCAATATGATGTCGGCGCCGATCCGGCGGCGGTGCTGACCGACCTTGCCGAGTTCAACCACCTGGTGACTCGGCTGCGCTTCGTGCCTTCGGCCGCCGGCGACGCATCTCTTTCGGAGGACGAGCGCCGGCGCGGCGTTGAGTTCGCCAAGGCGCTCTCGGTGCGGGTGCTGTCGCGGACCTGGCAGATGCTGATCAAGGGCATCCCCGAGGTGCAGTCTTCCAATCGCCCGGCGAGCGCCGCCGAGATGGTTCTGATCAGGATCGCGCACGCCGCCGACCTGCCGACGCTCGACGAGGCGCTGAAGTCGCTCGACGACGGGCCGCAGTCGACGGGTTCTCCACCAGCACGATCCTCGTCGCCAACTGCTGCCGGGCCTGGCAACGGTGGAGCCAGCGCGATTGCCTCGGGCCGCATGCCGGTGACATCCGGCGGCGGCCAGACGATGCGGTTGGTTGAAACCCAATCCGCACCTGCCGAAATGGTCGCGCCTCCGCAGCCCGTTGCGGAAGCTGCACCTGCGGTGCCGGTGAAGTCGCTGGCAGATATCGCGGCCCTTGCCGATGCAAATCGCGACATGCTTTTCAAGACGCAGTTCAAAAGCTGCATAAGGCTGGTTCGGATCGACCCGGGCCGTCTGGACGTCAGCCTTACCGCTGACGCGCCGAAAAGCCTGGTCACCGATCTTAGCGCGCGCCTCGAAAAATGGACCGGCCGGCGCTGGATGGTGTCGGTTTCGCGCGACGAAGGCGGACAGACGCTCGCCGAGGCAGAGGCTGCCAAGAAAAACGACGCCATCCTCGACGCCAGGAACGATCCTGCCGTGGCTGCAATCCTTGCACGCTTTCCAGGCGCAAAGATCATCGACGTACGTATTCCCAACGCGCCGGAAGCGGAAGCCGGCGATGCCGACCTGCCGCCCGAGCCGGCAGCGGATGACGACGAAACCGATTTCTGACGGAGGCAAGTGATGAAGGACCTTCTCGGCCTGATGGGCAAGGCGAAGGAAATGCAGGCCAAGTTCCAGGCCATGCAGGAGGAAATCGCCGGGATCGAGGCGACCGGCCAGGCCGGCGGCGGTCTGGTCGGCGTGACGCTGACCGGCAAGTTCGAGATGAAGTCGATCAAGATCGACCCGTCGCTGTTCAAGGAGGAAGAGGTCGAGATCCTGGAGGATCTGCTGCTTGCCGCCCACAACGACGCCAAGGCCAAGATCGAGGCGATCATGCAGGAAAAGACTCGTGACCTGACCGCCGGCCTGCCGATCCCGCCCGGCATGAAACTGCCGTTTTGAAGGGAGTAGGGAATAGTGAGTAGGGAATAACAGCGAAAAGGCGTGCGGAATTCTTCTCCTACTCCCTATTCCCAACTGCCTACGGCCTATATTTACACCATGTCCTCCAAACGAATCGCCGGCCCCGAGATCGAGCGCCTGATCCAGCTTCTGGCCAAGGTGCCGGGGCTCGGGCCGCGCTCGGCGCGGCGCGCGGCGTTGCATCTCATCAAGAAGAAGGAGCAGCTGCTTTCGCCACTCGCCGACGCGATGAGCGAGGCGGTCGACAAGGTGCGCATCTGCTCGGTCTGCGGCAATGTCGATACGGCCGACCCCTGCATGATCTGCACCGACGCCCGCCGCGATCCGGCGATGATCATCGTGGTCGAGGATGTCGCCGACCTCTGGGCGCTGGAGCGCGCCGGCTCGATGAATGCGCGTTTCCATGTGCTTGGCGGCACGCTGTCGCCGCTCGACGGCATCGGCCCGGAGCAGTTGAACATCAGGACGCTGGTCGACAGGATAGCGGAGGGCGAGGTGAAGGAGGTCATCCTCGCGGTCAACGCCACGGTCGAGGGCCAGACCACGGCGCACTACCTGACCGACCAGCTTGCCGGCTTCGGCGTGAAGGTGACGCGGCTGGCGCATGGCGTGCCGGTGGGCGGTGAACTCGACTATCTCGACGAGGGCACGTTGTCGGCGGCGCTGAAATCGCGGACAGCGTTTTGACATGGTTGTCATTGAGAAGAGCGGGATGACCAGCTCTCTACGGTGCCCCCGTACCATTATTGCGGCTGTGGCGGCGTTGATATTGACGCTCATAGGCTCAACCTTCCCCGCCTTCGCGGCAAGGATCGATGACCAGTTCCGCGCCTGGCTCGAGCAAGATCTTTGGCCGGAGGCGCAGGCGAGCGGCGTGTCGAAGCCGACCTTCGACGCGGCGTTTGCCGGCGTGAAGCCGAACCTCGATCTTCCCGATCTGGTCATGCCCGGTGAAAAGCCGAAGACGCCGAAGAAGCAGCTTCAGGCCGAGTTCGGCTCGCCCGGCAATTATTTCGCCGAGAAGACGATCGGTGCGGTGAGTTCGGGAGGCCGTGCCCGTGCCGGCAAACATGGAAAGACGCTTGCCGCGATAGAGAAACGCTACGGCGTGCCCGGTGGCGTCGTTCTGGCGATCTGGGGCCGCGAATCGGGTTTCGGTGCGGCGAAGATCCCGCACGACGCCTTCGAGGTGCTGGGCACCAAGGCGTTTCTCGCGACCCGCAAGGACATGTTCCGGACCGAGGTGCTCGCGGCCCTGGTCATGCTGGAACGGGGTCTGGTGACACGCAAGGCGATGAAATCGTCATGGGCCGGCGCGCTCGGCCAGCCGCAATTCCTGCCGACCTCGTTCCTCAAGCATGCCGTCGATTTCGACGGCGACGGCGTGATCGATATCTGGAGTTCGACGCCGGACACGCTGGCTTCGATCGCCAATTACCTCGTCGACTATGGCTGGGTGAAGGGCCGCGACTGGGGTTTTGAGGTGACCGTTCCCGACAGCGTGTCCTGCGCGCTGGAAGGGCCGGACCGGGGCAAGAAGATCGCCGAATGGGCGGCACTCGGCATAGAGAGGGTCAGCGGCAAGCCGTTCCCGAAAAGCGAGCTGAAGGCCGAGGGTTTCCTGCTGATGCCGGCAGGACGCAGCGGACCGGCCTTCGTCGTCACGCCGAATTTCTACGTGCTCAAGGAATATAATGAGAGCGATCTCTATGCGCTCTTCATCGGCCACGGCGCCGACCGCATCGCCGGTGGCGACGGGCGTTTCGCCGGAACGTGGGGCAAGGTCGGCGGTCTCTACCGCTCCGACATCGCCGCCATGCAGCGCGGACTGGAAAAGGTCGGCTACGACGTTGGCGGCGCCGACGGCCTGCCGGGCTTCAAGACGCGCCGCTCGATCGGCGATTGGCAGGCCAAGAACGGCCAGACGCCGACCTGCTTCCCGGATGCGGGCATCGTCAAAGCCCTCCGCTAACCGTCGAGGATGCAAATGGGGGAGCGGGCTTTCAGGCTGCGCAAAGATCTCGACCGGCCAATCCCGCCACCCGCGTGGCGGCCCGGCTTCTCCTGCCGCACTCTCCGGCCGGACGACGCCCGCGCCGTCCATGAGGTGATGGACAAGGCCTATACCGACGGCCGGGGCGTGCCGGACTTCGATCACTGGTGGACGAGATTCTCCAGCGATACCGAATTCGACGCCTCGCTCTGCTTCCTGGTCGTTCGCGAAGAGAAGCTGGTCGCTGTCGCGTTGTGCTGGACCAGCGCATTTCTGAAGGACCTTGCGGTTCACCCTGACGTCCGAAGGATTGGTCTCGGCGATAACCTGCTGCGACAGGTGTTCGTCGCCTTCACCGATCGCCATGCCCCGGCGGTCGACCTCAAAGTGGAGGCTGGCAACAAGCCTGCCGTTGCACTCTATGAACGGGCGGGCATGTATCGCGTGCCTTGGGATGGATGACTGAGGCAAGGCGTCTCCTGTGTCTCAGGACATAGTCGACCGTCGCCACGCCCTGCATGCGTCGCCGGCGTTTTCCCCCTGCCGCTCCTAAGCGTTGAACGAAATCAATGGGTTGGCCAACCGGGCTTTCCACGCGTGAAGCCGTCTCAACCTCTCCGCTAAGGGTTAGCGTGGCAAGACTCAGGCCGCTTGGGAAAGTTCGCGATGCGCCTCGGCCAGGATTTCGAACGACCTGAGCCGCGCCTTGTGGTCGAATATCTGCGCCGTGACCATTAACTCGTCCGCGCCGGTGCGGCGCACGAACTCGTCGAGACCGCTCCTGACGGTCGCCGGCGAGCCGACGATGGCGCAGGAAAGCGCTCCGGCGAGCATGCCCTTTGCCATCGGATCGAGCGTCGCCTCGAAATTCTCCACCGGAGGCGGCAGCTTGCCCGGCCGCCCGGTGCGCAAATTGACGAAAGCCTGCTGCAGGGAACTGAACAGCAGCCGTGCCTCGCCATCGGTGTCGGCGGCGAAGACATTGAGGCCAAGCATCAATTTGGGGGCAGCCAGCCGGTCCGAGGGCTGGAAGCGCGAGCGGTAGATGTCGATCGCATGTTCCATCTCGGCCGGCGCGAAATGCGAGGCGAAGGCATAGGGAAGGCCGAGCATGGCGGCGAGCTGCGCGCCGTAGGTCGAGGATCCCAGGACCCAGACCTCGACATCCTCGCCTTCGCCGGGCACGGCGCGCACGCGCTGGCCGGGCTCGGCGGGCTGGAAATAATTCATCAGTTCGACCACGTCCTGCGGGAAATTGTCGGCGCCGGCTTCGAGATTGCGGCGGAGCGCCCGTGCCGTCAGCATATCGGTGCCGGGCGCGCGCCCGAGCCCGAGGTCGATGCGGCCGGGATGGAGCGCGGCCAGCGTGCCGAACTGCTCTGCGATGACGAGCGGTGCGTGGTTGGGCAGCATGATACCGCCGGCGCCCACCCTGATGGTCGACGTGCCCGCCGCGACATGGCCGATGACGACGGAGGTCGCCGCACTCGCGATGCCCGGCATGTTGTGATGCTCGGCGAGCCAGTAGCGATGATACCCGAGGCGCTCGACATGACGGGCGAGATCGAGCGTGTTTCTCAGCGACTGGCCGGCGGTGCTGCCTTCGGGTACGGGAGAGAGATCGAGGACGGAAAGCACGGCCATGGCAATTTTATCCGAGGTTCAGCCCGGGATATAAGGACTGCCTGGCCTTGCCGCAAATGCCGAAGGGATCGCCATGCCTGGCGGGCGCGGCCCGCATCGTTCCTCGTCAATGCTCGGATGCGCGCTCTTCGGGCTCGTCGGCTGTCTGCTGCGCCGAAAGGAAGTTGCCGACATGCCGCCAGCTCTCGAAATGGTCGCAGAACACCTTGATGACGACGAGCAACGGAACTGCGATCAGCGCGCCGACGAACCCCCAGAGCCACGACCAGAACGCCACGGCGATGAAGATGGCGACGGCGTTTATCTCCAGCCGCCTGCCCACGACCAGCGGCGTGACGATCTGTCCCTCGATCACGTTGCACAATATGACAAAGGCGGGCGCCGCGAGGGCGTAGGACAGGCTGTCGAAGGTGATGATCGAGATGATGGCGACGAGCAGGATGGTCAGCAGCGCGCCGACATAGGGCAGGAAATTGAGCAGCGCCGCCGCAACGCCCCACACCAGAGGAGTGGGCATGCCTATGGCCCAAAGGCCCAGGCCGATGGCGACGCCAAGTCCGCCATTGATCAATGCGACTGTCAGAAGGTAGCGGGAAATTTCACGCTCGACATCGTACACCAACCTCAGGGCGCGCTTCTTTTCACTCATCCGGGCGAATGACTGGATGATCTTCTCATAGAACATGTTGCCGGACGCCATGAGGAACAGCGAAAGCACGAAGGTGATGGCGATCGTCGTGGAGGCCGACAGGAGGTTGCCGGCGGCCTGCGAGACGATGCCCGGCTGCGCCATGACGACCTTCTGGACGCCGGGCTCCTGAGTGGTGTCGGCAACCTGCTCGACCTGCCTGGAGATCTGCAGCACCCGTTCGAACGGATGGCGCAGCTCCGCCAGCCTTTCGGAAAGCCGCCGCCCGATGGCGGGCGCATCGTTCACAAGCCCCATCACCGGGCCGCTGATGAAGTAAGCGGTGCCGCCGATGCCGGCAACCGCAACCAGGATGAGCAGGGTGGCGGAAACGGGCTCGGAGATTCCGCGCTTGCGCAGGAACCGGACGATCGGCGTCATCATCAAGGCGAGCAGGAAAGCCAGGATGACAGGCATGAAGAATTCGCGCCCGAAATAGAGCGCATAGACCATCATCAGCAGGAAAATCCCGATGAGCAGCGAGCGCATGAGCCGTGTGTCAGATCGACGCGTGTCAGCCGCTTCCGGCGCTGTCACGCCGGTATCAGCGGTCTCGGTTGCCATGACGGTCCCCCCATAAATCAGCCGGCCACCATCTATACAGTGCACAAGAGGCTTGCGCGCAGAAACGCGGCAGCTTGGCCAAAGTTCCAGAAACCCGGCGCTTAGTCGGCTTTCACGGGACTCGTATCCTAAACACGCCGCTTCGGATCGAGCCGGAGCATGTCGGCGGCGCGTTCTTTGCGGCAAACCGCGGATTTTCATGGGAGTGATGCTGGAATGCCGCTTGAACTCTCGCCCGTCTTGCGTATTTAAGCTGCGCTGGCAGACTTCAAGGACTGAATTTGATCATGTATCGGGAAAAGGACATCTTCGAACGCCGCAATGCGGCGAACGAAGCCAAGAAAGCATTGCTTGACCGGTTCAAGGCGCGGCCCGCGGAAGACGATCCCGCGGTGCTCGCAAGGAAGGCGGAGCGGCAGGCCATCATCGAGGCGCGTGAGAAGCGCGAGGCCGAGAGGGAAAAGCTGCGCCAGGAAAGACTGGCGCGCGAAGCCGTGGAGCGTGCGGAACGCGAGGCAGCGGAGGAGGCGGCGCGTCTCGCCGCCGAGGAGGCTGCTCAAGCGGAAGCAAGAGCCCGGGAAGCGGAAGAGAACGAACGCATCGCCCGGGTACTTGCCGACGAGGCCGAACGCAAGGCCAAGCGCGATGCGCGTTACGCGGCGCGCAAAGCCAGGTCCGGCAGACACTGAGAAGCAGTGCTCCGCGTGGACGCACAAAAGGCGATCCAAGCATCCGACCCTGACGCCGGGACCGATGAAGCGGCCCCGGCCTTGGACATGTTCAATGACCCCGCCTGGCGCGAGGCGACGACGCGCATGCGCCTTTCGGCGGCGCCGGAAAGAATCCACTACAATCCTCCGGCTGCCCGCCCGAGATCGGACGCGTGCCTACTTCTCCTTTTGCCGCAGGGCGGCAACCGGAGCCGGTTTCAGCGCCGGAGCCGCTACCGGCTTCTTTGCGTCCTTCTTCGGTTTGCGGACTTCCTTCTTCGCTTTCATGCTGCCTTTGGCCATGATTCGCTCCTCGTTGACGGGAACGCAGTGAAACAAGACTCTGCCCCAACGGCAAGAGTCCCTTTGCACCTCACGCTCGCCTGAATCTTCTGCTGTTCTCGGGGCCGCGGCGGATATGCCGCGGACGCGGATATAGGAGAGTACGATGAAGATCGACGGCGGCTGTCACTGCGGCGCGATCGCCTATGAGGCCGAGATCGACCCGGATATGGTCAGCATCTGCCATTGTACGGATTGCCAGACGCTTTCGGGGACGGCGTTCCGCGTGGTGATCTTCGCCTCGGAGGAAAATTTTCGTCTGACCCGCGGCACGCCGAAGGCTTACGTGAAGACGGCCGAAAGCGGCAACAGACGCGTCCAGGCCTTCTGCGCCGAATGCGGCTCGCCGATCTACGCAACCTCGGCCGACGATGGTCCCAAATCCTATGGCATTAGGGTCGGCACGGCACGCCAGCGCGCCGATCTAAAGCCCAGACGGCAGATCTGGCATCGCTCCGCCGCGCCGTGGCTTCCCGGCATCGAGGGGCTTGCGACCAAGGAAATGGGCTAAAGGGCCGGGCTCGGTCTGGCTGGTCGGACCGGCTAGGCGCCCTCGTCGACGACGCGCAGCCGGAGCTGCCCGCTCTTCGTCCCGACCGATGCGCTTTCATTCGCCGCCGGCAGCGCGCGCGAAATGTCGGCCTCGTCGACAGCATCTGCGCCGAGCTCAACGTCCTTGATCCTCTGACCTCGCTTGGTCACCTTTTCAGTCGACGTGACGATTTGCTCGATATCGCGGCTTGTGAGGGCAAAATGCGTTTGCAGCTTGCGCACGCGTTCATCCAGCCGCGAAAGATCATCCATCAGCCGTGAGACCTCGCCCTGGATCAGATGCGCCTGCTCGCGCATCCGGGCGTCCTTGAGAATCGATTGCACGACCTGGATCGACAGCATCAGCAGCGAGGGCGACACGATGACCACGCGCGCACGGTGAGCCCTCTGGACGACCGCTTCGAAATTCTCGTGAATCTCGGCGAAGATCGATTCCGACGGCACGAACATGAACGCCGTTTCCTGGGTCTCGCCCGAGATCAGGTATTTATCCGCTATCGCCTTGATGTGGTACTCGACGTCGCGGCGGAAGGCCTGCGCAGCGTACTTGGGTGCATCGCCCGCATTTTCGGCCTCGGCCGCGGCGCGGATGGCGTTCCAGGCTTCGAGTGGAAACTTGGCGTCGATGACCAGCGACGGCGTGCCGTTGGGCATCTTGACGAGGCAGTCCGGCCGGCTTCCGTTCGACAGAGTCGCCTGGAACTCGTATGCCCCCTGCGGCAGGCCGTCGGCGACGATCGCCTCCATGCGCGACTGGCCGAAGGCGCCGCGCGTCTGCTTGTTGGAGAGGATCGCCTGGAGCTGCACCACCTGGCCGGCAAGCGACTGGATGTTGTTCTGCGCGCTGTCGATCACCGCGAGCCGCTCCTGCAGCTTGGCCAGCGAATCATGCGTCGACTTGGTCTGCTCGGTGATGGTCAGGCCGATGCGCCCGGTCATGGCGTCGAGCCGCTGGCCGAGCGACTGGTTGAGTTCGGCCTGCCGCGCGCCGAATACCTCCGCCACGGCGCCGAGCCGGCCCTGCATCTCGGCCTGCGCCTGGGCGAGCGCCATCATCTGGGTCTCGGCCTGCCGCGCGCGTTCGACGGCTTCCGCGGCGGCCGCGGCGCGCGCACGCCCGGAGCGCCAGAGCGAAACAACCAGGCCGACGAAGAGGGTCGCGAAAAGAAAGGCGGCGAAAGCCAGCGCCTGCCCAAGCGTGATCGTGGTCGCCCCCAGCTTGGCGATTGGCTCCGAAAGCATGGCGGTAAGCTGATCCATCCGCCAAGCATAACCGATTCGGCGGGTCCGGCTAGATCAAAACAAGAACAAACGACGATGTTGACGCTTCTATTTCGAGGTCTTAGGTGAGGCGCATGCCGATCAAGCCGCTTGTCATCCTTCCCGATCCCGTCCTGCGCCTGGTTTCCAAGCCGGTGGAATGCGTCGACGCGCCGCTGCTGAAGCTTGCCGACGACATGCTCGAAACCATGTATGACGCGCCGGGGATAGGGCTGGCCGCGATCCAGGTCGGCGAACCGCTGCGCATGCTGGTCATCGACCTCGCCAAGGAAGGCGAGCCGCCGGCGCCGCAGGTCTTCATCAATCCGGAGATCCTTGCAAGCAGCGACGATCGCTCCGTCTACGAGGAAGGCTGCCTGTCGATCCCGGACTATTACGCCGAGGTCGAACGCCCGGCCAAGGTTCGCCTGCGCCACCTGGACCGCGAGGGGAGAGAGCAGGAGGTCGAAGCCGAGGGCCTGCTCGCGACCTGCCTGCAGCACGAGATCGACCACCTCAACGGCGTGCTCTTCATCGACCATATCTCGAAGCTGAAGCGCGACATGGTGGTGAAGAAGTTCAAGAAGCTCGCCAGGGACCGCCCGCCGGCGAAGATGGTAGGGTAGCGCTTCGCGCCCTCCGCATTTGGCTTGACCTGAAGCCGCAAGACCGGTTGAACGCGGGACCGAAAGGCTTGGACAGCGCTACCAGCAATGCCGCTTCGCATCATCTTCATGGGCACGCCGGAATTTTCCGTGCCGACGCTTCGCGCGATCGTGGAAGCGGGGCACGAGATCGTTGCCGTCTACACGCAGCCGCCGCGGCCGGCCGGCCGGCGGGGGCTGGAGCTGACGCCGTCGCCGGTGCAGCGCGAGGCCGAAAGGCTGGGCATCGCGGTGAGGACGCCGGTTTCGCTGAAGGGGCAGGCCGAGCAGGAGGCCTTTGCCGCCCTGAAGGCCGATGCGGCTGTCGTGGTCGCCTACGGGCTACTTTTGCCGAAACAGGTCCTCGAAGGCACGCGGCTGGGTGCCTGGAACGGACACGCCTCGCTCTTGCCGCGCTGGCGCGGTGCCGCCCCCATCCAGCGGGCGATCATGGCCGGCGACCATGAAACCGGCATGATGGTCATGAAGATGGAGGAAGGGCTCGATACCGGGCCGGTGGCGCTGGACCAGCGCGTCGTGATCGGGCCCTGCGAGACATCAGGAGAGTTGCACGACCGATTGATGACGGTTGGCGCCGGACTGATGGTTGAGGCGCTGAAGCAACTCGAAGCCGGCACGCTCGCCCTGACACCGCAGTCCGCCGAGGGCGTGATTTACGCCAAAAAGATCGATAAGGGGGACACGCGGATCGACTGGCGGCAGCCGGCGGTCGACGTGCACAATCGCATTCGCGGCCTGTCGCCCTTTCCCGGCGCATGGTGCGAGATGGCGGTTGGCGGCAAGGCCGAGCGGCTGAAGCTCCTGCGCTCGATGCCGGCGGAAGGCATTGGCGAGCCGGGCGAGCTTGTTGACGAGCACCTGACGGTCGCCTGCGCGGACGGCGCTGTGCGGCTGACCCAATTGCAGCGCGCCGGTGGCAGACCGGTGACGGCGGAGGAGTTCCTCCGCGGCTTGAGAATGGAAAAAGGAACGAGGTTCTCATGAGCATGATGTCGATCAGGACTGCCACGGCGAGGGATCGCGAAGCGATCCGCCTCGTCGAGGAGCATGCATTCGGCCAGAAGGCGGAGGCCGGGCTTGTCGACGCCTTGGTGGAGAGCGGCGACACGGTGCTCGAACTGGTCGCCGAGGAGGAAGGCCAGGTCGTCGGCCACATCCTGTTCTCGCGGCTCTATGTCGACCATGGCAACAGGCGGTTTCCGGCCGTGGCGCTGGCTCCCCTGGCGGTGGAGCCGTCCTTCCACGGCAGCGGCATAGGCGGAGCGCTGATCCGCGAGGCGCATGTCCGGCTGAAGCAGGCCGGCGAGAAGCTGTCTCTGGTTCTGGGCGAGCCGGCCTATTACGGCCGCTTCGGCTATGCGCATGAGCGCGCGGGCGGCTTCGACAGCGACTATCAGTGCGAGGCGCTGCAGGCGGTGGCCTGGGGCGAAGCTCCGGCAAGCGGCAAGCTGGTCTACGCGCCGGCTTTCAGCTCGGAATTGGCCGCTTAGAGCCGGCCTCGGGCGTGCCGCGCTACCGCCTCGATATCGAATATGACGGGACGCCCTATTCCGGCTGGCAGCGGCAGGCCGGACAGCATTCGGTGCAGGCGGCGCTCGAAAACGCGGTGCGCGGCTTCTGCGGCGAAACCGTCTCGATGCGCGGCGCCGGCCGAACCGACGCCGGGGTGCACGCCGCCGGGCAGGTTGCGCATCTCGACCTGACGAAGGACTGGCCCGGCGATACGGTGCGCGACGCGATCAACGCGCATCTGAAGCTCGCCGGCGAGGCGGTCTCGGTGATCCGGGCGACGCGAACCGCCGATGAGTTCGACGCGCGCTTTTCGGCCACCGCCCGCCACTATCTCTTCCGCATCCTCAACCGGCGCGCGCCGCCGGCGCTGGAGAAGGACCGGGCATGGTGGGTGCCGGCCCCGCTCGATGCGGACGCGATGCACGAGGCGGCGCGGGAGCTGGTCGGACGGCACGATTTCACCACCTTCCGTTCTATCCATTGCCAGGCAAAGAGCCCGCTGAGGACGCTCGACCGGCTCGACGTGAAACGCTCCGGCGATCTCATCGAGGTGACCGCATCGGCGCGATCCTTCCTGCACAACCAGGTGCGTTCGATGGTCGGCACGCTGAAACGCGTCGGCGAGGGTGCGTGGAGCGCAGCCGACGTCAAGGCCGCGCTGGAGGCGAAGGACCGCGCCGCCTGCGCAGCGGTGGCGCCGCCCGAAGGGCTCTACCTGATGAAGGTGGACTACCCTCCAACCTAGGCAGCCTGGCCCAGGCCGAGGGCCGCCATCAGAAGCGCCTGAACCAGGAGGGACAGGACGAACATAGCGGCGATGACGGCGGTGGTGATGGCCGCTCCCTTCGCAACCGCCACGTTGGTGACGCGCCAGGAGACGAACAGATTGAGCGCCAGCAGCATAAGAGAAAGCGAAACCCTCGACTCGGGGCCGAACGACCAGATCAGCCCGGCGAGAGGCACGGGCACGGTCAGCCAGATGAACAGCGCCGACGCCCAATTGCTCGCCACGACGAGATGAACGAAACGGTCGGCCAGCCCGACTCTTGAAGCGACTGCGGCGAGTACCACGATCGGCAGCAGCCAGACCGCGAGATCGATCGCCGCGAAACGGACGGCAATCGAAAATCTGCTGCCGACGTCGGCGGAAACCATGCTGAATTCACTCGCCACGGCGACCCAGCCGACCATCAATGCCGGCAGCGCGACCACCATGGCGAAGAAGGAATTCCAGAAGCCGTCGACGGTGAGGTCGAGCAGGCGCAGCCCGTCGGCCTTGCCCATCATCATGCGCCAGGCGCCGGTCAGATATTGCTGGATGTCGTCGGAGGAAGGCATCGGCCCTACCCGAACCAGTCCTCGAGAAAACGGCTGTAGATATCGGTCAGCGTCTCGAGATCGGCAAGCGCGACGCGCTCGTCGACCATGTGCATGGTCTTGCCGACAAGCCCGAATTCGACCACCGGACAATAGTCCTTGATGAAGCGCGCATCGGAGGTGCCGCCGGACGTGGAGAGTTCCGGCGTCTTGCCGGTCACGCTGCGGATGGACGCGCTCAGCGCCGCCACGAGCTTTTCATCCCGCGTGAGAAACACTTCGCTCACCCGGCCACGCCAGACGAGGTCGAAGGCGATCGGCTCCTCGCGCCCGGCGCGGTATTTCTTGCGGCGGCTGGCGCGGTCGAGCCGATTGTGGATCTCCGCCTGCAGCGTCTCGGCGGTCCACGTGTCGTTGAAGCGTATGTTGAAGACAGCGGTCGCCTTCGCCGGGATGACATTGACCGCCGGGTTGCCGACATCGATCGAGATGATTTCGAGATTGCTGGACTGGAACTCGGCCGTGCCGCTGTCGAGGATCGGATCGAGCAGCGCATCGGCAAGCGTCATCAGGCCGCGTATGGGATTGTCGGCAAGATGCGGATAGGCGACATGGCCCTGCCGGCCATTGACGGTGATCACCCCCGAGATCGAGCCTCGCCGGCCGGTCTTGATCATGTCGCCGAGCCGGTCGGGATTGGTCGGTTCGCCGACGATCGCCGCATCCCAGGTCTCGCCCTTCGACGCCGCCCAGTCGAGCACCTTGACCGTGCCGTTGATGGACGGGCCCTCCTCGTCGCCGGTGATCAGCAGCGAAACCGAACCCTTGAAGCCACCGTTGGCGGCAATGTGCCGGGCTGCCGCCGCAATGAAGCAGGCGATGCCACCCTTCATGTCGACGGCGCCGCGACCGTACATATGTCCGTTGTGAATGTCCGCCGCGAAGGGCGGGTGGGTCCAGGCTGCCTCATCGCCCACGGGCACGACGTCGGTATGGCCGGCAAACATCAGATGCGGCCCGTTGCCCGACAGGCGTGCGTAGAGGTTCTCGACGTCCGGGGTGCCGTCTTCGGAGAAGACCGGCCGTTCGACGGAAAAGCCGAGCGGTTTCAGCATCGTCTCAAGCGCCGAAAGCGCGCCGCCCTCGGCCGGCGTGACCGAAGGGCAGCGGATAAGCGCGGCGAGATTCGCGGCAGGATCGGTGGGCAGGGTCATGCCCGCCGGGATAGCCGAACGCCGGTTCCCTGTCACGGGCTGCCTGCCGCGTTTGGCTGGGCCAGGTGCCGCGGCGCGGCCGCGCTGCCTTCTATCATGGTGATTTTCTGCCAGATTTTGCGCGACAGGTTGGAGCCGAGTTCCTCGATGTCGTTGACCGCGCCGACAACCACCCCGTCATTGACCGACTGGGCGAACAGCGCCGCAAGCTTTCCGGTGATCGACAGCATCTCGGAACAGTAGTCGAGGTAACGGGCGAGATCCTGCCGGTTGGTGATGCGCACCGGCGAATGGGGCATAGGCGTGAAACTTTCCGACAGCGCCGCCGGGTCCTTGGTCAGCTGGTGCATGTCGATGACGTGGATCAGCGAGCGCAGCGCATGCAGGTCGGCGAAAACGCGGGTGCGCTTGATGCGCTCCTCGCTGCGCGCCAGGGCGAGGAAACCGAGCCCGGCCAGCAGGATGGTGTTGATCGACGCCTCGATGCCCTGGACGATGTCGAAGGCGCCGGTCGAGATGCGGTCGAAGGAAATGATCGTCCCGACGAACAGGAACATCGCGGCGCCGGCGAGGATCGCCAGCCCGATCAGGATGCGCACCCACCAGATCGGGGCTTCAAGCGCCCGGGCCGCGGCGGCTAGGTCCTTAGAGAGCACGGAGAGCTCGGCCGCGACGCCTCTCAGCCCGCTGTCTGGAAAGCGCTCGGCGATGCGCTGCTCGAGTTTTTGCGCGGTCGTTATGATCAGTCGCGGATCGAGGCGGCGATAGCGCCCCGTCCGTTTAGCTTCCGCCGTCTCGCGCACGACCTCAACTGGTCCCGGCAGGCGCATTGGTGCGCGGGCCGTAGCGGTTCGGGCCGTTTGTTCCCCGCGGGATGCACAAGAAGAGAAAGGCGAGAATGTCGCCGATCAGGAAGAAGATCGCAGGCCAGCCCGGGCGGTCGAAATCGTGCAGCCGTTTGGCGGCGAGCGCGATGTGGGAGACAAGGAGAACGGCGAACAGCGTGATGAATATGCCGCCCCAATAGTCGAGAGCGGCCTCGTCGTTACCGGCAAGGATCATGCGATAGACCGGGTAGAGGCGGGCGAGGTACAGCAGCATTCCGGCAAGCGCGAACGCCTGCCGGTCGACGCGCCCGGAGAAGCCGAAGAAGAGCCAGAGCAGTTGCCGCCCGTTCACGACGGTCAGTCTCTCAGAAGCTCGTTGATCGAGGTTTTGGAGCGGGTCTGAGCATCGACGCGCTTGACGATGACGGCGCAATACAGACCCGGGCCGGGCTCGCCGTTGGGGAACGGCTTGCCGGGCAGCGTGCCGGCGACCACCACCGAGTAGGGGGGCACCTCGCCATAGGTGATCGTGCCGGTCGTGCGGTCGACGATCTTGGTCGACTGGCCGATGAAGACGCCCATGCCGAGCACCGAGCCCTCGCGCACGATGCAGCCCTCGACCACCTCCGAACGCGCGCCGATAAAGCAATGATCCTCGATGATGGTCGGGCCGACCTGCATCGGCTCCAGCACGCCGCCGATGCCCACGCCGCCCGACAGATGCACGTTCTTGCCGATCTGGGCGCAGGAGCCGACGGAAGCCCAGGTGTCGACCATGGTGCCTTCGGCGACATGGGCGCCGAGATTGACGAAGGACGGCATGAGGATGACGTTGCGTCCCACATAGGCCGAGCGGCGGACGATCGCACCGGGCACGGCGCGGAAGCCGGCCTTCTCGAAATCGCTGGCGCTCCAGCCGTCGAGCTTGGACGACACCTTGTCCCACCAGACGGCATTGCCCGGGCCGCCCTTGACGATCTCCATCGGATTGAGCCGGAAGGACAGGAGTACCGCCTTCTTCAGCCACTGGTTCACCGTCCAGCGTCCGTCGGCCTGGCGCTCGGCGACCCGCACTTCGCCCTTGTCCAGCAGGGTAAGCGCAGCGTCGATAGCGTCCCGGAACTCGCCGCGAGTGGAGGTGGAAATGGTGTCGCGCGCATCGAAAGCCTTCTCGATGACGCTTTCGAGCTGCGACAGGTCGGCCTTCGCCATGAAATTCCCCATTACAACGTGCTGTTAAGCCTGTGGCCGCTAAGCTGGGCCGAAATCGCGCGGACCCTATGGCAAGCCTCCAAGGGGGTCAATCGTACGTGCGCCATGGGATGGCGCGGAACAATACGGGGCAGGGAAAAACATGAATCCGACCGAGAAGGCGGGATGGACGCCGCTGCCGCATTCGGACGAGGATCTGGAACGGGCCAAGAGCGTGCCCGAGACGCCGCAGACCACCGCGCCGACCTACAGGCTCGCCTGGAACGACGAGGAGTTCATGACGCGCCGCGAGTTGCGGCCGGTTCGGCTGCAGCTCGAGCTGCTGAAGGCTGAGATGACACTCGCCGAACGCGGCATACGCTCGACGGTGATCCTGTTTGGCGGCGCCCGCATCCCGGAACCGGGGGGCGCGGCCTGGGCGGCCAAGAACGAGACGCAGAAGAAGAACCTCGAGGCTAACAGCCGCTACTACGAAGAGGCGCGAGCCTTCGCGCGGGTGTGCTCGCAGCATTCGGCAGCATCCTATTACCGTGAGTTCGTGGTGATGACGGGAGGCGGGCCGGGCGTGATGGAGGCCGGCAACCGGGGCGCCAGCGATGTCGGCGCGCCGTCGATCGGGCTGAACATCGTGCTGCCGCACGAACAGGCGCCAAACCCCTACGTCACGCCGGAGCTGTGCTTCAATTTCCACTACTTCGCGATCCGTAAGATGCATTTCATCATGCGCGCCAAGGCGGTCGCGGTATTCCCCGGCGGCTTCGGCACGATGGACGAGTTCTTCGAGACGCTGACGCTGATCCAGACCGGCCGCATGGAGCGGGTGCCGATCATCCTGTTCGGCAAGGATTTCTGGAAGCGGGCGATCGACCTCGACTTCCTCGCCGAGCAAGGGACGATATCGCCGGGCGACCAGGACATCATCGACTTCGTCGATTCCGCCGACGACGCCTGGGAGATCATCCGGCGCTTCTACGATCTCTGACGGAACGACGGCGGCTTTCTGCGGTTATCCTCCTCCGAGGAGGCAGCCGATGACAGGCGCGACAAAATCACCCCGTGACCAGAACGTCGGCAAGAAGCCGACGGAGAGCGAACTGGAAGAGCGTATCGGGCGGCTGGAGGAGAGGCTCGAAGAGAGCATCCTCGGCGACGACGGTCTGGCGGCTGTCGACCATGGCGTGGACCGGAAGCCGTCGGGCGACGACCTGCGGCGCGCGGTCAGGCGCTCGAACATCAAGCGCGGCAGCCGCAAGGCCTGATCATCGCCTTTCGCTGTCTGGCGGCGCGGGCGGCTGCGGCCGGTGCACCAGCGTCACCAGCACGAAGGAAACGATCATCAGCAGGTACCACGCGCCGAGCTTCTGGATCGAGACGGGCGTCCAGGCTTCCTGCTGGCCGGGATACAGCCAGGCCCGCGACCACGTGCCGATATTTTCGGCGAACCAGATGAAAAGCGCCACCAGCAGGAAGCCGAGAAGCAGGGGCATGCGGTGGCGCAAGCGGAAGACCCGGTAGTGCACCGTTGCGCGCAGGTAGAGCACCGCCGTCGCCGCGAAGAGCGCGTAGCGCATGTCGAGCACGAAATGGTGGGCGAAGAAGTTCACGTAGATGGCGGCGGCCAGCAGCACGGTGGCCTGCATCGGCGGATAGCCGCTATAGCGCATGTCGAATATGCGCGAGATGCGCGCCATGTAGGAGCCGACCGAGGCGTACATGAAGCCCGAGAAGAGCGGCACGCCGCCGATGCGGAAGAAGCTGTCCTCCGGATAGACCCATGAGCCTGCCGAGGTCTTGAAGATTTCCATCGCGGTGCCGACGACGTGGAAGAGCAGGATGACCGCAGCCTCGGATGGCTTCTCCAGCTTGAAGGCGAGCATGAGAAGCTGGATCGCCAGCGCCGCCAGGAACAGGAAATCGTAGCGGGCGATGCCGAGCCCGTCGGGCGGTGCGTATTTCGTGACGATGATCATGAACAGCATCGCGCCGCCGAACAGGCAGGCCCATGCCTGTTTCAGGCCGAACACCAGGAGTTCGACCAGCGCGCCTGAAAGCCCGTGCGCCGGCAACCGGTCGAGCACGCCATGCGCGGCATGGTCGATGCGTTGTTCGACAGACGTGAATCGCCTCAAACGGCAGCCTGGACGATGGCGCCGAGGAAGCCCGCCAGATCGTCGGTGACGAAATCGACGTCGTCCTCGTATTCCTTGTCCTTCTCCCAGATCTCGGCGAAGGTCGGCTCGAAATTCTTCGGCACGATGAGGACCGTCGTCATGCCGAGCGACTTCGGCACGGAGAGGTTGCGCGCCAGATCCTCGAACATGACGGCATTAGGCCCGGTCACCGCGTGAAGCTCGGCGAAGCGCTCATAGGTCTGGCGCGCCGGTTTCGGGGTCAGCCCGGCGGCGACGATGTCGAAAATGTCGTCGAAATGCTCGAGGATGCCGAGCTGGCGCGCGGTGCGTTCGGCGTGATTGCGGTTGCCGTTGGTGAAGATGAACTTGCGTCCGGGCAGTTGCCGGATCGAGGCTCCAAGCACCGGATCGGGCACCAGCCATGAATAGTCGATGTCGTGCACCTTCTGCAGGAAGTCGTCCGAATCGATGCCGTGCCGCTGCATCAGCCCGGCGAGCGTGGTTCCATATTCCCGGTAGAGTTCCTTCTGCAGCTTGCGGGCTTCCTCGCGCGGCAGCGTGAGAAGCTCCGAGACGTAGGAGGTCATCTTGACGTCGATCTGAGAGAACAGGTTCGAGTGGTGCGGATAGAGCGTGTTGTCGAGATCGAACACCCAGTCGGTGACATGGGCGAAGCGGTTCGGATCGGGGAGTACGGTCATAGGGGCCTTATGTCACAAATTGGATGGCAGGGGGACATCCCGATGCCGGCATTTTTATGTGCATAAAAATCGTGAAAAGGCGGGTCGGGTAAAATTTTAACCGAGCCGGAAAGGGCACGTTCACGCGCGTCCTGTCATGCAGCCGCACGGATGTGGAGCGCTGCATGAATCGAATCTTCCTGAAATCCACGGCGGTCGCTTTCTCGTCCCTCCTTGCGTCCCTTGTGCTTGCGCTCACGCTCGTTCCAGCGTTTGGCGGCGCCGTCGACGGCAATGCCTGGTTGATGCTCACCATCTGTCCGCTGGCGATAGCCTGGCCCGCCAGCGCCTTCATGTTCTGGCAGAGCGAGAAGCTGAGGGCCGCCCACCGCGACCTGGCGCGAACCCATGCGGAGCTTGCCGCGGCGCACCGGCGGCTGGAGGAGAAGGCGAGCCGCGACACCATGACCGGCATGCTGAACCGCGAGACCTTCTTCGCCGCGCTGGACCGGTCGCGCCGCAAGACCGACCGCGGCGCGCTGCTAATCATCGACGCCGATCATTTCAAGAAGATCAACGACAGTTTCGGACATCTGACCGGCGATACCGCACTGCTCGAGATCGCGGCGGCGATCACGCGCGCCGTGCGCGCCGGCGACGTGCTGGGCCGCATCGGCGGCGAGGAGTTCGGAGCCTTCCTCGTCGCGGCGAGCGACCAGGAGGCCGTGCATGTGGCCGAGCGCGTCCGCCGCGAGGTGGAGCTGATCCGTTTTCAGCCTTCGGCCGATCGGATCGTCCCACTGACGGTGAGCATCGGGGGTACGATCTGCGCGTGCGAGGCCAACGTCTCCGAACTGATGCGCATCGCCGACAAGCGACTCTACGAGGCGAAGAGCCGCGGCCGCAATCTCGCGATCTTCGACCAGGGCATTTCGGCCGCGGCCTGACGCGGCTCAATAGGCGTATATCGGCTGCGGTCCTTCAAACCCCTTGAACGCGACCTCGCCGACCAGCCGCGACGGCAGGCACAGATGCCCGGCCGTCGTCGACGAGGCGACCCGTGCCAGCGACAGGTCGGAGGCGGCGGCGAGCAGCCGCGCGGCATAGTTCACCGGCTGGCCGATCGCCGTGAAGTCGAGCCGGTTCGCGCCGCCGATGTTGCCATAGTGGAAACGCCCGGCGTGGATTGCCGAGCGAAAGCCGAGCAGCTTGCCGACCTCGGACTCGGCGAGCTTCTTCTCGCCTTCCAGCACCGCTTCGCTCGCGGCCTTCACGGCGCCTGTGAGCGTCGTTTTCTCGCCATAGGGAAAGATCGCGAAAAAACCGTCGCCAAGGAATTTCAGGATCTCGCCGCCATACGCCTCGACCGGCGGCACCATGATGTCGAACGCCTCGTTGAGCACGGCGACGATCTCGTGCCCTGTACGCGTGTTGGAGAGGGTCGCGAAACCGACCAGGTCGGTGAACAGGATCGCGGCATCGATCTCCTCGCCGTCGCCACGGTGGATTCGGCCCTGTAAAATCTGCTCGCCGCTGTTTCGCCCGACATAGGCGGAGATGATCGCGGCCGCGTTGAGCCTCAGCAGATAGGCCTCGACCAACCGCGCGAGGGGCCGCCGGATGCGTTCGAAGACGGCGATCGCCTCCTCGCTCCAGCCGTCGGCATGTTTGGTCGACCAGGTCACCGCATGGGTTTCGCCGGTGGTGAATATCAACGGTTGCGCGACATAGTCGGTGAAACCTTCAGCGACGAGTTCTCCGAGGATGGGATAGTCGGACAGCATGTTGGGGTTGGTGAGGCGGCGGCGTATCGTCACCTGCCTGGTGGTGACGGTGGGCAGCGGGTTCTTTGCATATTCGTCGCGCGAATGGAGGCCGACCGCGCCCTCGCTCATCTTCATGCCTTCCTCCGGAGTCCAGAGGAAGCGGCGGCCGGCGACATTTGGATGGAGCGTATCGACGAAGAGAGCGAAGCGCCCGATCGGGACCCCGGCGCCGAACAGCCGGCGGCCGACGCCATCGATCAGTTGCCGGGCATTGCCGCCCGGCCGCGCGCCGTCGATCATCCAGTCGACCAGCTCGTCGATGGCAACGGCGTCGATCATGCGTGCTCCGGAACCGCCTCGTCGGCCGAATCCTAGCATAGGTGGCGCGCGCCCGATGCGCTATCAGGCCGCCTTGTCGCGGACCTGGTAGTCCTTGACGGCGGCAAAGCGGATCGCCTTCCAGCGCTCGGCTTCGTAGTTGAGGCCGAATTCGTGCGGCGCGAGAAACACCGGATCGCCGTCGAGGTCGCGCGCGATGTCGCCGCGATGCGCCTCGATGAAGCGCTCCACCTCGAGCCTGTTGTCGGCGGAGATCCAGCGGCAGACCGAAAAGCGCGCCGTCTCGAAGTCGACCGGCAGAGTGTATTCCGCCGAAAGCCGTTCCTTCAGCACGTCGAGCTGCAGCGCGCCGACGACGCCGACGATGGCCGGCGAACCGTCCTCCGGCTGGAAGAGCTGTACCACGCCTTCCTCGGCCATCTGCTGCAGTGCCTCCTTGAGCTTCTTCGCCTTCATCGCGTCGCCAAGGCGGACACGCCGCAGGATCTCGGGCGCGAAGTTGGGCACGCCGCGGAACAGGATGTCCTCGCCTTCGGTCAGCGTGTCGCCGATTCTCAGCGTCCCGTGGTTGGGGATGCCGACCACGTCGCCGGCATAGGCCTCGTCGGCGGTGATGCGCGAGCGGGCGAAGAAGAACTGCGGCGCCGACAGGCTCATCGGCTTGCCGGTGCGCACGAGCTTCGCCTTCATGCCGCGCGAAAGCTGGCCGGAGCAGACGCGCACGAAGGCGATGCGGTCGCGGTGGTTGGGGTCCATGTTGGCCTGGATCTTGAAGACGAAGCTGGTCATCTTCGGCTCGACGGCATGGACGACGCGCGTGTCGGCGTCCTGGTCGCGCGGCGGTGGCGCATAGGCGCCGAGCCCCTCGATCAAATCGCGGACACCGTAGTTGCGCAGGGCCGAGCCGAAATAGACGGGCGTCATATGCCCTTCGCGGAAGGCATCGAGGTCGAAGGGCCGGCAGGCTTCGCGCGCGAGCTCCAACTCCTCGATGAAGGTCTCGCGCTCATTTTCAGGCAGCAGGCCGGCGACACGATTGGAATCCGGACCGTTGACGGGCGTGCGCTCGGCTTCCGCGTCGCCGCGGCGCACCGCGTTCTGGGCGAGGTGATAGGTGCCCGAAAAACTCTTGCCCTGGCCGATCGGCCAGGTGATGGGCGCGGTGTCCAGCGCCAGCTTCTGCTCGATCTCATCCAGGATCTCGAACGTGTTGCGCGCCTCGCGGTCCATCTTGTTGACGAAGGTGACGATCGGGATGTCGCGCAGCCGGCAGACCTCGAAGAGTTTCAGCGTGCGCGGCTCGATGCCCTTGGCGGCGTCGATGACCATGACCGCCGAATCGACCGCCGACAGCGTGCGATAGGTGTCGTCGGCGAAATCCTCGTGGCCGGGCGTGTCCAGAAGGTTGAAGACGTTGTCGCCATATTCGAAGGTCATCACCGAGGTGACGACCGAGATGCCGCGCTCGCGCTCGATCTTCATCCAGTCGGAGCGCGTGTTCATGCGGTCCTTCTTGGCCTTCACCTCGCCGGCAAGCTGGATCGCGCCGCCGAAAAGCAGCAGCTTTTCTGTGAGCGTCGTCTTGCCGGCGTCGGGATGCGCGATGATCGCAAAGGTGCGGCGGCGGGCAACCGCCCGGGCGATGTCTTCGGCCATGTCGGGATTCCGTTGGATGGCCGGCTATATAGCCACGCGCGGCGGCCATGTCGAGAAAGCGGTTCCTCCCATCGAAACGGGGGAGGATCAAGAGCTCCTAGCTTAGCCGACCGCCGGGCGGAACCGCCAGACCGACAAGATGCCGAGCACCACGAAGACGGCGAGCACGACCCCTTGCGTGATCGCGAAAGGCGTCTCCGACCCGGTCGGCGCGTAAATGTTGAGCGACGGCACCTTGCGGAAGGACTGCGCGACCAGCACGAAGGAATTTAGGTAAAGTGCGATCACGGCGCCGCCGACATAGACCCGGCGCCACGACCCGTGCAGGCGGAAGATGTAGCGCGCCGCGATCGTGACCAGGAGCACAATGGTCGAGACGATGCCGACGCCGATCGCCGGTGTGAAGCCGTTGAACGGGAAGAGGAAGCCGCCGAGCGTGGTGGCAAGCGTCGTGATCAGGAAGATTGCGGTGGTGACCGGCAGCCGGTGGCCGGCAAGCAGGCCGCCGACGGCGATGAGGCCGGTGACGATGCCGATGATGCTGAGCACGACATGCAGAATCGTGTAGGCGGTAAGCGTCATTCCCAAAACCATCGCTCGGCTCCCTAAAGACCTGGCTAGACCCTGACGGAACCCCGGCGGCGCGCGATTGTAAAGAGCCGCTGCTGCATGGCTGCCGGTAATTTTCGACGTACCGGTTCACTCCGGGATACGGAGATCGAAGCCGCTCTCTGCAAGGATTTCCCCGTTTACCATCAGTTCGACGCGATGAAAGCCGGCATTGTGCTTGCGCGTGGTGTAATCCTTGACCGTCTGGCTGATGGCAAGCTCGCAAGTCGCGTTCGGCTGAAGCTCGGTTTCCTTCAGCTTGAACACTTTTCGCGAGATGCCATTTTTCTTCGCATAGTGCACGGCGTAGTCGATGACGAGCCGCTGCGCGGTCTTTGAGGTCGAGCCTAGCGTCGCCTTGATGGCGATGCGTTCCCCGAGTTTTATCTTCGCCGGCTCCACGGCGAACGTCTCGACCGTTACCTCGGCCTTTCCCGTCGTGCCTATCAGCGCCAGCGCGCGCGGATCGCCTTTCTTGATCAAGGTCCGCAGCGCATGCCGCACGATCCAGGCAGTGTGCTTGTCGGAAAGGTCCCAGCCGGACACGCGCTCGACCAGCAGGTCCGGATGGTCCTTGCCGATGTCGTTCAGGTGGTTGGCGACCGACTTGCGCACATAGAGGCTCGGATCGGCCTTCAACGCTTCGAGGATCGGGCCGGTCGGCGACGGATCGGCAATCAGGTTTTTCAACTGGAACGACCAGGGCAGGCGCGGTCGCGAGCCCTCGCTGGCCAGCCGGCGCACATGCTCTTCCTCGTCCCTTGCCCATTTCCACATCGCCGCGATGGTGCGCTCGAAATCGGCGACCAGGAAATGCCTGACAGCGAATTCCGATGAACCGAAACGCGTGAAAAACTTCAGGGCATCGAGCGATTGCTTGAAATGGCTCTGCCCGTAGAGCGCCACGAATTCCGAAAGCGTGATGGCGACGAAGCCGTGCCCGATGCGCGGCGCGAGCTTCTTGAGGATCGGCAGCGCCTTGGGAAAATCCTCGGGCAGCGTATCGTGCAGGCTGGCGGCGGTCTGGCGCATGCGCTGCATGATACCGAGATCGTCGAGCCCGGCAGTCGCAAGCTTGAGGAAGCGCTTCTGGTCGAAGTCCGGCCAGACGGCTTCTGTTTCCCGCGCGACATGCCTGAGCCGCTCGCGGTTGAAAATCTCCTTGAGCGCCGGAACGGCCTCTGCCGAATCTGCCATCGTCGCCTCGTCCTTTTGGGGCGAAGCTACACGCTCCTGCTGACAACGCCTGTCAGGAGAGTTCCACCTACGCCGCGACGTTCTCCGCGCCGCCTGCATGCACCGGCTTACGTTTGCTCGTGCGCTCATAGAGCTCGCGAACGATCCGGCTTGCCGTCGTCTCGAACATGAAGGGCAGGACGGCATGGACGAGCGCGGCGCAGCCGGCCATGAACAGCCTGGAGGCGAACCAAGACGCGAAGGCCATGTGGCCGAAATAGGTTTCGTCGACCGAAGCCGGATGCCCGGTGAAGAGTTTAGCAACGTTCATGGCAGCGTTCCCCTTTGCTGATTTGAAACATGATGCCGCGGACGGACGGCTCTTTGATCCCAATTCATCATTGCATTTGGGGAAATCTTGGGACATTCATCCCAAGATGAAGGATGAAATCGACCAAATCGATCGAAAAATCCTGGCGGAGCTGCAGCGGGACGCCACACTGTCGGTCGATCAGCTTTCCGAGCGGATAAGCCTGTCGCGCAATGCGTGCTGGCGGCGCATGCGCCGGCTGGAGGATGACGGCTTCATCGTCGGCCGCGTCGCTCTGGTCGACGCGGACAAGGTGGGGCTCGGCCTTTCGGTGTTCATCATCATCCGCACCTCCAACCACGATCCGGAGTGGCTGGCGAGGTTCCGTGCGGCGGTCGTCTCCTTCCCCGAGATCACGGGCGTCTACCGCATGTCCGGCGACCTCGACTACGTGCTGCGCGCCCGCGTCTCTGACGTGAAGGCCTATGACCGGCTCTATCAGCGGCTGATCGCAAAAGTGCCGCTGTCGGACGTCTCGGCATCCTTCGTCATGGAGGAAATCAAGGAGACGACGGTCGTTCCGGTGGAATTGCGCTAGGATCAAAAGAATGTCGTTGAAATCGGCGCGCCGGAATTGACCGCGCGGCGGCGACGCCCGATAGGGGAGCACCGCTCCACAGGGACGTATTGAGTCCATGAAGCTTGTCTCCGACCAATCTCCCGTCATCGGCGTCGTCCGCCTGCCGCACGCCGAAGGTCTTGCGTTGCCATCCTATGAAACGGCGGGCGCGGCCGGCATGGATCTGCGCGCCGCGGTTCCCGACGACCGCCCGCTGATCCTGCCGCCGGGCAAGCGTGCCCTGGTCCCGACCGGGCTGGTGCTGGAAATCCCCGACGGCTTCGAGGGCCAGATCCGGCCGCGCTCGGGCCTCGCGCTGAAATACGGCGTCACCTGCCTCAACACGCCGGGCACCATCGACAGCGACTATCGCGGCGAGGTGAAGGTGCTGCTGGTCAATCTCGGCAACGACGACTTCGAGGTGACCAGAAACATGCGTGTCGCCCAAATTGTCTTCGCGCAGGTGACGCGCGCCGGTTTAGAGGAGCGCAGCCTGTCCGGAGCCACCGGGCGCGGCTCGGGCGGGTTCGGCTCTACCGGCACGGGATGACGGACGCGCCGAGAGCCGATCTGGCCCTTCGATAGAGCACCGGCTGGCCCGAAAACCGAATTCCACTTTTCGGTCCGATGCTCTAGGATTGCCGCAGGCCGGGACGGTGCTTCCCGGCGATCAAAAGCTTCCGTTTGGGCCGCCGGCATGGACAAGGGCAAGATCTTCCGCGATCTCCACTATGGCGATGCGCCGTTCATCGTCGCCAATCCCTGGGATGTCGGAACGGCCAAGCTGCTCGCATCCTGCGGCTTCAAGGCGCTTGCCACCACCAGCGCCGGCTACGCCTTTTCCCGCGGCCTGCCTGACGGTGGCATTGGCTTCGACACCATGATCCAGCATTGCCGCGAACTCGTCGCGGCGACCGACCTGCCCGTTTCGGCCGACCTCGAACGCGGCAAGGGCGACAGCCCCGACAGCGCCGCCGAAACGATCTTCGCGGCGGAGGCCGCCGGGCTCGCGGGCTGCTCGATCGAGGATCACACTGGCGATCCGCGCATGCCGATCTATGATTTCAAACTGGCGGTCGAGCGGGTTGCGGCGGCCGTCGACGCCGCCCGCGCGCTGAAGCGTGATTTTGTCTTCACCGCGCGCGCCGAGAATTTTTTGTGGAACCGCTCCGACCTCGACGACACGATCCGGCGCCTCCAGGCCTTTGAAGTGGCGGGGGCCGACGTGCTTTACGCGCCTGGGATCACCGACATCGAGACGGTGAGGACGATCTGCTCGTCCGTATCGAAGCCGGTCAACGTGCTCGCAGTGCCGACGCTGACGGTCAAGGCGCTTGCCGAGGCGGGGGTGCGGCGCATCTCGCTCGGCTCCAAGCTCGCCACCTTCGCCTATGGCATGATCGAGAACGCCTCGCGCGAGATGCTGCGCGACGGCACCTTCGGCTTCGCGCGCGCCGGCATGGCCTTTTCGCGGGTGCAGGCGCTGTTTTCCAAACAGGACGACGGTTGAGCGCCCGCTACCGCGGCGACGCACCGATCCTCTCGCGCGCCGCGATCGCCTTGTGAAGATGCACCATCATCGCCGCGGCGAAGAGTGGCGTCAGAAGATTGAGCAGCGGCACGGCGAGGAAGGCGGCGATGACCATGCCGGCGAGGAATACGGTGCCGGCGTTTTGGGCCCGCAGCGCCTTGGCGTCGGCTTCCGGCCGGAAGCGTATCGCCGCGAATTCGAAGAACTCGCGCCCGAGCAGATAGCCGTTGACCAGGAAGAACGCGCCGATATTGATTCCCGGGACAAGCAGCAGCAACAGCGCAATCAGATTGCCGGCGACGACGACGGCGAAGAATTTCAGCGCCAGCACAATCGACGTCAGCGCCGGCACGGGCCTACCCGGCGGGTCGCGCGGGTAGTCGGTGCGTTCCACCGCTTCGGCGATGTCGTCGAGGAACAGGCCGGCGACGAGCGCGGTCACCGGCGCGATCAGCAAAGCCAGTCCCAGCGCGAGCCCGATGCCGGCGGCAATCGCGGCTATAAAGCCGAGCCAGCCGGCCCAACCGGGGAGCCCGGGCAGCAGCGCATCGATCCACGGCAGAGCCAGCCATTCGAACAGTTCTTTCAGCCCGAACCACAAGGCGGCAAGCGCCAGCAGCGTGAGGCCGAGCGTCTTGGCGAAGACCGAGCGGAATTCGGCCGAAAAAAGCCGGCTTGCGGCGGCGCGGGCGGCGTCAAGGATCATGGTTCGGGTCCCGTTCTTGGGTTCGCAGATAGGCTAAGCCGACGGATGCGACAAGAATGCGGGTGGCATGGGGTTGCAAAACCAGTCGTGGCGGCTAGACCCACGCGCGGCGCGCGTGCCACAAATTCAACTCGCTCCAACGGCGCGCATCCGGAGACCCGCATGACCGATTACGACGTGCTCTGCATCGGCAATGCCATCGTCGACATCATCGCGCAATGCGACGACGCGTTCCTGACGGAGAACGGTATCATCAAGGGTGCGATGAACCTGATCGACACCGAGCGCGCCAACCTGCTCTACAGCCGCATGGGCCCCGCGACGGAAGCCTCGGGCGGCTGCGCCGGCAACACAGCGGCCGGCATTGCGAGCCTCGGCGGCCGCGCCGCCTTCTTCGGCAAGGTCTCCAACGACGAACTCGGCCGCATCTACGGCCACGACATCCGCGCGCAAGGCGTGGCCTTCGACACCAAGCCGCTGAAGGGAGCGCCGCCGACCGCGCGCTCGATGATTTTCGTGACACCGGACGGCGAGCGTTCGATGAACACCTATCTCGGGGCCTGCGTGGAGCTCGGGCCGGAGGACGTCGAGGCCGACAAGGCGGCAGGCGCGAAGGTTACCTATTTCGAGGGGTATCTGTGGGACCCGCCGCGCGCCAAGGAGGCGATAAGGCTGACGGCGGACCATGCGCACAGGGCAGGCCGCGAAGTGTCGATGACGCTGTCGGACAGCTTCTGCGTCGACCGCTACCGCGACGAGTTCCTCGACCTGATGCGGACGGGCACGGTAAACATCGTCTTCGCCAACGACCACGAGATCAAGTCGCTCTACCAGACCTCGTCGTTCGAGGCGGCGCTGGAAGCGATCAGGAAGGACTGCAAGATCGCCGCGGTGACGCGCTCGGAACTGGGCTCGGTCATTGTAAAAGGCGACGAGACCGTGTGGATCGAGGCGATGCCGATCGGGGAACTGGTCGACACGACCGGCGCCGGCGATCTTTATGCAGCCGGCTTCCTCTACGGCTACACGGCCGGGCTCGACCTCAAGCGCTGCGGCGATCTCGGCTCGCTGGCCGCCGGGCTGGTGATCCAGCAGATCGGCCCGCGCCCGCGCCAGAATTTGCGCCAGGAGGCGCAGGCCGCCGGGCTGCTGTAGCTCGTCCTATTTCGCGATTCGTGGCCGCCCGGACGCGGTGGCCACCAGCCGTGCCTCGATGAACATGCGCTGGCCTTCGACGATGGACGTCTGCACGTCGCGAGCGACGTCGATCTCGGCGGTGTCGGTGCCGGCCGCGAGCGCCCGTTCGGCGACGATGGCGCGGATGCGCGCCTCGCCTTGCGCAAGAGCCTTTGCCTCGTCGCCGAAATCGCGCGGCGCGTCGTCGGCGGCGGAGAGACGGAAGACGCCCTCGGCGGGCTGGGTGATCATAGCTTCGGCCGAGACGCGCACCTGGCCGACCACGGCGCCGAGCGCGTTGGCGACGTCGGCGTCGGCGGGGATGACGACGTCGTTGCCGAGAAGCGGCGCGAGGCCCGCGTAGTGCAGCCCGGCGGAGGCGCCGAGTCCTATGACGGGGCGGTCGAGCGCGACCGACAGCCGCGCGATGCCGTGATTGGCGTCGACGGCGCGCTGGACGAGCGCATGGGCGACGGTCGCCGCGCCGTCGAGCCCGTCCTCGGCGAAGGCGGTCTCCAGGATGACTTCCGCCGACTGGCGGGTGAGCGCCACAAGCACGCGCTCGCAAAATGCTTGCGCCGACGGCGCGATGGCCTGGCCGCGCCCGTCGCGCCGGCGCGCGAAAAGCTCGGCGCCCAATCTTGCCGAGACAACATCCCAGTTCGACTGGCGGCCAAGCACATGGGCGGCGTCGGAGGGCGTGAAGCCGGCGATGTGGACGAGGCCGCGCGCGACCAGCCGGCTGAGCGTCGCGTTCTGCGCTGTGGAAGATAGCAGCGCGTCGAGCGGCAGCGGCACTGCGCCGATCGCTTCGTAGAGCTTGGCTTCCGGCGGGGTGAGGCCGGCGGCCAGCCGCTCGGGCACGCCGGTGCGCACGGCGAAGCGGCCGTCGAGCCGGCCGGGATTGGGCGCGCGCAGTTGCCGCTCCAGTTCGGCCGTGACGGCCGTCCCGTGCGTCAGGGACGCAAGCGACAGCGGCAGCAGGCGGCGCGGCCCGAGCAGGATCTTCGGGTCGAGCGCGCCTGATTCCAGCGCCACTTCCGAATCGCCGCCGAGGCCGAAGGTGCGCATGGCCACCGCTTCGACCATGGTGCGGTAGCCGCCGACGGTGGCGCCCTCCGGGTCGAGGCGCGGACGGCCGCGGTCGAGCACGGCGACATCCGTCGTGGTGCCGCCGATGTCGGAGACGACGGCGTCGTCGAGCCCGGTCATGTGGCGCGCGCCGACCAGCGAGGCGGCGGGACCCGAGAGGATCGTCTCGATCGGCCGCGCCCGGGCGAAGGCGGCCGAGACGAGCGCGCCGTCGCCGCGCACCACCATCAGCGGACAGGCGATGTTGCGCCGCTCCAGGAAACCCTCGGTGGCGGCGACCAGCCGGTCGATCATCGAGATCAGCCGCGCGTTGAGCAGCGTGGTGAGCGCGCGGCGCGGGCCGCCGAGTTTTGCCGACAGTTCGTGGCTGGCGGTGACGGGAAGCCCGGTCCGCTCGCGGATGAGGTCGCGGGCGGCGAGTTCGTGGGCCGGGTTGCGTGTCGCGAAATAGGCGCAGACGGCAAAGCCCGAGACGGACGCCGCCAGTTCGGGGAGTGCCGCTTCAAGGCCGGACAGGTCGAGCTCGGCCGCGCGGCCATGCACGTCGTGCCCGCCCGGGCAGAACAGGACGGGGTCGGTGCCGAGCGCGGTGCGCAAACCGTCGCGGGCAAGGTCGGTTTCGGAGAAGCCGATCATGACCAGCGCCACGCGGCCGCCCTGGCCCTCGACCAGCGCGTTGGTGGCGAGCGTGGTCGACATGGAGGCGAGCTTTATCGCCGCCGGGTCGACGCGGGCTTCTTCCAGCACCCGGTCGACAGCGCCGGAAATGCCGACCGCGAGGTCGTGGCGGGTGGTCAGTGCCTTGGCCTTGGCGACGACTGCTCCGGGCGTCGCGCCTGTCGCCTCGCGCCACAGCACGGCGTCGGTATAGGTGCCGCCGGTGTCGATGCCGAGGAACAGGGGGCCGGGGGATTGGGGGGAGGTCTTGGTCATGCGGTCCGGGAAAATTGTCCGGACGCAATAGAGGATTGCGGGCGATGGGGGAAGGGTGGGGAGGCATGACGTCTATCCTCTCCCCCTGCGCAGCGGGGGAGAGGTGCCGAGCCTGAGCGTGCGAAGGCGAGGCGGAGAGGGGGCGATCGCTAAGGCCCATCAACTTCCCCCTCTCCGTCTCGACCCTTGGGGTCTCGCCACCTCTCCCCCACATGCGTGGGGGAGAGGATAGACGTCAGGACGTGTCGGGATGCTCCAGCACGTCGAAGGCGAGCCAGTGGAGGTCGTGCAGGACCTCGTGCACCTCGTTGGTGCGCCTTTTGGCCTGGAGCTGGCCGGGCGGGCGGCCCGGACGCAGCGGCCAGGCGCGGCGGGCAAGCCTCTTGTTTTGCGCGCCTGCGGCGTCCGGATTTCTGTTTTGCGCGCCTGCGGCGTCGCGGCCGGTCGCCTTCCTCGCCCGCCAGCGGGCGAAGCGTTTTGCCTGTGCGGGCAGGTCGTCGAGCGCGGACCGGAGCGCCTGGAGGCGCAGCGCCAGCCGGGTCGCGTCGAGCGGATCGTCCGGCGCGGGCGGGCGGCGGGGCGTAATGGGCGACGGCGCGGTGTAACAGGGGAACGAGATGCGCGGGACGCTGTTTGCTGCCGGCCGCCTCGGCCCGGGGCGGAAGGGCCTGAGCGGATCGAGCAGCGGCAGCGAGGGCCGGCGCGCGACTCGATGCCCATCCTCGACTGCTTCCCGCAAGGGGAAGCCTGAAAGGCGGGCGCCCGGCGGCAGATAAATGCCGGTGCCGCCGGGCTTGCTGAGGACGATCGACGCCGGTTTCGGCTTGCGCGGGCGCGGCGGCGGGAGCGTCACCACCAGCCCGCGCGCCAAAACGATGATCAGCCGCCGCACGGCGGATTCGGCGGGCCTGAGCAGCCGCAGGATCGCGCGGTGGAGATGGCGCGGGAGGGTCGGAGCGGGTTCTACCTCCTCCTTGAGGGGAGGTCGACGCGAAGCGTCGGGTGGGGGTTGCGGCGCTGCAATGACCCCCACCCGGCGGTCTGGCATATTGCCGGGGTCCCCGATTGCTCCGCAATCTCCCCGGCCTTCTCGGCCGACGGTCGAGCCACTGGCTCGACCGGAAGATCGGGCCTCGAAGCCCCTCAGGGGGGAGGTGAAAGAGTTCGTGAGCGCCGCCATGGCGACGAGCATGGCGACGATGCGCGTCAGCGCGTCGCGGTTCTTTTCGATTGCCAGGTTCCAGTCCATCGCCGTCCCTCCTTGCCGGGGCGGATGGATTTTAGCCCGGGGTTTTGGGGCGTGGATAAAGATGGGTGAGTTTGTGGAGGGGCGCGGCGGCCTCTATCTCCCCCCTTGCGGCGGGGTGAGCAGCCGGTTCGCGAAGCGAATTCGCCATGCCGGTGGCATGGTGAAAGGCCAGCGAACGCCGGGACGCTGCGAAGCAGCGGGGACCCGGCTGGAAAGCGATTTCAACATCTTAGCCGGAGCGACAGCGGAGGCTAAGTGCTGGAAATCGCAGGAGAGGGGGGCAACTGTTTCCACACTTCAGAGCCCCTCTCCTGCGTCGCGCGCTCGCCGGCCCCCCTCTCCGTCCGCTTCGCGGCCACCTCTCCCCACTTCGTGAGGGAGAGGATAGCGGAAAGCTTGGCGCCTATCCTCGCCCCCGGAACGGGGGAGAGGTGGCGAGGTCCGGAGGACCGAGGCGGAGAGGGGGCACGTCCTGCACCGTTGGCTCGCGGCAATAGCGTCACGGCATGGATCCCAGGGTCGCGCTCCGCTTCGCTGCGCTTGCCCTGGGATGACGAAGGAGGGCTACCCCCCGATCTCGACGGTGGCGGTGGTCTTGCCGACGCAGATGACGCAGCAGGTGGCGCATTGCCGGTCGCGGTCCGGGCCGACGCCCCAGGAGGCGCCGGCGTCGCCGTTGACCCACGCGCCCCAGCAGATCCTCTCGCCGGCCTCGCAGGTGATCGACACCGATTTTTTCATGCCCTTCTCGATCAGATAGACCTGGTCGTTGCCCGGCCACACCGTCTGGCGGCCGTACAGCTCGACCGCCACGTCGCCGGGATGCCGGTTGTCGATGAAGAACGCCATGCCATCGGCGGCGGCGGGCGTGGCGAACAGGAGGGCGATGAGGGCGAGGCGAATCATGGGGCGTCCCGGTGGGGCCAATTCCGACGTATCTTCTCAGCAACTTGCTGAGAGTCACGAAGCTCATGCTGCCAAATCCGAACTACGTGCCATCCACATTCGCCGAGATGCGCATTGACCGCTTGGTCGCGCTTAACATTTCGAGACAACTTCTCTGACCAGAATTGGGTGTTGGTTTCCGGAACCGAGCCATGAAGGGGGCAGCGATGCCAGAAGCAACCATCGACGAAGATCGCCAATCGCGGACCTCGAAACACAAAGTCAGGCTTTCCAAAAATTCTATAGTTTCGACGCCAGCCCGTGATCTTGTGTTCCCTTAGGATCGCTGCCAACCGAAGCTCAGTTCTTTTGTTGCCCGCGCTTCGGACAGCAGCCATGACCTCAGATCGTTTGGTCGGTGAGAAAACGTCCATCAGACCTACTTGTGTGCCGAAGTGCCAGCTAAGGCCTCCGCTATCTGAGAGGCATGTACCCGAATAAACTCTGGCGGTAGGGCATTGCCAACCATTAAGGCTATGGCCTGTTTCCCGCGCGCGACCGGGAAATGGTAGTCCTCAGGAAAAGTCTGGAGAAGCGCCGCCTCTCGCATTGTGATCGCTCTATCTTGATCAGGATGAAGGAAGCGTCCCTTTGATGGGTTGAAGCAACCGCTTGTAATGGTAGGTGCCACATCGTCCCACGCCATCCGGCCGTACACATCACCGAAACCATCGCTTTTAGTATGGCACGGGAGTTGGCGATCGTTCGGTAGGTCTCGGCGGCTACCTCCATCTCGCGGGATGTCACGAATAAGTTTCTGGACGCGCTCAGATCGAATCCTCTCCGGAAGATCGTGAAGGACATCTTTGCTATGACCTGGACGAGGAAGATCGCCGATGAACGTACGGACGGTCGTCCTCTTGGGGCACTCCTCCGCCAAGGCAACAGCTGACGTTTTGTTGCCAATCAAAATAAGACGACGCCTCCGCTGCGGCACCCCATAGGCAGCCGCATCCTTGACATCGAAGGTAAGCTTATAGCCTCGCCGCCGGAGATTGCGACACAGCGACTTAAAAAGACTATGCTCTCTTAGCCGAGGCACATTCTCCATCATGATGCTTTTTGGTTCAAAGGCGTCCACGAACCTGAGCATTTCCGAAATCAACTGGTTCCGCGGATCGCGATTCCTTTGACCGCCATTTCGCGTTCGCAGAGTAGAAAACCCCTGACATGGAGGGCAGCCGGCCAACAGGTCCAATTGGCCTTTCCTAAGGCCCAAAGTCTTACGGAACTTGTCAGGCGAGACCAACTGGATGTCGGACTTTAGTAACGCAACCGCTGGATGATTAAGTCGATACGTTTCAGCTGCGACTTCGTCTATTTCAACGGCTCCCAACACTTGAAAGCCAGCATGCTTTAAACCCAATGTGAGCCCACCGCAGCCCGCGAACAGGTCGATGGCTGTCAATCCTACTGGTGACGTTTCGTTCGGTCTGCTGCCCATTTGCTTACTCACACTGCAAATGCGAAAGCGTAAGACCCGTTGGGGAACCTTATCTGTGGCCACCACGACGGATTTTGGCCTGGTCCGCCAGAAGTTCGCAAAAGAAAAAGCGCAATTCGATCATCAGGCACCTGGCCTTGCTCGCCACCGGTAATAATGCCCTGTGTCTCTCGCCGGCGCTCATTTAGACCGCGATCTCGGTCTACGTACACGAACCCTTTTGTATGTTTAAGAAGCTTGCCTAGTTGAGCTACCGAAGATGCAACAGCAATTGGATTCCAAACGAGTTCAGACGTCGACGCATCAGGCATTGTCAAGCTAATGAGTTTCTCAATTTCGGCAATTGGGAGCTCAACGGCCTCCTTATCCTTAACTCCAGCGAGCATATCATCAATTCGCTTGGTATTGGCCTTCACGGTTGCATTTCGTAGAACCTGCGACGGGTTATAGTTTGAACCAGCCGTGTAAACGCCAACGGCTCCGGGAGCGAGGATGTTTTTCCGAGTCGCGCTAAGTCCACTCTCCACGTAGATGCCTCGAAAGTCCTCACCAGGGTGCTGTCCAATAAATTCCCTAAGGCTCGTTTCCATCTTATTGATCGCGCGAAAAACAGTGTGGAGCTGTCTGGGCAGAAAGAGCCTTAGGAGGCCAATATCCTTGCGTCGGTAGCCATACATTCGCGCATGCTGAAGGACCGTATCTGCTTGTGGATTTTTTGGATTTCGACCGTAGTAGCTGACCAGAAGATTTTTGATAGTCACTCCACGTCCGAGCTTGTTCCCGCCGACAAATAGATTCAACGGCGACCTGACCGCGACATCCTCATCGGTTTCACCATTCACCAATTTTACGGCGATGCCCGGAGAAAGGAACTCGATGTCGTCTACCAACTTGTCAAAGCTCACCCTTCCAAGGTCGCTATGCGTAGCCTTCAGGCTCACGTACACGGCCTGCAGTCGCGAAAGCACGCCCTGATCTCTCTTCTTCAGTAGACTTGTTAGGTCTAGTTTATACTTCAAAAGAACATTTACAATGTGATTGTGATCAGATTTTCTCGTACTTACATGACATAGAAACGCACAATTCTGATCGGCTTCTTTCATTCTTTTGTAGGTTGCGCCGACAACGAAGGTATCGAGCGCCTGTAAAAGTGATTTCGGTATCTCTAGTCTTGGGCTCGGCATTGGTCCGGGTGCAATTTTAGAAATGTCATTCAGGTCAAACTCGGTTACCAGAGTGGAGTTGGCAGAGAAAAAGTCGTCTCCCCCAACATAGTCGTGTCCCGGGTGGCTCAATACAGTGAACTTGGGCCGGTAGGCATGGTCTGGCGCTTGCAGGAACAACGCCTGAGGAGTGGCCGTTACCTGCAGATAAGTTGTCTTCTCGAAGAACGATCTAAGAGTGGTGATCTTATCATTGATGGGGCTTACCGAGCCATCGCCCTTGCTCGCTTTGGTATTAGGGGACGCCTGATCGGCCTCATCGTCAATCAATAGGCACGAAAGACCTTTGACGTTACCCTTTTGAAAATTCTGAATTAACGCGTCTAAGCGGCTACCATTCTTTGTCGCGACAATCGCGCAAGTGCCACCCTTAATTCTTCTTAGGAACGCCTCCGTGTCTTTGAAGTCAGGTTTGCCTAAAATGTCGATGCCCGGAAACGCCTCGCGAATGCGTCCGAGCGTTTGTTCATAAAGTGCATCGTTGTCGGACGTTAAGACGATTAATGTCCTATACCCTTCGTCGGCGCCCATCGCGCCGGTGACAGTTAACACACCTGTCTTGCCGCTCTGAACAAGGCCGTATACGAGACCGTTAGTTTCCTGCTTTCCGCCGCTGGTGGGATTGACCCATTTTTCTGAGACCTCTTTAGCGGTTTTGACTATATCCTTTACTTCGTTCTCGTTTCCGATCTGCTTCGTAAGCAGCGCGGTAATCTGTTCCAAATGCCTCACGTCCCACCCCCTCAACCATCTAAGACATGCGACCAATACGAGGGAGGGACTTTTCTAGCCAGGGAACCGCTCGGCCCTGACACCTCGTAATGCTCGCGATGTCCGCGCGCGCAAGAAATATGTATAGCTGATTCGGTCGGTGGGGCGATTAGTAGATATTCGTGCAGACGTACGGCTGCGATACCATCGTAGCCGCAGATAAGTCCAATCACAGATTCCGGCCGGCTCAGACGCTCGAGAGCCCGCTGTTCCTTCGCGGTAAAGGTGAAACCCCAAGGACTGCGATTCTTGGTACTATATTTTAGAAGGATAGGTAGAATACTATTCGCAATAAAAAATGGAGCGTCATAGGTCAGTCGGCTAACGCACCCGCCACTGACTAGCAGATGAAGTGCCGCACCTTCATAGAACTCCTGCTTCCTAATTGACAAAGCGACACCCGCCTCACGCAGCTTTCTGTCATCATGATAACACTAGGCGGGTCAAGTCATTCTGAACATAGATGATTTATCTTAATCCCCCATCTTCAGCGCCTGAATAAACGCCTCCTGCGGAATATCCACCTTGCCGAACTGGCGCATGCGCTTCTTGCCCTCTTTCTGCTTGTCGAGCAGCTTGCGCTTGCGGGTGACGTCGCCGCCGTAACATTTCGCCGTCACGTCTTTCCTCAGCGCCGAGATGGTCTCGCGGGCGATGACCTTGCCGCCGATGGCGGCCTGGATCGGGATCTTGAACAGATGGTGCGGGATCAGCTCCTTGAGCTTCTCGCACATGACGCGTCCCCGCTTTTCGGCCGCCGTGCGGTGGACGAGCATGGAGAGCGCGTCGACCGGCTCCTCGTTGACCAGGATCGACATCTTGACCAGGTCGCCCTCGCGGTAGTCGGTGAGGTGGTAGTCGAAGGAGGCGTAGCCCTTGGAGATCGACTTCAGCCGGTCGTAGAAATCGAACACCACCTCGTTGAGCGGCAGGTCGTAGACCAGCATGGCGCGCTTGCCGACATAGGAGAGGTCGGCCTGGATGCCGCGCCGGTCCTGGCAGAGCTTCAGGATCGATCCGAGATAATCGTCGGGGGTGAGGATGGTGGCGCGGATCCACGGCTCCTCGATCGAGACGATCTTCATCACGTCGGGCATGTCGGCCGGGTTGTGCAGCTCCTTCTGCGTGCCGTCGGTGAGGTTGAGCTTGTAGACGACGGAGGGCGCGGTCGCGATGAGGTCGAGGTTGAACTCGCGCTCCAGCCGCTCCTGGATGATCTCGAGGTGGAGCAGGCCGAGGAAGCCGCAGCGGAAGCCGAAGCCGAGCGCGGCCGAGGATTCCATCTCGAAGGAGAAGCTGGCGTCGTTGAGGCGCAGCCTGCCCATGGCGGCGCGCAGCTCCTCGAACTCGGCGGCATCGACCGGGAACAGGCCGCAGAAGACGACGGGCTGCGCCGGCTTGAAGCCGGGCAGGGCTTTCGCGGTCGGGCGCTTGTCCTCGGTGATGGTGTCGCCGACGCGGGTGTCGGCCACCTCCTTGATCGAGCCGGTGATGAAGCCGAACTCGCCCGGGCCGAGCTCGTCGACGGGAAGCTTGTTGGGGGTGAAGACGCCGGTGCGCTCGACGAGATATTTCGCGCCGGTGCCCATCATGCGGATGGTCTGGCCCTTCTTGAGCACGCCGTCGATGATGCGCACCAGCACGATGACGCCGAGATAGGGGTCGTACCACGAGTCGACCAGCATGGCCTTGAGCGGCGCCTTGGCGTCGCCCTCGCGCGGCGGCGGCAGGTCGTTGACGATGGCCTCCAGCACGTCGGGGATGCCCAGCCCGGTCTTGGCCGAGATCAGCACGGCGTTGGAGGCGTCGATGCCGATCACCTCCTCGACCTGCTCGCGGATGCGCTCGGGCTCGGCGGCCGGCAGGTCGACCTTGTTGAGGACGACGACGATCTCGTGGTTGTTGTCGATGGCCTGGTAGACGTTGGCCAGCGTCTGCGCCTCGACCCCTTGAGAGGCGTCGACGACGAGCAGCGAGCCCTCGCAGGCGGCGAGGCTGCGCGACACCTCATAGGCGAAGTCGACATGGCCGGGCGTGTCGATGAGGTTGAGGATATAGTCCTCGCCGTTCTTGGCGCGATAATTCAGGCGCACGGTCTGCGCCTTGATGGTGATGCCGCGCTCGCGCTCGATGTCCATCGAGTCCAAGACTTGTTCTTTCATATCCCGCGCGTCCAGCCCGCCGGTCGACTGGATCAGCCGGTCGGCGAGCGTCGACTTGCCGTGGTCGATATGCGCGACGATGGAGAAGTTGCGGATGTGGGAAATGGGTGTGGACATGGGCCGGCGCTTTAGCAGGCGGGTGGGAAGGCGGCAAGCGCGGGGGCGGGAAACAACCGGCGGCCGCCGGCATCGGTTCGCGGTCAAGATTTGCGACTAGAAATTGCATGACACAAATATAATGCAATTCAGGATTGACAAAGCCAAAAGAGGATAGGAGTATATTCCCGAGGGGGCACTCCATGTCTCGGTTGGGCGAACTCGCAAAGGGTGATCCGCGCATAACGGTGGCGGTGCTCGACGGTCCCGTCGATGCCGGCCATCCCTGCTTCCAGGGCGCGCTGCTGGAATTCCCGAACGGACAGCCGGAGTTCGATCCGCGCGACGCCGCGGCGAGGCACGGCACCCAAGTCGCCAGCATCATCTTCGGCCAGCCGGGCAGCCCGGTGGAGGGCATCGCGCCGCGCTGCCGGGGGCTGGTCATCCCGATCTTCGAGGATCGCGGGGCAAAAGGCCTCGCCTGCTCGCAGCTCGATCTCGCGCGCGCCCTGCTCGCGGCACTGGAGAACGGCGCGCACTTCATCAACATCTCCGGCGGCCAGCTTTCGCCGTCCGGCGCGACGGAGCCGATGCTGGCGCAGGCGATCGAGCGCTGCGCGGCGCGTGGCGTGCTGATCGTCGCGGCGGCGGGCAATGACGGCTGCGACTGCCTGCACGTGCCGGCGGCCGCACCGGGCGTGCTGGCGGTCGGGGCGATGGACGCGGCGGGCCAGCCGCTGGCGTCGAGCAACTACGGCGAGGTCTACCGCGGCAAGGGGCTGCTGGCGCCCGGCGACGACGTGCTGGCCGCGGCGGCGGGCGGCGGCGCCGAACGCAAGCGCGGCACGAGCTACGCGACGCCCTTCGTCACCGGCAACGCGGCGCTGCTGGCGTGCCTGCAGATCGCCAAGGGCCGGCCGCCCGACCCGCTCGCCATCCGCGCGGCATTGCTCGCCAGCGCCGCGCCCTGCCCGGACCCAGATGACGGGGAATGCCGCCGATTTCTGACCGGACGGATCGACGTGAACGCAGCCACCAAACTCATTCAAGGGGGAATTGTCATGACGGAAGACCTAACAACCCGATATCCCGGCATCGACACGGGCGCCGTGGCGCCGTCCGAGCCGCAGCCCTTGGCCCCACAGGCAGCGCGGGCAGCGCGGCCTGTGCCTGCCTTCGCATTGCCTGGCGGGGCGGCGGTTTTCCCCTCGGGCGAGGCAGCGCCGGATGTCGCGCCTTCGATGGCGGCGGAGCAGGCTACGATCGCCCCGTCCGACTGCGGCTGCGGTTGCGGCGGCAAGAAGGAGAAGCCGGCCGGCGCCGATTGCGGCTGTGGCTGCGGCGGCGCCAAGTCCGGCGCGACGGCGCCGAAGAAGCCGCAGCTCATCTACGCGCTGGGCACGCTCTCCTACGACTTCGGCTCGGAGGCGCGCCGCGATTCGATCGCGCAGGCGATGGCGGGTGGCAACCCGCTCTCGCCGCTGGAGTTCCTGGCGCATCTCGACACCAGCCCCGTGGGACGCCGCCGCGGTGATCTGGACGCTCAACCTGGACGCTACGCCGATCTATGCGGTGCATCCCGCCGGCGCCTTCGCGGAGGCCGGCTACAAGATCCTGCGCGATGCGCTGCGGGCGCAGATCCAGGAAGGAGCGGACATCGTCTCGGTGCCGGGCGCGGTCGGCGGCAACGCGACGCTGGAGTCCGGCCAGGTGCTGCCGCTCATCGTGCCGGCGCTCCGCGGCATGCACTACTGGGCGACCGAGCCGCTCGTCACCCATGTGCTCGGCGCGCGCCCGGCCGCGGCGGCGGAGCGGGCGAGTTACGACCGGCTGACTGCGGGGCTGAGCAACTTCCTCGGCCGCGTCTATTACGACATGCGCAACCTCGGCGTCACCGGCGAGGAGCGCGCGCTGAACTACGCTGCGACCAACGCCATCCAGATCGCCGCCGTCATCCAGGGCACCACCAGCGACGAGCTCGAGCTGGACACGATCGCTGTGAAGCGCAGCCCCGTCTGCCGGCCCGATTCGGAGTGCTACGACGTCGAGCTTTCCTTCTTCAATCCGAACAACACCAACACCGCCGACCGCGTCCACCGCTTCAGCGTGGATGTCAGCGACATCGTTCCGGTGACGCTCGGCGCGGTGCGCAGCTGGGCCAAGAGGGCGTGACCATGAAGACGGGCAAGAAGGCGAAGCGGCCAGCTGCATCTCGGACGGCCGCGAAACAACCTGCAGCCAGGCGGCCGGCCGCGAGGAGGGCGCGCAGCGCTTCTCCCGGGCTGCGCCTGCCGCGCCAGTCCGACCCCGTGGTGAGAAGGCTGTCCACCGCGCCGTTCCGCATCGGGATCGCCGCCGCGCAGGAATGCGTCGCCTGCCTGAGCGCTTGCGCCGCCCTGCCGCCCCCCTTGCGGACGGTCTGCGAAAGCATGTGCAGGTCGGCGTGCCGCGGCTGAACGGCGAGCGGGTCGTGCGAAATCCAAGAGGCATGGGTCAACGAAGAGGAGAACGAAATGAACTTTCCAAATCAAAGCCGGCCGGTGCATCGCAAAGCAGGGGTCGGATCGGCCGACACCGGCGTCGAGCCGTCGGGCTGCAATATCTTCAAGGCCGCCGGCTGCGCCATCGCGCTGGCGGCCTGCGGGGCGGTCTGCGTTACCGGCGCAGTGCCGGCTTGCGTGAGCTGCCTCGGCGCGCTCGGCGCTGGTTCTTGCATCGACTGCCTGTGATCATGATCGCGCATCGATCCGGGAGCGATGGCGCCGTCGTCTCGCGAGAGACGCAATCAAAGAGGCCGGCAACCCGGGCCGGCCGGACCAGAGGAGAAAGCGATGAACTTCCCAAACCAGGCCGTGCCGGTCGCGCGGCAATCCAACAAGTCTCGCTCGGCATCAGGGGGCCTGACCCCGTCCGCGGGCATTGAATGCCAGCTTTGCCACCTTGCCTGCGAGGCGATCGGCAATCCGCTCGCCAAGCAGGCGTGTCACATCGCCTGCGACCAGGCAGTTTGCTGAGCATCGAGCGTCCGTCAAGACACGCATTCGCGCCCACGGAGGGGCGGAACTCGGCGTCGGCCAAGGACTGATCCTGCCGACCAGCCAACACAGAGGAGAAAATATCATGAAGTTGCCAAGTCAAGCAAAACCCGTCGCCCGCCAGTTGAGCAAGGCGCTCGACCGCAGCGCCGCGCTGTCGCCTTCGGACTGCTGCGGCGCGGGGCGGTGCTGTGTCGGCGCCTGCCTGCCGTTCGGCGGCGGCTGCGCCGGTGTCTGCGTGCCGAACATCGGCCAGTGCTGACAGACGGCCGATTCGTCTGGACGTGAATCCGGCGCGTCGCCGTTGCGCCGGGTTCCCGCTGGCTCAGGCGGGGGCTGTATATTATGGTTCTAGGCCCGACCGGCCAGTTGCGCTAAGGCAAGATCCTGCTCCGCAACCCGCCGGGAGGATTGTTGCCATGTCGTCGAAGACCCTGATCGCGCCCTCGGTGCTGGCGTCGGATTTTTCGAAACTCGGCGACGAGGTCGAGGCGATCGACAGAGCCGGCGCCGACTGGATCCATCTCGACGTGATGGACGGGCATTTCGTGCCCAACATCACCTTCGGCCCGCCCGTCATCAAGGCGATCCGCGGGCGCACGAAAAAGCCGTTCGACTGCCACCTGATGATCGAGCCGGCCGACCCCTACCTGCAGGCTTTCGCCGAGGCAGGCTGCGACAACATCACCGTGCATGCCGAAGCCGGGCCGCATCTCGACCGCTCGCTGCATGCGATCCAGTCGCTCGGCAAGACGGCGGGTGTGGCCATCAACCCGTCGACGCCCGAAAGCGCCATCGAATATGTGCTCGACCGCCTTTCCCTGGTGCTGATCATGACGGTCAATCCCGGCTTCGGCGGCCAGAGTTTTATCCCGGCGGTCGTCGACAAGGTCAGGCGCGTGAAGGCGCTGATCGGCAAAAGGCCGATCAGGATCGAGATCGACGGCGGCGTGTCGCCGGAGACGGCGCCGCTGGTCGTGGCTGCCGGCGCCGACGTGCTGGTGGCGGGCGCCGCGGTCTTCAAGGGCGACGGCGTCGAGGCCTACCGCGTCAACATCGAGGCGATCAGGAGCGCGGCCGACAGCGCGCGGCGCTGACGGAGGATGCGATGGCGGAAATTGCGCCGGTCTGCGATTTCGGATGGAAGGCGGTGGATGCGACGCTGCCGGGCGTCGATGGCAAGACGCACCGCATCTTCGACCATGCCGGGCCGAACGGCCTGGTGGTGGCCTTCATCTGCAACCACTGCCCCTATGTGAAGGCGGTGATTGGGCGCATCGTGCGCGGCGCCGCCGACCTCGAGGAGCATGGCGTCGGCTTCGTGGCGATCAGTTCCAACGACGCCGAAGCCTATCCGGCCGATTCGTTTCCGGAGATGAAGCTGTTTGCGAAGCACAACGCGTTTGCGTTTCCTTATCTCCATGACGCGGACCAGACGGTCGCGCGGGCTTACAATGCCGCCTGCACGCCCGACTTCTTCGGCTTCAACGGCAAGCTGGAGCTGCAATATCGCGGCCGCCTCGACGCCTCGCGCAACCAGGCCGACCAGCCGGATCTTCCCCGCGATTTGTTCGAGGCGATGGTCGAGGTGGCGCGCACGGGACAAGGGCCGCGCGAGCAGGTCGCCTCGATCGGGTGTTCGATCAAGTGGAAGTGAGGGGCATTTTCATCCGCCGGCGCAGTGTCCTTCTCGCCGACCTTCGCTGCTCACCGCGTATGTCGGTTGGAAAGTGGGATCACATGGAACGCTTCCGCCGACCTGGCAACGCGCTCAGTTGAGGATGAGGCCGGAGTTGCGGGCGACCGCCGCCGCCTCACCGCGCGACCTCGCCTGCAGCTTGTCGAGTATCGCGGATATGTGATGGTCGACGGTCTTGGCCGAGATGAAGAGGGCGCCGGCGATCTGGCCGTTCGACCGGCCCTGGTCGATCAGCTTCAGCACGTCGATCTGCCGCTTGGTCAGACCCCAGGGATTGGAGCGCGTAGTCGCGCGCGGCCCGCGAGGAACAATCCTGATGCCGCCTTGCCGCAAAAGCTCGCGCACCCGCGCGCTAGCCGCCGCTGCACCGAGCGCCTCGAAAAGATCAAGGGCGCTGCGCTGCGCTTGGCCATCGCCCTCCAGCAGCGACAGCCCCTGCTCGTAAGGCGCGCCGAGCGCCTGCCAGCTTAGGGCGGCAGATCGCCAGTCGCCGGCGAAGACGAGGGCGAAGGGGCGCGGCATCCCGCCCATGTCCCCGGAAGTCGCTTCAGCGCCGAGCATCCTCTGCCACCAGAGCACATAGGCAATCATGTTCGCGTCGGAGGCCATCGATCTCGCCTTGTCGAGCAAGGCGAGCGCAGCCTCGCGATCTGAAAGGCCGAGCCAAGCGCGCTCGGCCATCAGCGCGGCATAAGGCGCGAACCGCTGCAGTTCCATGCCGGTTTCGAGATATCCGGCCAGTTCCCGAACGAGGTCATCGGCCGGATCGCCTCTGCGCGTGCGCACCTTCGCCAGCACAAGATTGGCCGGGTAGCGGGCCAGCGGAGCGGCGTCGTCATTCGCCCGGACCAACTCGGCGACCGTCGCGGCTTCGTCCAGGCGCCCCTGCCGCAGATGCACGTCGGCCAGCCAAGCGCGCATATAGTCGCGCCATGTGTCGAGATCGCGCTCGATGCAGTAGCCGATGCCCGCCTCGAGCCACGCCCTGGCCTCGGCATCCGCCAACAGATTGTATCCGAGGCAACCGCGATTGGTGTAGGTGCGGGCGGCATGTTCGGGGAAGTCGTTGGCCAGCGCCGTCTCCAGGCTTCGTTCCAGCCGGTCCCTGGCGTCCCCGGGACAGCGCCACTGGACGGCGGTGCCGATGTTGTTGAGCGCGTGGCAGACGATATCCGGCCGGTCGAGCGTGGCCGGCCCGGCAAGCGTGATCGCCTTGTCGGCCCAGGCAACGGCTGCGTCGGGGTCGTTTCCCAGCATGGCCAGTTGCGACATGTTGGAATAGGCCATGGCGAGCTCCGCCCCCGGCGGCAGCGGCTCCAGTACGTCGACGGCCTGCTGCCCGAAGCGGTCGGCGTCGGCCCGGTTGCCGTCGAGGTAGCTGAGACGCGAGAGCCATCTCAGGCTGTCGCCTTCGCGTACGATGTCACCCATCGCCCGGTAGAGGTCCAGGGCCGACTTCTGCCCGGACAGGGCCTCTCTGGTGCGGCCGATCAGATGGCATTCGAAGGCGAACCGTTCGTAGAGCGCGAGGCGCTCGTCCAACCCGAATGTGTTGGTATGCGCCAGCGCCCTCCTGAAGTGCTCGACGGCCTCACGGTGGGCGCCTAGGCGTGATGCCTCCTCGCCGGCGACCGGCGCGTATTTCCTGACGGCCGCTGCGTCGTTCGCCTCGTGCGCGTGGTGGGCAAGGCGCGTCGCCGCCACGCGCGCCTTCCTGAGCGCCGCCAGCGCGGCGGCGTTCAAGCCGCGGCGGCGTCCCGGAGCGAGTGCGCTCTCGATCGCGCGGCGGGCGACTTCGTGGCGGAAACAGCAAGCCTCGCCGGAGATGGTGAGAATCCCCACCGCCGCGCCTTCCTCGATCTCGGCAAGGCAATCTCGCCCGAGTGTGGCGTTGACGAAAGCAATCTCGGCCCGGCGCGGAAAGATCGAAACCGCGTCCAGCAGGCTGCGCGCCGCCGCCGAAAGCCGGTCGGCGCGCGCAAGCACGGCATCGTTGACCGAAGCGGGCAGGGCGCCGGCGCCGGCGGCGCGGATAAGCTCGGTTACGTAGAAGGCGTTGCCCGCGGTCAGGCGGTAGATCGCCGCCGCGTCGAGCATGGCCGCGCGGGCGAGATCGGCAACCGCTTCCTCCGTCAGCAGGGGCACGTCGATGCGCGCGACATTGTTTGCGGGAATGTCGACAAGGCAGCGTCTGAGGCGCGCGCGGCCCGCCGGCTCGTCGCTGCGGGCGGTGAGCAACAACAGGATGCGCGTGTCGCCGATGCGGCGGCCAAGGAAGCGGACGAAGTCGACGGTCGCGTCGTCCGCCCAGTGCAGGTCCTCTATCACCAGCAGGCTGGCGGACCCTTCCCGCTCGAAGCTGGCTCGCGCTTCCGAAAAGGCGGCGAGCCTGCCGCCGCGCGCGACGGCGCCTTGCAGGTCCCAGCCGGCGCTTCGAGCGATTTCCTGCAGTGGGCCGAGTGGCTCGGGGGTCGCGAGGTCCTCGCACGCTCCCCACAACACACGAACCTTCTCGCCCACCAGCTCCGCGAACGCGCGCGCCAGCACCGTCTTTCCGACGCCGACCTCGCCGCTCAGCGCCACGACCCGACCGTTGCCCCGCTCGGCGTCGGCGAGCATTGACTGGAGCCTGGCCATAAGATCCTGGCGCTCGAGCAGCTTCATGGCGCGAGAATAGCAGCGGTTCGCCCGCAAAAAAAATGGGGAATGTTCCCCACGAGAATGGGGAATTCCGCCGATGCCGGTTTGATGCGCCCGGTACATTCTCGACCTGCCCGAAACGGGCGATCGAACTCGAGAAACGGAGACCTTGAATGCCCCGCTACATGGTGGAACGCACGTTCCCGGACGGACTGAACATCCCTGTCGACGACGAAGGCGCCGGCGCCTGCGGGGGAGTTATCGCACGCAACGCCGAAGGCGGCGTCACCTGGGTCCAGTCCTTCGTGACTCCCGACAAGCGGCAGAGCTTCTGTATTTACGATGCTCCCACGCCCGAAGCCGTCCGCCAGGCCGCTCAGAAAAGCGCTCTGCCGGTGAACCGCATCACCGAGGTGCGGGTTCTCGATCCCTACTTCTATCATTGATGCCACGACGGCGGTTTCGGGACGCCGGCCGACGATACGTCGCGGCTTCGCGATCCCGGCGGGCCGGGTAGGGAAGAACGTGCAAGATGGTGCGGCCGGCAGACTAATCTCTCACAAAGGGATGTGATGTGCCCCCTCACCGGCCGCTTCGCGGCCACCTCTCCCCCACTTTCGTGGGGGCGAGGTGCCCAGGTCCTGAAGCGCGCTTCGGCTCAGGCGGAAGCCGAACCGACAGGCCTGTCACTGCGACGCGATGAAACGGTCCAGCTTGCCCAGCGTCTCCAGTCCCAGTTCCACCGCCCCGAAGCCCATCGCCTCCTGGAACCCGGCGGCCGTGGACATGACCATGCCGAGCGTCACCTCGGTGAACCCGTCCCGATCCTCGAAGGAGGCCCATGCGTCGGCATGTTTCGGTCCGTTTTCGCCCCAGAGAAGCGTATAGCCGAAGCGTTCTTCCGGCCTCACCTCGCCATAGAGATGATGGTTCGGGTAGACCGTGCCGTCCGGCCCGATCATGTCGAAGACCCATTCGCCGCCCGTCCTGAGGTCGATCCTCTTCGTGCGGCAGGAATAGCCCTCCGGTCCCCACCACAGCGGCAGCGTCTCGTTGTTCATCCACGCGTTCCAGACCACCGCGCGCGGCGCCCTGATCACCCGCTGCAGCACCATGGTCCGCTCGGCCACGCCGGCGAGATTGTCCAGTCCGGCGCCGAAACCCTGCCGGTAACCGGCCTCCATATCCCCGGCCAGCGAGGAAAGCTGTACCGTCACGACCAGACTGCTGCGTTTGCCGAGATCGGCGAAGTCCGCGGTGACCAAGGCCGCCGATTGCGACACGCCCGCGGACGAGATCACCTCGTAGTTCACGCTGCGCAGCGCTGGCTGCAACTCCAGCCAGCCAGCCTCGCAGCGAATGTCGGGCTGGCCCTCCACCTTGCAGAGCGAGACCTCGCGTCCGCCGACCCTGGTATCGGCTTCCAGGAAATCCACGGTGACCGACGGGGAGGGCGCCGCCCAGACCGCGCGTGCGGCGGGCGCCGTCCAGGCCTGCCACAACGTCGACACCGGCGCGGCCACCTCCCGCTCGAAGGTCAGCGTCGCAAAACGGCCCTTTCGGTCGTGAGGCGACGTCATCTTCGCAATGCTCGGCTTCGGGTTCGATGTCATTTTCCGCGTTCCTTCATCACATCCATCACAAATGTTTCCAGCCGGTCGAGCCGCGCTTCCCAGATGGCCCGCTGCTCGTCGATCCATGTCCGGACCGGTTCCATGGCTTCGGGTACGATGGCGCAGGTGCGCACGCGCCCGTCCTTGGACGTCGTGATCAATCCTGCTTCCTCCAGCACGGAAAGGTGCCGCATTACCGTCGGCAGGCTGAGGCCCGTCGGACCAGCCAGATCGGTTACCCGGGCCGGCCGTTCGGCCAGTTGGGTGAGCATCGACCGCCGGGTTGCGTCAGCCAGAGCGTGGAACAGAAGCGAGAGATCGGTGTCATGCTTAGCCATGTTGCTAACTATCACCCCACGGCCGCGAACCGCAAGTGAAAACTTAGCTAATATGCTAAGTTTTTGCCAATGGATCACGGGCCAGACGATCGGAGATGCCGGCCGCGCGAGGGGCGTCGCGCGCATTGAACGGGCTTCGGGGTACCTTGCGTTGCCGCCGGCGGAGTCGCCGATGGCCGACAACAAGTTCCTGATTGGAAGCACGTTTGCGCCGCCGGCGATCAATCGCCGGCGCTTTCCCCGGCGAGCGTCAGGATGTCGGTCAGCACCAGTTCGGGGTCGAGGAAATCCATGCTGTAGACGTTCCTGATCTGCCCGGCCCGGTCGATCAGGAAGACCCGCAGGATATGATCGAGACCGCCGGTCGGGTCCTTCGGATCGACAGGGGCAACCGCCTGGTCGTAGGCGGCGAGTATGGGGGCAAGCTGCGGCCTGCCGGCCGCGGTGAGGAAGCGCCACTCGGCGCCTCCGTCGCCGGACGTCCTCCACAGCGCTCCATAGTCGCGCATGACCGACGGCGTGTCGTGGCTGGGGTCGAAGCTCATCGACACCAGACGCAGCCCGTCGCCAAGAGCGGGATAGCGCCTAGCGCGTTCGCGCAGGTCGGCGAGCCGCATGGTCGCGTCCGGGCAGATGTCGGCGCAGCGCGTGTAGATGAAGGAGAAGACCGTGATGCTGCCGCGCAGCAGCGCGGCCAGGTCGATCCTCGATCCGTCCTCGGCCAGCACCTGCCCGCCCGCCGCCGCGCGGATCGGCGGCAGCCGGTACGAGCCGGGCTCGGGCAGGGTGAAGGCGAAGGCCGCCGCGCCTGACGGGGGCGCGGACGGCTTGGCATAGGCGTCGTCATGCGCGGAAGCGGCGCCGGCGAAGCAGGCTGCCGCAAGCAGTGCGGACGCCAGTACGAGAGTGCGCGCCATCGGTCGGGTTCCCTTGAAAAGGGCGGGGCCTGAGCCCCGCTCCCGGCCTTTAGTTGGCGTAGAGGCTCGCCGCCCCGAACGCCATCATGTGCGGGCGGCCGAGTTCCTCCCCGGTGAAGTCGATCTCGAAGCGCGGCGCGAGTTCCTTGCCGTTCCAGCTGTAGGCCTTCAGGAACTGCTCGTTGTCGGCGCCCGACTTGTCCCAGTTGGCCAGCAGCGAGCTTGTGTAATAGAGACGTTGCCCGTCCCAGCTCTGCGAGACCATGTTGACCTGCGTGCCGATCTTCTTCTCGTAGATCTGCTTGGGCGCATGCGGGTCGGAGACGTCGTAGACGCGCGTCATGCCGTCCATGAAGGTGTTGGCGAAAAGCGTCTTGTCGTCGGCGCTGAGGCTGATGTCGACCGGCACCGGCAGCTTCTGGGGATCGCCGATGTCGGCGACGGCCTTGGCCTGCCATTCGCCGCCGTCGTCCTCGTAGACCAGCCAGAGCTGCGAGGTCAGCGCGGTGGAGGTGAAGGCGTGCGCCTTGTCCTCGCCCCAGGCCCAGCGCACCTCGAGCGGCACGCCCGGCACCTGGAACACCTTCTTCGGCGTGCGGGCATGGAAGTCCCAGATGATCATGGAACCGCCGAACTTCTTCATCGCCTCCGGATCGCCGGCCACCTCGCCGAAGGGCCGCATATAATTCTCGCGGCCAGCAAAGGAGGAGGTCAGCATCACGTTCTTGCGGGGCAGCACGCGCACGTCGTAGCCGTAGCCGTCGGCGTGTTCGCCGCCGGGAATTTTCTTCGCCTCCGCGGCGGTCGGCATCCAGTGGGTGGCGACGAACTCGCCCTGGTTGGAATATTCCACGATCGCGGTGCGGCCGGTGCCGTCCCTGTTCGACAGCGCCGGGATCATCATGCGGCCGGGCAGCGCATAGGCGCCGTGCGGTCCGACCACGCCGCCGGTCTTTTCCTCGAAATCGTCGATCGTCCTGACGAGCTTCGGATTGGCCGGGTCGCTCGCCACGTCGAAGATGAAGATGGTGCTCGTGTCGAGGCCTGTCGCCCAGAACTGGCGGCGATCGTCGGTGAAGCCGCCGTGATGGGCCTCGTTGCGGCTGCCGACGGAATCGACGTCGATCACCTTGCCTGAAGTCGGCGAACCCTCGCGCACATCGATGGTGACCAGCTTGTCGGAACCGTCGCCAAGGCCATCCACGCCGAGCGTCCACACGTAGACATAGTCTTCGTGGCCGGTGATCTTGGCCATGTAAGGCGAAAGGCATGTTTCATCGGCGGCAGCGGGCAAGGCAACGCCAAGGCTTAGCAATCCGGCTATCGTGCAAGATGTCCGCAACATTGGTATTCTCCCTTTCATCTGGCTTTATTCAGATGGAACTACCCGCCGCACCGAGACGTGTACGGGCGTTCCGGATGAGGACCTCGTGTTTCTGAAAACACGTCGAAAAGCTTCTTGATCGGTAACGGCGCAAAATCTTCAGACGTGACTTCTTCTCGGCTTGGCGCTGCTCAAGGCACGTTCAGCTGCAGCGCCCAAAGGCGCCATGATGGAAGTCGACCCTGTGCATGCGTCCTCCCTCTCGCTTCGACGCGGCGCAACCTCCGCCAACATCGGCGCGAGCGCATGAGGCAGATGTCCCATGCGGGAGATGGAAAATGCGAAAGGATTGGGACCGATGTCCCGAGTTTGGCGCCTATTGACCGGTCGTGAGGTCCTGCGCGCGCACGATTGCCTCGGCGCGGGTATGGACCCCGAGCTTGTTCAAGATCGCCGAGACCTGATTGCGAACGGTCTTTTCGCTCTTGCCGAGCCGTTCCGCGATCGTGCGGTTGCCGAGGCCCTGCACGAGATAGGCCAGCACGTCGGCCTCCGCCGCCGTCAGCCCGGTGCGGGGGCCAGTGGGGCGGCCGCCGCTGCGTGGCGCGTTCTGGCCGAGGAAGGCGCGCAACTCGGCCAGGAACTTCGCCCAGGCGGGCTCGCTTTGGAGAATGATGTGATTGTCGCTTTCGAGCGGCACGAACCGCGCCTCGGGGATGAGGGCGGTCAGGTGACGGCCTTCCTCGAATGGCACGGCAGCGTCGCCGCGCGAATGCATGATCAGCGCCGGCAGGCGCAATTGCGCGGCGAGCTGCGAAACCTCGACCATCTGGAAGGCTTCCAGCGTCCGGGCGGCGACCTCGGGGCTTGCCGTGATTCGTTCGAGGTCGTGCCACCATCGGTGCTGTTCCGGCGTGCCCGCGGGAAGAAACCGCTGTCCAAACACATTCCGGAAGGTCGGGTTGTCGCGCGCCCAGCCGACGCGGATGAGGTTCACCAGCGTCTCGGCTTCAAGCCTTTCGGCGGCGCCGCCGCCCCGCCGCAGCGCTCCTCGGGCATAGGCGCCGACGAGGATCAGCCGGGAGACATTTTCGGGGTGCCGATGGGCGTAAGAAATGGCAACCGCGCCGCCCTGCGACATGCCCAGGAGAGGAAACCGCTCAAGCCCCAGCGTGTCGACGACTGCCTCCAGGTCGCTCACCCAGGCATCGAGCGAGAAGTCCGTCACCTCCCGGTCGGACAGGCCGCAGCCGCGCTGGTCGTACCGGATGTAGGTGTTCTGATCGGCAAGGGCCTGCAGCCATGGGCTCCAGACCGGGCTTTCGAGGTCGAATTCGACATGGCTGAGCCAGTGCGCCGCCCGCACCAGAGGCGGCCCGCGACCAATGGAGGCTATGGCGATGCGGGTACCGTCGGCGGACGTACAAAACTGGAGGCGTTGCCGCATCCCGCAATTCTACTCGAATAGCACGGGCCTGTCTCCGGCAGGCGCAGACCCGGCCCCCTGCTCGGCCCGAGCCGCGACGCCTACCCGCCCAGCCCTTCGAACAGCACCGTCGACAGATAGCGCTCGGCGAAGGAGGGGATGATCACCACCATGTTCTTGCCGGCGTTTTCGGGGCGCGAGCCGACGACGATCGCCGCCTGCAGTGCTGCGCCCGACGAAATGCCGACCGGCACGCCTTCGAGCCGCGCGACAAGGCGAGCGTTGGCGACGGCGTCGTCGTTGGAGACTTTTACGATCTCGTCGTAGACCGAGGTGTCGAGGATTTTTGGCGCGAAGCCGGCGCCGATGCCCTGGATCTTGTGCGGGCCGGGCTGGCCGCCCGACAGCACCGGCGAGGCCTCGGGCTCGACGGCGACGACATGCAGCGACGGCTTGCGCTTCTTGATGACCTGGCCGACGCCGGTAATGGTGCCGCCGGTGCCGATGCCGGCGACGAAGATGTCGACCGCCCCTTGGGTATCGTTCCAGATTTCCTCGGCCGTCGTCTTGCGGTGGATTTCCGGGTTGGCCGGGTTCTCGAACTGCTGCGGGATGATGGCGCCGGGAATGGTGGCGGCGAGCTCGTCGGCCTTGGCGATGGCGCCCTTCATGCCTTTCGGGCCTTCGGTGAGCACCAGCTCGGCGCCGAGCAGCGCCAGCATCTTGCGGCGCTCGACCGACATCGTCTCGGGCATGGTGAGGATGAGCTTGTAGCCCTTGGCGGCCGCCGCGAAGGCGAGCGCGATGCCGGTGTTGCCGGACGTAGGCTCGATCAGCGTGTTCTTGCCCGGCGCGATCTTGCCGGAAGCTTCCAGCGCCTCGATCATGGCGACGCCGATGCGGTCCTTGACGCTGGCGATCGGGTTGAAGAATTCGAGCTTGGCCAGGAGGTTGGCGACGATGCCCTTTTCCTTGGCGAACTTGTCGAGCCTGACCAGCGGCGTGTCGCCGATCGTTTCGGTGATCGAGTTGTAGACGCGTCCGCGGCCGGGAACGTGGGTGGCGGTGACAGGCTTGTTCATGGAAAGGCCCTCCTCTTGGCATCGGAACATAGTGCGCGGGGCCGAGGAATCCGAGTGCCCGGCATGCCTAAAACGCACAACGCACGGATTCCTGTTTCGCCAAGGCGCCGGTTTCAGGAATAATTTGGCGCAAAAACTACTGGCGGGCGGCGATTGCCGCAGCGGCGCCGGCCATGAAAGCGGCGGCGGTGCGGTTGAGCGCCTTCAAGGCGCGCGGCGTCCTGAGGAACCAGCGCGCCTTGGCCGCGAGCGCCAGATAGGGGACAAGTACGACCAGCAGGACAACCACCGTCAGCAGCGCCAGCACGCCGTATTCGGCGAGGGTGACCGTTTTCAGGTCGACAATGGTCGGCGTGATCGCGAGATAGAAGATCATCGTCTTCGGATTGCCGAGCGTGACGGTGAGGCCGGCAAGGAAGCTGGCGAAAAAGCCGCCCTTCGCCTTCTTCGCCTCGACGGTCTCGGCGGTGATGCCGGTCGTCCAGAAGGTCCAGGCGAGCCACGCCAGATAGGCGATGCCCGCCCATTTGATGGCGAGGAAGACCAGACCGAAGGTCTGCGCGACAATTGCCAAGCCGAGCACCACTGCGGTGAGATAGGTGAGGTCGCCGAGGATCAGCCCGAGCGACATGAAGAGCGACGAGCGGAAGCCGGAGCCGAGCGCGCGGGCGACCAGCGCAGTGACGCCGGGGCCGGGGATGGCGGCAGCCAGCGCGAGCGCGCCGCTATAGGCGATGAAACCGGCAAGGGTCATGACAAGGGTCCACGAAACGGAAAGCGCGGCGTTTAGCAGATTTTGGTCCGGGTCTCACACGAATTCCCGAGATCGACCCATAAGAGCGGCTGATGGAATGTCGGAGCGGTCAGGGAATATCCCGATAGCGGCCATCGTTAGCAGCGCGTGAAACATCAAAGCGAGGCGGCAGCAATGTCGCGGCACAGGGCTTACAGCCCCGTCTCGATAAGCTTCCACTGGGCGATCGCGGCACTGTTTCTCGGCCAGATACTGCTCGGCTTCTCGATGGAGCGCTTGAAGAGCATGGCGCTGCAGTTCGAACTCATCCAGTGGCACAAGTCGTTCGGCTTCCTCATCCTGGCGCTGGCCGTGCTGAGGCTTTGCTGGCGCATCGTTGCTGGCGCTCCTGCCGCCGATGCGAGTCTCGGCCGCATCGAGCGACTGGCCGCGGCAACGGTGCAGGGCGCGCTGCTTGCGCTGACCCTGATCGTGCCGCTCGCCGGGTGGGCGCTGGCGTCGACCTCGACGCTCGGCATACCGAGCTTCGTTTTCGACCTCGTGCTTATTCCGCCGCTGCCGCTGCCGCCCTCGGCGGAGGCCGAGGCGTTCTGGCGCGAGGCACATGAACTTCTTGCCTATTTGGCGCTGCTGCTCGTCGCCGGCCATGCGGCGGCGGCGCTCAGACATCACTTCCTGCTGCGCGACAACGTGCTCGGACGCATGGTTCCAGGCCTCGGCGCGGGGCTCATCAGAAGGACCAACGACGATGCGTAGTTCCAGTTTGCAGACGAGAGTTCGCGCAGGCCTTGCGGCCTTTCTCCTCGCGGCGCCGCTGGCCGGCTTCTCGGCGACGGCGCAGGCGGCGGCTGACGCACTGTCCGACGCGGCGGGCAGCTACCGGATCGACAAATCATCCTCGATCCGCTTCGCGGTGGACCAGGTGGGTGGCGGCGGCATCAAGGGAAGCTTTCCGGATTACAAGGGCAGCTTCCGCATCGACGGCAGCAACGTCGGCAAATCGAAAGTGACGATCACGCTCTATCCGGAAAGCGTGCACGCCAATGAAGCCAGGGTAGAGAATTTCCTGCGCTCGGATGCTGTCTTCGACGTAGCTGAATATCCGGAGATCACCTTTCGCTCGACAGCGGTGACGAGGACCGGATCATCGACGGCGCGCATCGACGGCGTGTTGACGGCGCGGGGAAAATCGCGACCGGCCACGTTCCAGGCGACGGTCGGTAAGCAGAAGGGCGGTGCGATCTCCTTCCATGTCACCGGCTCGATCTACCGCTCGCCCTATGGCATGGGCGTCGGTACGCCGATCTATTCGAACCTCGTCCAGTTCGACATGACGCTGCACGGCACGCGGAACTGAAGCCGGGCAGCCATAGCCCGCGCGTGACGATCCGCGCAGTGTGACCGCCATCCCACACGACCCGCCGCATCGCGCGGCCGGTCGCAATTCCGGCATCGACAAACAGTCCGCGCTTGTGTATCGGGCACGTCCCCACGCTTTCAGCCACGATCGAGGACATTGCCATGCGACCGGTTTACGGCGGCATAGACTTTGGCACTTCCAATTCGACCGTCGGTCTCATCGAGAACGGCAAGCCGCGGCTGGTGCCGCTGGAACGGGACGAGGTCACGCTGCCCAGCGCCGTCTTCTTCAACTACGAGGACAACGGCACCTATCTCGGCCGCAGCGGCATTGGGCAATATACCGACGGGGTCGAGGGCCGGCTGATGCGTGCGCTGAAAAGCGTGCTCGGCAGCTCGCTGGTGCATGAGAAGACGCGCCTCAAGTCGCGCTCGATCGCCTTCACCGACATCATCGGCATATTCCTGGGACATCTGAAGAAGCGGCTGGAAGGTCATGCCGGCGAAGCCGTCGACACCGTCGTGCTGGGACGGCCGGTGCAGTTCGTCGACGACGATGCCGAGGCCGACGCAGCGGCACAGACTGAACTGGAGAAGGCGGCGCGCGCGCAAGGTTTCAGGCAGATCGCGTTCCAGTTCGAGCCGATCGCGGCAGCACTCGACTATGAGCAGAGCGTGACGCGCGAAGAACTGGCGCTGATCGTCGACATGGGCGGCGGCACCTCGGACTTCTCGATTGTCAGGGTTTCGCCAAAGCGCGCCAAAGCAGGCGACCGCAAGGACGATATCCTCGCCAATCGCGGCATCCATATCGGCGGCACCGATTTCGACCGGCTGGCGAGCCTCGCCCATGTGATGCCGGAACTCGGTTACCTGACGCCGACGAAGGACGGCAAACGCAACCTGCCCGCCGGCTATTTCGTCGACCTGGCGACCTGGCAGCGCATCAACCTGCTCTACACCGCCAAGGCCAGGATCGAGCTCAGGCAGATGCGCTTCGAGGCGGCGCGGCCTGATCTGGTAGAACGGCTGATCGAGGTCGTCGATCACCGCTTCGGCCATGCGCTGGCGCAACTGGTGGAGCGGGCGAAGATCGAGCTGACCGACAGGCCAAAGGCGTCGATCGTAGTCGACTTGACGGATGCCAGGTTCAGCGCGGAGATCACCCGCGACGGGCTGGAGGAAACGATCCTCGACGACGTTGGTCGCGTCGCCGCGACGGTGGAGCGGACGATCGCCGACGCCGGGTTGAAGCCCGCCGACATCACCGCCGTGTTCCTGACCGGCGGTTCCACCGCCACCCCGCTGGCGCGGGGCAGCATCCTGTCGCTGGTTCCGGACGCGGCGGTCGTCGAGGGCGACGTGTTCGGCAGCGTGGGGTTGGGACTGGCGCTCGACGCACGCCGGAAATTCGGCTGTGCGCTTCCTACTGACTTGACGCGCCGCCCACGCGCTCGCGCACGAATTGCGCGATCTTCGCGACCATGAACGCGTGGAACGGGTTCCAGCGCTGGCGCGTCATCATCGTCGGCGGGATGGAGAGCGTGTTGTTCTCGCCGTGCAGCGCGAGCCGGCCGAGCCTGATGCCGGGGTTTTCCGAGCGCGGATCGTCGCCGTAGAGCGGATCGTCGGGCGAGAAGGGCAGCGCGATGTGGGCGAGCGAGTAGACGTCGTCCGGCCAGGACAGGCCGAGTTCGGTCGTCGTCACGGCGTCGCTGCCGGCGGCGCGGCTGCGCAGCACGGCGTCGAAGGTCGTGCTGTCGCGATTGGTGACGATGTCGACAGCATAGGCCGTACTCGGGCCAGAGATCAGTCTTTCGAGGTCGATCTGCTTGGTGATCAGTCCCTGCGCCTCGTAGAAGCGATTGACGTCGTAGATGACGAGTTCGTGGTCGCCTGACGGCAGCCTAGCGAAGAGGCCGGTGACGACGGCATTGGCGATCACGGTGGCGTCGACTGCCGACTGGAAGGCGAGGATCGGCGCGACTTCGCCGAGCTGGCCGTTTCGCGACAGCCGGTCGAGCTTCGTCCGGACCTTCTCGGTCATCTGCCAGGCCTGCTCGCCGGCATTGACGGCAAAGGAATTGTATTTGTACGGGTCGAACTCCGGCAGAACCGAACTCCAGGCGAGCTTGTCGAGGCCGAGCAGGTCGCCGACCTTGGCCTGCCAGTTCGCATAGGCGGCGGCGCGCGAGATGCCGATCTCGGGCGACATCAGCACGAGGCCGGCCGGCACCGGAAGGGTGGCGTCCTCGATGGCTTCCAGACTGTAGTTGACGGCGAGCGCGCCGCCATTGGAATAGCCGATGATGAAGATCGGCCGGTCGGCCATGACCGCTTTCATATGCTGCATGGCAAGCCTGACGGCGGCCGTCATGTCGTCCGCGACGGTGTACTTCAGCGCGCTCGGCGCCGTGCCGTGTCCGGGAATGCGCAGGCCGAGGACATGAGCGCCCGCTGCGTGCATCACGGTTCCGAAGCCACGCAGGCTGTAGGGGCTGTCGGAATAGCCGTGCAGCAGGAGGACGCCGAAGGTCGCCTCCGGTTTGGCGAGCTCGAAAGTGCGGTTCCAGTTCGGCGTCCAGATGTCGGGGTCGGACTTGCTGCCCGCCGTGTAGCGGTTGAAGGTGGAGCGCTCGCTTTCCTCGATCTTGTCGTAGACCTCGCTTTTCAGCTCGGTGAACAACGCTTCCTCAAGCTGCAGATACTCGCCAAAGGTCTTGAGGCCGGAGCGGGCGGCGAATTCGCCGTCGAGGTCGGCCGTGTGCCAGATGGCAAGGTCCGGCTTCGAGTTGACGTAGATGATCGCAGCGCCGGCGAGCGCCACGAGCGCGCCGGAGGCAAAGAGAACAATCGCATAAGACGAGAGCAGCAGGTACCGCCACAGACGGCGCTTCACCCGGGGGATATCATCACGCGAGCCGGCCATGGGCAGCCTTCAGGCGCGCAAATGACGGCGTTGCGAACGAAGCGGCGGATGCATCAAGCGCGGCTTTCCGGAAACCGCTCCTCGAGGCGCTTTTCCAATGCCACGAGGTCGTCGGGCAGCGGCATGCCCATGGCGCGCAGCTCGTTGAGCTTCTCGCGCAGCTGTTCCAGCACCTCGTGCTCGTCTTCGGGCTGGTTGACCATCTCCTCCAGCAGGAGGGCGATCTGAGCCTTTAATTCTTCGAGCGCCATGGGTATCTCCTGCGGTCGGCAGCCAACCTATACCGGGCGGCAGCGCGCCGCCATCCTATCGCAGCATGCGCGACACGATCTGTGCGGTGTAGTCGACCATCGGCACGATGCGGGCGTAGTTGAGACGGGTCGGGCCGATGACGCCGAGCGCGCCGATGACGCGCGCGTCCTTGTCGCGGTAGGGAGCGACGACCAGCGAGGAGCCCGACAGCGAGAACAGCTTGTTCTCCGAGCCTATGAAGATACGCACGCCCGGCCCCTCCTCGGCCAGCCCGAGCAGCTGGATGAGGCCGTCCTGCGTCTCGAGGTCCTCGAACAGGCGCCGCATGAGCTCGATGTCGGCCTGGGCGGTGACGTTTTCCAAGAGGTTGGCGCGGCCGCGCACGATGAGCCGCGACGGCAGGCCGCTTTCGCTGCCGGCCCAAACCGCGAGGCCCTTCTCCACCAGCTCCTGCGACAGCGTGTCGAGGGCTGCCCTCGTCTCTTCGTTGACGCGCGCGATCTCGGCCTTGGCTTCGGCGAGCGTGCGGCCGCGAATATGGGCGTTGAGGAAGTTCGAGGCCTCGTGCAGCTGCGAGACGGTGACGCCGGCCGGAAGGTCGACGACGCGGTTCTCGACGTCGCCGTTCTGGGACACCAGCACCGCCAGCGCCTTGGTCGGCTCGAGCTGGATGAACTCGATGTGCTTCAGCGCGACCTCGTTGGTGGCGGTGACGACAAGGCCGGCGCCGCGCGACATGCCCGACAGCAGCTGGCTTGCCTCCGTCAGCATCTGTTCCAGCGAGGCCCCGCTGCCGGAAGCCTTGACCTGGGCCTCGATGACACGGCGCTCCTCTTCCGAGAGATCGCCCAGTTCCATGAAGGCGTCGACGAAGAAGCGCAGGCCCTTCTGCGTCGGCAGGCGCCCGGCCGAGATGTGCGGCGCATAGACGAGGCCGAGCTGCTCGAGGTCGCTCATCACGTTGCGCACGGTGGCGGGCGACAGCGAAGAGGGCAGCATGCGCGACAGGTTGCGCGAGCCGACCGGCTCGCCGTCCTTGAGATAGGATTCGACGACGCGCCGGAAGATGTCGCGCGAGCGCATGTCGAGCAATTGCAGATTCTGGTCGAGCACTGGCTTGGTCATTGTGGGCAATAACCTCCGGCCCCCAAGATATAGACAGCCGGGGTACGAACACAACGCCGTATCACAACACTGTGGGGAGGCTGGATGCCGCCCCGTTTTCCTTTGCGCTGCCGCCGGGCGGGGGCTAAAAGCCGGCCAAGAGTCGCGTTCCCCTGAACAGAAAGAGCCTAAATGCGTCCATCCAAGCGCCAGTTCGACGAAATGCGCGCCGTTTCCTTCGAACGCAACGTGTCGAAACATGCCGAGGGCTCCTGCCTGGTGAAGTTCGGCGACACGCACGTGCTGTGCACGGCGAGCCTGGAGGAGAAGGTTCCCGGCTGGCTGCGCAATTCCGGCAAGGGCTGGGTGACGGCCGAATACGGCATGCTGCCGCGCTCGACCGGCGAGCGCATGCGCCGCGAGGCCTCCGCCGGCAAGCAGGGCGGCCGCACGCTGGAAATACAGCGGCTGATCGGGCGCTCCTTGCGCGCCGTGGTCGACCTTGGTGCGCTCGGCGAGCAGCAGATCACCGTCGATTGCGACGTGATCCAGGCCGACGGCGGCACCCGCACGGCGTCCATCACCGGCGGCTGGGTGGCGCTCCACGACTGCCTGCGCTGGATGGAGGCGCGCCAGATGGTGAGCGTGCAGAAGGTGCTGCGCGACCATGTGGCGGCGATTTCCTGCGGCATCCATGACGGGCAGCCCGTGCTCGACCTCGACTATGTCGAGGATTCCTCGGCCGGCACCGACGCCAATTTCGTGATGACCGGCAGGGGCGGCATCGTGGAGGTGCAGGGCACCGCCGAGGGCATCCCGTTCAGCGAGGCGGAGTTCCTGGGGCTGATGGAACTCGCCAAGAAAGGCATTGCGCGGCTGGTGGGTCTGCAGCAGATGGCGGTTGCGTGAGGACGCAATGCAGCCCTCCGCCATCCTCGAATCCGCGCTCTATGTCACCGATCTCGATGCGGCCGAAGCTTTTTACCGCGACGTGATCGGGCTGCAGCGGATCGCCAAGGTGGATGGCCGGCACGTCTTCTTCCGCTGCGGCCAGGGCGTGCTGCTGCTCTTCAATGCAGAGGCGACCAAGCACCAGCTGCCGCCTGACGCAAAACTGCCGGTGCCGCCGCATGGCGCGGTCGGCGAAGGCCATCTCTGCTTTGCCGCAAGCGCCGAAGAGATCGACCGGTGGAGGACGGCGCTCGAACGGCGCGGCATCGTGGTCGAGGCCGATTTCGAGTGGCCCTCGGGCGGCCGCTCGATCTATTTCCGCGACCCGTCCGGCAACTCGATCGAATTCGCCGAGCCGAGGATCTGGGGCCAGTAGTGTGGGGTTTGTGATGCAATTGCCCAAGGGGACCAAGATCGTCGTCGCCAGCCACAATGACGGCAAGCTCAGGGAGTTCGCCGATCTGATGGCCCCGTTCGGGCTGGAGGCGAAGTCGGCTAAGGAATACGGCCTGCCGGAACCGGAAGAAACCGGCACGACGTTCGAGGAGAACGCCTACATCAAGGCCTACGCCGCGGCTAAGGCGACCGGCCTGCCGTCGCTCAGCGACGATTCCGGGCTGGTGATCGACGCGCTGGGCGGCCAGCCGGGCGTCTATACCGCCAACTGGGCCGAAACGCCCGACGGCACGCGCGATTTCGGCATCGCCATGCAGCGCGCCGAGGTAGCGATGCAGGAGGTCGGCGCGGTCAAGCCGGAGCAGCGCACCGGCCGCTTCGTGGCGGTGATCTGCCTGGCGTGGCCGGACGGGAAGGCGGAATATTTCCGCGGCGAGGCGGAAGGGCGGCTGGTCTGGCCGCCGCGCGGCGGTTCCGGCTTCGGCTACGACCCGGTCTTCCTGCCGGACGGGCAGACGCGCACCTTCGGCGAGATGACGGCCGAAGAGAAGCACGGCTGGAAGCCGGGGCAGGCGACCGCGCTGTCGCACCGGGCGCGGGCGTTCCAGAAATTCGCCGAAGCGAAGCTGGGGGCGGCCTGAGCGGATGACCCTGGACCGTTCCCCCGGTTTTGGCGTCTATGTGCACTGGCCGTTCTGCGCGGCGAAGTGCCCCTATTGCGACTTCAACAGCCATGTGCGCCACCAGCCGGTCGACCAGGAGCGTTTTGCGCGCGCCTTCGAGATCGAGCTGAAGACCATGCGCGAGAGGACAGGCCCTCGCGCGGTGACCAGCATCTTTCTCGGCGGCGGAACGCCCTCGCTGATGAAGCCCGAGACGGTCGGCGCCGTGCTCGACGCGGTGGCCAGGAACTGGACGGTGCCTGAAGGCATCGAGGTGACGCTGGAGGCGAACCCGTCATCGGTGGAGGCCGGGCGGTTCAGGGGTTATCGCGCGGCGGGGGTGAACCGAGTGTCGCTCGGCGTGCAGGCGCTGAACGACAAGGATCTGCGCTTCCTCGGCCGGCTGCACAACGTCGCCGAGGCGCTGCAAGCGATCGAACTGGCGCGAAACACCTTTCCGCGCCTCTCCTTCGACCTAATCTATGCGCGGCCTGGCCAGACGCCGGAAGCCTGGGAGGCGGAGCTGGAGGAAGCGATCGGCCATGCCGCCGACCATCTGTCGCTCTACCAGCTCACCATCGAGGAAGGCACTCGCTTTCATGCGCTGCACGCGGCGGGAAAGTTCGAAATACCCGACAGCGACCTCGCGGCCGACCTCTACGCGGTGACGCATGCGGTGACGGCGGCGCGCGGCCTGCCGGCCTATGAGATTTCCAACCATGCCAGGCCGGGCGCGGAAAGCCGGCACAATCTGACCTACTGGCGCTACGGCGAATATGTCGGCGTCGGACCGGGCGCGCATGGGCGTTTCGTGGAGAATGGACGGCGCGTGGTGACGGTGGCGGAAAAGATGCCGGAGACCTGGGCGAACCTCGTCGAGGCGCGCGGCCACGGCATCACCGGCGGCGAGGTGCTGACACGTTCGGAAGAAGCCGACGAGTTTCTGCTGATGGGGCTGAGGCTGGCGGAAGGGATCGACCTCGCCCGCTACGAAGCTATGTCGGGCAAGGGCTTCTCGCCGGCGCGGCTGTCGGTGCTGCAGGAAGAGGGGCTGGTCGCGCCGGTCGGCAATTCCAGGCTGCGCGCCACCCCGTCGGGCATGATCGTGCTCGACGCGGTGGTGGCGGACCTCGCGCGCTGAGCTTTCGGCGCGCCGGTTTCGAGCCGCGCCAGGCAGATGTCGAAGCGGTTGGGCAAGCGCGGTGCGGCCCTGCCGTCAGTGCGCCGTGGGGCGGCGGTCGCGGCGGACTTCCGCGGCGGGCGCTTGCTTGGAAAGCCTGATCTCGCTCTCCGCGCTGTGCTCGGATTTTTTCATCGCGACCTGGCGCGGCTTGGCGCGCGCGTCGTCATTGTCGCGGCCGGCGTAGTAGGGATCGAACGTATCCTGGATGATCAGATTGGCCATCGCGTCCTCCCGGGACAGAAATGATTGTTGCCCGTTTAACCCGCCATCTCCGGTTTCGTTCCGGACTGTGGCGAGTGGCGGCGGCGTGGGTGATGCACAAGAACGAACGCGCTTGCCGGACAGGTGCGCTGGCTGGTTAATGCGGGAATGGAAAATCAGGCGAAGACCTATGTGGTAGGGCAGGCAGCAATCGCGGCGCGGCCGCTGGAGCCGGCGCTCTATCTGGTGGCGACGCCGATCGGCAATCTCCGCGACATCACGCTGCGCGCGCTTGAGACGCTTGCAGCATGCGACGTGCTGGCGTGCGAGGACACGCGCGTGACGCGAGTGCTGCTCGACCGCTACGGGATCAGACAGCGGCCGGTCGCCTATCACGAGCACAATGCGACCGAGGCGGGGCCGAAGCTGATCGCCGCGCTCGAACAGGGGAAAAGCGTGGCGCTGGTATCCGACGCCGGCACGCCGCTGGTGTCGGACCCCGGCTTCCGGCTGGTCGAGCAGGCGCTGGCGTCGGGGATAAGGGTGGTGCCGATCCCCGGTGCGTCCGCCGTGCTGGCCGCGCTGACGGCGTCCGGCCTGCCGTCGGACGCGTTCCTGTTTGCCGGCTTCCTGCCGGTCAGGGACGGGCAGCGTAAGACACGGCTTACGCAGCTCACCGCGGTTTCGGCGACGCTGATCTTCTTTGAATCGCCCAGGCGGCTCGCCGAGACGCTGGCTGCGATGGCCGAGGTGCTGGGAGACCGGCCGGCCGCGATCGGGCGCGAACTGACCAAGACCTTCGAGGAGATGCGCACGGGCAGGCTTTCCGCGCTCGCGGCGCATTATGGGCAAGCCGCGACGCCGAAGGGCGAGGTCGTCATCTGCGTCGGTCCGCCCGAGGAAAAGACCGAGGCGCCGGAGGACATCGACAGGCTGCTGGTCTCGCTGGCGGCCGAGATGCCGGCATCGAAGGCGGCGGCGGAAGCCGCGCGCATGACCGGGCAGCCGAAGCAGGCGCTCTACCGCCGGCTGATCGAGCTGCGCGATGGCTGAGCGCGCCCGCAACGATACGCTGCGGCTGCGCCGAAAAGCCTACCGGCGCGGCCATTCCAGCGAATGGCTGGCGGCGGCCGCGCTGATGATCAAGGGTTTCCGCATCGTCGCGCGGCGCTACAGGACGAAACTCGGCGAGATCGACCTGATCGCGCGGCGCGGCGACCTCGTTCTGATCGTCGAGGTGAAGGCGCGCAAGACGCTGATCGAGGCGATGGAGGCGATCGCGCGCGAATCCGAGCGGCGCATCGAGGGCGCGGCCGACCTCTGGCTGGCAAGGCAGCGCGATTACGCGAAACTGGCGGTGCGCTTCGACATGGTGGCCGTGCTGCCCTGGCGCTGGCCGGTGCATGTGGAAAACGTCTTCTACGGCCGGAACTGACGATTCGGGTGAGGCTGGCGTGCACATGGCGGCTTGTATCCCGAGGCGCGACCGGCTATCGGCGGTCCGCCGTGTCTGATGCGGCCACGGAAACCAGACGATGACCCTTCCCGACAGACTGAGCAACGACGAACGCAGCCCGTTCTACAACGCGCAGGCGCTGGAACGCGGCGTCGGTATCCTGTTCAACGGCAAGGAGCGCAAAGACGTCGAAGAATATTGCGTGAGCGAAGGCTGGATTCGCGTGCCGGCCGGCAATTCCAAGGACCGTTTCGGCAATCCGATGACCATCAAGCTGAAGGGCAAGGTCGAGCCTTTCGTGCCGGACGGGCCAGCGGCCTGAGGAAGGCGGGACGACGCCCCCTCCTCATTCCGGATTTACCGCCGCGCGCTGACCCGCATCGGCAGGCCGCCCTGCGGCTGGGTGGTCAGCTTCTGCACCGGCCAGGGTTTCGTCTGAGGCGTCGTGTCGAAGCGGTAGCGGCTCATCAAGACGGCGAGCGCCACGATCGCCTCCTGCATGGCGAAGCTGGCGCCGATGCAGACGCGAGGACCGGCGCCGAAGGGCAGGTACTGGTAGCGGTCGATCTTTTCGCGGCTTCCCGGATGGAAGCGCTGGGGCATGAAGGCGTCGGGCTGGTCCCAGAGCTTCCTGTGGCGGTGAATGGTCCACGGCATCATCAGCACGGCGGCCTTGGGCGGGATCCAGAGGTCGCGCCATTGCTCGGGCTCGATCGGCTCGCGGTTGATCGAGGGCGCGGGCGGATAGAGCCGCAGCGCCTCCTCGAAGGCGGCGCGGGTGAGCGGCATGGCGTCGAGCCATTTGACCGGGTCCGGCTCGCGCGAAAGCACCGCGTCGATCTCGCGCTCGATAGGCTCGCGTTCCCAGGGCGCTTCGGCGAGGCAGTAGATCGTCCAGCCGAGCGCGCGCGCGGTGGTCTCGTGGCCGGCCCCGATGAAGGTGATGATGTTGTCCTCGATCTCGCCGCGGGTGAGACCATCCGGGCCTTCGGCGCGCAGCAGCAAAGTGAGGAAATCCTCCGGCACGTCCGGGTCTTTCGCCATGCGGGCGCGGCGCATCTCCATCGTGTCGGCGACGATGCTGCGGAAATAGGCCATGGTCTTCCTGCCGCGCAGGCGGGTGAGACGCGGCAGCCATTCGGGAGCGCGCAGGAGGTCGAGCGGGTCGACGCGCCCCATCGTCTCGAACAGCCTGTCGATCTGGCTGGCGAAGGCGCCCGGCTCGCCCGCGATCTCGCCCGAGAACAGGGTTTCGGCGAGGATGTCGTAGGTCAGGTTGGTCATGTCGACGGCGATGTCGAAGACACCGCCTTCCTCGTAGCGTTCGGCGAAGGCGAGGCTGCGCTTCAGCATGGGCTGGGCGAAGCCGAAGATGTGGCGAGGCGTGAACACAGGGGCCATCGCCTTGCGCGAGCGCCTCCAGACGTCGCCCTCGGCCGTCAGCAGCCCGTCGCGAAGGATGGGCCGCAGGATGAGCTGGCGCACCGTCGCCATCCTGTAGTTTTTGACGTTGTCGACCAGCACATGACGGATGAGCGCCGGGTCGTTGGCGATGACCAGCGGACCGCCGACGCCGTTCACCGAGATATACGGCTCGTTGTATGAGGGCTCGCCCCACAGTTCGAGCGGGTTGCGGTAGACGATGCGCATCATCTCCAGCGTCGACGGCGGCTGGCTGCGCGGCTTCGGCGCCGGCGGGACGAAAGGGGCGGGCTTGCTATCCATGATCGGCTCCGCGGTTGAACCTTGATGTAGTACGCGGCACGGGCCACGGCCATACGCGCAACCTCTGACAGCCTGCCGCGACGAGGCGACACGGGGCCGGCGCAATCCAAAGCCTGTTTGCTGTCCCGCGCCCGGCCTGGTCATGAGAACCTTGCCAAAGCCACAATCGCATGGGAGCAAGATACGATCCACTGGGCTTGGTGGTGACCGTGCGCCTGATCGTCGCGTTCGTGATGACTGTCCTGCTGACCGTCGCGGCAGCGGCGGAACGGCGTGTTGCGCTGGTGATGGGCGCGGACGACTATCGGACCATCCGGCCGCTCGCAAACGCCGTCAACGATGCCCAGGCGATCGGCGACGCACTGAAGAAGCTGGGCTTCGAAGTATTCCCCGAGATCAACCGCGACCTGAGGCGCATGCGCCGCGCTCTCGACGATTTCCGCGAGGACGCCAAAGGCGCGGATGTCGCCCTTGTGTTCTTTGCCGGCCACGGGGTCGAGATTTCCGGCGAGAACCGGCTGATGCCGGTAGATGCCGATACATCTTCGCTTGCGGCGCTGAAGAACTCGACCTTGCCTCTGGAAGAGATCCGCGAGGCGGTCGCAGCCGTCACCAAGGTAGGGCTAATCATGCTCGACGCCTGCCGCAACGATCCGTTCGCGGGTCGTGCGGGCGGGGGTCGGAGCGCCGTCCCGCTCAAGCCGGACGTCGCCGCCGCCGCTAAGCCGGGGCTGGGGCGCATGGGCCGCGCCGAAAACATCCTGTTCGCCTTCTCCGCGGCGCCGGGCGAGACGGTGGCCGACGGGGCCGGTGGGCACTCGCCATTCACGACCGCGCCGGCGAAATATGTCGGAACGGACGGGCTGGAAATCCGCTCGGTCCTGACGCTGGTTCAGCAGGAGGTCTACGATCTTTCGCGCGGAAAACAGCTTCCCTATGTCGAAAGCGGTCTGCCGGCGCTGTTTTTCGCTTCGACGGCAGGCGATCTGCTTCCGGAGCGCGAGAAGCTGCTTTTGGCCATGGCCGACATCACGCCTGACATGCGCGCCGAGGTCGAGCAGGTTGCCGCGACGCGGGACATGCCGCTGGCGCCGCTCTATGGGGCGCTGATTTCGTCTGATCTCGCTAGGCTCACGGCAGAGGAACGAGCCAGGAGGCTCGGCGAGGCCGCCGACGCCTTTGTGAAGGTGCGCGGGGATATGAGGGCGCTCGCGTCCGGCGATCCGGCGGTCACGAGGCTGAGGCAGGATGCGGAAGAACAGCTCTCGCTTGGCGCCTTCGAGGCCGCCCGGGCCAAGCTCACCGAGGCGGCACAGATCGACAGCGCCTCACGCGAAAGGCTGAAGGCAAATTATGTCGAGAGGACGCTGTCGGAGGCCGCGACGCATTATCTTTCGGGGGGAATGGCCAGGGCCGAGTTGAGATACGAGCTGGCAATCATCGACTTCGAAAGGGCGGCCCAACTGTACCGGGACATAGAGGGCGAGGACGTTCCGGCAGATGACCGCTTCCAGCAGATCCTTGTGCTTGCAAGCATCGGCGACATCTACGTCACGGTTGGAAACCTCGATGCGGCAAGCCGCGCGTTTGAAGAGCGGCACAAGATTGCCGTCGATCGCGCCAACGGCGATCCTGACAACATGAACTGGCAACGCCAGGTCGCCGTCAGCCATAGCGAGATCGGCGACGTGCAGGTGGCCCAGGGAAATCTGGCTGGCGCACTTTCGTCCTATGAGTCGGCGCTGTCGATCGCCACGCGGCTGGTCATCGCCGAAACCGGCAATGTCGAGTTGCACAACGACCTGGCGGTCATCTACACCAGCATCGGCTATGTGCTGCGTTCGCAGGGCGACCTCGAGGGCGCCCTGCCATCCTACGAGATGGCGTTGTTCATCTCCGAGATGATTGCCGGCATGGATCCGAACGACCTGGAACGGCAACGTCATCTGGGGGTCGCCCATGACAGTATCGGCGACGTCCTCCCGATGCTGGGCAAGATTCCCGATGCGCTCGATGCATTCAATGCCGGGCACGCAATCTGGCAAGTCCTGGCCAAGGCGCGACCGGATAATGCCGAATGGCAGCGCGACCTCTCGATCAGCTACGCCAAGATTGGGGACGGGCAAAAGGCAACCGGCGATCTGAAGGGCGCCCTCTTATCCTACGAGGCGGGACTGGCAATCTCAGTCCGGCTTGCCGTGGCCGATCCCGGCAATTCGGAACGGCAGCGCGATCTCGCGGTCAATCACGACAACATCGGCGACATGTACCTGGCGTTAGGCGATGGCACCAAGGCGCTCGACGCGTTCACTGCCGGCAGCATCGTCTGGCAGCGCCTGGCGATGGCCGACCCTACCAATACGCGATGGCGGCGCGACCTCGCAGTCAGCCACGGCAAGATAGGCGACGGTCGCAGGGCTTCCGGCGATTTCGCGGGCGCCTTGTCGTCCTACGAAGCAGGCTTGGCGGACGCCATGGAACTGACCAAAGCCCACGCCAGCAACACGCTGTGGCAACGCGACCTGTCGATCAGCCATCTGAACATAGGCGAAGTCCGCGCCATGCAAGGCGACCTTGCCGCCGCTTTGCTGTCTTACGACAAGTCGCTTGCGATCACCGAAGGGCTCGCCGCCTCCGATCCGTCCAATGCCCAGTGGCAGCGCGACCTGCTCGTGGCGCATTTCAAGATCGCCTCGCTGGGAGACGACCCAAGGGGCCATTTGGAGAAGGCGCTGGAGATCGCGGCGCGGATGGAGGCGAGCGGGATGCTCATGCCGGCGGACGCCTTCATCCCGGGATTGCTGCGCGACGAACTGGCCAAGCTCCAACCCCAAGAGAAATAAGTGGTTTGCGGCCGGTAAGACCCTTCGCAAACCTTGGAAAAACCACCTTTAGAGCCTATATATTGGGCATGTCGAAGCGCGCGATTCGGAGCATGTCTCGCGCGCTCTTTTCGCGGCCATCAGACGAAAGCACTTCATGAGCGACCACTCCGAGAACATTCCCGGCGTCGAAGCCGAGTATGGCGCCGATTCCATCAAGGTTTTGAAGGGGTTGGACGCCGTCCGCAAACGCCCGGGCATGTATATCGGCGACACCGACGACGGCTCTGGCCTCCATCACATGGTCTACGAGGTCGTCGACAACGCCATCGACGAGGCGCTTGCCGGGCATGCCGACTTGGTGACGGTGACGCTGAACCCCGACGGATCCTGCACCGTGATCGACAACGGACGTGGCATTCCGACCGATATCCACACCGGCGAAGGCATTTCGGCCGCCGAAGTGATCATGACGCAGCTGCATGCAGGCGGCAAGTTCGACCAGAATTCCTACAAGGTATCAGGCGGCCTGCACGGCGTCGGCGTGTCGGTGGTGAACGCGCTGTCGTCCTGGCTGAAGCTGAAGATCCGCCGCGACGGCAAGATCCACGAGATGAGCTTCACCCACGGCAATGCCGATGCGCCGCTGCAGGTCACCGGTTCCTACGTGCAGAACAAGGCGCCGGGCACCAATGAAGGGCGCTCGGGCAGCGAGATCACGTTCTTTCCCTCGACCGAGACTTTTACCATGGTCGAGTTCGACTACGGAACCCTGGAACACCGGCTGCGCGAGCTCGCCTTCCTCAACTCGGGCGTGCGGATCGTTTTGACCGACGCGCGCCACGCCGACGTGAAGTCGCTGGAACTGCTCTATGACGGCGGGCTGATCGAGTTCGTGAAATATCTCGACCGCGCCAAAAAACCGCTGATCGGGCAGCCGATCGCCATCAAGGCCGAGCGCGACGGCATCACGGTCGAAGTCGCCATGTGGTGGAACGACAGCTACCACGAGAACGTGCTGGCCTTCACCAACAACATTCCGCAGCGCGACGGCGGCACGCATCTGGCCGGCTTCCGCGGCGCGCTGACCAGGCAGGTCACCGGCTACGGCGAATCCTCCGGCCTGACCAAGAAGGAGAAGGTGGCGCTGATCGGCGACGATTGCCGCGAGGGGCTGACCGCCGTGCTGTCGGTCAAGGTTCCCGACCCGAAATTCTCCTCCCAGACCAAGGACAAGCTGGTCTCGTCGGAGGTGCGGCCGGTGGTCGAGGGGCTGGTCAACGAGGCGCTGGGCACCTGGCTGGAAGAGCATCCGGCCGAGGGCAAGATCGTCATCGAGAAGGTGATCCAGGCGGCGGCGGCCCGCGAGGCCGCGCGCAAGGCGCGCGACATCACGCGCAAATCCTCGCTCGGCGTCACCTCGCTGCCCGGCAAGCTCGCCGACTGCCAGGAGCGCGACCCGGCCAAGTCCGAAATCTTCATCGTCGAGGGCGACTCGGCCGGCGGCTCGGCCAAGGGCGGCCGCTCGCGCCAGAACCAGGCGATCCTGCCGCTGCGCGGCAAGATCCTGAATGTCGAGCGCGTGCGCTTCGACCGCATGCTGTCGTCCGACATGATCGGCACGATGATTACCGCGCTCGGCACCGGCATCGGCAGCGACGAATTCAACGCCGACAAGCTGCGCTACCACAAGATCATCATCATGACCGACGCCGACGTGGACGGCGCTCATATCAGGACCCTGCTGCTCACCTTCTTCTTCCGGCAGATGCCGGAGTTGATCGAGCGCGGCCACCTCTACATAGCGCAGCCGCCGCTCTACAAGGTGTCGCGCGGCAAGAGCTCGCAATATCTCAAGGACGAGCAGGCTTTCGAGGAATATCTGATCGGGCTTGGCCTCGAGGAGGCGACGCTGGCGCTCGGCTCCGGCGAGGTGCGGGCGGGACAGGACCTCAGGGCAGCCGTCGACGACGCGCTGGCCGTGCGCTCGCTGATCAACGGGCTGCACACGCGCTACAGCCGCGCCGTGGTCGAACAGGCGGCGATCGCCGGCGCGCTCAACCCGGCGCTGCTTGCCGACCTCGGCGCCGCCACCGCGATGGCAGACACGGTCGCCAGGCGCCTCGACGCGGTCGCCGAGGACACCGAGCGCGGCTGGAGCGGGCGGCTCTCGACCTCCAACGAGGGGCCGGGCGGCTACGTCCTGGAGCGCACCGTGCGCGGCGTCAAGGAATCCGCCCAGCTCGATCTCGGGCTGATCAACTCCGCCGATGCGCGCGCGCTCGACCGCTACGCGCCGCGGCTGGGCGAAGTCTATGCGCAATCGCCGGTCCTGAGGCGCAAGGACGTTTCGGAAACGGTGTCGGGACCGCTCTCGCTGCTCGACGCGGTTTTCGCGACGGGCAGGAAGGGCCTGGCCATGCAGCGCTACAAGGGTCTCGGCGAGATGAATGCCGAGCAGCTCTGGGAAACGACGCTGGACCCGAACGTGCGCTCACTGCTTCAGGTCAGGGTCAACGACGCCACCGACGCCGATTCGCTGTTCGCGCGGCTGATGGGCGACGACGTGGAGCCGAGGCGCGAGTTCATTCAGGAGAACGCGCTTTCCGTGGCCAATCTGGACGTGTGACGCCACTTTGGAGTCATCAATTCCTGGCGCGTGGATAAATCGAGGGGACCCCTGCCTGGCAATTAAAATTGCGTGAACTTGCGTGATGCCGGTTGCAAACCTTACGCTGTGTCCCATCCAATCCAGATGCGCGGGAGTGGGTCCTTTATTCATCGCCGATACGGAACTCTCTAAATGCGGTTACTTTCCACAATGGCGTTGTTGAGCGTGGCAGCGTTCCCATCGACACATGGTGTCGCGGCCGAGGGCGATATCTACCGCTGTATTGTGAAGGATTTCTCGAACGCCTCGGATACAGGCGATGAGGCTTTCAAAAAGGCAAACCTAGAAAAGATATTCACAATCAGCGAGGGGGCAGACGCATACCAAGTTGAGGTTACTTCAAGGTCATTCAGGCCGAGTGCGTCAACGTATCGTATTGTTGCACGGAATTTGCTTCAAATATCAGCTATAGAAGAAGGCGATGCCGGTACTTTCAGCGCATTCACTATAGCTACGGAAGTTGAACCGGCAGAGCCTCTTGAGGCTACAATCGTCGTCCAAGCGCCGGACATTGCTAACGCGTGGTTCCTGGTCTGCACACCGGCCAATTGAACTCGGATGCAGAAACGGGACGGCCCGGCCATGGCCGTCGCTCCGGCTGATGGGCGACGACGTGGAGCCGAGGCGCGAGTTCATCCAGGAGAACGCGCTTTCCGTGGCCAATCTGGACGTTTAAGCAGCGAGGCGCCGGCGCTTAGGCACTCTGCCGCCAGCCGTATCAGACAAATCGCGGGATCGGCCCGTCCTGCGGCGTCTGGCGGCCTGTCAGGTCGAGGAAAACCTCGTCGACATAACACCAGCCCCAGCCTTCCGGCGGGTCGTAGCCCTCGATGACCGGGTGGCGCGTTTCGTGAAAATGCGCCGTGGCGTGCTTGTTGGGCGAGTCGTCGCAGCAGCCGACATGGCCGCAAGTGCGGCAGAGCCTCAGATGCACCCAGGGACTGCCGCTCTTCAGGCACTCCTCGCAGCCGCGCGCGCTGGGCTTCACGTCGCGAACCTGTTCGGCGTGGCGGCATTCGTAGGCCATGGATCGATCCTTCCAGGGGGTCTTCAGGCGGTTGACTGGGCGGTGCCGGACAGATAGGCGTGAAGCGCCGCGACGACCTGGGCACCTTCGCCGATCGCGCCGCCGACGCGCTTGACCGAGCCGGAGCGGACGTCGCCGACGGCGAAGACGCCCGGCACGCTGGTCGCCAGATGGCCGTGCGGCGAAGCGCCGGTGGCAACGAAGCCAGGGCGGTCCATGTCGACGCCGCAATCCGCAAGCCAACCGGTGGCAGGCTCCGCTCCGACGAAGAGGAAGACGTGGCGGATGTCGTGTTCGGTTTCCGTGCCGGTGGCGTTATTGCGCAGCCGGACACGCTCAAGGCTGCCGGAAGTCCCGGCCAGACCGGAAAGCTCGGTGCGGGTATGCAGCTCGATGTTGGGCGTCGCCGCGATGCGGTCGACGAGATAACGCGACATGGTCTCGGCGAGGCCGGATCCGCGCACCAGCATGTGCACCTTCGAGGCGGCGCCGGAGAGATAGACGGCGGCCTGGCCGGCCGAGTTGCCGCCCCCGACGACCACGACTTCCCTGCCGGAAGAAAGGTTCGCCTCGACCGGCGAAGCCCAGTACCAGACACCCTTGCCCTCGAAGTTTGGCAGTTCCGGTATGGACGGCCTGCGGTAGCGCGCGCCGCTGGCGATGACAACCGAACGGGCGCTGACCTGCTCCCCGCCTTCAAGCTCAAGTCTGAAAAAGCCGTCCTCCTTCCGGCAGTCGAGGCTCGTCACCTCGACCGGGATCAGGATATCCGCGCCGAATTTCTGCGCCTGCACGAAGGCCCGTCCGGCAAGCGCATTGCCCGATATGCCCGTTGGAAATCCGAGATAATTCTCGATGCGCGCGCTGGCCCCGGCCTGGCCGCCATAGGCGCGCGCGTCGAGCACGGCGACCGAGAGGCCTTCGGACGCCGCGTAGACGGCGGTCGCGAGCCCGGCAGGCCCGGCCCCGACGATGGCCACATCGTAGAGGGTGGAGCTTGACACTGCGCCGGCCACGCCCATTCGGCGCGCAAGCTCCGCCTCCGGCGGATTGTGCAGTATGGCGCCGTCGGCCAGCACGACCCAGGGCAGGTCTCGCACGCAGCCGGGGGACGCTTCGATGAGGCGCGCCGCTTCCGGGTCGTTGGCCGGGTCGACATGATGATGCGGAAGGCCGTTGCGCGCGAGGAAACCTTTCAGCCGCGTGACGTCAGGGAGGTCCGGCGCGCCGAGGATCAGCGGTCCGCCGACGCCGCTCTGGATGAGGCCGACGCGGCGCAGGATGAGCGCGCGCGTGATCCGCTCGCCAAGATCGGCCTCGGCGACCAGGAGACCGCGCAGGCGGTCGGGCTGGAGGATGATCGCCTCGACGTCTTCCTCCGCGTCTGCATCGACCAGCGAGGCGCGCCCGGACAGCTGCCCGACCTCGCCGACGAACTGGCCGGGTCCGAGATCGACCACCGGCGAGACATGGCCGAGCCCATCGCGTTGCGAGATGGCGACGTGACCGGAGAGAATGACGACCATGCCGGGCGCCTGCCGGCCGGTCTCCAGCAGGCGCTCGCCGGCCGAGAAACTGCGCGGCGCGCCGAAGGCGGAGACGCGCTTGAGTTCGGCGGCCGAAAGCACGGGGAACATCTGGTCGAAGCGCGATAGAAGGGGATTTATCGGCGGCGCCCCGACCACCTCGTCCATGTCGCTGCCGCCGGAATGCGCCACACTCTCGTCCTCGCTACCGTCGCAACAGACTAGAGCGCGGGCGCTTTCGTTCGCAAGCAAATCCGGAAGTCGCGCTCAAGCGGCGCGGGCGCCAGCCCGAGCCGCTTCCGGTATCAGTAGAAGAAGCGCTCTTCGATGATCTTGCCGTCCTTGACCGTGTAGAGGCCGACCTCTTCCATGGTGACGCGCTCGCCGGTCGACTTGGGCGTAAGATCGTACTTGAGACGGACAGCGAACTGGTCGCCGTTGACGAACGGGCCTTCGACCGAACCGCCGTGGACTTCATGGTTCGCTCGCCACCATTCGCCTTTCTGCTTCAAGGCCTCCCTGCCGCGCGAAACCGCCATCGGCCCTTCCTGGGCTTCATAGCTGACGATGTCGTCGGCATTGTACTTTCCGGCGGCACCTTCGTCGTCACCCTGTTTGAGAAGCCCGGTGAAGTCCTTGGCGAGTTCCGCGATGGTCATGGTCGTTCCTCCTGTGTCGATGGTTTTTCCGTACGGAACCTCTCGCCGGCGCGCTACCGCCGCCGCTCAAACAACTGACAACATTGTGTCAGGATATCTTCCGGAGGTTCGGCATGGCGCGTCTCAGCGCGAGGAGGGCGCGACTGGAACGTTGTCGATCAGCCTGACATCGCCGAGCCAGGCGGCGACAAGCAGCCGCGCCGGTTCGGATGCACGCACAAGCGGTGCCAGCGTCGCCTCGGACCGCAATTCCAGATACTCCACCTGCCCGAAACCGGCGCTGCCCAGCGCCCGCGCGGCCTCGGCAAGCAACGGCGGCGCATCGGCACCGGCGGTGAGCTTCGCCGCCGTTTCGAACAGCGTTGCGGCGAGGCGCGGCGCCAGCGTGCGCTCGGCCGCCGACAAGCGCACATTGCGTGACGACATCGCCAGTCCGTCCTTCTCGCGGATGGTCTGACAGGCGACCACCTCGATCGGGATGTCGAGATCACCGGCCATGCGGCGCACGACGTGCAGCTGCTGGAAATCCTTCTCGCCAAAGAAGGCGAGGTCCGCTCCGGACTGCAGGAAGAGTTTCGCCACCACGGTGGCGACGCCGTCGAAATGACCGGGACGGAAGTGTCCTTCCATGCCTTCGCTGGCGCCGGCGACCGAGACGGTCGTCGAAAATCCCTCCGGATAAATCTCCGCGGCGTTCGGAGCATAAAGGATATGGGCTCCCGCGCCGGCGAGCTTCGCGGCGTCGCTGTCCTCAGTGCGCGGATAGGCGGCGAGATCGGCGGGATTGTTGAACTGCTTTGGGTTGACGAAGAGGGTGACGATGACGCGGTCGGTTCTCGCCAGCCCGGCGCGCACGAGGCTGAGATGCCCCTCGTGCAGAGCGCCCATGGTAGGCACGAGGCCGACGGTGAACCCCTGGGCGCGCCAGCCGGCGACCGTCTGGCGCAGTACCGACAGCGTCCGGACGATCGGCACTGCCATCAGGACGGCCTCGCCGGCAAGGCTTCCGCGAATACATGCTCCGGCCCGGGGAAGCGCCGCTGCCGCACATCTTCGGCATAGGCCGCCACGGCCGTCGCCGCGGCCTGTCCGAGTTCGCCGTAACGCCTGACGAATTTCGGGCGGAAGTCGGTGAACAGGCCGAGCATGTCGTCGACAACAAGGATCTGGCCGTCGCAGGCGGGCGAGGCACCGATGCCGATGGTGGGAATTGCGATGTCGGCGGTGATCGCGCGGGCGAGCGCTTCAGGCACCTTCTCCAGCACGACGCTGAACGCGCCGGCAGCGGCGACCGCGCGCGCGTCGGCGAACACCCGGTCGGCGTCCCTGCCTCGGCCTTGCACCGTGTAGCCGCCGAAGGCGTTTACGCCCTGCGGGGTGAGGCCAACATGTGCGACAACGGGAATGCCGCGTGCGACCAGGAAGCGGATCGTTTCGGCCACGCTGACGCCACCTTCGAGCTTGACGGCTGCACAGCCGGTCTCGGCCATGACGCGCGCGGCATTGCGGAATGCCTGCGCCGGGCTTTCTTCATATGAGCCGAACGGCATGTCGACCACGAGAAGCGCGTTCTCGACGCCGCGCCTGACCGCCTGGCCGTGCAGGACCATCATCTCAAGCGTCACGCCGATGGTGGATGGGAGACCGTGCAGCACCATGCCGACGCTGTCGCCGACCAAGACCAGATCGCAATGAGCATCGACGATACGCGCGATTGGGGTGGTGTAGGCGGTCAGGCAGACTATCGGAACGCCGCCCTTGCGGGCGAGGATCGACTGCGGATTCAGGCTTTTTGCCCGTGCGGTCGCGCTCAAGCGGTGCTCCTCCCCGAACCGGACGACATCCCGCTCCAACTTTTTGTCGGGCACGACTGGTCCCGAAAGCGGCGCTGCTTTCCGCGATCACGCACCGCGAAGGCAGATGACGGTGCGTTTGGCACAAATTTGTGCAACGGCGAAGAAGAAAATATGCCGCAGCGGAAGCAATGTTCCGGACGGCCTCAGACCGAGGTCGTTTTCAGCCTCTCGGCAATGAGGACGGCGAGGCGCTCGGCGACATCGTCCTTGCCCATCTCGGGCCATTCCTCGACGCCGGTTCTCGAGACGATCTTCACCCGGTTGCGATCGCCGCCCATGACGCCGCCGGAACTGGTGCCTGATGGGCCGACATCGTTGGCGATGATGAAGTCCGCGCCCTTCTTCTTCAGCTTGGCCTCGGCGTTCTTCAGCACGTCCTGCGTTTCGGCGGCGAAACCGACGACTAGATACGGGCGCTTCTTGTGGTGGCCGATGCCGGCGAGGATGTCGGGATTCTCGACCATCTTCAGCGAAGGCGGTCCTTTGCCGGCTACCTTCTTGATCTTTTGGCCCACGGCATCGGCCGTGCGCCAGTCGGCGACGGCGGCGACGAAGATCGCCGCGTCGGCAGGCAGCAATTGCTCGACTGCGTCGCGCATTTCCTCGGCGCGTTCGACGTGGATGGTCGTCACGCCTGCGGGATCGGGGATCGCCACGGGCCCCGAGACGAGGCGGACGTCGGCGCCAAGCCTGGCGAGCGCCGCCGCGATGGCGTGGCCCTGCTTGCCCGACGAGCGGTTGGCGATGTAGCGCACGGGGTCGATCGGCTCGTGCGTCGGGCCGGAGGTGACGATGATCTTCCTGCCGGCAAGCGGCTTCGGACGGCTGTCGAGCAGCGCCTCGACCGCCGCGACGATCTCCAGTGGCTCGGCCATGCGGCCGGCGCCCGCTTCGCCGCTCTCGGCCATTTCGCCGGTATTCGGGCCGACGAAGGCGATGCCGTCCTTTTCGAGCTGCGCGCGGTTGCGGCGGGTGGCGGCATGCGACCACATGCTCGGGTTCATCGCCGGGGCCATGAGCACGGTCTTGTCGGCAGCGAGAAGCACGGTAGAGGCAAGGTCGTTGGCGTGGCCGCCCGCGAGCTTCGCCATCAGGTCGGCGGTGGCGGGGGCAACCACCACCAAGTCTGCACCACGCGCGAGTCGGATATGGCCGACATCGTGCTCGTCCTGACGGTCGAACAGATCGGTGAAGACGTGGTCGGCGGTGAGTGCGCCGACCGACAGCGGCGTGACGAATTCGCGCGCGGCTGATGTCATGACGCAGCGGACCGACGCGCCGCGCTCGCGCAGGCGGCGGATCAGGTCGAGCGACTTGTAGGCGGCGATGCCGCCGCCGATGATGAGCAGGATGCGCTTGCCGGAGAGGGTCATGCGGTTAACCGTCATGCCGGCTTCAGAGCCGGCTCGATGTCTGTATGGATGAAATCGTCGCCCTTGAACAGCAGGGGGAGGTTGCGGGTCTTGGCGAGCGCATAGGAGAAGCAGTCGCCCATATTCAGCACGGTCGCATTGCCGCTCCCCCTCCCGTACCGAATGTAGGCCTCGCGAGCGGCGGTCAATTGTTCAACATCGAAGGGCACGATCTCAGGTTCAACAAGGCTCAAGAACTCGTCGATCTGACGCGCCTTCTGGGGAAACGTGTCTCGGACGGAGACGCAGTAGGCTTCATGAACGGTCGCTGCGCTGATCATAGGAAGGGCCATACGGTCCAGATAAATACTGAACGCATCCGCGTCCGGTTCGCGCAACAGGACCGAGACGATGGCGGAGGTGTCGATGACGAAACCGCTCACCGAAGGCCTTCATCCCACATCTCGTCGCTGACTCTCTTCAAGTCGTACGGTTCCGCCGGCTTGATGCCGAGCTTCCGCAGGTCTTCCAGGATGGATTTTTGGCGGCGACCGGCCGGCGCAGCGACGCCGCGAGCGAGAGCATCGCGGGCCTCTTGTTCCATGGAAACGCCGCGATCGGCCGCACGCCTGCGCAATTCGCGTTTAATGTCGTCCGAAAGATTTCGGATCATCAAAGTGGCCATAGGAGCCTCCATGCAATGCTAGCAACGTAAGCACTGCTAGCATTGCAGTCAATCAGCCGAGTCTTATGGCAATCCACACCAGCGCCAGCGCAATCACCCACAGCGCCACGCGGCCCCAGCGCGTGGCGCGGGCTTCGGCCTTGCCGATCGCGCGGGCAGTGTTCTCGTCGAAGCGCAGGCCGTTTTCGGCCATGGCGTCGATTTCGCGCGACAGCCGCTCGGCGCGGTGGGCGAGTTCCGGCGCCTGGCGGGCGAGCGAGACAAAAGCGCCGACGCCCTCGCGCGCATCCTCCAGAATGCCGCGGGGACCGAGATTCTGGCGGATCCATTCGCCGACCACCGGCTCGGACGTCTTCCACATGTTGAAATGCGGATCGAGCGTGCGCGCCACGCCCTCGACCACGACCATGGTCTTCTGCAGCAGCACCAATTCGGTGCGGGTCTGCATGTCGAACAGGTCGGTCACCTCGAACAGCAGCGTAAGCAGCCGCGCCATGGAGATGGTCTCGGCGGGCTGGCCGTGGATCGGCTCGCCGATGGCGCGGATCGCCTGCGCGAAGGCGTCGACATTGTGGATGCGCGGCACGTAGCCGGCTTCGAAATGCACTTCGGCGACGCGGCGGTAGTCGCGCGTGATGAAGCCGTAGAGGATCTCGGCGAGGAAGCGCCGTTCCTTCTTGCCGAGCCGGCCGGTGATGCCGAAATCGACGCCGACGATGGTGCCGTCCTGTTCGACGAAGAGATTGCCAGGGTGCATGTCGGCGTGGAAGAAGCCGTCGCGCAGCGTGTGGCGCAGGAAGGACTGGACGAGGTTGGCGGCGATCGCCTTGAGGTCGTGGCCGGCCGCGGCCATTGCCTCGACATCCGACATCTTGATGCCATCGATCCATTCGAGCGTCAGCACGTCGCGGCCGGTGCGCGCCCAGTCGACCGCGGGCACGCGGAAGCCCGGGTCCTCCCTGGTGTTCTCGCCGAGTTCGGACAGCGCGGCTGCCTCCAGCCGCAGATCCATCTCGATCTTGGTGGTCTGGGCGAGCGTCCTGGTGACCTCGACCGGCCGCAGCCTTCGCGTTGCCGGGATGTAATGCTCCTGCAGGCGCGCGGCGAGGAAATAGGACTGAAGGTCGCGCTGGAAGGCCCGGCGCACCCCCGGCCGGATCACCTTGACCGCGACCTTTGTCGGCGTGCCGTCGCGGTCCACCTCGGCGGCATGGACCTGAGCGATCGAGGCGGCGGCGACCGGTTCGCCGAGGCTCAAGAACAGTTCGCCGACCGGCCGGCCGAGCGAACCCTCTATGGCCGCGACGGAATCGGCCATCGGGAAAGTCTCCATACGGTCCTGCAGCAGCGCGAGATCGAGCGCGATATCGTTGCCGACGACATCCGGGCGGGTGGCGAGGAACTGGCCGAGCTTGACGTAGGATGGACCGAGCCGGGCGATGGCCGCGGCAAGGCGGTCGCTGCGGCCCGCGCGCAGCGCGCGGCGCCTGGTGAACAGGCGCGCGACCCGCCAGCCGAATTTCGGAAGGCCGGCAAGCTGGTCGCCGGGAAGTGCCGCGACCACGCCTTCGCGCACCATGATCCAGCCGGCCCTGACGAGCCGAAGCGCCGCGCCGACGTCGCTCATGCGCAAGCGTCCGTCAAAGCTTCCAGCCCGAATGAAGTGCCGCGATTCCGCCGGAGTAGTTGCGGTATGTGACCCGATCGAAGCCGGCGCGCCTTATCATGGCGGCGAAGGTTTCCTGGTTCGGGAATTTGCGGATGGACTCGACGAGATAGGAATAGGGTTCGCTTTCGCCCGCGACGAGTTTTCCGATGCGCGGTATGGCGTTGAACGACCACGCCTCGTAGACGCGATCGAGCAGCGGCATGTCGACCTCGGAGAATTCCAGGCAGAGGAAACGGCCGCCGGGCTTCAAGACGCGAAACGCCTCGGCGAGAGCCGTTTCGATGCGCGGCACGTTGCGGATGCCGAAGGCGATCGTATAGGCGTCGAAATTATCGTCGCCGAAGGGCAGTTGCTCGGCATTGGCCTCGACGAAATCGACCTTGCCGGCAAAACCCTTCTTTTCGGCGCGCTCGCGGCCGACGGCAAGCATCGAGCCGTTGATGTCGAGCACCGTGGCATGGGCGTGGCCGTGCGAGGCGTCGACGATGCGGAAGGCGATGTCGCCGGTGCCGCCGGCGACGTCGAGGACGCGCCAGCCGTCGCGCTTCGGCGGATTGAGCGAGGCCACCATCGCGTCCTTCCACAGCCGGTGCAGGCCGCCCGACATCAAATCGTTCATCAGGTCGTAGCGGCCCGCGACCTTGTGAAAGACCGCGTTGACCAGCGGCTGCTTCTCGCCCGCGCCGACATTCTTGAAGCCGTAGGAGGTCTCCATGTCGGAGGCTGCGGCGGAACGTTGTTCTGACATTTTCGTGTACCAGTGAAAGGCGGCGGGACCATAGCCGATCATATCCGGTGGCGCTATGGTTGCCGGCGCGGCGGTCAGCCGCGCAGGGCGGGCGTCACCTAAGCTCAATACCATGGATCATGCATGCTTCTGAAAGCGGAACTGCACTGCCATATCGAGGGGGCGGCCTCGCCGGAACTCGTGATCGCGCAGGCCAAGAAATACGGCGCGGATGTTTCGCCTTACATCAGGGACGGCTCCTTCGTCTGGCACGATTTCACATCCTTCCTGGCTGCCTACGATTTCGCCTCCGACCTGTTCCGCACCGAGGAGGACTATGCCAGGCTTTCCGAGCACTATTTGACCGCCCTCGCCCGCGACGGCGCAATCTATTCGGAATTCTTCACCTCACCCGATCACGCCATCAAGGCCGGCCTGTCGCCGCAGGCCTATACGGATGCGCTGGGCGAAGGGATTTTGCGTGCCAGGGCGAAGACCGGCATCGAGGGCCGCATGATCGTCACCGGCGTGCGCCATGTCGGCGTCGATGCGATCGAGCGGGCAGCCCGGTTTGCCGCCAGGTGCGGGCATCCGCTGGTGACTGGTTTCGGTGTGGCCGGCGATGAGCGGATCGGCGACTTCGAGGACTACGTGCGCGCCTTCGAGATCGCGCGCGAGGCGGGTCTCGGCATCACCGTCCATGCCGGCGAGCTGATGGGCTGGGAGAGTGTGCAAGCCGCCCTTGACCACATTAAACCCTCGCGCATCGGCCACGGCGTGCGGGCGATCGAGAACCCGGATCTGGTCAAGCGGATCGCCGACGATGGCGTCGTACTCGAATGCTGCCCGGGCTCGAACGTTGCGCTCGGCGTCTTCCCGAGCTTTGCCGAGCACCCTTTCCCGGCGCTGAGGAAGGCCGGCTGCAAGGTGACGCTGAACTCCGACGATCCGCCCTATTTCCGGACCTCGCTGAAGCGCGAATACGACATCGCGGCCGAGCATTTCGGCATGAGCGACGAGGAACTGCTTGGCGTGACCAGGACGGCCATCGAGGCCGCGTTCGTCGACCGCAAGACCAAGCAGGCGCTGCTGGCGAAGCTGAAGGGCCGGTGAATGATGGAGAGAGGTTCGTCCGAAGCCGGCTCATTGTGGAACGGCTGGCGACAGGACTCGCCAAACCATCCGCCATTCACTATTCACCATTTACCCCCTCGTGCAGGAGCGCTGCCCATGAAAGGCGTTACCGTCGTCGACCATCCTCTTGTGCAGCACAAGCTGACCATCATGCGCGACAAGGAGACGTCGACGGCCGGCTTCCGCCGGCTGCTGCGCGAGATTTCGCTGCTGCTCGGCTACGAGGTGACGCGCGACCTCGAACTGACCACCAAGACGATCGAGACGCCGCTTGTGACCATGGAGGCGCCGACGCTGGAGGGCAAGAAGCTGGTCTTCGCCTCGGTTCTGCGCGCCGGCAACGGCCTGCTCGAAGGGCTTCTGGACCTCGTGCCGGCTGCCCGCGTCGCCCATATCGGCCTCTACCGCGATCACGAGACGCTGGAGGCGGTTGAGTATTTCTTCAAGGCGCCGAGCGACCTCGGCGACCGGCTGGTGATCGTGGTTGACCCAATGCTTGCCACCGCCAATTCGGCGATCGCGGCGGTCGACAAGCTGAAGGGCCGTGGCGCCACCAATCTTCGTTATCTTTGCCTGCTCGCCGCGCCGGAAGGCATCGCGCGCTTCACAAAGGCGCATCCGGACGTGCCTGTGTTCACCGCCTCGATCGACGAGCGGCTGAATGAGAAGGGCTATATCGTTCCGGGCCTGGGCGATGCGGGAGACCGCATGTACGGGACGAAATAGCCGCGTTTACCCTCCGTTAACACAATCGCTGGAATCCGGGCCCGGCCGGCAATCCGGCTGCCGATTTTAAGGCTGTGATGACCTTGGCCGGTTATGGTCCGGCCAAGCGGAACCGGGCCTTGCCATGCTGCGCAAGCTTCTCATCCTGATCGTCTGCGCCGTCGCCTCCGCTTCGGTGCCGATCCTCTACGAGCGCAATCCGGACCTGTTCCACAGCCTGCTCGCGCCTGCCGGGGAGCAGCAGACGCCCCCGCAGACCGTAGCGATGGCGGAGATCAGGACGTCGCAGCCTGTCGAGCCGGCGGTCGAGGTACTGCTTGGGCGCAAGGTGCGCATCGCCGCGGACCAGTCGGGGCATTTCAACGCAGATTTCAGGCTGAACGGCCGCAGCGTCGGCGCCATGGTCGATACAGGCGCGACGCTGGTGGCGATGAACCAGTCGACCGCGCGCCGGGTCGGCATCAAGGTCATGCCGGTGGACTTCAAATACACGGTGAAGACCGCCAACGGCGAGACCCGCGCCGCGGGCGTCATGATCGAGAAGCTGCAGATCGGCCGCATCCTGGTCGAGAACGTCGAGGCGGTGGTGCTCGACGACAAGGCGCTGGACGGCACGCTGATCGGCGTCAGCTTCCTGAAGCGCCTCGCGAAATACCAGGTCGAGAACGGCGCGCTGCTCCTGGTGCAGTAGCTTCGTTTGCCCCAATTCCTCGCGGAAATCCGGCTTCCACTTTTCCTAGAGCATCGGACCGAAAAGTGCGCAGCGGTTTTCGGTCCGATGCTGAAACAAAAGAGATAGAGCGGCGAAGCGATTCCGATTGAGCGTTCGCCGCTCTAAAATTGCTCAGCCGCCCGGCGCGATCCGCCTGACGACCGCCTTCTGCGTAGCCGGCCTTGCCGGGCCGATCGCATAGGCCGCGTGGATTTCCCGCTCGGCCTTTTCGGCGGCTGCTTGCGAGCGTGCGTGGACGATCGCGAGCGGCTCGCCCACGACCGCCTCGGCGCCGACCGGCAGCAGCCTCGTGATGCCGACCGCGTGGTCGACGATATCGTCCGGCGCGGTGCGGCCGCCGCCGAGCGCAACGACCGCAAGGCCGATGTCGCGGGTCTCGATGCCGGTGACGTAGCCGTTCTTCCCGGCGTGTACCGCATGCTCCAACGGCGCCTTCGGGAGATAGGCGAGCGGCCGTTCCATGAAGTCGGCCGGTCCGCCGAGCGTCGCCACCATAAGGCCGAAGGTTTCCGCCGCTCTGCCGCGATCGAGCGCCTCCGTGGCGCGGGAAATCCCCTCCCGGTTGGAGCCGGCGATGCCCGCCGCAATCAGCATCTCGGCGGCGAGCGCCATTGTCACCTCGAAAAGCCGCCTGTCACGACGGCGGCCCGTCAGGAAATCGACCGCATTGAGCACTTCGACGGCGTTGCCGGCGGCCGACGCCAGCGGCTCGTTCATGCCGGTGATCAATGCTGAGGTGCGGGTGCCGGCGCCGTTCGCCACCTCGACCAGGCTTTTGGCGAGTTCGGTGGCGTCGCGGCTCTTCGCCATGAAGGCGCCGTTGCCGACCTTGACGTCGAGCACCAGCGACTGCAGCCCGGCGGCAAGCTTCTTCGACAGGATGGAGGCGGTGATGAGCGGCACGGATTCGACCGTCGCCGTCACGTCGCGGATCGCATAGAAGCGCTTGTCTGCGGGCGCCAGCGCCGCAGTCTGGCCGATGATGGCGCAACCGGCGGTCCGGACCGTCTTGCGGAACAGCGCGTTGGCCGGCTGGCTGACATAACCGGGGATGGCGTCCATCTTGTCGAGCGTGCCGCCGGTGTGGCCAAGCCCGCGCCCGGAGATCATCGGCACATAGGCGCCGCAGGCAGCGACGATCGGCGCAAGCATCAGCGAGACGTTGTCGCCGACGCCGCCGGTCGAATGTTTGTCGGTGACAGGGCCAGGCAGGTCCGACCAGTCGAGCGTGTCGCCGGAATCGCGCATGGCGAGCGTCAGCGCCACCGCCTCGTCGCGGCTCATGCCGTTGAAGAAGACGGCCATGGCGAGCGCCGCAACCTGGCCTTCGGTGACCTTGCCGGAGGTCATGCCGGCGACGAAATGCGCGATTTCGTCCGGTGACAGCGGCTTGCCGTCGCGCTTCTTGCGGATGACTTCCTGCGGCAGCAAGATCAGAGCCCTCTACCGAGCGCATGCTTCAGGATGGTCGCCAGCCGCGCGCCGCCGACGGGCGCCCTGTCCTTGGTTTCCTGGTGCGAGAGTTCGCCGCCGGTCATGCCGGCCGCGAGATTGGTGACAACGGAAGCTGCGGCGACACGAAGTCCGAGGAAACGCGCGAGGATGACTTCCGGCACGGTCGACATGCCGACCGCATCGGCTCCCATGACGCGCGCCATGCGGATCTCGGCCGGCGTCTCGAAGGAGGGGCCGGAGAACCACATGTAGACGCCCCTCGACAGCGGCGTGCCGGTGGCGTTCGCGGCCTCTTCGATCGCCGCGCGCATGCCTGCGTCATAGGCCTCGGTCAGGCCAACGAAGCGGCGGTCGTCCTGCTCGCCGAACAGCGGATTGGTGCCGGAGAAGTTGATGTGGTCGGTGATCAGCATGACCGATCCGGGAGGCATGTCGGCGTGCAACGACCCGGCCGCGTTGGTGAGGATCAGCTTCTTGATGCCGATTCCGGCCAGCGCCTCCAGCGCCGGCCGCATGACCGCGGCGTCGCCATGCTCGTAATAATGCGCGCGGCCGGCGAGCAGCAGCACCGGCCGCCCGGCGAAATCGCCGGCAACAACCTCGCCGGCATGGCCGCTGACGCCGCTCTTCGGAAAGCCGGGCAGGTCGGCATAGGGGATGCGGATGGGGTTCTTCACTTCGCCTGCCAGAGGCCCGAGGCCCGAGCCGAGCACGATGGCGACGTCGGGTTTGAGTCCGCCCAGCTTCCGGGCGAGGATGTCGGCGGCGCTCACTTGAGCATGTCTCCGGCGAAGCCGTAGGGCAGCATCTCGCCCATGGTGACCGTCTGTACCACGCCGGTCTCGTCGCAAAGATGCAGCCTGGTGTCAGCCTGAGCGAATTCGGCAAGGCGCTGGCGGCAGCCGCCGCAGGGCGTGACCCTGGGCATGCGCTCGGCGACGACGGCGATCTCGGTGATCTTGCCGCCGCCGCCCATGATGTAGTGCCCGAGCGCCGTGGTCTCGGCGCACCAGCCCTCGGGATAGGACGCGACCTCGATGTTGGCGCCGGAATAGATTTTCCCGTCTGCGGTGCGCAGAGCCGCGCCGACGGGGAACTTCGAATAGGGCGCGTAGGCTTTCGCCATGGCGGTCTTCGCCGCGAGGAAGAGATCGTGGGACATGCTTTATCTAACCGGATGTTTCGACCCCCACTCCGGTTTGCGCAGCGGACGGAGTGGGGGTGGTTGAGGTGTGATACATGCGAATCGCCGCTCTCACCGCTCTTTCACATAAGGCACGCCGCCGGCGCGCGGCGGGATCGCCTTGCCGATGAAGCCGGCGAGCAGGATGACGGTGAGGATGTAGGGCAGGGCCTGCATGAACTGGACGGGGACCTTGCCGATCAGGGGCAGCGGCGTGCCCTGCAGGCGGATCGACAGCGCGTCGAGGAAGCCGAACAGCAGGCAGGCGAACATCGCCGGCACCGGCTTCCACTTGGCGAAGATCAGCGCCGCGAGCGCGATGTAGCCGCGCCCGGCTGTCATGTCCTTCACGAAGCCGGCATTCTGCGACAGCGCCATGTAGCAGCCGGCAAGCCCGGTCAGCACTCCGGTGCAGATGACGGCGCGGTAGCGCAGCCAGGCGACCGAGATGCCCGCGGTGTCGACGGCTGCCGGGTTCTCGCCGACGGCGCGCAGACGCAAGCCGAAGCGTGTGCGGAACAGCACCCACCAGGTGAACGGCACGGCGAGGAAGGCGATGTAGGCGAGCAGCGTCTGGCCAAGGATCAGTTCCTTGTAGACCGGCCCGACGAACGGAACGCCGCCGATCAGATCGCCGAACAGCACCAGCAGGAAGGCGAAGGGATAGGCAATCAGGCCCGCGATGGAGGCCAGGATGCCCGAAAGCGATGTCAGGGTGACGGAGAAGTTGTCGACGAAGCCGCCCAAGGCTTCATGGGTCAGAGCGTTGAAGCGGCCGGCAGGCGGCAGGGACGGCGTTCGCCCGCCCTGATGGAACCAGGCCTGTCCCAGGATGATGGTGGAGCCGGCGGCGATGAAGTTGATGGCGACGCCCGAGACGATCTGGTTGCCGCGATGTGTGATCGACGCGAAGCCGTGGACGAGGGCAAGCCCTATGGACACGAAGACGGCCATCAGCAGGCCGATCCAGGCGGAGCCAAAGACGGCGGCGGCTGCCCCGGCGGCGAATGCACCGGCGAGCATCTTGCCCTCCAGGCCGATGTCGAAGACGCCGGCGCGTTCGGAGTAGAGGCCTGCGAGGCAGGCGAGCAGCAGCGGCACCGAGACCCTTATCGTCGAGTCAAGCACGTTGACGGCTGCGTTGAAGAACTCCATCTCAGGCCCGCTCCCCTTTCGGTTGATCCACACCGACCGAGCGCGGGCTGAAACTCGCGAAGGCTGTCTGGACCGGCGCCCTGAACATGTGCTCCAGCGCTCCGGCGAACAGGATCACCAGCCCCTGGATGATGACGATCATGTCTCTGCCGATGACGGGCATCTCGAAGGCGAGCTCGGCGCCGCCCTGGTAGAGCATGCCGAACAGGATCGCCGCCGGCACGATGCCGGCCGGATGCGAGCGGCCCATCAGCGCCACGGCGATGCCGACGAAGCCGGCGCCGGAGACGAAGTCGAGAGAGACGTTGTGCTGGTCGCCCATGATCGGGTTGAGCGCCATCATGCCGGCAAGCGCGCCCGAGATCAGCATGGTGACGATGATGATGCGCGTCTCGGAAATGCCCGCGTATCGCGCTGCCTTCGAGCTGAAACCCATGGTGCGGATTTCGTAGCCGAGCCTGGTGCGCCAGATCAGCAACCAGACCACGAAGGCCATGATGAGCGCCAGCAGGAACGACACGTTGAGCGGCGCGGACGGCCGCACTGCGAAGCCGAACTCCGACAGGAACCAGCCGAGCTTGGGAAGCTGCGCGCCTTCGGCGAGCTGGCGTGTCTGCGGCGCCATCGAGCCGGCGGGCTTCAGCACGTCGACCAGCAGATAGACCATCGCCGACGCCGCGATGAAGTTGAACATGATGGTGGTGATGACGATGTGCGAGCCGCGCCTGGCCTGCAGATAGGCCGGGATGAGCGCCCACAGCGCGCCGACGGCGGCGGCGCCGAGGATGGCGATCGGAAAGGTCAGCCACCAGGGCAGGACATGGTCGAAGGCGAGGCAGACGACGCCGACTCCCAGCCCGGCGATATAGGCCTGGCCCTCGCCGCCGATGTTGAACAGGCCGCCGTGGAAGGCGACGGCGACCGCAAGGCCGGTGAAGATGAAGTTCGTCGCGTAGTAGAGCGTATAGGCGAGGCCGGTGCCGCTGCCGAACGCGCCATCGACCAGGATGACCGCGGCGCGGAAGGGATTCTCGCCGACGAGCAGCACCACCAGCCCGGCGACGATGAAGGCGACGATCAGGTTGATCAGCGGGATCAGCCCGTAGTCGGCCCAGCCGGGAAGCTTTGCGTAGGGGGTGCTCATGACAAGGCCCCAATCTGGAATGGCTCTGACATGTTGACGATCAGATAGCTTTCTGAATTGTCCAGCACTCGCATGGCTAGGCTGCCTTTTTCGCTTTGTCCTCGGACATGAGCGGATCGCTGTGTGGAACGCTGCCTGCCGAAAATCCTTTCCGCCTATATTCGTCATCCATGGCTTGGCAGAATATTGTCGTCAGGCGAAGCCCGATATCACACATTTGTGGAGCCGAAATTCCGATCCACTCGCCTTGTGTAAGGCAGTTTGGTTGCCATTCCGACCGTCTCTTCCATCTCGTCAAAAAGAAATAGAATCCATGCAACCTAGTCTCGCCGTTCCATGGCCAGATTGTCCTCGCGTCTGAATGACAAAGGGCATTTCGGAGAAGTGTCAAATCGTCTAACGCACTGCCGACAGGCAATTCTCTGACAAACTCGTCAGACGACATTTCTGAATGCCAATCGGGCAAATGCCTATCTTTGCAGATGAGGCTCTCCAAAGAGAATCCAAAAATCTCGGATAAGCGTTCCCCCTCAAGTTTCTCGCGTAGCTCTCGCATTCCTCTCGGCGTTTCGCTCGGCCAGTTCGCTGGTGTCCTAATGCGTTGGCATGACCAAGATACGATTCCACCCAACAGCGCTAAACTTAACGTCTGGGCATAGTCGTCGCTTTGGAGTGACCACAGTTGGTAAGCCATTCGATCGACGATCGCCCATTCGGCCTCTGTGTCAGTAATCCCTCCCATTACTCCGCGGCCTCCTGCCGTTCGACGCCGGCCATCAGGAGGCCGAGTTCGCCTTCGGTCGCCTCCGGTCCGCGCTCGCCGACGACGCGGCCGTCGAACATGACGAGGATGCGGTCCGAAAGCGAACGGATCTCGTCGAGCTCGACCGAGACGAGCAGCACCGCCTTGCCGCGATCGCGCATGGCAATGAGTTGCTTGTGGATGAACTCGATGGCGCCGACGTCGACGCCGCGCGTCGGCTGGCCGACGATCAAGACGCCGGGGTCCTGCTCCATCTCGCGCGCGAGCACGATCTTCTGCTGGTTGCCGCCGGAGAAGTTGGCGGTCTTCAGCCGGTCGTTGGCCGGCCTGATGTCGAATTTCTCGATCTTCTTTCGGGCATCGTCGCGGATGGCCTCGATGTTCAGGAACGGGCCTTTCAGATACTCAGGCTCGTCGTGATAGCCGAGGATCGAATTCTCGTTCTCCTCGAAGGCGAGCACCAGGCCGACATGGTGGCGGTCTTCGGGCACATGGGCGAGGCCGCGGTCGCGCAGTTCGCCCGGATCGGCATGTCCGATGACGTCGATCGGCGTCCCGTCGAGCATGACGCTGCCGGAGACGGCGCGGCGTATGCCCGAGATTGCCTCGATCAGCTCCGACTGGCCGTTGCCGGCGACACCGGCGATGCCGACGATCTCGCCGGCGCGTACGTCGAAGGAGACGTCGTTGACCATGGTGACGCCGCGCGAGTCCCTGACGGTCAGGTTCTTGACGGCGAGCTTCACCGCGCCGGGTTTCGCTTCGCCCTTCTCGACGCGCAGCAGCACGCGGCGGCCCACCATCAGCTCGGCAAGTTCCTCGACGGTCGTCTTCGCGGTCTCGCGGGTAGCCACGATGGTGCCCTGGCGCATGACCGAGACGGTGTCTGTGATCGCCATGATCTCGCGCAGCTTGTGGGTGATCAGCACGATCGTCTTGCCCTGGTCCTTGAGCTGCCTGAGGATGCGGAAAAGGTGGTCCGCTTCCGGAGGAGTGAGCACGCCGGTCGGCTCGTCGAGGATGAGGATTTCCGCGCCGCGGTAGAGCGCCTTGAGGATCTCGACGCGCTGCTGCAGGCCGACGGGCAGTTCCTCGATGACGGCGTCCGGATCGACTTCCAGGCCGTATTCGCGCTCCAGCCGCTCCAGCTCGGAACGCGCGTTGGCAATGCTCTTCTTGAGCAGCGCCTCGTGCTCGGCGCCCAGAATGACGTTCTCGATGACGGTGAAGTTCTCGACCAGCATGAAATGCTGGTGGACCATGCCGATGCCGAGCGCGATGGCGTCGTTGGGCGTCTTGATCGAGACCGGCTTGCCGCCGACTTTGATGTCGCCGCTGTCGGCCTGGTAGAAGCCGTAGAGTATGGACATCAGCGTCGACTTGCCGGCGCCGTTCTCGCCGACGATGCCGCGAATGGTGCCGCGCTCGATGACGAGATTGATGTCGCGATTTGCCCGGACGGCGCCGAAACTCTTGTCGATCCCGATGAGCTCGATTGCGGCTTCAGCCATGCGGCCGGTTCCCACCTTCTTGTCTTTTTATCATCCGGTCAAAACGCTAGCATGCCGCCCAACGGCTGCCAATCGCGCGCTCCGCCGGCATCTCGACAAATCCACCGCCGCTTGTCAATTTCGGTGGGGATCGCCATTGGGGACATCGGCGGCGGGTATTGCCGCGAGGAATTGCACCATGACGACGCCCGAAAACCGCCTGACGACGCTGGAAATCCGCGCGGCCGAGCAGGAGAAGACCATCGAGGAACTGTCCGGCCAGATCGCCGAGCAGTGGAAGACGATAGAGGGCCTGCGCAAGAAGCTGGATGCGCTGACCGACCGCTTCCTGGTGCTGGAGGAGCAGACCGCACCCGACGTGCCGGTGACGAAACCGCCGCACTGGTGAGAGGCGGCGAGGGGGGGTGGTTATGGGCGAACTGGGCGATCGCATGGACAGGGCCGGCCGCTACGTGCTCGGCCTGATGGACGATGAGGAGCGCGAGCGCGCCGAGCGCGACCTGGAGATCGACCCGGCCTTCCGCGACGCGATGGTCGAGATCGCCGAGCGCATGCACGTCTTCGACCGCATGCCGGCGCCGGATCAACCCGCTGGCCAACCCCCTGGCCAACCCCCTGGCAAGCCGCCGCAGGACGACTGGCGGCTGATCAAGGAGCGCCTCGAGGCAATGCCGCAGATGCGGCCGGCGGCACCAGAACCGATGCCATCCGGGCCGGCGCCATCCGGGCCGCAGGTTACTTTCGGCCGGCGGCGCTCCGACAGGCTGCACGGCGCGATCGTGCCCGAGATGCCGCCAGGAACCATCGGAAGGGGGCTGCATTCGGTTCCCAGCCGCCGCGCGCTCCTGTTGGCGCTGTGCCTGATCGCGGCGTTTGTGCTGGGTTATGTGGCGGGCGTCACCTCGGTCGAAGCCCCGCCTGCAATTGCCACGGCGCCATGAGAAAAGCCGCCGGAACCAGTCCGGCGGCTTTTCTGGAGACGATACCCGATCGATACGGGGATCAATACGGGCAGGTGTCGTTCGACATGTAGTCGTGGACGGTGATCGTGCCCGCGATAATGTCGGCCTTGGCCTTTTCGACCGCAGCCAGCATTTCGGGAGTGACCAGCGCCTTGTTGTTGTCGTCCATGGCGAAGTCGACGCCGCCTTCCTTGAGGCCGAGATCGTTGATGCCGCCCTTGAACGTGCCGTTCTTGCCGTCCATGAAGGCGTTGTAGACGGCGACATCGACGCGCTTCAGCATCGAGGTCAGCACCTTGCCCGGCTGCAGGCCGTTCTGGTTGCTATCGACGCCGATGCCGAGCTTGCCGGCATCCGCTGCCGCCTGGAGAACGCCGACGCCGGTGCCGCCCGCCGCGGCGTAGATGACATCAGCGCCCTGGTCGATCTGCGTCTTGGCGATTTCGCCGCCCTTGGTCGGGTCGTTCCAGGCCGCCGGCGTGTCGCCGGTCATGTTCTGGATGACTTCGGTCGCGCCGGCCGCCTTGGCGCCGCCGACATAACCGCAGCCGAAACGGCGGATCAGCGGGATGTCCATGCCGCCGACGAAGCCGACCTTCTTGGTCTGGGAGGCCATGCCGGCCATCAGGCCGACTAGGTAGGAGCCTTCCTGCTCCTTGAACACCAGCGAGCGGACGTTCGGCTTGTCGACCACCATGTCGATGATGGCGAAGTTGAGATTTGGGAAATCCGTGGCGACCTTGTCGAGCGACTCGGCCCAGGAGAAGCCCGCCATGACGATCGGGTTGCGGCCTTCTTCGGCGAAGCGGCGCAGCGCCTGCTCGCGCTGCGAGGCGTTGGAGACCTCGAATTCGACATAGGAGACGCCGGTTTCCGTCTTGAACTTCTCGGCGCCGTTGAAGGACGCCTCGTTGAACGACTTGTCGAACTTCCCTCCGAGATCATAGAGCAGCGCCGGTCCACCCGCCCCGGCTGCCTCTTCCCCGGCCTTGCGGTTCAGCAACAGGTAGGCGCCGACTACGACCACGATCGCTGCCAGAATAATGAGCAACGTATTGCGCTTCATGAGAAACATCCTTTGCAAGAACATTCGGCGGACGACCCCTCGTGTCCGCAGCCGATGGCGCAATCTGGCACGGCCAAGAACAAAATTCACGCGGAATTTTGACCTTCCGGAAAAACCGCCGGGCGGCGCGTGTGAAGGCAAACAGGGTGCGAGGCCGCGCCGGCGGCCAGGCATATGCCACTATTCGGCGGGAACCGCGGGCTGGCTGGCCGCCTGCGGGATCGCGCAGGCAACCCCCGTCCCCTTGAGGTTGCAATAGCCATAGGGGTTCTTCGCCAGGTACTGCTGGTGTTCCTCCTCGGCGAAATAGAAGGCCGGCGCCGGCGCGATCTCGGTGGTGATCCCGCCGCGGCCTGCGGCCTCGAGCTGGGCTTCGTAGGCCTCGCGCGAGGCGAGTGCAGCGCGATGCTGGGTCTCGCCGAAGGTGTAGATCGCCGAGCGGTAGGTGGTGCCGACATCGTTGCCCTGGCGCATGCCTTGCGTCGGATCGTGCGCCTCCCAGAAGATCTTCAGCAACTGCGCGTAGGAAACGGTCTTCGGATCGAACACGACGAGCACGACTTCGGCATGGCCGGTGAGGCCGGTGCAGGTTTCCGGATAGGTGGGGTTGGGCGTGATGCCACCGGCGTAACCGACCGCCGTCACCCACACGCCTTGTGTCTGCCAGAACATCCGCTCGGCGCCCCAGAAGCAGCCGAGGCCGAACATGGCGGTCTCCATGCCTTCAGGATACGGGCCTTTCAGATCCCTCTTCGAGACGAAATGTCTCGAAGCCGTCGGGATCGGCCTGTCGCGCCCGGGCAGCGCCTCTTGGGCGTTTGGCAGCTGGATCTTCTTGTTCAGCAGGTCGCTGGGGAAAAACATGCATTTCTCCTATGGTTGTCGGGCACGATCCTTTTCGAAACCGGTCCGACGTTTGTTACGCGGTCCTGCGTTTCGCGGTCGTGCCTTGGCCGATGTGTGCTGCTGGCCTGGTCAGCGTTCCGCGACGAAGCGGCCAATCCGGCGTTCCGGCTTGTGACCGATGGCATAGAGCAGGAAGGCGAGCACGCCGAACACCACGAAACCGGGCTGGCCAAGGATGAAGACCATGACCGGATTCCAGACCAGCGGGTGCGCATTGTCGATGATGAAGGACTGCACTCGTTCCAGCGTCGCCGGCGATACGCCTAGCCAGCTCTCACCGAGCGAGGTGAGCACCAGCCGCGAAGCGGCGATCGTGCGGGTCACGTCCAGCACCGCCATGATGACGGCGACCGCAAGCGCCACTGTGGCCATCAGCCGGAACAGGAAGCGGAACATGGCAGGCCTTCGCTTTGTCGTTTGAGCTGACACATATGTCGGCGTCGCGCATTCCGCAATCTCCGGCGTCGCGGGAACGACACCGGGCGCGACGCCCAAGCAGGGGACAGGCCCGTATGTCGCTGCGGCGGACGAGAGCGCCGGTTGGGCCGACAGGTCAGGCCGACAATAACGTCGCCGCGGCCTTGGCATTCGGCACTGGATCGACTAGATCAGCCCGCGCCGGCAAAATTTCCAGGTCCCGGCATTTGCGGAGAGGTGGCCGAGTGGTTGAAGGCGCACGCCTGGAAAGTGTGTTTACGGGAAACCGTAACGCGGGTTCGAATCCCGCTCTCTCCGCCATACGGTATTGAAAAACAAAGAAAATTTGTCGATTTTGAATTCTGGCGCACAAATGTGCGTACAATAAGCATTTGCCGATCCTGTTGACGCGACTCCAGGGGTAGGGTCAAAAGCCTCATGGCAGGATTCGAAGCAATTCGCCCCGGGGCAAAAATCAAGGGGCTTGAAGCACAGGGTATCGCTGAAGTCGTTTCTGTTTCGAAGTTCGGCGACGACGCAATCAACGTGGTGTTTCGTTCCAATGGGCGCGTCTCTGAACGGCTTCTCTACCGAGGCGAGGAAGTCGGCCTTGAATTTGCTAGCGCAGGGACCGTCTATTCATTCGATGCCGACGGGGAACTGCTCAAGCTCGCATCTGAAGCATATCGTATTCGGCTGGCTCATCTGTTCGACCCTTATCTCGCGGTGAGCGCATCGCAGATCGAAGCGCTTCCGCATCAGATCACGGCCGTCTATGGGGAAATGCTGCCGCGCCAGCCGCTCAGGTTCCTGCTCGCCGACGATCCAGGCGCCGGCAAGACGGTGATGGCCGGTCTGCTGATCAAAGAGCTGCTGATCCGCGGTGACCTAGAACGCTGCCTCATCGTCGCCCCCGGCAGCCTGGTCGAGCAATGGCAGGAAGAGCTGGCCGAAAAGTTCGGACTGCACTTCAACCTGCTTACGCGCGATCAAATCGAGGCGTCGGTCACCGGCAATCCGTTTGCCGATAACAACCGCCTGATCGTTCGTCTGGACATGGCATCGAGATCAGATGACCTAAAGGCGAAGTTGGACGCTGCGCCAGATTGGGACCTGATCATCTGCGATGAAGCACATCGCATGGCTGCCTCCTATTTCGGCGGCGAGATCAAAGAAACCCAGCGCCACAAGCTTGGGAAGCTGCTGGGCACACGAACGCGAAACTTCCTTCTGATGTCGGCAACGCCGCACAATGGCAAGGAGGCGGACTTCCAACTGTTCATGGGCCTGCTCGACGCCGACCGGTTCGAGGGTAGATTCCGGGAAGGCGTGCACAAGGCGGACGTGTCCGACATGATGCGCCGCCTGACAAAGGAGGAACTCTACCGGTTCGACGGTACGAAGCTCTTTCCCGAGCGGCTTGCGTATACCGCAAGCTACGAATTGTCTCCGCTGGAGACCGAGCTCTATCAGGCAGTCACGACCTATGTCCGCGAAGAAATGAACCGGGCTGACCGCTCGGGCGACGACAAGCGTCGGTCGAGCGTCGGGTTTGCCCTGCAAATCCTGCAGAGACGGCTCGCATCTTCGCCGGCAGCCATCCACCGCTCGCTGGAGCGAAGGCGCAAGCGCATGGAAGAGCGGCTTCGGGAAGCCAAGATGATGCGCGGCAGTGCGGCGCAATTCGTTAGCGCACCAAGCCTGCCTTCTTTCGATCCTGACGATGCCGACGACGTGCCGGGCGTGGAAGCGGAAGCGGCCGAGGAAGAAATCCTCGACCAGGCGACTGCCGCGGGCACGATCGGAGAGCTCGAAACCGAGATCGCGATCCTCAAGGACCTGGAGGAGCGCGCGCTCCAACTGAAGCTTTCCGGCCAGGACACGAAGTGGCGCGAGCTCGAATCCGTCCTCGACGAGCCGATGATGACCGATCCCTCAACCGGCATGCGGCGCAAGGTCCTGATCTTCACCGAGCCGAAGGACACGCTCGAGTATCTTCATCAGAAGATTGCAGCGCGCATCGGTGACCCCGCCGCCGTCGTCGTTATTCATGGCGGCGTCGCTCGCGAGGCCCGCCGCGCGGCCATTGCCGCCTTCAACTCCGACCCGGCGGTGCGGGTTATGATCGCCAACGATGCGGCAGGCGAAGGCGTCAACCTGCAGCGCGGTGCACACCTTATGGTGAACTACGACCTGCCGTGGAATCCGAACCGACTGGAGCAACGGTTCGGGCGCATCCACCGCATCGGCCAGACGATGACGTGCCACCTGTGGAATCTTTGCGCTGCCAACACGCGCGAAGGTGAGGTCTACCGGCGGCTTCTCGAGAAGCTAGAGGAGGCACGCAAAGCGCTTGGCGGCCGGGTCTACGATGTACTGGGCGAGCTCTTCGAAGGTCACGCCCTTCGCGACCTCCTGGTCGACGCCATCCGATACGGTGATCGGCCAGAGAAGAAGGCCGAGTTGTTCCGCAAGGTCGAAGGCGCCGTCGATGTCGACGCGATCGAGAAGCTCGTCGAAGAAAGAAAGCTTACCTCCGAGGGCATGTCGGCCGGTTCGGTGGCCGAAATCCGCGAGCAGATGGAGCGAGCCGCGGCACGGCGCCTGCAGCCACACTTCATTGGCTCGTTCTTCAGGGAGGCGTTCACCAAGCTCGGCGGGCGCATCTCGGAGCGCGAGAAGGGTCGTTACGAAATCCTGCGCGTTCCGCCAATCCTCAAGGAGCGCGACCGTCTGATCGGCCGCTCCGACCCGGTGCTTGACCGCTATGCCCGGGTTACGTTCGAGAAGTCGCTGATTGCCGGCCAGCCGCAGGCCGAACTCCTGGCGCCAGGTCACCCTCTGCTTGAGGCCCTGGTCGACATCATCCTCGAACGCTATCAGCCTATGCTAAGCCAGGGATCGGTGCTTGTCGACGATGCCGATGACGGCCTCGAGTCGCGCCTCCTCATCTATCTCGAGCACGCCGTTCGCGACGGCCGCGTCAGCCGGTCGGGTGAACCGCGTGCCGTCTCGCAGCGCCTGCAGTTCGTGTTTCTAAAACCGGATGGGAGCGCAGCTGACGGCGGGCCGGCACCCTATCTAGACTGCCGTCCGATCACGGTCGAGGAGCGCCAACTGGCCGCAGAGCAGATCAAGGCGCCATGGCTTGCCGGCAATGTCGAAAACCAGGCGATGGCCTATGCGATCAGCGCACTCGTGCCCGAGCATTTGAACGAGGTGCGCGCCAGGCGCATCGCCGAGGTCGACAAGGTCGAGCGCGAGGTTCGCGCGCGGCTGAACCGGGAGATCAACTATTGGGACGCACGGGCGGCGCGGCTGCGGGAAGAAGAACGCGCCGGTAAGGAGCAGCGTATCAACGCGCAGAACGCTGAAGCGACTGCAGCGCGCCTCGTCGAGCGGCTTCACCGCCGGCAAACGGAGCTCGATCGCGAGCGGCAGATTTCTGCCTTGCCGCCGGTGCTGAAAGGGGCGGCTCTGATTATTCCGGCAGGAGTGCTCAAAGCCGGGCAGCCGGTGGAATCGCCATCCCAAGAGTTTTCAGAGGACCCGATCCAGCGTGCCGAGAGCGAGCGAATGGCAATGGAGGCCGTGTTCGCTGCCGAGCGCGCGCTCGGCCATGAAGCGCGCGACGTTTCGGCTGAGAAGAAGGGGTGGGACATTGAAAGCCGTGATGGCACTACAGGGCATCTGCGTTTCCTCGAGGTCAAAGGGCGCCATGCCGGCGGTCGAGACGTCATCCTCACCAAGAACGAGATACTCGCGTCATTGAACGCGTCCGATGCCTTTGTCCTCGCGATTGTGCAGATCGACGAGGGCTTCGCGCGCGAACCAGTCTATGTGCGCAAGTTTTTCAACAGGGAACTTGGCTTTGCGGAGACGGCGGTGGTCTTCAACGTGAACGATCTGCTATCGCTGGGTCGACCGCCAAGTTGAAGGGGTTGATCTGATCAAGAGCCGGAGAATATCCAAGGGGTTTTCTTCTGGGCGGAGGGGGCTGCGTTGATTCAGTTAGGTGTGGTGCGAAAAGCGGCGGATGCCATGGCGCAAGCAGCTCATGATGCTATGGATGCCTACCGTGAGCAGCGCGTCGTCGACGAACCTCATATAACAGATCGATTTCTAGGTTCAGCCGAAACTCGATTGGACATCCAATGCAAAGGTTGGGAAGGGCGTCATATCCATTGGCGCGCATTGACGCTGAGGGCAGGGTCCCGGTCGGCGGCGCATGAGAAGGAACACGGCGCTGATCTACTGGGGGTGTTCACGGCAAAGCTGAAGGGCTACCACGTGGCGAAGGGCTTCCTGGCGCAGGCGAAGAAAGCAGAACCGGGAGTGCCATTTTCGTCAGCCGAATGGAAACGCCTGCAAGGCCAGTGTCGGACAATGCTAGCTCGGACCCCTGACGCTTTTGTCGTTACGTATTCGACCGGCGACGGTATGAGATTCTTTTCTGCACTCGGCGTCGCCAGTTACGAAGGCAAGGACATCTTCAGGCTCTACGGGATGGCTCCCAGGCAGTTCTTCGAACGCCATTTCCAGTCTTTCATCGGCGACCAGAGACTGCATACGCCGACGATAGACGCTCTGCGCGCATTGCTCCGCAAACGTCGCCCAGAAGCGGACCGGCCTGCGTTCGTGCTTCATATGCAAGTTCGAGAAGGCTAGTAATGGCGGCACCCCGCAAGAAGCTCATCGAAGTCTCGATCCCGCTCGAAGCCATCAACAAGGCATCGGCCAAGGAGAAGTCGATCCGTCACGGCCATCCGTCGACGCTGCATTTGTGGTGGGCGCGGCGGCCGCTGGCCGCATGCCGGGCGGTGCTATTCTCGCAACTGGTCGACGACCCGTCCTCGTGGCCCGACAGGTTTCCAACGGAAGCCGAGCAGGAGGTCGAGCGGCTGAGGCTTCATCGCATTATCGAGAAGATGGTGCCGTGGGAGGCGTCGAACAACGAGGCCATCCTCAACGAGGCCCGCTGGGAGATTGCGCGCTCGGTCGCCTGGGGGCTCGGCGAGGAACCGCCTGCGAAAGGCGACGGCAACGCGATCATTGCCTATCTGCAGACGAAGGCGCCGCCAGTCTACGACCCATTCTCGGGTGGTGGATCGATCCCACTTGAGGCACAGCGTCTGGGACTGCGCGCCTATGGTTCGGACCTCAATCCGGTCGCGGTACTGATCGGCAAGGCGCTGGTGGAAATCCCGCCGAAATTTGCAGGCCTGCCTCCGGTCAACCCTGAGAGCCAGGCTGAGCTGGTGCGCGGCGGTCGCTGGAACGGCAAGGGCGCACGGGGTCTAGCCGAGGACGTACGATATTATGGGAATTGGATGCGCGACGAGGCGGAAAAGCGCATCGGCCACATCTATCCCAAGGCGAAGCTGGAGGACGGCTCCGAAGCCACAGTGATCGCCTGGCTTTGGGCGCGCACGGTGCGGTCTCCCGACCCCGCTGCGAAAGGAGCTATGGTTCCTCTTGTCTCCTCGTTCATGCTCTCGACGAAAGGCCACATCAAGGCTTGGGTCACGCCAGTGATCGATGCCTCGGCGGCCGATGGCTGGCGTTTCGAGGTGACGACAGGACAACTGAGTCAGTCTGAGGAACTGGAGAAGAAGAAGGGTACGATGTCCCGGTCTGGAGGCACGTGCATTTTGACTGGAACTTTCATGCCCTTCGACTACATCCGAGAGCGAGGTCGGGCCGATGGACTGGGCGAGCGGCTGATGGCAATCGTTGCCGAGGGCCCTGGGGCCCGAGTTTATCTAACGCCCTCCGAGACCCAGGTAACCGCCGCTTCAATCGACAGGCCTGAGGCCGCCGAGATTGCTGTGGACATGCCGAATAATACACGGGATTTCCGCACGCAGTTATACGGCTTGCCCACTTTCCGCGATCTGTTCACCTCCCGCCAGCTTTTGGCACTGACGACGTTTTCAGACTTGGTCGCGGAGGCGCAACAGCAGGTGCTCGCCGCAGCCCTCGTTGCCGGTCTTGAGGACAACGACGCGCGCCTCCATGCCGGAGGTGCCGGCGCGGCCGCGTATGCAGACGCCGTGGCGACTTACCTGGCATTCGCTGTTAGCAAGTCATCCACGCGTTCCTGCTCGCTTGCGATCTGGGAGACAGGTATGGGCAGACTGGCTGGGGCCATGGGTCGGCAGGCAATTGGTATGCAGTGGACTTTTGCTGAAACGAACCCGTTGGCGGGTGCCGGCGGGGATATCGCAGGCACCGCTATTTCAGTTGCCGAGAATCTGCAGAACCTCGGCTTTGGAGGCGAAGGAAGCATCCGCAATCTGGCGGCACAGAAGAATACCTTCTCTGAAACGCCAATCATTTTCTCTACGGACCCTCCCTACTACGACAACGTCGGATACGCTGATCTCTCAGATTTTTTCTACGTTTGGCTGCGACGCTCGTTAGCAACATCCTGGCCTGAGCTTTTCAGGAGGCTAACGACACCAAAGCAAGAAGAGCTCATCGCGGCTCCTTACCGTCATGCTAGCAAGGCGGACGCAGAGAAATTCTTTATGAATGGAATGGGCGAAGCGATGGCTGCGATGCAAATGGCTGCGTCTGAGAGCGCTCCGCTCACAATTTACTATGCATTCAAGCAATCTGAGGCGGCGCAAGACGGCGTGACGAGTGCCGGTTGGGCGTCATTCTTGCAAGCGGTTGTTGATGCTGGTTTAGCAGTTGACGGCACCTGGCCGCTAAGAACCGAGGCAACCAATTCCTTGAAAGCAGGTATTAATGCCCTGGCCTCCTCAATCGTCCTTGTTTGTCGGAAACGCTCGGCACCCGCTGCTTCAACTGACCGAGCAGGCTTCACCGCCGCTCTTCGCCGCGATCTTCCCGGCGCCATCGCTAAAATCCGCGCGGCAGGCGTCGGGCCGGTGGACATGCAACAGTCGGTGATCGGGCCTGGGATGGGTGTCTTCACGCGCTTTTCCGAGGTGCTCGAGGATGACGACAAACCAATGACCGTGAAGAATGCGCTGTCGATAATCAATCGGGTCTGGGAAGAACTCGACAATGAGATGGTTGCGAGCGTTGACCCCGAGACTCAAGTGGCGCTGGCCTGGTTCGGCTCGTATGGTTTCGACGCCAAACCGTCCGGCGAGTTGATCACGCTGGCGAACGCCAAGGACACAGCGATCGATGACCTCTTCGCCTCTGAAGTTTTCACCGACCTCAAGGGCCGCGCGGCGCTAACGGCGCGGGAAAACCTGGACCCTAGCTGGTCGCCGCACAAGGACAAGCGGCTAACCGTGTGGGAATGCGTGCAGCACCTTGCCCGCACGCTGAATGCCGAAGAAGGTGGCGCGCGCGCTGCGGCGCGATTGATTGCGGAGATGGGATCGAAGGCTAGTGACGCTAGGGCGCTGCTCGATCGGCTGTTTCAGATCGCCACTGACAGAGGCTGGGCGCAGGAAGCGCTCGTCTACAACCAACTTGCCGAGGAATGGCCGCACTTGCTGGAGCGGTCAACTAACGTCGCTGAGGAGTTGCGGCCAGCAACGACAGGCGACCTATTCGCGTAGGGGAAGTAAGGGGGATCGTAAACGTGAGCACCGAAAAGGAAACGCTGCGCCGCGTCCAAGACGGGCTGTTCCATCTCCAGCGCGCAATTGCTTCCTTCATCGAAGAGCGGATGGAGAAGAAGTACGGCAAAAGCTGGCTTTCCTTCGCCAGCCGAGCGCACGGGTCCGGCCCGCGGGAGCCGCTCGACATCTACGGCATGTTGAAGACCATGCTCGACCAGTGGCGCGACGTGTTCGACGAGGCCTTTGCGCGCAACGAAAAATTCAAGGTCCGAAATTTCGCATCGACGGCGTTCGACGGCCGAAACGCGACCTCGCATCTCGCGCTGCCGCTGACCGACGCCGAGGCGCTTCGCTATCTGGACGCAATGGTATGCCTCGGACGTGCTGTGAAAGGGCCGAAGGCTGAGATCGACGAGATCGCAAAACTCTACGAGGCGCAGCGACAGTCCGGACTGCCTGCGCCGACGGCCGCAGAGCCGGCAAAAACGGCTGACAAACCCACGACACGACCGACGCTTACTCTGCCGGGGAAAGAGGACAAGGCCAAGATTGAGTCGAAGCCGGGCACGCTGTCGCTCGGCCTCGATCCAGACGAAGCTCCAGCAGGCTCCCTGCGCCCCTGGATCGAGGTGGCCTTTCCGCATCCTGACGTCATCGCCAACCGCTACAAGCAGTCTGAGTTTGCCGCCGATCTCGCGGCCGTCGACATGGGCAATGCCAGCGATGACTATGCGACGCCGGAAAACTTCTTCCGCATCACCTTCCTAACGGAAGGGCTGCAGCGCGTCTTGCGGACCGCCTTGGAGCGCCTGACGGGGGCGGGCGGCGATCCGGTGCTCGGACTGCAAACATCGTTCGGCGGCGGCAAGACGCACACCATGCTGGCGCTCTATCACCTCGCCAAGGCGCGCGACCTCGGCCTGCTAAAGGGCGTCGCAGAGCTCGCCGACACGCTGGGCGTGAAGAACTGGCCGTCAGTGAAGACGGTCGTCTTCGTCGGCACCGCCAAGGGCGTCGATTCATCGCTGGTCCTACGGGACGGGCCGAAGGTCAGGACATTGTGGGGCTACATCGCCTGGCGGTTGGCAGGCGATGCCGGGCTCGAGCTGGTGCGCGAGGCCGAGAATGCCGGTACCAACCCCGGCTCGGAGCTGATGGTCGAGGTGTTCAGGCTTGCCGGCCCAAGCGTCATCCTGCTCGACGAAGTCGTGGCGTTCGCGCGGCAACTTCCCGACGATCGGTTCGAAGCCTTCCTCTCCTTCATCCAGTCGCTGACGGAGGCAACCAAAATGGTGCCGGACGTGCTGCTTGTCGGCTCGCTTCCGGAGAGCGACCAGGAGGCGGGCGGCGACAAGGGCGTCGCAGCGCTACGCAGGCTGGAGCGCGTGTTCGGCCGCACCGGCTCGCCCTGGCTCGCCGCACATGGCAACGAGACTTACGAGATCGTCCGCCGTCGCCTGTTCCAGGAACTCGACGGCGAGGGCGAGAAGGCGCGGGACGACACGGTCAAGGCTTTCCACCAGCTCTACAGGAACAATCCAAGCGAGTTCCCGCCTTATGCCAAGGAGCCGCGTTACCTGGAGCTGCTGCGGCTCTCCTATCCAATCCATCCAGAGCTGTTCGAACGGCTCGCGAAAGACTGGTCGACACTTGACAATTTCCAACGCACGCGCGGTGTGCTGCGCTTCATGGCGAATGTTGTGAGCGTGCTGTGGCAGCAGCGGACCCGCGATGCCCTGATCCTCCCGGCGCGGGTACCGCTGGCCGACGAGCGCGTCAAGGCGTCGGCGATCTACCCGCTTAACCCAGCCTACTCAGCGGTCATCGACAGCGAGGTCGACGGCGACGGCTCGTTGCCGGCGCGCATGGAGGCGGTGACGACGAGGCGTATCTCGCAAGCGCGCGCCGCAACCCGCGCGGCACGCGCTGTGTTCCTCTGCTCTGCGCCGACGGTGGGACAGCCGCATCATGGCGTGACCGGGCAGGCCGTCCGGCTCGCCTCGGCCGAGCCTGGCGACCAGCTGGCGATCTTCGGCGAGGCGCTTCGCGAGCTGCATGAAAATGCGACCTATCTCTACGAGGATGCCGGCCGCTATTGGTTCTCGACGCAGCCGACACTCAACCGTCTCGCCGATGAGCGCGCAAAAGCGCTGCCAGCTCACGAGGTCGACGCCGAGATCATCCGCATTCTCGGCAAGGAGGCCTCACAGCGCAGCACAGGTTTCTCCCGCGTGCACGCCGCCCCAGATTCACCGAGCGGCGTCGACGAAGCGCCTGCCTTGGCGCTGGTTGTCCTGCTGCCAGTGAGCTTCCACACAAAGGGCGCAACGGCATCTCCGGCTCTTGAGGCGGCAACAGATGCACTCACGCGCTGCCGCACTGCGCAGCGGAGATACAGGAACACGCTGATCTTCTCGGCTGCCGACGAGGCCGCATTGACAACCGCGCGCGAAGTGGTGCGGAAATCTCTCGCCTGGTCCTCGATCGAAAAGGAGGCAGACAAAGGCGACTTGCGCAAGCAGCTGACTCAGGGCCAGATCGAAGACGTGGCCGAGCGTGCACGATCCAATCGCGAGTCCGCGGAAAAGGCCGTTCGCGCCGCCTGGATTCATATCCTGTACGCGGAGAAGGAAGAGGGCGCCCTCGACGGCAGGCCCTTCGAGATTGCCCAGACCACCCTGCTAGCGCGGGATCGTCCATCCATTGCGGCATCGGTCTACGAGAAGCTCTCCTCGCGCGGTGACAGTATCGTGAAGGACACGCTCGGCCCGCGGATGCTGTCGGCCAAGCTGCAGAATCTGTGGCCGGCGGCACAGCCACATGTCGCGATCGCCGATCTGAAGGAGTGGTTCGCCTCTTATGTCTACCTGCCGAAGCTTCGCGATGCTGCGGTGCTGGAAAGCGCGATCGCGGAAGGCGTTTCGACGTCCGATCCGCTCTTCGGATACGCAGACCGATACGAGGCGGAAGCAGGCCGCTACGTCAATCTTGTCTATGGAAAGCTGGCGCCGACGGCCTTCAGCCCAGATGCGGTCATCATCCGCAAGGATGTTGCCGCACAGTATCTGGCGCCGCCCACGGGACCTGGAACCGGAGCCCCGACGGGGGGCACGGGGACAACATCTGTTTCTCCTTCGCCGAACCCGCCTGTTCCTCCAGCTGGGCCGGCGAAGCCCAAAAGATTCTACGGGATCGTCGACATCGATCCCGCCCGTCCCATTCGTTCGTTCGAGACGATCATCAACTCAATCGTTGCCGAACTGCAAAGACAGTCGGGCACGAAGGTGACGCTGACATTGGAAGTCGAAGCGCGCAACGAGCAGGGCTTTGACGAGAAGGATGTCGACGTGGTGCGGGACAATGCCCGCCAGTTGAAGTTTCGACCGGACTCCACGGGATTCGGCGACTAGCGCGCGGGGAGAAAAGTGGATGGGGGAGAAGGCCGGCACTTCTGAATCGGAAGCGTCCCTTTTCCCTAGCATGGAAGACCGCAATCGCCCTATTCAGCGAGCCGAAGCGGAGGAGGCGATCAACAGTCTGTTCCGACGCGCGCTTACCGAAGGCGATCCGAAAGCTTGGATGCGGGGCCTGCTCAAGCTGATCGCGCAGATGTCCCGATACTCCGTGTTCAATGCCAAGCTGATCTTTCTGCAGCGCCCGGGCGCAGTCGCGGTCGGCACCGAGTTCTACTGGAAACGAAAACATCGTACGATCCGGCCCGGCGCGATGCCGATCGTCATTCTTGCGCCGAGCGGGCCGATTGCCATCCTCTACGAGTATGAGGATACTGAGGGGTCGCAGCAGCTGTCTTTGCTGGACGACGAAGATCACAGAGGTGACAAGGCCATCTCGGAGGCCTTCTATCGATCCTTTGCCTCACGCGTCGAAGCCGTGGGCCTGACGAAGAAACATCCGGACGGGCTCATTCGAGTTGTCGACGAGGGTCTCGGAACAGCCCGCAAGGGCGACGTTCACCATCGGCGTGACAGGCGTGACAGATACGTCATCAGGATCAACCGAATCGCTTCACCGAGGGAACGGGTGCTAACATTGATCCACGAACTCGGGCACATCATGTGTGGCCACCTGGGCATGCATCCGCTAGGTTGGTGGCCAGACCGCAAGAGCCTTGGTGGATTGCCAGAAGGCATGCGGCACGACATCAAGGAGTTTGAAGCCGAGGCAGTTGCCTGGATCATCGCGAACCGCGCCGGCATAGCGTCGACAGCGCCGGACTATCTGGCAAGCAAGGTCGCTCCGCTGGACAATGAAAGACTAAATATCAATTGTGTTCTCGATGCTGCCAATCGCATCGAGCCGTTGTTGGAGAAGCGGCGGTAGGCAAGGTCCTTTCCACCGAGTCTTCTGTCAAGATAATTTCCCACTTGCTGTCACGTGCTCGTGGCCTCTGACTGTTTCCGCTCGAGCGCTACCTCCTTTCAAAGGCAGTATCCACCACGCGGCGGAAGTAAGCAGACGCAGCACCGTCCGCCCCTTGGTGTCGGCGGATGGGAAAAAACATGATAGCCATACTAATACAGGTCGAGCAATTCGATGCGACACGGGTGTGTTAAGGTGGGGAATGCAGAACGTTAGAACAGTCGACGAGCAGCTTGATACGCTAGGCCAAAAGACAGGTGTCGAAGAAGAGCCGCCCGCAGAAGAAAGCGAGCGCATCGCTGAGCCTTTCGATCCGGATGATATTGATGTCGTCACACGATCGATGACCGTAGATTTACTCCTGTCACGCACGGCTTCGGGCATGATCGATCTCCAGCCAGATTTTCAGCGGCGCTGGGGTGTGTGGGACATCAAGCGACAAAGCCGGCTCATCGAATCGCTCTTGTTGCGTATCCCGCTTCCGGTGCTCTACGCGGCAGAGGACGATGACGAGCGATGGGAGATCGTTGATGGCATCCAGCGGCTTTCGACGATCGCACGATTCATGAAACCCGAGATTATCGACGTGAAGCCGCTGACTCTTCAGGGTCTTGAGTATCTGCACGATTATGAGGGGAAAGATTTCGACGGATTAGGATCACGGCTGCAGCTGCGGCTGCGCGAGGCCGAGCTGATTATCCACTTGATCCGCAAAGGGACGCCGCCCGAAGTCAAGTTTAACATTTTCGCGCGCATCAACACCGGTGGAATGACGCTTTCGCCGCAGGAGTTGCGCCATGCGATCACCCCCGGCAAAGCTCGTGATCTTCTGGAAGACTGGGCAACACTTCCTGAGTTTATCGAGGCAACCGATGGGAGCGTCCGGTCGATTCGGATGGACGATCGCGAACTCGTGCTTCGCTTTATTGCCTTCTACCAGCGCGGGCTCGACGCCTACCGTCAACCCGACATGGACGGGTTTTTGATTACCTCGATGAAGATAATTAATGCGACCGATGATGACGGGTTGGCGAAGGTGCGTGAGAGCTTCGTGCGTGCAATGAGCACCGCACATTCGATCTTCGGAAAAGATGCATTTCGCAAGCGCTTTTTTGTAGGAGCCGCCCGGCTCCCAATTAATAAGGCTGTGTTCGAATGCTTGTCCGTCAATCTTGCGCACCTCACTGATGCCGAGCGGGCGACGCTGATCGAGCGTGGCGAGCAGGTTAGAAGAGCATTTATCGAGCTCTGCCTCGATCGCTCTTTCGAGTCGGCGATCTCGCAAGGCACTGGCGACATCAATAAGGTTAATCGCCGCTTCAACGCCATCCAAGAGATGCTTACGAAGGTGATCGACCATGATTGATCATATCGGATTGCAGAACTTCAAAGCGTTCAAAGAGGTCGAAATAGAACTCGGCGCACTGACATTGCTTTCGGGCCTCAACGGCAGTGGCAAGAGCACGATTTTGCAAGCGCTTGGGCTCTTGCGCCAGTCCTTCGACGTGCGCTTCCTGCTCGAAGGCTCGCTGGCGTTGAACGGCGATTTGGTCGAACTGGGCACCGGGCGGGACGTGCTGTACCAGCGCTTCGATTCGCCTGAGATTGCGATCGAACTAGGCGAGTCTAGCGATGATGCGGACGCTTATCTTTGGCGCGCGCCAGCGGGCTCCGACGCAGATGTGCTGCCATGCACGGCCAAGCCGGGGGAAGGCGAATTACCTCCACTTGCTCTATTCGCGCGAGGATTTCAATTCTTGCGCGCTGATCGCATCACCCCAGCAGTCACCTTTCCGAAGTCGCAAAATGCTGTGCGCCAGCAACTTTTTTTAGGGGCGCGCGGCGAGTTCACTGCGCACTTCCTGCTTGAGTTCGGCGAGCAAATTACCACCGCCGAAATCGTTCGCTGCGCGGATGAGCCGAAGGCGCTGAGCTTAATCGCGCAGGTCAACGCCTGGATGCAAGAGTTCAGTCCCGGCGTTCGCGTCGAACCCGCTTCGGTGCCGATGACGGACTTGGTTCGCCTTGTCTTCTCCTATCGCGGGGAGGGTGCGGCATATGGGGACGTTTTGCGACCGACAAACGTCGGCTTTGGGCTGACCCATGCGCTTCCGGTGGTTACTGCATGCCTTGCGGCGCAACCGGGCACATTGGTGATTGCTGAGAACCCGGAAGCGCAGTTGCATCCTCGCGGTCAGTCGACAATCGGGCGGTTACTCGCCCTGACTGCCGCGAATGGCGTCCAAGTAATCGTGGAGACGCATAGTGACCACGTCCTCAACGGCATACGCTTGGCGGTCAAGGACGGTTTGCTTGCGCCTGAGCGAGCGCGGTTACATTTCTTTTCACGCGAGCGCGGCCAGCCAAGCGGCTATGAAACCCCGAAGCTTGGACGCGATGGACGGCTCTCATTTTGGCCCGTCGGCTTCTTTGATCAATGGGAGCGAGCCCTCGACCGGCTATTGGGTTAAAGTTAGATGCCCCTACAGCTATTCCTGAACGAGCTGTCAGTGCCGAAGACGCAACTCGCGCACGCAGTAACGATTGGCCACCTCCAGCAACTAGTTGCGACGATTCGTGAGGCGCGGGGTATCGATGCGGCTCTCATACTAAATAGCGACGTGCCGCTCGCGAACTTTCCACTTGGCGACGGAGCCACGATAGCTTCAGTTCGTAATGATGGCGAATGCGTCGAAGAAAGCCTCTATCTCAAAACAGTAAATAATCGCGCTCCCCTGATGTTAGCTGCAGCCGATGTGGCGAAAGTCGATCCTGACCTTTGCGAGTATCGGCTGCCGGTGGCCGCCCCATTGTATCCCGGCGAGGCTGCTCCGGGGCTCGGATTCGCGCATCTCTTTGATGGCTTGGGGCTAAGTCTGGCTTCCCACAACTTTTGGCTAGCGCAGTCGATTGAGCTCGATCTGGCTACATTCGATTCTGTCGGTGAATTGGTTACTACGCAGGTCGTGGCGCGCAATGCCGATCGACCAGCCACCATTGTAAGTCACTCGGCTGCGCTTCGCGCGCTCCTAGCGCCGGCCATCGCCGACGGCGCGGAACTTTGGGAGCGCCGAGCTGAGCTTTTGCCCAATCTCGCCTTCATCCCGCGTACGCGCGCGCAACTGCAAGGCATTCTTGCCGGCGATCCAATGTTGGAGCAAGCTTGGGTCAAACTGCGAGGTATCGATCAAGCTATTGAGGCTTGGAAAATCGTCCAGGGGGCTCATCCCATGTTCCCGTTCAATGTACGGCCTGAGAGTAAAAGTCGGCGCGGGCTTGCTGAGTTTCAGGACGCCGATGGCAATCCACGCATCTTCAGCGATCATTGTGATCTCGCTCCTACCGAAGCCCGCATTCATTTTGTAGTCGAGGTTAATCCAGAGCGGCGCGCGTTGATCGGTCACGTCGGAAGAAAGCTCGGTATCGGTTAGCATTTAACCCAAGGTTGTGCGCTGAATTGTACGTGGAGTGAGACTATCTACCTGAAGCCCCCACCGCTTATGGCAGGATAGGGTGTCTTGAGGCGGAGGGATGCTCCGCCTCAGCATCCGATTCGGAGTGTTTCATCGAGGGATTTAGCGAGCGTTGCGCTTCAACAAAAAGCGGACATTGCTGCGACTAGAGAAACGGCTGCCTCGCGCCCCCATGCACGAACCCGCTCCGCGGGAGGGGTGCCTCCTTCTGAAGCGACGCGGCTGGCATATCCCTTGAGCGGGTGAGAGCATCGATCTGACCATGGAGTTCCCTTCAATGAGAGGAACTCGCCATGGCTACCCCGTCGAAACCGGACGGTCTGGTTTCGGCCCCTGACCTGTACAATGAATCCTTCCCGGATAGACGGTCAAAGGATTCGTATAGGTCTCGATCGCGGTAGGAGCGGCCCGTCTACTTCAGGGAAGGGAGACCGCATGCGCATTGAGAGACCAACCTTCATCAAAGATCAGCGTGAGATCTCCTGACGTTGCTTCTGTTCCTACGACAGGCGCGATGTAAGTGAGCACATCCCGTACCTTGGCTTCCTTGGGTTTAGAGGTGAACATCACCTGCGTGTTGGCAGGTGTGCGCCGCAGGGCCGCGATGAAGCGGATAAAGTTGTCGGATGGACGGTGACTGTCGTGGGTAGCATGCGACAACAGCAGCCGGGTGGTCTCGGCCTGCTTGGCATAACCAGACGCCAGCAATGCACGATAAAAGTATGCATTGGCTCCACCGTGATGGGCAACCTGCACAATGTGTAGCGGCGCCAGCTGCTCGATCAGTTCAGCATGGAAATGGGGTGAGCTGGACACCTTGAAATCATTGGCACCGGCGTCGCCAGTCACCAGGATTCGCTGGTCGGCATGTTCGACGACCATGATGTAGCTGAGCTGGTTGCTCGGCGTGATGCTGGCTACCGGGATCATCTCCAGCCGGGCCGCCATGAGGTATGACCCGATCGGTAGCAAATGCCGGAACTTGTTGACCAGACCCTGCGATGGGCCGAGCAGGATTACTTTTGGCGCATCCGGGTCAGCGGGCAATGCCCTCTCGAATCGACCGGGCTGCCCCACCGGCTTTACCCACCCAAAGGTCTGTGGCTTGCCATCTTCGATCGTAGCGCAGCGAATTTTGATCGAGCGCGCTTTTAGGGCTTCAACAACCGCCGCAAGAGACGACGCGGTGATGGCATCTTTCGCCGTGGATTCCCTGATCAACCCCAACGTCTGGGCTTCAATGTGAGCCAGATGGCTATACCCAGTTACCCGTTCGTCGATGAACGGATCATCGAGCCACCAGCGGGCGCGCTCCCCATATTCCTTGAGTTGTTCATCTACCTTCCAGGGGTCTGTGATGTCGTCTTCGGCGTGACCCGAACTGGCCCGGCCGATCGTAACGCCGGCGTCAGCGATGTGCGCCTCAAAATACTCTCGGCTCGGTTCGACACCGCCCTGCTGCGATCGATTCGGGTCGAGCATGAGTCTGTCATCTTCGAACGCGCGTTCGCGTGGACGAGCATCTCTGCCGCGCCTTCGGTCGGCCTCACGCTCAAGACTTGCCAGCCTTGAGCAGGTTGCTGCCTTGTCGGCCAGGTAGCGGCGCAATACGCCCTGACCAGCCTCACCGGCGAGTTGCAAAGCCAACAGGGACTCGTCCCTCAAAGGACTTCCGGCAAGTGCAAATTCAGTGTCATTGGCAACCGGCGGAAGCCAGGCCTCGCCGATCTCGATGTCTGGGTTTTCGATGACGTCCACCAGGCCGTCGAGGTGGTCCGCGTCGTAATGGGTGCCCACGATCAAGTCGATGCGAAGTTTGTCGCCGCCGAATGCCTTGATGCTGTTGTCGAGACGATCATTCACCCGATGACTTTTCCTGCCGGCGTCCGCAAGAATCCTTACAATTCCGTCCGTAGTTTCGAACTGAAGCAGCATCGCTGCACCCAATTCGACAGCATACATGTCTGTTCTTATTCGCACCTTATGCCTCAGTCGGTTGCAGTCTCCTTAGATTGAAGCGGTAAGGCCTGCAGCGTCAATCCACGTCGTTCCGCTAGTCCTGATCGCCCTCCCGTTGACTGAATTTTCCCTCCAGCACCGCCCGCCAGCAGGCGAAGAAGCATCGGCCATGTCCCCCAGAAAACGAACCCTTGCATCTGTTGATGAGCCGACGGTGGACCAACTTTGGGATAAGGTGCGAGCGCTGCGATCCGTTTCTTCTTTGCTAGTGAAGGACGCTTGCGGGTGGTTCAGGCCGGTCTAGCAACGAAATTACGAGCTTAGGGTCTTCGGTGATCATGCCGCGCGAGACGAGAGGCAAACCTACGGTCTATTCGAACGCAAACGAATGTCTGCTATCCTGGACTAGCTCTTGCGAAGCCGCAGTCCCTTCACGGCGCCCCAATTCGGTCGTTCGCCCCGGCAGTTCGTGATCCTGCAAACTGCCGGTCCGCGACGGCGACTCCTATGTCTCAGATGGGGTGGATTCCCTGCCTGGCGGCTTTCGGGCGGCTAAGTCGGAGAAGCTGCCGTTCAGGTGGCAGCCCTACTTCAACAGCAACGCGCACCCATCTTTGTCGCTTCTTGCCTATCCCCGAGACCCGCCGTTGATTGTGTCCTGCATTGCTGTGCCCACGTTGGCCGCCTGCAGGGGATCAGGCCAGCTGTTCTCGCTTCTTCGTCAAGGACAGAAGCTCGTCGACGGCATCCTCGGTGTTCCAGTGACGATTCCGTCCCATCCGAACCGAACTCAAGCCTGGGCCGTAAACAAGCCATTCGATCCGATGCACATTGACCGTGGCCGGGCCGTAGCCGACCCCGAGGCCCAGATGCGCGGCAAGAGCCGAGAAGGGGCCGATCGTGCGCAACAGGTTACAATTTTCGCCAAACGGCAACGACCGCTCGCCCCCGTAGGCAGCCAGGCGCTCAGCGATGTCGTATTCGGGGTCGTAGGTGATGCCTGCCAGCCGTATCGATCCTGCATCGGGCCGCCCGGCGAGGGCGCGCGCCAATTCACCGAGCTGGCTGATCGTTTGGGAGCAGCGCAGGGGATTCATGCAGCGCGTGTAGAAGAACGCGATCAGCCCGGCGCTGTCGCCAAGAATCTCGCGCAACGGGCTTCGTCTCCCGTGCTGAGTTTCCATCTCCAGTCCAACAAAGTCGCCGAGTGACAGGACGTCGGACACAGAATGACGCGCGGGCAAATTGCCACCGCAACACGACGACATCTGACCTGATGATCGTCCGCTCGATCCGGGCAGTTCCGCCAATGTCCGCTCGATCTCCCTGAGGACACTCACGCCACCCGGTCCAGGAGGAAAGCGGGTCAAATCGACATATCGGTCAATGCCTCCCAAACGTCGTTGAGCCGCCTTCAGCGCAACGGACGCTCCTGTTGGCGGCGTGCTGCTGTGCCGGAGAGCGATGGCGGCAGCAGCGAGGACGGCCGGAGAATCAGCGCTTTCGAGATCAGCCATTGCGTGCTCAACGATGCGATCCGAGAGACCGAATTGAATAGCCTGCATCATCAACGTGGCACGCAATTGCAGCGCGTCGGACGAGCTTCGTCCGCGATAGACAGGATGGTTTTCCGCGAGCATTTCAAGGATCTCGTCGGGCGCCGGCACGTCTCGGGGGATGGTCGTCATAGCTGCTTGGGGCTCGACGTGCGCAATCCACGGCGGACCGTCGCGTCGATTTCCGTGTCGGCTTCGTTGCCGAGAACAGTGTGCGCTGCAGTGCCGAACGCATCGGGGCGTAGCGCCCGCAACGCGACCGCGCTGGCCCGCCTGACTGCGTTCGCTTCGCCGGTATCCTTCATCATCGTTTCAAGCCTGCCAGCGGACGCTGGGTCCGAGCCGAGTATCCGGGCGGCTTGTTCCCTCACCTGCACCTCTTCGCTGACATCCAGCATTTTAGTGGCAATCCGGACTGCCGACCCATGGTCGTCTCGCGCCAGCATTTCCAAGGCAGCGGCTGGGGGTACGGCTGCTGGTTGTGTGCCTTCAAGTCCTTCGATCAAGACGCGGCTAGCGATCGTATCTCCCGTATTGGCCAGATGGTCCAAAGCCGCACGGCGAAGTTCTGCCGTCTCATCCACCGCTTGGGCGACCGTTTGCAGGGCAGCGACGAAAACTGCTGCAAATGGAGCAAACTTCGCGAGGTCGAAAGCGCCAGCTTGAAGCGTGTACAGAGCAGCGAGCCGCGATTCCGGCTTCGCGCGACGATCTTGTAGACTGGCTAAGGCTGCCTCCCATGTCTCGGCGTCAGCAACGGCCGGCCCAAGCCGTTCTGTCGCGGCCCGTGCTTGCGTTCGTTCCAGTTCTGCCTCGACTTCCCGGCGAAAATCTCTGACCTTCATACGATGGCCTCCTCTGTCTCCAAGGTTTCGATCTCGAAAGGAACGTCATCGTAACTGAAGCCGAGACTACCGCGACTGTAGAGCCCGTGAAAATCGATCATGTCACGCACGCGTGGCGTGCCGGTCCCGGGCGCGGTCGCGTATGGCGATGGAGGCAGCCCGGCTCGCGGAGGTACGAAATCTGGCCGTGGTGCAACGCGATCCTGATTCCACGGCCACATTGTATCGTCCAGTCGATGACCGACGGTGCCGCCGCCGTCCGGGCGGGAGGTGCCAAACACTGAGTAAGCCGACGGATCGTCTGCGTTGCTGCGCCGGTTCAGCCACTGCCATCGAGCCCAGAGCCGATCGACATTCGTATGCAGGAGGAAGAACAGTGGATCCCGGGCGGCGGTTGGCACCGAATTGACCGGACCGGTGAAACGCACGTGAGCGGCTCCATGAGGATTTGCTTCCATGCGGCGGAAGCCGGCGTAGCGATCTTGGCTCCCGCCAAGCTCGAAAGTATCGCCTTCCGTCAGAACCGCCGGTATTGTGCCTCCCCCAATGCTCACGTTAGTGGTTGGCGCGAAAGTTATGTCCCACCGTGGGCGTCGCGCAATCCCGACTACCCCATCCGTCGTCCAGAATTCGAGGGCATGTCCCGGCCGGAAGACCACGAGATCGGATGCGCCGGGACTGTTCGATGGTGAACCGAGGAATTCGGGAACGAATAACGAGGGGGCTGCTTCGTCGAAACGCCAATACGGCAGTGCAACCGCTGGCTCGATCTCTTGCAGGCAGCGTTCGAGGTCGAGCAGGTAGGCGCGATGCCAGGCCAGGAATCCGGCGGCGCCATGAGCCTCGGGGGCGGACGCCGCGACGTGCATGTCGCGAAACGCGCGAAACGGCCCTCCCCCGGCATCATTCAGTTGCCCGAGCGCGTCGAGGAAAAGGTCACGCTCGGCCGCGGTCAGCGCAACGGCGTTCTTGCGCACCCGCACCATGCCGTCCCTCTTACCGATGACGGCGTTGCTGTTGTCGACAGCCTCGATCACCACGTCGCCGTAGGCGGTGCTCGGGGATCTGAACTCGCCGGCGACCCAGAACGTCCGAGGGGTCCCGTCGGAGGCAACCTGCTGCAGCCTGAGTTCAGCATCGTCCGATTGAGTAAATCTGGTCGAGAACACGACACGCCCGCCACCGGCCGGACCGGCATTTCTCAACGTTACATCATGGCCACCGACCGTACGGTCGGCGTCCTCAAGCCTCAGAGTTGCCCGAACCGGTGCCCAGGTCAGAAAACACCGTCCATTCCGGTCCGTGGGTTCGACTTCGATGACAGCCCGCATCGCCGTTGCCCTTTTCGAGGAACTTATTCAGAGGAACGCTTCTTGAGTTTGAGAATCGGAGCGCCATCGTCTGCCACGGAAAGCCGGCACGGCCCGTCCCCATCATCAAGGACCATCTCGAAGTCTGCGTCGGAGCCTGCCACAGACGCCCAGGTTCCGCTGGTGACCCGGTTCACATCGTTCGGTGCGACCCCCGCCGACTTCACCTGATTGCCCGGATAGAAGGCCAGCTTCCGCCGTCCCCGACTCGGCGGGAGCGGATAGTCCTGCTGTCGAAACACCAAGACGTCGCCGGTGTCCTCCTCGGCCGAATGAGCCCATTGCCCCAATAGAATCTCGGTCTTGCGATCCATTCAGGGCGCTCCGCTACACCCAAGTCACACCGTCGAACCATTTTTCCCGACCGTCGCCGACCTCGGTTGGATGGACAGCCCTTGCCGCCGCGAATCCGGCGGCCGCATCACCGAGTAGCACATCCTCGGTCGTGACGGGATCGAGCGCCTTGGAACTGGTCAACGACTTGCGGGGACCTGCCAGCGCGGCGTTCATCCGGGCGAGTTGACCGGCGGTGAACATCACCATCGTACCATCGTTCACATAGTCCATGTAGTTCATGAACATGTCGCCATTAGGTACGTTGTTGCAGCTGATCAGGGGAAAGCTGTCCTTGGTCACGTCACCGCCGTTCGGACCTGCTTGATTCGGGGTGTCCGCAACATTGTCCGACCGGCTGCATCCATTGCCGTCATCTCCCCAGATGTGCAGAAGATCGAAGAAGTGGCCGACCTCGTGCACCGCCGTGCGGCCCAGATTGAAGGGGGCCTGGGCGGTTCCGGTTGTGCCGAATGCGGTAACATTGACCACCACGCCGTCGGTCGAGGCCGGCTCGCCCGGGAAGGCCGCGTAGCCCAGAAGTCCGCCTTCAATCCTGCAAACCCAGAGGTTCAGATAATCATCACGCGGCCATGGCGACTTCCCGAACTCGTCGTGCTTGATGAGGCTGTCGAGCTTCTCGGTCGCGCTCGGGTCGAACTGATCATAGGGGAACTGGTCGAGCGACGTCTGCGTTCGAGTCACTCCCATAGTCTGCTTCCCGTCAGGATCTCGCCTTGCCAGCGCAAACTCGATCATCGTGTCGACCGCGAACGGCTTGAATGCGTCGGGAATGTCGGTGCGATCATTGTTTCGCGCTCGGAAATCGCGGTTCAACGCATCGATCTGGCTGTCGATCTGTTCGCTGCTGATGTTGTCTTGCGGATCATTGAAGATGACGTGCACCACGACCGGGATCCGGATGATGGACGAGCGGGCCGCAAGGCGCGCCACGCTAGAGAAAGCCTCAATGCGGCGCCGGTTGGATTGGTAGACTTCGTCGGTCTGCGCCAAGTACTTGTGGTGGTCCATCGTCGCGCAAGTGCGACCCTTGGGCACATCGGAATTCCTTGGCTTTCTGGCCATTGCAGCCTCCAGAGCTGAATCTCGCAAAGCAGATAGATCGACGCCTGCTAACTGTCAGATTAGCAACCTTAAATTCCTAGTTCAATCCAACGAATACTGATTTTTAGGCATCATTTTCGGAATCGTGATCCAGTTGCTCCTGAATATGAGAAACATTTTGCACTGCACAATCAATTTTAGTTGTAAAACAAGCAGATATTTGTAGATTTCATACGGGAGGTGGCCAAGCCTACTTCCACTTATGAGATCTCAATGTCGGCTCATCGAGAAAGATATCTCGTGCAGAGATCAACAATTTGGCGCAGCCTGTTCATATTTGCCGTCATGTTCGTTGTCGCGCTTACCCCGGCAAAGGCGCAGTCTTCCTGCACGGCGCCTGCTGGCTGGACCTCGCACGCCGCTGTCCCGGCTCCGGACAACGAGACCGAACCGACCAGCAACTGCGATTTCCATGTCTGGGCTTGGAACACGTTCCTCTGGATGACCCAGATGAGCGGCAACAGCCTGAGGTTCGAGAGCTTCGCGACGGTGGCTGATCTGTTTGCTCCGGATGCCGCACCGATGCGCTTCTCTGAGCTGCCGTCCGAGAAAATCCTTCGGCTGACGGTCCGCACGGCCAAGACCGAGGAAATGCAGGATCTGGACTCTGTTTTCCAGGCGCGGACCAACGGGGTGATCGTACACGGTCCGGGCGAGACGTCCGGTCGAGCGGTTTACTACTCGCAAAACGTCGAGGAGGTTTTTTTCGAGTTTGTTCGCACGAACAGGTACTATGACGCGGACGTGTATGAGGCTGCTCCTCCAAACACGAATTTTCCGGTCGGCGCGATGGAGTTCAAGTATTCTTGGAAGATCGTGGACGAGAACGAGGACGTCTCAGAATTCTACACCACGCCGGCAGAAATCTTCGTCCTTACCGAGAAGATGATCGACGGTAAAAAGACGATCGTCCTCGATCCGGACAATACGGCGAAGGTCACTGTCGCTCTTGTCGGCGTGCATGTGGTCGGCGTCGTCAAGGACCACCCCGAATTCATCTGGGCGACGTTCGAACACGTGAACAATGCCCCCGACCTCCCGCCTGGCATGAACATCACCTCGCCCGATCCCGTCAGCAACCGCGATTGGACCTTCTACGACGCAAACACCCCGGCAAAGGACAGCAATCGGAACCCAAACGACGACCTGCGATTGGTAAACGCCCAGAAGCAACTTCTTTCGCCGACGGTCGATGTGTTCCGGGCGTTTGCGTTCGGCGGAGGCTCACCAGAGAATGTCGCGAACATCCAATCCCTGAACGCCAGCGTTAAGGCTCAAGTTACGGCCGGAACTGTGTGGGAGAATTACATGTTGGTCGGTGGCGTCTGGACCACGCCGAACAACCTGATCCCGGGCAGCTTCGTCAGCCCCCAACTCGGTTCGACAAGCCTGGCCAACGCGACGATGGAAACCTTCGACCAGATATTCGCCGGGGTGAATTGCCTTGCCTGCCATGCACCCGCCAAAGAGACCAAGGACGGAATTACGGTGCCTGCGCTGAACATGAACATCAGCCACATCATGAAGAACGGCTTCTTCAGCCAGCGAAAAAGCGGGAATTGACCGAATGACCGATATCAAGGACTGGGTCTGGGCCGTGGCCGGCGACGCGCCAGAGGCCAGCTCTCGCACCGACGACATCTGGTTCTTCGATGAGACTTCCGGGTGGCTGGTCAATAGCAGCGGCCAGGTCTGCCAGACCAATGACGGCGGCCAGACCTGGCAGCAACGCGAGTTCATCGACCCCTCGTCCACCGCATTCCCGTATCTGCGCTGCATGGCCTGGCCGAGCCGTGAGCAAGGCTGGATCGGATCAGTGACCAAGTTCTCGTCCAGCAAAGAGTATCTGGACATCCTGCTGCATAGAACCGAGGACGGCGGCGCGACCTGGACAGCCCAAAGGAACATGCCCCAGGACGCACCCGCCGGTATCTGCGGGATCTTCGCCGTCAACGAGGACGTGATCTACGGAGCCGGGACGAACGATCCGAATCTCCCTGGGCCCGGCGTTGTAAAGACAACCGATGGCGGCGCAAGCTGGTCCTATGTGGATCTGTCCACGCAGGCCGACAACCTGATCGATATCCATTTCACAGACGCCAAGACCGGCTGGGTGGTCGGTGGCAAGATCGATCCGGCCTGCCCTAACAACAAGCCGGGCTTCGAGACGGCACCTCAATACGCGCAGCTGAAGCCGGTGGTGCTCAAGACCACTGACGGTGGGCAGACCTGGGTTAACAAAGCAGCCGACGTGGCGGGCGTCGACTGCGGAGAGTGGGGTTGGAAGATCCAGTGGCTCGACAGCCGACATGGCTATGTGTCGCTGGAAAACTTCACGGCGGCCGCCATCCTCCTCACCGACGACGGTGGTGAGACCTGGACGCGAAAGCCCATAGCCGACGCTTCGGGCAAGCAGATCAACATGGATCTCGAAGGCATCGGATTCATCGCGCCCCAAGCCGGCTGGGTCGGCGGTTGGGGCCAATCATTCGAGGGCCTCTTCAACAGCGTGACGGTCGATGGCGGCGCAACCTGGACAGCACAGGACAATGTGCCTGGAGATTCGCAGTCCGACGCCCGCGCGCGAATCAACCGCTATCGCTTCATCGGCGATCCGATCCGGGTCGGCTACTGCAGCGGGCGGACGGTCTATAAGGGCGGCCCGTCATCCGCAATGGCGGGTCTGAAGGTTGCCGCCGCTGCGGCGAGGCCCAAGCCGGCGCAGTTCGCGATGGCCCACGTGCCGTTCGATTCGCGTGGGTCGGTCGAAATTAGCTACGTGCTGCAGCAGGATGCCGAACGTGTCTTCGTCGGCATCTGGAACCATTTCGCTTTCCATGTTCGAACGATCGTGGACCGGATTCCCCAGGCGGCGGGGCGCCACAGTGTCGTTTGGGACGGATTGGACGATCAGGGCAACCGCATGGCCGGCGGCGTATATATCTGCCGAATGTCGGTGAACGGAAATGCAGGTGAAAGCCAGATGGTGCGGCTGCCTCCACTCCGGTGAAAACTGACCATGACAATGGAGAAGAGCATGGCCGTCACATGGGAAACGATCAAGGAGTACTTCACCGGCACGGATGTGGACCACATGAAGCAGGTCTCGCAGGCTTGGCCCAAGCAGATGGACCTGCACGATGAGGGGAACGTTCTGTACTACGCCGCACAGATTCACGCATCCGTCGAAAGCGGGCGGATGCCGATCGGGGCGCCACGCTGGAGCGACGAGCGCGTCACGAACTTCTATGACTGGTGGAAGGCAAATGATCCGGACGCGGACGCGAAGCGCATCGGATAGCAGAACGTCAATTTCCGTCACACAGCCATAAGCGAGCCGGTCGTGCCAACAAGTGTCCAGAGACATTCGGTTTTGCCAGGACGTGAAGGGACGGTATCGGTGGACGCCGATGACTTTCGGTGGAGCGGATAGCATTCCGGCTCACCGTTATCACGAAGGGGTTCGACGAGCGATCGAGTTGGGCCTGATCGCTTTCGGCGAAGCGGTCAGGTTGCCCGTCGAGAATCCTTTCATCCACCCTGGTTCCCGTGGCGGCTGGTCCTGGAAGCCGACCCACACCCGCCCATTGTGCGACCGTGCGGCTGACATGCTGTACCGGCTTCGAGGTCGGTCATCGCTGCGCGTACTGGAACTCGGACCAGGCGCCGGCGTCGCCGCCGCGGAGATCAGGAGAATCGTTCCTCAATGCACTCTGACCACGATTGGATTGACGCCGATCGACCCGTTTCAGGGGCAAGGAGGAGAGAGCGAAAGCGTAGTTCGTCAGCCTATGATCGACCTGCAACTGATCGGTGATCTGCCACAGATGCTTCCGGTCTCTGGCGGAAAATTCGACTTTATCTATGACAATTATGGGCCGATTTTCTGGATCCTTGTCGAATCGTCCCGCCGTGGATGTGCGGCGCGCGCGGGCAGCCTGATTTCAGACATACTGGAGGTTCTACGCGGTGACGGTGTTCTCTTCATCGGCGCCTCAGACGGAGCGCTTCTTACGGAGCGCATGCTGGCGCGGCACGCGGGACCTGACGCAATGAATGTCTTCTCGGGACCAATCTACGCGCGGACTGAAATACGTACGTGCATTTTCGCGAGAGGAACATGTCGCTTGTTGTTCTAGACCGCCCCCTCGTGGCGCCGAGGACAGCTTTCCCCTGCGCTGCTGCTGCGGGGCAATTATCGGTCACGAGAACGTTATTGGGAAGCACTTCCCATCAGGCAGGTCGTGCAGACGAAAACGGCCGGTCGGGGGTGGAAACCTGACCGACCGCTTTTCGATGTTGAAGTTGAGAAGCGGCCGCTCAGGTGACCGCCTCTCAGCCGGCCTGTTTCGCTGTACGGTCGCTAAGCCTCTGGAAGGGCGGTATCACTCGATCCAGTCGTCTTTTACGGTTCGTAGTACATCGCTCGCATTCGTAGACGGCGGTTCCCGAGCGGTATCATGGCCGTTAGTTTCGAGCGATTCGCTCCTATGTGTTCCCGTACGGTGTCATCCACCTTCAATGATCCCGAGCGGGAACATTAGGCCTTGAATGCCCCTTTAAATTCAACTAAGTTCCCGTGCGGGAGCAATTCAATGGCTGAAAAACCCTCCAAATCTCACCCCAATCTGAGCACGCTTAACGCAACGGAGTTAGCGCGTGTAGCTGCACAAGCGGGAGCAGCCCAAACTCTGGCCAAGCAGCTCGCTGCAATCAACGCACCCATTGACTCGCTAAAGAAAGTCATTCCGACGCTGCCTACAAACAACGAAATAGATAAGGCTCATCAAACAGCAGCTGACCTTGCCAAGGCGTTGTCCCGCTACGGCGCCTTGAGCGATCTGACCAAGAGTCACACGTTTCCCAAGGTGAATCTCAATTTGCCGGACACGTCCCGGATGATACAGGCTTCCTTGCCGCGGATACTTACGGACTCATATTTGCGTCCGCAGCATGAAAGCGCGGGGGTTGTTAGCAAATCAAACACTGCGCCAAGGGCCAGCCTCCCCACCAGCGAATTGCCTAGTATCGAGGTAAAATCGCCAGAAGACTTGGGGCTCTTGATCCGCAAAGCCCGTGAAAGGCGAAAACAGTCGCAGCAAAGCTTCGCCGACCTGGCAGGCGTGGGACGTCGGTTTGTCTCTGAGTTGGAGAATGGCAAGGCGACCCTCGAACTGGGCAAGGTTCTAAAAGTTATGCGCGCTGCCGGCATATCGATATTTGCGCGGAACCCGCCCTAAGATGGAACCGCTTGCCCTTGACGTTCGCCTAGACGGCTACAACGATCCTGTTGGCGTCCTCATCCGTGATGATCGAGGAGCGGTAGCGTTCGCCTACAAGGAAGAATATGTGTCCGCTTCGGATGCTACGCCGCTGTCGTTATCCTTACCGCTTAGTCCAGAGCCCTACGAAGATGTCATTGCCCGGCCATTCTTCGACAATCTTCTCCAGGAACGCGATTCAGCGCTCACCGACATCATGGACCGTGAGGGACTATCACGCGACGACATAGCGGGCTTGCTTTTTCATCTTGGAAAGGACTGCGCCGGCGCCTTGTCAGTTCTACCTATCGGAACTCCCCCGGTGAAAGTACCTGGAGACTACGATCACGACTACACAGTAATATCGCCGGAACGGTTGAAAGCGATTGTCAACTCGCTTCACAAACGTCAGCGTCTGCCAGAGGGTACAGAAGACCCATCGCCGCTGGCAGGCATGCAAAGCAAGATAGCGCTGACACTGTTGCCAGACGGCCAGCTCGCTGAGCCCAACCCCGGTACTGGCGCACCCACAACACATATCCTAAAGGTTCCTGACCAAGAACATCTCCAGGATGCGCTGCTAGAGGCGGAGGCAATGAGCCTTTCGCAGGTACTTGGCTTCGAAACGGCCGAGGTCGTTGCGATGCCTATAGCAAAAATCAACACACTGCTCGTCACGCGCTTCGACCGCGGCCTGGATAGACAGGGGAGAATCATTCGAATCCATCAGGAGGATTTCGCCCAGGCGCTCGGCTTGCCGGCATCATTGAAGTATGAACGACGCGGTACAGAAGGCCGCCGGTTCGATGTTGCCGGCATCCGCAAAGTCTTGGAGGCGACCGACGATCCGGCCGGCGATAAGGACCGGTTTATTCGGGCCACCCTTTTCGATCTGCTGATTGGCAACACAGACGGGCATGCGAAAAATTTCGCACTTCTGTTTGGACGGGGACGGAGTGTCCGCCTCGCCCCTCGCTACGATATCTTACCGACGAGGCTAGACGACAGCCTGACGGACGAGTTCGCGTTTCGCATCGGATCTGCCCAAAGGCTTGGGGAAATCGCGATCCAAGACTTCGACGCGTTTCTTCGCGACATGGGAATCGATAGCGCCCCAGCTCGGCGCCGCCTCCGAGTACGATATAGCGATGAAATCGCATCTGCCCTCGCTGCCCGCTTGGATGAACTCAACAAACGGGGCATGAAGAGGTTTGCGGACTTGATCGCTACCAACATCAGAACTTTGCTCGGAAATTTGGAGGTCGACGTTCCTGAGGCAGCAAAGGAGCGCGACGCTTTCATCGGCAGGACAGGTGGCTGGCTCCTCAGCTGAGGACCAGAACACGATGACTAACGTAAATGACAATTTGTAGATTGGACACACAGCGCTCAGGCGGGTCCGGTGCGTCGAATGAGGTCGTATTTCGCGACCGGGTACGGCTGCTTTCAGGAACGCTGGCAGGTCAACCAAACGTCTGATTTGGGGTCGGGTGCTGAACGGCAGCTTATCGCGATCCCGGTCGATACCGGACGGTCCGGAGAGGCCCCAAAGTTGTCGTTTGGTGCCGCCGAGGGTCATCGCATCGCTTGTTGGCCGCGAGCCGTCACTGTCCCCGTCGGGGCCGTTGCGGTGGCGCTATTTTTCCACTGCCTCAAATGCTGGAAAGCTGGGGCCGATATTGCCAAGCTCAGCGAATGGCTGCGCATGCGACAGCCTTCTCACAGCTTGCGCCAGACAAATAGTGCCCAGGAAGCGGGTTATCGGCGCTTGGAAGGTTTTGGTCACTTGGATTCCGTCGCTGTGCATGTTCGATTACTGCATCAAACCTCAAAGACGACAGAGAAGCCAACACCTAACCCGATGCAGCGCCAGACCTTGATCGTCTCAGGCCTTCTGGCCTATCGGATGCAGCGTGCCGCGGCAGCGCACGCCAACGCCATCGGCCTCGAAATCCTAATGCTGCCCCAGCTTGCCGCCCGGTTGAGCGGTGGCTTCCTCGATGTGGCGCCGCAGGAAGTACTATTCCCCCTGATCAGGGCGGTGCTGGCGGAAGGTGGCTTCAGCAAGTTCAATAAAATTGCCGGCTTTCCCGGCATGCCGCGAGCCGTAATGGAGGCATTGCACAAGATTTGGAATGCCGATCTGGACCTCAAATCCCTCGCCGGGCGCGGCGAGCAGATGGCCGACCTCATGCGCGTCGAGGCCGAGATCCGTCGCCAACTTCCCGCGGCGTGGCTGCTACCCACCGACCTGCGTGACCGGGCAATCGCGCGTGCCGGTAAGGCCCCGAAGCTCCTCGGCGCAATCGTGCTCGAGGGAATTGTCGATATCGAGCCGCTCTGGCGGCCGCTGATCAATGCGCTGGTACCGACTGTGGAGTGGCGGACATCGGGAAAGGTCGACCGCAAGTGGTTTGCCGGGCGTCTAGTCGAGCAACCTGTGTCCACGCCGGAATTCCGCAGGGTGGAGGCCGTGGCTGATCACCGCAGCGAGGTGATCGAAGCGCTGCGCTGGGCGAGGGGGCTCATGAGCACCGGCACGGTCGCGGCTTCCGACATCGCAATCGCCAGCACGTCGCTTAGCGACTACGACGAGCACATGCTGGTGCTTCGCCGGGAAGCCTCGCTGCCGATCCACTTTGCCGGCGGTATTCCGGCGCTATCGACCGCCGCTGGCCAGAGCTGCGCGGCGCTGGCTGATATCCTTCTGCGCGGCCTGAGCCAGGATCGTGTCCGCCGGTTGTTGCTCGGGCTACCAAAGGCAGGGGTGCTGGAACTCCTGCCGACCGACTGGTCGCGTGGCATTCGACCCGCCGCGTCGCTGAACAGCGTGGTGCAGTGGAAAACGAGCCTGTTCAGGGCCCGCGAGCGCCGCGCCGACGGTGACCTGGCCGAGCGCGTGCTTTTGCCGATCCTCAGCCGCCTCGACAGGGGGATCGGCGAAGCGCTCGAATTGGGCGAGCTGCTCCTTGGCGCCGAGTCCAAAGAGATTTGGAGGGACGCGCTGCGGGCTTCGCCGGCCGAGGCGCTGGCCCTGTCGCTGCAGCATCTGCGGGTCGCTGACGAGAACGACGCCGCCAATTCGGTCGCCTGGTGTTCGGCCGATCAGCTCGCTGCCAGCCCTCGTCCAGCCGCCCGATTGATCGGGTTGTCAGTCAGGTCCTGGCCCCGCGCCGGCGGCGACGATCCCCTGGTGCCGCATCACGTGGTCCCGCGGCGCGAGCTGCAGGCGCGCTCAGTTACCGAGATTGATCGCACCAGCTTCGACATAATCACTGGTCATGCCCGGCATCTGGCCTTGTCGCGCAGCCGCCGTTCGGTGCGCGGTGGGCTGCAGGCCGCCAGTCCGTTATGGCCTAAGGAAGAGGAGGTCGAACTGGCACGCCTGCGCGTGCCGGCACATTGCTTCTCGGAAGCCGACCGGCTGCTGTCGCGCCCAGCTGACGCGCTGGCTGATCCCAGGGTATCGCGGAGCCGGGTCAGTTGGCGAGCGGCCCTGAGGGGTGAACTGAACGCGTTCGATGGGTTGGTGCCTCCGAACCATCCGGTCATCCTGCGGGCGCTCGAAGAGCCACTGTCCTCCACCGCACTTCGGCTGCTTCTCCGCGATCCCCAATCTTTCGTGTGGAATCGTGCGCTTGACTGGCGGCCGAGGGAATTCGCGCACCGGCCGCTGGTCTTGAGCGCTGCAAGCTTCGGCGAGCTGGTGCACGAACTCATCGCTGCCAGCGTGCGTCGGCTCGACCGGCTGGGTGGGGTTCAGAAGACTTCGACCGACGAACGCGAACAGGTTGTCAGGGACGCGGCTACCGCCATCGAAGCGTCATGGCCGCTCGAGCGGGCAGTGCCGCCGGCTACGCTCTGGACAAGCACGATCGGCAAGGCCGTCGATCTCACTCTTCATGCGCTCAAGATCGACGAGGACCTGCCGCATTCCCTCGACACCTGGACCGAGCTCAACTTCGGCGGCACCGCGAACCCAGGCGGGGCGCCTTGGCCCGAGGAGCGCGATGTCGTCCTCGATGGCACCGGCGTCCGGGTCATCGGCCGCATCGACCGGCTGGACCTGGCGAAGTCGGGAAGCGTCGCGCGGATCACCGACTACAAAACGTCCAAGCCCGAGCGATCTCCTGACGACCTCGTGATGGACGGGGGCCGGGAGCTCCAGAGGGTGCTTTATGCAATCGCCATCCGAATGCTCGTCCGGCCTGGCCGTGTCGTTGCGCGGTTGCTGTATCTGGGCACCCCGATCACGACGAGGCCGCTCGAGGCCGAGCGTCTCGACAAGGCCATTATTGATTTGTCCACCTTCGTGACCGCCGCGACAACATCGCTCAAAAGCGGGTTCGCCATCGCCGGTCCCGACGCCTTCGACAAGTACTCGGCCTATCGCTTGGCGCGGCCGGCTGACCTTCAGGGCTACCTCGCCGACAAAGGCGACGCGCTCGCCGTCGCCAATGCACCGCTCGAGGACTGGCGTTCATGTCCGTGATCGTCCCGGACCAGGATGCACGCACGCGCTGCGTCACCGACTTTTCGACCAATCTTGTGGTCGAGGCCGCGGCGGGCACGGGCAAGACGACGCTGATGTCGTGCCGGGTGGCCATGCTTTTGGCTGCGGGCCATCAGCCCGCCACCATAGCCGCCATCAGTTTCACCGAGGCGTCCGCTTCGGAATTGGGCAAGCGCATCCACTCGGTCGTCGAAGAGCTCTTGACGGGCAGCGTGCCGCTCGAGCTCAAGGCCGCCTTGCCGACTGGGCTCAGTGCCGAGCAGGAGAGCGCGCTCGAAGCCGCAGCCGGCCACCTCGATGAGCTGACGGTGACGACGATCCATTCGTTCTGCCAACAGATCATCGTAGACAATGCGGTCGAGGCCAAACTCGACCCCGGCATCAAGGTCGCCGACGAAATGGTCGCGGAGGCCATGTTCGACCAGGCTTTTTCGGACTGGTTTGCCGATGCGCTGTCGAGTGGCAGTGAGATGGACCGGTCTGTGGTCGTCCTGGCAGAAGATGACCCGCTCGAGGTGGAGCGAGAGCTGCGCGATCTCGCCAAGATCCGCCGGCAGCACCGCCGGGCGCAGCCACCGCGTCCCGACTTCTTGGCGCGGCCCGATATTGAGTTGGTGGACGCTGTTGATGCCTATGCGCGCTGGGTTGCCGGCCATCCGGTCGACAAGAAGACCAATGACTACGTGGCCGGTTTCGGCCAGCTGCGTAGCTATTGTGATGGCGCGTTTGCCGGCGAGGTCAATTTCGACACGCTATGGCGGCTGACCCGGCCCCCGCGGATCGGCGCTATGAAATGGAAGAGTTTCGAGTTCGAGGCTTTCCAGCGCCTCGGCCCATTCAAGAAGACGTACGGAGAAGAAGAGGGCGCTCGGCTGCATGAAGAGGTGCTGGCGCTCTATGGCTCGGTCGGCGAAAAATTGCTCGGGCTCCTCGCCCATACCGGCAGCCGCATGATCTGGCAGCTGTCCGGATCGATGCAGGCGGCGCTCGACGCCTACGACGAAATGAAGCGGCGCGCTGCCGTCATGGATTTCGATGACCTGCTCGAGCATGCCCGCGATCTGGTGATCGGCAACAAGCAGGTCCGAGAAAATGTTGCGACGCGGTTTCCGATCATCCTCGTCGACGAATGCCAGGACAGCGATATCCTTCAGATCGAAATCTTGTTCGCGATCGCCGCCGACGGGCCGGTCAGTGACTGGCGGCAGGCCCGTCTTCGGCCCGGCGCCCTGTTCTTTGTCGGCGATCCCAAGCAGAGCATCTATCGCTTCCGGAACGCCGATATCGCCGCCTACCGGGCGGCGCGCGACCTCATCATCGGCCAGCCAAATGGCGCGCTGGTGGCAATCACCGCGAACTTCCGGTCACGCAGCCCGATCATCGACTTCGTCAATCTGAACTTCGCCGAAGTGTTCGATGGCGGAAGCCAGCCGGTCTATGTTGCCCTTCATCCAACGATTGAGCAGCAGCCGGCAGTTATGCCGCATGTGGTCCGGCTGTCGATCGGAACCGAGGACGAGGGTCCCGGCGAAGTCCGGCGGCTCGAGTCGCTCGCCGTCGGGGAAATCTGCGAGGGCCTGATCGGCCGGGTGCCGGTGCGCCAGAAGGATGGGAGCTTGAGACCGGCTCGGGCTGGCGACATCGCGCTGATGGCGGCGAGCCACACTGAACTCTGGCGCTACGAGCAGGAACTCGAGCGGCGCCGCATCCCGGTGGCGTCCCAGGCCGGCAAGGCCTTGTTTCTGCGGCCCGAAACCCACGATGTGCTGACGCTCTTGCGCGCGTTGTCCGATGCCACCGACAAGCTGGCATTCGGCGCGCTGCTGCGCGGGCCGATCATCGGCCTGAGCGATGCCGAACTTCTCGATATCGTCGCTGAGCTCGGCGAGTGGAAGGATGGAAGGCCCCCCGATCTTAGCTTGCTGACCGATGTCAGTGGCCTTTCGAATGCATATGCGAAGTCGACGATCGAAACCCTGCAGCGGCTGCGACGGCGTTCGTTCGTCGTTCCACCGGCGCAACTGCTGTCCGAGGCGATCGAGGCGCTGTTGATGCGGCCGATCCTCGCGGCCCGCCACGTCACCCGCAATGCCCGCGCGATCACCAATCTGGATGCGTTGGTCGAGATGGCGCGCCGCTACTCGGTATTCGGCTTGTCGAGCCTTGTCGAGGAGTTGCAGCAGCAATGGGAGCGCCGCGCCACCGTGCAGGAAGGGCGAAGCGACAGCGTCGAAGAAGCCGTGCAGATCGTCACGATGCACAATTCGAAAGGGTTGGAGTGGCCGATCGTCATCCCGATCGGCACGGCGACCAATTTCCGTCCGCCATCGCAGTTCGTTCACCAGCCCGGTGACAACACGTTACATTGGGTGGTGGGCGGCGTGACACCGGCTTCGCTCGACGCGGCGCGCAGGGAAGAGGCGCGCCAGCAGGCTCTTGAGCGCCAGCGGATGTGGTACGTCGTCTGCACCCGGGCGCGGGATCTGCTGATTGTCCCCAACCTGCCGACGTCGCGGGCAGCGTCCTGGTACCGCGCAGTGCGGCTCGACAAGCTCGAATTGCCCGAAGTCAACCTCGATCTATTGCCAGCCAAGGTCGTCGAAGATCGCCCGGCACAGACCAATTTGCAGACCGCCCAAAAGTTTGCCGAGGAGGCCGCGATCGTCGCCGCGGGCGCTCGCGCGCTTCGGTGGCGCCAGCCGAGCCTTCATGACGGCGATCGCACCCCGCCGGTCATCGATCTGCCGCCATCGAGCGAGCTGACCTATCCGGCGCTACCACCGATCGGCGCCGGTCCGCTACGTGGAACGCTGCTCCACAAGCTGGCTGAGGAGGTGGTCACCGGCGAACTGACTGTTACCCTCGAAGCGCTGACCGTTCGCGCCGTTGAGCTTCTGACACAGCTGCGCTCGCAATTGCTGGACCAAGATGTTGAGTTTCCGGACCCCGCGCAGGCCGCCACTCTGATCCGTGACACGTTTGCGCTGGAGGACGTGGCTACCCTGCTACCGTTTCTCGAGGGCGAAGTTCCAGTTTGGAACGCCGACGGCGCGGTCCTCCTGGCAGGCCGTGTGGATGCCCTGATCGTGCGCGAGGGCAGGGTGGTCGGCGTGCTCGACTGGAAGTCAGATGTGAATCCGTCACCGAAGGTCAAATCGGACTACTTTGCCCAACTCGACGAATACGTGTCGGTCACCGGCGCGATCGCCGGAGCGTTGGTGTTTATGACAAGCGGTGAGCTGATCTGGATAGGGGATCGAGAAGGACTTCTTGCGCAACTGAAGCTGCGTCACAGGCCATATAGTCATTTTAGCTGAAACGCATTCGGCAGATGCGTGCTCGAGATACCTGTGACACCAATTGACGACGAACTACTTTTGCGATCGCAAGAAGTCGTACAAGGGCAGTCTAAAACTATCGAACTCAGCGGCCAGCGGCTGTCCACATGCCTTGCGCTCGTTCAGCCAAGCGGAGAGCATGCACCTCAGTGAACCTCTAGGCGGCCGCGACAATCTGGCCCGGTGTCGACCCGGCAGTCTGGCAGCTGTTCGATCCTCGCCGCCCGCGGACAGTCTGGATACGGCCCCAAAGCGGTCGTCCGAAACGCCATCGAAGTTTTTCGGGCAACTGCATTTTCCAAAGGGCTACCATGCGTAACAATTACCTGGAACCTCAAATCTAACGGCGTTATCGCTGCGCGATATGAAGTCGGCGGTATCAACAGATCGTACACTTTTGTACACCTTTCTAGCACAGACCTATTGACTGTACCTATTGCGTACACTAAGCACGTGTCTGCAATCGCCTAGAGAGAAGGGTACATATATGGGCAGCATCGTCGGCTACGCGCGCGTCTCGACAGGACAGCAGGACTACCAAACACAGCTTGATCGCTTGAAGGCAGCAGGCGCTACGAAGCTCTTTTCAGAGAAGTGGTCAGGCTTGGACGGCAAGCGACCACAGCTAGCCGAGTGCCTGCGCTATGTCAGGGAAGGCGACACGCTGCTGGTCACCAAGCTCGACAGGCTCGCTCGCTCAACAGCCGACCTCTACAAGATCGTGACCGACCTGAACGATAGAGGGGTCGGCTTCAAGGTGCTGGATGATGCCGCCGTGGACACCACGTCGAGAACCGGCAAGCTTGTCATGGGCATACTGGCGCTGATTGCCGAGTTCGAGACTGAGATACGTCGGGAACGCCAGATGGAAGGCATAGCCAAGGCCAAGGCTGAGGGCAGGGTAGGCGGTCGGCCTAAGCTCGTGACCGATGCCGTCGAAGCCGAGATACGCAAGCTCCGGAAGGACGGTATCAGCATCCGCAAGATCGCTGCGCAGATTGGGTTCTCGAAAGCCACTGTGCAGAAGGTATTGGCTTAAGGAAAAATGAGGGAATTCGACTTGTCCGCGTCCAAGGTGCGATGCCCAGTAGGCGTTGAGCCGCTAGCCTTAGGCGAGAACAGACTAGTGCACAAACCCTCTTAAGGGCCAATGCATCAATTCTGTTCGATGATCGCACTAGTCACAACTCGCGTCGAACGGCGCTCATGCTCTTGACCGAGTATCCGGTACGAAATCTTGAACTCGAGCTTGGAGCCGTGATCGAGAACTGGCTCGCCTCTCTGTACCATGTTGATAATGAACGACCGATCCGGCGGTGGCTCCCTGTTGCGGTCAGTCCACCCGTCAATCTTAAACTCGCCACTCTCGTCGGCGGCTTTCATGCTCTTCCATGATTTGCTCGAGTTTTGTCGGTCGACAACGTTGTCGATTTCGATCCCAGCCTTACCAAGGATCACAATCGTGCCCACCATCACGCGGCGACGGTTCCAATTCCTGACGGTCAGATAGGTTTCTCGCTTCTGTCGATTGCGGTAAACAAGGAAGTCTGGGTCAGCGTCGCCAACGATAAACGCCGTCTGGCGCTTAGCTTCAAGCCACTGGCCTACCAGGTAAGGAAGGCTTGCTGCCGCCGCGAAGAAGGCAGCCCAACCACTCAGCGCCCCGATCCAATCACGCGCAGTTTCCCAGGTCGCGTTGTGGCGAATGCTAGCAACTAACCAATCCTGGCTGGTGATCGTCAACACGATAAGCCCGCCAAAGATGGCGCCGCCGGCCGCAGCCCAAAATACCCTCCACATGCGCTTGCCCTCCGCGACCGCTGAGTGCGGGGCAAACAAAGGACTAGCCGCCGTCAGGTTAAGGCGCAAGCTAACAATCCGAGCGCGGATCGAGCAGTTCAACGGGATCGCAGTCGAAGGCCAGATCAGGCTCGGGATCGGACAGCGAATACCGGATAATCTGTCGTTCGCGGCGTGCCTGAGCGAGGCGCGGGCGCGAGAGCATGCGTGTGGTGCTTGTCAAGGCCCCGTCCAGCGTGCCGGCAGCGCTACCACGGTCCTTCGGACCTTCCCAAGCACCATCGAAGGCCAGGGCGTCAGCTATCATTCGTCGAAGTTTCGAGGCAGCTTCGCGGAGAGGTGCTGTCTCGGCCAAGCGCCGTTCGGCCTCGCGTCGGGCGAGACCTCGATCAAGGGCAGCGCGGAATTCCTGGTACTGGAGCGCCCAGCGCGAGATGGTCCTGTTCGTGGTGCCGAGCGCCTCGGCAATTTCGGGCTGCGTGATGCCGGTTTCGGCGAGCTGGACCGCCTCAGGGCGGAAGGTGGACGGCCGGCCTTTCCGCTGGTCTGGTGTCATATCTGGGCCTCCTGGGCGAGCCCGCCGCGCAGGCAAGGCGTCGGGCCGGCCGCCTTTAGGGGTGGCATAAGCGTATAGACATATCGGGCCATACCCGACCGCATCGCCTCACTCCTCTTCTATCTCTCGGCCTACTCCGACCCGCGCCCCCACTTCATCCAGTGAACGCAGAAGCTCCTCGCGCTTGCGTCGAGCTTCGGCCGGATCGGCGGCCGGCTTGGCGGTGCGCGGCGCGGTCAAGACCGCCCGCTCAATCTCGTCGAACAGGCTTAGGCTGATCTCGCGGCGTTCTTTGGGCGCAGTCATCACGTTCTATTTTACTCCGCAGCGGCCCTTTAGTCTGGCGATTTCGGGCGCATGGTCATCATCCTTGCCGAGGGGTACGCCGACCAAGAAAACTCCAAGCGCATCACGGTCGGCGTTCTTCTTTTGATTGGCGCTTATGTCGGCTAGCCGGTCCCGATCATTCTGCGTGCACCTACGGTTGTCAGCCACCGGCTTGATTTGGTCCGGCGGTGTCGCGCAGGCGGTTAAAATGCAAAGGACAGAGAGAAAATACTTGTTCACGGCGTTGGCCCCTAATTTTCGTTTGATCAACAACGGCGAAATCCTCGCCATAAACAATCATCGCAGAAGGCAGCGAGCCATCAAGCGGTTCGGAAATCTACATCACGCCGACCAGCAAGCCGGTCTTGGGTGGCGGCGGCGCGCTGACACACGGGGCACGGGCGGCACGGGCGAAAACGCAACAAGGGTTTTAAACACTCTCTGTATAGGGCTCTACTGTCATAATAATATTGTTGAGAATTAGCCTGTGCCACTTGTGCCAGATGGATAAACACTAGAAATACCAAGGGGTGGGCGGATGTTTTCACCCCGTTCCAAACCCCTACCAAGCCGGTGTCAAGCCCGTGCCTACGCGTCGTTGTCATCGCCGCCGCCCTCGATTACACGCACCCTGCCGCCTGCGCGCTCGTTCAATTTTGCCAGCGCGTGCCGCTTGGCACGTGCCGTCTCGGTCTCACGACGCAGCAAACGTACGCCGATGTAGCTCGGTATACGTACCCCGCCCTCGCCCCTCGGCTGCGACCGCTTAATCGTCGGCACCGCTGCGCGGAGGCGTTGGCCAAACGTCTCGCGCGAGATCGGCTTCTCGTTGTTGTCGCGCGACCACGCCCTATGCGTGTTGAACAGGTCGGCAATCGGCTCGATGTATTCGGCAGGGTCGCCGCCTTTTGGCATCACCGCGAGATGTTCCGCAACGAAGCGCTTCATCGGTGACGCCATCTCGGCCAAGTCCTCGGCGGCTTCGGCCGATACTTTAGGCTCGGTGAAGCGCCCGGTTTTGATGACATGGTCGAGACCGTCGAGCGCATAGTTTAGGATGCCCGGCAGCTCGGCCAACAACCTCGACCGCAGCGTGCGGTCCTCGCGACCGAGAAAGCTCTCGGTCATAATGATCGGCAGGTAGCGCGACGGTAGCGCACCGCTGGCGTCCCTGAGCGACGGGAGTTCATTACTGGCCGTGAAGATAAACGGGCTGAGCGGCCCGAAGTAGGGGTCCTTGTATTTTCGGTCGATCGTGAAATCGTCCTGTCCTGTTATTGACAGCAGGACCTCGGCGACTGCCTGCGGATTGCGCCCAGCGTCGCGCATGTCGGGGATCAGGCAAACCGATTTGCCGAGAAGGCCCACCAGTATCTTATCGTCCGTCAGCTTGGACAGCTGCGCCGAGACCGTGTGCGGGGGGCCGACGAGATTTTTGATTACCTCGAATATGGTGCCCTTGCCCGAACGCGGTGGCCCCACAATCGCAGCCATGCGCTGCAAATCGGCCTTGCCAGCGACAGCGCAGCCCATGCACTCTTCAAGCACTGCCGGCGGTTCGTCGTCATCGGGCCAAAGCTGACCCGTGAAATCGCGCCATGCCGGGGCGTCGGCTCTGGGATCGTAGCCGTATGGCAACGAGTTCAGGTTGAAGAACAGCGGTGTGTGCACCAACAGCTCTCGGCCGTCGACTGCTAGCAGGCCGTTGCTGCAAGGTACGACCGGGCCGAGTTCGCGCCCGTCGAGCCAACACGGCGGCTGTAGCTCTTCCGGTGCACGGCAGACCGCTTTCAGGGCGTGTTTCACGTCGTGGACACGACGCGCGTTCGGGTTCCACGGCACCGTGTCGCCGCCAGGCTTCCTGTAGAGCGCGTCATCGGTAAAATCGTAGATCAGTGCTTCGATCTCGTCGTTGCCGAGCGCCGACCAATGGGTGCCGGTCCAAGACCAGAAACTTCCGCGCCAGTACAGGAGCGTCAGCAGGTCGCCTTGCATGTAACGCGTCTTGGCGAAAGCCTGAGCAACGCCGAGCGGTGCCGTCGGCGGCGGTACGAGGATGGGTTCAGGCGCGGACATTGAATAGTTCCTTCGCGCGGCGGATTTTCTTTGCCGCTTCGACCACGTCGATCTCGACCGGCTTGGACATATGCGTGACGTCAGACGAGGTTTCCCAGACGGTCAGGCTCCCGTCCGCGGTGGCGCCGATGAGGCAGCGGTCGGTGCGCTTCGCCGACGGCCCTTCCAGCCAACTCGCGCTGCATTCCAGTCCTCCTGGAAGGCCGCCGCTTCTGGCCAGTTCCGTCAGCTCGGAAAGCGTGCGCGTCACACCGTCGTTGCAATTGAAGACCATATCGGGGGTCAGGTCGCGGACAGGCCGCGACACGTTTTCGCCTCTCTTGGACCGCAGCATCTGCCCCCAGCCCAGCTCGCGCAGCACCTTCTCGGCAATGTCGACAGCGCTGAAGAATTGCTTCTTGGTGACAAAGGGCAGTTGATCGAGGCGGCTGTCGAGCGGCGAGCGCCCGGCCCAGCGGTAGGACTTGCCGGGGCCGCAACTGCCGAAAGCTCCGAACTGACGAGCTGATCCGCCGCCGAAAATCTCGACCCGGTAAGCGCCTTCGTCCTCGGTTTCGCCGGGCTTCGTCCACGAGTACGAGCATATGCGGCCGAACTCTTCGTCGGTCCTGACGAATATCGCAACCTTGGCACCGTTGCCGTGACGCACGAGCCGCAGCGCACCCGGCAGCAACGCCGCCAGTTGCTTCAAGATAGCGCCGACGGCAGCAACATCGTCGATGTCGATGTCGATGACCGCTAGCCCGTTATCGAGCCTGATGCCGGTGTCGCTGTATCGCAGGAGCCGCCGCCATTTGCGGATCATGTGCCTATTAACAGCGAGCCGAGGCCAGCCCGCGAGGTAGCAGCCTTTCGCGACGTTCGGCAGAGGCGTAAATCCGTTGGCGAGCAGCTGCAGCCGGATGCCTGTGGGATCGGCGGTGCTCATGCGAGCACCACTGACAGCAAGCGGCAGACGAGACCCCTCAGCAGAAAGACGACACCGTTGGCGACGGTATACGTGGATAAGCCGACGAAGATCGCGACCGGAAGCTGGAGGTCGAACTGTTCGACGCGCAGACCGGCAGTGGCAGGGATCGGGAGGGTCTTTTGAGTAGCCATTTCAGCAGTCCTTTCCGGACCGCCGCGCCGTTGACCTTCGGGGTTGTTGGGACTATCTTCCTATTGTTCGGCGAAAGAAAACTGTCCTTTATTCCCCTCGTCGCGCTCCGGTGCGGCGGGGCCTCTTTTTGTCACGCGGCTCGCGCTTCAATACGGGCTAGCTGCCAAGAGGCGATGTCATGTTCAAGCCAGCCGACCGCCCTGGCACCGAGTTTAATAGGTTTCGGGAATTCGCCTGCGGCAACCTTGGCGTAAAGGGTGGATTTGGGCAGGCCCGTCATACGTTCCACGGCGTCGCGGCGGAGGATATTCTGCGGGGTGTTCATGTTCATGCTCCTGAGAACTAATAAGTCTCAGGGTAGTATCGGAAAGACCAGACCGTAAAAGTATGGGGGGTAAGTTACGGTCTATGATCGCGCTTTCGGTTTCCCTTCTTCGACCCAGCCAGCGGTGCGGGCAGCTCCTCGTTGGGGCTCCAATCGCGAAGCAGGTGATACAGGTGATACCGGTAAACTTCGGTCGCTTCAGACCGTGCTTTGCCGTGCCTTATGTTGTCCCTGAGACTTTTTATGATCTTCCAGTCAGGCAGGGCGCGGCCCCCCTTCCTGTTACCTCGCAGGTTTTTGATGGTACCCGTCCATGCGGCCTGTTCGGACACGGCTTTGCAGGCATCTTCCAGAGTGCAACCTTGACCAGCGTCGCCTTCAGCCATCACGGCGTCGACCGTCGCCGCGAGCCGGGCTTCATCCAAAGCCTGATCGAGCCGCTTGGTCGCTCCCTTACGCCGGCTCTCATCCAGACCGTCGACGAGAAAGCGGAAAGGTGCCTCCAGCCGCTCGTCGTGCAGGAATGCCATAACGGCATCCAGCGCCATCGCAGCACTTTTGGCGTTATTGCTGTCGAAAGTCTCGGCGGCAGCTTCAAGCGAGAGAACGAGCTTTTCCTGCCGATTTAGGCGCAAGTCTTTCCGGGAGTTGGTGAGCCCCATCTTCAGGTCAGCAAGCCGTTCAACCGTCACGGGTTTCCTGATAGGCGTTACGTTGTCCGCCGTGCTCTTCCCTTTGTCGCAGAAGACGGCCCAGTCATCCATCAATCGTCGCCGCTTCTCGACCATGTCGCCCCGGCGATATGCCGCCTCGGTCTTGTCGCCGACTGTGTGCGCAAGGGCCATCTCAAGCATCTCGTTCGGGTAGGCGGTCTGCTCAGCAGCCCAGTCGCGGAAAGTCGAGCGGAACCCATGCACGGTAAGGTCGGCGCGCTCCATGCGGCGCAGCGTCATCAACATCGCCATGTTCGAGAGCGGCCTGCTCCTCCCGGCGCCGATGAACACGTGCGGGTTGCCCTCCTCACGCGGCAAAGCCTTGAGAATTTCGACGGCACGGCTGGACAGCGGGACGCGATGTTCCCTGCTTGCCTTCATGCGCTCGGCTGGTATCGTCCACATGCCGCTGTCGAAGTCGACCTCCTGCCAGTTCGCGCCGACGACCTCGCCCGTACGCGCTGCAGTCAGGATCGCAAACTCCAACGCCCTCGCGCCGTTGCCATCCAGCTCGCCCAGGTCGTCGATAAAGGCGCCGATCTCTGCGTAAGGAAGCGCCGCGTGATGCTCGACCTTGGCCACCTTGTTGCGAGCAGGAAGTAGCTTGTCGAGATGGCCTTTCCAGCGCGCCGGATTCTCCCCCTCGCGAAGATGCCGCGCCTTGGCCCAATCAAGGATGCTCTCGATGCGCCCCCTGACCCGCGAGGCAGTTTCAGGCTTGACGCTCCAGATCGGCTCCAGCACCTTCATGACCAGCGCGACGTCGACGCGTGACACGGCGAGATCGCCGAATACGGGATAGACGTAAGTTTTCAGCGTGGCTTCCCACTGGCCAGCGTGCTTCACATTTTTCCACCCGGCGCGATGCGTGTTGATGTACTGCTCCGCCGCCTCCCTGAAGGACAGCGCCGTCGTCGATGTCGCCAGCTTCGCCATCCGTTCGGCCTTGCGCAACTCAATCGGATCGTCGGCGTCCAGCAGCTTCAGGCGCTGCTCGGCGGCTCGTTCGCGGGCCAGCTTGAGCGACACGGTGTGTATCGAGCCCAGTCCCATCTTCCGCGGACGGCCAGCCAGCATGTAGCGGAAAATCCAAGTCTTCGACCCACCCTTGGCCACCTGGAGATAGAGCCCACCGCCATCGGCATACAGGCCCGACTTTCGCTTGGCGTTGACCGCTGCGACGGAAAGGCGATTGATCCGCATGACAAGCCCTCAACTGCGAACAAATTTACGTACAACTTGCTACGGGACTTGGCAAGACCTCTTTGTAACGCACCGGAACTGCAATCCTTATGACGCAAGGCTTTCGTGGCGATTTCCTAGGCATTTTGGGACGTACGGGAACACTCTAGATGAGGCGGAGACGGACGCTCTCTCCGCCATCTTCCAAACCGCAGCCTCTCGCTAAGTCATTGTAATCGCGTATCGGAACGCTGCGGCCTCACTATTCGGCCGCATCGTCTGTCTGACCGTCGGTTTGTCGCGGTAACCTTGTCTCGACGTTGCCGCCGACAGGAGCCAGAATGGCCCGCAGCGAGGAGAACGGGCGATGGCGAGACGCACGATTGGTTTGGCGTTGGGCGGCGGCGGAGCCCGCGGCTGGTCGCATATAGGAGTTCTCGAAGCGCTTCTGGAGGCCGGCATAGAGCCGAAGATCGTTGCGGGGACGTCCATGGGCGCGCTGGTCGGTGCGGCCTATGCCGGAGGCGTGCTTAGCAGGCTGAAGGACTGGGCGGAGGCGGTTGATTGGCGCGCGATCGTCGGCCTTCTCGACGTGCAGATCGCCAATGGCGGGCTTGTTGAAGGCAGCCGCATCCTGCGGCTTTTGCAAGATCTCGGCATCGGAATGGCCATCGAAGACCTGCCGATGAAGTACGCGGCGGTGACGACCGATTTGGCCGACGGCCGCGAGATCTGGCTTCAGACGGGTCCAGTGGATGTCGCGGTTCGGGCGTCGATCGGCCTGCCGGGCATTTTTAGCCCGACGCTCGTTGACGGGCGGTGGCTGGCAGACGGAGGGCTCGTGAACCAGGTTCCGGTGTCGACCTGCCGGGCACTTGGCGCCGATTTCGTCATTGCCGTAAGGGTGAGCGATGGTCTGCTGACGAAACGCGCCGCGAGCCTTACGCCAGGCTCGTCCGAGGACGGCCCGAGCGAGGGGCGAAGACGGCTTGACGATATGCTCGCCCAAATGCCTGGCCCTCTGCGCGACCAGGCCCGGCGCATACTTCCGCAACTGCTTGCCCGCGGGCCGCGATCGCCGGGCTATTTCGATGTTATGGCGAATGCGATCAACATCATGCAGGACAGGATCACTCGCTCACGGCTTGCCGGCGAGCCGCCCCACGCGATGATATCGCCACAAGTCTCGAACATCGCACTCCTTGATTTCCACCGCGCTGCCGAGTCGATCGCTGCCGGCCGCGCGGCCGCTCTGAGTGCGATCGCCGGCATAAAGGCGCAGCTTGCGCTCTGACCGCCAGTCGCCGTCCACGGTTGCCAGACTGCGGCTGCGAGCGCGCGCAATTGTCCGAACGTCAAGTCGAGGCGGTGTCGCTCCGCCCACAGCAACTTGTGTAACCGGCGGTCCCCAGTCGGTAAGCACGCAGGAGTAGACCGCCGTTCCATCAACCATCCCTGTTCCGCTGTGGCTCGCATCCGCAGCATCTTGCCGCGGGCCACTCTTGTGGCGGACAATGGGCGCGGATTTCCTTTTGGAGACATCGCGGCCCATGAAAAAGCTTTGGCTCAGACCTCGCGCGGGACCGCCGCATGACTGATCCGCGCGAGCCGCATTTCGTCGAACAGGAGCGCGCGCGCCAAGCTGCGTTCTTTCGTGAAACCTTGCCCGGCGAGTGCGGGTTTGACGGCTGCGATTACCGCCTGCCTCCAGACCGCAGGCTGTCGAACCTCAATCCTGGAATCCGCGATATCGCCGAGCGGTATTTCACCGAAAACGCCATTGCCTGGCACCAGCATGCCGCTCATGGTCTCTCCTCGCAGGTCGCCTGCCTGAATTTTTTTATGCCCTTGGCAACCCGTCCGGACGTCCTGGCCAGACTGGTTCGGAGCGTCGTTGGCGGCGGGCTTCCCGAAATGCTGGAGGTCGAAAAGGGACCTGATGGCAGGCCCTGGTTCGTCGGATTCGAATGGATCGGCCGCAAGGACTACCTTAACGAATGGCCGCGGACCGGATCGCCGAAACGTGGCGCCAATGTCACCAGCGCCGACGCAATCCTTCGATTCCGGCAGGCAGGGCGGGTCGAAACCTTGCTGATCGAGTGGAAATACACGGAGTCCTATGGGACACCGCCCGAACCCAAGCGGGAGACGGAGCGTCTTCGCCGGTACCAGAGCATCGCATTTGCGCCGTTCGGCCCGCTGCGGAGCGATGCCGGGTTAAAACTTACCGACCTGTTCTGGGAGCCTTTTTACCAGCTCTTCCGCCAGCAGATCCTCGCCGCGCGCATGCAGTCCGAACAAGAGGACGGGACCGAACGTGTCCGCGTGCTGCACATTGCGCCGGCGGCGAACAAGCGGCTTCGACGCGTCACTTCGCCTGCCCTGCGCGCCTTTGGCGACGATGCATTCACGGTCTACAGCGGACTGCTGGCCGATCCCGGAAGTTTCATCAGCCGTTCCACCGAACACGCTTTTGCGCCGTTGGTAGCCGATGCTCCGGCAGGAGATTCCTGGGCCGACTATATTCGCCGGCGGTATCATTTCGTGCCAGCCGAGAATGCCTGACGCGGCTGTCGAATCATGGCCTACTCGATATCGAAGGAGACGCCCTGGGCCAGCGGCAGGGCTTTCGAGTAGTTCACCGTGTTGGTGGCGCGGCGCATGTATGCCTTCCAGGCGTCAGAGCCGCTTTCGCGTCCGCCGCCGGTCTCCTTCTCGCCGCCGAACGCGCCGCCGATCTCCGCACCCGAGGTGCCGATGTTGACGTTGGCGATGCCGCAGTCCGAGCCGTCGGCGGACAGGAAGCGCTCGGCCTCTTGCACGTTCAGCGTGAAGATGGACGACGACAGGCCGGCCGTCACCGCATTGTGCTGCGCGATGGCGTCGTCGAAGTCGGAATACTTCATCACGTAGAGGATCGGCGCGAAGGTCTCTTCCAGCACCGGACCGGCCTGCTCAGGCATCTCGACGATGGCCGGCTTGACGTACCAGGCGGTGTCCTTGCCGGCCCCGGCCACGCGCTCGCCGCCGGTGACGGCCCCGCCTTCGGCCTTCGCTGCCCCGAGCGCCTTCTGCATGGCGTCGAATGCGGCCTTGTCGATCAGCGGTCCGACGAGGGCGGAGGTCTCGAGCGGATTGCCGACCGAGACCGACTGGTATGCCTTTTTCAGCCGCGGCACGAGCTGGTCGTAGACGCTCTCGTGCACGAACAGGCGGCGCAGCGTGGTGCAGCGCTGGCCGGCCGTGCCCATCGCGCCGAAGGCGATCGCGCGCAGCGCCATGTCGAGATCCGCCGAGGGGCAGACGATGCCGGCATTGTTGCCGCCCAGTTCCAGGATCGAGCGGGCGAAGCGCTTCGCAAGCCGCGGTCCGACCTCGCGGCCCATGCGGGTGGAGCCGGTGGCCGACAGCAGCGCCACCTTCGGATGATCGACCAGCACCTCGCCGGTCGCCCGGTCGCCGACGAGAACGGTGGAGAGGTTAGCCGGCGCGTCGCTGCCGAAGCGGGCGACAGCCTTGTCGAGGATCGCCTGGCAGGCAAGCGCGGTCAGCGGGGTCTTCTCCGACGGCTTCCAGACCACGGCATTGCCGCAGACGAGTGCGAGGGCGGCGTTCCACGACCAGACGGCGACGGGGAAGTTGAAGGCGGAGATGATGCCGATCACGCCGAGCGGATGCCAGGTCTCCATCATGCGGTGGCCGGGGCGCTCGGTGGCGATGGTCAGGCCGTACAACTGGCGCGACAGGCCGACGGCGAAGTCGCAGATATCGATCATCTCCTGCACCTCGCCGAGGCCCTCGGAGGCGATCTTGCCGGCCTCGATCGAGACGAGGCGGCCGAGATCGGCCTTGGCGGCGCGCAGTTCCTCGCCCAGCAGCCGCACCAGCTCGCCGCGGCGCGGGGCGGGCACGAGACGCCAGGCGTTGAAGGCCATGTGCGCGGCATCGATGGCCTTGCCGGCGTCGGCGGCCGACAGCAGCCTCAGCCGTGCGATCTCCTCGCCGCTGACTGGGCTGAAGGAAGCCATGTCCCCACCATTCCATGCCTCGCGCGCAACCCCAAGCCGATCCAGGATCACGGCAGTCTCCAGCTTCACGTCAACGCTTGTGCCCATCGTCGTTTCTCCACCGTTCGTTTTGCTTCGTTGCGGCGTGACCGCCATGATCTCAGAAGTCGACCGAGCCGAGCAGGCCTGGCGAGGGTGCCGCCTTCAGGGAAGCCGCCAGCCGGCGCAGTTCGGCCGGCGTGCAGCGTACGTAGTCGTTCTGCGGCCTACCGCCAATCCCTTGCTCCCGCTGTAGCCGCCCCGATCTGGCGAACCCTGTCGTTTTGCTCAGTCCACGGCGAACGCGAACATGGAGGTCGATGTGCAACCGAGTTCGCTTTTGTACGGTTCGTCGCCAATGGTGAAGTCGAAGACGTCGCCGCCGGCTTGCACCCAATGCGCGATGGCCCGGTCGAAGATCAGCAATCCGGGCGAAAAGTCCGAGTAGCGAGCGTAGTCGCAGGCCAGGATGATGTAGCGAAAGCGGCTGCTGTCGATCAGGCCGAAAAGCATCGCCACGGTGCGGCCATCATGGGTCAGGCGCAATGTACGCGACAGACCCGACAGGTCACCGCGCGTTGCCACCTCGGTGTAGAATTGCAGGCCGTGATCGAGCTGCAGCGGGTCGTTCTCGAACCGGCCGCGCCGAAATTCCTGCGCCTGCACGAAGATATCGCCGATCGCTCCCCCGTGAACGACCTCCAGCTCGAGCCGGCCAAGGCGGCTTGCCTTGCGCGCCAGATCTTTGCGCCGGCGCGCGCTGAAATGCCGCGCCCTGCCGTTGGGGTCGGGCATCGCTACGGGCATCGAATGCGCGCTGAACGCAAGCGGCTTCGGATCGGCGCCGAGCAGCAAGCGCCATTCCGCCACATGCTCCTGGCGCACCGGCGCGATCGTCACGGGTCCACCATTCATCGCCGCAAGCAGCCTTGCGGACGCGTCTCCCCCGGTCGCCAATGCCTCGGGGCGGATGACCGGGCATGCGTAGTCGGTGACGCCCAAAAACGCGTATTCGACCGACGTCCCGGCATGGACCAGAGGCAGGATCATCTGCAGCCCGCCGGACGCCCGGTCGCGGCCGACGACGATGTGCGGCTCGACGCCGTGTGCCGGTGCGAGGATGCGATAGAACGGATCGAGCCAATCCGGATGCTGGAAGGCGGTGGCATTCGACGTCCGCAGCAGCTCGCGATATTCGGCCGAACGGAAGTCGAAGCGGCGGACGACGGTGAGGTCGATCACGGTCGCGCCAGCCCCCTCAGCCTGGCCAGGAGCCCCTGTTGGCGCCGCAGGACGGGATCGCTCATGGAGATCGGCCCGCGGTCGGGCGTCCCGGTCGCCAGGATGGACCTCCTCAGCAGATCGTCCGCGTGGAGCTGCGTCTGGCGCCGGTCGGGATGGGTTTCGCGCTCCAGCGCACGGCGGGACGAGTGTTTGGGATTGGTGTTGATCTCGTATACCTGGGGCCCGCCGTCGACGATCGAGAAATCGGCGCGGCCATAATCGATGCCGGCGATTTCGAAGGCCCGCCGAAGCACGTCCTCGTAGAGATTCTCCTCGACGAAGCGCCGCTCGTTCGCGAGAAAATCCCGGTAGCGCGGATGGCCGCGAAGCCGCGCCTTGTCTTCCACGTCCTTGGCTACCCATTTGAAATCGACGACGTTGTGGTGGCCGATGACGGCGTCCCCGACGCGGTAGGTGGCGAAGCGCTGCCAGACGCCAGGATCGATTTCGTCGCCGGCGTATTCAATCACCAGCTTTCCGACCAGGGGCACGCCCGATCGCTCCATCCGCGCGATCGCCGCGTCGAGGTCGCCCTGGTTCGCGATCAGTTCGAGCGAAGTCGAGTCGTGGTCGAATTCGCTGCGGATGAATACCGGGAAGCGTTCCGGACTGGGCTTGGTCTCGCAGCGCCATGCCGAAAAGCGGTTGATCCCTTCCCGCCTCAAGGCCACCAGCAGATCATGCCGGAAGCGTACCCGCGCGGGATGATTCAGAACAACCGCGCCGCCCTGCTCGAGCAGGGCGGCGACCCTGGCCGCGAGCGAGAGTTCGAATCTCGAGAGGCGTTCGTGGTCGGTGAAGATCCAGGTTCCGCCCGGCAGACGCTTCCTGGTGAAGAGCGTTTCGTAGCTCCACTGGCGGCAACGGCTTCTTCCGAGGTCGGCGATCAGGCGACGCAGCGTGTAGCGATGCGATCTCGTGGTGACGAAATTGATCATTGGGCGGGCTGCTGCAGTCGGCCGGCCGGCATGCGGCCTTGCTCGTGGAGCACGCTTTCATAGAGCTTCCCGGTAAGCGCGACCGACCGCTGGATGGTGAAACTCTTCACGCGCTCCCGGCCAAGGGCGGCCAGTCTTTCAGCGACGCCGGGATCATCCAGAACCACGAATATCCGCCTTAGCAGATCGTCCCGGTCACCTGCCTCGGCGAGCGACACGGCGGGCGGTTCGCCCGCGACGTCGACGATGCCGCCGACCCGATAGGCGACCGCGGGAACGCCCGAAGCCATGGCCTCGATCAGCACGCTGCCGAAGACTTCGCGGCGCGACGGCAGGATCAGAACCTCGCTCATCATCAAGGCTACCCGGACCGCGGCCGGAGGCAGGAAGCCGGTAATACTCCAGCCGCCTTCGAGACCGCAGCGGCGAAAAGCGGCCTCGAGCTTCGGGCGGTCCGGTCCGTCCCCGCAGATCAGCAGAAAGACCTGCCTGCGCGCCAAGGCGTGGACCAGATGGGGGAGATCGCGCCAGCCCTTTTCCGCGCTGATGCGTCCGACATAGCTGACGATCCGCCAGCCCTCCGGAATGCCGTGCCGCAGCCGAAAGGAGCGGGCAGCCTCCGGATCCAGAACCCGCTGAAACTCCTCCACGGCCACGGCATCCGGGATGACGACGATCTTGCTGCGGGGGACGCGCAGCACGGCTTCGGCGGTATTCGCAGCGCTGTCGGTGAGCGCGACGACCCGGTCGGCGCGGCGCATGGCCAGCCGCTCGATCCACAGCGTGATGTCGAACGGCGAGCCTTCCAGCCGCAGCGCCCGCTGCAGCCCACCCCAAAGGGCGGTGTTGAGGGATACCACGACAGGAAGTCCCGTTCGCGCGAGCACAAGCACCAGAACACGGCACCAGACGGAGTGGTTGTAGTGGATGTGGACAAGATCATATCGGCCGTGGTCGCGAGCCAGCAGCCGCAGGACCCCTAGCGCCCAGCCGAAACCAAGGAGGGAGCCTGCCAGGAAGCCGGGAAGCCAAGGACCGACGGACAGGAACTCCGCCTTCTCGAAGAGACCCTGTCGGCGCGGGCTGCCGGGAATATGTGTGGCGGCCACCGTTTGCCGGATGCCGGACCGATCGATCCCTCTGGTCAGCACGAATGTCTGGATCTGCAGCCCTCCCACGGGATCGAATGCGACCGGCCACGATCCCTCGCGGTGAAAATGCGGCGTCAGGCGCAGAATTCTCATCTCTCGGCGGGGCGTCATCTTGCTCTCATCGGCGATCTCAAAAGCCCGTTCCGTACCGATAGAGATTGGAGGAATGTCCGAGAAAGCCCGCGATGCGGCCGAAGATCCAGCCCGCCGTCCTTGCCGTGGGCACAAGCGTCCTGCCGCCGGAAAAGGGTATCGCCACGAAGAGCAAACCCATTCCGATCAGGCGCCCAGACGTCACGACCAGCACACGCGGCAATTCCCTTGTCCGTCCGGTCCGGTTGATCTTTGCGCGAACAGAATTCTTCGACTGCTCGCTCGCGCGCCAGAATTGATACCTCAACGTTGCACGCTCGGGCGAGATCGTCTCGAACACAACGGCATCGGGCGACCAGGCCGTGCGAATGCCGTTGGCAACCGCATCGCGGAAGAACTTGGTATCGCTGCCCCCCGAATACCGCAACGAGTTGTCGAAACGCAGACCGTGCTCGGTGAAGAGAGCGGCATCCGCAAACCAGTTGTTGGTGAGTATGGTGGTCTGGGCGCCAGCGTGTCGCATCCTTGCGCGCGCCTTGCGCTCGACGGCATCGTAGCGGCTGCGTATGCCGGCCTCGATCATGCGGCGATAGAAGGTGCCACCGGTGCTAAGAGGTCCCGCCCTGACCGGCCCTCCGATCAGTCGGGCGCCGGTGCATCGATAGGTCGACCAGAGTTGCATGAACCAATCGGGGGCCACCGTTTCGTCGTCGTCGACAAAACATACGATTTCGGCTCCTTGAGAAACCGCAACCGCGACGGCCGCGTTGCGGGCGTAGGGGATGCCGATTTCAGGCTCAAGCCGGTATTCCGCGTCGCCGAACCGCAGACCCGACCGAAAATGTTCGACACTGGTCGCGTTCAAATCCGTGTCGTCATTTTCGATCACCACGAAAACAGGGCTTACGCCGGTCGGAAATTCGAGATGCGCCCACGATCGAAGGAGCGCACGCAGCATCTTCGGGCGGCGGCGGGTGGCGCAGCAAATGGCCACCACCATGGATGCCTCACGGCCATCGACCCCGTCGACTGACGCTGCTGGCTGACGATCGTTGGCTTTCATCATCCTCGTTTTTGCCGGCAGTTTGCCATTCGACTGAGGCAAGATCATCAGCCAAGACCATCGCCGGGTGCTCGCTGCCATCGGCGCCGGTCAGGCCGCACGACTGGGCGCTTCAGGCACCTGACGCTCCGATTGACTGCTCTCTATCGGATCAACGGCTCCGCTCCAATGCCGGCGGCTCGTCTATCGGTCCGTCGCGCGGGGTTATCCCGTAGAATTCCGATGCATGGGCTTCGGATATCTTGCCGTCGGCGAGATCGGCGCGGATGCGCGAGGCGTCGCGTGAATGCGGTGGGCCATATCCGCCGCCGCCGGCCTGGTCATGCCGGATCAAGGTTCCCTTTGTGATGCGCAAGGTGACTTTTCCCGGCAGCGGACGCAACTCGCCGCCGGCGTCGGCGATGTGGTTGCGGGAAGGCGCGCCCGGCAGGCCGCCGAACAACCCGTAGGGCGGATGGTCGGTGCGGTCGGCGCGCAATTGCAGCACGGCCTCGTCGGCCAGCAGGCGGTAGGAACGCGTCAGCCCCAGCCCGCCGCGATATTTTCCGGCGCCGCCCGAATCGTCGCGCAGGCCGTATTGCTCAACCCGGATCGGATAGCGTGACTCCAGCGTCTCGACGGGCAGGTTGGACATGTTCTGCGACGGGTTCGTCACACCCTCGATGCCGTCCTGGTCGAACCGGCCGCCCCAGGCGCCGTTGATCATATCGACCAGGATGAACGGCTCGCGTTCCTCTCCCTGGTAGCCTCCGATGGCGACGACCGTATTGCCGCCTTCGCCGGCAGCCATCACCTTGTGCGGCACGATCTGCGCCAGCGCACCCATCACCGTGTCGACGACGCGGTAACCAGTCAGCGCGCGGGCAGCGACGGCGGCCGGCATACGAGGGTTGAGGATCGAGCCCTCGGGCGCGGTCACCGTTATGCATCGATAGACGCCGGCGTTGTTGGGCACGTCACTGTCGAGCGCGCAGCGGACGGTCAGGTAGGTCGAAGACTTGACGAAGGAGAAGGTCGAGTTGATGGCGCCCCTGACCTGCGGCGATGAGCCGGTGAAATCGACATGCAGGTGGTCGCCCCTGATCGTCAGCGTGCAGCGGATGGGAATCGGGTCCGGCGAGAAGCCGTCCCCGTCGATGTAATCGGTAAAGCTGTAGCTGCCGTCCGGCCAGGAAGCGATCGCCTTGCGGGTGAGTGCTTCGCCGTAGTCGATCAGCCGGTCGAAATAGCCCTCAAGTTCCGCACACCCGTAACGCTCGAAGAGCCTCAGCATGTCGCGTTCGCCGAGGGCGCAGGTTGCGTGCTGGGCGTCGAGATCGCCAAGCACAAGCTCGGGCAGGCGCACGTTGGCGCGGATCAGCGAGAACAGCGACTCGTTGCGCATCCCGCCCTCGAAGAGCTTCATCGGCGGGATGCGCAGCCCTTCCTGGAAGATCTCGGTCGAATCGCTGGCGTTCGAGCCGGGAACCCGCCCGCCGACGTCGCAATGATGCGCGATCACTACCGTGAATCCGCACAGCGCGCCATCGAAGAACGCCGGCTTGAACATGAATATGTCGGGCAGATGCATGCCGCCGGCATAGGGATCGTTGAGGATCACCACGTCGCCGGGCGCAAGGTCTCGCGCGAAGCGGTCCATGACGATGTCCATCGCGTCGGGCACCGCGCCGAGATGCAGCGCGACGGTCTTGGCCTGAGACAGGATGCGGCCCTGCCGGTCGCAAATCGTCACGGAGTAGTCGAGCACGTCGCGCACGATCGGTGACCGAGCCGTCCGCATCATCGCATAGGCCATGTCGTCGACGATCGTGTCGAGTGCGTTCTTGAGAACGGCGAAGGTGATCGGGTCGAAGGCGGTTTCGGCCATGGTCTGCCTCCTCAGGCGAGCGTGACGAGCAGGTTGCCGGTCCCGTCCGTATCCGCTGTTGCCCCGACGGGGATAACGATGGTGCAGTCGTCGCTCTCCACGATGAGTGGGCCGATGGTCGAAGCGTCGAGGCCGGCCCGCTTGAGGACGGGAGCGTCGATCCAACCCTGCTCCCTGCCGAAAAAGGCGCGGCGGGTTTGCCGTCCGGCGCCACCGGCCAGGCGCGGGCGTCGCAGCGACGAAAAATCGAGCACCTGCCCATCTCCGCGGGTGGCCGCGAGACGGACAGCCACGATCTCGACCCGGTCGTCCGAGGCATATCCATAGGTCTCACGATAGGCGTTGAGGAACGCGCCGCGCAGCGCGGCGGCCTCAGGCGCCACGGGAAGCGGCACCGGAAGCGACGCTTCCTGCCCCTGGAACCGCATGTCGAGCGAGAACGCGAAGTCTAGCGCAGCCGCGGCATGACCTTCAGTGGCGAAGGCCTTGCGCGCATCGTCCTCCATCTCGCGCCGCGTCGAGATCAGTGCCTGTATGTCGAGCCTGTCGAGATAGTGGGCGAAGGATCGCAGGAAATGATGTTCGAGACGGCTGGCGAGCATGCCCGCCGCCGTGAAAACCCCGGGCGTGGCGGGAAAGAGCACGCGCTTCATGCCGAGCGTCGTCGCCACGTCGCAGGCGTGCACCGGTCCCGATCCTCCAAAGGCGAGCAGCATGAAATCGCGCGGATCGAGCCCGCGCTCCACCGTCACCGCGCGGATGGCCCTTGCCATATTGGCGTTGACCAGGTCCCGGATGCCCTGCGCCGCATCGTCAACCGTCAGGCGGCCGGGCTCGGCGATATGACGCGCAATCGCGGTCCGAGCAGCTTCAGGGTCGAGTTGCAGCGATCCGCCGCCGAGCTTCGTCGGCAACAGGCCGAGCGCCACATTGGCGTCAGTAACCGTGGGCCGGTCGCCGCCGAGCCCGTAGCAGGCCGGCCCCGGCAAGGCGCCCGCGGAGACGGGGCCGACGCGCAACAGGCCGCCTTCGTCAAGCGAGGCGATTGAACCGGCGCCACTGCCGACCTCCGCGACATCGACAGTCGGGACGCGCATCATGTAGCCGCCCGCCTTGATGAAGCGGCTGGGCGTCGAGATGCCGTCGCGGAATTCGTATTCGTGGGTGCGGCTGACATCGCCGCCACGCACCATGGTCGCGGAAGCCGTGGTGCCGCCCATGTCGAAGGCGATCAGGTCGGCGCATCCGATGCTCATGCCGAGCCGAGCCGCGCCCACCGCGCCGGAAGCCCGACCGGAGGTAACGAAGAAGACCGGCTTCGCCTGGGCGACGGCGGCCGTCGAGAGGCCACCGTTGGAGTTGCCGATCAACAGCGGCGCATCGAGGCCGATCGCCCGCAATTCCTGTTCGAGCCGCTTCAGATAGCCGCGCAGCGTCGGCACGACATAGGCATTCACGACCGTGGTGGAGCAGCGTTCGTATTCGCCCATCGACGGCAATACGTCGACGGACGCCGTGACCGGGAGGCCGGGAAATGCAGTCGCGAGCACGCGGGCGGCCGCCTGCTCGTGCGCGGGGTTCACGTAAGAATTGAGGAAGCAGATTGCGATCGAATCGATCCCCTGGCCGACCAGGAGGCGACCGGCTTCCAGGATCTCGCCCGTGTCGAGCGGTTCCAGCACGGAGCCGTCGGCCGCGATGCGCTCCTTGACTTCGATGCGCCAGCGCCGCGGCACCAGCGGCTCCGGCTTCCTCCAGGACAGGTCGAACATCGTCGGCGTCCGCACCCGGCCGATCTCGAGAACGTCCCGGAAGCCGGCGGTGGTGATCAGTCCGCAGCGCGCGCCCGTCTTCTGAAGCAGCGTGTTCGACCCGACCGTCGTTCCATGCAGAATCTCGGACACGGACGCTGGGCCGATCGCGGCCTGCGCGAGAAGCGTCCGGATGCCCTCGATCACCGCGAGTTCGGGCTGAATCGGCGTGGAGGCAATTTTCAGGGCGACGGTTGAACCGTCGCCAACCAGCATCACGAAATCCGTGAAGGTTCCCCCGACATCAACTCCGATCCGGACCGTGCGAGACATTCATCACCATTGCTGACATTCAACAAAGTTGTGGGCGCTTCGCTCGGCGTTTGTCAATCGCCAATTGTCAGCAATTTTAGTTGCGCGCGTTTCTGGTCCCTCGTATGAGGAGAGGACATCAGGAATTTTGCGAGAATCAATGGCGAAGCTCACCAGCTTGAAGGCGGAAAAACGCCAACTCGACCGACGTGCCGCGGACCACATCCGCTCACATATCCTGGACGGAATATTTCCCGCCAACAGCCGGCTCCTGGAAACCCAGCTCTCCGAAGAACTCGAGGTCAGCCGCGGGACCGTTCGCTCCGCGCTGGCGCAGCTTGCCAGCGAGGGGCTGGTCAAGCAGGTCGCCTTCACCCGCTGGGAAGTATCGGGCTCTTCCACCACGGATGGGTGGGAGATCTACACGCTGCGCGGCGCGCTGGAGGGGCTGGGCGCAAGCCTCGCGGCAGCTAATGTCACCCCCGAGGACGCCGGCCGGCTGCGCACGATTGGCTCCGAACTGCTTCGGGCAATCAGCGAGCGGCGTTTCCAGGACGCCACCGACATCGATTTCGATTTGCACGCCGCCATCATTGCGCTGGCGCGGCACCGCCGTCTTGCCGAGCAGCACCGACTGATCATGCACCAGGTGCGGTTCCACATGGTGCAGTCCGGCTTCTTGCCCAAGGACTATGACGGGCTCATTGCCGAGCACAAGGAACTGATCGAGGCGGTGATCGCCGGAGACGCCGACCGCGCCGAGCGCCTGGCGCGAAGCCACAACGAAGCCGAAGTCAGGCTGCTGACTGCGTCGCTGCAGCCGGGCGTCCAGCCGGGTCGCATCGCCGCCGAAAGCGTCTGAACGGCAAGGCTCATGTCGATCGCGCAGCATTCCCCCAGCATCGCATTGCAATTGCGCGCGGTCGACGAGGTTGCGGTCGCCATGCGCGACATCGCTCAGGGCGAAACGCTCGCGCCGTTTGCGTTCGTGGCGCGCGAGCCGATCCCGTTCGGACACAAGGTGTCGCTGGTTTCGCTCATGCCGGGTGCAACGCTGCATCGGCTCGGGCAGCCGATCGGCCTCGCCACCGAGGCGATTGCGGCAGGTGCGCATGTCCACACGCATAATCTCGGCTTCGAACAATCGCTGGCCGAGCGGCGGATCGGCACGCGGCTGAGCAATGCGGCGCTTGTACCCGCTGCGGACATCCCGACCTTCCGCGGTTTCCTTCGGGCGGACGGGCGGGCCGGCACACGCAACTATGTCGGCATCCTGACCTCCGTAAACTGCTCGTCGCTGGTGGCGCGGATGATCGCCGATCATTTCCGCAACCCCGCGGCGCTCAACGATTTCCCGGGCGTTGACGGGGTGGTGGCGCTGACGCACAAGTCCGGCTGCAGCGTCTCGGAGGGCGGGCGTTCCATGGGCATGCTCCGCCGCACCCTCGGCGGCTATGCGCGGCATCCGAACTTCTGCGGCATCCTTCTGGTCGGGCTTGGCTGCGAGGACAACCAGATCGCGGCGCTCATGCGCGACGAGAACTTGGTGGAAGGGCCGCTCTTGCGCACGCTGGTGATGCAGGATCTCGGCGGCACGCGCGCCAGCGTGCAGGCCGGCATCGCCGCGGTCGAGGAGATGCTGGCCATCGCTTCGCGAGCACGCCGTGAGCCGATCCCCGCCAGCGAGTTGACGGTCGGGCTGCAATGCGGCGGCTCCGACAGCTTTTCAGGCATCACGGCCAATCCCGCTCTCGGCGCCGCCGTCGACCGGCTGGTCGCCTTCAGCGGCACGGCAATCCTGTCGGAGACGCCGGAGATCTACGGCGCCGAAAACCTGCTGCTCGAGCGGGCGGTGAACCGCGAGGTCGGCGAGAAGCTGATCGGCCTGCTCTCCTGGTGGGAAGATCACACCCGCGACGAACCGGCCGGGCTCGACAACAATCCATCGCCGGGAAACAAGGCGGGCGGCCTGACGACAATTCTGGAAAAGTCGCTCGGCGCCGTCGCCAAGGGAGGCAGCACCAACCTCGCCGACGTTATCGCCTATGCGGATCGGCCGGTGACGCGCGGGCTGGTCTTCATGGATTCCCCCGGCTTCGATCCGATCTCTGCGACAGGCCAGGTCGCGGGCGGCGCGAATCTCATCTGCTTCACCACCGGCCGCGGTTCCTGCTTCGGCTGCCGTCCGGCTCCGTCGCTGAAGCTCGCGACCAACACGCCGATGTTCAGGCGCATGGAAGACGACATGGACATCAACTGCGGCGAAATCCTCGACGGCTCCGCCGGAGTGGACGAGATGGGCGAGCGGATCTTCCGGGCCATGCTCGCGACAGCGTCCGGCGCGCCTACCCGAAGCGAAATGCTCGGCTACGGCGAGGACGAGTTCGCGCCCTGGCACGTCAACGCCTGGCTCTAGGAGTAGAATGAATGCCTATCATCCGGGTCGAGTTGCTGGAAGGCCGGACCGTCGAGCAGAAACGCGAGTTCGCCGAGATGGTGACGCGCGAAGGCGCCCGCATCCTGCGCTGCGCGCCTGAATCCATCAATGTCGTCTTTGCGCGCGTCGCGCGCGACGACTGGGCGGTCGACGGCAGGCTGATGAGCGATCCGAAGCAGCAGGGCGCTACTTCTTCAGTGCGGCCGCCAGATTGGGGCTGAGAATCGCGACATCGCCGGCGAAATTTTCCAGCGCCTTGCCGATCGCGGCGAGGTCGCAGCCGGCGCTGTGGCCGCGCGCGTAGCCTTCCACCGCATCGCTGCCGGGGTATCGCCCTTCCGGGTGGCGATAGAGGTCCATGCCGGCGATCGCCAGCCGGCGCGGCCTCAGAGCCGCGGCCACCGCGATCATCAACGCGCCGTTGGTGGGAATGACGGGCGCGCGCAGATCCGCGACCGCTGGCGACAATTCGTCGGCGAACAGATAGCCGGCGGGCGGCGGTCGCAGCGCGAGGAGATGCTGCGTGAGCACCAGGCGTCCGATGGAGGCTCGCGGGAAGATCAGAACTGCCTTTGAACCTTCGGGCGGCAGATCCGGATCGGCGGTGAACACGGCGGCCGGCAGCGTCATCCTGCCGCGTGCGCGCCAGGTCCAGTTTACGCGAAAGAGCGTTGCGTCGGCATAAGCGCCGACAGCGGGATCTTCCGAGGTCGGGCCGTTGCCGAGGCACAAGATAGTGTCGGGCGAGCCGAGCGCTTCGCCGAGCGCTGTCATGGTAGCGATCCGACGCGCGCCAAGAAGAGGGAGCAACGTCGCAGCCAAGCTGCCGAGCACACCGCCGTCGGGTTCGCGCAGGCGAGGCAGTCCGTCGATGGCTTGGGACACCGTCTCCGGCTTGGCGCTCGCATCGATCACGAGTGCCATGTCCTGCTTGCGGCGAAGCGCACCCGCCAGCGCCGGCTTCGCCACCACGCGCTCGTGGCTGAAACGCCGCTGCGCGGCCTCGCGCTCGACCTCGGGGACAGCGATGATCAGGCGATAGTCGGCGCGCCGGCGAAGCGCGGCATCGACGACCGGCCAAATCGCCTCGACATGGCGCGCGCTGCCGTCGAGCAACACTGCCGGGCGCCTGTCGGGAGGCTGGCCGGGTGGATCAGCGATACCGAGCCAGGCGGCGAGATTCACCGTCCCGTCCTCGGGCCGCGCGGACCGTCAGGCATAGTTGATGTACATCGTCTTCTTCTGGAAATACGCGTCCAGACCATACTTGCCGTCCTCGCCGCCGATGCCGCTGTCGCGAATGCCGGCGTGATGGGCGTGGACCGCATCGCCGCCGGGGCGGTTGACGTAGATTTCGCCGAATTTCAGCTCGCGCACCAGCCGCATCATGCGGCGCATGTCCTTCGTGAACACATAAGCGGAGAGGCCATAGCGGGATTCGTTGGCAAGGCGCAGGCCCTCGTCGAAATCGCCGACCGTCATGATCGGCACAACCGGTCCGAATATCTCGTCCTGCATAATGCGCATCTGGTTGTCGTTCACCGACATGACGGTCGGCTCGAACCAGTGTCCCCGCGCGAATTCCTCTCCGCGCATCCGCCCGCCGCCCGTCAGGATCTCCGCCCCCGCCTGAGTGGCCTGGTCGACCATGCGCTCGACCTTTTCGAGTTCCGGTTTGCTGAATTTCGGGCCGACATCGACCAGTGTCGTCGGGTCGCCGACCTTCAAGGTCTTGACCGCGTGGACGAAGCGCTCGGTGAACTCGCCGGCAACCTTCTTGTGGACATACATGCGCTCATTGCAGATGCAGATCTGGCCGCAATTCTCGAAACGGGAAAGCACCGCCGCGCGAACCGCCGCGGGGATGTCGGCGTCCTCCGCGACTATGAAAGGCGCCTTGCCGCCGAGTTCGAGCCTCAGCAGCTTGAGGTCATCGGCCGAGTTGCGGAAAATCTCCTTGCCCGCCCGCACGCTGCCGGTGAGCGTGATCAGACGCGGGATCGGATGCCGCACGAGCGCAGCGCCGATGCCTTCGCCGGTGCCGCTGACCACGTTGATGACGCCGGGCGGGAAATCGGCCTGGACTGAAAGCTGTGCAATCTCGAAGGCGGAGACGGGCGTGCCCTCATGCGCCTTGACCACCACCGTGTTGCCGGCGACCAGAGCGGGACCGATCTTGCGGCACATCAGGGCGGCTGGATAGTTCCAGGCCGTCAGGGCAAGCACGACTCCATGCGCGACGCGCTGGATCCAGATCTGCTCGTCCGGCATGTCGGAAGGAATGATGTCGCCGGTGATGCGGCGCGCTTCCTCGGCCGCATAGGTGAGGTAGAGGGCCGCACCTTCGATCTCCCCGCGCGCCTCCTGGATAGGCTTTCCCTGCTCCGCCACCACGATGCGCGCGAGCCGCTCGCGGTTCTCCAGGATCAGGCGTCCGAGATCCCTGAGCAGCTGTCCGCGCGAAGCCGGCGGCATTGCTTCCCAGGCCGGTTGGGCGGATCGCGCCGCGACCAGCGCGCGGTCGGCGTCGTCCGGACTGCCGTTCGGCACGGAGGCGATCACCTGTTCGGTCGCGGGGTTCTCGACGTCGATCCACTCCTTGACCGTGGACTCGACCCACTGTCCGCCGATGAAGTGCTTGTAGCGATCCGCGCCTTTCACGAGTTCTTTCATCGCAGGCATGCTTGGTCTTCTTTCTTGGATGTATCGAAGGAGGTTGCGTGCTCAGCCCGCGGGCAGGCGGAGCGGTTGATATCCCATCATTTCGGGCAACCAGAGCGTGATGCCCGGAAAGAGCACAAGTACAAGAAGCATTGCGATCAGGACGGCGAGGAATATCCACAGCTCCTTGGTGATGTCCGCGACCTTGATCCCTGAAACGCCGGCGATGAGGAAGACGAGTTCGCCCATTGGCGGCGTCACCAGGCCGATCATCATGTTCACCACCGACACGACGCCGAAATGAACGGGGTCGATTCCCAGGCTGATGACCGTCGGCATGAGGATCGGCACGATGATCAGCAGCATCAGAAGCGTGTCCAGGAACGCGCCGAGAACGAGGAACAACAGGTTCACGATCAGCAGGAACATCAGCGGCGGCATGTCGAGCGAAGAGAGCCAGACCCCCATATGCGAGGGAATCTGCTCCGCCGCCACGATCCAGTTCATGACCAGCGCTCCGGCAATCGTCACCGCGACGATCCCGGTCGAACGGGAGGATTCAACCAGCACCTTGTAGAGGTCGGCGAAGGAGAAGGAGCGGTACCATAGGAAGGCAAGCAGAAGGCCGAACATCGCGCACACCGCCGCGGCCTCCGTGGGAGTGAACGCGCCGCTGTATATGCCGCCGAGCATGATGGCGGGGATCATCAGAGCCGGGAGCGCACTGAAGGTCGCGCGCACCGCTTCGTCGATCGTCGGCGGAACTTCGGTCGGAAAGTTTCGCCGGCGCGCGAGATAGACGACCACGCCCGACTGGGCGGCCGCCAGCAACAGACCCGGTATGATGCCGCCGATGAACAGGTAGCCGATCGAGGTGTTTGTCACCACGCCATAGAGGATCATCGGGATCGACGGCGGAATGATCGGTCCGATAATCGCCGATGTGGTGGAGAGCGCCGCGGAGAAGCCGGGCGAATAGCCGGCCTTCACCATCATGTCGACCTCGAGCTTTCCCGGGCCTGCCGCGTCCGCAAGCGCGCTGCCGCTCATCCCGGAAAAGATGACGCTGGCGACGATGTTCACATGGGCAAGGCCGCCGCGGAAACGGCCGACCATCAGGTTCGCGTACTGGAAGAGACGATCGGTGATCTTCGAGGCGTTCATGATCTCCGCCGAGAAGATGAACAGCGGCACCGCCATCAGGACGAAACTGTTGAAGAGGCCGTTCAGGCTCTGCGACGCGACGAGGCCGATATCCTGACCCGTCATGAACAGATACACGATCGCCGAGGCGAGCATTGCGTGGCCGATCGGCATCCCCAGGAAGGACCACGCGAAAAAAAGGATGAACATCACATAGGCGGCGCTGCTCATGGCGTAGCCCTAGAGTTCCGCACGCCACTGGCGACCCAGCAGGCGGCGAACGCGGATCGCAGCCTGAACGACGACCGCCAGCATGAAGATGACGAAGCAGGAATAGACGATGTCCATCGGAAGCTTGAGCAGCATCGTGGTGCGCCTGCCCAGAAACAGCAGATAGTCGACGACACCCGGCATGGCGGCAAGGAAGACCAGCCCGAGAGTAGCCGTATTGAAGAGGGCGACCGCCCGGCGGGCGCGTGGCGGAAATCTGTTGTAAAGCAGGTCGAACAGGATCTGCCTGCGCTCGCTGACAAGGATCCCGCAGCTCCAGAAGATGACCCAGATATAGGCTATGGAGCACAGCTCCAGCGACCAGGAGACCGGCATGTTGAATACATACCGGCTGACGATCTGGATCATGAATCCGAGGAACATGACGGCGAAGAGAAATGCCGCCATGCCCTCGCTGAAGCGCATCCACAGGCCGAGCCAACCCCGCGGCTTGGCGGGCTCGGGGCCCGCCTCCGCAATGTATTCCTGTACGCTCACGCCTAGGCGGCCTGGATGCGATCGAGAAGGCCGGCCGGCCAGGACTTGGCGAAGTCGGAGCCGGCAAAGGCATCGAGAACCTTCTTGCGGAAGGCGTCGACATCAGGCGTGGTCGCTGTGACGCCCTGGCCTGCGAGGAACGCGACGGCGTCCTTCTCCGTGTCGAGAACGCCCTGGTCGTTGAACGCCTTGGCTTGCGCCTCGGCGCTCTCGATCGCCGCCTTCTCTTCGTCGGATAGGCCGTTCCAGAAGCCGCCTGCGAAGGTGAAGAAGGTATTCGAGACCATGTGGTTGGTGAGAACGACCTGCTTGGCGACTTCATAGAACTTGTTGGAGATGATGTCCGGCAGGGGGTTTTCCAGACCGTCGATGGTGCCGGTCTGCAGCGCCAGGTAGATCTCCTCGAAGGAGAGCGGCGTCGCATTCGCGCCAAGCGCGTTGCCCAGGAACTGCCATGCCTCCGAACCCGGCATGCGCAGCTTCAGGCCGGCAAGATCGGCCGGCACCTTCACCTCCTTCGGCTTGCGCAGCATGACCTGGCGGCTGCCGAGATACTGGCTGCGCACGATGTGCAGGCCGAGATCCTTGGCGACGCGCTCCTTGTATTCCTTGCCGATCTCGCCGTCATAGACGGCGTCGAGGTGCGCGGCGTCCCGCATCAGATACCCGGTGGTGAAGATCGAATATTCGGGGATGAGTTCGGCGACGTCCTGCGGCGAGATCATCGCGACCTCGAGATTGCCGCGCTGCATCGCCTCAATCTCGGTGCCTTGGCCGAACAGCGTGCCGTTGAAGTGCACCTGCACGTCGAACTTGCGGGGAGCAGCGGCTTCCAGTGTTTCCTTGAATTTCACCAGCGCCTTCGACTGCCACTCCTCGGCGGCGCCGGGGGTGGACATGCGGATGACCTTCGCCTGAGCGAAAGCGGCGCGGGGCAGGACCGTCGCGGCGGCGAGACCTGCCGCGGCGCCGGCCAACACGGTACGGCGGGTGATGCCTGGTCCGAACGAATAAAACGAAGACTTTGACATTCTGGGACCCCTCTAGAGCTTCTGATTTTGTCGATGGAACGTCGATGCCCATCCCTGCGGAAGGAAGGCTTCCACAGGCCGGGTCAAGCGTCAAGATAAATGTTGACAATGTGCAATCAATCATCATTTCTTTGCCGCGAGCTGGCCATTCCGGCCTTCGGAACCGAGAGTCCTCGATGACAGCGACTTCAGATAGCCCAGAGGACGAGCATCTTCCGGCGCGGGACTGTCTCGCCGTTGCGGCGGCCACGCCTGTGGCGATCGACCTGGCTCCGGATCATTCGCTGCTTGCCATGCATTGCCAGATGCTGCTCGCGTCGGGCTGCGATGGCATCGCGCTCTTCGGCACCACCGGAGAGGGGCCGGAATTCACCGCGACCGACCGCAAGAGCGGGCTGGAGGCGGCGGTCCGCGCGGGGATTGCGCCGGGACGGCTGATCGTCTCGGCCACGGCCATGTCGATCGGCGAGACAGTTGATCTGGCCAAACATGCGCTCGATGCGAATGTGGACAGCATCCTTCTCATGCCGCCCTGCATGTTTCGCTCGAACATCACGGCGGAAGGGGCATACCGTTTCTACGCCACGGTCATAGATCGCATCGCACGTGACGATTTGCGGCTCTGCCTCTATCATTTTCCGGACATTTGCGGAGTCCCGCTGACGCCGCCGATCGTGCGGCGCCTCGACGAGGCCTTTCCCGGCATAGTCACAGGCGTCAAGGACAGCGGAGGAGATTTCGGCTTCACGGAAGCGCTGATCCGTTCATGCGGTCATCTGCGCATCTTCACGGGAACGGAGATCCATCTGCCGCAAGCTCTCGCCGCTGGTGCGTATGGAACGATCTGCGGATTGGGCAACGTCATGCCGCGCCTCCTGCGGGCGATGTTCGAGGCGCCGTCCGCATTCGATCGCCGCGGGCTTGTCCCGCTCATCACATCCGGCGACTTGATCCTCTCACGTCAATCTTTTGGCGCGTCGATCAAGGCCGTTCTGGCGCAGGTGACCGGGCAGCCGTCATGGGCCCGCATGCTGCCTCCGCTCGATGAACTGCACTATCCCGAGCGCGGGTGGATGCTGGCGGACTTCGAGCGCTGGGAGCGGTCGCTGCCGCCGTCGATGCGCAGCTTCCATGCCGGCGAAGCGCTTGCGGCGCGCGACAACGTGCTGCCCTTGCGGCGCGCTTTGTGACTTTGCAGAGGGAGGCTGAAATGACTGTTTGGAACGGCGTCTTTCCCGCGATTACCACGAAGCTGCGCGAGGATGGAGGCATCGACCTCGACTGGACGCAGCGCAGCATCGACCGTCTGATCTCCGCTGGCGTGTCGGGTATCATCGTGTTGCCGATGCTCGGCGAGAACGCATCGCTGGCGATGAGCGAGCGCGAGACTGTCATCCGCGCCGCCAAGGAGGCCGTGTCGAACCGCGTGCCCCTTCTCAGCGGCCTTGCCGAGGTTTCGACCGCCGCCGCCGCCGCTTCTGCCCGCCACTACGAAAAGCTGGGCGCCGAGGGGCTGATGGCCTTTCCCTCGATCGCCTACAAGAGCGATCCTCGCGAGACAGTTGCCTGGTACAGGGATCTCGCGGCGTCGTGCGGCCTGCCCATCATGATCTACAACAATCCGATCGCTTATGGCGTCGACGTGACGCCGCCGATCCTGGAACAGCTTGCCGGCACGCCGTCGATCGTCTGCATCAAGGAGGAGTGCGGCGACATCCGCCGCGTCACCGACATCTACAACGCCTGCGGCGACCGCTTCTCTGTCTTCTGCGGCGTCGACGATCTGATCCTGGAAAGTGTCGCTCTCGGCGTCACCGGCTGGGTCTCCGGAATGACAAATGCGTGGCCGGCGGAATGCGTCACGCTCTTCGATCTTGCCAGGGAAGGTCGCTATGAAGAGGCGCGAGCCCTCTATCGCATCATGACCCCGGCCTTTCACCTCGACACGCATGTGAAGCTCGTCCAGTACATCAAGATGGCCGAGCACCTGGTCTACGGCGCGCCTGAATGGGTGCGCCAGCCCCGTCTCCCGCTGGAAGGCGCCGAGCGTGAAAACGTTGTCGCGGTCATTCGCGACACCATCGCCAAACTTGCCGCGCGCGAGGCATCCGCCTCCAGTCGCGCACCATCCTGAGGACGCTCGTCATGGCGCATGCCTTGAATCCATCTCCCGAGGCGCCGGCCGTTTCCGGAAGCAGCCAGCCCAACCTCGAATCGCCCGAAGTCTGGCAGGCACGCGCGGACCTTGCCGCCTGTTTCCGCATGGCCGCGCGCTACGGCTTGGAAGAAGGCATCTGCAATCACTTTTCCGCTCTGGTTCCGGGCTATGACGACCTCTTCATCGTCAATCCCTATGGCTACGCCTTTCGGGAACTGACGGCCTCGAAGCTGCTGATCTGCGACCTGCACGGCAATGTGGTGGCCGGCGAGGGGCAGCCCGAGGCGACGGCCTTCTTTATCCACGCTCGCATTCACAAACGCATTCCCCGTGCCCGCGCCGCGTTCCACACCCACATGCCCTACGCCACGGCTCTGTCCATGACCGAAGGAGATCCGCTGATCTTTGCAGGTCAAACCTCGCTCAAATTTTACGGCCGGACGGCTTTCGACCGCGATTACAACGGCCTGGCGCTTGACGAGCGGGCGGGCGACCGCATCGCGGCGGCGGCCGGCGACGCCGACATCGTCTTCCTGAAGAATCACGGCGTGATGGTGCTCGGCCCCAACATCGCCGAGGCCTGGGACGACCTCTACTATCTGGAGCGGGCCGCGCAGGCGCAGGTACTGGCCCTGTCGACCGGGCGCGAGGTGCTGCCGGTCGATCCGGCGGTCGCCGCCGTCGCCTACCGGCAGATGCGGGAAGGCGATCCGGAATCGGCGCGGCTGCATCTCGCTTCGGTGCGCCGGACGCTTGACGCCGAGCAGCCGGATTATGCGCACTGATCCGCGGCAATGCGGGCGGCGGCAATGAGCGACGGCCGCGTCGCCCTGGTTACCGGCGGCTGCAGCGGCATCGGGCTGGCCGCCGCGTACGAACTGGCGCGCGGCGGGCTTGCCGTCGGCATATTGGATCGCACCGTCCCGGATAGGGAGGGCTTGATCGAAGCGCTCAAGGCGCTCGGCGCGCCATCGGCTCATGTCGTGTCGGGCGACTTGGCCTTGATCGAATCGCATGACGAATTGCTCGACGCGATCGAAGCCGCGCTGGGACCGGTCGATGTCCTGGTGAACAATGCCGGCGTGCCTGCCAAGGTGCGTGGCGACCTGCTTGAGATGAAGCCGGATTCCTTCGATCAAGTGCTTGGCATCAACCTGCGGGGCACTTTCTTCCTGACGCAGACGGTCGGCCGCCGCATGGCTGCCCGGCCACGCGTCGAAGGACATGCCCGCTGCATCGTCGTGGTCTCGTCCGTCAGCGCGGTCATGGCTTCGCCGGAGCGCGGCGAATACTGCCTGTCGAAGTCGGCGTTGCCCATGCTGGTCAAGCTGTTCGCGCTGAGGCTCGCGGGCCACGGCGTCGGCGTGTTCGAGATCAGGCCAGGCATCATCCGCACGCCGATGACGGCCGGCGTCGTTGCGCGCTACGATCCGCTGATCGAGGGTGGGCTGGTGCCGGCAGGCCGCTGGGGCGAGCCGGAGGACATTGCACGGGCGGTGCGGCTGCTGGTGCAGAACGACTTGTCGTTCGCGACCGGCTCGGTCGTTGCCGCCGACGGCGGTCTGTCGATTGCCCGGCTTTAGTCCTTGATAAGTTCGGCGACTCGGGCAATCGCGCTGGAAAAGCCGCGCAACGACACCGTAAAACTGACTGGCTGTTGCGTATCGGCCGCGACCGCGCTGATCTTGAGCATCTTGTTCGCCTTCAACCGGTCGATGAAAGCCTTTTCCCAGTTGACAGGCACCAGGCAGCCGACTGCGAAGCAGGTCTTGAAGGCCATGTTGGTTTGCGCGGGTTTCTCCTCGACGGATAGAGTGACGCCAGCCGAAAGCTCGAGTCCGAACGGCATGGCTATCGTTCCATTCGCCGTTTCGCCGGTGCGCGAAGAGAGTTCTATCGCCAGCAGGCGCTGGTTCTTTGCCTGATCGAATTGCTGGTGGGAAAGAGTGCACACCTTGGTGTTGGCGACTATCTGACAGTTGACGTTCCAGTCGCCATGCGTCTCGGTCAGAGCCGACGCCCCGCCGGTGAGGACGGTGGAGGTCTGCTCCGGTTGCGGCGCGGCGTCGGCCGGCGGCTGCTCCTGCGCCGCAACCCAGGTGGAGGTCTGCAAAACCAGCGGCAGCAACGCGGCGCCGGCTACAATGAACTTTTGCTTCATGCGAACTCCTAGAACCGAACCTTGAGTCCCGTGCCAATGGAATGGCTGTCCACCGCTTCTCCGAATGCGCCGCTGTATTTCAAGACGAGGCCGACACCCTGGACGCCGTCCAGTTCCAGGCCCGCACCCACGCGATAAAGCGGGGTGTCGATTGCCTGCTGCAGCTCGAGCTGTTCGTCGATTAGACCCTCCGTGGCCGCGAACTGACCCTCGATAGTCCATTCGTCGGTGGAGAACTGGACCCCCGCCTTGGCGAAGGCCCGCAGGCTTGCCGTGGCGCCGATCGGAATCTGCGCACCGATCTCGATGCCGGGCGTCGCGGCATAGAAGCCGTTGCTGCTGCCGTCGAAGTTGATGGCGGCCAGCGAGCCTGTCTCCGTGCCTTCGACCCTCAGCCAGCGGGCATCGAGCTGCACGTTCGGCTGCATGTAGAACTTGCCGGCATAGTGATTGTAGCCGATGCGGGCCGAAGCGCCGACCTGCGCGGTTGTCTGGCTGAACTCGACGCTGTTGCCGATCCCCTCGAGCAGCACTTCGGGAAGGTACTGACCGTCCACCAGTTCGCCAGGGATCATCGCCACCTGGTCGACACGGGTATTTCTCGTGCCGTCAAAGCGACCGGTGCCGCCCCCAGCCGCAATGTCCACGAACCAGTTGCCGCTGACGAACTTCGCCAGGCCGAAGGCCTGCCAGGATTCGCCCTTGTTGGTCGACAGCCATTCATCCTTGAAGGTGATTTCGGAATCGTACTCGGTACGGCCGATGGCCAATCCCAAGGACCATTTCGTGGAAACCTCGGCGATCACGCCCGCCGACATCGTCTTCAGCGTATCGTCGCGCAGGGTTGCGTTCGGCCCTGTCTCTCGCTCGTACCGATCGTCCGGATTGATGGTGGCCCAGATGCAGCGACCGCCCGCGTCGAATGGCCCCCTGACGTCGGAGCATCCCCAGGCGTTGTCAAGCAACACATCGGTCGACCGGTTGAGCATATCGAAGGTGTGGACCGCGTAGTGTGGAGTGAGCCGCGTCAGCGTCTCGCCCAACGTCTCCTCGTCGGGCAGGAAGCGCAGCATGTTGATCAGCCGCGCCATGGGATTGTCGGGACTGGAAGCCGCTTCCACCGCATCGAAATATTCGGCCATGTCGAAGACGCCGGGATCATCGACGCCGGAAGCCGGATCCTGGATCAGCGACACGAAGGTCGGCTTGTCGGCGAAGAGGACGAGGTTCTGGCCGCCCGGGACGTCGTCCACCCGGAACTGGAAAAGGAAGCCTACGGTCGGATGTAGGGTTGTCGCCTCTATGCCCGAGTTGACGATCGTCACTGCATTCGCGACCGCGTACTCCTCGAAGAGCTTGTCGATTGTCAGGAAATTGAGCGGCGCGGTTCCGTTGAAGTCGCCGGCGTCGGATATCGTCAGCATGTCGGTCGTCTGCGCGTCGAGGTCGACGTCGACGACGAGAAGGCCCGAGAGCGACTGTGTGTAGCTGCTGGCGATATCGACGACGGCGCGTACCCCGATGCCCTGATTGCTCATCAGCCCGTCGTTCAGGAACGTCCCGTCGTGCAGTCCGATGTAGGACAGCCCGACCATCGAAGCGCCCGAGAAATTGTGGAACCCGTTGCTTCCGTCCCCGAATTCCAGGTTGCCGATCACGCGGCCGGTGACGTTGTCGAAATTGTCGTTGCCGAAGGTGCCCGACATCGTCAGCGGGCTGAACTGGCCGAGATAGGTTTCGAGCACGCCGTTGGGCACGGTTGCGACCGTCTGGCCGACCTCTGGGGCGGTGATGCCCATGGCGAACATCAGGCTGTGGTTGACGATGTTGTTGTTCTGGCCGCCGACGAGCATCGCCGCCACGCCGGAGGCGGAGCCACCGATCGTGTAAGCGCCGTTCAGCGTCAGAGTGATATTGCCTTTGGCGCCGCTCGCCGAGCTCTCGCCATACGCCGCGACCGAATCGGCGCCGCGCGCGAACAGGCTGTTGTGTGCGATCAGATCGACCGCGCCGGCCGTGCCGTTGCCCGTGGCGCTCTGGCCGAACAGGGCATAGGCGCTCGCACCTTTGATCCACACCTCGCTGTTGGCCGTCGCACCGACAGCCGCTGCGTTGCCGGTTCCCCCCTGCGAGCCCGCGGCCGATTGACCGAGCGCCAGTGACGACGTGCCGCCCATGCCGCCGCCACCGCCGACGGCCTGCGCGACGATGCCGTGAGCGCGGTCGCCACTGGTCTCGATCGCACCCGTCTGGATGATGGTGACGGTGCCGCCCGTGCCGATGCCACCGGTCGGGGAGTTGAAGCCGATGGAGTCCGGCGCGCTGCCGTCGCCCTCGGTCTCGAACCGGCCAAAGCCGGCGCCTCCGAAGCCGCCGCCGCCGCCGACGGACTGTGCGATGATGGCGATCGAATCCTTGCCGGTGGTGGTGATCGTGCCGGTGCGGGTCACGGTGACGTCGCCGCCGTTGCCACCCTCGCCGCCGATGCCGCCGATGGCGAGCGAGTTGGCCACCTTCCCGTTGGCGTCGCCGCCATAGCCGCCGCCGCCGCCGACCGACTGCGCGACGACGCCATGCGCCCTTTCGCCATGCGTAATGATCGCGCCGGAAACGGTCACGTCCACGGCGCCGCCATTGCCGCCGTCGCCGCCGAAGCCGCCGACCTGGAGACCGAAGGCGCTGGCGACGGCAGTGTCGTCCGATACCACGCCGCCGTAACCGCCACCGCCGCCGACAGACTGGGCGAAGATGCCGAGCGCGCCGGCGCGGAAGGTTTCGATGTAGCCCGCATTGTTGACGATCACGTGGCCGCCGTCGGCGCCGCCGCCGCCGGCGAGCGAGAAGGTGCCGCCGATCGCGGTCTCCGCTTCCGACGCGTTGGCCGCGGCGCCCGAGGCGCCGCCGCCGCCGCCGATGGACTGGGCGTAGATGCCGTGAGACAGCGCGCCCTGCGTGATGATCTGGCCGAAATTGTCGACGCGGACGGTGCCTCCGTAGTTGCCGCCGCCGGCCGCGCCGCCGATCGCGAGGTTGACGGACAGGTCGGACACGCCCGCCGTCGTCGATCCACCGCCGGCCGAGCCGCCGCCGCCGCCGATCGACTGCGCGAAGACGCCGTAGGAATTGTCGGCGTCGGTGAAGATCAGGCCGGTGTCGCGGTTGGTGACGGTCACGCTGCCGCCGAACCCGCCATTGCCGCCGGCGCCGCCGAGGCTGAAGGCGAGGGCGTATTGCGTTTCGTCCGCCGTCGCCGAGCCGGATGCGCCGCCCAGGCCGCCGCTGCCGCCGATCGACTGGGCCATGACGCCGTGCGAGTTCTCCCGCTGGGTCCAGATGAGGCCGGCATTGTCGACGGTCACGGCGTCGCCGTTTCCGCCCGCCTCGCCCGAACCGCCCAGTGACATCTGTAGGTTGACCGTACCGCCGTCGCCGCCGGTGCTTTGCCCCGCGCCACCGACGCCGCCGCCGCCGCCGATCGACTGGGCGAAAATGCCGAGCGAACGCTCGCGTTGCGTAATGATCGCTCCGGTAGAAGTGTTTCTCACCGTCACGACGCCGCCATTGCCGGCCGAGCCGCCCACGCCGCCGAGCGCGCCGCCGATCGCGTACTCAGCCGTCGCGCCCGCCGAGGCCGAACCGCCGATGCCGCCACCGCCGCCGATCGAATTGGCGCTGATGCCGAAGGAATCTGCCCCGTTAGTGAAGATGGAGCCGCTGTTGGTGATGTCGATTTCGCCGCCGTTGCCGGCGCCGCCGCCGGCCAGCCCGATCGCCGCCCCGACAGACACGCTCGTCGAGCCGCTGTCGCCGCCGGGGTCGAGAACCGCTTCGTCGCCGACTCCGGCCGAGCCCGCGCCACCGCCACCGCCGCCGACGGACATCGCGACGATGCCGGTCGATCCGAAGCCGGACGTGCTGATGACGCCGCTGTTATTGACCGTCACCTTCCTCGCGTCGTTACCATCTCCTCCGGCGCCGCCAACCGCGAGCTTCGCGCTGACATTGGTGCTAGCCGTCCCGCCGACATTGAACGCCTTGGCGTTGCTCGATCCGCCCGAACCGCCGCCGCCGCCGATCGACTGGGCGTAGATGCCTGAGGAAAAATAGCCCTTCGTGGTGAGGTTGCCGGTGTTAGTGACGTCGACGGTATTGCCAAGGTTGCCATCGCCGCCCACCGCGCCGACCGAGACGTTGGCGTCGACATTGACGCCGCTCCCGCCGCCGAGACTGGCCGTCGCTCCGCTCGACGAGCCGCCATTGCCGCCGCCGCCGCCGATGGACTGCGCCACGATGGCGCTGCTCTGGTCGCCGTGGGTCAGCACGGACATCGCGTTCGTGACGCGGACCGCGCCGCTTTCATTGCCGTTGCCGGAAGGACCGCCGATGGTGACGGTAGCGCTCACGGTGGCGCTGACGCCGAAGCCGCCGGCGCCGCTCCACGAGTCGCCGCCGCTGCCGCCGCCGCCGCCGATCGACTGGGCCATGATGCCCGCCGCCTGGTAGCCCTGAGTGACGATGAGCCCGCCGCTGACCAATCCGGTTTCCACGGTGACGGCACGGCCGAGCCCGCCGCCGCCGCCGCCGCCGCCCACCGACACGCCGAGATTGATGCTGGCCCCGGTGCTGAGGCTGCCGGCGACCGAAACCGCCCGTCCGCCATTGCCGCCGCTGCCGCCGATCGACTGCGCGACGATGCCGCCGGTGCCGATCGCGTTGTGATCTGCTACGATCTCGCCGACGTCGGGCGGGCCGGTGTCGGCGATGAGGTTGCCGTCGGCGCGAAGCACCACTTCGCCCGCCGAGCCGCCCACGCCCCCGCCGCCGCCGATCGAGACGCCCACGCCGGCCGAAACGTAGAGGCCGACGCTCACCGCGCCGGAATAGGCGTTGCCGCCGTTGCCGCCGCCGCCGCCGATCGACTGCGCGACGATCGCCTTCGCACCCATTCCCGATACCGTGATGTTGCCGGCGTGGGTGACGTCGACCTTGAACCCGTCGCGTCCGGCGCCGCCGCCGCCGCCGACCGCCACACCCGCGGCGCCGAACAGACCGACCGCGAAGGCGCCCGTGCTGCCGCCATTGCCGCCGCCGCCGCCGACCGACTGCGCCAGGATGCCGTGCGCCAAAGCTCCCCGCGTGGTGATGTTGGCGTTGTTGTGGACCTCGACGGCATTGATGTCGTCCACGGATCCGCCGTTGCCGCCGCCGCCACCGGCACCGCCGACCCCTATGGCGGCGAAGGCGCCCCCCGCGATGGAGAAGCCGCCGTCTCCGCCCGATCCGCCGACCGATTGCGCGAAGAGACCTATCGAAAGGTCCTTGTCGGTGCTGAGCGTACCGGTGTTGCTGACATAGACCCGGCGGCTGCTGCCGGCAGCGCCGCCGTCGCCGCCGATGGCGACTGCGGGGCCTCCGCCGGAGACGGAGAACCCGCCGGAGCCGCCGCCGCCGCCGATCGATTGGGCGAGCAGCGCATGCGACTGGATTCCCTGCGTCGTGACGGCCGCGCTGTTGGTCAGGCTGACCGTGTTCGAAACGCCGCCGCCGGTCCCCTTGCCGCCGACCCCTATGTTGAATCCGAGGCTTCCCGAGACGCTGCCGCCGCCGTTGCCGCCGCCACCGCCGATCGACTGCGCGATGATGCCGGCGGAGCGGTCCTGTTGGGTGAACACCGAACCGCCCGAGGTGACGGTGACGGTTCCGGCGTCGCCGCCCGCGCCGCCGCTGCCGCCGATGCCGATGGATGCACCGGCCGCCAGCGCCAGCGAAAATCCGCCATTGCCGCCGCCGCCGCCAATCGACTGGACCATGATGCCCGATGAATCCGCGCCGTGGGTCGTTACGTTTGCATTGCCGACATTGTAGGTGACCGCGGCGCCATCGCCGCCGGCCGCACCCTTGCCGCCGATCGAGACCGAGACACCGGCCGAAACGGAATAGCTGCCGCCGCCGTTACCGCCGCCGCCGCCGACCGATTGCGCCAGGATGCCGATCGCCGAGGTCCCCTTCGTTTCCACGATCGGTCCGGAAGCAGCCTGCTGCACATCCACCGTGCCGCCATTGCCGCCGGTTGCGCCGTTGCCGCCCACGCCGACCGCGACGACCGGTCCGCCGGAGATTGCAAAGCCGCCATTGCCGCCGCCGCCGCCAATCGACTGGATCACGATCCCATGCGCACCGTCGCCGCCGTTGTCGTCGAAGCCAGTGCGTATGGTGCCGCCAAGATGTCCCGTCGCCGTCGCGCCGTTGCCGCCGCCTCCGCCATCTCCGCCCAGCGCTCTCGATCCGATGGCCCCGCCACCGTCGCCGCCGCCGCCGCCGATCGACTCGACCAGCATGCCGATAGCGCCAGTGCCCCTGGTGCTGATCGTGCCGGTGTTGGTGCCCGTCGCCGCGGCGCCATTGTTGCCGGCGGCACCGGAGCCGCCGCCGCCGAACACACCGAAAGCGCCGCCACCGTCGCCACCTCCGCCGCCGATTGATTGCACGACCATGCCGTTCGCGAAGTCGCCGAACGTATCGATCGTGCCCGAATTCGTGCCGGTCGCATTGCCGCCGACCGTCGGGACGCCGCCATTGCCGCCCTCGCCGTCGATCAGTCCGGCGCCGCTAGCCCCATCTCCGCCGACACCGCCCGCCGAACGCACCAGCATGCCCTTCGAGTGAACGCCATGCGTCACGATGGTGCCGGCGTTCGTCGCGCTCGCGGTCCCGCCGAATCCGCCGGCGCCGCCATTGCCGCCGGTGCCTGACCCAACGCCGCCCAACGCAGTGCCGCCGTTGCCGCCATTGCCGCCATCGGCGATGGCGCTGATGCCATTGGACACATTGCCGAACGTCGTAATGTTGCTGGTCACCGTGGTGGTGAGGGTAGCCGTGCCGCCATTGCCGCCGCGGCCCCCAACGCCACCATCGGAGGTGAGCGGATGGAATGCCCAGGCGCCGTTGCCGCCATTACCGCCGCTGGCGTTGGCGGTCATTGCGTCTGCGTTGTTGTTGCTGCTTTGTAGCGTCGCCGTGTTCGTTATGTCGACGACGCCCCCATTGCCGCCATTGCCGCCGTTGCCGCCATCGAGAGTGACATCCAGGAAGGGCGGAATGGGAATTACGGTTATGGAAATCGCAGTGCCGCCATCGCCACCGCGACCACCCTTCGCGGTTCCGAGGAACGCCGTTCCAGCGGTAGTTGCGTCGGCGTTGTTTGTGTGTGTTGCGTTCCCGCCAGGCTGGCCATTGTCGGCATCCGCGTCGCCGATGACGTCGGCCCCGTCGGGGCCAGCAACACCGTCCTGATCGATGACGATCTGGGCGTGGGTGGCAGGCGAATAGACGGCGACGGCGAGCAGAACCAATGCTGAGCTTGTCAGCAGGACGAGCCTGCTGACCTCAAGACGATGCGAATGGGCGAAGACTGTTGGGTCTTCTTTTGAATGACGATCGGCCAAGCCGGTTTGCTCGAACCAGTCGACACGCGTCGGTACGCCACTGCAATGAACGCTCATTGCACGACTCCCGACCGGCTTCCACTATCCATGCCCCACAGGAAGCTCGACGCTGGCCGTTTTCCGGGCGCTTGTCTGCCAAGCCTGCCCGGATGGATTACCCAACGTCACGTTTTTCAGATCGAAACGGTTGTTTGGGCAATCGGAATCTCTGCCTTCCGGGCAACCGGCTCAACGAATTGGCGCAGGCTGATGCAATCAGGTCACAGACCGATAGCGCAAGAGGTTTGCTCCGAACCCGAGCGAGCGAGGCAATATTCGCCTGTTTGAATCCGCTGCCGCCGCGTGCGGTAGCAATGTTCGCGCCCGGATCTTCCATAGGGTGGAGGTCGATAATTGGTTCTACCGCGTCATATTAGCAGTTTCGTAACTATACGGGTCGATTCTCTTCTGAGAAGGGAGAGAATTCGCATGCATCGGTCGCTCTATCGTTCCGCCGCCGGACTTGCGCTCTCCACGGTCGCTTTGCTTGGCGGCGGCGGGACTTTCGCTCATTCCCAAGAAGCCATCGTCAGTGCCTGTTCAGGGGTCAGTCTTCCGCCCTCCGTCGTCACTGACATCATGGAGCCGGTCATTATCGGAACCGTGGTGCCCATCGAAGGCGTGCTGAACGACCTGCTTGCCGTGGTTGATCTGCTGACCCTTATCGGTCTTCCGGCGCCGACGAACGTCAACGCGTCGCAACTGCTCATCGATGCCGCCAGCGGCGATCCAGTCACGCTTTCGGTGCTCGACGTCGACGGCAACATCGTCGGCCCGTCTGAGGAGTGCATCATGACCGCCGACGGCGTCACGCTGGACGAGGAGAAGGGCGTCTCGATCGGCGGCAACCGCATTACCGGCCTCGGCGCCAACGGACTGGAGGCCGATGCCGGCGAGATCAACTCCATCGCTATCGGCAACAATGCCGCCACCGACGCCACTGCGCTCGGCTCGATCGCTATCGGAACGGGAGCGACGGTCGGTGTCGACGCCATCGGCGCGGTTGCGCTCGGCTCCGGCGCGGCAGCGACAGCCGCAAACAGCGTCGCGCTCGGAGCCAACTCGACGACCACGGCCATCCTCTCCGATCCCGCCTACAATCCGGGCTTCGGCACGCTCGCAGGTGCGACCGCCTCGGGTGAGGTCTCCGTAGGCAGTGATACCGAGCAGCGCCGAATTACCAATCTCGCCGCCGGCTCCGCGCCGACCGACGCTGTGAACGTCAGTCAGTTGCAGGCAGCCGTCGAATGGTCGATCCGCTACGATACGCTCGACAAGGATGTCGCAACGCTCGAGGGGGCTTCCGGGACGTTGATCACAAATCTCGCCGACGGCGCGGTCGACGCATCCTCCACCGACGCCATCAACGGCTCGCAGCTCTTCGGTGTCTCGCAGAGCATCGTTTCGCACCTCGGCGGCACGGCGACGGTCAATGTCGACGGCACCATCACCGGCCCGACCTATGAGATCCAGGGCGGCAGCTACACGACGGTCTTCGACGCCTTTGGCGCTGTCGATGGGGAAATCACCAACATCAACACGCGCATAGACAACATCGATATTGCGGTCGGAGAGGTAAGCGACCGCGCCGTTCGTTACGATGGCGCAGAGGGAGATCCCAAGGATACGATCACGCTGGAGGGGGTTGGCGGGACGACGATTACCAACCTCCGCCCGGGTCTCGTCGACGCCACCTCAACCGACGCCGTCAACGGATCCCAGCTTCACGCCACCAATGTCGCGCTGGCCGAACTCGCCGACAATGCCGTGCAGTACGACCTCGACATCAACGGCGACAAGACCAACACCGTCACCCTGATCGGCGGCGATCCATCGGCGCCGGTCCTGGTCAAGAACGTGGCGGAAGGCGTCGACGACACCGACGCCGTCAACGTAGCACAGCTCGAAGACGGTCTTGCGACCACTCTGATCCAGGCGAACACGTATGCCGACAGTCTCGTCTTCAACGCCAATGAGGAGGTGATCGAGATCGCCAACGCGTATACCGACGTTCGCTTCAACCAGCTCTCCGGGGAGATCGACGGCGTGCGCGACGAAGCGCGGCAGGCGGCCGCGGTCGGTCTGGCGGCCGCCTCCATCCGCTACGACGATACGCCTGGAAAGTTCAGCGTCGGTGTCGGCGGCGGCTTCTGGCGAGGTCAGGGCGCGGCGGCCTTCGGCGCCGGCTACACCAGCGAAGGCGGCCGTATGCGCGCCAATGCCTCGGCCGCGCTCGCCGGCGGCTCGTTTGGCGGCGGCGCCGGCCTCAGTCTAACGCTGAACTGAGGGTGGCGATGAGCGCGCCCGTTGCGGCAAGCGCTTTGCGGAGCATCGCCGCGCTCGCCGTCATTGCTTGCCTCTGTCTGGCCTCGCATGCCTTTGCCGCCGACTCCGCCGCCAGGGTCAAGCCGACGGACATCGCCATTCCCGAAGGAGCCATGCTCGGGCAGATTCGACGGATCATGCATCCGTTTCCGAACTGGACGCTCATCTGCGACGAAGATCTGAAGGCCCGCACCAAGGTGTGCAATGTCACCGAGACCTTTGTCGACGCCAGTGGCAAGACTGTCTTCTCGTGGTCGCTCGCCGCCACCGAAAACGGCAGCCCTGTCTTCATCCTGCGCGCGCCGGCGAGCATCGGACCTGACGGTACGATCACGCTGCGCCTTTCGAATGCGCGCGAAATCGCGGTCCCCGTCGAAGCCTGCGACCCCAATGTGTGCATTGCCACACTCTTGCTGGATCGGGACATGCGCGGAATGATCCAGCGTGCTGAACCCGTGACGTTCCGCCTCTCCGGTAGGGAGACCGCCACGATCCTGGCGCCGCTTTACGGACTGGCGAAAGCTGTCGCGGCAATCGATCGGAATGATTGATCGGCTCGGCAAATCGCTCAGGACCCGAACCGATCTTGTGATTCTAGCCTCTCAATCCCTGCTGACGCGCCATACAAATCGGTGCAGTGGCTTGACATACCCGATTTTACTTATAATAAATCATACATAATGTCGCAAAAGACGACATTCGGGAGGAATGATGAAGATTACCGCCGTCAGCACGCGCGTCTGCAATGCGGAGATGCGCAACTGGGTGTTCGTCCGGGTCGAGACCGACGAGCCCGGGCTGTTCGGCTGGGGCGAAGCTACGCTTGAATGGAAGACCCGCGCCGTGGTCGGCGCCGTCGCAGACCTTGAGGCGCTGCTGGTCGGGCAGGACCCGCGCAATATCGAACAGTGCTACCAGATCCTGACCCGGCACGGGTTCTGGCGCCTGGGGGTCGAAGGCATGTCCGCCGTCAGCGGCATCGAGATCGCCCTTTGGGACATTCTCGGCAAGACGCTTGGCGTGCCGGTCTGGCGCCTGCTCGGCGGCAAGGTGCGCGACTATCTGCGCACCTATACACATCTCGGTCTCGGCGACATGAAGGCCGTTTACGAAACCGACTCCGTGGCCTCGATCATCGAACGTGGGCGCATCGTCACCCAGGCCGGCTACGACGCGGTCAAGGTCGTCTGCATTCCCTATACGCACTACGTATCCCCCGCCAAGGCGGTCGATTCAGTCGCCAGCATGGTCGGCTCGCTGCGCGACGCCGTTGGCCCGGACGTCGACATCATGGTGGACTTCCACGGCCGTCCGGCTTCGGTGAACGCCGCCATGGACTATCTGAGAGCCATCGAACCGGCCAGGGTGATGTTCGCGGAAGAACCCGTGCCGCCCGAGGACGTGGCCGGACTGGCGCACATCACCGCCAAGTCGCCGGTGCCCATCGCTTCGGGCGAACGCCTGATCGGGCGGCGCGAGTTCTCGCATTCGATAGGTGCGCGCGCCTTCCACATCGCGCAGCCCGACATCTGTCATACGGGCGGCCTGCTCGAGACGAAGAAGATCGCCGCGCTTGCCGAAACGGCCGGCATCGGACTGGCGCCGCACAATCCGCTCGGGCCGCTTGCCGGCGTCGCCGCGCTGCATTTCGGCATATCCACCCCCAACGTCATCATCCAGGAGGAAATGTCGGGCGCCGTGCCCTGGTACGACGAGGTCGTGACCTGGCCGATCAAACGCAAGCCGGGCCGATGGGACCTTCCCGAACTGCCGGGACTCGGCGTCACCGTCGATGAGGCCGTCATCGCCAAACATCCTTTCCGGCAAGAGGTGCTGCATGCCCGCAATGCGGTGATGGCCGACGGCACGGTGGTCGACTGGTGAACACGATGGGCGGACGTCTGCAGGGAAAGATCGCCATCGTCACCGGCGCCGGGCAGGGCATCGGGGCCTCGACCGCGCGCGCCTTCGCGGCGCAAGGCGCGGCAACCGTGATCGCCGAACTCAATCGCGAAACCGGCAGGGCGATCGCCGACGAGTTGCGGTCATCGGGAGCGCAGGCGATTTTCATAGAGACCGACGTGACGGAAAAGGACGCCGTCGCGGCCATGGTAGCGCGCACGGTCGAGACCTTCGGCGGCGTCGACATATTGGTCAACAATGCCGGCGCCAATGTCTTTTACGAGCCGCTGGCGATGCCCGACGAGGAATGGGAACGCTGCCTGAGGCTCGACCTCGAAGCCGCCTGGCTGTGCTCCAGGGCGGTGCTTCCGATCATGCTGGAAAAGGGAGCCGGCGCGATCATTAACATCGCGAGTTGCCACGGCTTCCGGATCATCCCGCACACATTCCCCTATCCGGTTGCCAAGCACGCTCTGCTCGGTCTGACGCGCTCGCTCGGCATCGAATACGCGGCACACGGCATACGGGTAAACGCGATCGCTCCCGGCTACATCGAAACGCCGATCGCCGAAGCCTACTGGAACACTTTTCCGGACCCGGCCGCGGAGAAGCAGCGGGCCTACGATCTCCATCCGCCCAAAAGAATCGGCAGGCCGGAGGAGGTTGCCATGACGGCCGTCTTCCTCGCTTCGGACGAGGCGCCGTTCATCAATGCCGCGACGATCACCATCGATGGAGGCCGTTCGGTTCTCTACCACGACTAACCACGATAACCAGCTCACAGGGAGGAACTCATGAGACTGACAGGCAAGACCATCGCAGCCATCGGCACCGCCGCCGTTACGCTCGCACTTTCGCACTACGCCGCCGCCGAGGACGTGAAGATCGGCTACATCAACAAGATGGGCGACCATCCGTGGTTCGTCGCCGAGGTCGCCGGCGCCAAGAAGGCGGCCGAGGACGCCGGCGCGACCTTCGTGTCGCAGGACGTGCAGTTCGACGCCAACCTCACCATCACCACCTTCGACACGATGGTCGGCGACGGCGTGAAGGGTGTGGCCATCGTCGTCCCCGACAAGGCGCTTGGCCCCGTCATCGCCCAGAAGGCGAAGGCCGCGGGAATTCCGCTGGTGGCCGTCGACGACGACATCTATTACGAAGACGGCACGCAGGTGCCCTATGTCGGCATGAACGCCTACAACATCGGTGCCCGCGTCGGCGAAGAACTGGCCAAGCTCTACACATCCGAAGGATGGGCGAGCAAGGAAGTCCGCATCGCCTCGATCGAGGACCGCAAGGCGGACACCTGCATGCAGCGCAACAAGGGCGCCGAGGAAGCTTTCCTGAAGGCGGTTCCGGACTTCAAGCCCGAAAACATCGTGCGCGTGGCCTATGACAACACGATGGTGAACTCCATCGACGTGATGACGACGACCCTGACCGCCAATCCCGACGTCACCAACTGGATCTTCTATTCCTGCAACGACGATGGCGTGCTTGGTGGCGCCCGCGCGCTGGAAAACGCCGGCTACAGTGCCGACCAGGGCATGGGCATAGGCATCGACGGAAGCCGTGCCTGCGAAGCGTTCGGTTCGGGTACGGCGTCGGCCTTCCGCGGTACGATGTGGCTCAACTCGGCCAATCACGGCGCATTGGCGATGAAGATCCTGCTGGCTTCGATCAAGGATGGAACGGAATTGCCCGTTCAGTCCTTCACCGATCCGGAATACATCACGGCAGCCAACTTCGCCTCCGACTACAAGGCGAAGCTCTGCCCCTGAGCGACATCGGACCGTGCGCCTTCAAGGCGCACGATCCGTACTTCCGCCGGATCGATTTATCGGGAGCAAGTGTTGACGCAATCGGACTTCTTCAGGCTGGACAGCGTATCGAAGCGGTTCGGCGTCGTGCAGGCGCTGGACAGGGTTTCGATCGCGTTCCGCCCGGGCGAGCTCCTTGCTCTCGTCGGCGAGAACGGCGCCGGCAAGTCGACGATGATGCGCATACTCGAGGGCGTGTTCCAGCCTGACAGCGGCACGGTCCATGGCGACGGTGCGCCGATTGCCTTCGCCGAGCCGCGCGACAGCCAGCGGGCGGGCATCCGCATCATCCACCAGGAACCGGAGATCGTGCCCAACCTCACGGTTGCCGAGAACATCTTCGTCGGCGAGATGCCGAGGCTGGCCGGCCTGTTCCTCGATTGGCGGACGCTGGAGGACCGGACCAATGCCGTGCTGGCGGACTTCGGCATGCAGCGCGATATGAGCCCGCGCCAGCTTTGTTCGACGCTCGGACCGGCGCAGCGGCAGATGGTCGAGATCATGCGCGCCGTCAGGGCAGGGGGCAGGCTGATCGCCTTCGACGAGCCCACATCCTCGCTGACCGACGACGAGGCCCGGCGGCTGTTCGCCGTGATCCGCGGGCTTCGCGCCGAGGGCGCTTCGATCGTCTATATTTCCCACAGGCTGAACGAGATCATCGACTTCGCCGACCGCATCGTCGTGCTGCGCGACGGCAGGCTGGTCGACGATTCGCCGGCGGCCGGCGCGACCGAACCGGGGATCGCCAAGCTTATGGTCGGACGCGACGTGGCCGACCTCTTCACGCGCGAGAGCAAGGCCGCGCAGGACGTCGTGCTGAAGGTCGATCGTCTGACCACGGACAAGGTGAAGGATGTCAGCCTGACCGTGCGCAAGGGCGAGGTGCTGGGAATAGCCGGGCTCATGGGGGCCGGCCGCTCCGAACTCGCCAAGGGGATTTTCGGCTTTGATCGGCGCCGTTCCGGCAGCGTCTCCATGAACGGCGTCGCCGTTGCTCCCGACAGTCCTCAGGCGGCAATCATCGCCGGCATCGGCTTTGCGCCGGAGGATCGCAAGTATGAAGCACTGCTCTTGTTCCGCAGCATTCTCGACAACGCGGCGCTGTGCGTGACCGATCGGACCGGGCGCTTCGGTTTTTTCAGCCGGCGCCGGGCCATGGACATCGTCGCGCCGCTGGCCGCCAAGATGTCGATCAAGGCGCCGAGCCTCGACGAGGAGGTCTCGAAACTGTCCGGTGGCAACCAGCAGAAGGTGGTGCTGGCGCGTTGGCTTGCCCGCCAGCCGATGCTGCTCATTCTGGACGAACCGACCCGCGGCATCGACATCGGCGCCAAATCGGAAATCTATCGTCTGATCGGCGAACTCGCAGCCAATGGCATCGGCGTGATCCTGATCTCTTCGGAAATGCCCGAACTGATCGGGCTTGCCGACCGCATCCTGGTCATGGCCGACGGCCGCGTGACGGCCGAACTCACCCGCCCCGACATCGATGAAGCGGCCATACTGCGCCACGCAATGCCGCAATCGCCTTCGTCCCTTGGAGACCGCGTCCAGTGAACACTGTCGAACTCAGATCGTCCGCGGCGGAAAACCCCCGGCAAGGCCTGTCGCGGATCGTCGAACGCGTGGGCGTCCACAACATCAGTCTGCTGGTTGCTCTCGCCATCCTGGTCGTCATCTTCGGATCGCTTCGCGGCGACGTCTTCTTCTCCAGCCGCAATGTCCTCAATATCGGCCTCGGCATCACCATCCTCGGTGTGCTGGCGATGAGCCAGACGGTCGTCATCGTGGCCGGCGGGCTCGACATAGCGGTCGGCGCCATCGTCGGCCTGACCACCGTTTCGACGGCCATGGCCATCCAGTCGACGGGTTCGCCGGGCGCCGGCATCGCGGCCGGCCTCGTGGTGGGCGGCATCGCAGGGCTCGTCAACGGCATCATCATCACCTACGGACGCGTCAACGCCGTGATCGCCACGCTCGGCACCATGGCGATTTTCCGCGGCATCGCCTTCATCATGTCGGACGGGCAGTCCATCGCCATCTTCAGCGATACGTTTCGGTTCATCGGCATCGGCCGGATCCTCGGCCTTCCCCTGCTCATCTGGATACTGATCCTGACGGCCGTCGCCTTCCATCTGTTCCTGTCGCGGTCGATCGTCGGCCGCAACATCTACGCTCTGGGCGGCAATCCGATCGTCGCGCGCTTCTCGGGCATCAACATCAACCGCTACCGCGTCGGCATCTACATCATGAGCGGCGTCGCGGCCGGGCTTGCCGGAATCCTGCTCGCCGCAAGGACCGGATCGGGTCAGCCTGTGTCGGGCTCCCAGGGCCTGGAGCTCGAGGCCATCACGGCGGCCGTGCTCGGCGGCTGCGCGCTTCAGGGCGGAAAGGGAACGATCGTCGGCGCGCTGCTGGGCGTCGCCATCATCGGCGTCCTCAACAACGGCATGATCCTGACTTCGGTGCCCACCTTCTACCAGCTGCTTGCAAAAGGCTCGTTATTGATCCTTGCTGTCGTGATCGCCGAGTATCACTTGAACAGGACGTGACGATGGAGTCCGCACCCGCTGCGGCCGCGCAGCCGAGACAGGAGCCCGCCGCCGAGGCGTCGGGCCTGTCCCTGAAGGATCGCATCGCGCGCGATCTCGGACAGCGCATCCTGTCCGGCTTCTATCCGCCGCTTGCCGTCCTGCCCACCGAGGCCGAACTGTGCGCGCATTACGCGGCGAGCCGCACCGCCTTGCGCGACGCCCTCATGACGCTCTCGGCCAAAGGCTTGATCGAGGCGCGCAAGCGGGCCGGCACGCGCGTGCGGCCGTCAGCCGACTGGAACCGGCTCGACGCGCAGGTTTTGGAGTGGATGGGCGAGATCGAGCCCGACCTCGATTTCGTACGCGGCTTGATCGAGGCGCGCCTGGTCATAGAACCCGCCGCCGCGCGGCTCGCGGCACGAATGGCGAGTTCGGGCGATCTCGCCGTGATCGAGGCCGCCTATGAAGCCATGTGCGCGGCGCCGGAGAATGACCTCGCCGCCTGCCTCGACGCAGACGTCCGCTTCCACAGCGGCATCCTGCGTGCAAGCCGCAATCCGGTGTTCGCCAACTTGGCGAACATGCTGGCGGCGGCGCTGAGCTTCTCCTTCAGGCTGACCACCTCCGCGACCGAGAACTACCAGAGGACGCTCAGCGCTCACGGCGGCGTGCTCGAGGCGATCCGGATGCGCCGCGAAAACGACGCCCAACGCCAGATGAGCGCTTTGATCGACATCGCCTCGCTCGACCTGTTGGCGGTGGCCGACAAGGCCGGGCTAAAGGAAAGGCGATCCGCCGACCGCAAGCGGACGCGATGACCACAAGGACGATCGTCATCGGGAAGGGTGACCTTCGCGCTGAGGTCGTACCGTCCCTCGGAGCGGGCTTGGCAAGGTTCGACTTTGCCGGAACTCCGGTTTTCAGGCCATGGCCTCCAGGCGGGAGCGGCGATCCGTTTGCGCTGGCGTGCAACCTGCTCATGCCCTGGTCCAACCGCATCTCGGGCGGCGGATTCCATGCCGACGGCATCTTCCATCGGCTCGAGCCGAACCTGCCCGGCGAGCGCTACCCCATCCACGGCAATGCCTTCCACAGCGAATGGGCTGTCGGCGCCACCGCGCCCGACAGTGTGACGCTGAACCTGGAAAGCGACGGGCCAGGTCCGTACCGATATGCTGGGGAGGTCAGCTACACGGCGACGGAACTGTCGCTCACGATTGGCTTGCGAATCGTCAACCAGGCATCGCTGACGCTGCCTTACGGCCTGGGTCTTCATCCGTGGCTGCCACGGACCGCCGGAACATTGCTTCAGGCGCCGGCCGCCGCTGTATGTCTGGAGACGCACGACCATCTTCCAGACGGGTTCGAGCCGCTGAGCCGTCACCCGAATTGGGACTTCAGCCAGCCTTCGCCGCTGCCGGGCGAATGGATCAACAACCTGCTCGCCGGCTGGCCGGGGCAGGCCCGCATAGTCTGGCCCGACAACGCAATGGAACTTCGGATCGAGGCGTCGACGCCGCTTGAATTCTACCTGATCTATTCGCCTTCCGGGGACAGCGGCTTCTTCTGTTTCGAACCGGTGAGCCATGTCGTCGACGCGCACAACTGCGCGCCGTCCGCCCCGTGGAACGGGCTGCGCCAGCTCGGGCCGGGTGAATCCATGCAGGCCAGGGCAACCTTCTCGGTAGCCCGCACGTAAGTCTTGCGCCGCGGGCAGACGTGCGACAGCGGCGGCCCTTGTGGCCGGATGCAAAGCTCCATACTACGGTCATTAAGCAAGCCCATATTTCCCGGCATAGAGCTCCCACGCAGCAATCGGAGGACCATATGACGGATTCGACGTCATCCAGGATGCTCGGCGAAATGGATCGCTACTGGCGCGCGGCCAACTATCTCTCCGTCGGCCAGATCTACCTGATGGACAATCCGCTGCTGCGCGATGCGCTGAAGGCCGAGCACGTGAAGCCCCGGCTGCTCGGCCATTGGGGCACCACGCCCGGCCTCAACTTCATCTACGTGCATCTCAACCGGGTCATCAGGCAGCGCGACCTCGACGTTCTCTACATCTGCGGACCCGGACATGGCGGGCCGGCCATGGTCGCCAACACCTATCTGGAAGGCAGCTACAGCGAGCACTATCCCGAGATCAGCCAGGACGCTGCCGGGATGAAGAAGCTGTTCAAGCAATTCTCTTTCCCCGGCGGCGTCCCCAGCCACGTCGCGCCGGAGACGCCCGGCTCCATCCACGAGGGCGGCGAACTCGGCTATGCGCTGGTGCATGCCTTCGGCGCGGCGTTCGACAATCCTGATCTGGTTGTGGCCTGCGTCGTCGGCGACGGCGAGGCCGAGACGGGGCCGCTGGCGGCCGCATGGCACTCGAACAAATTCCTCAACCCGAAGGTCGACGGCGCGGTGCTGCCGATCCTGCACCTCAACGGCTACAAGATCGCCAATCCGACCCTGCTCGCGCGGATGGAGGACGGCGAACTGCGAAGCCTTTTCACGGGTTTCGGCTACGAGCCGCTGTTTGTCGAGGGTCACGAGCCGGAACCGATGCACCGGGCCATGATCGAGGCGCTGGATACGGCGCTCGACCGCATCCGCGCGATCCAGCTTGAGGCGCGAGCGCAAGGCTGGTCGGGCGACCGCCCGCGCTGGCCGATGATCGTGCTGCGCAGCCCCAAGGGCTGGACCGGACCCAAGGAGGTCGATGGCAAGAAGGTCGAGGATTTCTGGCGCTCGCACCAGGTGCCGGTGTCCAATGCGCGCGGCGACGCGGCGCATCGCAAGATCCTCGAGGAGTGGATGAAAAGCTACCGGCCCGACGAGTTGTTCGATGCGGACGGCCGCTTGCTGCCGGACATCGCCGCGCTCGCGCCGCGGGGCGCCAAGCGCATGGGCGCGCTGCCGCACGCCAATGGCGGATTGCTGAAGAAGGACCTCGTGCTGCCCGCGTGGAAGAGTTTCGCTATCGACGTGCCCGAGCCGGGCGTCGTGACCGCGGAGGCAACCCGCCTCATGGGGGCATATCTGCGCGACGTGATGAGCCTCAACGCTGAGGCGCGGAATTTTCGCCTGATGGGTCCCGATGAGACGGCCTCGAACCGCCTCGATGCCGTGTTCGAGGTCACGGACCGGGTCTGGATGGAGAGGATCGAGCCCTATGACGTGCATCTGGCGCGCGAGGGCCGCGTCATGGAAGTGCTGTCGGAGCATCTATGCCAAGGCTGGCTCGAAGGCTATCTGCTCACCGGCAGGCACGGGCTGTTCTCATGCTACGAGGCCTTCATCCACATCGTCGATTCGATGGTCAATCAGCACGCAAAATGGCTGAAGACCTCCGCCGAGCTGCCCTGGCGAAAGCCGATCGCATCGCTCAACTACCTGCTCACCTCGCATGTCTGGCGGCAGGACCACAACGGCTTCAGCCATCAGGACCCGGGCTTCGTCGATTTCGTCGCCAACAAGAAGGCCGATACCGTCAGGCTCTATTTCCCGCCCGACGCCAACACCCTGCTGTGGGTCACCGACCATTGCCTGAGGACCTACAATCGCATCAACGTCATCACCGCTGGCAAGCAGCCATCGCCGCAATGGCTGACGGCTGAAGCGGCGGAGAAACATTGCGAGGCCGGCGCCGGCATATGGGAATGGGCCTGCCGGTGTCCCGCCGGGCAGGAGCCCGACCTCGTCATGGCCTGCGCCGGCGACGTTCCGACCTTGGAGACGCTCGCCGCCGTCGACATGCTGTCCACGGCGCTGCCCGATCTGAAGATCAGGGTGGTCAATGTCGTCGACCTGATGACGCTGCAATCCCACACCGAGCATCCGCACGGCTTCACGGACGAAGAGTTCGACCGGCTGTTCACGGCGGACAAGCCGGTGATCTTCGCCTATCACGGCTATCCCTACCTCATTCATCGCCTGACCTACCGGCGCAACAACCACGGCAATCTCCATGTCCATGGCTTCCGCGAGGAGGGAACGACGACGACGCCCTTCGACATGGCTGTCATCAACCAGCTCGACCGCTATCACCTGGCGCTCGCGGCAATCCGGCGCCTGCCCGCCCTCGCGGCCGATCGGGCCGCGGAACTCACCGCCGCGCTTGAGGCAAAGCTTGCCGAGCACACGGCCTATGTCTGCAAGTACGGCGAAGACATGCCGGAGATCAGGGACTGGCGCTGGCCGGGCTGAGCGGGCCGGCGCGCACCATCGCGAGACCCGTCAGGCGGCGTCGGCGACGGCCGGCGAGAGCCGTCGCATGACGACCTTCTCCACCTCCAGCACGGCCATCAGGGCAAGGCCTATGCCGACGATCAGCAGCCCGTCCGTAAAAGCCACCGGCGCACTGCCGAACAGCGTGTGCATGAAGGGCGCGTTGGTGAAGGCGAGCTGGCCCGCCACGACCACCGCGATTGCCGCCAGGACCGCCGGCGTACCCATCGTCCCGACGAAGCTGAAGGACGTCGTGTGAAGGTAACGCACGTTGAAGAGGTAGAATATCTCCATCACCACCAGCGTGTCGACGACCATGGTGCGCGCAACATCTTCGCCCAGGCCCTGTTGCAGCGCATATTCGAAGATGCCGAAAATGCCGAGCGTGAACAGCAGCGACACGAAGACGATGCGCCAGACGAGGAAGCGCGAGAGGATCGGGGCGTCGCGCGGCCTTGGCGGGCGGCGCATGACATTCGGTTCCGGCGGCTCGAAGGCGAGCGCCAGACCGAGCGTGACGCTCGTGATCATGTTGATCCAGAGAATCTGCACCGGCGTCATCGGCAGGTTCAGACCGAATGCAATGGCCAGAATGACGGCGAGCGCTTCGCCGCCGTTCGTCGGCAAGGTCCAGCCGATCACCTTGCGGATGTTGTCGTGGACGGTGCGCCCTTCGTGCACCGCGGCGACGATGGAGGCGAAGTTGTCGTCGACGAGCACGATCTCGGCCGCCTCCTTGGCCGCCTCGGTGCCCTTGCGCCCCATGGCGACGCCGACATCGGCCTGCTTGACCGCCGGCGCGTCGTTAACCCCGTCCCCGGTCATGGCGACGATGCGCCCGTTGGCCTGCAGGGCGCGCACGATGCGCAGCTTGTGCTCCGGCGTGGTGCGGGAAAAAACGCTGACCCGCTCGACGACGTTGCGCAGTTCGTCGTCCGACATAACGTCGATCGCGACCCCCGCCAGCGCTTGAGGATCATCGGCAAGGGCGAGCTGGCGCGCGACGGCCAGCGCCGTGCCGTTGTGATCGCCGGTGATCATCTTGACCGCAATGCCCGCCGCGCGGCATTCCGCTACCGCAGCCACGGCTTCCGCGCGCGGCGGGTCGATGAAACCCACGATGCCGAGGAAGGTCAGGCCGCTTTCGAACGTGTCGAAGGCGAGCCGTTCGCTGTCTCCGTCGGCTTCGGCCATGGCAAAGCCCAGGACCCGTTCGCCATCGGACGCCGCTTCCGTTATGCGCCGCTGCCAGTAGTGCTGGTCGATGCCGGCGGAGGCCGAGGCGCCCGCCTGGCCGGAGCACATGGACAGGACCCGCTCCGGCGCTCCCTTGACGAAGATCCGCCGGCGGCCGTCCGGCCCGACATGCAGCGTCGCCATGAAGCGGTGTTGCGCGTCGAAGGGAATCTCGTCGAGCCGCGCCCACATTTCGCGCTCGTCGTCGGTGGAAAATCCCGCCTTCATGGCGAGCGTGACGAGCGCACCCTCCATAGGATCGCCGAGCACGCTCCACAGCCCGTCACGCTCGACCAGCCGGGCGTCGTTGCAGAGCAGCGCCGCACGGATCAGATCGAAGCGCACCGGATCGGGCACTGTATCGCCGGTTCCGGAGGCGGTCGAGCCGTCCGACGGCGCATAGCCTGTGCCCGGCGCCAGCAACTCGCTGTCGGCGGTCACGACCCGGCGCGCGGTCATTTCGTTCCTGGTGAGCGTGCCCGTCTTGTCGGAGCAGATGACGGATGTCGCGCCCAGCGTCTCCACGGCGGGAAGACGCCGGACCACGGCGTTGCGGGAAGCCATCCGGCGTACCCCGATCGCCAGGGTTATGGTGATGACGGCCGGGAGTCCCTCGGGCACCGCGCCCACCGCGAGCGCGACCACGACCATCAGCGCATCGACCCAGCCGTAACCCCTCGCGAGCACGGCGAATGCGAACAGCAGCCCCGCGGTGACGATCGCAAACCAGGTGAAGACCCGGCCGAACTGATTGATCTGCCGCAACAGCGGGGTCGTCAGGGTTTGCACGCTGCCGATCAGCCTCGATATGCGGCCGATCTCGGTCCTGCCTCCCGTCGCCACGACGACGGCGGTCGCCTGTCCCGTCGCGACAAGCGTTCCGGAATAGAGCATGCAGAAGCGGTCGCCGAGCGGCGCTTCCGCGCGGACGGACAGCTCGCTTTTCTCGGCAGGCACCGACTCGCCGGTGAGAATGGCCTCGTCCACCTTCAACTGCCGGGCCCGCAGCAACCTGGCGTCCGCCGGAACCTTGTCGCCGGCCTCCACCACGACGATGTCGCCCGGCACGATGTACCTGGCATCGATGGAGTGCCGCTCCCCATCACGAATGACGACCGCCTGCGGGGCGATCATGCCGCGAATGGCGTTCAGGGCCTGTTCGGCCTTGCCTTCCTGCACGAAGCCCACAATCGCATTGATCAACACGACGGCGAGGATGACGGCGCCGTCGATGACGTGTCCGAGCATCGCGGCGGCGCCCGCCGCCGCCAGCAGGAAATAGATCAACGCATTGTTGAACTGTGCAAGGAAGCGCAGCATCGGGTGCTGCGGGGGTGCAGCCGGCAATTGGTTCGGGCCATGAGCCTCCAGGCGCCCCTTGGCCTCGTCCGGTGAGAGGCCGCCGGCGCTCGACCCCACCGCGGCGAGCACATCCGCAACGCTCCGGCAGTGCCAGTGCAGATCACCCTGCTCCGATAGCGTGGACCGGCTTCCCGCTTTCTCCGCGGTCATCCCTGAGCCTGCCCCAGCGGCATGATCGATAGCGGCCTCTGCGCCGGGTCACGATGACTGCAGTGCGGCCGAAAGATCATGCCTCGCTCCATCACGCCTAGAGCGGCGAACGCTCAATCGGGATCGATTCGCCGCTCTATCTCTTTGTTTCAGCATCGGATTTGTCCAAAAACCGCTGCGCACTTTTCGGTCCGATGCTCTATGCGGCTCCGATCACGCAATAGGTCTCGTCGGCGATGATCTGCTCCTCGTCGGTTGCAATGACGAAGACGGATACGCGGCTCGCCGGACTGCTGATGAGTGTTGCGTTTCCGGCGTTCGCCATATCGTCGAGTTCGACCCCAAGCCAGCCGAGCCGGGTGCAGACCCTGGCCCGTATCCGCGGCTGATTCTCGCCGACGCCTGCGGTGAAGACGACCGCGTCGAGGCCCTCCAGCGTGGCGGCAAGCCGGGCGATCTCGCCGGCTGTGCGGAAGGTGAAAAGATCGATCGCCTCGCGGGCCGCCGCCTCGCTGCTTCGAAGCAGTTCGCGGCTGTCGGCGCTGATGCCGGAGATGCCGAGAAGGCCCGAGCGATGATAGAGAATATTCTCCACTTCGGCGAGCGTCTGTCCGCCCGCACCCAGCAGGTGCAGCAGCACGCCGGGGTCGAGCGCGCCGCAACGAGTCGCCATCGGAATCCCGTCGAGCGTGGAGAACCCCATGCTGGTGTCCCGGCTCTTGCCGTCCTCCATGGCGCAGAGGCTGGCGCCGCTGCCGAGATGAGCCACGACCACCTTGCCCCCGGCGACCGCCGGAGCGCGCCGGGCCAGTTCGCCGGCGATGTATTTGTAGGACAGGCCATGGAATCCGTAACGCTTGACGCCCTGGTCGTGGAACGCGCGCGGGATCGCGAAGCGCCTCACGACGTCGGCGTTGGTGCGGTGGAACGCCGTATCGAACGAAGCGGTCTGGAGCATGTCGGGCGCAACTTTGTGGATGGCGCGTATCAGGCGCAGGGCCTGCGGCTGATGCAGCGGGGCAAGCTGCGTCAGCGCGTCGATGGCGTCGATGGTCCTGTTGTCGAGCGCGACCGGCCCGCCGAAGCGGTCGCCGCCATGCACGACGCGATGGCCGACAGCCGCGATCCGGCCGATGTCCAGGTGCTTCGCCAGGGCCTCGAATATTTCGGAGACGGTATCGCTCAGGTCCTCGTCCGGCTTGGCGCGGAGCGCGACCTGGAGCGGTTCCGGTCCGTCGATGCGCAATGTCAGCGGCTCGTGGCGAAAGTCGACCAGGCCGCGCGTCTCCCTCATTGGGCCGGACACGGCGATCCGGAACAGCCCGATCTTGAGCGTCGAGGAACCGGCATTGAAGGTCAGCAGAATCTTGTCGTTCAATCGGCCAACCCTTTTGCCGGACGCGCGACCGCCACCATCTTGGCAAGCGCGGCCGATGCAATCCGGGCCGAAAGGGAATCGGACCGGCTGGTGAGCACGATCGGCACGCGCGCGCCCAGCACCAGCCCGGCCGCGGTGGCGCCGCCGAAGTAGATCAGCTGCTTGGCAAGCATGTTGCCGGCCTCGAGATCCGGCACCAGCAGGATGTCGGCCTGGCCGGCGACGGGCGAGACGATCCCCTTCGTGCGTGCGGCATCGGGGCTGATCGCATTGTCGAAGGCAAGGGGTCCGTCGACCTTTGCGCCTGTGATCTGGCCGCGCGCCGCCATCACGGTGAGCGCAGCCGCGTCGAGCGTCGCGGGCATTTTCGGGTTGACGGTTTCGACGGCTGCCAGTACCGCCACGCGCGGCTCGTCCATGCCCAGCCTGCGAAACATATCCACTGCATTCTGGCAGATGTCCCGCTTGTGCTCCAGCGTGGGCTGGATGTTGATCGCCGCGTCGGTGACGATCAGCGGCTTGTGATAGGCGGGTACGTCCATCGCAAAGACATGGCTCACGCGCCTTTCCGTCCGCAGGCCGGAATCCGGCGCGACGACCGCGCCAAGCAATTCGTCCGTGTGCAGGCTGCCCTTGACGAGAATGGCGACCTTGCCGGCGACCGCGAGCTCTACAGCCCGCGCCGCCGCCGCGTGGCTGTGTTCGACGGGCTCTATCGCGACACCCTCGAGGGAGACCTTCGCCGCCTCGGCCGCCGCCCTGATCTTGTGCTCGGGCCCGACGAGGATAGGTTCGATGAGGCCCATCTCGCGCGCCTCCATCGCACCGCTGATTGCGGCGGCCGAACACGGGTGAACGATGGCGGCGCGCACTGGCGGGAGCGCGCGCGCCTGCTTGACGAAGGCCTGGTAGCGGTCATGCCGCCTGAGCGAAATATCCGGCTGCGGCGTCCGCGGCCATTCGATCCTCCGATCGGGCGCTATGACCGTGGCGGTGCCGCGGAGCACCTCCTCGCCCGACTTGTTGGTGCAGACCGTGCTTAGCGTGACGCGTCTGTCTGCCTGCTTGTCGATAACCGTGACCGTGGCGGTGATTGTGTCGCCCTGCGTCACTGGTTTCAGGAATTTGAACTCCTGGCCAAGATAGATCGTGCCTGGCCCGGGCAGCTTCGAGCCCAACACTGCCGAGACAAGCGCTGCCGTCCACATGCCGTGCGCCACGACGTGTCCGGAAAGGCCCGTCGCTGCGAAGGCCGCGTCGAGATAAGCGGGATTGACGTCGCCGGAGACCGCCGCGAAAAGCTCCATGTCGTCACGCCCGGCGATGCGCACGGTCGCGGCGGACTCGCCGGGCTGAAGTTCGTCGAACGTCCGGTTTCGCAGAAATTCATCCATCGGCACTGTTCTTTGAAGGCGCAGGGATATGCGGAATGTCTCGCTGCTAGGCACGCTACGTTTGCCAGGACAGGCGGTCAACGCGCGTTGACCTGAATCAATGGCCGCACGGAATGGACGAACGCCCCGGAAACGCGCTTCGGGCTGTGCATCGCCCCTGTGAGGAAGGGGTCTGACCTCATCCTCGCGCCTCTTTCAGCGTCAGGCCGGCCATCCAACGACCCTTCCGAGAACAGCAAGCCCGGCGCCGGAGCCTTGAATCGCGTGAGCGCTTGCCTAGTATCGTTGTCGGCGGTCCGCATTGCCGGTCGGATTGTTGGCGGAGAACCTGGAGGACGAAGCCGTGACTTCCGAAGAGCCGAGCCACACCGGCCACATGCACGGTGATGGCGATGGCGGCGAGGCGGGCCATCATGCCCACCATGGCCATCACGATCAGGAGAGGCATCGCGGCGCCGATCATCAGTTGAAAGCGGCCGCCGACGTGCCGTCCGGCACGATCTGGACCTGCCCGATGCATCCGCAGATCCGGCGCGACCGCCCCGGCGCATGCCCGATCTGCGGCATGGCGCTTGAGCCCTTGACCGTGAGCGCGGAGGCGGGGCCAAGCGCCGAACTGGTCGACATGACCCGCCGCTTCTGGATCGGGCTGGCGCTCGCGGTCCCGGTTCTCCTGCTCGAAATGGGCGGTCATCTCTTCCCGGCCCTTCATCATCTGATCCCGCCGCGACTCTCCGGCTGGATACAGTTCGTGCTGGCGACGCCGGTCGTGCTCTGGGCGGGCTGGCCCTTCTTCGAGCGCGGCTGGGCGTCGATCCGCACGATGAACCTCAACATGTTTACGCTGATCGCGATGGGCACTGGCGTCGCCTGGGTCTACAGCGTGGTCGCGACGCTCTTTCCCTCGATCTTCCCCGAAGCCTTTCGCGGCATGGACGGCTCGGTCGCCGTCTATTTCGAGGCCGCCGCCGTCATCACCGTCCTGGTGCTGCTTGGCCAGGTTCTGGAACTCAGGGCCCGCGAATCGACCTCCGGCGCGATCAAGGCGCTGCTCAACCTGGCGCCGAAGATGGCGCGGCGCATCCGCGAGGACGGCGGGGACGAGGAAGTCGAGCTCGACATCATCTCGGTCGGCGATCGGCTGCGCGTGCGTCCGGGCGAAAAGATTCCGGTCGACTCCCTCGTGGAGGAGGGCCGGTCGTCGATCGACGAATCCATGGTGACCGGCGAGTCCATGCCGGTCACCAAGACGGTTGGCGACCATGTGATCGGCGGTACGATCAACCAGAGCGGCGCGCTCGTCGTGCGCGCGGAGAAGGTCGGCCGTGACACGATGCTTGCGCGCATCGTGCAGATGGTCGCGGAGGCGCAGCGCTCGCGCGCGCCGATACAGCGCCTCGCCGACCAGGTTTCGGCATGGTTCGTGCCCGCCGTGATTCTTGTCGCGATACTCGCCTTCTTCGCCTGGGGTGCCTGGGGGCCGGAGCCGCGCTACGCTTACGGGCTTATCGCGGCGGTGGCGGTGCTGATCATCGCCTGTCCCTGCGCGCTGGGGCTGGCGACCCCGATGTCCATCATGGTGGGCGTCGGGCGCGGCGCGGGTCTAGGCGTGCTCATCAAGAACGCCGAGGCGCTGGAGCGGCTGGAAAAGGTCGACACGCTGGTCGTCGACAAGACCGGGACCCTCACCGAGGGAAAGCCGTCCGTCACGCGCATCGTTGTGGGGGAAGGCCGTGACGAGAACGAGCTGCTGCGGCTTGCCGCCGGCGTGGAGCGGGTCTCCGAGCATCCGCTGGCGCTGGCCATCGTGGCCGCGGCCGAGCAGCGGAAGCTGCCGCTTCCGGAGGTCAGCGACTTCGACTCGCCGACCGGCAGGGGCGCTGTCGGCACCGTCGATGGCAAAAAGATCGCGCTCGGCAACACCCGCTTCCTGGAGGAACTTGGAATCTCCACGGCCAGCTTGAGCGAGGAGGCCGATACGCTCCGCCGAGATGGCGCGACGGCGATCTTCATCGGCGTTGACGGGGCCGTAGCCGGCATCTTCGCCATTGCCGATCCTGTCAAGCAGACGACGCCGGCTGCGCTTGCCGCCCTGCGCAAGGAAGGCATCGCCGTCCTCATGCTGACCGGCGACAACAGGACCACCGCCGAGGCGGTGGCGCGCAGACTGGGCATCGCGGAGGTCGAGGCCGAAGTTCTTCCCGACCAGAAGAGCGCCGTGGTCGAGCGGCTGAAGCGGGAGGGCAAGGTGGTCGCGATGGCGGGCGACGGCGTCAACGACGCGCCGGCGCTGGCGGCGGCCGATGTCGGCATCGCCATGGGGTCGGGCACTGACGTTGCCATCGAAAGTGCCGGCGTCACGCTGTTGAAGGGCGACCTGACCGGCATCGTCAGGGCGCGGCGCCTCAGCGAGGCGACCATGGCGAACATCCGCCAGAACCTGTTCTTCGCCTTCATCTACAACGCGGCGGGCGTGCCCATCGCTGCCGGCGTGCTCTATCCTGTCTTCGGCATTCTGCTCTCGCCGATGATAGCCGCGGCCGCCATGGCGCTCTCGTCGGTCAGCGTCGTGGCCAACGCGCTCCGGCTCAACCGGACGTCGCTTTGACCCTTTGCGCGTTCAGATGGCCGGCGTGTCGGGACACTACCGCCCGTAGTAGAGCGTCACCACGTGCTTTGCTTCGGCGAAGAAAAGCCAGCGCTCGACGAGCATGCCCGCGAGTTGCGCCGTCGCGGCCGCGATCGACAGGACGGCGGCCAGCCATACCGGGCCCGATAGCCAGAATGCGGCTGCAAGCAGCGCCAGCGGCAGGCCGAAGGCGAAGATCTGCGCGATGAGACGCAGCCGCGCGCCATGCTTGCGTGCGATGCGAAAACCCATCTCCTTGAGCAGATAGTTTTCTTCCGTGTGCGGCCATTCGATCGAACGGACCTCGCCGCCCTTGAGCCCGGTCGCGCTGTTGAGCGTCGTGCCGATGCCAAGCGCATCATTGTGCCGCCATGTAGCAACCTTCCAGCTCCAGCCGACGACTGTCAGCGCAAACGCCAGCGCCAGCACGGGCGTGGAAGCCAGCCCGAACAGCGAAAGCAGCGCGTTGAACAGCACGCCTCCCGTCATCGCCGCGAAGATGAGGTAGACCGGCAGGGTGAAGCGACTCGACCATTGCACGATCGGCTTCAGCGAGGCGTAGATCATGCCGGTCGTCGAGACAGTGACGGTTGCGCCGATGGCTGAAAGCAGCCCCATCGCCGCGACCCAGCCGCCATCCTTGCCGAGCAGGGCCCAGCCAGCGCTGAACAGCCCGGCCGGAACGAAGGTCGCCATGGCCGCCACGCCTTCGCGCGACAGCCACGAGCTTCGCCACTGCGAGAATGCGCGCCAGGCGCGCTCCGGACGGCCGAGATGCGCGGCCGAGGACAGCAGGCCCGCCGAGATCAGGCCGAGCGCCAGGCCGAGGCTGATGAACCGAAACCAGAAGCCGGCGTCGATGAGGCCGAGCCCACCCCATAGGCCGAGACAGGCGAGCAGCCCGTAGCCCGCGCCCGTTGCCGTGGTGAAGAAGATGACCGAATAGGCGGGATGCATCAGGACAACATGCGGTCGACCCAGCCGAGAAAGCCGCCTTCGGCTTTCAAGGTCTCGAGCGCTGGAGCCGCGGCCTTCGCCCCGTTTTCGGTGCGGGCGCGCGGCGGCAAATAACGGTTGGTCGGTTTGTAGCCAAGTTCCGGCATCAGTTCGACGCCGCCGCGCTCCGCGACCAGCTGCGAAATGGCCGAGTCCGGATCGCCGAGATCGCCGAAATGGCGGGCGCTGGTCGGGCATGCGGCGACGCAGGCCGGCACGCGGTCTTCGGGCGCGATGTTGTCGTTGTAGATGCGGTCGACGCAGAGCGTGCATTTCTTCATCACGCCGACATCCGTGTCGAACTCGCGCGCGCCGTAGGGGCAGGCCCAGCTGCACAGCTTGCAGCCGATGCACTTGTCCTCGTCGACCAGCACGATGCCGTCGGAGGTCCGTTTGTAGGATGCGCCGGTCGGGCAGACGGTGACGCAGGCCGGCTCCTCGCAATGCAGGCATGAGCGTGGGAAATGCACCGTGCGCCCGCCTGCTTCCGTCACATGCTCGTAAGAGTGGACGCGGTTGAACCAGACGCCGTCGGGCCTGCCGCCATAAGGATCGATGTCGGTCAGCGGCGCCATGTGGCCGCCGGTGTTCCACTCCTTGCATGACGTCACGCAGGCCTGGCAGCCAACGCAGGTGTCGAGATCGATGACGAGGCCGAGCTTGCGTTCGGTGCTTGCGGGCAGGCAGGTCATGCGACTCGGCCCTTTCGAAATCCGGCCCCGAAGGAAAGCTTCTCCGCCGTCGGCGAAAAATGCGGCGGCTGCGCGAAGCGCTCGAACTGCGGTTCGGTGAAACCGGCCTCTTGAGCCGAGCATTTCTCGATGCGGACCCTGAGGTCGAACCAGGCCGCCTGGCCTGTCACCGGATCCGAATTGGAGTAGCCCCCCGCGCCGGCCTGCTTGTCGCCGATGATGTGGTTGAGCAGGAAGCCGCGGTTCGATTCGCCGGCATCGTCCTTCAAGCCCCACGCGCCGCGACGCTTGCCGATCGCGTTCCAGGTCCAGACCGTGTCGGGGTTGACGCCGTCGACCAGCCTGATCTGTCCCTTGACGCGGCCGTTGATGCTTTCGATCCAGACCCAGTCGTCGTCGTCGAGGCCGAGCTTGGCGGCGGTCTTTCGATTCACGAAGAGGCGGTTCTGGTTGGTGATCTGCCTCAGCCAGGCATTCTGCGAACCCCAGGAATGATACATGTGCATCGGTCGCTGGGTCAGAGCGTGCAGCGGATAGCGCTCCGTGTCGATGGCGGTTTCCTCGAACGGCGCATACCAGAAGGGCAGCGGGTCCATGCAGGCCTCGATGCGCGCGCGCTCAGCCTCCGGCGGCACCGCCTTGCCGTGCCCGCGCGCGGCAAGCCGGAATTTCTGCAGCGGTTCCGAATAGAGCTGGAAATGGACCGGCCCTGTTCTCTCCTTGAAGCCCATGCGCACGGCGAATTCGAGGTAGGACCGGTTCGCCATCTTGTAGAAGCGCTGGTCCTCGGCAAGCTCGTGGTGCCAGAAACCGCCATTGTCGATGTAGCGCTGCAACTGGTCCGGATTCGGTTTGCCCGAGCCGAAGGTCTCCCCGTCCTCGCCGCGCCAGCCGGCGAGCGGGCCGATGCCCGGCAGTCGTTCGTGGTTGACGATGTAGTCGGCATAGTCGCGGTATTTCGCGGTCCCATCTTCGTTGACGAAGCCCGGCAGGCCGAGCCGGCCGCCGAGATCGATGAGCACGGTCTGGAACGGCCTGACGTCGCGGTCCGGCGCCAGGATCGGATGGCGTATCGCGTCGCCCGGGCCGTCCGCATGGCTGATGGGGCGGTCGAGCAGGCTGATGCAATCGTGGCGTTCGAGATAGGTCGTGTCCGGCAGCACGAGGTCGGCGTAGGGGACGGTCTCGGAGTAGTAGGCGTCCGAATAGATGATGAAGGGGATCTTGTAGTCGCCCGCCTCGTCGCGATCCGTCAGCATGCGGATCGTCTCGACCGTGTTCATCGACGAGTTCCACGCCATGTTCGCCATGTAGAGGAACAGCGTGTCGATCGGGTACGGGTCGCCGGCCCATGCGTTGCGGATGACGGTGTGCATCAGCCCATGGGCGGCGAGCGGCGCCTCCCAGGAATAGGCCTTGTCGATGCGAAGCGGCTTGCCGGCTTCGTCGACAAGCAGATCCTCCGGTCCGGTCACGAAGCCGAGCGGCATGCCCGAAAGCGGCGTCATCGGCCTGCCGCCATCCTTGCCGGCAGGTTTTGGACCCGGCGGCGCGAGTTTCGGGAACGGCGGCTTGAAGCGAAAGCCGCCGGGCACGTCGACCGTTCCGAGCAGCACCTGCAGGAGATGGATGGCGCGGCAGGTGTGGAAGCCGTTGGTGTGGGCCGAGATGCCGCGCATCGCATGCATGGCGACCGGCCGTCCGCGCATCGTCGCGTGGCGGCGGCCGGCCCAATCCGTCCAGGCGACCGGCAGTTCGATCGCCTGCTCGAAGGCGACGTCGGCAAGCTCAGCCGCGATCCGGCGGATGGTCGAGGCATCGACGCCGCAGCGCTCGGCTACCGCATCGGGCGAATAGGTCTCTTCGAGATATCGCTCGGCCAGCAACTGGAATACCGGAACGCAGCGCCTTCCGTTGACCTGATGAACCCCTGTCAGCGCCGGCTTTATGTATGGGTCGAGCGCGCTCACCGCCGTACCGGCTTCTCTATCCCAGGCAAGCGGCCTGTCGTCGGGGCCGCGCAGGAAGAGCCCGTCGTCGTCGGCGCCCGGTTCCTGGATCACCAGCACCGGCGCGTTCGTGTAGGCGATCAGATAGTCGAGGTCGATTTTGCCGGCCTTCAGCAGCTCGTGCACGAGCGCCAGCACGAACAGCCCGTCCGTTCCCGGCCGGATGCCGATCCAGTCGTCGGCGATGGCGTTGTAGCCGGTCCGGCACGGATTGACCGACACGACCTTGGCGCCGCGAGCCTTGAGCTTGCCGAGCCCGATCTTGATCGGGTTGGAATCGTGATCCTCCGCCACGCCGAACAGCATGAAATATTTCGTGCGGTCCCAGTCCGGCTCGCCGAACTCCCAGAACGAGCCGCCGATCGTGTAGAGCCCGCCCGCCGCCATGTTGACGGAGCAGAAGCCGCCATGTGCTGCGAAGTTCGGCGTGCCGAATTTCGAGGCCCACCAGCCGGTCAGCGACTGCGACTGGTCGCGGCCCGTGAAGAAGGCGAGCTTCTTCGGATCCGTCTGCCTTATCCGGGAAAGCCGCTCCGTCGCTATTCCCAGCGCCTCTTCCCATTCGATCTCGCGAAACTCGCCCGAGCCGCGTGGCCCCGACCGCAGCAGCGGCTTGGTCAGCCGTGCCGGGCTGTAGTGCTGCATGATGCCGGCGCTGCCCTTGCCGCAGAGCACGCCCCGGTTGACCGGATGATCCTTGTTGCCGCTGATGTAGCGGACCTTGCCGTCCTTGATGTGCACGTCGATGCCGCACCGGCATGCACACATGTAGCAGGTGGTCTTGGCGACGCGGTCGGCGACATCAGGCGAGGTGTCGACGCCGTCGCCCTCGGCCGGCGCGCGCGCCAACCCCAGCGCCCGCTGCGATGGCGCGGAATTGGCGGGTCGCCTCGAAGCTTCGCTCATGGTTGCCCGCCTTCAACGGCCTTGGGGCGCGGATTTTGCGCATAGCAGGAGTTTTGCGAAATAGGTGGCGCGATTCTTGTCCACAACAGGAAACACCATTCCGCAAAGATTGGCCGAACTGGAAAGATCGGTCCAACAGATTGTTGTTGTAATTCCAATCGAAAATGCTTCTTGATAGCCCGCATGACTCCTGAGCAGCTCAGAATATTCGTGGCGGTTGCCGAGCGCGCCCATGTCACCAATGCGGCGGGATTTCTCGCAATATCGCAGTCCGCCGCGTCCGCCGCCATCAAGGCGCTGGAACGAAGCACTGGCGTGCAACTCTTCAACCGGGTTGGCCGCGCCGTCGAGCTTTCTTCCGCCGGTCGCCGGTTCCTGCCGGAAGCCAGGGCGGTGCTGGAGCGGATCGCCGTCGCGCGTCACGTGCTCGAGAACGCCTCGCAGACCGTCGCCGGCAGCCTGTCGATCGCGGCAAGCCAGACCATCGCCAGCTACTGGCTGCCGCGCCGGCTGGCGGCCTTCCAGGAGCAGCACCCGGCCGTCAGGCTGGATGTCAGCATCGGCAATACGAGGCAGGTCGAGAACAAAGTCCTCGACGGCACCGCCGACCTCGGCCTCGTCGAGGGCCGCACCGAATCCGACCTGCTCCGCCGCGCCAGGGTCGATGTCGACCGGCTGCTCCTGGTCGTGGCGGACGCGCATCCCGACGTAGCGGAACTCTCGCCCGGCCAGCCGGACATAAGCAGCCTGCGCTGGATCCTGCGCGAGGAGGGGTCGGGCACGCGCGAGGTGCTGCAGGATCTGGCGCGTCGGATGGGGATAGCTTTCGACACGCTGAGCGTCTTCCTGGTGCTGCCGAGCAACGAGGCCATCGTCCAGGCGGTCGAAGCCGGGGCCGGCGCCACTGTCATCTCCGAGCTTGTGGCCGGCAAGGCGGTGGCGAAGGGATCGTTGCGCCATGTGCCGCTGGACCTTCCCGCGCGCGATTTCGCTCTCATCTCGCACCGCGACCGACAACCCACCATGGCGCAAACCGCCCTGAAGTCGTTTCTATTCGCTGGAGCGGCTGCGATTCGCTGACCCCAGGCAAATCCGTCGACGCATTCATCTATTCGGACTGCCGGCAGTCGTCGTTGGACTGCCCCAAACAAGACATCAGCGTCTTTTCTCTGCAATTTCCGGGATTTTTGCCGGTTAAGGCAAGCATAGACATTGAGCCACGCGAATTTCCGGAATAAACACGGCAGCGGCAAGGGCTTGGGGAGAATGACATTGGCAGATATTGAAGAGACTACCTTGATCACGCTTACCGCCGAGATCGTCTCGGCGTATGTAACGAAAAACCGGTTGCCGGCGACTGGGCTGCCCGAACTGATCGCCAGCATCAGCAAATCGATCGGCAAGCTCGGGGAGCCTGTTGTGGCGCCGGAAGCCGCGCTGGTTCCGGCGGTCAATCCGAAGAAGTCGGTTCATGCCGACCACATCGTCTGTCTCGAGGACGGCAAGAAGTTCAAATCGATGAAGCGTCACCTGACCTCGCACGGGCTGACGCCGCAGCAATACCGCGTCAGGTGGGGCCTGTCGGCCGACTATCCGATGACCGCGCCGAACTATTCGGCGGCGCGCTCTGCAATGGCCAAGGACATCGGCCTTGGGCAGAAGCCGGTCGCAAGGAAGCCGCGCCGCAAGAAGGCGAAATAGCGCCGCGGATACGGGCCGGGTTTTCAGGTCCGCGGGCCATGTCGTCGAAGTCGACCGGTTATGGAGCATGTAGCCATACATGATCCCGTGGATTCAGCTCGACTCGGCGAAGGTTCCCGGCGGCCGGGAGGAACTGCGGCTCAAGCAGCGCGGAGCTGAGTTCTCCATCATGCTTGGCGCCAACGAGCTGATGAACAGCCGGCTCAGCGGCTCTGAGGAAGCGCTCGCCAGGCTTTCATGCGCCGCGATCGGCGGCCGAACGCAGCCGAGGATGCTGATTGGCGGGCTGGGCATGGGCTTCACGCTTCGCGCGGCCCTCGCTGAACTGGGTCCGGATGCGAGGATCCTCGTCGCCGAGCTTGTGCCCGCCGTCGTGGCCTGGGCGCGCGGTCCGATGGCGGAGCTGTTCGCCGGCAGCCTGGACGACCCCCGCGTGGAAACCCGCGAGGCCGACGTCGCCGATGTCATCCGGTTGGGCAGAGGCGTCTATGACGCGATCCTGCTCGATGTCGACAACGGGCCGGACGGCCTGTCGCGCGGCGCCAACGACCGCCTCTACGATATGGCGGGGCTTGCGGCCACTCGCGCCGCGTTGACGCCGGGCGGCGTTCTTGCGGTCTGGTCGGCGCACCCCGATCGGGGCTTCGCCGCGCGGCTCAGGCAATCCGGCTTCGAGGTCGAGGAAGTCCACACCCGCGCGCGCGGCAAGCGCGGCGCCCGGCACGTGATCTGGCTGGCCGCGCGAAAACGATAGAGCCGGTGCGTCGGCACCGGGTTCGAACGTTGGCCGGTTGGTCCAACGGTGGCGCGCGTAGAGGTTCGTGCCAAGAACGCTCCCTGCGCATAGAAGGTCTACGCATGGAACTCTGGATCCCGATCACCATCGCCGCCGCCTTTCTGCAGAACCTGCGCTCGGCGGCGCAGAAGCATCTGAAGGCTGTGATGGGCACGACCGGGGCGACCTTCGTGCGTTTCGGTTTCGGCTTTCCGTTCGCGCTGGCCTTCGTGGCGGTGCTGCACTGGTTCGCGGGATACGGCCTGCCGGCTCTCAACGCGGCCTTCTTCGGCTGGGCGTTGCTCGGCGCGCTCGGCCAGATCGCCGCGACCTTCCTGCTCATCCATCTGTTCTCGTTCCGCAACTTCGCCGTGGGCACCGCCTATTCGCGCACCGAGCCGGCGCAGGCGGCGCTGTTTGCGCTGCTGTTCCTCGGCGAGAGGGCGAGCCTGGGCGCCGTCGCCGCCATCGCCATCAGCGTCTTCGGCGTCATGCTGATCTCGGTCGCTCATGTCGCCGTCAGCCTGCGCTCCATGCTCAGTTCGACCTTCAGCCGAAATGCGCTGATCGGGCTCGCTTCGGGCACTGCCTTCGGCATTTCGGCGGTCGCCTACCGCGCCGCGTCCCTGGCGCTCGGCGGTCCGAATTTCCTGATGCAGGCGGCGGTGACGCTGGCCGTCGTCATCACCTTCCAGACGGCGGTCATGCTCGCCTGGATGATCTGGAAGGACCGCGCCGAGATAGGCCGCATCGCGAAAGCCTGGAAGCCGTCGCTGTTTACCGGCTTCGTCGGCGCGTCGGCGTCTTTCGGCTGGTTCACGGCCATGACGCTGCAGCAGGCCGCGGTGGTGAAGTCGCTCGCCCAGATCGAGATGCTGTTCACCTTCGCCGCCACGGTGTTCTTCTTCAAGGAGAAGATCAACCGGCTGGAGATCGCCGGCTGCGCGCTGATCGTCGGCGGCATCCTGGTGCTGCTGGCTATCGGCTAAGCTGCGTGCTCGGCGGAGTTCTGTCGCGTCTGGTCGCCACGGCCGGCAAGCAGCCCCTCAACAAGAATGTCCTCGTCGATATCTTCCCAGTGGAGACCGCGCGTGCTGATCTTCACGCGCTTGCGCTGGGCCGGCGAGGCGCGCAGCAGCCTTGGGAACCAGGCAAGTGGCACCCCCAACGTGCGGCCGTCCGAAAGTTCGACCCAGAAACTATCCTTGTCGAAGCGGACGCTAGTCGCCCTCACCAAAGAACCCATTCCATGCTCTCGCTATCTCGTTGCGCCGATTGCCGATCACTTCGACCAACTCGCGCAACGTCTTTGCGTTGAAGCCGTCATTGTAGACTACGCTTACCTCCGGCCAAAGCCAGAATTTTGCATCGATGCCGTCCTTCACGGCGTGAATATGCACCGGCTCGCGCGGATCACCTTCGTTTGCGTAGAAGAGAAACCGGAACCCTCTATGTCGGAAGACGACCGGCATCGGCTCACGGCACGATCAGCGTGCCGGCGCCGTGTTCGGTGAACAGCTCCAGCAGCACCGCATGCGCCGTCTTGCCGTTCAGGATGACGACGCCCTCGACGCCGCGTTCGATCGCCTCGATGCAGGTCTCGACCTTGGGGATCATGCCGCCCGAGATGGTGCCGTCGGCGATCAGCGCCTTGGCCTGGCCGACCGTCAGCTCGTCGATCAGCTTCTTGTCCTTGTCGAGCACACCGGGCACGTCGGTGAGGAACAGCAGGCGCGTGGCCTGCACAGCCCCGGCGATGGCGCCCGCGAACGTGTCGGCATTGATGTTGTAGGTGTGGCCGTCGCGGCCCGGTGCCACCGGCGCCAGCACGGGGATCATCTCGGAGCGCGCGAGCAGGTCGAGCAGCGTACGGTCGACCTCTACCGGCTCGCCGACGAAGCCGAGGTCGAGCACGCGCTCGATGTTGGAATCCGGATCCTTGAATGTCTTGTGCGCCTTTTCGGCGAACACCATGTTGCCGTCCTTGCCGCAGAGCCCGATCGCCCATTCGCCCTCGGCGTTGATCAGCGCGACGATCTCCTTGTTGATCGAGCCGGCGAGCACCATCTCCACGATCTCGACCGTTTTCTGGTCGGTGACGCGCAGGCCACCCTCGAACCTGGACTCGATGCCCATCTTGGTCAGCATGGCGCCGATCTGCGGGCCGCCGCCATGCACGACGATCGGATTGACGCCCGATTGCTTGAGCAGCGCGATGTCGCGCGCGAAGGCCTGGCCGAGTGCTGCGTCGCCCATGGCGTGGCCGCCATACTTCACCACCACCGTCTTGTTCTCGTAGCGCTGCATGTAGGGCAGCGCTCTCGACAGCAGGGCGGCCTGCATCTCTGCGGTGGCGGCGATATCCGGCGTCATCTGGGTCCTCGGGCGGGCTGGGAAACGGTGGCGGCGTCTTAGAGCAATTCCAGGCAAAGTGGAAACCGGTTTTCCGTCCGGAATTGCGATAAAAAACAAAAGCTAGATCGTTTCACCGCTTCCATGAAGCGGTGAAACGATCTAGCGGGAAACGCCAGCGCGGGCAAATGGTTCGGCGCGCATGGACGCGCCGTCTTTTCGCACTCGCCGTCGGTCGCGAGCCACTTCCCAAGTGTCCGCCCGCGACATAGTGTGCCCGCGAATGACGCCGCAGGACATCACCAAGCTGATCGTGCGAGTCTCGATGAAGGATCGAGCCGCCTTCGACTTGCTCTATCGCGAGACCAGCTCGAAACTTTTCGGCGTCTGCCTGCGTGTCTTGAGGGACAGGGGGGAAGCCGAGGAGGCGCTTCAGGAGGTCTTCGTCAAGATATGGACGAAGGCCGATCGTTTTGCCGTGTCGGATTTGAGTCCGATTTCCTGGCTTGTGGCGATTGCTCGCAATCACGCGATCGACGTCATCCGCGCGCGGCGGCCCGCTTCCGCCGACATCGATGCCGCGCTCGGTGTCTCCGATCCGTCGCCCGGACCCGAGGCGATGGCGGTGGCAGGCAACGAAGGCATGCGGATCCAGAACTGCCTTGAGGAACTGGAGAAGGATCGGGCCGATGCCGTACGCGGGGCCTATCTGAACGGTGACAGCTACACCGAGCTTTCGCAGCGCTTCGGGGTGCCGCTGAACACGATGAGGACCTGGCTGCGGCGCAGCCTGATGAAGTTGAAGGACTGCCTCGAGCGATGAACGTCGCGGACGACATGGGACCGGAAGGCGGAGGCGACAATCTGGTCGCCGCCGAATACGTTCTGGGTGTCCTGCCTGCGCAAGAAAGGCAAATCGCGGCGCAACGCATCGAGGCGGAACAGGCCTTTGCGCGTCTAGTAGACCGTTGGGAGGTCTATTTTTCGCCTCTGGCTGCTGGCTACGCGGCAGGCGATGTGCCGGCCGGCGTCAAGGCTGCGGTCGACCGCCGGCTGTTCAGCAGCGGAACCACGCCCGCAACAAGGCCCGCCACCCGATCCGCGAGCTTGCTTTCCAGCCTCGCCCTCTGGCGCAGTCTTGCCGTGGCCGCGCTTGCGGCACTGGCGCTGTACATCGCGTTGCCTGTCCTAAATCCAAGCGTCGAGGTCCCGCCGGAACGGCTGGTCGCCTCACTCGCCGCCGATGGCAGCGATGTCCGCTATCTGGCCGTCTACGACGCCAGCACGCACGACATCGGCCTTTCGCATGTGTCGGGTCCGCTTGCACCGGGCCGGGACTTCGAACTTTGGGTGATCGACGATCGGCAGGTCGCAACCTCGCTTGGCGTCATTCCCCCGGGATCTCGCGCCATGCTGCCCGTCGCGGATGACCTGGCGGCGAAGATCGTATCCGGGGCCGTGTTCGCCATTACGCTCGAGCCGCCGGGCGGTTCGCCGACCGGGCAGGCGACCGGCCCCATCGTCGCTGCCGGTGACCTGAAGGCCATCTGACCGACAAATTTCGGCGATGCGACGTCATCCGGCCGTGATCGTTTCGGAGATGGTTTCGGGCGCGGTCATACGAACCGGCATCCCAAAAAGTTTCAGCGGCATCATAAAACATATGTGACCGCCAGCCCGAAACTACCGGCCGCGCATCCCGTAACTCCCCCTGCCTTCCAAGAAGGTCAAACTTTCCCGAGGAGTGAGGAAATCATGCGCACATTTACCACTGCCCTGCTGGCCGGAACGATCGCACTGGCTGCCGGCGCCGCCTATGCCGAGAACCCGATGGTCGGCGGCGCCGCCATGTATGCCGACAAGAACATCGTCGAGAACGCCGTCAACTCGAAGGATCACTCGACGCTCGTGGCCGCGGTGCAGGCCGCCGGCCTCGTCGAGACGCTCTCCGGTCCCGGACCCTTCACCGTCTTCGCGCCGACCAACGCGGCCTTCGCCGCGCTGCCGGCCGGCACCGTCGAGACGCTGCTGAAGCCCGAGAACAAGGATCAGCTGACCAAGATCCTGACCTGCCATGTCGTCGGCGCGAAAGCGATGGCCGCCGACATCAAGAAGATGGTCGACGACGACGAGGGCGAGCATCCGGTCAAGACTGTCGGCGGCTGCACCTGGACCGCCCAATATGAGGGCAACAAGGTCATGCTGACCGACGAGAACGGCAACGTCGCCAACGTCACCATCGCCAATGTCGAGCAGTCGAACGGCGTCATCCACGTGATCGACAAGGTGCTGCTGCCGAAGATGTAGTACCGAGCCGCTCAGGCAACGTCGCGTTCGGCCCCCGGGCCGGGCGCCATCTAGGTCACGCTCCGCTCGGTCCACCCGGACATGAGCGGGGCGTTTCTATCTGCGCCGGAGCACCGCTCACAACACCGATGCGATCATCCGCCGTTGACGGCCAGCACGATCGCGGCGCGCAGTTCCTCCAGACCTTCGTTCTTTTCCGACGATGTCGCGATCACGCCGGGAAAGGCAGCCGGGCGCTTCTTGGTCTTCGCAAGCGTCTCCTCGATCAGTTTCGGCACGCCGGCCGCCTTGATCTTGTCCGTCTTGGTCAGCACGATCTGGTAGGACACAGCCGCCTTGTCGAGCAGCGTGAAGATCTCATCGTCGTTCTTCTTGATGCCGTGGCGTGAGTCGATCAGAACATACACGCGCTTCAGCGTCACGCGCCCCTGCAGATAGTCGAAGACGAGCTTCGTCCATTGGTCGACCTTCTCCTTGGGCGCGGTGGCGTAGCCGTAGCCGGGCATGTCGACCAGCGCCATCGGCGGCAGGTCGCCGGCCTCACCCGAATAGCCATCGGGCACGAAATAGTTGAGTTCCTGCGTGCGGCCGGGCGTGTTCGACGTCCGCGCAAGACCGTTCCGTCCGACCAGCGCGTTGATCAGCGACGACTTGCCGACATTGGAACGGCCGGCGAATGCGATCTCGGGCGGGCCCTCGGGCGGCAGGAACTGCATCGCCGGCACGCCGCGGATAAACACCCAGGGCGACGCGAAGATCTCGACGCCCACTGTTCCGTATTTCTTTTCGCTCAAGCCGCTGCCTCCAGCGCCGCGATGTCGGCGCCGCGTATGGCATTGAGGTTGCGGCCGATCTTGTCAACCGGCCAGTCCCACCAGGCTACGGCGAGCAGCCGGTCGATGGTGCGCTGGTCGAAGCGCCTTTTGACCATCTTGGCCGGGTTTCCGGCCACGATCGCATAAGGCGGCACGTCATGCGTCACCACCGCCTTGGCCGCAGCGATGGCGCCGTCGCCGATCTGCACGCCGGGCAGGATGAGGGCTTCCATGCCGATCCAGACGTCATTGCCGACAACCGTGTCGCCGCGCAGCTCGCGATGCCAGGTCTCGGGGTCGAAACCTTCCTCCCAGCCATGGCCGAATATGTTGAACGGATAGGTCGAGAAGCCCGACATCGCGTGGTTGGCGCCGTTCATGATGAAGCGCGCCCCTTCCGCAATGGCGCAGAACTTGCCGATGATCAGCTTGTCGCCGATGAACGGGTAGTGATGCAGCACGCATTTCGTCTGGAAGAGGTCCGGCCCGTCCGGGTCGTCGTAATAGGTGAAATCGCCCACCTCGATGTTGTCGGCCGTCACCAGGGATTTCAGGAAGCCTACTCTGCTGTGCATCGGGATCGGATGCTTGATCCCGGGGTTCGGTCCGTTGTTGGGTCCATGCATGGCGCTCCTCCGTCCTGTCGTTTTGACGGAACTATAGCGCCCGAAACGCCGGCAGGAAGCATTGGCGGCCGATATTTGTAAGCCGGCGGCTACCTCGAAGGCCTAGTGAGCAGCCTGCGAATTGACCAGCCGTTTGCGCAGCGCGTTCGAGATATTATCGAAAACGAACACCACGACCAGGATCAGCAGAACCATATAGGCGACGTTCTCCCAGTCCGAGTTGGTGCGCATCGCCTCCCACAGCTTGAGACCGATGCCGCCGGCGCCGACCGCGCCGATGATCGTCGCAGAACGCGTGTTCGATTCCCAGAAATAGAGCGACTGCGAGATAAAGAGCGGCAGCACCTGCGGCAGCACGCCGTAGCGCTGCACCAGTACCGGCGCGGCGCCCACCGACCGGATGCCTTCGCGCTGGCGGTCGTCGATATTCTCCAGCGCTTCCGAATAGAGCTTCCCGAACGTGCCGGTATCGGTGAAGAAGATCGCGGATATGCCGGCAAGCGGTCCCGGTCCGAAGGCGCGGGTAAAGAACAGCGCCCAGATCAGCATGTCGACGGAGCGCTGGAAATCGAAAAAGCGTTTCAGCACCTGGTTGACGACGCGGCTCCTTGTGATGTTGCGCGCCGCGGCGAAGGCGAGCGGGAAGGCGAGCAGGCTGGCGAACACCGTTCCGACGAAGGCCATGACGATGGTCTGGCCGAGTTTCAGCCAGACGTCGCCATGCTGCCACTCGGCGTTGTTGAGGATGTTGTCCCAGGCGAGCGCTGCGTTGGACATCTCGGGCTTGATGCGCTCGCCGGAGAAAATCAGCGACATCACCTCGCCGAAGGGTTTTCCCCAGAAGGGCGAGTTGGGATCGAAGACGAAATTCTCCCAGCCCCAGAAGCGCTGCCTGACCTTGACCTCGTCGCCCTCGATCTCGACGCTGCCGGAAAAGCCGAAGCGCAGCATGATCGCGTCGCCGGCCGGCTCCGGTATCGCCCATGAGGGCAGCGGCCCTTCCGCCGTGACAGTCCTATCGGGCGACACGGCAATCACCACCGTCTCGGTTCCGCGCCGCGCCGTCACTCGCCCGGGCAAGATCTCGACGGTTCCGTCGCCGATGGTCATCGATACCCGTCCTGCGACGCCCGGCGAGCGGATGTCCTGCAACTCGACCCAAGCGGGCTGGCGGTTCTCGTTATAGGCAGAGTAGCGTGGATACTGGACATGCAGGCCGCCGTCGGTGAAATCGATATTGGGCCGCGTTTCGTAGGACACCCAGTCGGCGAGGTAGATGCCGGCGATGCCCCAATTGCCGTTCGCGAGCACCGTGCCGATGGCGAAGAACCACCAGGCGAAGCAGAGATAGGCGACGATACTGAGACCGATCAGCCAGCGTGTCAGCTGCTTGCGCCGCGAGCCGGCGAAAACCGCGGGATGCCGGTCGGCGATTGCCGCGATATCGGCCTGGGACAGCGTCGTTGTCGACAGCGCTGCCATCGTCAGTCTCCCCGGCCGAAGGCGAAGGCCTGCTCGCCGACCAGCTTGCGGCGCAGCCAGGCGGACAGTTGGTCGACGGCGATGATGGTCAGGAATAACAGCAGCACGATCGCCAGCGTCTTCGCCTCATGGGTCTGGCTGATCGAAAGCCGCAGCACCTCGCCGATGCCGCCGCCGCCGACCGCGCCGATGATTGTCGATGCCCGCACGTTGATCTCGAGCCTCAGCAGTGCATAGCTCAGGAAGTTCGGCATCACCTGCGGCACGATGCCGAACCAGACCCGTTCCGGCCAGTTGGCGCCGGCCGCGCGCAGGCCTTCTTCCGGCCGCATGTCGGCGTTCTCCACGACCTCGAAAAACATCTTGCCGAGCGCGCCGACCGTGTGGATGCCCACTGCAAGGATCGCAGGTATCGCGCCGAGCGAAAGCACGGCGAGGAAGAAGCCTGCGATCACGATCTCCGGGAAGGCGCGCAGGATTTCCATGAAGCGGCGCACGAAGAAGCGCAGCCAGCGCTGCGTCGTCACGTTCGACGCCGCGAGAAAACACAGGCAGAAGCCGAGCCCGAATCCGACGAGGGTGGAGACCAGCGCGATGTTGAGCGTCTCGAGCATCTTGTAGAAATATTCGGGAACGTAGAGCGACTGCGTTATGTACATGCGCCCTTCGGGGTAATTGTATTTCAGACTGCCGTCGTCATAGGGCGAGGCCAGGTCGAACAGCGCGCGCCAGACTTCCCAGCCGTCGCGCGGCAGCAACTGGCCGACGAAGTCGAAAAGATGCGGCAAGCGGTCCCAGAATTTCCCTGCGTTGCTATCGTTGGCGAACCACAGCGAGCCGGCTATGGCGACGAGCATGAAGGCCAGCCCGCCGATCGTGTAGAGCCGGCGGCGGCTGGCAAGCTCCTGCCAGTGCCGCTCGACGGAGAGTGCCGTATCGGAGGCGGTTGCGCTCATCGCGTTGCCGGTCAAACAAACGCGCCGCGGGGGGAAGTCCGCGGCGCGTCCGGTTGCCTGATTGGCTTACGAGCCGATCTGCGCCTTACGGGCGTCGATGATAGGCTGGTAGAATTCCGGCGTCACTTCGGTGTAGCTGGTGAAGTCGCCGCCCTGGATGGAAGAGAAGCAGGCGGCGTCGGACTTCGGCAGGCCGATCATGAATTCCTTGAACTTCGTTTTCATGTCGGCGTCCATGGACGAGCGCACGACGATCGGACCGTTCGGGATCAGCGGCGACTTCCACACTTCGACGATGTCGTCCATGTCGAGGATGCCCTTCTGCACCATCTTGGCGAGGTTGCCGGAGGTGTAGCCGTTCTTCCACTCGCCGACGCCCGAGCCCCAGGTCGTGCCAACATCGAACGTGCCCTTCAGCACTTCAAGCACGAGGTTTTCGTGCCCACCGCCAAAGCCGGTCTCGGCGAAATATTCCTTCACGGCGGTGCCGTTCAGATCCTTCGGAAGCGCGGTGACAGGAACCAGATAACCCGAGGTCGAGTCCGGATCGGCGAAACCGAGTTTCTTGCCCTTGGCGTCGGCCAGCGTCTTGATGCCGGAGTCGGCCTTGGCGACCATGATCGAATAATAGCCGGTCGAGCCGTCGGTCTGGACCGTGGTCAGGATCGGCTCGACTGCGTCCTTGTTCTCGAGATAGATCTTGGCGTAGCCCGAAGCGCCGAGCTCAGCATAGTCGAGCGTGCCGCCGAGCAGGCCCTGGATGGTGCCGTCATAGTCGGCCGCCGGGAACAGCGACACCTTCTCGACGCCGAGCACCGAAGGCAGCTTGTCGACCAGGCACTGGAAGCTGCGCAGGCGGTCGGATTCGTTCTCGCCGCCAAGGATGCCGATGCGGAATTCCTTGAGGTCTTCGGCCTGTGCTGCGCCGATCATGATGGTGGTGAGCGCGACGGCTCCGTAGAGTGCTTTCCTGAACATTTTCGTCTCTCCTGTTGTAACCCGGCTTTACGCGCCGGACGCTTGGTGATCGGGAATAAGATGCGGCGGTTCGCGGCCGCTCAGTGAGCGGCGAGCGCGGCCTGCAACTGCATCGCAGGCTCGTATTTGCGCGGCCTGGTGACGCCTATGCTGGTCGAAGTGATGGCCTCGGAAATCTCTTCGCCGTCGGCTTCCGCGCCATAGATCATGCGCACCGTTTCGCGCGTCAGCTCTTCCGGCGCGCCGTCGAAGACGACCTTGCCTGCGGCCATGCCGATGATGCGGTTGCAGTAGGCGCGGGCGGTGTCGAGCGTGTGCAGGTTGGTGATGACGGTGATGCCGTCGCGCAGATTGATGTCCTGCAGCGAATCCATAACCACCTTGGCGTTCATCGGATCGAGCGAGGCGATCGGCTCGTCGGCGAGGATCACCTTCGGCTGCTGCATCAGCGCGCGGGCAATCGCCACGCGTTGCTGCTGGCCGCCGGACAGCGTGCCAGCGGGCTGGAGTGCGGCCTGCGCGATGCCGAGCCGCTCCAGCGAGGCGATCGCCGCTGCGCGCTCTTCGCGCGAAAACATGCCGAGCAGGTTGAGCGCGGTCGAGCGGTGGTTCAGCCGGCCGAGCAGCACGTTCGTGAGCACGTCCAGCCTCGGCACCAGATTGAACTGCTGGAAGATCATGGCGCAGTCGCGCTGCCAGCGGCGAAGGGCGGAACCGGCGAGTGCCGAGACTTCCGTCTGGTCAAAAAAAATAGACCCCTGGGAGGGATCTATCAGACGGTTGATCATGCGAAGGAGAGTGGATTTGCCGGCGCCGGAGCGGCCGATGATGCCGACCATCTGTCCCTCGGGGATTTCGAGAGCGACCCGGTCGACGGCTGTGTTCCTGCCAAAACGGCGCGTCACGTCGCGTATCTGCAGCATGGCGGCTTCCCTGTCCAACGCGGCTTTCGCCGCCCACTGCGCCAACCGCCTAAACCACCGCCATGAACGAGGCATGTCGCAGTGATTGCAGTTTTGTGACAGTGCACAGGGCTGGAGGGGCCGCCTTCTCCGGCTTCCGCGGAGCGGTGGAGATTTGGTCACCGCAGCAGGCCCGAGAGGGTGCGCGCCAACTGCCCCTGCCGCGTGGATATACATTCCCGCCAAGCCATTGATTTCGTGCGGTCTCGAAAATAATTCGCGACGGTTTCTCCACGCAGTTCCATCCTAGGCCATACTTCCCCCATCGCCCTCGCGGGAACACGGGTCATGAACCGGATGAGCGTGGAGGGGACGGCGCTGGTTCGGCGGCAAGACGGTGTGCCGCTGGGTGATGAGCCCTGAGGACCAGGCCCTGACCGAGGTCGCGCGGTGAAACAATTCGCTGCGTCTCCTCCAGGTAGGGCAAGAACGCCGGCGGGGCGCGGGAAACCGGCCACGTACTAAACAATTGAGAGGCTCGGCCCCGTGCCCCGCTTCCCACTTACCCAAGACGCCCGACCGGCGAAGCCTGAGTCGGGTCGCGAGTCATGGGCAACAAGGACCTGCAAAAGCCAGATGCGAAAGCAGGCGTGGTGACGATGAAGTGCGCCTATCTCCTCGCCCCCACGAAAGTGGGGGAGAGGTGGCGAGGTCCGAAGGACCGAGACGGTGAGCGGGATTTGGATGCGACATCGCTGTGCCGATATTCCCGCACCGTCGCAGCCGGGGCGAAGGAAGGCCTATCCCCCATGCTTTTCCAAAAACGCTTCGGCCGAGAGGTAGCGAAAATCGTCGAGCGCCGAACGCAGCCGTGCATGATCCCAATTCCACCAGGCAAGCGCCTGGTAGCGCTCGGCGGTCTTGCGATCGAAGCGTTCGCGGATCGGTTTTGCCGGCACGCCGGCGACGATCGTGTAGGGCGCCACGTCCTTCGTCACCACCGCGCCCGCGCCGACCGCCGCACCGTCGCCGATGGTGATGCCCGGCAGCACGGTCGAGCCGTGGCCGAGCCAGGTGTCATGACCGATGCGCACGCGCTTCGCGCGACGCTGCGCGAAAAAATCCTGCTCGTGCTCGGCATCGTCGAAATAGTCCGAGGCGCGATAGGTGAAATGGTGGAGCGTCGGTCGGTCGACCGGATGATTCGTCGCGTTGAGGCGCACGGAAGCCGCGATGTTGGAAAACTTGCCGATGTCGGCGCACCAGATCGCGCAATCCTGCATCATGTAGGAGTAGTCGCCAAGCACGGATTCCGACACGCGGCAGCGCTCGGCTATCTCCGTCCAGCGGCCGAGCGTCGAGTTCTCGACCTCCGCCGTCTCGTGGACCAGCGGCGTTTCCGAGAGCTTCGAGCTCATGCTGCGGCCTTCCGTGCGGCGAATTGCGTGACGTCGATGACGCGGTCGGCGACTGCCTCGCGCACGTCCGCGTCATGGAAGATGCCGAGCAGCGCCACGCCCTCGCGTTTCTTGCCCGATATCATCTCGACGACCACTTCGCGATTCCTGGCGTCGAGCGAGGCAGTCGGCTCGTCGAGCAGCAGCACCGGATGCGGCGTGATGAAGCCGCGCGCTATGTTGACGCGCTGCTGCTCGCCGCCGGAGAAGGTCGCCGGCGGCAGGGCCCATAGCTTTTCAGGCAGGTTGAGGCGGGCAAGCAACGCGCGGGCGAGATCCCGTGCGGTCTCGCGGCTTTCGCCCAGTGAAACCAGCGGCTCCGCCACCACGTCGAGTGCCGAGACGCGCGGCACGGTGCGCAGGAACTGGCTGACATATCCGATCGTGTCGCGCCGTATCGCGAGCACCGTGCGCGGGCTGGCCGTGGCGAGGTCGATCAGCTGACCGCGATGTTCGACGATGATCTGGCCTGCATCGACGGCATAATTGCCGTAGAGCATCTTCAGGACCGAGCTCTTTCCGGCGCCCGACGGACCGCCGAGCACGGCGCACTCGCCCGATTTGAGGGCGAATGACACGCCGTCCACGACGGGCAGGCGGATGCCGTCGCGCAAATGCATGGTGAAGCTCTTGGAGACTTCCGAAACGACGACGGGCGTAGCCATGATCAGACCTGCAGAATGGACGAAACGAGAAGCTGCGTGTACGGCGCGCGCGGGTCGTCCAGCACGCGGTCGGTCAGGCCCGTCTCGACGACGTGGCCGTCCTTCATCACCATCATGCGGTGGGACAGAAGCCGGGCGACGGCGAGGTCGTGGGTGACGACGACAGCCGCAAGCCCGAGATCATTGACCAGCCCGCGCAGCAGGTCGAGCAGGCGCGCCTGCACCGAGACATCGAGCCCGCCGGTCGGCTCGTCCATGAAGACGAGCCTGGGACCGGTGACGAGATTGCGCGCGATTTGCAAGCGCTGGCGCATGCCGCCGGAGAAGGCGCGGGGCTCGTCGTCGACGCGGTCCTCGCCGATTTCCACGCGCGCCAGCCAGTCGACCGCCGTCTCGCGGATCTTGCCGTAATGCCGGTCGCCGACAGCCATCAGGCGCTCGCCGACATTGGCGCCGGCCGAAACCGTCATGCGCAGGCCGTCGGCGGGGTTCTGGTGCACGAACCCCCAGTCGGTGCGCATCAGGAAGCGGCGCTCCGCCTCGCTCATGCGGTAGAGGTCGCGGAAGGTGCCGTCGCGCATGCGGTAGGACACCGAGCCCGAGGTCGGCGTCAGCCGCGTCGAGATGCAGTTCAAGAGCGTCGTCTTGCCCGAGCCGGATTCCCCCACGACCGCCAGCACTTCGCCCGGCCACAGCTCGAACGAGACATTCTCGCAGCCGATCCGCGATCCGTAGAATTTCGACAGCGAGGAAACGCGCAGCAGTGGTTCGTCGCTCATTCCGCAGCCTCCTTCGGCGCGATGTGCCCACGATGCCCCTCAGCCCGCCTGGTCTCGCAATGATCGGTATCCGAGCACACGAACATGCGTCCTCCACGGTCGTCGAGGATCACCTCGTCGAGATAGACCTGTTCGGCGCCGCAGAGCGCACAGGGCTTGTCGAACTTCTGCACCTCGAACGGATGATCCTCGAAGTCGAGGCTCACCACCTCGGTGAAGGGCGGGATCGCGTAGATGCGCTTCTCGCGGCCGGCGCCGAACAGCTGCAACGCCGGCGACATGTGCATCTTCGGATTGTCGAACTTCGGCGTCGGCGACGGATCCATCACGTAGCGTCCTTCGACCTTCACCGGATAGGCGTAGGTCGTCGCGATGTGGCCGTGCCTGGCGATGTCCTCATAGAGTTTCACGTGCATCAGTCCGTATTCCTCGAGCGCATGCATTTTTCGCGTTTCGGTCTCGCGCGGCTCGAGGAAACGCAGCGGCTCGGGGATAGGCACCTGATAGACCAGCGTCTGGCCTGCCGTCAGCGGCAGTTCCGGGATGCGGTGGCGCGTCTGGATGATGGTCGCCTTGGCGGTTTCGGTCGTCACCGCGACATTCGCCACCTTGACGAAGAAGGCGCGGATCGACACGGCGTTGGTGGTGTCGTCGGCGCCCTGGTCGATGACCTTGAGCACATCGTCCGGCCCGATGATCGAGGCCGTCACCTGCACCCCACCGGTGCCCCAGCCATAGGGCATCGGCATTTCGCGGCTGGCAAACGGCACCTGGTAGCCGGGGATCGCGATACCTTTCAGGATCGCGCGGCGGATCATCCGCTTGGTCTGCTCGTCCAGATAGGCGAAGTTGTAGGTGGCGATATTCGGCTCGGGCGCGTTCATTCCGCGGCCTCCTTGCGCAATTCGTCCGGCGCGGATTTCGCGTCATGTTCGGCGCGCATGCGGCGCACGAGGTCGAGTTCGGCCTGGAAGTCGACATAATGCGGCAGCTTCAGATGCTCGACGAAGCCTGTCGCCTGCACATTGTCGGAATGCGAGATGACGAACTCCTCGTCCTGTGCAGCGGCCGTGATGTCCTCGCCGAATTCGCTTGCGCGCAGTGCCCGGTCGCAAAGCGTCATCGCCATCGCCTTGCGCTCGCTCTGGCCGAACACCAGCCCGTAGCCGCGGGTGAATTGCGGCGGCACCTTGGCCGAGCCGTGGAACTGGTTGACCATCTGGCATTCGGTGACGCGGATGCGGCCGAGCGTGACGGGAAAATCCAACTCCGGCACGTCGAGTTCGAGCTCGACCTCACCGATGCGGATTTCGCCGACAAATGGATGGCTGCGGGCATAGCCTCGCTGCGTCGAATAGGCGAGCGCCAGCAGAAAACCTTCGTCGCCGCGCGAAAGCGCCTGCAGCCGCGTGTCGCGTGCAAGCGGGAATTCCAGCGGCTCGCGCGTGATGTCGCCGGTGACATGGCCGGCAGGCAGCGCGCCGTCCGGCTCGATCAGGTCCTCGCCGGCGAGTATGTCGGACACGCGGGGCATCGGCTCGGCGTCCGCTTCCCGCTGCTCCGGCTCCGCGACTTCCGCCCCGGTGGCGATTTCCGGATCGAGCAGCCGGTGGGTGTAGTCGAAGGTCGGCCCGAGCATCTGCCCGCCGGGCAAGTCCTTGTAAGTCGCCGACACGCGTCGCTCGGCGAGCATCGCGGCCGTGTCGACCGGCCGCGTATAGCCGAAGCGCGGCAGGGTGGTGCGATAGGCGCGCACCAGGAAGATCGCCTCGATGAGGTCGCCGCGCGCCTGCACAATGGCGAGCGCGGCGAGTTCCTTGTCGTAGAGCGAACCCTCGCTCATCACGCGGTCGACGCCGAGGCCAAGCTGCTCGACGATCTGGTCGAGCCTCAGCGCCGGCACAGTGCGGTCGCCGCGCCTGCGGTCTGCGAGCAGCCGGTGGGCGTTGCGGATGGCGGCTTCACCGCCCTTGACGGCAACATACATCGGTCAGCCCTCGCTCAGGCGGATGCGCGTCGTGCGCGGCAGGCATGCGATTCCCTCGGGTGCTGCCAGGATGAGATCGACGCCGCGCGGGAAACGCGCCCGGTTCTGCTTCCACTGCTCGACGAAATGACGCGGCAGGGGAGAAGGCGCCGTCAGCGCGGTGCGCTCGATGCCGGGGCCTTCGAGCAGCAGGTTCTCGCCCGACGAGAGGCTCACGACCTGCAGGATCAGCGTGGTCGAGCGGTCGGGATATTCCTGCGTGCCTTGCGCGAAATTTTCGAGCGCGATCAGGGCGGCCGGATCGCCGACAAGGGCAAAATGCGCGTCGGCCGGCGTGCCGGCGAGCGGCGCGCCGGTGTGGAAACCGAGCCAGCTTGCGACAGCCTGCGTCTGCCGCAGCGCCGGATCGAGCCAGAGCGGCGTGTCGTGGTCGCAGAGCGTCAGCGCTATCGCGGCGGCGACCGGCGAGAGCGGCTGCGGCGGCTGCGCGAGCAGCTTGACCGGCTGGACCGTGCCGGGCCGCGCCATGGCGTCCATGACGGCGCGGAAGATCGCCTGCGCGTCAAAGACGGGATGGGCGAAGCCGCCCGTGATGTGCTGCGCGAGCCGGTCGGCGGTCTTTTCGGATACAGGCATCAGTCCTCTCCGCGCACCATGGTGAAGAAATCGACCCTTGTCGCAGCCGTTTCGCCGCGCCGCCTTGCGTCGGCCTCAGCGGCCATCCTGACGAGCGGCGCGACCACTTTCTCCTGCACGGTTTCGCGCGTTTCTTCGCCGCACCAGATGGCGTCGAGGATCGCGGCCAGCCGCACCTTCTCCTTGTCCCGGCCGAGCGCATACGCATGGCCGACCTGTCCGGAGGGCAGGCGCACTGTGGCGCGCGTCACGGTCGCCTCGCCGGTGTTGAACGGCGCGCCGCCGCCGCCGATCCGGCCGCGCACCGTCACCAGGCCGGTTTCCGGGCCGCGCAGCGTTTCGGCATCGAGCGGCAATCCCGCTGCCTCGCTAAGCTGCCGCAGATCGGCGGCCGAGGCCGATGCGAACGCCGCCATCGCCGCCTTGCGGGCATTGTCGCGCGATCGATCGCCAAGCCGGTTGTCGCCAAGCCGGGCGCCAGTGCGGTCGCTAGTCCGGTCACTGGTCGGAATGTCTCGTTCGCGGGGCATGGTCATTCCAAAGTTGTCTATTGATCTATACAATCATACAAATTATACACGTTTGATAACGCGTGTCGATGACGGCTGCGTGACAGGGGCAAAAATGCAGGCGAAAAAGGCGGCCGCGCCCGAAGCGGCGATGGAGCGGCGCAACGGCGTCGCGCTCTGGCGACAGATCGCCGACCAGATTCGATTCGCGATCGGCACCGGCGAATTCGCCGACCGCCTGCCGCCGGAGATGGCGCTGGCCGCGCGATTCGGCGTGAATCGCCATACGGTCAGGGGGGCGATCGCGGCGCTGGAGCAGGAAGGTGTGCTGCGGGCCGAACAGGGCCGGGGGACTTTTATCGAGCGAAGACAAAGGCTTGCGTACCCTATCAGCGCGCGGACGCGGTTTTCGGAGGGCTTGCGCGGACAGGCGAAGGACCGGCGGGGCGTGTTGCTCGACCACGCGGTCGAGGCGGCCGACCAGCGCACGGCCGAGGCGCTGGGCCTTGCGCCCGGAGCCGGGGTCACGCGGCTCGAAACACTGTCAGAAGCCGACGGAAGGCCGGTTTCGCGCGCGACCATCTATTTCGACGCCAGGCGCTTCGGCGGCATCGAGGGGCTCTACAACGACAGTGGCTCGATCACCATCGCCTTGAAAAGCTTCGGCATTTCCGACTATTTCCGCCGCTCAACGCTGATATCGGCGCGCCATGCAAGCGTGGCGGACCTGGCGGATCTGCGTCTTTCGCCTGGCGCGATCGTGCTGGTTACAATCTATGTCAATGTCGGCCCGGACGGCGCGCCGGTGCAGTTTTCCGAGACGCGCTTCGCCGCCGACCTCGTCGAATTGTCGGTGAGCTGAGGCGATTATTGTGCCCCCGCACGGGCATGCGTGAATAAACAAGAAGGTTCCCGCCGAACCGGATCTAGATACCCTTCGGTGAATCAGCGGCTTGCCGATGATGCCCGTCGCTGCTGGTCGAGAATTTGTTCACTGGAGGCGAAGAGGCGGCGTTCGCGCGCGTTTTCAGCGAGCAAGGGCTTCCTTTCCGTCGCTTTGCCGCCCGCCGACCTGCCAGGCTGGTTTCATCGATTGAAGGCCGTGGCGCTCGCTCTCACCCAGCCCGTCCGGTAGACGGTTCCGCACCCCAGGGTTGACGAGACGCGTCGCGGCGGCGTGGTCCGATCCTCGACGCACGGGGCAGGGAAGAGACGACGTGACACTGTCCTTTGCCGGCATGTTTTCCGGACGCGGCGCCGACGCCGACATTGACGGCGCGTATGCCTGGACCCGGCTCGCCATAGGCACGGTGCTGGCCACGGTCGGCGGCGTCGGCATGTGGGCGGTGATCGTCGTGCTGCCGGCCGTGCAGGCCGAGTTCGGCGTCGACCGCGCCGATGCGTCGCTTCCCTACACGGCGACCATGATGGGCTTCGCCGCGGGCAACGTCCTGCTCGGGCGCGCGATAGACCGCTTCGGCTACTGGCTGCCGGCGCTGATCGCCTCGGTGGTGCTGGCGGCAGGCTTCGCGCTCGCCTCGATGGCGACGTCGATCGTCCAGTTCACCATCGTGCAGGGGCTGATCGGCGCGGGGTCGTCCATCATCTTCGGCCCGCTGATGGCCGACATCTCGCATTGGTTCGAGCGCCGGCGCGGCGTCGCCGTCTCGGTCGCCGCGGCCGGCAACTACCTTGCCGGCACGCTGTGGCCTGTGGCGATGCCCTATATGATGGACCATGGCGGCTGGCGCTTCGCCTACCTTGCCTGCGGCGCGATCTGCTTTGCCGCGATGGCGCCGCTGGCGCTGATGCTGCGGCGGCAGAGGCCGTTGAGGGACGCGGCGGCCGGCGGCACGGTGCGGCCGCTGCAGCAGATCCCGCTCTCGCCCGCCGCGCTGCAGGCGCTGCTGGTGGTCGCCGGGCTCGGCTGCTGCGTCGCCATGTCGATGCCGCAGGTGCACATCGTCGCCTATTGCGTCGACCTTGGCTACGGCGTGGCGCGCGGCGGCGAGATGCTGTCGCTCATGCTGGCGGCCGGCGTCGTCAGTCGTCTCGCCTCGGGCTTCCTGGCCGACAGGATCGGCGGCGTGAAGACGCTGCTCGTCGGCTCGACGCTGCAATGCCTGGCGCTTTTCCTCTACATTCCCTTCGACGGGCTGGCCTCGCTCTATGTCGTCTCGCTGGTCTTCGGTCTGTCGCAGGGCGGCATCGTGCCGAGCTACGCCATCATCGTGCGCGAATACATGCCGGCCGCGCAGGCCGGCCAGCGCATTGGCATCGTCGTCCTGGCGACGATCGCCGGCATGGCGCTGGGCGGCTGGATGTCGGGCTGGATCTACGACCTGACGGGCTCCTACGCCGCTGCATTCCTGAACGGCATCGCCTGGAACCTGCTCAACATGCTGATCGCCTTCATGCTCCTGTGGAAATCGGGAAGCCCCAGGCCGCAGGCGGCGTAGCTTCTTTCGCCAAGTGGTGTTGCCGTCTTGCTTCGGTCGCGGACAAGAATGTGTGGAGCGTCGGCTTTATGTCGCCCAAGGCGCTTGACCGGCGGCACGATGGGGCTAGGAGAACCATCGTACCTTCCCCTCAGTCAGTGCAGTGCATGCCATGTTGATCCGAGAGCCAGTCGTCGAGAAGCCCAAGACCCAGGTCAAGGACGCCAGCTACGAAAAGGAATGCCGCGAGGCTCTGAGGCCGCATCTCGATGCGATCCTCGATCTTGCGGTGAAAGCCGGATGGGACAGGAATATCGCGAGCTACAGCCTGATGTATCTCGCGGCGAAGACCTCGCGGCCGGCGGATCGCGCGGCCTGATCGCATCGCTGTCGGCCGGTTCCGGTCAAGCTGTTAGCCGACTGCGTTTCTGCGATCTTTCCACGGGCGCGGGACTTGGCCTATGAAGGCCTAGCGCGAGGCATTCGCCCTGCGTTGTCCTCGATTTGCAGCGGAATCCCATGACCACCCACAGCGAACGCCTGACCTTTACCCGCGAACTCGCCGAGCGCGCCGGAAAACTCGGCATGGAGTACTTCCGGAAACTCGACTCCCTGACCATCGAGGCCAAGGGCCATCAGGATTTGGTGTCGGAGGCCGACCGCGAGGTCGAACTGTTCGTGCGGCGCGAACTGGCGAAGGCCTATCCCGACGACGGCGTCGTCGGCGAGGAGCACGCGCCGACAAAGGGTACGACGGGCTACGACTGGGTGATCGATCCGATCGACGGCACGGCCAACTTCGTCAAGGGCATCCCTGCATGGTGCGTGGTGATCGCCTGCGCCAGGGACGGCGTGACGGTCATCGGCGTCATCCACGAGCCGTCTACCGGCGAGACCTTCTACGGCGAGAAAGGCGGCGGCGCCTGGCTGAACGGCAAGCCGATGCGCGCGAGCGCGTCCAAGAGCCTCGGCGACGGCTCGCTCGGCATCGGCTTCTCCAACCGCCGCGAGACGGCGGCCGTGCCCGGCCTCATCACCGACCTGCTGGCCAAGGGCGGCGTGTTCTTCCGCAACGCCTCGGGCGCGCTGATGCTCGCCTATGTCGCGTCGGGCCGGCTGATCGGCTACATCGAGAACCACATGAACGCCTGGGACTGCATCGCCGGCCTGCTGCTGATCGAAGAAGCGGGCGGCAGGATCGTCACGCCCGATCCTAAGACGGTGCTGAAGGAGGGTACGGTCGTCGTCGCCGGCGGAGCCGATGTCTATGACGACATCTACGCGCTCTGCGCGAAGACGTTCGGGCTGGAGAAGGCCTGAGGCGTGCGGATCAACTGACTGTCAGCACTTCGCCGGTGGCGAGTGCCCGGCGGCGGTCAGATCGAGTTTGCGATATCGGCCGACTGGACCCCGTCGCTGGACCAATCCGGCCGCGCGGATTGATTCGCCACGAACCGCCGGAACTCCTGAGGGCCGAGGCCCGTGGCCTTGCGGAACGCACGGGCGAAGTGTGCCGGCGCCGAATAGCCCAACGACCCGGATATCTGAGTGACCGAGAGGTCCGGGCGGCGTAGCAGTTCTAGCGCCCTTCGGCTGCGCACCAGGTTCGTGATCGCCCGGAAGTCCGTGCCCTCGCGGTGAAGCTCGCGCTGCAGCGTGCGGACGCTGGTGTCCAGGGAACGTGCGGCGCTCTCGATCGACACGCTGCCGGCCAGCACCTGGGACCATACCTGCTCGGCAAGCACATCGCGCAGACCGGCGAGCTTCCTGCAGTCCACGCGTGCCCGCGCCAGGTCTTCGACCGTAACGGGCGAAGGCGCGCCGCGCGAACGGCGAACGGCGCCGAGCCGGTCGGCATCGAAGCAGACCGTCACGGCAGGGGCGTCGAAAATGACGGCGCAGCCGAAAACATCCTCGAAGGCGCCAGGCCGCCGCGGCGTCGGAATGTCGAGCTCGACGCATCGCAGCGGAATGTGAGCCGGCAGGAATGACCGGCAGACGTTGACGACGACGCCTGCCGCGCCGCATGCGACTTGCGCATATCCGTCCAGCCCCTTCGCCGCGCTGGCGTAGCTCAGGCGCGCCTGCCCTGCCACGACGACGAGCGACAGCGCATCGCCCCTGCTGTGAAACCCGATCGTGGCGATGGCCCGCCGGATGGCGTCGCCCAGGGTGGGGGCGCCAAGCACATATTCGCCCCAGCATCCGTAGCTTGCAACGGTCAGGTGAGGCGCCAGCATCAGCCCGAAGCTGTCCTCGCCTGCCAGCCTGGCGACGGCGCTGACGAACGTACTCATGGTGACGTGCGGGACGAAACAGTCCTTGTCGTCGATCGCCTCGATATCGAGCATGGCCGCCCGGTTGGCCTGCCTGAGCAATTTCTCGCCGAAGGCGCCGCGGACGAAGCCGGGGACACCGGCGAGCGCGGTGATCGAGATGACGGGCACCGAATCGAACCGGGAAGCCTCGGCAAGCTTGCGGGGTGTTGGCGCAAAATGGTTGGTCAAAAACATCTTGCGTCGTGTACATAACGGTTAAGTAAAAGATATGACTGCGCTGCAAAGGGCAGGTCCGCGCGAAGGTGAAGTTTACGCTTGGACCTTTGCGCAGCCAAGCGTTTTTCCGTGAACAACCAAGGAGGGAAGCATGAAAATTTCACGTCGCACGGTGGCCCTTGGAGGCGCCGGCTTGCTGGCCGCGACCTCGCTCGGGTCGCCCAGCGCACTTGCGGAAGGCCTGGTCTCGGACCTGATGGAGGGTTCCGACGAATTCGGCCTGGCGGTCGAGGCCTACACCTACGGCTATCCTCTGGTCACCATGGAGATGACACGTCGCGTCGTCACCAATGTCGTAGAGCCCGAGGGCACCAAAGGTCCGATGGGCCACCTCATCAAGCTGCGCGAATATCCGAATGCGGCATTCCGCGACGTGACGGCGCCCAACGCGGACACGCTTTACACAACCGCCTTCCTCGACGTGGGCAAGGAGCCCTGGATCGTCAGCCTGCCGGATCTGCATGACCGCTATGCCCTGTTCCCGATGCTCGACGGCTGGACGACGGTCTTCGACGTTCCGGGAAAACGCACCACCGGCACCGGCGCACAGACCTTCGCCATCACCGGCCCCGGCTGGGAGGGTACGCTGCCGGAAGGCGTCAGGCAGTACAAGTCGCCGACCAGCATCGTCTGGCTGCTCGGGCGCATCTATTGCACCGGCACGCCGGAGGACTACGCTGCGGTTCACAAGATCCAGGATGAGGTGAAGCTCTATCCGTTGAGCGCCTACGGCAAGGACTGGACCCCGCCCCCCGGCAAGGTGGACCCCTCGATCGACATGAAGACGGCGGTACGCGACCAGGTCAACAACATGGACGCGGTCGAGTATTTCACGCTGCTGGCCGAACTCCTGAAAACCAACCCCCCGACCGAGGCCGATGCGCCGATGGTCGAGAAGCTTGCCCAGATAGGCATCGTGCCCGGACAGGACTTCGACAAGAGCAAGTTCGATCCCGCCTTTGCCAAGCGTGTCCCGCAAATCGCCTTCGCCCGCATCATGCTGCATTTCAAGTTCAGCGACGGAGATGTCCAGGACATCAACGGATGGGGCTTCACGACCAAGACCGGGATCTATGGCGTCAACTATATCCAGCGGGCGCTGGTGACGGCGATCGGCCTTGGCGCCAACCGGCCCCAGGACGCGATCTATCCGACGTCCATGAAGGCGGATAGCGGTCTGATCAAGAGAGCCTACAACGGTTCGGAAAAATACGTCCTGACCTTCAAGAAGGGCCTGACGCCGCCGGTTTCCGGCTTCTGGTCGCTCACCATGTATGACGAGAACTATTTCTTCGTCGACAACCCGCTGAACCGCTATTCGATCAGCGCCCGCCAGCCGCTCAAGGCCAACGCCGACGGTTCGATCGACCTTTTGATCCAGAACGAATCCCCCGGCGCCGACAAGGAGTCCAACTGGCTGCCCGCCCCGAAGGGAAAGTTCATCCTGATGATGCGCCTCTACTGGCCGAACGAAAGCAATCCGTCGATCATCGACGGTTCGTGGACGATACCGCCCGTGAAGAAGGTCGGCTGATCATCCGCTGCAACGCGCTGTCAGGCCGCGCTCGTCGCCACGCCTGACAGCCTGGGTCACAAAACGGGGTCACATTTTGGGGCCGGCGACCTCGGATGCGATCAGAACCGGGCCTTTCGCCGGAAAACCGAGCCCGGCGGCCTGGCCGGTCGCGAAGGACGCGTCTACGTCGGGGGATACGACAAACGCCTCGCCGAGCGCGGTGGAGACCACGAATTCGAGGTGGCTGCCGACATAGGTCGCCTTGGCGATCGTGGCGGCAAGCGTGCCGGGCGTGCCGGCCGGGTGGAGAACCAGCCGGCTCGGCCGCGCGGCGAGTCTGGCCGGGCCGGGCTTGAAGCCGCGCGCCGGCAGGGCAAGCGTCAGGCCGCCCAGCCTGACGGAAGCGACGCCGTCCGCCACGCTGGCGATCTCGCAATCGAAGATATTGGCCTCGCCGATGAAGTCGGCGACGAAGGCGTTGGCCGGCGCTTCGTAGAGATCGCGCGGCGTGCCGTCCTGCGCGACGACGGCGTTGTTCATGACGATGATGCGGTCCGAGACGGCGAGCGCCTCCTCCTGGTCGTGCGTGACGTAGACGACGGTCAGGCCGAGCTTCTGCTGGATCTCGCGGATCTCCTCGCGGACATGGCGGCGCAGCTTGGCGTCGAGATTGGAGAGCGGCTCGTCGAAGAGCAGCACCTGCGGTTCGAGCACCAGCGCGCGGGCGACCGCCACGCGCTGCTGCTGGCCGCCGGAAAGCTGGCTGGGCAGGCGCTCGCCGTAGCCGGAGAGGCCGACGAGATCGAGCCCGGCCTGGGCGCGGCCGGCGACTTCCTTCTTGGCGAAGCCCGAAAAGCGCAGGCCGTATTCGACGTTTTCGCGCACCGTCATATGCGGGAACAGCGCGTAGGACTGGAACACCATCGACACGTCGCGGTCGGTTGCAGGCAGCCTGGTGACGTCGGCGCCGCCGATCAGCACCTGGCCTGATGTCACCATCTCCAGGCCCGCGATCATGCGCAGCGTCGTGGTCTTGCCGCAGCCGGAGGGTCCAAGCAGCGTGACCAGCCTGCCGGCCTCGATGTTGAGCGAGATGTCGTTGACGGCCGGCGTCTTGCTCTTGCCGTAGATCTTGGTGACGTTCCGGAACTCGACCGAAGCGGCGTTGCTCTTGATCTCGGCCATCATCCTCCTCCGGAAATCACGGGCGCGCCGCCCTGGGGCAGGCTCACATTGGTGCGCGATTGCGACAGGTCGCCGCTGCCGCGACGGCCGATGTTGCGGCTGCCGACGGCGAGCTGCATCAGGCCGATGACTAAGAGCATGACGGCGATCAGCACCGCCGAATAGGCGATGGCGATGCCGTACTCGTTGTTCTCGACGCGGCCGACGATGTAGCTGGTCGACATGTCGTATTGCGCGCTGACCAGGAAGATGACGGCGCTGATCGCCGTCATGGCGCGCACGAAGGAATAGACGAGTGCGGCGAGGATCGCGGGCCGCAAGAGCGGCAGCACCACCTTGCGGAAGGTCTGCCAGGAGTTGGCGCCGAGGGTCAGCGAGCTCTCGTCGAGGCTGCGGTCGATCTGCGACATCGAGGCGACGCCGGCGCGCACGCCGACCGGCATGTTGCGGAAGATGAAGGAGAGCACGAGGATGATGCCGGTGCCGGTGAGTTCGATCGGCGGCACGTTGAAGGCGATGACGTAGGAGACGCCGATCACCGTGCCGGGGATGGCGAAGGACAGCATGGTGCCGAACTCGAAGGCGTCCTTGGCGGCGAAGTTCTGCCGCACCAAAAGGTAGGCGGTGATGAGGCCGATCCCGGCCGTCAGCGGCGCCGAGATCAGCGCGATCTGCATCGTCGTCCAGAACGAGCTCCAGGCAGCGCCCCGCCAGTGGATGCCGAACTCGTTCCAGCCGATGGCAAAGGATTTCACGTAGTGGTCGAAGGTGAGCGAGAAGTCGACGCCCCAGAGCTTGACGAAGCTGCCGTAGAAGATGGTCACGTAGATGAAGAGCGTGAACAGCGTCCACAAGCCTGCCACCGCGTAGACGACCTTGCGGAAGGTCGCGGGCAGTTGCGGGTGGACGCCCGCGTCGCCCTTGCCCGACACGGTGGTGTAGGACTTCTTGCCGAGCCAGAAGCGCTGCGCGTAGAAGGCGCCGAGCGTGAAGAACAGAAGCACCAGCGCCAGGATGGCCGCCTGCGCCTGGTCGTATTGCGCGCCGACGATGGCGAAGAAGATCTCGGTCGACAGCACGTCGAAATTACCGCCGAGCACGAGCGGATTGCCGAAGTCGGCCATGCTCTCGATGAAGCCGAGCAGGAAGGCGTTGGCGAGCCCCGGCCGCATCAGCGGCAGCGACACGGTGACGAAGGTCTGCCAGCGGTTGGCGCGCAGCGTCTGCGCGGCTTCCTCCATCGACGGGCTGACGCCCTCGACGACGCCGATCATGACGAGGAAGGCGATCGGCGTGAAGGCCAGCACCTGCGCGATGACGAGGCCCGGCAGTCCGTAGACCCAGCGCGTCGGCTGCACGCCGAACAGTTCCGAGAAGCCCTGCGTGACGATGCCCGAGAGGCCGAAGAGCAGGATGATGGCGAGCCCGATGACGAAGGGCGGCGTGATGATCGGCAGCACGGTGAGCGCGCGCAGCAGGGCGGCGTAGCGAAAGCCGGTGCGCGTGACCATCAGCGCGAAGACGAGGCCGAGGCCGGTGGTGACGATGCCGACGAGCACGGCGAGGAACAGCGAGTTCCAGGCGACGCCGCAGCGCTGCCCGCCCGACAGGCAGGCAAGGCCCCAGAGCCGGTCGCTGAACAGTTTTTGCAGGAAAATGCTCAACGAATAGTCGCCGTCCTGGGTGACCAGCGCGCTGGAGAACATCTGCAGGATCGGCATGAAGATGAAGAGCGCGACGACGGCGACGACGAAGCCGATCGAGCCGACGACGAACTCGTCGCCGCCGACCGCGCCGCGCGCGGCGAATCCAAGCGTCAGGAGGAAGAGGAAGGCGCCGCCCACCAGCACCGCGCCCCAGCCCATGCCGAACTGGCGATCGCCGAGTTCGCCGAACATGGCCGTCAGCCATTGCCACTGGAAGCCGCGCAGCCCGATGCCGAAGCCCTGCAGCAGGAACCACGCAAGGCCGGCGGCGCCGACCGCGATCAGCAGGGCGCCGAAGAAAGGCTCCTGCTTCTTGCGCCGCCACAGGAGAAGAGGCGCGAGCAGGAGAGCGCCGAGCGGCGCCAGCCAGAGCTTTTCCCCCTGCAGCACCAGAAAGAGCGCGGGAGCGACGTTGCCCGAAAGCGGCCAGCCGTCGAACAGCCAGGAGAAGGTGAAGAAGTTTCTGTTCAGCCCATACCAGGGCAGCAGGCAGTAGCCGGCAAGACCGACCGCCGTCCACAGGACGACGGTCGGGTGAAGGGCAGGGGCGGTTCGCTTAGCGCGCAAGGCGCCGGGCTACTGCGGCAGCGTCGAGACCTCGGTGTCCCACTTCTGGAGCAGGCGCTTGCGCTCGTCACTTGAGCCGTACTTCTTGAAGTCGTAGTCGATCAGCTTGATCGTCGACAGGTCAGGCGAGAGCGGCGAAGGCGTGGCGTTCTTGTTCGACGGAATCTGGTACGACTTCACGTCCTTGGCCTTGTCCTGCATCTCGGCGCTGAGCGCCCAGTCGTAGAACTGCTTGGCCTGGTCCGGATTGCGCGCGCCCTTGATCAGCGACATCGAGCCGATCTCGTAACCGGTGCCCTCGCAGGGGGCGACGGTGACGATCGGGAAGCCGGCGGCGGTCTGCGCCACCGCATCGTGCATGAAGACGATGCCGACTGTCGTCTCGCCGAGACCGGCGGCCTTGATCGGGGCCGAGCCCGACTTGGTGTACTGGTTCACATTCTTGTGAAGCGACTTCATGTATTCGAAGCCGGCCTCCTCGCCCATCAGCTGAACCATCGTGGCGAGCATCGTGTAGGCGGTGCCCGACGAGTTCGGATTGGCGATCTGGACATGGCCCTTGAACTCCGGCTTGATCAGGTCGGCCCAGCATTTCGGCTCGGGCAGACCGTTCTTGGCCAGCAGGTCCTTGTTGTAGCCGAAGCCGAGCGCGCCGGAATAGACGCCGATCGTCTTGTTATCAGCCGCTTCGGCCTGGCCGATCGCCCAGTCGTGGAGCTCGGCACGCATCGGCGATTCGTAGGCCTCGGTCAGATCTTCCTCCGCGGCCTGGAGATGCGGGTCGCCCGTGCCGCCCCACCAGACGTCGCCCTTGGGATTGGACGCCTCGGCGCGCACCTGGGCGTAGGTCTCGCCCGAACTCTTGCGCGTCATGTCGACGGTGATGCCGGTCTTCTCCTCGAAGCCGGTCTTGATCTGCTGGCACCAGGCCTCATCGGCAGAGCAGTAGAGGGTGAGGCTTTGCGCGCTTGCCGATACGGCGCCTGCCGTCAGAAAGGCTGCTACGGCGGCCGAACGAAGATAGATCGTTTTCATGCCTTGAATTCCTCCCTTTGTTCGTCGTCTAAATAATTCGCGACTTCCGGCACATTCGGAATTTTCCCGGCGAATTGCAATACGGAGTTGGTGACCCGATCGGCGGAAGAGGTCGACGCTTCGTCAGGCCGGGAGAAGCGCGGTCCGGTAGGGGGGAAGATCAAGGCGATCGCCCTGTTGCGCTGCCGCCGACCACGCAGCTTCGGGCTGGAGCAAGGAGGCGCTTGTAAGCCCGGCCGGGAAGGTAAGCGAGACGGGCTCGGGCGACAGGTTGGCGACCAGCGCTTTGCGGTTCCGGCCGGAGCCATAGGCAATGCCGTAGACGCCGGGGATGCCGGTGTGGAGGGCATGGCCCTCCAAGCCGGAGGCGGAGGCGAGTTCCGTGACGACGGCCTTGATGGGGCGGGACGAGCCGTCGGCGTTGAAGATGCCGAACGGGCCCGAGGGCGCTGCGAGGATCAGCGTTTCGACGCCTGACGATGCGACCTGAGCAGCCGCCGCGACGGCGTAGGCTGCTGCGAACAGAGCGGATTGGCGCGGGTCGATGGTTGCGGAAGGCACGCGGCGGTTGGACGGGTTGGGCTGCGTGGCGGAGCCGTACGGGTTGTGTCTGACGCCGATGGTACAGGGGCCGAGCCAGACGGGTTTTCCGGGACAAAGCGCGCGGGCGCTTTCGACCAGCGTCGGATAGACCGACAGCGTCTCGGCGACTGAAATGTCGTCGGCGGCATGAACCGTCGCGGCGATGCTGAAGAAGACGAAGTCGCCGGCCGTTCCGGGCGGGTTGCGGTTGAATTCGGTGAAATAGGACGGCGTGCCGGCGCCGATCGGCCTAGCGAAGCCTGCGCGTCTCAGCGCGGCAACCAGTTCGTCGATCGGACCCTCGCCGTCGGGCAGGGCGTTGCTTGGCCGCGACGTGAACTCGCGGCGCGGCGAGACGAGTAGGGCGGCCGGCGACAGGCCCGCGGACTTGATCGACCTCAGCGCCTCGGCCGCCTCCGCATCGGGATTGCGGGCGCCAAGCACGAGCTCGACGGCGATGGAGGCGCGGCTGTCCCTTGCGAAGGCGGCGATGCGTGAAAGGCCGGCGACGCTGTCCGGATCGCCTGGGTCGAGCCGCGCAATCAGGATCTGCGGCGCGCCATCTGGCGGCAGGCTGCCGAGGCCGGATTCGTCGAAGAACAGCGCGATATCAGGCATGCGCGCGACCGGTGCGCCGAAAGAGAGGTTTGCGGAGCCGGAAGCAGCCGTGCCCTGCGCCGGCGCCTTGCCCTCGACGCTGACGGTGATGCGCTGGCGGTCGGAAGAACCCTTGGCGATGACATAGGGGCGCGGTTTCGACAGAGGCCGCACATAGGTCTTGAACGAAGCGTCGGCCCAGTTGCGCTGGTCCTCCATCTCGAAGGCGTCGCCTTCCATCTCGACGGTGCAGGTGAGACCCGGAGCGGCCTCGTGGGTGATCGCCTTTATGTCGAAGGCGGGCTGGTCGGCGCTGATCCGCAGCGGGAAGACAGCTTCCTCGCGCGCGCCGTCACTGTGAAGCAAGCTTATGCGCGCGCCGGCGGCTTCGGTCGCGTGAAGAATGACGAAGCCGGTGCGGTTGGTGGGAAAGTCCGCGAGCGCGACGCCCACTGCTTCCATCGTCAGCGTTCCCGACGCGTCGCCGCGTATGCGCATCGTGTAGGAAAAGCCCACGCCAGGCTCGCCGCACAACCCGTCATAGTCGACGGCGAAGCTGGTCTCGCCTTGCGTGACGCGCAAGTTGGAGAGCGTCGGCTTGAACGTGCCCCATGACTCGTCCCGGGCAAGGTAGTTGATGGCGCGGACGATCTCGATGCCGGCAAAACGTATGTCGCGCAGATTGCCGTCTTCGAGCACCGCCGAGAGCAGGCCGGCGGCAAGGCGTCGTCGTTCGGGCGGCGGCTCGTCCGTGCCGAACAGTTCCAGCGGGCCGATGCTCATTTCGCGTTCTGGCCCACGGTGAAGGTATTCACCGTCTTCTTGCGGACGAGCGGCCGCGTCTCCTCGTCGAAACTCTTGAAATGCGCCGAGGCGAGATGGATGTCGAAGGCGGCCTGGTCGGTGTATATTTCGTAGAGGAAAACCTCGCGGCCCACCGCGCCACCGGTCGGGAAAAGCACGTCGAAGCGCAGGCAGCCGGGCTCCAGCGCGACCGACTGGCGCGCATTCTCGGCGACGAGGCGCTGGAACTTTTCCGCCGCGCCATCCTCCAGCTCGAAGGAGACGGTGATGGCAAAGGCGTTCGCCGAAGGCGATGCCTGCCGCTCTTCGGTCGTGGACTGAACCACTGTCGTCACCGGCCGCCTCCGAGCACGATCAGATCCATTTCACTGGCGCGACCGCGCGGTGTTCGGCCGCCGCGCGATAGGCGGCGTCGACCAGTGCGTAGGTCCTCAGATTGTCTTTGCCGCGCGTCTCGGCCGGCACGCCGCGCTGCAGGCAGTCGAGGAAATGGCGGCAGGCGCCCATCGCGCCTTCCTGGCTGACATGCCAGGGATGCGAGGTCCAGGAAAGCAGCGGCGCGCCGATGTCGCTTGTCGTGGCCTTGCCGTCGCTGGTCACCTTCATGTTGCAGCCGGCCGTGACGATGATCGAGCCGCGCGGACCCTCGATCTCCAGCAGCGTCTCCGGGAACCAGTCGTCGGCGCGGCGCGCCTCGTAGGTGGCTTCGACCACGCTGACGGCACCGCTCTCGTGGCGCAGCAGCATGGTCGCGGTGTCGTCCTCGGCCTTGACCCTGGGGTTGCGGCGCTGGATCTCGCAGGAGATGCGCGAGACATCGCCGAGCAGGAAGCGAGAGACGTCGAGCACATGAACGCCGACATCGGCGATGACCAGCTTTTCCTCATCGAGGAAATAGGGCTGGGTCTTGTAGACATCGAAGCCGGTGCGAAAGGTGATGCGCGCCCAACTCGGCTGACCGATGGCGCCGGAGTCGATCACCTTGCGCACGGCGCGCAGCGGCGCCTGGAAGCGAAAATTCTCGTGCACGGCGAGCCAGACGCCGGCCTTTCTTGCCGCGTCGACGATGGCCGTGGCGTCCTCCCATGTCGGCGCGAAGGGTTTCTGGACAATGGTCGAGACGCCATGCGCGATGGTGGTCTCGGCGATCGCGCGATGCGTGTCCTGGCGCGTCACGATGTCGATCGCATCGAGTTTCTCCGCGCCGAGCATCGCCTTCACGTCGGTGTACCAGGGCACGCCGAACGTTTCGCCGGCAGTCTTCGCCTTGGCGGGATCGACATCGCAGACGGCGGCGAGGGCGGCGCCATCAGGAGCGAGGTCGCGCCAGGCGTTGAGATGGTTCTGCGCGTAGAAGCCGCAGCCGATGACGCCGATGCGGATGGTCCTGGCCATGTGGTCAGCCCGCGACGATCGGGGTTCTGAGGATGCCGATGCCGGCCGCCTCGATCTCGACCACGTCGCCGGCCTTCATGAAGATTTGCGGGTTCTGGAAGACGCCGACGCCGGCCGGCGTGCCTGTCGTGACGATGTCGCCGGGCTCCAGCGGCATGAAGCCGGAGAGGAAGGAGATGAGCTGCGGCAGCGAAAACAACCAATCCGACGTGCTGCCGTCCTGCAGCGTGCGGCCATTGAGGCGGGTCTTGAGCGCGACATTGTCCGGCCGCGTCAGCTCGTCGGCGGTGACGATGCAGGGGCCGATCGGCGCGTAGCCGGCGAGGTTCTTGCCGATGGTGATCTGGTTGTCCTTGAACTGCACGTCACGCGCCGAGATGTCGTTCAGGAGCGTATAGCCGAAGATCGCCGGCATCACGTCGGCTTCCTTGGCCTTGAACAGGCGCTTGCCGATGACGGCGGAAAACTCGACCTCGTAATCCATCTGCTCGGTGCGTGCGGTCTTTTCGACCGGCGTGTCGTGGCCGACCACGGAGCTAGGCAGCTTGGCGAAGAAGAACGGCTCCGTCGGCATTTTTGCATTGGGATTCTCCAGCGCATGGCCCTTGTAGTTGATGCCCGAGCAGAGAACCTTGCCCGGCCGGATCGGCGCCTCAAGCTTGACGTCCGACAGCGCGTAGCGCGGCGCCTTGGCGAGGCCTGCGCGCACCTTGTCGAGAGCCGCGGCGCCGCCCTCGACGATCTCCAGAACGCTGCCGGCGATGCCGGCTTCGGTGAGGCAGGCAACCTGAGCGCCCTCGAGCACGCCGGCGTGATGGTGCTTGCCCGCGCTGTGCGAGAATGTAACGAATTTCATGCGGCCTCCGGTATGAAGACGGCCTTGTGCAGGGCCATCGGGTTGTCTGCGAGTTTTGCGAAAACTGCGGGCGCCTCGCCGAGAGCGAAGGAACTGGCGATCTCAGGATAGTGGATCTTGCCGGACGCGAGCAGGTCGAGCGCCTCGGGGAAACAGTCGACCGAGGCGCGCGAGCCGAGGATCGTGACTTCCTTGCGGGTGAAGTCGAGGCCGGGCAGGGTGATGCCTTGCCCCTTTTTGACGAGGCCGAGGATGACGATGCGCCCGCCCGCGGCGACGAGGTCCATCGTCTGCTCCATCGCGGGAACCGCACCGGTCGCTTCCATCACGACCGGCATGCCTTCGCCGTTGGTGAGTTCGAGCACGCGCTCGACTAGGCCGGCGCCGCCGGCAACAGCTATCGCGCCAAGATCGGCCGCGGTCGAAAGTCTCTCCGCCGAAATATCGGTAGCGTAGACTTTCGCGCCGCGCGCGCGGGCCACCTCGACCACGGCGAGCCCGATCGGGCCTGCGCCGAGCACGAGCACGGTGTCGTCGGCGGTGACCTGGCCCCGGCGGCAGCCCTGCACGCCGATGGCGACCGGCTCGGCGAAGGCCGCCTCGAAATCGGTGAGGGCGTCGGGCACGACGTTGAGGTTTTGCGCGGGGGCGACGACATAGTCGGCGAAGCCGCCCTCGCGGTGGACGCCGATGATGGCGAGGTTGGCGCAGCAATTGCGCTTGCCGATGCGGCAGGGGTAACATTTGCCGCAGCCGATGAAGGGATCGACGACGACGCGGGTGCCCGGAGCGGGGCCGGCAGCATCCGAGCCGTAGCTTTCCACGACGCCGGATATCTCGTGGCAGCCGATGCGCGGGTAGCTCACATAGGGGTTCTTGCCGGTGTAGATATAGAGGTCGCCGGCGCAGAGGCCCGCAGCCTTCACCTTGACCAGCACCTCGCCCGGCCCGGGCACGGGCTTTGCGACATCCACTATCCGGATCGCCTGCGGCGCGTCGAAGATCGCGGCGCGCATCAGGCGGCGGCCGCCGCGGGACGCAGGACCTTGCCGGCCGCGTCGAACTCGATCCACTCGCCGGACTTCAGCAGGTAGGGGTCGGCGATCCTGCCGCCCCGCGCTTTCGCCTCGCGGTGGTGCTTCATGTATTCGGCGACGTCGGCGTCGCCGTTGAGCGTGATGTAGTGGCAGGGCAGCACCGTCTCGAGGCCAAGCCATTGCGTGGCGAGCACACCCTCATAGGGGCTCATTTCGCCGGTCATCATCTCGCCCGGCATTGGGTTCAAGTGCAGGATCTCCTGCGGATTGGCGATGCCGATGCAGCCGACATTGGGCTTGTAGAGCTCGCCCTGCAGCTTGAGGTCGCTGAAGATCGCGGTGTCGCCGTAGTGGTAGAAGCGCAGGCCGTCGGCATAGACGATGAAGGCCATCGGCACGCCGGAGATGAAGCTGCCGTCCTTCAGCCGGATCTGCGACCAGTGATGGCATTCGAGCGGCTGGATCTCGATGCTGGCGACCTTGACGCGGATGCCCCAGGTGGTGGCGCGGATCTGCGACGCGGGGATGCCGCGATCCATCAGCCAGGCCTTGACCTCGCCGCCGCAGACGACCGGGCAGCCGTATTTCGCCGCGATCTTGTCGGTGTCGCCGAGGTGGTCGAAGGCGGCGTGGCTGACGATGACGAGATCGACCTTGTCGAAGTCGCCCGATTTAGTGAGCGCGCCGGGGTTCTGGTCGAGGAAGGGGTCGCACAGGATGCGTATTCCCGAACTCGTGATGATCTCGTAGGCGGCGACGCCGTGGAAGCGGATGCGGGTCGTGGGCGAGGTTGTCATGCGATGCTCCGTCTGAAAATGCCTCCGGCGACAGGGAGTAGATCGCCGGAGGCTGGCAAGGAAACGTTCCTCGCCGTTGATCGTCCTACTTCACGTTGAGCGCGGTCAGCACCTTGTCGACATTGTCCTTGGTGACGAGAAGCACGCCGGTGTCGACGGTATCGGGGATCGGACGGCCGCCGTCAGCCGAGCCGAGGCCGGCCGACTTCAGCGTGTTGGTGTTGTAGTCGTGCAGCAGCTTCACCGCGTAGTAGATGAAGAGCTCGCGGTTCTGCACGACGATGCCGTCGACCCAGCCTTCCTTGGCTGTCTTGAAGAAGTCAGGCGTCTGCTCCATCGCGGTGACCTTGATGTCGCCCGGGTTCTTGCCGGCTTCGCGCAGCGCCGTCACGATGCCCGCGCCGGATTCGGAATCGAACCCGGCAAGGCCGGCGATGTCGGGGTTGGCAGCGATGATCGCCGCGGTCACCTGCGCCGCCTTCTGGGCGTCGCCGCCGTCGTCCTCGTTGGCGACGATGGTGTATTTGCCGCCGCCATTGGCCTCGATATAGGCGGTGAAGCCGGCGACTGCCTCGCGCATGTTGCCGGCGTTGATGATCGACATCATGCCGAGCTTGCCGCCGTTGGGCAGCATCTCCATCATCTTCTTCGCCTGGGCGACGCCGACCTGGGTCCAGTTCGTGCCGATATACGCGAGGCGGCCGGAGTCGGGCAGGTCGCCGTCGTCGACGACGGTCGGCACGCCCTGCTCCATGCACTTCTTGACGGATTCCGTCAGCGACGGATCCCAGCCGCCGACGACGGAGACGCCGGAGGGCTTCTGCGCGCAGACCTGGTCGACGGCGGCGATGAAGCCGGGCACGTCGAAATCGGTCGGGCCGGCGACGACGACGCGTACGCCGAGCTCCTCGGCGATCCGCTTCATGCCGACATAGTCGTACTGGACGAACAGCGGCAGGTTCGCCTTGTTGGAAATCCAGTAATAGGTGTATTTCGCGTCGGCAGGCCCGTACTCCGATTCTTGCGCCGAAGCCGGCGCCGACAAGGCAGCCGCCGAAGCGGCAAGCGCCGCGGCTGCGAGCAGTGATTTCATCATTGTTCTCATTTCATTTCCTCCACAGGACAGGCATTCCCAGTTGCAGTTCCTCCCGGTTGCCCGGAGCTTTCCATCTGAGCATCGGGGTTTGCCGATGCTCTGTTGAGCACCGGATTCGCCGATGCTCTCCGACCCCCTCGAGGATCGACTTCACACGCGGCCGCTCGTCTTGAAGCGGTCGAGCGAGACTGCGAAGAGCAGGACCAGGCCGACGACCATGCCCTGCCAGAAGACGCCGATGGCGTTGATGATCATCGCGTTCTCGATGAGCGCGATGAACAGGACGCCGAGTATGCCGCCGATGATCGTGCCTTCGCCGCCCTTGAGGCTGGCGCCGCCGAGCACGGTGGCAGTGATGACTTTGAGCTCGATGCCGACGCCGGCATTGACGACGGCGCTGTTGAGCCGCGCGGCGCCGAAGACACCTGCGATGCCGGCGAGAGCGCCCATGATGATGAAGGCGACCAGCGTGAGGCGGTCGACGCGGATGCCGGAGAGCTGGGCGGCGCGCGGATTGCCGCCGACGAAATAGAACTGGCGGAAGAAGCGCGTGCGCGACACCAGCCAGCTGCCGGCCAGCACGATGACGAGCATCACCCAGAATGGCGACTGGATGCGCAGGATCGGATCGGCGGCGCGGCCGTAGGCGGCGAAGGCGTCCGAGATCGGCGTGACGCCCGTGCCGGCGGTGACGTAGGTGAGGCTGCGATAGATGGTGAGCGTGCCGAGCGTGGCGATCAGCGCGTTGATACCGATGCGGGTCACGATCAGCCCGTTGATCAATCCCGCGATCGCCCCGACGGCGATGCCGACCAGGACGGCGACCTCCGCCGGCCAGCCCCACCAGCCGGCGACCACGCCGGCCCAGACGCCCGCCAGCGCAAGCGTCGAGCCGCAGGAGAGGTCGAAGCTGCCGGCGATCATCAGGAGCATCATGCCGCAGACGAGGATGCCGACCGGCGCGAGGTTCAGGAGCACCGCGCGAAGGTTGGCGCCGGTCGGGAAATTGTTCGGGTAGACGATGCTCATGCCGATGGCGAGGATCGCGACCAGGATCAGCAGCGTCAGTTCGCGCGAATCGGCGAAGCGGCGGACGACCCGCAGCAGCAGCGATTCCCGCTGCTGCACGGCTTCCTGGATATGAACGGCCTCAGTCATTTCTAAACCTCCGCTGCGGCCGCATCGCGGCGCGCCTCCGCGACCGAAGCCGTGTATTTCGTGGCCAGCCTCAGCACTTGTTCTTCCGTCGCCGTATCGCCCGGCAGTTCGCCGACCGTGTTGCCCTCGGCCATCACGATGATGCGGTCAGCGAGCGCCAGCACCTCGGGCAGGTCCGACGAGACGACGACAAGCGCCACGCCGCGCGCGGCAAGGGCGCGCAGCAGGCGATAGATTTCCGAGCGGGCGCCGACGTCGACGCCGCGCGTCGGCTCGTCGACGATCAAGAGCCTAGGCTCCACCGCCAGCCATTTGGCGAGCAGTACCTTCTGCTGGTTGCCGCCGGAGAGGTTGCCGACAAGCTGGCGGATGCTCGGCGTGGCGATCCTGAGCTCGTCGACGAATGCCGAGGCGAGCGCATCGGCCTTGCGCTGCGAGTAGCGCGCCCCGGTCGAGACCTTGCGCATCACGGTGGCCGAGATGTTGCTGACGACGTCCATGGCGGGAAAAAGCCCGGACCGCTTGCGGTCCTCCGGCACCATGCCGATGCCGGCCGCCTTGCCGTCCCACGGTCCGGTCGGATCGAACGGCCTGCCGCCGATGCTGATGTCGCCGGAGCGGCGGCGGCGCGCACCGAAGATGGTCTCGCAGAATTCGGTGCGACCGGCGCCGATCAGGCCGGCGAGGCAGACGATCTCTCCGGCCCGCACGGTCATCGATGCCGAGCGGACGAAAGGCGGCGCGCCGACATTGGTTGCTTCGAGCACGATGTCGCCGACGCGGCGCGCGGCGCCGTCGCGCTTGATGTGGACCTCGCGGCCGACCATCAGGCGGATCAACTCGTCGGTCGAGGTCTCGGCGACCCTGCGCATGCCGGCGAACTTGCCGTCCTTCAGCACCGTCACCGAATCGCAGAGCGCGAAAATCTCGGCCAGCCGGTGCGAGACGTAGATGATGGAGACGCCGTTCGCGGCGAGCTTGCGCACCACCTCGAACAGCTTTTCGGTCTCGGTGAGGGTGAGCGCGGCGGTCGGCTCGTCGAGAATGAGGACACGCAGATCGCGCGACAGCGCCTTGGCGATCTCGATGATCTGCGCCTGGGCCGGAGACAGGGATGCCACTTTGAGGGTCGGGTCGATGGCCACGCCGAGTTCGGCGATCAGCGCCGCGGCGCGGTCTCGCATGACTTGCTTGTCGACCTGGCCGAGCCATTTGGTCGGCTGGCGCCCGGCGAAGATGTTTTCGGCGACGGAAAGCTGCGGCACGAGCGAGCCTTCCTGATGGACGATGCCGATGCCGAGATCGCCGGCCGCCCGCTCGTCGATGTCGCCGACCTCGGCGCCGTCGAACAGCACCGCGCCGGCCGTGCGCGAATAGACGCCGGCGACGATCTTGCCGAGGGTGGACTTGCCGGCGCCGTTCTCGCCGAGAAGCGCGCGTATCTCGCCGGCCTCGACCGTCATCGAGACGTCGTCGAGCGCACGCACGCCGGGGAACGTCTTGGTGAGGTTGCGGACTTCGACGCGCGGAACCATGTCAGCCCACCACCGGCCTTGCGGCTGCGGAGCGGTTGCCGATCGCTGCGAGGCGCCGGGCCATCACTGCGTCTTCGCCTTGAGGTAATGCTGCTCGGCGGCCTGGACCATCCAGACCATCGCCTGGTTGTGCGGCGTGGCGACGCCGGCGCGCCTGCCAGCCTCGACGATGGCGCCGTTGATCACCTCGATTTCGGTCTGCCGCATGGCTTCCACGTCCTGCAGCATCGAGGCCTTGCCGCCGATCGCCTTCTCGAGCAGGCTGACGATCGCGTTCCAGCGCTCGTCATAGTCGAGTGCGATGCCTTGCGCGTTGGCGACGTCGACCACCTCGCGCAGGATGGCCGCCATTTCGAGCTTCGCCGGCTCGAAAGCTACGAGTTCGTGGGCGAAAAAACGCAGCAGCGCCGAGGTCGGCAGCGTGCAGGCGTTGAGCGCCAGCTTCTTCCAGACCTCATCGAGGATGCTGTCGGAGATGGTCACGTCGAAGGAGGCGCCGCGAAAGGCCTCGGCGACCTTTTCGAGCCGGCTGGTGGGCTTGCCGCCGAGTTCGCCGATATAGGTCATGCCGGCGCCGGGATGCTTGACCCGGCCGGGCGCCAGCAGCGTCGCGCTGTGATAGGTCAGGCCGACCAGAACCCTGTCCTCGCCGACGATCGATGCGATGCGCGGGGCGTTGCCCCAGCCGTTCTGTAGGCTGAGCACCGCGGTTTCGGGGCCGATCATCGGGGCGGCGGATCTGATAGCGGCCTCGGTGTGGTAGCACTTGACGAAATTGACGATGAGATCGACCGGGCCGACGCTCTTCGGGTCGTCGCTCGCCTTGACGGCGAAGGCAGGCTGGCTGCCGTCCTTTTCCTCTATGGTCAGTTTCCGGCCGTTGATCGCTTCGATCGCCGCCCGGGAGACGTCAATCAGGGTGACGTCGTTGCCGGCGCGCGAAAGATAGCCGCCGAACAGGCCGCCCATAGCTCCGCCGCCGCCCAGAATGGCGATTCTCATGCAGTTTCCTCCACCAGCTTTGCCGCAGTCCCAACGACCGCTTTTTCAGGACAGGACGCATGACAAAGCTGTGGAGTCATGGCTCCCCGCTCTTCCCATCCGGGCCGTCTTGAGCTTTGATCCTTGCAAGCTATTGCATGGTTGTCAAGCATGATGGTATGAAAGGTACATGGTCGATCCACTCGTCATCGAGCGCAAGAAGCTCTTCGAACATGTCGCGGCTCATCTGGAGGCGCAGATCCTGGCCGGCAAGCTGCGTCCGGGAGACCAGTTGCCGCCCGAACGCGATCTCCAGACCAGCTTCGGCGTCGGCCGCCCGGCCATTCGCGAGGCACTGATCTCGCTGCAGAAGGCCGGGCTGGTGGAACTCACCAACGGCGCCCGCGCCCGCGTGCTGATGCCGACGGCGAGCCACATCTTCACCGGCATGGCGCCGGCGGTGCGCCAGATGCTGTCGAAGGCCGAGGGGCAGCGGCACTTCCAGGGCGCGCGTCTGTTTTTCGAGGTGGGGCTGGCGCGCGAGGCGGCCAGGGCCGCGACGGAGGACGATCTCGCGGCGCTGAAGCGGGCGCTCGACGCCAACAAGAAGGCGATCGGCGATTCGGACCAGTTTACCGCGACGGACATCGCCTTCCACTTCGAGCTTGCCAAGATCGCACGCAATCCGATCTTCATCGCGCTGCACGACCAGATCTCGGAATGGCTGACCGAGCAGCGCGTGGTGACGTTGAGGGCGAGCGGCCAGGAGCGGACCGCCTACAACGCGCACAAAGCGATCTACGAGGCTATCGCCGCGCGCGACGCGGATGCGGCGGAAGCAGCCATGCGCAACCACCTCGAACAGCTCGCCAATACGTTCTGGCAACAGCGCGGCGAAAGCTGAGCGGCAGCCCGACGCGCGCGGCGTGTGAAGCCGCGCTGTTGCGGCACCGGCCTCATTCCGTACCGGCGTTCCCGATTTTCCGCGACGGCCCGAGGACACATAGGCGCCGTCGCGAGGTTCCCACTGCTCCAATCTCCTGCCTGTTCGTCCGGCATTACGGACAATTGTCTAGATAACCGGAATGGCCTATGGTCTGCGCAGACCCGGCGGGAGGACCTTGCCGGCATGATGCGCAGGAGTTCCGCATGACCAGTTTCCCCACGCCCTATACGATCGCAATCATCGGGGCGGCGAGCGGAATAGGGCGTGCGGCCGCGTCGCTGATGGCGGGGCGGGGCGCGGCAGTGATCTGCCTCGACCGCGACGGCGAAGGCGCGCGGCGCGCGGCCAACGAAATCGCCGCCGCCGGCGGCAAGGCGGCCGGTTATGCGCTGGAAATTACCGACAGGTCGCAGAAGGCCGTCTGGGACGCGGTCCTTCGCGAGAGCGGGCAGCTCCATGCGCTGGTCAATTGCGCGGGCGTCACCGGCAAGACCAATCTCAAGGTGCACGAGGTCGATCCCGACGATTTCGACCTCGTCTACCGCATCAACATGCTTGGCCCGCTCCTGGTTTCGCAGGCGGTGCTGCCACACATGATGGAGAAGAACTACGGCCGCATCCTTCATCTGGCCTCGATAGCGGGGAAAGATGGAAATGCGGGCATGACCGCCTATTCCGCCACCAAGGCGGGCGTCATCGGCCTGGTGAAGTCGATGGGCAAGGACTATGCCGAGACTGGCATCACCATCAATGCGCTGGCGCCGGCGGTGATCCGCACGCCGATGGTGGCGGCGCTGCCCGAGGCGCAGGTCGCCTACATGACCGACAAGATACCGATGAAGCGCTGCGGCGAGCTGGAGGAGGCTGCCGAGATGATCGCCTGGATCGTCTCGCCGGCCTGCAGCTTCACCACCGGCTTCACCTTCGACCTTTCCGGCGGCCGCGCGGTCTATTGAGATGACGAGCAGGATCGCACGGATCGAGGTCATTCCGGTCTTCTCGCCGGCAAGCTCGGCGAACGACCTCGACGGCACGGCGGACACGGTGATCGTAAAAGTGTTCGACGAAGAAGGCCGCTACGGCTTCGGCGAGGCCGATGCGCCGCCCGGGGCGGTGAAGAGCTTCCTCGAAATGCCGACGGCGCATCTGTGGAGCCGCAATGCCGGCGAGATCCTGGTCGGCGAGGATCCGCTGGAGATCGCCGCCATCTGGCAGAAGCTCTATGACGGCACCTTCTGGCCGGGCCGCCGCGGGCTCGGCATCCATGCGATCTCGGCGATAGACATCGCGCTGCACGACCTTGCCGGCAAGCAGCTCGGCGTGCCTGCGTACAAGCTTATGGGCGGCGCGCGGCGGCAGAAGCTCAGGCCATACTGCACCATCTTTCCGGGCCTGGCGCAGGGACGCGGCATAGCCGAGCTGATGCGCGAGATCGGCAGGCAGTTCGACACGGCGCTGGCGTCTGGTTTTCGCGCGGTGAAGATGGAGGTGCTGTTCTACGATCTCGTCACCGACCGCGAGCTGGTCGACCTGATCCACGAAGGCCGGAAAATGCTCGGCGACGAGATCACCATGGCGGTCGATTTCGGCTATCGCTGGCACAATTGGCACGATGCGCTGTTCGTGCTGGAGCGCGTGGCGGACGCCAACATCTTCTTCGCCGAGGCGACGCTGCAGCATGACGACCTCGCGGGCCATGCGCGGCTCGCGGAAAAGAGCTCAATCCGCATCGGCGGCGCAGAAGCGGCTGCGACCCGCTTCGAGGTGCGCGAATGGCTGACGGTCGGCAAGGTCGGCGTCGTGCAGCCCAATATCGGGCGCGGCGGCGGACTGACCGAGATCCGCCGCATCGCCGACATGTGCGAGCTTTTCGGCGCCGAGGTCGTGCCGCATGGCTGGAAGACCGGCATCACCTCGGCCGCCGGGCGGCATTTCCAGGCGGCATGCCCGGCGGCGCCGGTGTTCGAATATGTCTCGCCGCTGGTCTTCGACAGCCCGCTCAGGCGCGAACTGGTGTCGCCCGAGCCCGCCGTGGTCGACGGTTTCATGGAACTGCCGACCGGGCCGGGGCTGGGTGTCGAGCTGAACGAGGAACTGGTCGCGCGCTGGCGGGTGGATTAGCCGATCCGGTATTTTTCCACGGTCGCCGGGTCGAGGCTGACGCCGAGGCCGGGAGCGGTCGGAACCGTTATCCGCCCGTCCGCTTCGATCGGGAAGGCTTCCTTCGTCAGTTGCCAGCGCAGCGGCGACTGGCTGGTCGAATATTCGCAGGGCTCGTCGGCCCAATGCTGCGACAGGAAGGCGAGGTTGGCGGCGATCGTGATGTTCGATTTGTAGCCATGGGTGACGACGCGCCTGCCCAGACGCCTGGCCAGTTCGGAGATGCGCATCAGTTCGGTGATGCCGCCGGCCATGGTGACGTCGGGCTGGGCGATGTCGATCCTGCCGCGCACGAAGGCTTCCTCGTATTCGAAGCGGGTGGTCAGGCCGAGATCGCCGCCACCGATCGGCACGCCGAAACCCTGGAAGCGCGCATGGCCGTCGAGATCGTCGATCGGCAGTGGCGCCTCGACCCAGAAGAAATCGTATTGCTTGAAGATCGGCATCAGCGGCAGGCCTTGCTCGGCCTTCGTCCAGGCGGTGGCGGCGTCGACCATGAGCCGGATGTCGGGGCCGACATGCTCGCGCGCGGCGCGGATGAGCTCCGCCGTCTTGTCGAGATCGTCGCGCCAGAACGGGTCGGCGACGATCTTGATCGCCTTGAGGCCGAGCTTCAGGCCGCGGTCGATATTGCGGCGCACGTCGTCAGCCGTTTCGCCGAGCGGATAGACGGTGCCGTAGGCGAGCACGCGGTCGCGCTTTTGGGCGCCGAGCAGCGCGCCGACGCTCTTGCCCCGAACCTTGCCGCGCAGGTCCCACAGCGCAATGTCGACGGCCGATATGGCGTGAATGACGGCGCCGCGACGGCCGTAATAGCTGGTGAGGTCGTACATGCGCTCCCACAGGCCTTCGACGTCGCCTGGATCGGCCCCGACGATCGCCTGCTTCAGCCCCATGGCGTGGGTGTGCGAGCGCGGCGCATCGACGATCGCCCGGATCACCGAAGGCACGCTGTCCACTTCCGCAATCCCGGATAGGCCTTCGTCAGTGTGGACGAGAACCAGACAATTGTCGTATGACCCGTCGAACGTCTCGCCGGTCCAGCCGGGGACGCGCAGCTCGATCACCTCGATGTCCACGATTTTCATGCCGCTCCCTCCGTTCAAGGCACCGTAACATTTCCGAATGCCGGACGGTAGTCCGCAATCCTGGAAAAACAAGAACGATGAACATACGCACCTCGCTCAAATCGAATGCCAAGGGTCAGCCGGAATCCGGTCCCGAAACCGCCGCGGACGAAGAAAGCACCGGCTCGCGCAGCGTGCGCCGCGCGCTCGACATATTCGAGCTGATGCTCAAGCGGGCCGAGCCGATCACGGTCGCGCAGATCGTTACCGAGCTGTCGATCCCGAAATCCACCGCCTACGAACTGGTGCGCACGCTGTCGGAAGGCGACTATCTGGCGCCGTCCGGCCGCGGCAGCGGGCTCTTCCTCGGCCGCAAGCTGTTCGAGCTCGGCATGGCCTATCGCGGCCATGTCGATCTGTTGAAGGACGGCAGCCGCATTGCCGAGCAGCTGCGCGACGAGACCGGCGAGACCGTGCAGCTCTCCGTGCTCGACAACGACCTGATGATGGTGCTGCTGAAGGAGGAGGGGGTGCGCGCCTTGCGCATCATCAGCCAGGTCGGCTCCCGCGTTCCGGTGAACTGGGCGGCGGCGGGCCGGCTTCTCGTGTCCGACCTGGACGACAAGGCCTTGACGGCGCTGCTGACCGCGACGGTGCGCCCCTCGCCGACGGGCCGGGCGGCGACCGACGTGAAGAAGCTGATCACGCAGATCCGGAAATTCCGCCGCCAGGGCTATGCGACCGAGATCAACGAGACCAACGAGCACGCCGGCTGCGTCGCGGCGCCGGTGGTCGATGCGGCAGGCCGCTGTGTGGCCACCTTGAGCGTGGTCGCGCCCGAACAGCGGCTGACCAAGCCCAACCGGGATTATCTCATCGAGCGCGTGATGAACGCAGCCGAGAAGCTGTCGCGCCGGCTCGGCTGAAAATCTGCTCCAATCTTCAGCGGCCGGCGTGCAAGCGCTCGAGCCGGTCGAGCAGCGCGTCTTCTGCGAGGTCGCCGCGCAGATGCGCCTCAACAAGCCCGCCGGCTGCTTCCTGGAAGGCGAGATAGCCGTTGTAGCGGGGGCGGACCCAGCAGGCTTCCATCGTCGCCAGCGTGTTCCGGTAGCAGCCGCCGAAACGTTGGTTGATCGCCTCGTCCAGCCAGAGCGCGCGGTGCGCCGGCTGGCCGTGATGTTCGGCGAAAACCCGCTGTGTGGCAAGCTCGGCGGCGAAGCGGACATAGTCGAACGCGGCCTCGCGATGTCTGCATTTAGCGGAGACTGCGAGCCCGGTGCCGCCGATGGTCGAGCCGGTGGGGCCGGTGGGGCCGGGGAGGTCGTGGAAGCGCAGCGGGCGGCGCTGGTCGGCCTCGGCATAGGTGGCATAGCAATAGACGGCGGGGCAGAAGACGAGGTCGTCGCGTGCGGCCATCTCGTCATGCAGCCGGATGCTGTTCCAGTCGAGCGCCTCGCGCGGGCAGAACTCCAGCAGGCCGCGCAGCAGGCCGAGGGCGCCGCGCGCCGTGGGGCGGTCCGCGAAGGGCTCTTCCTGCGTGGTCGCGCAAGGGGTCCCGAGATTGGCCATCAAGGTGAAGAAGGTCATCAGGCTGTGTACGCCCGATAGTCCGATGGCGAGGCTGAGCGACCTGCGCCGGGCTTTTGCGCCGAGCGATATCAGCTCGCTCCAGTTGCGCGGCGGCTCTGCGTCGAGCGCCTGCATGAGATCGGGACGCGACACGGCGACTTGGGCCGCGGCATCGACCGGCAGTGCCCATAGGCTTCCCTTCATGCGGTAGGTCGCAAGCGACGGTCCCACGAAGAGGTCATCCGAAAGACCGCCGATCCCGTCGAGCGGCGCTAGCGAGCCGGAGGCGGATACCGCGCCCATGAACGGATGGTCGAGGATGATCAGGTCGTAGTCCTCGGCGAGCGCGTCGACCGAGGTGAATTCGAAGCCCGCGAGCGGTCGCGATGACCACTCGATGTCGATGTCGGGGTGGCGATTGCGGAACTGCGGCAGGCTATACGTCAACGGGTCTATTGCGCGGCGATGATCCCAAGTCATCCCGCGCAGCTTTACAGGCGCCATTCCGAACGTCCCCTCATGCCAGATCGGAGACCGGAATTGCGCGCCGGCGCGTCTCCGGTTCCTTGACTCGCAAGCTAACACGGATATTGTGCCAGTCTACATAAATGTACGCCTATCCGGTATTTCGGAAAAGGCGACATATCGGGGAACTGGTTGTCAGGGAGAACAGGACGATGAAAATTTCTGCGTGGTTATCCGGCGCGGCGATGGCAGCGCTCGGTCTGACAGGGTCGGCGACGACGGGATTTGCCGCCGCCGGCGACGAATGCGTGAAGATTTTGGGCTATGAGTGGAGCGGCGAGAAGCAGTCGATGGATCCCGCCGACATGCATTCCGGCGACGATGCCTACCACACCTTCGCCGTCTATAACCGGCTAGTCGACATCGACGACAACTTCAACGTCCTGCCGGAGCTGGCGACGGAATGGTCGGTGTCGGAAGACGGGCTGACCTGGACCTTCAAGCTGCGCGAAGGCGTGAAATTCCATTCCGGCAAGGATTTTTCGTCCGCCGACGTGGTGTGGAGCTTCAAGCGCCTGCTCGACGAGAAGACCGGCTCTGGCGCACGCGCGGTGCTCGAATTCCTCGACGCGGACGGCATCAGCGCGCCGGATGCCACGACGGTCGTCTTCAAGACGAAGAACCCGGTGGTCGAACTGCCGGTGCTGATCACCAACAAGTTCACCAACATCGTTCCTGATGGCGCGACCGGCGAGACGCTCAAGCTGAAAGCCGACGGCACCGGCCCGTTCATGCAGGAACAATTCACGCCCAATGCGCCGGTGCGCATCCTGCGCAAGAATCCGAACTACTGGAACGCCGGCCACCCGAAGTCGGAATGCCTGCGCATCACGGTCGCGCAGGAAGCGGTGGCCGCCGTGTCGGCGATCAAGGCGGGGCAGGTCGACCTCATGCTCAATGTCGATCCTTCGGTCATCTCGACGCTGAAGGACGATCCGTCGGTGAAGCTGCTGGAGACGGCCGCGTCCAACTCGATGACCGTATCGGCGTGGATCGACACGCCGCCCTTCGACAATCCCAAGGTGCGCGAGGCGATGAAGCTCGTGGTCGACCGCCAGGCGATGGTCGACACCGTGCTGCTCGGCTTCGGCGAACCGGGCGCCGACAACCCGGTGCCGGTTGGCAGTCCTGCTTCCTACGTCAAGGAAGCCCCCAAACAGGATATCGAGAAGGCCAAGGCTCTGCTCGCGGAGGCCGGCTACAAGGACGGCCTGAGCTTCGACCTCTATACCGCCGAAGGCGTGCCGGGCATGGTGTTGATGGCGCAGGTCTATGCCGAGATGGCGAAGGCCGCGGGCATGAACATCAACGTCATCGTCACGCCGGCCGAAAGCTTCTGGGACGACGTCTGGCTGAAGAAGCCGCTGGTGACCTCCGCCTGGTCGATGCGCCCGCCGGGCGAGGGCCTCGCCACCGCCTATACGCAGACCGCGAAGTGGAAGGAGACGCATTGGGAGCGTCCCGACTATGACGCGCTGCTGCTCAAGGCCAACACCACCGTCGACGCCGCCGAGCGCACCAAGCTGTTCCAGGAGACCGGCAAGATGCTCGCCACCGAGGGCGGGCTGGTGCTGCCGATGTTCGTGCATCAGGTGCTGGCGCTGCGCGCCGGCTGCGACGGCTACACGCCGCGGGCGCAGAACTTCAACCTGAACTTTGAAGATCTGAGCTGCAAGTAATAGACTGCCCGCGCTCCGGATTTCCAGGGGCGCGGGACTCCATCGATGCCGATCTATGACGGGGAGCCGGCGTGACCATCTTCAAACTGGTGATCCGCCGGTCCCTCATGTCCGTCGTGACACTGATCCTGGTGTCGCTCATCATCTTCTGGATGCTTGAAGTGCTGCCGGGCGACGTCGCGTCCCGCATCCTCGGGCGCGACGCGACGGCCGAGATGCTGGCGCAACTGCGCACCGAACTCGGGCTCGACCGGGCGGCGCCGGTTCGGTATCTGGCCTGGCTGGGCGGGCTCGTCACCGGCGATCTCGGCCAGTCGCTGGTTTCCAGCCGGCCGGTGTCGGAAATCCTCAGCCCCCGCATCTTCAACACGGTGCTGCTGTCGGCCTACGCCTTTCTGATCTATCTGCCGCTGACCATCATCCCGGCGCTTCTGCAGGCGCTCAACCGCGACCGCGCGGTTGATCATGCCTTCTCGGTGGTGACGCTGGTGCTTTTGTCGCTGCCCGATTTCCTGCTGGCGACGATCCTGCTTTTGAGCTTCGTCGTGATGGTGCCGCTGTTGCCGGCGATCTCGCTCGTCGACGCAAGTTCCAGTGCGTGGGAATATTTCCGGGCGATGACCCTGCCGGCGCTGACGCTGGCGATCGTCATGGCCGTCTATGCGGTGCGCATGCTGCGCGACAATCTGATCGAGGTGCTGGACTCCGACTATATCCGCATGGCGGAACTGAAGGGCCTGTCGCGCAGGCGCGTGCTCTTGCGCCATGCGCTGCCCAACGCGCTGGTGCCGACGCTCAACGTGACGGCGCTCAACCTCGCCTATCTGGTCGGCGGCGTGGTGGTGGTCGAGAAGGTGTTCTCCTATCCGGGCTTCGGCAGCCTGCTGGTCGATTCGCTGCAGCTGCGCGACCTGCCTGTCATCGAGGCGACGGTGATGATCGCCGCCTTCGTCTATGTCGCGGCGAACCTGATCGCCGACGTCGCGGCGATCCTGCTCAACCCGCGTCTCAGGACCGGGTGATATGAGCACCGAGACGCTTTCAGCGCCACCGGCCAGATGGACCGGCCTGCTGCCGCTCTGGCGGCAGACGCCGCTGAGCTTTCGCATCGGCCTGATCGTGCTCGTGCTTCATTTGCTCGTCGCAGCGACGGGCCCGTTCTGGGCGCCCTACGGTTTCTCGCAGATGGGCACCGGACACCCGCTGTCCGGCATGGACTGGGCGCATCCGTTTGGCGTCGATCAGCTCGGACGCGATATCTTTTCGCGCGTCGTCCACGGCAGCCATATCGTCATCCTGCTGTCGCTGTCCGGAACGCTGCTCGGACTTGTCGTCGGCGCCGTGCTTGGCTTGCTGTCGGGCTATGTCGGCGGCTGGGTCGACGAGATCCTGCAGCGTCTGCTCGAAGCCCTGATCAGCATCCCCTTCCTCGTGCTGGCGCTGATCGCGATCGCGGCGGCGGGCCCCGAGCTCTCCGGCAACCCGGTCCTGATCGTGCTCGTCGTGGCGCTGGTCTATGCGCCGCGCATCGCGCGCATGGCACGCTCGGTGGCGGTCGACATCGCGACGCGCGACTACGTGACCGTCGCGCGCCTGCGCGGCGAGAACGCATGGTCGGTGATGCGGCGCGAACTGCTGCCGAACGCAACGAGCGTGCTCCTGGTCGAATTCGCCTTGCGGGCGGGCTACGCGCCCGTGCTGATCGGCTCGCTTGGCTTCCTCGGCTTCGGGCTCAGGCCGCCCACGCCCGAATGGGGACTGATGATCAGCGAGAACCGCGCACTGATCATGATCACGCCGATCACGGTGCTCGGACCGGGACTGGCGCTTGCGTCGCTGGTCGTCGGGCTGAACCTCTTCACCGAAGGGCTGGCGCGCATCCTCGGCCGCACGGTCAAGCTCGGGGTGCAGTGAATGGGCGCGGCACCCGCCATCTCGGTCGAGGGTCTGTCGGTATCGTACCGGCAGGGGGCGGGCTTCCTGCGCGTCGTCGACGACGTGAATTTTTCGGTCGCGCCTGGAGAGGTATTCGGTCTGGTCGGCGAATCCGGCTGCGGCAAGTCGACGATAGCATTGCAGCTTCTGGGCTATCGTCCCCCGGCTATGCGCACGGATGCCGGCGCCATACGCTTCGACGGCCGCGACCTGCTTGCGCTCGACCGGCCGGAACTCGACAAGATACGCGGCGCGCGCATTGCCTTCGTGCCGCAGAATCCGACCACGGCGCTCAATCCGGGCATGAGGGTCGGCGCGCAGATCGACGAGATCCTGCGGGCGCATGGAAGCGGCGATCCCGACAAACGCCTACGGCGCACACTCGAACTATTCCGCCTGGTCGGGCTGCCGGCCGAGATCCAATTCCTGCGGCGCTTTCCGCACCAGCTTTCGGGCGGCCAGCAGCAGCGCGTCTGCATCGCCATGGCGCTGGCCTGCGAGCCCGCCTTCGTGGTGCTCGACGAACCGACGACCGGTCTCGACGTGACGACACAGGAGCAGATCGTCGCCCTGCTGGTCGACCTCCGGGCGCGGCTGAAGATGTCGATGCTCTACGTCACGCACGATCTCGGCCTGCTGTCCGAGATCGCCGACCGCATCGGCGTCATGTATGCGGGCAGGATGGTCGAGATCGCCCCGACCGCCGAACTCTTCACCGATCCGAAACATCCCTATACGCGCGGATTGATAGGCTCGATACCTAACATCGAGGACAAATCGGGTCTTCCCGCGCGGCCATTGCGCGGTCTCTTGCAGCGGCACGATCTGCCCAAGGGCTGCCCCTTCGCGCCGCGCTGCGACTGGGCCCTGGACAGGTGCTTCGAGGAAAAACAGGAACTTCAGCGGGCGGGTGCGGACCGCGAGGTCGCCTGCTGGCGCTGGCCGGAGATTTCAGTGCCGGCCGACGCGCGCGCCGTGACGCAGGCGGCCGAGGTCGAGCATGCCGAACGGCTTCTGGCGATCGGCAATGTCAGCGTCGTCTATGGCTCCGGCAGGAATGCGTTTCTCGCGCTGCGTGAGATCAGCCTCGATATCGGCAAGGGCGAGACGGTGGCGCTGGTCGGCGAGTCCGGCAGCGGCAAGTCGACGCTGGCGCGCGCCGTGGCCGGGCTGATCGCGCCGGCCGAGGGCGAAATCAGGCTTTCCGGCAAGGCGCTCGCGGGACTCGTGAAGGACCGTACGCCGCAGGAGCGGCGGCTGATCCAGTTCGTGTTCCAGAATCCGGATGCCTCACTCAATCCGCGCGCACGCATCGCCAAGGCGCTGTCGCGGCCGCTGGAATTTTTCTTCGGGAGATCGTCGCAGGCAGACGTCACGGCCGCACTTGCCGACGTCAGGCTCGACGGGAAATATGCAGCCCGCTTTCCGGACGAGCTTTCGGGCGGCGAACGCCAGCGCGTCGCCATCGCACGCGGGCTGATCGCCGAACCGACGCTGCTTTTGTGCGACGAGATCCTGTCGGCGCTCGACGTTTCGGTGCAGGCAAGCATCCTGGCGCTGCTGCAGCGGCTGAAGGCCGAACGCGGCATCGCCATGCTGTTCATCTCGCACGACCTCGCCGTCGTGCGCATGCTGGCCGACCGGGTCTGCGTGCTGTTTCGCGGCGACATCATGGAGATCGGCCGCCGCGACCAGATTTTCGCCGCCCCGTTCCACCCTTACACGCACAGCCTGCTGGAGGCGGTGCCGACGCCGCTGAAGCCGAGCCCGCATCGCGGCCCGGGCCGCGACGCGGCGAAAGCGCCGTCCGCGGCCGGTTGCGCCTATGCAGGCCGATGCGCCTGGCAGATCGGCGATATCTGCGAGAGCGAGCGGCCGCCTTGGCGCGAAACCGACGAAGGCTTGCGCATACGCTGCCACCACTCGCTGGACGAACTGGCGCGCCGGGCCACCTGGCCGGGCGCGACGATAACGACAAACGACAATTCTGGAGACCGGAGAGCGACGATATGAAAATTACCGAGATCGAGTGTTTCGTGCTGCTCGTGCCGGACTACCGCGCCGACGCGAATTCGTCGGCGCAGGACAATCTCGTCGTGAAGATCCACACCGACGACGGCCATGTCGGCATCGGCGAGACCGACACCAACCCGTGGGTCGCGCGCGCCATGATCGAGGCGCGGGGCACCCACATCATGGGCCTGGGGCTGACCGAGATGCTGATCGGCGCCGATCCGAGCGATGTCGAAGGGCTCTGGGAGCGCATGTACAAGGGGTCGGCGATGACCGGCCGGCGGGGCCTCGGCATCTGCGCCATCGGCGCGCTCGACATGGCGCTGTGGGATTTGCGCGGCAAGATCGAGGGCAAGCCGTGCTGGCAGCTTCTCGGCGGCGCGGTCAACCCGGTCATCACGCCCTATGCCTCGCTGTTGCCCGAAGGCGACGACCTCGAGACCTACACACGCATCCTGGTCGAGCGGGCGGTGAAGGCGAAGGAACTCGGCTTCCGCGCGGTGAAACTCGAGGTCTGCACCAAGGGGCCTTACTCCCACAATTCGCTGCAGATCGAGGACGACCGCGAGATCGCAAAAATCGTCGCCGCATGCCGCAAGGCGATCGGGCCGGAAATGACGGTGATGGTCGACGTCGCCTATGCCTGGCGCGACTGGAAGGAAGCGCTGCGCGCCATCGAGATGTTTGCCGGCGAGGACATCTTTTTCATCGAGACGCCGCTGCCGTCCGACGACGTCGAGGGCTACGCCAAGCTGGTGAAGGCCTCGCCCGTGCGCGTGGCGGCGGGCGAGTGGCTGAACACGCGCTTCGAGTTCCTCGAACTCTTCCGCGCCGGCGGCCTGGACGTGGCGCAGCCCGACGTCGGCCGCGTCGGCGGCCTGACCGAGGCGCGGCGCGTGGCCCAGCATGCCGCCGACCATGGACTGCTCGTGGTGCCGCATTGCTGGAAATCGGCGATCGGCATCGCGGCCTCGGCGCATCTCTCGGTCGTGTCGCCGACCTGCACCCACATCGAATTCCTGCCGCGCGAACTCGCCGATTCGAGGCTCAGGATGGAACTCTGCTCGGAGGAGCTGCCGATCGTCGACGGCCGCATCCCTCTGCCGACCAAGCCCGGGCTTGGCGTCACCATCGACGAAAACGCCCTCAATTCATTCCGCGTCTGATCAAGGATTTTTGCATGCCTATCGAAGCCATCGATTTTTTCTACCTCTCCATGCCGGTCGTCGAGGACATCGGCGACGGCAGCCAGGACGCGCTTGTCGTGCGCGTGGCGGCCGACGGCGTGATCGGCTGGGGCGAGTGCGAGGCGTCGCCGCTGACCTCGATCGCGGCTTACGTCGCGCCGATGTCGCACGGCGCCTGCAAGCCGGTGGAAGCCGTGGTGCTTGGCCGCAAGGTCGACTCGCCGGCCGACATTTATGGGCTCGCCGCCGCCGTCGAACTGGAATGCATGGACCTGCTGCAGGCAGCGCACACCTGGTCGGGCATCGAGATGGCGCTGTGGGACATTCTGGGCAGGAAGCGCGATGCGCCGGTCTACGAATTGCTTGGCTACAAGAAGGCTTATCCGAAGCTGCCCTACGCCTCGCAGCTTTTCGGCGACACGCCGGCCGGGACGCTGGCCGGCTGCCGGTCGGCGCGCGACAAGGGTTACCGGGCGGTGAAATGCGGCTGGGGTCCGTTCGGGCGCGGTGGCCTCGCGGATGATCGCGACCATCTGCAGGCCGCGCGCGAAGGGCTGGGACCGGAAGGCACGCTGCTCATCGATGCAGGCCAGATCTTCCGCGAGGATGTCGATGCGGCGGCGGCGCGCATTTCGATGCTGGAGGAAGTGGGAGCGACCTGGCTGGAGGAGCCGTTCCACGGCGGCGCCTACGACGCCTACGGCAAGCTCGATGCGCGCAGCGGCAAGATAAAACTCGCCGGCGGCGAGGCCTCGCACAATGTGCACATGGCGCGCCAGCTGATCGATTACGGCAAGGTGTCCTACATCCAGATCGACTGCGGCCGCATCGGCGGCATCGGTCCGGCCAAGGAGGTCGCCGATTATGCCGTTGCGCGGGGCGTGACCTATGTGAACCACACCTTCACATCGCATCTGGCGCTCTGCGCCTCGCTGCAACCCTTTGCGGGTCTGGAGAAGCATGTCATCTGCGAGTATCCATTCGCGCCGAAATCGGTCGCCTGGGATATGTCGCAGACGCATCTGACGCCGGATGCAAATGGCGAGGTCAACGTGCCTGCGGAGCCGGGGCTCGGAGTCACGATGAGCGCCGAGGGGATCAGGAAATATCTCGTCGACGCCGAGATCTCCGTGAAGGGCAAGGTGCTCTATCGGACGCCGAAGCTTTAGTGGGGCGCCCCTCCCTTCTCCCCTTGAGGGAGAAGGTGTCGCCGAAGGCGACGGATGAGAGGTGCTGCGCGGGGCGCAAGACGCCAAGCAACATGGCTGGCACTGTCAACGCCGAGTTCTTCCAGCACCCCTCATCCGACCTCGCTCTCGCTTCGCTCGGCTCGGCCACCTTCTCCCTCAAGGGGAGAAGGAAGGGGCGCTAAATCTTCGGGTAGCGCACCGGCAGACCGGCGACCGGCATCGGCGCGGTGTGGACGGACCAGCCGCAGATCGAGGCGATGATCAGGGTCTTCAGATCGGGGCCGCCGAAGGCGATGTTGGTCGGCGCGACCAGCATCAACTGTTCCCAGTCGTCGTAGAGCGTGATCAGCTCGCCGGCGACGGTCAGGCGGTAGACGATGTTGGGGTTGTAGAGGCTGATGTAGAGATCGCCGGCCGTGTCGAAGGCGAGGCCGTCAGGCACTTGCCGCGGCAGCTCGATCAGCACCTCGCGTTTGCCGGCGCTGCCGTCGGCCTTGATCTCGACGCGCGAGATGAGGGGAGGGCAGGATTCGGCGACATAGAGCCAGCGTCCGTCGGCGGACAGGCACAGGCCGTTGGTGAAGCCGCTCGCCTGCCGGTCCCAGATTTCGGCGACGCCGCCCGGCGCGACCTTCCAGATGAAGCCGTCGCGCGCACCCCAGGCGCCGGAATCCGAGACGTAGAGATTGCCGCGGTCGTCGAACACCGGATAGTTCGGCACGCGCATCTTCTGCGAGGCGTTGCCATTGGCATAGGTGCTGATCTTGCCGTCCGGCGTAATGCGGTGGACGCAGGCCGAGCGATCGTCGCAGGCATAGGTGTTGGCGTCGGCGTCATGCGCCAGTCCGAGCAGGAAGCCGCCCTCGACCCGCGCGACCTCTTCGATGCCCTTTCCGTCGAGGCTGAAGCGATAGAGCTGGCCGGCTTCCCCGCCGGCATAGGCGCGTCCGTCCGGGCCCCAGGCGACGGCCTCCGGATGGTCGAAGGCATAGCCGACATTGGCGAGCTTGAGCGTTTGGGATTCGTCCGCCATGCATAATATCCTTCGAGCTGTCCGGGCGCGCAAATGAAAGGCGCCCGAAGGGCCTTGCGCCCTTGACGCGACTTTCGGGCAAAGTCTAATATCTTCCGGCATATCAGAGCAAGGTCCAACATTCCGGAAGACGGCCTGATGGGCGGATCGGCAAAAGGTCGATTCCAGGTATGCTAGGAGTGTGGCGTTGGGTCTGCTGAACGACAGGGTCTGCCTCGTCACCGGCGCCGGTCAGGGACTTGGCCGCGCGGTTTCGCTGGAGATGGCGCGCGAGGGCGCCAAGGTCGTCCTGCTCGAACGCAACGCCGCCACGGCCGCTTCCGTCGAAGATGAAATCAGGACCGCGGGAGGGCACGCGTATCACTATGCGCTCGACGTGACCGACTACGACCGCTACGGCGAGATCGTCGCCGACGTGATCGCCAAGCTCGGCCGCGTCGACGTGCTGGTCAACAACGCCGCCATCAACCCGCCGACCAGGACGATCCTCAACGACACGCTGGAGGATTGGCGGCGCACCATCGCGATCAACCTCGAAGCCGTCTACATGGGCAGCAAGCTCGTCGCTCCGCAGATGGTGAAGCAGGAGGGCGGCCGCATCATCCATATCGCCTCGATCCAGGGCTTTGCCTCGAGCGGCGACACCGGCCCCTACAACGCCGCCAAGGGTGGCATCATCGCCTATACGAAATCGATGGCCGTGGAACTCGGACCGTATAATATCCTCGTCAATGCGGTGGCGCCCGGCTTCATGGCGACGCCGATGTCGATCGTGAACGGCGTCGACGAGGCGGAAACGCCGGATTTCCTCGAATGGTATGTGCGCCGCCGCAAGATACCGCTCGGCCGCACCGGCTATCCCGAGGATGTCTCCGGATCCGTGGTGTTCCTGGCGTCCGATTATTGCCGCTACATGACCGGCCAGTTGCTGGTGGTCGATGGCGGCCTGATGAGCACGTTCTGACAGCGACGCAACAGGGGAATGGAAAAATGACGGATAAAAAAGACTGGGATCTATCCCGCCGCGAATTGATGAAAATGGGGCTGGCGCTCGGCGCGGGCTCAGCACTTGGCGGCATGCTGCCCGGCTCGGCGCGCGCTCAAGGGTTGACGCTCGACATGTGGTGGTGGGGCGAGCAGGAGTTGCCCGGCCTGCAGAAATTCGTCGACAGTTCGGTCGCCGCCTACAAGGATGCGACCGTGAAGCCGATGCTTCAGGATACGGCCGTCGTCATCTCGCAGTTCCAGACGGCCGCCGCCGCCGGCAACGCGCCTGACATCCAGTATCTCTGGAACGGCATCTACCACATGGAGAGCGTGTGGTTCGGCTATCTCAAGGGCCTCAAAGAACTGATCAAGCCGGAGATCCTGACCGCGTCCACGCCGACCAAGCTCAGCAATTTCGGTGGCGATACATGGCGCGTCGGCTGGTATCCGCTGCCGATGCTGTGGATATACAACAAGAAGCTGTTCGAGCAGGCCAAGCTCGACCCGAACGCGCCGCCCAAGACCTGGGACGAACTGCTCACCACCTGCGAGGCGCTGAAGACGGCCGGCATCGAGCCGCTCGGCGGCGGTATCCAGGACGGCTACTGGAGCGAGTGGTACATCAGCCATTCGCTGCCGCAGAACCTCGACTCGCTCGGCGAGGCGGTGGAGCTGTTCATCGGCGACAAGGATTTCCGCGATCCGAAATATCACGAGCATTGGGTGAAGCTCGAGGAGCTGAAGACCAAGGGCTACCTCAACAAGGACATGTCGTCGCTCGAACTCTATCCGGGCATCGATCTCGTGCCGGCCGGCAAGCTCGCCATGGGCCAGTCGATCGGCACGCGCCTTCCCGCCGACCTGAAGACGGCGAATGGCGAGATCGGCGTCATGGTCATGCCGGTGTTCGGCAAGGGCAAGCTCGCCGGCCAGCCGCTGCTCGACGTGCAGGGCCTCGGCATATCGAGCAACGCCGAGGACCCGAAGGCCGCCGCGGCGTTCCTCGAATTCCTGAACTCGCCGGAGCGGCTGAAGGCGTTCTGGGACGCGACCGGCTGGATACCCTCCAACACCACCTTCGATACCAGCGTGATCACCGACGCGACGGTGCGCTCGATGTGGGAGAACTGGGGGCTGAAGGCCAACATCTCCAACGTCACCAACGTGATGCCCGGCCAGTTCTACGAACGCGCCGCCATCCCGACGGGCCAGCAGATCGTGCAGGGTTCCATGACCGGCGAGCAGGCCGGCGAACTCGCGGCCAACACCGCCAAGGAATGGCGGGAGTTCAACCCCGACCTGGTCGAGAACTACCAGAAGTGGGTCGTCGACCTTTCGGCTACGTGATCGGTTAGCATTGTTGAAGAGATACAGGGGGAGGGGGCGTCCGAGACGCCCCCTCCCGTCATGCCGGAGATGTCGTTGCAAATCTTAATACCCCCACCCATGGCGCGTTTCGCCGGATTCGCATCATGACCAGAGCATCCCGGCTCACGCCGTACCTCTATGTCGCGCCGCTCGTCGCGCTGATGGCCTTCGTCTTCGGCTACCCGCTGGTGCGCATCTTCGAATTCAGCTTCAAGATGGTGCGCGGCATCGATGGGCCGTGGATCGGCCTGCGCAACTACCAGCTCGTGCTGGGCCAGGACCTCTTTTGGGAATCGGTGCTGCACAATCTGCAGCTTCTGCTCGCCATCCCGGTCATGGTGGCGATCTCGTTGCTGGTGTCGATCCTTCTCTACGAGCGCGTCGCCGGCTGGAAGCTCTACCGCATCATCGTCTTCGTGCCCTTCGTGCTGGCGATCCCGATCATCGCGGTGGTGATGAAGCGCATGTTCCAGTTCAGCGGGCCTGTGAACGAAGTGCTGAGGTGGCTGAGCCTGGATTTCATGGCGCTCGACTGGATCGGCTCGTCCGACGTGGCGCTGTGGACGGTGATGATCCTGATCATCTGGCGCGAATCCGCGCTCGGCATCATCCTCTTTCTCGCCCGGCTGCTCAGCCTCGACGAATCGCTGATCGAGGCGGCCAAGCTCGAGGGCGCCAACTGGTGGCAGCGGGCGCGCTACATCATCCTGCCGCAGATGCGCGGCGTCATCGAGTTCTACGTGGTGGTCAGTGCCATCACCATGCTGTCGGCCGTCTTCGCCTATGTCTATGTCATCGGCGGGGGACGCGGCGGGCCGGGAACGGCGACGACGGTGGTCGAGTTCTACATCTTCAACGCGCTGATCCGCACCAGCCTTCCGGGCATCGCCTCGGCGGCCTCGGTGCTGCTCTTCCTGGTGTCGGTGGCGCTGATCTTCCCGCTGTTCAGCGCGCGCCGCCGTGCCGCTGCCGACGAGGCCGCGCGATGAACAAGTTCCTCGCCGCCCTTCCCAAGCACGCTGTGCTGCTCTTTTCGGCCTTCCTGGCGCTGGTGCCGACCGTGTTCATGATCATGACGGCGCTGAAGACGGAGGAGGAATACGCGGTCGACAAGCTCGGCTTCCCGTCGATGCCGGTGCTCGAGAATTTCCGCGCCGTACTGGTCGACAGCCCCTTCCTGTGGTGGATGCTAAACAGCCTGATCCTGGTCGCCGGCGCGGTGGCCGTGAGCACGGTCGTCTCGTGCCTCGCCGCCTATGCGATCGCGCGCATGGAGTTCAAGGGCCGCGACACGCTGCTGGCGGTCAGCACTTCGCTGATGGCGGTGCCGCCGATCGTCATGATCGTGCCGCTCTTCGTGCTCTATTCGCGCATCGGCCTGATCAGCACCTACCAGGGCGCGATCCTGATCTATGCCGGCCTGATCACGCCGTTTTCGGTCTATCTGCTCGCAACCTTCTTCCGCACCGTGCCCAACGAACTGTTCGAATCGGCGCGCATGGACGGCGCGAGCGATTTCACCATTCTCATCAGAATAGTGCTGCCGCTGTCGGCGCCGGCGCTGGTGACGCTGCTGGTGGTGAACTCGCTCTATGTCTGGAACGACCTGCTGATCGCCATCATCTTCCTGCAGGACGACGCCAAGCGCACGCTGATGGCGGGCATCAGCGTCTTCCAGGGCCGCTACAACAACCAGGTGCCGCTGACCATGGCCGGCATGGTGATCGCATCGGCGCCCATGCTGATCCTCTACATCTCCTTCCAGAAATATTTCATCCGCGGCCTGATGGCGGGCGCGGTGAAATGACGGCTGGTGTGGTCATCGCCAGCGACGAACTGCGGGTGTCGGTCAATCCTGGCGTCGGCGGCACGATCACTGAGGTCACGCATCTGGGTTCGGGGCTGTCGGTGCTTGGCGCGGTTCCGTGGGACCCGGTCGATGCGCCTGTCGCGAGTCTGGCGGCCCGTGACGAGCCGGAGTGGCTGACGCGTTTCACCGGCGGCTGGCCTCTGCTCTTCCCGAACGGCGGCGACGCCTGCAATTTCGGCGGCATCTTCCACGGATTTCATGGCGAGGCTTCGATTTCGCCCTGGGAGTTTTCGGCATCGAAGAACTCGATCACATTGACCCGGCGCTTTTTCAGCGTGCCGGCCGAGATGGAGCGCGAGCTGACGGTCGAAGGCGACCTGCTCATTGTGAGCGAGCGCCTGAAGATGCATGGCGCGCGGCCGGTGGAGGTGATGTGGGGGCAGCACACGACCTTCGGCTCCGACCTTTTGGCGGGGCCGGTGGAGATCACGACGGGGGCGAAACGCGTCACAGTCGACGGCGGCTACGACCCGGCGGCCAATCCGCTGGTGCCGGGCGCGAAGGGTGACTGGCCGATGGTACCCGGGAAGAGCGGGCTGGTCGACCTGTCGAAACGCGCCGGTCCGCTCGCCGCGATGGCCTATCTGTACGATTTCGAACCGGCTCCGTCGGAGCGCGCCTGGGCGGCGATCAGGCGGCTGGATGTCGCTGTCGCCGTAGCGCTGTCATGGGATGCGGATCGTTTCCCTTGCGCCTGGCTATGGTACGAGCTTGGCGGCACGGTCGACGCGCCGTGGTTCGGGCGCGGCAACATGATCGGCATCGAGCCCTCGACGACGCTGTCGGGCGCCGGACTGGCCGATGCCAAGGCGCGCGGCACTGGCCTGCTGACGCTGGAGCCCGGCGCGGAACTGAGCGCCGAAGTCAGGTTGCACGTGTTCAGGCCCTCAGGGCGCGTGGATGTCGTCGATGCCGAAGGGCGCGCGACGGCCGGGTAGCCGGCGCCGTCACCGTTCCCCGCGCACGTAGAGCCAGAGCGTCACCGGCGCGAGGACAGCTGTCAGCGCTACGGGCGCGACCAGCGCGAGCCCGACCTGGGCGGCGGTCGCGTCGCCGCTCATCAGGCCGCGCATGGCCGTCGTCATCAGCGACACTGGATTGACGTCGACGAAGACGCGCAGCCAGCCGGGCATGGTCGCGGGATCGACCATGATGTTGGAGGCGAAGACCAGCGGGAAGATGGCCGTGAAGCCGATGGTCATCACCGTCATCGGCGTGCGGATGAGCAGGCCGAGAACCATGAAGATCCAGCCGACGCCGAAGCCGATGGCGATGAGCAGCGCGAAGGATGCGACGACCCCGAGGACGCCGGCTTCCGGCCGGTAGCCGAGGATGAGACCGATGGCGAGGATGATGCCGCCGGCGATCAAATGGCGCAGGATGTCGCCCACCATCAGCCCCGCGAAAGGCGACAGCGACCAGATGGGCAGCGAGCGGAAGCGGTCGAACAGGCCCTTGCCGAGGTCGGTCGACAGTCCCATGCCCGAATAGACCGAGTTGAACACCACGGTCTGCACTAGGATGCCGGGCAGGAAGAACTGCAGATATTCACTGGGCGAACCGGCCAGCGCGCCGCCGAACACGAAGGTGAAGAGCAGCGTGAACATGATCGGCGTCATCACCAGATCGAAGAGCTGCTCGGGCACGTGCTTGAACTTGAGCACGGCGCGCCAGCCGAAGACCAGCGCGTTGGAGAGTGCGGAAGGGGCCGCCGGCCGCTCGACCCTTTGCAGCCGATGCAGGGAGGTTGCGTCGCTCATGCCGCTTCGTCCTTCCGGGTTTCGGCCGAGGCTGGCTTGCCCTTGCCGGTGAGCGCGAAGAAGACCTCGTCGAGGCTGGGCTGGCCCATGGAGAAATCCGCAAGTTCGATGCCGGCGGCGATGAGCGCGGCGAGCGCCTCGTTGGCCTCCCTGGCCGTGCCGCCAAGCACGGAAAGCGCGGCGCCTTCGGTGCTGCGCTGGGCGGGATGCCCAAGCAGCGATTCCAGAATGGCGGAAGCCTCGTCGAGCCGCGCGGGATCGGCGAGCGCGACATGCAGGAAGCCCGAACCGGTGGCCGCCTTCAATTCACGGCTGGTGCCCTCGGCGATCTTCCTGCCGTGGTCGATGACGGCGATGCGCGCGGCGAGCTGGTCGGCCTCCTCGAGATATTGCGTGGTCAGCAGGATGGTGACGCCGGAATCCGCGAGGCCGCGGATCATCTTCCAGACGTCCTTGCGGGCGTTGGGATCGAGGCCGGTCGTCGGCTCGTCGAGGAAAAGCACGCCGGGCGTGACGATCAGCGATGCCGCGATGTCGAGCCTGCGCCGCATGCCGCCCGAATAGTTCTTGACCTGCCTGGTTGCGGCTTCGGAGAGGCCGAACGCTGCCATCAGATCGTCGGCCCTTCCCTTGGCGGCGCGGCCGCGGAAACCCCAGAGGCGCGCAAGCAGGACGAGGTTCTCGCGGCCGGTCAGATCCTCGTCGAGCGAGGCGAACTGCCCGGTCATGGCGATGGAGGCGCGAACCTCATGGGGAGATTGCAGCAGGTCGTGGCCCATGACGGTGGCGGAACCGGCGTCGGGCCGCGCGAGCGTCGCCAGCATGCGCATCAGCGTGGTCTTGCCGGCGCCGTTGGGTCCCAGGATGGCGAAGATCATGCCGCGTGGCACGATCAAATCGATGCCGTCAACGGCGCTAAGATCGCCGAAGGTCTTGACCAGGCCGCGCGCGACGATGGCAGGCCCGGTGGCGAGGGCGGACAGAGTTGCTGTCGGGGAAAGATCGTTCATGCGGTCGATCCGGGGATTTCTGGCGGCGATAGATGCGGCAAGCGGTCGCATATATAGACTTGAAGGCGGTTTTGGAACCTCCCTCCCGTCTTCAAAGTATTCCTACTGACACATCAAGATGTTGATGATTTCAGGACGCTTGCGCCTGCGAAGGTTGGGCCATGACATTCCTGCCAAGATGCTCCGCCAGCCGGAAGGTCAGAGCCAGCAAGGTGAGCGTCGGGTTGGCCTGGCCGGAGGTCGGGAAGACCGCTGCGCTGGCTATATGGAGGTTGCCGACGCCGTGGACGCGGCAGTCGGGATCGACGACGCCATCCCTGGGATCGACAGACATGCGGGTGGTGCCGATGTGGTGACCGCCGACGATACCGTGCCGTTTCGCCTTTGCCGCCAGCTTCTGCCGGTCGAAGTCGAGCCGGCCGGTGGCGCTGCGCGACAGTTCAGTGGCCAGAAGCTCATAGCTCCTCTCGAGGCTCGCAAGGTCGAGTTCCGTGATGCGCCAGTCGATCTTGAGGCGCGGCATGCCGAGAGCGTCGCGCTCGCCCGACAGCGTCAGGCGGCTGTCCGGGTTGGGCGCCTGCTCGGCGTGGAATTCAAGCTCGTAGCGGTTGTCGCGCGAGCCGAGCACCACCGACGGCAGCTTGCGCTCGGCGAAGGTGCGTTTTCTCAGCCAGTTCGTACCGAAAGAGGCGAGCCTGAACGGCTGCGTGGCGATGTTCTTCACATGGCGCAGCCGCCCGCCCCAGCTGATCGGGTTCTCGGCGAACTTGCGGCTGTATTCGTAGAGCACCATGTCCTTGACCAGAAACATCGCCGACAGGATGGCGTCGCCATGCGATGGGTCGGCGGGCTCCGGCAAATGCGTGCGGAATGTGGTGTTGAGGAGCTTGAACTCCCGCTGCGCCGCCTCGCTCAGCCACAGGCGGCGCCGCAAATAGATGCCGTCGTCGTCGCGGGCATAGTCATAGGCGATTCCTGCGGGTGGACCGGCGAAGGATATCGTGCCCGATGTCGCGCAGAGATGGCTCATATAGTTGCGGCCGAGATGGTCGCTGTGATTGCCGACGCCGGCCGGCCGCAAATCGTTCGACGCAAGCAGCAGCCGGGTGGTTTCAAGCCCTCCCAGCGCAAGCACGTAATGGCCGCCCCGGACTTTGATTCGGGCGCCGTCCGGCGCGGCGACCTCGATCCAGTCGACGACGTTGCCGTCCTCGGCGAGCTGGATGTGGATGACGGGCGCGTCCTTGACTATCCTGACGTTGCCTGAGCGGGCGAGTTCGGGCCCGTAGCGCCGCCAGAAATTGGTCGGCTTCGAGAAGCGCTCGATTGTGGTGCGCACGAGCTCGCCGTCGAGACCTGGCGCCAGCTCCTTCTGCGCGCCGGGAAGTGCGTGTTCGGGACAGAAATCCGGCCTGCCGGCCTCGGCGGCGTCCATGGCTTTCCCGTAGAAACCGGCGAGTTCGTCGCGGCCGAAGGGCCAGCCGGAATCCGGCACCCAGTCGCGCTTCTCGAAATCGATCGGATCGAACGGAATCGCCCGTCCGCCCCAGATGGTGCTGGTGCCGCCGATGGCGCGTACGCGATAATTGTCCGTCGACGGATGAACGACCTTGTCGACCAACTCGCCGCGGTAGAATTCCTGCGAGGCTTTCGTGCGCTTGTCGCCGCCCGCTTCGAGCAGCATCACCTGCCTGCCGGCGGCTCCGAGCGCATGCGCGAGCGTCAGGCCGGCGGCGCCGCCGCCCACGATGACGACGTCGTTGTGTCGATCCGAATTTTGCAGGTCGGCCAGGCTTCCGAGCACGTAAGGCACTCCTCGCAGCTTTCGCTGAAGATCGTTTCGCCCCGTAGCCCTGATGATTTCTATTCCATCTCATGTTAGCAATTGCAACAAGAGTGGGGCGGTTTTTGGTTGCAGTGCAGCAAATTGGCGATTCGCCGGTGCTGACTTGGAGATCGCCTATGATGCAGCGCGCGTTCGGAACGGATAGAACGGCTTTGCCTGTGCTCGGGCTCGGCTGCAGCCGGATAGGCTCGTTGGGCAATCCCGTTCCGGCGCGCGACATAAAGGCGCTGCTGGAGCGCTCGCTGGAACTCGGGGTCAATCTTTTCGACACAGCCGACATATACGGCCAGGGCGACAGCGAGCGTGAGATCGGCCGGCTGCTCGCGGGACGGCGGAATCGCGGCTTCGTGGTGACCAAGGTCGGCAAGCGCTTCTCGCAGAAGATGCGCCTGCTGCGGCCCTTCAAGCCCCTGCTGAAGCCGCTTTTGGCGCGCGCGAAATCGGCCAAGAGCGCCGTCGTCGGCCGGCGCGATGCAAATCTCGCAACGGACTTTTCTCCACGACACGTCACGGCGGCGGCCGATGCCAGCCTGCGCAGACTGGGGTTCGAACAGGTCGACGCGCTGCTGCTGCACAGCCCGCCGGCGTGCGAGATCGGACCCGCCGTCGGCGAAGCGCTCGCCGCGCTCAAGAAGGCGGGCAAAGTGCGCCATTTCGGCATCTCCTGCGACGATCTGCCGGCGCTGGAGGCGGCGCTGGAACTTCCGGGCATCGAGCTTCTGGAACTGCCGCTGGATGTGATCGACCAGGCCATCGAGACCGGGCTGTCTGACACGATCCGCAAACGCGCGATCGGCGTATTGGCGCGCGAGGTCGTCCGCCTGCAGCCGGGTCTTTCGCCGACGATGGCGCTTCAGCAGGCGGCCTCGCGCGCCTGCGTCACCTCGGTCATCCTTGGGACATCGAGCATCCGGCATCTGGAGGAGGCGGTCGCCGCGCTGGCCGGACAAGCGGTGCTAAACGATCAGGGCAGCTTGAGGTCGACCACGACAGGCAGGTGATCCGAGCCGAAGTCCGGCCCGGTGAACAGGTCGGCGACTTCCACGCCTCTCGATATGGCGATGTGGTCGATCGGCGTGCCGAAATCGACGCCGCCAAAGCTTGCGAAGAGGCGCGAGGCGGGCGGCCAGGCGGAACGCTCCGTGGCCTCCAGTCCCGACAGCAGCAATGTGCGCCCATAGGCTGGCGACCAGACCGGCGTGTTCCAATCGCCCGCGAGCACGACCGGCGTGCCTTCCGGCTCGGCTGCTATGCGTTCAGCCACCACGTCGAGATAGCGGTTGCGCGCCTGCCAGCCGGCGAAAGTGCGCGGCGTCGGCGCGTGGACGGCATAGACGACCAGCGGCTGCGCGCGGCCCGGCAAGTCGACCTCGACGCGGACGGCGTATCCGCCGCCCAGCGCATATCCGGACGGCGGCATGTCGGCGACGAGGCGGGCGCGAAGCGGATAGCGGCTCAGCACCAGATTGCCGTTCCATTTCGAGATGTTCGGGCCGACCAGATAGGGGTAGCCGGGCAAGGCTTTCAGCACGCCAGGCCATTTGAACTTGGCCTCCTGCGTGACGATGATGTCCGGGGCAAGCGCGGCGACGACCTCGCCGAAACGGGCCGGCTCGGGGTTGTCGAACAGCACGTTGGCCGAAAGGATGCGCAGGTTGGGCGTCTCGGCGGCCGCCGCCGTCGGCGCGCCGGTGACGAAGAGCGGCAAGCCGTTGACCACGAGCAGCGCGCCGAGCGCCACGCAGGCCAGCCAGCGCCGCAGCCAGATGCCGGCGCAAAGGAGAAGCAGGACGCCCAGCGCCAGCTGCGGCCGGAAGAAGATGATCATGTCGCCGGGCCAGGATCGGTCGGCGAAGGCGGCCAGCCCCGTCGTGAGCGCTGCGGCAAAGACAAGCAGCCAGGTCACGCCCGTGGACGTCTTCGAGGCCATTGCCGGCGGCGAACGCGTGAGCGATGCGGTTGTCATGGCGAGCCCGGAACTGGCGGACGATGATGTCGGCTATGGACTATATTGCACTGCAATATTGTTCTCGCGATGACCCACTGTCGCGGCAAGCAGGAAATGCGCATCGCCCGTGTCAGCTTTCGCGCATGGCGTGGGAGAGCTGGTCCGTCAGCGGACCCAGCAGGTACTGGAGCGCGGTGCGCCTGCCGGTGGTGGCGAGGAACACCTCGACCGGCATGCCCGAAACGAGGGAGCGCTCCTTCCGCAGGCGCGCCTCGTCGGCGATCGATATGCGTGCCAGATAGTAGGATTCCCGCGTCGCCGGCTGGACGATCACGTCGGCGGAAATCGATGTCACCTTGCCGGCGAATGGCGGCAAGGTGCGCGCATCCACGGTCTGAAGCCGGATCTCGGCGTCCTGGCCGATTGCCGCCTGATCGATGTCGGTCGGGCGGATGCGCGCCTCGACGACGAGCTGGTCGCTCTCGGGCACGATCAGGGCGACCGTGGCGCCAGCGGCGATCACGCCGCCGATCGTGTGGACGGCAAGCTGGCTGACGAGACCCGTCTGCGGCGCGCGCACCACCAGCCGGTCGAGCTGCTCGCGTGCGGCGCTGCGCCGTTCCATCAGCTCCGCGATACGTGCGTCGACGTCGCGCAGGTCGCGCTCGGCCTGTTCGCGCTGGACCAGATCGACCTGGGATATCTCCAGCTCGCTGCGCGTGATCGCTATGTTCGACTGCGCGATCTCGGTTTCGAGCTGGCCGATCGTCCCCGTCAGTTCGGCGCGCGTCCGCTGCAGCGCCAGGAGCTGCCGCTGCGTGGTCAGCCCCTGCGCCATCAGCACCTCGACGCTCTCGAGCTCCTGTCCGATCAGCCGCACCTGATCCCTTGTCGCGACGAGCCGCGCATCCAATCCGCGGACGCCCGCCCTGAGCTGGCGAATCTGCTCGGAGATGCCGGCCTTCTGTCCGGCTATCGCCGTTCGGCGCGCCTTGAACAGGGCGGTTTCGGCGGCAAGCGCCTTCGACAGTTCCTTCTCCATGCCGCCGAAGCCGGGCAGCACCTCGGCCTGCGACATTTCGGTTTCGCCGAGCTGCTCGGCCCGCAGTCTTTGCCGCTTGGAGATGAGGTCGACGAGTTGGGCTTCGACGATCGCGTAGTTGCCGCGCAAGGCGTTGTCGTCGAGCGTAAGCATCTCCTGGCCGGCCTCGACCCGCATCCCGTCGCGCACGAGGATGCGCTCGACGATGCCCCCGTCGCGATGCTGTATCAGCTTGACGTTGCCGCTGACGGAGAGTTGCCCGCGTGCGACGATCGCGCCGTCGAGATGCGTCGTCGCCGCCCAGCCTCCGAGCCCGCCGACCAGGAGCAGACATATCATTGCGCCGGCGAACAACTCGCGGTTCACGCTTCGGCGTCCGGCGGCGGATGCGGGAGGAGATTCGGTCATGGCGATGCTACCCTGACCGGCCGCTGGCCGTTTTCGCGCAGTATGGCCTCGCGCGGGCCGAAAGCCGCCTGCTTGCCGTTGGATAGCACCAGAACCTGATCGCAGGCGGCTATGGCGCTTGGCCGGTGGGTGATGACGATGACGATCGCGTGTGCGAGCCTTGCCGCCTTGACTGCCTTGCGCAGCGCCTCGTCGCCTTCGGCGTCGAGGTTGGAGGTGGGCTCGTCGAGCACGATCAGAAAGGGCGACCCGAACAGCGCCCGGGCAAGGCCGATTCGCTGCCGCTGGCCGGTCGAAAGGGTCATCCCGCCCTGTCCGATCACCGTGTCGTATCCCTCCGGGAGGCTCGCTATCAGGGCGTGGGCGCCAGCCCGGCGCGCCGCCGCCAGCACGGCTTCGGAATCGGGACGCAGGTCGAGCCGGGCGATATTCTCGGCGACCGTGCCGTCGAAGAGTTCGATATCCTGCGGCAGGTAGCCGACATATCGGCCAAGCTGGTCGGCCTGCCACTGCGACAGATCGGCTCCATCGAGCCTGATGCTGCCTTCGAGCGGCGGCAGGACGCCGACGAGGGCACGGGCGAGCGTCGATTTTCCGGCGCCGCTCGGCCCGATCACCCCGAGCGACGAGCCCGCGGCCAGGGAGAAATTGATGCCGCCGAGCAGGATGCGGTCGGACAGCGGCGCGGCAACCGACAGGCCGGCCACCTCCAGCGAGGATTCGGGCCGCGGCAGCCTGGTTCGCGGCTCGTCCGGATCGGCGACCTGCTCGCGAAGCCGCGTCCAACTCTGGCGCGCCGCGACGAAGGCGCGCCAATGGCCGATGGCCTGCTCGACGGGCGCAAGCGCTCGCGAGGTGACGATCGAGACGGCGATGATCATTCCGGCGGTGATCTCGTTGCGCAGCGCCAGATACGCGCCGAGCGCCAGCGATGCCGATTGCAGGAACAGCCTGATCCCACGCGACGCGCCGATGAACAGCGCCATGCGGTCGGATGCGTGGCGGCCCGCATCCCGCAATTCGCCATCCACCGCGGCATATTTGCTGATGTAGGCGCCACGCATGCCGAGGCCGGCGATCGTCTCCGAAGCGCGCGCGGCGGTGTCGATCAGACGCGCCCTCTGCGCGGTTGCGGCGTTGGCGAGACGGACAGGCTCCTGCGCTAGGCGGTCGCCGACGGCGGCGAGCCCCAGGAGCACGGCGACGCCCGCCAGCGCGAGCATGCCGAGATATGCGTGAAAGGCGAATGCGACGGCGAGATAGAGCGGCAGCCAAGGCAGGTCGCAGAGCGCGATCGCGGCTGGCGAACCGATGAAAGCGCGCAGGCGGTCGAAGTCCTGCATCGGATTGGAGCGCTGTTCCTGGCGGCCGGTACCTGAGCCATGGGCACTCGAACCATGGGAAGGCCGGCCGATGGCCAGCCGGGCGACCGCCGCCCCGATCTCGTCGCCGAACCAGTCGGCGATGCGTGTGGATGCACGCAGTCTGACGATTTCGAGAGCGGCGAGACAGGCGTAGATGCCGGTCACGAGTATGAGAAGCGCGACCAGCGTGGGCACGCTGCGGCTGGTCAGCACCCTGTCGTAAACCTGCAGCATGAAGAGCGAGCCCGTCAGCATGAACAGGTTGAAGACCGCGGACAGGCCCACGAGCCCGGCGAACCCGCGACGAAGCGCCGCCATGGCCCGCCCGACCCCGTTCGAGGACGCTGATTCCAATCGGCCTGATAGGAGGGAACGTCTCGAGCCGAGCTTCATGCAGGTCCTTCCGGCCGGTCGGTGACGCTGCGCATCCTGGAAAAAAGGGGGCGCCGCCTGTTCCGCCTCGCCGGCCGACGTGACGGTCTATCGATGCTGCAGTGCAACCTAAACAACAGTTACAGAATGTCGTCTATCCGTAAAGAGCGGAAGTGAGCTCCGTCGGCCGTTGTCAGAACTGCCGATTCAGGGCTCCCGAGCAGCAGGCGCGCACGTCAATTGTAATCGTCAAATTATATTATTAACGGAAAACGATTTTGATTTGTATCCCAGCTTTACTCGTTTAGGCTTCGTTCCTTCGCGCCTTCTAAGGGACGCAATCTTATTGTGGAGCTATTATTTCTGTGTGATCGATCGGCAACACCGCTTGTCGAATCGGTCATTCGGGACATTTGAACAAATTTCAGGACTCGCATTTGTGCGGTGCACATATAGGCTTTGCGGGGGGCTAAAGTGAGGCAGTTTGTATCAGTCGACTCCGACCCTCGTATCGGTTCTGTTCCTTTGCGCCCTTGGCGTCTCGGGGTGCACGGCACTTCCTTCCGCCGGGCCTGAAGTCGGGGCCAGCAGCTACGCCGCCGTGAACGCGCCTGCCAGCGCCCCCCACGCCGTCGTCAACGTGACTCCCGAAGTCGTCAGGGTTGTGGAGAGATCGCAGCCGAGTTCCGGCTTCGGGAATTTTCGCGGTCCAGGCCCCGCCCGCATTCGCATGGGCGTCGGCGACACGGTGACCGTCACCATATTCGAAGCGAGCCCCGGCGGCCTTTTCATCCCGCTCGAATCCACCAACAGCGCGGGCAATTTCGTCAATCTTCCCGATCAGAAGGTCGACAGCGCCGGCAACATATCGGTCCCCTATGCCGGGTCGATTCATGCGGCGGGCGAGGAGCCGGCGGCCGTCCAGAGGGTCATAGAGCAGCGGCTGGCGAGCCGCGCGATCGAACCGCAGGCGGTTGTGGCCGTGAAGTCGCAGACCTCGTCGGAAGTCAGCGTGCTCGGCGATGTCAACGCGCCATCAAAATTCTCGGTCAATGCGGACGGCGAGCGCATCCTGGACGTGATCGCCAAAGCCGGCGGACCCAAGCAGCCGGGCTACGAAACCTATGTCACGCTGCAGCGCGGCTCGAAAAAGGCGACGATCTATTTCCAGAAGCTCGTCCGCGAACCTTCGAACAATATCTACGTGCTGCCGAACGACACGGTTTACGTCTATCGCGAGCCGCACGCCTTCACCGCCTTCGGCGCGTCCGGCGAAAATGGCCGCTTCGATTTCGCCGACGAAACGATCAACCTGTCCGATGCGCTCGGCAAGGCAGGCGGCCTGCTGGACAACCGCGCCAATCCCGGCGCGGTCATGGTCTACCGCATCGAGGATCGCAAAACCGCCGCCAAGCTCGGCGTCCCGGTCGAGAAATTCGAGGGCGACCACATTCCTGTCATTTATCAGTTCAACCTTCGCGATCCCGGCGGATTCTTCCTGGCTTCGTCGTTCCCCATTCACAACAAGGACGTGATCTACATCGGCAATGCGGCAATCGTGAAGTTCATGAAGTTCATCGATGTCGTCGGAGCGACGACCTCGGCGGCAGCGGCAGGCCGCGTCGCCACGAACTAGGAACCCGGGCAGCAGGGAGCTTGAAAGAGAGGTAGCCAAGGGAATGAATGCGCAAATGCCTGTCACGGGAGCGGCGGCCGCATCTGTACGGAATGCGGGAAGCTCGTGGGCAATCGCCGTCCCGAGCATGGATTATGCGAGAAGGGGGGAGGCGAGACCATGACCTTCCTGATCGCGGTGTTCCTGGCCTGCGTCCTGCTCGTGTTGCATCCCTATGTCACCTATCCGCTATCGCTGATGGTGGTGCGGCGCTTGCGGGCGAAACCCCTGAACCCGACCGTGCCGCCGCCGCAAAGCTTCGCCGTGGTGTGCTGCGTCTACAATGAGCGCAAGGTGATCGATCAGAAGATCGATAACATGCGCGCCGTGCGCGACTCGCTCGGCGACTGCCAGCTGTTGATCCACAGCGACGCGTCGTCGGACGGCACCAACGAAGTGCTCCAGTCCGTCGCCGGCGAGTTCACGCTGTCGCTGGCGGAGGGACGCAGCGGCAAGAGCGCCGGCATGAACCGGCTGCTCTCGATGACCAACGCCGAGATCGTCATCTACACCGACGCCAATGTGATGATCGATCCGGTGGCGGTGCGCAATCTGCCCCGCTATTTCCGCGACAGGCAGGTCGGTTGCGTCACCGGGCACCTGCTCTACGAGAACGCGGGCGAAAGCCAGACGGCGAAGGTCGGCGCGCTCTACTGGAAACACGAGGAATGGGTGAAGCAGCTCGAGAGCGACACCGGCTCCGTGATGGGCGCCGACGGTTCGCTCTTCGCCATCCGGCGCGAATTGCACAGGCCGACGCCCGCCGACATCATCGACGATTTCTTCACCTCAATGTCCATCCTGTGCGCCGGCTACCGGCTCGTGCGGGGTTCGGATTTCCTCGCCTACGAGCGCGCAGCCAGCGTTCGCCAGGACGAATTCCGCCGCAAAGTGCGCATCGCCTGCCGCGCCTTCAACTGCCACCGGCTTCTGTGGCCGAAGATCGCGAAACTCGATCGCCTGTCGGTCTACAAATACCTGTCGCACAAATATCTGCGCTGGCTGGCCGGCTATTTCCTGGCGGCCGGCGCGGCGGTGTCGGTCGCGATCGTGCTCGTCGCTTTCGGGGCGTTGCCGTCAATCATATACCTGCTGCTGCTCGCGGCGGCGGCCTTCGCGGCGGACCGCTTCAACCTGCCCGTCGTGACCAGCATCTGGGAGATCATGGTGGCGATGTGGGCCACCGCGATTGGCGTCTACAAATCGCTGCGCGGCGAGCGCTTCCAGACATGGACGGTCGCGTCGTCGACGCGCAAGTGAGCGAATGGGGAGGTCAGGGAGGCTGACTGTTACGGCGGACGCGAGGCCTTCGCGGTGATACCCACTTGAGCGAAATCGCAGTGAGAAGCCGCAGGGAGCGGATCGTCGGACTGGCCACCGGGTTCGGCGCGCTTCATGTCGTCCATACGGTGCTCAACCTTGCCTTCACGCTGATCCAGATGCTCGTGCTTGCGCGCGGGCTCGATCAGGCCCGCTACGCCGAGATCGTCTTCCTGACCGCGGTCGGTTTCTACGTGCAGCCGCTCGACCAGGCGATCGGCCGCGCAAACTATACCGCCCTGCGTCCCGGCGCGCTCGGCATCGGCGGGCAGGCCGGCGGCGAGATCTTTCGCTTCCTCGGCGCGCAGGCGCTGCTGCTCACCGTCCTGTCCTTCCTGATACCGGTCCTGATGCCGGGTTCGTCCGGCTTTGACGATCCGGTCCGCTATCTCGGCAACGCGCTCTATCTGTTCGGCTGCCTGTTCACCGCCTACTGGTCCTTCGATCTGCAATCGACGGTTTGGTCGGCCGACCTCGGCCGGCAGTTCGCCTTCATCTCCATCATACGGCGGCTGCTTTTCATCGCGGCGCTCGGCCTGTTCTGGACGACGGGCAGCTTCCTCGCTTTCGGTATCGCGACCACCGTCGTCGTCGTTGCCTTCATGGCGGTGCTCGCCGGTCTGCTCAGGCAGTCGCGGATATGGGCGATCGGTTCCGGGCCGGCGACGCCGGGCGGCATCGCGGCCCATTGGAAGCGGTTCTGGTCGTCGCTGACCTTCGCTTTGTCGGAGCTGCTCGTCCTCAACTCGCCCTATGCCGTCGTCACGGCGCTGCTCGGCGTCGGCCCGGCGCTGGTGATGTTCGACAGCATCATGAAGGTCTGCCGCCTTGCGATGGCGGGAACGAGGACGCTGGCCGAGATTTTCCTGCCTCGCATCAGCCGCCAGCTTCTGGCGGGCGAAATGCCGAAGGCGCGTCGCGGCCTGTTGCTGGTCACGGTGCTCTGCGTCGCGGCGAGCGCCGTTCCCGCGCTCGCCGTGCTGTTCTTCGGGCAGGCGATCTTCGATCTGCTGCTCGGGCCGAACAATGTCGTGCCGCCCCAGGCGGCGCCCGCCGCAGCAACGATCGTGCTGATCAGCGGCTTCTATCAGCCGGCGACGCTCTTCCTCAGCTATCTCAACGCAGCGGCGTTGATACGCCGCGTCGCGCAGTTCGCCTTCGCCGGCGCCGCGGCCTATGCGCTGCTGGTTGTCTTCAGCGGCGCCAGGCCGGTCGCGCTGCTCTGGATCTACGCCGCCTTCTTTGCCGCCGTCTCCCTCGTCTCGATCATTTGTTCAGCCAGGATAGAACCATGGGATTCGAGCCGGGACGGTTGAGACAGGCGATTGCGGCGGCGCTGCTGGCAATCCCGGTCCTGCCGGCCCTTGCGCAGGAGACCGGCGGGCGGTTCGCCTCGCCCTATCCGCTCGAGATGGAGATGCGCCGCGCGGCCGCGCCGATAAGGACATGTCCGCAGCCGCCTGCGCCGATGCGCGACCTGCGGATCGAATCGGGATTCGCCTCCGGCGACTACACAAAACTGGTGCCGGAGCGGGTGGCGCGCAGGCAGGCGCTGACCAAAAGGCTGCACGCCTATGTCGGCGATGTCGTCGATCTGTCGGACCGCGCGATGCTTCTCAAGGGCGAGGCCAGGCAGGCTGCCGCCGATTGCGTGCTTGCCTGGCTGCGGGCATGGCTGGGCGACGGGGCGCTGCTCGGCGACGTGACATGGCCTGAGGGCCACTACGAACGCGAATGGGTGTCGATCGCGCTCGGATTGTCGCTGCTGAAGCTCCAGGCGGGAGAGGTGGCCGTGCAGGCGCCGGAATGGGCGAGGAACTGGTATCTCCAGGCCAGCTCCGAACTCGCCGACCGCTATCCCCTGTCCGCCGAACTCCGCAACAACCATTGGTACTGGGCGGGCCTGGCGTCGGTGGTTGCCGGTACGGTCGCCGGCGATCGCGGCCGCTACGACTGGGGCATCGCGCAGCTCCATGCCGGAATTGGCGACATCGATGGCGACGGCTTCCTGCCGCTCGAGCTGAAGCGCGGCGAGATGTCGCTGCGCTACACCGCCTTCGCAGCAAGCGCGCTGGTCGTCATGGCGGCGTTCGAGCAGGCGAACGGCCGTCCGTTGACCGAGACCGGGCAGGAGAGCATCCGGCGCCTGGTGCGGCGCGTGCTTTCGGGACTGGCGGATCCGGCCGAGTTCGAGCGCCGCGCCGGCGCGCGCCAAGAGAAGTTCGATCCCGGCGTCGTGCGATTGCTGGCCTGGCTCGAAATCTATTTCGGCCTCACCGGCGACCCCGAGGCGGAGCCCTGGCTCAGGCACCTGAGGCCGATGAAGCTGATGTGGCTGGGTGGTGACGTGACGATGGCGTTCGGACGAAGGATCGCGCCCGGTCCGGTCGTGCAGAGTCCGCTTATCGGCCGGTAACAATTTTTGGGTTGCATTGCCGATGTTGCAATGCACAATCGAACACGGCAACTATCAGCCGCCGTCTTGTCCGCTCGATCGGGGCGCGAGAGAGGACATGACGGCCCGACACGAGCAGCCGCCGGCTGACCGATGTAAAGGGAAAGATGAAGTATCGCGCCGATGTCGATGGCCTGCGGGCCGTAGCCGTTCTCCCTGTTGTACTTTTCCACGCCGGCGTCGCAGGATTCGACGGGGGCTTCGTCGGCGTCGACGTGTTCTTCGTCATATCCGGCTACGTGATCACGCTCAGGCTGCTGTCGGATCTGCAGGAAGGCCGCTTCTCGATCGTCGATTTCTACGAACGCCGCGTGCGGCGCATCTTCCCGGCGCTCTTCTTCATGATCGCGCTGACGACGGTGGTGGCCGCCTTCCTGTTCCTGCCGCCCAACTTCGAGGATTTTTCCAAAAGCGTGGTGGCGGCGGCGCTGTTTTCCTCCAACATCTATTTCTGGAAGTTTTCGGGCTATTTCGAACCGAGCGCACTGCTGCGTCCGCTGCTGCACACATGGTCGCTGGCGGTCGAGGAGCAATACTACATATTCATGCCGATCGTGATGTACCTGGCCTATCGCTACGCCAGGGCAAAATGGCTGCTCGTCTTCCTGCCGGCCGCGCTGCTGTCCTTCGGCCTGAGCGTTGTCGCGACGTCGACCGCGCCGACGGCGAATTTCTTCCTGCTGCCGACGCGCGCCTGGGAACTGCTGATCGGCGCGCTGCTGGTGCTTGCGCCGCCGCCGGCGCCGGCCAGGAAATCCTGGGCGGAAGCGATCGGCGTCGCCGGGCTGTGCCTGATCCTTTATGCGGTGCTCACCTACACCGAGGAGACGCCGTTTCCCGGCATCAACGCGCTGGCGCCGTGTGTCGGCGCCGCGATGATCATCTGGTCGGGAACCTCGCACCACACGCTGACCGCCAAAACCCTGGCGTGGAGGCCGATGGTCTGGGTCGGCCTGCTTTCCTACTCGCTCTATCTCGCGCATTGGCCGATCGTCGTCTTTCTCCGCTACGTCACGCTGCGCGACCCGACCTTGTTCGAATCGGCGCTGATCGTGGCCGCAAGCTTCGCGCTGGCCTGGATATCGTGGCGCTTCGTCGAGCAGCCGTTTCGCCGTCGCGGCAATATCTTCCCGCGCCGGCGGCTCTTTGCTGCGGGCGCCGCGGCGATGGTGGCGATGACGGCGGTCGGCGTGGCGGGCGCGATGTCTGGCGGCTTCGCGTTCCGGTATCCGGATTTCAAGGAGCAGGCGATTGCCGGCCATGAGGAATGGAAGGAGCGGAAGTGCTTTCTCTCCGCCGACCAGTCATGGCGGGACTGGGGTGACGGCGACTGCGTCCTCACCGACGGCAATGCCGAGAATGCGCTGCTGTGGGGCGATTCCTTCGCGGCGCACTATGTGCCGGGCATCATCCGCAACGCCGGCGAGATTCCCTTCAATGTGATCAACTATACCGCAGCCGGCTGCCCGCCCATCCTCAGCTACTATTCCTTCGCGCGTCCGAATTGCCAGGAGTTCAACCGCAACGCGCTTGATGTGATCAAGCGCTACAACGTCAAGACGGTCATCCTCAGCGCGCGCTGGACGTCGCTCAGGCTGCGCGGCGTGCACGAGATACGCTCCACGCTCGACGAACTGCGCACCATGGGCGTGCGCACCTATCTCATCGGCCAGTCGACCGAGTTCGGCGCGAACATCGACGTGCTGGACTACCGCACCGGCAATGTCGGCACCGCCGCCTGGTCCAACAATGTCGACCCCGATATCAACAGGGAACTGCGGGAGAACGCCGCCGCCGATGCGAGCTTCATCGATCCCCTGTCTTTCCTGTGCCAGGGTGGGCTCTGCTCGTTCAAGAAGGACGGCGTCTTCCGCTATTCGGATTTCGGCCACTTCTCGATCAGCGGAGCCACCGAGGCGGTCAGGCTCTATTTCCCGATCGTCAGGGAAAATGCCATCGGCGCCGTCTCGCCGACATCGCGGGCGGGTGACCGGCGCGCCGAGCTCGACTTTTCGCAATGACAGGCTGTCCGGCTCAGGCCGGGACGGGCGATAGGCTGACCGGCTGGGTTTCCGCCCGCGGTAGCGGCCTCGCCGTCGGCAGCATGATGTAACCCGCGGTAAGCAGGTAGCAGTAGACCGTATGCAGGGGCACATTGAGCGCGCCGTTCAGGAAATTGTACTGCAGGAAAGCGATCCAGCAGATGACGAACGGTACGCCCCGGTTGAAGATCGCGACCAGCGTCAGCGGCAGCCAGATCAGGAATCCGATCAGGCCGTATTCGTAGATGACCTTGGCGTAAGGGCTCCACGCAAAGCCATTGAAGCCGCCCTTTGTCGGGTCGCCGGCCGGGATCGTCCCGGCGCCGCTTCCGAGCATGCCGCCGAGCCCTTCGCGCCCCAGCGCCTCCGCGGCAGTCATCGCCGGCAGCACGAATCGATTGTAGCCGGAGCTCTTCTCCTGCCCGAACTCCGTGACGCGCTCGGTGAAATTGTCGAGCACGCCGATCTGGGCGGCAACGACCAGCAGCATCGGGGCGGCGAGCATGATCGCCAAAGTGTATTTCCGGGGCAATTGCGCCAGCAGAAAGGGCGTCGAGGCGAGCACAAGCAGCGTGCCCGTGCCGCCGAAGGAACTCAGCAGAGCGATGGCATAGAGGCCGGCAAAGCGCAGGCGGCGGAACTTGGCCATTTCGATGACCAGAGCCATGCCGATGAACTGGGACAGATGGGAGACTTCCAGGAAGAAGATGCTGTTCGGCTTTATCCAGGGCAGGTCCCACCGCAGCTTATTCATGTAGACGTAGTTGATGTACTGGAACGAGTCGGGAATGTAGTCCTCGAGGTTCAACATGCCGAGGCCTACGATCTGGGTACCCCAATTGAAGAAGACCAGAAGCGACGCGCAGACCGCGACCAACTGAAACGTCTTGAGGATGCGGTTGTAGTTTTCCTCGTCGATGGGCACGACGAACGAATACATGGCGAGAATCAGGATCAGCAGAAAGAGCGAGCCCGGCGAGAAATCGCCGCCATTGTAGAGCGCGTGGGTGATGGTCGCGAAGCTGACGAAGGCGAGCAGGAAAAGCGTGCGCAGCAGGTGCACCCGCAGCACCCCCATCAGCAGAAACATCGCGAAGACGACGTATTGAAGCACCATCGCAAAGGCGATCTGGATGCCGCCGCCGACAGGCAGCGCCATCTTCTGGGTCACCACGACGAGAACGAGGTGCACCGACAGAAGGTTGGCTATCCGCCTGGCGATTGCCGGATCGACCGAACCGGCGAGATTGCCCTGGGCGCCTCGGACTTGGACAGGCCATCCGGCGGCGGCGTTCGTCGGAGAGCTATCACTCACCGAGGACACCACCGGCTGCGGACGTCTGCTGAGATCTTGCCGGGCTCAAGTCGCTCCAACTCCAGTCTGCTTCCTGCGGGCGGGCATGCGATCCGTCCCTTCGTTTCGGGCTCGCCGCCAAAAACGATACAGGCGACGATGCACAGATCGCGAAAATTCCTGGCTTGATCTATGCCATGATATGGAGCATGGTGCAATGCACCATAGAATACGGCCGGCAGCGATATGACAGTCTCGCGGGACTGGATGACATAGTGTTGCTTAAATGAGAGCGACGGTTGCGACATGAGTTCTATGTATGTGCGCCGTTTATATTGACGGGAAGGCGAAGGCTGGTTGGATAGAAAGAGGAACATCTTCAGGGTTAATTTCAATCATTAACCGAAAGTGAAAACTGGCCAGGGGTTTTTGGGCGGCGGCCGCAGGACGACTGAAGAACGGCAGGACGCCCCATGGCCGCACGGCATATAGACAATCTCGACGCGATACGCGCGGTTTCCGTCATCCTCGTCATGGCGTTCCACGCCAGGTTCCTCTCCTTCGGCTGGATCGGCGTCTGGGTCTTCTTTGCGTTGTCCGGATTCCTGATCACCAGAAGCCTGATCGGGCTCAAGTCGGAGAGTTTTTCGCGTGGCCTGGGCATTTTCTACGCCCGCCGGTCGCTCAGAATATTCCCGGTCTATTTTCTCTACGTAACCGTTTTCGTCCTGGCGTTCGCGATAGCGGGCGAGGGCCTGCCCGCCGAGGACGTCGTTTTTCTCTATACCTACACCACCAACCTCGCGCCGCTCTTCGGCGAAGAGGTCACCGGCCGCGCCTTCGCGCATCTGTGGAGCCTCGGGGTCGAGGAGCAATATTACCTGCTCGTTGCGCCGTTTATGCTGTTGTTCGCGCTGCGCGCAGGCGCGATGTTCTTCGCGGCCATGGTGGTTGTCGTCCCGCTGCTCCGCTGGTGGGCTTTTCAGTCCTTCTCGGCAGAGGACGCGAGCCACGCCGCGACGGTAGTCAAGGCCGTCACGATTTTCCAGATGGATTCCTTCATGGTGGGCGGTCTGCTCGCTTTCGGCGAGGCGCGCATCCGCGCGGCGAAACGTGGCGTCTTCCTCGCCGTCGCCGCGCTGATCGTGGCCGCGTCAGTTGCGATGCTTGTCTGGAACTATCGGGTGCTCGCCGAAGCGGGCCTGATCACGCCGTTCTCGCCGGCGCTCGCCTTCTCCCACATTCCCGAATGGCGGCTCAGCCCCACGTCGCTCGGCATGGGCATCGAGCCGCGCGAGAATTCCGCCTATGTCTGGCTCTACACGCTGCTTGCGCTGAATTCCGGCCTGCTGATCGCTGCCGTCATCCGCTTCGGCCAGGGTTTCAGCCTCGGCATCGCCAACCGTATCGGACGCGTATCCTACGGCATGTACATCTACCATTCCGTCATGGTCGCCGGTTTCGACGCCGCGCTGCGCATGACGGGCATCGAGAAATATTCAGCCCTCGGCCTGCTGGGGTTTCTGGCCCTCGTCGTGATGGCGTGGGGGGTCGCGGAGGCGAGCTTCGCCTGGATCGAGCGTCCGTTCCTGCGGCTGAAGGACCGCGTCGGGAAGGACAGGGCGGCCGTCGCCCGCCCGGCGCTCAGCGCAGCCGAATAGCACGGAGCAAGGCGCCATGATCAAGGGCTTCGACGGCATCCGCGCGCTTGCCGTGATCGTCGTCTTCTTCAACCACTGGACGGTGTTCGGGCGCAGTTATCACACCGGCGACTACGGCGTGTGGACCTTCTTCGTGCTCAGCGGCTTCCTGATCATCCGCGCGCTGCACAAGGACCGGATGCGCGTCGAAAAGGGCGCATCCGCCAAGTCGGCGATCCTGGAGTTCTACGGGCGTAGGGCACTGCGCATCTTTCCGGTCTATTACGCGACGCTGTTGGCGCTCACCCTGGTCTCGCTGGTCCATCCTTTGCCGAACTGGGATTTTCCAAGTGCGCTCGCCCACTACACCTATACGACCAACATCTATATCGGCGAGATAAAGGGCGCTTTCATAGGCTGGTTCAGCCATTTCTGGTCGCTGGCGGTCGAGCAGCAATTCTATCTGTTCGCCGCGCCGCTCTTCCTGCTCGTCCCGTCGCGCCTGTCGGTCGTCATCTGCGGCGCTGTCTCCCTGCTCGGGCTCGCGGTCTGGAGCGCGATGCATCTGTCCGGCGCGCCTGACATCGCGATCTACACCAACTCGCTCATCGGTTTCGGCATGATCACCATGGGCGGCCTGGCGGCGCTGCTGCTCTCGTCCGCGCCCGGACAGGGCAGCCGATCCTGGCTGGCCGCCGGCGTGCTGGCGGCGATAACACTGCTGCCGCCGCTGGTGTTTGCGGCAGCAGGCCGGGGCGTGGACCTCGGCTGGATAAAGCTGCTGGCGGTGCCTTTGGCTGCGGTGCTGCTAGCGGAAATATTCCTGAACCAGCAATCGGTCCTGGTGAAAATCCTCGAATGGACGCCGCTTCGCTATCTCGGGGTTATCAGCTACGGCTTCTACATTTTCCACAACATGATCCCGCGCACGATTCTGCACGTCGCCAGCGAGAAGTCCGGCATCGACATCCCGATCCAGTTCGATGCGCCGTTCGGCTTCGCCGTCGCGGTGGTGCTGGCGCATTTCTCCTGGATACTGCTCGAACGGCCGTTGCTGAGCCTCAAGAAAACATACGCCACACGGACGGATCCCAGGCGGCGCCGTCGCTGCGGACGAACCGAGCGGCCCCATGAGACAGAGCGCAACAAAGTGTTTGTGTGCACTGCACAAAAATCCTTTACGCGGGCGCGGCGGTTGCATAGTCTGATCCCGGGCGTGGGAGAACTTTGTCGGTGAAAGGACTTCCCAGCCATGCAGGTGGCGATGCCCCTCGCAATCGTCGGTAGTGGCGCAATAGCGGACTACTACTATTTTCCCGTTCTGGCGGCCGATCCGCATCTTTCGGCGAATACCTGGATCGTCGAACCGGCGCTCGACCGGGGCGTCAAGGCCGCGAAAAAATTCGGCTTCCGAAACGATCAGGTTGTCGGCCGGATCGATGATCTGCCGCCTTCGATCCGGATCGCGGCTAACGCGACGCCGAGCCACCTCCATCGCGGCACCACGGTCGCGCTGATCGAGCGCGACATCAGCGTACTGGTCGAGAAGCCTTTCGCCGAGACGGCCGAGGACGCGCGCGCCATGATCGCCGCGGCTGAGGGCAGGGCGATCCTGACGGCCAACCACTTCCGCCGGCTGACCCCGTCCTACGCCTTCGTGCGCGATTTCATCGCGTCGGGGCAATTGGGCGAGGTCAAACGCATCGTCTGGGCGGAGGGCCACAAATTCGACTGGCCGACGCAGTCGGGGTTCAATTTCCGCCGCCCGTGGCCGGACGGGCGCCCGCGCGGAGCGCTCCTCGACATCGGCGTGCACATCTTCGACATCATCTGCTGGTGGCTGGACGCCCAGCCGAAAGTGGAAAAGGCGGTGATGGACGGCTATGGCGGTCCGGAGTGTTTCGTCAGCACGCAACTGTCGGCCGGCGGCGCCGAGATCGATGTGTCGATCAGCTTCCTCAACAAGCTCGCCAACGAGTTCCGCATCGAAGGAACCAAGGCGACGATCCGCGGCGTCACCAACGATTTCACCAGGCTGGAGATCATATCGCCGGCCGGCGCGCGCAAGACGGTCTCGGCGCCGGGCAATTCCGACCGCACCGACATCGCCAGGCGCATGATCACGAACTTCCTCGAGGTCGTCGCCGGTTCCGGGTCGCTGCTCATCGAGGCGGCAAGCGTGGTGCCGCCGCTCGCGGTGATCGACGAGATTTATGCCGGCGCCACAGATTATCTCCCCGACTGCTACCAGGAATGGGTCGCATGAACGAAAACGTGGTCATCAACGCGCCCGGCTTCACCAGGAAGCCAGGCCTCACCGGGAAACCGGTCGTCCTCATCACCGGCGCCGGCGGCTTCATCGGAGGGTGGATCGCCGAGGCGCTCCATCTGGCGAAATTCGGCGAGATCAGGGCCGGCATCAGCCGTTGGTCGAGTGCGGCGCGCATAGCGCGCTTCCCCGTCGAGATCGTACAATGCGACATAATGGACGAGGCCTCGCTCGACGCCGCGCTCAAGGGCGTCGACATCGTCGTCCACTGCGCCCGCGGCAAGGGCAACGACAATTCGGTTACCACCGGCGGCACCCGCATGCTGATCGAGCGCATCAAGGCGGCGGGCGTCAGCAAGCTGGTCTTCACCAGCTCGGTCGCCGTCTACGGCGATGCGACCGGCATCGTGCGCGAGGACACGCCGCCCGTTCAGCCGGTCACCGAATACGGCCAAGGCAAGCGGGATGCGGAGGCGATCTGCGAGCAGTATGCCGACGAGCGCCTCGCCATCTCGGTGATCCGGCCGACGCTCGTCTACGGGCCATTCAGCGATCTCTGGACCGCGCCCTACCTGACGCGCTTCGCATCCGGGAAATGGCACGCGCTCGGCGAACGCGGCGAGGGCAAATGCAACCTCGTCTATGTCGGCGATGTCGTGCGTTTCGTCCGTTTCCTGATCGACAACGACGTCGGGTCCTATGCGGTGTTCAACGCCAACGGTCCCGAGGTGCCGACCTGGAACTCCTATCTCGAGCGGTTCAATGCGGCGCTCGGATATCCGCCGCTCAAGGCCCCCGACCGCAGTCTCGGCGTCAAGGTGATGATGCGAAGGCCGGTGCGCATGTTCGGCAAATACATGCTTGCCAATCACCGCGAGCTGCTGCTGTCGGCGGCCAACCGCAGCCCGCAGCTGAAGAGCCTGATGAAGAAGACCGAAGAGGATCTGCGGCTGAAGCCCAGCGACGACGACATGCAGCGCTTCGCGATGGACGTGACCTACTCGATGGACAAAGCGGCCAAGGCCGGCTTCGTCCCGCAGACGAGCGTTGACGACGGCATCGCCATGACCGTCGACTGGGCGCGCAGCTCGGGTCTCGCCGCATGAGCAAGATCGCTTGGGAGGCTGACAGCCGAGGCCGATTTGCTCGCTAGGGTCTCGCGATCGACGGTCAAGGACACCGCCTGGGCGCTGGTCGGCCTGGGCGGTCCCACCGTGCTTCAGCTCCTCTACGTCATTGCCGCGGCTCGCGGCCTCGGCGCGGACCAGTTAGGCCTGCTGATGCTGTGCGTTGCCGTCGCTACGGTCGCGAGCTTCGTCGCCGGCATCGGCGGCGACGGCGTCGCGCTCAAGGCCGTGGCTCGCGCGCACGAAGCGGTGGCGTCCTATTTCGGCCAGGCGCTGACGCTCATCCTGTTGACGGCTCTGCCGATCGCCGCCGGGGCCGTCGTGCTCACACTGTGGCTCAGCCGGGTCGACATGCCGCTCTGGCTGCCTGTCTCGGTCGCCGTCTCCGAAATCCTCTTCGGCCGCGTCGCCATGACCTGCCAGAAGATGTTCATCGCCTTCTCCCAGCAGGCGCGGGCGGCGGTGTCGGGCATGTTCGTGCCGGTAGCGCGGCTCGTCTCGGCGCTGGGCGTCCTGCTGATGTCGTGGCAGCAGCCTCTGGAGACGTTCGCCACGGCCTACTTCGTCTCGACGCTTGTCGCGATGGTCGCCTGCTACTTCTACACGGCGCACCACATCGGCCGCCCCAAGCTCGGCCTTGGCGGAGCGCGCTTCGGCGAGGGCGTCAGCTTCGCGCTGTCCTGGGTCAACAGCTCGCTGCAGGTCGAATGCGACAAGATGATCCTCTCCTATTTCGCCACGCCCGCGGCGGTCGGCGTCTATTCGCTGGCGTCGCGGCTGATGGACGGCGCCTTCAGCCCGCCGCGCGCGCTGCGCATCTCGCTGCAGGCGCGCATGATGCGCGAAGGCGCGAAGGGACATCAGGCGGCCTACCGCTTCATGCTGCGCATCGTGCCGATCTCGGTCGCCTACGGCTTCTTCGCCTGGGGCGCCATCGCGCTGGTGGCGCCGCTCTTCATCCACATCTTCGGCGAGGAGTATCGCGAACTCGTCCGCATCCTGCCGCTGATGGGCGCCTTGCCGCTGCTGCGCTCGATCGCAGACATCGGCGCCGAGCTGTTCGTCGCCTCCGACAAGGTAGGCTGGAGCACGGCGATACAGCTCGTCACCACGTTTATGCGCATCGGCATCGGCGTGCTGCTGATCCGCAACGCCGGCATTGACGGCGCGGTAGGGTCGGCGCTGATCGCCACCATGCTCGCTGCCGCTATCTTCTGGTCGGTCGCGACCATCATCGACCGCCGTCAGGCGAAGATGCCGGCTTCGCAGGAGAAATGATGCGACAGATCGCCAAGGTGATGGCCGCAGTCGAGGCTGCATCGAATCTTTCTCCGGCCGCGCTCGCCGGCCATGTGCGGCGGCGGCTGCGCAACCGCATCGTGCCGCTTGGCGCATCCGCCTATCGCGCCGGCCTCGAGCGGCGGGCCGCGGCCTTTTCAGCTTTCCGCCGCGACGCGAAAGCGATCGAACTCGCCGGCATGGTCGCCCGCTGTTTTGAGGCGGAATATCGCGACACGATCCCGGGCTGCTACGATGGTCGCTTCGATATTCTGAACCGCCGCTTCGATTTCGGCAGCCTCGACAAGGTCGACTGGCGTTTCAACGGCGACGAGGGCGACCGACAGATAAGGCGCGCCAACCTCGCGCAGTTCGGTTTCGTCCCAGCGGCCGCGCTCCGCGATCCCGCACGCGCTCTCGCCATGGCTGCGCAACTGACGGAGAGCTTTCTCGCCACGGCCGATTTCTCAAACGGCAGTGATTTTTCCCAGCTCTGGCATCCCTACATAGCCTCGCGGAGGTTGCTGGCGCTCAACTCGGCGCTGCTTATCACGCCCGGCGAGTTCGACGGAACGGAAGCGTTCAAAGCCGTGGAAAGCTTCGTCCGGCTGAACGCCGCCTTCGTTCTCGGCAATCTCGAGACGGAACTCGGCTTCAACCATCTGGAACGCAATCTTGCCGCGCTCGGCCTGTTCGGACTCGCTCGCGACACGTTTCCGGACGCCATCGCTTCGGCGCTCAGGGCGCAATACCAGGCGATCGTCGTGCATTCGATCGGCGAGGACGGCGTCCAGAAGGAGCGCTCGGCCATGTATCAGGGGCTGACCGTCCAGAGCCTTCGCATCTTCTCCGGCCTGCCGATATGGAGCGAGGATCAGAACGCCATGATCAAGAGCCGGCTCCTCGCAACCGAGCGCGCGCTTGCTGCTCTCACACTCGGCGACGACCAACCCGTGCTGTTCAACGACGGATGGCTCGGCGAGGCGCCGCCGAGTTCGAGCATCGTCGTTGAGACGCCGCCGGGCTTCACCGTCATGCGTGACGCCGGCTATGTGCGGCTTGCCGGCCGCGACTGGGTCGCGGTCCTTGACGCCGGCGCGATCGGTCCCGACGAAAACCCCGGCCACGGCCATCCGGATTTCCTCTCCGTCGAAGCATCATTCGCCGGTCATCGCTTGCTGGTCGACCCTGGCACCTTCAGCTATTCGGCCGGCTCGGCGCGCGACGAGCTACGCGCCTGGACGGCCCATAACGGTCCCGCCTTTGTCGGACCGCTGCCTGTCGCTTTTCTTGGATCGTTCAAGGTCGGCCGCCGTGCCGCTGCGACCATTGTCGAGGCGGTCGACGCAGACGGCGTCCAGGAGGCGACTGGGCAATTGGCCTTCGACCGCTATGTCGTCACGCGGTCCGTTCGACTGTCGTCGGATGGCCGCCTGGAGATCGCCGACCGGTGGGCGGGCGAGGGGGATACGCAAACGCGCTTTCTCGTCCCCGGGGATTGGCGGATCGAGCAGCAGGGAGACGAACTGTCGCTGCGTCGTGACGAGACGATCCTTCGGCTGCGCGTCGAGGGTGGGCAGATCGCCATCGGGACGGCGAAATGGTCTCGCTACTACGATGTGCTGGAGGACGCGCACGAAATCGTCTTGCGCCCGGACGGAAGTCGGTTGGTTGCGATCTTCGAGCCTGTGTGAGGCCTGTCAATCCACGGAGCCGAAACGCCGCTTGAACATCGCGGACGCTTGCGGGAACTGTCCGTTCGACATCTGCGCGTTGTAGTCCGACGCCTGCACGTCCCAGTAGCTCTGGTAGAGCGGCTCCACTTCCTCGAACCAGTCGGCCATGCCTTCGATGAAGACCGGATCGTCGCCGACACCGTGTCCGTCCGGGCGTGTGCCGACGCCCCATTCGGGGTAGGATATCGGCTTGCCGCGCTGCTTGGCGAAGTCGCGGTGCCATTTCAGCCCGAAGGGCTGGTCGAGAAAATACGCAAAGCGCCTTTCGGGATCGCGGGTGGAAGCATCCCAGGTTTCGGCGTAGACATCCATACCGATGATGTCCACGACATCGTCGCCGGGATAGGCATCGGTCGGATCCATCGCCTTGCGACCGTGGTTGGGGCACCACTCGAAGCGGAAATTCTGTCCCGGCGCAGCGCGCATGATGGCGACGATGTGGCGGAAATAATCCTTGTAGCTTTCCGGATCGTGCATCGCGGTCCACGGCATCCAGTCGCCATTGAACTCCCAGCCGATCCGGAGGACGGCGTCGGCGAGATAGTTCTGAATCAGAGCACGCGCGGTGGCGACGAAGACCGCGTCATAGGCGCCGGCAGCACCCTCGGCCAGCGTGCCGCTGCCGTCCTTGGGCAGCATCGGCACCGACAAGGTGAGTTCGATGTCGGAGCCGCCCCAGCATTTGGCGATCCACGGAATGCTCGACTTCAACTCGGCCCAGCTCTCCTGGTTGAGCGCGTCCACGGTGCGCTCAGCCTTTCGGCCGACAAAATCCTCGAAGACGTGCATCTGCTTTCGCCCGTCGCAGCCCGGGCCGCGATAGGCGCCGATCTCGGTCGCTTCGGCCGACGAAGCAGCTAGCGGCACGAGCATGAGCGCCGCCGCGCCGGCGACGTGCTGAAGCAGACCGGCGGAGCGGCCGCTCATTTCCACACGGCGCCGCCGCAGCTTTCGATGTAGGCGATGGCCGGCTTGCCGATCGGCTTGCGGCGGCCCGGATGCTCACGCGCCCATTTCAGGAAACTGCCGAAGGAGCGGAAGACGTTCACCTGGCCGCGGTTGAGATAGAATACATAGGCCGAGAACAGCACGAAGTTGAGCGGCAGGTAGATCGCCGGAAGGTATTTGAACGAGATGATCAGCTTGTTCGTCAGCCGCATCTCTTCGACTTCTTTCCTGGGCTTGCGGCCACCGGGGTCGTTGTGCTCGACCACCCAACAGCCGGGCTCGTAGTAGATCTCGTAGCCGGCGTCGACGACGCGATAGGCGTAGTCGATCTCCTCCAAACCATAGAAAAAATCCTCAGACATCGGCCCGATCCTGTCGAATGCGCCGCGGCGCATGGCGAAGCCGTTGCCCTGGAAGCGGAAGGTCTTGAAGGGCCGGTCCTTCGGCAGCGATTTGTCGGTATGGGGAAAGGACGCGCGCGGCGTATCGCCGGTCGCATGGTCGATGTGCCGCGCCGTGACGATGGCGACGTTCGGATTGGCCGCGAAGGCGGCCTCGTAGCGATCAAGCACGCCCTCCGGGTTGAGGAAGGCATCATCGTCGACGAAGATCATATAGGAGCCGCGCGCCGCAATCGCCCCGTCGTTGCGCGCCGAAACGCCCTTGTTGTAGCCGAGCTTCACATATTGCCAGCGCGAGAAAGGGGCCAGGAAAGACGAGCGGTCGAGCTCGTCCGCGTTGTTGTCCACAAGCAGGAACTCGACCTCATCGAGTCGGGGCCCGGCCACCCTGGCCGCCTGCGCGATGGTTTCCGGAACGAGATGATCGCGCGCAAACGTGACCATGACGATGGAAAACAAGGGCGCGCTGAGACCGCTTTCGGGCGACGTGCGTACTATCATTGGTGGTTCCCTTGGGTCCGCATGATCTTGAGGCGGACGTCAGCCTTCAATTAACGATATCGACTAAATTCTTGGCTTTTCTTGCCTCGACTGCTACGAACACGGGCATCGCTTGGCATCAGGCGACATTGCTTCGGCGAAAGTTAATCGTCGGTAGGTATCGCTCGGTTCAACGGAAGGGGCACCGATGACCGGCATTGTCGTATTGCTATATATCGCCATCGGCATTGGTTGCGGGCTGATACGGCTCTCGGCGATTGCCGTCGGCATTATCGCGTTGGTTCCGGCCGTTGTCGGCGCGTTTGCCGTCAGCGAAGGCGGTGGCCTGTCGATTCTGGGAGCCATTCTGATCCCGCTGCTCGTGATTGAGGCCGTGTATTTCGTCACGATGCTTGTTCTCGGAAGAATGCAGGACACAAAGCCGGCTGCCGAGCAGACCGATGTCCGGGAAGCTAGGCCCGGCTTCCCGAGGAAGCCGCAGATCCGCGAGGAGCCATAAGGCCGTCCGCTTGCCGTCAATAGCTGCCCTTGCGCCCGAACACGACGACCACCGTCTTGGCGATGATCCAGATGTCGCGCAGGATGGACCAATTTTCCACGTAGGCGACGTCGAGAGATACGCGCTCGTCATAGCTGCAATCGCTGCGCCCGGTGACCTGCCAAAGGCCGGTGATGCCGGGCTTCGTGGCCGCGTAGGCCTTGAAGCTGTTGCCATAGCGGCGCACCTCGGCCGAGACGATCGGCCGCGGCCCCACGATGCTCATGTCGCCCTTCAAGACGTTCCAGAGTTGCGGCAGTTCATCAAGGCTGGTCTCCCTGAGGATCTTTCCGAGCTTGGTGACGCGCGGATCGTTCTTCAGCTTCTGGGACTGGGCCCATTCGGCTGCCGCCGCAGGGTCCCGCTCGAGCAGGTTGCGCAACGCGGCATCCGAATTGATGATCATCGACCTGAACTTCAGGCACTTGAAGCGGCGGCCATTCAAGCCGATCCGCTCGTGGCCGAAAATGGCCGGTCCCGGATCGGTGTGGCGAATGGCCAGAATGACCATGAGCATAAGCGGCCAAAGAACCGCTATGCCCGTCGCCGCCAGGGCAATGTCGAGGACCCTTTTGAGAGCGCCGCCAGGCGCATATTTGGCCGATCCGACGCCAACGATCTCAATTGTAGAGCCTGGGGAATTCTCCAGGGAGCTTTCGGCTTCTAGCATCAGACGTCTCCATCAACGCTGTCTGCACGCGAACCACCCCGAAAGCGCCCCTATTCGCGAACACTAAATTTAAACCATCGATCGCATTCGGGATCAAGTGGGTATTTTTCAGCCTTCGATCACGACTCATTTCGGTAATGACGACGACTGGCGTAAAATATAAGATAAATATACTAACTTTTAAACTGCCATGTTGCGGCGCAGCAATCACGATGTATTTATATGTATTACAATGCAACCGAAAGAAGTCAAACTCCTAATTGCTAAAGATATAGAATTTTATACATGATCCTGCAATAGATGACAAAATATTGCAGTGCAACGAAATCTTTGCTGCGGCCGCGCTGAGCCACGGAATGTCGAGCTTTTGCATGACTGGCCATGCCATTTTCCCGTGGAGCATTCTCCTCAATTGCAGCCGCGAAACGGCATGGCCAGACCCGGCCGGGGCCGCGCCCGCAAAAGACCGGTCTCCTGCGCATGTGAAATGCGCAAAGCTGGGCAGAATCAGGCGAAGACGTAATCGGACTGGGAAAGCGATGTGACACCGGCAAGATGGAACGTCGCCTCGCCTCCGGAATAATGGATCGTCCAATCGTCTCCGACGTTCGACAGGTATGCGCCGGCGCCGTAGCCCACGAAGCGCAGGCTGTCTCCCTCTTCGGACTCGCTGCCGCGGAAATCGGCAACCGTGTCTGACCCGTTGCCGTGTTCGAACACGAACACGTCGCTGCCCACGCCGCCGACGAGGTAATCGTCGCCGCCCTTGCCGTTCAACACGTCGTCGCCGGCCGAACCGGTGATGCGGTTGGCGAGATTGTTTCCGGTTCCGCTGGTTCCCAGCGAGAGGAGTTCGAGGTTCTCGACATTGTCGGGCAGGGCGTACGAGATATAAGCCTCGACCGTGTCGATCCCTTCGCGAACCCGCTCGATGACCTGCTGGTCGACATTGTCGACGAGATAGGTGTCGTCGCCGATGCCGCCGGAAAAGATGTCCGCATTGCCCTTGCCTTCGAACCGCTCGTTCGATGCGCTGCCGAGCATGGTGTCGGCGGCGGTGGTGCCGATATTGGCGCGGATCCAGGCCTGGCTCTCAGGCGGAGTGTCGGGGAGCAGGAAGTCGCCCTCGGCAAAGCCGGAGACCTGCGTGTTGCGGAATACTAGGGTCTCGAAGCTGCTCAGCGCAAGATGCGTGTCGCCGCCGACCTGTGTCATCGCGGCCTGGACTTCCTCGAAAGTGGAAAAGCCGTGGTCGTCGAGGCGCACGACGTCGCCGCCGCCGGTCCCGGCCTGGAAGTCGGTGATGATGTCTGAGCCGTCGCCGCGCTCGAAGACGAAGGTGTCGGCGCCGGCCCCGCCGGTCAGTATGTCGTTGCCCAGTCCGCCCGTGATGACGTTCACGCCGCCGTTGCCGACGATGATGTTGGGCAGCGCGTTGCCGGTGGCGTCCTTCGGACCGCTGTTGCCGACGAGATAGAGGTTCTCGACATAGTTGGGCAGGCTGAAGCTCATCGAGGAACGGACCTCGTCGATGCCGGAATCGAATGCCTCGACAACTCGTGTCCCGGTGCTGTTGACCGTATAGGAATCGTCGCCCAGACCGCCGGTCAGCGTATCGGTGCCGAGACGGCCGTTGAGGATATCGTTGCCGGCGCTTCCCTGCAGCGTATCGTCGCCGTTGGTGCCCTGGAAATAGCGGGTGTTCGCGCCGGTCTCGCGCAGCGTGTATTGCTCGAGCGTGTATTCGGGCAGCTGGTAGGCGGTGATCTGATCTATCTTGAGCTGCGCCACCAGCGAGGGATCGGCATTGCCGGCCCAGGGGCCGCCGATTGCTAGGTTGGCGATCATGTACATCGGGCTGTGCAGTTCGGTGGTGGTCGGCGTCGACATCGTCTCTACGCCGTCGACATAGAAGGTGATCTCGTACGGCGTCCACTGCATGCCGTAGGTGTGCGACTCGCCGGAGGTGTCCACCTGGGACCACGCATCGCTCGTTCCCCCCGAGCCGATCACGGCGGAATGGACCTGATTGGGCTGGTCTCCAAACGCCTCGAGGATATCGAGTTCCGGCGGCCAGCTGTTGTCGACCGGGAGCATCCAGAAGGCCGGCCAGGCGCCTGCGCCGGCTGGAAGCTCCGCGGTCATCTCGAAATAGCCATAGGTCTGCCAGAAGGACGACTGCGTCGAGATCATGCCCGAGGTGAATTCATATTGCTTGGTGGCGGCGCTGGGTTCGGCGATCGGCTCGGCCGTAATGACAAGCTGGCCGTCAACGACCGAAAACGGATTATAGCCCAAGGGCCCGTCCTGCTCGGTGTTGGTCAGGCCGCGGAAGTCGGTGTCCACATAGATCTGCTGCTCGCCGTTCTGCGGCAAGGTGAAGGCGCCGTCGCCCCACCACTCGAAGCGGGTGCGCCATGTTCCGCTGCCGTCCGAGAAGCGGTCAAAGTCGCTGAAATCGTCGTTAAACGTCTGTACGAGAGAGGCGGTATCGACGCCGAGCGAAAAATTGTTTGCTGAGAAGGCAGTCGCTTGGCTGTTGCGGAAGCTCAGGATCGAGCCGTCTCCGAGGTCGAGGATCGTGTCGGAGCCGACCTGTTGCAGGGAAGCGGCGACGTCCGCGAAATTCTCGAATCCGAAGCCGGCGAGCGCGACGGTGTCGCCCCGTTGTCCGGTCTGGAAATCCATCACGACGTCGGACCCCTCGCCCTGGCGTATCACGAAAGTATCGCGGCCGGCGCCGCCGATCAGGACATCGTCCGCAGCACCGCCGTCAATCAGATTGTTTCCATCGTTGCCGGTGACGACGTTGCGCAGGTCGTTGCCGCGCGCCGATGCGGCGAAACCGCCGTGCAAAGTGAGATTTTCAACGTGGGGGGAGGTGGCGAGCGAGTACCCATGCGCGCCATAGGTGGCGATCGTGTCGATGGCGCCATCCGCGTCTTCGACCACGACATTGGTATGATCCCATACGACGTAGTTGTCGTCGCCGAGCCCGCCGACGAGCGTGACGTCGGCAACGCTGGCCGCCAGTTGATCGTTTCCGGCAGTGCCGGCAAGCGTGCTGCCTTCGACCTCCGTTGAACTCCAGGTCGCCGGCGCGCCCGACGCTGGAAGCGGCCGGTCGAGTTCGAGGTTCTCCGGCCGCAGCGCGTCGCGGTCGACATTGCGCAACGTCAGCGTCTCGCCGCTCGCCAGCGTCACCGTGACGTCGGCGCCGGTCTGCACGGATGCGTTCCTGAAGGACGAAAAGTCGCTGAATCCGTAGTTTTGAAGGCGAAGGACGTCGCCGCCAAATCCGGCCTGAAAGTCCGTTATCGTATCGGAGCCCTCCCCCCGGCGCAGGACGAACATGTCGACGTCGAGCCCGCCCGAAACGATGTCGTTACCGGCGCGTCCGTAGATGATGTCGGAACTGGTGGTTCCCGTGAGCGTATCGGCTGCGCTCGATCCGAAGACGAAATTCGGCGACGCGGAAAAAGCTTGTCTTGCGGAGGTTGTTGCCATGGTCTCGCTTCTTTGGCCTGAACGGTAGAGCCGTTCCGGTTGACGGTTAGCGCAGGCAGAACCGGCGCCGGTGCAGTCCCACCCGTCCCAAAGTGCAAAGTCCAGCGCGGAAAGAATAGCGAACGCAATGCGTCGGCGGAATGACCGTAGTTGGGTTTTTTTGTGTCGCGCCCAAAATGTCGCAGCGCAATCCGTTCTTGCCGCGGGCCGGCCTATCCCGTTCGGGATTTCGATTCAGCCCGATTCTCCGGGACTTTTCGGAGGGTTCGCTGGCTGTTGAGCCCGTTTAACCTGTACAGGGCCGGGAGATTAACTGGCGTGGGGTCGCCATGACCAGCGTTGACAATAGGCCGGTTTCGCGGCCCATTAGCGGCAGCGGTATCCCGCCTGCACGGGTTTTGGCAGGTCTTGCACGGGCTGACGCGCAGCGCTTCGAGCGGAGTGTGACGTGTCCTGTTGGCGCAATAGTCTGTCCATGCGAGAAGGCCGGCATGCCTGCCGCGGCGGTGCTTTCAGCCCGCAATGGGTCGGTTTTAGGATTTTGCGTGACGGGGCGGGGAGGGTGATTTTGTGAGGGTGCCCGCACCGTGACGTTTTGGGTATGCATCGGCCTGAGTGCCGTCTTTCTGTTGCTCAGCATCCATCCTTTTGTGACTTATCCGCTTTCGCTGATGCTGTTCCGGCGGCGGCGTCCGGCGCCGGCCGTCCAAGGACCGCTGCCCTCGTTTGCGATCTGCGTCTGCGCCTACAACGAAGAGCGCACCATCGCCGACAAGGCACGCAATATGATCGCCGTTGCGCAGACCGCCCCTCAATGCGAGCTGTTCATCTATGTCGACGGCGCTTCGGACAGGACGGTGGAGCGACTCGAACCGTTCAAGGACCGGATCAACATCGTTGCCGCGGAGGTCAGGCGCGGCAAGTCGTATGGCATGAACGCGCTCGTCGACAGGTGCACGGCCGACGTCGTGGTGTTCACCGATGCGAATGTCGAACTCGACAGCCACGTGCTGCGCCGGCTTGCGCCGTGGTTCTCCGACCCGTCGGTCGGCTGCGTCTGCGGCCATCTCGTCTATTCCAATCCGGACGAGAGCGCGATGAGCAGTTCGGGTTCGCTCTACTGGCGCATCGAGGAGGCGATCAAGCAGCTGGAGAGCGACGCCTTCAGCGTCGTCGGCGCCGACGGTTCGCTGTTTGCGATCAGGCGATCGGCCCATCATGTGGTTCCGGACGACATCATCGACGACTTCTACGTGTCGATGAAGATCCTGATCGACGGCATGCGCGTGGTACGGGCGCCGGACGCCCTGGCCTTCGAGAAGTCGGCTACGAACACCTATGACGAATTTCGCCGCAAGATACGAATCGCCTGCCAGGCCTTCAACGTCCACCGGCTGATCTGGCCGCAGATATGGCGAAAGCCGGTGCTTGCCTATTGCTACGTGTCGCATCGGCTGCTGAAGTGGGTCATAGGCTACAATCTGCTGCTCGCCGGACTGTTTTTCATGCTGGCGATGCTCGCTGTCTTTCCGCCGACGCCGGTGCTTGCCGCGCCGCTACTCATTGCCGCAGCGTTTGGCGTTCTCGTCGCGGCGAAGTTCGGCCCCGCCCTGAAGGTTCTGGCGATGCTGCTTTCCTTTGCCGGAACGTCATGGGGGGTGTGGCGGTCCGTGCGGGGCGACAAGTTCCAGACCTGGACCCCGACGCCGAGCGCGAGGGCAAGCGGCCAGGGATGATGGGCGGTTGGCTCCCCGCCTGCCGCCGATTCAAATTTCGGCCTCAAAGCCATGCTCTCTTGCACTGCAGCAAAACTCTGCTAACCTTGCACACACGGGCGCGGGCAACGTAAGGCAATTTAGATAAACTATTGAATACAGTGACTTGGTGCCGGTGGTCGGCTTTTGGGGATGATCATCCTGGTCGCTGAATTCGACGGTTTTGGTGCAGCGCAATATAGGATGCCGCCTGATGCTCGTGCAGCTCCAGAAGAACTGGCCAGCGGATTCTCCCGCGCCGCAACCGGCCGCCGAGTCAGACGCCGGGCTTCTCAGCTTCGCTAGTCTCCTTGCCATTTTGAGGCGCCGGTCCCTGCTGATCGGAGCTGCCGTGGCGGCGATGCTGGTGGTCGGCCTTCTCTATCTGACCACCACCAAGCCGATGTTCGGCTCGACGGCTCTCGTCTATCTCGACATCGAGAATGCGCAGACATTCGACGGCAATAACGCGAATGCTTCCGGCATGCCGCCCAGCCTCGACGACGTGGACGTCAACAGCCAGCTGCAGATCATTCAGTCGGAGAAAATCGCGCTGAGCGTCATCAAACGGCTGGGTCTTGAGGATGCGAGCGAGTTCACCCGTCCGCAGAACGTCATCGTCGAGCTTGCGTCGCGCGGTCTTGGCGTTCTGCGTTCGCTGATCAGGCTCGGCTCGGCTCCGCCCGTCGTGGTGGAGCAAGGCATTCCCCGCGGGATTGTCGAAGAGTTCAGCAGACGGCTCTTCGTCGATCGCGTCGACGACACTTTCGTGCTTGCCATCGGCTTCGCATCCGAGGACCCGCAGCTGGCGGCCGACACCGCCAACGCGGTTGCCAACGCCTATCTGGAGGAGAAGCTCGATGCGCGCTACGATTCGGTGCGCCGTGCCTCGGCTTGGCTTGAGGGGCGCCTCGCCGAACTGCGCGAGAAGGCTGTCGCCTCCGATCAGCTGGTACAGCAATACAAACGCGAAAACGGCATCATCGACACCAATACCGGCAGCGGCCAGCTGCTGTCCGACACCCAGCTGACCGATCTTTCCGCAAGGCTGGTGGAGGCGCAGAAGGAGACGGCCACCCGCCGCGCGCGCTACGACCAGATCGCGCAGATGATTGCATCCGGCAACCCGGACGCCTCCGTGGTCGATTCGCTCGCCAGTTCGGTGATCAACGAACTGCGCCAGCAATATTCCAGGGTCGCCCAGCAGGAAGCGGACATTTCGCGCCGCTACGGCGCCGAGCATGAGGCAGCGCAGAAGGCGCGCCGCCAGATGGAAGACATCAACGGTCTGATCCTGAAGGAGCTCGGGCGGATCGAACAGGTCTACAAAAGCGACCTCGAAGTCGCGACCCAGCAGGAAGCCGACGTTTCGCAGGCGCTCGCAAGTTCGACGGTCCGTTCTTCCGACATAGCACAGGCGCAGGTGCGCCTGCGCGAGCTGGAACGCAACGCCCAAGCCGACCAGAATCTCTACGAGAGTTTCCTCGACCGCTACAAGTCCGCCCTGCAGCAGCAGTCATTCCCGATCACCGATGCGCGGGTGCTCACCGAAGCCTCGCCGGCGCGCAAGAAGTCCTCGCCCAAGACGGTCATAACCCTCGCGCTCTCCGGCGTCGCGGGTCTTGCGCTGGGTCTGTTGCTGGCGCTGGGACGCGAGATCGCCGACAACACCTTCCGCACACCCGGGCAGATAGAACGCGGCCTCGGCCTCGCCTGCCTGGGTATTCTGCCGAAGCTGGCCCGCGCCCAGGCGCGGCGACCCTCGCCCGCGGTCCGCAAGGGCGCGTCTACGGGCCGGGTTCTTGCCAGCGATCTTGGCGTCTTCCAGCATGTGGTGAAAGCGCCGTTGTCGCGTTTCGCCGAAACCCTGAGATCGGTGAAGCTCGCCATAGACTTCGCCCCGAGCGAGGGCGGGGTGCGCGTCATCGGCGTCGTTTCATCCATGCCCGGCGAGGGCAAGTCGACGGTGGCGATGAATATTGCCCAATTGATCGCCTCGTCCGGCAATTCGGTGCTGGTGATCGACGCGGACCTGAGAAGCCCGACCCTGACGCGCGAGATCACGCCGAACGCGAGCGCCGGCCTGTTCGAATTCCTCGTCAACAACGTTCCGATCAACGACCTGATCTACACGGACGAGGCCAAGCGCCTGAAATTCCTGCCGGCCGCCGGCAAGGGCGGCGCGGCACAGAAGACCGACCTGATCGGCTCGAGCAAGATGGCGCAATTGCTGACGGCTGCCCGCCAGACATACAACTACGTCATCATCGATCTTCCGCCGCTGGCGCCGGTGATCGACGCCAAGGCGATCGCCGGGGCGGTTGACGGATTCGTCTTCGTGGTCGAATGGGGGGCAACCTCGACCGCGACCGTTTCCGATGCGCTCCACAACGCGCCGCTCGTCAACCAGAAGATCATCGGCTGCCTGCTCAACAAGGCGGACGAGCAAAGCCTGCGCCTCTACACGTCAAGCAGCGGAAACAGCGAATATTACCACCATGAAAAGTTCAGCTCTTACGTATCGCAGAGCTGAAGCGCCCGCGGCAATGCTCAGCCGGGGACGGGACGTGCTTGCATGGCTTGCGCGTCTTGCCGGCAAGCCCGAACGGATGCGCGACGATCAAACCTATCCGGCCATCGATGCCGGAACGGTTATCTACGCGGTTGGCGACGTCCACGGCCGCGCCGACCTTCTCCGGCAGGTGAACCAGCTGATCGAGAAGGATTGGCAAGCCCGCCAAGCCGGTCGGCGGCTTGAAATCTATCTCGGCGACTATGTCGATCGAGGTCCCGACAGCGCGGCCGTCATCGCGATCCTTCGCGCCCGGGCGAAGACCTGCAAGGTCATGCCGCTTTCGGGCAATCACGAGGCCATGCTCCTGCGCTTCCTCGAAGGACGGGTTTCCGACCGGGAGTGGCTCGATTGGGGCGGCGCCGCGACCGCCCTTTCCTATGGCGTAAACCCGGCCAAGGAAGCCATATTGAGCGCCGCGCTCTCACGCGCGATTCCCCTGGACGACGTCAGCTTTCTCAGGTCGCTGCGGCCGAGCTTCCGCTACGGTCCCTATTTCTTCGCCCACGCGGGCGTCCTGCCCAACCGCCCGCTCGACGAGCAGGTGCCGGACGATCTGCTGTGGATACGCAAGCCGTTCCTCGATCATGCCGGGCCGTTCGGCGCCGTCGTGGTGCATGGGCATACGCCCAACGCCGAGCCGGAATTCAGGCCGAACAGAATAAATCTCGATACCGGCGCTTATGCCACGCATCGCCTGAGCTGCCTGCGGATCGATTCGAACGGCGCCGCGCTGATCGTCGGCTGAGGCGGCGGATGGAACGGAATCGCGAAACCGGATACAGTCGCGACACCGCTTAGCCTGGTTTCGAGGCTCGACAATGCAAAGACTTCGTCCAAAACTGGAAAGGACCAAAGATGCGGATCACGATGATAGGCAGTGGCTATGTAGGCCTCGTATCGGGCGCCTGCCTGGCGGATTTCGGCCATGAAGTCGTCTGCGTCGACAAGGACGAAAACAAGATCGCCTCACTGAGGAACGGCCAGATCCCGATCTTCGAGCCGGGGCTGGACAGCCTCGTGGCCGGCAACGTCAAGGCAGGCCGGCTCTCCTTCACCACGGATCTCGCCAAGGGCATAGAGGACGCGGAGGTCATCTTCATCGCGGTGGGTACGCCAGCGCGTCGCGGTGACGGCCATGCGGATCTGTCTTTCGTCTATGAGGCGGCGCGCTCGGTCGCACCGTTGCTCAAGAATTTCACCGTGGTGGTGACCAAATCAACCGTGCCGGTGGGCACGGGCGACGAGATCGAGAAGATCATCAAGAAGGCCAACCCGACGGCCGACGTTGCCGTTGTCTCCAACCCGGAGTTCCTGCGCGAGGGCGCCGCGATCGATGATTTTCGCCGCCCCGACCGCATCGTCATAGGCCTTTCGGACGAGCGCGCGCAGGCCGTCATGACCGAGGTCTACCGTCCGCTGTACCTGAACCAGTCTCCGCTGCTGTTTACCGGCCGGCGCACGGCCGAACTGATCAAATATGCGGGCAACGCATTCCTCGCCATGAAGATAACCTTCATCAACGAGATCGCCGATCTCTGCGAACAGACGGGCGCCAATGTGCAGCAGGTCGCGCAAGGCATCGGCCTCGACAAACGCATCGGCTCGAAATTCCTTCATGCCGGCCCCGGCTACGGCGGCTCCTGCTTCCCGAAGGACACGGTCGCCCTGGCCAAGACCGCGCAGGACTATGGCAGCCCGATGCGGCTGGTCGAGACGACGGTAGCGGTGAACACGGCGCGCAAGCGCTCGATCGCGCGCAAAATCGTCACCGCCTGCGGCGGCGACGTCAGCGACAAGAAGATCGCCATCCTCGGCCTGACCTTCAAGCCCAACACCGACGACATGCGCGAATCGCCTTCGCTCACCATCATCCAGGCCCTGCAGGACGCCGGCGCGGAGATTTCCGCATACGATCCCGAAGGCATGTCGCAGGCGAAGTCGATGCTGGAGAACGTGACCTTCGCGACCGATCCCTACGATGCCGCCAAGGATGCCGAGGCGCTGGTGATCGTCACCGAATGGAACGCCTTCCGCGCGATGGATTTCAACCGCCTGAAACAGGTCATGAAGACGCCGCTGCTCGTCGACCTCAGGAACATCTACCGCAAGGACGAAGCGAAGAGTCACGGCTTTGCCTATGTCGGCGTCGGCCGTCCGACAGAGGACTATCTCAGCCCGGTCCGGCTGAGCGTGAAAGCCAACGCCTCATAGGCTTCCGCAGGCTTCGGCACTCGATCGCGCCGACGTTTCGCTTGACCTATGCTGCGCTGCAGCATAGGTTTCAATGGCTGGCGGGCGGCGTTTCAAAAGGCGGGATAGGAGCCTCATGAAAAGAGTCCGCAAGGCGGTATTTCCGGTAGCAGGTTTGGGGACGCGGTTTCTGCCTGCGACGAAGGCGGTGCCCAAGGAGATGCTGACGGTCGTCGACCGTCCGGTGATCCAGTACGTGGTCGACGAGGCGCGCGAGGCGGGCATCGAGCATTTCATCTTCGTGACCGGCCGCAACAAGGCGGTGATCGAGGATCATTTCGACATCCAGTTCGAGCTGAACCACACGCTGGCGCAGCGCGGCAAGGACGACCAGCTGGCCAAGCTGCAGAGATTGCAGCCGCTGGCCGGGCAGACCAGCTTCACCCGCCAGCAGGAGCCGCTGGGGCTGGGCCACGCGGTCTGGTGCGCGCGCGAACTGGTCGGCGACGAGCCGTTCGCGCTGTTGCTGCCGGACATGATCATGCAGTCGAGCAAGAGCTGCATGAAGGAGATGGTGGAGCTTTACGAGGCGACCGGCGGCAACATCGTGGCGGTGCAGGAATGCGACCCCGCCGAGGCGCACAAATACGGCATCGTGGGCAGGGGCGAGGACACCCACAACGGGTTCCGCATCACCTCGATGGTGGAGAAGCCCAAGCCGGGCACGGCGCCGTCCAACCTCTACATCAACGGGCGCTACATATTGCAGCCGGAGATCTTCTCGATCCTGGAGAACCAGGAGCGGGGAGCGGGCAACGAGATCCAGCTGACCGACGGCATGCTGAAGCTGGAAAAGAGCCAGGGTTTCTATGGCTACCACTACCAGGGCCGCACCTTCGACTGCGGCTCGCCGGAGGGTTTTGTCGAGGCCAACGTCGCCTTCGCGCTGGCAAGGCCCGACTTCTCCGCCAAGATGGCCGATGTCATCGCCGGACTGCTGGAAGAGGCGGAGCCGGCACCGCTCAGACAAGCCGGCTGACGTGGCGATCTTCAACTTCCGTATCAGGAATCCCGAGCGGGACGAGGCCACGGACGCGCGTCGTTTCGATCGCCTGGCCCGGCTCCTCAATGAGCTGACGGACGAGATATCGGTGGAGAAATCCGGCCTCGAGCGCCGCTACAGATCGGCCACCACCGACGCCGCCTTCCTCGTCGAAGCGATCGAGAATGACGGCGTGTCCGACCGCTCGAACGACAGGGTGGAGGACCTGACCGCTTCCATCATCAACTGCGAACGCCGGCTGGAGTTTCTGTCGCGCCAAGCCTCGGTGCTCAATGAGTTTCGCGGGACCCTGACCGAGCTGGCGAGGAAAGCACGGTAGCACCGGCAAGGCCGGGCGATATTGCCTCAAGCCGACTTGTCACGCAGCTCGATCATTCTCCGTGCGCTTTCCTCGTCGGTGATCAGTACGGTCGGGGCAAGCAGCTTCATCGCGCCGATTAGCGCCTCGATCTTTTCAGGTCCGCCCGAGGTCAGGATACGAATAGGCGCCTTGCGCAGCCGCTCGACATCCACCGACATCACCACGCTGTTGATGGGATGGTCGACGATCTTGCCGTCGACGTTGAAGGGGTGGAAGAGCAGATCGCCCACCGCGCCGCGCGCGACAAGTTCCTCACGCTGAGCTTCCTTGAGAAACCCTCCGCGATAGAAAGTCGTTGCCGACCTGATGCCGCCGATGCTGAGCAGGACAGCGTCGAGGTCATCCGTCATGCGGAAGATGTCCTGCAGGCCGCAGCGCTCGATAAGCGCGACCTTGGTCTCGACGCTGTCGACAACCGCCGGCGCGGGGATCAGGTATCCTTCGCCCTGAAACGCCTGTGCAAAGCGCCACGCGAATTCGGCCGGATTGATATGACGCGCGACGCCGACGCCGCCGAGAAGCGAGATCACCTTGAAGTCGGCCAAGGATTTTGGAGTGATGAAAGACAACGTGCTGAACAAAGTCCGGCCCCAGCCGACGCCGACTCGCATGCCGGGGCGCATGGCGTCGGAAAGGAAAGCTCCGGTTCTGGCGCTGATCGCCGGGATAGGATCGGCGTCGGGGCGAGACAGCGGCGCCACGATCGCCTGCTTGAGATCGAAGGCGGTCTCCAGCGCGCGCTCGAGCCGGACGATCTCCGAAAGTTCGCTCTCGATGGCGATCTGCACCTCGTTGCGCGCCCGCGCTTCGGCGAGCATGCGCACGACCGTGATTCGCCCGACGCCGAGCACGTCGGCGATCTCGCTCTGCGTCATCTGTTCGATGAAATACATCCATGCGGCGCGGATGCGCAGCCGGTCGGCCCGCCGATCGCTGGCCGGTACGCCCGAATCGTCGGCATTGCCGCTGGGTTTGCGGCGTCCGCCCACATGATTGGCACGCTTTACCATCGAATCCCCCAAATGCCCGAAGCCTTGCCGGCAGGCCGGACCATCTGCCAAGCCGATAGTTTAGACCGCATTGCAGGGCAAAAGCGCAATGGGTTCTTCGCCCCGTTCTTGACCGTCGACCGGCCTTGGCGCTGCCTCGAACACGCTTTGACTGGTTTCATGCGGCACCGAATAACTATATCATGACGGGTGGGGCGTACCGCGCGACGGGGTGAGGAAACGAGATGCTCAGAGAACTTTCCGAAGACGTCAGGATCCTGGTGAAGGACAGGCTGCGGGACTTTCGTTCGATCGTCCGCCAGCATCGCCACGACCATGCCTCGGGCAAGCCTGCGCCGGACGCCAGGGAACAGCCGTTTCCGGTCCGCGAGATAGAAGGGTTTCTGGGCCATGCGGTGAGCGCCTTCGACGACGTGATGTCGCTGGCCGAAAGCCTTGCGCCCCGAAATGGCCTGGGTGGAGCCCCAGTCGCCGGCCCGCAGCCGCTGCAATCCTATTTCCGCTCGATGGGCGAGTCGCATCTCGACGGCGAGCGCGCGTTCCGCCGCGACCTCTATCGGCTCGCCAAGCTGGTGCTCCAGCAGAAGAAGCTCAACGATTTCCGCATCCTTGAGAGCGACTTCGCCGCCGTGCATGGAGCGTTGGAGAAGCGCGACGCCGCGCTGATCGCCAGGCTGCATGCGGAAACCGACCGCGACGAGCGCGTTTCCCTGGTCGCCGCGCTGTCGTCCTCGCTGTTCGTCGAACTCGTCCGCCAGGAGCCCATCAAGCTGCCGGCTCCCGACCCCACCGAGATAGACGCTATCGATATCGGCCAGACGATCGCCGTCAACTGCCTCGCGGCAATCGCCATCGCCTGCGGCCTTGCGACGCTCGATATGGAGGGGGCTGCCGGGCCCGAGTTGATGGAGATCGCAGTGCTTGCCGTCGACGCGCGCGCCGACCGCATCAATGCGGCTCTCGGCAACGACGACCCGGTGAAAAAACTGACGCCGCTCTTCGCCAGCCTGCTCACCCATCTCAATTAGAACGTCGGGCCTTTTTAGCATCGCGAGGCGTCACGACGTGTCCGGCTGGCCTGTCGCACGCACAGCTCGGCGGGAGATGGTCGCGACAGCCGACCGCAAGGCGTTCAGGAAATCATTCGCGTCGAGTGGTCGACAGGCGCCGAAACGCGGCAGGCCGCCTTGCCCGGCGCCGTCCCGAATGGCGAAGGTCAGCCGCGCCTGACATTCCAGCTCGCAAGCCAGATGGCGGAAATTTTCGGCAAGGCGCATCGCATCGGCATGACTGCCGCCGGCCGGACCGACGGGCATCGAGACTGGCGGCGCGTCTTGCTCGCCCATGACAAAATCCCGCGCCAGGCTTTCGGCCGGGCGAAGGAGCCAGAGCACGAAGCTTCGCACAAGCCGGCAGCGGCGGCTGGCGGATTCGGCGAGATCAGCGAGGGAACAGAGCAGCGCGACAATGCGCATCAGCGCTGCCCTTTCCTCCTTGATCGCCAGTTTCCAGTCCACCACATGAGCCTCCAATCAGCGCCGCAAGCATTATGCGGGGGATGTTGAGGGGGTGGACAAATTTTTTTTCGAGGGGCGGCGGAGGCGTCTTGGATTTCCTACCCTGTCGCTCCAGCCCCAAGAACGCCTTCCGCGATCGCCTTCTTGGCGCGCTGGATCGACGACGGGCTCATCGAGAGTTCGGTCAGCCCCGATCGGATGAAACGCGCGATGAGGTCGGGGCGGCCGGCTGCTTCGCCGCACATGCCGACCATGATGCCGGCTTCGACGGCGGCTTTCGCGGTTATCTCGATCGCCGCCATCACCGCCGGATTGGTGACGTCGTTCAGCCGAGCCACCGCCGAATTGAGCCTGTCCGCGGCCATGATGTACTGCGTCAGGTCGTTGGTGCCGATCGAGAAAAACGCGACGTGCTTTGCAAGTTGGGGGGCGATCAGCACTGCCGCCGGGGTCTCGATCATCACGCCAAGCTCGAACCGTGCGAACGGCGTGCTGGAGGCAGTCAGTTCCGCGATGCACTCCTCGATCAGCACCTTCGACTGCTCGACTTCGGCGAGATCGGAAACCATCGGCAGCATGACCTTGACGTTGCCGTTGACGGCGGCGCGCAGGAGCGCCCGCAACTGGACCTTGAAGATGTCGGGGCGGTCGAGGCACATGCGGATGCCGCGCCAGCCGAGGAAAGGATTTTCCTCTTGCGGGAACTCTATGCCGGCGACCGGCTTGTCGCCGCCGATGTCCAGCGTGCGGATGATCACCGGCCAGGGCGCGAAAGCCTTTGCGAGTGTAGCGTAGGTCTCGGCCTGCAGATCCTCCGACGGCAGGTGCGTGTGCCGCATGAAGAGCAGTTCCGTGCGGAACAGGCCGACGCCCATCGCCCCGGCTTCCTTGGCCGCTTCGATCTCCTCCAGCGAGCCGAGATTGGCCGCAACCTCGATGACGGTTCCGTCGGCGCGTCGCGGCACCGTATCCTTGAACGCCGCCAGCATCGCGCGTTCTTTTACGGCGGCTTCCCCAAGCTTCAGGATTTCGCTGCGGGTCGGCTCGTCGGGATCGGCAGCGACCCAGCCCCTGCCGCCATCGATGGCGATCTCTTTCGCCATGGCAAGATCGCGAATCCGGTCGCCGAGACCCAGTACGGCAGGAACGCTGTGCGAGCGCGCGATGATGGCGATATGCGACGTCGCGCCACCCTTGCCGCAGACGATACCGCCGATCCTGTTCAGCGGCGCGCGGGCGAGATCCCAGGCGCCGATGTCATCGGCGATCAGGATCGCTCCATCAGGGATGCCGGAAAGGTCGGGCTCCTCCTCGCCGAGCAGGGCAAGCGAGATCTGGCGGCCGACCGCGTTTATGTCGTCGGTCCGCGCGCGCAGATAGCTGTCCTCGACCGCGGCGAACTCCGCCGCCGTCGCCTCGGTCGCGCCGATCACGGCGGACACCGCGTCCAAGCCCTTGCGTACGAGCGCCTCGGCGCCGCCGATCAGCGCTTCGTCGGCGGCTATGTCCATCAGCGCCGCGACGATGGCGCGATCGCTCTCGGCGAGCGAGGCGTCGGCGAGCGCCTTTGTCATGCGCGCACGAACCTGCCCCACGGCAGTCCGAAGGCGCGCGATCTCCGCGTCGATTTCATGCGCCGCGACAAGGTGCGGCTGCCGATCGACCTGCCTGGGGAAAAACGCAAACGCCCGGCCGACGGCCGCGCCTTCGCTGGCCGCGACGCCGCGCAGGCGATCCTTGCTTTCGTCGTTGGCCGCCTCCGGCGCTACAGCCTTTGTGGTGGGTTCGACCGCCGTTTTCGTTTCGGTGCCTTGCTCCTCGTCCAGCCCGGCCCGCGGATTTTCGAGGTAGCCGATCAGCGCTTCGACGGCCTCGGCGGCGTCGGCCCCGTTGGCGCGGACTGTGACTTCCTGGTTCTCCTTGACTGACAGCAGCATGAGCTTCACCGAGCTCTTCGCGCTGACCGCCTTGCCTTCCTTGACGATCTCGACGTCGGCTTCGAAGCTCTTGGCGAGCCTGACGAAGCGCGTCGCGGGGCGCGCATGCAGCCCTTCATGCACTCTGACGATCGTCGAGCGTTCCATGGCATCTACCTTAAGAGTTTCTGCGAACTGCGTCTAAGGTCAGGCCGCGGCCAGGACGATGATAGCACCGGCCTTCAATTCAGCGACCAGCACTTGCGCATCGACCTCGGACGCGCAGATTTCACCCGGCCGCTCGGCCTGCGCCGCACCGTTGAAGTTGATGACCACATGGCCGATCTCGCGGACCTTGGCCCAGGCGCTGGGCCCGACCGCGGTGATGGTCGCATAGAGGTTGCCGATCGCGATCGACGCGCCGGCGGTCGGCGCGTCGTCGCTCGGTCCCGCCTCGGCCTGGTGAAGCACCGAGACTTCGGCGAGTTCCGGCGGCGAGCCATCCGCGAACAGGATGATCACGCCGCCTTCGGCGAGGTCCGCCACTTCGGGTCCGATCGCGGTGACCCGTGTCTTGAGAAGGACAGACATATGGCGAACCTCTTCGTTGCTTAGAGCACCACCAGGCTGAACAGCCAGGCGATCAGGACCGAAACCGGACCCATGATCTGGCGGCTGATCAGCACGGCAGGCACACCGATCTCGATCGTCTTGGGCTTGGCTTCGCCGAGCGCCAGACCGACCGGAACGAAGTCGCAGCCCACCTGCGTATTGTAGGCGAAGAGCGCAGGCAGGGCCATCGCCGGCGAGATCGTGCCGTTGGCGATCTGCGGGCCGATGATGGCGACGCCGATCACCTGCGCGATGACCGCGCCCGGGCCGAGGATCGGCGACAGGAACGGCAGTCCGCAGATGGCCGAGATGATCAGCAGGCCGATGATGTTGTTGGCCAGCGGACCCATGGGCTGCGCCAGCACGTCGCCGATGCCGGTGTAGAGGATCAGGCCGATCAGCATGGTCACGAACGCCATGAAAGGCAGGACGTTGCGGATGACCTGGTCGATGGTGCGGCGGCCGGCGTTGAAGAAGATGCCGACCACGCGGCCCATGACGCGGCCGATCGTCGAGATGAAGCCGACCAATCCGCCTTCGACTTCCGGTGCGGCGTTGGCGGCCCTTACCGCCGGCGAGTCTGTTGGCGCGGTGCTCAATTCTGCTGACTCCCCTGCAGCGGTTACGGTTTCCGACCCGTCAGCCATGGTGATGTTGGCGGGCTTCACGCCCGAAACGTAGATGTCTTCAGTGATGAACTGGGCGAGCGGCCCAGCCTGGCCGACCGGCGTCAGGTTGACGGTCGGGATGCGCTTGCGCGGATAGACGCCGCATCGGGCGGTGCCGCCGCAATCGACGACGACGACGGCCATCTCGCTCTCGATCGGCGGCGCCTTGAAGCCATCGACGGCTTCCGCGCCGGTCATCTGCGCGATCTGCGCGGCGACCGGATGAATGCCGCCGCCGGTCACCGACACGACCTTGCTGCGCTGCTCGGTGGGTTCGATCACCAGTGGACCGCCCCAGCCGGTCGAGCCACGGGTGATTTTTACAGCTTTGTATTTCTTTGCCATGATGTCCTCCCGGGTCCCGAACTAGAGCTCGACGCCCTGGCGGCGTGCCATGATGGCCGTGATCCGCTCGGTGAGCATGCCCTTGAGCAGGATGACGATCAGGCCGACGATCGCGTACCAGATCGCGACGCGGATGTGGTAGCCGACCTCGACCACGCCCTGGCTCTCCAGCTCAAGCAGGGCAACCAGCACGCCGCCCCAGACGAAGTATTCGCCGGGATTGACGTGCGGGAAAAGGCCGAGCGGAGGATGCACGTAGGACACCGCCGCGTCGTAGAAGGCGGGCTTGTGCTTTTCTTCCAGGAACGAGCCGAAGGTGTAGGCCATCGGGTTGGTCAGGAAGAAGACCGAGATGACGGGGAGCACCGTGTAGCGGGTGAGCGCGATCTTGCCGGCGCCCCGCGCGATGCCGTGCACGCGCTCCTCGCCGACGAGTTCGGTGACCGCGTAGAAGGCGGTCATGAGCACGACCAGCGTCGGGATGATGCCGGTCACGAAGCCGGCGAAGACCTTGCCGCCCTCCTGGAAGATGCCGATGAAATATTTGCCGGCGGCAGTCAGCCAGCCGAGTTGCTCTTCCTGGGTAATGTTGTCGAGCTTGTCCTTGAACTCCTCGACCGAGATCCCGCCGCCGGGGGCAGGTGTCGCCGGGGCTTCCGTGGTCGCCTGCGCGAGCACGACGAGATTGTCACGTGCATGATCGAGGCCGACCGCGCCGTGATGGATAGCAGCATCCGTGACCATCGCGCCCGCAACATGCAGGTGCTGGACGGCCATGTCGGCATGCTGTGCCAACAATGTAAAGACTGACATATCTCCTCCTTCAGCCGCCTTGCCTCATGTCCCTGTCGGCAGGGGCGGTTGCGCTATGCGCGAGCTGCGTTCAAGCCGGACAAGCCCGGCTGCCTCCCTGGCTCCGACCGCGCGCGATCGACCTGTTCGATCGCCTTTTTGACGGCCTCGGCCACACCCGGTTCCCCCTCTCCCAGAACGGCGGGATTGGACCGGAGCCGATCGAGGGTCATCCCCTCGAATTCTTCATGCCTGCGAAATTTGGTGAATACCGTGCGGCCGCTCATGACGAGCAGGCGGCGCACGATCAGGTCCGGCGTCACGACGATGACGACGATCGTCCCCTTGGAGAAACGGCCGCGGAAGTTGCCGGCGCCGACAAAGCCGTCATTGTACTGATTGGTGAGGCCCTTGAAGACGTCGGTATAGTGCCGCATCTGAAGCCAGACGCCGAGCGACTGCAGCGCCCAGACGCAAAAAAGACCAAGCAATCCCCATTGCCAAATAGCCATCAGGCTTCCTCCCAAGCCAGTCCTGCGACGCCGGGCAAGGCTTCCCCGGAACTGACAATCACAGAACATTTGTTTTTCAGAATGTCAATGTGTATAATTCCTGAGGAGCGTCCTTCCGACACAATATCACCTCATTGGATCGCTTGGCCGAGGGTGATAAACTTCTCTATGGGAGAAATGCCTATGGACCTGCGCTTCAAGGATGAACTGGCGTTGATGCCGGATTTGCGGCACAGGCTGCGCAGGCTGCGCTGGTTCCGCTTGACGTTCCGCAGCCATGCGCGGCTTGTCGGCTCGACCTATGGCCTGCGCTTCGAGATCGACGATGCCAGGCTGACGAAAGCCTTTCTCGACTGGGTCGAGACGATGGAGAAGCGGAAGGATTTTGCCAAGGTGGACCGCGCCGACTTCGTCATCTTCGCCGCCGGCCTCGTGTTGCGGGAATTGATCCGTCAGGAGCCTGCAAAAGTGGTCGAGAGAGCGCTCCAGCAGCCGCTGGTGTCGGCCGGCCCGGAAATGGCGGAAATCGTGGAGTTCTGGCCGGAAGGGTTCCTCTACACCAACTTCTGCGTCTCGGCGATCGCCGCCATATACGAACAGGAGTTCGGGGAGGCGCCGGCGATCGACAAATGCGCCGACGATCTCAGGACGTGGTGGTCCTATCGCGAGAACGTGTCGGAGATGCCTGCTTATGCCGTCGCCTTCCTGGACAGGTTTCTGGGTGGCGAGCCGAACTGGCTCCTCCCGGACGATCCGCATTCGCGCCCGGCGATCGTGGAGGCGCTCGAGACGCCGGACCACCGTCGGCTCGCTTACCGGCATTAGACATCCCCTGCCGGAACTCATCGACTGAATTTGTGACAGCTGGGCTGGGGCGCGTTTCTCTTGGCGGATAGATTGATCATCTTCGATTGCGACGGCGTGCTTGTCGACAGCGAGCCGCTGGCGGCGGAAGCCTATGAGCGTGTCTACGAGAAGCACGGCATGAGCGGCGTCGGCGCCGACATCATCGCGCAGTGCATAGGCATGAAGCAGGCCGACATCATCGTGAAGATCAAGGAATTGACGGGCCACCAGTTTCCGGACCACGCGCATGACGACATCTGGGCCGAAACCAAGCAGCTGTTCACGGAGAAACTGGCGGAGACCGAGGGACTTAGACACTTTCTCGAAGCACTGTCGGTGGAGCGCTGCGTTGCATCTTCATCGTCGCTCGAGCGTATCCATCACAGCCTGGAAATCACGGGACTGGCGCCGTTCTTCGGGGAGGCTGTCTTCAGTTCGTCCATGGTGAAGCGCGGCAAGCCCGCTCCGGATATTTTTCTCCACGCAGCAGAAAAGATGGGAGCGGACCCGTCGTGCTGCGTGGTAATCGAGGATTCCCCGTTCGGCGTCGAGGGTGCGGTCGCGGCGAACATGACCGCGATCGGCTACACCGGCGGCGGCCACACCTATGACGGGCACGCAGAGAGGCTGATGTCGCGCGGCGCGCTCGCCGCCTGTGCGAACTGGCACGCGGTACGGCGGGAACTGGAAGCGCGCGGCTTTTTGCGCTGACGCCGACCTGCAGGGCGCGCCTGCCTAGCTACACCAGTATGCCCAGCGGGTTCTCGATGCGGCGCTTGAAGGCGGCGAGCAGTTCGGCGCCGAGCGCGCCGTCGACGGCGCGGTGGTCGGTCGACAGCGTCACCGACATGATGGTGGCGGCAACGACCTGTCCTTTCTTCACGACGGCACGTTCCTCGCCCGCGCCCACAGCCAGGATCGTCGCATGCGGCGGGTTGATGACGGCCGAAAAATCCTTGATGCCGAACATACCGAGGTTGGAAACGGCGGTGGTGCCGCCCTGATACTCCTCCGGCTTCAGCTTCTTGTTGCGGGCCCGCGCGGCGAGGTCCTTCATCTCGTTGGCGATCACCGACAGCGTCTTTTCCTCGGCGCGGCGGATGATCGGCGTGATCAGCCCGCCAGGGATGGAGACGGCGACGCCGACATCGGCATGCCTGTGCTGGACCATCGCGCTTTCGGTCCACGACACGTTGGCCGAGGGCACGTCGCGCAGCGCCAGCGCCATCGCCTTGATGACCATGTCGTTGACCGAGACCTTGTAGGCCGGCTCCTCGCCCTTCTCGGTCTTCTTGACAGGGGCCGCCGCGTTGATCTCGGCGCGCAGCTTCAACAGCGCGTCGATCTCGCAGTCGAGCGTCAGGTAGAAATGCGGGATGGTCGACTTCGCCTCGACCAGACGCCGCGCGATGGTCTTCCTCATATTATCGTGCGGGACGAGCTCGTAGGAGCCTTGCTCGAACAGGCGCAGGACTGCGTCGTCAGACATCGGCTTCGACGCGGGTGTGGATGCAGGCGTAGTCTCCCCCCTCGAGGGGGAGATGGCCGGCAGGCCAGAGGGGGGTGTCCTGGCCGCAGCCTCGACATCCGCCTTCACCACGCGGCCATGCGGACCGGAACCGGTGATATCCGACAACGCGATGCCGTTCTCACGCGCCAGCCGGCGGGCAAGGGGAGTCGCGCGGACTGCGCCCGCCTCGTCCGCAGCGTGCGGAACGGACGGCGCGGCCAGCGTGGCAGCGTCTTGGGAGGACGCCCTAGAAACGCTTTCGACCGTTGGCGGGGCTCCTGCGCCTTGCTCGGCGTCGCCACCTTCCTTGAGCGCAGAGCTGGAGCGCTCAGCCTTCGAACCTTGATACGCCTCGCCCTCGGCATAGATCCACGCCACCGGCGCGCCGACCGGAATGTCCATGCCTTCCTTGCCGACGATGTCGCGGACGATGCCTCCGGCCGGCGAGTCGATCTCCATCGCGGCCTTGTCGGTCTCGATCTCGAACAACAGGTCGCCCTGCTTCACAGTCGCGCCCTCGGCAACGAACCAGCGCGAGATCTGGCCGGTCGCCATGTCCATGTCGACCTTGGGCAGGATGACTTCGACCGGCATCAGCGCTTTCCGCGCACGAGATCGCGCGCGGCGGCGACGATGTCGTGCACCTGAGGCACTGTGGCCTTCTCGAGTTCGGGATTGTAGGGGACAGGCGTCTCCGTCCCGCCCAGCCGCACGATCGGAGCGTCGAGATAGTCGAACGCCTCGCTCTCGGCGATGGTCGCGCTGACCTCGGCGCCTATGCCGAGAGTCTTCACCGCCTCGTAGACGCAGAGAAGCCGCGACGTTTTCTTGACGCTCGCGATGATGGTGGCCTTGTCCATCGGACGGATGGTTCTGAGGTCGACCACTTCGATGTCGATGCCTTCGGCGGCCAGCGTCTCCGCGGCCTCAAGCGCCTTGTGCACCATGATCGAGGTCGCGACGATGGTGAGGTCGCTGCCCTCGCGCCGGACCTCGGCCTTGCCGATCGGCACCGTGTAGTGGCCCTCCGGCACCGGCCCCTTCATCTTGTAGAGCAGCTTGTGCTCGAAGATCATGACGGGGTCGGGATCGGCGATTGCCGCCAGCAGCATGCCCTTGGCGTCATGCGGCGTCGCCGGCTGGATGACCTTGAGGCCGGGAACGTGGCCGAGCCAGGCTTCCAGGCTCTGGCTGTGCTGAGCCGCCGCGCCTGTTCCCGAGCCGGCCGGAAAGCGCATCACGACGGGTACCGAGACCTCGCCGCCCAGCATGAAACGCATCTTGGCCGCCTGGTTGACGATCTGCTCCATCGCCAGCGTGGCGAAATCCGAGAACTGGAACTCGAAGATCGGCCGCATGCCGGTCATCGCAGCGCCGACGGCGACGCCGGCGCCGCCAAGCTCGGAGATCGGCGTGTCAATGACGCGATCCGCCCCGAAGCGCTCGACGAGATCGCCCGTCACCTGGAAGGCGCCGCCATAGACGCCGATGTCCTCGCCCATCAGGAAGACGCGTTCGTCGGCTTCCATGGCGATCGCCATGGCTTCCTGGATGGCTTGCGAATAACTGAGCTCGCGCGGCGTCGCGTCCATGGTCAGGCCGGTTCCGTGTAGACGAATTCTTCCAGGTCGCGGATGTCGGGGGAGGGGCTCGCCTTGGCGAACTCGATGCCGGCCTCGATTTCGGCGCGCACGTCTTCGCGGATCGCTTCGATGCCCCTGTCGTCGACGATGCCGAACTCCTTGAGATCGGCCTCGAACAGCGCGATCGGATCGCGGTTGGAGATCCAGTCTTCGATCTCCTCCTTGGTGCGGTAGCGGTTGCGGTCGCTCTTGGAGTGGCCGCGGTAACGGTAGGTCTTGGACTCGATCAGCGTCGGGCCTTCGCCGGCGCGCGCCCGCTCGACCGCCGCATGGGAGGCCTCCGCGACCTCCGAAAAGATGTTGCCGTTGACGATGACGCCCGGCATCGAATAGGCGCCCGCGCGGTCGGCGATGTTCTTCACCGCGGTCGAGCGGGCGGTGGACGTCGACATGCCGTAGCCGTTGTTCTCGCAGACGAAGATGACAGGCAGCTTCCAGATCGAGGCCATGTTCAGCGCCTCGTGGAAGGCGCCCTCGTTGTTGGCGCCGTCGCCGAAGAAGGAGACGACCACCTTGCCGGTCTTCATCCGCTTGGACGACAGCGCGGCGCCGACCGCGATCGGAATCCCGCCCGCCACGATGCCGTTGGCGCCGAGATTGCCCATCGACACGTCGGCGATGTGCATCGAGCCGCCGCGGCCCCTGCAGTAGCCGGTCGTCTTGCCGAAGAACTCGGCGAACATCCTTTTCACGTCAGCGCCCTTGGCGATGCAATGCCCGTGGCCGCGATGCGTCGAGGTGATCTGATCCTCGACCGTGAGCGGCATGCAGATGCCCATTGCGCTCGCTTCCTGGCCGATGGAGAGGTGCATCGTTCCGTGGATCAGTCCGCGCGTGTAGCAGTCCTCCGCGCCTTCCTCGAAGCGGCGGATCAGATACATCTTGCGCAGCACGTCCTTGAGCTGGTCGGCGCTGTAATGCCGGTAGGCGAAAGGCAGGTTGGACGGCGTTTCGGCGTCGGCGAGCTTCCTGGCGGTGGCCATTGCTATGCTCCGTAGACCAGTCTGTCCTGGCGCGCCCTGAGCTCCGCGATTTTTGAGCCGGGTACCGGCGCCGCATTCTGGTAAGTAATCAGCTCGCCTTTCTTGACCGGCGCGGTCACCGAGCCGCCCTGCAGCAGGCCGCAGGGGATCGCCTTGGCGGCGCGTGCCTCTTCAGCCGTCATAATCCAGGCGCGGTAGCAGTACTCGCCGATCGCATCGAGCCTGTCGCCGGGCTTGAGGTCCTTCTTGGCGACGGCGCAGACCTCGGCGACCGGTTTCGCCAGCGGCACCATGTCGGCCCTGCCGTAAAGCACGACGCGCGCGCAGGTCAGCGGCACTTCGAGCGAAGTCAGGTGATAGGGGCGGTGGAAGGTGAAGTAGGGGCCCTTGCCCATCTTCAGATCTTCCATGCGCTCGGAGATGCGCGGGTGCGACATGTCGGCGATGACGAAGACGCCGGGCGCCACGCCCTTGCCGATCGAATAGTCGACGACGCCGACCTTCGACAGCACCCCTCCATCCTTCTGCGGCACCAGGACCTTGGACAGTTCGCCGAGCGTCGCGGCCGGCCCGTGCATGCCTGGCTTGTCGGGCACCAGGCCGGTCGCGTTGGCGATCGCCGCCATCTCGACCATGGTCTTGGAGCCATCGACGAACTCGACCAGCATGCGCACGTTCATGTGCCGGCGCGCGGCTTCTTCCTCGTAGTCCGGCGGCGTCGCGTCGACATTGAGTGGGTTGTTCTTGCCCTTGCCGGCCGCCACGATCGGATGGCCCATGGCGGAGACGAATTCGATCAGTTCCATGCAGGAGGAGGGTTCGTCGCCGGCGCCGAGCGAATAGGTGACGCCAAGCCGGTCGGCCTCGCTCTTCAGGTAGGCGCCGATGGTGACGTCGGCCTCGACATTCATCATCACCAGATGTTTGCCGTGCTCCATGGCGCGCAGGCCGATCTCAGCGCCGACCGCCGGCACGCCGGTCGCGTCGATGACGACGTCGATGAGGTCGCTGCCGATGACGAGGCTGGGGTCGCCGGTGACGGCGATCTTGCCCGATTCCATGGCCTTGGTCAGGGCCGACGCGCTGCCGGCCTCGGCCGAGTGGCCCTTTTCCTGGTAGGCGATGTCGACGGCCTTGACGGCGTTCGGGAGGTTGAGTTCGGCGATCGCGCCGATCTCGATGCCGTCCATATGCGCGACGCGGGTGACGATGTCGGTGCCCATCTCGCCGGACCCGATCAGGCCGATACGGATAGGCTTTCCGGATTTGCCGCGCTCCCTGAGGTCGCGCGCCAGGCCGGTCGGTGAAATGTTTATGCTCATGCGCGAACTCCTCCTCGCTCGGCCGCCAATCCCTAGTGAACATATGTCTTTCGATCAAGCGAAATGTTCACAAGCGGCCAATTAGATATGGACTGCGTATGGCGGCCACGCAGGAGACACAACGCGGAATATACGGATCAGGCTTCAGGTGCGTGTGACTCGGCTCTCCGCCACGACGGCTCCGATCCGCCGGGTAGGGACGCAACGCCGCAAATTGCTAATGGCGCCAAGCATGATCCGGCGGCCGAAATTTCTATCCGGTATCGGCAGGCGGCCGATATGGCCAACGGCTTGGCCCGATAGCGGTCAATGGGACAGCAGGACCGGAAGCCGTAAATCGGTGAGCACGCCCTCTGTGGCTCCGCCGAGCACGAAGTCTCGCAAACGCGAATGGCCATACCCGCCCATGACGAGCAGATCGGCGCCCGTGCCAATCGCATGTTGTTGCAGCGTCTCGGCGATGGGGCAGTCCTCCGCGAGAATTGCCGAGAACTCCGCCTTGAGCCCGCCTTGCCGCAAACTTGCCGCAAGGCGCTTTCCGGCATCCTGATCCTTGAGCGGCTTTTCATCCGTGACCGTGATGACGCTGACCGCGGAAGCGCGCTCCAGCATATGCCGTGCGTCCGCCACTGCGCGGGCCGCGACACGGCTGCCGTCCCACGCGATCGCAATGCGATCCAGCTTTTCCACCGGTTTGCCGGCCGGCATCAGCATGGTCGGGCGGCCAGACCCGAATATGACGGCCTCCGCAACCATGCGAGTGCCTGGATTTTCCGCTTCCAGGCCGACCAGCGCCAGATCCGAATATCGTGCATGGTCCGCCGCCGTCTCGCCGAGCAAGTGCAATTGGCATGCGACTGCTCCGGTCCTTGCGACGATCGCGGCTCCATCGGCCTTCGTCTTGGCGAGCGCCAACAGTCTGGAGCCCTGCTGCGCGCTGAGCTTTTCGGCTTCGCGGATCATTGTGGGCAGGTCAAGAAGCATGCGCGACAGCGCATTCGACACCTCCGGTATGTCCACTTCGAGGGCAAGCACGTTTAGCTCGGCGCTCAGCAACCTGGACACCGCCGCCGCATTGGCGATTGCCGCATCGGAACTGGCGTCCGGATATGTGACCAGAGGCAAGAATGTCTGCAGCTTCATGACGACGGCTCCTGTACTTTGAGGCGATCCCGCTGGCGGATCAGCGTACCACGAGCACCGGCACTGGACTATGCGCGAGCACCTCCGCGGTCTGGCTGCCGAGCAACAGGCGCCCAAGGCCCCGCCGGCCATGCGATGCCATCACGATCAGGCTGCAGCCTTCTGACTTCGCGGCATCGACGATTGCCTCCGCCGGCCGGGCGTCCGGCACATGCAGGGTCTTGGCTTCGAGGCCGAGCTTGCCGGCAGCTTCCTTCACCGCCGCAATGACCTTGTCGGCAAACCGCTTTTGCCCCTCCTCATACCCTGCAATGTCGGTGGGACCAGGCACCCAGCCCGCGCCCGCGGCGCTGGCATGAAAAGGAAACGGTTCGGTCACCGTGATGATGGTGACCCTGGCGCCGAGGCTCTTGGCCAGCGAAAGGCCATGGTCGACGCCTTTTTGGGCAACGTCCGACCCGTCGGTTGAAATGAGGATGTGCTTGTACAAGATCGCGACTCCTTGTTCGGATGTGACCGCTACCTGGCGGAGTGTCAGGGCTTTTCCACCCTGGCGACCTGATAGGTATGCATTTTTCCGTCTTTTGCGATGGATATGTATTCGCCCATCACGAAGCGTTCCTCACCGAAGCGGAAGCCCGTTTCGTCGTCCTGCTCGCCTTTCTCGTAATCAATATACCAGCTTCCGCCGGGTTTGCGGCGCAACCGTCCGATGCGTTCTTCAGTGCCCGCCTGGAATCCGCGCACCCGGCAGTGGTCCTGATGCTTCTTCCATTCGTCCGCGTCCAGTTTTCCGTCGGCGCCGAGGGGGATGAGGAGGTCATATCCTTCTTCTCTGTCACCCGCGGGATGTCCCGCCTCACGCGCCAGCAACAGCCGCACGTGACGAAAGGCTGGGCCGAGTTCACTGGATGATGTCATGCTCGTGGTCCTGATTTTGCGATCAACGCCGAGTATCTTCAAGGCTCGCCGCAAGCTACGATATCGAGCGCGCAGCCGGATTGATCGAGATCAACGTGGCCAACCTCCCTGGAGGCGAGATCTCACCGCCGCCGGCATGCTGGTCCCGTTGAGATGGTGCGCGAACAGATGTCAGCTGCCTAAAGTGGGAAAAAGCAGCGCTATGACGGTTGCCAGCGTGACGATGCTGAAAAGAGTGCTCGCGATGACCATCGAACCGATTGCAGCGTAGTCGAGGCGATAGTTCACGGCAAAGAGAATGCCGAAGAAGCCCGACGGCACAGCGCAGATCAGAATGGCTATCTTCGCAGTTTCGGTGGAGATCGGCAAAGCCGACACGACTGCCGCAGCCAAGATAGGCCGGCCGATATCGGCAAGCCCCGTCGCGGCAACCACCTTCCAGTTCAGGCGAAAGGGTTGCGACGAGAGTATGAGGCCGGTCAGGAACAGTGCCACGCCAGGGGCGGCGACTCCGACGAGCATGAGGCTCGCCTTGGCGACGGAAGCCAGCTCAAGCCCCGCAAGGGAATACAGAACGCCGGCTGCGGGAGCCAGAATGACCGGCTTCGTCACCGAACGCAGGAATGCCCGCCAAACCTGGCCCACGGAGCCGGCCGGCATTTCCTCCTTCGATTTCCTGGTAGTCAGTTCGACCAAGATCAAAGACAGCGGGCTGACGATGATCGAGCCGGCGGCAAGCGCGACAGCGACGGGAACTGTGCCGCCGGGTCCGACAACGGCAGCTGCTATGGGGAGACCAACGCCGGCCAAATTCGGGAAAGAGACAGTCAGGGCCTGAAGGGCCGCGTCAGCCTTCGAAACGTCCGAAGACGCACGGACAAAAAAATACCAGGCGAGATGAACGAGCAGCATCACGAAGCCGAGGATCAGGAAAAGTGGTGCTTGCTCCAGCATCTCGCTTCGCGGTGCGGATGCTGTCGCCACGAACAGTGAGGCGGGCAGGGCGACGCTCATTACGAGCGCGTTCAGGCCGTCCACATGATGGTTTTCGGCGATCCGGAGTCTTCCGGCGCCGTAGCCAACAAGAGTGACGAAAAAGATCGGGGCGAGCGCGAGCAGGATTGTATTGGCAGTCATGACGGCGGCTTCCTGCAGATGCAGGTCGCCTCCTGGATATCCCCCAGGATGCTCCACACGCGCTTTGCGCTCTTGATGATGTGTCGAACCGACAGATCCAGCTCGCCCTCGGCCAAGCCTCCAACCGCAATTCCCAACCGGATTGCCTCGGCTTGGAAAAGGATTGCCGTGAGGGCGTCGGCTATCTGAGATCGCGCGCAATCCGTGGCGCTCTGCGCTCTGCAGTGCCGGTCGTGGGTGACTTCGTTTGGACCGGACACGCAGCCAGCCTTGTCCATATCAAACAGAATGCTGTTCGAGAGCTGCATCTGGATAAGTCCTCAGCGTCGCGACGACATCAATTCGTGATCGGAAGCACAGGCTCGCACAGGCCGACGCCTGCTGCCTGTAAATTGTTGGAAAGTGTTGTTGAGGACCGACAGCCGAGCGCCTCGAAGATGGAGCAGGCAAGACAAGGGCGCTGTTTCTGCTTTGGAGCGGCGAGCAAGCTCATGGCGTCGGCATGCAACTATTTACCCATCTTAACGCGCACTCCGTTCGTCAGCATGACAGCATCCGGGACGTTCGCAGTTTCTGAACGTCAACCCAACCGCCGAGGTGCTGCCATGTCATTTCGCCATATCTGTTCCGCCGCCATAGTGGCGTCTTCTCTTGCCCTCATCGCTCCCGCTGCGGCGGTGGCCGAACCGATCAAGAACATCGTCCTGGTGCACGGCGCCTGGGTCGATGGGTCCGGCTGGAAGCCGGTCTACGAGATTCTGACGAAGAAGGGCTTCCAAGTTTCGATGGTTCAGGAGCCGGAAACGTCGTTCCAGGACGACGTTGCCGCCGCCAAGCGCGTGCTCGACATGCAGGATGGTCCGACCATCCTGGTCGGTCACTCCTACGGCGGCTCGATCATCACCGAGGCCGGCGTGCACCCGAAGGTCGTGGGCCTTGTTTATGTCGCTGCTCATGCCCCCGACGTAGGCGAGGATGAAGGCGAGCTTGGCAAGAAGACGCCGAGCGTGCTGGCCAAGACCGAAGGCGCCATCAAGGTGACGCCGGACGGCTACACCTACCTCGACCCCGAACTGTTCCCCAAGCTGTTCGCCCCTGATCTTCAGCGCGAACAGGCCGAGTTCGAGTCCCGCTCTCAGGTCCTCGCCAAGGCGGAGGTGTTCAACACCCCGCTGACCGCCGCCGCCTGGAAGACCAAGCCGAGCTGGGGCATCGTCGCCGGCAATGACCAGATCATCAATCCCGACCTTGAGCGCTTCTACTATGAACGCGCCAAGGCGCCTTTCATCGTTGTCGACGGCGCCAGCCATTCGGTCTACGAATCCCACCCGCAGCCCGTCGCCGGTGTGATCGAGGAAGCAGCGCGGCAGGTCGGAGAGAAGACGAACTGAACGCAGTCCAAGCCGTCGCACGGCGTCAGCCATGCGACGGCTTCCGTCGGTGCACGAGGTTCCGCCATGACCGTCCTTTCGACCATCTCGTCGACCAGAATCTGGGACGCTTTGCGCCAGTCACGCGAGCAGCGCATCGCCGCCGGCAGCGCCCATGCTCGCGGCAAGCAGGTCGCACCCGGAGATACAACGAAGCTGCTGGAGGCGGTGGTCCGACCCGGCGACCGAGTCTGCCTCGAGGGCGACAACCAGAAGCAGGCGGACTTCCTCGCCGCCCGCCTCGCGGAGGTCGACCCCTCTGTGGTGAAGGACCTGCACATCGTGCAGTCCGGCGTGGTGCTGGCCGAACATCTCGAACTGTTCGAGGCCGGCATTGCGAGGAAGCTCGATTTCTCCTATTCCGGCCCGCAGGGCGCGGCGATCGCGCGGGCGCTCAAGGCCGGCAAGATCGAACTCGGCGCCGTGCATACCTATCTCGAACTGTTCTCGCGCTATTTCGTCGATCTTACCCCGCATGTGGCGCTCACCGTGGCGCGATGCGCGGATCGCGACGGCAACCTCTATATGGGTCCCAACACAGAGGACTCGCCCGTCGTCATCGAGGCAACTGCTTTCAAGCAGGGCATCGTCATCGCCCAGGTCAACGAGCTGGTCGACAAGGTGCCGCGCGTCGATGTGCCGGGCGACCGGGTGGATTTCGTCGTGGTCGCGCCCGAGCCCTTCTATGTCGAGCCGCTGTTCACGCGTGATCCGGCGCAGATCACCGAGACGCAGATCCTTGGCGCCATGCTGGCGATAAAGGGCATCTACGAACCATACGGCGTGAAGCGGCTGAACCATGGCATCGGGTTCAATACAGCCGCGATCGAGCTGATCCTGCCGACCTATGCCGAGCGGCTGGGACTCAAGGGGAAGATCGCCACCCACTTCGCCCTCAACCCGCATCCAACCCTCATTCCCGCCATAGAGTCGGGCTGGGTCGAACAGGTCCACAGCTTCGGCTCGGAAGTCGGCATGGACGACTACATGCGCGCCCGGCCGGACGTCTTTTTCACCGGCCGCGACGGTTCGATGGCCTCGAACCGCATGTATTGCCAGTCGGCCGGGCTCTATGCGACCGATCTGTTCATTGGCTCGACCCTGCAGATCGACCTCGCCGGCAATTCCTCGACCTTCACCAAGGATCGCATCGCCGGCTTCGGCGGAGCGCCGAACATGGGCTCGGACCCGCGCGGGCGCCGCCATGCAAGCCCACCCTGGCTCAAAGCCGGGCGCGAGGCGGCGGGAGAGGGGACGGTGCTGCCGCGCGGACGCAAGCTCGTCGTCCAGATCGTCGAGACCTTCGGCGAGAAACTCGTGCCCGCTTTCGTTGAGAGCCTGGACAGCATCGAGCTCGCCAAGTCGCTCGACCTCGCGCTTCCACCGGTGATGATCTATGGCGACGACGTCAGCCACATCGTTACCGAGGAAGGCATCGCCAACCTCTTGCTCTGCCGCGGCGCCTATGAGCGCGAGCAGGCGATCCGCGGCGTCGCCGGCTATACCGATGTCGGCCGCGCACGCGACGCCAAGACGGTGGAGGGACTGCGCGCGCGCAAGGTGATCCAGCGGCCCGAAGATCTCGGAATCGACCCGCTCGACGCCAACCGGAGCCTGCTCGCCGCGCGCTCGATCAAGGAGCTGATGCGCTGGTCGGGCAATCTCTATGACCCGCCGCGCAAATTCCGCAACTGGTGAGGAGGCAGGCCTATGGAAACCATCAAGTTCCGCCACGTGACCCGTGCTCCCGCCGCCGGCACGGCGGGCAGCGTCATCGTCGGCGTCGTCGGCTCCGGCAATCTCGAAGTCCTTCTCGAGCGCACGTTGCCCGATACCGAGTGCACGGTGGAGATCGCAACCCCGGTGCGTGGCTATGGCGAGGTGTGGAAGGCGGTCGTCGCGGATTTCGTGGAGCGGGCCTCCCCCGGCGGCCTGCGCATTTCCATCAATGATGGGGGGGCGCGGCCCGACACGGTGATGCTGCGGCTGCTGCAGGGCGTTCGGACCATGGAGGCTGGCCATGAGTGACACCAAGCATTCCGCTTCCGATACCGCGAGTTGGTTCCTCTCGACCGCCCGCGAGCGTCTCGCGGGACTGCTCGATTCGGGCAGCTTCACCGAGTTCCTGCCGCCCACGGAGCGGGCAATGAGCCCGCATCTCGCGCTGTTCGACCTGCCGGCGGCCTTCGACGACGGCATGATCGTCGGACGCGGCGAACTGGAGGGCCACGAGGTGCTCGTCGCCGCTCAGGAGGGCCAGTTCATGGGTGGCACCTTCGCCGAGGTGAGCGGGGCCAAGCTCGTCGGCCTGCTGCGCGCCGTGCGCGACGATGCGAAGCTGCCGCGCACGGTCCTCCTGCTGCTCGACAGCGGCGGGGTGCGCCTGCAGGAGGCCAATGCCGGCGAGCTCGCAGTGGCCGAGGTCATGCGTGCCATCGTCGAGGCGCGGGCAGCCGGTGTCACGGTTATCGCCCTGGTGGGAGGGCGGGCCGGCGCCTTCGGCGGGGCGGGGCTGACCGCGGCGACCTGCTCGCGGATCGTCCTTTCCGAACAGGGGCGCACCGGCGTGACGGGTCCCGAGGTGATCGAGACCAATAAGGGGGTCGAGGAGTTCGACTCGCAGGACAAGGCGCTGGTGTGGAGCGTGACCGGCGGACGCAGCCGCCGCCTGATCGGCGGCGCCGACGCCTATTGCGGGGACACCGTCGCTGCCTTCCGCCAGGCCGCGCTCGCCGTCATGGACAGGGTGCCCGCCTTCGACCTCGCGACGCTCCAGGCCGAGCAGGTCCGGCTTGCGGCGCGCGTGAAGCGCCTCGGTGCTTGCGAGAGCGCCGCGCAGATGTGGAGCGCTCTCGCGATTCCCGATTCCCAATCCGTGCGGAACATGGACGACGAGGCCTTCACGGCGCTCGTCGCCGGTGTGGAAGGAGCCGATCATGACGCTCGCTGAGATTCTCGCCGGCCTGTTCCCCGCCGGCCACGACGTCGTCACCCGCCCGGATCATCTGATCCTCGGAACCGGCCGCCGTGCGGACGGACGTCCCGTCGAATTGATCGGCATCGCCGACGGCGAGGCGCTCGGCATTGCCGGCGTCCTGCCGCTGGCCGCGCGCGTGCTCGACATTCTTGCAGGGGGCGGCACGGCGCCGATTCTCGTCCTTGTCGACACGCAGGGCCAGCTCATGTCCCGTCGCGACGAGATGCTCGGGCTCAACGAATATCTTGCCCATCTCGCCAAATGCCTTCTGCTTGCGAGCCGCGGCGGCCATTCCACCATCGGGCTGAACTACGGCAAGGCCGTCGCCGGCGCCTTCCTGGCAACAGCGCTCGCCACAGACGTGCTTATCGCTCTGCCGGGAGCCGAGCCGGCGGTCATGGACCTGCCCTCCATGGCGCGCGTGACCAAGCTTCCGGAGGACAAGCTGAAGCATATGTCGAAGACAACGCCGGTCTTCTCGCCGGGCCTTGCCTCCATGACCGCGGTCGGCGCGGTTGCCGAGGTCTGGGATCCCGCGAAGCCGCTCGCCGATCAACTCGAAGCCACGCTGGCGGCCTTTCCCGCGCGCGATATGAGGGACACGCTCGGCGCCGAGCGCGGCGGCCGGCCGATCGCCGCGCAGATCGCACGGCGCGTGGCGTGGCAAGCGTCTGGCGACCACCATGCCTAGCCATGGGTATCGCCGCCATGATCTGCTGCGCGTAGAGCCCGGGGCTTGGAGGGACATGCTCCTCGCCTCCGGTAGCCTCCACTGTCTGGCCGACGAGTCCCGTCGGCTGGTCGAAGGTTGGGCCCGGCGCGGCTGGCCGGTGATCGTGCGCGGGGGCACGACGGGCGACGATGAGTGCGCGATCGCCGTCGGACTCCCCCTGCCGCCCGCGCTCGGCAAGATGAGGCTTGGCTTCCTCCTCTCAGCCGGGTGCACAGCTACCAACGTCGCGTCCGTGTCCCCTGCCGAGACAGCTCGGTCGGCCCCCGCGCAGCTGTGCCCACAATTGGAGGCCGCTGCCGATCTTGGGAGGCGGTTAGGGCTACGGCCGGCCGTCTTCGGCGCGCTGCTCTGGCAGCATCTGACCGGGCTCGCCTATGTGCGATCCGACTCCGACATCGACCTCATCTGGCAGGCGCCGTGCCGTGAGGGGCTGGATGAGTTGCTCGACAGTCTCGCGGCGCTCGACGACGCCGGCCCGGCCCGGCTCGATGGGGAGATCATCCTCAACAACGGCGAAGCGGTGAACTGGCGCGAACTGCGCGGCGAACTCGCCCGCCCCGGCGGCACGGTCCTGGTCAAATCAATGCATGGAACGGAGCTAAGATGCGCACGACATCTCTTCGTCTGACTGAAGGTTTGGCGAAGCGCCCCCCGGCGCACGGGCGGGCATCGTTAGCGCCTGTCGACGCCGATCGGTTCGGCGGCATGGCGGCGGACGCGCTGCTCGCCGAGCTCGACACATGGCCCAAGCCGGGGCTCGTCAGCCCGTTCGACAATGGCAGCCATGACGACATGGACTACGGCACCTTCCTTCGCAGCATCGACGTGCTTCGGCCCTTCTATGCCGAGCTTGCCGATGCCGGCGGGGCCGGGGCCGACATGGATGAGTTGCGGCGAATCGGACGGCTCGCGGAAGACGCCATGCTGGCCGTCACCGGCGGCGCAAACACGCATCGAGGCGCAATCTTCGCGTTGGGGCTGCTCTGTGCGGCCGCTGGCGCAGCACGCGCCGAGCGGTCCTGCCTTTCGGCAGAGTGGCTGGCACGGACAGTCGCGGAGCGCTGGGGCCGTGACATCATGCGCGGCCCGATCCCGCTGAACAGCCACGGCAGCGCCGCGCTGCGGCGCTTCGGCTCAGGCGGCGCCCGGGCCGAGGCGGCGAGCGGATTTCCGCATGCCCTGCGGATCGGCCTGCCCGCACTGCGGGCCGGACGGGCGCTTGCGGGCAAGGAGGAGCCCGCGCGCGTGCACGCCTTCTTCGCATTGCTGGCGGCGATGGAGGATACCAACTTGCTCCACCGCGGCGGGGTGGAGGGGCTGCGCGACGCACGCCGCGCGGCCAGCGATTTCCTTCTTGCCGGAGGCGTCGGCGGCGCGGACTGGCTCGCCCATGCCACGACCGTGCACCGCAGGTTCGTGGCGCGGCGCCTCAGCCCGGGCGGCTCGGCCGATCTGCTGGCGGTGACGATCTTCCTCGACCGCCTTGAGAACGGGCTGTGAGCGGCATCGCTATTCTTTGCTCGGGGCAAGGCAACCAAAGGTCGGGTATGTTCGACCTTGTCGCCTCCGAGCCTGCGGCGGCTCCTGTCTTCGCGGCCGCCGGCCGCGTGCTCGGCAACCGTGATCCGCGCGATCTTGTCCGGCAGGGTGGCGACATCATACACCGCAACGACGTTGCCCAGGTGCTCTGCTGCGCGGCGGCGCTTGCCGTTTGGGTCGTAGTCGGCCCATCAGTTCCGCGCCCGCTGATCGTCGCCGGCTACAGCGCGGGCGAAGTGCCGGCCTGGGCGGTCGCCGGCGTCATCGACGCGTCGAGCGCCTTCGACCTCGTGGTGCGCCGCGCTGCCGTCATGGACGGGGCGACGCGCGAGCCCTCCGGGCTCGCCGCCATCGTCGGCCTGCGGCGCGATGTGGTCGATGGACTTTGCCGCGCCCACGGGCTCGACGTCGCTATCGTCAACGGCCTGCTCCACTTCATCGTCGGGGGACGAGCGGCGGATCTCCAGCGGGCACTGACGGACGCCACGGCACACGGCGCCACCCGAGCGACGATGCTGCCCGTCCACGTTGCCTCGCATACGCCTGCTCTCAAGGGCGCGAGCGAACGCTTCGGCGAGCTGCTGACGGAAATCGACGCGGAAGCCGCTTTGCCGCGCGACGTGCGGCTGATCAGCGGGATTGACGGAAGGCCGGTTCGCAGCGTTGCCGATGGTTTAGTCAAGCTCGCCGCACAGGTCTCGACGACCATTGATTGGGCGGCCTGCATGGATGCGTGCCGTGCCTCCCGGCCGTCCCGCGTGCTCGAACTGGGGCCCGGCGATGCATTGGCCCGGATGATGACCGAGTTCGAGCCCGGTATACCGGCACGCAGCGCCGCCGATTTCCGCTCCGTCGCCGGGCTGCGCCGCTGGATGGAAGCGGCGCCTTGAAGGCGAAGACGAGCCGGTGAGACATGCCGACGCCATCTGAAGTCCCAGTCGAGCGCTTCGATCTGATCGCCGGTGTGAAGTCGTTGGCACGACCGGCTGGTCACGCCGTGCCCGCGGCGCGCCCCCGGGTGAAGACCACGGCGACCGCAGCCGTGAGCAGAATGCATCCCAGCACCAGGAACGTGTCCGAAAAGGCCATGACGAGGGATTGCTGCTCGACCAACGTGCCCAGCAGAACCTCGGCCTGATGTCGGGCAAGTTCGGGGTCACCGGTTCCTTGCTGCAGGAACCTGTGTTGCGCTTCCGCGAGGAATTGCTCGACGTTGGCGTCATAGGCCGTGACTGACTGTCCAACGATGTTGGAATGGAACTGTTCGCGCTTGGTGATGACTGTGGCGAGCGCCGCCGTGCCGACCGCGCCTCCCAGGTTGCGCATCATGTTGAATACGCCCGACGCCGCGCCCGACATCTCCTTCGGGATGCCGATGAGGGCGATGCCCGCAAGCGGCGCAAGCACGACCGCCTGACCGAGCGCGCGAACGATGTTGGACGACATGAACTGGTCGGCCCCGCTGTCGGCGCTGAGATGAGTGTTCATGAAGCAACTGGCGGCGAAGACCAAAAGGCCGGCAACGACGATGGCGCGCGCGTCGAAGCGCTTCTGCAGCAAGGGTACGAACGGTATGATCAGGAGTTGTGGCAACCCGACCCACGCCAGCACCAGGCCAACCTGCTCGGCGTTATAGCCCTGGATCTCCTGCAGATAGGCCGGCAGGACATAGACCGAACCGTACAGCGCGACGCCTACCGCGATGTTGGCCACCGTGCCTAGCGCGAAGTTGCGATGGCCGAGAAGCCTGAGGTGAACCGCCGGGTTCGGGCTCCTGAGCTCGATGGCGACGAAGATCCCGAGTGCGACACCCGCGATGATGGAAAGGCGCACGATGAGCGGCGAACCGAACCAGTCGTCGGTGTTGCCCTCGTCCAGAACCGTCTGGAGGCAGGCAAGTCCGATCGCCATGAAGGCTATGCCCCACCAGTCGCCCTGCCTCAGCAGCCCGAGATTCATTCTCTGCCGTTCGAGCGTTGGATAGAGCAGCGTCAGCATCACGGCGCCCGGGACCAGATTGACGAGAAAGATGTACTGCCATCCGTAGTTCTCGGTCAGATAGCCGCCGATCGTGGGACCGATGGAGGGTCCGAAGGTCGCGGTCATCGCGAAGACAGCGAGGCCCACCGGCTGCTGGCGCCTGGGTAATGTGGTCAGCACGCGTGCAAACGCCAGAGGGATGAACACGCCGCCCCAGAAGCCCTGCATGCCGCGCAGCACGATCATCTCGGGAAGACTGGTCGCGAAGGCGCAGGCGACAGAAAAGAGAAGGAACAGCCAGACGCTGGTGAGCAGGAAGCGGCGCACGGTGAAGACGCGGCTGAAATAGTCGGTCAGCGGGATCATGATGATCTCGCCGATCAGGTAGGCGGTGGAAATCCAGGTCCCGTTGTCGGCGCCCGTTCCGATGCCGCCTTCGATCTCCGGCAGCGAAGAGTTGGTGATCTGGATGTCGAGGACGGCGATCAGCGCGCCGAGCATGCATCCGAAGACGGATACCCATTCCCGGAAGCTGGCGTTCCGTTGTTCCGGCGGCGCGCTGGGCTGGTCGGGGCCGGACATGAAACCTGCGCCCCTACTTGGCCGAAGGAGAGTGGCCGATTTCGATCGTGGTGGTTACGGACATGCCCGGCAGCAGCCGTCCCGCCAGAGGGTCCGTCCGGTCGATCGCGATCTTGACCGGTATGCGCTGGACGATCTTGGTGAAGTTGCCCGTTGCGTTGTCAGGCGGCAGCAGCGAGAATTCCTGTCCGCTCGCCGGTGCGATGCTTTCGACCGTGCCTCGCACCGGAGTGCCCGCGAACGTGTCGACATCGATCCGAACGGGCTGGCCGGGCTCGACATCGGCGAGTTGCGTTTCCTTGTAGTTGGCGACGATATAGGTGTTGGCGAGCGGTACGATCGCGAGCAACTGCGTGCCGGGCTGCACGTAGAGGCCGACTCTCAACTGGCGCATGCCGACCACGCCGTCGACCGGCGCGCGCAGCACCGAATAACCGAGGTTGAGCTCAGCCTGTTCCTGTACCGCCTTGTTGTGCTGCAGCGCTGCTCTGGCGCCCGCGAGTTGTGCATTCAACGTGGCGACCTGCGCCTGCGCGGCGTCGAGTGCTGCCTTGTCCTTGGCGACTATCGCCGATGCGGCGGCGATCTGGGAAGCCGCCTGCTGCGCGTTCTGCACCGAGCCGTAACCGGTGTCGGCAAGCGTACCGAAGCGCTTGTTGTTCTGCCGGGCATAGGTCTCGGTCGCCCGGTCGGCATCGAGCGTGGCGCTCGCCTCCTCGATCAGGGCCTGCTGCTCCCCGAGCTGCGCCTCGGCGCTTTCGATCGCTGCCTGAGCGCCGGCGACATCGGCTTTGGCCTGGTCGACGGCCGCCTGATAGTCGCGAGGGTCGATCGTCGCCAGGATGTCACCAGCCTTGACATGCTGGTTGTCGGAAACAGCGACGCTCGCAAGATATCCTGCAACCTGCGGCGCAATGGCGACTATGTCGGCCTGTACATAGGCGTCGTCGGTCGCCTCTTCAAAGCGCCAGACCGTCCAGAATTGCCAACCCAGATAGGCTCCCGCTCCAAGCAGGGCGATGGCGGCGGCCCCCAAGGCAGCCCGCTTGAGGATCGACAGCTTCGATTGCTCCGTCTGCGCCGGGGCGGGTTGAGCTGCGTCCGCTTTCAGGCTTGCGGGGTGAATCACGACGTTCATGTGTCGCTCCATGCGTTTCGATGGGTCGTACTCCGGCGCCGTTCAGGCGAGGTCAGGCCGGTTTCGCGGACTTTTGCTAAACCATTGGTCGATTGATCGAACGCCAGCGGCCCGGCGTATGCCCGACGACTTTCTTGAATACGGTGGTGAAGTGGGCCTGCGTCTGGAATCCGACGTCCATCGCAATGAAGGCCAATGTGTCGTCGGTCCGGACGAGGAGATCCTTGGCCCGTTCTATGCGCCGCCGCACCACATAGTCATGCGGCCGCATACCGGTCGCCGCGCGAAAGCGCGCGGCAAAATACATACGGCTCAGCCCGGCTATCCTTGCCAGTTCGGACAAGGGCAGCGCTCGGCCGATGTGTTCCTCGACATAGGCTGTGACGCGCTTCAGACGCCACTTCTGCAATTCATCAGCTTGATTTTCCGCTTTCCCGGGACGAGAGCTCAACAGACGCGCAACCAGCGCCAGCCGCAACGCGGTCTCGTAGGCGCCATCGTCATCCTCGTCGCCCGCGCGCCCAAGCCCGTCGAGCAGACGCCGCGCCACCGGATCTTCCGACAAGGTCTCGGAGATCAGGTCAAGCGGCATGTCGAATGCAGCCGGCGGCGTGCCCTCGGCATCCCACGAAAAGGCTTTCAAAACATCGATCCGGCGTATCTCATTCGCGGCGAGAAGGCCGATCGGCAGGTTGCGGGTTCGGATGTGGTCGGTGGTACGAATGACCATGTCGGAAATCCTTTTGCTTCAGGCGGGCTTCCAACAACTGGCCGCCGATGAATTGGTCGGCGGCGCTGGATCAGCGGATGTTCCGCCCGATGACATGGAGAAGGATATTCCCAGGACCGGCGACGCCAATCATACGGTCGTCTCGACACCCATCCTGTCGTAGCGCTCCGCGTAAACCTCCGTATAGGCTCCCCTTTGGCGCCTGCGGAAACGACGGTCGGTTGCCCCCGACAACCAACATCGCCGAATCCTCCTGCTGCCCGAAGGAGTGAACCAGCACCTTCGATCAACGCGTCGTCCTACACGCGGTCGATCGTCATCGGCCTGATCTCATTCTGGCTGTGGCCCACGCTTCGCTTCCTGATGGCGCGGGCGAGGTTCGGCAAGGACTAGCCGGCCGGCTCCTCGCGGCGGAGCCTCACGCGGCGCAGGACGAGCACCGTGACCGTCACCAGGATCAGGATGACTGAGATCGCGGCGATCGCCGGATCGATGTTGTCGCGCAGTCCCATCCACATCAGGCGGGGCAGCGTGATGGCATTGACGCTCGTAATGAACAGCGTCACGCCGATCTCTTCCCAGGACAGCACGAAGGACAACAGCGCCGCGGCGGCGATGCCGAACTTGATGTTGGGGATGATGATCTGCGTCGCGCGTTCCCATGTGCTGGCGCCAAGGCCCCGCGCGGCGAGGTCGATGCGCCGGTCGACCTGGGAGAGCGCTACCAGGATGAGGACGGTGGCGAAGGGCACGGTCATGATCGAATGCGCCATGGCGACGCCGAGCCAGGTATCGTAGCCGAAGCCCGGAATCAGGCCCGTCAGCGAGGTCAGCAGGAAATAGATCGTGATCGCCGACACGACCGGCGGCACCACCATGGGCAGGAGCACGAAGCCGACGAGCAGCGCCGTGAAGCGCGGCTGGAACATCCACACGCCGAGGCTGAAGCAGAGCGCCAGAAGCGTCGAGAAGACGCTGCTTGCGATGCCGATGCGGATCGATAACAGGATGCTGTCGATCCAGCGCGGGTCTTCGACCAACGTCCGGTAGTGCCTGAGCGAAAGCTCGCCCGACGGCATCGCCAGCATGCGCGACGGCGTGAAAGAGACCGGCACGACGGCGAGCAACGGCATCAACAGGAACAGCGCCACCAGCGTGGCGGCGATCAGCGAAACGGGACCGGGGCGATAGGTCGGCATCGCGGCGCTTCCTAAACCATCTGCTTTGGCCGCACATAGCGGAAGAGCAGCGCCATGAGCAGACCGACGAAGAGAACGAGCACGACGCTGATCGCCGCCCCCAGACCCCAGTCGGGGCTCTGGAAGATGCGCAGGTAGACGAGTTCCGCCACCAACACGCTGCGGCCCCCGCCGAGTATGGCCGGCGTCACGAAGAACCCAAGCGCGAAGACGAAGACGATCAGCGCCGCGCCGATGACGCCCGATGCGGTCATCGGCACGAAGATCGTCCAGAACGTCCGAGTCCGGCTTGCGCCGAGGCCGCGCGCGGCAAGCAGCACGCGGTCGTCGAGGTTGCGCATCGCCGAGGCCAAGGGGAATACCGCGAATGGCGTGAGGAAATGCGTCATGCCGATGATGACGCCGAGTTCGTTGCGCACCAGCGCGAGCGGCTCCGAGATGAAGCCGATCGATTGCAGCCAGGTATTGATGAGGCCGCGGTTGGACAGAAGCGCTACCCAGCCGAAGGCGCGCGTCAGCACCGAGATCCAGAACGGGATCAGGATGCAGAACTCCGCGATCATGCGCTGGGTCGGCGTGCCGCGCACCCAAACCACCGTGATCGCATAGGCCGCGACCACCGAGGCGATGGTGACGACGATGCAGATGCGGAGCGTGCGTACGAACACCGACTGCACCAGCGGATCGGTCAGCAGCGCGCCATACTGCCCGAGACCGGGCTCGGGCAACGTGAAACTCCAGGAGACTACACCCAGGAACGGCCAGAGGTAGGCGATTGCCAGAAAGACGAGGAGCGGCGCCGTGAGCAGCGCCGCGCCCCCCTTGTTCGAGAGGTGCCGCATCGTCCGCCGCAGGTCAGGCGGAGATGATCTTGGTGTATTCGTCGAGCGCGGCGCCGTAGTTTGCGGCGTACCACTCCATGTCGAGCGCAATCTGCTTGGACATGTTGGCTGGATCGACCGGGTTGATGCGCTTCTTGTCCTCGGGAATCAGCGCATCGGCGGCAGGGTTGGCCGGTCCCTGGCCGAGCTTGTCGAACATCACCAACTGCTTCGCGGGGTCCTGGGCGCTGGCGATGAATTTCATCGCCGCGTCCTTGCCGCCGGGATTGCCCTTCAGAACGGCCAGCGCGCCCGGCGAGATCAGGCCCTGGTCCCAGATGAATTTGATCTTGCCGCCGGAGTCCTGCTCGATCAGCGAAGCACGCGTCGACCAGACGATCGCCATCGAGGCCTCGCCGTCGAGCAGCACGCTCTGGCTCTCCGCGCCGCCGCCCCAATAGGCGACGACGTTCTCCTTGAAGGCGGCGATCTTGTCGTGCGCGCGCTTGAGGTCGAGCGGATAGAGTTCCGCCGGCGCGACGCCGTCGGCAAGCAGCGCCGCTTCCCAGCTCGAGACGCCCCACTTGTAGAGCGAACGCTTGCCGGGGAACTTCGCAACGTCGAAGAAGTCGGCCATTCCGGTCGGCGCCGTGTCGCCGAATTTCTCGGAATCGTAGGCGATCACATAGGAGAAGAAATAGGTCGAGGCGGCGTAGTCCCAGCCGAAGCCCGGCCGCATCTTGTTCTTGTCGACGACCGCGTAGTCGATCGGCTCGAGCATGCCCTTTGCGCCGAGCGTGATCGCCGAGAACGGATCGACATCAACCAGGTCCCAGGACGGGCTGCCGCTCTTGAACTGAGCCTCGATGGCGCCCTCGGTCGGTCCCGACCCATCCATCTTGACGACAATGCCGGTGTCCTTGGTGAAGGGCTGACCGTAGGCAGCGTCATAGGCCGTGATGGCGTCGCCGCCCCAGTTGACCAGCACCAGTTCCTTGGCCTGCGCGAAGGCGCCGGTCGGGCGCAGCAGCATCGGACCGCCGGCCAGCACTAGCGCCGACAGCTGCGTGAACTGCCGCCGCGAGATCTCGCCTCGCGCGGCGCGGCCGACCAACGATTCCACTGCCTGCTTCTTTGTCTCGTTCGTCATGTTCGTTCCCCATTTTGTTTGCTGTTGATCGTGAAGGACATTCGCTACGCGCCGTTCGCGAGGAGGATGCCCCTTTCCGCCGGCCAGGTGAGCCAGACCGAACCGTCGCCGCCCAATGCGGTCGCGGCGATTTCGTTGGGCACGGAAACCGAAAGCCGGGTGCCCTGCTTCGTCAGCAGATCCAGCCTGGTGGCCGAGCCGAGATAGGTTGACGACGTGGCGCGCGCGGCTATCGCGTTCTGTCCGGGCGAGGCTTGCGCGCCTATCGACATGTATTCCGGGCGGATCGCCAGCAAGGCATCGCCGGTGACTCCAGTGGCGCCGCGCACCGTCACGGCGCTTTCCTCGCAGAGGCCCGTCGCAGCTCCGTTCTCCTGCCGGACGTCCTTCAGCGGCAACATGTTGATCTCGCCCAGGAACTCGGCCACGAAGCGATTTGCCGGTCGGTCGTATACTTCCTGCGGCGTTCCGACCTGAAGCAGTTCGCCATGATTGAAGATGGCAATCCGCGAGGCCAGCGCCAGCGCCTCGGTCTGGTCGTGCGTCACGAAGACGAAGGTCGTTCCCGTCTCCTCGTGAAGGCGCTTCATCTCAGCCTGCATCTGGCCGCGCAGGCCCTTGTCGAGGGCGGAGAACGGCTCGTCGAGAAGCAGCACGCCGGGATCGAAGACCAGCGCGCGGGCCAGCGCCACGCGCTGTTGCTGGCCACCTGACAGCTGCGAGGGGAGCTTACGCTCGTGGCCTTTCAGGCCGACGCGCTCGATCATCTCGGCGACCCGCGCCTTGATGTCGGCGGCCGGGCGTTTGCGCACCTTGAGCGGGAAGGCGATGTTGGCTTCCACGCTCATGTGGGGAAAGAGCGCGTAGCCCTGGAACACCATGCCGGCCGCGCGCAGTTCAGCCGGCATTTCCGTGATGTCGGCGCCGTCGCTGAAGAGCCTGCCCTCGGTGGGAGCGAGGAAGCCGGCGAGGATCATGAGGAAGGTCGTCTTGCCGGAACCGGACGGCCCGAGCAGCGCCAGGAACTCGCCGCGACCGATGTCCAGCGTCAGGTCGTTCAGCGCACGGAACTGGCCGAAGCTCTTGCCGATCCCGATCGCCTCGATTTGCGCGGCCCGTCCAGGCTGATGCATACCGCCATCCCTGACTGTCCTGTCAAAATCGTAGGCAGGGTTTGGGCGCGCCGCAATCGAATAGTTTTCGCCTTACAGGCAAATTCTATTCACTATTACCGACCTCGGGCAGAGCTAGGTGCGGCCGGGCGCCGCCTCGGCCAGCCGGGACTTGAGCCATCCGCTGAACGCCTTGGTGATGGGGTGATCGGCCTTCGTTCGCTCGGTGACCAGGAAATAGGAGCGCGGCGACTTGATCGCGATGTCGAAGGGGCGCACCAGCCGGCCTTCGTCAAGCGCCTTGCGGCTGGTCAGTTCGTCGCCCATCGCGACGCCTTGGCCGGCGATCGCGGAGGAGAAGACGAGGTTCATGTCGGAGAAGACGATGCCGCATTCCGGGTCGGGATTCTCCACGCCTGTCGCGGCGAACCAGCGCGACCAGTCCTCGAAATCGACAAGATGGAGCAGGTTGGCGCGCAACAGGTCCTGCGGCTTGGTCAGGCCGCCGAGCCTGTTGAGAAGGCTCGGGCTGCAAAGAGGGGTGAACTCGATCTCGCAGAGCAGATCGACCGCATGATTCGGCCAGTTCCCGATGCCGAAGGAAATGAAGACGTCGGCCTCGGTGTTGCTGACGTCATCGAGCCGTCGCGGCGTCACGATGTTCAGCGCCACGTCCGGATACATTTCCTGGAAGCTCGCGATGTGCGTGCAGAGCCAGAGCGAGGCGAAACCCGGCGTGCTGCTGACGTGAAGCGAGCCGCCGATGACAGAGCTGTCGTGGCGCTGGCCGGCCTCGCCGATGACCGTCAGCGCCTTGCGAACGTCGAGCGCGTAGCGGCGGCCCTGGGGCGTCAGCGCCACGCCCTTGCCGACCCGCTGCAGAAGCACGAAGCCGAGCTCGCGCTCGAGGAGCCGCAACTGGTGGCTGACGGCGCTGCGCGTCAGGTTGAGTTCGTCAGCCGCGCGCCAAACGCTGCCGTGGCGGGCGAAACTGTCCAGCGCGCGCAAGGCCTGTGTCGACGGTACCCGCAGTGGTGTCCCCTGAGGTGAATGGAATTTGCGCAAGAGCGGAAAACATATCACTTTTTGATCCGGCAGTTCACTGCTTTCCTTCGCCGACGGAGGAAAATCGCAATGACGCCTGCACAGGCGACCGCGCTCACTTTTGTCGACGAGACCCGGCGCCTCCTGTCCGCCTGGACCAGGACCATCTTCGATTTCGGCGAAACCGCATGGCGCGAGTACCAGTCGGCGGCGTGGTATGTCGATCTCCTGAAACGCGAGGGTTTCTCGGTCGAGGAAGGGTCAGGCGGAATGCCCACCGCCTTCTGCGCGCATTGGTCGAACGGTCCCGGGCCGACGATCGGAATGTACGCGGAATACGACGCTGTACCGGGAAACTGCCAGGATGCTGCGACGGAACAACGCCCGCGACCCGGGCTCAGCGTCCATGCCGGCGGTCACACCGACCCGCATTCGGGGCTGGGCATTTCCAGTCTCGGCGCGCTGCTGGCGACCAAGGCTGCCATGCAGCGTCACGGCCTCTCGGGCACGCTTCGCTTTACCGGCGAGCCGGCCGAGAAGGTGCGGGGGTCGAAGCCGATCCACGCTGCGAAGGGATACTATGACGGCCTGGACGGTATGATCTCCTTCCATCCTTTCTACATGCTGCCGCTCTGCAACACCGCGCGCTGGGACACGCATTGCGGCGCTGCCTACGCGATGATCTATCGTTTCGTCTGCGACGAGCCCGAACGATGGGCACGCTCCGCGGATGATGGCGCGCCGATCCCGCAGTCGCATTCGGCGGTGCGTGCGCCGGGCGCCAACGACGCGCTGATGATGATGTACATGGCATCTAAGGCGCTTCGCGATTCGATGCTGCCGCATCAGGGTGGCTGGTCGATCAGCGAGGCGATACTGACCGCGGGGCAGGCGACCGCCGACAATCTGCCGGCGGGGCTGGCCGAGATCCAGTACATGATCCGCACGCCGACCGTGGCGATGGCCGAGCGGGCGAGCGCCGTTCTCGACGCCAATGCCGACGCCGCCGCGCGCATGGCGGGATGCCGCTTCGAGCGCCATTGGGTCTCCAAGTCGAGGCCGGGCCTTGCCAACCACGCCATGGCGCAGGTCGCCTACGAAGCGCTCCAGGCAGTCGGGCCGCCGCGCTGGGACGAGGCAGCAAGGGTTGTCGCACGCGAGATCCAGAAGAACGCCGGCGTCGATCCCATGGCAGCCCCAATCCTCGACGAATGCGAGCGTCTGATTGCGCCGCAGGAGGCCGAGACGATCCTGCGCCGCGACCTGCCGCCCTCCCAGGTCAACTCGACATCCGACGACTACACCGACATGTCCTGGCATGCGCCCACCGCGCGCCTCTACGTCGCCCGTCCCGCCCTGAAGGCTCCCTCCGGCTTTTCTTATCCTTCCTGGGTGATGAATGCGCTCGGCGGCATTGCCGAGACCATCGACCCCATGGTGGTCTGCGCGGCAAAGGCGGTGGCGCTATCGGCGCTGCGCCTTTTCGAGGATCCGTCCGCCCGCAAGGCTTCCCGCAACGAATTCGTCGAGCGCACCGGCGGCGGCATAGGCGGCTCGCGCTGGACCGCGCCGCTCTGCGACTACGAACCGCCCATCCATTTCCGCTGGCCGGAATATGTCACTACGCCGCGCGGCCGCGACTGGTGGATTCCGACCGTATCGAACACATGAAACGAGGAGACTCATTATGACACGGCATGAAAGCATCACGGCAGCGGAACATTTCTCCCTTCAACGCCGCAACCCGGCCGGAGGGACCGCGCCTCTCGCCGGCTGGGGTTTTCGCAACGAGACAGATCCCCTGACCGACGTGCTGCTCGGCTCGCCGGCCTTCCTGCGCCATCTCGCGACCAGTTCGCTGTCGAGGAAGCATCTGCGCGAGGCGCCCTGCAACATCCAGACCGCCCAGGCGCAGCACAAGGACCTGGTGGCCGCCTACGAGAATTTCGGCGTCAAGATCCATTGGCACGACCCGACGCCGGAACTGCCGATGCAGGTCTATGCCCGCGACTCCAGTGTGATGACCCCCTACGGCGCGATCATCACCGCGATGGCCAACTGGTGGCGGCGCGGTGAGAACTACGCCGCCATCCGCACCTACGAGAAGCTCGGTATCCCGATCTACGACATGGTGACATCCGGCACCTTCGAGGGTGGCGATTTCAACGTGATCGAGGAAGGCGTTGTCCTGATCGGCTGTGGCGGCGCCCGGACGCAGGAGGAGGGCGCCCGCCAGGTGCAGGCGTGGTTCGAGAAGGAGGGCTGGGAGACCCGGCTTGCCTTCATCGACGAATATTACGTGCATATCGACCTGATGGTCGTGCCGATCGCCGAGAAGCTGACCGCCGTCTGCCTCGCTTGCACCGAGCCGGCGATCGTCGACTGGCTGAAGGGCAAGGGACACGAGATCATCGACGTGCCGTTCCAGGACACGATGGCGCTCGGCTGCAACTTCATGTCGCTCGGCAAGGATCGCGTGATTGCGCCAACGGTATCGAAGGCGCTGATCGGCCAGTTGAAGGCGCGCGGCTTCGAGGTCGCCGCCGTCGACATGAGCGAGATCTCCAAGACCGGCGGCGGCATTCACTGCATGGCGCAGGCCCTGAAGCGCGCAGCGGCCTGAGATGGCAAAAGCCAAAGCAGCGCGATTCCGACCAGCAGGCCCGGCTGCGCGCGCTGACCAAATCGTGAAGCGCAAGGCTGCGGCGGCCGAAGGGTAACCGCCGCGGTCCAAGGGCTTAGGACCGCCGCCACAGGAGCGCCCGGGCTACAAGCCTCTATTTAGCCGCTTGCCCTCTCCGGTATCGAAGAAATGCAGATGGCCCTCGGGGAAACTGACGAAGGCGCCGTCAGCGGGCAACGGAACATCCTCAGGGAATGCAACAGTCAGTTCCGTGTCGCCGACGCGGCCATGGATGATCTTCTGCGAGCCGAGTTCTTCCACAAGAGAGATCGCATAGGGAAGGCTGTTTCCACTCCTTGTGCCGCTCAGCTTGATGCGCTCGGGCCGGATGCCGAGGATGACCTCGCCGCCAGGCGCGCGCTCGACCGCAAGCCGATCGCCCGAGGGCAGTTCCAGCGCCTTCCCGTCGGATTTCAGCCGGATCAGGTTCATCGACGGCGAGCCGATGAACGTCGCGACGAAGAGGCTTGCCGGCTTCTCGTAGATTTCCAGCGGCTTGCCGATCTGCTCGATCGCACCATGGTTGAGCACGACGATGCGGTCCGACATTGTCATGGCCTCGACCTGGTCATGGGTGACGTAGAGCGTCGTGATCCCCAGCCGCTGCTGCAGCTCCCGGATCTCCACGCGCATGTGGTTGCGCAGTTTCGCGTCGAGGTTGGACAGCGGCTCGTCGAACAGAAAGGCCGCCGGCTCGCGCATGATCGCACGTCCCATCGCCACACGCTGCTGCTGACCGCCGGAGAGCTGCGCCGGCCGGCGTTCCAGCAATTGGTCGATCTGCAGGAGCTGCGAAACCTCGCCGACGCGCTTCTTGATCCGCTCTGCCGGTGTCTTGCGGATGCGCAATCCGTAGGCGAGATTCTCGAACACCGTCTTGTGCGGATAGAGCGCGTAGTTCTGGAACACCATAGCAATGTCGCGATCCTTGGGCTCCAGCGGCGTGACGACCTTGTCGTTGATGACGATCTCACCGCTCGTCAGCTCCTCGAGCCCGGCGACGATGCGCAGGATCGTCGACTTGCCGCAGCCCGATGGCCCAAGCAGGCTGATGAACTCGCGATCATCTACCTGCAGCGAGAAGTCGCCGATGACTTCGAGCGCGCCGAACTTCTTCTTCAGATGCTTGATTTCGATGTTGGCCATGCGACGGCTCCCTAATCCTTGATGGCGCCCATGGACATGCCGCGGACCATGTATCGTTGCGCGAGGAACGAGAAGACCAGGACCGGCGCGACAAGGACCATTCCGGCCGCCGCCACGTAGTTCCAGCCGACTTCCGTCCAGGTGATGAATTCAGGAATCGCCACCGGCAGCGTCTTGGCCTGCGACTTGGTCAGGATCAGCGCGAAGAGGAACTCGTTCCACGAGAAGATGATGCAGAATATGCCCACCGCGAGGATGCTCGGCCGCAGCACCGGGATGAGGATGTCGCGGATCGCGCCAAGCTGCGACTGCCCGTCGACCATCGCCGCCTCCTCGAGCTGGACCGGAACCGACTTGATGAAGCCGGTCATCATCCAGACGACGAAGGGCAGGTTGAACGAGGTATAGGCGATGATCAGGCCGATCTTGCTGTCGAGCAGGTCCAGGCTGTTGAAGATCATGAAGATCGGCAGCGCCGCCACGATGGGCGGGAACATCCGGATCGACAGGATGTAGAAGGCGAGATCGTCGCGTCCGCGAAACTTGTAGCGGGCAAGGCCGTAGGCCGCGATGGTCCCGAACACCAGCGAGAACAGCGTGCTGCCCACCGACACGATCGCCGTGTTGGTGAGCATCTGCAGGATCGGCTTCGTTTCGAAGATGAAGCGGTAGGAATCGAGCGTCGGCGTGAACCAGAAGGTCGAGGCGACCCCGTCGTAGATCTGCTGCTGCGTCTTGAAGGATGAGACGATCAGATAGGCGATCGGTAGCAGGGTGAAGACGCCATAGACGGCCAGGATGGCGTAGCAGGCGATCCAGTAGGCGCGGCTTTTCGGGGCCATCCTCAGTCCCCCTTCTGGACGTTCATGAATCGGCTGAGCAGCTTCGTCATGATGGTGATGAGGACCAGCATGGACAGCGCGATGATGGCGCCCTGATGCATGAAGAAATATTCGAACGACGACCGGAAGGCCATCACGGCAAGCGTTTCTGTCACCCGCCCCGGCCCGCCATTGGTCATGATGTAGATGATGTCGAACATACGGTTGAACGCATCGATGGTGCGGATCAGCAGCGCGATGACGATGATCGGCTTCATCATCGGCAGCATGATGTCGCGGAAGATCTGGAAGCTGTTTGCGCCGTCCACCTGGGCCGCTTCGAACGGCGACTGCGGCAGCGCCCGCATGCCGGCGAGCAGCAGCAGCAGCATGAAGGGCGTCCATTGCCAGACATCGGCGATGACCACGCCGATCAGCGCGGTCGATGGTTCGTTCAGGATCGAGTAGTTGACCACCCCCAGCGCCTTCAGCAGGCCGGCGATAAGGCCGAACTCTCCATTGAAGAGAAAGCGCCAGATCGTACCGACCACGACGGGCGTCAGCATCATCGGCATCAGGAAGAAGGGGAACAGAAGGTCGCGGCCCCGGAAGCTGTTGAAGAAGAAATAGGCCAACATCAGGCCGAGCACGAATTCGATCGCGACGACGGATATGACGAGAATGAGCGTGGTGACGAACGAGTCCCAATATTCGGGACTTTCGAGGAACACCTCGCGCAGATTGTCCTGCAGCGACCATCCCTCCAGCATCGGGTTGGTCAGGATCACCGTGTGGCTCGCCAGATAGAGCGAATAGAGCAGCGGGAAGAAGGTGATCGACAAGAGGATGATGAGGGTCGGCGACAGGAAGAACAGCGGCCTCAGGCGGCGGTGCAACGGCGCGCGATAGATCTTTTCACCGGGCATGGACGCGGTTCCGTCGGCAAGGGTCGGATTGGGATCGGACGGGTGGAACCCCGGCGCTGCACGCGCCGGAGTTCCTGAAGCGTGGGCGGTCGATCAGAGCAGCTCGACCTTGGGCGTGCCCTTGTAGTTCGACGTGACCGACTTCGGATATTCCTTGTCGCCCTTGTAGAAGCCGTACTGGCGCATCAGCTTGCCGACGTCCTTGTCCGCCTTCACGACGGCTTCCTCGACGCTGATCTTGCCGATCATGCAGTCCTGGAAAGCAATGGCGACCGTGTCTTCCCACTGCCGCTCGTTGGCGATCTTCGGCGCATCCCAGAGCTTCTTGCCGACCAGCTTGGTGGATTCCAGCAGGATCGGGAAGTGGCCGTAACGTTCGGAGTACTTCTCCAGGAGCTTGATGCGCGACGGTCCGGCGTCGCCGGCCTGGACGAGCTTCTCCTGCGTGCCTGGCGAGGACAGCCACTGCGAGAACAGATAGGCTGCCTCCTTGTTGGCCGACGACTTCGCCATGCCGAGGCCGAAGCTGGCGAGGCGGGTGTAGCCGCCGACGACCTCTCCGTTCGGCGCCGGTTTATCGTAGCCCGTGGGCGCCCAGGCATAGCCATTCTTGCCGGCCACCTTCGACTGCGCCGGGTCTTCCTGGACCGCGAAGATCATCGCCCAGTTCAGGTTCATGGCGATGTTGCCCTGAGCATAGGCGGCCGACGCTTCACCCAGCTCGAAGTCGAGCGAGCCGGGAGGCGTAAGCTTGTTCTGGTAGATGTCGCGGATGAGCTGCATCGCCAGCTTCGCATTCTCGAAATTCTCGGCTGGCTGCGAGAAGGTCGGATGCAGATAATCGTCGAAGACGGTGCCGCCCATCGACAGGAATGGAATGGTCACCATTTCCATCATGGCCGTGCGCTGGCCGTGGATGGTGTAGCCGTATTTGCCGTCCTTGCTGAAATGCGCCGCCTGGTCGTAGAGCTCCTTCCAGGTCACCGGCGCCTTGAGGCCTGCCTCGCCATACCAGTCCTTGCGATAGGCCAGGATCGGGAAGGTATTCATGTTGGAGAACATGTAGACTTGGTCGAGGAAGCTATTGGTGCGCTGGCACTCGACGGAAAGATCGGCATAGTCGAAGGTCGGATCCATCAGCTTGGGATCGGCCATGAAATCGGTCATCGGCTCCATGTAGGGCGCATAGCCGGGGAACCAGATGGAATCGATGTTGTAGAGGTCGTACTCGTCCGATCCGGTCGCGAGGAGCTGCATATGCTTGCCGACGGCTTCGCCATACTGCACGGAATCGAGCTGGATCTTGATGCCCGTCGTGGACTCGAACTCGGGGATGAGCGCACGCATGAAGTCATTGTGCGGATAGCCGGCAAGGTTCGAGACGCGCACCGTGGCGCCGGAATAGGGCTTGGCGGCCTCGGCAAGGGTCCAGCCTTCGGCATGCGCCATGCGCGGCCGCAGGATGCCGCCGCCGACGCCCGCCGCGGCGAAGCCCGCCGCCAGCATGCTGGAGTTCTTCAGGAATTCGCGGCGGCTGGTCGAAACCTCCTCCAGAAAACCCATGCGGTTCGCAAGGGATTTCCCGAAGGCATTCATCATCTGTTTTGTATCGCGGTTCATAGTCTTCCTCCCAAAAACAGTTGGCCGTAGTTACGCGTAGGTCATGGTATCGAGGTCGATCAGCTCGACCTTGTATCCGTCAGGATCCTCGATGAAGGCGATGTGGGTGGTGCCGTGCATCATCGGCCCCGGTTTGCGCGGGATCTTGGCGCCCTCGGCTTCCAGCTGCTTGCAGATGCCATGGATGTCACGAACGCCAAGCGCGATGTGGCCGTAGGCGGTGCCGAGTTCGTAGCCCTCGGGCTTGTCCCAATTGTAGGTCAGCTCGATGACGGCGGTGCTCTCTTCCGGCCCATAGCCGACGAAGGCCAGGGTGAATTTTCCATCCGGAAACTCATTGCGCCGCAACAGCTTCATACCGAGCAGCCGCGTGTAGAAGTCGATCGACTTGTCGAGGTCTTTCACACGAAGCATCGTGTGCATGAGGTGGAATTTCGATCCGTCCATCAGCGGTTCCCTTTTGTTGAAATGCCTTCGTCGCGGGCCACTTGCATTGCGCCGCAGCCGAAGCCCGCTTTCCTGGATGCCATGAGGATGCGGCACATCTCGCCATTGGCGCGTGCGCTAGTTGTCACCTTGCGGAGTTCGCGCATGTGGTCCGTCAGTCCGTCGACCGGGATGGCGATGCCTTCGGCGCCGGTCAGGGCGACGGCATCGGCGGTCATGGGCAGTCCGATCTCCGCGCGCTTCTCAAGGTAAGCGTCCCAAAGCTCGCGAAGGCGCCCTCCCTGCCCATCGGCGAGACGTTCGAACTCATCGATCCTCGTCTGCAGCAGGAATGCGCCAGAAAAACCCTGGCGGGTCATGAAGGAGATCAGTTCCCCTTGCCGCATCAGGAATGCCTTCTCGGCAAAGGTCCGGCGAAGATCCGAAAGGTCGCCGCGCGCCTGGGCAGGAAATACGTCGGCGAATTCGAGCCCCTCGGTGATCCCGCGATTCATCTCATCGGCGGCGAAATGATCCACCAGTTGCATCCGGAAACTGCGGACCCAATGCAGCGCCAGAACCGCCGCGCGCATTTCGCCGCCCATGAGATAGACGAAGTTCGCGGGACACCAGAAGGTCGGCAGCCGCAGGGCGATTTCGACGGCACCATCGTCGATGCGCACATCGATGATGAAATCGAGCGCGGCGATCGTCTCGTCGATTTCGGGATCGCGCACCGACGAGATCGCGGCCCGCACTTCGGCTTCGCGGTCATGCATTGGCGGGCTCGCCGCCTGGAGTGATGTTCCTGATGCCATTTCAGGCTGCCCTGTCGAGCTGGAACATCTCGGGGACTTCGATGTCGTAGAGCTTGGCGGCGTTCAGCCCCATGATCTTGCGCTTGACGTCAAGCGTCAGCTGCGTGCCAGCCTCCTGCGCTGTTTCGTCATCGAACTCGAAGTTCATGAACTTCTCGATGATCCACTTTGGGCTGGTGATCGCGTAGTCCGAGCCGAACAGGAGCCTGTCCGGACCCACCCAGAACAGCAGGTCGCTCATCATCCTGGCGAAAAATTTCGGACGGGCATGGATGTAGGACGGGATCAGCGCCAGGCCGCCATAGACGTTAGGCTCCTGCCCCGCCACGAAGCAGAAATCGTCGATGCGCGGCATACCGCAATGGTCGACGATGAAGTTGAGGTCGGGAAAGTTCGTGGCGATCACATCGACGTCGCGCACGTCGAACGCATCGTAGTCGAGCGGATGCGTGGTCGGTCCCTTGTGCACATGGATGTTGCGGATACCGAGTGAGCGGCACTTCTCCATGTACGGCTCGACGAAGCCGTCCTTCAGTGAATAACCGCGCGAGACGCCGTTCCATTCGGCTGTGTAGAGCTTCACGCCCTGAAACTTGTAGGTCTCGAAATCCTCTTCCAACTGATCGAGGCCCATCGCGCCGTCGCGCGGGTCGCAGCGCCCGTTCAGCACCACTTTTTCGGGATGCAGATCCTTGAGGGTCGCACAGAGCTTGGTCGTATTGAAGCCGTTGACGTAAAAGTCGCGGAGATAGACCGGCAGCATGACGGCCATGTCGCAATAGCCGTCCTCGAAGAGATCCTTTGCGGCCCCTTTCGCGCCGTAATAGTCGAAGCGCTCCTTGTCCCAGCGCTGGTTCGGCGGCGTCAGCCCGACATGAGCCCCGTAGAACGTGTCGATGAAGGTCTGGCCGTACCGGTTGCGGCGGTTCTCCGGCCGCGCATCCCATACATGGACATGCGCGTCGATGACGAAGACCTTTTCGCCCTTCTCCGTGACGTACATCGGTTTGCCTCCTCCCAGAGCGGCGGCCTTCGGACCGCCTTCCCAACTTTGAGACTTGCCAATATTGTTGGGTCATCATAATGTTGGACAACTCAACATATGCGGATCAGTTCGGTTGTGTCAACCGTCCGCCGGGAGGAACGATGCTGGGTGGTTCGAGCGCTGGAGATCGAAGTCCGGAGGCTTTGATCGGGTCGTTGTCGCGGGCAATCGACCCGCGGCAGATCGTGAGCTTGGAACTGACGGCGAAGTATGACCAGGACTGGACCGGGGATCATGTCGGGCGTTCGCTCGCCGTGGTGCGGCCGCGCAATGTCGAGGAGGTTGCCGCGGTCGTCCGCTGGTGCGGCGCAAACAACGTTCCCGCGGTGCCACAGGGCGGCAATACCGGTCTCGTCGCCGCGGCGACGCCATCCGGTGATGGCCGCGAACTGATCATCAGCCTGGAACTCATGAACTCAATTCGATCGATCGATCCGGCCGATGGGGTTGCGGTCGTCGAGGCCGGCTGCGTCCTGGCCGACCTAAAGGCGGCCGTCGAAGAGAAGGGTGCATTCTTTCCCCTGTCGATCGGTTCGCAGGGAAGTTGCCAGATCGGCGGCACAATCTCGACCAATGCCGGCGGAATCAATGTCGTTCGCTACGGAATGGCGCGTTCGCTCGTGATGGGTCTCGAAGTGGTGCTGCCGGACGGCCGCATTTTCCGCGACCTGCGCGGTCTTCACAAGAACAATACCGGCTACGACCTGAAACAGATGTTCATCGGCGCGGAAGGTACGCTCGGAATTGTCACGGCGGCCGCGGTAAAGATCCAGCCGAAGCCGTCCCAATGCGAGACGATGTTTCTGGCGACCGCATCAATCGAAGATACTATACGCCTGTTCCACCGGATAAGGCAGGACGCCGGTGACCTGATCTCGGCGTTCGAACTGATGCTGGGCACATCGATCCAGCGCGTATGCGAGACCGAACAGGGCATACGCAACCCGTTACCCCAGCTCTATCCCGCCTACGCCATCGTCGAAGTGTCGGCGACGGGTGGACCGCCCTTGCGCGCCTGGCTGGAATCATATCTGGCGCAGCATCTGGAGGAAGGACAGCTACTCGACGGCGTGATTGCCGAGAGCGGCGAGCAGGTGGCCAACATCTGGAACCTGCGGGAGGGCATCGTTGAAAGTCAGGCTCGACTTGGCGTATATTTGAGGACCGATGTCTCGACGCCGATATCCGCCGTGGCGGATTTCATCGCAAAGGGCACGGAGTTGGTCGGGCGCCTTGTACCGGGCGCGCAGGTGCACCCTTATGGCCATGTCGGCGACGGCAATCTGCATTTCAACGTTCTGCGTCCGCTCGATATGACGCCAAGCGATTTCCAGCCGCACATCCATCGCATCGAAGCTGCGCTGTTCGAACTGGTCGACAAGTATGACGGCAGCATCAGCGCCGAACACGGCATCGGGATTGCCAAGCGCAGTGCGTTCAGGGCTCGGGTCGACAGCGTGCAAAGAGATTTGATGACCAAGCTTAAGAATGTCATCGACCCGCAGGGTCTCATGAGTCCAGGGCGGATTTTCTCCAAGGAATAATCCAGATGTCGTTTAAGCCAGAGCAAATCGGCCGCACGCCCTATCTCCCCGACCGCATCGCTGACCAGATCAAGCAGGAGATCAACGAGAATCATTTAGGCCCCGGCGAACGCTTGCCGACCGAGCAATTTCTGGCGGAAACCTATGGCGTAAGCCGCAATGTGGTTCGGGAAGCAATCGCTCGCCTGCGCAACGAGGGCATCGTCGAATCCCGACAAGGCATCGGCGCCTTCGTCGCTTTGCGGCCGCGGCCGATTCTTCGTCTAGGCAACAACAACAGCCTGAATTCTCTCGCCCGTCACCAAAGCCTGTTCGAACTGCGTGCATCGCTGGAGGTCCGTGCGGCGGAACTTGCCGCCATGCGACGCTCGGAAGCGCATATGGAGGAAATCCAAAGCGCCTACGACAACATGGTCAAGACCATGAGCTGGGGCAAGGACAGCGTCGAGTACGACATTGCCTTCCACCGGACGATCGCGGCTGCGACCGGCAACCCGTTCATGCTCGACACCATCTCCTTCATCGCCGAGCATCTGCGCGAGAGCATCGAACTGACGCGCGCATTCAGCAGCATCGATGAAGTCAATGCAGTGACGACGGAGGAGCATGCGGCGATCCTGGATGCATTGCGAAAGAAGGATCCCGTGGCGGCCCGGCAGGCCATGAACGCTCATCTGACCAATGCCGCCGCGCGCATAGGCATCCATCAGGAACTGTAGAAGGCTGAGCTACCCGGACGATCCGGTTCAGCCAGGGAGGAAGCATGTACCTGAGCAAATTCGATCTCACTGGCCGTGTGGCGGTGGTGACCGGCGCCGGCCAGGGTATCGGCCTTGCCTGCGCGCACGCCCTTTGCGAGGCAGGCGCAACAGTCGTCTTGACCGATATGAACGAGCAGCGCTGCGAAAGCGGCCGCGCTGAATTGAAGGCGCGGGGCTACGACGTCGAGACAAGGATACTGGATGTCACGCAAAGCACCTCGATCGATGCGGTTGCTCGCGACCTGGCGGCCGCAGGGCGAAGCGCCGACATCCTCGTCTGCAACGCCGGCATCGCCCAGGCCGGCACGCCCGCCGAGGATCTGACCGACAACGACTGGCAGCGCATGATCGACATAAATTTCACTGGGGTCTTCCGCAGCTGCCGCGCGTTTGGTCGACACATGCTGGAGAAGGGCACCGGTTCGATCGTCAACATCGGTTCCATGTCCGGCACGATCGTCAACAGACCCCAGGCACAGGCCCACTACAACGCCGCGAAAGCCGGCGTACATCATCTGACCAAGTCCATGGCCGCGGAATGGGCGACGCGCGGCGTGCGCGTCAATGCGGTCGCGCCGACCTACGTCAACACTCCACTTCTCGAGTTCGCTCGTGAGGACAAGCCGATGTTCGACGAATGGCTTGACCAGACGCCTATGCATCGAATCGGTGAGCCGGAGGAGATCGCGTCGGTCGTCTTGTTTCTGGCATCCGATGCCTCCAGCGTGCTCACCGGCTCGATCATCGCGGCCGATGCCGGCTACACCTGCTGGTAAGGGAATTTCTAAACATCGACCGCAACCATCGCCGGATCGTGAATGCATGCTCAGGATCGGGCTCTTTGGGATGAATCATCCAATGACCAATAACAGGCCCGACCTGCCGAAAACCATGCGCGCCATCGTGTGCCACGGTCCCCAGGACTATCGCCTGGAAAGACTGCCCGTCCCCTCTCCGGGACATGGCGAGGTGCTGACGCGAATCCGGTATGCCGGCATCTGCGCAAGCGACCTTAAGTGCTATCTGGGTGCGCCCATGTTCTGGGGCACGGGGCAGGCGCCAGGCGGGTACTGCCAACCGCCTATCACAGCGGGTCATGAATTCATCGCCGAAGTCGTCTCGCTGGGTGAGGGCGCCGGCTTGAAATACGGTTTTGAAATCGGGGACCGCGTCATATCGGAACAGATCGTGCCCTGTCGTCAATGCAGGTTCTGCCGCAACGGCCAACACTGGATGTGCGACATCAACGACGTCTACGGCTTCCGCCAGAATACACCCGGGGCGTGGGCTGATTACATGCTGTTCCCCGCCAATGCGATCAACTACAAGGTTCCCGATACGATACCCCTCGATCATGCCACCTTCATAGAACCGCTCGCCTGCGCGATTCACGCTGTTCAACAGGGCAACATTCAACTCGACGATACGGTCGTCATCGCTGGCTGTGGTCCTTTAGGGCTTGGCATGGTCGCTGCCGCCAGACTCAAGGGTGCGGCCCGCATAATCGCCGTCGATCTCCATGACGACCGTCTCGCGGCCGCACGCAAGGTTGGCGCGGACATCGGCCTGAACCCGGGAAAATGTGATGTCGTCGCTGAGGTCAAAGGGGTGACTGAAGGATACGGCTGCGACGTCTATATCGAGGCGACGGGCAGCCCATCGGGCGTAACTCAGGGCCTGGAGATGGTCCGCAAGCTCGGCACTTTCGTGGAGTTCAGCGTCTTCACGCAATCCGCCTCCGTTGACTGGACGATTATCGGAGACCGCAAGGAGCTTACCATAAAAGGCTCGCACCTCAGCCCGCATTGCTATCCCATAGCGATCCGCATGCTGGAACAGCAGCTTTTGCCGATGGAAGAGATCATGACGCACCGTATCTCGCTGGAGGACTTCAAATCCGGCATCCAAATGGTCAAGGACGGCGCTTCCTCGGTGAAGGTGATTTTCGATTTGACGCTTGGCGCACAGCAGATCCGCTGAACGGAAGATCCGAACCGGCGGCAGAATCCTCGGGTCGCGAGGATCATCGGAATACCGATCCAGCTGATGCCGAACGTCAGTGCGACGTAGCCCATCGCCGGATGGCGTATGAGCCAGCTCAGGCGAGGACGGCTTCGACCGGCCGGCGCGCCGAGTATGGAAGTGAAGGGCCATAGCCAAAGCGCATGACGATATCGGGGCGTCGCCCAGGCAAGCCGACCAGGGTCGCCAGTTCAGGCCGCAGGCTCGCGACTTCAAAAGGCTGGTTGATAAAGGCGTGCTTGAGACCGAGCGCAGTGGCTTGCAGCGCGAAGCGCTGACAGGCGCGACCAGCCAGGATCCAGTGCTCGCGATCGTCCTTGTGGGCAACGAATACCGCAACCCCGGCGGTCGAAGCGAGCTGTCCGGCGTACTTCTCGTTCTCGGCTTCGGCCTTGAAAGCGAGATCAAACATCATTGGCCCGAGCCAGGCCGGGAGTGCGGGACTTCCGGACGAAGCGCTGAACAGGCCGTCGCCGGTCCTCATCGCCTGCCGGGGGCTGAAGCGCAGCCAGGCCTTCAGTTCACGCACGAAGGCCGGATCGGCCAGCTGCGCACTGTTCCCGGCAACAACCAGATCGCGGACACGCTCGATCCGGGGCCGATCCGTGATTAGAACCAGATCGACGCCCGGCATGGCCGCCGCCGCAGCGAGGCTTTGCAGATCGACGGTGCTGACCGGCTTGCCGTCATAGATGCCGCGGGTCGATTGCCGCTTGGGGATTGCGACGAACAACATGGGCTCGGCTGGCAATCCGCCTCCGAAAGCGAACGCGATGGAACCGTCATCGGCCGGGTTGAAGCGCAGTGCGCCCGGCCTTCCGCGCGCACTGCAGGCGATGGCCAGGTTTTCCGCCGCGCAACCGAGGCTGGCGTACATATGGTGATTGTCCGGGTCGACGATCGTGATCTGTCGCGTCATGTCGGGCAGGATTTCCATGCCGCCGTCGCTGATCTTGAACCGCCAAGGCTGGGTGTTGTGGCTGTTAGCGGCAAGCGTCGCGTACCGGATAAGATCGCTTGCCTCGGGCGCCTGCTTCAATGCCTCCCGCGTCGCTGCAACTGCCGCGTTGTACTCCTCCATTGACCCCATGCTTCGGAGCGAGAAATACGTCGCTCCGATACCAGCGACAGCCAGCCCGGCGCCGCCTGCCAAAAAAAGCCGCCTGTTCATCGGAATTCCGATCTGTTCGAAGTGGACGATGCGGTCAATGATGACCGGCGCGGTCGGGCATGGCCCAAGCGAACACCCAAGAGCGAACGAGGTTCTCCGTCAACTCAATCACGATCACGGACAGCGGTCCAGGCATTCCGCCCGCCCTTCTCGACAAAGCCTTCGAGCCGTTCTTCCATGTCGATCCAGCCCGTCGACAGTCGGTGCCGGGTACCGGTCTCGGTCTTGCCATCGCCAAGGAAATCATCGAGCGCTACGGCGGAAGCATCACCTTGGCAAATCGGCCGGCCGGCGGATTGCTGCAGACTGTTGTCTTTAGCTTGGCAAGTCGTCAAAGCTAATGCAGTAGGCAAAAATACAACGTCTGCAACTGGCGCAAGCTCAGGACCGGGAAGAGCAGCTTGTGGGTAGCAAATTCCACGTGCCGAAGCAAAGCGGTCGTCGATGCCGGTCACCGCGAGATCGTCGCGGCTTGCGATGCCGTTGCCGCGATCGAAGATGGTTTCATAATCCACGAAATGGATGAGGAGACCGACAATGGCTAAGCTGCCATCCGGGCAAGGAGGCCTTTGCTCAGATGAACGAAAACTGTGTTGTCGCCAAAATCGGAAGGCTTGCGAGCGGCGATCGAAACGCTTCGGGCATGAGTCGGGGATGCCCAGGCTAAGCCTCTCAGTAACATGCTATCAGCGACGAAAGACGCGCCCCAGCTTCTCTGTCGGGAAAGCCAAGATCAAGCACGCTGCTCATGTGGTCCGCGTCGGTAAGGGCGGATAGCGAGACATCGCAGCCAGCCTGCTTTATCTGCCATGCGAGCCCGCCTGCCTGCGCATGGAATGGAGCCGTTTCTCGTTCGCCGTACAAGATCACCGTCTCCACTCGAGGCTGGAAGTGCTTGTCGATCGGCGAGAACTGGCTGACCTCGTCGTCGGTCAGTTGAATGAGCGGTTGCAGGAATGATTGGCGCAGCGGTCTAATATTGTAGACACCGCCGAGGAGGAGTGCGGCGCGCGGTGGGACTTCTTCGTCCTCGGTGAACAGAAAAGTTGCGAGATGCGCCCCGGCCGAGTGGCCGCTTACTGTAAGCCGCGAGGCGTCACCACCATAGAAGTGGATGTTCTCCAGCACCCATGTCTTCGCGTCTCGAACCTGGCGAACCACGTCGGCCAGCCTGACGGAGGGCATCAGGTCGTGGTCAAGCACAACTGCAATAGCGCCGGCGCCGACAATTGTTCTCGCTACATAGGAAAAGTCATCCTTCGAGAACATCCGCCAGTAGCCTCCGTGGATGAAGATGTGCACCGGAAGGCCCGCACGTTTGGCGGAAGATGCTGACGACGGCACGAACACATCGAGCCGTTGGCCGGGGGCCGGACCGTAGGTCACATCCGCAATCACCTGGAGTTCATTTCGCGTCTCGGCGCTGAGACGCTTGTACTCCAGCACTTTGTCGTCGAAATCGGGAACGTGATCGCGCGTGCGGAACAAGTCGATCGACAATGAACTCGTCCTACAAGGTGACTGCAACATATTGCGGCTCGGTAAACTCGAGTACGCCGTGCGAACCGCCCTCCCGGCCAAGTCCGCTCTGCTTCATTCCCCCGAAGGGTGCGGCAGGGTCCGAGACGAGTCCTCTGTTCAGCGCGACCATTCCGGCTTCGATCCGGCGCGAAACCTTCAGGCCCCGTCCGATGTCCTTGGTGAAGACATAGGCCGCCAGCCCGTATTCCGTGTCGTTGGCCTTGGCGATCACTTCATCCTCGGTGTCGAATCGCGTGATCGCTGCGACTGGCCCGAAGATCTCTTCATGCGTCATTTCGGCATCGGCCGGCACGCCGGTCAGCACTGTCGGCGGATAAAAGAACCCGATTCCTGCCGGCTTTGCGCCGCCGCACTGCACTTTCGCACCGCGACCGACCGCGTCCTTCACCAACGCGTCGATCTTGTTGGCGGCCTTTGCCGTGATCATGGGCCCGCATTCCGTGACGGGATCAGTTCCCGGACCAATGGCAAGTCCCTCCATTCGGTCGGTCAGGGCGGCAACGAATCTGTCGTAGATGCCGGACTGTACGTACAAACGGTTGGCAGCCGTGCAGGCTTCGCCCGCATTACGCATCTTGGCCACCATCGCGCCTTCGATCGCGATGTCGAGATCTGCGTCGTCGAACACGATCAGGGGCGCGTTGCCGCCGAGTTCCATGGAGCAGCTCAGGACGGTTTTGGACGCTTCGGCCAGAAGCGTTCGACCGACGCTTGTTGAGCCAGTAAAGGAGAGCTTTCGCACCCGACGATCGGCGAGCATCGCGGACACAACCGGCCCCGGCGACGACGTGGTGATGACGTTGACCACACCATCTGGGACGCCTGCCTCCTTGTAAAGCGCCGCCAATGCGTAGGCGGTCAGGGGCGTCTCGGTGGCGGGTTTGAGCACCACGGTGCACCCTGCGGCAAGCGCCGGCGCAATCTTGCGGGTCGCCATAGCGGCAGGAAAATTCCAAGGGGTGATCAGCACGCAGATGCCGATCGGATGATGTTCCACGATGATGCGATTGGCGCCTGCCGGCGCGAGGCCGAAGTCGCCCACGATGCGAACCGCTTCTTCTGCATTCCAGCGGAAAAACTCGGCGGCGTAGGCGACTTCACCGCGCGCGTCGCGAAGAGCCTTGCCGTTCTCCAGCGAGATGAGCTTCGCCAGCATCTCAGCACGCTCGGTTATCAACTCGAAACAACGTCGCAGGATTTCGGAGCGCTTCCTGGGTGCCGTCGCCGCCCAACCCGGGGCGGCTTTCGATGCGGCATCGACAGCAGCAGCCGCGTCTGTGAGGTCTGCGTTGGCGACATGCGCGACAACTGCCTCAGTCGAAGGATCGACCACAGGGATGGGGTGCGGGCCATGGCCTGCCAGCCATGCTCCACCGATGAAGAGCCCTCTTGAGCAGGCTTCGAGGTCCAGTCCGGCGATATCCGGAGCGCTGGGGCGGGTGGCGATGTTCATGGAATTTTCCCTTCGTCTTTTCAGCGTGCGGCCGACAGGTCGCCGTCATAGGCAGCGCGGACGAGCCTCTTCATCGCGGCGAGATCGATCGTGCGAGGATTGTTCTTGATCAGGCGCTCGATGCCGACCGCCTGTTCGGCGGTCCAGTCGAGCTTGTCTTCGGGGAGGCCGAGCTTGGCCAACGTCGGTGTAATACCGATCGCTTCGAATAGACGCGCAACCTCGGCGATTGCTGCGTCGGCTTTTTCTTCCGCCGCGTGGCCGCCTATCGCCAGGTTCAGCGCGTCGGCGATCTCCGCCATTTCCTGGAGGCATGCCTGGCGGTTGTACGTCATGACATAGGGAAGCATCGTGGCGACGCCCAAGCCGTGCGGCGTGTGGGTCAGCGCTCCGACAGGATATTGTATCGCGTGGGCCGCCGCCGTACCCGCGGTGCCGAATGCACAGCCAGCCGCGAGCGCTCCCATCATGACGTCGGCGCGAGCATCTTCGTCGGCACCGTCTCGATAAGCCCGTTCGAGACTTCTTCCGAGGAGCCTGATCGCCAGCAAGGCAAAGTGATCCGTGAGCACGCTCTTGCCGACGAAAACGTGTCTCTGTGCGAGCTCCGCGTCCGCGCTGCGACGTGCGGCGGTAAAAGCCTCGATGGCGTGGGTGAGCGCATCCGCGCCGGCGATCGCGGTTAGGGAAGGGGGACAGCTCATGGTCAGGTTCGGATCGCAGATCGCGGCCGCCGGAATCAGATGAGGGCTGGAAATGCCGACCTTGAGCGTGCGGCTGGAATCGGAGATGACCGCAACCGGAGTTGCTTCGGAACCGGTGCCTGCCGTGGTCGGCACGGCGATCACCGGCAGGATCGGACCTGGCACCTTGAACTCGCCGTAGTAGTCTCTCAGCGCGCCGCCGTGGGTCAATATCAGCGAAGCGCATTTTGCCATGTCCAGGCAGCTGCCGCCGCCGACGCCGATCACAACGTCAGGCGCGAAAGGCCGCGCTTCTTCTACACAGATCGCCACGCTTTCATAGGGGACATCGGGTGCGACGCGGTCGTGGACGTGAACCATGATGCCCGCGGCTTTCAGGGTGTTGGAGATCCTGGAAAATGCGGCCGTCGATGAGAACCGGGAATCCGTGCAGACCAACGCTCTCGAGCCGTGACGCGCGACAATGGCTCCGATCGCGTCCGACTGACCCTTGCCAAACACAATCTCCTTCGGTGGCCGCAACGCTGCAAAAAGGCCCATCAGAGTCCCTCAAAACGTAACAATTCTCTTCAACCCAATAGGAAATCATATAGGATATAGGATTGACTTGGGAGGACCATCGCGTTAGGCATGCGTCATGTCAAGGGGCGAACATGAACAGCCTGCTTTCAGCTGACCTTGTGGATGAGTCGGGGTCTCACACCGGCATGCGGGCGATCAATCGCCATCACGGTCTTGCCGAGGAGGCCTATGAGGCGATTTTCGCCCAGCTCATGGCTCTCAGGATTGCGCCTGGGTCGCGCATCACGGTCGATAACCTTGCCCGTGAACTCAACGTTTCGCAGACGCCTATTCGAGAGGCGCTCGGCCGGCTAGAAGGCGAGGGGCTGGTCATCAAGACGCATCTGATAGGCTACAGTGCGGCGCCGCAGATTACCCGCCGGCGCTTCGACGAGTTGTACGACCTGCGTCTGCTGCTCGAACCTGCCGCCGCGCAACGCGCCGCGCGAACGATGGATGAAGGCAGGCTTTCAGTCCTGAAAGAGGTGGCAGGCGTCATGTCTCGCCGGCAGGGTGGCGACGAGCGGGTTCGCTATTCCGCCTTCGCGCGCCAGGACTCCGTCTTTCACGACCGCATCCTCGAGTATGCAGGCAACGAGTTGATCCGCAAGACGCTTGCGAACCAGCACACGCACTTCCACATTTTCCGTCTTATGTTTCACTCTCGTGTCACGGAAGAGGCGCTCGACGAGCACGAAGCGTTGCTCGCCGCTTTCGCGGCAAGAGATGGCAGGGCGGCGAAGCGCGCCATGAACGATCATATCGAACGTTCGCGCGACCGGTTGCTGCCGGCTTTCGAATAGTTGAAGAAATGCGGAGCGTCAGGCTCTGCGCAAACGGAGGAATGGAAAATGGCTGGTAAGAAAATTCTGATGCTGACGGGCGAGTTTACGGAGGAGTACGAGATCTTCGTGTTCCAGCAGGGGATGGAGGCCGTCGGCCACACCGTGCACGTGGTGTGTCCGGACAAGAAGGCTGGGGAAAAGATCCAGACATCGCTGCACGACTTCGAAGGTCATCAAACCTATATCGAGCGCTACGGTCACCTTGCCGACATCAACAAGACATTCTCGGAAGTGAAGCTCGATGAATACGATGCTGTCTACTGCGCCGGCGGCCGCGGCCCGGAATACATCCGCACCGACAAACGGATCCAGGCGATGGTAAAGCACTTCCACGACACAAAGAAGCCGATCTTCACCATCTGCCACGGCGTGCAGATCCTCGTCGCGGTCGATGGCGTTGTGCGCGGCAAGAAGGTCGCCGCGCTCGGCGCCTGCGAGCCGGAGGTGCGGCTTGCTGGCGGCACCTATATCGACGTCAAGCCAACCGAAGCCTATGTCGACGGCACGATGGTTTCGGCCAAAGGCTGGACCGGCTTGGCCGCTTTCATGCGCGAATGCCTGAAGGTACTCGGCACGGAGATCAGGCACGGCGCAACAGTGGGTGGCGAGAAAGCAGCAGCCTAGGCGTCAGGCCAACGACAATCTCCAGGGGTCCTCCTGTCTGAGCGGGAGGGCCCCGTTACGTTCTGAGTGGCGACGAACGCTTATGACCAAGCGAAATCGGCGTTGCAGGAGCCATTGTTTCGGCGAGTGCCAAAGTGCCTTGCTTCAAAGCTGGCATTCGATTTCTCTCGTCGGGATGCAATGCTGATTAGGGACCCAACTTAGACCGACTGTGACGCTGTGCCTTTGACGCATATCAACGCGGTGGTCGAGGGTGTGTACCGGCAAGGTCGCCCCCCTTTGAGGGATTCATCATCATCCGACGGTGACGACCGACTGTTGGGATCTGTCCCGCTCAGGCTCGCGCCGACCCGATCGTCTCGGCTCTTGAGGGCACAATTGGATGTGCGATTGAGCAATCGGGGGAGCTAGTTGTTCACATGCGTGGCCAGAACGGTCACGATCAAGATGATGTAGAGCCTAGCGCGCGGCGAAGGCGCCGGATGATCGCCGCCCGACTCCGCTCGTCGGCCGCGGTGTTTACCTGATCGGTGACTTCGATGAGCAGCTTCGACAGGTCGTTGTGCCAGTCCAGCCGCGCGACCTTTTCGGGCTTCAGTCGGCGCGGTCTGTTGAGGTCGACCTGTCGTGCGCTCGAAAGCCCGAGCTCATAGGCGTCGTCGATGAGCGGCAGGACGATGCGGTCGGACGCAAAAGTGGAGGACAGCCGGTCGCGCAGGCCGGTAAGGCCCGCTTCCTCGCCGTGGGTAAGGAAGATGGCGCTGCGCACCGGCGAGCGGCTTGCCACCCAGGAAACGAGTTCGGCGGCGTCGGCGTGTCCCGAGTAGAGGTCGAACTGGACGATGCGCGCCTTGACATCGACCTCCTCGCCCTGGATGCGCACCCGCGAGGCGCCGTCGACGAGGATGCGCCCGAGCGACCCTTGCGCTTGGTAGCCGGCCATCATGATGGTGGCGTTGCGTCGCCAGAGATTGGCCTTGAGATGATGGCGGATTCGGCCGGCATCGCACATGCCGCTGGCCGCGATGACGATGTAGAAGCCCGAAAGCCGGTTGATCGCCTTGCTCTGTTCGGCGCTCTCGGTGAATCGGATGTCGCCCGAATTGAGCGCATCGAGCAGCACGCTGCCGCCTTCTATCTCGCCGGCATGGCGCTCAAAAATGGCGCTGGCGCGAGTTGCAAGCGGGGAATCGACGAAGACCGGACCCGGTGGGATCGAGCCGCTGCGGGTGAGCAGGAAGAGGTCGACCAGCAGTTCCTGGGTGCGCTCGACAGCGAAGGACGGGATGATGAGCGGCCCCTGGGAGGCTGCAGCACGGCTCACTTCCTCGCCCAGCATCGCACGGCGCTGGTCGCGCGAAACCTCCGGCCGATCGCGGTCCCCATACGTGGATTCGCAGATCAGGTAGTCGACGCCCATTGGTCCCTCCGGCTCGGTCTGCAGGAGCTTCTGCCCAGGCCCGATGTCGCCGGAAAACAGCAGACGAAGCGGCGCGTTCGTTTCGCCACGATCGATCTCGATCTCCACCGAGGCCGATCCCAGCAGATGCCCCGCATTCCAGTAGCGCGCGCGCACTCCCGTACCGGCGTTCGTCCAATTATCATATTGCACAGGGCGGAACTGCGTCATGCAGGCGGCAGCATCCGCGATCGTATAGATCGGGGACACCTGCGGGCGGCCCCGCTGCGCGTTGCGGCGGTTGAGGTTCTCGACCTCCATCTCCTGAATATGCGCCGAATCCGGTAGCATGACCGAGCAGAGGTCTATGGTGGGGAGTGTCGCGTAGATCGGACCTTCAAAGCCGAGTCTCACCAATTTGGGGAGCAGGCCGCTATGGTCGATATGGGCGTGGGTGAGGATGACCGCATCGATCGTCTTGGGGTCGAACGGGAAATCGCCGTAGTTCAGCTCCTTCTCGGATTTCGAACCCTGGAACAGGCCGCAGTCGACAAGGACCCGACAGTCGCCGGTCTCGATTTCGTAGCACGAGCCCGTAACGCCGTGGGCGGCGCCGTGAAAACGCAGAATCGGGTGCATGGTTTCCTTCCTCGGTGACCACGGAAACGGAGGGTCTTACCGTTCTTCCATTTGGACACATGCGGCTGCTGATGCGCAAGCGGAGGATGATCTTGAGGCACGACGGCCCGGTCGTTCTGCCGGGCATCATCGAACCGATGTGCAGCTTCCGCTGAAATCAGCGACGGGGACGGTCGCGATTTGTGTTACCAGCCTAGCTTCGAAGCGTCTTTCAGTTAATCGTAAGGCGCAGCGCCCATCGCTGGGATTGACCGGGTTGTTGAAGCTAAAGCGCGTCGGGATCGATACACACAACGAAAGCATCGCCTATGTCTATAGGCACTGCCAGGCATTCAGGCCTGATCAGCATCGGGCGCTGAAGAAGGTCAGTATCACTGGCGAAGATGGCCACGAAATTCTCGCCTCGCTCGCGATTGCCGACGACGAAGGCATCGTGGCGGATGACGAGCTAGGCCTCTCGGAGCAGGGATTTTCAAACCTCGGCCTTCCGGAAGGGTCCAGCGTCGCGATCGCCCCGGCAGTGCCGCCCCGGAGCCTCGAAAGCGTGCGTGCGAAGATCAGGGGCGCCACGCTTTCGTCGGAGGATATCCGCAACATCGTTGTCGACATCGCCCACCACCGATACAGCGAAATGGAGCTGGCGGCCTTCCTGATCGGCTCGGCGAGCTTCCTGACGACGGACGAACTCCTGGCGCTTACCGAAGCGATGATTGCGGTCGGCAGCAGGCTTGAATGGCGACAGCCGATCGTCGTGGACAAGCATTGCATCGGCGGCATCCCTGGAAATCGCACCTCGATGGTGATCGTTCCAATCGTGTCAGCCCACGGCTTGACCATTCCCAAGACATCGTCCCGGTCGATCACATCGCCGGCTGGGACAGCGGACACGATGGAAGTGCTGGCACGTGTGGACTTGTCCGTCGAGGAAATGCGGCATGTCGTGAACGAGTGTGGTGGCTGCATAGTCTGGGGCGGCAACGTCAACCTCTCGCCTGCCGATGACATCATCATCTCGGTGCAGCGCCCTCTCGGCATCGACACGCGCGAGCAGATGGTGGCCTCCATCCTGTCGAAAAAAGTGGCGGCAGGATCGACGCATCTCGTCGTCGACATCCCGGTCGGACCAACCGCCAAGGTACGCGGATCGGAAGACGCGGTACGGTTGCGCAAGCTGTTTGAATTCGTCGGCGACAAGCTGGGGCTGCACATCGATGTCGCTGTGACCGAGGCAGACCAGCCGATCGGACGAGGCATCGGACCCGTGCTCGAGGCGCGCGACGTGATGGCTGTGCTGCGCTGCGAGCTCGGGGCCCCTTCGGACCTGCGCGAGAAGTCGCTCCAGCTTGCGGCGCGTATCATCGAGCTCGATCCGGCCTGTCGGGGTGGAACCGGCTATGCGCGTGCGAGAGAGTTGCTGGATACGGGAGCGGCGTTGCGCGCAATGGAAAGGATCATGGCGCTGCAAGGCCCCCCGCCGATGGACTTCCGCCTTGGCGATCTGACGCAGGATATCCTGACGCCCGCCAGTGGCAGGGTGAGAAACATGGATTGCTATCGGCTGGCCCGGATTGCACGGCTGGCGGGAGCCCCTCTTGATCGGGGTGCCGGAATCGACCTTCTTCGCAAGACTGGCGATTTCGTCGAAAAGGGGGAAGCGGTCTACCGGATACACGCCGCCCGCACGGGCGATCTCGATCTGGCGACCGAGGCGGCCGAGCGCAATCCTGGATTTGGGGTGGACGCGACCAATGGTCCTTAGCCATCCCCGAATGATGGTCGCTTCAGTCCATTCCTTTGGCGATCACGAGGAACCGGCGCGGCGGCTTGCAACAGCACTGGATTCGCCATGGCGCCCGATAAACGTACGACGGTTCCCGGATGAGGAAAGCTTGGTGCGGATCGTGCCCCAGAAAGGTACGGCTGTCGTCTACTGTCCACTCGATCACCCGAATGGAAGGCTGGTCGATCTGCTGCTGGCAGCCTCAGCATTGCGCGACGCCGGCGCCCAGCCGGTCGTGCTTGTAGCACCGTATCTGTGCTATATGCGCCAGGACATCGCTTTTCGTCCGGGAGAGGCCGTCAGTCAGAAGGTGGTGGCACGGCTGCTGTCCGGCGCCTTCGATCGCATCGTGACAGTCGATCCGCATTTGCATCGTACCCATGACCTGAATGACGTCTTCAGCATTCCTGTCATGCAACTGAGCGCCGCGCCGCTTCTTGGCGCCGCCATCGCCAGCGACAATCCAGGTGAAGAGCCAGTTCTTGTCGGCCCCGACGAGGAATCGCGTCCTTGGGTTGAAGCGGCAGCAAGAATAACGGCCTGCTCGTCACTCGTAGGCCGGAAGGTCCGCAGAGCAGACCGCGCCGTAGAGATCGAAATCGAGCGCCTCGACATTGTGAGAGGAAGGACGGTCGTGCTCATAGACGACATGGTGTCGACCGGCTCGACCATTCGCAAAGCTACCCGTCTTCTGCTCGATGCAGGAGCGACCCGCGCCGACCTCTATGTCACGCACATGCTCAGTTCCATAGAGGACACAGCGGCGCTGTATGACGCAGGCACGACCCGGATCGTTTCAACCGACAGCGTGCGCCATCCGACGAATGTCGTGCAACTTGCGCCGCTTCTGGCAGGCGCGCTTAGTGGCTGACTTGCATCGAGCGAGTGTCTCATCTCGATGCCGAGCCGGAAAGATACACAGATTCCAGTTTCGCTGAAACACGGCACGGCGCGTCGCCCGAAACGTTTGCCGAGGCGGGGCGGCCGATCGCTGTCACTGGACGCAACGCTGGGGGCCTTCCTCTACGCACGTGTTGAGATCGGACATTCCGGTTCCGGCCCAAAGCTGCCTGTCGGCCGTGCACCTCATGTCGGCATTCGGGACAGGCCTGACAACAAGAGCCATCAGGTCCCGATTCGTCAGTCGCCCAGCCTTATCTATCCACGAACGCTACTCAAATGAAGTCCGCCGATCAACGGTGTGGAGGTTGACCGATACTTCACGCAGAATGATCGCCGCCTGCTCGCAAGGAATCTTGCATCGCCTTTCGAAGGGCGGTGACGACCCCGTGACGACCCGGCAATTTTCGGAGGGACGTCCTCGTAAAGGGTTGTTACGAATTTCCAACCAAATCAGTCGTTTAGATGGCGCGCCCGAAGAGATTCGAACTCCTGACCCCCAGATTCGTAGTCTGGTGCTCTATCCAGCTGAGCTACGGGCGCGCACCGGGCAGACAAGCCCACGGGCCGGTACTCGTCCGGCCGCGACGTGAGCTGCTACCTAGCGACGACGCGCGCGAAAAGCAAGCCGCATTGCGGCAAAACTTTTGCCGCGTGATCGGAAGGGGGTGTCGGAGCGCTGGCACCGGTTGTCCGGCTTTTCACGCCGGACACCCGCATCACGCTGGGCGCCGCAGCCCGCTGCGCGCCTCGTCGAGGCGCACCGGCTGGTCCGGGATCGTTACCGAAAAGACGGTGCGCCCGCCCAGGCTTTCGACCAGCTCCAGCGAGCCGCCATGCGCACGCACGAGTTCGTGCGCGATGGCCAGCCCAAGTCCCGTGCCGCCGCTGCGTGCCGAGCCGCGGAACGCCGCGAAAAGGTTCTCGCGTGCCTTCCGGGGCAGGCCGGGACCGGTATCGGTCACCAGAATGCGGCTGACGCTGCCGATGCGCTCGGCCGAGATCGTCAGCCGCCGCACCACGGCGGCGCCATTGTCGGAAGTCATCGCCTGGATGGCGTTGCGTGACAGGTTGGTGAGCACGCGAAACAGTTGCTCGGAATCGGCATCGATCTCGAAACCGGCATCGACGGCATTGATGAAGTCGATGCCGCCGCTCGCATCCAGGCCGAGCAGATCCTGCACTTCGTCGACCAGCCGCCGGAGCCTCAGGCGCCGGCGTGAGGGCGGCGCCTCCTGCGTGCGGCCGTAGGCGAGCACGCCTTCGGAGTAGGAGACCGCGCGGTCGAGCGCGTGCAGGAGCTTGGGCGCGAATGCCTGGACCGAAGGATCGCGCACGCCGCGCAGACGATCGCTCAAGAGCTGCGCGGAGGCCAGGATGTTGCGCATGTCGTGATTGATCTTGGAGACCGCCAGCCCGAGATCGGCGAGATGCTTCTGCTCGCCGATGGTCCGCTGCAGACGCTGCTGCATGTCCGCAAGTTCGCGCTCGGCGACGCCGATCTCGTCGGAGCGGTCCTCGGGCGCGATGATCCGCCCTGGATCGTCGGGCGCCCGCGCGAAGGCGAGCATCGAACTCGTCATCGCCCGGATCGGCCGGATCATGATGCGGTCGATCGCGGCATAGACCAGCGTTGCGGTAAAGAGCGAGATCACGAGCGACAGCAGCGCCACGTTTCCGGAATAGACGAACATCGCTTCGCGCAGCCTCTTGTCGGGAATGACCAGTTCGAACTCGGTAGCGCTTTCGCCGACCTTGCCGAAAACCCTCAGCATCCGTTTGCCGCCGAAAAACAGCGTGTCGAGCGCCCCCGACATGGCGGCGACCGGCCCGGTACGGGCGAGATCGATATGCTCGTCCACCTCGGGCGGCATCTCCGCGATAACCAGAAGCCGCGATACGCCGCCGTCGCGCACCGCGATCGCGTTGGCGCCGATCGCCATCAGCACATCGTCCTGCAGTGTCCTCGGCAGGCTTGCGGAATCCTGCTGCACCAGCACGACCGACACGGCTGCGGCTGTTCCGAGCCGTTCTTCCAGCCAGCGCAGCTTGAAATTGGCGATCGAGGGCAGGAAGATGAGCACTTCCGCGATCATGACGAAGAGCACGGTGAGCACGAGAAGCTTCGTCGACAGGCCGCGCGCCAGCGGCACGGTCCTTGCCGGTTCGGGACCTGTTGACGTTGCTTCGGAAACTCTCTCGCCCATCCAGATGTCCTCGACCGGGCGTTCGTCCGCCTCAGCCGAAAAGTTGCAGCAGGCGCACCATGCCGCGCACCAGCGGCCTGCGTGCCCTTTTAGCAAAATAGGTGATTGCGGCGTTTTTGCCAATTTCGCCCATTGTCGGGTGGGGCGGTATGGAAGAAGCCATGTCTTTGAGCGACAGACCCTTCGACAGGGCGAGCGCCCAGATGCCGATCAGTTCGGAGGCGTTTGCACCCGCGATCGTCACCCCGAGAATTTCGCCCCTTCTCGAGGCGACAAGCTTGATATGGCCTTCCTGGCGGCGCTCGGCGCGGGCCCGGTCGTTTTCGGCATAGGGCCAGCGCAGGATGGTGAGCCGCCCGTGCCGCCTGCGGGCCTGTGCCTCGGTCAGCCCGGCACGGGCCAGTTCGGGATCGGTATGGATGGTGCGCGGCACGATCGCGCGGTCCTTGGCCGGCAGGCGGAAGAGCAGCGCCTTGAGCACGAGGGCGGCCTGGTATGTTTCCATTTGTGTGGATGGTGACGCGCCGGCGACGTCTCCGATGGCGTAGATTCTGCGGTTGGTCGTGCGCAACATGGCGCTGACGTCGACGGCATCGCCCTTGAGCGCGACGCGCGCCTTCTTGAGGTCGAGCGTCCCGATGTCTGGCGCCCGCCCGACAGCCACGAGCAGGTGGCTGCCATCGACCTCGCCGGCGCCGGTCCCGGTCTCGATGAGGACCCTGACGCTGGTCTTGCCGCGCCGCTCGACCCCGGTGACCTTGACGCCCTCGCGGATGGTCACGCCTTCCGCGCGCAGCCTGCGGGCGACGACCGAAGCCATTTCGGGATCCTCGTCGGCGAGCACCGTTGAGGCCTCGATTACGGTAACCTGCGACCCGAGACGCCGAAATGCTTGCGCCAGTTCCAGTCCGCTCGCCTCGCCGCCGATGATCACGAGGTGCCCGGGCCGCCGGCCAAGCTCGAATACAGTGTCGGCGGTCAGGCAGCCGATCTCGTTCAGCCCGGGAATGGCAGGCTCGACCGGCGTCGAGCCGGTTGCAAGCACAAATCGCCGCGCGCGGATCTCGGTGTCGCCGGCGGCCAGCCTTCGTCGGCCTGTGAAGCGGGCCTGGGCGTTGATCACTGTGACCCCGAGCGTAGCCAGCCGCTCCGGGGAAAACGCAGGTGCGGCGTCGGCCGCGACCTCTCGGGCACGGGCCATCACCGCCTTGAAATCGATCTCCGGTTCGACTTCGGCAATGCCGAACTCTCGGTCGCCGCGCACCGCCTGCGCCTGCTTTGCCGCGGCGATCAATGCCGAGACGGCGAGGGCGCGCCGGTTGGGGTTTTGGTCGCCGGTCGCACCGTTATCGACCAGGACGACCTTGACGCCATACGCGGCGGCCCCGGTCGCCAGCGCGATGCCGCCGGGGCCGGCCCCGATGACGCATATGTCGGGAGTAAGTGCCTTTGCCATGAATTTCCCCGCAACCCGACGTCTTCGCGGCAGGCTGCGAAGGTCAGGACGCTTGCTGCCTCCGGACCTTCCTTACAATCGCGGCAAGCGCCGCGACAAGCGTCAGCGCAAGAAAGGCGACGGTTATCTCGGGCGTGATCAAATCCGACATGCCGATATCCTCGCCGGCGGCTTGCGCGGCAACGAGGACGCTGTCGACACCCCGTCCGAGCCATGCATAGGCAAGGGCGCCGGGAAGCGCGCCTATCACGGTGGCTGCGAGGAAGGGCTTGAGCCGCACGTTGAAGAGGGCTGGGGCGACGCTGACCATGAAGAAAGGGATGAATGGCGCAAGTCGCAACACCAATATGTAAGAAAATGCGCCCCTCTCGAAGTCCTCGGCGAGCCTTGCAGCCATGCCCCCGGTACGGTTCCTGAAGAATCCGGCAAGCGCCGTGCGAGCGGCGAGAAACAGGGCGGCGCCACCGATCGTGGCGGCGACTATTGCGTAGAGTGCGCCGGCGAGCCAGCCGAACAGGAAGCCGCTGATGACGGTAAGCACCGCGCCCGCCGGAAGGGAGAAGGCTATTGCGAGCGCGTAGAGGGCGATGTACCCGACGGGCGCCATGACGGGGTTGTCGGCGGCCATCTCCTGCAGCGTTTCCCTGCTCTCGCCGAGGGTATTCAGCGACAGGCGTTCATGCCAACCCAGTGCATAGACCAGGATCAGCCCGGCGAGTATGACCCCGATCGGCGCGAAACGGAGATAGCTCTTGCTTGCGAAGGGGTTGGCCGGCCCGCCGGCGGCCGGCTGCCTAGCCAGTTTGCGGTTCGGGTCCATATGGGCTTCATATAGGAAGCTATTCCGGATGCCTACCCGCGTGATGCCCGAGGCCGGGTAATGATGATCCGCGCCTGCCCGGATTGGCAAAAACGCGTCCGGTTGACTCCGCGCCGCCTTGTTTTTATAAGCCCCGCGCACGCTCGGGTCTTCAGTCCGGCGCGATTTCGATTGCGCTAAGATCGCCCAGCCAAGCTCCTGTTGCATCGGTGACAGAATCAAGAAGGGCCGCACGCCGCGGTATTAAAACAAATGAAGCGTACCTATCAGCCGTCGAAACTCGTCCGCAAGCGCCGGCATGGCTTCCGTGCCCGGATGGCCACCAAGGGCGGCCGCGATGTCGTAGCAGCCCGCCGCAATCGCGGTCGCAAGCGGCTTTCCGCCTGAGCGAAAACGCTCCGTTGCCGGAGACCGGCAAGCCCCGGCAGCCCGCTACCCCAGTGCGGCTGCGTAAGCGGAAGGAATTTTTGGCCGTCCGGCGCGGTGAGAAGCGCCGCGGGCGGTTTTTCCTTCTGGAAGTGCTCGACCGCGGTAACCAGGACGCACCCCGCGTCGGCTTTACCGTCACCAAGAAGGTTGGCAATGCGGTGGTGCGCAACCGCATCCGCAGGCGGCTGAGGGAAGCCGTCCGCGTTCATGCCGCACGTGACATGCAGCCCGGCAACGACTATGTGATCGTCGGGCGCGAGGAATTGCTGGCCGCGCCGTTTGCCGAGATCAAGACCGAACTGTCGCGGCGATTGCGCAAGGCGCTATAGGATCCCAAGGGCCTACGATGGAAACCAACCGCAATTTCTTCATCACCATCGCGCTTTCGGTGCTGATCCTGACGCTCTGGCAGGTCTTCTACATGAATCCGAAGATCGAGACGGAACGCGAGGCCGCCCGCATCCAGCAGGAGAGGGTCGCCGCCGAGCAGAAGACGGCGACGCCGCAAAATCCGGGAGCGGCGGTCGATGCGCCGGCGCCGCCGGCCGGTGCGGTTCCCGGGGCAGAGGTGCCGGGAGCGCCCGGTGGAGCGCCGAGCGCCGAAAGCCGCGAAGCGGCGATCGCCGCCAGCTCCCGCGTCAAGATCGACACGCCGAGCCTTTCGGGCTCGATCAACCTGACCGGCGCACGCTTCGACGATGTCAGGCTGAAGCGCTATCGCGAGACGGTCGACGACAATTCTCCCATGATCGAGCTTTTCAGCCCGTCCAATCTGCCGAACGGCTATTTCGCCGAGGTCGGCTTTGTCGGCGGCGCTGAGGCCGGAACGGTGCCGGGCGCCGAGACCGTGTGGACGGTCGAAGGCAACCAGACGCTGACGCCAACCACCCCCGTCGTGCTGACCTTCACTAACGACAAGGGCCTGACCTTCAGGCGGACCATCGCAGTCGATTCCGACTACATGTTCACCGTGTCCGATTCAGTGATGAATGCCGGCGGCGCGCCGGTCACGCTCCACAATTACGGTCGCGTCATGCGCTTCGGCAAGCCGGCGACCGCGTCGATCTACGTGCTTCACGAAGGCCTGATCGGCGTTACCGGCGAGGAGGGCCTGCAGGAGATCGACTATTCCGATGTCGAGGAATCCAAGCAGATCAAGCCGGGCAAGTCGACCGACGGCTGGCTCGGCATCACCGACAAATACTGGGCGGTCGCCATGGTGCCGTCGGGCGCGCAGCCGTTCCAGCCGGGCTATGCCTATTTCGATGACAACGGCCGGCCGCGCTACCGCGCTGACTTCGTCACCGACGCCATCACGGTGGCGCCCGGTGCGTCGGCGACTGTCGAAACCCGCGTCTTCGCCGGCGCCAAGGAAGTCGGCAAGATCCAGGCCTACGAGACCAACCAGAAGATCCGCCAGTTCGACCTGCTGATCGATTGGGGCTGGTTCTATTTCATCACCAAGCCGATGTTCTACCTCATCGACTGGCTCTACAAGGCGCTCGGCAATTTCGGGCTGGCGATCCTCGCCACCACGGTCATCGTCAAGGCCATCTTCTTCCCGCTCGCCAACAAGTCCTACAAGTCGATGGCGAACATGAAGATGGTGCAGCCGAAGATGCTGGAGATCCGCGAGAAATACGCGGACGACAAGATGAAGCAGCAGCAGGCGATGATGGAGCTCTACAAGACCGAGAAGATCAATCCGCTCGCCGGCTGCTGGCCGGTGCTGATCCAGATTCCGGTCTTCTTCGCGCTCTACAAGGTGCTTTACGTGACCATCGAGATGCGGCATGCGCCGTTCTTTGGCTGGATTCAGGACCTTGCCGCGCCCGATCCGACCTCGGTCTTCAACCTGTTCGGCCTGCTGCCCTTCGCCGTTCCAGCCTTCCTGATGATCGGCGTCTGGCCGTTGATCATGGGCGTCACCATGTTCCTGCAGATGCGCATGAACCCGACGCCGCCCGATCCCACGCAACAGATGATCTTCACCTGGATGCCGGTGATCTTCACCTTCATGCTGGCGTCCTTCCCGGCCGGTCTCGTTATCTACTGGGCCTGGAACAACACGCTGTCGATCATCCAGCAGGGCGTGATCATGAAGCGCCAGGGCGCCAAGATCGAGCTGTGGGACAATCTTATCGCCATGTTCAAGAAGAAACCTTCGCCGGCCGAATAGCCGGCGAGGGCCGGGCATTTCGGCTGTCGCTGATTCGGGCCAAATGCCCTCCGGCAGAGTGATCCGGATTTGCCAGAAATTGCTCTATGCCGGGATGGTGCCGCCGAGTTCGTCCTCGACATGCGCGCGGATGATCTCGTCGAACGACTTTTCAGCCTCGAATCCGAGCGCTGTCGCCCGGCTCGCATCGAAATTCCGCGGCCAGCCGTCGACCATTTTGGCAATCGTTTCGTCCGGCTCATGGCGGATCAGCTTCACCGCCTTGTCGCCGGCGACGCGCCGCAGCGCCTCGATCTCCTCGCCGACGGTGGCGCTCAGCCCGGGCATGCTCAGCGAACGCCGGCTGCCAAGTACCGATGTATCGAGCGCCGCGGCATGCATCAGGAAGCGCACCGCCGCGCGGGGGCTGGCGAACCAGTGCCTGACGCTCTCCTTCACCGGCAGCACGGCCTCCAGGCCTGCCAGCGGTTCGCGCAGGATGTTGGAAAAGAAGCCCGACGCGGCCTTGTTGGGCTTGCCCGGCCGGATCACGATGGTCGGCAGCCTTATGCCGACGCCGTCCAGGAAGCCGCGCCGCGAATAGTCCGCGAGCAGCAATTCCCCGATTGCTTTCTGTGTGCCGTAGCTGGTCAGCGGCGTGTGGTGATGCGTGTCGCCGATGATATCCGGCAGCGGCTCGCCGAAGACGGCGATCGATGAAGTGAAGACCAGTTTCGGCTTGTAAGGCGATTTCTTTCCCTCCAGCCGGATCGCCTCGAGCAGCGCGCGGGTGCCGTCGAGGTTGACCCGGTAGCCCTTCTCGAAGTCGGCCTCGGCTTCTCCCGAAACGATGGCCGCGAGGTGGAAGATCAGGTCCGGCCGTTCGGCGGCCAGCCTGGCCGCCACGCCATCGTCGGAGAGGTCGGCGGCAATGGTCCGAGCCTTTCCGGCAAAGCGCGCGGGCGCCGTCGGCTCGACGATGTCGACCAGCGTCAGCCTTTCCACCAGCTTGCCGTTGATCTCGCCCTTGGCGACGAGCGCCTCTACCAGCTTGCGCCCAACCATTCCGGCGGCGCCGATGACAAGTACGTGCATGTTTGCTCGATCGCGTTGGTGTCAGTCTGATTTGGTGGGGTCGGAAACTTCGGTTTGCGGGCGGTCGTCGCCTTGCGAAACCTCGCCATGCCACTTGCCCGTGGTATCTTCGTACTCGATTCCCTCGGTTCTGCCAGCCACCTGCTGCTCGGCGGCCGCGATCTTCGCGGCGGTGAGTGCATCGGCATGCGAAGGAAACGTCTCCGAATAGGTGCCGCCGAGCTTGTAGGCCCAGCCTCCGTCATGCTCCACGATCTCGTAGGTGAGCTTGTTCATCGTATTCTCCGCTCTCGTTCGGCCTACCACCGAGGCCCTGATATGGAGCGTTTCCGTCCATAGGGCAATCGGGTGCCGCTACCCGGCTGGCTCGTCAGTTCTGACGAAGCCGGCGCTCGCCGTCAGCAGCCTCCGCGTATAGTCCTGTCCCACTTGCCTCCTCGCAAGGCTCGTCGCATCGAGCTTCTCGACTTCCGCTCCGGTTTGCATGACCATCAGCCGGCCGCACAGATGGGTGATGATCGCGAGATCGTGGCTCACCATCAGGAATGTCAGCTTGCGTGCGCGCCGCACCTCCTCCAGGAGGTTGAGCACTTCCGCCTGCACGGAGGCGTCGAGCGCCGATGTGGGTTCGTCGAGCAGCAGGATGGATGGCTCGAGGATCAGCGCCCGGGCGATCGCCACGCGCTGCCGCTGGCCTCCCGACAGCTGGTGCGGATAGCGGAAGCGGAAACCCGAGCCAAGTCCGACCTCGTCCAGCGCGCGCACGATGCGTTGTTCTGCGTCCGCGAAGCCGTGTATGGCGAGCGGCTCCAGCAGCAGCCGGTCCACCGTCTGGCGCGGATGCAGCGAGCCATAGGGATCCTGGAACACCATCTGGACTTCGCGGTAGAATGCCTTGTCGCGGCGCGGGCCGAGCACATCGCCATTGACCGTGATCGTGCCCGCCGACACCGGGGCCAGCCCGGCGATGGCGCGCAGCAGGGTCGATTTGCCCGATCCGGATTCGCCGACCAGTCCGAAGGATTCGCCTCGTTCGACCTGAAGGCTGACTTCCTTCAGCGCATAGTGATGGTCGTAGACGACGCTCAAATCCTCGATGGCGAGCGCGGCGGTCACAGCGCCCACTCCGGCCTGCGCTCCAGCACCGGCAGCGGGTGCCTGGGCTCGTCGATCTTCGGCATGCAGTTCAAGAGCCCGCGCGTGTAGGGATGCTCAGCGTTCGCCAGTTCCGTGGCCGGCAGTTCCTCGACGATCTTGCCTGCGTACATGACGATCACGCGGTTGCAGAAGGACGAGACGAGCCTCAAATCGTGGGAGATGAAGATCAGCCCCATGCCCCGATCGGCAACCAGCCTGTCCAGGATGCGCAATATGTCGAGTTGCACCGTCACGTCGAGCGCCGACGTCGGCTCGTCGGCGATCAGCAGCTCCGGCCCAGCGATCAGCATCATGGCGATCATGGCGCGCTGGCCCATGCCGCCGGAAACCTCGTGCGGATAGAGGTCGTAGACGCGGTTCACGTCGCGTATCTGCACGGCTTCGAGCATGACGAGGGCGCGCTCGCGCGCCTCCGCTTGGCCGACCGCCTCGTGCGTGCGCAGGGTCTCGACGATCTGCCTGCCGATTGTCATCACCGGGTTCAGCGAATATTTCGGGTCCTGCAGGATCATCGCGATCCGTTTGCCGCGCAGGTCCCGCCGCAGCCGGGCAGGCGCCGTCAGAAGGTCGATGCCGTCGAAATCTAGCCGTTCCGCCGAAATCTCTGCATTCGCGGGCGTCAGCCCCATGATGGCGCGTCCGGTCTGCGACTTGCCGGAGCCGGATTCGCCGACGATGCCGAGACGTTCGCGGCCGAGTGTGAAGGATATGCCGCGCACAGCCTCGATCACGCCGGTACGCGTCGGAAAGCGCACGCTGAGCTTCTCCACGTCGAGCAGCGGCTTCATTGCTCTCCGCTCCTGGGATCGAGCGCGTCGCGCAGGCCGTCGCCGAGCAGGTTGAAGCCGAGGCTGACGACGAGGATGGCGATGCCCGGCATGCCGGCCACCCACCACTGGTCGAGGATGAAGCGGCGGCCGGATGCAATCATCGCGCCCCATTCGGGCAGGGGAGGCTGGGCGCCGAGGCCGAGGAAACCGAGCCCCGCCGCCGTCAGGATGATGCCGGCCATGTCGAGGGTGACACGCACGATCAGCGACGACAGGCAGAGCGGCATGATGTGGCGCAGCACGATGCGGAATGGCGAGGCGCCCATCAGTTGCACGGCGGCGATGTAGTCCGAATTGCGCACCGTCAGCGTCTCGGCGCGGGCAATCCGCGCATAGGGCGGCCAGGAGGTGATGGCGATGGCCAGCACCGCGTTCTCGATGCCCGGCCCCAGCGCCGCAACGAAGGCAAGCGCGAGGATCAACTTCGGGAAGGCCAGAAAAATATCCGTGATCCGCATCAGGATCGCGTCGACCCAGCCTCCCGCGTAGCCTGCGACGGTACCGACCAGCAAGCCGATGGGTGCGGCGATGATGGCGACGAGGATGACGACGAAAAGCGTCAGCCGCGAGCCGTAAATCACACGCGAGAAGATATCCCGCCCGAGGTCGTCCGTGCCGAACCAGTGCGTCGCGCTCGGCGCAAGCAGCCGCGCATCCTTGAGGTTGCCGATGGTCGGCGAGTAGGGCGCGATGAGATCGGCGAAGATCGCCACCAGGATCAGTGCGATGATGATGCCGAGCCCGGCCACGGCGAGCCAGTTGGCGGAGAAGCTCCGCCAGGTGACGTAGGCGCGGCCGAGCTTGGCCTGCAGCCGCGACTGCGGTCGGTCGCTGAGCAGCCATTCGCGGCGCGAGGACGGAACTGCGCTCATCGTTCGCGCGTCCTTGGGTCGAGCAGGCGGTAGAGAACATCCGACAGGAGATTGATGCCGATGAAGACCGAGCCGATGACGATCGTGCCGCCCAGAACGGCGTTCATATCGGCGTTCTGCAGGGAATTGGTGATGTAGAGCCCGAGCCCCGGCCAGGCGAACACGGTCTCGGTCAGCACCGACCCTTCGAGCAGGCCGGCGTAGGAAAGCGCGATCACCGTCACCAGGGGCACGGCGGCGTTGCGCAGCGCATGCCGCCAGATGATCCGCGTCTCGCTCAGCCCCTTGGCGCGCGCCGCCACGATGTATTCCTGCGACAGCTCGTTCAGCATGAAGGAGCGGGTCATGCGGCTGATATAGGCGAGCGAGAAATAGCCGAGCAGCGAAGCCGGCAGGATGATGTGGGAGAAGATGTCGCGGAACGCCCCCCAGTCGCGCTGCAGGATTGCGTCGAGCAGGTAGAAGCCTGTGATCGGCGTGAAGGTGAACTCGTAGGCAATACCGATGCGGCCCGGCCCCTCGGTCCAGCCGAGCCGTGCGTAGAAGATCAGAAGCGCAATAAGGCCGAGCCAGAAGATCGGCACGGAATAGCCGACAAGCCCGACGACCCGCACGATCTGGTCGGCAATCGTTCCGCGTTTCACGGCCGCGAGCACGCCGAGCGGCACGCCGAGCACTGCCCCGATGATGGTCCCGAGCGTCGCAAGTTCTATCGTCGCGGGGAACACCCGGGCGATGTCGGTCATCACCGGATTTGTCGACAGGACCGAGCGGCCGAAATTGCCGGTCAGCGCATTCTTCACATAAAGCACGAACTGCTCGTAGAGCGGCAGGTCGAGCCCGTATTCCTTGCGCGCCTGCGCGACGACGCTCGCCGGCGCGCGGTCGCCGACGATCGCTAGCACCGGATCGACCGGAACGACGCGCCCGATGAAGAAGGTGACCGCGAGGAGTCCGAGATAGGTGATGACAACGATGCCGATGAAGCGCGCCACCGCCCATGCGATGACGGAGGCGCTGGCGCGTCTGCGCCTCGCCTCCGTTCTCGCCTCGATAGCGGTCAAGCGCGAGCCTCGCGGCCGCGTCTAGCGCCTCACTTGGTCACCGGGCCGACGAAGTTGGTGTCGAATGTCGGGCCGAGCTTGTAGCCCTTCACGTCCTTGCGCAGGCCGGCCACTTCCGTCTGCTGGAAGATCAGGACGAACGGGCTGGTTTCAAGCACCGTCTTCTGCAGCGCCTTGTACATGTCGGCGCGCTTGGCGCTGTCGCGCTCCAGCAGCGCCGCCTTCGTCTCCTTCGTCAGCTCGGGCACGTCCCAGGCATTGCGCCATGCCAGCGTCTTGTTCGGCGAGTCGTCGGCATTGTTCGGGTTCGACGTGAAGGTTTCCGCATTCGAATTCGGGTCCCAATAGTCCACGCCCCACTGGCCGATATAGATGTCGTGATTGCGGGCGCGGTACTTGGTCAGCGTCTGCTTGCCGTCGCCCGGGATGAGTTCCATCTTGATGCCGGCCTGCCCGGTCGTCTGCTGGATGGACTCGGCAATGCCCGTCACCGGCTGTGTGTTGCGCACGTCCATCGTGATGGTGAAACCGTCCGGCAGCCCCGCCTTGGCGAGCAGCTCCTTGGCCTTGGCCACGTCCAGCTTGTAGGGATTATCGTCGATCGCGCCGAGCACGCCCTTGGGAAGGAAGGCCTGGTGTATCTCGCCGATGCCCTTGATGATGGTCGAGCCGATCGCATCGTAGTCGACCAGCCATTTGAACGCCTCGCGCACCTCGGGCTTGGCCAGTGTCTCGTTCTTCTGGTTCAGGCTGATGTAGTAGACCGTGCCCTTGGGCGCCGAAGTCGTCGTCAAGTCGGCGTTCTGCGAGATCGCCTCGTAGTCGCCCGGCTCCAGGTTGCGGGCGACGTCGATATCGCCCTTTTCCAGCATGAGACGCTGGGTGGCGCTCTCCTTCACGTGACGATAGATGACGCGGGCAAGACCGGGCTTCGGCCCATAATAGTTGTCGTTGCGTTCCAGCACGACCACCTCGTTGGCGCGCCATTCCCGCAGCTTGTAGGGGCCGGAGCCGGCATAATTGGTCTTCAGCCAGTCGTTGGCGAAATCATTGTCGAACTTGTAATCGGCCGAGGCCGTCACCACCGCGGCATGCTCTTTCGCCAGCTTGCTGTCGACGACGGAAGCGACGGTTGCGGTCAGGCAGTTCAGCACGAAGCTCGGCGCGTAGGCCTGGTCTACCGTGAACACAAAGGTCGACGCATCCGCCGCCTTCGCCTTTTCGGTGACGTTGTCGGCGGTCAGGCCGAACTGCTGCAGGATGAAGGCCGGGCTCTTGTTCAGCTTGACCGCGCGTTCGAAGGACCAGGCGACGTCTTCGGCGGTGATCGGGTTGCCCGAGGCGAATTTCAGGTCGGGCTTGATCTTGAACGTGTAGGTCATGCCGTCATCGGAGACGGTCCAGCTTTCCGCGACGCCGCCGACCACTTTGGTGGTGTCGTTGATGTCGAGGCGCACCAGCATGTCGTAGGTGTTGCCGGTGATCTCCCCGGCGCTGATCTCGAAGGCTTCGCCGGGATCCATGGTGATGATGTCGTCGATAGCCCAGGCCTGGACCAGCGTGTCGGCGGGCGTTTCAGCCCAGGCGGGCTGGGTGGCGAAAACCAGCGTCGATATCGCGGCGCCCGCGAGCATCAGGCGGAAATGTCCGTGCATCTTTCCCATCATCATGTCGGTGGTTCCCTGTTCTTGTTGTTGAATTTGCTCTCTTTTTCGAGGCTCTCCCGTCAGGCAGCAGCCGTTTCGTGCCAGGCCGAGGCCAGTATTCTCAGCCAGTTCTCGCGGCATATCTTTGCCAGATCCCTTTCACCATATCCGGCGTTCCTCAAGCCTTCAACGAGCTTCTGCAGGCCCGCGGCGTCGCCGATTTCGGCGGGAACCGTCGCCCCGTCGAAGTCCGATCCGATCGCCACGCCGTGGATTCCGATCCGTTCGACCAGATGATCGATGTGGCGGACCATGTCGGAGATCGGCGTGTTGGCGTCCTCTCTTCCGTCGGGCCTGAGCATGCCGACGGCGAAGTTCAGGCCGACCAGCCCCTTGCTCTCGCGCACCGCGTCGAGCTGCCGGTCGGTCAGGTTGCGAGCGACAGGCGTGATCGCGTGCACGTTGGAATGGCTCACCACCAGCGGCTGGTCCGAAAGCTTCGCCACGTCCCAGAAACCCTTTTCGGTAATGTGGGCGAGATCGATCATGATGCCGAGCCGGTTGCATTCCTTGACCAGCCGTTTGCCGGCCTCGGTGAGGCCGGGGCCGGTGTCGGGGCTCATCGGATAGGCGAAGGGCACGCCATGCCCGAAGATGTTGTTGCGGCTCCACACGGGTCCGAGCGAGCGCAGTCCGGCGGCGTAAAACAATTCAAGCGCGGAAAGCTCGGCGTCGATCGCCTCGCACCCTTCCATGTGCAGCACCGCCGCGAAGGCCCCCGCCTTTATCGAGGCGGCGATGTCCGCCGAGTTGCGGCAGATCTTCCAGCCGCCGGTCCGTTCGATGCGCAACGCGATCGCCGCCATGTCGAGCGCGATGTCGAGCGACGGCTGCCGCTCGAGCGGCGCCGAGAGCGGCGTTGCATAGTGGCCTTTCTCGTCCGGCTTGCCGAAGTCGAGATGGCCGGACGTGATATAGATCGCGCAAAGCCCGCCGGCGAGGCCGCCCGCCTTGGCGCGCGCCATGTCGATATGACCGCGCTGCGATCCCGTGTAGCCGGCCTTTTCCGGACCTTCGATGAACTCGGCGACGGGATCTGTGTCCTTGGCCGCATGATTCCACAGGCGGTAGAGCACGTCGTTGTGGCCGTCGAAAACGAGCTGCATCAAGGTCTCCTTTGGCTCGATGATGATTGTCGCGCGCCAGGCGTCAAGCCGGAAAGCGGCGCGGCGGGAACCCGGCCCTGTGCGGCCATTTTCAAGGCAGGAGCTGGTACTCGTGCAGCTTCTTGTACGTGCCGCCCGGCAAGGCCAGCAATTCGGAATGCGATCCCTGTTCGACGATCCTGCCCGCCTCCAGCACGATGATGTTGTTGGCGCGGTGCACGGTCGACAGGCGATGCGCGATGACGATCATCGTCCTGCCTTGCTGCAGGTTCTCCAGCGCATCGCGGAACAACGATTCGGATTCGGCATCGAGCGCGCTCGTCGCCTCGTCGAGCAGCAGGATCTGCGAGTTGCGCAGCATCGCCCGCGCGATCGAGATGCGCTGCCGCTGGCCGCCCGAGAGCAGCACGCCGTTTTCGCCAATATGCGTCGCGTAACCCTCGGGCATGGCCTTGATGAAGGCATGCGCGTTGGCCGCCTTCGCCGCCGCGACGACCGCCTCGTCCGTCGCCTCCTGCCTGCCCATGCGGATATTGTCCATCACGGTTCCTTCGAAAAGGAACGTGTCCTGGCTGACATAGGCGAACTTCTCGCGCAGCGAATGCAGCGTCGCGTATTTTATGTCCTCGCCGTCGAAAAGCACCCGGCCCTTGTCCGGATCGTAGAGGCGCATGATCAGGTTGAGCACCGTGGACTTGCCGCCGCCCGACGCGCCGACCAGCGCCGTCATCTGGCCGGCGGGGAACACCATGTCGAGGTCGGACAGAACCGCCTCGCCGTCGCGGTAGGAGAACGACACGTCCTCGAAGCGGATTTCGCCGGGCCCCTCCGACAGCGGCTTGGCGTCTGGCGCTTCCTCGAGCTTCAGCGGGCGGTCGGCGATCTCGTACATCAGTCTGACGCCCACCATGCCTTTTTCCAGCGAGACGCGCGCGCGCGCCAGCCGTTTGGCGGGCTCGTAGGCGAGCAGCATCGCGGTGATGAAAGCCATGACCGATCCCGGCGTATGACCTTCCTCGACAATCAGGTAGCCGCTGATCAGGATCACGCCGGCGATCGCCAGTCCGGCCAGCGTTTCCATGATCGGGTTGGTGACGGCTTCGAGTGCCGCGATGCTGTTCGCGCGATTCTCGACGTCGGCCACCGCCTTGTACATGCGGTTGCGCATCATGCCTTCCAGGTTGAAGGATTTCACGATGCGCGCGCCGAACACCGTCTCCTGCATCACGCGCATGATCGTGGAGATGGAAGCCATTTCCTTCTCCGCGATCCGCCGTGTTTTCTTGAGGAGCTTGTTGACCGCTAGGATTGCGATCGGACCGAAGATGAAGGCGACAAGCGACAGGACGGGCTGCTGAATTGCCATGACCAGCACGAGTCCGACGACGGAGAACAGATCGCGGATGAAGGTCGTGACCAGGATATCCACGACACTTCTGGCTTTCTGGGCGCTTTGCGTCATGCGCGTAATCAGATCGGCCGATGAATACGAATGGTAGAACTCGATTCCGTGCTCCAGCAGGCGGTCGTATATCTTGCGCTGCCGGTCGGCGATGATCGAGTTGCCGGCGCGGCTGAGATACAGCGCCTGAATGTAGGTTGCGGCGCCTTTGATGATAAAGATCGCGGCGACGGCGCCGGCGATGAAGTAGATGTTTTCGATGCTCTTGGGGCCGGCAAACTCGTTAGCGATGTCGCGCATGATCCAGGCGCTTCCGGCCGTCATGGCCGCCATCACCATCATTGCGATGATTGCAATGCCGTAGAGTCCGGCATGCATTCGGAACGACTCTCTGAGCAGCCGGCCGACCAGGCGCTGGTTCGCGGAGGAGCGGAAAAACTTGAGCAATCGACGACGTCCCGGGACCAGGAATGGGGTGCAGGCGGCCTATATAGGAAGGATTCGGTCAAGTCACGATTGAAAGGTCCCGCCGCCGCATCGCGGCGGGAAAGTCGCGGCGCCAGGGCGGCGTCGAATTTACCCTTGGGCAGCGCCCAGCGGTCGATTGCCGGTGTGAAGGATTTAGCCTAATCTTGACCAAACGATAAAAACAGGACGGGATGAACCTGAACCTGAAACAACCAGAGGTGGTCAAAATATGCCCAGAAATCAGTTTCTTGCCGGCCTCCCGGCGTTCTCCCGCAGGCAGTTGCTGAAGGCTTCGGGAGCGGCGGCGGCGCTCGCCGCCGTCGGCGCTCCCTCGCGCCTGTTCGCGCAGGAGAAGCTTAAGGTTGCAGCCATCTATACGGTCCCGTTCGAGCAGCAGTGGGTCAGCCGCATCCACAAGGCGGCCAACGCGGCCAAGGACCGCGGCGACATCGAATATGTCGCCACCGAGAACGTCTCGAACACCGACTACGAGCGCGTTATGCGCGAATATGCCGAGGCCGGCAACAAGCTGATCGTCGGCGAGGTCTTTGGCGTCGAGGAGGCTGCGCGGACGGTAGCGGCGGACTATCCGGAAACTGCGTTCCTGATGGGCTCTTCCTTCAAGCCCGACGACAAGAACCCGAATTTCTCGGTCTTCGACAATTATATCCAGGACGCCTCCTACCTCACCGGCATCATCGCCGGCGCCATGACCAAGTCGAAGAACATCGGCATGGTCGGCGGCTTTCCGATCCCCGAGGTCAACCGCCTGATGAACGCCTTCATGGCGGGCGTTAAGGAGACCGCGCCCGACACGAAGTTCCAGGTCGCCTTCATCGGCTCCTGGTTCGATCCGCCCAAGGCCAAGGAGACCGCCTTCGCGCAGATCGACGGCGGCGCGGACGTCATGTACGCCGAGCGTTTCGGCGTCTCGGACGCGGCCAAGGAAAAGGGCGTGCTCGCCATCGGCAACGTCATAGACACTCAGGGAGACTATCCCGAGACGGTCGTCGCCTCGGCGCTATGGCACTTCGAGCCGACGCTCGACAAGGCAATCGCCGAGGTCAAGGCCGGCACCTTCAAGGCGGCCGACTACGGCGTCTATTCCTTCATGAAGGAGGGCGGCTGCTCGCTCGCACCGCTCGGCACTTTCGAGGGCAAGGTGCCGGCCGAAGTCATGGCCAAGGTCGCCGAGAAGGAAAAGGCGATCAAGGACGGCTCGCTGGTCACCGTCGTCAACGACGAAGAGCCTAAGTCGTCGTGATAGGGTAACCTCTCCCCTTGAGGGAGAGGTCGGTTTGCCCCCAGCAGTTTGCTGCGAGGCTGGCAAACCGGGTGAGGGGTGAGATCGCTTGACACCCCTCATCCGACCTCGCTTTGCTCGGCCACCTTCTCCCTCATGTGCATGATCCCGAAAAGTGGGAACCGGTTTTCGGAAATGATCATGCTCTTGAAGTGAGAAGGAAGGAATTCAGCCCATGTCTCCCGTCCTTCGCCTCTCCGGCATCACCAAGCGTTTCGGTCCGCTCGTCGCCAACGACGCGATCTCCTTCGAGCTCGCGCGCGGCGAGGTGGTAGCGCTGCTCGGCGAGAACGGCGCCGGCAAGACCACGCTGATGAACATCCTCTTCGGCCACTATGTCGCCGACGAGGGCACGGTCGAGGTATCAGGCAAACCGCTTCCATCAGGAGATCCCAGTGCCGCGATCGGTTCCGGCATCGGCATGGTGCACCAGCATTTCACGCTGGCCGACAACTTGACGGTACTGGAGAACATCGCGCTCGGCACGCAAGGGCTGCGGAGTTGGAAGCTCGACCGCCTCGGCGCGCGCGAGCGCATCGAGAAGATGTCCTGGGAGTACGGCCTCGCGGTCGATCCCAAGGCCCAGGTGTCATCGCTTTCGGTCGGCGAACGCCAGCGCGTCGAGATCCTGAAGGCGCTCTACCGCGACGCCAGGATCCTGATCCTGGACGAGCCGACGGCAGTGTTGACGCCCGCCGAAACCGACGCGCTCTTCGCCACGCTGAAGCTTCTTGTCGGTCAGGGGCTGTCGATCATATTCATCTCGCACAAGCTGAACGAAGTCATGGCGGTCAGCGACCGCGTCCTGGTGCTCCGAGCCGGCCGCCTGACCGGCGAGCGCGTCACCGCCGAAACGAATCGCGCCGAGCTTGCGGCGCTGATGGTCGGGCAGGAGGTCGAACAGGCGTCCGTGCCGCCGTCCGAGCCCGGCCCGCTGCAGTTCGTCCTCAACGCCGTCTCCACCATCAGGCGCGGCGCCGGCGTGTCGCTCGACCGCATCTCGCTGTCGTTGCGCGGCGGCCAGATCACCGGACTTGCCGGCGTCTCGGGCAACGGCCAGGCCGCACTCGCCGCGCTGATATCAGGCACTGAGGCGCCGGCCTCGGGCGAGATCATCGTGCGCGGAGCCGCCGTTCACGACTGGTCACCGCGCGCCGCACTTGCGGCCGGCATTGCGCGCATCCCGGAGGATCGCCACGCCGTCGGCACGATCGCCGACATGAGCGTCACCGAGAACGTGATCGCGGAACGCTACCGCACGCCGCGCTTCAGCCGGCGGGGCTTCCTCGACTGGGCTGCCGCGCGTGGCTTCGCGCAGCAGATCATTGCCGACTACGACGTCAAATGTCCTTCGCCGGAAGCGCGTATCCGACTGCTCTCCGGCGGTAACATGCAGAAACTCATCCTCGGCCGGGCGCTCGATCCCGATCCGACGGTGATCCTCGCCAACCAGCCGACGCGCGGGCTCGACGTCGGCGCCGTCGGCTACGTCCACCGCAAGCTCGTCGAGGCGCGGGAGCGCGGCGCCGCCATCCTGCTGATTTCCGAAGACCTCGAAGAGATTCTGGCTCTCTCCGACCGCATCATCGTGATGTCCAAAGGGCGTCTTTCCCCGTCCTCGGCGCGCGGCGAACGCAGCGTGCGCGAGCTTGGCGAGCTCATGGCCGGCCACGGCATGGAGGCCGCCTGAAATGGGTCACTTCCATGCGCCTTGAGCCGAAGCCCGCGCCGTCCATCGTAGCCACGCTGCTCTTCCCCGTGTCGGCGATCATCCTGACGGTCGTCATCGCGTCGCTGCTGGTGCTTGCCGCCGGCGCCTCTCCGTTTTCCGTCTTCTACCTCGTCTGGAAGGGCGCCGCCGGCTCGCAATTCGCGCTGCTGGAGACGCTGACCCGCGCGACCCCTCTCATCTTCACCGGCCTTGCCGTCGCGGTCGCCTTCCGGGCCAAGCTCTGGAATATCGGCGCCGAAGCCCAGCTCTATATCGGTGGTGTCGTCACCGTCGTGCTCGGCACCGGCGCGCTGCCATTGCCGTCCTTCCTGCTCATACCGGTCATCATGGCGGTCGCCATGGCGGCCGGTGCGCTGCTCCTGCTTGGACCGGCCGTTCTGAAGACCCGCTTCGGCGTCGACGAAGTCGTCACCACGCTGCTTCTCAATTTCATCGTCCTCCTCTTCGTTTCCATGCTGCTGGAAGGTCCGCTGAAGGATCCGATGGGGCTCGGCTGGCCGCAGTCTTCCAAGGTCATCGCGGAAGCGCAGCTTCCGCGCATCATCCAGGGCAAGCGGCTGCACTATGGTTTCGTCTTGGCCATCGTCTCGGCGGTTATCGTCTGGGTGGTCATGAAGAAGACGGTGCTTGGCTACGAGATGCGCGCCGTGGGCCACAATCCGCAGGCGGCTTCCTTCGCCGGCATTCCGGTCAACACGGTGCTGATGAAGACGGCGCTTCTCTCGGGCGGGCTCGCAGCGCTCGCCGGCTTCTGCGAGGTTTCCGGCCTCAAGGGCAACCTTACCCTCGATCTGTCGCCCGGCTACGGCTATTCGGGCATCGTGGTCGCCATGCTCGCCATGCTCAATCCTGTCGGCGTCGTCGCCTCGGCGATCTTCGTTGCCGGCATCTTCGTCGGCGCCGACGCCATGAGCCGATCGGCCGGCGTGCCGAGCTACATCGCCGACGTCATGGTCGCGACAGCGCTGCTCACCATGGTCGTGGCGATCCTCTTCACGCGCTACCGTCTGAGGTGGAGGTGATGGAAGCGCTCGACATTCTCCTCACCGCCTCCTTCTGGGTCGCCGCCATCCGCATCGCCTCGCCGCTCATCTTCGCCACCATGGGCGAGCTGATCTGCGAGCGCGCCGGCGTGCTCAATCTCGGCATCGAGGGCATCATGACGGCCGGCGCCTTCGCCGGCTGGTTCACCGTCTATGCCGGCGGCGATCTCTGGATGGGCGTTGTGGTCGCCGCCCTTGCCGGCGCCATGTTCGGCCTGCTGCATGCCACGCTCACCGTGCCGCTCGGCCTGTCCCAGCATGTCGTCGGCATCGGCGTCACCCTGCTTGCCACCAGCCTTACCTACTTCACCTACCGGCTGGCGCTGCCCGAGGTCACCTCGCCGCCCAAGATCGAGCCCTTCCAGCCGCTGCCGATCCCGGGCCTGTCGCAGATACCCGTCGTCGGCGAGGCGCTGTTCTCGCAGACGCCGCTCACCTATCTCGCCTTCCTCACCGTCGCGCTCACCGCCTGGGTGCTCTACCGCACGCCGCTCGGCCTCGCGGTCCGGGCCGCCGGCGAGAACCCGTCGGCCGTGGAGGCGCAAGGCATCAGCGTCGCCGCCATCCGCATGGGCGCGGTGGTCGCCGGCAGCGCGCTGATGGCCATCGGCGGCGCCTTCCTCACCATGTCGGCCTTCAACTCCTTCTTCTTCGAGATGATCAATGGCCGCGGCTGGATCTGCATCGCGCTCGTCGTCTTCGGCTCCTGGCGCCCGGGCAAGGCGCTGCTTGGCGCCATCCTCTTCGCCGCCTTCGATGCCTACCAGGTCCGCCTCCAGCAGCTCACCGGCGGCGTGGTGCCCTACCAGATCTTCCTGATGATGCCCTACGCGCTGTCGATCCTGGCGCTGATCCTGGTCGCCCGCCGCGCGACCTATCCCAAGGCGCTGATGATGCCCTACCAGAAAGGCGAAAGATGAGTTTTGACCTTATCGTCAAGGGCGGCGTCCTGCCCGACGGCACATCGGCCGACATCGGCATCAGCGGCGAAACCATCGCCGCCATCGAGCCTTCGATTTCGGCCGAGGCCGGCCGTGTCGTCGACGCCTCCGGCTGCCTTGTCTCACCGCCCTTCGTCGATCCCCATTTCCACATGGACGCGACGCTCTCCTACGGCATCCCGCGCATCAACGCGTCGGGCACGCTGCTCGAAGGCATCGCGCTCTGGGGCGAGTTGAAGCCGCTCCTGACCCACGAGGCGGTGAAGGAAAGGGCGCTTGCCTATTGCGACTGGGCCGTCTCCATGGGCCTGCTCGCCATCCGCACCCATGTCGATGTCTGCGACGACCGGCTGCTCGCCGTCGAGGCTTTGCTCGAGGTCAAGAAGGAAATCGCGCCCTATATCGACCTCCAGCTCGTCGCTTTTCCGCAGGACGGTCTCTACCGCTCGCCGACGGCGCGCGAAAACACCATCCGCGCGCTCGATCTCGGCGTCGATGTCGTCGGCGGCATCCCGCATTTCGAGCGCACCATGGCGGACGGCACGCGTTCCGTGACCGAGCTTTGCGAGATCGCCGCGAGACGCGGCCTGATGGTCGACATGCATTGCGACGAGACCGACGATCCGCTGTCGCGCCATATCGAGCAACTCGCCTACGAGACGCAGCGGCTCGGCTTGGCCGGCAGGGTGGCCGGCTCGCACCTGACGTCCATGCATTCGATGGACAATTATTACGTCTCCAAGCTCTTGCCGCTGATTGCCGAAGCGGGCGTCTCGGCGATCCCCAACCCGCTGATCAACATCATGCTGCAGGGCCGCCACGACACCTACCCCAAGCGTCGCGGCATGACGCGGGTGAAGGAGATGCTGGCCTTGGGTATCCGCGTCGGATTCGGCCAGGATTGCGTGCTTGACCCCTGGTATTCGCTCGGCACCGCCGACATGCTCGACGTCGCCTTCATGGGGCTGCATGTCGCGCAGATGTCCTCGCCATCAGACATGGCGCGCTGCTTCGATATGGTGACCAATGTCAACGCCGCCATCATGGGCCTCGACCATCTGGGCCTCGCGGTCGGCAAGCGCGCCAGCTTCATCGTGCTCGACGCCGGCGACCCGGTCGAAGCGCTACGCCTGCGCGCCGAACGGCTCTGCGTCGTCGCCAGGGGCAAGGTCGTGGCCGAACGCCCGCGCCGGGACACGCGGCTTTCGCTTCCCGGCCGCCCCGGCCAGGTCAACCGGCGCCACAACCGGCCCAACTGATTTTCTATTCGACCGGCTCTTCGGGGGACGTTGCGTATTCAGCCGGCACGTAGCCCTCTGGCAGGGCGTCCTCGAAATTGACAGGCGCTTGCTGGAAGGCACGCTGGTATTGCACGTTGCCGATCACGACGCCGCCCTCCTCGGGGATCAGCATGGTGCGCTGCGTACCGTCGTTGCAGTTCATGATTGCCTGCGCGTCGCCGCCCGGCCACTGCACCAGCCGGCAGTTCAATTCGCGAAACCAGTTGTTGCGGCTGTCCTCGAAGGACAGCAGGAACGAACCCTTGCCGGTCCGGGCGACGAGGTCGCCATTCGGCGCGCTCCAGGCCCATTGCAGCGGCTCCGGCAGTTGGTCGCTATAGACCCAGGACCGCACCACCAGCGGCGGTTCGTAGCCCTGCGCCAGCGCCACGCGATACCAGGTCATCGCCGAGGCATATTCATGCGGGATTCCGGCATCCACCGCTTCAACGGGGCCGGGGCTTGCCTTCAGCGGAGATTTCGAGGCGAAGGCAAAGCGGAACTGGGAACCATGCGAGGCGTTCGGATCGATCCGGTAGTCGAATCCCCATGCAAGCCCGCTGAGCGCGGACAGCATAAACGCACCGACAAGTACCGACAGACGCTTCATCGCGGCGGACCATATCACTGAGTCCGCCGAGGGTGAACCACAGGATCCAGGAAACTCGTGTTTTGATTAAAATCCGCAGCCTTTGCCAAAGCCCGCGAATGGTCGTCGCGCTTGCTGTCACCAAAACAATCTCGCCTGGCCCAAGGGCGCGGTTGAATTCCTCTCGCCACACGGCCTGATCGCGTCTACCAACCCGCTTGCCCCACCCGCGGCGGACATGATGACTTTTCTCCGCAATCCTGCAAACCAGATCCTGCTCGGCGTCCTCCTGATGCTTGGCGGCGACTTCATGTTCTCGCTCAACGACGCGATGGGCAAATGGCTCGTCGTCACGCTGTCGGTCGGCCAGGTCGTCTTCATCCGCTCCATAGGCGCCTTTATCGTCCTCGGCCCGATGATCGCCCGCCAGGGTCCGCGCGCGCTGTTCGACGTCGACCGGCCTTGGCTGCAGGTCGCCCGCGCCACGCTGACCGCGATCGAGACCATCCTGTTTTATGCTTCGGTGTATTATCTGCCGCTTGCCGACGTGTTCAGCTTCTACATGGCCGGGCCGATCTACGTCGCGGCGCTCTCTCACCTGCTGCTCGGCGAGGCCGTGGGCTGGCGCCGCTGGACGGCCATTGTCGTCGGTTTCTGCGGCGTGCTGGTCATGCTGCAGCCGACCGGCTCCTTCTCGCTGGCATCGATCTACGCCGTCGCAGGCAGCATTCTTTTCGCCCTGACGATCATTCTCGGCCGCATGCTGCGGGGCACGAGCGACACCACGCTGGTCACATGGCAGACGATCTGCTCGCTGGTCCTCGGCGCGGGCATGGTCCTGGCGTTCGGCGGCTGGAAATCGCCGACATCGGTCGAATGGAGCGGGATGCTGCTGCTGGGCGTCGTATCCTGCGTCGCGCATCTGATGATCGTGCGCGCGCTGAAGCTCGCGCCCGCCGCGCTGCTCGCTCCTCTCCACTATACGCTGCTGCTGTGGGCCGTGGTCTTCGGCTGGGTCTTCTTCGGCGACGTGCCGGGCACGCGCATCCTTCTGGGATCGGCCATCGTCGTGCTCGCCGGCCTCTTCATCTTCCACCGCCAGAAGACCGTTTCGACGGTGCCGCCGGAGGATGTTCCCAAAGGCGTGAACTGAGATCGCGCGGCGGCGTCCGAAGGTTTTGAAACTACCCCTTGCGCACCGCTTCGACATGCCGCGAAAAATCCTTCGTCTGCATCAGTCTCCGGCAGCGGCCGAAGCGGCTGTCGGCATATGCCAGGAAATCATCGGCCGGGTTTCCGTTGGCGAGTTGGATCAGGCCCCAGAGCGTCCACAGGAGATCGCACATCGCCTTGTATATCACCACGCGCCCGCGCTCCGCCGGCCGAGGTTCGCCGGAGAAATAGGCGCGCAGCATCTCTTCCTCCTGGCGGTCGTCGAACTTGCCCTCCACCGACAGGTCGCCGAGGTCCCACATCGGGTCGTTCATTCCCGAATATTCCCAGTCGACGATCCACATGCGCTCGCCCGTATCGAGGAAGTTCTCGCACAGCGGATCGCAGTGGCAGGCCGTGAGCGGCGCGGGGTGGCGCGACAGCGCGGTCCTGATGTCCTCGGCTTCCCTGAGCACGTCGTGGTACCCCTTCGGCAGCACCACGTCCTTGGTCGACAACACCTTCAGATAGTCGTCGATCATCGAGAAGAGGTAGAAGCGGAACGGAAAGACGGCGCCTGAAACATGCAGTTTGCGGAATGCCTGGCCCGCTCGTCCCGGCGCCCCTTCGTTCAGCTTGAAGGCCGCCGGCGACATGGTCTGCGCACCGTCGACGAAACGGGTCACCATCACGCCCTTGTCGTCGAAATACAGCACTTCGGGGCTGACGCCTGCCTTCGCCGCCTCGCGCGCCGCGACCGCCTCATTGGCGCGGTTGATATATTCCTCCGTGCCCTTGCCCGGCACGCGGATGCAATGTTCGCCTGCCTGGAAGACCAGGTTGGTCAGCCCGCCCAGCCTGACGATCGGCCCGTCATAGCCCTTCAGGAAAGGCACGCCGGCGATAGCCACCCGCGCCAGTGCCAGATCGTCGCTCATGAATTCGCCCGACTCCCGCCTTTTCTTCCGCCAAACCGTTCCACAGTTTTGGTCCCTTGGCTATGATCCAGCGGACACAGGGGAAACGGTCGATGGCGGACGGCAAGCACGGCGGCGCGCTCGGCGCGGTCTATGAAGCGAAGGGCGCCGACGAGGTCGCGGCCCTCTACGACCGCTGGTCGGAAACCTACGACCATGAGATGGCGGTCGCCGGCTATCGCCACCCCTCGATCTGCCTGGCGCTCTTGGCGCGCCATCTGCCGCGCGGCGCCTCGCCCCTGCTCGACGCAGGCGCCGGCACCGGCCTGATCGGCGAATGGCTCGGCATCATCGGATACCCGCATGTCGAGGCGCTGGACATTTCCGAGGGCATGCTCGCCAAGGCGGCGGGGAAGGGCGCCTACAAGGCATTCCACCGCCTGGCGCTCGGCGGCCCCTTGCCTTTCGCCGACGGCCATTTCGCCGGCATCGTCTCGGCCGGCGTCTTCACCTCGGGCCATGTCGGCGTCGAGGGGCTCGACGAGCTTATCCGCATCTGCCGTCCGGGCGGCGTCATCGTGCTGACCGTCAAGAACACGCTCTGGGAGGGCGGCTTCGCCGCCCGCATCGCCGAACTCGAAGGGCAGGGGCTGGTTGTCAGCGCCGAAGAAACCGAGCCCTATGTCTCTATGCCCGGCGAAACCGGTACCGTGCCGAGCCGGGGACTGGTGCTGAAGCAGCGCTGAGCCTTACCCCTCGAGGGATCGCCCTACCCCTTCACACGTTCCGCCGTCGCATCGTACATCGGCTCCAGCCAGATCTTCGCCGGCGTGCGATCCATCGCCACCACCAACTCATAGTCCCCGGCGGTCAGAAAATTGTCGCTGACGCCATCGGCGTTGCGCACATAGCCGTAGCCGATGTTTTTGGCGATCGTGTAGCCGTAGCCGCCGGAGGTCAGGTAGCCGACCGGCTCGCCGTTGCGCAGGATCGTTTCGCGGCCGAGCAGCACAATATCGGGATCGTCCACCGTGAAGCCGGCAAAGCGTTTTTTCAGCGTGTCGCCGGCCACTTTCTCCAGCGCGCGCCGGCCGAGGAAGTCGGTGTTTTTCCTCAGCTTCACTGCCCAGCCGAGACCTGCCTCGAAAGGCGTGTCGTTCGGCGTGATGTCGGAGCCCCAGGCGCGGTAGCCCTTTTCCAGCCGCAGCGATTCCAGCGCGCGGTAGCCGACTGGCCTTATGTCATGCGCGGCTCCCGCCGCCATCAGCGCGTCGAACACCTCGCCGGTGGCGGCGATCGGCACGTGCAGCTCCCAGCCGAGTTCGCCGACATAGGTCACGCGCAGAGCCCGCACCACATGTCCGGCGATGGCGATCTCCCTGACATGGCCGAATGGGAAGGCGGCGTTGGAGACATCCGCCTCGGTCACCTTCGCCAGCACGTTCCGTGCTTTCGGTCCCATCAGCGACAGCGTGCCGTAGTCTTCCGTCACGTCTACAAGCTTCGCGTCGAGCCCGGCTCCGATATGGTCCCCGATCCAGGCGAGGTCGTGCGTGCGGAAGCCGGTGCCGGTAACGATGTAGAATTTGTCCTCCGCCAGGCGCGCCACCGTCAGGTCCGCCTCTATGCCGCCCCGCGTGTTGAGAAGCTGCGTATAGGTCAGCCGCCCCGCCGCCTTCGCCACGTCGTTGGCGCAGATCCAGTCGAGCGCCCTCTGTGCGTCCCTGCCCGACAGCTCGTATTTGGCGAAGGACGACTGGTCGAAGATGCCGACCTTCTCGCGCACATGCCGGTGCTCCTCCCCGACCGCCTCGAACCAGTTCTGCCGGCCCATCGAATAGACATCCCTCGGCTCGACGCCGGCAGGCGCGAACCAGTTCGGCCGCTCCCAGCCGAGCTTCGAGCCGAACACCGCGCGGTGCTTCTTCAGCCGCTCGTAGAGCGGGGAGACGATGCTGGGACGCCCGCTCTCGTACTCCTCATGCGGGAAGCCGATCGTGTAGTGCTTGCCATAGGCCTCCAGCGTGCGGTCGCGGACCCATTGCCGGTCGCGGTGCAGGCCCGAGAAGCGTCGGATGTCGACAACCCAAAGGTCGAGCGGAGCCTCGCCGTCAACCACCCATTGCGCCAGCACCCATCCGGCGCCGCCGCCCGATGCGATGCCGAAGGCGTTGAAGCCGGCGCCCACGAACATGTTCTTGCATTCGGGCGCCGAGCCCAGGATGAAGTTGCCGTCTGGCGTGAAGCTTTCGGGACCGTTGATCATCTGCTTGACGCCAGCCGTCTCCAGCGCCGGCACGCGCGCGATCGCCTGGCTCATATGCTGCTCGAAATGGTCGTAATCGTCGTCGAACAGGCGAAACTCCCATTCGTCGGGCACGTCGCCGCCGGGAAGATTGGTCTGCCAGGGCTGCGGGTCGGGCTCGTAGCCGCCCATCACCAGCCCGCCGACCTCCTCCTTGAAGTAGGTGCGCCGGTCGGGGTCGCGGATCGTCGGCGCGTCGTTCGCCAGCCCGTCGAGCTTTTCGGTGATGATGTACTGGTGTTTCACCGGCTGCAGCGGCACGTCGATGCCGGCCATCGCCCCCACCTGCCGCGCCCACTGCCCGGCGCAGTTCACCACCTTGTCGCAGGCGATGGCGCCCTGATTGGTCCTCACCTTGACGATGCGGCCGTCCTTCATCTCGAAGCCGGTGACGCGCACGCCCTCGAAAATCCTTGCGCCGTGCATGCGCGCGCCCTTGGCGAGCGACTGGGTGATGTCGGAGGGGCTCGCCTGGCCGTCGGTCGGCAGCCAGGAGGCGCCGACGAGATCGGACACGTCCATCAGCGGCCACATCTTTTTCGCCTCGGCCGGCGAGATGAGTTGCATGTCCATGCCGAAGCTTTTCGCCGTCGTCGCCAGCCGGCGGAACTCCGTCCAGCGGTCTTGGTTGGTCGCGAGCCTCAGGCAACCGGTCATCTTCCAGCCGGTCGCCAGTCCTGTCTCTGCCTCCAGCCCCTTGTACAGCTCGACCGAATATTTGAGCACCCGCGTGATCGAAGCCGACGAGCGGAGCTGCCCGACCAGCCCCGCCGCATGCCAGGTCGAGCCCGAGGTCAGCTTGCCCTGCTCGAGCAGGATGACGTCCGCCTTGTGATCGCGCGCCAGGTGATAGGCGGTCGAGCAGCCGATGATGCCGCCGCCGATGACGACGATCGCGGCCTGGCTTGGCAATGTCATGAGGCGAGCTTTCCGTATGTCGTTTGATAGGTTTCGAGCGCCGCGTCGAGCCGCGCCAGGTTTTCTGCCGTATAGGTCACGTAGTCCGCGCCGGGCGCGGAGAGGTGCAGTTCCGAAACCATGCTCCACATCGCCTCGCGCAGCAGCGAGGCGCACTGCATGGCCAGGTGGGAACGGCGAAGCCGTTCATCGGGCGCGTGCCCGAAATATTCGGCGAGCAGTTCTTCCGACTCTCCCGCGGTCATGCCGGCATTCGACGCCGCTCCGGCGAGGTCGAACATCGCTGTATTGAAGCCCGCATATTCGAAATCGATGAGCCAGAGCTTCGTTCCGTCGTCGAGGAAATTCGCCGGCAACAGGTCGTTGTGCCCGAAGACAACAGGCAGCGGCTGCTGCACGGCTTCCAGCGCTTCGTTGAGCGCCATGAACTCCGGCAGCCTGTCCGCCATGCGGCTCTTGCCGGCATCGAGCGTCCGCGCATAGTCGCGGTTGACATGGAACACCCAGAACATGAAGCCGGCGCCCGACACGTGCTTCGGCATCTCCTTGTGAAACGCGCGCGCCAGCCTGGCTATCCTCAGCCGGTTTGCGCGCACGTCCTCCGGCCCGTACGTTCTCGCCTCGATGAAGGCCGACACCATGACTCCGGGCTCGGCAAATTCCACCTTGGGCGCGAAGCCTGCGTCGGCGGCTGCTCGCGCGGCCATGATCTCGCGCTTGCGGAAGACATGGTGAAACGGAAAGTCTTTCCCGAACCTCACGACATGCTTGCTGTCGGCGTCGGCGACCAGGAAGCTTTCATTGCTCAGGCCGCCTTTCAGTGGCTCGATCGAGATTGCTCCATTCCATACCGGCAGTGCGCGGATGCGGTATTCCGCCGCTCTCACGAGCCTGCCTCATGGTGCGTTGTTGAGAGCCGTGTTTCCAACTGTGTGATTCCTTGACGACAGGCTCCGGCCGTGAAACGTCGGCGGTCGAAGGGGCTCCCCGAGACGAGCCGGCACTGTCGAATAGGCGTGAAGTCCTGTCAACGCGATTTTGTGGCTTTTCCTGCATTTGTGCCCGTTTGAGGTCTTCATAGCCGCAAATATCGCATGCTAAGGCTTAAACAGGCAGGAATTGGTGCAAATCGTGTAAAAGATCGAGTCGACATCGGCGACGATTTCTCCCTTAATCGGCATCGAAAAGGTGTAGAAGCGGCGGCCAAGGGGACGGCGGACCCGGGCGTACGAGGCGCAACGAGGCGGATGAATTATTCCAAACGGCACGCCGAGATCCTGAAGCTGCTTCAGGATGAGGGTACGATTACGATCGCCCGCCTGGCCGACAGGCTGGGCGTCTCGCTGGAAACCGTACGGCGGGACGTGAAGCCGCTCGCCAGGGACGGCTCGGTGCTCAAAATGCACGGTGCGATCGGCCTGCCGTCGGTGGTCGGCGAGGCGCCTTTCGAGCGGCGCATGCGCGAGCAGGCCGACGCCAAGCGGTCGATTGCCAAACTCGTCGCCGCGACGATCGGCGACGGCGAATCCGTGATGCTCGACACCGGCACGACGACCAGCTTCCTCGCCCGTGAACTGCTCAACCACCGCCGCCTGACGGTGGTCACCAATTCTTCCGACATCGCGCGCACGCTGGCCACCGTGAACGGCAACAAGGTCTATATGGCCGGCGGTGAATTGCGCAGCGATTCAGGCGCCGCCTTCGGCGTCTCGGCGATCGAGTTCATCAGCCGCTTCAGCGTCAACCACGCCGTCATCACCGCCGGCGCCATCGACGTGGAGCACGGCGTCATGGACTATGTCCTGGAGGAGGCGGAGTTCGCACGTGTCGTGCTGACGCGCGGCTCGCGGGCGGTGGTCGTCACCGACCACACCAAATTCGGCCGTCAGGGCCTCGTCCAGGTCTGCGGCTTCGATGCCTTCGGCGAGCTCGCCACCGACCTGCCGCCGCCGCGCGACATCGCCGCCGCCATCGAAAAGGCAGGCGCCACGCTGCTGGTCGCCAATCCGCGCTAGGCCGGAGTTCACAGTCACGCCGCGACAGCCTGGTCGAACACCAGCGACTGATGGGCCGTCGCCCCGGCCAGTGCGCCGTCGGCCACCGCAAGCGCGACGCTGGGCGCCGGCCGGGCAAGGTCGCCCGCCGCGAACACCCCGCTCGCCGTCGTGCGCTTGCGGTCGTCGACCGTGACGAACGGACCGAACGGCCCCTCGGTCAGCGCGCAGCCGAGCAGCTCCGCGATGGCGCTCGACAGCCGCGCGCGAGGCTGTGTGAACAGCCCGGCGATCTCGACCCCGCGTCCTCCCGCAAGCCGCATCGTCAGTCCATTGGCGCCCGAGACCACGGCTTCGACCTTGGCGCGTTCGATGGTCACGCCATGCGCATCGAGCAGCTTCGCCTCGTCGGCGTTCGGCTCAAGCATGCCGTTCAGGAACAGCGTCACCGGACCCCATTCGCGCACCAGCATTGCCTGGTGCAGTGCGACCGGCCCGTTGGCGGCGAGCACGCCGAGCGCTTCGCCGCCGAACTCGTAGCCGTGACAGTAGGGGCAGTGCGCGACGCGCTTGCCCCATTCGTCCGCGAGCCCCGGAATGTCCGGCAGGGAATCGATGACGCCATGGGCAAGCACGATGCGTCGCGCGGTCATGCTGCGGCCGTCCGAACAGATCAGCGCGAACGCGTCGCTGTTTCCGGTCGCCGTCTCCACGCGCACCGGTTCGAAGCGCGCGGTGGGATACGCCGCGAGCTGCCGCCGCGCCTCGGCCAGCATGTCGGCGGGCCGCGCGCCGTCGCGCGTCAGGAAGCCGTGCGAAGCCGCGGCGAAGCGGTTGCGCGGCTCGCCGGCGTCGAACACGGTTACGCTGCGCCGGGCGCGCGCCAGTTGCAGGGCGGCGGACAGGCCGGCGAAGCTTCCGCCGATCACGGCGACGTCAATGTGCATGGTTGTTCTCCAGATAGGCTGTGATGCCGGGGCCGCAGCGGGCGGCCAGGTCCGCCAGCGTCACCTTGGCCAGGCGACGTGAAAGCAGTTGTTCGATCTCGTCGCGAACCCCGTCGAGCGCCTCGTTGACGGCGCGCTCCACGAGGCAGCGGGGGTTCTCGGGTTCGGTGCTGAACGGGATCAGCCGCTCGTCGAGCGCGGCTGCGACCTCGGCCAGCGTGATCTTGTCCGCCGGACGCGCAATCGTCCAGCCGCCGCCGTGCCCGCGCGTAGAGGAAAGGATCCCGGCGTCCCTGAGACCCGCCACCATGCGGCGCACGACCACCGGATTTGTATGCAGCCAGGAGGCGATCTCTTCCGATGTCATGGCGCGCCCGGGCATCTGCGCCATGTGGACGAGCGCGTGCAGGGAGGCGGAAAGCTTGCCGTTTCGTTTCATGCAACTTTTATAGTTACGAAAGATCGGACTGTCAAGCGCTCTGCCCGGCCCGTTCCCATCGGCTTGGCGCGCTGCTATCTGAGGCCATGGCCTTCACCATCAGGCAGTTGCAATATTTCGTCGCCGTCGCCGAACAGGGCACGGTCTCGCGGGCTGCCCAGAATCTGTCGATCTCGCAGTCGGCCGTCACCGAAGCGATCAAGGAGCTGGAAAGCGACCTCGGCGTCGAACTGTTCGAACGCCATCCGCGCGGGCTGAACATCACCCACAAGGGCCACCAGTTCCTGCGCCATGCCACCAAGATTCTTGCTGACGTCTCGGATGCGCGGCGTACATTTTTCAGCGACCGCGAGACGACCACCGGCCGGCTTCAACTCGGCGTCACCTCACTCGTCGCCGGCTATGTGCTGTCCGATCTCCTGGCGCGCTATCGGCGCGCCCACCCCGCCGTCGAGATATCGGCCATCGAGGACAATGGCGACTACCTCGAGCATCTGCTCGTCGGCGGCAAGCTCGACATCGCCGTCATGGTCACATCCAACCTGCGCGACCGCATGGCGCTGCAGTCCGAGATCCTGGAGGTCTCCGCCTACCGGCTCTGGCTGCCGCTCGGCCATCGCCTGGCCAGCGCCGAGATTATCAATCTCGGCGACATCGCGGCCGAGCCGCTGATCATGCTGACGGTCGACGAGATCGAGGAGAATACCGGCAAGCTCCTCAACGCGCTTGGCGCCCGCCCGCACGTTGCCTTTCGCACCCGCTCGGTGGAGGCCGTCCGCAGCCTCGTCGCCACCGGCGCCGGCGTCGCGCTGCTTCCCGACCTCGTCTACCGCCCCTGGTCGCTGGAAGGCGATCGCATCGAATCGCGCGATATCTCCGGCTCGCTTCCCGTCGTCCAGGTTGGCATGGTCTGGCGGCGCGGCTCCGGCCTGCCGCAGGCGGCGCGCGACTTCATCGGCATCGCGCAAACGCAGCACATGGCGCGCCGTTAGTGCCGCGCGCGCGGTCCGGACCCCACCTCTTCCGCCTTGAACGGCGCGATTGGAGCCGCCTCGAAGCGGCCGGCGCCGGCAAGTCGGACGGCCCGCCGGAATGTCGGGCAATCCATTGGCCGCTCGGCCGGGCATTTGGCGGCATGCCGCAATCCTTCCCTCATCGCGGTCAGGCGCGGGATGGTGCGGTCGAGTTCCGCCGCCTTGGCCTCCAGGCGCGCGCGGTCCATCCGCGGCAGGCCTTCGGGCGTCAGCATCTCTGCAATCTCGGCCAGCGCGAATCCGCTGGCGCGTCCGAGAGAAATCAGGGCGAGCCGTTCCAGCACGGCCGGGTCGAACAGCCGTTTCAGGCCGCGCCGGCCGATCGAGGCGATCAGGCCCTTTTCCTCGTAGTAGCGCAGTGTCGAGGCGGGCACGCCCGTGTGGCGCGACACTTCGACGATATCCAGATCTTTCATGCTTGACCTCAAGTCGGCTTGAACTCGTAGAGTGCTCGCGAAGACAGGCCGGAGCAACAGGAAACGAGGTCCGCCATGGAACAGTCTTCGCAGCCGAACTTGCAGCAGGCCGCGCTCTGGAACGACGGCAGCGGCAAAGCCTGGGTCGATCTGCAACCGGTCCTGGACGAGGTGCTGGCGCCGTTCGAACGGCTGGTGGTCGATGCCGGCTACCCCGGCGAGGGCGGCGCTGTTTTGGACATAGGTTGCGGCGCCGGGGCCACGACCCTGGCGATGGCGCGCCGCGTCGGCAAGTCCGGGCGCTGCGTCGGCGTCGACATCTCTGAGCCGCTTGTGGCTCTGGCGACAGCGCGCGCACAGGCGGAACGAACCGCGAATGCCGAATTCGTCGCAGCCGATGCGCAGACCTATGCGTTCGAGCCCGGTCGCTTCGACGCGGTTGTTTCGCGCTTCGGCGTCATGTTTTTCGACGATCCCGTGGCCGCCTTCGCCAATATCCGGCGCGCTGCGAGGCCGGGTGGCAGGCTTGCCTTCGTCGCTTGGCGTAGCCCTGCCGAGAACGACTTCATGACCGCCGCTGCGCGCGCAGCCGCCCCCTTCCTGCCGCCTGCGCCGCCGCCTGACCCGAATGCGCCCGGACAGTTCGCGTTCGCGGACGGCGCCAAGGTCTCGCGGATACTCGAAGCGAGCGGCTGGTCCTCGATCGAGGTTGAGCGAGCAGACGTCCGGTGCGAGACCTCCGAAGACAATCTGATGACCTATGTTACGCGGCTCGGGCCGGTCGGCGCCGCGCTGCGCGAGGTTGACCGCGCGACCGCCGAAAAGATCATGGCGTCCCTGCCCCCCGCGTTTGCCGGCTTTCGAAAGGACGGAGCAGCCCGCTTCAATGCAGCCTGCTGGCTGGTTAAGGCGCTCGCCTGATGCCGTAGCGTTATCGGAATTTCCGATAACGCCCTTCTGATAAATGAATTTGCGAAAGCGGCGCTTTCACGGCACGTTTCATCCAGGGATCATGCGGTCGCTAGAGAGCCGCCCCTGTCAATGGGAGATGTCACGATGAAATCGTTCCTGAAATCCTGCACTGCTATCGCGCTCGCCGTCAGCTTCTCAGGCCAGGCGGTCGCCCAGGAAATGCTCCAGTCGCTCGGCACCGGCGAAGGCGAAGTGTCGATTATCGCCTGGGCCGGCTATATCGAGCGCGGCGAGACCGACAAGAATTACGACTGGGTGACGGAGTTCGAGACCAAGACCGGCTGCAAGGTCAGCGTCAAGACCGCCGCGACCTCAGACGAGATGGTCGCGCTGATGAACGAGGGCGGCTTCGACCTTGTCACCGCCTCCGGCGATTCCTCGCTCCGCCTCGTCGCCGGCAAGCGTGTCCAGCCGATCAACACCGCGCTGATCCCGAGCTGGTCGACCATCGACGAGCGGCTCCAGAACGCGCCTTGGCACACCGTCGACGGCGTGCACTACGGCACTCCCTATGTGTGGGGCGCCAACGTCCTGATGTACAACACCAATGTCTTCAAGGAAGCGCCCAAGAGCTGGAACGTAGTCTTCGAGGAGATGACGCTCGGCGACGGCAAGTCGAACAAGGGCCGTGTCCAGGCCTATGACGGCCCTATCCATGTCGCCGACGCCGCCAACTACCTGATGTTCCACAAGCCGGAACTCGGCATCAAGGATCCCTACGAACTCACCGAGGACCAGTACAAGGCAGCGCTGGACCTGCTGCGCGTCCAGCGCACGCTGGTTGGCCGCTACTGGCACGACGCTTTCATCCAGATCGACGACTTCAAGAACGAGGGCGTGGTCGCGTCGGGCTCCTGGCCGTTCCAGGTCAACCTGCTTGCGTCCGAAAAGCAGCCCGTCGCTTCCGTCTTCCCGGAAGAAGGCATCACCGGCTGGGCGGATACGACCATGCTGCATGCCGACAGCGCGCATCCCAATTGCGCCTATATGTGGATGGAGCATTCCCTGTCGCCGAAGGTGCAGGGCGATGTCTCGGCCTGGTTCGGCACCGTTCCGTCCGTTCCCGCCGCATGCAAGGGCAATGCGCTGCTGACCGACGAGGGTTGCAAGACAAACGGCTACGAGAACTTTGAGAAGATCAGGTTCTGGAAGACGCCGACCACCAACTGCGCCACCCAGAACAACCAGTGCGTACCCTATTACCGCTGGGTCTCCGACTATATCGGCGTCATCGGCGGACGTTAAGAATCGCAGGCTCGGCACTGCCCCTCACCCTTACCCTCTCCCCGTAAGAACGGGGAGAGGGGGCGCCGACGTTGCGGCCATCTCTCCTCTCCCCGTTCTTACGGGAGAGGGATGCCGGCAGGCAGGTGAGGGGCGGCGCTCCGCTGCGGAATAGCGATGGAACTTCGCGGATGACCCCAGCTGTCTCGTTCAAGCAGGTCTCGCGTCACTTCGGCCAGGTCAAGGCCGTCGATGCCGTCGACCTCGATATCGGCGAGGGCGAATTCTTCGCCATGCTCGGACCCTCCGGTTCCGGCAAGACGACCTGTCTGCGCCTCATCGCCGGCTTCGAGCAGCCGACATCGGGAAGCATCGAGATTTTCGGCAGCCAAGCCGAGGGCGTCCCGCCCTACAGGCGCAACGTCAACACAGTCTTCCAGGACTATGCGCTCTTCCCGCATCTGAACGTGCTCGACAACGTCGCCTACGGCCTGATGGTCAAGGGCGTTGGCAGGACGGAACGCGAGCGCGAGGCCGAAACCGCGCTCGAAATGGTCAAGCTGCCGGGTTACGGCGCGCGCCGTCCCGGCCAGCTCTCCGGCGGCCAGCGCCAGCGTGTCGCGCTTGCCCGCGCGCTGGTCAACCGGCCGAAGGTGCTGCTGCTGGACGAGCCGCTCGGCGCGCTCGACCTCAAGCTGCGGGAGAACATGCAGGAGGAACTGAAGTCGCTGCAAAAGGCGCTTGGCATCACCTTCGTCTTCGTCACCCACGACCAGGGCGAGGCGCTGTCGATGGCGAACCGCATCGCTGTCTTCAACGATGGCCGCATCATGCAGGTCGGCTCGCCCGAGGATATCTACCAGCGGCCGAACTCGCGCTTCGTCGCCGATTTCGTCGGCTCTTCCAACGTGCTGCCGCCCGACTTCGTCGCCCGCCACGGCGGTCAGCGCCGCTGGGCGAGCCTGCGCCCGGAAGCGGTGCGCATCGTCGACGGCGAAGGCAGCGCGATCGCCGCAACCGTTGTCTCGCGCTCCTATCTCGGCGGTACGACGCGTCTCGGCCTCGACGTCGAGGGCCAACGCATCAACGCGCTTCTGCCCGCCGGCCAGCCACTGCCCGCCGAAGGCCAGTCCGTCCGCATCGGCTTCACGCCGGCTGACCTCCATCTGATGGATGACGCGGGATGACCGCCGCGGACGTAGCGCACCGCGTTGGCGCGAAGGGTGCGATCCTCCCCGATCGCGGCGGTCTATGGGGACACCTGTCCGACACCTTCTGGCGCAGGCCGAAGCTGCTTCTCTTCCTGATGCTGGCGCCACCGGTGCTCTGGCTCGGCATCGTTTATCTCGGCTCGCTGTTCGCGCTCTTGCTGCAGAGCTTTTTTTCGATCGACGAGTTCTCCGGCATGATCAACCGGCAGTTCACGCTGAAGACTTATGCCGACCTGCTGCAGCCGTCGAACATCGACATCATCCTGCGCACCGTCGTCATGGCGGCCGTGGTTACGCTTGCCTCGGTAGTCGTCGCCTTCCCGATCGCCTATTACGCGGCCCGCTACGCGCGCGGTAAATGGAAGGCGCTGTTCTATCTCGGCATCATGCTGCCCCTGTGGTCGAGCTATCTCGTCAAGATCTACGCCTGGAAGCTCATCCTCGCCAAGGAAGGCATCCTCACCTGGTTTTTCGAGAAGGTGCATCTGATGTGGCTCGTCGACGCGTGGCTGTCGTTGCCCATCGTCGGCGGCAATTCGCTGAGCTTTTCCTTCACCGGCACGTTCATCGTCTTCGTCTATGTCTGGCTGCCCTTCATGATCCTGCCGGTTCAGGCCTCACTCGAACGCGTGCCGGCCAATCTGGTCGAGGCTTCGTCGGACCTCGGCGCGACGCCCGCGCAAACCTTCCGCAACGTGCTCTTCCCGCTGGCGCTGCCCGGCATCGTCGCCGGCTCGATCTTCACCTTCTCGCTGACGCTGGGCGACTACATCATCCCTCAGATCATAGGCAATTCGCAGCTTTTCATCGGAATGGCCGTCTACGCACATCAGGGCACGGCCGGCAACATCCCGCTCGCCGCCGCCTTCACCGTGGTGCCGATCGTCGTCATGGGTTTCTACCTTTGGGGCGCCAAGCGTATGGGAGCGTTCGATGCGCTCTGACCTCCAGTCCGCCCCCCTTTCTCTCAAGATCGCCGCCGCCGCAGGCCTGCTCTTCCTGCATTTGCCCATCCTGTTGATTTTCGTCTACGCCTTTACCACCGAGGAAAAGAGCTACCAGTGGCCGCCGCCCGGCTTCACAACCCAGTGGCTCGCCGTCACCTGGAACCGGCCGGATGTCTGGCAGGCGCTCGGCCTCTCGGTGCAGGTCGGGGCGATCTCCACCGCCATCGCGCTGGTGCTCGGCACGCTCTGTGCCGCCGCCGTCAGCGGCTCGAAATTCTTCGGCCGCGAGACCATCTCGCTGCTGGTCATCCTGCCGATCGCGCTTCCCGGCATCATCACCGGCATAGCGCTGCGTTCGGCTTTCAGCCTGGCCGAAATCCCGTTCTCCATGTGGACAATCATCCTGGGACACGCCACCTTCTGCGTGGTCGTCGTCTACAACAATGCGGTAGCGCGCTTCCGCCGCGTCTCGGGTTCGCTCGTCGAAGCCTCGATGGACCTCGACGCCAACGGCTTCCAGACGTTCCGCTACTGCATCCTGCCCAACATCGGCACCGCGCTCGTCGCCGGCGGCATGCTCGCCTTCGCGCTGTCTTTCGATGAAGTGATCGTCACCACCTTCACCGCCGGCCAGCAGCAGACCCTGCCGATCTGGATGCTCGAGGAACTCGTGCGGCCACGCCAGCGCCCGGTCACCAATGTGGTGGCCATGGTCGTGGTTCTGGTGACGCTGCTGCCGATTCTCGCCGCCTATTACCTTACCCGCGACGGCGACCAGATCGCCGGTTCCGGCAAATAGCACGCTCAAGGAGGAATTCATGGACACCCAGATGCTCATCGGCTCGAAATTCGAAGCCGGCACCGAGACCGCCGAAGCCGTGCTCAACCCGCGCACCGGCAAGACCATCCTCGACATGCCGGAGGCGTCCCAGGGCCAGATCGACAAGGCCGTTGCAGCGGCCGGAAAAGCCTTCGCCACCTGGTCGCGCACCACGCCGGCGCAGCGCTCCGTCTATCTGCTGAAGATCGCCGAGCGCATCGAGGCCGAGGCAAAAGAGTTCGCCGCGCTCGAGGCTCTCAACTGCGGCAAGCCGGTCAACGCCGTGCTTAACGATGAGATCCCGGCGATCGTCGACTGCTACCGCTTCTTCGCCGGCGCGGTGCGCTCCATGCCCGGCCAAGTCGCCGGCGAATATCTCACCGGCCACACCTCGATGGTGCGCCGCGACCCGATCGGCATCGTCGCCTCCATCGCGCCGTGGAACTACCCGTTGATGATGATGGCGTGGAAGCTCGCACCGGCGATCGGCGGCGGCAACACGGTCGTCTTCAAGCCGTCCGAGCAGACGCCGCTGACGGCGCTTAAGCTGGCGAAGATCCTTGCCGGCATCCTGCCCGAAGGCGTCGTCAACGTCGTGCTCGGCCGCGGCAATACGGTCGGCAATGCGCTGATCAACCACCCCAAGGTCAACATGATCTCGATCACCGGCGATGTCGCCACCGGCAAGAAGGTGCTGGAGGCCGCCGCCAAGTCGGTCAAGCGCACCCATCTGGAGCTCGGCGGCAAGGCCCCGGTCATCGTCTTCGACGACGCCGACGTCGACGCGGTGGTGGGCGGCCTGCGCGCCTTCGGCTACTACAATGCCGGCCAGGACTGCACCGCCGCCTGCCGCGTCTATGCCGGCAAGAAGATCTACGACAAGCTCGTCGCCGATCTCTCGTCCGCCGTCTCGACTATCCGCTACGACAAGAAGGACGACACCGAGAACGAGATCGGCCCGCTGATTTCCAAGCGCCAGCGCGACCGTGTGGCGTCCTTCGTGGAGCGCGCTTCCGAGCTCAAGCACATCGAGATCACCACCGGCGGCAAGGTCGGCGACGGCACCGGCTTCTACTACCAGCCGACGGTGGTCGCCGGCGCGCTGCAGGAAGACGAGATCGTGCGCCGCGAGGTGTTCGGCCCGGTCGTCTCGGTAACGCGTTTCTCCGACGTCGACGAGGCGGTGACCTGGGCGAACGATTCGGACTACGGCCTCGCCTCCTCGGTCTGGACCAAGGACGTGTCGCGCGCCATGTCGACCGCCGCGCGCCTCCAGTACGGCTGCACCTGGATCAACACGCATTTCATGCTGACCAACGAGATGCCGCATGGCGGCCTCAAGCAGTCCGGCTACGGCAAGGACATGTCGCTCTATGCGCTGGAGGACTACACCGCCGTGCGCCACGTCATGATCGCACACGGGTAGCATCGCTCTCGGGAGAGCGTGGGAGAAAGCGGGCGCCGTTTGGCGTCCGCCTTCATGTCGGCGCTGCTATTCGACGACGCGGAATATCTGCCACTGGCTGGTGCCGGAGACGACGAAGGGCTCCATCTCCTTGCCCCATCTCGCGTGCGCGTCGAGCTTGCCGATGCGGGCGAAGAAATCCTCCAGTTTGGCGAGGCTTTCAACCTGGTGATGCGCCTCGACGGTGGCCTCCCGCGCTCCGATCGAGCCGGTCATGATCTGGAACTTCATCTCGGCGAGGCCGACCTGCGAGCCGACGTCGCGTTCCCACTGCCGCATGAGTTCCAGCACGCGCTGCTTGTTTCCGAACTTCGCGTCGATCTGCCATCTCGCACTGAACATGCTCGTCTCCCACGATTGATGTTGTCGAACTCTCGTTGTTCGCCCGTCCCCAAGCCTGGACAATGAACTGGCGCACGATGCGCGCTCCCGTGTCGGCGACCCAGGACAGCAAGGATCCTATCAGACCGCTGCGAACGCCGCACGTAGCCTCGCAGGCGTCCTTCCATTCCATCTGGTAGGACCAGAGTTTTCCGGCTAGCTTGGCGCGCAACAGAGGGAGGACGCATGAAAATCGGGTTCTGCATGTTCCTGTGGACGACCAACGTCACCGGGAAGCACACAAGGCTGCTCAAGGACATCAAGGCGACCGGCTATGACGGCGTCGAGATCCCGATCTTCGAGGGCGCGCCCGATGACTACAAGCGCCTCGGCGACATGCTGGACAGGATCGGGCTGGAGCGCACCGCCGTCACCGCCATGGGCGACCCCGGCATGAATTTGATCTCACCCGACGCCGCGACCCGCAAGAAGGGCATCGCCTACATGAAATGGGCGATCGACTGCGCTGCCGCGCTTGGCGCAAACAGCCTTTCAGGTCCGATGCATTCGACCTTGGGCGCCTTCTCAGGTGCCGGCCCTACTCCGGCCGAGAAGAAGCGTTCGGTGGCCTCGCAGCGTGCCATCGGCGACCATGCCGGCAACAAGGGCGTCACCATCGGCCTCGAGGCGCTGAACCGCTTCGAATGCTACCTGCTCAACACCATGGCCGACCTCTCCGCCCATGTCGACGAGATCGACCGTCCGCACATCAGGGCGATGTACGACACCTTCCACGCCAACATCGAGGAAGCCGACCCGATCGGCGCCTATACGAAGCATGCCGGGAACATCTGCCACATCCACATCTCGGAGAACGACCGCGGCGTGCCCGGCCGCGGCAACATCCCGTGGAAGAAGACTTTTGCCGCCATCCGAGAGAGCGGCTACGACGACTGGCTCACCATCGAATCCTTCGGGCGTGGGCTGAAGGATCTCGCCGCGGCGACAAAAGTCTGGCGCGATTTCGCCGAGAGCCCGGAAGCCGTCTACAAGGAAGGCTTCCAGCACATCAAGAGCCACTGGAAGAAGGCGGGGCGCTGAACCTTATCCGCTGGCGACGGCGCCAGCCTCGGCCGCCTGTTCAGCGGTCACGTGCGCGGTCGGACGCCGGACCTGCGCGGCGGCCTCCATCACGATCGGCTTAAGTCCCGCGCCGCCGGAATCCACCACTTCGAAGAAGTGGCGGCGCATGCGCGGCTCCCAGAACTTGTTGATGTGCTCGGCCACCCCGTGCACGCCTTCCTCATGCGGCTTCGATTCGAAGAAGGTGCCGATCTGGTTGGCCATGCGCACGATCTTGGCGATGCCCTGCGCGGCGTGGCTCTCTTCGTCATGCGACATTACGCGTTGCTCCGTCGGTCACGCGTTCGGGGTGGGTGAACACGTCGAAATCCTCGCCGCGCACCAGCGCCACCAGCGTCATGCCGGCTTCTTCCGCCGTGCGGATCGCAAGTGCGGTCGGCGCCGACACCGCGATGATGAAGGACGCGCCGATCGCCGCCGTCTTCTGCACCATCTCGACCGACACGCGTGACGTCACCACCACCGCGCCGGTCGATCCGTCGATACCCTTGCGGGTCAGCGCGCCGGCGAGCTTGTCGAGCGCATTGTGGCGGCCGACGTCTTCGCGCGCCAACACGATGCCTTTGCCAGGCACATAGAAGCCCGCGGCGTGCACTGCGCCGGTCTCGGCGTGCAGCGGCTGCACCTTGGACAACAGCTTCACCGACTGCACGATGTCGGCGGCCGAAAGCGTGATCGCCGCGCGCTCGACATTGTCGACCGAGCGCATCGCCTCCTCGATCGATTCGATGCCGCACAGGCCGCAGCCGACCGGCCCGGCAAGCCTGCGCCGGCGCGCCTGGAATTTCTGGTTCGCCTGGTCCTTGAGCCGGATCTGGATGTCGACGCCGGCGCCGTGCTCCTCCACCTCGATCGCCTCGATCTCATCGGGAGAATCGATGATGCCTTCGGTCAGCGAGAAGCCGAGCGCGAAATCCTCGAAGTCGGCGGGTGAGGCCATCATCACCGCATGCGTGGTGCCTGCAAAGGAGAACGCCACGGGCGTCTCTTCCGGCACCATGCGGTTGCCCGCGGCCGTGCCCGCCGCACGCCGCGCCAGCCTTGTCGCCTGGGTGAGGGGAGGGCGGATGCGCACTTTACTCCGCCGCCTCCAGATGACCCTCGATCCGCCGGCTCTTGCGCGAAAGCTCCTCATACTCCCGCTGCCAGCCGGTCGGGCCGTTCGACGGCGAGACCTGCACCGCCGTCACCTTGTATTCGGGGCAATTGGTCGCCCAGTCCGAATAGTCGGTGGTAATGACGTTGGCCTGCGTATCGGGGTGGTGGAAGGTCGTATAGACGACCCCCGTGGCGACGCGGTCGGTGATCAGCGCGCGCAGCGTCGTCTCGCCGGCACGGCTCGCCAGCCGCACCCAGTCGCCGTCGCGTATGCCGCGGTTCTCGGCGTCGTGTGGATGGATCTCCAGCCGGTCCTCGTCATGCCAGACGACATTCGCGGTTCGGCGCGTCTGCGCGCCGACATTGTACTGGCTGAGGATGCGTCCGGTGGTGAGCAGCAGCGGGAAGCGCGGCCCGGTCTTCTCGTCGGTCGCGACATATTCGGTGCGGATGAACTTGCCCTTGCCGCGCACGAAGTGGTCGATGTGCATGATCGGCGTGCCCAGCGGCGCCGCTTCGTTGCACGGCCACTGCACGGAGCCCATCTCGTCGAGATAGTCGTAGGACACCTTGGCGAAGGTCGGCGTGGTCTTGGCGATCTCGTCCATGATCTCGGACGGATGCCGGTAGTCCCATTGCAGACCCATCGCCTGGGCGAGCTTCTGGGTCACTTCCCAGTCGGCGAGGCCGTTCTTCGGGGCCATCACCTTGCGCACGCGGTTGATGCGGCGCTCCGCATTGGTGAATGTGCCGTCCTTCTCCAGGAAGGTCGAGCCGGGCAGGAAGACGTGGGCGTAATTCGCCGTCTCGTTAAGGAACAGGTCATGCACGACGACGCATTCCATCGCGGCAAGGCCGGCCGAGACGTGCTTGGTGTCGGGATCGGACTGGAGAATGTCCTCGCCCTGGATGTAGATGCCCTTGAACGTGCCCTCGACAGCCGCGTCGAGCATGTTGGGGATGCGCAGGCCGGGTTCGTTGTCGAGCTTCACGCCCCACAGGCTTTCATAGATGTCGCGCACGGCGTCGCCGGAGATGTGCCGGTAGCCCGGCAGTTCGTGCGGGAACGACCCCATGTCGCAGGCGCCCTGCACGTTGTTCTGGCCGCGCAGCGGGTTCACGCCGACGCCCTTGCGGCCGATATTGCCGGTCAGCATGGCGAGGTTGGCGATGGCGATGACCGTGGTCGAGCCCTGGCTGTGCTCGGTCACGCCGAGCCCGTAGTAGATCGCGCCATTGCCGCCGGTCGCGTAGAGCCGCGCCGCCCCGCGTATCGCGTCGGCCGGCACGCCCGACAGCTTCTCGACCTCCTCGGGGCTGTGGCGCGGATCGGAGACGAACGCCGCATAGTCCTGGAACTCGGCCCAGTCGCAGCGCTCGCGGATGAAGGCCTCGTCGAACAGGCCCTCGGTGACGATGACATGCGCCAGCGCGGTGATCACGGCGACATTGGTGCCGGGCTTCAGCGGCAAATGGTAGTCGGCCTCCATGTGAACCGACTTCACCATTTCGGTGCGGCGCGGGTCGATGACGATCAGCTTGGCGCCCGGTTTTCCGGGAGTGCCGCGCAGCCGCTTCTTCAGCCGCGATGCGAACACCGGATGCGCCGAAACAGGATTGGCGCCGATGATGACAGCAACGTCCGTGTGTTCGACCGAGTCGAAGTCCTGCGTGCCGGCCGACGTGCCGTAGGTCTGGCCGAGCCCGTAGCCGGTCGGCGAATGGCAGACGCGGGCGCAGGTGTCGACATTGTTGTTGCCGAAACCCTGCCTCACCAGCTTCTGGACGAGATAGGTCTCCTCGTTGGTGCAGCGCGACGAGGTGATGCCCCCGACCGAGCCGCGTCCGTACTGGTACTGAATGCGGCGGAATTCGCCGGCGATGTGTTTGAACGCCTCGTCCCAGGTGACTTCGCGCCAGGGGTCGGCGATGTTCTCGCGGATCATAGGGTTGAGGATGCGCTCCTTATGAGTGGTGTAGCCCCAGGCGAAGCGGCCCTTGACGCAGCTATGGCCGCGGTTGGCCTTGCCGTCCTTCCACGGCACCATGCGAACGACTTCCTCGCCCTTCATCTCCGCTTTGAACGAGCAGCCGACGCCGCAATAGGCGCAGGTCGTCACCACCGAATGTTCGGGCATGCCCATTTCGAGCACGGTCTTCTCGCGCAGCGCGTCGGTCGGACAGGCCTGCACGCAGGCGCCGCAGGAGACGCATTCGCTTTCCAGGAAGGGCTGGTGCATGCCGGCCGCCATGCGGCTCTCGAAGCCGCGCCCCTCGATGGTCAGCGCGAAAGTGCCCTGCACTTCCTCGCAGGCGCGCACGCAGCGCGAGCAGACGATGCACTGGGCGGGGTCGTAGGTGAAATACGGGTTCGATTCGTCGCGGGCGATGTAGTCGACCATCAGCGAGCCGTGACCCGGCGCGACACCGCCGTCGGGCTGGACGTGGTTGCGGCCCTGCGTGCCGTAGCGGTTCTCGGTCAGGCCGACCGACGCCACCACCTGGTCGAATTCGCTGGCGCCCGTACGGGCGCCCGGCGCGGCGGGTCCGCCCCAGGCCGACGGATGATCGGAAACATAGAGTTCCATCACGCCACGGCGGATGGCGTTCAACCGGTCGGACTGCGTGTGCACCACCATGCCCTCGCCGACCGGCGTCGTGCAGGATGCCGGCGTGCCGCCGCGCCCCTCGATCTCGACCAGGCAGACGCGGCAGGAGCCGAATGCGTCGATCATGTCGGTGGCGCAGAGCTTCGGGATTTCGACGCCGGCCTCCATCGACGCCCGCATGATCGACGTGCCTTCGGGCACGGTGATCGGCCTGCCGTCGACAACAAGCGTCACCTGCGTCTCGGACAAAGAGGCCGGCGTGCCGTAGTCGGTTTCCTGGATCAGCGATTTGAACTCGGGCAAGGCGTTCATGGTCGTCCGCTCCTATTCCGCGGCTTGCGCGATCGGCGATGGCCGAAAATCGTCGGGGAAGTGATTGATCGCGCTCATCACCGGATAGGGAGTGAAACCCCCGAGCGCGCAAAGCGATCCGAACTTCATCGTGTTGCAGAGATCGGTGACGAGCTCGAGCTGCCTTTGTGGCTCGATATTCTGCGCGATCCTGTCCAGCGTCTCGACGCCGCGCTGCGAGCCGATGCGGCAGGGCGTGCACTTGCCGCAGCTTTCGATGGCGCAGAATTCCATGGCGAAACGCGCCTGCTTCAGCATGTCTGCCGTGTCGTCGAACACCACGATGCCCGCGTGCCCGATCAGCCCGTCCTTGGCTGCGAACGCCTCATAGTCGAACGGCGTGTCGAACAGGGCGCGGGGGAAATAGGCACCGAGCGGCCCGCCGACCTGCACCGCCTTCACCGGCCGGCCGGTCGCCGTGCCGCCGCCGATCTCGTCGACGATCTCGCCGAGCGTGAGGCCGAAGGCCGCCTCGAACAGGCCGCCATGCTTCACGTTGCCGGCGATCTGGATCGGGATCGTGCCGCGCGAACGGCCCATGCCGAAGTCTTTGTAGTACGCGCCGCCCCTGTCCATGATGATGGGCACGGACGCCAGCGAGATGACGTTGTTGATGACGGTCGGCTTGCCGAACAATCCTTGGATCGCCGGCAACGGAGGCTTTGCCCTGACCACGCCGCGCTTGCCTTCGAGCGAATTCATCAGCGAGGTTTCCTCGCCGCAGACATACGCCCCGGCGCCGGTCCTGATCTCGATGTCGAAGGCGTTTGGCGACCCCAGTACGTTCGTCCCGAGCACGCCGTTCCTGCGGGCGATCTCGACGGCGCGCGTCATGGTTGCGACCGCATGCGGGTACTCGGAGCGGATGTAGACGAAGCCCTTGGTCGCGCCTGTCGCGATGCCCGCGATCGCCATGCCCTCGATGAGCACGAAAGGATCGCCTTCCATGATCATTCTGTCGGCAAAAGTGCCGGAATCGCCCTCGTCGGCGTTGCAGAGAACAAATTTTCGGTCGGAAACGGTCTCCAAAACCGTCTTCCATTTGATTCCAGTGGGAAATCCAGCGCCGCCTCTGCCGCGCAGCCCGGAATCTATCAACGTCTGCACAATCTCTGCCGGCGTCGTCGCCACCGCATTCGCCAGGCCTCTGAGGCCGCCATGCGCCCTGTAATCGTCGAGCGACAGCGGATCGGTGACGCCGCAGCGCGCGAAGGTCAGCCGCGTCTGCTTCGCCAGAAACGGAATTTCTTCGGGATTTCCGAGAGATAGCTTATGCGCTCCGCCGGACACCAGACCTGCGTCGAAGAGCGACGGCACGTCCTTCGCGTTGACCGGACCATAGGCGACACGTCCCGAATCGGTCTCGACCTCGACCATCGGCTCCAGGAAATACGCTCCGCGCGAGCCGTTGCGGACGATCCTGGCATCGATACCCCGCGCGGCAATCTCCTTCTCGACCGCCCTGGCGACCTTCTCCGCGCCGAGCGACAGGGCGCCGGAATCGCAAGGAATATAAAGGGTTACCGTCATAGCCTGACCTCAGCGGCGATCGCTTCGATCTTCTCGGCGTCGAGCCTGCCGATCACCTCGCCGTCGAGCATCGCCGACGGCGCGCACGCGCAGAGGCCCAAGCAGTAGACTGGTTCCAGCGTGACGGAACCGTCCTTCGTCGTCTCGTGGAAGCCTATGCCGAGCAGCTGCTGGAGCTGCGCCGCGATGGCGTCGCCGCCCATCGACTGGCAGGCCTCCGCGCGGCAGAGCTTCAGCACGTGCCGGCCGGCCGGATGGTTGCGGTAGTCGTGATAAAACGTAACGACTCCATGCACTTCGGCCCTGGAGAGGTTGAGCGCATCGGCGATGACAGGCAGCGATTCGCCCGGCACATAGCCGAACTCTTCCTGGATGCCGTGCAGGATGGGCAAGAGCGGGCCTTCGAGGCCCTTCAACTCGTTGATCACCGCGCTCGCGCGCGATACGATTTCGGTACTTGCGGGCTGCATGGTCAAGCAGCGCCCTCCCTATCGAGCGAATTGATCGCCAAGTCGTCACCAAACCAGACGAATAGCGTCGAATCAATAAAGCGGTTTCGTCGTTTGATAGAAATGATCTATCAAAGACGCCTTAGGCATCATTAGCTCGAGGGCTTGGCCTGAACCCTTCCGCCAGCGCCATCGCCTCGTCCAGCAGCGCCGCGACCAGCGGCGTATGAGGCTCGCGCGGTGCCGCCACCAGCCCGACCGTGTGGCTGGCGTCCGGTTCGACGATCGGAATGGCGCGGATCGGCTCGGCGAAGCCGAATGTTTCCGTGAGGTTGAGCGGCATGATCGACGACCATTTCCCGGTGCGGATGTGGGAAAACAGAACGATCATCGAGTTCGATTCCAGCGTCGGCCTCGCCACCACGCCGGCCTCGGCCAGATGCTGGTCGATGATGCGCCGGTTCTGCATGTTGGGCGTGAGCAGGCAGAGCGGCAGCCGGCTCACCTCCGCCCAGGTCACGGTGGTTTGATCCGAATGCGGATTACCCGCCGCCGTGATGAGCTGGTAGCGCTCGGAATAGAGCGGCACGCTGGTGACGCGGCCGAGCGGTTCGTTGTCGAGATAGGTGATGCCGGCGTCGACGTCGAAATTGCCGAGCAGCGTCAGCACCTCGATCGACGTCCTGGACAGCACAGAGAACGTGACGCCCGGATGCTTTTCGCGGAACGGCGTGGTCAGCCGCTGCACCATCGCGAGTGCCGTGGGGATCGCCGCGATCCGGATATGGCCCGAAAGGCCGTGCCGCGCGGCACGCATCTCCTGGCGCATGGTGCGCGCGTCGCCGGTAATGCGCCGCGCCCAGACCAGCACCTGCTCGCCCTCCGGCGTCAGCCCCTGGAAGCGCGAGCCGCGCTTCACCAGCATCACGCCGAGCTGCCCCTCCAATTGCTTGATCGCCGCCGAAAGCGTCGGCTGCGTGATGCCGAGCTGCTCGGCAGCTCGGCCGAAATGCTCTTCCTTGGCGAGCGCGATGAAGAATTCGAGCTTGTCGATCATGGCAACAAGCATACACATGTGCCGGCCACGTCTGCTATGCGCATCGTGACCCCAAGCGAACGGCACCCGAGGAACCATGCCCGCTCAAAAACACATCATCGTCGTTGGCGCAGGCATCGTCGGCGCATCGATCGCCTGGCATCTCACGAAGGCTGGCGCGCGCGTCACCATGGTGGCGGCGAGCGGGCCGGGCGGCGTCGCGACGCCCTCGTCCTTTGCCTGGATCAATGCCAGCTGGGGCAACCCGAAACCCTATTTCGATCTGCGCCTCCGCTCCATGGCCGAATGGACGCGCCTGAAGGCCGGGGTGCCTGAAATCCCGCTCCGCCGGAACGGTGCGCTGTGCTGGGACCTGCCGCGGGCCGAACTCGAGGCCTTCGCCGCCGAACATGCGTCATGGGGCTATGGCATCCGGCGCGTCGATCGTGCCGAAACCGCGCGCATCGAGCCCGCACTCGCCGAACTTCCCGAGTTGGCGCTGCACGTGGCAGAGGAGGGCGCGGCTGAACCGGTCGCTTCCACCCTGGCGCTGCTTGCTGATGCCGAACGCCTGGGCGCCCGGATCATGATCGCTGCGCCGGTGAAGTCTCTCGTTCTTGGCAACGACAGGATCGCTGGCGTTGACCTCGATGAGGGTCGCTTGGAAGCGGACGATGTCGTGCTGGCCGCCGGCGCCGGCAGTCCGGCCCTGCTTGCCACGGTCGGCGTGGCCCTGCCGATTGATACGCCGCCGGGCTTGCTGGTTCATTCCAAACCGCATCGACATCTGCTCAACGGCCTCGTCATCGGCGAGAAAGCGCATGTCAGGCAGACCACCGAAGGCCGCATCGTCGCCGGCGCGGATTTCGGCGGCACCGAACCGGGTACCAACCCTGAAGAAACGGCACGCGAGCTATTTGCCGAGGTCAGGTCGATGCTCGTCGGCGCCGACGACCTGAAGCTGGACTTCCACACGGTCGGATACCGGCCGACGCCCGCCGACGGCTTTCCCGCCATAGGACGCGCGCCCGGGCTAGGCAGCCTCTATATCGCGGTCATGCATTCCGGCATTACGCTGGCGCCCGCCATTGGCCGGATGGCCGCCGATGAAATCCTCTCCGGGCGCCGCGATCCATTGCTTCTGCCCTACGGAATCGACCGTTTTGCGTGAGCGCAAGAATTCCGCCGCTTGGTTCCCCGGCCAAACTGCATTATCTGAGGCGCGAAACGCCAGGGAACATAAATGTCAGTCACCAAGGAAGCCGTCCTCGAACGCCTGAAGACGGTGAACGGCCCGGATTTCACCGGCAACATCGTCGAGCTCGGGCTGGTGTCCGAGATTTTCATCGCCGACGGCAAGGTGTTCTTTTCGATCACGGTGCCTGCCGCGCGGGCGCAGGAGATGGAACCGCTGCGTGCGGCGGCCGAGCGCGTCGTCAAGGCCATCCCCGGCGTTGCCGGCGCCATGGTGGCGCTGACCGCTGAGAAGAAGGGCGGCGGCATGGAAGCTCCGGTTCCGCCGCGCCCGGCGCAGCGGGTTCCCGTATCAGGCGAACCGAGGCCGCCGGCTCCCGCCCAGGCGCGTCCTGCTCCGCATTCCCATGCCCCCGCTTCGCGATCCTCGGGCAAGCGCGGCATCCCGGGCATCGCCTCGATCATCGCCGTCGCTTCCGGCAAGGGCGGCGTCGGCAAGTCCACCACCGCCATCAACCTGGCGCTCGGCCTTGCCGCCATGGGAAAGAAGGTCGGCGTGCTCGATGCCGATATCTACGGGCCCTCGATGCCCCGGCTGCTCAACATCCGCGGCAAGCCGCAAACGGTGGACGGCAAGATCCTGCGGCCGATGGAGAATTACGGCCTGAAGGTGATGTCGATGGGTTTCCTCGTCGAGGAGGAGACGCCGATGATCTGGCGCGGGCCGATGGTCATGTCGGCGCTCACCCAGATGCTGCGCGAGGTCGAATGGGGCGAACTCGACGTGCTCGTCGTCGACATGCCTCCCGGCACCGGCGACGCGCAATTGACCATGGCACAACAGGTCCCGCTGGCCGGCGCGGTCATCGTCTCCACGCCGCAGGACCTGGCGCTGATCGATGCGCGCAAGGGGCTGAACATGTTCAAGAAGGTCGACGTGCCGCTCCTGGGCATCGTCGAGAACATGAGCTATTTCATCGCGCCCGACACCGGCAAGCGCTACGACATCTTCGGCCATGGCGGCGCGAGGCGCGAAGCCGAACGGCTTGGCGTCTTCTTCCTCGGCGAGGTGCCGCTTCAGATGGAGATCCGCGAGACGTCGGATTCCGGCGAGCCGGTGGTTGTTTCGAAGCCGAACGGGCCTGAAGCCAAAATCTACCGCGATATCGCAAGCAAGGTCTGGCAGCGGCTCGACGAGGAGCGCGCCAAATCGGAAGGCGCGGTTCCCGCGATCGTGTTCGAATAGACGGTCAGCTTCCGCTTACCGTTTCGTTGAACGTCGAGAAGAACTGTCCAGCGAGCTTCTTCGACGTCGACTCGATCAGCCGGCTTCCAAGCTGCGCGATCTTGCCGCCCACGTCTGCCCTGGCGGTGTACTTGAGCACGGTCGTGTTCGGCCCGTCCTCGGTCAGCGTCACATCCGCTCCGCCCTTGGCGAAGCCGGCGATGCCGCCCTTGCCCTCGCCGGAAATCGTGTAGCCATTCGGCGCATTGAGGTTGGACAGCGTGACCTCGCCCAGGAAGGTCGCCTTGATCGGTCCTATCTTGAGCACGACGGTCGCGGCCAGCTCATTGTCCGATTTCTTCTCCAGGCTCTGGCACCCTGGAATGCTTGCTTTCAGCACCTCCGGGTCGTTCAGCGCTTGCCAAACCTTTTGGATCGGGGCCTCGATGCGCTCCTCGCCTTCCATATTCAAAGCCATGGGAACCTCCTGCCAGCGGGTCCGAGAGCCGTAGCGCAGCACATTCGTCGTGTCCATTGGCCCAAGGGATAGTCGCCGATCCCGCGTATTTGTCTGACAAAAGCCTCTTGCCGCTGTTCGGACGTTGGCATATCGATGCTCGACCGCATTTCCGGAGAATCCAATGTCAGGCCCGACGACCACGAAAAAATTCCGCTCGCAGGAATGGTTCAACAATCCCGACAACCCGGGCATGACCGCGCTCTACCTGGAGCGCTACCTGAATTACGGCCTCACCCGCGAGGAACTGCAGTCGGGCAAGCCGCTGATCGGCATCGCGCAGACCGGCTCCGACCTGTCGCCCTGCAACAGGCATCACCTGGAACTTGCGAAACGCGTCCGCGCGGGCATCGAGGCGGCGGGCGGCGTGCCGTTCGAGTTCCCCTGCCATCCGATCCAAGAGACCGGCAAGCGTCCGACCGCCGCGCTCGACCGCAATCTCGCCTACCTGTCTCTGGTCGAGGTGCTCTACGGCTATCCGCTGGACGGCGTCGTGCTGACCATCGGCTGCGACAAGACGACGCCGGCGCTGCTGATGGCCGCCGCCACCGTCAACATTCCGGCGATCGCTTTGTCGGTCGGGCCGATGCTCAACGGCTGGCACAAGGGCAAGCGCACCGGCTCGGGCACCATCGTCTGGGAATCGCGCCAGCGCCTGTCGGCCGGCGAGATCGGCTACGACGAGTTCATGGACATCGTCGCCTCCTCGGCGCCGTCGGTCGGCTACTGCAACACGATGGGCACGGCGACCACGATGAACTCGCTCGCCGAGGCGCTCGGCATGCAGCTTCCAGGCTCGGCCGCCATTCCCGCGCCCTACCGTGAGCGCGGACAGATCGCCTACGCGACCGGAAAGCGTATCGTCGGCATGGTGCATGAGGATCTGAAGCCCTCCGAGATCATGACGCGCGCCGCCTTCGAGAACGCCATCGTCATCAATTCGGCGATCGGCGGCTCCACCAACGCGCCGATCCACCTCAACGCCATCGCCCGCCATCTCGGCGTCAAGCTCGACAACGACGACTGGCAGGCGGTCGGCCACAAAATCCCGCTGCTGGTCAACCTGCAGCCGTCGGGTGAATATCTCGGCGAGGATTATCACCATGCCGGCGGCGTGCCCGCGGTTGTCGCCGAGCTGATGAAGGCGAACCTGCTGCCGCATCCTGATGCGCTGACCGTCAACGGCAGGACCATGGGCGAGAACTGCAAGGGCGTCGCCAACGAGAATCCCGACGTCATCCATCCGGTCTCCGATCCGCTCAAGGTCAATGCCGGCTTCATCAACCTCAAGGGCAATCTTTTCGACAGCGCCATCATGAAGCTGAGCGGCGTCTCCGACGAGTTTCGCGACCGCTATCTGTCCAATCCTGCGGACCCGGAGGCGTTCGAGGGCAAGGCCGCCGTGTTCGAGGGGCCGGAGGACTATCATGCCCGCATCGACGATCCGGCCGAAGCCATCGACGAGCACACGATCCTGTTCATGCGCGGCGCGGGGCCGGTCGGTTATCCCGGCGGCGCCGAGGTGGTGAACATGCAGCCGCCCGCCTACCTCATCAAGAAGGGCATCCATGCGCTGCCCTGCGTCGGCGACGGAAGGCAGTCGGGCACGTCGGGTTCGCCCTCGATCCTCAACGCCTCGCCCGAAGCCGCCGTCGGCGGCGGGCTGGCGCTGGTCAGGACCGGCGACCGCGTGCGCATCGACCTGAGGAAATGCACGGCCAATATCCTCATCTCCGACGAGGAGTTGGCGGCGCGCCGTGCCGCGCTCAACGGCGATGGCGGCTTTCACTATCCCAAGCACCAGACGCCGTGGCAGGAGATCCAGCGCGGCATGGTCGACCAGTTCGACCATGGCATGGTGCTGAAGCCGGCGGTGAAATACCAGCACATCGCCCAGACCAGCGGCGTGCCACGCGACAACCACTAAGCGCTGCGGCCAGCGCGGCGTTCCCTGTCGTGGCCGCCCGCCGTTCGTCGCTTGGTTTTCTTGGTCTGTTCGGTCGCTCGGGCGACCTGCGCCAGCTGGATGCAGCGCTGAGGGCGGCCGACCTGCATCCGGCGCTGGTGCCGGAGGGGGTGAAGCTCAACATCGTCAATCTGATGAAGGATCATTGGCCCGAGCAGCCGCCGGCTTCCGCATATCCACGTGTCGCCGGCCTGCTCGCCTATTGCGTGGCCGGGCCGGAAACTTTCGAACAGGCGAACGGCCGAGACGCAAAAGATGATGCGGAACGCCGGATCGAGAGCGCGCTTGATGCGCCTGATGATCTAGACGCCGAGATCGTGCTTCTGGCCTTACACGCCAAGCTGATGAATGCCGACGTTATCGAGCGTTTCGACCTCAGCGCTGGCCCGGCCTGAGAGCCGCGTTGCCGTTTCAGCGAGTTGCGCTCAACCTCGCCACTTCCGCTTCCAGCGCTGCGATGCGCTTGTCCCGTTCGGCAAGCGCCGCAGCGACGTCGGCCGCCTCGAAACGTTGCGGAATATGCTGCGGGCAGTTGGCGTCCCACGCGGTCACGGTGAACAGGATCACCTGTTCGGCCCGCGCGCGATAATCCCCGGGCATCAACCTTCCCGTCAACGCCGCATCGTCTTCCACGATTCGCGCCGTGCCCCAGATCTTCACCCGCCGCCGGTTGGCGTAGTCGATCAGGAACAGATGCGCCCTGGCGTTCTCGGCAAGGTTTCCCGCCGTGATATATTGCCGGTTGCCAGAGAAATCGACGAAACCGATGGTCTGCTCGTCGAGCACCTTCAGGAAGCCCGCCGGGCCGCCGCGATGCTGTATATAGGGTTGGCCCTCGGCATTCACCGTCGCCAGGAATGCGCTCGTCTGTGCTTCGATGAAAGACTTCAGGTCGGTCGGAATATACGTCGCCCAGCCGCCCTTCTCCTCCATATGCGCATACCCCTGACGTGAGCCCTTTCGCGTCTGTATCGCCTTCACGGTCGGCGTGAAAGCAACGTCGCTTGAATAGATGGCAGTCATTGCCCCACCTTTCGCTAAAGGCCGAGGGCGGTGAGGCCCGGATGATCGTCGGGACGGCGGCCGAGCGGCCAGCGAAACTTGCGGTCCGAAGGAGCGATCGGCAGATCGTTGATGCTGGCGATGCGCCGCAGCATCAGGCCATGTTCGTCGAATTCCCAGTTCTCGTTGCCGTAGGCGCGAAACCACTGCACGCTGTCGTCGTGCCATTCATAGGCGAAGCGCACTGCGATGCGGTTCTCATGGAACGACCAGACCTCCTTAACCAGGCGGTAGTCGAGTTCCCTGTTCCACTTGCGCGTCAGGAATTCCTCTATCGCCTTGCGGCCGGTCAGGAACTCCGCGCGGTTCCGCCAGGTGCTGTCCTCGGTATAGGCGAGGGCAACCCTGGCGGGGTCGCGAGAGTTCCACGCGTCCTCCGCCCCGCGCGCTTTCCGGGCGGCGGTCTGCGCAGTGAATGGCGGCAGGGGCGGACGATCCATGGGATGTTCCTGACGCGGTTGGTATCGGCGTCAGGCTGCCGCCCGCGCGTTAACGATCGGGAAGTCGATATCGGTCTCGGCGACATTGTTCAGGTAATTGGTCCAGACATTTAGCGCGACGTGCTGCACGATCTCGATGATCTGGGCGTCCTCGTACCCGGCAAGCCGGACGGCGCGCAGGTCATCATCGCTGACGCGGCCACGCTGTCTTGCCACCTTGGTGGCGAAGACGACCGCCGCGTCGGCCTTCGGGTCGTTCGAGTGGCCGTTGCGGTTGGCGGCCATCTCGGCCTCGTCGAGCTTGGCGAGATGCTTGCCCAAATAACTGTGTGCAGACAGGCAATAGTCGCAACCATTGATCTCCGCGACCGCCAGCGCGATGCGCTCGCGCGTCGGCGCCGGAAGGTTGCCCTTGCCGAGTGCGCCTGAGAGGCCGAGATAGCCTTCGAGCGCCGCCGGACTGGTCGAGACCATGCGAAACAGGTTAGGCACGACGCCGAGTTGCTTCTTGACCGCTTCGAGCAGCGGCCGCGATTTTTCCGGGGCCTGGTCGATGCTGGCGGGAATGGGGAGGCGGGACATGGTGTTCTCCTGTTGCAATCGACCGCGTTTGATCGACAGGATCGAGATAGCCCCTTCCAAAAATCAGAACTACCCGCCAGTATATGGAACGTAGCTCCCATTAATTGGAAGGAATTATGGATCGCCTCGAGGCAATGTCAGTGTTGCTGGCAGTGGTCGAGGCAGGAAACCTGTCTGCCGCGGCGCGGCGCTTGGGCACGCCGCTGTCGACCGTGAGCCGCAAGATTTCGGACCTCGAGACTTTGCTCGGTGCGAAGCTGTTCAGCCGCTCCAGCCGCCGGATCGTACTCACCGAAGCCGGTCAGTCCTACGTTGCCGCTTGCAAACGCATCCTCTCCGATATCGAGGAGGCCGAGCGCGCGGCCTCCGGCGAATACAAGGCGCCGAGGGGCGACCTGGTCATTACCGCCCCTGTCGTATTCGGGCGCCTTCACGTGCTGCCGTTGGTCGTCGCGTTTCTTGACGCCTATCCCGAGATCAACATCAGGCTCGTGCTCGCCGACAGGGTGTTTCACCTTCTCGACGATCACGTCGACGTTGCGTTGCGCATCGGCGCCCTGCCAGACAGCAGCCTCGTCGCGATCAGGCTCGGCCAGATACGCCGCGTCGTCTGCGGCAGTCCGGCCTATTTCGCCGGCAAAGGCATGCCGGAGACGCCACAGGCGTTGTCGTCGCATTCATGCATCGGCTTCGACGGCCTGACATCGGCAAATGGCTGGAACTTTCTGGCGGGTACGACCGAGCAAACAATCGGAGTTAGATGCCGCCTTGTCGTCAATACCGCCGAGGCCGCGATCGATGCCGCGATTGCCGGCCTGGGTGTGACGCGCGTACTTTCCTATCAGGTGGCCGGGGCCATTCGGGCTGGACTGCTCGAGACGGCGTTGCGGAAGTTCGAACCCGAACCGTGGCAGGTGAGCCTGATTCATGGCGGGCAGGGTTTGCTGCCACTCAAGCTCAGGGCGTTTCTGGATTTCGCCACACCACGGCTCAGGACGGCCTTGTCCGGCGCTTCACCGTGATGGCGGCCAGCGCCCCCGGGGATCAATGCCCCATCCCGCTTCTCGGCAGCTTGACGAGGTCGCCGAAGCGGGCGCGCAGGCGGTCGTCGATCGCTTTGGGCACATGGCGCGGGAAACGTTCGGCGAGAATGCGCTTCTTCTCGGCAATCGCGCGCGAGAGGATGTCGGGCTTGCCTTTCTCGTTCCATTCCTTCGGCGAAAAGCGGTCGCCGATGGCGGGATAGAAATATTCGGTCTGCATCAGCCGCAGCGTCTGTTCGTTGCCGAGATAGTGGCCGGGACCGTTGAGGCAAACTTCGGAAATCGTGTCGATGGAGAGTGCGGCGTCGGTCACCTCGATGCCGCGCACGCAGCGCTGGCAGTGGCCGAGCATGTCGTTGTCGATGATCAGGCTTTCCAGGCAGAAGCCGAGCAGCGAGGCATGCATGCCGGCGGATTCATAGACCAGGTTGAGGCCGGACAGCCCGGCCATCACGTTGGTGATGCCCTTTTCGTAGCCGGACTGGATGTCGGGCAGCTTCGAGTCGGCCATGCCCGCCGCCGACCCGCCGGGCAGGTCGTAGAACTGCGCCATCTGCGCGCAGGCGGCGGTGAGCAGCGCCTGCTCGGCCGAGCCGCCCGACATGGCGCCGGTCCTGAGGTCCGAGACGAAGGGCCAGGTGCCGAAGATCGCGGGATGGCCGGGTTTGAGCGCGTTGACGTAGATCAGGCCGACAAGCACTTCCGCCACCGCCTGGACGACCGCGCCGGCGATGGCCGCGGGCGCGGTGGCCCCGGCCTGGCCGGCCGACAAAAGCAGGATCGGGATGCCGCCCTCGATGCAGGCTTCGAGCACGCCGCAGGCGTCCTCGGCGAATTTCATCGGCGGCACGACGAAGCAGTTGGAGTTGGAGACGAATGGCCTGGCGCGGAAATTCTCCTCGCCGCCGGCAATCGCATAAAGCATCTCCAGCGCCGGGGCGACGTTCTCGCGCACGGTAAACGACGTGCCGACATGCTTCGACGTGCCCGACACGCAGGCGTAGAGCGTGTTGAAGTCCATATCGAGCGGATCGGGGATGTCGCGCGGCACCATCGGCCGCTGGAAGAAATGGATATTGTCGAGGCCGTCGACGATGCGGGCGGCGTCGTAGATGTCCTGTAGAAGCGACTCGCGGTATTCGCGCTTCTCGACGTCGACCAGATGCACCGCCGCGCCCGCCGTGCCGTAATGCACGCGCTTGCCCTGGATCAGCATGTCGTGCCTGGGGTCCTGGCCGTGCAGCGTGAAATTGCGCGCCGCGCGCTTGATCGTGTCCTCGACCAGCCCGCGCGGGAAACGGATGCGGCCGTCGGCCCCGAGGAGGGCGCCGACGCCGGTCAGCGCTTGGATGCAGGACGGGATGGCGTTGGCGAAGCCGACGGTTTCAAGCAGGGTAAGCACCGCCTCGTGGATACGCGCGAGGTCGGCTTCGGCGAGCGGTTTGTAGGTGCCGCCCTCGAGGCCTGGGCGGATCGGCCTGACATCGTCGGCCAGCGGAGCCGCGCGCATCGCGCGCCGCGCTTCGCGACCGCCCGAGCGCCGCGAGCCGCGCTCGGCGACGGGTTCCTGGGCTTCCTGCTTTTCGATTGCGACCGACATGCCGACGTTCCCCATTGCCGACCTTGGCGCACTCCGGTTGGTCCAGAGCTACGCCAACATGATCACGCTTCGCGCTCGACTATGCAATGGCGCACGTTGGCACCTAGGGCCAGCGCATTTCGGCGGATATGCCAAGAAAGCCGCCCGGCGGCGGCCTTCCTCAAGGTAAGTTCGTGTGGTTCAGGCGGCGGCCGGCCGCCTGCCGGCGGCGGTGGCGAGTTCGCGGATGCCGGGCTCGATGTGCTGCAGCGCGATCGACGAAATGCCGAGCCGCATGAAGCGCGTCGGCTTGTCGGCGCGGTCGAAGAAGCGGTCGCCGGGCTCGATGATGACGCTGCGCGCCGCGGCCGCCGAGGCGAGATCGCGGGCGTCTATGTTGCGCGGGCCTTCGAGCCAGAGCGAGGCGCCGCCGGCCGAATCGGTCGCGCGCCATTCGGGCAGGAAGGCCGAGATCGCCTGGACCAGCCGCTTGCGGCGTTCCTCGAAGGCGGAGGACAGGCGGCGCACCAGCGCCTCGTGGTGGCCGAGCGACAAGAACAGCGCGACGGCGCGCTGGTTGTTGGCCGGCGGGTGGCGCAGGATGAAGCGGCGCAGCGCCCTGAGTTCCGCGATCAGCCCGGCCGAGGCGACGATGTAGCCGAGCCTCAGCCCCGGCGCGAGCGTCTTCGACATGGAGCCGACATAGACGACGCGCCCCGAACGGTCGATGCTCTTCAGCGCCTGCTGCGGCGCCTCGTCGATGAGCTGGCTGTCGTAGCCGTCCTCGATGATGATCTGGTTGTTTCTGATGGCGCGGGCGAGCAGGTCCTGGCGGCGTTCGGCCGACAGCGGCACCATGGTCGGGCAGTGGTGGCTCGGCGTCACGAAGACGAAATCAGCGTCGCTTGATATCGAGGAGGTGACGATGCCCTGTTCGTCGACCGGGGTGGGCACGGTTTCGGCGCCGGCGAGCCGGAAGATCGAACGCGCGTCGGGATAGCCGGGATCCTCCATCGCGACCCTGGAACCCTTGGCCATCAGCAGCGTGGCCAGCATGTAGAGCGCGTTCTGCGCGCCGAGCGTGACGATGATCTCGTCGGGATTGGCGAAGATGCCGCGCCGCGGCAAGAGCCGCGCCTGGATCTGCTCGATCAGCAGCGGATCGTCGCGGTCGACCATGTCGGCCGCCCAGTTGCGGATCTCGAGCACGGCGAGCGCCATGCGGTTGCACTCGCGCCATTCGGCGGTCGGAAACAGCGCCGGGTCGAACTGGCCGTAGACGAAGGGATAGGACGACTTGATCCAGTTGCCGTGCTTGGCGGGCGGCGGCATGTCGGAGGCGGCGATCTGGCGGCGCGCCTTCCAGTCGATGTCGTTGGAATTGTCGTTGGCCTTCTGGGCGGGCCGGGCCGGCGTGGCGAGCACCTCCGGATTGACGAAATGGCCGCGCCGCTCGCGCGCCACGAGGAACCCCTGGTCGACGAGCTGCTGGAACGCCAGCACCACGGTGCCGCGCGCGACGCCGAGCTTCTCCGCCAGGATGCGGCAGGAGGGAAGCGGCATGGAGGCGGCGATCTGGCGGTCGAGGATGGCGGCGACGATTGCCTGGCGGATCTGCGCCTGCAGCGTCTGGCCGGACTCCGCGGAGATGCGGAAAAGTCCGGACCAAATTGCCGTGTCGTTACGCTGTGGCATGATCGCTCCTTGCGCGAACGCTCCCCCGAAGCCGCCCCGAATTCTGGCCCAGCGATTTGTATTCGTGGTCCAAACGCTTGCGCCAATGAATTTTTCTAATCGTTATGATTTATGCCAGTGATGCATCATCGCTGGCCCAGCGGTTCCGCAAGCGGCGCGGTCGGACGGAGGCTACGAGAAGCTGCCTCTCGCAGATGCGAAAAGCTCTGCTATGGTGCGCGCGCGAAATCTCAGGAGTGCGACAGTGGCAGACGGCTCGTTTCAGGCAAGGCTCGAAGCGCTCAGAAACCATCACGCGGACGTGCCGAAGGACATGCGCGCCGCCTTCGCAGGCGATCAGCAGCGGTTCGCCAAGTTCTCGTTGATCGACGGCGACCTGCTGCTCGACTGGTCGAAGTGCGCGGTGACGGAGAAGACGATGGCGCTGCTCGCCGAGGCGGCGCTGGCCGCCGGCGTGGAGAAGCGCCGTGACGCCATGTTCGCCGGCGAAAAGATCAACATCACCGAAAACCGCGCCGTGCTGCACACCGCGCTGCGGCAGCCGAAAGGCGCGAAGGTGCTGGTCGACGGCCATGACGTGGTGCCCGACGTGCACGCCGTGCTCGACGCGATGGCGAAATTCTCCGACGCCGTGCGTTCGGGCGAGGCCAGGGGCGCCACGGGCAAGGCAATCACCGACGTGGTCAACATCGGCATCGGCGGCTCCGACCTCGGCCCGGCTATGGCGACGCTGGCGCTGGCGCCCTGGCATGACGGGCCGCGCGCGCACTACGTGTCGAACATCGACGGCGCGCACATGCACGACACGCTGAAGGGGCTGGAGCCGGAGACCACGCTGTTCATCGTCGCGTCAAAAACCTTCACGACCGTCGAGACGATGACCAACGCCGAGACGGCCAAGCGCTGGATCGTCTCCAGGCTAGGCGATGGCGCGGTCGCCAATCATTTCGCGGCGGTGTCGACCGCGCTCGATTTGGTGGCGAAGTTCGGCATCGCTCCCGACCGTGTCTTCGGCTTCTGGGACTGGGTCGGCGGCCGCTATTCGCTGTGGGGGGCGATCGGCCTGCCGATCATGATTGCCGTCGGCGCCAGGAATTTCCGCGATTTCCTCGCCGGCGCGCATGAGATGGACGAGCACTTCCGCACCACACCTCTGTTGCAGAACCTGCCAGCGGTGATGGGGCTGGTCGGCTGGTGGCACCGCGTGGTCTGCGGCTATCCGGCGCGCGCGGTCATCCCCTACGACCAGCGGCTGTCGCGCTTTCCCGCCTATCTGCAGCAGCTCGACATGGAATCGAACGGCAAGCACGTGACGCTGGAGGGCGGCGAGGCGGCGACGCCAACCGGGCCGCTGGTCTGGGGCGAGCCCGGCACCAACGGCCAGCACGCCTTCTTCCAGCTTCTCCATCAGGGCACCGACGTGATCCCGATCGAGTTCCTGGCGGCGGCGGTCGGCCACGAGCCCGACCTCAAGCACCACCACGACCTGCTGCTCGCCAATGTGCTGGCGCAGTCGGCGGCGCTGATGAAGGGCCGCACGCTGGACGAGGCCAGGACGCAGATGCTGGCCAAGGGCATGAAGCCGGAGGACGTGGAAAAGATCGCGCCGCACCGGGTGTTCGCCGGCAACCGTCCCTCGGTGACGATCCTCTACCGCTCGCTCGATCCGAGGACGCTCGGCAGGCTGATCGCGCTCTACGAGCACCGCGTCTTCGTCGAGGGCGCGCTGTTTAACATCAATTCCTTCGACCAGTGGGGTGTCGAGCTCGGCAAGGAACTCGCGACCGGACTGCTGCCCGTCGTCGAGGGCAAGGAGGACGCCGCCACGCACGACGCCTCGACGGCGGGGCTGGTGCGGCATATGAGAAGCTTCGGCTGACGACATTCGTCAACGGCGCTGCATCAACATCGGGGGCATCAGAATCTTGGCGGACATAAAGGGCATCCTGTTCGACAAGGACGGGACGTTGGTCGATTTCCAGAAGACCTGGTACGTGCTGGCCGACCTGATGGCGCTGCATGCGGCCGACGGCGACCGCGCCCGAGCCGACGCGCTGATGGTCAAGGCCGGCTACGACTACCACAGCCATTGCTTTCGCGGGGATTCGGTCTTCGCCGCCGGCACCAATGCCGACATCGTTGCGCTCTGGTATCCGCAGGCCGACGAGGCGCGCCGCAGGGAGATGACTGCCTATTTCGACACGTTCACAGCCGAGCAGGGCGCGCTTCAGTCGGTTGCGCTGCCGGGCAGCCGGGATGCCATCGCCAGCCTGCATCGCTCGGGCTTCCGGCTCGGCGTCGCGACCAACGATTCCACCGGCGGCGCGGAAAAGACGCTGCTGGCGCTCGGCATCGCGCAGATGTTCGACGCCGCCTACGGCTACGACGCGGTCGCCAATCCGAAACCGGCACCGGACACGATCATCGCCTTCTGCGACCTGACCGGGCTCAAATCCTCCGAGGTCGCCATGGTCGGCGATAACAGGCACGATTTGGAGATGGCGAAGGCCGGCGGAGCAGGGCTCGCCATCGGCGTGCTTTCCGGCACCGGCACGCGCGAATCGCTGGCGCCGCTGGCCGATGTCGTGCTGGACTCCATCGTCGACCTGCCCGCCTTCCTCGCGGCAGGACGGTGACGGCCACGGGCCCAATGGACAGCCTCGACCCGCCCGCCGGTCGGCGTTCCGGGATGATCAACCCGGCCGGCATATCGGGCTACGACGCGGAGGCGTTCATCCGAGCCAACATTCCGCTCGTCGCGGCGCCGTCGATAGCCGGGATCAGGGTGCACACGGCCCAGCCGTCGACCGGCCTCTGGCGTCTTCTCGAGTCTCGCAGGGGCGCCGGTGCGCTGTCGCCATACTGGGCCTATCCATGGGCGGGCGGCATCGCGCTCGCCATGCATTTTCTTGCCCACCCGGAAATCGTGTGGCAGCGCCGCGTGCTCGACCTCGGGGCCGGCGGCGGCCTCGTCGCCATCGCCGCGGCGAAGGCCGGCGCGGCGAGCGTGACCGCCGCGGACATCGATCCGCTCGCCGCCGTCGCAACGAAGCTCAACGCCGTGGCGAACGGCGCCGATGTGTTGGTTGTTCAAGACGACCTGACCATGGGCCCTCCGCCGGCGGTCGATGTCGTCGCCGTCGGCGACCTTTTCTACGACCAAGACCTTGCTTTGCGGGTCACGGCCTTCCTCGATCGATGCCTGGCCGCAGGCATCGAAGTGCTGGTCGGGGATCCCGGCCGCGCCTTCCTTCCGTATCAGCGGCTTCGTCCGGTTGCCGACTATCAGGTGGCGGATTTCGGCGAAACTAGCGCGACGAAGCCGGCCGGCGTGTTCTCGTTCACGCGCGAGGGCGAGGGCGGCTGAGCGGCCGCCACCTCGCTTCACAGCATGCCCGGCCGGAACTGCGATTTGCGGTGGATGATCGCGCCGGCAATCATGAACACGCCGTCGCCGGTGTAGTGCAGCGTCTCGGGATGTTTTGGCGACTTGGCCACATGCGCCTTCACCACCTCGAAGATAAAGAGATTGTACTTGTCGACCAGCGCGTCGTCATGGATGCGGCACTCGAAACCGGCGTGGCATTCGCCGATGAGCGGCGCGCCGACCTCCGCGGCCTTTTCCGCGGTCAGGCCGAACTGCTCGAACTTGTCGATCTCGGCGCCAGAGGAATTGCCGATGGCGATGACCTCGTCGGTTAGCCTGGTGGTCGGCAGGTTGATGACGCATTCGCCGCTGTTGCGGATCATGTGATGGCTGTGATTGCCGCTGGAGATCAGGCAACCCAGAAGCGAGGGCGTGAACTCCATGACCATGTGCCAGCCCATGGTCATGATGTTGTTCTTGCCCCGCCACCGCGACGAGACCAGCACGATCGGGCCGGGCTCCAGATATTGGCGCACGCGGCCGACCGGGAAGTTCTCCTTCCTGACATGCATCGGCGCTCCTTTTGCGCGGCAAGCTGTCCCGACCGCTAGAGGTTTAGCTACCCCCGCAACTCCCTGCGCAAGATCTTGCCCACCGGCGTCTTCGGCAGTTCGGTGCGGAACTCGATGTACTTGGGGCGCTTGTAGCCGGTGAAGTTCTCCTTGCAGTAGGCGTCGAGCGCCTCCGCCGTTAGGTTCGGGTCCTTCTTGACGACGAAGAGCTTGGGCACTTCGCCGGAATGCTCGTCCGGCACGCCGACAGCCGCCACCTCCAGCACGCCCGGATGCAGCGCCACGACCTCTTCCAACTCGTTCGGATAGACGTTGAAGCCGGAGACCAGGATCATGTCCTTCTTGCGGTCGACGATCTTGGTAAAACCCTTGTCGTCCATGAAGCCCATGTCGCCGGATTTGAAGAAGCCGTCCGGCGTCATCACCTTGGCCGTCTCGTCGGGCCGGTTCCAGTAGCCGGCCATCACCTGCGGGCCGCGGATGCAGATCTCGCCGACCTCGCCGGTCGGAAGGGCGTTGCCGTCATCGTCGCGGATGGAGATGTCGGTCGACGGCAGCGGCAGGCCGATCGTGCCGGTGAATTCCCCGCCGCTCACCCTGTTGGCTGTGGCGACCGGTGAGGTTTCCGACAGGCCGTAGCCTTCGGTGATCTTGTTGCCGGTGACCTTCTTCCAGCGCTCGGCGACGCCACGCTGGACCGCCATGCCGCCGCCAAGCGACAGGACGAGCTCCTTGAAGTCGAGCTTGCGGAAATCCTCGTTGTTGAGCAGCGCGTTGAACAGCGTGTTGAGGCCGGGGAAGATGTGGAACTTGTATTTCGCCAATTCCTTGACGAAGCCCGGAATGTCGCGCGGGTTGGGGATGAGGATATTCCGCGCGCCCATCCGCATGCCCATCAGCGCGTTCACCGTCAGCGCGAAGATGTGATAGAGCGGCAGCGCGCAGATGAAGACCTGGCTGGGCGGCTTCGGCCTCACCGTGTAGGCGTCCTCCACCCAGACGCCCAACTGCTCGACATTGGCGATCACATTGCGGTGAAGCAGCGTTGCGCCCTTGGAGACGCCGGTCGTGCCGCCGGTATATTGCAGGAAGGCGACATCGTCGGCGCTGACCTTGACCGGCTTCAGCTGGCGCCCTGCGCCATCCTTCAGCACGGCGTTGAAGGCGACATGGCCTGATAGCGACCAGGCCGGGACGAGCTTCTTCACGCGCCTGACCACGAAGTTCACGACGTAACCCTTGACGCCCAGCATGTCGCCCATCGTTGCGACCACGACATGCTTGACCGGAGTCTTCGCGACAACGGCCTGCAGCGTCTTGGCGAAATTCTCGAGGACGATGATGGCCTCCGCGCCCGAATCCTTGAGCTGGTGCTCCAGTTCTCGCGGCGTATAGAGCGGGTTGACGTTCACGACGGTGTAGCCGGCGCGCAATATGCCCATCATCGCGACCGGATACTGCAGCACGTTGGGCATCATGATCGCCACGCGCGCGCCCTTGGCCAGGCCCTTTGCCTGCAGCCATGCGCCGAGCGCGGCCGACTGCCGCTCGAGATCGCCGAAGCTGATCGACTTGCCCATGCAGGTGAAGGCCGGGCGGCCGGCGAACTCCTTGCAGGATCTGACGAGAACGTCGCCGATCGAGCCTGTAGGCGGCTGGATTTCGGCCGGCATGTTGGCGGGGTAGCTGCTCAGCCAGGGTTTTGCCGCGGCTTGCGCAGCAGCGAGGGAGGAGACGGTAGAAGCGGACTGCGCCTTGGCGGCGCTGGTTTCGGCCGCGTCTGTCGCTTTTGCTGATGCCTTGGTCTTCGGGTCCTTGATTGTGCCGGCCTTGCCGGCTGCCGGCGGCTTTCGGGTCGATGTCGCCAATTCTTCCTCCCTGGACGGTTTGCGATCCTTGTCGCCCGCGTGCCGGTCTTGTTGTTATCCCCGGCCAGCTTCGGGAGGGAATCCGAAAACCGCTGCCTGCATATGTAGGGTCACCATCGCATCACAAGCAAGCCTTGGCGGCGCAGTCCCGGTCGATGCCCCACGCTCGTCACCAAAGCTCGTTTTGACCATAACCGCCGCTTTTTCCGCGAAATTTTTCCCCTGACGGTGCGGCAAGTAGGCGGGGAGTTCCAAAGCCGGGAAAAGGGTGATTATATGCGCGCTTTCCGGCCTAGAGGGGCTTGGAACACAATCAGGGAGACTTCTATGTTCAAGAAATCCACTTTTGCGGCCGCGTTGTTGGCCGCAACCGTGATCAGCGGCGTAGCGAGCGCAAAGACGTTCGTCTACTGCTCCGAAGCATCTCCGGAAGGCTTCGACCCCGGCCTCTACACCGCCGGCACCACATTCGACGCCGCCGCCCACCCGATCTACAACCGCCTGCTCGAGTTCAAGAAGGGCACGACCGAGGTCGAACCGGGCCTGGCCGAGAGCTACGAGGTTTCCGACGACGGCCTGCAGTACACCTTCAAGCTGCGCCCGGGCGTCAAGTTCCAGACCACCGAGTTCTTCACCCCGACGCGCGATTTCAACGCCGACGACGTGATCTTCTCCTATGAGCGCCAGTGGAAAGAGGACAACGCCTGGAACAAATATGTCGAGGGCGGCTCCTGGGAGTATTTCGCCGGCATGGGCATGCCTGACCTGCTCGCCTCGATCGAGAAGGTTGACGACCTGACGGTGAAGTTCACGCTGAAGAAGAAGGAAGCTCCGTTCCTCGCAAACATTGCGATGCCGTTCGCCTCCATCCTGTCGAAGGAATATGCCGACAAGCTCGTGGCTGACGGCAAGATGAACCAGATGAACCAGCAGCCGCTCGGCACCGGTCCGTTCCAGTTCGTCGGCTATCAGCAGGACGCGGTCATCCGCTACAAGGCGAACCCCGACTACTGGGGCGGCAAGCAGCCGATCGACGATCTCGTCTTCGCCATCACCACCGACGCATCGGTCCGCTATCAGAAGCTGAAGGCCGGCGAATGCCACCTGATGCCTTATCCGAACGCGGCGGACGTGGCCGCGATGAAGGCCGATCCGGACCTCAAGGTCATCGAGCAGGAAGGCCTCAACGTCGCCTATCTCGCCTACAACACGACCCAGGCGCCGTTCGACAAGCCGGAAGTCCGCAAGGCGCTGAACATGGCGATCAACAAGCAGGCGATCGTCGACGCCGTGTTCCAGGGCGCGGCGACGCCGGCCAAGAACCCGATCCCGCCGACCATGTGGTCCTACAACAACGCCATAGAGGACGACAAATATGATCCGGAAGCGGCGAAGGCTGCTCTCGAGGCCGCCGGCGTCAAGGATCTCCAGATGAAGGTCTGGGCGATGCCGGTTGCGCGTCCCTACATGCTCAACGCCCGCCGCGCGGCGGAGCTGATCCAGTCCGACTTCGAGAAGATCGGCGTCAAGGTCGAGATCGTCTCCTACGAATGGGCCGAATACCTCGACAAGTCCAAGGCCAAGGACCGCGACGGCGCGGTGATGCTCGGCTGGACCGGCGACAACGGGGACCCGGACAACTTCCTCGACACGCTGCTTGGCTGCGACGCGGTGGGCGGCAACAACCGCGCCCAGTGGTGCAACCAGGAGTTCGACGACCTCGTCAGCAAGGCGAAGGAAACGAGCGACCTTGCCGAGCGCACCAAGCTCTACGAACAGGCGCAGGTCGTTTTCAAGCGCGAGGCTCCGTGGGCGACGATCGACCATTCGCTGGCGATCGTTCCGATGCGCAAGAACGTTGAGGGCTTCGTCCAGAGCCCGCTCGGCGACTTCGCCTTTGACGGCGTCGACATCGTCGAATGATGCCGGACAGATAGTGGAAAGGGGCGCTCGCGACGCGGGCGCCCCTTTTGTTATAGCTTGGCCGGTCAGGAACACCCATAACGGGAGCCGGCTGCCGCGGATGCGGCATTGGGGCTGATGTCTATGTTTCGTTTTCTTCTCGGGCGGCTGGCGGTCCTGATCCCTACCTTCATCGGGGTCTCGATCATCGCCTTCTCCTTCATCCGGCTCTTGCCGGGCGATCCCGTCGCGCTGCTTTCGGGCGAACGCGTCATGTCGCCCGAGCGCCATGCCGAGATCTCGCACCAGCTCGGCTACGACCGGCACATCGTGATCCAGTATCTCGACTATCTGTGGGGCATCCTGCACGGCGATTTCGGCACGTCGATCACCACCAAGAATTCAGTGCTGGCGCAGTTTCTTGAGCTGTTTCCGGCGACGCTGGAACTGTCGCTCTGCGCCATCCTCTTCGCCATCGTGCTCGGCATTCCGGCGGGCATCTTCGCCGCCATCAAGCGTGGCTCGATCTTCGACCAGCTGATCATGGGCACCGCGCTGATCGGCTTCTCGATGCCGATCTTCTGGTGGGGTCTTCTGCTGATCATACTGTTCTCGGGCATCCTGCAGTGGACGCCGGTGTCGGGCCGAATCTCGCTGATGTTCTTCTTTCCGACCGTCACCGGCTTCATGCTGATCGACTCTGCCCTGTCGGGCCAAGAGGGCGCCTTCAGATCCGCCGCCAGCCACCTGATCCTGCCGACCATCGTGCTCGGCACCATCCCGCTCGCCGTGATCGCCAGGCAGACGCGTTCGGCGATGCTCGAGGTTCTCAGCGAGGACTATGTGCGCACGGCCCGCGCCAAGGGGTTGTCGACGTTCCGCGTCGTCGGCATTCACGCGCTGCGCAACGCCATGATCCCGGTCGTCACCACGATCGGCCTCCAGGTGGGCGTCATGCTCGCCGGCGCGATCCTGACGGAGTCCATCTTCTCCTGGCCGGGCATCGGCAAGTGGATGGTCGATTCCGTCTTCAGGCGCGACTATCCCGTCATCCAGGGCGGACTGCTGATCATCGCCTGCATCATCATGCTGGTGAACCTTGTCGTGGACCTGCTCTACGGCCTGATCAACCCGCGCATCCGGCACTAGGAGGCGACAGTGGCTGAGACTCTCGCGAACACCCCCGGTCCGGTCTCCGTCGATCCGTCGCGCCGCGCGCGCTTCGCCGAATTCTGGTACTATTTCTCCGAGAACCGCGGCGCCGTGGTAGGCTTCTGGTTCTTCGTATTCCTCGTCTTCGTCGCCGTCTTCGCGCCGCTGATCGCGCCGCATGCGCCCAACGCGCAATATCGCGATGCGGTTCTAGTGCCGCCCTTCTGGCAGGAGGGTGGCCGCGCGGCCTATCTGCTCGGCACCGATGCCGTCGGGCGCGACATTCTCTCGCGGCTGATCTACGGCACGCGCTATTCGCTTTTCATCGGCGTCATCGTGACGGTGATCTCGCTGGTCGGCGGCATCGCGATCGGCGTCTTCGCCGGCTATTTCCGCGGCTGGGTCGACACGGTCATCATGCGTTTGATGGACATCATCCTGGCCTTCCCGTCGCTGCTTCTGGCCCTTGTTCTTGTCGCCGTGCTCGGGCCCGGCCTCACCAACGCGATGATCGCCATCGCGCTGGTGTTCCAGCCGCATTTCGTCAGGCTGACGCGCGCCGCCGTCATGGGGGAAAAGAGCCGCGACTATGTCGTGGCGGCCAAGGTCGCCGGCGCCGGCCCGCTGAGGCTGATGTTTTCGACCATCCTGCCCAATTGCATGGCGCCGCTGATCGTGCAGGCGACGCTGTCCTTCTCCAACGCCATCCTCGACGCCGCGGCGCTGGGTTTCCTCGGCATGGGCGCGCAGCCGCCGACGCCCGAATGGGGCACGATGCTTGCTGAAGCGCGCGAATTCATCCTGCGCGCCTGGTGGGTTGTGACGCTGCCCGGCCTTGCCATCCTGGTCACCGTGCTGGCGATCAACCTGATGGGCGACGGCCTGCGCGACGCCCTCGACCCGAAGCTGAAGAGGAGCTGACCGGTGGCCCTTCTCGAAATCGAAAACCTGGTCGTCGAGTTCGAAACCGCGACCGGCATGTTCCGGGCGGTGGACGGTGTGTCGATCAAGGTCGACAAGCGCGAGGTGCTGGCGATCGTCGGCGAGTCCGGCTCGGGCAAGTCCGTCTCGATGCTGGCCGTCATGGGGCTGCTGCCCTGGACCGCCAAGGTGACGGCCGACAGGATGATGTTCGACGGCACGGACCTGATGAAGCTGACGCCGAAGGAACGCCGCAGGCTCGTCGGCAAGGACATGGCGATGATCTTCCAGGAGCCGATGGCGAGCCTCAACCCGTGCTTCACCGTTGGCTTCCAGATCGAGGAGGTGCTGAAGGTGCACATGGGCATGGACCGCGCCCAGCGCCGCGCCCGCGCCATCGAACTGCTCACGCTGGTCGGCATAGCCGAGCCGGCCGAGCGCCTCGGCAGCTACCCGCACCAGATGTCGGGCGGCCAGTGCCAGCGCGTGATGATCGCGATTGCTATTGCCTGCAATCCGAAGCTTCTGATCGCCGACGAGCCGACCACCGCACTCGACGTGACCATCCAGAAGCAGATCCTCGACCTGCTTGTGCGCCTGCAGTCCGAATACGGCATGGGGCTGATCATGATCACCCACAATATGGGCGTGGTGGCCGAGACGGCGGACCGCGTCATTGTGCAGTACAAGGGCAGGAAGATGGAGGAGGCCGACGTGCTGTCGCTGTTCGAGACTCCTCAGAGCAGCTACACGCGGGCGCTGCTCGCAGCGCTTCCCGACAACGCCACCGGCGACCGCCTGCCGACCATCGACGGCTTCCTGCTGGAGGCCGAGGCCGTTGCCGTGAACACGCCGATGATGGAGCCGCCGCTATGAGCCAGACCGTTCTCCAGGCGAAGGACATCGTGCGCGATTACCATGTCGGCGGCGGGCTGTTCTCCACGGCGCGCACCATCCATGCCGTGAAGGGCGTGAGCTTCTCGGTGGAGAAGGGCAAGACGCTTGCCATCGTCGGCGAGTCGGGCTGCGGGAAGTCGACGCTGGCGCGCATCGTCACGCTGATCGACCCGGCGACATCGGGCGACCTTTTCATCGACGGAAACAAGATCGACATCGCCAGGCAGAGCCTGACGCCGGAGATGCGCCGCAAGGTGCAGATCGTGTTCCAGAATCCCTACGGCTCGCTCAACCCGCGCCAGAAGATCGGCGACGTGCTCGGCGAGCCCCTGAAGATCAACACAGACGTTCCCGCAGACGAGCGGCGCGAGCGTGCGATGGCGATGTTGCAGAAGGTCGGCCTGCAGCCCGAGCACTACCACCGCTACCCGCACATGTTCTCCGGCGGCCAGCGCCAGCGCATCGCGATCGCCCGCGCGCTGATGCTGAACCCAAGCCTTCTGGTGCTCGACGAGCCGGTCTCGGCGCTCGACCTCTCGGTGCAGGCGCAGGTGCTGAACCTGCTCGCCGACCTGCAGGACGAGTTCCAGCTCACCTACGTCTTCATCAGCCACGACCTTTCGGTGGTGCGCTACATCGCCGACGACGTGATGGTGATGTATTACGGCGAGGCGGTCGAATACGGCAGCCGCGACGCGGTGTTCTCCGACCCGCAGCACAGCTATACCAAGACGCTGTTTGCGGCGACGCCGCGCGCCGATGTCGAGAGCATCAAGGCTCGGCTGGCGAAGAAGGCGGCGGCCTGAGGGAGTTCCGGGCGGTGCCCGATGCCGCCCCGGTGTCGGCGGCGCTATCGTAGACGCTCATCGGCACGCTGACGCCCGTTGTCTATCCACGGCGGCCGTGGCAGAAACCGCGACAACCGCCCATTCCCGAAAAAGCCCGATGCTGACGAACCGTGCAAGGACCGTTCCGGCCACGACCATGCTCCTGGTCGTGTTCGTCTCGCTGTTGCGTTTGGCCTGGGAAATCAACACGCCAACCAATCTCTTGTCGTTCGCCATGCATGATGACGCTCATTTCATTCGGCTGGCCCAACACATAGCGAAGGGCGAATGGCTGGGACCCTTCAGCCAATACACCTTGATGAAAGGGCCTGGCTACCCCGTCTTCCTTGCTTTGGGCACTGCCAGCGGGCTTCCTGTGTCGGCCTTGCACGCATTGTTCGCGGTCACATCGATACTTGTGACCAGCTGGGCGGTGCTCCGCATCACAGGATCGCGCGCCGCGGCGCTGGCCGTCTTCCTGCTTCTTGCCTTGCTTCCGCTTCCGAGCAGCTTCCAGCCCGGGTTTAACAGAGTCACCAGGGACCAGATCTATTGGGGCCAGACGCTGATCTTCTTCTCGACGTTCTCGGTGATTTTGTTTGCGCCACTGGACCAGCGCTGGAAACGTCACGGACTCGCGGTTGTCTGCGGCTGCGTCCTTGGCTGGGCGTGGCTGACGCGCGAAGAAGGCGTCTGGTTTGCTCCTGCCATTGTTATCCTGCTAGTCGGAAAGGCGCTGCAGAGCTGGCTTGAGAAGCGGTCCATGGGCGACGCAGCCGCAGGCTCGGCGATCGTTGCCTCTGGATTTGCCGCGGTCTTGATTGCGTTCATGACCACCAACCTGTTCGTCTACGACCGATTTGCCGACGTCGATTTCAAAGAACGAAATTTTCAGTCGGCTCTCGCAGGCCTGCAGAACGTTGTGGATGACGCGCGCGTACCATACGTTCCCGTCTCGGACGAGACGTTGAGGCTCGTGGCCGAGGTCAGCCCCGCATTTAGCCCGCTCGCCGCTTCTTTCCGGCCTGGTGGACCTCTGGAGAACTGGAGAAATACCGGGTGCCGACGCTACCCCGAGACATGCGGGAAAATCATCGGCGCTCATTTCGTATGGGCGCTTCGCGATGCAGGGGCGTTGAATGGATTTTATTCTTCTCCCGCGGCTGCATCACGCAAGTTTGGACAAGTGGCTGACGACATCAGGCAAGCGTGCGACAATGGCCAACTCAGGTGCCGCTTCACCCTTTCAGACAGCATTCCTCCAATGAGCATGGAGCAATGGCTGTCGGTCCCCGGTACTATCGGCAGCGCAATCGCCCTGATCAGTCGTGCACGCTCCACAGCCTTCACTGAAGCCTGGGGGGCGGCGACCACCCATCAAGAATTCGGCCGGTTTTGGCAATTTCTCAACTATCCCAGAATTCTCCCCCCGGGCCCCGATGTATCTGCCGTGTCGGGCTGGTTCTATGACAAGACATCCAGCGACTGGCCGGCGCTTCGCGTGAAATCCGGAGATGCTGGTGAGGCGACAGTCCTGGCCAACCGTGTCGACAGCCCCGACATTGCGAAATTCTTCGGGGATACGAACGCGACGCTCAACAGATTCAGAATCACGCATCGATGCACGACAAATTGTACCCTGGTCGCAGCGTTTCCCGATGGAAGCGAGATGCGTCTGGGGCTGTCATCGGGCTCGGTCAGCCTGTCTGAAAACCAGCGACGCCTATACGTCGATTCGAATGATCCGGAGTCGCAAACAAGCCGGCAGGACCCCCGCAGCCTGGTGGCGCTGCGTTTCAGCAAAGCAATGGTCGATATCTACCGCATTCTGTACCCTGCCACACTGCTTCTTGGGCTGGCCTGCTGGGGAGCAAGGCTTGCTCTCGATCTGCGGAAGCGTAGGATATCGACGCTGCTGATCATCGCGACGGCCGCGTGGGTGCTTGTGCTTGCACGTGCAACTTTGATTGCGTTGGTGGAGGTCTCGTCGTTCGACGCGCTGAGTATGGTCTACTTGGCGCCCGCGCTTCCGCTGGCCGGGCTTGCAGCCATCGTTTCAATAAGCGCCATGGTTTCGAGAGACGGCGCGATCGCAGTTCGAACGCCGCGGTGACCGAAGAGGATCAGGTTGCTCTTTAGTCCGAAAAGCCGCGCATGTTCGACGCGGAATGACCAGTCCTCGATACCCTCGGCTGCTTCCTGAAGCTTGCGCTCCGTCATCAGGTTGAGGTTCTCTTCCCTGGCCAGTTCCTCCTGCCCCATGCCTGAGAGAATGCGCCGGAACCAGGGGTTTGGGCAACCAGTGCAGCAGCGGCAGCTGTGTGTGGAACTCGACCGGAAACCAGCGGTTGGGAGTGGTCAGGCATATGCCCTTGCGCGCCACCCGAGCGCACTCGGCGATCATCCGCCGCTGGTTCTCGAAGCTGCCGACATGCTCCAGAACGGCGGACGAGTGCACATAGTCGAAAGACGCGTCCTCAAAAGGCAGATCAAGCGCGTCGGCGTGGACAAAACGAACGCCCGGATGAAGCTCCTCCAGGAAGCGTGCATCGTCTATTCCGGCTGCGACGATCTTGTTTTTCCAAGGATAAAACTGCTCGAAATAGTTCGAGGAAGCATAGGACCTGTCGGACGTGACGCCCACATCCAGCACGAGGTCGCTTTTGGTGAATGGGAAACGAGTGGTTGCCATGCGATACATGTCTGCACGTACCTCCGTGGCGATGCTGATCGCCACGGAATCGGGGTTGGCCCGATTGTACTGGGCATTCGCGGTCCGCGAGGTGCGTTCAATTCTCACGGACGTTCCAGAAGAGATTGATCGCCCTCGTTCCGCTCGGCAAACACCCAGGTCAGCGAAATCACAAAGCTGACAATGCCAGCAATCGCTGTAGCGCTTAGAGATGCAGCAAATGGCCCGAAACCATATACGGTTTCCATCCGTTGCGTCGTGAAATAGACGAAGATCATCGCGAACGAATGAAGCGCGAGATATCTCAGCACGGACTTGCCATGCACTCCTCGGGCCCGGAAGGTAAAATTTCTCTGTAGAAAGTACCCAACGAAGAAACAGATAGAGTATGTTAATACGGTAGTTACGCTTAATGATAATTTGGCAAAGTGTAAAAGAAAAAAATAGGTAGCAAAAAACAACGTAGAGCAGGTTGTTCCAACAATAAAGAACCTAAGGAATTTATGCGACAAAGACTTCATGAGGGTTTTCTGAAGACGGTTATCGTGTCCCCGTACAAACCAGCGTGATGTTCTTGATCATTGTCTGTCCAGGCCTGGGTCTGAGATACCACCTCCAGAGAATTTTCGAACATGAACGCAATTACATCGTCCAGCGTCACGTTCGATCTCCATCCGCCGGTGCTTCCACCGAACGACCCATGGTGGATTACACCGAGGCCGTCGGGCTTGAGCACACGGTTGAATTCGGAAACATATGACGAAAATTCGGCGCGGTTGATATGAACGAACACATCGAAAGACCAGATCCGGTCCACGGATGCAGCGGCGAGGGTTCGAAGGTCTTTCCCGTTTCCAACTTCGAAGGTGGCGTTTGACGATTTGGCGAAGCGTTTCCGGCATTCCTCGATGCAGGTTTCCGAGATATCCACGCCGAGGAAGTTTTCCGCCCGAGGGATAAGGTATTCCGTCCACCGTCCCGCACCCGGACCGACTTCAAGGATGAAATCGGCATTCGCGAAGTAAGGATCTAAGAATTTACTGACGACCGATTGCTTCCACTCGGCACTGGGAGTCCATTCGTCGCCTTGGGCGCTCCAGTCCCAATTGTCCCAGATATGCTTGTTTGCCTCGGGACTGTTGACGCCGGGAAGACTGTTCGCCCGCCTCATCGCATCCGACTTGCGAAAGCCGAACTCTGCCAGGCTGTTGCCGATATAGGAAAGCCCTAGGTAGAACAAATAGGCAAAGCCGTTTTCCCTGATAACAATCGTGGCCAACCTGGCCTTCGACCCGATACCCATCCGCCTGTGGTTTTCCGGAATATCTTTCATTGTGACAGGGCCTCGGTCCGCTATGGGCGATTTGCCCGTTATGATCATCGGGTCGGAATTGCGGTTATCGCGGAAAGGAATGCTGCGAGGGCCAGCTGAAAACCGATAGCCAAGGCAGTTAGCGAGAGGGTCAGAACCCGCACCAATTGGGCATATTGCAGCACCCCAAACCCGGCCGATGCCCATTGAACGATACACCAGACAAAACCAACGATCCCCACTGTCGCGACTACTCCGCCGGCGACAAGCAGACGTTCGAGCGTCAAATCGTCGAGAATGGCGCCGAAACGCTTCGACGGCGGTGTAAGCCCGTGAGCGGTTGCGAATTGACGCGCAATCAAGGCGAATGAAATACTTTGGGTGCCTAAGAGGACCGCGATACACGCGACAAGGAATGTATGCAGGTCGAAATGGATGGTTCCGACCCTAACCGGGCCAGGCAGCAGCAATATTGCTCCGGCGACACCTGTGGTAAGCAAAAAAACACCGGGATAGAAGAATAGCCAACGTGGACTGTACATGAGCAGGAAGCTCAAGTGGCGCCAGCCGTCGCGCCATGGTCGCAAATGGGGTGGGCGGGAGCGCCCGTCGGGCCGAAGCGTTGTCGGTGCCTCATCGATACGATAGCCGGCCAGCGCGGAACGGACGAGCATCTCCGACGCAAATTCCATTCCGGTGGTGCGTAGGCCGAGCCGGCGGATGCTTGCTGTCTCAAAACCGCGCAACCCGCAATGAAAGTCGCCAGCGTCTATGTTGAAGAACAGGCGTCCCAGCCAGCTTAGGACCGGATTGCCGAAGTATTTGTGCAGAAAAGGCATCGCGCCGGGGGCAATGCCTCCCTTGAAACGATTGCCCATGACAAGCTGGCTGCCCGCCCTCAGTCGATTCATGAACGGTTGCAGCGCCGAGAAGTCGTACGAGTCATCGGCATCTCCCATGATGACGAAACGTCCCTTGGCGGCCGCGATGCCGCCAAGCAGAGCCGCGCCATAGCCGCGCATCGACACGTCGAGTACCTCCGCGCCCTCGGCGCGGGCTATGTCTTGGGAGCCGTCCGTCGATCCGTTGTCGGCGATGAGCACCTCGCCATCGATATTGCTCTCGGTAAGAAAGCGCTTCGATTTCCGAATGCAGCTTGCGAGCGTTTCCGCCTCGTTGAGACATGGCATCAGGACTGTAAGTTCAAGCTGTGGGGTGTCTGTCGGGCTGGGCAACTCGAATCCTTCCCGGATGCGTTCTTCCGGCTGCGCCAAGATCCGCGCCGGCACATCTTCTGGTCTAGGCGCCATTCGACAAGCCAAGGTTCGCAACAATCCACGACAAATCGACGGGAAATCTGGTGCCGCTTAGGTGACTCGAACACCTGACCCCATCATTACGAATGATGTGCTCTACCAACTGAGCTAAAGCGGCGACCGCGATCGGCGCGATGCCGGCGGCTTGAGCGCGTGATATCGTCATTGCCGTCCGAATTCAAGCCGCCGGCTGCGGCATTCGAAAATTCACCTTAACCGCCGATTCGGCGCGCTTAACTTCCTGGCAGTACCGATCTATTGAATGCACTCAAAGCGCTTTGGAGGACAGAATGACGATCAAGGCTGTGGTCTGGGGTGAGAATGTCCACGAGCAGACCAGCGAAGTGGTGCGCGCCATCTACCCTGACGGCATGCATGCGACGATCGCCGCCGCGCTGCGCGAGGACAAGGGGCTGGAGGTTTCGACGGCGACGCTGCAGGAGCCCGAGCACGGGCTGACCGGACGGCGCCTGGCCTCGACCGACGTGCTGTTGTGGTGGGGCCACGCGGCGCATGGCGAAGTCGGCGACGAGGTGGTCGAGCGGGTCGCCCGCCGCGTCTGGGAGGGCATGGGGCTGATCGTGCTCCACTCAGGGCATTATTCGAAGATTTTCAAGCGGCTGATGGGCACGCCCTGTTCGTTGAAATGGCGCGAGGCGGGCGAGCGCGAGCGCGCCTGGGCGATCAACCGCGGACACCCGATCGCGCAAGGGGTGGGCGAATGCATCGAGATCGCCGAGACGGAGATGTATGGCGAACCCTTCGCCGTGCCCGAGCCGATGGAGACGGTGTTCGTGTCCTGGTACGAGGGCGGCGAGGTCTTCCGCTCCGGCATGACCTGGCAGCGCGGCGCCGGAAAAATCTTCTACTTCTCGCCCGGCCACGAGACCTACCCGATCTATCACAATGAGGGCGTGCGCCAGGTGCTGCGCAACGCCGCGCGCTGGGCGCACAATCCCGCGCCGGCCTGGGCGGCGATATCGGAGGCGCCCAACGTTCCGGTGGACAAGGCGAAGGAGAAGATCGTTCAGAAGGGCGCGCGGCTGCATGCCGACGGCGACAAGGGGCTGAGCTGAGAACGTTTGAAAATCCTGCTCCAGCGGGCATCTGGCGCGGCTTTCTGCGCTTCCGGTGCTCACGTACCTGAATGTACGCTCCGCTCCGGTTCTCGAAATCCACGCGATCTGCCTCGCCGGAGCGGATTTTGAAACGTTCTCCAAGGAGGAGTTGATGCATCGTCTGCTACTGCTCGGCACCGGCGGCATCGCCGCGCATCACATCGAGGAATTTGCCCGGATTCCCGAATGCGAGATCGTCGCCTGCGTGGATCTCCTGCCCGGCAAGGCCAAGGCCTTTGCGGAGGCGAACGGCATAGCGCGCCATTTCGAGAGCCTGGAGGAGGCGATCGGCTGGGGCGGTTTCGACGCCGCGATCAATGCGACGCCCGATGGCGTCCACAAGGCCACCACGCTGGCGCTTATCGGCGCCGGCAAGCATATCTTGTGCGAGAAGCCGCTGGCGCCGAGCTATCCGGATGCGCTCGCCATGACCGAGGCGGCCGAAAGTGCGGGCCTCGTCAACATGGTGAACCTCAGCTACCGCAATTCGCCCGCGATCCAGTTGGCGCGCAAGATGGTGGAGGCGAGCGAGGTCGGCGAACTGCGCCATGTCGAGGCGGCCTACCGGCAGAGCTGGCTGGTGTCGAAAGCCTGGGGCGACGCCATGACCGAGCCGCAATGGCTGTGGCGGCAATCGACCGCGCACGGCTCGACCGGCGTGCTCGGCGATGTCGGCATCCACATACTCGACTTCGCGAGTTTCGGCGCGGCCGAGGATTTCGTGAGCCTCAAGGCCGAGCTGGTCACCTTCCCGAAGGTCGAGGGCGGCCGGGTCGGCGAATATGTGCTCGACGCCAATGACAGCGTAGCGATGTCGGCGCGGCTGAAATCCGGCGCGCTGGCGATCGTGCTGGCGACGCGCTTTGCAACCGGGTACGCCAACGATCTCAGCCTTTCGCTGCACGGCACCAAGGGCGCGCTGAAGGTCGAGACGGACGGCAATCGGTCGACGCTTTCGGCCTGCCTCCGCGCGGATGTCGACAAGGGCGAATGGCGCGAGCTTCAACTGCCGGAAGTCCGGCGCAACGCGAGGCGTTTCGCCGATGCGCTGATTTCCGGCGAGAACGGGGATCCGTCCTTCCGCCGCGCCGCCGACATCCAGAAGCTGATCGACGCGGCTTTCGAAAGCTCGGCCTCGGACCGCCGGGTGACCGTCGCCTGAAGCAATTCCAGGAAAAGTGGGAACCGGTTTTCCGTCCGGAATTGCGATCTAACAGGGCAAATCCAGGAAAAGTGGGAACCGGTTTTCCGTCCGGAATTGCGAGCAAACAAGGCAAATCCAGGAAAAGTGGGAACCGGTTTTCCGTCCGGAATTGCGACCAGACAAGGCCCTGGCGCGGCAATTTGCGGGGCATTGCGGCGGGCAGACGTTGCTTGATCGTCCGGCTAAGGCTAACGATCAGCAACGCGAACGCCGCAATGGGGAAAAACCGTAATTGGATCCGGTCGAAAAAGCGATCCGCAACGCGCTCGAGAAGGGGGATGCAGAGGACCGCGCCTTCCGCGAGAAGGTGTATCGGGCGGCCTTTGCAGCGCTTGAGCGCGCGACGGCCTCGCAGCCCGAGCTGACGGTCGAGATGGCCATCAGGCGCCGGCAGAACCTGCAGGCCAAGATCACCAGCATCGAATCGGAATATCTGCCGGCAGCGCCGGCGCTGCCCATCCACCCGGGCGAAGTGCCCTCTGTTTCGCTCGGTATGGAGCAGCCCGAAGCCGAGGCTCCCGCCGTGGAGACGCCGTCGTCGCCCGGCACCGAGCAGGGCGCGGCCCCGTCGGTCGCGCTCGACGACGCGCAACGCCCGGCGGCGGACGGGCCTGGCGCAAACGCGCCCGCGGTCGATCTCGGCGCAGGCGCCGCGGAGCCCGAACTGGCTGGCTCCCAGGCGGCGGCGGTGGCGCCCGACCGCGACGAGAGGCGGGCGCGGAAGCGGCGTCCGCTGGCCGCCATGTTCGTCACCGTGACGCTGCTCTGCGCGGCCGCGATCGGCGGCTGGTGGGCCTTTCAGCTCGGTCTTTTCGAACTGCCGGAGTCGCCTCCTCCCGCCCCGCCCCAGATCGTCGAGGAGTTCGACCCGGCCGACGAAACCCCGCTGCCGCCGGGCGAGCCCGGCGGCGCGCTGGAATTGCGCAGCTGGATCACCGTCTTCTCGCCCGACGATCCGTCTGGCGTGAACGCCCCGACGGGCGCCACCGCGGACGTCAGCGAGGACGAGTCCGGCGAGTTCATGCGCATCCGCTCGGGCACGACGGGCGCGGCGGTGGTCTTCGACGTGGGGCAGGGCATACTGGAGCAGATCGTCGGCAAGAAGGCGGTGTTCGACATCTCCGCCCGCGCGGAGGACGGTACGCAGACGCAGATCTCCATCAACTGCGACTTCGGCGAACTCGGCGATTGCGGCCGCCAGCGCTACGCGGTCGGCTACGAGCGCGGCGAATATCTGTTCGACGTCCAGCTGCCGGCGCTGCGGCCGGGCGCGGGAGGCTCAATCGCCGTGATCTCCGACTTCTCCAACGAGGGCAAGGCGGTCGACATCTACGAGATCCGCGTCTCGGTGGTCGAGTAAGGGTCTGTTGAGATTCAGCTGATGCGGGCCTGCAAATGGCGGCTTTCTGCGCTTCCGGTACTCACGTACCCAAAAGTACGCTCCGTTCCGGTTCTCGAAATCCACCATTTTCGGCTCCGCCTGAGCTGAATCTCAACAAACCCTAGTTAGCGCGACTCAATCCAGCAGCGCCTGCAGCGTCTCGATGCGGTCGGCTTCGGATGATGGTTTGTCCCAGCGCAGGCGCGAGATGCGTGGAAAGCGCATGGCGACGCCCGACTTGTGCCGCGTCGAGCGGTTGAGCCCCTCGAACGCTACCTCCAGCACCAGGCCGTTTTCGCGGTCGGCGCGCACCGAGCGCACCGGGCCGTAACGCTCGATCGTGTTGTCGCGCACATATTTGTCGATCTGCTTCAGCTCCTCGTCGGTGAAGCCGAAATAGGCCTTGCCCACGGGAACCAGCTCCTCCTCGCCCGGCGTTCCCTGCCAGACGCCGAACGTGTAGTCCGAATAGAAGCTCGAACGCTTGCCGTGGCCGCGCTGCGCATACATCAGCACGGCGTCGACCGTGTGCGGATCGCGCTTCCATTTGAACCACGGCCCTTTCGGCCGCCCCGCGAGATAGGGCGAATCCAGCCGCTTCAGCATGACGCCCTCGATGACAGGATGCGGCGGGTGGGTGCGCATCTCGTTCAGCGCCCGCCAGTCCGAGAAGGGCGCCAGCGGAGACAGGTCGAACCGTGTCGGGTCGAGCTTCGCCACCAAAGCTTCGAGACAGGTTCGCCGTTCGGTAAAGGGCAGCGGCCGCAGGTCTTCATCGCCGAGCTGCAGCAGGTCGTAGCAGCGCATGAAGGCCGGAAATTTTTCGCGGATCTTCGGCGATACGGTCTTGCGGTTGAGTCGCTGCTGCAGGTCCGAGAAGGTTCCGGTCGCTGCGCGGGGATCGCCGACCAGGAGCTCGCCGTCGAGCGCGGCGGAAAAATCCATCGCCTCGACGAGATCGGGGAATGCGCCCGACACGTCGTCGCCGGTGCGCGAATAGAGCCGGCGGATGCCGCCCTCGGAGGCCGCCTGCACGCGGATGCCGTCCCATTTCCACTCGGCGGCGTAGTCCGCCGGGTCGAGCTTTTCGAGGTCGCGCTCCTCCACCGGGTTGGACAGCATGACCGGCCGGAACAGCGCCCTGGCCGCCTTCTCGGGTTTCGGCGCGTTGCCTTCCAGCCAGGCGAACAGATCGGCGTAGGGGGCTTTGAGCCCGTGCCAGAGTTCCTCGATCTCCGATACGTCGACCTTGCTGAACTCGGCGAGCGCCTGTTTGGCGAGCCTGGCGGACACACCGATGCGCAGGCCCCCCGTGACGAGCTTGATGATGGCGAAGCGCGCCTCGATACCGGCGCTGTCGAGCAGCCGGGCGAGCACGCTCGGCCCGTCGGAGCGGCTGGCCGATTGCAGCGCGGAGACCACGTCGCCGAGCGTCGGCTCGTGGTTAGGCCTTTGATGCGGCGGCGGATCGGGCCAGACCAGCGACACGGTCTCGGCGAGGTCGCCGACATAATCGTAGGAATAGCCGAACAGAACCGGATCCATGCGGTCGGCAATCAGCGCGCGCAGCATGGCCGGCTTCACCGAGGCGATCGACAGGTCGCCGGTGATGGCGGCAAGCGCCAACCCGCGGTCGGGGTCCTCGACGGCGCGGAAATAATCGACGAGCAGCTTCAGCTTGCCGTTGCGGGCCGGCGTCAGCACCAGGCGGTCGAGCAATTCGGCGAAGCGCTGCATCAATCCCCCTCGTCTTCGTAGCCGACGAGGTGCAGCGCCTTGGCGGAAATGCCCTGCAGTTCGCACCAGCGCACCAGCGCTTCCTCGCGGCCATGGGTGACCCAGATTTCACCCGCGCCCGTCTCGACGATGGTCTCGAGCAGTTCGTCCCAGTCGGAATGGTCGGAGATGATGAGCGGCAGCTCGACGCCGCCCTGCTTGGCGCGCTGGCGAATGCGCATCCAGCCCGACGCGAAAGAGGAGATCGGATCGGGAAAGCGCCGCGCCCAGCGGTCCGCGAAGGCGGACGAGGGGCCGACGACGATGGCGCCGGCGAAATCGCTTTTCGAGCCGCCTTCGACCGTTGCGGGTCGGAGATCGCCGAGGTCGATGCCTTGCGATTCATAATATTCGCAGAGCGTCGCCATTGCGCCGTGGATATAGACCGGCTTGCCGTAACCGGAATCGCGGATGAGGCGGATGACGCGCTGCGCCTTGCCGAGCGCATAGGCGCCGACAAGGTGCGCGCGCTCGGGGAACTGTTCGGTCGACTTGATCAGCTTGGCGATCTCGTGGGTGTCGGGCGGATGGCGGAAGACCGGCAGGCCGAACGTCGCCTCGGTGATGAAGACGTCGCAGCGAACAGGCTCGAAAGGCTGGCAGGTGGCGTCGGGCTGACGCTTGTAGTCGCCCGAGGCGACGATGCGCGTGCCGTCATATTCCACCGAGATTTGCGCCGAACCGAGCACATGGCCGGCCGGGTGGAAGGTGACGGCGACGCCGTTGATGTGGACCGTCTCGCCAAGCACGGCCTCCTGCATCGAGCCGGCGAAATCCTCGCCGTAACGCAGCCCCATGATGTCGAGCGTCTGGCGCGTCGCCAGCACCGAGCCGTGGCCCGAGCGGGCATGGTCGGAATGGCCGTGCGTGACCAGCGCGCGTGGCACGGCCCGCACCGGGTCGATGTAGAAATCGCCGGGTGCGCAGTAGAGGCCGCCGGGTTTCGGGCAAAGCAGGTCGCGTGGACGCATGGCGCGAATGTAGACATTTGCGGCGTGTGGGGAAGGGTGGGCGCACTCGGATGCTGACAAGAATGGCAGCTTAAAGAAGGACTTGTGGCGGTGGAGCCGGTGGCGGATAAGCGCCGCATGGCGAAACCGCTAAACACGTCCTCGGGCGACATACTGGCCGACCGCCGCGCCGACTATGCCGAGATGCTGTTCGGCTCGGGCGAAGCTGGGCCGGCGGCGGAACTCATGCTCGGCGCGCTGGAACTCGCTCCCGGCTGGGCGATGGGCTGGTTTCGGCTCGGCGAGTTTCACGAGGCTGCGGGCGACATGAATGCGGCGGCCGAGGCTTGGCGTATGGCGCAAGAACTCGATCCGGCAGACCGCGCCGGCGCGGCGCTGAAGCTGGCGGTTATCGGAAAGGCCGAAGCCGGCGACGCGCCGCCGAGCGCTTTCGTCGAGGCGCTGTTCGACCAGTATGCGGAAAAATTCGACCACGCGCTGGTCGATACGCTCGGCTACCGGGTGCCGGAATTTCTGGCCGAGGCGATCGCCAAGGCGCGGCGGGGCCGCTTCGGGCTCGCGCTCGACCTTGGCTGCGGCACCGGCCTGATGGGCGAACGTCTCAGGCCGTTCTGCGACCGGCTCGAAGGTTTCGACATCTCCGCCGAGATGCTGCGCAAGGCGCGCGCCAAGGGCGTCTACGATCGGCTGGAGAAAGCCGACCTGCAGGCCTTTTCGTATGACGGGCCGAAGGCCGACCTCGTCACGGCGGCGGACGTCTTCATGTATGTCGGCGCGCTGGAGGGCATCGTAAGGACGGTCGCGGGGTTGCTCACCGAGGATGGGCTGTTCGCTTTCTCGGTTGAGCGGCTGGAGGCGGCGGACGGGTTCGCGTTGCAGCCGTCACGGCGTTATGCGCACGCGGAAGCCTATGTGCGGCGGGTGATAGGGGAAGCGGGGCTGGCGGTGGTGTCGATCGAGGAAAAGACCATCCGGCAGGATCGGAATGAGCCGGTGACGGGGCTGATCGTAACCGCGCGTCCTCTTTGAGACGATCATCCCCACACACGCACGTTCGCGACCAGCCTGCTGACACGCCCTGTCAGCAGGCGACCGCTATAAGACTGGCCTCAACCGGAGGGACGAGATGAGCGGGTTCGACGATTTCGATTTTCTGATCGGGGAATGGAAGATCACCAATGCGTTCCTGAAGGAGCGGCTTGTCGGCTCGACCGATTGGGAGACGTTCCCGGCGACGTCGAAGGTCGAGAAGGTGATGCCGATCCCGGAGGGTGCTTTTGCGGGCGGGCATGGCGGCAATCTCGATACGATGTTCGTGCCGTCGCGAGGTTTCACCGGCATGACGCTGCGCCTCTTCGATCCCCAGGCAGGCCAATGGTCGATCTACTGGTCGGACACCAAGAGTTTCAGGCTGTTCCCGCCGACCATCGGCCGCTTCGAGAACGGACGCGGCGAATTCTTCGGCGATGATGTCGAAGGTGGCGTGCCGGTGCGTGTGCGCTTCGACTGGACGGCGGGCGAACGGCCGGTCTGGGAACAGTCCTTCTCGACCGATGACGGGAAAAGCTGGGAAAAGAACTGGGTGATGCGGTTCGAGAGAACCTGAGTTCTCTTCCCGGAGAGCGGAAGCTTGATCCCTTTTTGTTCCAGATTTCGCTTGGCGGCGGAAAGCCCCCGCGCTACGTCTGAGGCGTGACGCGCCAGCTTAACCTCAAGACCGACCTGGGAACGTCGGCCGCGATCCTGCCGGACCAGTTCGTAAAATGGTTCGCGGAGCGCGGCTGGTCGCCGCGCGCGCACCAGATCGAGCTGCTGGCGAAGGCCCAGGCCGGCCGCTCGGTGCTGCTGATCGCGCCGACGGGCGCGGGCAAGACGCTCGCCGGCTTCATGCCGACGATGACGGATCTGGCCGGCAGGCCGAAGCGCAAGCCCGGCGAAGCCAGGCGCGGCATCCACACGCTCTACATCTCGCCGCTCAAGGCGCTGGCGGTGGACATAGAGCGCAACCTGACCAAACCCGTCGGCGAGATGGGCCTGCCGGTGACGCTGGAGACCCGCACCGGCGACACGCCCGCGCACAAGCGCCAGCGCCAGAAGCTCGTTCCGCCCGACATTTTGCTCACCACGCCCGAGCAGCTTGCGCTGCTGATCGCGACCTCGGACGCGAAACGCTTCTTCGAGGACCTGCGCTATGTGGTCTTCGACGAACTGCATTCGCTGGTGACGTCAAAGCGCGGGCATCTGCTGTCGCTCGGGCTGGCCAGGCTGCGCGCCATCGTGCCGGGCCTGCAGGCGATCGGGCTGTCGGCGACCGTCGCCGATCCGGACGAGCTGCGCCGCTGGCTGGTGGCGCAGGGTGGTTCCGGGAATGCGCCCCCTCCACCACGCTCCGCGTGGTCCCCCTCCCCTGTAAACGGGGGAGGATTCGGCGGCGACGTCTCGGGCTCCTCCACTGCGAAGCGGGGGAGGGGGACCGCCGAAGGCGGTGGAGGGGGCGCGAGCGCATCCCCGATGGCCGAACTCATCACCGTCGCCGGCGGCGCCAAGCCCAACGTCACGGTGCTGGATTCGCGCGAGCGCGTGCCGTGGCAGGGGCATTCGTCGCGCTATGCGATCCCCGAAATCTACGAACTGGTGAAGGCGCACAGGACGACGCTGCTCTTCGTCAACACGAGGAGCCAGGCCGAGCTTCTGTTCGCCGAACTCTGGCGCATCAACGAGGACTCTCTACCTATCGCCCTGCATCACGGCTCGCTCGACGTCAGCCAGCGCCGCCGCGTCGAGAAGGCGATGGAGAGCAATGCCTTGCGCGCCATCGTCGCCACTTCGACGCTCGACCTGGGCATCGACTGGGGCGATGTCGACCTCGTCATCCATGTCGGCGCGCCGAAGGGCGCTTCCCGCCTGGCGCAGCGCATCGGCCGCTCCAACCACCGCATGGACGAGCCGTCCAAGGCGATTCTCGTTCCGTCGAACCGCTTCGAGGTGCTGGAATGCCGGGCGGCGCTGGAAGCCTCCACCGTCGGCGCGCAGGACACACCGCCGCTCGCCGAAGGGGCGCTCGACGTGCTGGCGCAGCATGTGCTCGGCGTCGCCTGCGGCGCGCCGTTCGACGCCGACGACCTCTATCGCGAGGTGCGGACCGCCGAGCCCTATGCCGGGCTCGATCGGCAGACCTTCGACCGCGTCGTCGATTTTGTCGCCACCGGCGGCTATGCGCTCAGGAGCTACGAGCGTTATGCCCGCATCCGCAAGACCAAGGAGGGACTGTGGCGCGTCAGCCATCCACGCATCGCGCAGCAGTACAGGCTCAACGTCGGCACGATCATCGAGGTGCCGGCGCTGAACGTGCGCTACGTGCGCGCCGGCAAGGGCGTCGTCGCGACGCGCGGCGGGCCGGTGCTCGGCAAGATCGAGGAGGCGTTTCTGGAAACGCTGGTTCATGGCGACACCTTCCTCTTCGCCGGCAAGGTGCTGCGCTTCGAGGGCATCCGCGAGAACGAATGTTTTGTCTCCAACGCGCCGGGCGCGGACGCCAAGGTGCCTTATTACGGCGGCGGCAAGTTTCCACTCTCGACCTATCTGGCCGACCAGGTGCGCGGCATGCTTGCCGACCCGAAGCGCTGGAAGGCGCTGCCCGAACAGGTGGCGGACTGGCTGAGATTGCAGGCCGAATTCTCGGTGCTGCCGAAGCGCGAGGACCTGCTGGTCGAGACCTTTCCCTATGGCGACCGCTTCTACATGGTCGCCTATCCGTTCGAGGGAAGATTAGCGCACCAGACGCTCGGCATGCTGTTGACCCGCCGGCTGGAGCGGGCGGGCGCAAGGCCGCTCGGCTTCGTGGCGACCGACTATGTGCTCGGCGTCTGGGCGCTCGGCGACATGGGGGCGCTGTTCAAGAAGGGCAAGCCGTCGCTTGGCACGCTCTTCGACGAGGACATGCTGGGCGACGACCTCGACGCCTGGCTGGCGGATTCCTGGATGCTGAAGCGCACTTTCCGCGCCTGCGCGCAGATATCCGGGCTGATCGAGAAGCGCTTCCCCGGCCAGGAAAAGAGCGGGCGGCAGGTGACGGTGTCGGCCGACCTGATCTACGATGTGCTGAGGACGCACGAGCCTGACCACATTCTCTTGCAGGCGACGCGCTCCGACGCGGCGGCCGGCCTGCTCGATGTCAGGAGGCTTGCCGACATGCTGTCGCGTATAAAAGGCCGAATCATGCATAAGGATCTCGACCGGATATCGCCGCTGGCCGTGCCGATCATGCTGGAAGTGGGCCGCGAAAGGGTCGACGGCGAGGCTGGCGATTCGCTTCTGTCGGAGGCGGAAGAACTGATCGCGACGGCGACGGGAAGGCCAAAGGGGAAGTAGACGAGCAGTGAGAGGGGCCGAACCGATATTCCTTCCGGGCGCGCCGGATCAGGCCGAGATCGCGGTCGGAGGTGAAGCCGCGCTCTGCGACCGGCGCGGCGCTCTCTATTTTCCTGATCTCGGCCTGCTGTGCGTGTCCGACCTGCACCTGGAAAAAGGCTCGTCGTTGGCAAAGCGCGGCATGCTGGTGCCGCCCTACGATACGGTCGCGACGCTGCTTCGGCTGCAGGCGATCATCGATCACTACCGGCCGAGAATCGTGGTTAGCCTCGGCGACAGTTTTCATGACGGGGAAGGAGCATCGCGCCTGCCGAGCCAGATGCGGCTCGACCTGTCGGCGATGATGGCGGGGCGCGACTGGTTCTGGGTCTCAGGCAATCACGATCCGCAGCCGCCCGCCGGATTGCCGGGCGATACCGTCGAGGCGCTGGCGGTCGGCGCGCTGACCTTCCGCCACGAGCCGTCGAAGAAATCTCCGACTGGCGACATCTCTGGCGAGATCGCCGGGCACCTGCATCCCTGTGCGCGCATCGTGCAGCGCGGGCGCTCGGTGCGCCGCCGCTGCTTTGCCGCCGACGGGACGCGCATCGTCATGCCGGCCTTCGGCGCCTATACGGGTTCTCTCAACGTACTCGACCGCGCCTATGCCGGCCTGTTCCGCGCCGACGGGCTGATCGCCTACATGATCGGGGCGAGCCGCATCTTCGCCATGCCCGGCGCGATGCTCAGGCCGGGTTAAATTCAGGTGATGCCGGCCTGCAAATGGCGGGCTTTCTGCGCTCCCGGTGCTCACGTACCCAAAAGTACGCTCCGCTCCGGTTCTCGAAACCCACCATTCGGCTCGGCCTGACCTGAAATTTCGGTCCGCGCTAGTCCTTCCGGAACACGATCCGCCCAAGCCAGCCGGTCACGACGGCAAGCAGCGTCGCGAGGATGCCGTAGCTCAGGCCGTGATTGGTCGAGAAACGGTAGATCGTCTGTTCGAAGCCCGACTTCACGATCGAAAGCTGCGCCGAGCTCTCCTGGATGAAGACGCCGTTCTTGAACAGGAAGGCGCGCGCCTTGTGGGTTCCCACGGGCACGCTGGGCGACAGCGGCAGCGAAGCCCGGAAAAGGCTCTGCGACAGGAATTCGACGCCGCCCACCCTCATGCTGAAGAGCCCGGCCGCCGCCTTGCGGTCGCGCAGGCCCTGGCGGAACTCCTCTATGGTAGCTGGCGTGCCGTTGCGGTCCACCGGCTCGATATGGAGATTGTCGGCGCCGAGCGAGAGCCGCTTGTAACTGCTCGCGTCGGTGATGTCCTGCGGCTGGCGCGTCGTCGCAACCGAATAGGACACCGGCACGTTGGTGAAGGTCTCCGACTCCATGTTGATCCACATGCCGAGCACGCGCTCCTTGCGCCGGACCACCACTTCCTGGGCGGGCCCTTCGAGCACGACGATGATGTCGTACCGCCCCTGGCGCGTGACCAGCGGGTCGGCATTTTCGAGCGAGCCGAAGATGGTGAGGTCGGCGCCGGAGAAATCGGCGGTGATCGCGACCTTGTTGGTCGAGAGGCCGATCTGGATGGATTCCCGGTTCCGAACCGGCGGCGGCTGATCCTGTGTCGGCTGATCCTGCGGCGGCCGGGCGGGTCCTCCCTCTGGCCGCTGCGCGGCGGCGGGGCTGGCCGCGGCCAGCGCGGCGGCGAAAACCAGTGCTGCAACCGCCGGCAGACGCATGTCAGATCACCGGTCCGGCCAGCGAATAGAGCGAGAGCGGGCGCACGAAGAGATCGAAGCCGAGCCTGAGCGCCACGGCGAGCACCAGCAGCGCGAGCAGGGCGCGCAGTTGCTCGCCGCGCAGCCGCTGCCCGGCCTTGGCGCCGTATTGAGCGCCGGCCACGCCGCCGATCATCAACATGAAGGCGAGCACCACGTCGACCGTCTGGTTGGTCGCGGCATGCACGATGGTGGTGTAGGCGGCGACAACGATGATCTGGTAGAGCGACGTGCCGACGACGACGTTGGCCGGCACCTTGAGCAGGTAGATCAGCGCCGGCACCATGATGAAGCCGCCCCCCACGCCCATGATCGACGACAGGAAGCCGATGCCGATGCCAAGGCCGATCACGGGAATGACGCTGACGAAGAGCTTCGAGGTGCGAAAGCGCATCTTCAGGGGCAGGCGGTGGATCCAGTTGTGCTGGCCGGGCTTCTTCAGCGTCGGCGCCGCGCCGTCGCGCGAGCGGCGGATCGCGTTGACGCTTTCGACAAGCATCAGCCCGCCAACGGTCCCGAGCAGCACGACATAGAGCAGCGAGATGAACAGGTCGAGCTGGCCCATTTCGCGCAGGATCGAGAATACATAGATGCCGATGGTCGAGCCGACCACGCCGCCGGCGAGCAGCACCGTGCCGAGCTTGAAGTCGAGCGTGCCGCGTTTCATGTGCGACAGCGCGCCTGAGAACGAAGAGGCGACCACCTGGTTGGCGCCAGTCGCAACCGCGATTGCCGGGGGAATGTTGTAGAAAATGAGCAGCGGCGTGATCAGGAAGCCGCCGCCGACACCGAACATGCCTGACAGGAACCCGACCGCCGCCCCCATTGCGAGCAGCACGAACAGGTTCACCGACAGTTCAGCGATCGGCAGATAAATGCCCACCCGAGACTCGTCCCAATGCCAGTAGCCTTGGCCGTCCGTTGAAGCGGGATGGCCCAGGCGAGTTAGCCGGCACTTGCGCCGACAATGCGGCGAAGTCAAACCTCACCGGATTTGTAGAAATAAATTGTATCTCAATCAGTTAAAGCAGACGTTACCAGCCCGCGGCAGGCCGATCTGCGACCTTTGCGCGATTATTTGCGGGCAAGCAGCGCGCGGACCAGCGCATCGTCGATATCGCCGGTCGGATTCATGCCGTTGTCCTTCTGGAACTGGACGACCGCCGCCTTGGTCTTGCCGCCCATCACGCCGTCGGGGTTGCCCGCCTCGTAGCCGTTCTTATTGAGCGCCGCCTGGACGCTGAGGATGGCCTTTTTCATGTCGATGCCGGCGGTCTTGTCGCCGGTTTCCTGCCAGGAATCCGGCACCTCGACCGTGTTGGTCTCGGGATCGAGCGCCTTGGGCTTCCAGAGCTCGGCCGCGGCGCGGGCGCGCTCCAGCTGCTCGGGGCGCAGCGCATTGGCTATCTCGTCGCGCTTGTTGGCGGCGTCCTTGTCGCCGGTCTTGGCGACAAGCGCGAACCACTTGTAGGATTCCTCCAGGCTCTGCTTGATGCCGACGCCCTTGGCGCTGAGGATGCCGAGATTGAACTGGCTGTCCTTCACACCGAGTTCCGCGGCTTTCACGAACCACTTGGCGGCGGTGTCGTTGTCGGTCTCGCCGTCGGCGCCCATGGCGTGGAGGACGGCGAGGTTGTGCATGGCGCTGGCGTTGCCCTGCACCGCCGACTGCTCGTAGAAGGCCTGCGACTTGGCGATGTCGCGGGTCACGCCGATCCCCTTCTCGTACATGTTGCCGATCCGGTACTGCGCCGGGGCGAAACCGAGTTCGGCCGACCGCTCGTACCATTTGGCGGCCTCGGCCATGTCGGACGGCAGGCCGCGGCCTTCCGCATAACGCGTGGCGACCTCGAACAGCGCCTTGGCGTCGCCCGCCGCGGCCGCTTCGCGCAGCGGCAGCGGACCGATCTCCGTCGGAACCTCGATCCAGGCGCCGGGGACCGGCGACAGGGCGGCCCCAGCCTCCGAAATCTGCTCGACCGGCGATACCGCCGCGACCTGGACGCCCTCCATGGGCACGCCGTCGATCGGTGCATCTTCCATCGGCGAGCCGTCGGCGAGCGCGGCGTCGTCCGCGGGAGCCCGTTCGGCAGGCATGGTGGCCATGTCCGATACGTCGCGCGGCGTCTCGACCGCGTCCATCGGCGGTTCTTCCGGCTCGCCGGCAATGCGCGCCGCGATGGCATCGGACGATGCGGCGCCCGCGGCTTGCGCGACCGGCGGCGTGCTGCCGAGTGGTGCAGTGTCGAGCTGAGCCGCGACGGGCGGGGCAGCCTCGCCGAGCCCGGCAATCTCGGCGGAGTCGTTCATGAAGGACTTGCCGAGCTGCAGGCCGGCAAGCGCGGTCATCAGAGCGGTCGTGACCATCAGGATCGTCTTGCGGCGGGACTTGAGAATGTCGCCGAGCCGCAGCGCCTTGACCGGGCTGCCGACGTCCGACTTGCGCTTGTTCACGTCCGCGTCGGCGGCAGCGGCCTGAGCTGCGCGGCGCGCGGCGGCGATGAAGTCTGCCTTGCCGGCGTCGGTCTCGCTGTGTCGGGCCCGTTCACCGCCGGGCGGGCTGCGTTCGTCGCGGACCCGTTTCATGATGGCGTTGAGATCGGGCGCGCCGGAGCCGGGCTCCAGCGGGCGGTTGGCAAGCTTGGGATCGAGCGGCGTATCGAGGTCGACCGTGGGCGCCACGTCGATTTCGACCGCCGGCTCGGGCGCGGTCGAACCTGCCAGCTCCGGTTCCTTGGCTTCCTTCTTGCCGCCGAAGGCGCGGGTGAGGCCGCCCAGCATGGAACGCACGCGGCTGGTGTTCTGCTCGGGTTCGGCCGGATGATCCGAACCGAGCGCGGCCATCGCGGCCGCGGCTGCCGCTTGCGCCGGGGTGCGCTCGACGGTCGTGCGCGGCATCGGAGCCGCGACGGCGGAATCCATCTCCCCGAATTGCGCATCGCGAACCGGGAAGGCATCGTCCCCGTCGATCGACGGCGTGTCCTTGACCTCGAGCTTGCGCGCCTGGGGCTGCGCCTCGCGCTCGAGCGAACTCATGCGGTCGACGATCTTGAGCAAGGTGTCGTGGATCGCCTCGAAGGTCTTCGAATTGCGCTCGTCGGAGCGGCGCGTCAGCTCCTCGAGCGACTTGAGCTCCTCGGCGAAACCGGAAGCCGCGCCTGCCTCCGGCTGGCTGCCGGCGAGCGATCTCGTGGCGGTCTCGGCGGCGCTGCGCGCGGCTTCCATGACCGATTCGCGGCTGTCGGCGATCGACTTCTCGATCTCCATGAGCCGCGGCGAAAGGTCGACGAACTCCGGCAGCGGAGCGCTCGGCTTGGCAAGGTGCTCGGAAAGCCCGGAGACCTGAGCCTCCAGGCTGCGCACCAGGTCCGGATCGATGCCGGCAAACTGGCTGGCGGACTGGTCGAGCCGCTTGGAAATGCTTTCGAGCCTCGTCTCCAGGCCGCGGATCGCCTCGTCGGCGATCCCGTCATGCTTGCCGCTGTCGAGCGTCTGCGCGAAGGCGGAGAAACGTGCGTCGATCGCCTTCATGATCGAGCCGCTGTCGACCACGGCGTCCGCCTGGCGCCGGTCGATGCGCTCGGCGACCTCGTTGAGGCGGCGCTCCAACTCGCGGAAGAGCATGTTGCCCTGCTCGAGCGCGTCGTCCTGACGGCGTTCGAAGAGGCTCGACAGCACGTCGAAGCGCTGCTCGATACCGGAGAAGATTTCGCTCGCATTCGGCATCGCCGGCGCGTGGTCGACTTTGTCGGCGATGACGGAGATCTGATAGGCGAGGCGCTCCACGGCCTCGTCGGGCATCGCGCTGCGCACCGCCAATTCGTCGACGCGGCGGGCGAGAGCCTGGAGTTGCTCCATCATCTCGGCGCCGGGGCGGTCCTCGGCGACCTCCTCGATCTGTCTGGCGAGCGCCGATATGCGCGCCTCGATCCGCTCGAACGGCACCGGATCCATGTGCTGCTGCTGCGCCGCGACGGTGGCGCCGACGATCGCATGCGAGATTTCGTCGAGACGCTCCTCGATCTGGGCGAAGGTCTCGTTGGCGCGGCCGCCCTGCTGCTCGATGAAATGGTCGAGTGCGCCGGCGAGCGTACGAACCTTGTCCTCCAGCGAGCGCAGCGACAGCGATTCGGGCAGGTTGCCCACCGCCCGGCTGATCTGCTCGACGCGGTCGGTCAGGGCGGCGAGTTCCGCGCCGCCGGAAGGCTGGCCGGCGCCGGCCGCGACGCGATGCTCGAAATCGTCGAAGCGCCGGTCGAAATCGTCCCAGCGGCGATCCACGGACAGTACCGTCTCCTCGCGCGCCAGCGTGTCGAGCGCGGATTTCATCTGCTCGATCTCCAGCCGCAGCATGTTGATGCTTTTGTCGTCGCCGCGATCGCCGAGCGCCTGGATGGCGCTCGACAGGCGTTCGACATCGAATCCGAGCTTGCTCGCGGCCTTGCCGCCGGAGGCATTGCTCAGCTGGAAGTCCTTGCGCAGCGTATCGAACTCGCGGCGCAGGCTGGACGCCATCTGATGGCGCAGTTCCTCGCGCAAGCCCTTCAGTTCGCCGGCGATCTTGCCGAAGGTGGCGACGCCGTCCTCCTCTTTGCGCACGCGCTCGATGTCGCGCGCGATCGACTGGTAGGGCTGCTCGTAAGCGCTGCGATATTCGGGCGGACGGGGCCGCGCCGGGCGGGGGGCCTCCTGGCCTTGGCCGTATGGCCGGCCAGATGGTGCGCCAGATGCCGGGCTGGATGCCGAGCCAGATGCCGAGCCTGGGCGCTGGCGCGCATGGCCGGCGGTTTCCTCGCGGTTGCGCTCGATCCTTTGCTCCAGCGTCTCGAGCGACCGGTTGAGCTGCTCCAGCGATGCGTAGGATCGGCGCTGCCGGCCGGCGTTGATCGCGTCGAGATAGGACCGCTTGCTGTTCATCGCCCGTTTGCCTTTGCTGGCCTGAGACCAGTTCGGTAATTCTCCCTGCCGGGCCGGGGAGGGCCGCCATCCGGCGGCGGAAGCGCACTTCCGGGCCTCAAGCCCTCGCTCCGAAGACCGTGAAAAAGTCGTTACAGAATAAACACGGCGGTCCGACAGGCGCACAATTCCCCGAACGTGGTAAACAAGGTGTTAACCACGTTTACGATTTGGCAAACTTCGTAAAAAAAGTGGTTTGCGCGGCGATTTCCTGCCCAGGCTGGTTCAAACTGCCGCAGCCGGCTGCAACCATGGCGCGCTTGCATCGCCAAATCACTACGACTATAGGGCTGCCCTTAACGTGAGCGGCGGCTTGGACACCGCTTGCGACGCATATGTCGAAACCACGACCGGAAGCCGACCCCCCGCCCGCTTACCGGTCAGGCGCGCTCCCAGCGCCGCAAAAGGGAAAGTCAATGATGATGAGCTTTAACCAGGCCGGCGAAGCCGTGCCCGTGAACGATGACGCGATTGTGGATTCCCAGGAAGAGTACGCACGTATCGGAGAGATGGCTAAAACCTTCGGCGTGACGCTGCGCACGCTTCGTTTCTACGAGGACAAGGGCCTGATCAGCCCCAAGCGCGACGGTTCGACCCGTCTCTACAGCCGCCGCGACAGGGCCAGGCTCAAGCTGATCCTGCTCGGTCGCAAGGTAGGCTTTTCGCTGCGCGACGTTAAGCAGATCATGGATCTCTACGATCCCAAGGGCGCCAACACCAAGCAATTGCGCCTGACGCTCGACAAGTCGGAAAAGCAGCTTGCCCGCCTGCAGAAGCAGCGCGCCGCGATCGACGAGGCGATCACCGAGCTGTCCGACACGATGGCGACCGTGCGCAACATGCTGACCGAGCGCACCGCTCCGATCGCGGTTGCGAGCTGAACCTCGGACTGACGAACTGACCTGCGGCGCCGTCGCCTCGCGCCGCAGGTTCTGTCATCTCAGCGCGACACGCGATTCTCGCCGTCGATCAGAACGAGTCGGCTTGGTGCAGCGTCACCCCAGCGCCAGAGCACGAGATTGAGATCGTCTCCGGTCGTTCCGGTGGCAAAGCTCCTGAGCAGCAGAGCGTTGAAACCCCGCTGGGCCAGCCGGTGGGCAAAGACTTGCGTCTTCGCTTCTCCGACAACTTTCACCTGATCGCGCCAGCTCGCGTCGGCCAGGCTGGCCGCGTCCATGCCCTCGGCTTTCAAGGCCGCTTCGTCACGGCCGTCGAAGACATTCTCTATCTCGGCTTCGTAGGAGACCAGGGTGGTGGGCTGCAGGCTGCCCGCCTGATTGGCTTCCCTGAGTGCGGTCATCACCGTCAGGGACGTGTAGAGCGCCGGCACCCGATTGGGATTGAAGCGGCCCCCATAGAGTTCTGCGCCGCGGCCTGACAGCGGCTCGCGTGCAAAGATCGGATTGAGGGCGCGGCAGAGCGGACCGCGATAGATCATGCGGGAGGTCAGGCGTGGACGCCGGCGTCGACAGCATCGATATAGTCGAGCACCTCCCCCGCGCGGCCGCTGCGCACAAGCTGCATGGCGGTCATCCCCGAAAATCCCGGTAGCGGCTCCGACCGGTACCAGGCATAGGCCATCAGTGCCGAGCCGAAGCGCGGCTCGACCTTGTTGACGATCTCGACCATCTCGCGCAGCCTGCGCTGTGTCTTGTCGGAGCGGACGCGGTCCTTGCGCTGGACTGCGTCCTTGCCGAGCCCAGCCGTGCGGGCGACTTCCTCGCTGGTGGTGCGGAAGGCGGCCGCGATCTTGTTCGGCGCGAAAAGGCCTCCGTCGGAATATTGGGTCAGTCCCATGACGCGACTCCGATATGCCTCAAATTATGACGCAAAATAGCGTCACAATGATCGGCATACAATCGTCATGGCGGCAAATTTCTACCCGGCGAAATATTGACGTTTGCGTAAACGTCAATATTTTAGGGTGACGTTCCCGAAGCGGCGGGGATAGCTTGCAAAAAGCGTCCCGCCCGCCGCGAAGACCGTCCTGGAGGAAATCATGCCGAGCTACACGGCCCCCGTGCGCGACACGCTCTTCGTGCTCAACGAAGTGCTCGGCTACGAGCGCTTCTCCAACCTCGCCGGATTTGCCGACGCTTCGCCCGACGTGCTCGAAGCGATACTCGGCGAGGGCGCGAAACTCGCCGAGAACGTCATCCAGCCGACAAACCGGACCGGCGACATGGAAGGCTGCGTCCGCCATGACGACGGCTCGGTCACCACGCCGAAAGGTTTCAGGGAGGCCTTCGACGAATATCGCCAGGGCGGCTGGATGGGGCTGGCGGCGCCCGCCGAGTTCGGCGGTCAGGGCCTGCCCTACGCGGTTCATACGGCCGTCTCGGAATACATGATCTCCGCCAACATGGCGCTGATGATGTACCCGGGCCTCACCCAGGGCGCGATCGCCGCGATCATCACCCACGGCACCGACGAGCAGAAGGCGACCTGGCTGCCGAAGATGGTCAAGGGCGCCTGGACCGGCACCATGAACCTGACCGAGCCGCATTGCGGCACCGATCTCGGCCTCCTGCGCACCAAGGCGGTGCCGAATGGAGACGGCAGCTACAGGATTTCCGGCCAGAAGATATTCATCTCGGCCGGCGAGCACGACATGGCCGACAACATCGTGCACCTGGTGCTCGCCCGCATCGAGGGCGCGCCCGAGGGCACCAAGGGCATCTCGCTCTTCATCGTGCCAAAGCTCTTGCTCGACGCGTCCGGCAATCCGGGGACACGCAACGCCGTCTCCTGCGGTTCGATCGAGGAGAAAATGGGCATCCACGGCAACTCGACCTGCGTCATGAACTACGACGAGGCGACGGGCTGGCTGCTCGGCGAGGCCAATGGCGGCCTGAAGGCCATGTTCACGATGATGAACGAGGCGCGGCTGGGCGTCGGCCTGCAGGGGCTTTCGGTCGGCGAGGCCGCCTACCAGGGCGCGGCGGCTTACGCGAAGGACCGGCTGCAGGGCCGCTCCCTGTCCTGCCCCAAGGCGCCGGACAAAAAGGCCGACCCGATCATCGTGCACCCCGACATCCGCCGCTCGCTGATGACCATGAAGTCGTTCAACGAGGCCGGACGAGCGCTCGCGCTGTGGACGGCGCTGAAGTCGGACATCGCGCATCGCTCCGGTGACGACGTGGAGCGCCAGGCGGCCGACGATTTGCTCGGCCTGATGACGCCGATCGTCAAGGGCGTGCTCACCGACAAGGGGTTCGAGCATGCGGTGATGGCGCAGCAGGTGTTCGGCGGCCACGGCTATATCGAAGAGCACGGCATGAGTCAGTTCGTGCGCGACGCCCGCATCGCCATGATCTACGAGGGCGCCAACGGCATCCAGGCGCTCGACCTCGTCGGCCGCAAGCTCGGCCTGAACGGCGGCCGCGCCGTGCAGGCCTTCTTCAAGGAGGTCGGCGAATTCTGCGAGGAGAACCGCGCCATTGGGGCGATGGCGCCGTTCACCAAGGCGCTGAAGAAGGGCCTCAACGACCTGCAGGCGGCGACGATGTGGCTGATGCAGAACGCGATGGCGAAGCCCGATAACGCGGGCGCCGCCTCGACCGACTTCCTGCATCTCTTCGGACTGGTTTCGCTCGGCTACATGTGGGCGCAGATGGTGAAGGTCGCGCAGGGCAAGCTCGCCGAAGGCGCCGACGGGGGCGCGTCCTTCTATGAGAACAAGATCGTCACCGGCCGCTATTTCATGGAACGCGTCATGCCGGAGACATCAGCGCATCTCGCGCGCATCTCGACCGGCGCCGACGCCATGATGGCGCTGCCGGCGGAGGCGTTTTGAGGGAACAATGACCCTTAGTTGGCATCACGTCGTTGAGTTGCTGCCGGAGCCGTTACAACGATCTGCCACATTGCGCGGAAACGAACACGCATGGCCGCCGCACGACATACCAAACGTCATTGAGGCGGGGATGCGAGCGAACTTGCTGAACGTTGGTGGGCAGCTTCAGCTTCGCCTGCCCGCAGCCACCTGCGAATGCTATTGGGTTCAAGTCGATACTTTTCGCGCGGTTCCCAAAAATCTTCCATGGAATGATCGCGTTGCCATGGCAGCATCCGAAGCGCTCAGGCAGTTCGCTAAACTCACTCAAGAGTTCGATTTCGTAGCCGAGGCACGTAACGCCCTTCCAAAATCTCTGAACGTAGAGAATTCGTTCGGCAATCTTGAAGACGCCACTTGTTTCGTTTGGTATCTCGAGGCCCATGCCGACCAAGCAACCAAGCGTGTTTCTTGATGACCTCCCCCGCCGCAATCCTCGGTCTGCCGAAACCCGCCTGGGCGGCGGACGAGGTCGGCATGCTCTACGACATGGCGCATCGCTTCATGGCCGAGGAGATCGCGCCGCGCTACGACGAGTTCGAAAAGAACGAGATGGTCGACCGCGCGAGTTGGGAGAAGGCGGGCGCTGCCGGCCTGCTCTGCGCCTCGATGCCGGAAGAATACGGCGGCGCGGGCGGCAGTTACGCGCATGAGAGCGTCATCATCGAGGCGATCGCCCATGTCGGCGTCGACGGCTTCGGCATCGGACTGCACAATGCGATCGTCGCGCCTTACATCCTCCACTATGGCTCCGAGGAGCAGAAGCGGAGATGGCTGCCGCGGCTGGCGACCGGCGAGCTGATCGGCGCCATCGCCATGACCGAGCCCGGCGCCGGCTCCGACCTGCAGGGCGTCAGGACGCGCGCGGAGAAGGACGGCAACCAGTACCGCATCAACGGCCAAAAGACCTTTATCACCAACGGCCAGCTCGCCAATCTGGTGATCGTCGTCGTCAAGACCGATCCGGACAGGGGCGCGAAGGGCACCTCGCTGATGGTGGTCGAGACCGGCGAGGTCGAGGGTTTCGAGCGCGGCCGCAACCTCGACAAGATCGGGCTGAAGGCCAACGACACGTCGGAGCTGTTCTTCAACGACGTGCGTGTGCCGACCGCCAACCTGCTCGGCAGCGAGGAGGGGCAGGGCTTCGTCCAGCTCATGCAACAATTGCCGCAGGAGCGCCTGACGATCGGCGCCACGGCGATCGCCATGGCCGAGCGGGCGCTGGCCCTGACCATAGAATATGTCAGGGAACGCAAGGCGTTCGGCCAGAGGATCATCGATTTCCAGAACACCCAGTTCCGGCTCGCCGAACTGAAGACCGAGGCGACCATCGGCCGCGTCTTCTACAATGACTGCGTTATCAGACACATCGCGGGCGGGCTCGATCCCGCGACCGCCTCGATGGCGAAATACTGGCTGTCCGAGCTGCAGGGAAAAGTCGTCGACGAATGCCTTCAACTCTTCGGCGGCTATGGCTACATGAATGAATTCCCTATCGCGCGCATGTACCGCGACGCGCGGGTGCAGCGTATCTACGGCGGCACCAACGAGATCATGAAACTGCTGATCGCGCGGGGCTTGTAGTGCTGAAAACGACCACGGCAGGATTTGTCGCTATGATCGCAGGTGCGGCGACACTCGACTTTTGGCCAATGGACCGCGATCTGCACCGCGGGAACTACAGGGTTGCCATGGAGGCGCTCTATATCGATGTCGATTTTTTCGGACGCTTCGGGGTCGATTTGCCGATGTTTCCGCGGGGCTTCCAAGACGTCTATTACAACGACATAGTTGTAGTGAACTTGATCGAGCAGGGCTGTACGGCGTTTAGGACCCGCAGCTTGGAATGGCATCCGTATACGCGGAAGGGCATCCTGTCGGGATTGGAAACAATTAAAGCGGGGCGCACTGCGGACATCGTCAGACGTATTTACGGTTCGCCGGATGCGTCTGCCGACGAAGAATGTGACCGCGACGCGAAAATGGTCCGGCTCCAAGAGGACGTTCAGGCAATGAATGAGGAACTGCTCTGGAACAGTCCCGCATTTGCCTGGAAGAGCGAGGACGAACGAGATGCGGACCTGATACCGCTTCTCGAAAGATTGATGCCTAAGAAAGACTAACGATAGGAGCCATTGATGGCCGAAGCCTATGTCTATGACGCCGTGCGCACGCCGCGCGGACGCGGCAAGAAGGACGGCGCGCTGCACGAGGTGCCGGCGGTGCGGCTCGGCGCGAAAGTGCTGGAGGCGCTGCGCGACCGTAACGGGCTGGATACCGGCCAGGTCGACGACATCATCTTCGGCTGCGTCGATCCCGTGGGCGAGGCGGGCGCGGTGATTCCGCGCTCGGCCGCCTTCGAGGCCGGGTACGACACCAAGGCTCCGGGCATGCAGATCTCGCGCTTCTGCGCGAGCGGACTCGACGCCATCAATTTCGGCGCGGCCAAGATCGTGCAGGGCGCGGACGAGATCGTGATTGCCGGCGGTGTGGAATCGATGAGCCGCGTCGGCATGGGCATGTCGGGCGGCGCCTGGTACATGGATCCGTCGGTCGGCCTGCCCGGCTGGTTCGTGCCGCAGGGCATCTCGGCGGACCTGATCGCGACCAAATACGGCTTCTCGCGCGACGACGTCGACGCCTACGCGGTGGAGAGCCAGAAGCGCGCCGGCAAGGCCTGGGAAGAGGGCCGCTTCAAGAATTCGGTCATTCCCATCAAGGACCAGAACGGCCTGATGATCCTCGACCGCGACGAGCACATGCGGCCCGCGACAGACATGCAGTCTCTGGCGGCCCTCAACCCGTCCTTCGTCATGCCGGGCGAGATGGGCGGTTTCGACGCGGTTGCGGTGCAGCGTTATCCGGAGCTGGAAGAGATCAATCACGTCCACCATGCCGGCAATTCTTCCGGCATCGTCGATGGCGCGGCGGCCGTGCTGCTCGGTTCGAAGAAGGCCGGCAAGGCGATGGGGCTGAAGCCGCGCGCCAGGATTCGCGCCTTCGCCAATATAGGCTCGGAGCCGGCGATCATGCTGACCGGCCCGGTCGACGTGACCGAGAAGCTTCTGAAGCGCGCGAAAATGAAGCTGTCGGACATCGACCTGTTCGAGCTCAACGAGGCCTTTGCCTCGGTGGTGCTGCGCTTCATGCAGGCTTTCGACGTCCCACACGACAAGATGAACGTCAATGGCGGCGCCATCGCCATGGGCCACCCGCTCGGCGCCACCGGCGCGATGATCCTGGGCACCGTGCTCGACGAGCTGGAGCGGCGCGACCTGAACACAGCGCTGGTGACGCTCTGCATCGGCGCCGGCATGGGGACGGCGACCATCATCGAGCGGGTCTGAGGAATGCCGAAGATCGAGATCGAAGCGATCGAACGGAAGGGTGGCACCGGTTATCCGGAGCCCTTCCGTAAGCTGGTTGAAGGCCGCTTCCGCAAGCGCCTGGGCAACGCGGTGGGACTGACCCAGTTCGGCGTCAATCTCACCACGCTCGCTCCCGGCGCGGCGACAGCGCATCGCCACTGGCACCATAACGAGGACGAATTCGTCTACATCCTGTCGGGTGAGGCGACGTTGGTCGAGAACGGCGGCGAGACGATTCTGTTGGCCGGCGATGCAGCCGGCTTCAAGGCAGGCGTTCGCAACGGCCACCACATTGTCAACAGGAGCGGATCCGAGGTCGTTCTGCTCGAGGTCGGGACCCGCGCACCGGTCGAGACCGCCGAATATTCCGACATCGATATGCGGGTCGAGGTCGACAGCCGCTCCACACGATACACACGCAAGGACGGCACACCCTATTGATGCCGCGCCGACATTTTGGGGAAGGTCATATGAGCTATCTCAATTTCACCGTTGAAACCGACGCCGACGGCATAACGCTCGTTACATGGGACATGCCGGACCGCTCGATGAACGTCATCACCGAGGAGGTGATGGACGAGCTGGAGAAGATCATCGACGCGGTTGTCGCGGATGCCGGCGTCAAAGGCGCCGTCATCACCTCCGGCAAGGACAGTTTTTCCGGCGGCGCCGACCTCGCCATGCTGCAGAAGATGCTTGGCCTGTTCCAGAAGGAGAAGGCGAAGAATCCGGAGAAGGCAGCCAAGCTGCTCTTCGACGGAGTCGGTCGCATGGGCTCGCTCTGCCGCAAGCTGGAAACATCAGGCAAGCCGTGGGTGTCGGCGATCAACGGGGCCTGCATGGGCGGCGCCTTCGAGCTTTCGCTCGCCTGCCACGGTCGCGTCGCGGCTGACAGCGACAAGGTGAAGATGGCGCTGCCCGAGGTGAAGGTGGGTCTCTTCCCGGGCGCCGGCGGCACCCAGCGCGTGCCGCGCCTCACCGACCAGCAGCAGGCGCTGCAGATGATGACCTCGGGCCAGCAGCTATCGCCGCAGAAGGCCAAGGCCATGGGCCTGATCCACGAGATCGCCCCGGCCGACAAACTGATCGATGCGGCGAAGGCAATGATCAGGAACGGCCTCAAGCCGGTGGCGCCCTGGGACGAGAAGGGCTTCAAGCTGCCCGGCGGTCCGATCTATTCGGCGGCCGGCGCCAACCTCTGGCCGCCGGCGATCGCCATCCTGCGCCGCGAAACCTACGGCAACTACCCCGCCGCCGCGGCGATCCTGAAATGCGTCTATGAGGGCCTGCTGGTTCCGTTCGACACGGCTTTGCGCATCGAGCAGCGCTATTTCACCGAGATCCTGCAGACGAAGGAAGCGGCGGCGATGATCCGCTCGCTCTTCGTGTCGCTGCAGGAGCTGAACAAGGGTGCGCGCCGTCCGGCCGGCGTGCCGGAGACCAAGTTCAAGAAGATCGGCGTCATCGGCGCCGGCTTCATGGGCGCAGGCATCGCCTATGTCACGGCGAAGGCCGGCATTCCGGTCGTGCTGATCGACCGCGACATGGAGGCGGCCGAGAAGGGCAAGGCGCATTCGGACGGCCTGATCTCGGATGCCGTGAAGAAGGGCCGCGCCAAGCCCGAGGAGAAGGAGAAGCTGCTGTCGCTGATCACGCCGTCGGCCGACTACGCCGACCTTGCCGGAGCCGACCTCGTCATCGAGGCCGTGTTCGAGGATTCGGGCGTCAAGAAGATCGCGACCGAGAAGGCCGAAGCCGCTCTGAAAGCCAGTGCGATCTTTGCCTCCAACACCTCGACGATCCCGATCACGTCGCTGGCGAAGAATTCCGCGCGGCCGAAAAATTTCATCGGCATCCATTTCTTCTCGCCGGTCGACCGCATGATGCTGGTCGAGATCATTTTGGGCAAGAAGACCGGCGATCAGGCCCTGGCGACCGCGATCGACTATGTCCGCGCCATCAAGAAGACGCCGGTCGTGGTCAACGACACGCGCGGCTTCTACGTCAACCGCTGCGTGCTGCGCTATATGTCGGAAGCCTACAAGATGCTGATCGAGGGCGTGCCGGCGCCGATGATCGAAAACGCGGCCAAGGCTGCCGGCATGCCGGTCGGCCCGCTGGCGCTGACCGACGAGACGGCGGTCGACCTCGCGCAGAAGATCATGAAGCAGACTGCGCGGGATCTGGGTGAAAAAGCGGTCGATTCCGAACAGATGAAGCTCATCGACACGCTGGTCGACAGGCATGGCCGCTTCGGACGCAAGAACGGCAAGGGTTTTTACGACTATCCGCCCAAGCCGGCGAAGAAGAAACTGTGGCCCGGGCTGAAGGACCTCTATCCCCAGAAGCGGCCCGAGGACGTCGACTATGAGGAGTTGAAGCGGCGCTTCCTCATGACCATCGCGCTGGAGGCGTCGCGCGTCATGGAGGAGGGCATCGTCACCGACCCGCGCGAGGCGGACGTCGGCTCGATCCTGGCTTTCGGCTTCGCGCCCTTCACCGGCGGCGCGCTGTCCTACATCGACGGCATCGGCGCCAAGGAGTTCGTCGCGATCGCAAGAACGCTGCAGAAGAAATACGGCGCCGAGTTCAAGCCGCCGAAGCTGCTCGTCGACATGGCGGCGAAGGGCGAGACCTTCTATCAGCGCTTCGACCCCTATGCGAAGGGCCCCGCGAAACAGGCGGCGTGAGAGAAGATCCCGCCCCGCCATGTATGTCTGGCTTCGCCTTGCACGGATGGCCGCGACGGCCAAGAGCCGCGGTCCTTATTTGCCGGGGAGCGAGGGGCGGCTCTCGTTCCGCTGCCTGCCGACCGATCTCGATTTCAACGGGCACCTGAACAATGCCCGCTACCTGATGCTCGCAGACGTCGGACGCATAGACCTGTTCTTCCGCACCGGGCTGGTAAGGCTGGCCCGGGACAAAGGCTGGGCGCCGATGCTCGGCGGCGTGCAGACGGTGTTCGTGCGCGAGATCAGGCTCTGGCAGCGTTTTGAAGTCTGATCGTCGCTGGAAACCTGGGACGGTTCGCAGATCATCGGCCGCCATCGCTTCATCCTTGAGAATGGCGAAGTCGCGGCGCTGGTGATGACCACCGCCGGCATGTACGACCGCGCCGCCCGGCGCTTTGTGGACATGGCGGAGGTGATACGGCTGCTCGGCATGGACGCCGCCCCGCGTCCGCCGAGCGAAGCGGAGAGGATTTTCATGGCGTCCCACACCGGCCTGCGCGCGCTGGCGAAGGAAGGCCGCGCGCCGGTTTCCGCCTTCGTTGAGAAGGGCAGCGCCGACATCGACGTGGAGGGGGCGATTCGAAAAGATCGAACGCACCACGATGGAGCCGATCTCTGATCTTCTCGAGACGAACGCGCTCGTTTCTTCCTGGGAATTCTGACGGCAAGTGCGGCTTTCGGCTGGACAGCGGCCTGCGGCGGCTCTAGAACGCAAAGGTATTTTTTCCTGTTGGAAGGAGACGAGCCATGCTGTCGCATGAGCGCGTCTGGGCTGCGATCGACGCCTTGGCCGCACGCTATTCGCTTTCGGCGTCGGGCCTCGCCAAGCGCGCCGGCCTCGACTCCACGGCCTTCAACAAGTCGAAACGCCAGTCGGCGGACGGCCGTCCGCGCTGGCCCTCGACGGAATCGCTCGCCAAGATCATCGAGGCGACGAATTCATCGCTCGACGAGTTCTTCTCGCTGATCGAAGGCAAGTCGTCGCCGCGCCCCGATGCAAGGCCGCTGCCGACGCAGGCTTCCACCGTGCCGCTGATCGGCTTCGCGCAGGCCGGTGCCGGCGGCTTCTTCGACGACGCCGGCTTTCCGGCCGGGCAGGGCTGGGACCTGATCGAACTGCCGGCGACCGCCGCCGACGGCTCTTATGCGCTGCAGGTGCAGGGCGATTCCATGCTGCCGCTCTACCGCCACGGCGACATGCTGGTGGTGCAGCCCAACGCCGCTGTCCGCAAGGGCGACCGCGTGGTCGTGAAGACTATCTCCGGTGAGGTGATGGCCAAGGTGCTCGAGCGGCGCACGGCGGCAGCCGTCGATCTCGTCTCGCTCAACCCCGATCATCCGGTAAGAAGGCTCGCGGCAGGCGAGGTCGAATGGCTGGCCCGCATCGTCTGGGCGAGCCAGTAGGCGGCGTGCGCGCCCTGATGCTGCCGGCCGCGGCGCTGGCGTTGGCGGGAGCAGTGGTGCTCGCCGGCGGGCGGATGGTGGAAAGCCCGATAGATGTAGTACCGGTCGCGCCTGATCAGTCCGGTGCTGAAGGCGCAGCTGCAATGACGGGGGTCGAGGCAGCGCCGTTAGCTGCTTCGCCCGCCGCAGAACCACTGGCTGCAGAGGCTGAAGTTCCTGCCGCGAAGTCGGCAACCCGCGCCACGGAGTCGCCATCGTTCGAAGCTCCAGCGACGTCGCAAGTCCCTGTAGGACAGGCTCCTCAGGCTGCGGAAATCCAGCCCCCGCCAAAACCTCTGGCGCCCTCCCGTATGGTTGCGCCGGCCATCGTCGCCCCGCCCGAGCTTACCGCTGGCGAGGAGCTACTGCGCGAGCCGCCGCGCGAGCCACTGAGCAAGCTCAGCCTCGCCCTGCCGCCGGTGCCTGAGGTGAAGAACGAATGGGCGGGCACGCCTTTCTTCAGGCCGCTGGCGATCCAGTCGGCCGTCTTCGAATCCATGGGTCGCACCATAGCGATCTCGGGCGTCGCAAGCGTGCCGCTCGACGAAAGCTGCGTGTATGAGGGCGTGTCGTGGCCCTGCGGGGTCAGGGCGCGCTCCGCCTTCCGCATGTGGCTCAGAGGTCGCGCGCTGGTGTGCCAATTGCCGGACGAGGAAAAGCCGGTGACATCAGCCAGATGCCGCCTCGCCAAGCAGGATGCCGGCGCCTGGCTGGTGGCTAATGGCTGGGCGCGGGCCGCTCCCGACGGGCCGTACGTGGTTGCCGAGGAAAAGGCGCGCAATGCCGGGATGGGGATTTTCGGTGCGCCGCCCGATACCTCCTCGGTCGCGAAGGTCCCCGATGCTCCTGTGAGCACGTCGGCGGAGAGCCAGCCGATCATGACGGAAGAGGGCGTCGATCCCCAGCCGACGCTCGGGCCTCAACTGGCATTTCCGCCAGCGCCTCCAGCGCCTTAATCCCTCATGCGCATGATCTTATCCAGAAGGTCTGCAACTTTTCGGGATCACGCTTAAGCGGCGAGTTGCCCCGCCAGCGCCTTGCCGATCAGCGCGCGCGTCTCGGGAATGCCGTAGAGCGCCGCGAAGGAGCCGAAGCGCGGCCCGCGTTCCTGGCCGATCAGCACCTGATAGATCATCTGGAAAAAGGCGACCGAGACGCCCGGCCCGCCCTCGGGGCTCTGCTTCGAATGATCCTGGTAGCGCTCGATCCGGCGCGCCACGTTGAGCGCCGCGTTCTGGATCGCCTCGCCACTGGCGTCGGCCGGCAGTTCGCCCAGCGCCTTTTCGAGCGCCGCCAGCGCCTGACGCTCAACCTCGTCGGGCGCGCGATAGACCTTCGCGGGCTTCACGAAGTCGTCGAAATAGCGGATCGCATAGTCGGTCAGCCTGTCGAGCTCCGGATGCGTCCGAGGCGTCATGCCCGGCGCATGGCGCGAGATGAAACCCCACAGCACCGCCTTGTCATGCGCGTTGGAGGCGCTGACGAGGTTCAAGAGCAGCGCGAAGGTCACCGGCAGGTCTATCGGCGGCGGGTTGCCGTCGTGCATGTGCCAGACCGGGTTGCCGAGCCGCTCCTTCCACTCCTGGCGCGGATAGGCCGACAGGAAGGAATAATATTCGTCAACCGCCTTCGGGATGACGTCGAAATAGAGCTTCTTCGCCTGCCGGGGACGCTGGTACATATAGAGGCCGAGGCTTTCGGTCGGCGCATAGGTCAGCCATTCGTCGATGGTCAGCCCGTTGCCCTTCGACTTCGATATCTTCTGCCCGACCTCGTCGAGGAACAGTTCGTACACGAAATGCTCGGGCGGCCGGCCGCCGAGGATGGCGCAGATCTTGTCGTAGATCACGGCGTTGGTCTGGTGATCCTTGCCGAACATCTCGAAATCGACGCCGAGCGCGGCCCAGCGCATGCCGAAGTCGGGCTTCCATTGCAGCTTCACCCGGCCGCCGGTGACGGGAAGCGTGGTCTCCGTTCCGTCCTCGTCGTCGAAAGTGATCGTGCCGGCCCTGGCGTCCACCGCCTTCATCGGCACGTAGAGCACGCGGCCCGACTTCGGCGAGATCGGCAGGAACGGGCTGTAGGTTGCCTGCCGCTCTTCGCCCAGCGTCGGCAGCATGACCTTCATGATGGCGTCGTATTTTTCCGCCGCCTTAAGCAGCATCGCGTCGAAACGGCCCGATTTGTAATATTCGGTCGCGCTGGCGAACTCGTAGTCGAAGCCGAACGTGTCCAGGAAGCGGCGCAGCATCGCGTTGTTGTGATGCCCGAAACTTTCGTGGCTGCCGCCGAACGGGTTCGGCACCGAGGTCAGCGGCATGTGCAGATAGGGTTCCAGAAAGGCGCGGTCGGGCACGTTATCAGGGATCTTGCGCATGCCGTCCATGTCGTCGGAGAAGCAGAGCAGCTTCGTCCTGACCTTGTCTTCGGTGAGCACGCGGAAGGCATGCCGCACCATCGAGGTGCGCGCCACCTCGCCGAAGGTGCCGATGTGAGGCAGGCCGGAGGGGCCGTAGCCGGTCTCGAACAGCACCGTCTCCGGAAAGTCGCGGCCCTTGTAGCGGGCGATGATCTTCCTGGCTTCCTCGAACGGCCAGGCCCGGCTCTCGGCCGCCGCCGCGAGCATCTCAGGATTGAGGTCGATGCTGGCCGAACCCGCCATAACTGACTTCCGATGCTGTTGCGATTGTCCGCCGGCATCGCCGGACTTTGCCGGCAATGCTCTATGTAACCAATGTGGCTACGTCAACGATTCAGGGTTTTTCGTTGCGAACAGCCCGGCGGTTTCCTAGTACACGGTTACAATCGAGGACAAGCAATGAAGAGACCGACCGCCCACGAGGCGTTGATCTATCTGATGGTGGTGACCTCCGCCTCCGACCGCGACATGACCGATGTCGAGCTGGCGCGGATCGGCGACGTGGTGCGGTCGTGGCCAATCTTCGAGGGTTTCAGGGAGGACCGGCTGGTAAAGGTCGCGCAGGATTGCCAGAAGCTGCTCCATGAAGATGGCGGCCTCCAGAAGGTGATTGCGCTCGCCCGCGACGCGGTGCCGCTGCATCTTCACGACACCGCCTATGCCGCGGCCTTCGAGGTTGCCGCCGTCGACCTCGAAATGCGCATGGAGGAGCTGCGCGTGCTGCAACTGCTGCGGCGCGAGCTTGCAATCGACCCGTTGACGGTCGCCGCTATCGAGCGCGCCAACAAGGCGCGGGGACGCAGCTTGACATAGGACTCGACAGCGGGCCTGACGGCAGGGCTAGTAAAAACTCACCGGGAAATAGCGCAAATAGAGTTCGGCGAAGCGCCCCTTGAGAGCGATCTGCTGCAGCGCGTAGTCGAATGCCGCCGCTAGCGCCGGGTCGTTGACCTTGGTTGCGACGGCCAGGCCGACGCCGAGATATTCCGGCGCCAGATAGGGACCCCCGGCGAAGCGGCAGCAGCCGCTGGCTTCGGAACCCGCCAGCCAGAAGGCGAAGCGCATGCCGTCGCCGAAGGCGCCGGCGAGCTTGCCCGCCTTGAGATCGGCATAGAGCCATTCCTGGCGCGTGTAGGTGACCACCTTCACGCCAGGGAAATATGCGCGCAACATCCGCTCGTGCCCGGAACCCGCGATCACGCCGATCCGCTCGCCTTCGATCTTCTCGTAGACAGGTTCGGTTGCCGCGCTCGTCCTCGGCATCATGAAGCGGGCGGGAAACTGCAGGTAGGGCCGCGAGAAGGCATATTTGGCCCGCGTGTCCTCGGTGACCGCGATGCCGGCGATGATCGCCTCGCCGCGGCCCCGCTCCAGTGCGTCTTCGAGCTGCTCCCACGGCATCGCCTGGATCTGGCATTTGTCGGCAACGCCGAGTTCGTCGCAGATCGCGCGCACGAGATCGATGTGGAAGCCCGACAGCCGGCCGTCCCGGTCGAGATAATTGAAGGGCGGAAAGTCCGTCGTCGTCAGGAAGCGCAAGCGCTGCAGTTCGCCGAGATTGGGCTTCGGCAGCCTTTCCTTGACGTCCCAGAACATCGGCGCGGGCGGCTGCTCCGCGGCCCCGGCGGCGACCGCGAAGAACGCCGCTGCGGCGAATGCCATGACTGAGGATCGAAGTTTCATTCCAAATCCGGCCGGTAGGTTCGCGCGTTTACTCCGGAACGGATCGGCCGGGAAAGCGCTTTTCCTATGAAACACGCCGTTTCACAATGGATTTGTTCATCGGCCTTCCACGCCATTTCGTTGGCCTAGTCAGGTTTCTACCGCAAGGCAACCGAATGTGGTATATTGCAATCCACGGTTAATGGTGCGGGGCGATTCTGGCGGCTACGGTGAGTGCACGATGGCGGGTGCACGATAGCGGCAACATGGGTGGGTGCTGCGATGGGTCATTTTGATCGAACGTTGAATTATATCGGCGAGCTTCAGCAAGCCGACACGCCGGGCGCTGTTTGCGAAAAGCTGATCGGCGTGACGTCGGCCTTCGGCCTGACGGCGCTGATGGCCGGCACCGTTCCGCATTCGGGAACGCCGACCGGCCGCCAGAAGGACCATATTCTGCTCTGCGACTGGCCGGCCGAATGGCTGGAGCGCTACGTCGCCCGCAACTATGTCGATCATGATCCGGTCGTCAGCCGTATGAAACAGCTGCCGGCGCCGGTCCAGTGGAGCGACGCCGCCGGCGGCACCAAGATCGACAGCGACGGCGAAGTCGTGATGGGCGACGCCGGCGAGTTCAAGCTGAAGGACGGTCTCGCCTTTCCTCTTGTCACGCTCGACGGTCAGATCGTCATGGTGTCGCTTGGCGGCGAGCGGATCGAGATGTCCAACCAGGAGTTTGGCATGATCTCGCTGGTCGCGACCTATGCGATAGGTCGCGCCATGCAGCTTCTCACCGAGGGCAACCGGGCCATCGACCATATCGAGCTGACGCCGCGCGAGCGCGAGTGCCTGACATGGGCTGCCGCCGGCAAGTCGGAATGGGAGATTTCGCAGATACTAGGCATATCCGAGCATACGTCGGAGAAGCATCTGCTCAACGCCAAGTTCAAGCTTGGCGCTGTCAACCGCGTCCAGGCGGTCGCCGAGGCGATCCGGCGGGGTTATATTTAAATTTGGCGAAATAGTCGAAGATCGTTACATTCCTAAACGATCGCGTAATTTTCCATAAGGGACGCCTCCATAGTCTGCCTTGAGTGAAATCAAGGAGACTTGTGTGCTCTACGCGCTTACGACCGAAGAATTGATGCAGCGGCCGGACCTCTGGGAGGCGGTTCACCGGCTGCGCCATCGGATATTCGTCGAGGAGATGGGATGGGAGGACCTGCATCGGACCGACGGCCTGGAGATCGACCAGTTCGACCATGAGGAGGCGGTGCATCACATCGTCATCCGCAACGGCGAGCTCGCCGGCTATCAGCGCATGCTGCCGACGACGCGTCCGCACCTTCTGACCGAGGTGTTGACCGACCTTTACGTGGACGACCCGCCCTCCGGCCCGAACGTCTACGAACTCACCCGCTACGCGGTGGCGCCGGGCTTCCGCGACGGCCGCCGCGGCGTGTCGACGGTCGGGACCGAGCTGATCGCCGGCTTCGTCGAATGGGGCCTGCCACGCGGCGTCAACCAGGTGATCATCGAGTTCGAGCCGATGTGGGTGCTGCGCGCGCTGCAGTTGCACTTCCTGGCGCGCCCGCTCGGCTACCAGCGCACCTATGGCCGCCAGCAGGTCGTGGCGACGCTGCTCACCTTCAACGAGCAGACGCTGGAGGTGGTGCGCAGCCGTCGAGCCCACCACGCGCCGGTGCTGTCTCGCGGTTATCCCGAGATACTCGGGCAGCGGCAGGCGTCATGAATATCGCACAGAAGATCATGCCCGACGCGGTCGGGTCGAACCGGGACATCCCGCCGCACACCGAATTCCGCAATCATGTATTGACGGTCACGGTGGCATCCGACGATGGCAGGCCGCTGCTTGACCGCCGGGCCTATGACAGGCTTGCCGCCACGCTTCGCACCGCCGCCGGGGACGACGAGACGCGCGTCGTCGTCTTGCGCGGGCTTTCCGGCTGCTTCTGCCTCGGCGGCGACCTCCAGGAATTCCTCGACGCGACGAAGCATGCCGCCCTGATCGAGGCGGTCACCGGCATGTTCCGCGCCCTCGCGACCTTCCCCAAGCCTATCCTCGCCTGCGTCGACGGCGACGCGGTCGGCGTCGGCTGCACCATACTCTTCCATTGCGACATGGTGATAGCGTCCGGGCCGAGCACTTTCCGGGTGCCGTTCGTCGATCTCGGCCTTGTGCCCGACGCGGCGACCAGCATCCTCGCGCCGGAGCGCCTCGGCTATGCCGCCGCCTTCCGTTTCTTCTGCCTTGGCGACACGCTGACGGCGGCCGAGGCGAAGGACCTCGGCCTGGTGGCCGAGATCGCCCCGGAAAACGCAGAGGTCAATGCAGAGAAGTGGACGCATTCGCGGGCGCGCCAGCTCGCCAAGAAGCCCGTCGAGGCACTGCGCCAGACGCGCGGGCTGCTGCGCGGCGACGGGCGGCACCTCGTCGACCGTATCGACGAGGAGATCGAGTTGTTCCACAAGGCGCTGCAGGACGAAACGACGCTGCGCCGCCTGGCCCGCATTGCACGGATGGCCGCCTGAAACATCTTGCCGCGCTAATATACATGCTCGCGCGGCAAGCATTTCCCCCCGGTTTGACTAAGGCTTCATTCGCGCTAAGCTGAATGGCTGCCGCGATGGGCGGGGCAGGCCATGCGATGAGCTGATCGGGGGATCGGCAATGAAGCGCGATGCTGTTTGGTGAGCTGCCGCACCGGGACAATGCGGCGGTTCCCCGGGAAAGGCTGTTCGAGGGGATCGCTGCTTCGCAAGAGCAGGCGCCCGGCGACGGCTTTCTTTTCGCCCTCTACTTGTTTCCCGAACTCGAGGACTGGCTGCCGCTGCTGCGGCGCCTGTCGGTGCCGCTCGGCGACGCCGCCTATTTCGCCGCGCTTGCCAGCAGGAACGGCACCGATTTCCAGACGGAGATCCTGTCGTCCGGGCTGGTCGAGGAGGGGGCCTTCCATCGGGCGCTGGCCGACGAAATCGGCATCGGCTTTGCCGCGTCGGTCGATCCGGACCGCTTGATCGTCTCGGAAGAGCTCGCCGTTTCCTTTCTGCGCCGCCGCGCATGGCACATTCCCGTCAAGCTCGCCGAGAAGGATGGCGCCACCAGCTATCTGATCATGCCGGACGGGACCGGAATAGGCCATCTGCGCCGGCTGATCGCTGAACGCCCAAAGATCGCCGGACGCCTGAAGATCGCGGCGCCCGGACCTCTCCGGAACGCGCTTTTCGCGCGGGTCAGGAATATTCTGGTCAAGCGGGCGACGTCCGACCTCTTCGACCGTTTCCCGGATCTGTCGGCGCGCATTGTCGCCAATGCGTGGCAGGGTTCGGTTGTCGGCGCGCTCCTTGTTGCGTTTCCAGCCTCGCTTTGGATGGCGCCGGCGGGCACCTGGCTGGCGCTGCATTTCTTCGGCTCGTTCTTCTTTCTGGCCTGCGTGGGCTTGCGTTTCGCGGCGCTGCTGTCGGGGGGGGGCCGCGGGGCTCGCGCGTGCCGCCGGCCGTGCCGGCAGCCGATCTGCCGGTCTATTCCGTACTGGTTGCGCTCTATAAGGAGGCCGAGGTGGTGCCGGAGCTCGTCGCGGCGCTGGGAAAGATCGACTGGCCGAAGAGCAAGCTCGAGATCAAGCTGGTCTGCGAGGCCGACGACCAGGCCACGCTTGCTGCGATCCATGCGTTGCCGCTGCCGCGCAACATCGAGGTGATCGAGGTGCCGGCGTCTTCCCCGCGCACCAAGCCCAAGGCGCTGGCCTATGCGCTGCCGGCGGCGAGCGGCGAATTCGTCGCGCTCTACGACGCGGAGGATCATCCGCATCCAAAGCAGCTCTTGGCCGCCTGGCGCAGATTTCGGGAGTCGCCGCCCGAGGTCGCCTGCGTTCAGGCTCCGCTGGAGATTACGAACCGGACCGGGGGCGTTGTCGCGCGGATGTTCGCATTCGAATACGCGGCGCTCTTCCGAGGCATGCTGCCCTGGCTCTCGGCCAGGCGGCTGCTGTTGCCACTCGGCGGCACGTCCAACCATTTTCGCCGCGCCGTTCTGGAAGAAGTCGGCGGTTGGGATCCCTACAACGTCACCGAGGACGCCGATCTAGGCATGCGGCTTGCCCGCTTCGGCTATCGCACCGAGACCATCGCCTGTCCGACCTATGAGAGCGGGCCCGAGACGTTCGCAACCTGGCTGCCCCAGCGCACGCGCTGGTTCAAGGGCTGGATGCGCCTTCGAGCAGAAATTGATAAAATATTGATATATATGATAGTTTTGTCTCAAGATAAAACTTATTCGCCTTCGTAGCAACTGCATAGCAACAATTGTCTTTAACGGTCGGTCTGTGGCCAACCCCAAGACGGTATCGCCTTCACGGGCTTCCGGCGGACCGTCTAACTCACCCAGCACAGGCCTTCCAAACATAGATCTGACCGGCTGACATGGGGCCGTGTATGGAACAGCAGCTCTTGGCTTTGCGTTGCTCAAGAGCGGACCCAGATCGGCCGAAACCGACCTTTGCGGTACATCCGCCCTTCTACGACGTGCTGCGGGGAAAGCAGAACTCGACGCCGATTAGCTGGCACTGATCCGCAAAATGAAAGACGCCGGTTAGGAGTAGTTCGGATCTGATGGTGTCCCAGTTTTAATCTTGGCGCGCCTCGCTTGTCGCGTTTCGACCGCGCGTCCTATATGCTTTGCGGAAAGCAATGGGAGGTCTTGATGCCAGTCTTGATGTGCGCATCAGGTGAATATTTCCGTGCCCCAGAAGCCTGACTATCCCTTGCTGCGACAGTCGGTTTTCGAGCAAGCCCTACTGCTGATCGAGAACGTGCTTGGCAGAAAAGGCACATTGATTGATTTGGGTGCTGGGCACTGCGGCTTCTCACGGATCGCAAATGCCATGGGGTGGAAAGCGACGGCGCTCGACGTCAGAACAGCGCGACGGCCGGACCTTCCTCCGGAGATCGCGTTCATCCATGCCGATCTGAACTCCGAGGCGTGGAACCCGGACGACTACGATCTGATTCTATGCCTCGGCGTCTATTACCATCTAGATCAGACGATGCAGCACGCGCTGCTGAGACGCTGTAGGGGGAAACCCCTAATCATCGATACCCACTTCGCCAACCCCGCTGGCACTATCAACGGCTATGGGCTAGGCGACGTTTACGAACTCAATGGCGAGACGGGCGCCGACTTCAAGGAAGCGCCTGATCTAGACGAGAACACCCGGAAATCCATGGCGTTACTGTCGTCGTTCATTAACCCGACAAGTTGGTGGCAGACGAAGGATTCCCTTCTGCAGACCATCCACGACCACGGGTGGCCTCACGTCTGGATGTTCGACTACCCGACCATCGACGAGGTGCAAAGATCGTTTTTCGTCTGCCACACCATCGATCAAAACGGCGGGGGGATCAGCGGCACCCGCTTTGTACCATTCGGCAGATAGTCAACCGGCGGCGCGACCTCTGCAACTGGCTTTTCCGCACCTGTGCTAATAGTTTGCAGGCGATGCTGACACGCCGGAACGCTATCCTCTCGGCCGCCGCGCTGTTCGGTGGCGCATGGCTATACCGGCATCTGCGTCCGCAGCCCGAGCACCGGCTCGGGAGGCAGCCGGGCTTCTGGGTCTGGTACACGCAGCCCAGTGCGGTCAGGATAAGATCTGGCATCCTTGCAAGTTCCGTCGCGCGGAGCACGGACGGCGGCGGTGAAACCATTCTCACAAGGCATGAGGGTGGAGCGGTTGGCGAGCCGGTGATCCTGGGCAAATCAAAACATCTCGATGATCACGATCAAGCGGCGCTGCTGGTCAGGGTAAAGGACGGGCAGGTGCTTGCCTTTTTTTGCCACCACAGTGACAATCGGTTCTTCGTCGCCGCATCACTTGTAGACGACCCGAAATCAGCCGCGGACTGGTCGAAACCGGTCGATATCGCCCTGCAACTCGGCGGGTCGGAATACACCTACGCACAGCCTGTCGAGATGGGCGATGGCACGATCTATCTGTTCCTACGGGCAAGGACTGTGGATAGTCTGTCGCTGCACTATACGAAGTCCACAGACGGCGGAACTACCTGGAAGTTGGCGAAGCGGGTGCTCACCGGACAGCGGCCGTACTTCTGCGTTGCCAGAAACGGGCCTACCCGTATCGATATCGCCTGCAATGACGGGCATCCAAACGCCGAGCAGCCGCCGAACAGCCTCTATCATTTCTACATGGAAATGGACGGCGCTGGCGGCGAGGCTTTTCGCGCAAGCGACGGGCGGAATCTGGGCGATTTGCCCCTGACGCCAGGAAACGACCTTATAAGGGTTTGGGACGGCTCTACGCCAGCCGGCGAAAGTTCGATCTGGCAGGTCGGCATTGATGCAAAGGGTCATCCGGCCTTGCTTTATGCCGTGTTTCCGGAACGCGACGCAGACCACCGCTATCGCAGGGCGCTGTGGACGGGCGATCGATGGGATGACAGCGAAATCTGTCCGGCCGGACCGACTTTTGCAGACGCATCCGCGGGAGAATTCTACTTCACCGGCGGCTGCTGTTTCGATCTCGACGACATAGACATAGTCTATGCCTCGCGCAAAGCGGGTGAGCGTAGGCAGATATTCCGCATGGAGACGCGCGATGGTGCCGGTTGGAAAGAAAGACAGCTCACCTGGTCCGCGTTGGATTGTGCCCGACCCTATTTGCCGATAGGCACCAGAACTTTGCTATATGGCGAAATCAGCGCCTACAGACACTATGTCGACTATGAAGCCCAGATTGTGGCCCTGCCTGTGGAATGAAGCGTGACAGGTTCGGTTGAATTGACAGGCGACGCGCCCGAGCGCCTTGGGTATCTCGATGGATGGCGTGCCCTCGCCATAGTTAGCCTTTTGTGGGGGCATTTCTTCGAGACCGCCTACATCAACCTTGGTGCGTTCGGCGTCGAATTGTTCTTTGTGCTCAGCGGCCGGCTAATGGCGGAGATATTGTTCTTCTGCCGAATCGACATCGGCACTTTCGTCCGTCGCCGGATATCGCGCATTGTGCCAGCGCTTTTCGTTTTCACGACTGCAACGGTCCTATTTGCGCAGCTATTTCCCTTTTTCGGAAAGGATTACAGCGGCTTCGCCGATTGGCCGAGTTTTCTGGCCGCCTGGCTTTTCCTTTACAATTACTACGACTTTTTCTTCGGCGGTGCGTGGTGGTTCAATCATTTGTGGTCGCTGTCGGTCGAGGAGCATTGCTACATGCTGCTAGCAGCGGTCGTCATCCTGACCACACGCAATCGCAGACATGCGACGGGTGTTGCCCTTGCCCTCGGCTTTGCGTGCATGATTTCAGGCGTTCTGCAAGCGAACCTTCTGGATATAGGAGGACACGATCTCTATTGGCGAACCGACGTGCGCGCTGCGTCGGTGCTTGTTCCCTTCGGCCTATATCTCGCCCTGAAGGAACTACTCGCACTCAAGGCGGGGCGGTGGCTGATGTGGGTTTCACCGGTTGGCTTTGCGCTCGGCTTTTGCTTTAGCCTGAATTCGTTCCCGGAATGGATGCACTATAGCTTAGGCACGTTGTCGCTCTCGATAGCGGTCGTCACGCTCGACGCGACGGCAAAGCCCTTGCTCGGGCTGCTGGGGACGAGGCCGCTCGCCTGGCTAGGAAACGTCTCGTTCTCGCTCTATCTCTGGCAGCAGCCATTCTATGTTCAGCGGGCATCGATCGGCGTCTGGCTAGGCCTCGCCGCTTGCGTCATTCTGGCCCTGGTCAGCTACTACACGATCGAACGGCCGGGGCGGACCTACCTGAACACACACTGGCGTTCTGACAGGCAGAGATCAATGGCCGCCACCACAGTCTCGCAGAACGCGTGATCGCGCCCGGCGCGTCAGTTGAGATTTACCTGTTCCATCCCGCTGCGGGCGCGCCGGTCTTTAAGTTTCGAGCGAACCCGGTCGATATTGGTCTCGATCGAGTGCGTCGCCGAGATACTGCCGGGCGTGCGGAACTGATAGTAGTGATGCAGGATCAATGGCAGGCGTGCGGGCACTTCTACTTCGGTCATGCGCAGGAAAAAATCCCAATCGACAAACCTGGTCAGAGTCTCGTCGAATCGACCGCATATGTCGACCAAGTCGCGGTTGTGTATGACCACCGACATCGATAGATAATTTTGCCGCTCAAGGAGACCGCGCTCGAAATCGCAATAGAGGACGCCCAGAAACCTCCTGCCGAGCATGGTAAGCTGGTCGAAGCCGTTCCACAACATCTGGGCGGAATAGAACATTCTTTTGCCGGAATCGCGCATCGCGTTGAGCGATATCAGCAGGAAGTCGGGATCATATTGGTCGTCATCGTCAAGATAAACGACTGCGGTTCCCGATGCATGATCGAGCCCGGTGTTGCGCGCCGCCGCAACGCCGCGCGGAACGTCATGGCGTACGACGCTGATGCGGTCGTCATCATAATAGGCCGAGAGGAGCACCTCGATCCCACTATCGGGGCCATCTTCAATCACGATAAGTTCCCAATTGCGATACGTTTGCACGATCAGAGAATTGATCGCATCCACGATCGTGTCAGTCTTCTTACGAGTCGGCATGATTACAGAGACCAACTCGCTTTGCCGCCGAGCCGAATATTCGGCGACGAGACTTCGTTTCCGACGCTCCGTCTCCACAACGAAGTTGAGGTCGCTCTGGCGAAGTGATGCCCCGATTTGGATTGGCGCTGAACGAGACTTTTCGACGAACTCATCAATCGACCGGGGCCCGTCGTCGGGCGAACCAGCAGGCCGCAGGTAGGGCGCGAGATAGTGTATGGCCGGAAGTCTGGTGAGAATCGGAGACGTGACGATCCTCCACTGCGTGGCTTCCGGATAGCGTTCAATTGGCACAGGCGGTGCAGGAAACCGCATGGAGATTGCCTGCCCAGCGCGGCGACTGAACAGAAAGTGCTTAAGTGCATCGCCCTTCGCAAGATAGGGCCGGTCAAGCAAATAGAGCCGGCTGTCGAAAAGAGGATGTGGGTCCAAACCTTTGTGCGATCCATGCTGGACATAGTGCAGCGCCGGATCGAGCCCGGAATCCGAAACCTCGGGATGATTTGCGAGATACCAGCTAGGGCTGAAAAATGCGTTCGGCTGTCGGTTTTCGCTCATCCCGTATTCGGCGAAGTGCTGGACGGGGTCAAAGCCAGCCGCTGCTACGTCAGGATGGTGCAGCAGGTACCAGTCACGATCGACTATTTGTGAGCGTTCGATTACGTCTCTAACTGACGCACCTAACTCTCGCGCCGGCGCCTCGATGATTTTCGTTGCATTTTCGTACCAGCGCCCGGTGAACGAAGGGTTGGGCTGCCGGCCCTCGCGATAGCCGTACCTCGCAAAATGGAAGACCGGATCGATGCCCGCGCGGCGAACATCGGGGTTACACTCGACATACCAGTCGGGGTCGACGATGCCCGATGCCGCAATTTCAGACTCGATTGGGGACATGGCGTCATCGTCCGGCCTGACGCGCGTAGATCTGGGCCAGTACGCCACCGCATCCCGTTCCACGTAGAAGCCAGCCTCAATTGCGGCGGCGCGGAATGCTGCACAGGCTGCTTCTGACGTTCCCCTGCCATGTAAGCACTCGGAAAGCGTTTCGGCGGCTCGCCGCCACGCCTTCTCGCGGCCAATCCACGAGCGATGCACCTCACAAGCCGTAGCGACATCCAAAACCTCGCGGATGACGTAACGGCCGGCCTCGACTTGCCTGACGAAGACGGGGGTTTGAAATGGGATAAACGCTTTCATACCCGCTTCCTAACACCTCCTTCCTAGTAGAAGAAGGTCGGAGATCATCGCTGCAACAAGCACGTTTAATCACGTCGGATGTGCCTAACACGCTTTCATCGAGTGGCATCCTGCCTTCAGGGTCGCTCTGTCGCACGCAGCCTTTCGTTTACGATTTGAATGACCGCTCTTCGGTTTGATCAAATGATATTGAGCGACCGCAATGAGGCGCGTAGCCGATTGGCAGTTATGGGGCCGTAACCTGACTGTCCGCAATCGAGAGCCAAATGGCTAAAGCGGCTGTTCCTGTATCGAGCCCTTGTAGATTTTCAGGTGTCGACTTGAGGTCTCAAACCGGAGGTTGCCATCAGCAATGGCTAATTGACAGTCCATTGGAAACGGCGCTCATTGGCCTTGCGCAGATGGATCGCGGCATTCGGCGCGATTTCAACCGTCGGCGTGGGAGGATGCCATGCCAACAATTATTGGCCATCACAACATTACAAAAGGTGCCGAGCACTGGCTCAGTTCCCCGAAGCGCAAAGAGTTGTTCGGCGCGCTCGGGATTACCAACATCCGCACCTTCGTCGATCCGCAGAACCCCAAACGTGTGGCGCTGATGATGGACGTGCCGGATATGGATAAGCTGTCGGCAATGATGCAGAGCAAAGCAGCCGCCGACGCAATGGCCTTCGATGGCGTGGTACCGGAGTCACTGGTGATCCTGGTCGAATCGAAAGGGTAGCCGCCCCGCCGACCAAACCAGCCGCAGGCAGCCGCCCCGTCGCGACCGATGGCGGTGGTTACAGTTCTTGAAGTCACGGGGATGCGGATCGGCAAACTAGGCGCTGTTGAAAGCCGCGTCGGCCAAGCCTTTTCGGACCGCTTCGAGGTGTGCGGGCTGGATCCTTCAGCGGGGGCCGTTCAGTTCATGCCGACTCTTCGATCTCTTCCAGACAACATCGCAATCGATTGCGCCACCGGCGAGTCGGTACTCGAGGCCGCACGACGGGCGCATCTGCCAATCACGCATGCTTGCGGCGGCAAAGCAAAATGCTCCACTTGCCGTATCTGGATCCTGGATGGCGTGGAAGCTTGTCCAGTACAGGGTGAACTAGAACGCGACCTGACCGGCCGACTGCACCTGACCGAAGACATCCGCCTGGCCTGCCAGCTTCGCCCAACCGGCGATATAGTGTTCCGTCGCCTCGTGCTTGACGAGACGGATCTCCTCATCGCAAACCAATTGCAGCGGGGCGCCAACACAAAGTCCGGCGAATTGAAGTCCGTCGTTCTTTTCTTCTCCGACGTTGCCGGCTTCACCCGTTTCTCCGAGACGCTAACGCCTTATGACGTGATGTATCTCCTTAACCGGTATTTCGCGCAGGTCGGCGAGTTGATCGAACGGAACGACGGCTATATCGACAAGTTCGTCGGCGACGGACTGATGGCGATATTTGGCGTCGACGGTCAACCCGACGCGCCGATCCGCGCGGTCAATGCAGCGCTGCAGACGCTTGCCGCTGTCGACCGGATGAAGCCCTTCTTTGCGTCGATGTACGGAATAGAGTTCGACATACGTATTGGCCTGCATTTGGGGGACGCGGTCATCGGTTCAATCGGCTCGCCCGGTAACGAGCGCCTTACCGCGATTGGCGACACCGTTAATGTCGCAAGCCGCGTTGAGGCAGCCAACAAGGAAGCCGGCACTCGGCTCCTCGTCTCCGAGGCGCTGTACAATCGCGTAAAAGACGATGTCGAGATGACCGATTTCGTCCGTGTGCGGCTCCCCGGCACAACGGATCGCATTACGCTGTATGAGATCGTGAAGTTGCAGCCGGAGGCTGAACGCGCGTTGAACGCTGTCGTGGTTCGCGACACGGTACGCCTCGGCGGCAAAACTTGGCACAAGGCTATACGTCTTGATTCCCTCGTTGAGGGTGAGCCGACGGTGCTGGGATTCCCGAGCCTTTATGCGGTAGTTCTGAGGAAGGGTGAAAAGATCTTCGCTTTCAATAATGCCTGCCCGCATCTGAAGTTGCCGTTCTTCGAGGCCGCGGCGGCTGGCACGACACCGCCTGCCAGCCGCATTGATGACGAAGGGACCATCAGATGCCGCTGGCATGAGAGTTGCTTCGATCTCGCTTCTGGTGAAATCGTATCCTGGTGCGAGGCGCTTAATGATGACGGAGTGTCCCAACAGATGCCGATGCTAGGGGACATTTCGAAAAACCGCGCGCCTTTAAAACTCATTCCCTGGCGCGAGGAGGCCGGACAAATTTGGCTTGCGCTCGACTGAAGGTGAGTGACGGCGACGATCGATCCGGGCCGTGTCATATGGACCAATCACGTTAATTCCAGAAATCCTAGTTCACGAAGCTTGTTGAGCAAATACGTCTGAAATCAGTGCGCCATCAGCTACCAAGGAGGCAGCGGAGTGAGTAAGACCGGGCCGCCTCGCACCTCGTGGTTTCGGTCTTTGGGGCCAGGGCTCATCACCGGCGCGGCAGATGACGATCCGGGTGGTATCGCCACCCATTCGCAGGTAGGCGCGCAGTTTGGCCTTAGCCTGATGTGGACGGTTGCGCTGACCTATCCACTGATGACGGCGATCCAGGCCATCTGTGCTCGGATAGGGCGCGTTACTGGCGAGGGACTCGCCGTCAACATGGCGCGTGTGCTGCCGCGGTCTCTGGTGCACGTCATTGTCGCTTTATTGTTCCTGGCCAACACAGTGAACATCGGCGCTGATCTCGCGGCGATGGGCGCGGCAGCGCGGCTGGTTTTGGGTTGGGGCGAAGTCGCTTTCGCGGTCGCCTTTGCAGTGGGTTCGCTGCTGTTGCAGGTCCTCATGCCCTATCACCGCTACGTGCATATTCTCAAATGGCTCACGCTCAGCCTGCTCGCCTATGTCGGCGTCGTTTTCACTGTTGCCATCGACTGGGGTGCGGTCGTGCGAGGGATGTTCTGGCCGCAGGTCGCTTTTTCACGGGAAACCATGGTCGCGATCGTCGCCGTATTCGGCACGACGATCAGCCCTTACATGTTCTTCTGGCAAAGTGCCGAGGAGGTGGAGGACGAGATGCTGGCCGGGGATGGCTCGCTTCTCGATCATCCCGATCAGGCGCCATCTGAACTCGACCGGATCGCCTGGGACACCTCTATCGGCATGGGGTTCTCCAGTCTGATCTCGTTCTTTATCGTCCTGACCACCGCCGTTACGCTACACACCGCCGGGATCACCGATATCGCCACCTCGGCCGATGCCGCTCAGGCTCTGCGGCCAATCGCGGGCGAGTTCGCCTTCCTGCTGTTCAGTCTGGGCATCATCGGAACCGGGCTCTTAGCGCTACCGGTTCTGGCAGGCTCGGCCGCCTATGCGATAGGCGAGTTGCGCGGTTGGCGCATCGGGCTCGAGCAAACGCCGCAGAACGCCAAAGCCTTCTATGGTGTAATCGCGCTCGCTTTTGCCCTCGGGCTCCTGATGCTGTTTCTGCCGTTCGACCCGATCAAGGCTTTGTTCTGGAGTGCCGTGCTGAACGGGGTAATCGCCGTGCCCTTGATGACAGCGACGATGATCGTGGTCTCTAACCGAAAGCATCTTGGTTCTTTTGTCGCCCCTCTTGGGCTCAAAATCATGGGCTGGCTCGCAACGGCCGTGATGACCTCTGCGGCGCTGGCGATGTTTGTCCTGTAGTGGGAGATCGAACCGTGCTGGCCTTCTCGCGTTTAAGGCCGCGGCCTCGGTGAACCAACTGTCCCTTGGGTACACAGCTGCCTTAAGCCTGTGCATCAGTGAGTCCGCTTTTGGTGAAGGGACTGCACCGTCTGAATGACTACCTCGAGGCGCATACCAGTCGTTCAACACCTGTGGCGGGGTCAGATCGAAATAAGCCGCTGAGATCGCCGCCCGCCGTCAGATGCTCCATCAGACATGCTGATCGATTGTCGGATTCCAGTCGTACGACCTTACAGCTTTGGCAAAAGCCGCGACGGAAGGCGAAAGCGGGCGGCCGTGGACTGAAACGAGCGAGACCTGGCGAACAATGGCCGGATCGGCAACCGGTCGATGGCGGACACCGTGAGTGAGGGCGGAGAATTCGGGCACAAAACAGACGCCCATACCGGCCGCGACCATGGCCATGATCCAGTCTTCGCGCTCGCTTCGATAGGCGATCTCTATCTTGATGCCGCGCGCATCGCAGAGTTCGTCGATGTGGCCGGCGAATTCGCAATTTGATGCGATCGAGGTATGGTTCGCCCTCGACGTCGCCAAGTTGAAGCGTGTTCTGCCGCTCAAACGGATGCCCGGCGTAGAAGGCAACGCCGAAGCGCTCGGCGTAGATCGGCTCCGCGTCGAGACGCTTGTCGAAAGGCAACGGCTGGGCCATTAGTGCGATATCCAGCTCTCCTTCCAGAAGAAGTTCGGTGAGCCGGGCCGGCACGCCCTCGGTCACCGTGACCGCGATGCCGGGATGATCGGTGCGAAAGTCGTTGAGGAACCCCACGAAGCGCACCGGCCCGATCGTGCACATGACGCCGAGCGTCAAGGAAGCTGCCTCGAGCTTGAGAAAGCGTCGGGCGACCTGCTCGACATCGCTGGTGCGACGCAGGACGTCGTCCAGGTGCGGTCGTATGAGACGCCCGAAATCGGTGAGCTGAACGTGACTACGCTCCCGGCTGAAGAGGCGCCCCCAAGCTCGGCCTCCAGCTTCTGGATGGCGCGGGTCAGCGCCGGCTGCGTGACGTGGCATTGCGCCGCCGCCTTGCGAAAGTTCAAGGTTTCGCATGCGGCCAGAAAATATCGAACCTCATGCATTTCCACCTTGGATAGTCCTCCTGATGCTCGTCATTCATCGAGTCGATAAATTCTCGGTAATTGCTGCATCTGCTGAACGAGCCTACCCTAGTTCGGCAGCCGGAGCACGGGAAGCTCCCGGTTCGGCTTGGTTATCCGAAGCGGTTGGACCGGCTGATCGCGCGGTTTTGCGTCCGGTGGTCCAGGACAAGAGCGTTTCCGGTATGTTTCGCCCGCCTTGATGGGAGAAGGAGCGCGAACGATGCAGGATGTGTGGGCGACCGTTGCCGACCTCGATTCATCCATGCTGGAGCGCCTTGCGGGCGTGCTGGAGGCGAGAGGCGCCGACCCGCAGCAGCAGGCGATGCGGCGCGCTTTTCTTTCCGGGATCGATTTTCCGGCGGGCGCGCATGTTTTGGACATTGGATGCGGGACAGGCGTGCTGACGCGGATGCTCGCACAATGGCCGAATGTTGAGACAGTGGTGGGCGTCGATCCGGCGGCTTCCCTTATCCGGGAAGCGAGAAAGCTGGCTCCGGACCTTGCCAATGTGACTTTCAACGAAGCTGATGGACGGTCGCTCCCCTTCGACAGCGAAGCGTTCGACGTCGCTATCTTCGATTCAACCCTCTCGCACGTGCCGGGACCGGAACGTGCTCTTGCCGAGGCTCATCGCATGCTTCGTCCGGCTGGCAGGCTCGCCGTGTTCGACGGCGACTACGCAACCGCGACGGTGGCGCTCGGCGATCACGATCCGCTGCAAGCTTGCGTGAATACGATGATGGACAGCTCTGTGAACGACCGCTGGCTGATGCGTCGGCTCTGCGCGCTCGTTCGGAATTCAGGTTTCGAGCTTGTTGGTTTTCGCAGCCACGGTTTCTCGGAGACGACGGGGGGTGCCTACATGCTCTCCGTTGTCGACAGAGGCACCGACATTCTGCGCGCCTCCGGCTCTGTTGGGGAAGAGACCGCTGCGGCGTTGAGGGCGGAGGCGCGCCGCCGGGCGAATGCTGGAACATTTTTCGGGCACATCGCCTACACCAGCCTTATCGCTCGCAAGCCTGGTGCACTGGCCTAGAGGAGGAGACGATGAACCTTCCCAGCTATGCAATGAACCAGACTAGTTTCTCTCAGATGTACGAGCAGTGGCTCGTAGGACCGCTGTTCCGGCCTTGGGCCGAAATGACTGTCGAAGAAGTGCTGGGCTCGGGAGACCGCTTTCTCGACATCGCCTGCGGAACGGGAATACTTGCGCGCGTCGCAAGGGAACGGATCGGCGATGCTGGGCATGTTGTTGGCATCGACATCAGTCCCGACATGCTTGCGGTTGCACGCGCTGTCGCGCCAAGCATCGAATGGCGCGAAGGCAATGCCAGCGCCTTGCCGCTCAAGGACGGCGAACAGTTCGACGTCGTCGTCTGTCAACAGGGACTGCAGTTCTTTCCCGATAAGCCAGCGGCCGCGGCGCAGATGCGTCGAGCATTGGCGAAGGACGGAAGGCTGGCTGTCGCCACGTGGCGTTCCGACGAGGAGATTCCATTCTTTCGAGAGCTTCGCCATGTGGCGGAACGGCATCTGGGCGCCATCTCGGATCAGCGTTACGCCTTGGGAGATGCTGCCCCGCTTGAGACGCTGCTTCGGGACGCGGGTTTCAGTGATGTCCGATCGAAGGTTCTTACGCGCAAGATCCGCTTCAACGCAGACACCCCGTTTTTGCGGCTGAACGCGATGGCACTCGTCGGCATGAGCGCCGCTGGCAAGGCTTTGAATGATCAGGCGCGCAAGGATCTTGTTGAGGAGATCGTCGGCGAAAGCGTGCCGATACAGCAATCCTACACCGACGGATCAATGCTGGCCTTCGAGCTCCGGACCAATCTTGCGACGGCGATCGGTTAGAACGGAGGAAGCAGCAAAGCGGCGCGACCAGCAGTGCGTGAGACATCGGGCTTCAGCCTCGTCGACTCCCACGAGGATGGCAGCTTTGGACAATAATTCACCTTGACTGAATGACCGTTTCGGGGGCGCCTTGCTGACTGGCAGGTTGGGGGGCAGAGAGCAGCCCAGCGCTTTGAGGCTCGGATATTCAGAAGCGGGACCTTTCCGGGGTGTCAACGTGATCAGTGAAAGCATCGATGCCGGCTTCTGCCTGGGCTCCGCGCCGTGTTCCGCCGCCCTTCACAGGTCCCGGTCCCTTCACTCGATTCGCGAGTCTTTCGATCCGATCCGATGTGACCCCTAGCCGACAGTCGGTCGCGCACACTCGCGTCCGAAGCAGGACTAGAATAGGCTGAAGGCAAAGCCGCTTAGACCGACAGGGAAGGCGCAGGGCACCTATGGAGCGACGGCTTACCGCAATACTTGCTGCCGACGTGGTTGGCTACAGCCGCCTCATGGGCGAGGACGAGGTAGGAACGCTCGAGGGACTGAAGAGCTGCCGTCGCGAGCTGATCGATCCCGAGATCAAGAAGCACCACGGCCGCATGATCAAGCTCATGGGCGACGGCGCGCTCGTTGAGTTCGCCAGCGTCGTCGAGGCCGTCCAGTGCGCTGCTGTGATCCAGCGCCGAATGGCCGACCGCAACAAGAACACCGCCGAAGCCCGGAAGCTCCGGTTTCGCATCGGCGTCAATCTCGGCGACGTTATCGTCGAGGGCGACGACATCTATGGAGATGGTGTGAATATCGCGGCGCGCTTGGAAGCGATGGCCGAGCCGGGCGGTGTTTGCATCTCCGGCACGGCGTTCGATCACGCGGTGCACAAAGTGGATGTCGGCTTTGCGGACCTCGGAGAGCAGCGCCTCAAGAATATCGCCGATCCGGTTCGCGCCTATCGGGTTCTGCTCCATCCCGGAGAAGCGGGGAAGATCCTGGTGGCGCCGCGCCGACCAGGTTCGCCCATCATGATTTTGGCAGGAGTAGCAGCGCTGCTCATCGTCATGCTTGCAGGCATTTTTGCATGGCAATGGCAAAAGCCCTCCGCGCTCGGAAAGCCATCAGTTGCAGTCCTGCCGTTTACGAACCTGAGCGGCGATCCTGGCCAGGACTATTTTGCCGACGGCATCACCGAAGATTTGATCACCGACCTTGCAAAGCTTTCCGGCCTCGATGTAATCGCTCGCAACTCCGTCTTCGCCTACAAAGGAGAACCCATCGTTTTGGCGGATGTCGGGCGTGAACTTGGCGTGCGCTTTGTCGTTGACGGGAGCGTCAGGCGCACCGGCGATCAAATTCGCCTCAACGCGCAGCTGATCGATATCGCCACTGGCGACAACCTATGGGCTAACCGGTTCGATCGCGGCATCGCGGACGTGTTTGCTGTCCAGGACGAGATGAGCCGGGAGATCGCCAAGGCGCTCGATGTCCACGCTTCGGCAGCCGAGAGCGAGCGAATGGCACGCCCACCGACCGCAAATCTCGAAGCCTACGATACCTACCTGCGTGCGGAGCGGGAGGCGCGCACCGGTCGAGGCGACGGATTCCGCGAGGCGCTTGCGCTCTATGAGAAGGCGCAGAATATCGACCCCACCTTCGCCGAGGCCTTCGCCGCCGATGCACGGCTGAGTGTCTATCTTTGGCGCACTGCCTCCGACGATATCATTCAGAGCGCGCTTGCGCGAAAGAGAGCCTATGAGAAGGCAAGCCGTGCTTTGGAGCTCGATTCGGAGTTTTCATCGCCCTACGCCGTTCTCGGGATTATGCAGGTCATGGATCGCCGCTATGAAGATGCGATCACCTCAGCGGAGCGTGCTGTCGCATTGGGCCCCGGAGACGCTGAAACGCAAATTGCTGTTGGCTACATCCAGGTGTTCGCCGGAAATCATAACGAAGCGGCATTAGCCGTCGAAACGGCAACGAAACTTGATCCCAATCTGGCTCCGATAGACCGGGAGGTTGTCGGGGCTGTCTTACTTTTGCTCGGGGACACCAAGAAAGCCATTGAGACACTCGAACGCGCTCGCGACGATGCTCCAGAGGCCGGCAGCCTTAGGATTTTACTCGCAGCGGCCTATGCCCGCGCCGGCCGCTTAGCAGACGCCAAAGCGGCGATTGCAGACGGCCTCCGGCTGGTGACGAGGACCGAATCCTTGGCTCGACTGCGGTCGTTGGACGCGTTTCGAAATCATTATGCTCACCTTCGCAACGCCCAAGACTTGGCGCCGATCATCGCCGCGCTACGCCAGGCAGGACTGCCCGAATGGCCGTTCGGCTTCACCGCTGATGAACAGGACCGGTTGAACGGCGCTGAAATCGCATCTGTTGTTGCTGGCAAGACCTTGAAAGGCAAACTCGAACCCAACGGGCTTCTAGCCATTATGCAGATAGAGCCAGACGGCACCGCAGTCTTTCGGACGATAACACGAATGCTCACCGAGAGAGTCTACGTCGATCGCGACCTCTTGTGCGAGCAGAGCGAGAATATGTTTGGACGCCCCGACTGTGGTCCCGTCTACAGGCGCAGCGACCCTTCCGGCGAAGGTTATACCTACGTCAATTCAGGTAAGGTGTTTCACTTCGTGGTGAACTAGGCTCGCAAGTCTCATGGGTTGTTGATCAAGTTCCAATCCGGTTCATCGACTGCCAACTTTGCTTCGACGACTGGCCATTTAGAATCGCCCTTCGGAACAAGATCATCGGCATTGTCCGCAAAAGCGGCCGCATTCCCTTCGTCATAGATCAGGTAGAGCTTGCCATCTATAATCTTGAACGCTTCCGGATCGACATTGACGGTGACCGATTCATTGAGTGCGACCTCGCCCGCGCAGTAACCACCGTATTGAGGAGCGTACTTGGCAGGCTCGCTCATAAACATTTCTTGGTGCTTCTTGTTAGCGAAATGCCACGGCGTACCAAGCCACTCATAGGAAAAATCTTCGGAACCCTTTACGGCCTTGCCCTCGGTGAAATAGGCGACCGTGTCGTAGCCCATGATCGCCACTCCGCCGAAATAACCGGTGTTCACTGAATCGTCGGCGAAAGCCGGTCCTGTGCCGACAATCGCCGCGGCCGCAAATGCGGCTGTCGACAATGAACAGCGAATTAGATTCCTTATGATTGCTATGGCCATCTGCGCTCTCCTTATCAATCGTGGATCGCTGCGCACTTCGCGGCGCCCGCTTCGCCAAGGACTTTCGCCTGGCAAGTGGCGCCATGCCGTTTGAATAGTTTTATGATGTCGGTATTACCCTTCCAGAACGCGCGAGTAATCGGCATGTAGCCATGACCCTCGGCACGGTTCACATCCGCACCTTGCTCAATGAGGAATTCTGCCAGTTCGACATGGTTTTCTTCACCTGCTATCATCAAGGGTGTGACCCCCGACTTATTGGCTGAGTCTTCGAGCACTGCCCCCTGCTCGAGCAACAGCTTGGCGATCGGAAGGCTCCCAGAAAAAGCAGCCGCGTGGAGGGGGGTAAACCCACCGGAATTGCGCGCCATGACTTCGGCGCCCTTGCTCAGCAGGAATTCTGCAATGGCGAGTTGATCGGCCAGGGCAGCAGCGATGAGGGGGGTTGCCTGATCAGGAGCCCGGCTATCGATATCAGCGCCACTTGCCAAGGCCTGCTCGACCGCGGGCTTATCCCCCGCAGCTACCGCATCAAACAGCAAATCGCCTGCGGCCGCCGTCGTTGCCGCGAATGCCAACACAAGAAGTGCCAACAGCCCACGCATGTCCACAAATAGCACGCGCAGGGATGGCGTACAAGTTCGGCAGGGCGGTGGTCGGCGACATGGCGCTCTCGCGTTGCCCACATACGAGGCAGCAAAAGAAATGTCCGCTTCGGATTGCGCCACGAATGACTGGGATTGACGCTACCTCGGCCTCCAGCTTCGCCGTCGGCGAAGTCAGCTTTTATGAAGCGGCCGATGCGCCCTCAATGACCGAAATGAGGCGCATTGCCGACCAGCAGTTTTGCGGGAAGCAGTGGGTCCGCTTGGCGTTAGAAGCAAGGATGTATTCGTTGTCGATGTCGCGCCGTTCTGGAAGCTCGCTGAACTACCTCAAGCATTCGGGAAGACGTTCCGGATCGGTTGTCTTAGACAGGTGCTCGGCGGAGGCGCATGGCGGGAAACCTGCCGGCAGCAAGGTTGCCAAGTAGCGGTCGCGCTCGGCGGCGCTGATCCCCGGCGCGTTGATTATACCCTCGACGGTCATATCGGGGTACCTCTTAAGCGCTTCCTTGACCGAGGCTTGCGCCTCTTCTATCCGTCCGGAGCCGGCGAGCGAACCACTGCGCACTATCCACCTAAACTTATTGTAGTTTTCCGGTGTCAGGCCTTCCAGCATCTTCAGCGCGTCGTCGTATCGCCCCACCATATAGTAAGCATACGAAAAGGGTCCCGTGGCCCACATCGGATAGTTCGGATCGAGCCGGATCACCCGATCGACCATTTCCGCACCAAGTTCTGGTTCGCCAAAGGATACCGCCCAGCCGGCATAAAAGGTCAAGATTTCTGCCGAACCGGGAGCCAAGCGCAACGCCGTGTCCAGCTCAATTTTGGCGCGGGCGAGGTCACCCCGATCGCCCAGGCTCATGCCGAGCGCGGCGTGAGCCTCAGCGTCGCTCGGATCGAGTCGAACGGCGCGTTGGGCTGCATCTGCAGCCGCATGCGCTCCCTTCTCGGGATCGACGCCGAAGTTCGCCAACACAGAGTGCGCGTGGTAAAGTTCGACCCAGGCGCGGGCCAAGCCTGGATCGAGCTCGACGGCGCGGTTGAGCAGGTTGATGGCCTCCTGGATATCCTCCTTGGTGAACTGCTCAAGTTTCTCGGTGCCAAGCAGATATAGTTCGTAGGCGTTCAGGTTTTCTGGCGACTTACGTTTGGCTGCTGCCCGCCCTGCTTCCTGGATCAGCCCCGCGCCGCCGCCGAGCCGGTTGGTGACCTGTTCGGATATCTCGGTCTGTACCGCGAACACATCCTCAGTCGGTCGGTCCCAGCGCTCCGACCAAAGATGGTTGCCGGATTGCGCGTCGATCAGCTGCGTGGTGATCCGGACGCGACCGCCCTGGCGCTGGATCGAGCCTTCGAGCACGTAGCCGACATGGAGCTCTTTGGCGACCTCTCGGGCATCCACTGGCTTGCCCTTGTATGCTTCCGTTGAATTACGCGCCACCACCTCCATTTCCGGGAAGCGCGCAAGGTCAGTAATGATGTCTTCCGTAAGGCCGTCAGCCAGCCGCCCAGTAGCCTCATCGCCGCCATAATTTTCAAACGGTAGCACAGCCACCGATGGCCGGACACTCACTGGCGCCGCCTGCCAGAATTGCCAAGCTGATCCGGCGGCAAGTAGAACCGCCACGACGGCCGCAGTCCCCACCAAAGCCCAACGCGGACGAGACCAGATCGAGCGACGGCGGATACCTTGCTTCTCCAATGTTATTCGGAAAACCTGTACCGGCTCGGTGACGTTCTTGACCTTCTTTTCACCCATAGGTTCGAAGCCGAAGGCGAGCTTCTTCTCAACCTCCTTCGCCACCTTCCCCGATACACATATGCCACCGGGTTCCGCCAATTGTTCGAGGCGGGCGGCAATATTGACCCCGTCGCCATAGCGGTCGTCACCGTCAATTATGACTTCGCCGAGATTGATTCCCATCCTGACCAAGATCTGCTCGGCCTCGGGCAGCGAAGCATTGCGCTCGGTTAGGCCACGTTGCAATGACACGGCACATTCCACCGCATCGACAACGCTGGCGAACTCAGCCAGCATTCCATCGCCCATGAGCTTGAAAATGCGACCGTGATGCCTCGCGATTTCTGGTTCGAAAAGCTCAGTGCGACCAGCTTTCAGCCGTGCAAACGTGCCCGCCTCATCACGCTCCATTTGAGCGGAATAGCCAACCACATCGGCCGCCAGAATGGCGGCAAGCTTGCGGTCCATGTCTCCGACCCCGCCTTCGACTGAATAATACGCGGCATCTGTCGAAGCGTAAAGGAGACCTAAATTGCAGCGGGTGAGAGGGTATCCTAGGCCGATGCTGGTGTCCGGTTCGATTTCGCCAGCGAGCCGATGATGCGATGCCAATTTCCATGCCGGTGATCTTGCCAATGTTCCCAACAGCACAACTGCGGCAGTCAGCGCGTCAATTAGAACGTCGGCTTTCAGCAAGCCGGCAAACTGCTCTCAGCGTCCGCAACGAGGCGCCTTTCTGCTATTCGGGATGACGACTGGGGGATTGTTACGCGTCCATTGAGGTATAGGCCTGCGGACACCAATTTTGACCAAAAAAGCCAGTCCAATAGAGTGTGCACACGCTTTGCGGACATCCTCCCAACGGACACAAATCCCACGGGCAGCAGATCCGAGGCCCTTTTCGATAGCCATTCTAGCGCTCTGAAACCACTAAGGATCAATTGCCTCTCGAAACCTTCTACTTGCATGCGCCATTCCGGCGAGGTTGTAGTGCCGGCCGGTCGTATCTTGCTTGGCGTGTTGAAGCAGGCTGCTCGCGAGTCCGACCTTGTCAGGGGCCTCGAGGGCAAGCGAGGTTGCCGCGGCGCGACGGAAGTCATGCATTCCCATTGCCGCGCCGAAGTGTTCGCGCGTGTGCTTGCGGATGGTCAGGTAGACGGATCCGGCTGTAAGCTCTTTTCCATGCTGGGAGACCCAGAGCGCGTCATGGGGCACGTATTTTAGAAGACGTGGGCGTACGACGTCGAGATAGTAAATCAAGTACGGGCTCAGCTTTGCAGGTACGACGAACGAGTGCGGCCTGCCGGTTTTCGTATCGGCGCCGAACAGGTTTATGGTCAGCGTGTTGCAGCTGCGCACAATGTGCCTGCTGCCGGTTAGCGCCGCCATGCTCCTGCGGCGGATCGGCCACAGCGACAAAAGGGCAATGATCAATCCGTCCCGGTATTCGATTTCATTGAGCAGGTGATTGCGCGGCGAGGCGATCATCGCGCCGTCCATCAACGACAACCCAAGCGCCAAGGTATCCCAGGGCATCTTGAGTTTGGAGAGCCGCTCCATTGGGCGCGCTCTTATGGCCAAGCGGTTCTTCAAAGCTGACAGCCAATCAAAATCGTCATCAGGCGCAAGCAGACGAGCGGCCATGAGAAGACCTTCGAGATTTATCACTATGGATGTATCGCGAATGGTCTCAACGAGATGCTCGACAAAACCTTTCACTCGTTCAGGTATGATCCTCTTCTCCGCGGGCAGCAGGAGATCGGCCGGGAACTCGAGCGCCAAAAAGCCAAGCCACCTGCGGTAGGGCGTTTCCACGCGGCGCCAAGTACCTTCGGACCAGTTGGAACACGATGGAGCAGATTCGTCGAAGATATCGCGAGGCTGACGGGCCAACTCAAAACGCAGGCGGTCGCCCGAGGGCCATTGGTCTTTCGGGAGGTGTTTCAAGGGTCGATGGACTTCAGATTTCCTGGGCATTGCCGAACCGCTTCCGGCGGATCTTCCTCGACCTTCTCTTCTCCAATGCTGCCATCTTGGCGACCACAATTTCCCCATAGGCACGGCTGGCCCGTTCGCCCGACAGACCGGCGTAGATCAGGGTTGTCTTGCCAAAGGAGTGTCCGAGAAGCTGGCGCACTGTCTCAAAGTCCTCCGGGCGGGCTTCGAGATAGCGGTAAGCCGCAAGGTGCCGGAACTGGTGCGCGGTCATCTCGATCCCGACGCGCTTCTCGATGGCAACGGTGATGGCTCTGCTGAGGCTCGACTGGCCCAGCCGCTTTCCACCGGGCTTGGCAAACACGTCGCCTTCCGGATCGGCGCCAATCGACGGCAGCACCTTGCGGTTCCAGCGCAACATGGCCGATGTCGTTTCATCGAGCTCGTAGAGCAGGTCAGCACGCCTTGTCTTGGTCTCTGTAGCCGGGATGAGCAGTGTCAAGACTCCGCGAGGTCCATGGAACTCTCTAACGTGACGCCGCCAGTTCAGCGCAACAAGGTTCTGCGGACGCATCGGAGCAATGAGCAGCAAGGCGATGGCCAGGCCGCTATGTGCGACAGCATGAGCGGACCTGCCATGGGCCAAACGGCGCCTGGCTTCAACGAACAAACGTGAGGGGAGGCCGACAAGTGCACCCAGAACATTCTCGTCACGCACGGCCTGAATGAGCGCCTTGTTTTTGGCGGTCAGGTCGAAAGGCACGGCGGGGAGCTTTGCGGCAAGCTTGTTCAGACGGGCAAGCTCGCCGGCTTCGACCCGGACGTGGTGCGTGGCGACCGCAATCAGTGTCTTGGCGATCGCAGTCGCAAAAGCATTTGGCTTCGTGGTTGTTTCCCCAAGGTAGTGGCGCAGGACGGCCTTGAAGTTTTCCGAAGCAACGAGATCGGCAAGCGTTTCGACAGGGGTGGCCGCCTTGCTAACTACATCGAAGGCCAGCCGGATATGTTCGCGCTGCAGTCGCAAGGTTCCTTGCGCAAGCGGGCGCACAGGCGCGCCAAGGCGTTCGTCGAAGATATCCGGGTTGGCACGCATGGCGAGGTAGGCCTCAGCCTCCCGACGCAGCGCGTCGGGTAGATCGGCCCAAGCCGTCTTGCGCGGCTTGATTCCGATCTGCAGTGACCTCAGCCGTGTAGTTGGCCAGCCGGCCACACGTTCGCTGGCCCGGTTCCAGAGCCGGGGTATTGCCCTTGCCACAGTGTCTGGCCGGGGCTCGATCGTCCTCGTCTTCAGCCAGGCGTGGAAGCCAAGCACGATATCGTCATTCACCGTTTCCGGATGAACCGATTGCTCCGCGCAGTAGTTGATGAAGCGGCTCAGCCCCAGGAGCGACTTGTCTTGGAATACGGTGTGCAGCAGTGACCAATGAGGATCGCGCTTTGTCCGGTAACCGCCGGCGGCATCGATGATGCCGACCAGCCTTAGTGCTGCCCTTAGGTTCGATTGGATGTTGGCCAATGATTTTGGCGACACGCCATGCGCTGCCGGCCTTATAGAAGCGGTCAAAGAGCGCACGGCGTCGACCGAGAAGACAAACCCGTTGCCCCAGAAGCCGCCCATCTTGAGAACCCGGTTGACGGCAGACACCATGTCTCTCTTGCGGGTGTCGGAGTGCCGGCTGGACTCGATCATCTGGACGAGTTCGGCATACGCGATGGACCGACCAGCGATTTCCGGATCGATTTTCATGGCTTGAACTCCATAAATGCCAAGAGATGACAGACAGTGACATTCGGGAATACTACATTAGAATAACTGGAACGTCTGTATTGCCAGTGTATTCCCGAATATAGGCTGAGACGTTGTTTTCATTGAACAAATGGACACTGCTCACGCTTGCTTATTAATCATCGCTTCGAGGTCGGTTTCGGCGATCCGGCAGAGACCGCCGACAGTCACCGCTGCAAGCTCTCCGTCGGCGATCCAGCGACGGACGGTGCGGACGGAACAATCGAAGCGACGCGAGACTTCGTGTGCTGAGAGGTAGCGCGGTGAGGGTGATGGAGCTTCGCCAACTGCTGTAATCGGGGAGGGGCGAGGGAGACTTCTTCGACACGAAGTTCAGGAAGAGCCTCGAGCCATGCCAAAGCATCGCGGCATAACACGACGGTCCGGTTGCCGACCTTGCGAACACGGATCTCATGCGCAGCTATCATGTTGTACAGTGTGCTGCGGCTTATTCCGGCCCAGGCGCAGAACTCCTTGACCGAGAGCGCGGCGCGGTCCGTCGGCAGACCATGCTTTTCCTGGAGCCGGCGATCGCTCTCAATTTCGGCAGCATCGCGATGGCCGAGGAAGGACTCTAGCAATTCAGCTGCGGGCGTCATTGTCCATCTCTGAGCAAGCTTGTCAGACGATGGCCCTAGCTGATTTCCACCTCCGTATTCAGTGTCACGAATTCACAAAAGGTGAGGATCAGTGCAGTTTGAGCTTCCTCTTCGGACCCGGTCGCCCCATCCGTGCCAGCCCTACTGCCTCTCGCGCGTTTGGCCACACTTCCCCAGCGAACCGGCGTTCGGATATGTTTGTGAAATTCTGCCTTACAAATTCGCGCGCGCTCTCTTTCGGCATCTCCTGGTCCGAGGCAAGGCTTGCCGAAAGGGCTTCCGTAGCCTGCAGGATTGCGTCGTCGTCCCCGTCCAGCGCATTTGCAAGCCACATCTCCAGATCCGCCTTTAAGAAGAAGGTTCTGCAGCGCTTTGCCAAATCAAAAACAATGGCACTTGCCGTTGAATCGAGCCTTAGGAGGCGCGTGGCCTGCAAGAACTCCTTCTTCGAGTTCAGCCCACGCACCTCACGCATTCCATGCGCGATAGAGTCGAGGGAACTCGTGTTTTCGTAGTAGAGCTTGAGGGTCCCAGCCTTCCATGCTGCCCAAAGCTTGTCCGGGAATTTCCTGTACGCGACCAGATCATCAACGACTTGCTGGTCGTATTGAACCATATGCTTGGTGACGAACTCCTCGAGTTGCACTCCGTCCGCGCGCTCATGTGACTCCTTGTATTCTTTTTTGGCCCGCTCAATCTCTCTAATGCGCCGCGCCCTAAACTGCCCTTTGGTAAGCCCATCCCTTTTCATCTGCCTGTTGCGAAGCGCGCTAGCAGCAGCCACGGGGCTGATCGTCTTTTCGGTGTGTGAAACTCCCGGATATATGTGGTTTCCACCCATGTTTCTGATGGGTACGTGTAGGTTGATCTTAACTTCGATGGTCAACTGCATATTGGAAGACCTCAAACAGACTTGGTGCTGTACGAACATTTGGTATCGGATTGTTCGCGAGTTTGATCAAGAGATGCTGTTTGGCGACCGGGGCGTTGCGGATGGAGGGAACAGCCTCCGCAGCGAGGAAGACCTCGCAAAGCTGCCCGACAGCTATGCGCCTCATATCGGCCACCCAGATCAGATTTGTTGCATGCTGAGAGCAGACATCCTAGGCGAGCAAAATGGAAAACTGAATGGGAAATAAGCGACGATTGATGCCTCGTCGCAGAATGTCTTCCATGGGGCGCGATCTCAGACTATACCGCCGCCTCCGGACGCCACCGTCGGCCGTTCCGCCGCCACCTTCTTGCGATAGCCACTCGCTCGATACGCTGCGACCGGATCGATCGCGCCGCCGGCCAGCAGCCGCACCATGGCAAGGATCGGGTCAATGTCCGTGCGGAACGCTGCCTTCAACGTCTGGGTCGCCATCAGCGCATCGTTCCCATCCTGGTAGCCGGCAAGCGCCGCCCGGTCGACCAGAAGCGCCGCGCCATAGGCGCGCAGCACCTCGACTGCCGACAGCATCAGGCTCTCGATCGGGTCGGTCACATTGTGGCTCTGGTCGAGCATATGCGCGGGGTCGAAACCCTCGGCCTTGTTCAACTCGGCATCGACCAGCTCGTTGAAGACGAGGAACAGCCGGTAGGGATCGATCGACCCCGTATCGAGGTCGTCGTCGCCATATTTCGAATCGTTGAAGTGGAAGCCGCCAAGCTTCTTAAACTGGATCAGCCTGGACACGATCATCTCGATGTTGACGTTCGGCGCATGGTGGCCGAGGTCGACCAGGCAATAGGCCTTAGGCCCAAGCTCCTGCGCAATGATGTAGTTGGTGCCCCAGTCCTGCACGACGGTCGAATAGAAGGCCGGCTCGTACATCTTGTGCTCGGTGAAAAGCCGCCAGTCGTCAGGCAGCTCGGCATAGATCTCGCGCATGGAGTCCAGATAGCGCTCGAACGACCTGGCGAAATTGACCTGGCCTGGAAAATTCGAGCCGTCGCCGATCCATACCGTCAGCGCCTTCGAGCCCAGCGTCCTGCCGATCTCGATGCATTCGAGATTGTGCTCGACCGCCTGCTTGCGCGTGCCGGCGTCGGCGTGGCTGAGCGAGCCGAACTTGTAGGACAGCGCCTGGTCCTTGGCGTCGGCGAAGGTGTTGGAGTTCATCGCGTCGAAGCCGAGACCGAAGCGCGAGGCCGCCTGCTTCAGCCGCTTCGGGTCTGCCTTGTCCCAGGGGATGTGCAGCGAGACATCAGGCGTGGCGCGGGTGAGTTGCTGGATGACCGCGCAATCCTCGATCTTGTCGAATATGTCGCGCGGCTCGCCTTCGCCCGGAAAGCGTGCGAAACGCGTGCCGCCGGTGCCGACGCCCCAGGACGGTATCGCGACGTGGAAGGCGGCGATCCTGTCGCGGATGGCGTCGATGGCAATGCCGCGCCGGTCGAGCCGCTCGCCGAGGGATGCGTAGTCGCGCCGGAGATCGTTTTCACGCGCCGCATTGCCCTTTTCTACGACATCGGCCGGGATAATCGTTTCGCTCATCGCTTTCCTCCCGCGCCGGACTGGCTAGCGCGTAAAACTCTGCGCGTTGCCCGCGTCGACGTTGATGATGTTGCCGGTCGATTTTGCCGACATTTCCGACGCGAAAAAATAGATCGCCTCGGCGATGTCTTCGGGAAATACCGAGCGCTTCAGCATCGAGCGCGAGCGGTAGTGCTCCTCCAGATCGTCGGTCGACATCTTATAGGCCGCGGCTCGCTGTTCTTTCCACTCGCCGGTCCAGATTTTCGAACCGCGCAGCACAGCGTCGGGATTGACCACGTTGACGCGAATCTGGGCTTCCGCGCCTTCCAGTGCGAGACAGCGGGCGAGATGGATTTCGGCCGCCTTGGCGGTGCAATAGGCGGCGGCGTTGGGCGAGGCCGCGAGCCCGTTCTTCGACGCGACGAACACCACATTGCCGCCAATTTCCTGCGCACGGAACAGCCGGAACGCCTCGCGGCTGACCAGGAAATAGCCGGTCGCGAGAATGTCCATATTCTTGTTCCAGAGCGCCAGCGTGGTTTCCTCAATCGGGGCGGATGAGGCGAGTCCGGCATTCGACACGAGGATGTCGATGCCGCCATATTCGACGGCCATTTCGGCGAAGCCGCCGATGACGGCGTCTTCCTTCGTCACGTCCACTTTGACCGAGCGGACGAAGTCGGCTCCGAACCGCTTGCCGAGCTCTTCATGCGCGGCGGAGAGCGCCTGCTCGTCGATATCGGCGAGCACGACGCAGGCGCCTTCGCCGAGCAGGCGTGTCGCCGTGGCGCGGCCGATGCCGCCGGCGCCGCCGGTCACCAGCGCGATCCTGCCCGCCAGCGACTTCGGCTTTGGCAGCCGCTGCAGCTTCAAATCCTCGAGCAGCCAGTATTCGATGTCGAAGGCTTCCTGCTCCGGCAGGCCGACATAGGACGAGACGGTCGACGCACCGCGCATCACGTTGATCGCGTTGACGTAGAACTCGCCGGAGATGCGCGCCGTCGCCTTGTCGCCGGCGAAGGTGACCATGCCGACGCCCGGCATCAGGTAGACCACGGCGTTCGGGTCACGGACGGGTGGCGAATCCGGATGCTTGCAGCGGTCGTAGTAGGCCTGGTAGCCCACACGATAGGCGGCGACGTCCTCGGGCAGCCTAGCGATCACCGCATCGACATCGGGTTTGGCCGGATCGAACTCGATCAGGAGCGGCCGGATTTTCGTGCGCAGGAAATGGTCGGGGCAGGAGGTGCCTAGCGGCGCCAATACCCGCAGATCCCTGGAATTCACGAACTCCAGCACTTCAGGCGAGTCGTCGAAATGGCCGACCTTGTGGCTCGTCTTCGAGATAAGGCCGCGGATCTCAGGCATCAGCCGCGCTGCGATGGCACGCCGCGCCTCCGGCTCCAGCGACGGCACCACCGCGCCGCCGAAAATCGCCTTGCCTTTGCTCTCGCGCTCGAACCAGGCCATCGCCTCGTTGATCACCGAGATCGTGGTTTCGTAGCATTCCTTCTGCGTGTCGCCCCAGGTAAACAGGCCGTGGCTTTCAAGGATCGCGCCCTTGGCCTCGGGGTTTTCCTTGCAGAATTTTTCCAGCCACAGGCCGAGCTCGAAGCCCGGCCGCTTCCATGGCAGCCAGCCGATCGCGTCGCCGAAGATTTCCCTGGTCAGTTCCTTGGAATTCTTCGCTGCCGCGATCGCAATGATTGCGTCCGGGTGCATGTGATCGACATGCGCGCGCGGCACATAGGCGTGCAGCGGCGTGTCGATGGAGGCCGCGCGGGGATTCAGCGCGAAGGTACAGTGGGGCAAATAGCCCACCATCTCGTCCTCGTGCTCGACGCCGCGATAGAGCCCCTTCAGCGCGCGCAGTTTGTCCATGTAGAGCGTGGCAAAACCGTCGAGCTTGATCGAGGCGCTGTCGCCGCCCGATCCCTTCACCCAGAGCACCTCGACATCCTCGCCGGTCAGCGGGTCCTTCTGCCGGACCTTCGACGAGGTGTTGCCACCGCCGTAATTGGTCACGCGCTTGTCGGAGCCGAGCGTATTGGAGCGGTATACCAGACGCTCCGGCTCGCTCAGGTCTGAGGCTTTTTCGTCGTCCCAAAGATTGGCGAGGCGCGCGGGGGTGCGCTTGTCGAGCATCGGTGAAACCTCCCGTAGAACGCGCCAATGGCAAGCGCGCTGTTTTCCGCAAAATCACACCGTGCTGGGTTGTTGTCAATCACAAACGATCAAATCCGATCACACTGCACTGCACAAAGAGAAATCATGATCGGAAATGATTGACACTGCTTGCGCCTGATGCGTAGATGAGCCTGCACGGGAGGAACCATGCACGAAAAAGAGCGCCATCGCCTGATCCTGTCCGCCGTCCAGGAAAAGCCTGTGGTGACGGTGCAGGAGATGGTCGACCTGACGGAATCGTCCGAGGCGACCATCCGGCGCGACATCGCCGCCCTGCATGTCCAGAAACGCCTGCGCCGCGTGCGTGGCGGCGCCGAGGCGATCTCCCCGCCGCAATTCGTCGGCCTCGCCGGCCGGCCGTTCTCCGTCAACGAGACGCTGCACGCCGCGCAGAAGCGCGCGATCGCCCGTGAGGCGGTTGAGCTCTGCAAGGACGGCGAGCCGATCATCATCAATGGCGGCACCACCACCTTCCAGATGGTGCATTTCCTCACCGGCCGCCGCATGCCGATCTTCACCAATTCGTTTCCGATCGCCGAACACCTGCTCAAGCACTCCAAGAACACGGTGATGCTGTCGGGCGGCACGATCTATCGCGAGCAGAACATCATTCTCTCGCCCTTCGACAACGACGTGACGCGCAATTTCTACGCGCGGCGTATGTTCATGGGCGCGCAGGGCCTCGGGCCGCTTGGCCTGATGGAGGCCGATCCGCTGCTCATCCAGGCCGAGCAGAAGCTTGTCGACCAGGCCGACGAACTCGTCGTGCTGGTCGATTCCTCGAAATTCCGACTGCGGTCGAGCCTGATCCTGTGCGGCCTGTCGCGCATCGCGACCGTCATCACCGACGAGGGCATCGACGACCGCGAGGCAAAGATGCTCGAAACGGCCGGCGTCGCGCTCATCGTGGCGCGCAAGTCGGCAGCTGGCCGGGAGGAATCTTCGCTGCAGGCTTAGGGAAATCCCGCGCCGCAGTGCTGATGGTAATGCAACGCTCAAGGGAGGATATTCGATGAGCATTTTGAAAAAGCTGATGATGACGGCAGCGATTTCCGTGGCGATGTTCGCGACGGCTGCCAATGCCGAGCCGATCAAGATCGGCCTGGTGGTGAAGTCGCTCGGCAACGGCTTCTTCGACGCCGCCAACAAGGGCGCCCAGGAAGCTGCCAAGGAGCTCGGCGACGTCGAGGTGATCTACACCGGCCCGACCTCGGCCACCGCCGAAGGCCAGATCGAAATCATCAACTCACTGGTCGCGCAGCAGGTGAATGCCATCGCCATCTCCGCCAACGATCCCGACGCGCTGGTTCCGGCGCTGAAGAAGGCGATGGACCGCGGCATCACCGTGATCTCATGGGACTCCGGCGTCGCTCAGGAAGGCCGCCAGGTTCACCTGAACCCATCCGATACCAATCTGATCGGCGAGACGATCATCAAGCTCGCGGCCGACTACCTGCCGGAAGGCGGCGACGTCGCAATCCTGTCGGCCTCGTCGACCGCCACCAACCAGAACGCCTGGATCGAAGCGGCCAAGAAGGTGCTGCCGGAGAAGTTCCCGAAGATCAACCTCGTCGCCACCGTCTATGGCGACGATGACTCGGTGAAGTCGACCAACGAGGCCAAGGGCCTGATCTCCTCGTACCCGAACCTTAAGGCGATCATCGCTCCGACCACGGTCGGCGTCGTCGCGGCGGCGCAGGTCGTGACCGACCAGAACCTGATCGGCAAGATCAACGTCACCGGCCTCGCGCTGCCGTCCGAGTTCAAGAAGTTCATCGACAACGGCTCGTCGCAGGCCGTCGCGCTCTGGAACCCGATCGACCTCGGCTACTCGGCCGTGCAGATCTCGTATCAGCTCGCGACCAAGAAGGCCGAGGCGAAGCCCGGCGCAACCATCTCGATCGGCCGTGTCGGCTCGATCACGCTCGACGACACCAATTCGGCTGCGATGGCTGCGCCCTTCCAGTTCGACAAGACCAACATCGAGGAATTCTCGAAGATCTACTGATCTGGGTCTATTCTCACCGGTGCGGCGGGATCTTTCACCCGCCGCCCCTCTCGACCCCGCCGGGGCGGATATGGATATGCACACCACAGCCCCGACAGCCGATCTGAAAGCGCCCCCGCCGGCCACCGCGCCGCGGCTCGTGCTTGCCGGCGTGTCGAAATCCTTTCCCGGCGTGCGCGCGCTCCACAATGTCAGCCTGTCGCTTTATCCGGGCCAGGTCACCGCGCTGATCGGCGAAAACGGCGCCGGCAAGTCCACCCTAGTCAAGATCCTGACTGGCATCTATCAACCCGATACCGGCGAGATCAGCGTCGACGGCACAGACGTTGTGCTCTCCACCGCTCACAAGGCTTTCGAGCACGGCATCACCGCCATCCATCAGGAGACCGTGCTGTTCGACGATCTGTCGGTCGCCGAAAACATCTTCCTCGGCCATGCGCCGCGTACGCGTTTCGGCACGATCGACTGGAAGACGATGCGCGCCAATGCGCGCGAAGTGCTCGACACGATGCATGCCGGCCATATCGACGAGAACGCGCGGCTGCGCGACCTCGGCATCGCCAACAAGCATCTCGTCGCGGTGGCGCGCGCCATGTCGATCGACGCGCAGATCGTCATCATGGACGAGCCGACCGCCGCACTCTCCGCCAAGGAGATCGAGGAGCTTTTCCTGCTCATCGAGTTCCTGAAGAGCGAGGGCAAAGCCATCCTTTTCATCAGCCACAAGTTCGATGAGATTTTCCACATCGCCGACCGCTACACCGTCTTCCGCGACGGCGAGATGGTCGGCCAAGGTCTGCTCGCCGACGCCACGCAAGGTGGCATCGTCAAGATGATGGTCGGCCGCGCGGTCGACCACATCTTTCCCGAGCGCACTCCCAACATCGGTGCGCCGGTGCTCGCCGTCTCCAACTTGTCGCATCCGACCGAGTTCGACGACATCTCCTTCGAGCTTCGCAGGGGCGAAATCCTCGGCTTCTACGGGCTGGTCGGAGCCGGGCGAAGCGAAGTCATGCAGGCGATCTTCGGCATCACAAGGACGAGCCGCGGCGCGATCTCACTCGACCGCAAGGCCATCCAGCCGAAATCCGCCGCCGACGCGATCGAAGCCGGCATCGTCTACGTACCGGAAGAGCGCGGCAAGCAGGGCGTCGTGATCGGCATGCCGATCTTCAAGAATGTCTCGCTGCCGTCGCTCCAGCGCACCTCGAAATCCGGCGTTCTTCGCCTGAAGGAAGAGTTCGACCTCGCGCGGCGCTACACCGGCCGGCTCGACCTGCGCGCCTCCTCTCTCAGCCAGGATGTCGGCACGCTGTCGGGCGGCAACCAGCAGAAGGTGGTCATCGCCAAGTGGCTTGCCACCACGCCCAAGGTCATCATCCTCGACGAGCCGACCAAGGGCATCGACATCGGATCCAAGGCCGCCGTGCACGGTTTCATGGCGGAACTCGTCGCCGAAGGGCTTTCCGTCATCATGGTCTCGTCCGAACTGCCGGAAATCCTCGGCATGTCGGATCGCGTAGTGGTCATGCGCGAGGGGCGTATCGCCGCGATCTACGACAACAAGAACCTCGACGCCGAAACGCTCGTGCAGACTGCTGCGGGGATCGCCGCATGAGAGCGCTGTTCAAGAACCGCGAGGTCTGGCTGGTCGCCGCCATCGCCGCGATGATCGGCCTCGTTGCCGCGCGCTTCCCCGGCTTCGCGCGGCCGGGCAACCTCGCCACCGTCTTCAATGACACCTCGATCCTGATGATCCTGGCGCTCGGGCAGATGGCTGTCATCCTCACGCGCTCGATCGACCTGTCGATGGCGGCGAACCTCGCCTTCACCGGCATGGCGGTGGCGATGCTCAACGCCGCCTTCCCTGCCCTGCCGCTCCCACTCATTATCGCCGCCGCACTCGCCATCGGCCTCGTGCTCGGCTCGGTCAACGGCCTGCTCGTCTGGAAGCTCGACATTCCCTCGATCGTCGTCACGCTCGGCACGCTCACCATCTATCGCGGCGCAACCTTCGTCCTTTCCGGCGGCGCCTGGGTCAATGCCGACCAGATGAGCCCGGCCTTCATCAACTTCCAGCGCGCGAGCCTCGCCGGCATTCCGGTGCTATCCTGGATCGCCATCCTCGTCATCGCTGCTTTCTTTCTGCTGATGACCCGCACGCCGCTCGGCCGCTCGATCTACGCCATCGGCGTCAACCCCACCGCCTCCGTCTATGCCGGCATCGACGTCGGCCGCACCAAATTCATCACCTTCTGCATCTCCGGTATGGTTGCCGGCCTTTCCGGCTATCTCTGGGTGTCGCGCTACGTCATCGCTTCCGTCGAGGTCGCCAACGGCTACGAACTCTCCATCATCGCGGCCTGCGTCATCGGTGGTATCTCGATTGCCGGCGGTATCGGCTCTGTCGGCGGCGCGGTTCTCGGCGCGATCTTCCTCGGCATCATCCAGTCCGCGCTGCCGGTCATCAACGTATCGCCCTTCTGGCAGATGGCGATCTCCGGCAGCGCCATCATCCTTGCCGTCGTGCTCAACGCGCGCGGCGAACGCAAGCAGGGCCGCATCATCCTCAGGAAAGCAGGGGCCGCATGAGCGACGTCGTCCACTCGCCCCGCAACATCCCGAACCGGCTCGACAACCCGCTCCGTTCGGCTGTCTTCTCCTGGGAGGCGCTGCTGGTCGTCGTCGCCATCGCCATCTTCATCCTCAACAGTTTTGCGTCGCCGTATTTCCTGAATGCCTGGTCGCTCTCCGACCTCACCTTCAACTTCACGGAGAAGGCGCTGATTGCGCTCGCCATGGCGCTGCTCATCATCTCCGGCGAGATAGACCTGTCGGTCGCCGCCATCATCGCGCTCGCTTCCACTTTAATGGGCATGGCGGTCCAGGCCGGCGTCGGCACGCCGGGGCTCGTCCTGATCGGCATTTCGGTCGGGCTCGCCTGCGGCGCCTTCAACGGCGCGATGGTCACCAGGCTGGGCCTGCCGTCCATCGTCGTCACCATCGGCACGATGAGCCTCTTCCGCGGCATCTCCTACATCATCCTCGGCGACCAGGCCTACAAGGGCTATCCGGCCGACTTCGCCTTCTTCGGCCAGGGCTATGTCTGGTGGGTGGTCTCCGTCGAGCTGGTGCTGTTCCTCGCCGCCGCGGTTGTCTACGGCTTCCTGCTTCATCGCACGAGTTTCGGCCGCCGCATCTTCGCTATCGGCAACAATCCGATAGCCGCGCAGTTCTCGGGCGTCCGCGTCGGACGCATCAAGTTCATCCTGTTCTGCCTCACCGGGCTGATGGCCGGCATTGCCTCGGTGCTCATCACCTCACGTCTTGGCTCGACCCGCCCCTCGATCGCGCAGGGCTACGAGCTCGAGGCAATCACCATGGTCGTGCTCGGCGGCGTCTCGATCCTCGGCGGCTCGGGCAGCATCCCGGGCGTCGTCCTCGCCGCCTTCATCATGGGGCTCGTCACCTTCGGGCTCGGCCTGCTCAACGTGCCCGGCATCGTCATGTCGATCTTCATCGGCCTGCTGCTGATCGTCGTCATCGCGCTACCCATCGTGTGGAAGCGTGTCGCCGGGAGAAGCTTGGCATGACGGCGGAGAAATACGCGTTCCGGATGAAGCTTCATCCGGGCATGAAGGCCGAATACATCAAACGGCACGACGAGATCTGGCCGGATCTGGTCACGCTCCTGAAGGATGCCGGCATGTCCGACTATTCGATCCACCTCGACGAGGAGACGAACACCCTCTTCGGCGTTTTGTGGCGGCGCGGCGATCATCGTATGGCGGACCTTCCCAACCATCCGGTGATGAAACGCTGGTGGGCGCATATGGCGGACATCATGGAAACGAAGCCAGACCATGAGCCGGTCGCCGTGCCGCTCGAAACCGTCTTCCACATGAAATGACCGACGTCCGCCACGTCGCCGTCATAGACATCGGCAAGACCAATGCGAAGGTCGCTCTGGTCGATCTCGACACGTCGAGCGAAGTGGCGTCCCGCCGGCAGCCCAACCGGCCGCGCATGGACGGCCCCTATCCGCACCACGACGTCGAAGCACTCTGGGCCTTCATCCTCGACGGGCTGGCGGGGCTGGGTCGCGAGCATCCCGTCGATGCGATTTCGGTCACGACGCACGGCGCGACCGCCGCGCTGGTCGACGCGGGGGGCGATCTCGCGCTGCCTGCCCTCGACTACGAATTCGATGGTCCCGATCGGCTGCGCGGCGCCTACGAAGCCGTGCGCCCGCCTTTTTCGGAGACCGGCACGCCCGCGTTGCCCGCCGGCCTCAATCTCGGCGCGCAGCTCTTCTGGCTTCAGAAGACCTTTCCGGAAGCCTTCGCGAAGGCGCGCGTCATCCTCCCCTATCCGCAATTCTGGGCCGCGAAGCTTACCGGCGTCGTCGCAAGCGAGGTCACCTCGCTCGGCTGTCATACCGACCTCTGGAACCCCGGGGCGCGCGACTTCTCCTCCCTCGTCGAGCGGATGGGCTGGCGCGAACTTTTCCCTCCGCCGCGCAAGGCGTCCGACGAACTCGGCCCGCTGCTGCCCGCCATCGCAGTCCGTACCGGCCTCGATCCGGCCACGCCCGTCCTTTGCGGCATCCACGATTCCAACGCCTCGCTGCTGCCGCATCTCTTGGCACGCAAGCCGCCCTTCGCCGTCGTCTCGACCGGCACCTGGGTCGTTGCGATGGCCATCGGCGCCGCCTCCACGCCGCTCGACCCGGCGCGCGACACGCTGATCAATGTCAACGCGTTCGGCGACCTGGTACCGTCGGCGCGCTTCATGGGCGGACGGGAGTTCGAACTGCTCATGGAGGGCCATTCGGAGCAACCCTCGGATGACGACCTCGCGGCGGTGCTGGACGGACATACGATGCTGTTGCCTTCGGCCATCGCAGGTTCGGGGCCATTTCCGGGGCGTCATGCGCAATGGGTCGGCGCCGAACCGCATGGCGGCGCCCGTCACGCGGCCGTTTCGTTGTATCTCGCCCTAATGACGACGACTTGCCTGGACCTCATTGGCGCAGAGGGAATCGTGGTCGTGGAAGGTCCTTTCTCTGGAAACAAGCCATACCTGACCATGCTGGAGGCAGCAGGGCAGCGGCCCGTGGTGACCGGCGAGCGGGAGAGCACCGGTACAAGTATGGGCGCTGCGTTGCTCGCTAGGAAGGCGCGCTCGGTCATCGCATCGAGCGATCGAGAGGATGTGGGAGTCGGTTTGGAAACGTTCCGTCGGTATGCTGCCGCGTGGCGGTCTGCAGTTGCAGCCAGGTGACATCCCAGGCCCACTGGAGGAGCACAAGGTGAACTTCCGCTATCGTTTCGATCCGACCTTGCTGGTCAGTTCCCGTGTTGGTCTGGGCCGTACCAGCGGCCGGCGTGCCCGTTCGGGCCGAAGCTGCTTAATTTCTCAGGATTGCAAGCCCAGCGCAGTCCATCGGCGCCCTAGTTGAGGAGCACGCTGTTCTTTCCGGCAGCGGCCCGGTCCCGCACGAATGGCTGATCAGGCTGCTCGGCAACGTCGCCGTACTGGAGCGCCGTTCGCCGATCGGAATGTCCGCAATTCAAGTTCTGCGCCTGGAAGCCGCCAGTCCGTTCACGGCCCATCCCGGCCATCCACAACACCTGCATTACCCAGATTTGGACTAAGCGACAGCTAGCAGTCGATCAACTTCCGACCTACAGCTCGCAAAACGGAGACAGCCTGCCGTCTACAGAGGGGGCGCTGTTTATGTTCGTCTGTCAATTTGGCGCCTTGAGTTGAAGTAGTACTACGTCAGTAGCGTTCACGTTGAAACCTACTTCACAGTAGGACAAGTAGTATTCCCACATGCGGCGGAATCGTTCGTCGAAGCCGAACGGTTCCAGTCGCGGCCAGGCTTGTCGGAAACGCATTCGCCATTCGGCTAACGTGCGCGCATAGCCGTGTCCGAACGCAATCTCTGAAGTGACGCTCAGACCGGCGTTGGCCGCCAGCTCGTGGAGGTGCGCCTTTGTCGGAAGCATGCCGCCCGGAAAGATATAGCGCTGGATGAAATCCGGCGAGCTCTTATAGCGCTGGAAACGCTCCTCCGCGATCGTTATTACTTGGAGGACCGCTGTGCCGCCATGAACGAGCCTCTGCCGCAGCGCGTCGAAATATATCCTCCAGTATGCTTCACCAACAGCCTCGAACATCTCGACGGCAACGATCCGGTCGAAACGCCCGTCGACGTCGCGGTAGTCCTGCAGACGCAGCTCGGCGGCGCCCAAACCAATTTCAGGCCGGAGTCGGTCGCAGGCGTAGGAAAACTGCTCTTGGGAAAGCGTGATGCCGGTTACGTGGCATCCGCGCCGCCGTACTAGGTGCTCGGCAAGTGCCCCCCAGCCGCAGCCGATCTCCAACACGCGCTCGCCACCCTCAAGCTCCAGAAAGTCGGCGACACGCCGGATCTTGTTTTCCTGGGCTTCCTCGAGCGTTTCGTTGCCGTCGAACATCGCCGCTGAATAGGTCATGCCCCGGTCGAGCCACGGGGCGTAGAAATTATTGCCGAGGTCGTAGTGCTCGGCGATGTTGCGTTTGCTTCCGCGTCTGGTGTTCTTGTGCAAGCCGTGGCGCAGGCGGGCTAGAATCCGTGCCGCCAGCGTCGCGGACGGGGGAGGCTGCAAGCATTCCTCGTTTAGCATGAAGAGTTCGAACAGGCGCACCAGATCAGACGTCGACCAGTCGCCATCGAGATAGGAACTCGCGAAGCCGACCTGGCCGCCAACCACAAAGCGTATGAGCGCCCGCCAGCGATGCAATCGAATCCGGACGTCCGGACCAGGCTTCCTGCCGACGCGTTCGATGCAAGCTCCCGACGAGAACTCGACGACGAGTCTTCCTGCGGCAATCGGGGGGACCAGCCGCGACGCAAGCCGGGCTTGAAGGCCGCTTGGGTGAGCGTCGACGGCGTTAATCTCTCTAGCCTCGGATTTCCCTGTCATGATTCAAGCCGCTCGAACGGGGGTAGTGGGGTGGGTGGGCGGCGACGGCTTCGGCCGAACTGCAACGCCTTTGAGCCACAGGAGCAAGGCGTGCCAGTGGATCGATACCGTGACCTTGAACGTCAGCAGCGGATAGAGCAGCAACGCGAGCAGTAGGTTGGCGGTTGTAAACGGCCTGGCCACGGCTGCCAGCGATGCATGGATCAGCGTCCCGCCATCATCCGAGCCGCGTATGGCAAGCGCGAAGCGTTCCCCGGGAAGCAGGGTCCTGAATTCGTATCGCATATCCATGTCCATGAAGGGCGACACGTGGAGATGCTTGTGGCAGCCATGCATTGCGGGCGCGGCATGGGCGCGCGCGTCGAAAACATAGCTGTGCCTTTCACCAAAGGTATTGTGCACCTCGTAGACGATTGCCGCGAGCGGTCCCTCTGCGTGATGACAAAAGTAGACGCTTATCGGATTGAAGCCGTAGCCGCATACGCGGGGCATGCAGAACAGGCGGATCGAGCCGCCGTCTAGGGTTATGTGGTGTTCCGCGAGCGTCCTTTCGAGCTGCGGGCGAAGCGCGGCTCCGCTCCCGTCTCCGTGATCCCGGTCGTGAAAGCAGAGGATGTTGAAGCGGTTGTAAGAGAAAAGGATGCTTTGCTTGGGCAGTTCGGGAAGCTCGTCGAGATCGAAAAGCATCCAGAAAAGCCGATAGCGCAATGCGTGTACGCACGGCCGCAACCGGCGATGCAAGACCGTTCCTAAATAGAGCGCCGAGGCGGTCATGCGGCATTCTCCCGCAGCCTCTGCGGAACGGCGCGGATCGTCGGCCACGTCTCCGGCAGCGTAATGCGCGACGATTCCCCGGCCACTGTCCACGGACGCTTCACGCCGCCGAGCGCTTCTGCGACGGCGAGCCCCGATTGCAGCCCGTCCTCGTGGAAGCCAGAACCGAAATACGCGCCGCAGAACCAAGTTCGACGCTGGCCCTGCAGCGACCACAGCCGCTGCTGCGCTTCGATGGCGGAACGGTCGAACAGAGGGTGCCGGTAGGTCTCGCGATGCAGGACCAGATCCTCGCTGATCGGAGCACGTGGGTTGAGCGTGACCAGCATCGGTTCGTCGGTCTCAAGGGCTTGCAGGCGATTCATCCAGTAGGTCACGCGGACGGCCTCGTCATCGGCCCGGCCGTCGACGTGGTTCCAGCTCGACCACACCGAACGACGGCGCGGCATGGTGGAGGTGTCTGTGTGCAGCACAGCCTCGTTGCGGCTGTAGCGGAATGCGCCCAGCAATTCCCGTTCCTCACGTGACGCATCCGTCAGCAGGCCGAGCGCCTGGTCGGCGTGCGCGGCGATGATCACGTCGTCGAACCGCTCGGCGCCGGACAATCGATCCTGGACGACGACCTCGCCTTCCTGGCGGCGGATCGAAGCGATCTCGGCCCCGAGGCGGACGCACCCAGCGAACGCGTCCGCCAGCTTGCGGACATAGGCAATGCTGCCACCCTCGACGGTCCGCCATTGCGGCCGGCCGCTCAACATGAGGAGGCCGTGGTTGTCGAAGAAGCGTATGAAGGCGATGGCAGGATAGCCGAGAATAGCAGAACTGGGCGCCGACCAGATTGCGCCGGCCATCGGCAGCAGGTGATCGTCACGGAAAGCCACCCCGTAGCGACCCTGCTGCAGATAGTCGCCGAGCGTATGGGATGCCGGCAGGCGTGCGATGTCGGCCGCGGCCGATTTGTAAAAGCGGACGAGGTCGCGCAGCATTGACCAGAAACGCGGATTGGAGAGGTTGCGTTTCTGCGCAAACAGCCCGCGGAGGCCGGCGCCGCAATATTCGAGCCGTCCCCCGTCGCGCGAAAAGCCGAACGACATTTCCGAGGTTTTCGTGGCGACACCCAAATGACCGAAGAGCGCCGTGAGGTTGGGATAAGTCGTCTCGTTGTAAACAATGAAGCCGGTATCGACGGACAATGGCCCGTGCCGGCCATTCACGAACACCGTGTTCGAATGGCCGCCAAGCCTGGTGTCTCGTTCGTACAGTACGACCTCATGCCGCGTTCCAAGCAGCCAGGCGGCAGACAGGCCGGAAATACCCGCCCCGACAACCGCGATACGCTTCCGTCCCTCGTGCAAGTTCATTCCTGACCCCTGGCCGCCGGTCGCAATTGCCGCCGATGCTCAGAGGTTACGACTGAAACTCGCGGTCGGATCATAGCTTGTGATCCAATCCGACTCCTCATTCGTAACCATCACAAATTGACGGAAAGCGAAATCGCGGCGCTTTCTTGCCAGCCGGAGCACGCTTGAACGTATACTGCACAGCGATGGTGGAATTTGATCCAGCCCGGCTGATCACGCGGATCGCGGCGACCCAGGACCGTGGGGCGTTCGCGGAGCTGTTCATGCACTACGCGCCGCGGCTGAAGGCGATGATGATGCGCAGGGGCGCAAACACGGACCGTGCAGAAGACCTTGCACAGGAAACGCTGCTGCGTATTTGGCGCAAGGCGGCGCAGTTCGATCCCGGCCGTGCGAGCGCATCGGCCTGGGTCTACTCGATCGCGAGGAACGTCAGCGTCGACCTGATGAGACGCGAGACCAGGGCAGCCGCATGGCTTAAGGAACAGGGCGAACCAGAGGAAGAAGACTTGGACGAGCCCGAGTTGCACCTGCTGGTTGCCGAACGCGAGGGCCTCGTCCGGGCGACCATCGCAACGCTGCCGCACGAGCAGCTGCGGGTCATCCGTCTATCGTTTTTCGACGGGCTGGCGCATTCGGAGATCGCCGATCTTCTGGAGATTCCGCTCGGAACTGTGAAGTCGCGAATCAGGCTTGCCTTGCAGCGCCTGCGCGATCGACTTGGTGAACTGAAATGACCAATGCCGCTACCCATCACCCGACTGATGAAACGCTTGCCGGTTATGCCGCCGGTACGCTTGACGAGGCGCGCCGATTGGTCGTGTCGATGCATGTTGCCCGCTGCGCCGCGTGCGATCTTCAGGTCGCCCGGTACGAGGCGGTCGGCGGTGCCCTGCTGGAGCTGGCAACTGCGGTTCCGCTGAGGAGCGACGCGCTGGAGAATGCGCTGCGGCAGATAGGTGACGATACGGTGCCGCCCGGTGCCTCGTCCGAACGCGACCCGCTCGACCGCTATGAGCTGGGACCGTGGCGCTGGGTCGGGCCGGGCGTGCATCAGCGATCTGTTTCGGTTCCCGAAGCGGACGGCATCAAGGTCTTCATGCTGAAGGCTGCGCCCGGAACGAAGCTGCCGCATCACAAGCACATTGGCTATGAGTGGACCTGCGTACTTGAAGGCGCATTCGAACATCAGTTCGGCCGTTTCGGTCCCGGCGATTTCGACGAGGCCGACGAGACGATGGAGCACAAGCCGACCGTCTGCGAGGGCGTGCCATGCATCTGCATCGTCGCCTTGCAGGGCGGGATTCGGCTGCAGAGCCGACTAGGCCGGCTGTTGCAGCCGCTGATCAGGCTTTGAGGGTTATTGGCCCGGTGACGATTTCAATCCTTCTGCTAACGCTGCTTTGCATCGCCCTCGCGCTTTGCGCCGGCATGACGCTCGCATGGCTTGCGTGGCGGCGGACCGGGAATTCGGGATGGGTGGACACGGTCTGGACCTTCAGCGTGGGGTTCGTCGGGATTGCAGGCGCGATTGTGCCGCCCACCGGTTCCGATGCACTTTTGTCGCGACGGATGCTGGTCGCCGTCTTTGCTGGTCTATGGGCGGTTCGGCTCGGCCTTCACATAGCGCGCAGGACGCGCGGCATCGCGGATGATCCCCGTTACGCTGCGCTGATCAGAGGCTGGAGCGGCGCCGCGCCGCGCCAGATGTTCTTGCTGCTGCAGAAGCAGGCTCTGGTCAGCATTCCCCTCGGCGCCGCCATGGTCCTCGCCGCGGCAAATCCCGAGCAGGAGCTGCGGCTGCAGGATTGGCTTGCCATCGTCGTCATGGCAGTGGCAATCGGTGGCGAGGCGCTGGCGGACCGGCAGTTGCGCGAATTCTCCGCCGACCCGGCAAATCGCGGCAAGGTATGCGATGTCCGCCTTTGGCGCTGGTCGCGACATCCAAACTATTTTTTTGAGTGGCTTGGCTGGCTCGCCTATCCCCTGCTGGCGATCGGCGCGTGGGATTGGGGCTGGCTCGCGCTTGCCGCGCCGGCATGCATGTACTGGCTGCTCGCCTATGTGTCCGGCGTGCCGCCGCTCGAGGACCATATGCTGGCCACGCGCGGCGACGCCTATCGCGGCTACCAGGCGAGGACCAGCGTCTTTTTTCCTCTACCGCCGGGCCAGAAACGGGGATGATCCGAATGGGATTGATCGATCGGACAACTCAACTGGGCGAGGCGTTTTCGTGGCCTGATGTTATATTGAGGAGTGCCATCGGCGTTCTGGTTGCGCGCACCGACCGGCGGATGACGGCCTCGCAGCCGGAATCCGGCAGACGTTTTGCCGAAGGCATGGCGAACTATCCCGTCGCGACACACACCGCCGACGCAAACGCGCAGCACTACGAACTTCCCGAGCGCTTCTTCAGTCTGGTTCTCGGGCCTCGCCGTAAATATTCGTGCTGTCTTTTCCCGACGCCTGAAACCTCGCTCGATGAAGCGGAGGAACACGCGCTTGCGCAGACCGCCGAGCATGCCGAGCTCCAGGACGGGCAGGCGATCCTCGAACTCGGCTGCGGCTGGGGCTCACTGTCGCTCTGGATGGCAGAGCGGTTCCCCAACGCTCGCATAACATCGGTTTCCAACTCGCATTCACAACGCGCATTCATAGACGCCGAGGCAGCGAAGCGAGGGTTGTCGAACCTGACGATCGTGACGGCCGACATGAACGATTTTTCGACCGACATGACCTTTGACCGCGTCGTCTCGGTAGAGATGTTCGAGCACATGGCGAACTGGGGGCGGCTTCTGGAGCGCATGAAACGATGGCTCGTCTCGGACGGTCGCGCCTTCATCCACGTTTTCAGCCATGCAATGACGCCTTACCGCTTCGACCGCGACAATCCCGCCGACTGGATTGCGAAACACTTCTTCACCGGCGGTATCATGCCCAGTCACGGGCTGATGCGGGAGTTCCCGCAGAGCTTCACGGTCGAACAGGACTGGCGTTGGAGCGGCGACCACTATCGGCGGACCGCCGACGCGTGGCTCGCCAACTACGACCGGAACGCCGACGAATTAGAGGTCATACTGCGCGACGTATACGGCAGGGACGCGGCACTCTGGCGTCGCCGCTGGCGGCTGTTCTTCCTTACGACGTCAGGACTGTTTGGCCATTCCGGCGGAAAAGCCTGGGGCATCAGCCACTACAGGCTCGCCCCATCACGCGCACAGCAATGAAGGCAACCCTTCAGCCAGCAAACCAGCGCGCCGCATAATATGCCGAAACCGAAGTCAACGCGGCAACGACCGTTCCGTAGATCAGATCGATGACGGTGATCTGAAACGTCCAGATGCGCAACGTCGCGTAGTTGGTGAGATCGTAGGTCGCGTAGGCGAGAAGGCCGAAAAGCGCGCCATATGCGAGCGCCATCCCGGCCGATCCGCTGCGGACTGCAGGCATTGCGGCAAATACGACCAGCCCGATCGGATACAGGAAATAGAACAGGACTGCCGGCGCGATTCTGAGATCGTCGAGCAATATCTCGCCGAGCGCCGGGCGATAAAGCCTGCTCGACATCGTCGTCAGCCAAATGGCGTCGAGTATCCCGAATACGATCAGCGATGCGACGTAAGCGACGAGATGGGTCATGGCGATACCTTATCTGTACTTTCTTCGGTACGCGCTGGGGGCCGCATTGGATCAGTGGCCACTGCAAAATCAGCCCCACGCTGCGACGCCTTGCCGCAAGCGCCGTATTGTCAAATATCCTCTGGTTGTGGCGGGACAAAACGATGTTCAGCTCGGAGGCGGTCGGCATCCTATTTTGCAGCCGTCCACATTACGTCCTTGCAAAGCAGCTTGCCGAATAAGCAACCGCGTGTCGTAAGCCCACCTACCCGCGCCGTTACGACGATAGAATAGCGCATCTTGCGCTTGGGGTCGTACGCCGTGCCCGAGTACGTGTTCGATGAACCCGGCGTCAAAGACATAACCAGTTTGTCGCCAACCTCTTCGCCCCTCCCCGTATCGCCGATCCAGAGGTTGGTTGCGCATATCTTGGCGCCGCAAGGTGCGATACGCACCAGCGCATTGCCGTCGCCACGCATCCATTTCCCCTCGATCGCAGTTTCATTTGCAATCGCAGTTCCTGCAAAAACAACGAGTGCAAGCGAGACAGCAATCTTGCGCATGACTGTACCTCCGGGACGGAATACGTGGCGGCATCGTGTTTGGATCACCCAGGCACGCAACATCAGTTCAGAATTTCGTCGGTACCTGCGAGAGTTAAAGGTCCGCTGTCGACGGATCGACCTCCGGTTCCGCCGGTCTGCTTCCGGCCCCCATACAGTCATGCCGACAGCGCACGTGAGACTCGCACATCGAATCTCAATAACGGTCGGGGCAGTGGGCCGGACTAGAATTTCGCTCCGCGCACCACCCCAATGCGGGTCGTCATGACGATCAGGCCGTGGGAATCGAGCAGCGGCTGAAGTACGCGCACGATCGTCCCGGCAATCTCGTTAGTCGCGATGGCGAGCACAAGCAGCTTGGTGTACGCGACCGATACCCGGTCCTCGCTCCATGTTCCGTTGCTTCCCGAGCCGCCAAGTGCCGAAAACAGCGTATATCCGCCTGCGCCCCGACGATCCTGGTGACAAGATCGACCAGAGGGGCGTCAAGCAGGATCTCGACTTTCACGCGTTCGATGGTTGCCTTCATGAGACTGTGATGCTCCTCGCGAGCCATATGTAGAAAGGGATGCCGAGCGTGACGTTGAACGGGAAGGTGACGCCCAGCGACATGGCGAGCGACGTCCCGGCATTGGCCTCCGGTAGGGCCATGCGGATCGCGGCGGGCACGGCGATGTAGGAGGCGCTTGCTGCGAGGATGCCGAAGGCGGCCGCATTTGCTATCCCCAGCCCCACCATCGCTGCGAGAGCCGTGCCGACCGACCCGTTCATGATCGGCACGAGGATCGCGAGCATCCCGAGTCGTAAGGTCAGAGACCGCGTCTCGCGCAGGCGCCGCGCCGCGATCAGCCCCATGTCCAGAAGGAAGAGACAAAGCACGCCGCGGAAACCGGCCTCGAAGACCGATGCCACCTGGGCGTAGCCATCGTTGCCGACCACGAGGCCAATCATGATGCTGCCGACCAAAAGCACCGCGGAACCGTTAAAGAAGGTTTCGTGCGCGAGACGGCTTGCGGCGACCCCGCCCTGCTGGGTGGCCCATCTTGCGAGCAGGAGGCCGATCACGATGGCAGGTGTCTCCATGAGTGCCAGAACCGCGATCATGTAGCCGCTGGCGGGAAGCTCGGCCAGCTTGAGCATCTCGATGCCGGCGACGAAGGTCACCACGCTCACGGAGCCGTAGTGCGCGGAGATCGCCGCGGCGTCCGTCGCCGACTGCCGCCCAAGACGGCGGAGCAGCCAAAATGCTGGCAGCGGAAGGGCTACCGAAAGCAGGAGGCCGAGGATGGTCGCGACCGCAAGCTCCGTCGTGAAGCCCTCCGCCGCGACGGCGACGCCGCCCTTGAGGCCGATGGCGACCATCAGGTAGATCGCCATCGCCTTGCCTACGGCCTCCGGGATGGCCAGATCCGATCGCGCCAGCGCCGCGAAGGCGCCCAGCCCGAAGAACAGCACCATCGGGGAGAGCAGTGCCGCGATCACGCAGGAACCTCCGTCCTGCGTGTCCGCCACAGCGAGTAGAGGATGCCTGCGGCGATGATTGCGAGAGTTACCCCGAGCGAGATCGAGGCGGGGAACTTCTCAAGCCCAAGCAGGTCGGCCACAAAGATCTTTGCGCCGATGAAGATCAGCACGATCGCCAGCGCCGGCTTCAGGTAGTGGAAGCGGTGGATCATCGCGGCGAGCGCAAAGTAGAGCGCGCGAAGGCCGAGGATGGCGAAGATGTTCGACGTGTAGACAATGAACGGGTCCGTCGTGATCGCGAAGATCGCAGGCACGGAGTCGACCGCGAAGATGACGTCGGCGATCTCGACCATGACCAGCGCCATAAAGAGCGGCGTCATGAACCAGACCATCCTACCGGTCCGCGGGTCGGGCTTCTTCACGAAGAAGTCCTGGCCGTGATGCTCGTCGGTCACGTTGAAGCGGCGCCGCAGGAAGCGTACCAGCGGGTTCTGGCCGATCTCGGGCTCCTTGTCGCCCATCACGAGCATCTTGATGCCGGTGACAACGAGGAAGGCCGCGAAGATGTAGAGCACCCATGAGAATTCGGCGACCAGGGTCGCACCCACGCCGATCATGATCGCGCGCAGTACGATGACGCCCAGAATGCCCCAGAACAGCACTCGGTGCTGGTAGATGCGCGGAACTGCAAAGAACGAGAAGATAAGCGCGATGACGAAGACGTTATCGAGCGCCAGCGTCTTCTCGACCACGAAACCGGTCAGGTAGTTCATGCCTGGCTCAGCACCGAGCTGCCACCAGAGCCAGCCGCCAAAGGCAAGGCCGAGGCTGATATACATGGCCGAGAGGAGGAGGCTTTCCTTGACCTCGATCTCGTGGTTGTCGCGGTGTAGCACCCCAAGATCAAACACTAGAAGCGCAACAACGATCGAGAGGAAGGAAAGCCACATCCAAACCGGCTTTCCCATCCATTCGACGAAGAAGAACGCAAGATCCATGGTCCGCAATCTCCAACCGGCACGCAATGAAGGTCGCGTCCGACATCACAAAAACACCAGACTCTCTAAGCCAGAGGGCTCGGACTTCGAGTTAGAAGGTCAACGTCGCTGGCCGGTTTGACCGGACGGCGGTCTCAGAAGTCTGTCAGGCGGCGAAACGACGGATCACCGCCATCGCGCCAATAATAACGAGCGTGCCTCCGAGCCAGAGGATTCCGATGACAGGTCCACCGACCTCTCTCAGGAGCTGGCCGCTCCAGGCGATCCATCCATCGGCTGCGTTAAGCGACGCCATCCAACCCGAAATTGCTGCGAGTACGGCGTAGCTCGCGAGAGCTAACAGCGACCACGCCGTTATCAGTGCGACAGCGCCGTAGCGGACGATGCGGGCAAGCTTGACCGTGCTGCGCGGGTTAAGGTTCATGGCGATTTCCTCTTCCGTCGTAGAGCGTTCCCGGCGTCTTCTTTTTCGCGGCCATTCTCCGCTTCCGCTCGTCCCGGCGTCGCTGTAGATCCGCGCGGATTTTATGGCGCATCCTGCCGATCTCCTGGGAGAGCGCGCTCAGCATGGCGTAGTCGCGATCGCCCCGCATCAGCATGTCGCCAAGACGCCATTTAAGGGCTCGATATTGCCCGGCGACGCTGCCGAACAATCTGGCCCCCGTCGCGCGCAGACCGCTGCTGCCCTGATCCGGTCGAGGAGTTTCCTTTGCCTGCATGGCGGTCACGTCAGGTTTTCCCTGAAATAAGTGGACGGAACGTACGGCGACGAACGACGGGGATGGATTTCATTTCGCCGAGCCGGTTCATCCGCTCGATGAGCTCGATCTGGTCACGGAACCGGAGCTTCAGCCGTTTCAACGCGCTCAGTCGAACGTGATCGGGCGCGGGCCGGGCCTGCTCGTCTTCGATCCGGGCCTGGACGGTGGCCCTTCGATGGCGAAGCGACTTTATGAACTGGTCCATAGGATGTCCTCCTCTACCTGTTGATGACGAAGAGATGGCGCCGTCCGCTCGATAGTTCCAATTGATTGTTGCAATTCAATCGATAGTCTATACCTAAGGGTCATGCCGTTTCGTCCGACGCTCCGCCAGCTCGAATATGTCGTCGCCGTCCACGATCTGAAGCATTTCGGCCGAGCCGCTCGACACTGCAACGTCTCCCAGCCGACGCTGTCGGTTCAGATCTCGCTGGTGGAGCAAGGGCTCGGAATGCCGCTTTTCGAGCGAACTTCCTCGCATGTCGCTGCCACCCCCGCAGGCGAAAAGCTCGCGAAGGGGGCACGTCTCCTGCTCTCATCCCTAGACGACCTGTTGAATGACCTGTCCACACAGGCCGCCGCACTGGGGGGAGCCATACGGCTCGGAACGCCGCCTACGTTTGGTCCCTATTTCCTGTCGAGGCTTCTGCCAAGGCTGCACGAGCAGTATCCAGGACTTCAGATCTACGTCCGCGAGGACAACCCGGCTGCCCTGGAAGCTTCGGTGGCCGATGGCAGCCTCGACTGCGGCGTTGGCCCTTCGCCGGAGCGCCCTGGATTGGCTTTCTGGCGCATTGGAAGGGAGAGGCTTTATCTCGGAGTGCCCGCGGAGCATCCGCTCGCGGCGAAGTCCAGTGTCAGCCTGGGCGCGCTCGCCGGTGAAAAACTGCTCGCGCTTGGCCGTGGTCACCGACTGCTGGAAAATGTCCGACACCTCGCGGAAGCGTCCGGCGCGCGCATCATCGACGACTTCGAAGGAACAAGCCTAGATGCGATTCGCCAAATGGTATCCATCGGAATGGGACTGTCCCTGTTCCCGGAACTGTACGCCAAAGCCGAGTTCCGCGCGCAGGACGACGTGACGCTGCTTGAGTTCGAGGACTGGAACGAACAGCGCGATGTCGGTCTCTATTGGCGTGAAGGTAGTGGACGAGAACGCCACTATCGGGCGATAGCGGACGCCGCTGACCTCGTGGCGGCCACGCTCGGGCTTCGTTGAGCTGCAGAAAGATCGCCCGAGCGAACGCGCAAAGGGCAGTAGCCCGATCAGAATTTGGCACCTTCAGCCTTGTGCCCTTTCTGAACGTCAACACCTGGGGTCGGATGTCCGCATTCCATGTTTTCGCAATGCTAAGCGGCCAGTCGGCACCCGGTCCCGCACTATCTCTTAATTGGCCATGTTGGCCAATGGGAGAAGTGTTTTGGGTATTTCACAGTATGACCCAATCGCCAAAGGTCGGCCAGCCTGGAACGCAGGCAAACAAGTCGGCGTCAAACGACCGCTCAAAGTGAAGCAAATCTGGCTGATCCGGTTCTTCCTGGATCGTGAAGGACGGATGTGGGACCGGGCTTTGTTTGACCTCGCAATCGACAGCAAACTTCGCGGCTGTGATCTCGTCAAAATGAAAATCGGATCGCTTGTCTCCGGCCCGGTAATACGGACCCGATCAATGGTGATCCAGCAGAAGACCGGTCGGCCGGTGCAGTTCGAGATCACCGCAGACACGAGGGCAGTCTGCTCGCGTGGCTCGAGCGTCGTGGTGGTAGTGTCGATGACTACGCGTTTCCATGCCGAATTGATCGCGACCGGCACCTCAGCACGCGACAGTATGCACGACTGGTCGATGAATGGGTTTCAGCGATTGGACTGCGTCCCGACGAATACGGAACGCATTCACTACGCCGCACCAAGGCTGCCTTGATCTACAAGGCTACCGGCAATCTCAGAGCTATTCAGATATTGCTTGGCCACACCAAGATTGACAACACCGTTCGATATCTCGGGGTAGATATCGACGACGCGCTGACGCTCGCCGAGACGACGGAAATCTAAAACCTCCGGCCTCGCTAGACATCGCGGGACCGGATTCAGCAACGCGCCTCGTTCAGGTCATTCGCCCACCCAATCTAACGTCCCGAAAGCTACCGGTCCGCTAGGCAACGGCTCATGGGAACGGGGTCAGTTATCGCCACCGCTGCCGCCATAACGGTCGGGCCGCTCTCGGCCCAATGCTGACATTACGTTTCGAACGCTTGCCAATCAGCACATTGGGACCGAGATTCACGCGCATCGTGCTCAACACGCGGATCGATATTGGCCAAATATAAGACAGATGAACGATGGAGCAACCTAAGTGCTTGTAAGTTTTGGTACGCCCAAGGGGGAATCGAGCCACTCTGCCGCCGTGAAAGAGACGCCGCTTGCGCCGTTGCGGTCTCCACAATCTCGCTAAGCGCGCCACTGCAAGATTTTTTCTCCCGCGGGGGTGACACGACCACTAATAAGCTCGATCAGCTTCCTGTCCCAAACGAGGAGCGCGTTCTGAACACGATCACTTAACTGGGGTCGGCTGTAGTGTCTCACCAATGTGCGAGTGTCCCTCGACCCACGCTGGTGCCCGACAACAGCAGCTATGGTGTCGAGAGAAATTCCTAATTCATCCATGGCGCTCACGACTGTCCGACGAATATCGTGTGAACTGAAGCGAGCGCACGGGAGCTTCCTCTTTTTGAGCGCCTGACCCACATCTGTGGCAGCTAGTGGCCGGCCGGAAACAGCCGTTCGGAACAATGGGCCGTTCTTACGAACCCGGAACGCCTTTTCCACAATGTCGCGTCCCATACCTACCAGAGGTGTAATCCGCTCCTGCTTATTTTTCGATCGTGTTTTGGGAAGAATCCAGATCAGATTGTCCCCTTCAAAGCGGAGTTCTGCGACATCTATACCTGCGACTTCGCCAATACGAGCACCAGTACACAGCTGCAGCCGTAAGGCTGTGATGCAATCCTGAGGCATATTTCCTGCACCGTCATCGAGCCAATCCCATAGAGCCTTGATCTCATCGGGCGATAGAACTCGATCGCGCGGTTCACCGCGCCCATAGCTTTCGCTTCCTGCAGTTGGGTCGGTTTCAACGAATCCTTTTGCGACACCCCACCGATACATCGCTCCGATGACCTGCCGACGCTTTTCTGCTTCACGCGGATACTGGTCGGCCACAGGGTCGAGCAACCGGCTGATTTCTCCCCGCGTGAGATTTTCTGCTAACGTATTGAGTTTGGAGGACAGTGCTCGCTTTAGTCGCCGCTCCATGTCAGCTGCTGTCCGCAGCATTCCACCTTTTCGATTGGGGCTGGCGATGCTCTGAGCATAGAGAGTAATGAATTGATCAATGGTCATCGACGCGTCTTGCGCAGCACGCTCCTTTGACTCCTCCAACAATAGGTCGATACCAAGCCGCGCAGCCCTCAAAACGGCTGCTGCCCGCTCACGCGCCTCCACTATCGACAGCCCTTTCCGGCCGTTCGGATCGCAAGACCCAAGTGAGACACTCTTGGTGTGCTTGCCCTTGATGCGATAGGCCATATTCCATGTCATGCCCCCGGAAGGTGCTACCCGTACGCGCAACCCGACCTGGCCTATGTCGGGGACATAGTATGCCGTAGTCCGTGGACGCAGCGCGGCCAGAGATGTGGCTGTCATTCGCTTGGTAGTTGCAGTGCCCATTCGTTCGAAGCCTTAGCCGTAGCAACATCATAGCAACAATTTTTCTGGAAGCGAGTGGACACCGAAAAACAGCTGTGGACGGTAACATATGGATTATGTTGCCGAATAGGCTCCGGCCAAGACACCAGAAAACAGAGCTGGACTCTAATTCAAGGGCTGGATGCAGACATGGCTGGTCCACATGCGCGACCCGCTTCTGTTGATGCGCGAGCTGGGAGCCGGGTCGTTCCTCATCGGGCAGATCCTGTTCGCCGGCATGGTGCTGTCGGCGCTGGCCCATCCGTTCCTTCTCGTGACCGGGCTGATCCTGGTCGTCGATCTGGCGCTTGCCCGCCCCACCGGCGCGTGGAAGTCGATGCTCCTGACCGTCGACGTCGTCAACGTCGCCTGCGGCTATCTCTCCTTCCTGCTGCTTGGCTGGCAGGTTCTCGGATTGCGCGAGAAGCTCGGCTTCTGGAAGGTGGTGCTGTTCACGCCGGTGTATTGGCTGATGATGTCGGCGGCCGCCTGGCGCGCCGTCTGGCAGCTTTGGCGCAAGCCCCATCTTTGGGAGAAGACGCCGCACCGTCCGGTGCGGGGCGCGGTTCCTCCCGAACCGGCCTGATCGCTATCCGAGCATCAGTTTCGGCCCCTCGCCGACAATCTTGGGGTCCGGCTTGCCGATTGCGTCGAGGTCGCGCCCCGTATAGTCGAGCGCCCTCAACACATGGCGGATGACCTCGATGCGCGCCCGCCTCTTGTCGTTGGAGCGCACCACGGTCCACGGCGCGTGCCCGCTGTGGGTCTCCTTGAGCATCAGGTCGCGCATCCTAGTGTAGTCGTCCCAGCGCGTGATGCCGGCTATGTCCATCGGCGAGAATTTCCAGTTCGTCAGCGGGCTGTGACGGCGGTCGTGGAACCGCTTCAGCTGCATCTCCTGCCCGAGATTGAGCCAGACCTTGAAAAAGCGGATGCCTTCGCTGACGATCATCTTCTCGAAGCGCGGAGTTTCCTTCAGGAACTGCTTGTGCTGCTCCGGCGTGCAGAAGCCCATGACGGGCTCGACGCCCGCGCGGTTGTACCAGGAGCGGTCGAAAGTGACGAACTCGCCCGCGGTCGGGAAATGCGCCACATAGCGCTGATAGTACCACTGGCCGCGCTCCGTTTCGGTCGGCTTGGTCAGCGCCACGTTGCGGGCCGTGCGCGGGTTCATGTAGTAGCGCATCGCGCCGATCGTGCCGCCCTTGCCGGCGGCGTCGCGGCCTTCGAAAAGGATGAGCACGCGATTGCCCGAGGAATGCTGCCATGCCTGCAGCTTCACTAGCTCGGTCTGCAGCAGCTCCAGCGTTTTCTCGTAATCCTCCATCTTCAGCTTCTTGTCGTAGGGATAGCGATCCGAGGTCAGCGCATTGTTTTCGACCCAGTCGGGCAGCACGGGATTGTCTATGTCGAAAACGCGCTCGACGCCCGCCACCCTTATCTTCAGCGGCCCCGTTGCCTTCGGCTCGTCCTGGGTCTTTGCGGTTGCCATCGGTGGTGAACCCTTTCCTGTAGCGGGAGTCATGCTATTGGGAGCCTCCGGGGCGGTCCAGAGCCAAATTCTGACCGTCGAGCGCCGATTGGAAGCCGATGGCCGATACCAGACGGGAAGAACGGACGCGCCGCTTGTTGAGCCTTGCCGCCGGGCGGCTGGCGCACAACCGCTGGATGTTGGCGGCGGGCGCCGCGGCCGTGATCGCGGTCGGCCTTGCGGCGGGCGTCTCCGCCTCCCTCGCCGCCGCGGCGCTTCTGTTCCTGCTTGTCGTCGCCCTGCTGGCGCCCCGCCGCACGCGCAGGGAACGCCAGGCCGACCGGGCCGCCGCAAGCGAGACCGGCAGGCTGGACGGCCTGTCGGCGCAGAGCCTGGCGGAGGCGGTCGGCGATCCACTGATCATCTTCGATACGGCAGGCGTCGCCGTCCATGTCAATGACGCGGCGCGTTCGGCCTTCGGGCCCCTCGCACCCGGGTTGTCGCTGCTGATGAAGTTCCGCGCCCCCGAGATACAGCCAGCGATTGAACGCGTTCGCACGGGTGCGGCCGTCTCCGAGGTCGTCGATTATGTCGAGCGTGTGCCGATCGAACGGGTCTACAAGGTCACCGTTTCGGCGATCGGGCGCGGCACCGGGCTTTTCGTCATGGTCTTCAAGGACCAGAGCGAGGCGCGCCGCATCGACCGCATGCGCGCCGACTTCATCGCCAACGCAAGCCACGAGCTCAGAACGCCGCTCGCTTCCATTTCGGGCTTCGTCGAGACGTTGCGCGGTCCGGCCAGGAACGACGCCGCCGCGCGCGACCATTTCTTGCAGATCATGCAGAACCAGACGGCCCGCATGGCAAGGCTGATCGACGATCTGCTGTCGCTGTCGCGATTGGAGATGAAGCCTTACCTGCCGCCGGGAGCGAGCGTCGACGTGCGCGAGATCGTCCAGAGCGTGATCGATTCCCTGTCCCCGCTCGCCAGGGAATCCGGTGTCGTCATCGAGCGGGCCTTCGGCGACGACCCTATCCAGGCGCACGGGGACCGTGACGAGCTGTTCCAGGTATTCGAGAACCTGCTCGAAAACGCCTGCAAATACGGCCAGTCCGGCGGGCGAGTGGTGGTTTCGATCGAGCGGGCGAACGCGCTGGACCCGGAAATCGCCGTCACCATCCGCGATTTCGGACTAGGCATACCGGAGGAGCACATCCCGCGCATCACCGAGCGCTTCTACCGCGCGGACGTGGACAACAGCCGCGCGCAGAAGGGTACCGGGCTGGGGCTTTCGATCGTCAAGCATATTCTGACCCGCCACAACGCGCGGCTGGCGATCAAATCCACGGTCGGCGAGGGGGCTTCATTCACTGTGCATCTGCCGGTGAAGCGAGGCGATCAATAGGTCGTGCGGCCGCCCGAAAGATCGAAGACCGACGCGGTGGTGAAGCTGTTCTCGCGGCTGACCAGCCAGGCGACCATGGCAGCGGCCTCGTCGACTTCGAGAAAACGCCCGCGCGGTATGCGCACTAGCATATAGTCGATGAATTCCTTGGTCAGGGTTTCGAGGATCCGCGTGTTGGCGGTGGCGGGCGTCACCGCGTTGACGGCGATGTCGAACTTCGCGAGTTCCTTGCCGAGCGACTTGGTGAGGCCGATGACGCCGGCCTTGGCGGCGGAATAGGCCGAGAGGTTCGGATTGCCTTCCTTGCCGGCGACCGACGAGATGTTGATGATGCGGCCGTAGTTCCTGGCCTTCATCGACGGGATCACCACCTTGTTCACGTAAAATGTGCCGTTGAGGTTGATCTCGACCACCCTGCGCCACTCGTCCGGATCGTAGTCTTCGAGCGTGGCGTTGTTGCCGGCGACGCCGGCGGAATTGACCAGGATCGACACCGGCCCGACCTCCGCCTCGGTCTCGGCGTGGGCTCTCTTCAGCCCTTCGAGATCGGTGATGTCGACGATCTTGGTGGCAGATCCGTCACCGAGCGCCGACGTGGCCGCGGCGAGCGCTTCGGCGTTCAGATCCCACAGGCTGACCTTGGCGCCGGAGGCGATGAGCCGCCGGGCAATGGCGAAGCCGATGCCTTGCGCGCCCCCGGTGACGACCGCGGTCTGGCCGCCCAAATCGATGTTGTTCATTCAGAATCCTCCGCTGACGCATTCGATGATGTGGCCCGCTCGGCGCTCGATGGGAATATCCGCCGACGCCGGACAGCGAGGTCGGGCGGGCAGACTCAGATGGTCGGAAGTATTTAGCCGGAAAGTCCGGCGGCCGCGAGTATCTCGGCAGGCGGCGTAACGTGCCCATGCGGCTTTACATAGCGCGGATCGATGGCCCGATAGCCGAGACGCCTGCCGAGCGGCGCGAGAATGCCGAGCGCGATCTTCTGAACCGCCGGAGGTGGATTGGTGAAGACGATGACATCGGCGAATTCGCTGGCGATCACCGCGCCCTGAAGTAGTCCCGGCCGCCCCTTGCGGTCGACCTTCCCGTCATTGGCGAGGCCGAACAGCATGCCGATCAGCATCTCGAAGCGGTTGGGGTCGATGTGGGCGGCGCCCGGAGCGGCGTCGACTTCGACGAGCACATAGGCTTCATCGGTTTTGCTCGAATTCCACCAGTCATGGACTACGCCAGGTTCGACAAGCACCGACTCACCGGCCTTCAGCGCCATCGTCCGGCCAGCGATGCGTGTGTCCAGCGTGCCTTCCAAGACGGTGAATTTCTCGATCATGAACGGGTGAAAGTGCTCGCCGACCACGGCGGCGCCCGGGCGCGCGGTCAAGTGTGCAATGCCGGGTCCGCCGCCGCGGTCATCGCTGCCGCGCAGGACGATGGCATATTCGCCGGTGACCCGGTTCTCGTAGATGTCCCCACAACGCGACATCGGCCCTCCTCACGGCGGCCCACAACGCGCAACAGGCTATCGTAGTTTTGTTGCGGGACGGTGCCGTTCGAAACGGGAATTGCTCTCAGCCGGTTTCTTTTTTCTGTCATCTGGTTAGCCTATCAGGAACGATCGACAACCCTGCCGCTTTGAGTCGCCGCAATGAACACGCATATCGTCCGCTCCTATGACGAGGATCTGAAATACCTCGGCAACCGCCTCGCGGCGATGGGCGGCCATGCCGAGCGCATGGTCGACCAGGCGGTGCTGGCGCTCGTCAACTCGGATGCCGGCCTTGCCAGGAAGGTCATCGCCGACGACGAGTTCCTCGACGATACGCAGCGCGAAATCGACGACAAGGCGATCCTGCTGATCGCCAGGCGCCAGCCGATGGCCGACGATCTGCGCGAGGTGATCGGTGCGATCCGCATCGCGGCCGATCTCGAACGCGTCGGCGATCTCGGCAAGAACATCGCCAAGCGGGTCGTCGCGGTCACCGAGGCGCGCCAGCCGCTCAGCCTGTTTCGCGGGTTGCAGGCGCTGGCCGAACTCGCGCTGACGCAAATTAAGGAAGTGCTCGACGTCTACGCCTCGCGCTCGGTCGAGCGCCTCACCTTCATGCGCGATCGCGACGACCAGATCGATGCGATGTACACCTCGCTGTTTCGCGAGCTGCTGACCTACATGATGGAAGACCCGCGCAACATCACGCCCTGCACGCACCTGCTGTTCTGCGCCAAGAACATCGAGCGCATCGGCGACCATGCCACCAACATCGCCGAGACGATCTACTATGTCGTCACCGGCGAGCAGCTGCCGATCGAACGGCCCAAGGAAGACAAGAGCCACAAGGTCGTTCTTCCCGAAGCGTAGAAGCGCGGGGCAGGGCGCCGCGGCGCCCTATCGCCATATTGCCCTGTCAGCGGCTCCGCCGCCGTTCGGCCGCCGGCTGGAACGCGATCCTCGAATGATATGTGCAGTAGGGGCCCGTCTCGGCGGCATCATTGCCGCAGAAGGAAAATTCCTCGGTCAGCGGGTCGCCGTTCGGCCATTTGCAGGTCCGCTCGGAGAGCTGCACGAGCTGAAGACGGCGCGAGATCGGCACCACCACGTTCTCGGTCGGCCGCGTGTGATACCGCGCGACCGGCTCGGTGTCGAACTGCGCCTGCAGGGCGGTTGCGCCGATCGTGGTGATGGAGCGCGTGACGGTTGCCGCGCGGCTGACGCTTTTCGTGCCGGCCGCCGCTGAGGCGGTCTTCTTCTGCCGCGGCGACGCCGTCGTCGTGCGGCCACGGCTCGACAGTTTCAGCCGGTGGACCTTGCCGATGACGGCGTTGCGCGTGACGGAGCCGAGCTGGGCGGCGATCTGGCTGGCGCTCAGCCCCTCCGACCACAGTTTGCGCAGAAGTTCGACCCGTTCGTCTGTCCAGTTCATGGCTAGATCGCTCCAGTGGGCGTGCGGAATCCGGAATCCATCAGCGCCCGGCGCTGCCGGGTTCGACACCACATATACGCTTCGGATTAGGGTTGCCGCACGAGATATAGTTTTTTGTTGGCTTCAAATTACCCTATTGCATGACTCGGTGACAAGAGTCCGAAATGCAACACGAATCGGTTTTTTCGGTTTTCCCCAACTTGCCCGGGTGCATGTCCGGACTAGCGGGGAAAGCTTGCCACGCGCCCGGATGCGCGACGTTTTCGTTGACTTCACCGCCGAAACCCACAATATGATCCCGGACGGCCGCCGCGTGGGCGGCTTTTTGATTTTTTGGCCGCTACGCGGGCGAGAAGCCGCCTTCGCGGCATTGCCCGGATACCGGTTCCGGAGACGCATATAATGAGCGGTTCGGCGCTTTTCGATACCTTCGCGCGTGCGCCCCTGTCATTCGACCGGGGCGAGGGCAGCTGGCTGGTCGCCAACGACGGCCAGCGATACCTCGATTTCGGCGCCGGCATCGCCGTCAATTCGCTCGGCTACAGCCATCCGCACCTGGTCGCCGCGCTTACCGAGCAGGGGGCCAAGCTGTGGCACCTCTCCAACCTCTACGAGATACCCGGCCAGACACGCCTTGCCGAGCGGCTCGTCGCGTCGACCTTCGCCGACAAGGTATTTTTCACCAATTCCGGCGCCGAGGCGGTCGAGGGCGCGATCAAGACCGCGCGCCGCTATCAATATGTCAACGGCCACCCCGAGCGGTTCCGCACCATCACTTTCGAAGGCGCCTTCCACGGCCGCACGCTCGCGGCCATCGCCGCCGGCGGACAGGCGAAATATCTGGAGGGTTTCGGGCCTAAGGCCGACGGCTTCGACCAGGTCCCCTTCGACGACATCGACGCCGCCGAGAAGCTGATCGGCCCCGAGACCGCCGCGATCATGCTCGAGCCCATCCAGGGCGAGGGCGGCATCCGCGCCTTCCCGACACAGTCGCTGAGGCGCCTGCGCGAGCTCTGCGACAAGCATGGCCTGCTGCTCATCTTCGACGAGGTGCAGACAGGCGTCGGCCGCACCGGCAAGTTCTTCGCCTATGACTGGTCTGGCGTCGCGCCCGACATCATGGCGGTCGCCAAGGGCATCGGCGGCGGCTTCCCGATGGCCGCCGTGCTCGCCACGGAAGCGGCAGCCAAGGGCATGACGACCGGTATCCACGGCACCACCTTCGGCGGCAATCCGCTGGCCATGGCGGTCGGCAACGCCGTGCTCGACGTGGTGCTGGCCGACGGTTTCCTCGACGAGGTCAACCGCAAGGCGCTGCTCTTGAAGCAGGGCCTCGCATCGATCGCCGACGAGTTTCCCGGCGTGATCGCCGAAATCCGCGGCCAGGGCCTCTTGCTCGGCATCAAATGCAAGGTGCCGAACACGACCCTCAACGCGGCTTTGCGCCAGGAGAAGCTCCTGGCCGTGCCGGCCGGCGACAACGTCATTCGCCTGCTGCCTGCGCTGACCGTCACCGATGCGGACATCCGCGAAGCGCTCGACCGCATCCGTGCCGGCGCCGCGGCGGTGTCGGCTTCGTTCGCCGCCGCCGCGAACTGAACCGGGAGCGATCGAATGCCGGGTGACATCCGCCACTTCACCGATCTTTCGGCTATTCCGGCTGCCGACCTGCGCGGCATGCTCGACGACGCCGCGGCGCGCAAAGCGCGGCTCAAGGCCGGCGAGCGCTCCAAGCCGCTCGACGGCAAGGTGCTGGCGATGATCTTCGACAAGCCTTCGACCCGCACCCGCGTCTCCTTCGACGTCGGCATGCGCCAGCTCGGCGGCGAGACGATCATGCTGACGGGTACGGAGATGCAGCTAGGCCGCTCCGAGACCATCGCCGACACGGCGAAGGTGCTGTCGCGCTATGTCGACGCCATCATGATCCGCACCACCGATCACGCGCGGCTGCTTGAACTCACCGAGCATGCGACGGTGCCCGTCATCAACGGCCTCACCGACGACACGCACCCCTGCCAGCTGATGGCCGACATCATGACCTTCGAGGAGCATCGCGGTCCGGTCGCCGGCCGAACGATCGCCTGGACCGGCGACGGCAACAACGTGCTGCATTCATGGCTCGAAGCCTCGGCGCGCTTCTCCTTCAAGCTCAATGTCGCGGTGCCCGAAGGCAGCGAACCGCGGGAGAAATATGTCGGCTGGGCCCGCGCCAATGGCGGCGTCGTCCAGATGTCGCACGTGCCGGAGGAAGCCGTCGCCGGCGCCGACTGCGTCGTCACCGACTGCTGGGTCTCGATGAACCAGGAGCACCGCGCGCGCGGCCACAACGTCTTCGGCGCCTACCAGGTCAATGCCGCGCTGATGGCCAAGGCCCGGCCCGAGGCGCTGTTCATGCATTGCCTGCCGGCGCACCGCGGCGAGGAGGTCACCGACGAGGTGATCGACGGGCCGCATTCGGTCGTCTTCGACGAGGCCGAGAACCGCCTGCACGCCCAGAAGGCGGTGCTGGCCTGGTGCCTCGGCGCTTGAACCGACGGTCGGTCATGCCTATCTCACGCGCATCCCAGAAAACCAGGGCGTAGCGCGCATGCTTCCGCGACGGCGGCATCGCGGGACGCTGGCGATGTGCCATGTTGGAAACCGCGCAATTGTCTGATCGAACCAGAAAACTCGGCGACTTCGGCTATGCCGGCGACGATCATGTCGTTCCCTTCGAGGTCGGCCCGCTCGACGCGCGCGGACGCGTCATTCAGCTCGGCCCGCTGCTCGACGGCATTCTTGGCCGTCACGATTATCCCGAGCCCGTGGCGCGGCTGCTGGCGGAAGCCTGCGTCGTCGCGGTGCTGCTCGGCTCGTCGCTGAAGTTCGAGGGCAAGTTCATCCTGCAGACGCGCACCGACGGTCCGGTCGACATGCTGGTCGCCGATTTCAGCACGCCCGGCTCGCTGCGCGCCTATGCGCGCTTCGACGCCGACCGGCTCGATGCGTTGACGGCCGCCGGCGAGACCGCGCCCGGCACCCTGCTCGGACAAGGCATTCTCGCGCTCACCATCGACCAGGGCGAGCATACGCAGCGCTACCAGGGCATCGTCGAGCTCGACGGAACGACCCTGCAGGACGCCGCGCACAGCTATTTCCGCCAGTCCGAGCAGATCCCGACGGAGATCAGGCTGCAGGTCGCTAAGCTGGTTCGTCCGGGCCAAGGCGAGCACTGGCGCGCCGGAGGCATGATCGCGCAGTTCCTGCCCGAGGCGCCGGAACGGCTACGCATGGGCGATCTGCCAGGCGGCGACGGCGCGCCGGAGGCCGAGGCGCCGATCGACAATGCGTGGCGCGAAGTCCAGGCGCTGACCGGCACGATCGAGCCGGGCGAGCTGATCGACCCGACCATCGAGCCCGAGCGGCTGCTCTACCGGCTGTTCCACGAGCACGGCGTGCGTGTCTTCCCGGGCGTGCATGTCGCCGACGAATGCTCCTGCTCGCGCGACCGCATCCGCGGCATCCTCGAAGGCTTTTCCGCCGAGGAGATCGTGGAGAGCACCGAGGACGGCAGGATCGCGATCAATTGCGAGTTCTGCTCTAAAGGCTATGAGTTCGACCCGGCCGAATTCCTGGCCGCGAACTGACAAGGCGCGATCCCTCTCCCGCGCACCGGGGGAGAGGGATCGCCGAGCAAGCCGAAGTAGCTACACCTCCACCCGCCGCGCATACTCGCTGATCAATCCCTCATAGGCGTCCATCGGCGGCAGCGCCTCGTAGCTGTGCACGGCCGCGGTCGTCGCCATGGCAGCTTTTCGCTGGTCCATGTCTCGACGAAGGGCGTCGACCAGCTCGCATCGTCGAGCATGGTCGGACGCAGGTTGATGAACCAGTCGATGCCTTCGGGCCGCGTGAACATCCAGCTCATGCACCAGCCGCAGAAATAATGCCTGGACGCGCCGTGCAACCCACCGATGACCGTCTCGCCCCGGGTTACTTCGAAACCGTCTGCGGGAATGGCGGCGCTCAGCGAAAACGCGCTGGAACTCATGCGCTGGCAGCCCGTGCAGTGGCACGCCATCGTCAGCAAAGGCCGCTTCGTCACTTTGAGGCGAACGCGCCCGCAGTGGCAGCCCCCCTCCTTCGCGACATTATCCATTGCAGCATTCCATCCTTCGCATCCTTTCAAGTCTCGCGACTGCGCTTCTGGACGCGTCGCGGTTCCTGGACGTTCCCTCAGTTCAGGCTGCGCGGCTTGCCCGGCAGGTCGAGCGAGAAGGCGGGAATGTCGATATCGAAGAGCTCGCCTTTGCCGTTGCGCATCGTGTAGCGGCCGACCATAATGCCGGACGGCGTCGAAAGCGGGCAGCCCGACGTGTACTGGTAGCTGTCGCCCGGATCGAGTTCCGGCTGATCGCCGACGACACCCGGCCCGCGCACTTCCTCGACCCGCCCCTTTCCATCGGTGATGTGCCAGTAGCGGGAGATGAGCTTCACCGGCTCGTCGGACTGGTTGTCGATGGTGATGCGATAGGCCCAGACATAGCGGTTCTCTTGGGGATCCGACCGGTCCTCCAGATAGAAGGGCACCACGCTGACGGCGATGTTGCGCGTAACGGCGCTGTACATGGATCAGGCTCCGGCCATCGGTGCTGCACATTTCCGGTTCGTCGGCAGAGGGTCAATCTCCAATGGCGCCGCACGGCTGGCGCGCGAAACAAGTTCGGTTAGTCTTGTTCAAGACATCATAGGCCGGATTGTGACCTCCGTCGCACGCTTTGACGACGACAGATAGGGCAGACACGACGATGCAGCAGTACGAGTTTCGCGCATTGGCGCTGACATTCCCCGAAGCGACCGAGTCCAGCCACTTCGAAACGGCGGATTTTCGCGTGCGCAACAAAATCTTCGCGACGCTGCGCGAGTCCGACGGCCGCGCGGTGCTGAAACTGTCACCCGACGAGCAGCAGCTCGTCATGGCGACCTCATCAGGCATGTTCGAGCCGATCAAGGGCGCGTGGGGCATGAAGGGCTGGACGCGGGTCGTGCTCGACCGCGCCGAGGCCGAAACCGTCCGTCACGCCATGGCCATGGCCTGGCGTTCCGTCGCGCCGAAGAAGCTTGTTGGCCGCTGACGGCCTACGCCGCCCTCTCCAGCGCCTCGCCAATATCCGCAATCAGGTCGTCCGCGTCCTCCAGCCCGACCGAAAGCCGCAGCGTGCCGCCGCCGATGCCGAGTTCGGCGCGCGCCTCGTCGGTCAAATTCTTGTGCGTCGTGGTGGCCGGATGCGTGATCAAGCTCTTGGCGTCGCCGAGATTGTTGGAAATCTTGATGACGTCGAGCGTGTTCTGGAGCCCGAACGCCGATTTCTTGCCGCCCTTGAGGTCGAAGCAGACCAGCGTCGAACCGCCGGTCATCTGCTTCTTCACGATTGCCGCCTGCGGATGGTCGGCCCGGCCGGGATAGATCAGGCGAGAAATCTCAGGGCGCGTGGCGAGGAAATCCGCGATCCTGGCCGCGCTCTCGGTCTGCTGGCGCACCCGCACCGGCAACGTCTCCAGCCCCTTCAGCAGCGTCCAGGCGTTGAAGGGCGAGAGGCTGGGGCCGGTGTGGCGGAAATAGTCGTGCAGATTCTTGTCGATCCACTCCTTGTCGGAAAGCACGACGCCGCCGAGGCACCGCCCCTGGCCGTCGATATGCTTGGTCGCCGAATAGACGACGATATGCGCGCCGAGTTCGAGCGGCTTCTGCTGCAGAGGGGTGGCGAAGACATTGTCGACGACCAGCCGCGCGCCGATCGAATTGGCGAGCGAAGCGACCGCCGCGATGTCGACCACTTCGAGTGTCGGGTTGGTGGGACTTTCGAGGAAGAAGATCTTCGTGTTCGGGCGGACCGCCTTTTCCCAGTTGGCGATGTCGGTGCCGTCCACCAGCGTCGACTCGATGCCGTATTTGGGGGCCAGCGTCTCGATCACCCAGCGGCAGGAGCCGAACAGCGCCCGCGCCGCGACGATATGGTCGCCGGCCTTGAGGCTACACAGGACCGCGGCTGTCACAGCCGCCATGCCCGACGCCATGGCGCGCGCGTCCTCCGCGCCTTCGAGCGCGCACATGCGCTTCTCGAACATGTCGACGGTGGGATTGGCGTAGCGCGAATAGATGAAGCCGGGTTCTTCCCCCTTGAAGCGGGCTTCGGCGGCTTCCGCCGTCTCGTAGACATAGCCCTGCGTCAAATAGATCGCTTCCGAGGTCTCGCCATGCTGCGAGCGCAGCGTGCCCGAATGCACGAGCTGCGTCGCCGGCTTCCAGTTGCGCTTCTCTTTGGTCATCGACATGCCCCAACAACAAAAAACCGGCCGCGAAAGTCGCAACCGGTCCATATAGCCTTGCGGCCCGACGGTCCTTTAGCGACTTGTTTAACGTGGCTGCAAGCCGACCGGCCAAATCACCACGGGATAAAGAGCCCTTTAGACCTGTCGCCGGCTTGCGTCAATCGCGCCGGTTGCTAAACCACTGGGCCAGCGCGGCATGCCGGGACGTTTCCGGGCCGGCTGCGCTGCATGGAGACGCGGGCGTTGCGCCAGACAGGCATCCTTCCCGACACCGAGATCGCGGCGCTGTTCCAATCCGGCGCGCTGGCGTCGGCGCGTCCGCGCGACGGCGACCAGATCCAGCCAGCCAGCCTCGATTTGAGGCTCGGCGAGAAGGCCTGGCGCGTGCGCGCGAGTTTTTTGCCGGGTCCGGCCAGCAAGGTTGCCGACAAGCTCGACCGGCTGAAGCTGCACGAGATCGACCTCGCCGATGGAGCTGTCCTGGAAACCGGTTGCGTCTATATCGTACCGCTGCTCGAAGGCCTGAACCTGCCGGGTCATATCTCGGCCTCGGCCAACCCGAAAAGCTCGACCGGCCGTCTCGACATCTTCACCCGCGTCATGACCGACATGGGCCGCGAGTTCGACAAGATACCGGCAGGCTATTCCGGCCCGCTCTATCTCGAAGTCAGTCCGCGAACCTTCCCGATCGTCGCGCGCACCGGCTCGCGGCTGTCGCAGATACGCTTCCGCACCGGCAACGCGCTGCTCTCCGGAGGCGAGCTTGAGATCCTGCATCGCGCCGAGACGCTGGTCGCCACCGAGCCGCCGAACATTTCCGGCGGCGGCATCGCGCTGTCGATTGACCTCAGCGGCGAGAAGGACAGCCTGATCGGCTATCGCGGCAAGCATCACACCGGGCTGGTCGACGTCGACAGGCGCGCCGTCCACGAGGTGCTCGACTTCTGGGAGCCGCTCTACAATCATGGTGCGCCGGAACTCGTGCTCGATCCCGACGAATTCTACATCCTGGTCAGCCAGGAGGCGGTGCACGTGCCCCCGCTCTACGCCGCCGAGATGACGCCATACGATCCGCTGGTCGGCGAGTTCCGTGTCCACTATGCCGGCTTCTTCGATCCGGGCTTCGGCCATTCGCAGGCCGGCGGCACCGGCAGCCGCGCCGTTCTGGAGGTCAGGAGCCACGAGGTTCCCTTTATTCTCGAGCACGGCCAGATCGTCGGACGGCTGGTCTACGAGCACATGCTGGCGCGCCCGAAGGCGCTCTATGGCACCGACCTCGGCTCGAACTATCAGGCGCAGGGTCTGAAGCTGTCGAAGCATTTCAAGGCTTAGCCCGGCTACACACCCCTCCCGCGCCGTGCGGGGCGGCCGGTCCTTATGTTTTCCTTATCCCCGGCTGCGCGATTCCCAGTAGAGATTTGACGCCGGTCGAGCCCATATCCCGAAGCTGAAACCAGTTTCGGAGACCACCATGTTCGACATTCTTTACCTCGCGATTGGGCTCGGCACATTCGTCCTGCTCGCGCTTTTTGCGCGCAGCCTCGGCCGCATCTGAGGTGGCGCGATGATTGAACCCCTCCTCGGTCTCGCCGTCGCGCTAGGGCTCGGCATTTATCTTCTCATTACGCTGATCAGGCCCGAGCGCTTCTGATCGCCGCTCCCGGAGCAATTTCATGACACTCATCGGCTGGCTGCAGATCGGCCTTCTTTTCGTCGTCGTCGCCGCATTGGTGAAGCCGCTCGGCCTTTTCATGGCGCGCGTCTTTTCCGGCGAACGAACCTTCCTTTCCCCCGTGCTCGCCCCGGTCGAGCGGGGGTTCTATGCCGCTGCCGGCGTCGATGCGAAGACGGAGCAGGGCTGGCTCGCCTATGCACTCTCCGTGCTCGCCTTCTCGATGGCGGGCTTCGCCGCGCTCTACGCGATCCTGCGCCTGCAATTCTACCTGCCGCTCAACCCGCAGGGCTTTGCCGGCATGGCGCCCGATCTCGCCTTCAACACGGCGGTCAGCTTCGTGACCAACACCAACTGGCAGGCTTATGGCGGCGAGACGACGCTCAGTCATTTCAGCCAGATGGCCGGCCTGACGGTGCAGAATTTCGTCTCCGCCGCCGCCGGCATCGCGATGGCGCTCGCCGTGACGCGCGCCTTTGCGCGCTCGGCGGTCCAGACCGTCGGCAATTTCTGGGTCGATCTCACCCGCGCCACCCTCTACGTGCTTCTGCCCCTCTCGATCATCGTGGCCATCGCCTTCGTCGCGATGGGCTTGCCGCAGACGCTCGACGCGTCGGTCACCGCGACCACGCTCGAAGGCGCGCAACAGACGATCGCGCTCGGCCCGGTCGCCAGCCAGGAGGCGATCAAGCAGCTCGGCACCAATGGCGGCGGCTTCTTCAACGTCAATGCCGCGCATCCGTTCGAGAACCCGACAGCGCTGTCGAATTATCTGAACATCGTCTGCATGCTCGGAGTTTCAGCGGCGCTGGTCTATGCCTTCGGCCAGATGGTCGGCGACCGTCGCCAGGGCTGGGCGTTCCTGGCCGTGACCGGAATCATGCTCGTCGTCGCGATGGGCTCGATCTACTGGGCGGAGACATCAGGCAATCCAATCCTGACGACGCTCGGTGTCGACCCGGCGCTCGGCAACATGGAGGGCAAGGAAGTTCGCTTCGGCCAAGCCATGACGGCCGCCTACGCGGCTGCCACGACCGGCCTCTCCGACGGCGGCGTCAACGGCATGCACGGCTCCTTCACCGGCCTCGGCGGCCTCGTGCCCATGTTCCTGATCCAACTGGGCGAGGTGCTGCCCGGCGGCGTCGGCTCGGGCCTCTATGGTCTGGTGGTGTTCGCGATCCTCGCGGTCTTCGTCGCCGGCCTCATGGTCGGCCGTACGCCAGAGCTGCTCGGCAAGAAGATCGAGAGCCGCGAGATGAAATACGCCATGCTCGCCGTGCTCGTCCTGCCGCTGGCGATCCTTGGCTTCACGGCGGTCTCGGCGATGCTGCCCTTTGCCGTTGCGAGTATCGGCACTGCCGGGCCGCACGGACTGTCGGAAATCCTCTACGGCTTCACCTCGGCGGCGGGCAACAACGGTTCTGCCTTCGGCGGCCTGTCGGCGAACACGGCCTGGTACAACACCACGCTCGGCATCGCCATGCTGCTCGGACGCTTCGCATATGTCGTGCCTGTCCTGGCGATCGCCGGCGCGCTGGCGGCCAAGACGCGCGGCACGGCCTCCGCCGGGACGTTCCCGACCCATACGCCGCTCTTCGTCGGCCTGCTGATCGGCGTCATCCTGATCCTCGGCGGCCTGCAGTTCTTCCCGGCGCTCGCGCTCGGACCCATCGTCGAGCATTTCGCGATGCTCAACGGCCAGACTTTCTAAAGGACCCATTCCATGTCCAGACATCCCGCAATGGCCCAAAGCCTTTTCGATCCGGCAATCCTGCTGCCGGCTGTCAGGCAGGCTTTCCTGAAGCTCGACCCGCGCCAACTGATGCGCAATCCGGTCATCTTCGTCACCGAAGTGGTCGCGGCGCTGGTCACGCTGTTCTTCCTGCGCGATCTCGCTGTCGGAAACGGCGGAGCGTCCTTCTCCGGTCAGATCGCCGTATGGCTCTGGTTCACCGTGCTGTTTGCCACTTTCGCCGAGGCTGTGGCGGAGGGGCGCGGCAAGGCCCAGGCCGACAGCCTGCGCCGTGCCAAGACGCAGCTCACCGCGCGCAAGCTGACCAAGCCGGACGGCATCGAGGTGATCGAGATTCCTGCCACCGACCTCAGGGTCGGCGACATGGTCATCGTCGAGGCCGGCGAGCTGATCCCCGGCGACGGCGAAGTCGTCGAAGGCGTGGCCTCGGTAAACGAAAGCGCCATCACCGGCGAGTCCGCGCCTGTCATCCGCGAGTCGGGCGGCGACCGTTCGGCGGTGACCGGCGGCACCCAGGTCCTGTCCGATTGGCTCAGGATCCGCATCACCGTGGCGCCGGGCTCCAGCTTCGTCGACCGCATGATAGCGCTGATCGAAGGCGCCGAGCGGCAGAAGACGCCGAACGAGATCGCGCTGTCGATCCTGCTGTCCGGCCTGACGCTGATATTCCTGATCGCCGTCGTCACGCTGTGGGGGCTGGCCGGATATTCCGGCACCGTGCTCACCGTGACCGTGCTGGCGGCATTGCTGGTCACGCTGATCCCGACCACGATCGGCGGGCTTCTCTCGGCGATCGGCATCGCCGGCATGGACCGCCTGGTGCGCTTCAACGTCATCGCGACGTCCGGACGGGCCGTGGAGGCCGCCGGCGACGTCGATACGCTGCTGCTCGACAAGACCGGTACGATTACCTTCGGCAACCGCATGGCCAGCGACTTCCTGCCGGTCGACGGCGTCACGCAGGTCGAACTGGCCGATGCGGCCATGCTTGCCAGCCTCGGCGACGAGACGCCGGAAGGCCGCTCGATCGTGGCGCTCGCCATGGGCGAATTCGGGCGCAAGCAGCCCGAAGCAGCACCCGATGCCGTCGTGCCCTTCGCCGCCGAGACGAGACTGTCCGGCGTCGACGTGGGTGGGCGGCGGCTGCGCAAGGGCGCGGTCGACGCCGCACTGAGGTTCGCCGGCGTCGACGGAAGGGATGCGCCCGCCGAATTCCGGCAGGCCGTCGACAGGATCGCCCGCACCGGCGGCACCCCGCTCGCCGTGGTCGACGGTACGCGCCTGCTCGGCGTCATTCACCTGAAGGACGTGGTGAAGCCCGACATCAAGGAGCGCTTCGCGGCGCTCCGCGCCATGGGCATCCGCACGGTCATGGTGACCGGCGACAATCCGGTGACGGCCGCGGCGATCGCCTCGGAAGCCGGCGTGGACGATTTTCTTGCCGAGGCCACGCCCGAGCAGAAGCTTGCCTTCATCCGCAAAGAACAAAAGGGCGGCCGGCTGATCGCCATGTGCGGCGACGGCACCAATGACGCGCCGGCGCTGGCGCAGGCCGATGTCGGCGTCGCCATGCAGTCCGGCACGCAGGCCGCGCGCGAGGCCGCCAACATGGTCGACCTCGACTCCAGCCCGACCAAGCTGATCGAGATCGTCGAGATCGGCAAGCAACTCCTGATGACGCGCGGGTCGCTGACGACCTTCTCCATCGCCAACGACGTCGCCAAGTATTTCGCCATCATCCCGGCGCTGTTCGTCACCACATATCCGGCGCTGGCGGCGCTGAACATTATGGGGCTGGCCTCGCCGCAATCGGCCATCCTGTCCGCCGTCATCTTCAACGCGCTGATCATCGTTGCCCTGATCCCGCTTGCCCTGAAGGGCGTCGCCTACCGTCCGGTCGGCGCCGCCGCTCTCCTGCGCCGCAATCTTCTGGTCTACGGGCTCGGCGGCCTGATCCTGCCTTTTGCCGGCATCAAGCTTGTCGACCTCGCCATCTCAGCTTTTCATCTGGTGTAACCATGCTCACTCAACTGCGCCCCGCAATCGTGCTCACCCTCGCTTTCATCGTGCTGACGGGACTGGCCTATCCGCTTGCGATCACCGGCATCGGTCAGATCGCCTTCCCGGCGCAGGCCAACGGAAGCCTGATCCGAAACGGCGAAACGGTCATCGGTTCGGCGCTGATAGGACAGAATTTCGTGTCCGACCGCTATTTCTGGCCGCGGCCGTCGGTCACCGCCGATGCGCCCTACAATGCCGGCGCGTCGACCGGGTCGAATCTCGGCCCGACCTCGGCCAATCTCGCGGCCCGCGTGAAGACCGATGTCGAACGGCTTGCCGCCGCGGGCATTGCCGGACCGGTGCCGGCCGATGGCGCCACTGCCTCGGGCTCCGGTCTCGATCCCGACGTCTCGCCGGAATTCGCGGCCGCGCAGATAAAGCGTGTCGCCGCCGCGCGCGGCGTTGCGGAAACGGAGCTTGTCGCCCTGGTCGATCGCTTCACGGAAGGCCGCTTGCTCGGTATTGTCGGTGAGCCGCGCGTCAACGTGCTGCGGCTCAACCTGGCGCTCGATGCGCCGAAGTCCTGAAATGGATCATGGGCGACGCAAACCGTAGAGCCGAAAACCGACCCGATCCCGACGCTCTGCTTGCGCTTGCCGGCGGCGAAGGCCGCGGCAAGCTGACGCTTTTTCTCGGCGCCGCGCCGGGAGTCGGCAAGACCTTCGCCATGCTGACGCGCGCCCGCCGCCTCAGGGCCGACGGTGTCGATGTCGTCGTCGGCCTCGCCGAGACGCATGGCCGCAGCGAGACCGCGGCCCTGCTCGAAGGGCTTGAAGTGGTGCCGCGCCGGCAGATCATCCATCAGGGCCGGCAGATCGAGGAATTCGACCTCGACGCCGCGCTGGGCCGCCGGCCCAACCTCATCATCGTCGACGAACTCGCGCATACCAATGCGCCCGACAGCCGCCATCCCAAACGATATCTCGATGTAGAGGAACTGCTCGCCGCCGGCATCAATGTCTGGTCGGCGATGAACATCCAGCATCTGGAGAGCCTGTCCGATGTCGTCGCGGAGATCACCGGTATTCCCGTGCGCGAGCGCGTGCCCGACATCATCCTGCAGCGCGCCGACGAAGTGCTGCTGGTCGATCTCGCGCCGGCCGAACTGATCGAGCGGCTGAAGGAAGGCAAGGTCTATCTTCCCGAGAATGCCCAACGCGCCGTCGACAGCTTCTTCCGGCTCGGCAACCTGACGGCGCTGCGTGAAATGGCGTTGCGCCGCACCGCCGACCGCGTCGACGACCAGATGGTCGACTATCTGAAACAGAACGCGATCGAGGGCCCCTGGCAGACGACCGAGCGGCTGCTCGTCTGCATCGGCGCGGACCTGCTGTCCGGAAAGGTCGTGCGCACGGCGGCCCGCCTGGCGTCGGGACTGAACGCGCCCTGGCTGGTGATCTCGATCGAACGCGCCGACAGCCCGCCCCCGCGTCCCGAGATCACGCAGCGGCTGGCGGCGACCTTCAAACTGGCGGAAAGCCTGGGGGCCGAGACGCGCCGGGTGACCGGGCGGGATTTCGTGGAGGAAATCCTCCGAACCGCGCGCCGCGAGCATGTCACGCAGATCGTCATCGGCGGACGCCGCCAGGGCTTTCTTGCGGGTCTTCTGCGCAAGTCGCTGCCGGATGCGCTGATCGAGCGAGTGTCCGGCCTCGGCATCCATGTCGTCACCAGCGAAGAGCCCGCCCCGCCGCGCAGCCCGGAGCGGCGTTGGCCAGGCTGGTTCAATCTCAAAGACCCCAAATGGGAGCTTGGCTTTCCCTTGGCCGCCGTCTCGGCCGCAACCTACCTGGGAACGTTGATCGAGCGTTTCGTGGATCTTCCCAACGTGTCGCTTCTTTATCTGCTTACCGTGCTCCTGTCGGCGGTCTATGCCGGTTATGTGGCGGCGCTGCTGGCGGCGACCCTCTCGGGCCTGGCCTATAATTTCTTCTTCATCCCGCCTTTCTACACATTCACGATAGCGTCGCCGCATGAGGTATTCGGACTGTTCATCTTTATCATCGCGGCTCTGATCGCCGGTGGACTGGCGTCGCGGCTGAGCGACCAGGCGGCGACCGCCGGCCGACGCGCCGCTTCGACGCAGGCGCTCTACGATTTCTCGCGAAAACTGTCGGGCACGGTCAATTACGAAGACGTGGTCTGGGCGGCGGTCGCGCAACTGCGGGCTTCGCTCAGGCGCGACGTCATGCTGCTGTCGGTGACCGGCGGCGATCTTTCCCTGTCCGGCGCCTGGCCCCCGGACACCGAACTCGACGTCACCGACATGATGGCGGCGCGCTGGGCGTTTGAGAAGAACGAGACGGCAGGCAACGGCACCGGCACGCTGCCCAACAGCCCGTTCCAGTTCCGTCCGCTCGGCGCGTCCGCCGGCGTGGCGGCCGTCGTCGGCTATCGGCAGGCAGGCAGGATACTGGGCGCGGAGGAAGAGCAGGTGCTCGGCTCCATACTCGACCAGACCGCGATTGCCATTGACCGCGCGCGCCTCTCCAAGGATAGCCTCGAACAGGCGGCGAAGCTTGAAGGCGAGCGGTTCAGCTCCGCTTTGCTGTCGTCGATCTCGCATGATCTGAAAACACCGCTGGCGACGATCACCGGAGCCGTTTCCAGCCTGCGCGAGCTAGGCGACAGGATGGAACCGGCGGTCCGCGACGACCTGCTGGCTTCCATTGGGGAGGAGAGTGACCGGCTGGCACGGTTCGTCGCAAATCTCCTCGACATGACCAGGGTCGAGTCTGGCACAGTCGGCGCGAAACGCGACTGGGTAGATGTCGGGGATGTCATCCACGTCACCCTGCAACGAGCGGCACGCTATTTTCCCGAGCGGAACATCGAGACGAGCATTGCCGACGGACTCCCGCTGATCCGGGGCGACAGCGTTCTCCTGGGGCAGGTGCTGTTCAACCTCATCGACAATGCGGTGAAATATGGCGGCAGCGAGCCGATCAGCATCTATGCGCGCGTCGAGGCGAACCATGTCGTCATCTCCGTTACCGATCTCGGCAGAGGCATCCCTCCCGAGGACATGAGCAACATCTTCGAAAAGTTCGTCAGGCACGGGAAACCGGACGGCAGAACGCCCGGGACCGGCCTCGGCCTTGCCATCGCCAGGGGGTTCGTCGAAGCGATGGGCGGAACGATAAGCGCGCAAAGCCCGGCGGTGAAGCGGCGCGGCACGCGCATCTCACTGCGCTTTCCGGTCGTCCCGGCCGGCGCCGACCCCGTGGAGGAAACATGAGCCGCGAGCGCATCCTCGTCGTCGACGACGAGCCGCAGATACAGCGCTTCCTGCGCCCTGCGCTGGAAGCGGCGGGCTATGACGTCGTGGAGGCGATGACAGGCGCCGATGCTTTGAGGGCTGCCGCGACGGCAGCCCCGTCGCTCATCATTCTCGATCTCGGCCTGCCGGACATGGACGGCAAGGACGTCATCGCAAGGCTGCGCGCCTGGTCGCAGGTTCCGGTCATCATCCTCTCGGCGCGGGACCGCGAAGCGGAGAAGATCGCCGCCCTGGATCTTGGCGCCGACGACTACATCGAGAAACCGTTCGGTATCGGGGAGTTGACGGCCCGCATGCGCACGGCGCTACGCCATCGCATCCAGGAGGATGGCGGCCTCACCGCGGTCAGCGTCGACGGCCTGACCATCGACACGGTCCGAAGGGTCGTCGAGCGCGACGGGACGGCGGTGAAGCTGACTCCGAAAGAATACGACCTGCTCGTGCTGTTGGCGCGGCACGCCGGCCGGGTCGTCACCCACAAGACTTTGCTGACCTCCGTCTGGGGCCCGGCCCACGGCGAGGACATGCATTACCTGCGCATATTCGTCAGCCAGTTGCGCGGGAAGATCGAACGCGACCCGGCGAACCCGAAGATCATTCGCACGGAGCCCGGCGTCGGCTACCGTTTCGTCACCGAATGAACTCGGGAGGAAGGGAAAGTCGGGCTTATCCTCCGCGGTTACTGTCCGCCGCGTTGCAGCGTTCAGCAGCGCGTCAGGGAGTTCGATGGGGCCAGAGCGAGAACATGTGCCGCAAAACCGGCTGTAAAGCCGACCTCGCCGATGCCGGAAATCGGGCTCAAACCTTTGCGGTGCAAGCTGGAGCGGGTAGAGGGAATCGAACCCTCGCGTTCAGCTTGGGAAGCTGACAAGCTACCATTACATCATACCCGCGACGCAAGGTTGAGTATCATGGCCGGCGGGCGCTGCGCAATCCGTGAAGCTGCGAGCGGACCCGCTGTGTTAATCGCTCGGGGTCTGCGCCTTGCTATGCCCCTTGCGGTCGGCATGGCCGAGGTCGCGCTCGGGGTCGATCACGTCGCGGACGAGCTGTTTGAGCTTCGCCGCGTCGGGAAAGCCGCCGTCGCGCTTGCGGTCCCAGATCAGCTCATCGTTGCAGGTGATGGTGAATATCCCGCCGGCGCCGGGCGCCAGGACGACCTCGCCGAGCTCCGTCCCGAAGGTCGAGAGCAGTTCCTGCGCCATCCATCCCGCGCGCAGCAGCCAGTTGCACTGCGTGCAGTAGCTGATGCGGATGGCGGGCAGGGCTTTGCCGTTCATGCCGCGCTGAGCTTGGCCAAGGTTGCGTCGTCGACCTCGAAATTGGCGTAGACGTTCTGCACGTCGTCATCGTCCTCGAGCGTGGCGACGAGCTTCATCAGCGACTGCGCGCGTTCCTCGTCGACGGGAATGTTGTTTTGCGGCTTCCAGATCATCTTCACCGACTCGGCCTCGCCGAGCGACGCCTCGAGGGCCTTCGACACGTCGCCGAGGCCTTCGAAGGCGCAGAGGATCGTGTGGCCATCCTCGTCCGATTGCACGTCGTCGGCTCCTGCCTCGATCGCCGCGTCCATGACCTTCTCGGCGCTGCCGGCCGAAGCCGGGTAGTAGATCTCGCCGACGCGGTCCCACATGAAGGACACCGAGCCGGTTTCCCCAAGCGCCCCGCCAGCCTTGGTGAAGGCCGCGCGCACATTCGATGCCGAACGGTTGCGGTTGTCGGTCAGCACCTCCACGATGAGCGCGACGCCGCCCGGCCCATAGCCCTCGTAGCGCACTTCCTCGTAGTTCTCGGCGTCGCCGCCGACAGCCTTGTTGATCGCCCGCTGGATGTTGTCCTTGGGCATGGATTCGGCCTTGGCGTTCTGGATCGCCAGCCGCAGGCGAGGGTTCATGTTGGGGTCGGGCATACCGTGCTTGGCCGCCACCGTGATTTCGCGCGCCAGCTTGGAGAACATTTTCGAACGCACCGCATCCTGCCGGCCCTTGCGGTGCATGATGTTCTTGAACTGTGAATGGCCGGCCATTGAGCCCCCGTCGTCGTGGTCAGGATTTTCGGAATGGCGCGCCTTATAGACAGGTCGGGAAAAAAGTCCAGCAGGAGCGGCTGTTCAGGGCTGTTCAGGCCGGCCGGAGCCTCCCGGATGAGCCGCCGCCCTCGCGAAAACGTGACCTTGGGGAAGCGGCCCCGGCTGGCCATCGGCGCGCTGCGCGCTATCGTGAGGAACCGCGCCAGTTCGCCCCCGGAAGACCGTCATGCTCCGCCTTTCCGCCGCCGCGTTCCTCGCCTTCCTGTCGTGCCCGTTCGCCGCCGCGGCGCAGGAGGAAGCGCCGCCATCCAGATGCGTCGCCATCGCGAATGCACTGCCCCATGCGACCCACGCCAGCTTCACCGCGTCGAAAGCCGCCGCGCCGATCCTCGCCCAGACCTTCGTCGAAGGTGACGTCACGATCACCTATGCCGGCCATTCGACCTATGTGATCGAGACACCGGCCGGCGTGCGCATCGCGACCGACTTCTCGGGCGTCTACGGCTCCGAGCCGCTGCCGCGCGTCGTCACCATGAACAAGGCGCATCGCACCCATTTTTCGGATCATCCGGATTCGAGTATCGAATTTGTGCTTCGCGGCTGGAACCCGAAGGGAGGCCCGGCGAAACACACGGTGGTCGTGGACGATGTCTATATCCGCAACGTGCCGACGGATATCCGCAACTGGGGCGGCGGCCTTGAGCGCGACGGCAATTCGATTTTCATCTTCGAGGTGGCTGGCCTGTGCATTGGCCATCTCGGCCACCTGCACACCAAGCTCAGCGACGCGCAGTACGGGCAGATCGGGCGGCTGGACATATTGATGGTGCCGATCGACGGCGGCATGACGCAGTCCATAGGCTCCATGACCGAGATCACCACGCGGCTCTATTCGTCGATGATCCTGCCGATGCACCGGCATGCGACGCCGATCGGCGAGTTCACCGGCCTGATGGGCGAGGGCTTTGCCGTCGAGTTCCGCCCGAGCCGATCGCTGAAAGTATCGCTGAAGACGCTGCCCAGCCGCCCGACCATCATCGTTTTGGAAGGGGTGTAGCCTCCGCGGCGTAGCTAATGCGCTTCGCCCGAGCCGCCTTTTTTCCTGCGCCGCGCCAGCATGTTCAGGCCCTCGACCAGGGCCGAGAAGCCCATCGCCGCGTAGATGTAGCCCTTGGGCACGTGAAAGCCCATGCCGTCGGCGATCAGCGTCATGCCGATCATCAAGAGGAAGCCCAGCGCCAGCATGACGATGGTCGGGTTCTTGGCGATGAAGTTGGCGAGCGGCGTCGCGGCGAGCATCATCACGGTGACCGCGGCGATGACGGCAATGTACATGATGGCAATCTCGTCGGTCATGCCGACCGCGGTGATGATCGAGTCGATCGAGAAGACGAGGTCGAGCAGCAGGATCTGGAAGATCGCGCCGCCGAGCGACATCTGCAGCGTGCCGACCATCGAATCCTTGTGGTCGTTCGGATCGACCGTGTGATGGATTTCCTTGGTCGCCTTCCAGACGAGAAACAGCCCGCCCGCGATGAGGATCAGGTCGCGCCATGAGAAACCATGGCCAAACAGCGTGAAGAGCGGCGCGGTCAGTTGGACGATGAAGGAGATGGTGGCGAGCAGGACGAGGCGCATCACCAGCGCCGCGCTGATGCCGAGGAAGCGGGCGCGGGGCTGCTGTTCGGGAGGGAGTTTGTTGGTCAGGATCGAGATGAAGATCAGGTTGTCGATGCCGAGCACGATCTCCAGCACCACCAGCGTCAGCAGCGCGACCCAGGCCGTGGGGTCGTTGAACCAGTCGAAATGCGGCGCCAGAAAGTCGATGATCGGCATGTCGGCAGTCCCCTCGGCATGTCAGCAGGATCGGCTTCGTCGCCAAGTAGGGTCGGCGTGCACCGGCGTCAATGTCAGGCCCAGAAGGAAGGTGCAGTTTCCTCGAGCCGGGGGCCGCGGCGAAACGGCGCGATTCTTTCGGCCAGTCCGGTCCGGTCGGAGATATCCACGCCGACGCCGCAGAGCGTGGCCGGGCCGTTGGCGGCCTCGAAGCGGCCCTTCGGCACCTTCGAGAGAAACCTGTTGAGCGGCTCTTCCTTGTCCATGCCGAGCGAGGAATCGTAGTCGCCGCACATGCCCGAATCCGAAATGTAGGCGGTGCCTCCGTTGAGAATCTGGTGATCGGCGGTCGGCTGATGCGTATGCGTGCCGACGACGAGGCTGACGCGGCCGTCGAGAAAGTGGCCGAAGCACATCTTCTCCGACGTCGCCTCGGCATGAAAATCGATCACCGCCGCGTCGGCCTGATGGCCGAGCGGGCAGGCGGCCACCTCGCGTTCGCCGGCGACGAACGGATCGTCGAGTTCGGGATGCATGAAGATGCGGCCCATGATGTTGGCGACCAGCACGCGCGCGCCATTCCTCGCCACATAGACGCCGGAACCGCGCCCGGGCGTGCCCCGGGGATAGTTGGCCGGACGCAGGAAACGGTCCTCGCGCGCGGCGAAGGTGAGCGCCTCGCGCTGGTCCCAGACATGGTTGCCGGTGGTCACAACGTCGGCGCCGGCCGCGAGTGTCGTCTGGAAGATTTCTTCGGTGATGCCGAAGCCGCCGGCCGCGTTCTCGCCGTTGACGATGACGAAATCGAGGCGGAAATCGGAAATCAGCCCGGGAAGCTGCTCCCAGACCGCGGTCCGTCCCGATTTGCCAACCATGTCGCCGAGAAAGAGAAGCCTCATCGTTCCTCTATAGAGGGGGCTCGAAGCGGCGCAAACCGCTTTCGGTCAGGATTTCGGGAATGACCACGTCGTGTGGTTCGTCCGGAACCTCGGGCACTTCCTGGCAGTCGAACGCGATGCCGATGAGGCGTGGCGCGTGGCCGGCGGCGGTGAGCCTGGCGATCGCCCGGTCGTAGAAGCCGGCGCCGTAGCCGATGCGGTGGCCGCGCGCATCGAAGGCTGCGAGCGGCACGAGCATGATGTCTGGGTCGAGCGTTTCGGCCTCTTCGCCCGGCCCGGCTGTGCCGAAACCCATGTCGACAAGCGCCGCGCCGCGGACGAGTTCGCGAAATACGATCGTCGACTTGTCGAGGATGGCAGGCAGGCAGAGCCGGGCGCCGTTTTCGCGCAGCGCAAACATCGCCGGACGCACGTCAACCTCGGATCGCATCGGCCAGAAGCCGGAGACGATGCCGCCGGGCTTGATGTCGATCACGGTTTTCGCAACCTCGGCCATCTCGAGCGAGGCTTCGATGCGCCAGCACGGATCAAGCGCATCGCGGCGCTCGAGCGCGGAGCGGCGCAGTTCTCGTTTCAGCTCTTTTGGAGAATTCATGGCGTGGTGAAGGTAAAGTGCGAAGTGGCGATCCACGCAACCGGTGGAGAAGTCGATCCCGGGAACCTACAAAGTAGGTGGGCACCGTGTGACCAAACCCACGGGTCTGGCCAGGGACAGCTCCCTAGGGATCAATAAGGCCCCGGGGAAATGTCTCTCCTGCCGGGAAGCGCAGATCGCCAAGGCCAATATAGGCGCGGCGACGCCTGTCCGCCATCGAAATCCGGTTTGGCTCACGCAGGCCGAAGGCGTTCCGCTTCGGCGCAATCAATCCGCCCGCCGCATATCCGGCAGGCCGCCCCCGGCAATCGTGGTTAAGCAACAGGGTTAAGTGGCCCTTAACCTTTGCAATTCATTATCCCTAACGAACTACGAACCAATCCAGATTCGGGCGGGTGGTGTGTCCCGAGAGACCAGGGGTGACTAAGCATGTATGGATTCGCAAAGAAGGCCCTCTTCGCCGCGCTTTTGGCCGGCGTAGCCGGTCCGGCGCTCGCCGCCGACTATATCGAACCGATTGAGGTGGTGCCGGAGGTCGTTGGCGGCTGGTATATCCGCGGCCACATCGGCATGAGCAACCAGTTTTTCGACGAACTGGAGTCGGACCTGTTCGACATTCCCTTCGAATTCGGCTGGTACGACGAGGGCGGCTTCTCCGCGGCGCCGATCTTTGGCGGCGGCGTTGGCTACCAGTTCAATGATCATCTGCGTGGCGACCTGACAGTCGAATGGCGCGGCAAGTCCGATTTCAACGCGGTGAACTGGCTCATCGCGGAAGACGGCGATCCAATTACGACTGACGACTACTCCGGTAAGAAGTCGGAGTTGGTGTTCATGGCCAATGGCTACTACGACATCGGCGAATTCTCGGGCATCACGCCCTATGTCGGCGCCGGCATCGGCGCTTCCTACAACACGATCTCGAATTTCCGCGACACCAACATAATCGTGGGTGCCGGCGGCTATGCCGACGACAATTCGGAATGGAATCTCGCCTGGGCGCTGCATGCCGGCCTTGGGTTCCAGGCCACCGAGCGCATGACGATCGATCTCGGCTACAGCTTCATCTCGCTCGGCGACGCGTCCACCGGCACGCTTCACAATGACGACGGCGTGTCATTCCCGGAGGGCGAGAACGAAAGCATCCAGTTCAACGACATATATTCGCACGACTTCAAACTCGGCGTGCGTTACAGCCTGTACTGATCCAATTCACCGTTATCAATGGAAAGGCCCCGGCAGCGGGGCCTTTCGTCGTTTTGCCATGGGTTGTCAAAGGGCCGTCTTAACCCTTCGTTCTCCTGCGTCAGTCTCGGATTCCATCTTGTCGCCAGCGATGCACATGGATCCAGCGTCGAGACGGCAAGTCATTGAAATTACAATGTGCATCGGCCGACGGTGGTTAACCGGCACTTAACCTCTATGGTTAACAATGCACTCTCGAAACGGGCAGGCGGATCGTTCTCCGGCCCGGCCATTTCGGGGAGTCCGCGCCATGAATTTGAGCCTGCGAATCGCCTTGTTGCTTGCGGCAACTGCACCGCTTGCGGCCCAAGCGGCCGACTACGACCCGCCGATCTTCGTCGAGGAGGCCGCCGAATATGTGCCCGTCGAGGTCGGTTCTGGCTGGTACCTGCGCGGCGATGTTGGATACGTTTTTGATTCGAGCATAGATGGTGTCGACTATACGGCTTTCGACGGCGTCGGCGACGTATCGGCCTCATTCAACTCCGCGTCGATCGACACCGACTTCACATGGGGCGGCGGCTTCGGCTACCGCTTCACCGACTACTTCCGCGCCGACGCAACCATCGACGGCTTCCGCGCGGATTTCGATGGATCGACGTCGAGCGGCGTTCCTTGCCTTGCCGATCCCGACGTCGGCACGACCTGCCGGTCGGAAAACAGCTCCGAAGTCTCCGCGATCAGCGTCATGGCCAACGGTTATGTCGACCTCGGCACCTATGTCGGCTTCACGCCCTATGTCGGCGCCGGCGCCGGCATGTCCTATGTGAGTTGGCACGATCTGAATGACAGAACCTATTGCGTCGACGGTTTGGCGCTTTGCGCAAGCGACGATGCGGTCGGCAGCACGAGCCATGGCGGCGAGGATGGCTGGCGGTTTACCTACGCTTTGATGGCAGGCGTCGCCTACGACATCAGCAAGAACTTCAAGCTCGACGTCGGCTACAAGTACCGCAACATCGATGGCGGTGACATGTTCGGCTGGGATTCGGGCGATACGTTCGGCGACGGCACGTACGGCAACATCGAAACGCATGAGGTCAGGCTCGGCCTGCGCTACGAACTCTGGTAGGCGGTTTGATCGTCCACAAGTTGAACGGCGGGCGCGGCCCGCCGTTTTCGTTTGTGCGGCCAATATCCGGCTTGCGACAAAAACAATCCTCTTGACGCCCCGGCCTCCAGGGAATATCGCCGTCCGTGGGACACCCCTCCCCAACGAGGGGCTTTCTATCTGGAAGGATAGCCACGATGACGACGGCCACCAAGCCCGGATTCCGTCCGGCAAACCCCAATTTCTCCTCAGGGCCTTGCGCTAAACGTCCCGGCTGGTCGCCGGAGGCGCTGAAGAATGCTGCGTTAGGGCGTTCTCATCGCGCCAAGATCGGCAAGGCGAAGCTCGAGCAGGCGATCGACCTCACCCGCGAAGTGCTGCGAGTGCCGGCCGACTACCGCATCGGCATCGTGCCGGCTTCCGACACCGGCGCCGTCGAGATGGCGATGTGGTCGCTGCTGGGCGAGCGCGGCGTCGACATGGTCGCGTGGGAAAGCTTCGGCGAGGGCTGGGTCACCGACGTGGTGAAGCAGTTGAAGCTTGCCGATGCGCGCACCATCAAGGCGCCCTATGGCGAGTTGCCTGATCTCGCATCCATCGATTTCGACCGCGACGTCGTCTTCACCTGGAACGGCACGACTTCCGGCGTGCGCGTCACGAATGCGGACTTCATCCCGGCCGACCGCAAGGGTCTCACCATCTGCGACGCCACCTCGGCGGCATTCGCGCAAAAACTCGATTTCCAGAAGCTCGATGTCGTGACCTTCTCCTGGCAGAAGGTGCTGGGCGGCGAAGGCGCCCACGGCATGCTGATCCTGAGCCCCCGCGCTGTCGCGCGGCTCGAAAGCTACAAGCCAGCTTGGCCGCTTCCCAAAATCTTCCGCCTGACGTCGAACGGCAAGCTGATCGAGGGCATCTTCAAAGGCGAGACGATAAACACGCCGTCGATGCTCTGCGTCGAGGATTATATCGACGCCTTGCAGTGGGCGAGGTCGATCGGGGGGCTGGACAGGCTGGTCGCGCGGGCGGACGCCAACACCAAGGCGATCGCCGACTGGGTGGCGAAGACGCCGGCCGTCGCCTTCCTGGCATCTAAGGAAGATACGCGCTCCAACACCTCGGTCTGCCTGCGTTTTGCCGATCCGGCCGTCGCCAACCTCGACGATGCGGGCCAGCAGGCCTTCGTGAAGGGTTTCGTCGCGCTGCTCGAAGCGGAAAAGGTGGCTTACGACATCGCCAGCTATCGCGATGCGCCCCCCGGCCTTCGCATCTGGTGCGGAGCGACCGTGGAAACCTCCGACGTCGAGGCGCTGATTCCTTGGCTCGACTGGGCCTTTTCAACGCAGAAGGCCGCCCTCAAAGCGGCGGCCTGAGCTTCCCGACAATCATCTCTGATCCGGCTGCTTTGACAGCCAATGCAAGGACAAACCCCATGCCTCGCGTACTCGTTTCCGACAAGCTTTCGCCCACCGCCGTGCAGATATTCAAGGATCGCGGCGTCGAGGTCGACTATCTACCCGAGGTCGGCCCGGACAAGGAAAAGCTGCTCTCGATCATCGGCCAGTATGACGGCCTTGCCATCCGTTCCGCCACCAAGGTCACCGAGAAGCTGATCGCCGCTGCGACCAATCTCAAGGTGGTCGGCCGCGCCGGCATCGGCGTCGACAATGTCGACATACCCGCCGCTTCGCGCAAGGGTATCATCGTGATGAACACGCCCTTCGGCAATTCGATCACCACGGCCGAACATGCCGTCGCGATGATGTTCGCGCTTGCCCGGCAACTGCCTGAGGCGAATGCCTCGACCAAGGCCGGCAAGTGGGAGAAGAACCGCTTCATGGGCGTCGAAATCACCGGCAAGACGCTCGGCGTGATCGGCTGCGGCAACATCGGCTCGATCGTAGCCACCCGTGGCGTCGGCCTGAAGATGCATGTCATCGCGTATGACCCGTTCCTGTCGGAAGACCGCGCCTCGGAGTTGGGCGTCACCAAGGTCGAGCTCGATGAACTCCTCGCCCGCGCGGACTTCATCACGCTGCATACGCCGCTGACCGACAAGACGAGGGACATCATTAGCGCCGGTTCGATCGCGAAGATGAAGAAGGGCGTCTACATCATCAACTGCGCGCGCGGCGGCCTGATCGCCGAGGCCGATCTTGCGGCGGCGCTGAAGAGCGGCAAGGTGGCGGGCGCGGCGATCGACGTGTTCGAGGTCGAACCCGCGACGTCGAGCCCCTTCTTCGAGCTTGAGAACGTGATCGCAACGCCGCATCTCGGCGCCGCCACCACGGAGGCGCAGGAGAACGTCGCCCTGCAGATCGCCGAACAGATGTCGGACTATCTGGTCAAGGGCGCGGTCTCCAACGCCATCAATATGCCCTCGATCACGGCGGAGGAAGCGCCGCGGCTGAAGCCTTTCGTCAAGCTCGCCGAAGTGCTCGGTTCCTTCGTCGGCCAGGTGACGGAAGATCCGATCAAGGAGGTCGAGATCATCTTTGATGGCGCAACCGCGCAGATGAACACGCGCGCGCTGATCAGCGCAGCACTCGCCGGGCTGATCCGGCCGCAGGTCGCCGACGTCAACATGGTGTCGGCGCCGATCATGGCGAAGGAGCGCGGCATCATGCTGTCGGAGGTTAAGCGCGACAAGTCGGGCGTGTTCGACGGCTACATCATGCTGAAGGTCAAGACCGAGCACATGACGCGTTCCATCGCCGGCACCTGCTTCTCCGATGGCAAGCCGCGCTTCATCCAGATCAAGGGCATCAACCTCGACGCCGAGGTCGGCCAGCACATGCTCTACACGACCAACGCCGACGCGCCGGGCATCATCGGCCTGCTCGGCACGGTGTGCGGCGAGAACGGCGTCAACATCGCCAACTTCCAGCTCGGCCGCAACCGGCCCGGCGGCGACGCCATCGCTCTTCTCTATCTTGATGCGCCGTTTCCGGAGAAGGTGCTTGAACAGGTTAGGGCGCACCAGGCGATCGACTCGGCCAAGCGGCTGCAGTTCGATGTCGGAGCGATGTGAGACCGCGGCATCGACAACTCGCGAAAAGGGCGTGGCATTCTCCGCGCCTTTTTCTTTGTACCAATATGCAGTAGGATAATTTTCCACGTCGGAGTGCTGCTCATGAGGATTGTCATCGACGCTTTTTGGGATGACGAGTTCAACGTCTGGGTCGCCTCGGCGCGGGATGGAATTGGGATCGCGACCGAAGCGGATACGATTGAGGATCTCCAGCGCAGATTGGCAGTCCTCGTTCCCGACCTTCTCGGAGACGAGCATCAAGGGCCATTCGAGATCGAATTGATCGCCCGGAGCCATCAGACGGTTGCCGCCGCCTGACAACCTGTGCTTTGCGCGTAAAACGTAACACGTTTAAACGCCCGTAAGAATGACCTGCAGCGGCAAATCGGGACACTCGGAGCGGGCAATTGAACAACTTCTCGAAGGCGTTGAAGGAAGCTTTGTCTAACGGTGGTTGGCGCTATTTCCGTCAGGGCAAAGGCGACCATGAAATTTGGCACCATCCGCCAACTGGTCGCAAAGTCACGGTCGACAACTCCATGAAGTCTCGCCACACGGCCAACGCCGTTCTCAAGCAGGCGGGGCTACCCAAAGGGTTCTGAGCACCCATTTCAAGCGAAGCATAACAACGAAGAGCAGCAAGAGATGACGACCTATGGCATGCGGCTACCGACTGAAGGCGTTTTTCTGGGCCGGGCTTTTGCCGAGGGCTGGACGCATCCCGCCGTCGTCACCGTGCGCGAGGGGATGGTGGTCGACATCACAACCAAGGCCGCGCCGACTTCGCGCGACGTCTGCGAGCAGCCCGATCCGGCGGGTTTCGTGGCGAAGGCCGAGTGCAAGCCTGTCGGCGCGCTCGCCGACATCGCGAAGAACAGCTTTTCCGCCACGCGCGATCCGGCGAAACCTTATCTGCTGTCGCCCGTCGACCTTCAGGCAGTGAAGGCCGCGGGCGTCACCTTCGTCGTCTCTCTGCTGGAACGCGTCATCGAAGAGCAGGCAAGGGGTTCGTCCGCGAAGGCTGAAGCGATTCGCGCCGATATCGCTTCGCTGATCGGCCATGACCTCTCCAAACTGAAACCCGGCTCGGCCGAGGCCGCCGGCGTCAAGGCGAAACTGATCGAGCGTGGTGTCTGGTCGCAATACCTCGAAGTCGGCATCGGCCCGGATGCCGAGATTTTCACCAAATGCCAGCCGATGGCATCGGTCGGTTTCGGCGCCGATGTCGGTCTGCATCCGGTCTCGACCTGGAACAATCCCGAACCGGAAATCGCCGTGATTTCATCGAGCAAGGGAAGCATTGTCGGCGCGACGCTCGGCAACGACGTCAATTTGCGCGACGTCGAAGGCCGCTCCGCGCTGCTGCTCGGCAAGGCCAAGGACAACAACGCGTCGGCGTCGCTCGGGCCCTTCATACGGCTGTTCGACAGGGACTTCACGCTTGCCGACGTGAAGTCGGCGGTGGTCGGGCTGAGGGTGGAGGGCGAAGATGGCTTCGTGCTCGACGGGGCGAGCTCGATGGCCGAGATAAGCCGCTCGCCGGAAGAGCTGGTGGCCGCGGCCATCGGTCCGCATCACCAGTACCCCGATGGGTTCGCCCTCTATCTCGGCACGATGTTCGCAGCGGTGAAGGACCGCGGCGAGGCGGGGAAAGGGTTCACCCACAGCGTCGGCGACATCGTCACGATCTCGTCGGAAAAGCTCGGCGCGCTGGTCAATCGCGTGCAACTGTCGCCCGACTGCGCGCCCTGGACCTATGGCGCCAGCCACCTCATGCGCGACCTCGCCAGGGCGAAGCTCATCTAGCGCTATCGGCCGCCGCCCTACGGCCGCTCGTCTCGGCGAGCCAGATGCCGCCGAGCACCAGCATCAGCGCGACGGCGTGATAGAGGTAGAAATCCTCGCCGAGCAGAAGCACCGACATCAGCGTGCCGAAGACCGGCACAAGGTTGACGAACAGGCCGGCCCGGTTCGCGCCGATCAACTCGACGCCCTTTACGAAAAAGAGCTGCGCCAGGATCGAGGGAAAGATCGTCGTGTAGACGACGACGCTCCAGCCGCGCGCGTCGGGCGGGATGGCGGCGCCGGTTGCAAGCTCCGCGACGGCGAACGGCAGCGACGTGATGAAGGCGCCTGCCGTCATCGCAATCATCAGGGTCTGCCAGTGGATGTCCGGCTTGAAGCGCAGCGCCACCGTGTAGCCCGCATAGGCCGCCACCGCCACCAGCATCAGCACGTCGCCGAAATTGAGGTCGAGGGCGAGAAGCCGCGCCGGATCGCCATGGCAGGCGGTGAGAGCCACTCCGGCGATCGAGACCACGAAGCCGACGATCTGCGCCCATGTGGCGCGCAGCCTGAAAAGCAGGAAATTGGCGAGGAAGATCAGCATCGGAATCGCGGCCTGCTCGATGCTGACATTGATTGCCGAGGTGTAGACGACCGCCGAATAGAGCGCGACGTTGAATGCCGTGAAGCCGAACGCGCCGAGGACGATGAGGTACAGAGCATTCCGCTGCACCGTCGGCCAGTCGGAGGCGAGCCTCGACCAGCCGATCAGGCACAGGAGGACAAGCGCAAACCCCCAGCGGGCGGTCGTCAGCAGCATGGGCGAGATATGGCCCACCGCCAATTTGCCCGCGACGGCGTTCCCGCCCCAGAAGAGCGTCGTCAAAAGCAGAAGCGGGTAGGCTGTCTTGTGCATGTAGGCCTATTCACGGCGGGATTTCGGGCCTAGTGCGTCCGATGAACCAAGTAAATGATGCGAAAGGCGCGACTTGTTGTGCCTGACGCTGCCTACGGGCAAAGAAATGTCGCGCTCGAAAGGCCTTGCGGCTATAGAGGCCTGTCGTTCGCTTGGGCACAAGCGGTTTCGGAAGCATTCGAAGGGAAGAATTATGGCCAATGTGGTGGTCGTCGGCTCGCAGTGGGGCGACGAGGGCAAGGGCAAGATCGTCGACTGGCTGTCGGAGCGTGCCGATGTCGTGGTGCGTTTCCAGGGTGGTCACAATGCCGGCCACACTCTGGTCATCGACGGCAAGGTCTACAAACTGTCGCTGCTGCCGTCCGGCGTGGTGCGCGAAGGCAAGCTGTCGATCATCGGCAACGGCGTCGTTTTCGACCCCCATGCTTTTGTCGCCGAGCTCGAAAAACTCCGCGCCCAGGGCGTGGAAGTGACACCGGAGCGCCTGAAAATAGCCGAAAACACGGCGCTTATCCTCTCCCTGCATGGGGAGCTGGACCGGATGCGCGAAGCAAACGCGGCCAAGGGTACCAAGATCGGAACGACCGGTCGCGGCATCGGACCTGCCTATGAGGACAGGGTCGGGCGCCGTGCGATTCGCGTCCTGGATCTGGCCGACGCCGATGCGTTGCCGGCAAAGATCGAGCGCCTGCTTGCCCATCACAATCCGCTCAGGCGCGGCCTTGGCGAGAGCGAACTCGAACCGAAGGCCGTCCTCGACGAACTGATCTCGGTCGCGGACAAGGTTCTGCCTTATGTGGATCGCGTCTGGAAGGTCCTCGATGACCACCGCCGCGCCGGCAAGCGAATCCTGTTCGAGGGTGCTCAGGGAACACTTCTCGACATCGATCACGGCACCTATCCGTTCGTTACCTCGTCGAACACGGTCGCCGGACAGGCGGCGGCGGGATCCGGGGTCGGCCCCGGTGTGATCGGCTACGTGCTTGGTATCACCAAGGCCTATACGACGCGGGTCGGCGAGGGGCCTTTTCCGACCGAGCAGCAGAACGAGATCGGCGAGTTTCTCGGAACGCGCGGGCACGAGTTCGGGACGGTGACGGGCCGCAAGCGCCGCTGCGGCTGGTTCGACGCGGTTCTGGTGCGTCAGGCGGTGGCGGTGAACGGTATCAAGGGCATTGCGCTGACCAAGCTCGACGTGCTCGACGGGCTGGACGAAATCAAGATCTGCACCGGCTACAGGCTCGATGGCGAGATCATTGACTACCTGCCGGCAAGCCAGGGCGCGCAGGCGCGCGTCGAGCCGGTCTACGAGACGCTGGAAGGCTGGAAGGGCACGACGGCGGGCGCGCGCAGTTGGAACGCGCTGCCTGCGCAAGCGGTGAAATACGTCCGCTACATCGAGGAGCTGATCGGCGCGCCGGTCGCGCTCCTCTCCACCAGTCCGGAGCGGGACGACACGATACTTGTGACCGACCCGTTTCAAGATTAGTTAATGGGCGTCCCGGTATAAGGCTGTCAAAGGCTTAACGCGAACCGGGAACCGGTATAGGTCGATAGAGAATGGCAGATTTCGTAGCGGTTCTGAAGAAGACGCTCGACGGGATGGGGGAAACCACTCCGGCGATCCGGGAGCGCGTCTATGGGAAGGCGCGCGCGACCGTCGCGGCGAAGCTTGCCGCCATCAATCCGCCGCCGCCGCCCAGCGTTGCCGAGCGCCAGCGCCGCGCGCTGGAGGATGCGATAACGTCGATCGAGAGGGAATATGCCGCGAACTCGGATCCGCTGTCCGAACTCGAGGACGTCTTCGCGTCGCTGAAGAATCCGCAGCCGAAGGTTCTGGAGCAGCCGTCCGTCAAGACCGGGGCCTGGCCGAAGGCATCTCCAGCGCCGGCAGCGCCAAGGCATGCGGAACCGGCCGCAAGGCAGGCGCCGCCGCTGCGCCAGCCGATGCCGGCGGCTGCACCCGCCGCGCCGGTCGATCTTGGTGACGACGATGCGCCTGAAGCGTTCGTCCGGCAGCGGCCCGACGCCGTGCGCAGGCGCAGCTACGGACCGCTGCTCGTCGCCGCCGTCATGCTGGCGGTCATCGCCGGCGGCGGCTATGGCATATGGCTCAACCGCGATGCCTTCGGCGACCTGCTCGGCCTTGGCGGGGGCTCCAGCACGGCCGAGGCTCCGCCGTCGGAATCGGCCCCCGCGGCGGACACGCCTGCTGCCGAATCGCCGGCTCCCGCGACGAGCGAAACGCCCAAATTCACGCAACGCCTGACGCCGGAGGGCGCCGAGACAGATCCCGGTCCGGCCAATGGAGGCGCAACCGTCGGCGAGGGCACCTCGGTCGCCGCGCTGACCCAGCCGCCAGGCGCGACGCCGCCGATCGCTGCGCAGCCGGGCGAAACAGCTGCGCCTGGCGGCGAAGAGGCAGCGCCCGGTACCACGAACGAGGCTGCCGCGACGCCCCCTGCCACCGCGTCCGATCCGGCGCTCGCGGTAGGCCAGAAAGCCATCTTCTACGAGGAGCGCACCAGCGCGTCCGAGGGTTCCGCCGAGCCCGGCTCGATCGTTTGGTCGCTGGTGCAGGAATCGCCAGGCGGCAGCCTGCCGCCCGAGCCGGCAATCCGCGCCGAGGCGACGATTCCCGGCAAGGATGTGCAACTGCGCATGACGATCAAGCGCAATGCCGACCAGTCGCTTCCGGCGAGCCACATCATCGAGATGATCTTTCTCACGCCCGAGGGCTTTCCCGGCGGCGGCATAGACAACATCTTGCGCGTCGCGATGAAGGGTTCCGAGCAGGAAGCGGGCAATCCGCTGATCGGCATCCCGGCCAAGATTGCCGACGGCTTCTTCCTGGTGGCTCTGAACGACAGCAAGGCGGAGACCGACGCCAACCTGACGCTGCTGCGCCGTCAGAGCTGGATCGACATCCCGGTGGTCTACAAATCCGGCCGCCGCGCGCTCTTCACCATGGAAAAGGGCATTCCCGGCGACCAGGTGTTCGACGAGGCGCTGAAGGCCTGGGCGACGCCCAGCGCCGGTTCGACCACGGCGCCGGGCTAAGCCGGAAGCCTTATCCTTCCAGCTCTTCCCTGAGCATTTCGAGCTCCAGCCACTCTTCTTCCATGGCGGCAAGCGCCTGCCGTTCCTTGTCGAGCGCGGCGATGGTCTTGGCAAAGGAGGCCGGGTTTTTCTCGTAGAAGGCCGGATCGGCGAGCTGATTCTCCAGCGACGAGATCGAAGCGGATATGGCAGCTATCTTCTTCGGCAGGTTTTCCAGCGCGAATTTCTGCTTGAAGGAGAGTTTTTTCGCGGCAACCTTCGGCGTGCCCGCCTTTGGCGAATCCGCAGCCGCAGACTGGCCACCGGGCGACGCAAGCTTCGCGGCCGATTTCCGGTCCTGGAGCTTTGTTCCGCCGCGCTGCGCCAGCATGTCGGAATAGCCGCCGGCATATTCGACCCAGCGTCCGCCGCCGTCCGGCGCGATTATGCTCGTCACCGTCCGGTCGAGGAAATCGCGGTCGTGGCTGACGAGGATCACGGTTCCGGCAAAACCCGCGACCAGTTCCTGCAGGAGCTCCAGCGTCTCCATGTCGAGGTCGTTTGTCGGCTCGTCGAGCACCAGCAGATTGGCCGGCCTCGCGAGCACGCGGGCAAGGATCAGCCGCGCCCGCTCGCCGCCTGAAAGCTCGCGCACCGGTGTGCGCGCCGCTTCCGCCTTGAACAGGAAGTCCTTCATGTAGGAGACGACGTGCCGCTCCTCGCCGTTGACGACGACCGTCTCGCCTCGGCCGTCGGTCAGGAAGTGCGCCAGCGTCTCCTGCGGGTCGACTGCCGCGCGCTTCTGGTCGAGCGTGGCGATCTCCAGATTGACGCCGAGCCGGACGGAGCCCTGGTCCGGCGCAAGCGCGCCGGTCAGCATCTTCAGGAGCGTCGTCTTGCCGGCGCCGTTGGGGCCGACCAGCCCGACCCGGTCGCCGCGCTGGATGCGGGTCGAGAAATCCCTCACCACGACGAGATCGCCGAAACTCTTCGAGATCGATTTTGCCTCGATGACAAGCTTGCCCGATTCGGCGGCGTCGCTTGCCGCCATCGTGGCGACCCCCTCCGCGCCGCGGTGGCCGCGGAACGACTTGCGCATCGTCTGCAACTCGCCCAGCCGGCGCATGTTGCGCTTGCGGCGCGCGGTCACGCCGTAGCGCAGCCAGTGTTCCTCGCGCACGATCTGCCGGCCGAGCTTGTGTTGCTCGCGTTCTTCCTCTTCGAGGATCGTGTCGCGCCATTCCTCGAAATGGGCGAAGCCCTTCTCCAATCGGCGTGTCTTGCCGCGGTCGAGCCAGACGGTCGCGCGGCTGACCCGCTCCAGGAAGCGGCGGTCATGCGAGATGACGACCAGCGCCGACGACGAGCGGCTTAGCTCCTCCTCCAGCCATTCGATCACGGCGAGATCGAGGTGGTTGGTCGGCTCGTCGAGCAGCAGTATGTCGGGTTCGGGCGCCATCACGCGCGCGAGTGCTGCCCGCCGCGCCTCGCCTCCCGACAACTCCTCCGGTTTCTCGTCTCCGGTCAGGCCGAGATGGTCGAGCAAATATGTCGCGCGGTGCGGGTCGTCGGCGGGTCCGAGGCCGGCCTCGACATAGGAGCGGACCGTCGCGAAGCCATCCATGTCCGGCATTTGCGGGAGATAGCGCACGGTCGCGGAAGGATGCCGGAAGACCTTTCCGTCCTGCGGTTCGATCAGCCCGGCGGCGATTTTGAGCAGTGTCGACTTGCCCGAGCCATTGCGGCCGACCAGCGCGATGCGGTCGCCAGCGGACGCCGAAAGCTCGGCGCCTTCGAGCAACGGGGTGCCGCCGAAGGTCAGCACGATGCCGTCCAGCGTCAGAAGCGGAGGGGCGGCCATTGTTCCGTTAGAAGCTCAGGCCCGGATAAGGGTGGGCGAGGAGCAGGGCGCGGCCGACGGCGATGGAAATGCGAAGATCGCCGCGCACCTCGTTGGAGATGGTGCGCGACGTTCCGAACGGAACCTCGACGCTGTCGAGAGGCCATTTCGCGCCGAGAACCGACACGCCGGACAGATGCGAGAAACCGAGGATGCTGAACAGCGTGCCGTCCTCGAAGTCGAAGTCGCGCGAACCGGGCAGCAGCGGATAGGCTTCCTGGTTGCCGCTGGTGATGATGACCGGCAGGCCTTCCTTGGCGCGCCGGATTGCCAGTGCGACGTGCAGGAAAGCGTGATCGGCGCGGCCGCCGAAAGCGCCGGCAAGCACGAGCGAGGTGGCGCCGCGTTTGAGCGCCTCGGCGACGGCCAGTTCGCCGTCGGTGCTGTCCTTTTCGTGCGGGTAGCGGTCCTGCGGGATATGAGCATACTCCGCCGCGATCTCGTCGCTCACCGAATCGAAGTCGCCGACCCACAGCTCCGGGGTGATGCCGAGCGTCTTGGCATGGTTCATCCCGGCGTCCGCGGCGATCACGCGGGCACCCGCCACTTGGGCATCCAGACGCGGCGTGCGCACCAGCTTGCCGCCAAGGAGGATGATGAATCGGCTCATGGCGAGGCCCTTACCACGCGGCATATCAAAAGTGGAAGGCGCAAAGCCGCGCTGGAGCAAACAAAAGCTTGCGTGCCTAAGGCTTGGGCACTATTTCTGATGACGCTCTAACGGGGTGCCGGCTCGACCGGCTGAGAGGCGATTGCCAACCCGCTGAACCTGATCCGGTTTGTACCGGCGGAGGGATTAGACGTTTCGGAAGCATCCGGCGCCTGGTTTCCCTTCACTCGAACGAAGGAGGCGCTGATGCGCACGAGATTTCTGCCCCTGATTGCTCTTTCCCTTGGCCTGGCTGCGCCGCCCGCAACCGCGCAGGAAAAGCTCACCATCTACACTTACGAAAGCTTCACTTCCGAATGGGGACCCGGCCCGCAAGTCGAGAAGGCTTTCGAGACCGAATGCGGCTGCGACGTCGAGTTCGTTGCGGTGGCGGACGGCGTGGCGCTGCTCAACCGATTGAAGCTCGAAGGCGGTTCGACCAAGGCCGACATCGTGCTTGGTCTCGACACGAATTTGACGGCGGAAGCCAAGGCTACGGGCCTTTTTGCGCCTTCCGGCGCCGATCTTGCGTCGATCGAGGTTCCGGGCGGCTGGAGCGACGATGTCTTCGTGCCGTACGACTATGCCCATTTCGCGGTCATCTACGATTCCGACAAGCTGAAGACGCCGCCAAAGAGCCTGCATGAGCTGGTCGAGGGCGATCCGAACGAGAAGATCGTGCTGCAGGATCCGCGCACCTCGACGCCGGGCCTCGGCCTGGTTCTATGGGTGAAGGTCGTCTACGGCGACAAGGCGCCGGAAGCCTGGGCGAAGCTCAAGAACCGCGTGCTCACGGTGACGCCCGGCTGGAGCGAGGCCTATGGGTTGTTCACCAAGGGCGAGGCGCCGATGGTGCTCTCCTACACGACGTCGCCGGCCTACCACATGGTCGCCGAGGATACGGAAAGGTATAAGGCGGCGGCTTTCGACGAAGGCCACTACCTGCAGATCGAGGTGGCCGGCATCACCACGACGGGGGCGAAGAACCCGCTGGCGGCGAAGTTCATCGGCTTCATGACGGGGCCGGGGTTCCAGGACGTCATTCCGGAGACCAACTGGATGTTCCCGGCCGGCAAGACCGACAAGCCGCTCAACCCCGCCTTCGGCAAACTGGTCGAGCCGTCGAAGACGCTGCTCTTTTCGGCCGACGAAGTGGCTGCCAACCGCAAGGCCTGGGTGGATGAATGGCTGGGCGCGATGAGCAAATGAAGTTGCTGCTGCCATGAAGGCTCCGCCGCGGTGAGCGGATCGCGCGATCCCCGCATCCTCGCCGGCATCCTCGCCCTTGCCGCCATCGCACTGCTGATAGGCGGCGCATTCGCGGGGCTGCTGGCCGAGGGACTGCGCGACGTCGGCGGCGCGGCGGCCGCCTTCGATTCCTATCTGGGCAGGACCGTCCGCTTCACCCTTTGTCAGGCCGCGCTGTCGACGGCCCTGTCGGTGGTGCCTGCTATCTTCGTGGCGCGCGCGCTGTCGCGTCATCCGGCCTTTCCGGGCCGTGCCTTCATCCTCAGGCTTTTCGCCCTGCCGCTCGCGCTTCCGGCGATCGTCGCCGCGCTCGGCATCCTCGCGTTGCTCGGGCGCGCCGGCATCCTCGCCGCGCCGCTGTCGACGCTGGTCGGCGGCGATTGGCCGGGCATCTATGGGCTTTCCGGCATTCTGGTCGCCCACTTCTTCTTCAATCTGCCGCTGGCGGCGAGGCTCTTTCTCGAAGCGCTCGATACCTTGCCTGCCGATCAATGGCGGCTGGCGAGCCAGCTCGGCATGGGGCCGGCGGCCTCGTTCCGGCTGATCGAGTGGCCGGCCATGCGCGCGGCTCTGCCGGGCGTCGCCGGCCTGGTCTTCATGCTCTGCATTACCTCCTTCACCATCGTGCTGACGCTTGGCGGCGGACCCGCCGCGACGACGCTCGAGGTCGCCATCTACCAAGCGCTGCGCTTCGATTTCGATCCGGCGCGGGCGGTGACCTTTACCGTTTTGCAGATCGCGCTGACGGCCATCGTCCTGGCCGTGCTGGCCCGCCTTGGCGCCAATGCCGCGATCGACGCGAGCTTGCCGGTCTCGTCGCGCAAATTCGTCACGATCGGAAGAACGGAAACTGCTTTCAATGCCGCGCTTGTCGTCCTGGCCTTGCTCTTTGTCGCCGCGCCCATGGCCGCCACGCTGATTGCCGGCCTGGCGGCCGACCTTGGCCGTCTTGCGACGGACCCCACGGTCCGGCGGGCGACGGCGACCAGCATTGTTCTGGCCGTCCTTTCGGCGGTTCTGTCCGTCTCCATCGCCCTGTCTCTGGCGGCTGCGCGCCAGGCCCTTGCCAGACGACACGCCAAGGGGGCGGGCTTCCTCGAAAGCGCGGCGGGCACCGGGGCCGGCTTCGTGCTGGTCGTGCCGCCAGTCGTCATCGGGGCGGGCTGGTTCGTGTTGCTCCGGCACACCGAATTTCTCTTCGCCGCTGCTCCGGTCATGGTCGTCGCCGTCAACGCCGTGATGGCGATGCCCTTCGCCATCCGGGCCATCCGCCCGGCCTACGATGCTGCGGCTGAGCGCAACGACCGGCTGTGCGCCCAGCTCGGCATCGGCGGCTGGAACCGGGCGAGGCTGATAGACTGGCCCGTGGTGCGCAGGCCGATAGCCACCGGCTTCGCCTTCGCCATGGCGCTGTCGCTCGGAGATCTCGGTGTGATTGCGCTGTTCGGCAGCGATTCCGTCCAGACGCTGCCATATCTCCTGCTTGCCCGCCTCGGCTCCTACCGCACCGACGACGCCGCGGGGTTGGCGCTAATGCTGGGCCTGCTCTGCCTGGTGCTGGTATTTCTCGCCGACTGGTTCGGGAAGGAGCGGGCCGCTTGAGTGAACATGTTCAGCAGGCCGGCGCGGCCGTCCGCCTCGACGATGTGCGCTTCAGCTACGGCGAAGCGCAGATGCGCTTCGACGTGGAGATCAGGCCCGCGGCAATCACCGCCGTCATGGGACCGAGCGGCTCGGGAAAGTCGACGCTGCTCAACCTGGTCGCCGGGTTCGAGAAGCCGGATTCGGGCCGGGTGTTCATCGGCCACAACGACGTGACGGCGGTTCCGCCAGCCGCCCGGCCGGTCTCCATGATGTTCCAGGAGAACAATTTGTTCGCTCATCTCGACGTCGCCGCCAATGTAGGGCTGGGGCGGTCGCCGTCCTTGCGCCTCACGCCGGCCGACAGGGCGGCGGTCGCCGCCGCGCTGGAGCGCACCGGCCTTGCCGGCAAGGACCATCGTCTGCCGCGTGAACTCTCGGGCGGCGAGCGGCAGCGCGTGGCGCTCGCGCGCATCCTGGTTCGCAACCGCCCCGTTCTCCTGCTCGACGAGCCGTTCGGATCGCTCGGGCCGGCCCTTCGCGAGGACATGCTGGAACTGCTCGTCGGCGTCCAGGCGGAGCGGGCCATGACCGTGCTGTTCGTGACGCACCAGCCTGGGGACGCCAGGCTGATTGCGCAAGACATGGTTTTCCTGGAGGAAGGCGCCGTCGCGGCGACTGGAGCTGTCGAAACCTTCTTCGACGAGACTGGTCCTGAAGCGTTTCGACGCTATATCGGAACCGACATCACGGAATTTGCCCGGAAGCGGACATAATTTACGATCAAATCACGCTTTAGGGGCCATTTTATGGTATTGGCAAACCGAGAGCAGATTGAGGCGGCGCCGATTCCCAAAGGCCGGCGCGCCGTCAACCGAAAGGACATTGTGCTGCCGTTCTGCAAGATCAGCCGAGGAGGGACCAATTCGCGGCCGTCCCGCCCGCTGAACCACGTCGCGCGCCTTGCCGCCGCCGTGGGGCTGATGGCGTTGCTTGCCGGCTGCCAGGCGCTCTCCAGCCTCTCGACGGGCGGCCAGATCAAGGAATCGGCATTCCGCCCGTCCGAGACACCCGTTACCGTCGATTCCGTTTCCCGCAACGACAGGCTGGCCGAGCTCGCCAAGGCCCAGCATCCGCGCATCCTTGCGACCTATGGCGGCGAATATTCCGATCCCAAGCTCGAGCGCATGGTCGCCAAGGTCGTCGGCAGCCTCACCACCGTGTCCGGCAATCCCCAGCAGGCTTACCGCATCACGATCCTGAATTCCCCGAACGTGAATGCCTTCGCGCTGCCTGGCGGTTATCTCTACATCACCCGCGGCTTGCTGGCTCTGGCCAACGATTCAGCCGAACTTGCCGCCGTTGTCGCTCACGAGATGGGCCATGTCACCGCCAATCACGGCCTGCAGCGCCAGCAGAAGGAAGCCGAGGAGGTGCTTGCCACCAAGGTGGTGACCGACGTGCTCAGTACGAATCCGAACGCGAGCATGGCGCTGATCCGCGGCAAGCTCCGGCTGGCGCAGTTCTCGCGCAACCAGGAGCTGGAGGCCGACGCCATCGGCATCCGGACCAGCGGCCAGGCCGGCTTCGACCCCAATGCGGCGGGACGTTTCCTTCAGTCCATGTCGGCCTATACTGATTTCCGCTCGGTGAGTGGCGCGACCGACGCCAGCCTCGACTTCCTGGCCAGCCATCCGAACGCCCCCCAGCGCATCGAGCTGGCACAGCGGCATGCCCGCCAGTTCGGGCCACCCGGGCAGGGCGCGCGCGATCGCGATTCCTTCCTCGCCGGCATTGACGGATTACTCTACGGCGATACGCCGGAGGAAGGTTTCGTGCGCGGCAACACGTTCCTGCACCCGCGCCTCGGCATCTCCTTCTCGGTGCCGCCGGGCTTCGTCATCGACAACAGCGCCGCTGCCGTGACGGCGACGGGACCGGGCGAGCTTGCAGTGCGTTTCGACGGGGTAACGCTTAACGGGCGCACGCAACTGGCCGACTACATCCGCTCAGGCTGGGTTGCCGGTCTCGATCCTTCGAGCATTCGCACGCTGACAATAAACGGCAATGAGGCCGCCACCGCCCGCGCCGCCGCTGACGGCTGGAAATTCGACATCACGGTAATCAGGGCTTCGGGCCAAGTGTACAGGCTGCTCACGGCCGCGCCCATGGCGAGCGATCAGCTTGACGCGACAGCCCAGACGGTCGGGGGCAGCTTCAAGGTGCTGTCCGCCCGCGACAAGGCTTCGCTGAAGCCGCTGAGGGTGCGCATCGTGACAGTCAGGCCGGGCCAGACGGTAGGGTCGATCGCCGCGTCGATGGTCGGCGTCGACCGGAAGCTCGAGCTTTTCCGGGTCCTGAACGCGCTTTCGCCCGGCGCCGCCGTCTCTGCCGGCGACAAGGTCAAGATCATCACGGATAGCTGACGGCGCCCGGAGCAATTCCAGGAAAAGTGGAAACCGGTTTTCCCTAGGAATTGCGACAAACAAGGATTCGGTCATGCGGCGATGAAGCCGGACCCCTGCTTGATCAGCGCGGATTTGAGCTTTTCCAGCGCACGGCTTTCGATCTGGCGTACGCGTTCCTTCGAGATGCCGAGAGTTTCGCCGAGAGCTTCCAGCGTCGCGCCGTCTTCCGACAGGCGCCGCTGCTCGATGATCTTCATCTCGCGTTCGTTGAGCACGCCAAGCGCGTGTTTGAGCCACACTGCGCGGCGTTCGATATCGATCGTCTCCTCGACGATTTCGTCCGGCAGCGGACCGTCCGAGACGAGGAAGTCGGAGCGATCGGCCGAAGATGCGCTGTCGTCGAGCATTGGCGCATTGAGCGAGGTGTCGGATCCGGAAAGGCGTGAATCCATAAGCGCGACATCGGCTTCCGACACGCCGAGCGCCATCGAGATTTCCCGGCGGATGGCGACGTTCGACAGCGACTCCGATCCCTGCGCCAGACGTGCCCTCAGCCGCCTGAGGTTGAAAAACAGGGCCTTCTGCGCCGAGCTCGTGCCGCCGCGCACGATCGACCAGTTGCGCAATATGTAGTCCTGGATCGAAGCCCGTATCCACCAGCTCGCATAGGTCGAAAAACGCACGTCGCGCTCCGGTTCGAAGCGGGCCGCGGCCTCCAGCAGGCCGACATGGCCTTCCTGGATCAGATCCCCGATCGACAGGCCGAAATGACGGAACTTCGAGGCCATCGATATGACGAGCCGCATGTGAGACGTTGTGATTTGGTGGAGCGCCTGCTGATCGCGATTCTCTTTCCAGCGGACGGCGAGGTCGTGCTCCTCGCCGCGTTCGAGATAAGGCGCTCGCATCGCAGCCCTGACCAGCGTCCGATCGATGCTTTCGTGGCTCACGCGGCGCTCCCGATGCTTGGCGCGACCGTCCGCGAAGCCGGCGGCCACGCTTACGCGACGCCGGCAAGACGCGCGCAAAAACTGCAAACGCGCAACGGCGGCAAATGTTCCCTGGCTGACTTGTGGGTGACATCCCCAACTCGCCGGCCATCGAGTCGCCGGTGGGAAACTGCCTTGCCAGCGGCGCGTCTTCCTTTGATAAGCGTGGTGCGCGGGGGAAAGCGTTCAGCGGCCTCGTTGGGATCAATAGATCGGGAGATTGTCATGAAGCTCGGATTGCTGACCGCACCCTTTCCGGAAACGCCGCTCGATGGGATCGCCGATTGGGCGAGTTTGTCGGGTTTCGAGGCTTTGGAGATCGCCTGCTGGCCGAAATCGTCGGGTCCCACGCGCCGCTATGCCGGAACCAGCCATATCGACGTGGCCTCGATCACCGCTTCGCAAGGCAAGGCCATCGTCTCAAAGTTGAAGAAGAAAGGCCTTGAGGTCTCCGCGCTCGGCTACTATCCGAACCCGCTGCATCCCGACAAGGCGCACCGCAAGGCGGTCATCGAGCACCTCAAGAAGGTCATCGCCGGAGCCGGCAGGATGGGCGTCGGCCTAGTCAACACCTTCTGCGGCGGCGACGCCTCGCAAAACGTCGAGGCCAACTGGCAGGAGGCCCGCAAGGTCTGGCCGGACATCATCGCCTTCGCGCGCGACAACGGTGTCAGGCTCGCCTTCGAGAACTGCCCGATGATCTTCAGTTATGACGAGTGGCCGGGCGGGCACAACATCGCGTATTCGCCCTATGTCTGGCGCCGCATCATCGAGGAGTGGAAAGGCGAGGTCGGCATGAACTACGACCCGTCGCACCTGGTCTGGCAGATGATCGACCAGGGACGATTCATCCGCGAGTTCGGGCCGCATATGTTCCATGTCCACGCCAAGGACCTCATGATCGATCGCGACGGGCTCTACGAGCGGGGCATCATGTCGGTAGGCATTGGCTGGCAGATCCCGCGCATGCCGGGCCTCGGCGAGGTCGACTGGAACGGCTTTTTCTCGGGTCTTTACCGCGTCGGCTACGACGGCCCTGTCATCATCGAGCACGAGGACCGCAGGTTCGAGGGCAGCGACGCTGCCGTGAAGCGCGGTTTCCTGCTTGCCCGCGACGTGCTCAGGCCCTTCGTGAAGTAACAGCCGCCGAGGCAGACGCCATGGCTTGAACGCGGTTGGCCGAATGCGTATGTCGTGACGGCAGCATTGGAGAACCATCTTGTCGGCATTGGACCGTTTTCTCGGCGATTCGCCGCTTCGCGTGCTGATCAAGCTCATCGTCATTTCCTTTCTCGTCGGCGTGGTCATGCACGCCTTCGGCTGGTCGCCGTTCGACGTTCTGGAAGGCATTCGCGACTTCTTCCTCGACATCTGGAACATGGGCTTTTCGGCGATCGAGCGTTTCCTAGGCTACTTCCTGCTCGGAGCCGCCATCGTCGTTCCGGCCTTCATCCTGCTCAGGCTATTCAGCTACCGGCGCTGACCGCGGTTCGCGACTGCCGGTTTTTTGCTTGGCCGCAAGCGGCCGGACGATTGCTCCGGGCCTGGGACTGATGCAGACCGGTCTCCGGAAGGCAGGAAATGGACCAAACCTCGCACCCTTCAATGGCGGTCCGGCCGTTTTCGGTGACCCATCGCACGGTGCTGGCGATCGCCGTGCCGATGACGCTCGCCTATCTGACGACCCCGCTGCTTGGTCTGGTCGACACGGCTGTCGTCGGCCAGTTCGGCGACGCGGCGCTGCTCGGCGGCCTCGCAACGGGGGCTCTGGTCTTCGACATCGTCTTCACCACCTTCAATTTCGTCCGCTCCGGCACGACCGGCCTGGTGGCGCAGGCTGTTGGCCGCGGCGACGAGGTCGAGCAGCAGGCAGTGTTCTGGCGCGCCTTTGCCATTGCCCTGATCGCCGGGTTTGTGCTTGCCGCGCTGGCTCCGCTTTTCGTCTGGTTCGGCCGGTGGTTCATGGGCGCCGACCAGGGCGTTGGCGACGCAATGGAAACCTATGTCCGCATCCGCCTGTTGGGGGCGCCCCTCTCGCTGATCAACTACGCCATCCTCGGCTACGTGCTCGGGCGCGGGGAGGGCACTCTGGGGCTGATGCTGCAATTGGTCCTCAACGGCATCAACATCTTGCTGTCGATCCTTTTCGGCCTGAAGCTCGGCTGGGGCATTGCAGGCGTCGCCTGGGGCACGTTCGGCGGCGAACTCGCCGCCATGCTGCTCGGACTGGCGATCGTGCTGCGCCGCTTTGCCGGCGGGCAGCCAATCGCGCGGGGCCGTCTCTTCGATCGCCGGGCGTTCGGCAGGATGATCTCGCTCAATCGCGACATCATGATCCGATCGTTCACGCTGCTGGCGGCCTTCGCGCTTTTCACCAGACAGGGCGCGCAGTTCGGCACCGTGACGCTCGCCGCCAACGCCGTGCTGATGAACTTCTTCATGGTCGCGGGCTTCTTCCTCGACGGCTTCGCCACGGCGGCCGAGCAGCTTGCCGGCCGCGCGGTCGGAGCGCGCGATGTCGGCGCCTTCCGGCGCGCGGTCTGGCTGACCGTCCTTTGGGGCCTTGCGCTGGCAGCCGCGGCGACGCTGGTCGCGCTTGCCTTTGGCACGGAGTTGATCGGCGTCATCACAACCGCCGAGGACGTCAAGGCCGCTGCCGTGACCTATTTGCCCTGGGCGGCCTTCACGGCGCTGAGCGGCGTGCTTGCCTTCCAGATGGACGGCGTCTTCATCGGCGCGACCTGGTCGCGCGACATGCGCAACATGATGCTGGCGTCGTTCCTTGTCTTCGCCGCGGCTTTGATCGTGCTGGCCCCGGCGTTCGGCAACAGCGGCCTCTGGGCGGCGCTGCACGTCTTTCTGCTGAGCCGTGGCATTAGCTTGCTTGCGACGCTGCGCTTCAAGTTGAGGACGGCTTTCTAAAGCGCCTTGTCCGCCCAGTGGCCGAGGCGGGTATCTCGGATTTCAGCCAGCGAGCGCAGTCCTTCCTTGTCTAGGAACCGCGAAAATCCCTTGAGGATTCGACCGGGCAGGGCGGGTCCCGCATAGATCATGCCGGTATAGAGCTGGACGAGATTTGCCCCGGCGCGGATCTTTTCGAGCGCCGTCTCTGCGTTGTCGACGCCGCCGACGCCGATGATCGCGACATCGGGTCCAAGCAGCTTGCGCATCTTGGCCAGAGCGATGGTCGAGCGCTCGAACAGCGGCCGGCCTGACAGGCCGCCCGCCTCCGCCGCATGCGCCGAGGATTTGAGGGCAGGGCGGGCGATCGTGGTGTTCGACACGATCACCCCTTCGAGCCTGTTCTCCAGCACCTCGGCGGCGATGTCCTCGAGGTCGGCCTGATGGAGATCGGGCGCGATCTTCAGGAACAGGGGCACCTTGCGCCCGGCCTTCAGGATTACCGCGTCCCGCGCCGCCACCACGCGCGAAAGCAGCTCGGCAAGGCTGGCGCGCGCCTGCATGTCGCGCAGGCCGGGCGTGTTGGGCGAGGAGATGTTGACCGTAAGATAGGAGGCGAGCGCCGCGAAGCGTTCGACGCCGAGCTCGTAGTCGCGCATGCGGTCGGCGCTGTCCTTGTTGGCGCCGATGTTGACGCCGACCGTACCCGCTCGCCAGGCACGCGCCGCCAGCCGCCGCTCCGCCGCATCGTGGCCTTCGTTGTTGAAGCCGAGCCGGTTGATCACCGCCTGGTCCTCGGTCAGCCGGAAGATACGCGGCTTCGGGTTGCCCGATTGCGGCAGCGGCGTGATCGTGCCGACCTCGACGAAACCGAAGCCGAGCCTGAGCAGCGCATCCGGCGCTTCCGCGTTCTTGTCATAGCCGGCCGCCATGCCGAGCGGATTGTCGAAGGCGAGCCCGGCCACGGTCGTCCTCAGCCGTTGATCGTAGTGCGGCGACAAGGCGACAGGCACGCCCGACTTCAGCGCCTGGATCGACAGGCCGTGCGCGGTTTCGGGGTCGAGGCAGAACAGCGCCCGGCGCCCAAGCTTTTCGAGCACGCCGAGCATCATGCGAGCTCTGCCGGGAAGACGTGGGCGCCGTCCGCGCCGAGCGGCAGCGGCTTGGTCCAGAGGACCGCACCAGGATCGAGCGGGGCGTAAAGGTGCGGAAACAGCGCCCTGCCGCGCGAAACCTCCCATTTGAGCGCCTCTCCGAGCGGTTCGGCGTCGATTGCGACGAGCAGCAGGTCGCGCTGGCCGGCAAAGTGCTTGGCGGCGGTTTCCCTGACTTGCCCGGCGGTCGAGAAATGGATGTATCCGTCAGCGAGATCGACCGGCGCGCCGCCGAAGCGGCCGGCCTTCTCGGCCTCGCGCCACAAGGCCTCCGCGCAGATCTTGTAGATGATGTCAGTCATGACGCGGCTATAGGCCGATTGCGGCGGGCGCGGAAGGCGCTGCCTTCGTCAAGTCCCCAATTTCGGCGCAAAGCAGTTCGAGAATCGTGTAGAATGCCGCTTGGGTGGACTACGGCTTCGGCCAGATCAAGCGAGTGGAGGATGCCATGTCCCGTATCGCCATCATTTCCCCGCTTCTGCTTCTGTCACTGCTGACCGGAGCGTCCGCGACCGAGCCCGATCGCTACCGGCTGGAAAAGACGCCCAACGGCTATGTCCGCATGGACACCAGGACCGGCGAGATGTCGGTCTGCCAGGAGAAATGGGGCGAGCTCGTCTGCAAGATGGCGGCCGACGAGCGGACCGCCGTGCAGGACGAGATCGAGCGGCTGCAGAACGACATCAAGGCGCTCGAAGACCGCCTGGCGGGTGTAAATGTGCTGGAGGATCGGGTCGCGGCGCTCGAAAACTCGCTGACGGCGAAAATCGAGAAGACCTTGCCCACGGAGGAGGATTTCAACAAGACGATGAGCTATATGGAGCGCTTCTTCCGCAGCTTCATGGGCATCGTCAGGGATTTCGAGAACGAGAATTCGAAGCCGGCCGAGCCCGGCGCGGACAAGACGTAAGCTTGGAACGCCGGCATTCTTGCCTGAAGGGGCCAGCCGCCGCATAATCGGCGGAAGCGTCCACACGAGACACAAGGCGCGGCGCAGCGGGAGGGGTATTTGTCGCCTGGCTACAAGTTCGTGATCGCGGACGATCATCCGCTGTTCCGCGGCGCGCTGAAGCAGGCGCTGGCGGGGGTGAGCAACGTCGCGACGATCCTCGAGGCCGGCGATTTCGACAGCGCCAAGGCGATCGTGGCGGGCAATGACGACATCGACCTGGTGCTGCTCGATCTCGCCATGCCGGGCGCCGCGGGCCTGTCCGGCCTGATTTCGCTGAGGGGAATCAACGCAGCGGTTCCGCTGGTGGTGGTTTCGGCGCATGACGATCCCGAGACCATCCGCCGCTCGCTGGAACTCGGTGCGTCCGGATTCATCTCGAAGTCGGCCAGCATGGAGGATATACGCGGCGCGGTGGAGACGGTGCTTGGCGGCGGCGTGACCGCGCCGGCGGGCATCGACCTCGGCGTCGAGCGCGACCCGGAGATATCCGACCTGATCAAGCGGCTGCAGTCGCTGACGCCGCAGCAGACGCGTGTGCTGGGCATGCTGGCGGAAGGGCTCCTGAACAAGCAGATCGCCTACGAACTAGGCGTGTCCGAAGCGACGATAAAGGCGCATGTCTCGGCTGTACTGCACAAGCTCGGCGTCGACAGCCGCACCCAGGCGGTGATCCTGCTCTCCAGGATAGGCGCGGATCCCTTGCAGGCAGCGGGCTGAGGCGACTACTCCGCGGCCTCCGGCGTCATGCGGCGCAAGCGCGTCATCAACGAACGCAGGACGGCAGGCTTCAGCGGCTTGTTGATGACGGGCACGTCGATCAGGTCGGCCGCCTCGCGCACTTCGTTCGAGCGGTCGGCGGTGACGAGGACGGCCGGCGTCGCCGCGCCGAAACGGGCGCGCAGCTTGCGGATCACGTCGAGCCCGTTCTCGCCGTCGAGATGGTAGTCGGCGAGGATGACGTCGGGGGTGAAGTTCGCGCCGGCGTCCTCGATCGATTTCCAGCCTGAATGCGTGAACACCGTGCAGCCCCAGCCCTCGAACAGGAGCCGCATGCCTTCGAGGATGCGCCGGTCATTGTCGATGCAGAGCACCGCCATGCCGTTCAGCGCGACCGCCGCCTGAACCGGCGGGGCGGCTTCGGCGACGGCCGCCGGCTCCTCCGCGTCCGTGACCGGCAGGATGACCGAGAAGCGCGTGCCCTTGCCGCGGCCCGAATCGACCTGCAGCTCGAGCCTCAGCACGCGCGCGATCCGATCGACGATGGAGAGCCCGAGCCCGAGCCCCTCCGCTTCCTTCGCGCCTTCCTCCAGGCGCGTGAATTCGCCGAAGATCGAGGAGAGCTTGTCGACGGGGATGCCGATGCCGGTGTCGTAGACCTGTATCTCGGCGAGTTCGCCGCGACGGCGCACGCCAACCAGGATGCGGCCGCTGCGCGTGAACTTTACCGCGTTCGAGACAAGGTTCTGGATCAGGCGGCGAAACAGGTTGCGGTCGGTGCGCACCACCAGCGAGGACGGTACGATCCTGAGGTCGAGCTTCTTTTCGGCCGCCAGCGGCTGGAAATCGGTGCCGATCTGGCGCAAGAGCCCGTCCAGCCGGAAGGCCGTCTCGACCGGTTTCATCGCGCCGGCGTCGAGCCGCGAGATGTCGAGCACGGCGCCCAATATGGTCTCGACCGATTCCAGCGAGGATTCGATGTTGGCGGCGGCTTCGCCCGCATGCCCCTTGCCGGCCTTCTCGATCAGCGACGAGCAATAGAGGCGGGCGGCGTTGAGCGGTTGCAGGATGTCGTGGCCGGCCGCCGCCAGGAAGCGTGTCTTGCCGAGGTTGGCTTCCTCGGCGAACATCTGCGCCTGCGCCAGCTCCTCGTTGACGCGGGTGAGCTCGGCGGTGCGGCGCGCGACGCGCTGTTCCAGCGATTCGTTGGCGCGCTTCAGCGCAAGGTCCGCCTCCACCCGCTGCGTTATATCGGTATAGGTCGCGACGATGCCGCCGTCCGGCATCGGGTTGGAGCGCAGCTCGATGATGCGGCCGCTGGTCTTCAGCTCCATCTGCCAGGGGGTACCGAAGGTTGTCATGCGGTCGAGGATCGCGACCTGGGCGTCCGAAGCTATGTCGCCGCGCCGCGCCAGATGCCTCAGGATCTGGACGAGCGAGACGCCAACCTGGCCCATCTCGTCGGGCAGGTCGAACAGGGCACGGTACTGCCGGTTCCAGCAGGTCAGGCGGAAATCCTGGTCGAAGACGGTGATGCCCTGCTCCATCTGATCGAGCGCGATCTGCAGGAGGTCGCGATTCTGCTGCAGCGCCTCGGTCGCATCGTCGAGCAGCCTGAACGTGTCCTTGGAGGCGCTGTCGCCGCGCTTGAACAGCAGCGACAGGATAAGCCGCGCCGAGGAGGAGCCGACCGCACTGGCGAGCAGCTGTTCAGAGAAGCGGATGACGTCCATTCCCGCCTGCTCGTTGCCGTTCAGCGCGCCGTTGTTGGCCTCGAAGGTCTGGAACGAGCGCTCGGTGCGCTCGACGCCAAGATAGCGCGAAATCGTGTCCTTGAGGTCGTTGACGGTCATCGCCGTGCGGAAGCGCTTAAGGCTCGGCATCGGGCCTGAGTCGCGCGGCACGAAGATCGCGGCCTGGATGCGCTCCAGCGGCACCGACGCGCGGGAGAGCGAACCGAGAATGAAGAAGATGAGATTGATCGACAAGCTCCACATGACGCCATGGTTGAGCGGTTCGGCCTCGGTGCCGAACAGCGCGTGCGGTCGCAGGGCGTCGATGCCGAAAGGCCCATTGATCAGGATGCCTGTATCGGGCGCGGCAAGCGACGGCAGGAGCAGCGTGTAGGCCCACACGACGATGCCAGCGGCCATGCCGAGCGCCGCGCCGCGCGCATTGGCGCGGCGCCAGATCAGTCCGCCGAAGAAGGATGGCGCGAACTGGGCGATAGCCGCGAAGGACATCAGCCCGATGGATGCCAGCCGCGCATTGTTGGTGCTCTCGCGATAATACAGGAAGGCGACGAACAGGACGATGAAGATAGACGCGCGGCGGATGTTGAGGATCAGGTTCGACCAGTCGCCGTTTTCGGCGGGCTCGCCCTTGAGCAGCCGCCGCACGAACAGCGGGATGACGAGATCGTTGGAAACCATGATCGACAGCGCGACGCTGGCGACGATGACCATTGCGGTCGCTGCCGACAGGCCGCCGATGAAGGCTGCCATGGCAAGCAGGTCGTGGCCGTGGAGCAGCGGCAGCGAAAGCACGTAAAGGTCGCTGCCTGTGGCGTCGCCGACGAGCACGAGCCCGGCGAGTGCGACGGGCAGGACGAAGAGGTTGATGGCGATCAGGTAGAGCGGGAAAACCCAGGTCGCGGTGCGAAGCTCGGTTTCGGCGCGGTTCTCCACGATCATCACGTAGAACTGGCGCGGCAGCATGATGATGGCGAAGCCGCTGAGCGCCGTCATCACCAGCCAGGTGCCGAGCGAGGTGCGGTAGTCGAGCGAGGCCTGCACCTGCGCGTTGGCGCCGAGCGCGTCGAACAGGCCCTGCGGGCTCTCGAACAGGAAAAAGAAGACGAAAACGCCGACGGCGAGGAAAGCCGCAAGCTTGACGACGGATTCCACGGCGACGGCGAGGATCAGCCCGTCCTGGTGCTCGGTGGCGTCGGCGTGGCGCGTGCCGAACAGTACGGCAAACAGCGCCAGCAGCATGGCGATGATCAGCGAGACGTCGCTGACGAAGGGATCGAAGGACAGCGGCGTGCCGTTGTAATGCTCGACCATCAGGCTCACCGAGCCCGAAATGGCCTTGAGCTGAAGCGCGATATAGGGGACCGCTCCGACGACGGCGATCAGCGTGGCGATCGAGGCGACGGCGAAACTCTTGCCGTAGCGGGCGCCGAGAAAGTCGGCGATCGAGGTGATCTTCTCGGCCTTGGCGAGCGCAATGATGCGGCGCAGCAGCGGGAAGCCGAAGACGAAGACCAGAACCGGACCGATGTAGATGGCGAGGAATTCGAGCCCCCGCTCGGTGGCGAGGCCGACCGAGCCGAAGAAGGTCCAGGACGTGCAGTAGATGGCAAGGCTGAGCGCGTAGATGTAGGGGCGCTTGCGTGCAGGTCCCCGCCGCGCCGACCGGCGGTCGCCGATGCTGGCGATGAGAAAGAGCAGCGTCACATAGGCAACGGCTATGATGACGATGAGGAAGCCTTGCACGCCCGAAACTCCTCCCTGCGCGGTCATGCTCGATTGTCCGGCAGACGCAATCATAGCTTGAGATCGAAGTCCATGGCCGACCGGCAGGCCAACGCCATGATTGCCGGTCCGGTCGACCGCATCATCACCCGAATCCAAGCGTTGCCTGCGCTGCGTTTCTTGTGACAATCCTATTGAGCGTATCTGATACGTGGATAGTTCTCCGCTCTTTAGCCGCCAACCCATTGATCCCGTTTGATCATAAAATTAGCTCGTAGGAATCGACCAACACCGTTTCCGTCTCCCTTATCCTTGCGCTTGCTCCTCCCGCGGGAACGCCGGTCGCGACGGTGGTCAGGTGGGGAGGAGACGGCGCCTCCGTCTTGCGGCTAACGTGGCTGCGGGGCCGGGGAGGTCTAGTCCAAGGGTTCCCCTGCCGCCACTACGGGCGGTGCGTGCTGGACGAGCACATAGCCTAGAGGCCAATGCCGCAAGGCAAAGAGTATCTGGGCGGAGCGGAACGGACTGGAACAGAAATCGCCGGACGGGCGGCCGCGAGGTCGCGTTGTTTATTTAGATTGGCGTCCGAACGGCCGCCCGTCTTCCCGATCCTGAGGGGCGAGCGAAGCGAGCCGCGAAGGGTCAGTTCTTTGACAGTGGCCAGACCGGCAACGGGGCGTGGCGACGATGAAATGCGCTCGTTATCCGGGCAAATTATCGGCTTCGGCGCCCGGCGATATTTGTTAAGCTCGCCGCGCGGGCATGCCGAATCCCGGCCGCACGGGATCGCGGCCGAACCAAGGAGGGTTTTATGATCAAGGAATTCCAGGAGTTCATCTCCAAGGGCAACGTCATGGATCTCGCCGTCGGCGTCATCATCGGCGGCGCCTTCGGCCTGATTGTGTCATCGCTTGTCGGCGACATCATCATGCCGGTGGTCGGCGCGATCTTTGGCGGCTTCGATTTCTCCAACTACTTCCTGCCGCTGTCGTCCAACGTGACGGCCGCCTCGCTGGAGGAGGCAAAGAAACAGGGAGCGGTGTTCGCTTATGGCAACTTCCTGACGGTGCTCATCAATTTCCTGATCCTTGCCTGGATCATCTTCCTGATGGTGAAGGCGGTGAACACGATGCGCAAGCGGCTGGAGCGCCAGAAGGAGGCCGCTCCCGCTGCGCCGCCGCCCGCCGATGTGCAACTGCTTACCGAAATCCGCGACCTGCTCGCGAAACGGGCGTAAGGCCCTGGATCAAGAACCCGGCCGCGCTGGCGGCCGGGTTCGGGTTTGCGGCCGGGCGAAAACCGGCTAAGCCGGCCTTCCAGCCAATCCGATGGAAACTCCATGTCCCTGACCGATATGCTGCGTGCCGAAGCGCGCCTTGCCCCCGTGAGCGGCATCGAGGCGGTGGCCAATTACGGCCGCGACCGGAAAGGCCTGATCCCGCTCTGGGCCGGCGAGGGCGACCTGCCGACGCCGGACTTCATCAATGCTGCGGCCATGCGAGGGCTTGCCGACGGCGAGACGTTCTACACGTGGCAGGCTGGCATACCCGAACTGCGCGCCGCGCTTGCCCGCTATCATAAGCGCCATTTCGGGCTCGCTTTCTCGCCGGACGAATTCATCGTCACCATCGGCGGCATGCAGGCGATCGTGCTTGCATTGCAGGCCACGGTCGGCGCCGGCGACGAGGCGATCTACCTGGATCCTGCCTGGCCGAATTTCGCCGGCGCGGCCGGCGTGGCGGGGGCGGTGCCTGTGCCCGTTCCGCTGATCGAGGGCGCGAATGGTTGGTATTGCGACGTCGCCCGTGTCGAGGCGGCGGTGACGCCGCGCACCAAGGTCATCTTCGTCAACACGCCGGCCAACCCGACCGGCTGGACCGCCGACATCGAGACGCTGAAGGCGCTGCTCGACCTTGCGCGCAAGCACGGACTCTGGATCATCGCCGACGAGATCTACGCGCTGTTCCACTATGGCGGGCGCCGGGCGCCGTCATTCATGGACATCATGGAGCCGGAAGACAAAATCCTCTTCGTCAACACCTTTTCCAAGAACTGGGCGATGACCGGCTGGCGCGTCGGCTGGCTGCGGGCACATCCCTCGCTCGGGCGGACATTCGAGAACCTCATCCAGTATTCGAGTTCGGGCGTGGCGCAGTTCCTGCAGCGCGGCGCGATCGCCGCGCTCGACGAAGGCGATGCGTTCCTGGCGTCGCAGGTCGAACGGGCACAAAGGGCGCGCGATCTGGTATGCAGGAAACTGGCCGAGACGGGCAAGGTGCGCTTCAGCGTGCCGCCCGGCGCATTCTACCTCTTCTTCTCGGTGGAAGGCATGAAGGATTCAACCAGGGCGGCCTTCGACATCGTCGACAAGGCCTCCGTGGGCCTCGCGCCCGGCGTCGCCTTCGGAAAGGCCGGCGAAGGCCATCTCAGGCTGTGTTTCCACCGCCGCCTCGACCAAGTCGAAGAGGCCGCCGACAGGCTGGCGGAATGGATTAGGAAGACCTAGCGGGCCGTCAAAGTCGCCCGCCCGGGTGCCGACTGCTCACCCGCCGGACTTGGGCACCAGCAGCGGGATGATGCGCTCCGAGGTGGCGACCGAGGGGCGGCCGGCGGAGCCATAGGGAATGCCGAGCGCGTCCCAGGTCTCGACCAGCGCGTCGCGCAGCCTGTCGATCAGGATGCCGTCGTGAAACGGCGTCGGCGTGATGCGCAGCCGCTCCGTGCCGCGCGGCACGGTCGGATAGTTGATCGGCTGGATGTAGATGCCGTGCACGCCGAGCAGGCGGTCGGTCGCCATCTTGCAGAGTTCGGGGTCGCCGACGGCGACCGGGACGATGTGCGTGTTGGACGGCATGACCGGCAGGCCGGCGGCTGTCAGCACCTCCTTGGTGCGCGCGACCTGGCGCTGCTGCGCCTCGCGCTCGGCCTGCGACGTCTTGAGGTGGCGGATGGAGACAGTCGCCGCAGCGGCGATTGCCGGAGGCAGCGCGGTGGTGAAGATGAAGCCCGGCGCGTAGGATCGCACCGCGTCGATGACGGACGCGTTGCCGGTGATGTAGCCGCCGAGCGTGCCGAACCCCTTGGCGAGCGTCCCCTCGATGATGTCGATGCGGTGGGCGAGTTCTTCCCGCTCGGTGATGCCGCCGCCGCGCGGGCCGTACATGCCGACGGCGTGGACCTCGTCGATATAGGTCATCGCGTTGTATTTCTCGGCGAGGTCGGCGATCTCCTCGATCGGCGAGATGTCGCCGTCCATCGAATACACGCTTTCGAAGACGATGAGCTTGGCGCGCTCGCGCCCGGCCGCCGCAAGCAGGCTTTCGAGATGGGCGACGTCGTTGTGGCGGAAGATCTTCTTCTCGGCGCCCGAGCGGCGCACGCCCTCGATCATCGAGGCGTGGTTGAGTTCGTCGGAGAGGACGAGGCAGTTCGGCAGAAGCCGCGCGATGGTCGAGATCGACGCCTCGTTGGACACGAAGCCGGAGGTGAAGACGAGCGCGGCCTCCTTGCGGTGCAGGTCGGCGAGTTCCAGCTCGAGCTCGACCAGCGGATGGTTGGTGCCGGAAATGTTGCGGGTGCCGCCGGCGCCTGACCCCATGCGGCCGGCCGCCTGCTGGAAAGCTGCGATGACATCGGGATTCTGTCCCATGCCGAGGTAGTCGTTGGAGCACCAGACGGTGATTTCTTCGGCCTTGCCGCCGGAGCGCCAGATGGCGCGGGGAAACGAGCCGGCAATGCGCTCGATATCGGCGAAGACGCGGTAGCGCCGCTCGGCGTGGACCTGGTCTATCGCTTCGTCAAAAAAACGCTGGTAGTTCATCGTGGCCTTCCGGTTCGCGGCGGATCATAGTAGGCGGTCGGTTTTTCGTCCATCCGAACAGAACGGTCAAAATGCCACGCCAGTATGGTCTATAACGACACCGATCCGCTGTTGCTTCCTTGATCCCAGTCAATTTCAATCGGGTTGATGCGCGCCTCACGTAACCGCCTGATGCCTTCACGAGATTTTACTGGTTTCGGCCGGGTTGCCCCGGTTATGAACTCGCGATTTTTGCCTGGAGAGTCCCAATGAGTGTCCTCGTTACCGGCGGAGCCGGCTATATCGGCAGCCACATGGTCTGGGAACTGCTGGACCACGGCGAGTCGGTCGTGGTGCTCGACCGGCTGTCCTCCGGCTTCGACTGGGCAGTGCCGGCGGAAGCGCCGCTTCACGTTGGAGACGTCGGCGACGGCGAACTGGTCGCCAGGATCATCCAAGAACACAAGGTCGATGCGATCATCCATTTCGCCGGCTCGCTGATCGTGCCCGAATCGATGTCCGACCCGCTGCAGTACTACGAGAACAACACCTGCAAGACGCGCAGCCTGGTCGCTACCGCCGTGCGGGAAAAGGTGCCGCATTTCATCTTTTCCTCGACCGCCGCGGTCTACGGCACCGCCGGCGTGGAGCCGGTCCGCGAGGACGCGATGACCAAGCCGGAATCGCCCTACGGCACGTCCAAGCTGATGACAGAGTGGATCCTGCGCGACACCGCCGCCGCGCATGCCGACTTCGACTACACGGTGCTGCGCTATTTCAACGTCGCCGGCGCCGATCCGAAGGGCCGCACGGGCCAGTCGACGCCGGGCGCGACGCTGCTGATCAAGGTGGCGGCAGAGACGGCGCTCGGCAAGCGGCCTTTCATGCAGATCTACGGCGACGACTATCCGACGCCCGACGGGACCTGCATCCGCGACTACATCCACGTCACCGACCTGGTCGCAGCGCACCGGCTGGCGCTTAACCGGCTGCGCGCCGGCGGCGGCAGCCTGGTCGCCAATTGCGGCTACGGCCACGGCTATTCGGTGCTGGAGGTGATGGATAGCGTGAAGCGCGTCTATGGCGGCGAGATCGACGTGCGCATCACTGGACGCCGGCCCGGCGACGCGGTTGCCGTGGTGGCGAACTCGGATCTGGCCCGCAGGGAGTTCGGTTGGGCGCCGCGGCTCGACAATCTCGACGGCATCGTGTCCGACGCGCTTTCCTGGGAGCGGATCCTCGCGACCAAGAATTGGCCCAACCGCACCGGGTCATAGGCGCGGAACGCACGGAGAGGCGACATGACGAAAAGATTGAACCAGCCGCTCGGCGGCAACGACATGCCGCGCTTCGGCGCGCCGGCGACCTTCATGCGGCTGCCCACGCAGCCGACGGCAAGCGGGCTCGACGCCTGCTTCGTCGGCGTGCCGATGGACATCGGCACCTCCAACCGTCCCGGCACGCGTTTCGGGCCGCGCCAGATCAGGGCCGAATCCTGCTTCGTCAGGCCCTACAACATGGCCTCGCGCGCGGCCCCCTTCGACAGCCTGCAGGTGGCCGACATCGGCGACGTGGCCATCGACACGTTCAACCTGCCCAAATGCATGGACATCGTCACCGACGCCTATGACCGCATCCTGGCCGAGGACTGCATTCCGCTGACGCTTGGCGGCGACCACACGATCGCCTATCCGATCCTGCGCGCCATCGCCAAGAAGCACGGTCCGGTCGGCCTGATCCATGTCGACGCGCATGCCGATATCAACGAGCATATGTTCGGCGAGCCGATCGCGCACGGCACGCCGTTCCGCCGCGCGGTGGAAGCCGGCGTGCTCGACACCAAGCGCTGCATCCAGATCGGCCTGCGCGGCTCGGGCTACGCGGCCGACGATTTCGATTGGCCGCGTCAGCAAGGCTTCCGCGTCGTGCAGGCGGAGGAGTGCTGGTGGAAGTCGCTGACGCCGCTGATGGAGGAGGTGCGCGCGCAGATGGGCGACGGCCCGGTCTACCTGACCTACGACATAGACAGCCTCGACCCCGGCTTCGCGCCCGGCACCGGCACGCCGGAGATCGGCGGCCTGACCACCATTCAGGCGCTGGAGATCATCCGCGGCTGCTGGGGGCTCAACCTGGTCGGCTGCGACCTCGTCGAGGTCTCCCCGCCATACGACACATCAGGCAATACGGCACTGACGGCGGCCTACCTGCTGTTCGAGATGCTGTGCGTGTTGCCGGGAGTCGAGCGGCGGGTGTAAGGCGAGGAAACGCGTCATGCGGGGAGGAGTAGCGTGAAGATCGTGGTGCTCGGCGCCGGCGTGGTCGGCACGGCGGCCGCCTACTGGCTGGCCCGCGACGGCCATGAGGTGACGGTCGTCGAGCGCCATGCGGGCCCCGCGCAGGGCACGAGCTATTCCAATGCGGGGCTGGTGTCGCCGGGGGACGCCACGGCCTGGGCCTCTCCGGCGGCGCTGAAGACTTTCATGCGCGCGCTCTATCGGCGCGATCTCGGCATACGCGTGAAGTTCAGCCTCGATCCGTATTTCTACGCCTGGACGCTGCGCTTCCTCTTGCAGTGCACGACCGCGAAGATGCGCGCCAACACGCTGGTGAAGCTACGCCTTGCTCTCCACTCACGCGACTGCATCAACCGCATCGAGGACGAGACTGATATCGGCTACGACCAGCGCAAGAAGGGCATCCTGTATTTCTTCCGCTCGCAGCAGAGTTTCGACACCGGCACCGACAATTACCGCTTCCTTGGCGAGCACGGCCTGCCGATCGAGATCGTCGACCGCAAGCGGCTGGTCGAGCTGGAGCCGGGCCTCGCCGGCGCTGCGGCAAAGATCGCGGGCGGCATCTATTCGCCTGTAGACCAGACCGGCGACTCGCGCTTGTTCGCCACGCGGCTTGCGGCTTACGCCGAGGGCAGGCTCGGCGTGAAATTCCGTTTCGGCACGGCGGTGGAAGGTTTGGACGTCGAAGGGGATCGCGTCACCGCGATTCGCACCGCGAACGGCCCGATCGCGGCGGACGCCTTCGTGCTGTCGCTCGGACCTGAAAGCGGCGTGTTCGCCCGCCGCCACGGCATCGACCTGCCGGTCTATCCCGTCAAGGGCTACACGGCGACCATACCGCTCGTCGATCCCTTGAAGGGACCGACCATGGGCGGCGCCGACGAGGACCGGCTGATTGGCTATTCGCGGCTCGGCGACCGGCTCAGGCTCTCCTCCACCGCCGAGTTTGCCGGCTTCGACCGCAGCCATAGGCCGCGCGACTTCGCCACAATGTTCCACACCGCGCGCGACCTCTTTCCCGGCGCTTTCGACGAGAAGCGGGCGGAGGTCTGGGCGGGGCTGCGGCCGATGATGCCGAATTCTGTGCCCGTCATCGGGCAGGCGCGCTACAAGAACCTCTATCTCGACACCGGCCATGGCCATGTCGGCTGGACGATGGCGGCGGGTTCCGGCCAGTTCCTCGCCGACCTGGTGGCGGGCCGCAAGCCGGAGATCGACCCGGCCGGGCTGCTTTACAGGGGTTAGATCTCGGCCAGGTCGCCGAGTGCTTCGATCAACGGCTGGATCTTGTGCTCGTAGTTCTTCCAGCGCTTGACGGACGACGTATAGACCGGCTGGCGCACCTGCCAGTTGCTTGCGGTAAACACGGTTCGGTCCGTTTCGTAAAACTGCAGACAAGCCGAATCCCAAGGCAAGCCCAGAAACTCGATGAGGCGGCGGGATTCTGCTTCCTGATCCGCAACGAGCGTCTCGTAGCTGCATTCATAGATGCGACCGGGAAGTACGGTGTTCCAGTGACGCATCAGACGGTTGTACTCGCGATAATACAGACCCAAATTGGTGAGGTCGGCATTGTATCCGTGTCTGACGTCGAAGTTCGTCATGAAGCATGACACACACGTGTCGATGGCGTCGCGACGACAATGAATGATACGTGCGTTGGGAAACAGCAGCGCAATAAAGCCAATCAACTCGAAATTGCTCGGCATTTTGTCGGTGATACGCAGGGCTTCGGGTGCGTTTTTTCTGAGATCGACGAGGTAGGCCGTTGCCATCCGGCTCAATTGCTCGGAATTCACCGCGGTGAGCAATTTGCTGAACGGGTCTGGCGATCCCCGCGTTAGTCCCGCCATCTGGCCTAACCGCCCCAACGTCGGCAGCTCTCCTGCACCGTGGACGCTTGGATGAGACGCGCAAATCTGCTCAACGAGAGTTGTTCCGGATCGCGGCATGCCGACAATGAATACCGGTACCTCGGATGATTCGTTTGGCTCTGTCTTGGAACCGAGTAATTCGGGGCTGAAGGTCCTTATGATCGAATCGTAGTAGCTACGGGACGCTTCGAGATTGAAGCCGCGGCCGGCCATTGTTTTCGCCTCTTGGAAATGGTCGACCGCTTCGTCGTAGCGTTTCAGATCGTTCAGGATCTTCCCGATGGCATAGTGGACCCAAATCGCCTCGGATCTCGGCAAAGACGGATTGGAAAGCTCTTCGCCGAGGCGCCGAAGCTCCTGCGGCTCACCCGAAAACTCGCGTGCGCTGACGAGGGAGTGCCAAGCCCAGCCGACATGATGCCGCCGGGCGATCGCGGCTTCCAGATGCTTGATCGCATCCTCCATTCGGCCGAGGCTCATCAGCGCCTGAGCGAGGCCTACCCTGACCAGTCGATGGTTGCGGTCGATCCCGTAGGCCCTTTCGAAGAATGACAAGCCAAGCTCGGCATTGCCAGCTCTGGCGTTCAGCCGTCCCTCTCCACAGAGAGCTTCGACCGAAGAAGGCTTCAGGACCAGCGCTTGACGGAAATGTCGTTGCGCCGCCTCCAACTGATCCTTGTTCTCATAGGTTTCGGCAAGAACCACGTGAAAGAACGCGTCCGTGGGTTTTGCCTTAATGGCACGCCTAAGATAATCGATTGCCAAACCAAGGTCCCTGGCATCAAGGGCCAGTGTGGCTGCCTGATAAAGCGCCTGCGCATTGCCTGGATTGCGCGTCAGAACGTTGATGCAAAGCTGCTCGGCTTCCCTACGCCGACCCTCTTGTTGACGCAGGAGTGCCAATCTGAGGAGATCATCGTCGCTGAATGGCCGTGGAGTTGGCTGAGCCGCAGCCAGAGATCGTGTCTTTAGATGTTTGGCAAAGGTGGGCGGCAAACGATTTTTCATGCGGGCTCGCTAGCAAAATTGGCCCGATGAATCCAGATCGAACTTGCCGACATCGTCGCCGGCCGCGAGCCTGAAATCGACCCGCAGGGGCTGCTCTACGAGGCTAGACCTCCGCAAGGTCGCCGAGTGCCTCGATCAGCGGCTGGATCTTGTGCTCGTAATTCTTCCAGCGCTTCACCGAGGTTTTGTAGACGGGTTGGCGAACCTGCCAGCGGCTCGGGGTCGCGACTGTGCGATTGCTTTCATTGAAGCGCAGGCAAGCGTCATCCCAGGGTAGACCGAGACGGTCGATCAGGCGCCGGGTTTCGACCTCGGGGTCGGCGATCATCGCTTCGTAGCGGACCTCGTGGATACGACCGGGCAGGATCGCGTTCCAGTGGCGCATCAGGCGGTCGTACTCCCGGTAGTAGAGGCCGAGCTTGGCGAGATCCGCATTGTAGCCGTGCTTGTCGTTGAAATCGGGGGTCGTGAAGCACGAGACACAGTTGTCGATAGGGTCGCGGCGACAGTTGATGATGCGTGCATTGGGTAGGATCAGCGCGATGAGGCCGATCAGCTCGAAATTGTGAGTCAGTTTGTCGGTAACGCGCAGAGCGCCGGGAGATGACTTCCGCACGAAACGGAGATAGTCCGCTGCCAAGGCGCGGGATCGATCCTTGCCCATGGCCAGGACAGATTCGCCAAAGGCTCCGACCGACGCGCGGGAGAGACCGATGGACATGGCGAGGTGCCACATCTTGGAGATTTCCCCGGCGCCGTGGACGCTCGGGTGGCTGGCGCAAATCTGCTCGGTGAGAGTCGTTCCGGATCGCGGCATTCCGAGGATGAAGACAGGGACTTCCGATGGATCACCGAGGCCGGTCTTCGCTTTCAGCAATAAGGGGCTGAACAGGTCAATCATGGCGTCGACCCAACGGCGATAAGCCGCGACATCGTAGTCGCGTCCGGCAACCTGCTTGGCCTGCTGGAAATGATCGACCGCTTCGTCGTAACGCTTGAGGTCGTTGAGTATCTTGCCGGCCGCCTGGTGAAGATGCGTCGCTTCAACAGGAGCAAGCGCCGGATTGGCCAATTCGGCGATGATCGATTTGAGTTCGGGGGGCTCACGGGTAAATTTGATTGAGGCGGCCAGGGCGCGGTAGGCAGCGGGCATGTATGCGCGCCGAGCGATGGCTTCCTTGAGATAGGCCGCTGCCTCGTCCATGCGGCCAAGGCTGGTAAGCGCATCGGCGTAGCCTATCCTAACCCCCTTGAAGTCGGCGTCGATCCGGAGCGCCTTCTCGAAAAAGGGCAAGGCGAGTTCCGCGTTGCCGGCCTTGACATGGGTCATCCCGAGGCCGCAAAGCGCCCCGACGAGATTCGGCTTTGCCGCCAGCGCACGATGGAACGACTGCACCGCTAGTTCGTAGTCAACTGCCTTTTCGTAGGAAGCGGCGAGAGCGAGGTTGAAATAGGGATCTTTGGGTTTCTCTTTGACCGCCTTCTTGAGATACAAAATGGCGAGGTCGGTTTGATCGCTGTCGAATGCCAGCGTTCCGGCCAGATAGAGCGCTTGCGGATGGTGTGGATTGGATTGCAGAATCTTTACGCACAGTTGTTCGGCTTCGCGGAACTGCCCGCGCTCGCGAAAAGCGACCGCCTGGCTGAGCAGTTGGTCGTCTGTCGGGCCGTGGACTGGCGGCTTGGAGGCCGAGCCCTGGGCAGTCCTAAGATGTTTGGACCAGGTTGGCGGCAAACGGTTTTTCATGCCGGCTCGCTAGCAAAATCGGCTGAATGAATCCAGAACCATCTGGCGCCACCATTCCGCGGCGGCTGCTCTTGCCGTCCTGCGCCGACTGCTGCTTCATTGCTGCCGAAGGCGCCGGGGAGGTTGTCCGGCAGCAACACACCTTTTGAGATTTCTATGTCAGGACCGGAAGTCGCCATCGATCTGGGCCGCATCGAGCGCAATGCGCGCGTCGTCGCCGCACGGTGCGCTGAGGCAGGCGTCAAGGTGTTCGGTGTCACCAAGGGCACCTGCGGCATGCCACAGGTGGCGCGCGCCATGCTGCGCGGCGGCGTCGTCGGGTTGGCCGAATCGCGCTTCGAAAACATCCGCCGGCTGCGCGACAGCGGCATAGCCGCGCCGATCATGCTGTTGCGCAGCCCGCCGGTCGCCCGAGCCGAGGAGGTGGTGCGGTCGGTCGATATCAGCCTGCAGTCGGAGCTCGCCATCATCCGCGAGATCTCGCGCATCGCCGAGCGCATGGGCAAAGTGCACGACATCATGCTGATGGTCGACCTCGGCGACCTGCGCGAGGGTATCTGGCCGAACGACCTCCTGCCGACCGTCGAGCAGACGCTCGAGCTGAAGGGCGTGCGGATCGCCGGCATAGGCACCAATCTCGGCTGCTTTGGCGCCATCATGCCGACGCCGGACAATCTCGGCCAGCTCGTCGCCCACGCCTACAAGATCGAGCGGCTTGCGGGCATCAGCCTCGACTTCGTTTCCGGCGGCGCGTCTTCGTCGCTGCAATTGCTGCTCGATGGCACGCTGCCCGCAGGCATCAACAATCTGAGGGTTGGCGAGGCGATCCTGCAGGGCGGGATAGAGACGTTCCGCGAACAACCGTGGGAAGCGCTTGAATTCGACGCGTGCCGGCTGACGGCGGATGTCATCGAGGTGAAGAAAAAACCGTCGCGGCCGATCGGCCAGTCGGGCTACGACGCCTTCGGCAACCAGCCCTATTTCCCCGATGAGGGCGACCGGTTGCGCGCGATCGCCAATATCGGCCGCGAGGACGTGCTCGTCGAGGGGCTGACGCCGATCCACAAGGGCACGAGAGTACTCGGTGCGTCGAGCGACCACCTGGTGATGGATGTGAACGACGCCGATCCGCCTGTCGGGGTCGGTGATCGCGTTTCCTTCCGCATGAGCTACGGAGCCATGCTTTCCGCCATGACCTCGGAATATGTCGAGAAAGTGCCGATGCACGACGTCGAGATCGCGCCGCGCCGGAAGATGGTGCAGATCGTCGCCGACCGCCGGGCCGCGGCCGTGCTGGCGAAGCAGGGTGTCGGCGCGCGGCTGGAGGCGATGGAGTACGACGTCGTCGAGCCGGGTGATGCCGCGCGGTTGCCTGCGGGACTGATGCGGCTGTCGGCCGGTGGGGACAGGCGGATCGCGCTTTCGGCGCTCGCCGCGACGGTGGGCGAGACGCATTCGCTCGGACTGATCCGAATCGATTCCAGGGCAGCACTCGAAATGCAGCGCGATGCCGCCGGAGCGGCAATGGAAAATTCGGTGCTGTCGCAGGCGCTCGGGCGGATGGACGAGAAAGGCCCGCTGCAGCCGCAGCTCTCGCCGGAGAACGTCGTGCTGCTCGGCCTGCGCGAGGCAAGCCCTGCCGAGGCCGCCGTGCTGAAGCAGTCGCGCGTGACTGTCTTCACCATGGCCGACATTGACGCGATGGGTATGCGCGACGTCATGCGCGAGGCGATAAGGATCGCTACCAGGGGCACCGTCGGATTCCACGTCAGCTATACGCCTGCGGCGACCGAAATATCGGGCTGGGCCGAAGGCTCCGGCGGCATGACGGTGCGCGAGACGCATCAGGCAATGGAACTGATAGCGCTGAGCGCCGGCATGATCTCGATGGACGTGTCGGGGCTGACCGCCTCGCTCGACGAGCGTGTCACGGCGGAGACGCTGAGCTTTGTTATGTCCGCCTTCGGCAAGCGGATATTGTAGGATCGAGCAAAGCCTCTTCGCAGGCCTACTGCTTCAAGACCGTCGATTGTGAGCCAGCAACGACCTGGTCGACGACCAGCAGCTTGACTTGGTCGGCGCCGATGTTGGTTCCCCAATGCCATTGGTCGATCATCTCGACGATGAAGTCGCCGGCCTTGAACGTATCGCTCTTGCCGGTTTCGGCGCTGGTCACCTTGAGCGTGCCGGCAAGCACATAGGCGTAGCGCGGGAACGGATGCTTGTGGACCGGCAGCTTCGCACCCGGCGCAATCTCGAAAATCGAGGCCGTCACCTCGACATCGCCCTGCGGCAGCACGATGGCCTGGCCAGTCGAGGTCACGCTGGTCGACTTCACCGGCGTCACCACCACCGGCGCGGCAGCGCCGCTGTCCAGCGCATAGGCCGCCGTGAAAGAGGCGCCTGCCAGGAACAACGCCGCAACCACGAGAATTTTACGCATCGCCGCCTCCGCCAAGATGCGGCAGCTTAACAGATGCAGTGCTTTGGCAAACCGCGAAGTCGCAAGCGCTAGCGAGTTTCCCCGGCACGGTGAGCAAACCGCTAAAGCGGAGGCCGCCAAATGGCCGCGCTTGCATTGGAAGGAGAAGCGCCCCGCCGAGGGCCGGCGCCTAGCTGGGGGCTTGGGAGTGGGCGGCGCCGGCCATGCGGAGGGTGGTCCACCGCGAAGGGATCGGATCACGCCAGGCGACCCGACGCTATTACGTCATCGCACCATATGGTTAAGCCGGAGTTCATGCAGCGTCCGCTAATGTAATATTCCGCAATGCAATCCTGGATTGCTGAGAAAAAACAAATTACTGATATTATTGCGAAATCCCGCCCATGCGCCCTATCCGGGATGGCTTTCGATTACCGGTTCGCCCGGCCTCACGCGCACGGGAAACAGCCGCCTCAACACGACGTAGAAGACGGGCGTCAGGAACAGGCCGACGATGGTCACGCCGAGCATGCCGGAAAAGACGGCGGTGCCGAGCGAGCGGCGCATCTCGGCGCCGGGGCCGGTCGCGATCACCAGCGGCACGACGCCGAGGATGAAGGCGAAGGCGGTCATCAGGATGGGCCTGAGCCGCAGCCTGCACGCCTCGGCGACGGCTTCCACGACCGTTTCGCCGCGCTCCTGCGCCTGCCTGGCGAACTCGACGATCAGGATGGCGTTCTTGGCCGCCAGCCCGATCAGCACGACGAGGCCGATCTGTACGAGCACGTTGTTGTCGAGCCCCCGGAAGGCCACGCCAAGCAAAGCCGCGAGCACGCCGAGGGGCACCACCAGGATGATGGCGAACGGCATCGTCCAGCTTTCGTACTGAGCCGCAAGCGCGAGGAACACGAACAGCACCGACAGGCCGAAGATGAAGATGGCGGTGTTTCCCGTCTGCCTCTCTTGCAGGGCCAACTCCGTCCACTCGAAGGACGTACCCTGCGGCAGGGTCTGGGCCGCGATCTCCTCCATCTTGGTCAGCGCGTCGCCGCTGGAGACGCCGGGCGCGGCGTTGCCCTGCACCGGCACGGAGACGTACATGTTGTAGCGCTGGACCAGGGTCGGTCCCGCGACGTCGCGGATCTCGACCAGCGTGCCGAGCGGCACCAGCGCACCGTTGGCCGAGCGAACCTTGAGCCTCAGAATGTCGTCTCGGTCGATGCGGAACTGCTGGTCGGCCTGCGCCTGCACCTGGTAGACGCGACCGAAGGCGTTGAAGTCGTTGACATAGGCCGTGCCGAGATTGATCGACAGCGTCTCGAATATCTGCGGTATCTCGACATTGAGAATGCGCGCCTTGTCGCGATCGATCTGCAGGAAGAATTGCGGGCTCGACGCCGAGAAGGTGGTGAACACGCCGAACAGCCCGGGCGTCTGGTTGGCCTTGCCGACGATTTCGTAGGCGAGTTGCAGGATTGGACGCATGTCGGCGCTGTTGCGCTCCTGCAATTGCATCTTGAAGCCGCCCGAATTGCCGACGCCGGGCACCGGCGGGGGCGGCACGGCGATTATGAAGGCCTCCTGGATCGACTGCAGCGAGCCGAACAGCGTGCCGATGATCTGGTCCGCCGACTGGCCGGCGGCCAGCCGATGCTCGAACGAGTCGAAAGCAGCGAAGATAACGCCGGCATTGCTGGCGTTGGTGAAGGTGGCGCCGGAGAAGCCGGCAAAGGCGACCGCGTCCTTCACGCCCGGCGTGCTGCGGATGATCTCGGACGCCTTGCGCACCACGGCATCGGTTCGCGATAGCGAGGCGCCGTCCGGCAATTGCACGACGACGATCGCATAGCCCTGGTCGAGCGTCGGGATGAAGCCGGTCGGCACCGTCTGGGCCATGTACACCGTGCCATAGAGGAGGGCGCCGAAGACGGCGAGCATGGCAAGCAGCGCCGTCCAGGTGCCGACGAGAAAGCGGACGAGCCGCGCATAGGCCGAGGCCATCCTCTCGAAGCCATTGTTGAAGCCGTCGGCGAAAGCGCGCCCCACCCGTGCTGGCCAGAAGCGTGGCGGCGCCGCATGCGCGTCATGCGGCTTGAAGAGCACGGCGGCGAGCGCCGGCGACAGCGTCAGCGAGTTCAACGCCGAGATCGCGGTAGCGACCGCGATGGTGATCGCGAACTGAAGGTAGAACTGACCGGTGATGCCGGGAATGAACGCCGTCGGCACGAAAACCGAGATCAACACGAGCGAAATCGCGATGACCGCGGTTCCGACCTCGTCCATCGTGCGATGCGCTGCGCTCTTGGGATCGAAACCGAGACGGATGTTGCGCTCGACGTTCTCGACCACGACGATCGCGTCGTCGACCACGATGCCGATCGCCAGCACCAGGCCGAACAGCGTGAGCATGTTGAGCGAGAAGCCGAGCGCGAAGAGCACCGCCAGGGTGCCGATCAGCGAAACCGGTATCGCCACGATCGGTACGATCGCCATGCGCCAGGACTGCAGGAAGACGATGATGACGATGACGACGAGCACGATCGCCTCGAGGATCGTCTTGTAGACTTCGTTGATCGATTCGGCGATGAATTCGGTCGGGTTGTAGACGATGTCGTAGGCGAGCCCGGGCGGAAAATCCTTGGCGAGCTCCGCGATTGTCGCCTTGATCTCGTCTGCTGAGGCGAGGGCATTGGTGCCCGGCCTCTGGAAGATGCCGAGCGCCACCGCGTTCTTGCCGTTGAGGTAGGAGTTGGTGACGTAGTCCTTGGCACCGAGCTCGATGCGCGCGACATCCCGTAGCGTGATCAGCCGTCCGTCCTCGGTCGCCTTCACGATGACATAGCGAAAATCGCGCGCGTCCTCGAATCGGCCCTGCGTGGTGACGGTGTACTGGAAGGCCGTGCCGGTATCGTTGGGGGGCGCGCCGATCGAGCCGCCCGAGACCTGAACGTTCTGCTCACGCAGCGCCTGAACGACGTCGCCCGACGTCATCCCAAGTGCTGAAAGCTTCTCCGGATCGAGCCAGATGCGCAGCGAATACTCGCGCTCTCCGAAGATAATGAGGTTTCCGACGCCGTCGAGGCGCAGCAGGATGTCGCGCACGCGCGAGCGCGCATAATTGGAGACATAGAGCTGGTCGTATGTGTCATCGGGCGACAGCATGTGCACGACCATCATCAGGTCGGGAGAGCTCTTGTTGGTGACGACGCCCTGCCGGCGCACCTCCTCGGGCAATCGCGGCTCGGCCGTCGCGACCCGGTTCTGCACCAGTACCTGCGCCTGGTCGAGGTCAGTGCCGAGTTCGAAGGTGATGGTGAGCTGCATAGACCCGTCGTCCGCCGAATAGGACGACATGTAGAGCATGTCCTCGACGCCGTTGATCTCCTGCTCGAGGGGCGTCGCCACGGTGGCCGCCACGGTCTCGGCGTCGGCGCCCGGATAGCTCGCCTGGACGACGATTGTCGGCGGTGCGATCTCAGGATACTGCGCGACCGGCAGCTGGGTATAGGCAATGCCGCCGACGATCAGCAGGACGATCGACAGGACCGATGCGAAGATCGGTCTGTCGACGAAGAAATGGGAGAAGTTCATTGCGGCGCTCCGGCCCCCTCGGCTTCGGGCGGGAGGGTGACGATCTCCGCCTTCACCTTGACGCCCGGCCGTACCCGCATCAGCCCGTTGATGATGACGGTCTCGTCGCCGGTCAGTCCCTCGCGGATGACGCGGTAGCCGTGATTGCGCGGTCCCGGCCGCACCGGCTTGGCGCTGACATTGCCTTCGGCGTCGACGACATAGACGATGCGGCGGTCCTGGTCAGCGCCGATCGCTTCGTCGGGAAGCATGACGCCCTTGTAGGGAAGCGAGCCCGGCACGTTGATGCGTCCGAACAGACCGGGCTGCAGCACGCCGTCCGGATTGCCGAAGCGCGCGCGCAGTCTGACCGTGCCGGTCGCGGAATCGATGCGATTCTCCGCGAAGTCGAGCTTGCCGGTGAAGGCGGCGTTGTTGCGGTCGGCGATCCGCACGGTGACGTCGAGCCCACCCGCGCCTTCCTGCAGGGCGCCGCCGCGCTGGCGCGCGTCCTGCGCGTAGGCCAGGTAGAGCCGCTCGTCGACGTCGAAATAGAAGTCGATCGGATCGGTCGCCACGATGGTGGTGAGGAGCGTCGCGTCGGGTTGCACGAGATTGCCGACCGAGACGAGGCGGCGGTCGATGCGGCCTGAAAGCGGCGCCTTGATCTCGGTGAATTCGAGGTTGAGGCTCGCGGTCCTCAGATCGGCCGTCGCGCCCTGGAACCCGGCCTCGGCGGCGAGGTTTTCGCGCCGCCGGTCGTCCAGCGTGGCGGTCGACAGATTGCCGCTGTTTGCGAGTTCCTCCGCGCGCTGCAGTTGCAGCTTGGTGAAGTCGAGCAGGCTGGTGGCCACGTCGACACGGGATTTTGCCGCCTCGTGCGCCGCCTGGAAGGGGCGCTGGTCTATGGTGAACAGCAGATCGCCTTCCTTGACGATCGCGCCATCCGTGAAGTGGACCTCCTGGAGATAGCCGCCGACGCGCGCGCGGATCGCAACCTCGTCCACCGCCTCGAAGCGGCCGACGAATTCATCGTCCTCGACGATATCCCTCACGACGGGCTTGGCCGCCGTCACGGCCGGCGGCTCCTGCTGCGCCGCCGCCTGTCCAGCGAAAAACATCCCGGCGAGCAGGCCTGCCTGAACGGCGAGATATCGAAGCTGGAATTTCGGCACGACTGCGGAGACGTTTTGCTGTCGGCTCATGCATCCCTCATGGCGCTTGGTCTGGCTCAGGCTGGCACAGTGTGCATTGCAGTGCAACATGACGGCAAGGCATCTGGGCTCGCCCGGTGTTGGCGGTATCTAGGTGCTCGCGAGATCGATGCAAGCTCATCGTGTCAGGAGAGGTGGCGTGGGTCGGGGTGCTTAGCGTCTCGCGCAGGCCTGGTCTCTCGCCGCGGCGATCGCGCGTTCCTGCTCCTGGAGGTTCTCGATTTTGGCGGTCTGGCGGTCGGTGACGGCCGTGGCGACACGTGTGCCGCCCGGCACCCAGTTCGGAATTTCAGTCCGAGCGACCCTGCCGCGATCGATGGCGGTCCGCGAAATCTCCTTGGCCACATTCGCCAGCGCGTCGTTCAAGTCGTTGCAACCCATCGTCGTGTATGCGGAAGCATCGACCGACGTGCGCCCGATCGTCGGCGAGCAGCCTGCGAGCAGCAACACGACGATCAACCAGTCGGTGAGACGCGCCAGCATGGGGTGCTTCATTTCCGCACCTTAGCGCTGCCGTGGCGACGGCGTCGAGCGCAGCGCGGAGATTTCGACCGCGCATGCGGCGATGCCAAGCAGCATCGCGGTGTAAAAGGCGATGGAGACGCATCGCGCTTGTGAGGTGCTCCGGTATGGCTTAGGCGATGGCGCGACATCGACGATCGCCAAAGGATTGCCGGGATGGACGCCATATCCGAATTGCAAGCTGCTCTCGGACCCGAGGCCTGCCTGACGGGTCCTACGCTCGACGCAATCGCTCATCGCTCCGACGCAAGTGCTACCGGCCGCGATCTGCCTCTTGCCCTGTTGAGACCGGGTTCGGTCGCGGAAATCTCAATGGCGCTGGAGATCTGCCATCGTCATCACCAGCCGGTCGTGCCGCAGGGTGGCATGACAGGGCTTGCCGGCGGGGCGAACTGCCGCCCCGGAGACGTGGCCCTTTCGCTCGCGCGCTTTGATGGCGTCGAGGAGATAGATCCCTTTGCCGGGGCCATGATTATACGGGCAGGAACCGTGCTGGAAACGGCACAGAACGCCGCTGAAGATGCGGGCTTCCTGCTGCCGATCGACCTGGGCGCTCGCGGCTCCTGCCAGATCGGCGGCAACATCGCGACCAACGCCGGCGGATTGCGCGTGATCCGGCACGGAACCGTGCGCGACAACCTGCTCGGACTGGAAGCGGTGCAGGCCGACGGGACCGTGCTGTCGCACCTGTCGCGGATGCAGAAGAACAACACCGGCTACGACCTGCGTCATCTCCTCGCCGGCTCGGAAGGCACACTCGCGGTGATAACCCGCGCGGTGCTGCGCCTGCGTCCTTTGCCGAAGAACGTCGAGACGGCAATCTGCGCCCTGGAAGGCTACGATGCCGTGCTCGCCCTGATGAGCCTGGCTCGGACCGAGGTGACGCTATGCGCCTTCGAAGCCATGTGGGCGGATTATTTCGAACTATGCGGTGGGCGGCGTCTCTTCGCCGACATCCCCCCCTTCACGGTGATTGTCGAAACCGAGGGGGGCGGTCTGGAAACACTTCTGGAGCGTGCCTTTGAGGACGGGATCATTTTCGACGCACTTGTCGCACGGTCGCGCGCGGATGCACGACGGTTCTGGGAAGTACGTGAAGGCGCGCTTCCCGAAGCGCATCTGCCCGACATCGCCAATTTCGACGTGAGCCTGCCGATCGCCTCCGCCGACAGCTACGCGCGAGCCTGCCGCGTGGCAATCGCCGAGGCGCTGCCGTCGGCACGCTCGTTCTTCTTCGGCCACATCGGCGACAGCAATCTTCACATAATGGTGGAGGTGCCCGGGTATTCCGATGCGGATGTGCATGCGGTGGACCGCATCGCCTACGATATCGTCCGCGACATGGGCGGCGTCATCTCCGCCGAGCACGGCATCGGGACGCTCAAGCGCGACTGGCTGGGCCATAGCCGCGGCGCCGGCGAACTTGCCGCGATGCGGGCCATCAAGGCCGCGCTGGATCCTGCCGGGATCCTCAATCCCGGCAAGGTCCTCTGACGTCAGGCGGCTGCCAGATAGGCCATCGCGATTTCGCGCATCTCTTGCGCGGACAGGGCCTCGCCATGCCCGCCATGGGCGACCGCCACGTCGAGCGCGGCGATCCGGGCCATCGTCTCGCGGTATGCCGACTTGTCGCTATGGGGCAGGTCGTCTACCAGCGTGCCGCGATAGATGGCGTCTCCTGCAAAGAACAGGCCGCTTTCCCGATCGATCAGGCCGATGCTGCCGGGCGAGTGGCCGGGAAGATGCAACACCTCAAGGCGGCGGTCGCCGAGATCGATGACGTCGCCCTCCTCCACCATCGCGGTCAACGGGGCGGCAGGGATGCGCCATCCGTCCTTGTGCCAGCCGGGCTCCGGCGGAACGGTGACGGGCTCGTCCAGCGCGCGGAACATGTCGGCGAATGTCGCGCTCTCCGGCATCGACGCCAGGGCCGCCGCCTCGCTCGAATGGGCGTGGCGATCGGCGAACTCGTGGAACCCGCCTATGTGATCGGCATGGCTGTGCGTTGCGACAGCCATCAGCTGCGCCCCGCTCGCAAAGCGGATCACGACCGGCGCGAGCGGGCGCAGTCCCATGCCGAAATCGACGACGAGATCAGCATCCCGCCCGCGCAGAAGGAAGATGTTGCCCCGGAAGAACCGGTGGACATGCGGCTCGTGAATCCGGAACAGTCCGCCGCCCAGGTCCGCGATGGCGAACCAGCCATCGGTCGCGTCGCAACTCATTCGCCCGCTCCCGCGACGCTCGCCGTGAAGGGGGCCTCATCGATCTCGATGACCTCGTTGTGAATACTGGGAGAGGCAATAGCAGTGGCGAAGTCACCGATGCTGGAGACTTTGCGGTAACGCCAGCCGAAGCCTCTGGCGATCGGCTCGAAGTCCGGCGTGTAGATGTCGACGCCCACCGGCGGGACTCCGGCATTGATCATGTAGGACTTGATCTCGCTGTATCCTCTGTTGTTCCATACGATCAGACGGATCGTGGTCTTGGCCTCGGTCGCGCATGCCATCTCGGCGATCGTGAATTGCAAGCCACCATCGCCGATGACACCGAACACCGGCCTGTCGGGAGCGCCCAGCGCCGCGCCGATGGCCGCCGGAAGCGCGTAGCCCAAAGTGCCGAAACCGGTCGCAGAACAGAAGAAGCTCGCCGGGCGCGGTGCTCCGAACGCCGTGCAGCCAGCATAGACCGGCTGGGTGGAATCCCCGACGACGATGGCGTCGGGGCGAGTCTGCACCAGCAAGTCGAGCATCTGCAGCCCGGCGGACAATACGGGGTTCATCGCCGTTTCGACTTCATGCCGGGCAGCGCGCGCGATTGCGGCGCCGGCGGTGGCGGGCGACCCCTCGGGCAGCGCCTCAAGCACCGCCTCGGCCGTCAGCCTTGCATCGGCAAGGAGCGGAAGATCAGCCCGCAGTCCGCGCATCAACTGTTCGGCGTCGAGATCGGCTCGGGCAAGCCAGCCGGGCAGGCGGCCGGAGGCAGGCAGACGGTCGGCGAAATCCGTTGGTCCGAACTCGGTTCCGAGTGCGAGCGTCGCGTCGGATTCCTGCAAAAGCTTCATGACGGCCGCAGAGTCGCCGGTCAGCGGCACGGCGAGCGGATGATCGCCCGGTACGATGCCTCGCGCGTTGACCGTCATCACGACCGGTGCGCCAAGCCGCTCCGCCAAAGAGCGAATCGCCGACGCCGCACCAATGGCGCCGCCGCCGGCCACGATCAGCGGGCGCATGGCCGCCGATAGGCGCGAGGCTATCTGGACGCCGGTGTCCGGGCAGGGAGCAGGCGGTTGGGGCAGCGCAAAGCGCCGGGCCGCCGGCATGAACGAGGCATCTGAATTGAGCAGCCCGACCGGGATCTCGATGTGGACGGGTCGCGGCCGGCCGGCCGCGAACAACGAGAAGGCCCGGGCGAGGGCGGGTTCGACCGCATGGATATCGAGGATCGTGTGACTGAAAGCCGAGACCTCTCGAACCAGGGCGCTCTGGTTCTTCAGCTCATGCAGATGGCCACGGCCCGATCCCATCTCTCCAACTGGATTGACGCTCGATATGACCAGCATGGGGATGGAATCTCCATACGCCTGACCCATCGCGGTGACGATGTTCGTCATGCCGGGTCCGGTGATGATGAAGCAGACGCCGGGCTTTCCCGTCACCCTCGCATAGCCGTCCGCCATGAAGCCCGCGCCCTGTTCGTGTCGGGGCGTGACGTGGCGGATTCTCGAATTCTCCAGCCCGCGGTAGAGATCGACGGTGTGGACTCCCGGAATGCCGAAGATCGTGTCGACGCCGTTCGCTTCGAGGATTTCCACTAGATATGTGGCAAGGCTTCGCATTCCGTTCTCCACTTCTGGCGGCTCACATGTGGCACGGCTGGAGTCGCGCGTCGATCCATCCGACTCCGATCAAAAGGATGGCAGATTCCGGTTTTGGTCTGCTTGAATCCACAGCAGGCTGCACAAAGATCTGCCATTTGATAAAGCGGTTTAGTAAATCGCTTTACAACCAACGAATACCGGGGTTACGGTTTCGATGTAAAGAGCCAGCGGTGGAACGAGCCTGGATGTCAGCGGCTGATCATGCACAGCGTCGTCGTGAGTTGGAGGCGCTCCGGTGACGCCTCGAGCGCCCCAACGTCGTGCTGCCGCGGTGACGATCCGCGATGTCGCGGCTGCTGCTCGACTGTCGGTGACGGCCGTCTCGCGGCACTTCAACAACCGGATCGTTCTGCCCGCCGAGACCGTCGCGCGGATCGAGGCTGCCGCCAACGACCTCGGCTACAGGGCCAACGTCACGGCGCGCAGGCTGAGCCTGGGCAGCAGTGAATCACTTGGCTTCGTCCTCTCAGATATCGCGTATCCGTTCTTCTCAGCCATCGCGAGCGCGGCGGAAGCCGAATGTGCGCGGCTGGGCTACAGTCTCCTGATCTTCAACAGCAGGAATATTGCCGACAACGAGATCGCCCATCTCAGACGCATCGAGAGCGCCCAGGTCGACGGCATATTGTTCATGACCAACCACCCCGGCGCACCTGAGATCGCCGAAACGATCAACCGCGTGCGCAATGTCGTCCTGCTCGACGAAGACGTTCACAGCGCCGAGGCGCCGAGGCTCTATGCCCGCAATCACAAGGGCGGCCAGCTTGCCACCGAGCATCTTCTTGCCGCGGGGCATCACAGGATCGCTTATGTCGGCGGCCCTGAAGGCCTGATCTCCAGCTCTCAACGGCTTGCCGGCTATCGTCAAGCGCTCGAGGCCGCGGGGCTTTCGGTCGATCCTGAACTGATCCGGTTTCCCGGTTACGAGTCGAAGGATGGCGAAGCGGCCTTTTCCGCGTTCGATCGGCTCGATGATCCCCCGACGGCGATCTTCGCCGCAGCCGACGTGGTTGCCTTGGGCATTCTCCGATCGGCTCGACGGGCCGGGCTGTCGGTGCCGGAAGACCTGTCCATCGTGGGATTCGACGACATTCCGAACGCAGATGTTGTCGGCCCGCCGCTCTCCACCGTTCGCCAGTCCGCCGAAACCTTCGGCGTGCGGGGCGTCCAACTGCTGGTCGGCCTGTTGAAGGGCGAACTGGCCGAAGACGTTGTCGAGTATGTCGATGTCGAGCTCGTCGAACGCAGCTCCGTCGCTCCACCGCGCCTACGCCGTCACTGGCGTACCGCACCCGGAAAAACGTCGACCGCCAAAAAGGCGGCGGCGAAGAGCAATCGAACCGTACAGGGGAAAAGAAAATGACCAATCGTTTTGCAAAAGACCAGGCAGAGACATTGCTGCAGAAGTTCATGGACGGTCATATCGACCGCCGCAGTTTCCTGACCGCGCTCGGAGTGGTGGGACTTGGGGTGGCGCTGCGTCCCGGAGCGGCACATGCCGCCGAAAACGAGATCGTGCTGTGCAACTGGGGCGGCGTTGCCGTCGATGCCTTCCAGCAGGCATTCGGCGGTCCGTTCACCGCCCAGACCGGCATGAAGCTCGTCATAGACGGCGCCGGTCCCGCCATCGGTTCGGTGCGCACCATGGTCGACAGCGGCAATGTCATCTGGGATGTGATGGACAACGGTCTGATCGACGCCCGCGTCCTTTCGGCCGGCAACTATGTCGAGCCGATCGACTACGGAATCGTCGACAAGAACAAGGTCCCCCAGTTCTCGCAGGAGTTTGGCGTCGGCAACTACGCGTTCGCCAACGTCCTGTTCCACAACAAGAAGGCGACCGGTGTCGAGAAGCTGACGGACTGGAAGGATTTCCTCGACTTTGAGAAGATTCCAGGCAAGCGCACCATGTGCAAATGGGTCCAGGGACAACTCGAACCGATCCTGCTCGCCGACGGGGTCGCGCCCGGGGATCTGTATCCGCTCGACGTCGATCGCGCCCTTGCCAAGCTTGAGCCCCATCTCGATCAGTTCATCTTCTGGGAAGGCGGCGCGCAGAGCCAGCAGCTCTTTCGAGACGGCGAAGTGGTGATGGGCAACATCTGGCACACCCGCGCCAAGCTGCTTGCTCAGGAGAACCCGGACTACGCCATCACCTGGAACCAGAACATGCTTCTCATCAGCGCCTGGTCGGTGCCGAAGGGCAACCCTGCCGGCAAGAAGGTGTTCGAGTTCATCAACTCGGCTCTCGATCCGGAGCCGCAGATCACCCTTCTGCGCCTGATGGGCAACGGCCCGACCAATCCGGCGGCCGAGGCGCTGATGACCGATGAGGACCGCGTCTTCAACCCGACCTCGCCGGCCAACACCACCGGCCAGGTTCTGGTCAATCCGGAATGGTACGCCGAGCACGAGGCAGAGTTGCAGAACAAGTTCCTCGATTTCATCGCCACCTGATCCCCGCGGACGGCGCTCCGCCGCTCCCTGCCGATGCAGGGGGTGGCGGATTGCCCCGCGACACGAACCTGCATTGATCCTTGAGCGGCACGGACATGTCGTCACGCTTCGAACGATTTGCGCTGTATCTGACCGTGCCCGCGGGCCTGTTGGTCATACTGCTTTATGCGCTGCCGATACTTCAGGTGCTCGCCCTCTCGCTGACCGAGGGAAACGGAGCGCTCGCGAACTACGAACGCCTGTTCACCAGCCGCGCGGTGAGGCGGGTCGTGCAGACAACATTGACCGTTTCCATAAGCACCACGCTCATCACGATGGTGATCGCCTATGTGATCGCCTTCGGGATGATCCACATGAGCAACCGGCAACGAAAGATCGCTCTCCTGATGGTGTCGATTCCGTTCTGGGTTTCCGTGCTGGTGCGCGCGTTTGCCTGGATCACCATACTGCGTTCGCAGGGCCTGCTTAACAGCGGTCTGATGTCCATCGGTGCGATCACCGAGCCGATCCAGCTGGTCTACAACCGCGTCGGCGTCACCATCGGCATGGTTCATTACATGGTTCCGTTCGCCGTCCTTCTCCTTTACGCCAACCTCACCGACATCGACAGGCGCATTGTCCAGGCGGCCCGTTCCCTGGGCGCTGGGCCGGTGACCGTGTTCCTGCGTGTGTGGCTGCCCATGAGCCTGCCCGGAATCGCGGTTGCCTCGCTGTTCATTCTGGTATTCTCGCTCGGCTTCTTGATCACGCCGGCATTGCTCGGCGGCGGCCGCACTTTGATGATCGCCGAATACATCTCTGTGCAAATCTCCAATACCGGCCGGTGGGACCTCGCCACGTCGCTTTCGGCAGCACTTCTGCTCGTCGTCGGCCTGCTGCTCGCGCTCGCTTTGCGCAGCCCGGCGATGCGCGCCGCTTTCGGGGGAGGCGCAAAGTGAACGCGAATACACGCAACCGCCTGCTGATGGCCCTCGTCTGGGCTCTCCTGCTTTTCCTGTTCCTGCCGGTTCTGGTGGTGATCCCCGTCTCCGTCACCGACAAGACCTATCTGTCGCTTCCTGTCGATGGGGTGTCCTTCGAACACTACGCCTCGCTTGCCGATCCCGCGCGGGGCTGGGTTCCCAGCTTTCGAAACTCGGTCATGGCCGCCGTCGCGACAGCGATCATCTCGACAGCCATAGCGGCGGCTTTCGCGGTGGGCGCCTGGATCCGGGCCGGCTGGTGGCCCTCCTCGGTGCGGCTGCTGATGCTCTCGCCGCTGATCGTGCCGCCGATCATCTATGCCGTCGGCGTGGTGCGGGTGCTGTCGAAGATGTCGATGCTCGACACGTTCTGGGGCGTGCTGATCGTCCACGTCGTGCTGTCCTTGCCGATGGCGTTCCTGGCCATCGCCGCCTCGCTCTCGAACCTCGACAACCGCATCGTGACGGCGGCGCGCAGCCTGGGCGCCAGGCCGATGACGGTGTTTGGGCGTGTCATCCTGCCCAACATCGCGCCGGGCCTCGCCGCCGGCGCATTCCTGGCCTTCATCAGCTCCTGGGACGAGATCACCGTCACGCTGTTCATCACCGCACGGCACTTCGTGACGCTGCCGCGGCGTATCTACACCTCGATCACCGATTCGATCGATCCGGCGCTCGCGGCAATCGCCTCGGTTTTGTTGATCGCCACCATGGCCGTGCTGATCGCACAGAGCCTGTTCTCCGGCCGCCGGAAGCGAGCGGGGCTGCCGAACTAGGCTTTCATTTCTCTCATCCCACGAAAAGGAAACTCCGATGAGCCAAGCGCATGCAATGAGCGATCACGAATACAGGGAGAAGGTCTTCTTCCAGACGTTCGGATCCGTGCCCGAGCCTGCCTTCCACGATCCTGCCGAGCAGCAGGAAGTGTGGGGAGGCGTCTGGGGCTGCTCCAACGATGTCGGCAAGCTGCGCGCCGTGTTGATGCACCGTCCCGGCGACGAGGTTAAGGTCGTGACCGCCGACAAGCCGATGCCCGAAGTGGGAGGCTATGGCGATCCCGAAAAGGGTTGGTACTGGATCGGCAAGGAACTGCCCGATCTGGGCGCGATGCAGAAGGCCCACGACCAGTTCACCGGCATCCTGCGCAAGGAAGGCGTGAACGTCGTCCTCGTCGGCGAGGCGGCGCCGGGCCGCATGAAGCAGGTCTTCACCCGCGACAGCTGCATCGGCATCAAAAGCGGCGCCATCGTCACGCGTCTCGCCCGCAAGGTCCGGCGCGGCGAAGAACTGCCCGTCACGCGCGCGCTGGCGCGCGCCGGCTGCCCGATCGTCGCCACGCTGACCGGCAACGCCGTCTTCGAAGGCGGCGGTTTTGCCAACATCGACGACAAGACGGCTGTGTGTTGCGTGTCGGTGGCGTGCAACGAGGAAGGTGTGCGCCAGTTGCAGGCGATCCTCGGCTATCACGGCATCGAGCTGATCACGCTGCCGGGCATGGGTTTCCGCATCCATATCGACGGCGCCTTCAACATGGTCGACGTCGACAAGGCGATCGTGAACCTCAACGAACTGCCCTGGTTCTTCATCGAGTACCTGCAGAAGCGCGGCATCAAGCTCATCGAGCTTCCGCCGGAGGACAACGCGTTCTCGCTCAATTCGCTCGCCATCGCTCCGAGCAAGGTCGTCATGCACGGCAGCCGCTCGAAGCGCCTCGAGGATCGCCTCGCGGACGCCGGCGTCGAACTGATTACCTGCGACTACGAGCCTGTCGAAGCGGGCGGCGGCGGCATCCACTGTTCCACTGCGCCCCTTGCTCGGGACCAGGTCTGAGATGTCCTTTCTCGTCGTTGACAGCCTGACGATGGCCTACGGTCCCCTCAAGGCGCTCGATGACGTGTACCTGACGGTCGAGGAGGGGGAGTTCATCTCCCTCCTTGGCCCCTCCGGGTCGGGCAAGACGACCCTGCTGATGTCGCTTGCGGGTTTCAACAAGCCCAATTCCGGCAGAATCCTGCTCGACGGGCTGGATATTACCGCCAGGGAGCCCGAGGATCGCAATTTCGGTTTCGTGTTTCAGGGCTACGCGCTTTTCCCGCACCTGACCGTCACCGGCAACATCGCCTTCCCGCTCAAGATCCGGAAGTGGACGCCCGCGCGCATCCGCACGCGCGTCGACGAGATGCTCGCGCTCGTCGGGCTGGAGAGCTTCGCCGATCGCAAGCCCCGCCAGCTCTCGGGCGGTCAGCAGCAGCGCGTGGCGCTGGCGCGCGCGCTTGCATTCGGCCCGCGCGTGCTGCTGCTCGACGAACCGCTGTCTGCGCTCGACCGGATGCTCAGGGAGCAGATGCAGACGGAACTGCGGCGTCTCCACAAGGAGACGGGAGTCACTTTCCTCTATGTTACGCATGACCAGCAGGAAGCGTTGACGATGTCCGACCGGATAGCCGTGTTCGAGAAGGGCAAGATCGTCGAGGAAGGTGCGCCGACCTGGCTGTTCAGATCTCCGAAGACGCGTTTCGTCGCCGAATTTCTAGGCGAGAACAACTTCGTGCGGGGAATCCGTTCGAATGGCGTGTGGCAGGGGTTCGGAGCGAGCTTCTCGCTGCCCGAGGCGCGCGATCCCGGCGGCGACACCGACGCAGCGACGCTTTGGCTGCGCCCCGGAGACATCGATTTGGGGCCAGGCGGTGAAGCCGACATCAGCTTTTCCGCAACGGTCGAGGATTTCGTCTTTGGCGGCACGCAGAACCGCCTGGAACTGCGCCTTCCCGGTGGGGAGAGCATCGCAGCCCTGATTTCCACCGACCTCCGGGCCAAGGATGTGCTCGGACAGAACCTGACATTCCGTGCCCGACGCGAGGCCGTCGGCGTGCTGCGATAGCAAAGAGGCGGCCAGACAAAGCCGCCCGCAAACTGAAAGGAAGAATTTGTGACCGGTACCGCCAGACTGAAGCCCGTCGTGCTCCCGGACTACGGGGTTCCGCGCCATATTCCGAAGATCGCGGCGGCGACCTATCAGGCGCGTTTCGCGCGCTTCATGGACCGGATCACCGAGAAGGGACTCGACGCGGCAGTTGTCTACGCCGACCGTGAACACTGCGCCAACATGTCCTGGCTCACCGGCTTCGATCCGCGTTTCGAGGAAGCGCTGTTGGTCGCGGTGCGCGGGCAGGATCCGGTGATCGTCACCGGGCCGGAGAATGCCGGCCCCGCGGCCGCCTCCCTGCTTGGCGCATCCTCCCTGGTGTGGCCGGGGTTCGGGCTCTTGGGGCAGGACCGGACAAAGGCCTTGCCGCTGCCGGACCTGCTCGCAAAGGCAGGGCTCCAGAAGGGGCACAAGATCGGTGCGGTGGGCTGGAAATACTTCTTGCCCGTCGAGGTCATAGATGCGGATGGCGCGGTTGATCTGCCGGCCTATGTCGCTGCATTGCTTGCCGCCATCGGGCCGGTCTCGAATGCGACCGGCATCATGATGAATCCGGTCGACGGGCTGCGCGCGGAGATCGAGATCGAGGAACTCGCGCGCTTCGAGTTTCTCGCCACGCACGGCTCGGAATCGGTCAAGCGCGTCATCTTCGGCCTCAAGCCCGGCATGACCGAATTCGAAGCCGCCAGCCTGATGCAGCCGCTCGGCTATCCGCTCTGCTGCCACCCGATGCTTTCGACGGGCGAACGCGCGCGCTTCGGGCTCGGCAGCCCTTCCGATGTGGAGATCGAGAGGGGCGCGATGTTCACCACCGCCTTCGGCTATCAGGGGTCGCTGACGGCGCGCGCGGGATATGTGGTCGAGAGCGCGGATGAACTGCCAGCCGACGCCCGCGACTATGCCGACGCCTTCGTCGCCCGCTATTGGGAGGCCGCCGCCGAGTGGTACGAGACGATCGGCATCGACGTCACCGGCGGCGAAATCGACGCAAGGATGCGCGCGCGGCTGGACAATGATTTCTTCAAGCTGGCGCTCAATCCCGGCCACCTGCTTCATATCGACGAATGGATGCATTCTCCGATCCGTCCCGGGAGCACGGAATCCTTCCGTTCCGGCCAGGCAATTCAGCTCGATATGATACCGGCGCCGGGCAATGCCTATTTCAGCACCAATATCGAGGACGGCATCGCTTTGTTGGATGAACGGGGCAGGGCGGAATTCGCCGAGCGCTTCCCTGATGCCTGGGCCAGGATCGAGGCGCGCCGCGCCTTCATGGCCGACGGACTGGGCATCCGGATGAAGCCGGAGGTGCTGCCCTTCAGCAATCTGGCGGGCTGGCTTCCGGCCTATCTGCTCAACCCCGGTCTCGCCATCTCGCGGGCCTGAGAACGAAGTCGGGGCCGGTAGAAACCCACCCCTTGCACACTTGTGGAGGCCGCATGCCGACGAAGCTTGAAAAGCTCTTTCCCGATGGAAAACCGGTGCTCGGCATGCTGCATCTCGGCGGCCAGGCACCGGAAGAACGACTGTCGCGCGCCCTGGTCGAGGCGCGGGATATGATCGCCGGCGGTGTGGATGCGGTTGTCGTGGAAAACTACTTCGGCGATCCCGACGACGTGCGCCGCGTGCTGGAGGCTTTCGAGAGGGACGCGCCCGGGGTCGTTGTCGGGCTGAACCTGTTGCGGGATTTCCGTCTCGGATTCGAGCTTGTCAAAAGGTTCGGCGTTTCCTTCCTGCAGATCGACTCGGTTTGCGGCCACCTCCCGCCCGACGAGGACGCCGACTACGCCAGCGAACTCAAAGAGCGCCGGGCGGCCACCGATGCTCTGCTCTTCGGTGGCGTGAGGTTCAAATATCAACCGGTGAAATCAGGACGCAGCGAGGAGGAGGATATTCGGCTCGGCATGGCGCGTGCCGATGCGCTCGTCGTTACGGGCGAGGCGACTGGACAGGGCACCGACAACGCGAAGGTCCTGCGCTTTCGCGACGTTGTCGGAACAGACTACCCGCTGATCGTCGGCGCGGGCATGACGGCGGCCACTGCCGCCGACCAGATGCGGATCGCGGACGGCGCGATCGTCGGTTCCTATTTCAAGGACAGCTACAAGGATACCGGTATCGTCGATGTCGCGCATGTCCGTGAGCTGATGGAGGAGGTCCGAAAAGTCCGCACGGAGCTCAAGCCATGATCCGCATCGAGCCGATCGGCGACGACGCTTTTGCTCCTTTCGGCAGGGTTGTACGATTGCGCGAGTCCGATAGTCCGCAAGGGGCAGGCGTCGTGCATACCGAGGGCCCCGGATGGTCCGATGCCTATACGCACGATCCGCTGCTGGGGACCAATGCGAGCCTTGGCATGACCCGTTCGGGCGGCACGCCGTTCGAGGTGTTCCAGATGGAGCGTCATCCGAACACCCAGGAAGCCCTGTTCTGCGCCGAAGGGCCGATCGTTCTCGTCGTCGCGGCTGCGGGGCCACAGGCCAGGCCAGACCGCAGGGGCCTGCGCGCGTTCTCGATCCCGCCCGGAACCGTCGCCGTGATGAAGCCGGGCACATGGCACGACGCCTGTCGCGGGCTGCACGGCCCGACGACTTACTACTGGATGGCGACGGTGCGCACCGGAACGGAGTGGCAGGAGGTGATCGGCGGACCGGTTTCGGTTGTGGCGGAGACGCTCGCATGAACCTGGCGCCGGCTTTCTTTATCGGCGACGTCTCACTCGACGAATACTATGCGGCGGAGCGCTGGCCGAGCCTGGCGGACAAGGGATTCGTGGATTTCCTGGGAAGCTATGTGGGCGGCAGCATAGCCAATGCAGCCTCGGTCCATGCGGGGCTGGGCTCGCCGACGGAATTCGTTTCCTTGCTCAACTTCAGTCCGATTTCGGACCGCCTGATCGCCGAACTGGAGGAGCGCGGGGTCTCGGTCGGGCATATGCTGCGCCAAGAGGGAATTGCCGAATCACGCAACCTCATCTTCCTCGCCGAGGGCGAGCATGTGGTGCTGACGGTGGACATGGGATTCCAGCCCATGGAACTGTCGGGGAAACTGGTGCGGGATCTTCGCCAGCCCGGATATCTGTACACGACGCTTTATCGGTCCAGGCGTCTGCGTCATGGTGAACTGGGGCAGGCAGCTCTCCTCCAGGACCTTCGCGCGCATGGCCGGCGAACGGTGTTCGACCTCGATGTCGGCGGGTTTGGCGAGACCGATCTGCCCTATCTGCGCGGCGCTTCGGTGCTTATCCTGAACCAGGTCGGATACGCGACGGCATTCGGCGACCGCCCGATAGATGGCCTTGATGGCTGGATGGCAGAAAACGAGGTCGGCGCGGTCATCAGGACCCGCGCCGCCGACGGCGCTGAGGCTTTCGACCGCCAGACGCGCTACGACGTTCCCGGTTATGCGGTTCCCGTCGAAGATGTGACCGGCGCCGGGGACACGTTCGGCGGCGCGCTGCTCCATGTGCTCGGGCAGGGCGGTGGCTTGGATGAGGCGCTGGAACTTGCGGTCGCCGCATCGGCGCGCGCCGTCACCATTCGCGGACCGGCGGGCGGCATCGCCAGCCACGCAGAGATCGCGGCGTTTCGGGCCTCTCTCGCTGCGCGGCGGCATTGAGCGAAGCTTCGCATCGTCACGTCGGCGCGCCGAGCGATGACGCAAGCTGAATGGCGAAGCGTGCCGACGCCACGGGCAGGGTGCGGCCGCGCATCTGTCCGAGTATGAGGTTGCCCGGCGGCAGGTCGCGCTCGGAGATCGGCCGGAACAGTATGGACCTGTCCGCGGGCTCCCGGAGCCCGATCGGTATCTGGAAGCCGATGACATTCTCGTGCATCACGTAGTGCCTGATGAGCTCGAAGCTCTCGGTCTCGACGACAGGAGAGACGCGCCGCGAACCGCGCCGCGCGGCGAAGTCGAGCAGGTGCCGCACGCCGTATTTGGCCGATGGTGCGACATGCGCCGTGTCGAGGCAGTCGCGCAGCCTGAGCTCCGCCTTGCGAGCCAGCGGATGGTCGGCCCGCATGACGACGTTGACGGCCTGCGGCACCACGTGCACGACTTCGAAATCCACCAGGTAGACCGGCTCGAAGACGAGGGCGAGGTCGCTCGAATAGGCTGCCAATTCCTGCTCGGCCTGGGCGCGGTCTCGCACGTTGACCGAGAAGGTGACGCCGGGGTGGTCGGCGCGGTAGCGCGCGATCTCGCGCGGCAGGAAATAGGGCAGCAGCGCCTGCGAACAGGCGATCGAGACATGTCCGCGCCGCTCGCCCGAGAGATCCGCCACCTGGCCCTGGACGCGCAACAGATCCGAGGCTGTGGCGCGGAAGTGGTGTAGCAGGAGTTCGCCGGCTGGATTGAGCCGCACCCCACCCTGCAGGCGTTCGAACAATTCGGCGCCGAACTCGTCCTCGAAACGGTTGATGCGCCGGTTTAGCGCCGAGGCGGTGATGTTCATGTCCTCGGCGGCTTTGCGCATCGACCCGGCGCGCGCCACGGCCTCGATCAGGCGGAAAGTGTGCAGGTGCTTCATGGCGCCGTTCCTTTGGGTGGTGCTTTTTTTGCACCGCATCGGTGAAATCATAGCAATTTTCGCGAACGGGAAAAGCTGCAAGCTGGCGGTGCGTCCTCAAATGCGATCCGACGCGAAACCTAAGAGCGCCCATGACGATCGAAGACCTTCCCTTCACGCTCCGCTCGCTGCGACAAGCCTATGCGCAAGGCACGCGACCAACGGACGTTGTGAAGGAAGCTTTCCGTCGGCTCGACGCCGTCGCCGATCCCGGCATCTTCATCCACGACGCGCGGGAAAAGGCTCTGGCGGCAACAAGGGCGCTCGGCGAGCCCGACGGCCGTCCGCTCTGGGGCGTTCCCTTTGCGGTCAAGGACAATATCGACGTCGCCGACATGCCCACGACGGTCGCCTGTCCGGACTTCGCCTATGGCGCAGAGGCCGACGCCTTCGTGGTTACGAAGCTGAGGCAAGCCGGCGCGATCTGCCTCGGCAAGACCAATCTCGACCAGTTCGCGACCGGCCTGGTCGGCGTGCGCACGCCCTATCCGGTGCCGCGCAACGCGCTCGATACGGCGATCGTCCCGGGTGGCTCTTCTTCAGGTTCGGCGCTCGCAGTGGCGCACGGCTTTGCCGCCTTTGCGCTCGGCACCGACACGGCCGGCTCCGGCCGCGTGCCGGCCGCGCTCAACGGCATCGTCGGGCTGAAGCCCACGCTTGGTGCGCTTTCAGCCGCCGGCATGGTGCCGGCCTGCCGAACGTTGGACACGATCTCCATCTTCGCGATGACGGTCGCCGACGCGTGGGAGGTTTTCGAAACCGCTGCCGGATACGATCCCGCCGACGCATATTCGCGCAAGCTGCCGAAGCCGCGCCTTGCTTCGCTGCCGCCCGCCTTGCGCATTGGTATTCCCCACGCCGCCACGCTTCAGACTTTCGGCGACGCCGCCCAGACGGACCATTTCCGCGTCACCCTCGACCGGCTGCGGGCCACAGGTGCAACGATCGTCGAGATGGATTTCGAGCCTTTCTACGCCGTGGCGCGCATGCTCTACGAAGGCGCATGGGTCGCCGAGCGGGTCGCCGCCGTCGGCCCGCGGCTGACCGAGGCTCCCGAGACGCTGCACCAGACCACACGCGCTATCCTGGAGGCCGGCCTGAAGCTCACTGCCGTCGATACCTTCAAGGGGATCTACCGGCTGAAGGAACTCAGCCGCGTCTGTGAGGAGTCGCTCGCCTCGGTCGAAGCGCTCTGCGTGCCGACTGTCCCGACCGTCGTCACGATGGCGGACATTGCCGCCGATCCGATCGGACCGAACGCGCGGCTCGGCACCTACACCAACTTCGTCAATCTGCTCGACATGTGCGGCATCGCGGTGCCTACGGGGGCGCGCGCCGATGGTTGGCCGGGCAGTGTCACCTTCCTGGCGGCCACCGGCCGCGATGGGCTCTGTGCCGCGCTTGGCGCTTCCGTCGAAGCGGGTCGACTCGGCGCGACGGACTGGCCCCGTCCGCCCGCGCCGCTTTTTATTGCCGATCCTGGTCCGGACGAGATCGCGCTAGCGGTCTGCGGTGCGCACATGTCCGGCCTGCCCCTCAACGGCGAGCTGACCGGCTGCGGTGCGCGTTTCCTGCGCGCCAGCCAGACCGCTCCCATCTACGGACTCCACGCGCTGGCAGGCGGCCCGCCGTTCCGGCCAGGCCTTGTGCGGCGGTCGGTCGGAGGAGACGCAATTGAACTGGAAGTCTGGGCGCTGCCCAAGGAGCGTTTCGGCGAGTTCATTGCCGGCGTGCCTGCGCCGCTCTGCATCGGCACCGTCGCTCTCCGGGACGGTACGCTGGTGAAGGGCTTTCTCTGCGAGAGCCAGGGCTTGTCAGGCGGCACCGACATCACCGGTTTCGGCGGCTGGCGGGCATATCTCGATCATGTGAGCCAGAGCGTGGAAGCGGAGGCCGTCGCCCGTGTCGTCTAGCGATATCCCGCTCATCGACGTCTCCCCTCTTGCCACGGGCGAAGCGCGCGAGACGGCTGGCGTCGCCGCCCGAATCGGCGCCGCCTGCCGCGACATCGGCTTCTTCTACGTCGCCGGACACTCGGTTCCGCCGTCGCTCGTGAGCAAGGCCTTCGCCATGTCGGCCACATTCTTCGATCGCGACGAGGTTTTCAAGCGATCGGTGCTTTATACGGCGGAGGGCAACCGCGGCTATGTGCCGATGAAGGGTGAGGCGCTCGATCCGACCCGCCCGGCCGATCTCAAGGAAGCCTTCAACATCGGATTGGAACTGCCGTCGGACGACCCGGACCTGCTTGCCGGCCAAATGTTCCGGGCGAACAACCTGTGGCCGAAGATGGCCGGCTTTCGCGACACGATGCTCGCCTATTTCGACGCTTGCCAAGGGCTCGGCAGACTGCTGCACCGGGCCTTCGCCGTCGACCTTGGTCTCGCGCCGGACTTCTTCGAAGACAAGATCGACCGGCCGATGGCGGTGCTGCGCCTGCTGCACTATCCACCGGCGCCGGGACGCACCGAGGTCGGCCAACTCGGCGCCGGCGAGCACACCGACTATGGCTGCGTCACGCTGCTGGCGACCGACGGCGTTGGCGGGCTTGAGGTGCGCACCCGCGCCGGCGAATGGTTGAAGGCGCCGCATGTGCCCGGCGCCTTCGTATGCAACATCGGCGACTGCCTGATGCGCTGGACCAACGACATCTATGTCTCAACGCCGCACCGCGTGGTCAGCCCCAGCGGCCGCGAGCGGTATTCGATTGCCTTCTTCCTCGATCCCAATCCGGACGCCGACATCGCCTGCCTGCCCAACTGCGCGACCGCGGCGCGTCCCGCGCGCTATGCGCCGATCCGCGGCGACGCGTTCCTGGCGAGCCGCCTGTCGCCGACCTACGAGAAGTCTGGCCTTGGCGAAGCGCCATGCGCGCAAGCGAAAGCGGGTTAGGGCATGTCGAAGCCGCGCTTTTCCTATGCCTCTCTGCCCATTTGCCGGGCTGCCGTGACGGCGCAGCCGGCGGGCCTCGGGAGCATGCCTGCCCTGAATCCCAAGATTAACAGGACGTTACCTCGCAAGTTTCTCCCCATACGGGAAATGGCACGGGCTTTGCCTCTTCCCGGAAGACAGACCGGCTGCCGGTCCAGGCAATCCGGAACGCAACCTAGCCGCTGGAGCCTCCCATGTTCACATCGTCACTGACCAGACGTTCGCTTCTCAAGGCCGGCGCCGCCGGCATCGCCGCCTCCGCTCTGCCCTTCGGCCTGGCGCGGGCACAGACCCCTATTGTACTCGGAGCCGTCTATGTCGGACCGCGCGACGATTTCGGCTGGAACCAAGCCCATGCGGTGGCCATGGACATCCTCAAGCAGGTGCCGGGCGTGACCGTCATCGAAGAGGAGAACGTGCCCGAGACCGACGCGGTCACGCAGTCGATGGAGTCGATGATCAACCTCGACCAGGCGAACCTGATCCTTGCGACCTCCTTCGGCTATTACAGCCCCTTCGTCGTCGAGGCGGCCAAGAAATATCCGAACGTGCAGTTCCGCCACGCGGCTCCGCTGTGGAAGGAGGGCGACCCGGCCAACGCCGGCAGCTATTTCTGCTACCTCAACCAGGCTCATTACGTGGATGGCGTCGCCGCCGGCCTGTCGACAACGTCGAACAAGATCGGCTTCGTCGCCGCCAAGCCGATCCCCTCGGTGCTGTCCAACGTCAACTCCGTCCTGCTTGGCGCCAGGAGCGTCAATCCGAACGCGACCGTCCAGGTGATCTTCACCGGCGAATGGTCGATGCCGGTGCGCGAGGCGGAGGCATCCAACGCCCTGATCGACGCCGGTTGCGACATCATTACCTGCCATGTCGACGGGCCTAAGGTGGTGATCGAAACCGCCGAGGCGCGCGGCGTGAAGAGCTGCGGCCACAACGCCAGCCAGGCGCCGCTGGCGCCGAAAGGCTTCATAACCGGTGCGGAATACAAGTGGGAGACGATCTACAAGATTTACGCCGATGCGCTGGCCAAGGGCGAGGCGCTGCCGAACTTCATCGCCGGCGGCTACCACAACGACATGATCCGCAACACGCCTTACGGCGCCGGCGCGACGCCCGAGGCCATCAAGGCGGCCGATGCCGCTATCGAGGGGCTGAAGGCTGGCAAGCCCATCTATGTCGGCCCGCTCAAGGACAACACGGGCAAGGTCGTCATCGAGGGTTCGATGGACAATTACGACCCGGTTCTCGACGGCATGAGCTACCTGCTGGAAGGCGTCCAGGGTTCAACGACTTGAGCTTTTGGGCGGCGGCGATCCGGCCGCCGCCCATCGCATCGCCCGGCGTTACTCGGCGTTAGTGGCAGCAAAGGGGTTGGGCATGAGCAGCATGAGAGGCTTGAAACCCGGCGAAGGGAGTGGGCAATGACCGTCATCGTAGCCTCCCCTTCGATCGAGCGCGCGGGCTTCAGCCCGCGCACAATCCGCATGATCGAAGCTGTCCTGATTCCGGTGGGCGCGCTGCTTGCATCAGCGGTCATTTTCGCGATCTTCCTGCTTGTGCTCGGCAAGTCGCCGGCAACCTTCTTCGGCCTGATCTGGACCGGCGGGTTCGGATCGTCCTTCTCCGTCCAGAACACGCTGCAGCGCGCAGCACCCCTCATCCTCACCGGGCTTGCGTTCGCCATCCCCGCCCGCATCGGCCTCACCCTGATCGGCGCGGAAGGCGCGCTTGTGCTCGGCGGCTTCTCCGCCGCCGCGGTCGCCATTCCGCTGGTCGGCGGCGGCTGGACGCCGATCATCGGCCTGCCGATCATGGCGCTGGCGGCGATGGCGGTGGGCGCGTTCTGGATCGGGCTCGCCGGGTGGCTGAGACACTATCGCGGCGTCAACGAGACGATCTCGTCGCTGCTCCTCTCCTACATCGCCATCGCCATCATGAACTTCTTCGTCGAGGGCGCCTTGCGCGACCCTGCCTCGGCGAACAAGCCGTCGACCATGCCGATCGGCGACGCTTACCGCGTCGGACAGATCCCGGGCACGTCGGTGCACTGGGGCCTTGCCGCAGGCATCGTGCTCGCCGTGGTCCTCTACATCCTGATGTCGCGCACCACCTTCGGCTTCGCGGCGCGCATGACCGGCGGCAATGTCCGCGCGGCGCAGGCTCAAGGCCTGCCGGTCGGCATTCTGGTGGTCTCGTGCTGCGCCATTGCGGGCGCCTGCGCCGGGCTCGCCGGCTTCTACGAGGTTGCCGCCATCCACGGCCAGGCCAACGCATCGCTGGTCGCGGGTTACGGCTTCACCGGCATACTGGTCGCCTTCCTCGCGCGCCAGAATCCGCTGGCCGTCATTCCGGTTGCGATTCTGTTTGGCGCGCTCGATGCCGCCGGTGGCCTGGTCCAGCGCCGCATGGCGATGCCCGATGCCACCGTGCTGGTGCTGCAGGGCATCATCTTCGTGGTGCTTCTGGTCAGCGAGACCTTCTACGGCCGCATTCCCTTCCTGCAGCCGAAGCGTGACGGAGGACGATGACATGAGCCAGTCCGACATCTTCATCGTGCTCATTGCCATGATCGGAGGCGCCATCCGCGTGTCGACACCCTTCATGTTCGTGGCGCTCGGCGAGTGCCTGACCGAGAAATCCGGCCGCATCAATCTCGGGCTGGAGGGCAATCTCGTGCTCGGCGCTATGGTCGCCTATGCCGGCTCCTACACGACCGGCAGTCCATGGATCGGCGTGCTGATGGCAGGCCTTGCCGGGCTCGTGCTCGGCGCCATGCACGGCTACATCTGCAAGCTGCCCAAGGTGAACGACATCGCCGTCGGCATCGCCTTCATGAGCTTCGGCACCGGGCTCGCCTTCTTCTTCGGCAAGCCATACATCCAGCCGACCGCGCCACGCCTCGAAGCGATTCCGCTCGGCGGTTGGTCGTCGGATCCGTCGATCGCGCAGGCCCTCCGGGTCAATCCGCTGTTCTTCGTCGGCATCGCGCTCGCGCTGTTCCTGTGGTGGGCGCTCGCCAACACGCGCTGGGGCCTGATCGTGCGCATGACCGGCGACAGCGCGGCGTCTGCCCGCGCCATGGGCGTCTCGGTCGATCTGGTGAGGTTGCTGGCGACCGCCGCCGGCGGCTTCCTTGCCGGGATCGGCGGCGCCTTTCTGTCGCTGTTCTATCCCGGAAGCTGGAACGAGGGTCTTTCGTCGGGCCAGGGTCTGATGGCGGTGGCGCTGGTCATCTTCGCGCGCTGGGATCCGCTGCGTTGCGTGCTCGCGGCGCTGCTCTTCGGTGCGGCCGGCGCGCTCGGGCCGTCGCTGCAGTCGATCGGCGTCAGCCAGGGCTACTACTTCTTCAACGCCGCGCCCTACATCCTGACGCTTTTCATCATGATCGCCTCGGCCCGCTCCAAGAGCGCCGCGCGCGATGCGCCAGGCGAACTCTCGATCGTCAAGTGAGGTGGCCATGAGGTTGCAAATGACACTCGTCGATGAACGCATCGAGGCCGCCCTTGTGGCGAATGCCGTGACGGTGGAGTCGGATCCCTATCCCTGGCCTTTCGACGGCGATTTTGGCCCGCACAACACCTGCCTAGTCGTCATCGACATGCAGACCGATTTCTGCGCGCCGGGCGGTTATGTCGACTCCATGGGTTACGACATCTCCTTGACCCGCGCCCCGATCGGGCCGATCCAGTCCGTGCTTTCGGCCATGCGCGCCAAGGGCTATCCGATCATCCACACCCGCGAAGGCCACAAGCCCGACCTCTCGGATCTGCCGGCCAACAAGCGCTGGCGCTCGCAGCGCATCGGCGCCGGCATTGGCGACCAGGGGCCGTGCGGCCGCATCCTGGTGCGCGGCGAGCCGGGCTGGGAGATCATTCCCGAACTCCAGCCGGAGCCCGGAGAGGCGATCATCGACAAGCCCGGCAAGGGGTCGTTCATCGCCACCGACCTCGAACTCGTGCTGCAGACCCGACGCATCCGCAATATCGTGCTGACCGGGGTCACCACGGATGTCTGCGTGCACACAACCATGCGCGACGCCAATGACCGCGGCTACGAATGCCTGCTGCTGGAGGACTGCTGCGCCGCGACCAAGGTCGAGAACCATCTCGCAGCCATCGACATGATCAAGATGCAGGGCGGCGTGTTCGGCGCGGTGGCCTCGTCGGCCACCTTCCTGGAGGCGCTGCCATGAACCTTATTCCGCAGAACGTGACCGGCCTGCCGGTGCGCGCGCCATCGCTCGAAACGGCCGGCATGACCAAGATATTCGGCCCGCTCGTAGCGCTCGACGATGTATCGATCAAGGTCAAGTCCGGCTCGTTTCACGCGCTGCTGGGCGAGAACGGAGCCGGCAAGTCGACGCTCGTCAAATGTATCATGGGTTTCTACACGGCCGACCGCGGCTCGGTCCTGCTCGACGGGGAGGAGGTGCAGGTGAAGAGCCCGCGCGATGCGCGCGACCTTGGCATCGGGATGGTCTACCAGCAGTTCACGCTGGTGCCCTGCCTGACGGCGGCCGAGAACCTCGTGATCTCCCGCGCCGACGCGCCGGCAATCATCGACTGGAAGGCTGAAAAGCCACGGCTCGAAGCCTTCATGGACCGCATGCCTTTCCGCGTGCGGCTAAGCGAGCAGGTGTCGTCGCTATCTGCCGGCGAAAAGCAGAAGCTCGAGATCCTGAAGCTGCTCTATCTGGAGCAGCGTTTCCTGATCCTCGACGAACCGACCTCGGTGCTGACGCCGGGCGAGGCCGACGAGGTGCTCGGCCTGCTAGGCGAGATGGCGAAGCGCGGCGAGGTCACGGTGCTGATGATCAGCCACAAGTTCCGCGAAGTGAAAGCGTTCTGCGACAGCTTCACCGTGCTCCGGCGCGGCCGGCTGACCGGCTCAGGCGACGCGCAGGAAGCGAGCGTCGCCGAGATGAGCCGCATGATGATCGGCGACACGGAGATCCGCGAGCGCGCCGAGCGCCGCAAGCACAACGATATGAAGGCCGTGCTCGACCTCGCCGGTCTCTGCGCCGTGGATGGTGAGGGTAGGCCGGTCATCAACGCGGTCAACCTGAAGGTCAAGTCGGGCGAGATCGTCGGCATCGCCGGCGTCTCCGGCAACGGCCAGAGCGCGCTGGTCGAGGTGCTGGCCGGCCAGAAGCCGCTTACCGACGGCGGCATCTTCATCCACGGCAAGCCGTTCGAGCCCAAACGCGGCGATTTCGACCGCTTCAAGGTGTTCGGCCTGCCCGAGGAGCCGCTGAAGAACGCCACTGTGCCGCGCATGAGCGTGGCCGAGAACATGGCTTTCCGCTCCTTCGACAAGCCGCCGATGACCAGCCTCGGCTGGTGGCTGTCGCCGGGGCCGATGCGCAGGAAGGCCGACGAACTGATCGAGCGCTACCGCGTCAAGACCACCTCGGCGGATTCGCCGATCGAGGCGCTGTCCGGCGGCAACGTGCAGCGCGCCGTGCTGGCACGCGAGTTGTCCGGCGATGTCGACGTGCTGATCGTCGCCAACCCGTGCTTCGGCCTCGACTTCGCTTCCGTCGCCGAGATCCGCAGCCAGATCATGGAGCAGCGCAACCGCGGTGCGGCGGTGCTGCTCGTCAGCGAGGATCTCGATGAAATCCTTGAGCTTTCCGACCGGGTGGCGGTGATGTCGGGGGGCACGATCAGCTACGTGTCGCCTATCGAGGACACCGATCGCAACACGATCGGCCAGCATATGGCGGGGCACTGACCATGCCGTTTTTCGTCCCCGCCCGCCCTTATGACTTCGCGCTCGATCCAAGACACATCGCCCTCGTGGTTATCGACATGCAGCGCGATTTCATCGAACCGGGCGGCTTCGGAGCGGTCCTCGGCAACGACGTTGCCCGGCTGACGAAAATCGTGCCCACCGTCGCCGCGCTGATCTCGCTCTTTCGCGCGCACGGCCTGCCGGTCGTGCACACGCGCGAGGCGCACCGGCCCGACCTTTCCGACTGTCCGCCGGCCAAGCGCCTGCGCGGCAAGCCGGGCCTGAGAATCGGCGATCTTGGCGCTATGGGCCGCATCCTGGTCGCCGGTGAGCCCGGCAACCAGATCCTTCCGGAACTCGCGCCGGTCGACGGCGAGATCGTCGTGGACAAGCCGGGCAAGGGCATGTTCTGGGCGACCGGCCTGCACGAGACCCTGTCGGCGCGCGGCATCACCCAGCTCGTCTTCGCCGGCGTCACCACCGAGGTGTGCGTGCAGACGTCCATGCGCGAGGCGAACGACCGCGGTTACGAATGCCTGCTGATCGAAGACGCGACCGAGAGCTACTTCCCCGAATTCAAGGCCGCGGCGATAGAAATGATCGTCGCCCAGGGCGGCATCGTCGGCTGGGCTGCGCCGCTTGCCGATCTTGAGAAGGGTTTCGCGGAGGCGATGGTGCATGGCTGAGCAGGGCCGTTGGGACCGGTTTGAAACGATCCCCTTTCTAGCGCGCCTGCGCGACCGTATGGTTGCCCGATGAGCGGGTACATGAGGTCTGGCACCTGAGCATGCTGATTGACGATCCGGAGACGCTGGCCGAAATCACCGCGGTCTTCGAAGCCTACGAAAAGGCGCTGCTCGAACACGACGCCGAAACGCTGGACGCGATGTTCCTGCATTCGGACAAGGCCGTGCGCTACGGCGTCGCCGAGGTGCAGTACGGCATCGACGAGGTCCGGCGCTTCCGCGCCGCGCAGAAACCCTTCGACCGCACGCTCTCGCGCACCGTGATCACCACCTATGGTCGCGACATGGCCATCGCCTCGACGCTTTTCCACCGGCCGGATTTTCCGGACCAGGTCGGCCGCCAGATGCAGACCTGGGTGCGAACGCCCCATGGCTGGCGCGTCGCCGCTGCCCACGTCAGCATGATGTAGTGCGCAATCCCGGCCGTAGCCGGTACGATGCGCCGTGCTCGCATTGTCCGGATGGCCTGTTGCGGCTGGGCTCTAGGTCGTTCGCGATTGTGCGAGCCAGGTTCCTGCGATGTAGCCAAAGGTGAGCGCAGGTCCGAGCGTGATGCCGCCGCCGGGATAGGCTCCGCCCATCACACTGGCGGCGTCGTTGCCCACCGCGTTGAGCCCCGGCACCGGCCTGCCCGCAGCGTCGAGGACCCGGGTTTCGGCATCCGTGCGCAGGCCGGCGAAGGTGCCGAGGTCGCCGAGGGCGAGCCGGATCGCGTAGTACGGAGCTTTCTCGAGGGCGGCAACGCAAGGGTTGGGCTTGTGCGACGCATCTCCCAAGAAACGATTGTACGCCGTTTCTCCCTTGCCGAACTGCGGATCGACGCCTCGCCGCGCGGCGGTGTTGAAGGTCGCCAACTGGACCTCGAAGGCCGCTGGATCGAAGCCCGCGTGTTCGGCGAGCTCACGAGGGGTGCGACCGCTGATCAGGTAGCCGGAGCGGATATGCTGGAAGATCGGCAATGGAAAGGGTTTGACGAAGCCGAGACCGTATTTGCGCAACGCCCGGTGATCGCAGACGAGCCACGCCACGCATTCACGGCCTTGCGACGCCGCAATCATCGCCTGTCCGAAATCGTGGTAGGAATTGGCCTCGTTCACGAAACGCCGCCCGTTCGGGCCAACCGCGATGACGCCGGGCTTGTAGCGGTCGATCAGGTGCGGAAACACCTTGTACCCGGCGCCGGAGGGAACGCGGGAGACGGGAATCCACGCTGCGGCGTTGCGAAGTTCGGTCGCGACCGTTCCGCCGGCCTCTTCGCCGAGGCGAAGACCATCCCCGGTGTTGCCCGGCGGGGCGGGGGACAAGTGTTCCATGCCGGTCGGGGCGTGCGGAAACAGCGCCTTGCGCCGCGCAGCGTCCTGGGGGAACCCTCCACATGCAAGCACCACCGAGTGGCGCGCGCGGATGGCGCGCACGCCCGAAGCCGTGGAGATCTCCACGCCGGTGACGCGGCCATCCTCCCGCAGCAGGCGTCGCGCGGGCGCTGATGTCAGGATTGGAACGCCAAGCGTGCGAGCGCTCAGCATAAGCCGGGCGGCAAGCGCGTTGCCGCTGGTCAGCCGCATGCCGCGGCCATGCAACAGGAGGTCGCGGCCATGCGCTCCGAGACGCTTGATTACGTGCCACGCGGATTTCGCCGAGCGCGTGACGTTGAAGAAATGGTTCACCTCCTGGCTCGAATTGAACATCATGCCGACGAAGGTGATGGTGGAAAGCGGCGGCCGCAGGCGCCGGATATCCTCTCCGAGCATACGACCGTCGATCGGCGCCGTCAGGATCGATCTGCCGCCGGACCGTGCGCCGGGCGCATCGGGGTGGTAGTCCGAAAAGGCGGGCGCATCGAGGAACCTGACCTCCGTATTGGCCTCGAAGAACTCGACCATTTCGCGGCCGTGGGCGAGAAAGGCAGTCGTGCGCTCGCTGTCGAATGCGTTTCCGGCTTCATAGCGCATATAGGCGTATGCCTTCTCGGTCTCTTCGGGATCTGGTGAGGCGCCGTCTTTCGGATGGCCCGGCACCCAGAGGTAGCCTCCGGAATAGGCAGTCGTGCCGCCGATGAGTGGCTCCTTCTCCACAACGATGGCGCTCAGCCCGCGAACCGCCGCCGTGACCGCAGTCGCCATGCCGCCGGCTCCCGAGCCGATCACCACGACATCGTACACTTCCGAGATATCGATAGCCAATGCGGCCGCTCCAGTTTCTTTGCTAATTCTCATATATTGCAAAATAGCACAATATCGCTGTATGAGCGTATCACGCCGATTTCCAGGAGGTTCGCGATGGCAGGTGCAAAACTCGGAGACGCTATCCGCATTGTCAGGGACGATTCGACCGGGCGGATACTGACGTTCGATTCCGCAACCTTCGTGCCCGACCACTATGGTTCCGAAAGCGCTGCGAACGACGTGATCGTGGCCGCCTCCTATGCCGGCGTGCTCTGCGCGCGCATGATTGCCCGTTCAGGTCCGCGCGGCGCAATCGGTCTCGATTGCGCGATCGGCAAGGACGGAGCGGGAATAGCCGGTCTCTGGTTCTACGAGGCACTGGGCATCCCGGCTGCGGCTGCCGACGTGATGACCGCGGAGATGGGCAACGGCCGCGATCTCTACGAGGAGGGAATTGTCAGTCGCGTGAATGAGTTGGCCGAAGGCCTGGGGCTGCGTCCGGGAATGAGGGTCGCGGAGGCCGCCGTTCTGCTGCTGGAGAGCGAGGGAATGAAGGCCGCCGACCGTTTCGGCGACAGGGAGAGGCGTGAAGCCGTCTACACCAACGGGGCGGGCCGCAGTATCGTCTGCACGGACTCGATCGCCTTCGCACGCGCCGAGGATCGTGGCCGCAACGTTCTCTGCACCGCGGGCCACACCGGCAGAAGCGTGGTCGGCTACATCGTCGGTTCGGCGCCCTGGGGCTTCATCTGTTCGGACGGAGGCACCGGCAAGAACGATTCCGGCATCACCGCCCTCGATCCCGCCGCCCAAGCCGGCATTGCCGGTGCGGCAGTCGATGCGCTCACGGCGAGGATGGGTGACGGCCATAGCACTTATTTCGACGGGATCGTCAGCGCTGCCAACCGGCTGGCCATCGCCAAGGGCGTAACGGTCGGCATGCGCGCAACCGACGCGGCACGTCTGCTCGTGGACAACTGAACCGGTTTGGAGACGGGAATGATCGTCGAGGAACGAACTTATCAGATTGCTGCCGGCAAGCTCCCGGACTATCTGGCCCGCTATGAAGAACTGGGCTTGGAACTCCAGAAACGAATCCTGGGCAACCTGATCGGCTACTTTACCACCGAGATCGGCCCGCTCAGCCGACTGGTGCATCTCTGGGGCTACGAAAGCCTGACGGACCGGGAGCGCCGGCGCGCGGAACTGGCCGGGCTCGCGGCGTGGCAGGAGTACCTGCGCGTCTGCACGCCGATGATCGTCGGGATGGAGAACCGTATTCTCGTGCCGACCGCTTTCTCGCCGCTGCGGTGAGTGCGGCGCAGTCAGCGCGGCTGACGCGCCGAGGCGTAGCTCGGCGCCGTGACCGGCGTCCCGCTGGCCTGCAATTTCGTGCTGATCGCCTCGGCCCCCAGACGGGCCTTCGCCTCCAGAACGGTGAGAACGTCGCCGGTCGCCTCCGCCCGCAGCCGCACCATGCAGAGACTCGCGACCACCGTTGCGGGCGCCCGGAAGATCGGCGCTGCGACGCCGACCAGTTCCGCATCGATCTCGCTGCCGACATAGATGCCGCGCTTGCGGATCGACTTGAGGCGCTCCTTGAATTCGTGCCAACCGGCGCCCAGCCCCGCGCGCTCGATTTCGCGGCTGTGGCTGAGGAAAAGAGACTTGAGGTGATAGCTCGGCAGATTGGCGAGGATGATGCGCGACGGCGCGCCAAGGAACAGCGGGAAGGGCCGCCCTCGCTCCATGCTCATGGAAATCCGGTCGTCGCTGCGGTCCTGATGGATGCACAGAACGCGCGTCCCGTAGAAGGAACAGAGAAGCTGGGCGCCGACCTGCCGGTCACGCAGCGATTCCATGATCCTCGGTCCGATCTTGAGGAGGGGGTCGGCAATGCGTATCTGGCGATCGATTTCGATGAAGCGGGGACCGAGCGCGTAGCCGCCGCCCGCAGCCTGTATCAGGAGGCCGGCCTCGCAGAGGTCGCGTACGTACCGGTAGGCCGTCGCCGGCGCCACGCCCAAAGGTCCGGCCATCGTCTCCACCGTCCAGACCGGTGCCTCGACCGAAAAGAGGTCGAGGACGGCAAGCAGCCGGCTCGACTTCGTGCCGGGTTTTGGCGTTCGGCCAGAATGCTGGCTTGGCGTTTCGAGGGTCACGCGAGGATCGCAAGTGATGTCCGGACTGGTGGGCTAGCTTCTGCATCGCCGACCGGCAAAGTGCAATACGGGGGAGGATTTGCGCCGTGATCGAGAAGGAGGCCGTCGCCATCGTGACGGGGGCGGGATCAGGCATCGGCCGGGCCGCCGCGATTGCTTTCGCCAGGGCTGGGGCACGCGTCGCGGTGATCGACATCGACCACGATGCGGCGCTGGAAACGGCGGCCAGGATCCGCGACACCGAGGCGATCGCCCTGCGTGTCGACGTCACGGTTGAGGAACAGGTCGTCGAGGCCTTCGATACGGTTCTGGGCCGCTGGGGGAGAATCGATCACCTCTTCAACAACGCCGGCATTCGCGGCGGCACCGACGAGGCGCATCGGATGAGCAGCGTCGAGTTCCGCCGCGTGATGGACCTGAACGTCGCCGGAGCGTTTCTATGCCAGCGCGAGGCGTTGAAGGCGATGTACGAGGCGCAACGGGGGACGATCGTGAACATGGCCTCCATCATGGGATTCTCGACGGGGCCGGGAGCGGCCCATTATACGGCCTCCAAACATGCGGTGATTGGACTGACGAAGGCGGCCGCCTTCGAGGCGGCGCCACGCGGCGTGCGGGTCAATGCCGTGGCGCCAGGCACGATCGAAACACCGATGAATGTCGCGCTCGCCGGAAACGAAAAGGCAATGCGCGACCGCTACACGCCGGCCTATCCCATCGGCAGGCTCGGCCGCCCGCGGGAGGTTGCCGAGGCGGTGCTCTGGCTGGCCGGCAGCGCTTCGAGCTTCGTGACCGGCCACACGCTCGTGCTCGACGGCGGCTATCTGCTGCGCTGAGCTTCAGGTCGCCCGTGAGAAGGCCCCTCGTCCGAAGACGCGGTCGCGTTCCTCCGGCGTGGCCGATGCGAGCGTGGAGCGGATCCCGGCGAAGGCCGACTGGGCGCGTTTCACGGAAGGCCGCTCCGAACAGCGCGAGAACCATTCGGCGAGGCTTTGGAACTCATCGGACCCGAGGCTCAGAAACGGAAACGCCTCGCCGTTTCTGTGCTTCAGGTTCGCGATCCACGGATAGATCGCCATATCGGCGATCGAAAAATCGTCGGAGCCGACAAACGAAGTGTGGCCAAGGGTCCGGTCGATGACGCCGTAGATGCGGCGTACTTCGGTGATGTAGCGACTGCGCGCGTAGTCCTCGCCCTGGGGCGCGTACAATGCGAAGTGGTTAAGTTGCCCTGCCATCGGCCCCAGGTTGGCGGCCTGGAAGAACAGCCACTGTACCACCAGCGAGCGCGCCGCTCCTTCGCGAGACAGTCCCTTTCCAGTCTTTTCTGCGAGATAGAGGAGGATTGCACAGGATTCGAATACGTTGTGTTGCATTCCGTCCGGCCCGGCGGGATCGACAAGGACCGGAACCTTCGAGTTCGGATTGAGCGCGATGAACCAGTCTTCGAACTGTTGCCCTTTCCATATGTCGACCGGCTTTATCCTGTAGGCAAGACCTCCTTCTTCGAGCGCGATCAGAATCTTGAGAGCGTTCGGCGTGGGTGAAGCATAGAGATCGAACGTAGGGTCGGTCATGGCTTGTTCCTCGCTTGCTGTCGCATAGGCTTATTGCAAACAATCGTTTGTTAAAGTACGGCCAGAGGGGACCACGGGATTGGGTCTGCCGATCTGCACGCCCCCCGCCCGCATTGGAGGTAAGTCATGGACGAAATGCCCTCCGCGAACGCCGCCGATCGGCCCACGCCGGGACGACAGGGTCAGCGGCGCGATTCCACCCAGAAGGCGATCCGCGACGCCGCGATCTCGATGTTCTCCGAATTCGGCTACCACGCGGTCACGCTGCGCAAACTCGCCGACCGCATCGGCATCCAGGCTGGATCGCTCTACAATCACATCGAGAACAAGCAGGAACTGCTGTTCGAAATCCTCTACGAGATCATGAGCGACCTCGTGCGCAGCTTCGAGGAGAAGGTGGCGCCGGTGAACGGGCCGCAGGCCCGTCTCGACGCCTTCATTCAGAACCACGTCGCCTTCCACACCGCGCGCAAGGAGGAGGTTTTTATCGGCAACATGGAGTTACGCAACCTCTCGCCCGAGAACCGGGCCAAGATGGTCGCCCTGCGCGACCGCTACGAGAACTACGTGATAGAGATCCTTCGCGAGGGCCAGGCCACAGGCGTGTTCGCACGCAGCGACCCGAAGATGGCGTCCTTCGCGATCTTCGGCATGCTGAACTCGGTCGCCAACTGGTTCAATCCAGGTGGCCAGCGCAGCGCGGACGACATCGCCAAGCAATATACGCAATTCATTCACGCGATGCTTGAGCCGAAGGCCCGTCGTTCCTGAGACCGACGGCGTGAGCGCCGGGCGACAGAGGCAGTTGACGATCCGGACCGACTGAAATACGAACAAGCGTTCGTTAGTCAAACGTCAGGATCGGCCATGACCTTCAGAGATCGAGCGTTCGTCGCCGGTGTTTTCGAGCACCCAACGCGCAAGGCGCCCGACAAGTCGCTCGCCCAGCTTCATGCCGAAGTTGCTGCCGGGGCGCTTGCCGACGCCGGTCTCACGCTTGATGACGTGGACGGTTATTTCGTAGCCGGGGATAACACGAATCTCTATCCGCTCTCATTGGTCGAATATCTCGGCCTCAGGCTCAAGGTGATCGGCGCGACCGATACCGGAGGCTCAGCCTACATCACCCATGTCGGCCAGGCGGTCGACGCGATCGCCGCGGGGCGGTGCAGCGTTGCTCTCATCACGCTGGCGGGACGGCCGCGCACCGGCGGAGCGGCCGCCGACCCCGCACCCGATTGGGCGTTGCCGGACGTCCCGTTCGAACACCCCTACGGACGCGCCGTAATCAACACCTATGCCATGTGCGCGACCCGCCACATGTACGAGTACGGCACGACGGGCGAGCAGCTAGCCTGGATCAAGGTTGCGGCTTCGCATCACGCGCAGCACAACCCCAATGCGATGCTCAAGAACGTCGTGACCGTCGAGGAGGTCCTCGCATCGCCGATGATCGCCGATCCCCTGCATCGCCTGGACTGCTGCGTGGTGAGCGATGGCGGTGGCGCCATCGTCGTGGTGTCCCCGGAAGTTGCCCGGTCGCTGAAGCGGCCGATGGTGCGAATCCGCGGCGTCGGCGATGCCGTGAAACACCAGGATGGCGGGCAGATAGACCTGACCTATTCGGCCACACGCCTTTCGGCCGCTGCCGCCTACGCGCAGGCCGGTGTCGCCCCGACCGACATCCGCTATGCCTCCCTCTACGACAGTTTCACGATAACCGTGTTGGAGCAGGTCGAGGATCTGGGGTTCTGCGAGAAGGGAAAGGGTGGCGCCTTCGTCGCCGATGGCAACCTGATTTCGGGTGTTGGCAGGCTTCCGATAAACACCGACGGTGGAGGTCTTTGCAACAACCATCCGGCCAACCGCGGCGGCATGACCAAGGTCATCGAGGCCGTGCGGCAGCTCCGCGGCGAAGCCCACCCGGCCGTTCAAGTAAAGGATTGTTCGCTGGCTCTCGCCAACGCCACCGGAGGCTGGCTCGGCACGCGGCACGCCGCTTCAACAGTCATCATGGAGAGGCTTTGACCATGAACGCCCCTGTCGAACATGCCGCCGTCAACGCCGAGACCAAGGCCTACTGGGACGCCGCCCGCGATGGCAGGCTGCTCGTCAAGAAGTGCACGGCCTGCGGCAGGCCACATTTCTATCCGCGGACGCAGTGTCCGCATTGCCGTTCGCTCGAAACCGAATGGATGGAGGCCTCCGGCCAGGGGACGATCTACTCCTGGACGGTCATGCGCCGGGCTTCGCCTCCGGTTGCGATCGCCTACGTCACTCTCGAAGAGGGAGTCACGATGTTCACGAATATCGTCGACTGCGATCTCGATGCCCTGGCTGTGGGCCAGCCGGTGCGGGTCGCATTCGAGCAAAGGGAAGACGGACTGACAATTCCGGTTTTCAAGCCCGCCTGACGGAGGCTCAGCCGAGGTCGGTAGCGAGATAGACAATTCTGGGTTCCAAGTCGGTCACGACACGAAGGCGGGCCACGGCCGTTCGGGCCCGAAGATCAGGATCTCTGTTACCGGCAAACCGATCGATCCTGCGCCCAGCAGAAGCTCCGGACTGTCGACGGCTCGATCCCTGTCCTCGGCTGCCGCGAACCAGGCTTCGACCATGTAGGGATGGACGAACACCGCACCGCTGAAGCCGAGCGCGCTGGCGTTGGAGACGTCGAGCCTGCTGGCGGAAAGTTGGGAAGCGCCCTCGATGCAAAGATGCGCCGGTGGGGACCAGCCGGCTCCAGACAGCAGAACCGCCTTGTATCCTTGGGGCGCTACCGTCGGCGAAACGATCACCTCGCCGAGAACCGAAACCGTTCGGTCGATATCGAAAAGGTAGAGTTCATCGGGCTTGACGTTCGCGTAGTCCGGTTCGTGAAAGAAGCCTCGCGTGTAGTCGGCCCGGGGGACCTGCGTGGTCATCGTGATCCCGTCGAAGAGCGTCTCGTCGTCTTCACCGGCCTCCACGTGGTTCTGGACGTAGCGCAGCGTGTGCCGGCGGAAACCGGCCTGTGATGCAGCCAGCGGGCCGTGGACTTCGGCGTAGTGGCGGCGGAAGCCGCGCCGTGTCAACGCCGGATTGCGTTTGAGGAAGGAGTTGCGCTTCCAGACCGATCCTGCCGCCGTGGCTGCCTTTTCCCTGTGCGGACCTACCATTGGGTTCGGCCACCCATGCGGGCGACCGCGCGGCGATACTGGATCGGGATCTCAATCGCGTTCTCCGCTCCCAGGACATGCGCCGCCATGCGCGGCCAGTAGGGGTCCCTCAGCAGCGCTCGAGCGAGGAAAACGAGGTCGGCGGCGCCGTCGGAGATGAACCTCTCGGCCATCTCCGGTTCCGTGATCAGCCCGACCACGCCGGTCGCAAGGCCGGTGCGCGCCCGGATCTCGCGCGTCATCGGCGCATGGTAGCCGGGTTCGACGGGCGCCTGCTCGCCGGGCACCACGGCGCCGCTCGAACAGTCCACCAGGTCAACACCCTCGTCCTTCATCATCGAGGCCAGCCGGATCGTGTCTTCCAGCGTTATGCCGCCCTCGGTCCAGTCGACGATGGAAAGCCTGACCATCAGCGGCAATTCATCCGGCATCGCCGCGCGCATTGCCCTCACCACCATGATCGGAACTGCCGCCCGTCCTTCGAAACTGCCGCCGAAGCGGTCGGTCCGCTTGTTGGCCAGAGGCGAGAAGAATTCGTGAAGAAGGTAGCCGTGGGCAAAGTGTGCCTCGATCGCACGGAAACCGGCACGGCAGGCGCGCCGTGTCGCTGCGGCGAAATCTTCGACCATGCGCGCGATTGCCGCCTCGTCCATCTCCTCCGGAGTATTCCAGTCGGGTTGAAAGGGAAGGGCGCTGGGGGCCGGAAGTTTCCCCCATTGCTCTTCGGCGATGGGTGCGTTGCCATCCCAGGGGATCGTCCGTCCGCCTTTGCGGCCGGCATGGGCGAGCTGGATCGCCGGCACGCTGCCGGCTGCCGAAATCAATGCGGCGATCGGCTCCAGCGCGCGCACATGCTCGTCGGACCATAGGCCAAGATCGCCGGGCGTGATGCGTGCGACAGGCGATACGGCAGTCGCTTCGAGGACCACCATTCCGACGCCGCCCGCGGCACGGCTTCCCAGATGAATCTTGTGCCAGTCGCCGGGTATCCCGTCCCGGCACGTGTACATGCACATGGGCGACATGACGATCCGGTTGGGTACGGTGACGGATCGCAGGGAAAGCGGCGTGAAAAGCTGGCTCAAAGGTTTGCGTCCTCTACAAACGTACGTTAGTTATCCACTTAGCCGCACGGTAGTTTCCGGTCAATGACGGCCTTGGAGAGCATGATGAACGCGCTGTTCCGCAGCGACCGAACGGCCGGCGAGCGGGCCATTCCAAGCCACCACAACCTGCTGGGCGGGTCCTTGCGCCATTGCGAGCGAGCATGACAGCTTATGGCACGAAGATGGATCCGGATCGGTTGAAGGCGAGGCGGTTCCCGGAAAGAACATTCTCCTACGACGACGCTCGCACCATGCTTTACGGCCTTGCGGCCGGCATGTCGGCCGATCCCTTGGACCGAACCGAACTGCCGTTCGTGACGGAAAACGGTCTGCGTGCGTTGCCCAGCATGGCGACGGTCATCGCCTGGGACGATACGTGGCTTGCATCCAGTGGCGTCGATGTGGACCGAGTCGTGCATGGCGAGCAGCGCATCACCCTGCACAAGCCGCTCGCCCCGATGGCGCGCCTTTCCAGCGCCATGCGCATCGTCGACGTTTACGACAAGGGTGAGGGCCGTGGTGCTGTCCTCTACGTGCGCACGGATCTGACCGACCTTTCGGACGGCCAGGCGCTCGCCACGCTTCATTCGACGGTGTTTGCGCGCGGCGATGGTGGTTTCGGAGGGGCGCAGGGAAATCCGCCGCCGCTTGTCCCAGTCCCGGACTCTCCATGTGACCTCGCGATCGATCTTGCGACTCAACCGAATCAGGCGCTCTTCTATCGATTGCTCGGCGACCGCAATCCCCTCCACAGCGATCCCGATTTTGCGCGCTCGGTCGGTTTCGAGCGGCCCATATTGCACGGGCTGTGCACCTACGCGATCGCGACCCGCGCCGTCGTCAAGGGTCTCTGCGCGCACGACCCGGCCCGGGTTGCGCATCTGGAAGCGCGCTTCACCGCCCCGGTCTTTCCCGGCGAGACGATAACCACCGAACTCTGGCGTACCGCGGAGGGCGGCGCATTCCGGGCACGCGTCGCCGCGCGCGAAAGCATCGTCCTCGACCGGGGCCGCGTGGTACTCCGATAGCGGACCCGGGCTGGGGCGCAGGGTTTGGCGCTTAGAACCAGGCCTGGTCCGTTTCCAGCGCCGAGCGTTCCATGCGGGAGAATATCGCCAGCCAGTTGTCGATGCGTCCCATCTCGAAGGCGTAGAAGTAGCGGCAGGCCGCGATCTTGCCGCGATAGAAATTGGCGTCGTCGTCGGAAAGGCCGACGCTCGCCAGGCGGCCGTAGGCCGCAGCGGCCTGTCTCAGCCACATCCAGCCGATCACGAGGTGGCCGAAAAGGTCGCAGTAGACCGACGCATTGGCAAGATATCCGACGATGTCGGTGTCAGCATGCCGGCGCGCCGCGCAGGTGGCTTTGATGACCGCGCGAAGATAGCCTTCCAACTCGTCTGCGTGAGCGGTCACGGCTGCATGCCGCCTGGCTTTGGCAATGTCTGACAGCACCACCTTCTCGAACACCGAGAGCGCGGAACCGTCGCGCAGACGAACCTTGCGCCACAGAAGGTCGATCGCCTGGATGCCGTTCGTGCCCTCGTGGATCGCGTTGAGACGGTTGTCGCGATAGAACTGTTCCACCGGATAGTCCCGGGTATAGCCATAGCCCCCCAGAACCTGCATAGCGAGTTTGTTGGCCTCGAGGCAGAACTCGCTGGGCCACGCCTTGACGATCGGCGTCAGAAGCTCGAGGAGCAATTCCGTGTCTTCTCGTGCGGCCTTCTCGGCATGCGTCGCGAGGTCGTCGACCAGACGGGCCGCATAGAGGCAGAGCGACAGCGCTCCCTCCACACTGGCCTTCTGCGCCAGCAGCATCCGCTTTACGTCGGCGTGTTCTATGATCATTACCGGCTTCGACAACGGGTCCTTCGCGTCGGGAAGGCGGCCCTGCGGGCGCGAGCGGGCATAGTCCAGGCTGTACAGATAGCCGGCATATCCGCTCATGGTGGCGCCGAGCCCGACCGAGATCCGCGCCTCGTTCATCATGACGAACATGTATTCGAGGCCTCGGTTGGCCTCGCCGACCAGATAGCCGACGCAGTCGTCCTCCTCGCCGAAGCTCAGCACCGTATTCGTGATTCCGCGCCAACCCATCTTGTGATTGAGGCCGATGAGCCTGACGCCGTTGTGTTCGGCAGGTTCGCCGTCTGCGTCAAGGCGGCGCTTGGGCACGATGAACATCGAGATGCCCCTGACCCCCGCCGGCGCGCCACCGATCCGGGCAAGAACCAGATGCACGATGTTGTCCGACATCTCGTGGTCGCCGCCCGATATCCACATCTTCGTGCCGCGAACAGCAAATGTTCCATCGCCAAGCATCCGCGCGGTGGTGCGGATATCCGACAGCGACGACCCTGCCTGCGATTCGCTGAGACACATGGTGCCGAGGTATCGCCCGTTTAGCATCGGCTCCATGAATATATGTTTCTGCTCCTCGGATCCGAACTTGCGGATCACGTTCGCAGCGGCCGCCGTGAGGAAGCAGTAGGAAGTCGTGGCGACATTCGCCGCCTGGAAACAGGCAAAGCACGCCTGCACCACACTGAATGGAAGCTGAAGCCCACCCTCTTCGGTGGGAGCGTTCGCCCGCAGGAAACCGGCTGCGACAAACGCTTCGATCGCCTCCTTCGTTTCGGGTAGGGTGATGACAGCCCCGTCTTCGAAACGCGGTTCGCTTCGGTCGGCAAGGGTGTAGTGGTTGTGAAACTTGTCGGCGGCGATCGCCTGGGCGGTGTCGAGCACAGCGGCGAAGACGTCGTGATCGTGTTCGGCGAACAATTCCCTTTCAGTGAGCGAGTCCGTGCCCAATACCTCGAACAGGTTGAACGCTATGTCCCTCATGCTGCTTGGGCTGACGCCTGAACCGTCCACTGAGCGCTCCTTTAATCCGACCGCGGTTGACTTGACCGTAAATACAAACGTTTGTTAGTTAGATCGGGCGCGGCCACCGGTCAACGGTCGTGTGTTCACTTGTCGCTTGCCTGAGCAGGGCCCTGATGACGTCAGCGGAAATTCGATACGAAAGGCATTTCGGCGATCGACTGGTCCGTTGCTTCGCGGACAGGCTCGGCGACAGCTACGAGACGCTGGAACGCGCGGCCGCTGTTCGCGCCGACGCCGACGCCATCGTCTTTGCGGGGCGGCGTCTCTCGTATCGGGAACTGGTCGACGAAGTTGCGCGTGTCGCAACGGGACTTGCTTCGCTCGGTCTTCGCCACGGTGACCGCCTCGTACTGCTGTGCGGCAACAATCCGGAATTCATCCTCCTGCTCTATGCGGCTTTCAGGATCGGCGCCATCGTTGTTCCGGTGGACATCCGCCTGCGCGGCGCCGAGATCGCCTATATCGCGACGAACTGCCAGGCCTCGCTGATCGCCTATGAGAAGAGGGTGGCGGCCGAGGTTGCCGATACGGCGGCGCTTCCGGCTGGCTGCCAAACCCTCGCCATACCCGGCGACGGCGAGGGGCGGCTTTTCGAAATGATCCTGGAGGGACGAGAACTCGATCGCAGTCGCCCCGACAGCGAGGAGGACCCCGCGCTCATCGTCTTCACGTCGGGCACGACGGGCCGACCGAAAGGAGCGGTGCTGACTCACCTGAACATCGAGCATTCCTGCCAGCACTTCCATCGCAACATCGGCATAACGGCAGCCGATCGAATCGGCGTCGTCACACCCATCACACACGTGACCGGCCTCATCATGGGCGTTATCGGCGCTTTGCACGCCGGAGCGGCCGTGTTGCTGCTCGACTCCTTCCGCGCCTCGACCTTCATCGAAATGGCCGCGCGGGAGCGGATGACGCAGACGGTGATGGTGCCGGCCATGTACAGCCTCTGCCTGCTCGACGATGGTTTCCATGGCGCCGACCTGTCGCAATGGCGGGTGGGAAATTACGGCGGTGCGCCGATGCCAGAAGGCCTCATCATGGCGCTGGCCGAAAAACTGCCGCACCTCCAATTGGTCAACGGCTACGGGGCAACGGAGACCTGCTCGCCGGCGACCATGCTGCGCCCCGGCGAGGGCGTCGGACAAGCCGCCAGCGTCGGGCGCCCGCTGCATTGCGTCGACATACTGGTCATGGACGAACACGGCCGCGAACTGCCGACAGGCGAGGCGGGAGAAATATGGATAGCCGGCCCAATGGTTTCGCCCGGCTATTGGCGCGATCCGGAGGCCACTGCGAAAGGCTTCGTCGGCGGCTATTGGCGATCTGGCGATATAGGTTCCATCGATGTCGAAGGCTATCTGCGCGTCCACGACCGCATCAAGGACGTCGTCAACCGCGGTGGCTACAAGATCTACAGTGCCGAGGTCGAAAGCGTCCTGTCGCGCTTTGCCGGCGTGGTGGAGGCGGCCGTGGTCGGACGGCCTTCCCCTGTCCTGGGAGAACGTGTCCACGCTTTCGTGTCGGTTGCCTCCGCAAGCGTGACGGCCGACATGCTTCGCGCTTTCTGCGCCGGCCTGCTGGCGGACTACAAGGTGCCCGAGAGCTTCACGGTGACGACCGACCGTCTGCCGCGAAGCGCCAACGGCAAGCTTCAGAAGCGGGAACTGCGCGACATCGCTCAGGGCCTGCCGCCGCTTGAGCCGCTCCGGCGCTCCGGCTGATCATCGTTTCATTTCAGCGAGGACTTAAAGTATGACGATCCGATTTGACGACCGAGTGGCCGTAGTGACCGGAGCCGGCTCCGGCCTGGGCCGCAGCCACGCCCTGGCGCTCGCGGCGCGGGGAGCCAAGATCGTCGTCAACGACTTCGCCGGGAGCCGCGCGGGCGACGCGCGCCCGCCGGCGGATCTCGTGGTGGAAGAGATTCGCGCGGCCGGGGGCGTGGCAGTCTCCAACGGCTCGTCCGTGGCCGACCCCGGTCAGGCTCGCGCCCTGGTCGAGCAGGCGGTTTCCCAATTCGGGCGCATCGACATTCTGGTCAACAACGCCGGCTTCCTGCGCGACCGCACATTCGCAAAGCTCACCCCCGAAGATTTCGATGCGGTTGTCGACGTGCATCTCAACGGTGCGGCCTACTGCACCATGGCGGCTTGGGGCCACATGCGCGATCAGAACTATGGCCGCATCGTGCTCACGACGTCGAATTCAGGCCTGTTCGGCAATTTCGGCCAGAGCAACTACGCGGCCGCCAAGGCAGGTTTGGTCGGCCTGATGAATGCACTGAAGCAAGAGGGTGGGAAATACGGCATACTGGTCAACACGCTGGCTCCCATGGCTGCAACGCCAATGACGGAAGCGGTGATGGACGAGGCCACCAAGGCGGCCTTCGATCCGGCGCTGGTGGCGGCGGCGGTCGCCTATCTTTGCAGCGAGCGCAATACGGAGTCCGGACGTATCCTGTCGACCGCCGGCGGATACGTCTCGGCCGTCCAGATGATGAGCAGCCCCGGCATCCTTCTCGGCGCCGCTACGACCGCCGAGGCGATTGGCGAGAACTGGGCGAAGATATGCGATTTTGACGGCGCGCGCGGATTTGCCAGCGCGGGCGACGAGATGCGCCACATCCTCGAGCGGCTGGCCGCCGCCAAACTGTCGGCATGAGCGTGTCGGGCGGGCTTCTTGCGGGCCGTGTCGCCGTGGTGACGGGAGGCGGCGGTGGTATCGGGCGCGGAATCTGCATGGGTCTTGCCCGGGAGGGTGGTGTCGTGGCGGTGCTCGACATCGAACCCGCTTCGGCCGAGGAGACCGCGGGGATGATCCGGGCGGCGGGCGGCGAGGCTCGCGCCTTTGCCTGCAACATAGCCAGCGAGGCGTCCTTCCGGCTAGCCGGCGCCGCAATCGAATCCACCCTTGGCGTCGCGGGCATCGTCGTCAACAACGCGGGCTTCCTCAAGCCGGCGGCGCTTGAGGAAACGACCCTCGAACACTGGAATGCGATGCTGTCCGTCAACCTTACCGGCGCCTTCGTCAGCACCCTCGTGTTCGGTCCGGCGATGCGCGAGGCCGGCAGGGGTGTGTTCGTCCACATAGGCTCGATCGCGGCCAATTTCGCCCAGACGCGTGGCGGGGCCTACAGCGCCTCGAAGGCAGGGATCTGCGGCCTGTCTTCCACCATTGCGGCCGAATGGGGACCCGACGGCATTCGCAGCAACGTCGTGCATCCCGGGCTCATCCGGACGGCGCTGAGCGAGCCGTTCTACCGCGACGAGGACCTTCTGCGCCGACGCGAGGCGACGGTTGCCAGTCGCAGAACCGGAGTGCCCGCAGATGTCGCCGGCGCGTCATATTCCTGGCCTCGGACCTTTCCGCCTACGTCAATGGCGCGGAGTTGACGGTCGACGGAGGGTTCAGCCGCATGGCGATCGACCTCATTCCCCGACCGGGTTTCGGCGGAGACGATTCAGCGCGCCCATGACGGTCCTGCGCCAGCCGGCAGATGGACAAGCGAGCGAAATTGTACTAACAAACGTTCGTAAGTAAAATTCGGTCGGCATGTAATGCCTGGCTGGTCGATATCGAAATTGCATAGGGAGGATTGCATGATGAATTTGTTGAAGTCGGCCCTGTTGGTGGCCGCCTTGTCGGCCGCGATGCTCGGCCATGCCGCCGCGCAGGAACAGTGGAAGCTGGGTACTGTCGGCGCGCCGGGATCGGGCCTTCTGAGGATGGGCGAGATGGTGGCGGCCGGCATGACACAGGCAGGCGGCGACGGCTTTTCCGTCCACGTCCAGTCGATCGCCAACGAGCAGGAAATGGTCCAGCAGGTCGTCCGCGGCCGTGTCGAGGTTGGCGTGACTTCCGGACAGGGCCTGGGCGCAACCGCTCCCGACGCTTCCGTGCTGGCGTTCCCATTCCTGTGGGACAACGACAAGCAGCGCGACTACGTCATGGAAAAGCATGTCAAGCCGGTGCTTACCGAGATCCTCGCGGAGAAGGGGCTGCAGCTTCTCGTGATCGGCGACGCCGGTTACTACGGTGTCTTCTGCCAGTTCGACTGCCAGGAACCGGCGTCCTTGAAGGACGTCAAGGTTCGCGTCTCGCCGACGCCGGCGGCGCGCCTGTTCTGGTCCGAGACCGGCGCCAATCCGGTTCAGCTTCCGCTCAGCGAACTGTGGCCGGGCCTCGAGCAGAATCTGGTTCGCGCCGCCGATATCCCTCTGCCATTCTATGTCACTACGCCGGCCCAGAAGTCCGCGCCACACTTCATCAACACCAATCATTTCCACGCGGCGTGGGTCTATTTCATGAACAAGCGGCTCTATGACGGGCTGACCAACGATCAGCGCAAGGCCATCGCCGACTCGCTGCCCACCTCCGAGGAGCTTGTCACTCTGTACGCCGCCGATATCGCGGCCGCTCGCGCCAAGCACGAGGAACTTGGCGGCACGTTTCACGAGTTGACCGACGAGCAGGAGGTCGCTTGGCGCGGCGACATCGAACAGAAGGTTCCCGAACTCCTGTCGCAGATGGGCCCCGGAGCCCAGCGTCTCTACGACGCGATCACCGCAGGCAAGGAAGAGTTCGCCAAGACGGGCGGATGAAGCTGCCCGAACTACCATACGATCATGAGCCCGCCCTCCGGGGGCGGCTCACCGGTTCCCACGATATCAGAGGCAATCATGACTGCATCGACGTTGAAGCCCGTTGTCACCCGCAAGGACGCCGAGAGCCGGAACACGGCGCAGTCGGGCGGGGCTATCCGCATCTCCGGTGTCAGCCCGCAGCACACCCCGGCCACGAAGATATGGTTCGGCAAGGTGAGCAACGAGCCTGGCTTCCGCTCGCTTCCGCATCATCACGGCGAGGCCGAAACGGGTGGATATGTGCTCAAGGGCAGCGGCCGGATCTATTTCGGGGAGAACTATGTTGAGTACGTCGATATGACCGAGGGCGACTTCGTCTTCGTGCCGCCGCACATGCCGCATGTCGAAGTGAACATGAGCGTCACCGACGAACTCGTCTGGATGACTTGCCGGACGCCGGACAACATCGTCATCAACCTGGCCGATGTTCCAGACGAGGTGCTCGAAGGCTATCGTCGCGGCTGATCGAAGGCCCCGGTCGCCGGCAGAGGCATGAATAGTGGCTGCTGTTCGCGCCGACAGGCGGATGCCATGACAGTAGCAGGGCGAGCACGTTTTCGGCGCCTTGGGGGGACATGAAGCTGCGCGCACAACAGCTGGCGGGAGCCTTTCTCGCCCTCCTGACGCGGACCGAGCAGGCGATAGCCGTCGCGGCGCTTTTCGTAACCGCCGCGGCCCTGCTGGCGGACATTTTCGCACGCGAAGTGCTGTTTTCCAGCCTCTTCGGATCACTGCGCGTCGCCGTCTACGGAATGGCATTTGCCGCCCTGTTCGGCTTCTGCGTATGCGTCGCAGCCAACGCACATATCCGCGTGACCATCTTCGACGGCATCACGCCGGCCGCCTGGCGGCCCCTTGTCTGCCGGTTCGCCGACCTCCTCTCCTTTGCCATCTGCGCGGCCTTCGGTTGGTTCGCGGCCCACTATGTGTGGCAGACCTACATGGTTGCGGAGACGGACGTGGCGCTGGGCATCGTGGTCTGGCCGTTCCAGCTTGCCCTGGTGTGGGCCTTCATTTCGGGAGGGCTGCGCTACGGCCTGTTCTTTGTCTTCCCGGCGCTGCGTCCTCAAGAGCAGGAGATCGTGCAATGATCGCCGCTTCCCTGGCTCCGCTGTTCCTGCTGCTGACCTTCCTGCGTCAGAACGTCATTCTGACGCTGGCTGTCATCGTCGGCCTGATACACGTCTATCTGGCGACCAACAGTTCGGCCGAGTACATGATCCAGGACCTCTGGTTCACGCTCGACCGGGAGGTGCTGCTTTCGATACCGATGTTCATGTTCGCCGGCGTGATCATGTCCCGCGGCAGCATCGCCAATCGCCTGGTGCGGGTCATGACCGCCCTGACGAGCCGGTTGCCCGGCGGCCTCGGTGTCGGCACGATCATGGCGCTTGCCATGTTCTCCTCGATCTCGGGCTCGGGCATCGTCACCATGATGGCCATCGGCGGACTGATGTTTCCAGCGCTGGTGAACAGAGGATACGGGGTGCACTATGCCCTTGGCGTTCTCGCCTCCGGAGGCACGCTCGGCATCATCATACCACCCAGCATCCTTATGATCCTCTACGGCTTCTCGACCGAAACCTCGGTCACGGACATGTTCCGCGCGGGATGGGGACCTGGCCTCGCGATGGTGGCGGTGCTGTCGATATACACGATCATTCGCCAGCGAAGGCTGCCTACCACCCCGATTGACTTCCGCGAAGTGGCGAGCGCCCTTCGCCACGGCATCACGGCCATCATGATGCCGGTGATCTTGCTGACGGGAATCTACACGGGTTATTTCACCGTCACGGAGGCTGCGGCGCTATCGCTGTTCTACGCGCTTGTGGTCGAGGTCATCATCCACCGTGAGCTCGGGTTCGAGGAGATCTACGAGATAGGCATCGAGACCGTGAAGCTGCTCGGAGGGTTGATGCCGCTGCTCGCCTTCGCAAACAGCTTCAATGTCATCCTTGACTATGAGGGGGTGCCTCAGGCGCTGCTTGAGTGGGCGCAGGTCTATATAGGTTCGGCATGGGCGCTGCTCATCGCGGTCAACCTGCTCCTTCTGATCGCGGGCGCGCTGATGGACGAGAGTTCGGCGATCCTGATCCTGGCGCCGCTGCTGGCGCCGCTCGGCGCCGCCTACGGGTTCGACCCGGTCCACTTCGGCATCATCGTGATCGTCAACCTGCAGATCGGCTACGTGATGCCGCCGGTCGCCATCAACGTCATCATTGCGGCGACGATCTTCAAGCAGAGTTTCGGAACGGTCTGCCGCGCGGTCATGCCCTTCATCGGCCTGATGCTGCTGGTTCTACTGCTCACGATCCTGTTTCCGCAACTGTCGCTCTATTTCGCAGGTCGGTAGGGAAATCGAGGGTCGCGGGGCCATGGATTCCGTCCGCTTTTGCGGCGCGAGTGCTACAATAAAATCAGGGAACCCGAAGATAGCTAACTCAAGGCGTTAGGCATTTTCTGTATCCAAACGTTTGAAATCAAGCATCATGTTCGCGCGTGTCGCTTCTGCCCAGATACTCATTTTGACAAGACTCCGCCCCAACTCCCGCTTAGACTAGGGCAATGGTTTCAGGGGGATGGTCGATGAGAGGCACGAAGTCGGGGCGTCTTTTCTTGGCTGCAGTGGTGGGCGTGGCTGCTCTGGGCGCCATTGCCATTTCAGGCGCGCTCGGCACTTCGATTGCTCCTGCCGAAACAGTTCGGGATAGGCCCGCCGAGGTGAAAGTGGCGCAGGCTGCGGCCAAGGAAACGCGCAAAAGCGCGGAAGGCAACACCTCAACCACCGTCACGACAACAACCGTTCACGAGGGGTGGACGGTGACCTGCAATGAGGGCGGCGCTGCGCCCGCCAAGATGTGCAGCGCGAGCTTCCGGGTCATCAACAAACAGAACAATGCCGTTGTTCTTGTCTGGCTGATGGGCCGCAACGCCGCGGGCAAGCCGCTTGCAGAGTTTCTAACCCCCACCGATGTGAGCATCCAGCCTGGCATAGCGGTGGCGTTCGAGGAGAGCAAACCGGTCAAGGCGGACTATGTTTCGTGCACGAAGAAAGGTTGTAAGGCCTCGCTGGACCTTACAAACAGCCTTGTCGGGCAAATGAAAACGGCAAAGAAGGCCAAGATCGACATAACGCTCGTCGACGGGAAGATTGTCCAGTTCTCCGTGGACATCCCTGGCATCGACAAGGCGCTCACCGACCTCGGACTCTGAGGCCTTCGATGTGTCTATCGGCAAACGAAGAAAGCGGCTTCGCTAGGGGTCGCTCACGAGTTGTAATTTGGCAACATTCGAGGCTCAATTGTATGAACTTCAAACCATTTCGCTTGCAGCATTGATCGAAGCCGCGTTCGTGGAATGACCTAAGGGAACTATCTTCGGGGCTGGGATGTCGCAAAGCGCGCGAATGGTAGAGCGTTTCACCAAGCGCAGGCACATCCGGCGCATCGCGGGGCTCGCGTATATTTTATCTTCTCTACTCTACCTTGCCTGGCGGCTGACGATTTTCAACGAACACGCCATGGTTTTGTCGACCATGTATTTTGTCGCCGACGTGTTCGCAGTCGTACTCGGCGTACTTGCAGTATTCGTTTCCTGGAATTATCGCCATCGCGAGCCAGTTCCCGCTCCGCCGGGCCTGAAGGTCGACGTCCTTATTCCGGTATTTAAGGAGCCGCTGGATATGGTGCGACGAACCGTGGAAGGTGCATGCGCCATCCGCTATCCGCATGAGACATGGCTTCTGGATGATGCGAAGCGACCGGAGCTTCGCGCTTTGGCTACGGAACTCGGTTGCCACTATCTGGCGCGGCAGACAAACGACCATGCGAAGGCCGGGAATCTGAACCACGCCCTGAAGGCGATAAAGGGCGATTTTGTAGCCGTTTTCGACGCCGACCACATCCCGCAGCCGCACGCGCTCGATTTGACGCTGGGCTTCTTCACCGATCCCAAAGTGGCGATGGTGCAGACGCCGCAGGACTATTTCAACATCGATGCTCTGCAATATTCCAACAACGAGAAGAACGGAGGTCTCTGGCACGACCAATCATTCTTCTACAACATCAGCCAGCCGGGCCGCGACTTCTTCGACGCGGCGTCGTGCGCCGGTACTTCCGTCGTCTACCGGCGTTCCGCGCTCGATGTGATCGGTGGATTCCCGACCGAGACGGTGACCGAGGATGTCCACACCTCGCTCAAGCTGCACAAGCGAGGCTTCAGCGCGCCGTTTCTCAACGAGCCGATCGCCTATGGGATCGCGGCCGCGGATCTTGCCGACTACTACCGCACGAGACAGCGCTACGGACACGGCAACATCCATGCCCTGCGCATCGAGAACGTCTTCTTCTGCAAAGGCCTGACCATCGGCCAGCGCCTGTCGTATTTGTTTCTCGGCCTGATCTACCTCGAAGGATGGCAGCAATTGCTGGTCTTTCTTGTGCCGAGTATCGCCCTGATATTCGGCATCGCGCCGTTCGACATCTCGGTCTTCAATGTGCTTGTCGTCCTGAGCTTTCCGCTCTGGACCTATGCACTCATGCAGGAGATCGGATGCGGGTTCTCACGTTATTGGACCAACGAGATCTTCGCCATGATCCGCTGGCCGGTCCACATCATCTCGTCGGTGGCGTTGTTCAAGGACAAGCTGGTTTGGCGATCTTCCCGGAAGAACGTGAAGGGCCGTGTGGATTGGGCGCTGTTGGCGCCGCAGCTGGCGGTGATCGTGCTCAGTCTGACCGCGTTGACTTTGGGGGTATGGCGGCTAGCTGGCGACTTCGCCACCGGCCCCCTCATCGGCGTGCTCCTGGAACGAATTCCGGACGGTCAGGCTATCGTCTCGCGATGGAACTGGCTGGCCAGCGAAGTCCAGGCAATCGCGGTCGGCCTTGTGAGTCCTGGCCAGGATGTCGCGGCTGGGGGCGCGGACGCAGTCGCCGTAGCTCCACCTCCGCCCTTGTTTACCGTGCCGGCGAAGCCGATCGACTGGTTCCAGCCGCTTACGACCGGCTATACACTCGACCTTGTCCTCGTTGCTGGATTCTGGGCGCTGATCAACGCCCTGCGGGGGATATTCGTCGTCTTCAAAGTCGTTCGGAATGCGCGCCATTCGCGTGACGACTACGCATTCCGCTGCCTTGTGCCGGTGGAAATACAGATCGGCGAAAGTAAGGCTCTAGGCGTCGCGGAGCGGCTGTCCGGTACCGAGATTCGCTTTCCGCGCGCTCTGCGGCGGCGGCTGGATCGCTTCCGGTTTCCTCTTGCTGCGACGATATTTCTTCCCACCGGTCCAGTTTGCGTACGCCTCCTGAAACCGCGCTCGCCCGGCGATCCATTCCTGCCGATTGACGTCCGGCCGGAACGGCGCCGCGAAATCGAAGCATGTCTTTACGCTGTCAGCTGGCACCGCGACTTCCTACACCACAGCGCCGAGTTCGGGACGCCGTTCACTGCACTGGCACGATTATTCCGCTTTCGAGGCTCTCAAGCGGCGGTGGGATGGCAGGAGGCCGGCCTGGCGTGGCCCCGCACCAGCCCCACCGGCAGTGACGGAGCCGCCGAGCGTCAGTCACATAGCCTCCAGCCGGTCATTCTGCAGGGACATCGTCGAAGTTCGGTTGCGGAAACAATGATCGCCTTCCAGCCGTTGAACGTCGGCGGCTCGTTCGTTGTCAACGTCGGCGCAGACGGGGAAAGCCGCTCGCGCACTGTTCGCATCGAAAAGGTGGCCGAGGAGCGCATCCTTTATCCGAATGACAGTGAAACGTCGCCGCGCAGCTACCGCTATAGAATAGCCGACCTCACCCCTGTTCGTCCCAAGGCAAGTCTTCCTCGGCGCTTGTATCGATGGGTCATGGGTTCGAGAGGGACTCAGGCCGGCACCGCATCATCGCCTGTGATAGCGAGACAAGATTTCGACTTTGCCGCCGATGCCCATATTCTGGCATCCGATGCCGACCACAACCGCCTGCGTCTCGGTCGTCCTGATGTCGTTCCATCCGCGGCGGCATTTGCCGGTGCAGGCGCCGATTTTTCGGGCCTTGGCAGGCCAATACCTCCGGTTAACAAGACCTGAAAGGCCCTCGCGATTCGTCGACGCTGCGTGTCGGGTATGGAGTTAGTGGTTCAACTTTGATGCGCAAATGCAACAGTCCACTGGTATTCATGCGGAAAATCTAACGCGGGAACGAAACTTCTAGCGGTGGACTTGCCCCAACGGCACCCCGCGATATCCTGTGGTTGCGCTATTCGGGAATGAGGCGCGGCATTCAATTTGACCAAGCATTGCGTTCGGTGTTGGGCGATCTGTTGAGCTAGGTACTTCAAGCTGCTTTCTTTTTCCGGGGGTCGCATGGCCAAGAAGTTCAATCGCGGCGTGTTCTTTACGTGCGCGGCAAACAACAGAACACCAAAGCTCAGTCTCCTAGCTACAACTGCACTGGCGGGCGCGCTGTTCGGTGTTTTTGGCCCCGCCTTCGCCGATCCGGACGCCTGTCAAACCATAGGCGCGACGTCGACCTGCACCGGAGACCAGTCAGAAGGGATCGCTTCGGGCGACGATTTCCCTGCAGCCTCTACCGTCCTCAATGTTTTCGATCTTGATGGCGACATTACGCCGGACTTCGACACAAACGGGATTCTGTTCAGCGGCGACACCACCGTCGAGATCAACAGCAACCTCGGCGGCGACTCTATCTGGATCACCGGAGAGGGCGATGGCGTGCTGGGGGTGGCCCCCGGCAATGTGACCATTAATCACGACGGTGACATCTTCGACGCCTTCCGTGGAATCAACGCCCATTCGACAGGCGGCGACGTTGCGATCGACGCCGAGGGGCTCATCTACAATTCGACGGAAGCAGCCATCAACGCCTATGCGCCGAGCGGCAGCATCGAAATCGATTACGAGGGCAGGATTCGCCAAGCTCAGAACCGGGGCATAAGTGCGATTGCCGACGGCAACATCGAAATCGATCATGTGGGCAGGATCGATTCGGTAAACCAGGCGATCTTCGCGCAGTCGGCCAGCGGTTCCATCGATATCGACAGCGAAGGGTACATTCGTACCTCGAGCGGCGACGCAATCGACGCCGAGGCGACGGGCGCGGGCGCGACGGTGACGGTCGTGCGCGTGGGCGACACCGACGCCGAGGACCGCGCGATCTTCGTCCGGGCCAACGGGGCGGCTTCGGTGGAGAGTTATGGCGACGTCACTTCGCGCGACATCGACGCCATCAACGTGCAAAGCCAGACCGGATCGGCCTCGATCTTCTCCCGCGGCGACATTCAGGCCGCCAATCAGGGTCTGTTTGCGATCGGCGCTACAGGCGCATCGATCGACAGTTGGGGTGATGTCACCACCGGCGACGAGAACAACGATGGCAACGACGGTATCTTTTCCCTCGTCACCGTAGCAGGCAACGCCACAGTCATCTCGCACGGAGACGTGGATGCCAACGTGCGTGGTATCATAGCCATCACCCCGAACGGAACGGCCTCCATCTATTCCGAAGGCGACGTAATCGCGCGGGTGAACGGCATTCATGCACAAGGTACGACGGGCGCCACGGTCGAGCAGTATGGCGACGTCACGGTCCAGGATGCGAACGGCATCGTGGCCTATTCGAACACCGGAGGCGCGTCCGTCATCAGCGAGGGTGACGTCGACGCCCAGGTGATCGGCATCACCGCTTATACGAACTCGGGCGATGCGACCGTCAAGCATTGGGGCGATGTCACCAGTGAGACAGCCTTCGCCATCCAGGCCTACACCGGAACAGGCAACGCCACGGTCGAGCTTTACGGCGATGCGTCCGGCAAGACCGCAGGCGTGCAGGCGCTCGTAGTGGGTGGCGACGGTGGCAACGCCTCGGCCACGGTGCGCGGCGATGTCTATTCGGAATTTGGGCCCGGCATCGAGGCGGGTGTCTACAACACGACCAACGGCGGCAACGCGACGATCGATTCCAAGGGCGATGTCGACGCCTACACGCACGGCCTTCTCGCCCAGGTGACCGCCGGATCGGGCGACGCGTCGATCAAGCATGTCGGAGACGTAACTTCTCGCGAGGGCACCGGCGCGCATGCCTTCTCGACAGGCGGCAGTGCCGAAATAGAGGTCTACGGTGACACCGTCGCAAGACGGATGGGACTGCATGCGGTGGCATTCGGCGCAGGCGACGCGGCAAGCGTGTTAAGTCGTGGTGACGTGTTTGGCGAAACCAACGACGGTATCCACGCCGTTTCGAACGGCGGCGCGGCGAGTGTCGATTCGATAGGCGACGTTACCGGCGGCAATATGGGAATTTTCGCCCGGGGTGCGACCGGCGCGACCATCGAGACGAACGGAGATGTCCAGGGCGGTTCGAATGACGGCCTCCACGCCTCCACGAGTACCGGGAATGCCTCGATCACCAGCCTCGGCGATGTCTCGGGAGGCAATCGCGGGATTTTCGCGATGACGAGCGGACCGGGGTTTGCGTTCATCGATTCGCAGGGGACGGTGACATCGATCAACGACGCCATCTATGCCTATAGCGGCGACGGCGCCGCCACCGTGATCCAGACCGGCGACGTTACCTCCGAGTTTCTCAATGGCGTTCACGCACATGCGGGCGGCACCGGCAACGCCTCGATCACCGTGCATGGCAAAGTGAGCGCGTTCCAGGACGCTATCTATGCCTACGCCAATAATGGCGATGCTTCCGTCGACCAGACGGGCGACGTCATCTCGACGACCCACAATGGCGTCCAGGCCTATGTCGCTGGCACGGGCGACGCCTCCATCACAATCGATGGCAAGGTCACCGCCGGCATGGCCGGCATATGGGGGCAGGTCGCGGGCCAGGGCAATGTGGTCATCGAAGCGGATGGCGACGTCCAATCGGTCGCCGCTGGCATTGCGGGTGTCGCCAACGACGGCAACGTGACGATAACGCATGAAGGCAACGTTGAATCAACCAACAACCGCGGCATCTATGCGGAAGCTCTTGGCGCCGGCCACACCGCAATCGTCAACCAGACGGGCGATGTGACGAGCCCCGCAGAGGCCATCCAGGCAAGGGCTGATGGCGAGGCCAGGGTGGAAAGTTTCGGCGATATCACCTCCGCGAACTCGAGGGGCATTTACGCATTCAGCGAAAACGGCATCGCCACCATCATCTCCGAGGGCACGGTCAATGCAGCCAACTTCGGTCTGTTCGCGCAAGCCGATGGCAACGCGACCGTCGAGAGCATCGGCAACGTGACGTCCTTGAATTCGAGAGGCATCTACGCGTTCAGCGAAAACGGCATCGCCTCGATCGATTCCGAAGGCGACATCTCCTCCGTCGACATTGGCCTCTTCGCCCAGGGCGAGACGGGCGCAATCATCCATTCGCAGGGCAATGTCACGACTTCGTCGGCCGAAGCCATCTTCGCGCTCAACGACGGCCCCGGCAACGCCGAGGTTTATTCGACCGGCGATGTGGTAGCGAACGGCGGCCGCGGCATCGTCGCTCTCAACAACTCGCCCGGCGCGGCCTATATCGAATCGATCGGCGATGTCGACACCTATGAAACCGCGATTCAGGCCTTCACGACGAACGGCGCCGCGACCGTTTATTCCACCGGCGACGTAACTTCCGAAAACGGCATGGGCATTCAGTCTCAGACGACGACAGGTGGCAATGCCTTTGTCAGGTCGATCGGCGAGATCGAAGCTTATCAGCAGGGCATCTTGGCCTTTGCGGGAGGCGCCGGAAATTCCGCGACGGTTGAGCAGGAAGGCGATGTCACGTCCGAAAATTCGCGCGGCATAGAGGCGCATTCGTTAGCCGGATCGGCTTCGATCCTGTCGTCCGGCAAGGTCGATGCCTATCAGGAGGGGCTCCAGGCCTTTGGTGGAAATGGCTCGGCAACCATAATCCATGTCGGGAACGTCCTGTCCGAAAACAGCAATGGCGTCAACAGCCTGTCGTATGGAAACGGCGCGTCGTCGAGCGTCACCCTGACCGGCGAGGTGGACGGTCGCCAGCATGGTATCCAGTCGATTGCGTTCGGCAATGCCGGCAGTTCAGCATCCGTCTGGAGTCGCGGCGACGTGACTGCCGAAATCGGCTTCGGCATTCTTGTGCAGGCCGCCGCAGCAGGTGCCGGCACAGCCACGATTGACAGCATCGGTGATGTCTCGGCGCGCCAGGTCGCCGTGTTCGCCAATTCTTATGGCAATGCTTCGGTCACCTATTCTGGCGATGCCAGCTCCGAAGAGAACGATGCGATCTTCGCGCAGTCGGCCAACGGGACTGCGACCATCAATTCGAGCGGCAGCGCATCCGGAGCACGCAACGGTATCTTCGCCATTGCCGAAAGTGACGTGACCATCACCCATGTCGGCAGCGCCACGACCTCCAGCAACGAGCGAGCCATCCACGGCCAGTCGGCTAATGGCAATGTCAAGATCGATGTCGACGGCCACATCTATGTGGACGGAACCGGCGGCGATTCCGACGCGATCTTCGCTCTGTCGCCCAACGGGTATTCGGAGGTGTTCGTCCGCGCCGGAAGCCTGGTGACCGGCGGCGACGATGCGGCCGCCAGCTTCGGGGTGGAGTTCGGCGACGCAGTCGGTCCCAATACTCTCAGCAACTATGGCGAGATCAACGACGCCAATGGCGGCAAGACCATCGGTGGCGGTAGCGCTGCCGAGATCGTCTACAACTACGGCCTGGTCGACGGCGACTTCTATTTGGGAGCTGGCGCCAACCGCTTCGACAATCTGTTCGGCGGCACGACCTACTTCAAGGCATTCTCCTCGGTCGGCGCAGGCAATGACTTCAACAATCTTGGTCTGGTTTCGCCCTTCGGCGAGATGACGATCGGATCGTCGGTCCTTGAGGGAAATTTCAACCAGAGCGGCACCGGCGTCTTCCTGGCCGACCTCGATCTCGATGCGGGCACGGCGGACTATCTCGACGTGACGGGCAATGTGGGAGCCGGCGGCGAGGTTGCGGCCTATGTCACCAATCTCGGCACCAGCGTCGGGCCATTTGGGCCGACGACGATCATCAACTCGAACGGCGCCGTGACCGACAACGGCATAGTGGGCGCCGAGCAGGGCGCACTTAGCGTCGATGTCAGCACCACTGCGACCACGGTCGATATCAACGTCGCAATCGACTTCGGTGGTTTCGGCAATCTCTCAGGCAACCAGGCGACGCTGGGTGATTATTTTCAGAGCCTGTTCGAGGAGACGGTTCCTGGTGGGCTGACGCCGGAGCAGGAAGCATTCTACCTCGGACTTCTCAACATCGGCGATCTCGCGGCCTATAAGGACGGGCTCAATCAGCTGTCGCCTGAAGCGGCAAATGCCGGAGTGATGGCTACGTTTTCGGCTGCCGAGAGTTTCGCAAGCAATCTTTTCTCCTGCCGCCAGCGTGACGGAGCTTACAAATACATCGCCGAGGGCAGCTGTGCCTGGGCTGCAGTGAGCGGCCGCGCCGCCGAACACGACGGAGGCTCCGGCGGGTTAGACATAGACGATAACGCATTTACGATCTCCGGCGGGGCGCAGTACAAGGCCGAAGGCGACTGGGCATTCGGCTTCGGCCTCGGATACGAGCATGGCGAAAGCGATGCCGGCACGTCGGCCGAACTCGACCGCGATCTTTTCAATTTCGGCCTGGTGGCCAAGGGTCAGTTCGACAATCTGCTGGTCGGCGCGGCGCTGACCGGCGGTGTGGGCAACATCGACTCGACGCGGCACCTTACCATTCCCGTGGTCGCGGATGCAGAAGCGGATCGCACGATCGGCTACGGCGCCATCACAGGCCGGGCCGCCTACCTGTTCGACATGAACACCTACTATATCAAGCCGATGGCCGAGGCCGCCGCGACCTTCGTCTCGGCGGAAGGATATACCGAGACGGGAGCCGGCGTTGCTAACCAGACGGTATCAAGCACCGATGAGGTCGTCGGCCGCGGTTCACTCTCGGTCGAACTCGGCGGCCAGTTCGGAGAGCCGGACGGCGTTCTCTTCCGGCCGTTCGTGAGCGGCGGCGTGACCTTCCTCACCGACTCGGAGATCGACGTCGAGGCTGGCTTCCCCGGCCTTGGCGACGGCACAGTGACGCTGACCACGGATCCGGACGATATCTACGCGGATGTCAGGGCCGGTGTTGATATACTGGGTGTCTCGGGCTGGACTGGGCGGCTCGAATATGACGGCCGTTTCTCATCCGACAACCAATTGCATAGCGGGATCGCCAAGCTCAGCTACGCCTTCTGAGACCAAGCAGGGCAGCGGTTTTCGAAAACGGAACGCGGGGACGCGGCTTAGAGCATCGTTGCCTTGCGGGCAGCTTGGGCGATGCCGCCGTGCGCCTGGAGCAACTCCGGGAAAAGCAGGGACCCCGGCTTCCCGTCGGGAATTGCGGCAAACACGTCGCTGATTTCCACGAAGCGATGCTCCGGCCGAGCGTCAGCGATCACTGGCCAGTATCTTCGCAAAGCTGTTCTGAGCCGCCTCGACGCTGATGCTGTCATCCCACAGGAATTTGTCGAGCAGGATTTGGATCTTGTTGACCGTGGACCCGCTGAGGAAGAGTTCGTTGTTTTCCACAACGGAACCGCGCCGCTTGAGGATATTCAGTCCCTTTTTCACGCATGAATCGGCGAGCGAGAGGTCGACATCGTCACGCACCGGCAAGGACCCCTTGGCCATGTTGAAGAGCGTCTGCACACGCGGATTGAGCATCATGGAGGCGAGTTTCAGCTGTGCTTTCTCGATCTCCGGATCGCTTTGTTTGGGAAAGATGAAAACGTCCCCGCCAACCTGAAAATAGGGGTTTTCCGAGGGGCCCGGGATGCATTCATAGTCCACGCCTGGTGTCTTCCCCGCTTGCGCGAACTCACCCCTGGCCCAGTCGGCCATGATCTGTAGCGCAGCCTTGTCGTTAATGACCAGGTCGGTAGTCTTGCTCCAGCTTCGCCCCTTCGCCGATTTGTCCGAATAGACCCTCAGCGCCCGGAAGGCTTCGAAGACGCGAGCGACCTTCTGCGAGCGCGCGACGGCGGTATTGCGATTCTTGTAAAGTTTGTAGTGAACGTCGCGCCCAGCCATGTTCAGCATCAACACGCCGAAGAGGCCGTATTCCTGCCAAGGCTCTCCTCCGAGCGCAAATGGAATATAACCCGCTTCCTTGATTTTCGGCGCGGCGGCTAGGAACTCGTCCATGTCTCGGGGTACTGGGACGCCGGATTTCTGGAGCACCGGAAGCGAAACCCACGCCCACTGCCATGAATGGATATTTACCGGGACGCACCATATGTGTCCGTTGCGTTCGCACGCGCCGAGTACTGATTTGGGACGGATGATGCGGCGCCAGCGCTCCTTCTTCGCGAGCGGGGTCAGGTCGAGCAACCGTTCTTCCTTGATCAGCTGGTCGAACTGCCGCGATATGTTGAACTGCGCGGCACCAGGCGGGTTGCCGCCGCGGACCCGCGCAAAAATGGTTTTCATCGCTTCCGCGCCGTCGACGACAGGCGAATCGATCCATTTGTTCGGTCCGAGCCTGTCGAACTCCGTCTGAAATACCGAGACGGCCGCCTTTTCACCTCCGGACGTCCACCAATGAATAACTTCGATACCAGGAGGGCCGGCCGTACCGGGGTCGCCGCCGATCCCCGATTGGCCAAACCCCTGCTGGGTCGACGACCAACTGAAAAGAGAAGCGAGCAACACTGCGAATGCGCTCCGAACAAAAAAGGTCCAGTGAAACGTCATGGAACCTCCAAAACACTTCTCAAGATCGTGAGGGTGCCGTTTGCGAAAGATTTCTGATCGAGGATGCTGCCTGAATCGAGGCGATGGTAAGCGATGCTTTCAGACGTGTCTCTACCCAGTGTTTGGTTTTTTCGGCCCAAAAGTCTCTGTTCGGGCATTTCCGCAAAATTGAGCCGAAATTCCGTCGAGTTTTCCTGGGGTTAGCTTCCCCTTTTGGTTGGCGGTTCGAGTCCCCGCGAAACACCATTCAGTCGTGGCTTTTCTGAAGCACTTTGCCCGTTTCGAGAAAGTGCGGTCATTTCCGCGACTTAGGTGCCTAGCCTTGAGGATGGCTTCGTCGCCGTCGTGATAGGCGAGTGTGATCTCGATCGAGTCGTCGTCGAGCAGCTCGGTGGAGCCATCACACGTGCCGCTTCCCGTTCGGCATGCCGGTCAGCTAGCGTCGGGCAGGCATCGACCAGCAGGCCGTGGCGGTTTCTCCGCCGAGCTATGTCCCATAAAGCACAGTTTGGTCTCCTTGCCTTTGCGCTTGCGATAGAGCCGGGCATTCGAATCGGTAGTCGAGGCATGTATTTCGTTCGAGCGCTTGTGGCCATGGAAGTCCGCTTCCGCGTTTCGCCCGCCCCCTTCAGCCGGTGGCTCGCCCGAGCCGTCCTTCGGTTTGACGCTCTTCATCGATGCCAACGCCTCGATCAGTGTGCCGTTGGCAGAGAAGTGGTCGGTAGACAGATGCTTCTTCACCTTGGGCTGCGCCAGCACCGGACCTAAGAACTTTGCCGCGATGTCGCCTTCCAGCAACCGGTCGCGGTTCTTTGAGAACACCGAATGGTCTCAGGCCGCGTCGTCGGCACCGTCGCGGCGATAGAACCGAGTGATCCGGCGGATGAGAATGCTGGCAGTAGTAGACAATAGTTGTTTTTTCACGCGCGGTCCGCTGCCTGAAGAACGACGTCAAGTGTGGCGGTTCTCCATGTGCCGTTGCGCGCCGAAACCGTTGCCTCTTCAGAAATCATCTCGATCAGCTTCTTAGTCGCGGTCGTCATGGCGTCGGGGTTCCGCGCGTCCTGGCGGACGGTTCGCACGAAGCTTGAAAAGGCTGGCGCCGTGGGGCCGCGCCTGACGCTGAAAGGACTGCGGCACACAGTGGCGACGATCCTCGCCGAGATGGGGTTCGACGACAGGACAATCGCCGACATGCTGTCGCAAAAAACCGAGGCGATGGCGCGCCACTATTCGAAGCGTGCGAACAAGACCCGGAAGCTGTCGGCTGTGGTAAAGGATTTCGACGCCGAAGTGAACAGGCGGCGAACGCAAAATGTCAAACCCGCGTAGCCAAAGTGTCAAACCGCAACATGAGAGCGGCGCAATGAAACCCGGAATTGCTAACGAAAACAGTCAGTTGGAATGGTGCCCAGGGGCGGATTCGAACCACCGACACGCGGATTTTCAGTCCGCTGCTCTACCAACTGAGCTACCTGGGCTTTTCTCCGAGGTGGGCGGCAGCCCGGCCCGGAAGACGGGAGGCTCGAAAGCCTCTCGGAAAACGGGTGGGTTATAGCATGGGAAATCGGGCTGTCCAGCGCTTTGGCAACCGGATTTTGAAGGCCTGTCGGAACGACCCGGACGCCGCCGGGCGCGCCGCGTGTCCGGCTGCTCAATTCCGCCGGGATTCCGGGGACGGGGGCTCGCCGTCGGGCTTGGCGTCCTCGTCCTCGTCGTCGCGTGCTGGAATGACATAGGCGCCGGTCAGCCAACGGTTAAGGTCGACGTCCTTGCAGCGCGTCGAGCAGAACGGATAGGTCGCACGGGCGGACGGCCCGCCACATTCGGGGCAGGGGCGTTTGGGCCGGAGCGGCGTTATTTTCGCGCCGCCTTCGCTCACCGCGCGATCATCCCCCTGCCCATTATCCCCTGGCTCCGGAGAGCCAGTTGAAATGCACTTGGTAGCCGTCGCCGTTGAGCAGGGCGACCGTCTCGTAGAGCGGCAAGCCGACGACATTGGTGTAGGAGCCGACGAGTTTGACCACGAAGGTCCCGGCCAGCCCCTGTATGGCGTAGCCGCCGGCCTTGCCGCGCCACTCGCCCGAGGCGAGGTAGCTTTCCAATTCGTCGCGGCCGATGCGCTTGAAGCGCACCCTGCTCTCGACGAGCCTCTGGCGCAGCTTGCCGGACGGGGTGACTAGGCAGACGCAGGAATAGACGCGGTGCGTGCGCCCCGACAGCAGCTGCAGGCTGTTCGATGCCTCGTCGATCATCTCGGCCTTGGGCATGATGCGCCGGCCGAGCGCCACCACCGTGTCGGCGGCAAGCACGAAAGAAGGCTGGTAGTCGGCTTCGCTTTTCAGCGAGGCCAGCGCCTTCTCGGCCTTCTCCTTCGCCAGCCGCTTGGCGAGCGAGCGCGGGTGCTCGGAGCGCTGCGGCGTTTCGTCGATGTCGGCCGGCAGAAGCCGGTCCGGCTCGATGCCGGCCTGCTGCAGGAGTTCGATGCGGCGCGCCGAGCCCGAGGCAAGCACAAGCTTCTGGAAAACGCTCATCCGGGTACCTGGTCGCCAGCGGCGGTCCTATTTGAAGCGATAGGTGATGCGGCCTTTGGTCAGGTCGTAGGGGGTCATCTCGACCAGGACCTTATCGCCTGTGAGCACGCGGATACGGTTCTTGCGCATGCGGCCGGCGGTGTGGGCGATGATCTCATGCTCGTTTTCGAGCTTCACCCGGAACATCGCGTTGGGCAGCAATTCCGTAACTGTACCCGGGAACTCGAGGACTTCTTCCTTCGGCATTCTTTACCTTTGGTCTGGATTTGATTTCCGGCGCCGGTCCGGAAGTGCGCGGAACCTATATGATTGTCGCGGCTTTGTGAACAAGCTTAATCTGCGCCGTTTTGCCGTGATTTCCCGCCGAAACGCTCCTTTATCCTGGCCTTCAGACGGTCGCGCATGTCGCGATAGGCGGCGATCACCTGTTCGCGGGACCCTTGCGTCGCCGTCGGGTCGGCGGTCGGCCAGTATTCGACCTCGACGGCGAGCGTGCGGGTGAGCTCCAGCGCGGCGTGATGCGCCTCGGGCGCCAGTGTCACGATGAGGTCGAAATAGTCATCCTCGAGATCGGCAAGGGTTCTCGGCATGCGGTCCCCGGGCGCCAGCCCATCTTCGGCAAGCACCGCGTCGACGAATGGGTCGGGCGTGCCGACATGGATGCCGGCAGAGGCCACGAAGACCGAGGGCGGAAGAAGCTGCCGCGCGAGGCGCTCGGCCATCGGCGAGCGCACCGCGTTCATGCGGCACATGAAGAGCACCGAGCGGGGGAGGGCGTGCGCCAGCATCATCCGCGCCAATGCAGCACGCAGACCAGCGTGAACAGCCTGCGCGCGGTGCCGAAATCCATCTCGATCTTGCCGGCAAGGCGTTCCTTCAGCGTCTGCGAGCCTTCGTCGTGGAGGCCGCGGCGGCCCATGTCGATCGCCTCGATATGGGACGGCGTCGCGCTGCGGATCGCGTCGTAGTAGCTCTCGCAGATCATGTAGTAGTCCTTGACGATGCGCCGGAACGGCGTCAGCGACAGGATGTGGGTGACGACCGCCTCGCCGTTCTCGCGCGAGATCGCGAAGACGAGCCGCGCCTCGACCAGCGACAGCTTCAGCCGGTACGGCCCTTCGCCGGTGTCGCCGACCGGGCGGAAACTGTTCTCCTCGATCAGGTCGAAGATCGCCACCGCCCGCTCGTGCTCGACATCGGGCGTCGAGCGGCCGATCGTGTCGTCGAGTTCGACGTCGATCAGGCGCGCGTTGAGGGGGTCGGGCCGCGTCATCTTACATGTTGAGGCGTATGGCGACCGAGCGCCCATGCGCGTCGAGACCCTCGGCCTTGGCCAGCGCGATGGCGGCGGGCGCGAGCTTGCGCAGTTCGTCCGGGCCGAGCTTCAGCACCGAGGTGCGCTTCATGAAGTCGAGCACGGAAAGGCCCGACGAGAATCGCGCCGACCGCGCGGTGGGCAGCACGTGGTTCGAGCCCCCGACATAGTCGCCGATGGCTTCCGGCGTGTGGCGGCCGAGGAAGACGGCGCCGGCATTGCGCATCCTGGCGAGAAAACCTTCCGCGTCGGCGATGGCGAGTTCGACATGCTCGGCGGCGATGCGGTCGACGAGAGGTATTGCCGCGAAAAGGTCGCCGACCAGGATGACGGCGCCGAAGTCACGCCAGCTCGCAGCGGCCGTCTCGGCGCGCGGCAGCGACTTCAGCTGGCGCTCTACGGCCGCCTCGACGCCTCTAGCGAGACCCGCGTCGTCGGTGAGGAGGATCGACTGCGCCGAGGCGTCGTGCTCGGCCTGCGCCAAGAGGTCGGCGGCGATCCAGTCCGGATCGTTGTCGCGATCCGCCACGACAAGCACTTCCGACGGGCCGGCGATCATGTCGATGCCGACCGTGCCGAAGACCTGCCGCTTGGCGGCGGCGACATAGGCATTGCCCGGACCGACGATCTTGGCGACGGGGCGGATCGTGCCGGTGCCGTAGGCGAGCGCAGCGATCGCCTGCGCGCCGCCGATGCGGTAGATCTCCGAGACGCCGGCAAGGTCTGCCGCGACCAGCACGAGCGGGTTGATGACGCCGCCGGATGCGGGGACCGTCATGACGATGCGCTCCACTCCGGCGACGACGGCGGGGATGGCGTTCATCAGAACCGAGCTCGGATAGCTCGCCGTGCCGCCCGGCACGTAGAGGCCGACAGCCTCGATCGCCGTCCAGCGCGAGCCGAGCTCGACCCCGGCGGCGTCGACGTAGCGGTCGTCGGCCGGCTTCTGGCGCTCATGATGCGAGCGGATGCGGCCTTGCGCGAACTTCAGCGCCTCGACGGTTTCGGCATCCGCCGCCCGATATGCCGCGGCAATGTCGGCCCTGGTGACGGCGATGCCGAGCGACATCAGGTCGGCGCGGTCGAATTTCTGCGTGTAGTCGATGAGGGCCACGTCGCCCTCGGCGCGCACGCGGGCGATGATTTCACGCACCGTGGCGTCGACATCCGGCGAGGATTCGCGCTTGGCCGCGAGAAACGCGGCAAAACGCGTCTCGAAATCGCTGTCGGACTGGCGGAGCGTCACGGCCATCTGTCGGTCTCTATCGGTCGATCTTGTGTTCGGGACGGGAGGACGCGCCCCAGGCGCCGCCGAGATCGACGAGCCGCGCCTCGATGCATTCCACTTCGAGCCGGATCGCGCCGCCACCGGCGAAAACGAGATCGATGACGCCGGCCGGCGTATCGGTCGCCGTGTAGGTGACCGCGAGCAGCGACAGCACTTCGTCCGGCCTGGCGCGGGAGATGCCCGACAGCTTTGCCGCCTGCACCCGGGTGAAATGCATCAGGCTGTTGCGCCGTTCGGGCTGCGGCCTGCGTTCGGTGGCTTCCTTCTCCCAGGCGAAGCGATACATCGGCACGACGAACTGCTTCGTGACGGCGACGAATTCGAGGTCGCCGACCTTCATCACCGCGTCCTGCACATGGGCGGAGACGATCTTCAGGTCTTCCTCGTCGAGGGCAAGAAGTTTCAGCAGATCCATGGAAGGGAACGCCTGTCGGTTCGGTTTCCGGGCCTAGTTATGCGGTCTTTGCGGGGCGTGCAACCGGGCAGCGCCAGTCTATCCTCCCCCGCGAAGCGGGGGAGGGGGACCATGCGCAGCATGGTGGAGGGGGCGCTCCTCCGTCCATTCGGGCCTTGCCGGGGCGCCCCCTCCGTCCCTTCGGGCCACCTCCCCCGTAAACGGGGGAGGATCATGGCGCTCATGACGTGTCGGGGCGCCGCAGCGCATGGAGGGCCAGCGCGTGGGCGTGGGCGAGGATTTCGTCGACCTCGCGGACGCGGCGGCCGTGGATCGCTGAGGGATCGTAGCGCGTGAGACGCCCGCCGGGCGGACGGCCGGGACGCAGCGGCCATATGCGGCGAGCCGGCCGGTCATGGGCGGACCGTGCTGCCCTTGCCTGACGGCGCGCAAAGCGTTCTGCCTGCCCCTCGATATCGTCGAGCGCGGCGGCAAGGGCGGCGAGGCGCTGGGTGAGGCGCGTGGCGTCGATCGGGTCGTCGCGCGACGGCGGCGGGGGGAGGGGATGCGGCGCGGCAATGCCGGGAAGGAGGATGCGCGGAGCGGCGTGCGGGGGCACGGTGCGGCGGGCATTCGAGCGGAGAGGGCGTAGCGGCTCGAAGAGGGGGAGGGCGATTGCGCGACGGGTGCCCCCTCCACCGGCTTCGCCGGTCCCCCTCCCCCGTGAACGGGGGAGGATCAACCCGGCTTCAAGGTCCTTGGGCGACAGGGTGACGGCGATGCCGAAGCGGCGCAGCGTCGGCTCCGGGCTGACGGGTTTTGGCTGGAATGGGCGCGGGGGTGGCAGGGTTACCGTGAGGCCCCGCGCGGCGGCGATGATCAGTCGGCGGGCGGCGGATTCGGCCGGACGCAGCAGGCGCAGAATGGCGAGGCGCAGGTGACGGGGGAGAGTGGGGTGGCAGTCGGCAGTCGGCAAAGGGCAGTCGGGATGCGTGCCACCATCGGCAGCCCCCGACTGCCGACTGGCGATTGCCGGCTGCCCCAGCCCGGCCATGGCGACCAGGCCGGCGAGGATGCGCTTCAGCGCATTGAGGTTGTTGTCGATCGCCAAAGTTCCGTCCATCGCCGCCTCCTTTCAAGGCGGCGGGATTATGGGGCAGGTCGGGAGGGGTGTGGATAAAAGGTGGGGGGATTTTTTGGGGGAGGGCTTGTCTGTCCCGCGTGACTGCACTGCGTCGTCGGTGAAGCCCTTCAGCGTTGTGTTTCTACATGAAGGGACGATTGGTAGGGTCGGCTATTGCGTCCAACCACGGCACCAAATCGCCGGCCTTCATGGGGAACCCTTTCTTGGTACGCTTGACGCCGCAATCCCTCATCACTTCCAGTATGCTCCAACCATGATACTTTGCGGTGAGGGCGTGGTTCATCACCTCCATCAGTCCGTCGAACTCAACCTCAGCGCACACGTCGTTCAATTCTTGAACCGAGCAGAAAACAACGTTGCGCTTATCCTGATCCGTGATGTCTGGATTTTCCTGCGCCATCCCCCGTGCGCGCTGCATGACGGCGTCACGAAGTTTGCCCGCCATCTGCATCCACGCGTCCATGGTCAGGACCACTCCGATGGCAGTCGCTGAAACGGATTGATCGGTGTATACGCCACGGCGGGCATGCGAGAAGAAGCGCCAAAGTTGGAACACCGCCTTAGCCATCTGCTCGAACCCCTGTTTGGCACTACTCAGGGGGTCTTCGGCGAACTGGGCTTCAAACGTCAGCTTGGTCGCTTTACATTCTATGGCAATCTTGATCTCATTGCCGTCCATCACAAGACAGTCAGGTGGGTTGACCTTTAGACCCTTTGGCCCGTAGCGGTCGCCGCTGAACGCTTCCACGCGCCCGTGATAAGCGACCAGTAGCTTGCGGATATACTGCTCGAATCGGCGATTGGCCTTCTCCATCATCTGTTGTGAGCCGGCCATGAAGTCGTAGTACAGGCCGGCCGTGACGCGAGCCAACACAAGGGGCGGAAGCGGCGCGATGTAGCCAGTTTCTCGGGCGTCGGTGCGGCTGAATAGGGGAAACCGCCGCATGAGGCTCGGCATGTAGGCTATTCTCAAAGGGCGCCCGATGCGCCGTGTCATCTCGCGATTGAGTTCGGCGGCTCGCGAGCGCGCCTGCACCACGTCTATGCTAAGTATTGAAAGAGTCTTGTTCAACTGGTCCTGGCTGAATTCGGACTTCGTTAGGTCGGGCATTCGTGTCCAAGGCTGGTCGAACAGCAGGCCGCAGATCATTAAGCTCATGAGCATGAAGTCCTGCACGGACAGCCCGTTGCGCTCCCGAAAGTACTCAGCGCAGTCTCCCTGCCCGTAAACATAGGCATATCGGAATATCTGCTCGCGGTTGGTGCCACGCTGCCATGAAAACTGCCTCTGCCCAATCCGGTACATCTCTTCGAAGATATCCTCCGGTCGAGACGTTAGCGCGTACTCGCACTCCTCGATATCGCGCAGGAACCGTGTCAATTCGAGCAAGGAGTCGAATTTGGTAAGGTTCGTAATGTGGTGCCGGCCTTCGCGTGGCTTATCCTTGGCCGTCGTCAGGAGTGACGTGATGAAAGTTTCCAACTCCCACTTATAGATGGCCTTTGGCTCATCCATCGTGGAAACGTCAGCATCCTCCGGGAACTTCAGAAAAGGCTTCGCTGAATCTACGCGGCCCGACTGGATGGCATGGACTGCCCAAATGGCCTGCAGGGCGTGCTCGTCTGCGGAGCGCGCCAGAAACCGACAATAGCGACCACGCGCGAGAATTAGTCGGGGTCGTGTCGGCTTCAGCAGTTCGCGTTCCTTGCCCATCGCCTGATACATATGGAAATATTTGCTGAAATTTTGGAAGGCGCCGTCGCCTTTGACAGCACATGTTCCACGGTCGAGTTCTTGAGGGACTGACCCTTAGATTTTGCAAATGCAAGCAGCTAATACAAGGGGCTCATATCTCGGGACATACTGCCGATCCACAGCGGCGGCTTCGGAACTATAATCTGATCATTGAGCAACAGGTATGGCGTCGCGGCCTGCCCTTGCAGGCGTTAAGGGCGAAAATGGGAACTCCTGCGACCCCCTCTCTTGGATTTTCTACGAAGTAGCGTCGGCCTTCGGCCTGCTCCGCTAAGATCGTGAAAATCCTTTCTCCCCCGCAAGGGGGGAGATCACGTCGGGCGCGGTAGAAGAAATCTTGCCCAAGGCGTGGTCCTTCCTTCTCCCCTCGAGGGGGAGAAGGTGCCTGAACGAAGTGAAGGCGGATGAGGGGTATTCGCCAAGCTGGAACACCCCTCATCCGTCTCGGCGCTGCGCGCCGATCCACCTTCTCCCTCAAGGGGAGAAGGGAGGTGCTCCGTTGCGCCCGCCTCAGCCCGAAGGCATCGCAGAAACGTCCATCCACATCGCGCCGATGGCGTGGCCGTCGGGGTCGGCGAGGTCGCGTGTGTACATGAAGCCGTAATCCTCGATGGGATTGATGTCGGCCGTGCCGCCGTTTGCGGCGGCCGCGGTGGCCATCGCATCGACGGCGTCGCGGCTGTCCAGGGACAGCGCCAGCATGACCTCGCTGGACCCTGACGGCGGGATGGGGCGGGTGGTCATGGTCTGCCATTTTTCACGGCTGAGCAGCATGAAATTGATTTCGTCGCTCCACACCATCCCCGCAGCAGTCTCACCGGTGAATTGGGGATTGTTCCTGAACCCGAGCGATTCATAGAAAGCCATGGACGCCTCCACGTCGGTCACCGGGAGGCTGATGAAAATCTTCCTGCTCATTGATCGTTCCTGCGTTGTTGAGCTGCCGGTCGGGCGGCCGGTGGCTGCTTGAAGACGGTTGACCGCCTGCGAAACTGACATGGCATCTCTCTCATCTTTCTCGTTGTGGCGCACAGGCGAGGCTCGGCATTCGCGGTCACAATCGCGGCGAAGCTGCTATGAAGAGCATTCCCGCGATTCTCCGTGCTCCTGCAGATGTCCCCCAGCGCCCTCGAAATCCTGAAAACCGTCTACGGCTACGATGCGTTCAGGGGACCGCAGGCGCGGATCGTGGAACACGTCATCGGCGGCAACAACGCCTTCGTGCTGATGCCGACGGGCGGCGGAAAGTCGCTTTGCTACCAGATCCCCGCCATCGCCAGGCCGGGCATGGGGCTGGTCGTGTCGCCGCTGCTGGCGCTGATGGCCGACCAGGTGGCGGCGTTGCGGCAGGCCGGCGTGCGGGCGGCGGCGCTCAATTCGGACCTGGCGGGCGACGAGCGCAGCGCGCTGTGGCGCGACGTCCGCGGCGGCGGCCTGGACCTGCTCTACGTCGCGCCCGAGACGCTGCTGCGGCCCGACGTGCTGGAGCGGCTGGACGGCGTGAAGCTGTCGCTGGTCGCCATCGACGAGGCGCACTGCCTGTCGCAATGGGGGCATGATTTTCGCCCGTCCTACCGGCAGCTCGACGCGGTGGTGGCCCGCTTCGCCGGAACGCCCAGGATGGCGCTGACGGCGACGGCCGACGAGCCGACGCGCCAGGAAATCCTGACGCACCTCGCGATCGCCGGGAGCGACGCCTTCATCGCCGGTTTCGACCGGCCCAACATCCGCTACGCCGTCGAGGAAAAGGACAATCCGCGCGCGCAGCTGAAGGATTTCCTCAAGCGGCGCCGGGGCGAAAGCGGCATCGTCTACTGCCTGTCGAAGCGCAAGACCGAGGAGACGGCCGCCTGGCTGTGCGACCAGGGTTACGACGCGCTCGCCTATCACGCCGGCATGGACAAGACGGCGCGCGAGGCCAACCAGACGCGCTTCCAGCGTGGCGAGGCGGTGGTCATGGTCGCCACCATCGCCTTCGGCATGGGTATCGACAAGCCGGACGTGCGTTTCGTCGTCCATGTCGACCTGCCCGGCAGCATCGAGGCCTACTACCAGGAGACCGGCCGCGCCGGGCGCGACGGCCTGCCGGCAGACACGCTGATGCTCTACGGCTCCGGCGACATCGCGTTGCGCAGCCGCTTCATCGAGGAGTCGGATGCGCCCGACCAGCGCAAGCGTATGGAGCGCCAGAAGCTGGACGCGCTGCTCGGGCTGGCCGAGACGGCGCACTGCCGCCGGCAGGTGCTCTTGTCCTATTTCGGCGACCATAGCGAGCCATGCGGCAATTGCGACACCTGCGCCGAGCCGCCAAAGCTGTTCGACGGCACGATCGCGGCGCAGAAGGCGCTGTCCTGCATCTACCGCACCGGCGAGCGTTTCGGGCAGGCCTATGTCGTCGATGTGCTGCTGGGCGTCGGCAGCGACCGCATCGTCCAGGCCGGGCACGACCGCATCTCCACCTTCGGCATAGGCGCAGAACACGACAGCCGCACATGGCGCGCGATCCTGCGCCAGCTGGTTGCGCTGAGGTTCGTCGATGTCGACTTCGCCGGCCATGGCGGCCTGTCGATAGCGCCGGCCGGCCGCGATTTTTTGCGCGACAAGCCAAAGCTGATGCTGCGCGTGGCCTCGGCTCCGCGCGCAAGGGGAGACAAGGATCGGCGCGAGAGGAGCGCGCGCGGCGCGGCGCAGGCGGCCGTCGCCGACGCGGACCGCGACCTGTTCCAGGCGCTGAGGCAGAAGCGCATGGAGATTGCGCGGGCGCAGAACCTGCCGCCCTATGTGATCTTCCACGACAAGACGCTGGCCGAGCTGGCGGCGGCCAAGCCATCGTCGCGCGCCGAGATGGCTGAGGTGGCAGGTGTCGGCGAAACCAAGCTCGACCGCTACGGCCCGGCCTTCCTGGCGGTGATAGAAGAGCACCGGTGACGACGGCTGGCGGGACTTCGCCCGCCGCCGAAATTCAACCAGGGAGAAGATAAGGGCGCAGCGCTGCGCGCTCAGCTCGAAAGCCGCTCGACGACAGCGCCGCATGCGGTGAGCTTGTCTTCCAGCCGTTCGAAGCCGCGGTCGAGATGGTAGATGCGGCTGACCGTCGTCTCGCCTTCCGCCGCCAGACCCGCGATGACCAGGGAAACCGAAGCGCGCAGGTCGGTCGCCATCACGGGCGCGCCCTTCAGCCGCGATACGCCGTCGACGATCGCCGTCTGGCCGGCGAGCGAGATGTGCGCGCCGAGGCGGGCAAGCTCCTGCACATGCATGAAGCGGTTCTCGAAGATCGTCTCGGTGATCTTCGATTGTCCGCTTGCCATGGTCATCAGGCCCATGAACTGCGCCTGCAGGTCGGTCGGGAAACCGGGGAAGGGCGCTGTCGTCACGTCGACCGCGCGCAGCCCGTTGCCGTTGCGCCTGACGCGGATGCCGTCCGGTACGGCGGTAATCTCCGCGCCGGTTTCCGACAATATGTCGAGCGCGCCCTGGAGCAGATCCGCCCGCGCGCCCTCGAGCACGACATCGCCGCCGGTCATGGCGACCGCCATGGCGTAGGTGCCGGTCTCGATGCGGTCGGGGATGACCCGGTGGCGGGCTCCCGACAGCGAATCGACGCCCTCGATGGTGATGGTGGAGGTGCCGGCGCCGGATATCCTGGCGCCCATGGCGTTCAGGCATTCGGCGAGGTTGACGACCTCGGGCTCGCGCGCCGCGTTCTCCAGCACCGTCTCGCCCTTGGCGAGCGAGGCCGCCATCATCAGCACATGCGTCGCGCCGACCGAGACTTTCGGGAAGACGAAGCGGTTGCCGGTGAGCCTGCCGTTCCTGGTCTTGGCGACGACATAGCCGCTTTCGACGTCGAGCTCGGCGCCCAGCGCCTGCAGCCCGTCGAGGAAGAGGTCGACCGGCCGCGTGCCGATGGCGCAGCCGCCCGGCAGCGACACTTTCGCCTCGCCCATGCGGGCAAGCAGCGGCCCGATCACCCAGAAGGACGCCCGCATCTTCGACACCAGCTCGTAGGGGGCCGTGGTGTCGACGATGTGGCGCGCCGAGAAGTTGATGGTGCGCGAATAGCCTTCGTTCTGCTTTTCGCGGCGGCCGTTGACGGAATGGTCGACGCCGTGGTTGCCGAGAATGCGGATGAGCTGCTGGACGTCGGCCAGATCGGGCACGTTTTCCAGCGTCAGCGTGTCGTCGGTCAAGAGCGAGGCGATCATCAGCGGCAGCGCCGCGTTCTTGGCGCCCGAGATCGGAATGCGGCCGTTAAGCTCGTTGCCGCCCTTTACCCTGATGCTGTCCATGAAACTATTCCCCCGCCGGTTTCCGGCTGTGGTTGCAAGCCGCCCCTCTAAACCATCGTATCATCAGGTTCAAGGAACAGGAGTTCGCCGCCGGCCGCCACGAGGCCGCAAGTGGCGCCGCGGTCAGGTGTCTGCCTCTCGGAAAGGTTCGTTGTCATTCCCCGGCGCGCCGTCCGATCTGGGCGCGGCCAGCCCCTCGGGCCGCTCGTCGGCGCCGCCGGCGCGGCGCGAGCGCGCCTGCGCCTTGCGGCGTTGCAGATTGTTGCGCAGCTCCTCGGCGAGCCGCGCCTTGCGGTCGAGTTTCGATCCCGGCTTGTCGGCGTTCGACGTCATGCAAAGTCCCATCCCCGGACAAAACCGGCGCCGCCCCAAAAAGCGGCGCTCATTGTGGCCTTGTCGTGGCGTCAACGTCCACCCCGCCGGCCTGTCAACACATGCCTTGCGCCAGCCGGATCGATATGGCAGAAGTCCGCCCGATCCGGAAGCTGCCGTAGCTCAGTGGTAGAGCACTCCCTTGGTAAGGGAGAGGTCGAGAGTTCAATCCTCTCTGGCAGCACCATTCCCCTTCCCATGCGAAATAGGCAGCCTGACGGCGAGCTTTGCAAGCTTGCCCAGACTGCTGTTCGGCCAGCCTCGATCCGGGAACGGAGGGACTGCCCGTGTTCCCGGATCCAGGCGGGGCATTGTCAGTTCCCGGGGGCGGCCTTGAGTTTGCGTGTCGGGCTGGGCGGCGCAACCTTCAGGCTGCCGGGCCTGCCGGCCGAAGCTTTCGGGACGTGCTGGCCCGTCAAAGTGTCGTGGATCGTTTCGTCGCACATCACCCATTTCCCGCTCGGCAACTGGCATTGCGCCAGCAGGTCGTGGGGGTGGGCCCCGGCTGTCGAAGTCAGTCCGGTCGAGATGAGGCCGCCAAAAGCGATCCCAAGGGCGATCAGTCTTCCAGTGCTCATGGTCATTGCAGTACCTCCGAAGTTGGCTGTCGTTCCTGACGACGGTTCTTCAGTCGTGCCAAGCTCGGGAATGGTTCACTGCGGGTCCTGACCCCTCTCACCAAGACACTGAAATAGCTGCAACAAAATGGTCGCGGGGAGACACGGATGTCTCCCCGTTCGTGCGTCAGTCGCCGCGTTGGGCAGATGCAAAGCTGCCGGTAGAGCTACCGGTATCTGTCGTACCAGTGGTTCGGCCGCTGCTCGAACGCCTGCGCGATCGCCAGCCCCGCCAGCAATCCGACCAGGCCGCCGAAAAGCATGCCGGCGGTGCCCGGATGGTTGCGGATCGGCTGCACGACCACGTCGGCGGCGCGGGCAGCACCCTGTGCGATGTCGTCGGCCCGCTCGGCGAGCGCAGCCTTGAGGTTGGCGATTTCGCGCTTCAGCTTGGCGACCTCGGCGGCCAGGTCGTCGCTGCCGCGTGCGGGCGTGGTGTTGTCTGCCATGTTGGTGCTCTCCGGCTTGAATTGCTCGGGAAACGGCAAGCGGCCCGTATTGGTTCCGGATGCCGATGACTGCCTGCCGGGAAGCTGCACGCCGATCGTGCGCGGCCGGCGAGCTCAGCCAGGGCGGCGTAGGCGCTTCTCAGATATTCACCGCGCGCTGGCGGGCGATGCCGATATGGTCGGCCATCGCATGTGCCGCCGCGTCCTCGTCGCGGCGCTCGACAGCTTCGATGATCTTCATGTGCTCGCCCATCACCTGCGGGATCATCGTGACGTAGAGGCGGGTTTCGGCGAGGCGGATCAGCTTGATCTTGATCCAGTTCACCCGGTACGCATTCGAGACGATCTCGTTGCCCAGATGATCGATTACCGCCTCGTGCAGCAGGAGGTCGGTGGCCTCCGCCTCTTCCATCAGGCCGGCGTCCTCGCCGGCATTGTGGCGGGCAAGCACGGCCTCGTGGCGCTGCCGGATCGTCGCGACCAGGCCGGCCGGCGCGGAACGCGCGAAGATGCGCACCGCCGCCTCCTCCAGGAAGAGGCGGAACTGGAACGCGTTGCGGACGAGATTGATGTCGACCTGCGGCACCTGCATGCCGCGATGCGGCGCGGTGCGGATCAGGCCTTCGGCCTCGAGGCGCGGCACGAGTTCGCGGATGGCGCCGAGCGGCAGGCCGGTGATGGCGACCAGCTCGCGCTGGGTGATGAATTGTCCAGGCTTGATCTCGTTGGCGAGCAGGCTGCGCGTATAGCCGACATAGGCCTGCTCGCGCAGCTTCAGCGCCTCGGGGGTTCCTGCCGGTCCTTCGCTCATGCCGATTTCCTGTCCCGCCCGGGCGCAAGGATCGCCTCGTATGCGCTGATCAGCGCGGCGCGGTCGGCGGCGGGCAGATCGACGAGGGGCGCGCGCATGCGGGCATATCCGTCGTCGCCATGGATGTGCGCGACCAGCGCTTTGACAGCCGGAAGCACCGGATATGACACGATGAGGTCGACGAGCGGAACGATCAGCGGATTGTCCCTGCGGCCATGGATTGCGTCGACCAGAAGTCTGGGCGCGAGGTTTGCGAGGCCGCAGATCGAGCCTTGCGCGCCGTTGCGCATCGCTTCGGCGAGTTGCCGCTCGTCGCCCACGAGAATCGCCAACTCGCCACGAGTGGCGAGAAAGGCCGCCGCCGTGGCCTTGTCTCCCGACGAATCCTTGACGCCGGCGATCACGCCGGGGAAGGCGCGCTTCAGCCTGCCGACCAGGCCGACCGACAGGGGGACGGCCGTCTGTCCCGGGATGTGGTAGAGGATGACGCCGCGCGCGTCGGCCCCGATGCCCTCGATCACCTCGGAGAACCAGGCAAACAGGCCGTCCTCGCCGGGGTTCTTGAAGTAGAAGGGCGGCGCCAGAAGCAGGCCGCGAGCGCCGAAGTCGAGTGCAAGCCGGGACTGCTCGACCGCATCCGCCACGGTCGTCGCCGTCACGCCCGCGTAGAACTGCCCGGCATCGATCCCGGCTCCCAGGACGGCGCCGGCCATCGCGGCCCGCTCCCGCATGCCGATCGAGAAGCCTTCGCCGGTGGTTCCAAACAGCGTGATGCTGTCGCAGCCTTCGGCAAGGACGTAGCGCGCGTGGTGAACCAGACGCGGCAGGTCAATTGCCCCGTCGGCGCGAAAAGGGGTGATCAGCGCGGCCGAGAGGCCAAAGATGTCTTGCTTTTTCATTTCCAACTTCATAGTGATCAATATCTAACATGTTGCTCAGTTTCGCAGTTTGGTCAAGATGCCTTGAAGCGAACAGGCGGCAGGTTTGGAAGGCGCGACGTGACGCGAGCCGGCAGGCTTTCAAGTCCGGACGCCTTGTGCGATCAATTCCGTCTGCCGGGAGGAGCCGGGCAGACACGTTTCAGGGAGGAAACATCATGAACAATCGAATCAATCGCCGGGCTTTCCTCGGCACGACGGCCATCGGCTTCGGCGCGCTGGCGATCGGCGCGGGAATGGCGCACGCTCAGGACAAGGTGAAGCTGCGGCTGTCGTCGCCGGCGACGCCGACCGACCAGCGCGCCATATCGCTGACGGAGATATTCGGGCCGGCCATCGCCGGTTTTGCCGAGTTCGAGCCGCACTGGAACGCCACGCTGTTCAAGCAGGGCACAGAACTCGAGGCCATCTCCCGCGGCAATCTCGAAATGTCGATCGCCTCGGCGCAGGAACTTTCGACCATCTATCCCGAGTGGTCGATTTTCGCCGCCGGTTACCTGCATCGTGACGCCGAGCACCAGAAGAAGGTGTTCGCGGCCGACTTCATGGATCCGATGAAGAAGCAGGTGGAGGACGAGCTCGGCGTGAAGCTGTTGACCGTCATGTATCTCGGCCGCAGGCAGCTCAACCTGAAGGGCGACAAGGAGATCAAGACGCCTGCCGACATGGCCGGCATCAAGCTGCGCATGCCGAATACCGAATCCTGGCAGTTCCTGGGCAAGGCGCTCGGCGCAAATCCGGTGCCGATCGCGTTTACCGAGATTTATACCGCGCTGCAGACGGGCACGGTCGACGGCCAGGACAATCCGCTGCCCTCGACGCGCGACTCCAAGTTCTACGAGGTCACCGACCAGATCGTACTGACCAGCCACCTCGTCGACCTCAACTATCTCGCCATCTCGAAGAAGGTCTGGGACGGCCTTACGCCGGAACAGCAGGCAACCATGCAGAAGGCCGCCGACGACGCAGCGGAGGCGGGGCGCCAGAAGCAGCTCGCCCTTGAAGCCGAACTCGAGCAGTTCTTCAAGGACAAGGGGCTGAAGGTCTATACGCCGGATGTCGAGGCTTTCCGAACCCAGGTGCAGAAGGCCTATCTCGAATCCGATCTGGCCAAGGCCTGGCCGGAGGGCATGGTCGACAAGATCAACGCGCTGTAGAAGCGGCGCACGATGCGGAGAACGCTCGCCTGGCTGCGGGCGCTGGCGGACAATGTGTCGGCGGCTTTGCTCGCCGCCATGTTTGCCGCCTTCATCCTGCAGATATTCACGCGCTACGTGATGAACGATCCGCTGAGCTGGACGCAGGAGGTCTGCGTCACGGCCTGGCTTTGGCTGGTGCTCTGGGGATCGGCGTTTTCGCTGACGGAGCGCGACCAGGTGCGCTTCGACGTCCTCTACACATGGGTCGGACACCGCACGCGCCGCTGGTTCGCGATCACGTCGGCGGCTGCTCTCTTTGCCGGCTTCGCCGCATCGTTTCCCGCTTCGCTCGATTACATAACCTTCTATCGGATCAAGAAGAGCCCGACGATCGGCATCCGGCTGGACGTGGTGTTTTCGGTGTACGCCATCTTCGCCGCCGCCGTCATCGTGCGCAGCGGGTATGAAGTGTGGCGGCTGCTTCGCGGCGGCCGTCTGCCCGAGGAGCGCCAGACGGATCATTCGGAAGAGCACACCGGGGTGCCGACCATATGAGCCCCGCCTTCACGCTCTGCCTGGTTGTCCTGTTCGGCCTGGCGGCGATCGGCGCGCCGATCGCCCATTCGATGATCGTTGCGGCGGTCGTCTATCTCGCCGTCGCCGGGCAGGATCTCGGACTGGCGGCCGAGCAGATGATCCAGGGCATCTACGACAGCTTCATCATCCTGGCGGTGCCGCTGTTCATCGTCGCGGCCAACATCATGAACGAGGGGGCCATCAGCGACCGGCTGCTCGATTTCTGCAAGGCGGTCGTCGGCCGCTTCCGCGGCGGCATGGCGCAGGTCGACATCCTGGTCAGCCTGATCTTCTCCGGCATGTCCGGCTCCGCCGTCGCCGATGCGGCCGGCGTCGGCAAGGTCACCATCAACATGATGATCAGGAGCGGGCACTATTCACCGGGTTTCGCGGGCGCGGTCGTGGCCGCTTCCGCAACGATCGGCCCGATCATTCCGCCCTCGATCCCGATGGTGATGTATGCGCTCGTCTCGGACGCATCGATCGGCTACCTATTTCTCGGCGGCGTCGTTCCCGGGCTGCTGATGACGCTGGTCATGATGGTGCTGACCAGTTGGATTGCCCACAAGCGCGACATCCCGGCGGAAGAGAGCGTGCCGCTGCGCAAGCTGCCCGGCATCACCTTCGGGGCGTTTCCGGCGCTGCTGATGCCGGTGATCCTGCTGGCCGGCATCTATGGCGGCGCGACGACGCCGACGGAAGCCGCCGCGGTCGCGGCGCTCTACGCGCTGCTGCTTGCCGCCTTCCTCTACCGCTCCGTCACCTGGCGATCCCTCTCCAACGTGTTCTCGGAAAGCGCCAAATCTTCGGCCTCGGTCGGCCTCGTCATCGGCAGCGCGCTGATCTTCAACTACATCGTCGCCGTCGAGAACGTGCCCAACTCCATAGCCAGTATGCTCGACTATCTCGATCTCAAGCCCCTGGCGTTCCTGCTCTTCGCCAACCTGCTGTTCCTGTTCCTCGGCTGCCTGCTCGATGCAACGACCATCATCCTCGTCATCATTCCATTGTTCATTCCCGCATGCCGGGCGCTCGGAATCGATCTCGTGCATTTCGGCGTCGTGGCGGTGGTCAACTGCATGATCGGCCTGATCACGCCGCCCTACGGCATGCTGCTCTTCGTCATCAACGGCGCGACCGGCATTGCCGTCAGCGCCATCGTGCGGGAGATCGTCCCCTATCTCCTGGCGCTGATAGCCACGCTGCTCCTGCTGATCCTGTTTCCGGACCTGACGCTCTGGCTGCCGCGCCAGTTCGGATATCAGGGATGAGTGCTGCGCGATGATCGGGCTCGGCCTCATCGGCGACAACATCAAGCCGTCGCGCGCGCCGCGACTGCATCGCGAGGCCGGGCGCCTGGCCGGGCTGGATGTGAGCTACGAGCTTCTCATTCCGGGCGAACTCGGCAAGGATTTCGACCGGGTCTTCGAGGACTGCCGGGCATCCGGCATGCGGGGCCTCAACATCACCTACCCGTACAAGCAGATCGCGGTCGCGAGAGCCGAGATCGACGACCCGCTCGTGCGCAGGCTGGGCGCCATCAACACCGTCGTTTTCGAGGGCGGCCGCGCTCGCGGCTACAACACCGACCATAGCGGCTTCATCGCCGCCTGGCGCGCAGCTTTCGGTTCGGCCACCCCCGGACGCGCGGTGATCGTCGGCGCGGGCGGGGCGGGGCGCGCCGTCGCCTTCGGACTGGCGGCGCTCGGGGCAGGGGAACTGACGATCGTCGACACGGATATCGCCAGGGCGGAGGCGCTTGCGCAAGCTCTCGGCGGCCTCGCGGCAACGGTGAAGGTGCGCGATGCCGCGGATGCCGAAATCCGTGCGGCCGAAGGCATCGTCAACTGCACGCCGGTCGGAATGGTCGGCTATCCCGGCTCGCCGATCGACGTTTCACTGCTCGGTCCGCAGCGCTGGGCCTTCGAAGCGGTCTATACGCCGCGGCAGACCGAGTTCAGCCTGGCGGCAGCGGCGGCCGGGCTCGATGTCATCGGCGGCTACGAGCTCTTCATTCACCAGGGGCTGGACGCGTTTCGCCTGTTCACCGGACGGGTGGTCGACGAGCAGGCCCTGCGCGCGGCCCTGGCGGAGTGATGACATGGCTGCCGGCATGAGGGACGCGCAGGGCTGGCGGGGCATCATCCTCGTCGCCAATACGCCCTTCGCCGCAGACGGATCGCTCGATTGCGAGTCCATCGCGGGCTTTGCCGACTACCTCGCCGATGCCGGCTGCGAGGCCGCGCTGCTGCGCGGGGTCGCGGCCGAAACAGCCTATCTCGACGCGTCCGAGCGGTTGCTGCTCGTGCAGCGCTTCGCCGAAGCGACGCGCGGCCGTTTCGACCTGATCGTCGGGCTCTCGGTCAGCGGCCGTAGCGCGATCGCCGATGAGGCGAGGGCGGCACTCGACGCCGGCGCCACCGCGATCAACTGGCGTCCGTCTCCGGCCATAGGCGCCGCCGAACTGATCGACACGCTTTCGGCCATCGCCGATGCCGGCGCCGACAAGATCATGCTGCAGGATTTCGACATTGCCGGGCCGGGCCTGCCCGTCGAGGCGATCCTGGAGGCGCATCGGCAAGTCCGCGCATTTTCGAGCATCAAGGTCGAAACCAGCGACAACCTTGCCAAGTCGGCCGGCATCGCCGCGGGCGTGACGCGTCCGATCAATCTTTGCGCCGGCTGGCCGGTGACCGGGATGATCGCGTTATTCGATGCCGGCATTCACGGCTTCATGCCGACCGGCCTCGCGCCGCTTCTGCAGCATATCTATCGCCTGCATCGTGACGGCAACCGACCGCGCGCGGTCGAGCTGTTCGAGCAGCTCGGCCCGCTGCACGCATTCATGAGCGAGAGCCTCGGCCAGTCGATCGCGGTGAACAAGCTGCTGCGCCAGCGCGAGGGCATCTTCGCGACCGACCGCTGCCGGCATCCGGAAGCTTGGCTCGACGCCGATCGGCGCAAGACGGCGGAGCGGCTGATCGAGGCGGCCCTGAGCCTGCAGGCCGAAACCTGCCGGCGCTGACGCAAGGTCCGTAAGGGCGCAATCTCAAGGGGGTTTTCAAGCGGCCGTCTTTTGGGCACTTTGCAGGTTCTGCCGAACAAGAAGAATGGGAGATCGCAATGAAGACCACTTTTGCAGCGAGCGTGCTGGCCCTGGCGCTCGGCGTATCCGGCGCCGCCATGGCCGAGCCGGTGAAGGTCGGCATGATCACGACGCTGTCGGGCGGCGGCGCCGGCCTCGGCGTCGACGCGCGCGACGGCTTCATGCTGGCGATCAAGCTGTCCGGCGCGACCGATATCGAGGTCGTCACCGAGGACGACGCGATGAAGCCCGAGCTCGCGGTGCAGATCGCCGACAAGATGATCCAGAGCGACAAGGTCGACGTTTTGACCGGCATCATCTGGTCGAACCTCGCCATGGCGGTCGTGCCGAACGCGGTCGCCCAGGGCAAGTTCTATCTGTCGCCCAATGCCGGCCCGTCGCCGCTCGCCGGCGCCAAGTGCGACAAGAACTATTTCAACGTCGCCTACCAGAACGACAATTTCCACGAGGCGGCCGGCAACTACGCGCAAGCCGAGGGCATCAAGAAGATGTTCATCCTCGCGCCGAACTACCCGGCCGGCACGGATTCGCTGAACGGCTTCAAGCGTTTCTACAAGGGCGAACTGGTCGGCGAGGTCTACACCAAGCTCGGCCAGACCGACTACGCCGCCGAGATCGCGCAGATCCGCGCCTCGGGCGCCGATTCCGTCTTCTTCTTCCTGCCGGGCGGCATGGGCATCGCCTTCATGAAGCAGTATGCGCAGTCGGGCGTCGAGATCCCCGTCATGGGCCCCGGCTTCTCGTTCAGCCAGGATGTGCTCGGCGCCATCGGCGACGCGGCTCTCGGCGCCAAGAACACGGCTTCCTGGTCGCCCGACCTCGACAATCCCAGGAACAAGGAATTCGTGGCGGCGTTCAAGGCGGAATACAACCGCCTGCCGTCGATCTACGCCGCCCAGGCCTTCGACACGGGCAGCCTGATCGCGGCTGCCGCCGCCAAGGCGGACGTCAAGGACGCCGACGCCTTTCGCGCCGCACTTGAAGCCGCCGAGTTCGACTCGGTGCGCGGCAAGTTCAAGTTCAACACCAACCACCACCCGATCCAGGATTTCTACGTCCGCGAAGTGGTCAAGGATGCCGACGGCGTGCTGACCAACAAGATCATCGCCACGAGCTTCACCGACCACCAGGACGCCTACGCCAAGGACTGCAAGATGTAGCCTCCTTCTCCCCGTCCTTCACGGGGAGAAGGTGCCGGCAGGCGGATGAGGGGCAGCGCTGACGTCGAGCACTATCCCGCCGTCTCCGCCGCCCCTCACCCTGCCCTCTCCCCGTGAAGAACGGGGAGAGGGTGTCGCCCCCCGTCGCGCCTCGCACACGATCGTATCCGCTTTGCAAACCGCCCTCCTCGTCGAGCAGCTCCTGAACGGCCTGCAGTTCGGCGTCATGCTTTTCCTCATGGCGGCCGGGCTGACGCTGATCTTCGGCGTCATGGGCCTGATCAACCTGGCGCATGGCTCGTTCTTCATGGTCGGCGCCTTCGCCTGCGCCGCTGTTGCCGGCGCGACCGGATCGTTCTGGCTCGGCCTCGTGGCCAGCCTCGCGGCAGCCGCCGCGCTCGGCGCCCTCGTCGAGGTCGCGGTGATTAGGCGGCTCTACGGCCGCGACCATCTCGACCAGGTGCTCGCCACCTTCGCCCTGATCCTCATCCTGTCCGAGGCCACGCGCTGGGTCTTCGGTTCCTTCCCGCTCTACCTCAACATCCCGCCGCAGCTCGGCGGAGCGGTCGCGCTGCCGGGCGGCGTGCAGTATCCGGTCTACCGCCTGGCCATCATCGTGGCCGGACTGGCGGTCGGTCTCGGCCTCTATGTCCTGATCGCCCGGACGCGTCTCGGCATGCGCATCCGCGCCGGCGAGAGCGACCGCGAGATGATCGGCGCGCTGGGCGTCGACATCCGCACGCTCTATACGGTGGTCTTTGCCCTGGGCTCGGCCCTTGCCGGACTGGCCGGCGCGATGGTCGGGGCCTTGCAGTCGGTGCAGGTAGGCATGGGCGAACCGGTGCTGATCCTCGCCTTCGTCGTCATCGTTATCGGGGGCATCGGCTCGATCAAGGGCGCCTTCGTCGGCGCGCTTCTTGTCGGCGTGACCGACACGATGGGGCGCGTGCTCCTGCCGCCGCTGCTTGCCGCCGTGATCGGCCCTGCGCAGGCGTCCGGCATCGGCGGCGCGCTGGCCTCGATGTCGATCTACATCGTCATGGCGCTGATCCTGGCGTTCCGGCCCCGCGGCCTGTTCTCGGCGCAGGGCTGACGATGCGACGCGAAACCGCCTTCAACGACGCGCTCGCCGCCCTTCTGCTCGCGGTTCCGCTCGCCGCCCACGCGCTCGCCGAGCCGTTTTACGTCGCGCTCGCCACCCGTGTCGCCATCCTGGCGCTCGCCGCCGCAGGCCTCAACCTGGCGCTCGGCTTCGGCGGCCTCGTCTCGTTCGGCCACGCCGCCTTCTTCGGCATCGGCGGCTATGTGGCCGGCATCTTCGCGGCCCACGCGTTCAACGCCGAACCGCTGCTTGGGCTGCCGGTGTCCGACCAGATGCCGGTCATCTGGCTCGCAGCCGCTGTCGTCTGCGCCCTCGTCGCCCTGCCTATCGGGGCGATCAGCCTGCGCACCAGCGGCGTCTATTTCATCATGATTACCCTGGCCTTCGCCCAGATGATCTACTATTTCGCCATCTCCTGGCCCGCCTATGGCGGCGAGGACGGCCTGTCGATCACAGTGCGCAACGGCTTTCCCGGGTTGAATACCGCCAATCCCCTCAGCTTTTTCCTCGTCTGCTATGGGCTGCTTGCCGCTTTCCTCGTGCTGATGTGGCGCGTCCGGGATTCGCGTTTCGGGACGGCGCTGCAAGCGGCAAGGCAGAACGCCGAGCGCGTTGCGGCCGTCGGTATCAAGCCGTTTCGCATCAGGCTCGCCGCCTTCGTGATTTCGGCCGTCGTCACCGGCATCGCGGGCGCGCTTTTCGCCGACCTCAACCGCTTCGTCAGCCCGTCCATGATGTCCTGGCAGATGTCGGGCGAACTCATCGTGCTCGTCATCCTGGGAGGAACAGGCAGGCTGTTCGGCCCGGTGGCAGGCGCTATCCTCTACGTCCTGCTCGAGTACGCGCTCGGCGGCCTCACGGAACGCTGGCAGCTTTTCCTCGGCTTCATCCTGCTTGGCGTCGTGCTTTTCGCGCGCGGCGGGATCGTCGGGCTCGTTGCCGGAAAGGCGCGCCATGGCTGAGGCGATCCTCGACATTCGCAACCTGTCCAAGAGCTTCGGCGGGCTGAAGGCGACCGACGACGTCAGCCTCGATCTCAAAAAGGGGGAAATTCACGCCCTTATCGGCCCGAACGGCGCCGGCAAGACGACGCTGATCCACCAGATATCAGGCACGCTGAGACCGAGCGCCGGCGCGATCCGCTTCCTCGGCCAGGATGTCACCGGCCTCGATGTCGCGGCGCGCGCGCGCCTCGGCCTCGGCCGCACTTTCCAGATCTCATCTCTCGCCATGGATTTTCCGGCGCTAAGGAACGTCATGCTCGCCGTCCAGAGCCGGCAGGGATCGAGCTTCCGCTTCTTCCGGAACGTCGGGACCGACGCCTCGCTGACCGAACCTGCGATGGCGGCGCTCTCCCGCGTCGGGCTGGAGGGGCGCGCCGCGGTGCCCGCTTCCGAGCTGTCGCATGGCGAGCGGCGACAGCTCGAGATCGCGATCGCGCTGGCGCTCGGCTCAAAGGCGCTGCTGCTCGACGAGCCGATGGCCGGCATGGGACAGGAGGGCTCGCGGTCGCTGACGCGCCTTCTCGACGCGCTGCGCGGCGAAGCGCCGATCCTGCTCGTCGAACACGACATGGATGCGGTGTTCGCGCTGGCCGATCGCATCTCCGTGCTGGTCTACGGGCGCGTCATCGCCACCGGAACGGTGGGCGAGATCCGCAACAACGCCGATGTGCGCACGGCCTATCTCGGTGCGCGCCCATGACGCTGCTCCGGGTATCGGCGATCGAAACCTTCTACGGCCCGAGCCAGGCTCTGTTCGGCGTCGACCTCGACGTCGGCGAGGGCGAGGTGGTCACGCTGATGGGCCGCAACGGCATGGGCAAGTCGACGACGATCCGCTCCGTTTGCGGGATGACGCCTGCATGGGCGGGGCGCATCGCCTTTGCGGGCCAGGAATTGACCGGCCTGCCGCCATACCGCATCGCGCGGCTCGGCATCGGCCTTGTCCCGGAAGGAAGGCGGTGCTTTCCAAACCTGACCGTTTACGAGAACCTCGTTGCGTCCGCCCGTCCGGGCAAATGGACGCTTGGCGCGGTCAACGGCCTGTTTCCCCGCCTCGGGGAGCGAACGGCGCAATATGCCAGCACGCTGTCCGGGGGCGAACAGCAGATGCTGGCGATCGGCCGCGCGCTGATGACCAACCCGCGCCTGCTCATCCTCGACGAAGCGACGGAGGGCCTGGCGCCCGTCATCCGCGACGACATCTGGGCGGCGATCCGCCGGCTCAAGGCCGAGGGACAGGCGATTCTCGTGGTCGACAAGACGATGGACGAGGTGCTCGGCGTCGCCGATCGCTGCGTCGTCCTGGAACGCGGGCGCACCGTCTGGAGCGGGCTTCCTTCCGAGCTCACGCCCGATCTGCAGGAGCGCTATCTCGGCGTCTGAGGCGCGCAATGCTCCTCCGCTGTCCGCGTTCGGTATGTTCTTCCCCGCAAACAGGCGCTAGAAAGTCCGCCGCCGTCATCAATCTTTATCCGCGAGACACGCGGCGCAGGCGAGGGTGGGAGAGAAAATGTCTGACATCGTGATCCGGCCGCTGCAGGCCTCCGACCATGCCGACTGGCGCCGGCTGTGGACGGACTACCTCGTCTTCTACAAGGCGACCGTGTCGGAAGAGGTCTACGCGACCACGTGGCGGCGCCTGTTCGATCCGGGCGAATTCGAGCCGAAGGGGTTTCTGGCGCTTGTCGACGGCAAGGCGGTCGGCCTCGTCCACTATCTCTACCATCGCACCTGCTGGTCGGTGACCAACAATTGCTATTTGCAGGATCTGTTCGCCGATCCTTCGACGCGCGGAACGGGCGTCGGCCGCGCGCTGATCGAGGCCGTGCAGGGTGAAGCGGCGAAGATCGGCGTCGCCAACGTCTACTGGATGACGCACGAGACCAACGACACGGCCCGGCGGCTCTACGACCGCGTCGCCAAGCGCACCGGCTTCATCGAATACGACATGCTGCCCTAAGCTGCCGCACTGCGTCAGCCCCTCAGGCCTTGCGCGATTCCAGCCAGCGCAGGACGAGCGCCTCCTCGTCATCCAGTCCTTTCAGCTTGCGCCGCGCCTTCCGCGCCGCGGCAAGTTCGTCCGCAAGCCGACCCTGCGCCCAGGACAGCGGGCGCAAGGTTCCCGGCGCGGCGGAAACATCACAGTAACGATGGAAAAGATCGAACAACACGAAATCGCAACGGAATCAGATTTTAATGGCGTTGTGCGCATAGTAACTGCTGCCCGCGGCCATCATTTGCACACAAACGATTTTGATGATCGCCGCGGGCAACGACAACAAAGACTGTCTCGGGGCATGCTTACGAAAAAAGGCAAGTATGGGCTGAAGGCCCTGGTGCATCTGTCGAAGATGCCGCCGGGACAGCTTGCCTTCGTCGGCGACATCGCGGCGAAGAACAATATTCCGAAGAAATTCCTCGACGCGATCCTGGGTGAGTTGCGCAACGCCGGCTTCGTGCAGAGCCGCAAGGGCAAGGATGGCGGCTACCGGCTCGCCAAGCAGCCGAGCGAGATCAAGATCGGCCATGTCGTGCGCGTGCTCGACGGGCCGCTGGCGCCGATCTCCTGCGCCAGCCGCAGCCAGTACCAGCGCTGCGAGGATTGCGACGAAGCGACCTGCCAGGTCCGGCACATGATGATGGAAGTGCGCCATGCGGTCGCCGAACTGCTCGACAACCGCAGCCTCGCCGCCATGCGCGACGCCGCCAATGACGACATGGAAATCGGATTGCGCCAGCACGTCTGAGACCGCCGCCTTGGCCGACGGCGTCGAATTGTACCAAAGTCTTATGCCGGCTAAGCGGATGCAGGGATTTGTCGCGTCCGCGCTCACGTTAATGTGCGCTGGATAAGTGTCAAACGTCATCCAACCGCAACAAAACGATTGTCCGACTGTCACAATCGACCGATACTCCCGCTCGCGAACCCCTCAGCCTTCGCCAACGAAAAACGGGAGAGAAACCATGAAACTCAAGGGCCTTTCGGCCGGTGCGGCCGTTGCTGTCACCCTTCTGTCCTCGTCGTCCGCCTTCGCCGTCACCGAGATCTCCTGGTGGCACGCCATGACCGGCGCCAACAACGAAGTCGTCGACACGCTTTCCAAGGAATTCAACGAGAGCCAGAGCGACTACAAGATCGTTCCGGTCTTCAAGGGCACCTATCCCGAGACGCTGAACGCCGGCATCGCCGCCTACCGCGCCGGCCAGGCGCCGCACATCATCCAGATCTTCGACGCCGGCACCGGCACCATGATGGCCGCCGAGGATGCGATGAAGCCCGTCGCCGACGTGATCTCGATGGGCGGCGCGGCTTTCGACAAGAGCCAGTATCTGCCCGGTATCGTCGCCTACTATTCCAAGCCGGACGGCACCATGCTGTCCTTCCCCTACAATTCGTCCTCTCCGATCCTCTACTACAACAAGGACATCTTCCAGAAGGCCGGGCTCGACGTCGACAACCCGCCCAAGACCTGGCCGGAAGTGTGGGACGCGGCACGCAAGATCAAGACCAGCGGCGCTGCCCCCTGCGGCTTCACCTCGACCTGGATGACCTGGATCATGACCGAGAACTTCGCTGCCTGGAACAACCAGCAGTGGGGCACCAACGAGAACGGCATCGCCTCGCTCGACGTCGAGCTGAAGGTCAATTCGCCGGTCTTCGTGAAGCAGTTCCAGGCGCTCGCCGACCTCGCCAAGGAAGGCGTGTTCCGCTACGGCGGCCGCACCTCCGAGGCCAAGCAGATATTCCTCGCCGGCGAATGCGGCATCTTCACGGAATCCTCGGGCGGGCTGGGCGACATCGTCAAGTCCGGCATGAACTATGGCACCGGCCAGCTTCCTTATGATCCCGACGTCGCCGGCGCACCGCAGAACACCATTCCGGGCGGCGCTTCGCTCTGGGTCTTCGGCGGCAAGTCGGACGAGGAATACAAGGGCATCGCAGCCTTCTTCGCGTTCCTGTCGCAGACCTCGGTACAGTCGAAACTGCACCAGGTTTCGGGCTACCTGCCGGTCACCATGGCCGCCTATGAGGAGACCAAGAAGTCGGGCTTCTACGACAAGAACCCGGCCCGCGAGATCCCGATCCAGCAGATGATGGGCAAGGCGCCGACCGAGAACTCAAAGGGCGTGCGCCTCGCCAACCTGCCGCAGGTGCGCGACATCATGAACGAGGAATACGAGAAGATGCTGGCCGGCGATCAGACCGCCCAGCAGACGCTCGACAACGTCGTGTCGCGCGGCAACGCCGCGATCAAGGAAGCGGTCGGGAACTAGGTTCTGTTCTCCAATGCCCCTCACCCTTACCCTCTCCCCGTGAAGAACGGGGAGAGGGGGGCGCAAGCGTGGCGGCCAGCCTTCTTCTCCCCGTTTTTACGGGGAGAAGTGCCCGGCAGGGCGATGAGGGGCAGCGCCAAACCTTGCGGAGTTGAGTGCAGGTGACCCCCCGCGTCGTCTTCCCCAACAAGCTGCTGCCCTACCTGCTGCTGGCGCCGCAGCTCGCCATCACGCTCGTCTTCTTCTACTGGCCGGCAAGCCAGGCGCTGTACCAGTCGGTGCTGAAGGAGGATCCCTTCGGCCTGCGCTCCCGCTTCGTCGGGTTGGACAATTTCAGGCGCGTTCTGGGCGATCCGAACTACCTCAATTCGGTCGAGGTGACGGTCATCTTCTCGGCCGCCACCGCCTTCATATCGATGGCCGTTGCGCTGCTGCTCGCCGTCATGGCCGACAAGGTCATCCGCGGCCGCGGCTTCTACCGCACGCTGATGATCTGGCCCTACGCGGTGGCGCCCGCGATCGCCGGCATGCTGTGGATCTTCCTGTTCAACCCGTCGATCGGATCGCTGGCCTATCTGCTGCGCGCCATGGGCATCGCCTGGGACCCGCTGCTCAACGGCCCGCAGGCGATGGTGCTGGTCGTCTCGGCCGCCGCCTGGAAGCAGATCAGCTACAACTTCCTGTTCTTCGTCGCCGGCCTGCAGGCGATCCCGAAATCGCTGATCGAGGCCGCTGCGATCGACGGCGCGCGGCCGACCAAGCGTTTCTGGACGATCGTCTTCCCGCTGCTTGCGCCGACCACCTTCTTCCTGCTGGTCATCAACACGACCTATGCCTTCTTCGACACGTTCGGCATCATCCACGCCGTCACCGGCGGCGGCCCGGGCAAGGCGACCGAGACGCTCGTCTACAAGGTCTATTCGGACGGCGCGCTGAACCAGCTGCTCGGCGATTCCGCCGCGCAGTCGGTCATCCTGATGGTCATCGTGATCGCGCTCACCGCCGTGCAGTTCCGTTATGTCGAGAAGAAGGTGCATTATGGCTGAAACGGCAGCCGATGCGCCGCGCGCGACCTCCGCCGCCGCCATTCTCGGCCGGCAGGAAGAAGGGGCAATGCTGGGAATCAGCCGCACTTCGCGCTACGTCGCGCATGCGGTGCTGATCCTCGGCATCATCATCGTCGCCTTCCCGATCTACTACACCTTCGTCGCATCGACCCACACGCTGCAGACGATCCTGCGGCCGCCGCTGCCGCTGCTGCCCGGAGATCAATTCTGGGAGAACTATTCGACGGCGCTGTTCGGCGGTATCGGCCGCATCGGCGGCGTCAATGTCTGGACGCTGCTGTTCAACACGACGGTCGTGGCGCTCGCCATCGCCATCGGCAAGATCGTCATCTCGGTCCTCTCGGCCTATGCGATCGTGTTCTTCCGCTTCCCGTTCCGCATGACCTTCTTCTGGCTGATCTTCATCACGCTGATGCTGCCGGTCGAGGTGCGCATCATGCCGACATACAAGGTCATGGTCGATCTCGGCCTGATCGACACCTACACCGGCCTGACGCTGCCGCTGATGGCGTCGGCCACCGCGACGCTGCTCTTCCGCCAGTTCTTCCTGACCATCCCGGGCGAACTGGTCGAGGCGGCGCGCATCGACGGGGCAGGGCCGTGGCGCTTCTTCAAGGACATCCTGCTCCCGCTGTCGAAGACCAACATCGCGGCGCTCTTCGTCATCCTCTTCATCTACGGCTGGACGCAGTATCTCTGGCCACTGCTGATGACCAACCGCAACGACATGAACACCATCGTGATCGCGCTCAGGAAGATGATCTCCTTCGCCGACGCCGATACCGAATGGCACCTCGTCATGGTCACCTCGATGCTGGCCATCATACCGCCCATCCTGGTGGTGGTGCTGATGCAGCGCTGGTTCGTCAAGGGCCTCGTCGAAACGGAGAAGTGAACGCGTGGCCACCGTCGACCTGAACGATGTGCGAAAAGTCTATGCCGGCAATGTCGAGGCGGTGAAGGGCGTGTCGATCGCCATTCCCGACGGCAAGCTCTGCGTGCTGGTCGGGCCGTCCGGCTGCGGCAAGTCCACGCTGCTGAGGATGATCGCGGGACTGGAGACGATCACCGCCGGCACGGTGTCGATCGACGGCAAGGTGGTCAACGCCATCGGGCCGACCGACCGCGACATCGCCATGGTGTTCCAGAACTACGCGCTCTACCCGCATATGAAGGTCTACGACAACATGGCCTACGGCCTCAGGAACCGGGGCACGCCGAAGGACGAGATCGACCGCCGCGTGCGCGAGACGGCCAGGACGCTGGAACTCGAGCAGTTGCTGGAACGCCGTCCGCGCGAGCTTTCCGGCGGCCAGCGCCAGCGTGTCGCCATGGGCCGCGCGATCGTTCGCAACCCGAAGGTCTTCCTGTTCGACGAGCCGCTGTCGAACCTCGACGCCAAGCTGCGCGGCCAGATGCGCGTCGAGATCAAGAACCTGCAGCGGTCGCTGGGCGTCACCTCGGTCTACGTCACGCACGACCAGCTCGAGGCGATGACGCTTGCCGACCTACTGGTGGTGATGAACGCCGGAAAGGTCGAGCAGGCGGGCGATCCGCTCGACATCTACGAGAAGCCGGCGTCGATCTTCGTCGCGAGCTTCATCGGCGCGCCGCCGATGAACCTTCTGCCGGTCGGGCAGGGGAGCCTGCCGGCGAACGGGATGCCGGCAGGCGCGGCAACCATCGGCTTCCGGCCCGAGGATGCGGAGGTCGTGACCACGAAGGAGGCGTCCGGCGACGCCCTGGCGCTCGATGCGGACGTCGAGGCGGTGGAGCCGGTCGGCGCGGAAAGCTTCCTCTACTGCGCGGCGGCTGGTTCGCGCATCGTGGTGCGCGTGGCGGGCAGGGCAGTGGCGCGGCCGGGCGACCGGCTGCGCGTCATCGCGCGCGCCGAAAAGCTGCACTGGTTCGACAGCGCGGGCAGGCGCATCGGCTGATCGCCGGCTGCGGCCGGATCGCATCTTCCGCCCCGGTAACCATGGCGGCAGTCGATCCTTTCAATTCAGACTGTGTTGACCCATAGGGGCTAGACTTCATGCCTCGGCGAAGGGGATGTGCTCATGTCCTACTCCTCCGGCAAAGGCTGAAACTTCACCGGGTCCCGGCGCTGAAATGCAAGAAGGAAAGGCAACAAAGGCGGTTCCCGGGCGCTTCCGGCTGCCCCGGCTCGGCGGTCTTGCCGGCGCGGGCACGGTCGCCGTCGCGATCAAGCTGTCGAGCGCCGCCCTCAATTTCCTGATGTTCGTCGTTGCAGCGATGTTGACGGATGTGCGCAGCTTCGGCCTGTTCAGCACGGCTTTCGCGGCAGCGAGCCTCGTCTCCTTCATCAATGTCGTCGGCCAGCAGAGCATCATCCTGCGCTACTGGCCGCAGCATGCCGGGGCCGGCAACCTGCCGGCGGCCTACGCGGTCTTGCTGCGCTCGATCGTAACCGTGCTGGTCGGCCTCGCGGCGGGGACCATAGTCTTCGTCTTCGCGAGCGTGCTGCCTTGGGCCGATGCCAGCATTCCCGAATGGCGGCAGCTCTGCCTGTGCGCGGCGCTGATGGCGGCAATGCTCGGCTGGTCGGAGTTCCTGTCCAGCGTCTTTCGCGCCCGCGACCGGCTGTTTGCCGCGCTTCTGCCGCGCGACATCGTCTGGCGGCTGGCCGTCATCGTGGCGCTCGGCGTCGCCTGGTGGCTGAACGGCCCGCTTTCGGCCGTGGCCGTCACGCTCATTTGCGCCGGCCTGCTCGGTCTGTGCCTGCTCGGCCAGACCATCGGCATCTTCGCCGATGTGCTCAAGGCAGAAAAGGCGAAGCTGACGGCAGTCGAAAAGAGCGAATTTCTCAAAGTGACCTTCGGCCTCTGGGGCGTAAACGCTGTGCCGCCGGCGCTGGGTCAGATCAACACGCTGATCGTGGCCGGTATCCTCGGCGCCGAGATCGCGGGCGGCGTGTTCGTCGCCGAACGCACGGCGCGGCTGATCGACCTGCCGCTCAACGGTATCAACCAGGTCCTCGCGCCGCACATATCGCGGAACTACCACCTCAGCGGCGCGACCTCCGTACAGCATTCGGCGAGCGCCGCCGCCATGGCGAGCTTCCTGATAGCACTCGCCGTCATGGCGGTGTTCTCGGTCGGCGGCATGCAACTGCTCGGCTTGTTCGACGCAGCCTATGTCAACACGACGATGTGGATCGTGCTGTTGATCTTCGGCCTGTCGTCGACGCTCGGCGCCGCCTGCGGCCCGACCGCTCTGCTGTTGCAACTGACGGGCCATCAGGACGTGCTGCTGAGGATATTCACGCTCGCCAGCACCGCCGGCATACCGCTGGTCGCCTGGGCGGCCTGGCAGCTCGGGCCGATCGGCGCGGCAGCCGCGATCGCGCTGGTGTTCGCGCTCGCGAACCTGCTGCCGGTTCGCGTAGCGATCCGGTCGCTTGGAGTGAACCCGACCGTCTTCGGCTGGTCAGGAGGCTTGTCCGGGTGGAGGAAAGGCTGACCGGCGAGGGTCAGGCCGCCTTGCGGCGGTCCTTCAGCCAGCGCTTCGCCGTGTGATAATATTCGCGCAGTTTCGGCCGCTCCTGCTCCAACCTGACCGCCAGCGGAAACAGCGCGTCCTTGCTGGCTAGTTCCAGCATGCGGTTGGAGAGGTTCATGCGCTCCGGCCAGAAGCGGCGCATCAGCGGATGCAGCGGCGGCGCGCAGGAATCGACGAAGCCGAGCGACGGGTCCGCGTTCATCGCCTCGGTCACCTTAAGGACAAGCTGCGAACCCGGTGAGTTCTTGGCGAAATCCTCATCGAAGGATATCTTCGCATACCAGGCGGTCGCGCCGTTTCGATAGGTGATCGACGAGGCGATGACGCGTTCGCCGAGCTTCAACTCGTCGATCCTGACGCGGCCTTCCGCACCGAGGTTGCGCACGACGCCGCGGATGAATTCCGTTTCCGCGGCAGATTCGGGGATCGCGGTGCCCGCGCGTCCTTTCCAGCCCTTGGCTTCAAGGTCGAGATAGGTCTCCAGCGCGCGACCCAGGTCTTCCGGGGTCTCGGCGACGGCAAGCGTCACCGGGCCTTCCTTCTCCAGCCGGCGATACTCCTGGCGCAGCTTTGAACGCGACCCGGAGGAAAGATGCGCCATAGTGTCGGCCGCAAGGCGGGGCGTGAAAAAGGCGCGGTCATGGCTTTCCGTGTGCGCCTCGCGCAGGCCGAGATTTCCCTGCAAGCCTGCGAGCGCATAGGCGAACGGTCCCTCGTCGGGAGCCAGCGGTAACAGCGCGCGCCGGGGCAAGCCCGGAAGGCTGGATGGCATGTTGAACAGCGCGGTCAGCGCCTCCGTCGCCCGATCCCTGTCGAGCAGCGGGACGCCGGAAGCGGCGAAGGGATGCGTCCAGCCGAGCAGGACGGGCAGCGGCAGGCCCCAGCGCATGCGCGCGACCCTGAACGGCCAGAGGGCCAGCAGCGGTGCATTCGGAGAGGCATCGGCATGGATCGCCAGGATCCGCACGCCGTCGCCGAAGGGCAGGCGGGCGGGGAGGGCGTATTCCGGCTCGTAGAAGATGTTGGCGACCAGCGAGCGCTTCGCCAATGCAGCCCATCGTGGCGCGAGATCGCCGCCACCGGCGAGGGGCCTTTCCGAGAGATGCAGCCCCGTCACCTTGCATTGTGCCGAACGCATGGACGTCGCCTCGCCTGTTAGGGCCTTTTGACGCTCATCGATCGGCGCCCATGTCGAACTGCTGCTCTCATGCATCGGCTGGTTTGTCCCCTGCCCAACCCCAGCGCATGCGTCTCAGCTTCTCCAGCGTGGACCGCAGTTCTGGGTACTTCAGCGCGAGGCGGCGTATCCGCCGCCTGAGGGCGGCTTCCGCCACCACGATCAGCCCGAGGGGCGAAAGCGCCTGCTGGTATTCGTACAGTTCGACCGTCTCGGCTTCGAATCGGCTTTTGTACGAAAGCGAGCCGACGCTGAGGTCGAACACGTCGAAGTCGTGCTGCTGGCACCATTCAAGCGTCTTGAACATCGCCACCAGACCCGGCGAGCCTGGTTGATACTCCTTCTTGGGCGTTATGGCCGGAGCGATCAGCGTGAAGGTTTTGCGGTAGGCGTAGCCATAGGTCACGGCGACGATTTCATCCGCGGACCGCAGCGCAAACACGCGACCGACGGACGCTTTGCCCTCCTTGCAGGCCAACGCCCGATAAAAGGCGACAACGTTCGGGTCGAGCAAGGCGTCCTGGCGGCCGAGTTCCTGGAACCGCGCGGTACGAAACGCCAGAAGCGCTTCCAGCAGCTCGTCGGTATCCTGCTTGCTTGTGGCTTCGGTGAAGGTGAGCGGTCCGTGCTTCTGGAGCACCTTCGCCGACTTCTTGAGCTTGCGGGCGAGCGCCGCCGGATTCATGTTTTGGGTTGGCTTGCCTGAGGCGTCACGCAGGTAAAGCGTGGTCGCGGACGCGGCCATCGGCTTCAGGAAATCCGCGCCGGAGAGCGCGTGCGGCTTGTGATGGAGCTGCCGTGGCAGCTTCTTGAAGGCGATGGCATGGACGCCTGGTACGCTTCGCGCCACGGTCCGCCATAGCTTGGCCGTGTCATCGGCTGACAGCGCGGCGTCACGGAAATAAGCCGGCGCGAAATAGTCGGTCACGTCGAAGTCGACCGCTTCCAGCCGGGTCACGCCGAACTTTTTCAGCCGTACGAACGGAAATACCGCGATCGGTTTGCCGGCTGCGTCAGTCACGCCGACAAGCACGAGTTTTCTCGAACCGGCCAGCATGTGCCGTTCGAATTGTTCCAGAAACGGGCGGCTCTGGAAGACGTTTGCTCCGGCTGCTTCCGCAACCTCCAGGAACGGATCGCTCATGCCCGATAACACGCGCGCGGAAAAGACTTCCGGCGCCGCCGCGGTCCGATCGGCGAAGTGCTTCGCAACGCTCATCGCGAATTCACCAGTTCCATCTCTGGCTGGGCTGGCTGCACTTCGCACTCGACTACGCTCCGAATTGCTGGGCCACGTCGCCAAGCCCACGTTTCTGAAATTCGATGACGGCGCTTCCTTACAGCCTGATGGGTGCCGGGCGGGTAAACGCAGAGGCTGAACGTCGCCGTTTGGTTAAGGGCGGATTACCCGGCAGACGCCGAATTGAATCAATTCCGAAGCATCGGCCCCGGGCAACAGGTCATTGATCGCTGAAGAGTTCGCCCAAAGGATCGTCAGCGAGCTCGGCGGTTCCAAACCGACGCGTGCGGGAGGGCGTCGGCATCGCGCATCGTCTGCGCCATCATCAGCAGCGACTTTGCGGCCGGGCGATGCGGATCGGGGACTCGTTCCGGCAACTTCTCGTCGGCGAGCGCCAGCAACGCATTGTTCTGCTTGCGCGCGCGCATCGGTTGCCAGTCCGGCAGCTCTGGATCGTTTGCCGGGACTTGAGGCTCCGGCATCGGTTCGCCTGATGGCGGCGGGCTGTCGGGCAAGACGATACGAGGGCGGCGGCGCATCCGGTCGAAGCCTCGGCGGTTGGCGACCGCGAGCGCGGTCGTCGCAGCGACGCCGCCGAGCAGTCCGAACACCGGCGCCAGGAGCGTCATCGACGGCCGGCTCGACCTCAGCGGCGGCACCGCCGGCGAGATCACCTTGATGTTGTCGATGTTGATCAGCGCCAGCTCGTCGGTCGTCTTGTTGCGGCTGAGGAACTTTTCGTAGATGTCGCGGTCGGCCGAAGCCTCGCGCCGCAGCGCTTCGAGCCGCACCTTGGCGGTGTCGGTCAACACCGCGCCGGAGCTCAGCTTGGCGATGTCCGCCTCCAGCTTCTTCTGCTGTGATTCGGCAACGTCCAGTTCGCCCTTGAGCTGGCGCGTCAGGTTCTGGCGCTCCTCGCGGATCTGGCGTTCGATGCCTTCGAGCGCCTGGCGGGTCTGCGCGATGCGCGGATGGCGCGAGCCGTAAGTCAGGCTCTGCTGATCCAGGGTCTGCTTGAGCTGCGCGCGCTGCTGGCGCAGGAAGGAAAGCTGCGCGGTTTCGCCGTTGCGCGGGTCCGACAGCACGACATCGTCCGACCCGCCGCCGGTCTGGCTCTGGTAGCGCGCGCGCGCCGCCTCGGTGGCGTTCTTGGCCAGCGCAAGCTGGGCGCTGAGCTCGGTCAGCTGGCGCATCTGCAGCGTATCGTTGTCGTCGATGTAGAGGATGCCGTTTTCGGCGGCGAAGTCGGCGACGGCCTTCTCCGACGCGTTGAGCTTGCGGCGCAGGTCCACCAGCCTCTCCGACAGCGCGCGCCCGGCGTCTTCGGTCGCCTGCCTGATCTCGCCGTTCTGCGCGTCGGCGAATTCGTTGGCCACGCTGTTGGCGATGCGCGCGGCCTCTTCGGCCGTGCCGGCCTTGAAGGAAACCTCGACCAGATAGGTTGCGCCCTTGCGCTCGACCGACAGGTCGCTCTTGAACCTCGCGAGCGCCTTGAGCTGCTCGTCCTCGCTGAGCTTGTTCGTCACGTCGCCAAGCATGCCGAGCTTGTCCATGACAGTGAGCAGGAATCCGTCCGAGCGCATGATCTGGATCATGCTTTCGAGCACCGCCGCGTCGCTGCCGATCGGCTGCAGCACGTCTTCCTGCAGCGTGACCTGCTGGTTGCGCGGGTCGACCAGCACGGTGGCGGTGGCCCGGTAGGGGAAGGGGATCAGCGAGACGAGCACGATGCCGATCACCGTCAGCGCGATCGCGATGGCGCCGATCCTGACGATGTTGTCGAGGATGAAGCGGAAAAGGGCGATCGGGTCGATCACCCCGGCGCCGCGCGGGGGAGACGGCGCGCGCACGGATCCGGGCGCCGGCCGCGCGCCGGGGCGATACGTCTCGGGCATGTCCCAGTCCGAACTCATTCGCTTCCTACTGAAGGGTGACGCGCAAGATCGCGCGATCTGCCGGCAAGCCAAACATGACTGAACCGTAAACAGGAATGCTGAACGGCGAGTTAACCAATCGGAGAGTTTGAAACTGTAGTATCGGATCGGGACGTACTAACGACAACGCTCCGGCGCCGCTGATTCTCAAGCGAGGGTACCGGCGGCGCCAGGCCGTTCGACCAGGGTTGGCCACGGGCAAGGTTCTGATGACGAGTTTGACCGCGGACGGCGCAGGCTTCCGCAGCGACCGCGAAACGCCGGCCGGAATTGCCGCCGCCAACTTCGCCAACGCCGTGCTGACGGTGGTGGTCGCGGCATGCATTACCGCGATTCCGGTCTTCGCCCACCTGCTCCATCCGCTGGCCGGAGTCCTGTCGGTTGTGCTGCTCGCCGGGCTTTGCGCCTGGCGCATGCCGCAGACCTCGATCGTCGCGAGCATATTCGCGCTTCTGTTCCAGAATGTCTTCGTGTCGCTCGCAGTCGACCATGTCGTCAGCAGCGACGACTTCAACGTCATCCGCGGCTATAACTTCGTCACCATCGCGGTCACCTGGCTGGTGTTCACCGCGACGTTCCTCGCCGGCTGGCGGCGGCGCAACGCGGCAATCGACCCCTTCGTCAAGGTTCTCGTCGGTCTGTACATCGTTCTGGGCGTCTATTTCCTGCTCGGCTTCGCCTTCTTCGGCATGGCGGCGATCGTCTATCTGAGAAACATCGTCACGCCTCTGCTGTTCTTCCAGATATGCATGATCGCCTTCATGAGCCGGCCGGTCCGCCTCGGCCAGGCGATGACCGTCCTCTCGGTCCTCCTGCTCGCTTGCGGTTGCGTCGAGTTTTTCTGGCGCGAGCAATGGCTCGCACTGACCAACGGCTATGCCTTCTGGGAACGCTCCGCCGGCCCGAACTACATGACGATGGACTACGACAGGCACCTGCGCGAGACCGGCATCGTCATCACCGGCCTGCTCGACAGTTTCAGGATAACCTTGTTCAACACACCGCTCACCGAAGGTTACGACATCGAGGTGCTGCGCCTGTTCGGGCCGAACATGCATGCCATCAGCTTCGCCTACGCGCTCTGCTTCCTCTCCATCTTCGCGCTCTACCGCGGACGCCTCTTGCTGGCCGCGGGCCTCTTTGTGCTGCTCGTGCTCGCCAGCGCCAAAGGACCGCTGATCCTGTTTCTGCTGGTCGGCGCGAGCTGGCTCAACTTCAGGATATTCGGCGCCAAGTTCGCCTTTTTCTGCCACAGCCTCGTGATGATCGCCTACGCCGCGGTCGGCATCGTTGTGGGCCTGCGTCTCGGCGACTACCACGTCATCGGGCTGATGGGCGGTCTTCACGAATTCCTGGCAAATCCGCTAGGCGGCGGCATCGGCGCCGGCGGCAATCTGTCATCCGAATTCTCCAAGATCGACTGGCCTGCCGCCCAGGCCGCGGGCCGCACCCCCTTCGCCGTCGAGAGCGCCGTTGGCGTGCTGCTCTACCAGATCGGCGTCTTCGCCCTTGCCGTCATCGGCGCCTATGTCTGGATCGCCTGGCGCGTCCTCACGATCGCTCACAGGACCGGCAACGACCTGCAGGCGGCGGCTGCCTTCGCGCTGCTCACCATTGTCGGCACCGGCCTCTTCCAGGAAGAGGCCTATTTCGCGCCGCTTGCGCTTGCCATGTTCATGGCGCTCGCCGGCATGATCGTCGGCGCTGCCGTACGCTCCGGGCTGCTTGATCGGCCGGCCGCCGGCATGCCAACGCTTTCTTGAGGTTTTTCTGGTCCTATGGGCAACGATTCGTTACCGGCACGAGCATGATCAGCAAGAGAACGACGCGCGGACCCGCAAGGCTCCTGTTCATCCAGACGCAGGCGGAAATGGCCGGCGCACAGGAGATATCGCGGCTGCTCGGGGAAGGGCTTTCCTGCGAGGAGCGCGGTGGCGAGCCCGAGTTCGAGGTTCACCACCTTTTTTTCTATCGCAAGACCGCCGCCTTCGACCGCTGGAAGAACGTCCATTTCTGCCTCGAGGACAGCCCCAAGGGTCCGCTCTCCGTCATCCGCTTCCTGTGGAAGCTGATGCGCATGATCCGTCGCATCCAGCCGGATGTGCTTTTGACCTTCCAGCACTACGGCAACATCTTTGGCGCACCGGCGGGGCGCTTCGCCGGCGTTCCTGTCATCATCGCCAACCATGTCTCCGCCCCGGCGACGATTTCGCGAGCCGCGCGCGGCATCGACAAGGCGCTCGGTCTGCTTGGCGTCTATGACGTCATCACCGTCAATTCGAACGAGACCTGGCGCAACTACCAGTCCTATCCGTCGCGCTACCGCAAGCATCTCGTGCACGTTCCGCACGGCTTCGAGGACAAGTCGGTCGAAATCGGCCGGCAGGAGGCGAGGGCGGCCTTCGGCCTGCCGACCGGCGTCGCGCTGCTGGGCTCGGTCGCCCGGCTCCATCCACTGAAGCAGCTCGATGCCGCGATCGCCGTGCTAGCGCGCCGCCCGGCGATGCATCTCGCCATCGCCGGCCAGGGCCCTGACGAGGAGCGGCTGCGCCGAATCGCAAACGAGCTTGGCGTCGCCAAGCGCGTGCACCTGATCGGCGACATGCCGCCGCAAAAGATCGGCCTGTTTCTGGCCAGCCTCAACGTCTTCGTCTTCCCGTCGACCGCCGAGACCTTTGGCCTTGCGGCTGTGGAAGCAGCCCAGGCCGGCGTGCCCGTCGTCGCCAACGACCTGCCGGTACTGCGCGAGGTGCTGACCGTTGACGGCGAGCCCTGCGCCCTGTTCGCGGACGCCGCGAACGTCGAGGACTTCGCCGCCAAGATCGACATGGTCTTCCGGGATCCCGGACAGGCCGCGCGCATGGTTGCGCTCGGCCGCAAGCTCGCCGGCCGCTATTCGGTCGACGGCATGGTCGAGGCTTATGCCGGCCTGATCCGGCAGGCGCTCGGCACCGGCGCGAGCCGGCCCGCCGGTCCGAGCCCGCGGCCGACCGCAACGCTGCGCTCGTCGCAGCGATGACCGTCGGGCCGCCGGCTGCATCTCCGGCAAAGGTTCTCGTCCAGGTCGACGCCGGCGCGCTTGCCCGCTGGACGCTTTGGCTCGTCCAAGCCCTCGAACGCCGGGCCGGAACGCAGGTTTGCGTGCGCGTGGTCGAGCGCGGCGGGCATGATGGCAGCTCGGCGCTGGCGACGCTGCTCGCCCTGGAGCGCATGGTGCTGAGGCGGAACGGGGCCAGCGGCGCGGACCGTATCGATCGCGGCGAACTCGGTGGGGCGCGCGTAGAGCCGGCGGATTTCAAGCCCAACGTCGTCATCGACCTGACGGACGAAGGCCAGGGGGCTGCGCCGTCGCGGGCGGTTTGCCTGAGGCCGCTCTATGACGGCCATGCCGGCGAAACGGCGCTTGCTTCGGCGCTGTTCTTCCGTGGCACGCCCGAAATCTCGATAGAACGCATCATGCCCGGCGACGACGCCGGCGGCGTCATTGTCTCGGGAACGGCGTCGCTCGAGGCAGCCGCCGGCATCGGCGGCGGTATCGACGCGGTCGGCTCGCGCGTCATCATGCTGGTCGTCAAGGCGCTGTCGGCGGTCGCCGAAGATTTTCCGTTGCGAAGCGTGCCGGTGATCGACGGGCGCGAGATCGGAAACCGGGACGCCTTCATTCGCTCGGCCAAAAACGTTGCCCGGGCCGCGGCGCGCACCGCCTATCAGCTCTGCTGCCACGGATCGCATTGGCGGGTGGGCTGGCGTTTCGTCGAGACGGGCCACGACGTGTGGACGCGCCGCGATCTGTCGGGCCCGCGCTGGAACGTTCTGCGCGACCCGGTCGACCATTTTTATGCCGATCCGTTTCCGCTGTCCTGGCAGGGCAGGGACTATCTCTTCTTCGAGGACCTCGACTACAGGACCAACAAGGGCGTGATCGCCGCGGTTGCCTTCGACGACGCCGGAATACCCGGCCCGACCGTCCCTGTGCTGGAGGAGAGCTGGCATCTTTCCTACCCCTTCCTGATCGAGCGGGGCGGCGAGGTCTTCATGATTCCCGAAAGCTCGGCGCACCGCGACATCGTCATCTACCGCGCCGTCGAGTTTCCGCTGAAGTGGGAACGGCACGCCGTGCTTGTGGACCATGTCGAGGCGGCCGACGCGACCATTGTCGAGCATGATGGGCTGTTGTGGATGTTCGCCGTGGTGCGCGACGGCATCGGCGGCTATTCCGACACGCTGGCGATCTGGTCGGCCAGCGATCTTTTCGGCCCCTGGCAGCCGCATCGGCAAAATCCCGTGCTCGTCGACGACCGCACCGCGCGACCGGCTGGAAACTTCATCCGGCGAAACGGCGCCCTTTACCGGCCGGCGCAGAACTGCCGCCACGTCTATGGCGGCGCGCTCGGCTTCATGAAGGTGACGCGGCTCGATCGCGAAGGATTTGCGCAGGAGAGCGAAGGCGAGATATCAGGCGGTCGGTTCTGGCCCGGCAAGCGCCTGCATACGCTGAACTACAATGGCCGGCTGGAAGCGATCGACGGTTTTACGCTGCGGCCGAAGTCCAAATTCCTGGCCGACATCGTGGACCGTTGGAACCAGCCCAAGGCTTGATCGGGTCATTTGGTCCGCGGGATCAGCGCGTCCATCACCTTGGGATCGGGCATCCCGGTTTCGGGATCGATCAGTCCGAATCCGTCCTGGAAGTCCCAGTGCGTCCAGCCGATGCATAGCTGTTCGGCCCGCCTGCGCACGGCGGCCAGCCAGTCGATGCGGGCCTGCCTCGGTGCGTGATAGGACAGCACGCCGAACTCGTTGACGATGACCGGCTGCGCATGCGCCGCGCTCCAGTCGGCCATCGTCTCGAAGGCCGGCGTCATTGCACCCTCGGTCCACGGCGCCCCCAGTGACCGCTCCAGAATGTTTGCCGCCTCGTCGTGGCCTGCCGCCTTGAGCTCCGCGATTGTGGCCTTCATCCCGGGATCGCTTGCGCTCGCCGGAAACGGCAGGCCGCGCAGGTATCGGATCGGGTCGTCCGCGCCGCCCCAGTCAGCGCCCTGATGGGTGAAGGCGAACGGGTCGTAATAATGGACCGCGTAGACGATGTTGCGGTCGCGAAGCGGCTCCAGGCCGGCCAGTGTTTCGTGCCGCTGCGGCCCGGCGGGACCGACGACGATCGTATGGTCGGGCAGGATGCGCCTGACCGCTGCCGCAAGCCGGCCGGCCACCGGCCACCAATTTGCGCTGTCGGTCTGCGGCTCGTTGAGAAGCTCGACCGCTAGCTTCTCGGGGTCGAGGAAGCGCACACGCTTCGCAATGGCCTGCCACAAATCGCCAAGGCGCGCTTCGGCTGTGCCGGGCTCGCGCTGGAAGATGCCGCCGGCGTGAAGGTCGAGCGAGACGGCGTAGTCCAAGCTGAAGAGCAGGATGATCTGCTCGAACATCTTTTCGAGATAGGCGTCGCGTTGCGGTCCGGAGAGGCTGCTGTCGTCGAGGAGCAGCCGGATATGGGTAAAACCTCTGTCCCGCAAGGCTTGAAGCTGCGCGGCGGTCGGACGCCGGCCCTCCCCCTCGCTGTCCCAACCCGGCAGGTTGACCCCGCGCCGCATCGCCGCCAGCAGTTTAGGGTTGGGAAAAGTCTCGAGGGCTGCGCAGGTTCGGTCGGCGGCGCCGGCGCTCCCTCCCGCAAGCATTGCGGCTACGGCGAAGCCGACCGCCGCGACAAGCGGGCGCACCCGCAAGGCCGCCGCGTCCGCGGTCACGCCGAGTGACGGATGAGCGCGCCGATCGCCTGCGGATTGGTGGTGAGGTAGCGCAGGGCGAGCCGGCGCGGTTCCAGCCAGACGCGGTAGAGCCACTCCAGCCCCGCGGCCTGCATCCATGCCGGCGCGCGCGAGTTCTTGCCGGAGATGAAATCGAACAGCCCGCCCGAGGTCTTGATGACCCCGACGCCGGTCAGCCGGTCGATGTTGCGGTCGATGAACTGCTGCTCCAGCGGCACGCCGAGGCCGATCCACAATATGTCGGGTCTCGCGGCGTTGATGCCGGCGATCACCGCCTCCTCTTCGTCGCGGCTGAAATAGCCGTTGCGGCGTCCGACGAAAATCAGTCTCGGATAGCGCCTCTGCATCTCCTCGACCGCCTTGGCGTTCACCTCTTCGCTTGCGCCGAGGAAATAGAACGAGACGCCTGCGTCCTCCGCGAGCTTCGCCACCTCTTGCACCAGATCGGTGGTGGCGACGCGTTCCGGCAGCGGACGCTTGGAGAACATCTTCGAATAGAGCACCATCGGCATGCCGTCGGCATGGATCTGGTCGGCCTTGCGCATCAGCGAAAGGAAGGCCGCGTCCTTGCCGCAGAGCGCCAGCACCTGTCCGTTGGCCGAGGTCGAGTAGAACGGCCGGCGGCCTTTGCCCCGGCTCTCCAGCGCATGCGCGACAAAGCCGCGCGCCGAGGAGGCGACGTCTGTCTGCGCGATGGCAAGCCGGCCAAGAAAACTCGTCGGCCACTCCATCATGGGCTTTTCGGTCGACACGCTGGTACTCGATCGTTTGTTCTTTGCCGCAGGATCGATCCTGCGCGTTTCCGCCCTTCGATGACGTAGGTGGCGGATATTATCTTGGATTGGTTGACGTTCTTTCAATCCGATCGTTGCGCCATGGTTAACTTCGTGAAGAAAACTCTCACGCAATCGCTAAAGTTTTAGCAAATTCCGGTCGGGTTTCGCCTATTTTCCCAGTTCCACCGACCTCGCCCGCGCCGCCTCGACCGCGTCGGCGAGCAGGGTCTTCAGCCGGTCCCCGCTCATCAGCACATCGAGCGCGGCGGCCGTCGTTCCGTTTGGGCTGGTTACTTGCTTGCGCAGCACGGCCGGGTCCTCGCGGCTTGTCGCTGCAAGCGAGGCGGCGCCGTAGACCGTCTGCATGGCGAGCAGCTTCGCCGTCTCTGGCGGCAGGCCCGCCTTCTCGGCGGCGGCCGTCAGGCATTCGATGAAATGGAAGACGTAGGCCGGGCCGGAGCCGGAGACCGCGGTCACGGCGTCCATCAGCCCCTCGTCGTTTATCGTCGCGACCTCGCCGCTCGCCGACAGCAGATCGCCGACGAACGCCTTTGTCTTCTCGGCGACGTCAGGATTGGAGAAGACCACCATCATGCCCTTGCCGATCGCGGCCGGCGTGTTCGGCATGCAGCGCATGACGGCGGCGCCGGCGCCGAGGATTTCGGTGAAGGTCGCGGTGGCCGTGCCGGCTGCGATGCTGAGGAAAGTCGATTTCCCGGCAAAACCCTTGTAGCCGGCGACCACCTCGCGGATGACTTGCGGCTTGACCGCTATGACGATGATGTCCGGCGACAGATTGCCCGGCAGCTCGCCGTTCGACGCGGCCACGATGCTGCCGAGCCGCCCCGCCCGATGCCGGAGGTCCTCGTTCGGCTCGACGACCAACGTCTCGGAGGCCGCGAGCTTGCCCGAGCTCAGCCAGCCCGACAGCATGGCGTATCCCATATTGCCGCACCCGACGAGAAGCACACGAACGGTCATCTGAACCTCCATCGCGATCCACGCCCACCGGCCTTGCGATGGCGCCGCTTTTAACACTGTCGGGAGCCTGCGCAACTTTCGGTTTCGCGGCATCGGACGCCGCAAAGGCCGATTGCCCGCGCCCGCGTTCCGCATTATGCGGGTGCATCTTGAAGTCCTGAGGGTGGGTCATGGCCGAAATCATCGACGGAAAACTGGTCGCGGAAGATGTCGTCGCGACGGTCAAGCGCCTGACCGCCGATCTCACCGCCAAGGGCCATGCCGCGCCCGGCCTCGCGGTCGTCATCGTCGGGGAGGACCCGGCCAGCCAGGTCTATGTCTCGTCCAAGGGCAAGAAGGCCAAGGAATGCGGCTTCCTGTCGGTCCAGCACACGCTGCCGGCCGGCACGAGCGAAGCCGACCTCCTGAATCTGATCGGCGACCTCAACGCCGATACGTCAATCGACGGCATACTGGTGCAGCTGCCGCTGCCCGGCCACATCGATTCCGGCAAGGTCATCCAGACGATCGCGCCGGGGAAGGACGTCGACGGCTTCCATTTCGTCAATGTCGGAAAGCTCGGCACCGGCGAACTGGAGACCGCCTTCGTTCCGTGCACGCCGGCCGGATCGATGATCCTGATCGAGCGGGTGCGCGGCAAGGACCTGTCAGGCCTCAACGCCGTCGTCGTCGGCCGCTCCAACATCGTCGGCAAGCCGATGGCGAACCTGCTGCTCGCCGCCAACTGCACCGTGACCATCGCCCACAGCCGTACGAAGGACCTGCCGGCGCTTGCCCGCACCGCCGACATCCTCGTCGCCGCCGTCGGCCGTCCCGAGATGGTCAAGGGCGACTGGGTAAAGCCGGGTGCCACGGTCATCGACGTCGGCATCAACCGCGTGCCGGCGCCGGAGAAGGGCGAGGGCAAGCACCGGCTGGTCGGCGACGTCGCCTTCGCCGAAGCCGAGAAGAACGCCGGCGCCATCACGCCCGTGCCCGGCGGCGTCGGACCGATGACCATCGCGCTCCTGATGGCCAACACGCTCGTCTCGGCCTATCTCAAGGCCGGGCTGAAGCGGCCGTCCTTCTGAACGGGCAGCGAACGGGGGCGCTCCTATGCCGATGCCGCCGCTTGCTGTAGACATGCCGGCCATGCCCGAGCTGAAAGAGGGGGGCCGGCAGTTCGCGTTCCTGCTGGTCGACAAATTTTCGATGTTCTCGCTGGCCGCCGCGATCGACGCGTGCCGCTCGGCGAACCGTCTGCTCGGGCGCGACTACTACGGCTGGACGACCGTTTCTGCCGACGGCGAGGCGGTTATGGCCTCGAACGGCATACCGATCAAGATCGACTACGGCGTCAACGACATTCCGCCGGTCGACATCCTCTTCGTCGCGGTCGGCCTGTCCACCGAATTCCCCGGCAAGTCGAAGGTGCTCGGCGCGCTCAGAAACTGGGGCCGGCGCGGCGGCGCGCTCGGCGCGCTCTCGGTCGGCTCCTACCTTCTCGCCGAGGCCGGGCAGCTCGAGGGCTACCGCTGCACCATCCATTGGGAGAATCGCGCCGGCTTCATGGAGCGTTTCCCTGATATCAACTGCACCGGCAACGTCTACGAGATCGACCGCAAGCGCTACACTTGCGCAGGAGGCACCACCTCGATCGACCTGATGCTGGAGATCATCCGCGGCGACTTCGGCTCCAACATCGCCAACGGCGTCGCCAACCAGTTCCAGCACGAACGCATCCGCTCTGCCGGCGACCGGCAGCGCGTCGGACCGGAGCGCGACTTGACGGGCAAGTCGGAGAAGCTTCGCAAGATCGTCGAGCTGATGGCCGACAACCTCGACGAGCCGTTTTCCGCCGTGCAGCTCGCCAAGTCGGCCGGCCTTTCGGTGCGGCAGGTCGAACGGCTCTTCCTGCGCCATCTTTCGATGACGCCCGGGCGCTACTACATGCGGCTGCGGCTCGAACGCGCCCGCGAGCTTCTGCGCCAGACCAACATGCCGATCCTGGACGTGGCGATCGCCACCGGCTTCACCTCGCATTCCTATTTCGCGCAGAGCTACCGCCTGCAGTTCGGCCGCCCGCCGAGCGAGGAACGCCGTACGACGTACTGAGCGTCTCAGAAGGCGAGGCTGAAGGCGGCCTTGAAGGCCTGGCTGGTTGCGCCGTCGCCGAACTGTCCAGAATAAGCGAGGGCGAACCGCGAGGCAGCGCCCGTCCCGACATCCAGGCCGAGTTCGACGATTGCCGCGTCGCGGGCGATCGGCGTTCCGGCTATGCCGAAGGGGTTTTCGCCCGCGAAGGCGAGATCGATTCTGGGCACCGTGTCTCCGAAAGCGTGCCGCCAGCCGAGGAAACTCGACGCCTGCGCCTTGAAGCTGCCGATGTCGAACGGCGCTCTTGCCCTGACCCCAAGCGTCGAGAAGGTCGCGTCGGCGCTGGTTCCGTCGCTTGTCAGCGCCGCGTCGCCGCCGTCCTCGGTGAAGTCATCGGTTCCGACATCGACATAGGCGAGGGCTGCGGTCGGCTCGAAGGTCGCCGCACCTGCCTGGAGCGCGTAGCTGGCCTCGCCGAAGAGCTGCGCCGTGTGTCCATCGTAGTCCGCCTCCGTGCTGTCGGAAAAGCCCTGGAAGGCGATGGCCCGTGCCGTGTCGATGCTCTGCCAGGCGTAGGCGACGCCGCCGCGCAGGGAGAACTCGCCCCACTGGCCCCCGCCATAGGCGGCGAGATGAAAACTGTCGGCCGAGCCGGAGGAGTTGCGCGCGTCGACGTCGAATGTCGCGCGGCTGTATCCGACAAGCGCGCCTGCCTGCCAGGCGTCGCCAAGCTCGCCGTCGAGGCCTGCGAAGATTCCGGCGGAATCGTAGTCGAAGTCTGCGGCGTTGCCGTCACCGTCGAGGTCCGTCTGCGCGCCGTAGGCCTGCGCCCAGACGCTCCGTTCGCCCGAACCGCTGCCCTCCCGCAGCCTGCCGAGCGCCGCTTCGCGAACATGGCGGCTGTCATCCAGCAGAAGCCCGGCGACGGACGCATGGATCTCGCCCGATAGCTGGTCGAACGCATAGCGCGCCTCCGGAATGTCGAGCACCAGCACGGCGTCGTAGATCGGGTTGCCGCTTTCGAGACCCTGCACGCCCGTTCCCGTGGCGCGCTGGTTGGGCGTGCCGCCGATGGCGTCGAAATCGATGCCGTTGTTGTCGAGCGTCAGATAGACGTTGTTGGCGTCGTAGGTGAGGGTCGGCGCCAGGAAGGCGAAGTTCGAGGTGACCCCGGAGAAGATGCCGCTTCGTCCGCCGGTCGTGGAGACGATCGTGTATTGCGTCGACGGCGCGTAGCTGCCGCTTGCGGCCAGCACCGACACCGTGCCGCCGTTGATCGCGACAGTGCCCGTCACGTCAACGAGGTCTGTCTGACCGGCTGCGTTGACCTCTGTCTCCAGCGTGGAGCCGGCATCGAAGGCGAGTGATCCCTGGACCGACAGCGTGCCGATCGAATTGCCTGCGGCGATCGTGCCCTTGTTGGTCACCGCGCCGACGATCGTTCCACCTCCACCGAGCCTGGCGAGCGGATCGACCGTGACCGTGGGGCTGGTCAAGGTCCCGTTGACGCTGAGCAGGCCGGCTTCCACCGACGCGCTGGTCGTGAATGTGCCCGCGCCCGTCATCTCCCAGTCAGTGCCCTGCATCTTCAATTTCTCGAACGCGAGGAATTTGGCCGCGCTTTCCGCGCCGGTGCCCAGCAACACCAACTCGTCTACGCCGCTTCCGCCCTGGACAAGGCCGTTCAGCACGGAACCCGTATCGAGATTGAGCGTACGGGCGTAATTGCTGGCGAAATTGATCGCCCTTGTCGCGCCGGTGATCGTACCGCTGTTGGTGACTGTTCCCGCCCGGCCCAGATAAAGGCCGTCGCTGGAAGTGGACTGGATCGTGCCGCTGTTGGTGATGGCACCGCCCCCGGTGGCTTCGACGGCGGGACCTCGGGTTGATCTGATGGAGCCTGCATTGTCGAACGATGTGAAGACACCGGTGACGCTGGCGTAGACGCCGTTATAGTCGCCGAAGATCACGCCGGTGCTTGTATTGGTGAACGTCGCCGGCCCGCCCTGGATGAGCACGCCTGTGCTGAAGCCGGTCGTCTTGGTCGCCTCGATCCTGCCGCTGTTGAACAGGGTGCGCGACGTGCCTTGTCCGATTGAGACTGCGTTGAGGCCAGTCTCGGTCTTGATCGTGCCGCCTAAATAGTTATTGACCGTCCCGCCGAACCACATCGTGACGCCTTCGACGCCGCCTGTGATCGTTCCGTAGTTGTTCAGAGTGCCGGGGCCGCCGGCCGGCGGCAGGGCGAATGGCTTGTAGCCGAAGGTGAGCGCAGTCAGGCTGCCGGTCACGCTTGCGCCGCTCGCATTGGTAAACGTGCCGCCCTGATCGAGCTTCACGGTGTTGCCGCCGGTCACGATCCCGTCGTTGGCCACTGACCAAGCCTGCAGCGTCGCGCTGATGGCCGGGTTCCCAGGGCCGACCGTGACGCCGCTGGCAATGTGAGCCGTGGAGCCGGTCTCGGCGTCGAGATTAACGGCCGGCGTATCCGCGGTGATTTCGACGTCTGCTGCGCGGGCGGCGGATAGTGCGCCCGCGAATGCCATCGCCAGTGCGCTCGCTCCCGAAAGCCACGGCCTGCTCCGGAAGCACCCAACCCCACCCCTTGCGGCAATCACTTCGCTACTCCACTATTTCCCCGTTCGACCCGTGCTGGGCGACCGGTCCGGTCTTTCCGTCGCGCCGTCCCCCGACGCGGGATTCGAATGGTGGGTAACGCTAGCCTCTGCCGCGTCCCGGAAGCCTCCGGCGAATGCGGACAGATGCGGGCGATATGGGACAACAGGGCTGGTTCGAATGATCGTTCGCCATCGCCGCCTGCGCGACTGGAAGGAAATCGCTGCCTTTTTCGGGCGCGACGAACGGACCGTGCGCCGCTGGGAGCGGCAGCGCGGCCTGCCGGTGCACCGCGTTTCCGGCGGGGCACGCAACCTGGTCTTTGCTTACACCGACGAGTTGGAGAACTGGCTGCGAGGCGGCGAACCACTCGCCAAGGAGGAAGCGGAGGAAATCGCGCCGACTGTGGAGGATCCGGAAGAATCGTCCGAAGCCGCGCTGCCCGTGCCCTTGGCCACTCCATCGCCTGCCTGGCGAAACCGCCGATCTCTCGCGATCGCTGCATGCATCGTCGGTCTGGTCGCCGTCACCGGCGCCGTGACGGCCGTTATCAGGCCGGCCTTGCCGATCAAGGTCGCCTATGCGCCCGAGCCGCGCGTCCAGAACCTCTATCTCGACGCGGTCTATTCGCTCGGCACCCGGCAGGCGGGCGGCCTAACGCATGCCATGCAGCTTTTGACCGAGGCGACGACGCTCGATCCCAACTATGCGGACGCCTATGCCAGGCTGGCCGATGCCTACAACATGATCAGCCAGTATACGCTGATGCCGGCTGGCGAGGCCTATCCCCGCGCGCTGGCCGCCGCCAACCGGGCGATCGAGCTTGAGCCGGGCAATGCCGGGGCCTACGCCGCTCTCGCTTTCACCACCTTCTACTGGACGAAGGATTTCGAGAAATCGCGCAACCTATTCGAACAGGCGATCGACCTCGATCCGGATGCGGCGCAGACGCATCACTGGTACGCGCTGACGCTGATGGTCACCGGCGAAACTGCGATTCCGCTGCGCGAGATAAGTAGGGCGCAGGAGCTCAATTCGGAGTCGCGCGCCATCATCGCGAACAAGGCGCTGATCCTCTTCCACGCAGGTCATGCCGACGAAGCCCTGACGGTTCTCGAGCAGTTGTCCCTTGCAGAGCCGAACTTGCGGTCGCCGCATGAATATCTGGCCACGATCTATCTCGACGAAGGCCGTCTCACCGACTTCCTGCGCGAATACAGGGCGTCCGCGGAAATCTCCAAAAACAACGCGCGCATAGCGATTGCGGATGCAGCCGAGAAGGGCCTGCGCGCTTCGGGCAGCGAGGGCCTTCTCCCGGCGATGCTCGACGAACAGATCCGCCAGTTCGAGAAGAATATGGAACCGGCCTACAAGGTCGCGACCACTGCCGCGATTCTCGGCCGCGTCGACGATGCCATTCGCTACCTCGAGGAATCGATCAGGCGGCGCGAAGGCGACACACTCGGCGCGCGCATCGATCCGGCCTTCAAGCGGCTGCGCAACGATGCGCGCTACCGAGCGATCGTCGAGCGCCTTGGCTTCAGGCCGGCCGAAGAAGCCGGTGCGTGAGCGGCGGGCAAGTGGTGGGCGGCTTGGCGATGGTGTGATCGCCTCGCGCCTTGCCAGCGTCGGGGGCCTCCTCTAGCGTCGTGCGCGGCGGACTGAGCTGATTCACCGGGAGGCGGCATGGCATTCCTTTCACGCGGCGTGTTTGCGGCGCTGATCGTCTTCTGGATGACCGCGCCGGGCTTGGCGGCCGACCGCGCCATCATCGTGCTCGATGCGTCCGGCTCCATGTGGGGCCAGATCGACGGCAGGCCGAAGGTGGACATCGCCCGCGAGACGCTGCGGAAGGTACTGCAATCCGTCCCGGCCGACATGGAGCTTGGCCTGATGGCCTATGGCCATCGCGAGAAGGGCTCGTGCGCCGACATCGAACTCGTCGTGCCGCCGGCGGCCGGCAGCGCACCCGCGATAATGACTGCCGCCGACGCGATGAAGTTCCTCGGCAAGACCCCGCTGACATCAGCCGTCCGGCAGGCTGCCAAGGCGCTGAGATACAATGAGGAGAAGTCGACCGTCATCCTGATCACCGACGGCATCGAGACTTGCGAGGCCGACCCTTGCGCGCTCGGCCAGGAACTCGAGGCGTCCGGCGTCGATTTCACCGCCCATGTCGTCGGCTTCGGCCTGACGGCGGAAGAGGGCAGGGAGGTCGCGTGCCTCGCCGAAAACACCGGCGGCAAATATCTGCAGGCCTCCGACGCGGCGGCGCTAAAGGATGCGCTGACGGCCACCGTCGTCGCCCCCGAACCGGCGCCCGAGCCTGAACCGGCGCCAGCGCCTCCCGTTGTCGCCGAACCGGCTCCGCCGCCTGCGCCTGAGCCGGCCCCTGAACCGGCCCCGGAGCCGGCCCCTGAACCGGCAAAGCCGGAGTTCAATTTCACGCCGTCGCTGGTGATGGCCGCGGGCAGCGCCCCTCTGGGCGACGAAGGGCAAGCCTGGGAGATAAGCAAGGCCAGGGCCGACGGCGGCGCCGGCGACTATCTCGCGACCGAGTACGGCCTCTACAAGGGCTCGCTGGAACCGGGCGACTACGTCGTGCGTGCGCGGCTCGGCGAAGCCAGTGCGGAGCAGAAGCTCAAGGTTGAGGCAGGGCAGGTCTACGCCCCCGTTTTCGTTCTCGATGCCGGCACGCTGGTCGTCCGGCCTCGCCCCAGCGAAGGCGCGGAGGTCGACAGCGGCGCGACCGTGATCGTCGATTTTCCGGGCGAAGGGGATGGCACCTATTACGGCGAGACGAAGATCGTGCTGCCGGCTGGCGAGCAGAAGCTCATCGTCCGCATTGGAAAGGGCGAGGCAAGCGAGACGTTCGAGCTTGCCGCGGGCCGGACCGTCGAGAAGGACATCGTGGTTGGGGTTGGCCAGGTGACCACCAACGCGCTCTACGCCGCGGGCGGAGAGAAGGTCGATTCCTCGTCGATGTTCGTGCGCATCCTCAGGGCGAAGAAGAAGATCGACGGCTCCCGCGAGGAGATCGCCTATTCTTATGGCGCCGACCAGAAATTTGGCCTGCCGACCGGCGACTATGTCGCGCGCATCGATATGGACAAGGCCTTCGCCGAGCAGCCCTTCAACATCCGTGCCGGCGAGACAAAGGATGTCACTGCCGTGCTCGACGCCGGCGTGCTGGTCATCACCGCGCCGGGCAGCAAGGATATCATGGTCTTTGCCGCCAAGCCGGACATCCAGGGCGAGCGCAAGGAGTTCGGCTATGGTTTCGACGGCGCGCACCAGACCACGCTGCCGGCCGGCGACTATGTCGTCGTGACGGACCGGCGGGACGGGAGCCCGGTGAAGGAGACGCCGGCCACCGTCAAGGCCGGCGAGCGGGCGGAACTGACGATAGAGTGACGGGAAGTCCGGCGGCCTCGAGGAAGCGGCCGATCCGCGCCCTGACATCTTCGCCGCGCCCGACCAGCAGATGACCGCCGCTGTCGTAGACGACGAGTTGCGACCCCGCGATCCGGTCTGCCGCGAATTCGGCGGCCGGCAGCGTGTTGAACAGGTCGTCAAGGGCCGAGATGATCATCGTCGGCACGGCGATGCCGCCCAGCGGCACTTCATGCAGGTCCGGGTTGCTGTCGATGTTGATTCCCCGGAAGCGGAGGGACAATGGCTGCACGCTCCTGACCACGTCCATGACCCGGTCCCGTTCCGCCCGCGACGCGCCCTTCAGCACAGCGGGCGCGACGCCCAGAAAGCGCACAAGCACCGATGGCGCGATCCTCTCGGCGGCCCACCAGGCGAAAATCGCCGCCGGCATTGACCGCCCAGAAGGCGAAGCTGTTGCCTCTGTTCGCTGCGATCGAGACCGGATCGCTGGGCGAATAGAGTCCCGGAACGATTAGGATCAGGGCGGCGACCTTTTGCGGATGGCGAATAGCCAGTTCGACCGCCGATCGCGCGCCCGCCGAGACGCCGACGACGATTGCGCTCGGTATCTGCAGCCTGGACAGCAGCGCCGCATGCGCATCCGCCTGGGCGGCCGGGGAGGCGTCCCGCGGAACCGGGCTGCGCAGATAGCCGAAACGGGAAGGCGCGATGACCCGGAAGCCGTCGCCGACAAGTTCCGCCGCGTTGGCGAGACCCTGATCGAAGCCGCCGCCGGCGCCGTGGATCGAAAGCAGCGCGGCGCCGGTACCTCGCTCGGCATATTCGATCGGGCCGGCAACGGTTTCGACAAGCTGGCTGCCCTCGCGCGCGGCATGGCGTGCGGCGGCAAGATCGCGCCGGCAGGCGAGGGCGGCCACGCCGACTGCCGCGGCTGCGGCCACGAGCGCCGCCGACGCGACAAGCCCAAGCCCACCCATTGTGGGATACTCCATGGCGCTTAGATAAATACCGCATTCAGACCCGGAGCCGTTTGATTTCGCTCAAGTCGCCGGCGTTGCCGCGATGTTAAGGTTAAGGCGTCTCCGGAGCATGCCCCTTCCCATTCTCGACGCCGCCCGGCTATAGTCGCAAATCCGCAACATCCAATCGGTGATTGATGCCGCCCGCAAAGAAGGAAGCCCGCCCCTCGAGCCGCACGGGGCGCGTGCGTACGCCCGCTTTCGTGAAGAATCACCGAGGGGTGAAGAACTGGAAGGAAGTCAGCGCCTGGCTCGAATGGCGGGGGATCGAGGACATCGAGTGCATCACGCCCGACCAGGCCGGCATCGCCCGCGGCAAGATGATGCCGTCGAAGAAATTCACGTCGAACACCTCGCTGGCGCTGCCGTCCGCGGTCTTCATGACCACGATTTCGGGCGGCTATCCGGAAGACGGCAACGGCTTCCACTATCCCGAGGACGACGGCGACCTGAAGCTGATGCCCGACCTGGCGACGCTGTCGGTGGTGCCGTGGGAAACCGACCCCACCGCGCAGGTGATCTGCGACCTTGTGCATCAGGACGGGCGCTCGGTGGAGTTCACGCCGCGCAACGTGCTGAAGCGTGTGCTCGCCGCCTATGATAAGCGGGGGCTGCGTCCCGTGGTGGCGCCCGAGATCGAGTTCTACCTGGTGCGCAAGAATCCCGATCCGGATTATCCGCTGACGCCGCCCGTCGGTCGCTCCGGCCGGCCGATCGGCGGCGGCGCCGGCTATTCCATCGCCGGCGTCAACGAGTTCGACGAACTGATCGACGACATCTACCATTTCTCCGAGGCGCAGGGTCTCGAGATCGACACGCTGATCCATGAGGAGGGCGCGGGCCAGCTGGAGATCAACCTGCGCCATGGCGACCCGGTCGAACTCGCCGACCAGGTGTTCCTGTTCAAGCGAACCATCCGCGAGGCGGCGCTGAAACACGAGACCTACGCGACGTTCATGGCGAAACCGATGCAGGGCCAGCCGGGCTCGGCCATGCACATCCACCAGTCGGTCATCAACACCAGGACTGGCCGCAACCTGTTCTCCAACGAAGATGGCAGCGAGTCGGAAGCGTTTTTCCACTTCATCGGCGGCATGCAGAAGCATGTGCCCAACGCGCTGGTCATGTTCGCGCCCTATGTGAATTCCTACCGCCGTCTGACCCAGGCGGCGTCGGCCCCGGTCAACAACAAATGGGGCTACGACAACCGGACGACGGCATTCCGCGTGCCGCGTTCGGATCCGGCCGGGCGGCGCGTCGAGAACCGCATCCCTTCTTCCGACGCCAATCCCTACCTGGCGCTCGCCGCTTCGCTCGCCAGCGGCCTGATCGGCCTGACCAGAAAGCTGAAGCCGGACGCGGCGATCACCGGAACGGCCAACGAGGCCGAGATCGACCTGCCGCGCGGGCTGCTCGAGGCGGTCGACATCTTCGAGGCGGACGTGGATTTGCGCGAGATGCTCGGCGAAGCATTCGTCGCGACCTACGCGGCGATCAAGCGGGCGGAGTTCGAGACCTTCATGGAAGTGATCAGCCCGTGGGAACGTGAATTTCTCCTTCTGAATGTGTGATCATGAAATACCAATCGCCTATTTCCCCGGGGTACTCCTGGTATGAGGATACAGCCGGCACAAGACCTGACTATCCGGCGCTCGACGGCGACCTGACCACGGATGTCGTGATCGTCGGCGGCGGCTTCACCGGGCTTTCGGCGGCCACCCATCTCGCGAAAGCCGGAACCAGCGTCGCGCTGATCGAAGCGCATCGCATCGGCGACGGCGCGTCGGGACGCAATGGCGGCCAGCTCGGCACCGGCCAGCGGGCGGGCGCCGAGGAACTGGAGAAGGAGTTCGGCTTCGCCCGCGCCAAGGCGCTGTTCGACGTTGCCGAGGAGGCGAAGGCGCATCTCCTGGAATTCGCCGCGGCGAACAAGATCGAAATCGACTTCCGCCCCGGCCATCTCAACGTATGCCACCGCGCCAGGGACCTGCCCGAATATGTCGAGCATGCCGAGGCGATGACGACGCGCTTCAACTATCCTGACATCGCCTACATGGATGCCGCCGAAACGCATGAGCGCATGGGATCGGATCACTATTACGGCGGCGTGCGCGACACCGGCACCGGCCACATCCATCCGCTGAAGCTTGTCATCGGGACCGCGCGGGTCGCGGCCGAAAGCGGTGCGAAGATCTTCGAGAACACCAGGTCGACCGGCATTTCAACCAATGGCGGCAAGGTGACGGTGACCACGCCGAAGGGCACGATATCAGCGAAAAAATGCCTGATCGCCGTGAATTCCTATGGCGGCGATCTCGAACCGCAGACCGCCTCGCACGTCATGCCGATCGGCTCCTTCATCGGCGCCACCGTGCCGCTCGGCGACGACAGCCCGGTTCTGCCGGGCGGCGAGTCGGTATCGGATTCGCGCTTCGTGGTGCGTTATTTCCGCCGCGCTAAAACCGGCGAGCTTCTGTTCGGCGGCCGCGAGATCTACGCGCCCGGCGATCCCCGCGACATCCACATTCACATCCGCCGGCAGATCGCCGAGATCTATCCGGCGCTCAAGGATGTCGAGATCACCCACGCTTGGGGCGGTTATGTTGGCATCACGCTGCCGAGAAAGCCGTTCGTCCGCGAGGTCATGCCGGGCGTCATCTCGGCCGGCGGCTATTCCGGCCACGGGGTGATGCTGTCCAACTTCATGGGCAAGCTCTACGCCGAGTCGGTCTCCGGCAACCGCGACCGGCTGAAGCTCTTCGAGGAACTGAAGATACCGCCGTTCCCGGGCGGCCGCCGCTTGCGCGCGCCGCTGCTTTTCCTCGCGCTCAACTGGTACGCGCTCAGGGACAGGTTCTGAGGCTCTGCGCCGTCACAACCGCGTGAGCCCTGCATTTCGTCCGATGTTTCGCCACGCGCGGGCGCTATCTGGAGGCCGATGAAAAGACGGACCCTGCTTGCCGCGAGCCTTCTGATGCCTGTCTTCGGGCATCCCTCGGTTGCCTTCGCGCAGGAGACGCCCGCGACCGCGCTGGATTTCGTGCTCGACAGGGCCAACGAGCTCGGGCCGCTGCGCTGCGTGATCGTTTCGCTCGATGGCGGGGTCGTCGCCGCGCGAGGCTACCATGGCGGTTCGCCGGATCAGGCCACCAACATCAAGTCGGCCTCCAAGTCGATCGTCTCCGCGCTTGTCGGCATCGCCATCGAGAAAGGCGTGATCGAGGGCGTCGACCAGAAGGTCGCGCCGATCCTGGCTCGCGACCTGCCCGAAAATCCCGACCCGCGCATCAACGACATCACCATCGGCAACCTGCTGTCCATGCAGGCCGGGCTCGGCCGCACGTCCGGTCCGAACTACGGGCGCTGGGTGTCGAGCGAGAACTGGGTGCGGGCAGCCCTTGCCCAACCCTTCGACGGCGATCCCGGCGGCGCGATGCTCTATTCGACGGGCTCGACGCATCTGCTTTCGGCGATCCTGACGCGCGCGGGCGGGCGCTCGACTCGCGAGCTCGCGCGGGACTGGCTGGGCCCGGTGGAAGGCTTTTCCATCGGCGCCTGGGACCGCGATCCGCAGGGCGTCTATGTCGGCGGCAACCAGATGGCGATGACGCCGCGCTCGCTGCTGGCGTTCGGCGAGCTCTACCGAAACGGCGGCAGGAACCAGGCCGGCGAGCAGGTGGTGCCGGAGGGCTGGATCGCCGAATCCTGGCGCGTGCGCACCAACTCGATCTACAGCGGCGACGGCTACGGCTATGGCTGGTTCTCACGCCGGATCGCCGGGCAGGATGTCCACTATGCCTGGGGTTTCGGCGGCCAGATGCTCTACATCGCGCCTGATCTCGGGCTGACGGTGGTGATGACCTCGCTGTCGGACGACCCGTCTGCTCAGAGCGGGCACCGCGACGACCTGCACGCGCTGCTCGCCGAGATCATCGGGGCGGTCGGGGACTAATTCTTCGTCGCCTCGGCGGCGGCGTATTCGCCGGCGATCAGCATCTCGAGAAATTGCCGGCGATCCCTGCGGCTTGCCTGCTGGCCGGTGTCGTAGCCGGCCATTGCCTTCTGGCGATCGCGAAAGACGTCGAAGCCCCGCCGGGCGAGCGGCAGGACGGTCTCGTTCGACGATTGCGTCTGGACGGCCGTCTTGGTGGCGGTGGCGTAGATGAATTCAACCATCTGCTGGTCGTCGCCTGCGGCTTGCGCCGCCTTTTCCGCGAGACGGACAAGTTCGGCACCCTCGGTTTCGGCAGTGGGGGTCCCGAATGCCGCTGCCAGCCGCACGATGCCTACATACATGCGTGCCAGCGCCGCGTTCAGTTCATCGCCGGATTCGACCGCCGCGACCTCGCTGCGGCGCATGATCTCCTCGGCCTCGGCGTAGTTCTTCGCCTGGAAAGCCAAGGTCGAACGCTGCGACAGGAGCGAAAAACGACGCACAGGCGTCGTCGCGAAGGGTTCAGAGGAATCGATCGCTGCCGCGCAGAGGTCCCACGCGCCGATTGCCTGGGCCACCGACGACAGATAGCTGAACACATGCCAGGCGTTCGTGGACGACTTCTCGTCGTTGAGCACCTCGGCGCGCAGGACGGCCTTCGACTTGCCGTCCCAGGGCTCTTGCGAAAGCAGGTCGGCGGCGCGGCGCAGGGCGACGAGCGACAGATCGTGGCGACCTTCCTGGAAATAGGCGACGCCGAGCACGAGATGGGTGCGGGCGTTCAGGTAGTCGACGTCGATCTGACGCATGCCAGTGTCTGCCGGAAGCAGTGCGCGAGAGGCGAGCGTGATCGCGGTGCGGGTGTCTTGCGCGTTGAGCGCATCCTGCGCCTTGTCGAGCAAGTCGGTTGCGAGTTCGACGGCGGCAGGCAACTTCGTGTCGACGCCGGGTTGCGTACCGGCCTGTTCGGCCCAGCCTTTCGCGACGGCTTCGAGATCGCGCCGCGCCTTGTCGCCAAAACGTTCGCCCAACCAGAGCGCGGTGATGGCCACGGACTCGACGGCCTGGCTGTATTGGCCAAGGTCGGCCAGCGCATAGGCGCGCGAAACGAGCAGCGAGTTCTTGACGTCGTCGTCGGGCTCGTTGGCGTCGGTCAGCAGCGCGAGGCCCTCGTCCGCGAGCTGCAGGGCAAAGGAGGGGTCGCCGTCAAAACGTGCGGTATCGGAATACATCGCATAGACGATGGCGAACCGCGGCGACAGGCGGCCGTCGTGGCGCGCGTCGCGAAGGGCCTTGCTGAACAGCGCGCGCACTTCCGCGTAGCTGTCGTTCTTCGCATAGGTCTCGGAGGCCTGCACCGCGAGGTCGTAAGGGTCGATATGGTCGGCGAGCGCGGTCGAGGCCATGGCGTGCGTCGTCAGCAGGACGGCGGCGAGGATGCGTCGTCTCAATAGCCGCCCTCCCCGACGATGACGAAGGGCGCCCAGGCCGAGGGATGCGCCAGCGTCGGATCGCGCTCGTCGTTCATGACGCCGAGCATCGCCTGCCTCAGCGCCTCGGAGCGGCGTACCCTGTCCTTGCCGAGCGCCGCGAGCGTGTCGGTGGTGAGCCGCGCGGCGGCGTCGTCGCGCACCGGCCAGTGGGAAACGAGGATGGCGCGGGCGCCGGCATAGAGGAAGGCGCGGGCGAGGCCGGACAGGCCTTCGGCGTCCGGGCGGCCATCGCCGCCGGCCGTGTTGCACGCCGACAGGATCACCCAGTCGGCGGAGAGTTTCAGGTCGGCGACTTCGGAGGCGGTCAGGAGACCGTCGTCGTCGACCGATGCGGTCTCGGGCGGCGTCAGGACGAGGGCCGGCTCTGCCAGGCCCTGGAGGTCGCCGGAAAGCAGGCCGTGGGTCGCGAAGGCCAGCACATCGACCGAGGAGAGGTCGGCCTGTTTGACCGTCGCCTCGCTGGCGCGCGGGCCGAGATAAAGAGCGTCCTCGCCCATGCCGAGCACGGATGCCAGCTTGCGCAACTCCGGCCCCGTCTGCGGCAGCGGGGCAAGGTCGCGCACGGCCTCGACATCGGCAAGACTGCCGCGGAAGAAGCTTTGACCGCCGGCGGAGGCGACCATCACCTTCTGACCGCCGAGCACGGGAGCGCCGAAGCCGGCGAAGGGCACACGCTCCGCACTGCCGCGCACCGGCGGATATTTGCGGATCACGTTCAAACTGTTCACCGAAGGAAGCGTGGTGAAGGCATGGCGCTTCATCAGCCAGTCGGTCTTGCGCAGTGCGTCCGGGTCGGTGTCCTCGCCGCCCGTGTCGGAGGCGACGAGCACGGAAAGCGGCAGCCCGGCCAGCGGGCCGTCGCCGACGAAGAAGACATGTTTTGTGGACCTAAGCACGCGCTCGACGGGCTGGATCAGCTCGAAATAGAGCACGCGCGCCAGCGTGCGGTCGAAGGCCGGCACGCGCGGGCCGTCGGCACTCTGGACAAGCGAGACCGCGCCCCGCGTGGACGCGTTGGGGTCGAGCTGGCTGCGCAGCTTGGCGATGTCGTCGGCGAGGAGCCCGGCGCCGTAGACGGTCCGGTTCCAGACGCTGTCCGTCTTGCTGATCGCCCAGACGAAGATGTGGTCGCGGCCCGCGAGTGCAAGGAGCAGGCTCTCGTCGTCCTCGAGCAGCGCCTGCACTTCGGCGATGCTGAGGGGGGCGGGACTGGCGAGGTCGCTGTAGCGCGGGAAGGCGGCGAGCAGCCGGGCATCGAGTTCGCCGATCTCGGAGCGCAGCGAAGCGATCTCCCCGCGCAGCCGCACCATGCGGTTCTCGCCGCCCTCGGTTTCCGTCACCCCAGACAGCGCCTGCTCATTGGTCTCCACGAGGGCGATCAGGTCCTGCCGTTGGCGCACGAGCGCGCCAAGCTCGGGAGAGCCGGCGGCTGCACGCAGGCCCAGTTGCTGCAGGGCGTTGCCGGCGGAGGAAAGCTGCGCCCACTGCGCCGCCTCGAAGGCGGTCTCCATGGGACTGGCAGGCGCCGGCGGGTCGGACGTTGCGGCCAGCACCTGCTGCGGCTCGGCTGCGTTGGCGGCTGTGCCGAAATAGACGACCGCGGCGGCGACAGCCGCAGCGCAAACACAACCTTTGAGACGAGTGAAAAACCGCCCTGACATTCCGCCCCGACGGCCTCAGCCGTCCCTTGCTCGCCCACTCCATGAAATGCGATTTCAGCCGCATTGTGGCGGTGGCTCGCGAGCGCCGTCAATCCTTGCCGAGCGCAGCGTCGAGGTCGCGGCCGCCGTAGAGGATACGGTCGAATGTGACCCGGTCGCGATCGACGTGAAACGCGATCGAGACACGCCGTTCGAATCCTACGACACGCAAGCCGGGCAACAGGTCGTCGCGGTTCAGGCCTCGGTCCGGGAAGTCGGCAAAGGAGAGGCAATAGGCCTCAATGCGCTCGACATAGCTTAGCGCTGTCGCCTCGCCGGAATGGTCGGAGATGTAAAGATAAAGCTGTACAAGGTCATCCTGTGCCTCCGGCGAGAAGGCGATCTCATGCGCCACGCCGGCCTGCCTTCAGCCGCTGCTGGTGGAGTGATCTTATCTTGTCGAAAACCTGTTTCGCCGGAACGCCGCGTTCAGGGTCGGTGCGCATGGCAATCGCAACCGGAACGACTTCCTCGCGCAACCAGCGCTCCACGGCTACGTCACGCTCCTGCAGCGCGCGCAGTCCGGCACGAATGACCTCACTGCTGGTCGCGTAGGTCCCGGATGAAACCAGCTTGTCGATATAGTCCGCCTGTTCGCCAGGCAGGCTAAATGTACGTTTTTGGATTGCGCCCATGACTCAGTATCCCGACTTTCTCCCATGGTATGATAAATTCACACCGACGGCCAGCCACCCGGCGTCAAATACACCTGCCCCCATCCACCTCCAGCGCCACGCCCGTGATGAAATCCGCCTCGTCGGAGACCAGCCAGAGCGCCGCATTGGCGATGTCGAGCGGTTGCGACAGACGCCCGAGCGGGATCGAGGCGCGGAATTTGTCGCGCATCTCCGGCGTGTCTTCGCCCATGAATTTTGCCAGCATTCCGGTCTCGCCGGCGACCGGGCACAGACAGTTGACGCGGATGTTCTTCGGCGCCAACTCGACCGCCATCGACTTGGTGGCGGTGATCGCCCAGCCCTTCGAGGCGTTGTACCAGGTCAGCCCCGGACGCGGCCGCAAGCCCGCCGTCGATGCCGTGGTCAGGATCGAGCCGCCGCCCTGGCGCTCCATGATAGGCACCACCGCGAGCGCGGCATGGTAGATCGCCTTCATGTTGACGGCGGTGATGAGGTCGAAAGTCGCTTCGTCGACATCAAGCATGTCGCCGTTCCGGTGCGTGTATCCCGCATTGTTGACCATGATGTCGATGCGGCCGAAGGCGCTTTTCGCGGCATAGACCATCTCGTCGACCTGCGCGCGGCTCGAGACGTCGGTGGTGACCGATATCGCGGCCTCGCCGATCTCCTTCGCCACGCGCTCCGCGCCCTTGGGATTGAGGTCGGCGACTACCACCTTCGCGCCTTCTTCGGCGAAGCGTTTCGCCATGCCTTCGCCGAACCCCGACGCCGCGCCGGTGACGATGGCGACCTTGCCTTTCAGACGGCTCATATATCGGCTCTTCGGAGGAGAACAGGACAGAGGGGCGCGTGAAGGGGCAAGGGCATCTGCAAACTTCACCCGTGATTGAACACAATAGTCTTTGTCGCGCTCATGTCATAGAGCGCCTCGAATCCCTTCTCGCGGCCGTGGCCGGAGCGCTTGAATCCGCCGAAGGGAAGCTCGACGCCGCCGCCCGCTCCGTAGCCGTTGACGAAGACCTGGCCTGCTCGCACACGCTTGGCGACGCGGTGCTGGCGCGCGCCGTCCTTGGTCCAGACACCGGCGACGAGCCCGTAGTCGGTCGAGTTGGCGAGCCGGATGGCATCCTCCTCGGTATTGAAGGAAAACAGCGACAGGACCGGACCGAAAACCTCTTCCTGCGCGATCTGTGCGCCGGACGGCACATGACCGAAAAGCGCCGGCGCGAAATACCAGCCGCCGGAAGGCGCGTCGGGATGGATCGAGCCGCGCGCCAGCACCGGGATGCCGGCCTTCTCAGCCGCCTCGACCATGCCTGACACCCGCGCCTTCTGCTTCGGGTTGATGAGCGCGCCGAGATCGAGATTGGCGTCATGCGGTCCGGCGACGAGTTTCGAGAAGCGCTCCGCGATCCCCTGCGCGACCCGGTCGTAGACGGCTGCCTCGATCAGGATGCGGCTGCCGGCCGAGCAGGTCTGGCCGCCGTTCTGGATCACGGCATTGACGAGAACCGGCAGTGCGGCCTCGATGTAGGCGTCGGCAAAGACGATCTGCGGCGACTTGCCGCCGAGTTCCATGGTGACGCCGCGATTGTTGATGGCGGCGGCCTGCTGGATCGCCGTGCCGGTCGGCGGCGAGCCGGTGAAGGTGACGTAGTCGACTTGCGGGTGCGCCGATAGCGCCGCCCCGGCTTCGCGCCCGTAGCCGGTGATCACGTTGAATACGCCGGGAGGAAAGCCGGCCTCCAGCGCAAGCTCGGCGATGCGGATGGCGGTCAGCGAAGCATCCTCGGCGGGCTTCACCACCAGCGTGTTGCCCATGGCGAGCGCGGCGCCGGCGACGCGCGCCAGAATCTGCAGCGGATAGTTCCACGGCAGAATGCCAGCGACGACGCCATGCGGCTCGCGCAGCGTCAGCGCGGTATAGCCTTCGAGGAAGGGGATGGTGTCGCCGTGGATCTTGTCGCCGGCGCCGCCGTAGAACTCGTAATAGCGCATCGCCGCCGCCACATCGGCTCGGCCTTGCCTGAGCGGCTTGCCGGTATCGCGCGATTCGAGCGCGGCGAGTTCGTCGGCGTTGGCTTCGACCAGATGGCACAGCTTCGTCAGCAGCCGTCCGCGCTCGAAGGCCGGCATCCTCGACCATGGACCCTCGTCGAAGGCACGGCGGGCGGCCCTTGCGGCGCGGTCGACATCCGCTTCGCCGGAAGCCGGAATCGACGCAAAAACCTTTCCATCGGATGGGCACACGACATCGATGCGTTCGCCCGACAGCGAGTCGACGGGGTTGCCGTCCACGACCTGCATAAAAGCGCGGCCTTCGGCGATTTTGCTCGAAAGATGTGCACCCATGCCCGATTCTCCCTTTGAATTCTGTCACAGGCAGGCTCTATGGTGCCACCGCAAACCGATACGGACCAGTGGCCTGTGACACCTTGGCGCCGGTTACGCTACTGGTGATTCTAAATCGATTAGATTAAAGTGCTGCACTGCGGCATGAAGTGGACAGAAGATGACCAGCCAGATCATTCCGGTCGAACCATTCGACTTCATCATTTTCGGGGGCACGGGCGACCTCGCCGAGCGCAAGCTGCTGCCCGCGCTGTACCACCGCCAGCGCGACCACCAGTTCTGCGAGCCGACGCGCATCATCGGCACCTCGCGCTCCAAGCTGACCGACGAGGAATTCAAGGAGTTCGCCCGCAAGGCGATCAAGGAGCACGTTCAGAAGGAATATATCGATAAGGCCGAGTTCGAGAAGTTCATCGGCCGGCTGAGCTACGTTCCCGCCGACGCGACCACTGGCTCGGGCTTCGATGCGCTGAAGAAGGCGATCGGCAACAGCAAGACGATCCGCGCTTTCTATCTCGCCGTCACGCCGGCGCTGTTCGGCGACATCGCCGCGCAGTTGAAGAAGCATGAGATGATCACCCCGGATTCCCGCATAGTGGTCGAGAAGCCGATCGGCCGCAGCCTTGCTTCGGCCAAGGCGCTGAACGACCAGATCGGCGGCGTCTTCGGCGAGCACCAGATATTCCGCATCGACCACTATCTTGGCAAGGAGACGGTGCAGAACCTGATGGCGCTGCGCTTCGCCAATGCGCTCTACGAGCCGCTGTGGAACTCGGCGCATATCGACCATGTTCAGATCACGGTTGCCGAGACGGTCGGGCTGGAGGACCGCGTCACCTATTACGATACCGCCGGCGCGCTGCGCGACATGGTGCAGAACCACATCCTGCAGCTGCTCTGCCTCGTCGCCATGGAGCCGCCGTCCTCGATGGACGCCAATGCCGTACGCGACGAAAAGTTGAAGGTGCTGCGCTCGCTGAAGCGCATCAACGGCCAGGAAGCGCCCAAGTCGACGGTGCGCGGCCAGTACCGTGCCGGCGCGTCCGCCGGCGGCGCGGTCAAAGGCTACCTCGACGAGCTCGGCAAGAAGGACAGCACGACCGAGACCTTCGTCGCGGTGAAGGCCGAGATCGGCAACTGGCGCTGGGCGGGCGTGCCCTTCTACATCAGGACCGGCAAGCGTCTGGCGACACGCGTCTCCGAGATCGTCATCGAATTCAAGCCGGTGCCCTACAACATCTTCGGCGAAAGCGCCGGCAACGTGTCGCCCAACCAGCTCGTCATCCGCCTGCAGCCGGACGAGGGCGTGAAACAGTACATTATGATCAAGGATCCGGGTCCGGGCGGCATGCGGCTGAGGCAGATCCCGCTCGACATGAGTTTCGCCCAGAGCTTCGACGGCCGCTCGCCGGACGCCTATGAGCGGCTGATCATGGACGTCATCCGCGGCAACCAGACGCTGTTCATGCGCCGCGACGAGGTCGAGGCGGCATGGACCTGGGTCGATCCTATCCTCAACGCCTGGGCCGAAAGCCGCCAGGAAGTGCAGGGCTATACGGCCGGCACTTGGGGACCGTCGGCCTCGATCGCGCTCATCGAGCGGGACGGCCGCACCTGGCACGAGAGCAACTGACCGGCATGCCCATCGCTCACCAATGGCATGTCTTCGCCAGCCGTCCCGAACTGGCCCAGGCCTTGGCGAAGACGATCGCGGGAAAACTCTCCGCCGCTAATGCCACGCGGGGCGCCGGTTTCATCGCCGTCTCGGGCGGTTCGACCCCGGCGCTGCTCTTCGCGGAACTTTCCAGTGCCGCGATCGATTGGAAGAAAGTGATCGTCACGCTGATCGACGAGCGGCTGGTGCCGGCGACCTCACCGCGCTCGAACGCCAAGCTGGTCGCCGACAGGCTGCTGCAGGGGCCGGCATCCGCGGCGACCTTCGTGCCGCTCTACCATGGCACGGAGGATGGTGAGGAAGCCGCGGCGCTCGCAAGGACGGCGCTCGGCAAGCTGCCCTGGCCGCTCGACGTCGCCGTGCTCGGCATGGGCGGTGACGGGCACACCGCGTCGTTCTTCCCCGACGCGCCGAACCTGGCGGAACTGCTTGCCGCTGATGCAGGCGATCTGGTTCTTCCGGTCGAAGCGGCGAGCGCCGGCGAGCACCGGCTGACGCTGACGCTCGGCAAGATCGCCGAGGCTGGCTTCACGGCGCTCCACATCGAGGGGCCGGACAAACGCCAGGTGCTTGATCGGGCGCTGGCCGGCGAGAAGCTGCCGATCCGCGCCGCGATGGAGGCGGCGTCGCGGCCGGTGGAAATTTTCTGGGCCGAATAGGCCCGTTTGAAGGGCTGCTCACAGGCCCGGTTTGCGCATGCGGCGGGAAGGCCCTCCCACTTTCCAGCCCGTGCCGGAAGGACGACCGATGACGGCAAGAAAAGACATAGAGGCGATCACAGACAGAATCCGCGAGCGATCGAGGCCGGGACGCGAACTCTACCTCGACCGCGTCGAAAAAGCGGCCGGGCGCACCGCCAACCGGGCAACGCTTTCGTGCGGCAACCTCGCGCACGGCTTTGCCGTTTGCAGCCCGTCGGAGAAGATCGCGCTCGGCGGCGACCGGGTGCCGAACCTCGGCATCATCACCTCCTACAACGACATGCTGTCGGCGCATCAGCCGTTCGAGACATTTCCGAACCTCATCAAGCAAGCCGCCCGCGAGGCGGGCGGTATCGCCCAGGTCGCCGGCGCCGTGCCCGCCATGTGCGACGGCGTCACGCAGGGCCAGCCCGGCATGGAGCTGTCGCTCTTCTCGCGCGACGTCATCGCCATGGCGACTGCGATCGGTCTGTCGCACAACATGTTCGACGCCGCCGTCTATCTTGGCGTCTGCGACAAGATCGTGCCGGGGCTGGTGATCGCCGCGCTCACCTTCGGCCATTTGCCGGCGGTGTTCATCCCGGCCGGGCCGATGACCACAGGCATTCCGAACGACGAGAAGGCGAAAATCCGGCAGCTCTATGCCGAAGGCAAGGTCGGGCGCGCCGAGCTGCTGGAGGCCGAGTCGCGATCCTATCACGGGCCGGGCACCTGCACCTTCTACGGCACCGCGAATTCCAACCAGATGTTGATGGAGATCATGGGCCTGCACACGCCCGGCGCCTCCTTCATCAACCCCGGCACGCCGCTGCGCGACGCGCTGACGAGGGAGGCGGCCAAGCGCGCGCTGGCGATCACCCAACTCGGCAACGCCTATACGCCGGCCGGCAAGATGATCGACGAGCGCTCGGTGGTGAACGGCATCGTCGGGCTGCACGCCACCGGCGGCTCGACCAATCATACGATCCACCTGATCGCCATGGCGCATGCGGCGGGGATCGCGATCACCTGGCAGGATATTTCCGATTTGTCCGAAGCCGTGCCGCTGCTGGCGCGCGTCTACCCGAACGGGCTCGCCGACGTGAACCATTTCCATGCCGCAGGTGGGCTCGGCTTCCTGATCCGCGAGCTGCTCGACGCAGGCCTGCTGCACGAGGACGTGCAGACGGTGTGGGGCGAGGGGCTGCGCCCCTACGCCATCGAGGCCAAGCTCGGCGCGGACGGAAGCGTCGTGCGCGAGCCGGCGCCCCAAAAGAGCGGCGACGAGAAGGTGCTGGCGCCGTTCCTTAGGGCGTTCCAGCCGACCGGTGGCCTGAAGGTTCTGTCCGGCAACCTCGGCCATGCGATCATCAAGACGTCCGCAGTCAAGCCGGAGCGTCGCGTCATCGAGGCGCCCGCCATCGTGCTCGACAGCCAGGAGGCGCTGAACGCGGCCTTCAAGGCCGGCGAACTCGACCGCGACTTCGTGGCGGTCATCCGCTTCCAGGGACCCAAGGCCAACGGCATGCCGGAACTGCACCGCCTGACCACCGTGCTCGGCGTGCTACAGGACCGCGGGCACAAGGTCGCGCTGGTCACCGACGGGCGCATGTCGGGCGCCTCCGGCAAGGTGCCGGCGGCCATCCACGTGACGCCGGAGGCGCTGGAGGGCGGGCCGATCGGCCGGCTGCATGACGGCGACCTCATCAGGCTCGACGCCGAGGCCGGCACGCTGGAGGTACTTGTGTCCGACGAGGAGCTTGCCGGGCGGCCGGTGAGTTCTCCCGACCTGTCGGGCAACGAACACGGCTTCGGACGCGATTTGTTCGCCGGCTTTCGCGAATTGGCGGGCCGCGCGGATCAGGGAGCGAGCGTCTTCGGTTTCGCCTGACCGCGCGCGACGGAGCGGACCGACGGAAACCGCTACTTCCGCGCCTTGCCCACCAGCCTGTCCACCACGGGCTGAAGCTGTTCGGTGGTGAACGGTTTCGTCACCACCGCATCGACGGAGCCGCCGAGCGCGATGCTTGCATCGTCGCCGGTTCGGTTGGACAGCAGGATAACGGCCGGCAGCTTTCTGTCCGACACGCGGCGCAGCGCCATCAGGCCGGGGGCGACGCTGTCGCAATCCTTGTTGTCCGGCCCGCCGTCGAGGATGACGAGCCCGGGGAACATGAGCGGCAATATGCGCACTGCGCCGACCGGCGTTTCGCTGATCGGCTTCAGGCCGGACCGCTCGACGATCCTGGCCACCACGATCCGGTTGATCTGCGAACTGCCCACGACAAGCACGCGGGAAAGGTCCGGCGCCAGCCCGTGTGCCGCATCCCGGTCGGCAAAATTCCTGTCCTGATCGAAACCGGGCTCGACCCTTGCTGCCGTCATGACGTCGCGGATGTCCTGAGTTAAAGATGCCCGCGCGCATTGCCCGCGGGCGCCGAAACTCTAGATCGGCCATCGAGGGAACGCCAGAAGGAGCATTGTGTTCCCCCGCAAGGTCACGGACTTGCCGCCGGAGCGCTCATCCCTGCTGCGTAACCACCACCGGGATCAGCAGATCGCCCCAATTGCCGTTGCCGCCGTGGTGCCTGGCCGAGCGGACGAGCTCGACCGACACGCCGGCTTCCACCGCCTGCATCACAGCCTGGTTCAGCCGGTGCAAATCGTTGGCGAGGATGCGGATCGCCGCCTGCTGGTCCGTGTTCATCGCCGAGGCCTGGTCCTCGGCGCGCTGCTTGACTTGCGGTTTGACGTTCATGGTTCTTCTCCCTGAAGTTACTCCGCCGCGGGGCGGAACTGTTCGTGTTCGGTCGATTCATGCATGGCGGTGGTCGACGACTGCCCGCCGGTGATGGCCATCGACACCGCGTCGAAATAGCCGGTGCCGACTTCGCGCTGATGTTTCGTCGCCGTGTAGCCGTTGGCTTCGGCTGCGAACTCCGCCTGCTGCAGCTCGGAATAGGCTGCCATCTGACGGTCCTTGTAGCCGCGCGCCAGTTCGAACATGCCGAAGTTCAACTGATGGAAGCCGGCGAGCGTGATGAACTGGAACTTGTAGCCCATCGCGCCGAGTTCGCGCTGGAACTTGGCGATCGTCGCGTCGTCGAGGTTCTTCTTCCAGTTGAACGACGGCGAGCAATTGTAGGCGAGCTTCTTGCCCGGATGCGCCTTGTGCACGGCTTCCGCGAACTTCCTGGCCTGGGCGAGGTCCGGCTTGCCGGTCTCCATCCAGATCAGGTCGCAATGCGGCGCATAGGCGATGGCGCGCGCGATGCACGGCTCGATGCCGTTGCGCACCTGGTAGAAGCCTTCCGCGGTGCGGCCGGCGTCATAGTCGACGAACGGCTTGTCGTTCTCGTCGATGTCCGACGTCAGCAGCTTGGCGGCCTCCGCATCCGTGCGCGCCACGATCAGCGTCGGCGTGCCCATCACGTCGGCGGCGAGTCTAGCTGCGTTGAGGTTGCGGATGTGGGCCGCCGTCGGGATCAACACCTTGCCGCCAAGGTGGCCGCACTTTTTCTCCGAAGCGAGCTGGTCTTCGAAGTGGACACCTGCCGCGCCCGCCTCGATGAAGGCCTTCATGATCTCGAAGGCGTTGAGCGGACCGCCGAAGCCGGCCTCGGCGTCGGCGACGATCGGCGCGAACCAGGTCTCGACCGAAAGGCCGTTGCCTTCCGAGACCTCGATCTGGTCGGCGCGCTGCAGCGTCCTGTTGATGCGACGGACAAGCTCGGGTGCTGCGTTGGCCGGATAGAGCGACTGGTCGGGATACATGGCGCCTGCCGTGTTGGCGTCGGCAGCGACCTGCCAGCCCGACAGGTAGATGGCCTTCAGCCCGGCGCGCACCTGCTGCATCGCCTGGTTGCCGGTGACGGCCCCGAGCGCATTCACGAAATCCTCGCTGTGGATGAGCTTCCACAGCCGGTTCGCGCCGTTTTCGGCCAGCGTATGGCGGATTTGCACCGAGCCGCGCAGGCGCTTCACGTCCTCCTGGGAATAAGGCCGCTCGATGCCCTCGAAACGGCCCTGCGGCGCGGAGGGGACAAGGTTGTAAAAATCAGTCATAACTGGCTCCTGCTATCGCGTGACACTGCTCTGGGGAGTCGGATCGCTCCTCAAACGATGTGACTTCATTTACAAAAATGACTCGTAAAGGCGAGCGATGACTTGCGAATTGCCGAAAAATAAGCGAAAACTGGTATCTGGTTTGACAAGTTAAGGCTGTCAAAATGTAAATTTTGTAAAGAGACATTTGGGAACGCGATGCCGCCCATCGGAACCTGCGGTCATGGCTGAGCAAAAAATCTTCGCGGGGCCGCGCATCCGCCGCCTGCGCATGGAGCGGGGCCTCACCCAGACCGCCATGGCGGAGGGGCTCGGCATCTCGCCCTCCTACCTGAACCTCATAGAGCGCAACCAGCGTCCGATCACCGTCCAGCTCATCCTCAAGCTTGCCGCCACCTACCGCATCGATCCGGGCGAGCTGCAGGGCGAGACCCGCAGCTCTGTAGCGGCCCTGAAGGAGGTGTTTTCCGATCCGCTGCTGGTGGGCGAGTTGCCCGGCGACCAGGAGCTGATCGACCTCGCCGAGACCGCGCCCAACGCCTCGACGGCGATGCTCAAGCTCTTCCGCGCCTATCGCGAGCAGGCCGAACGCCTGTCCGATCTCAACGCGCTGCTGGCCGGCGAGGGCAGGGCGACGACATTGTCCGCCGCGCGCCTGCCGGTCGACGAGGTGCGCGAGGTTTTCGAGCGCCGTCCCTGGCATTTCGCCGGCATCGAGGAAGCGGCCGAAGCTTTCGCGGCGGCGCTCGATTCCGGCGACGATCTCTTCGCCGCGCTGAAGGCCTGGCTCAGAAGGGAGCACGGCATATCGGTCCGGCCGCTGCCGGCGGTGACGATGCCCAACTGGCGTCGCCGCTACGACCGTCACTCCCAGCGCCTTTTCCTCTCCGAGCGCCTCTCTCGCGTCGACCAACTGCGCGAGGTCGCGATGGAGGCCTGCCTGATCCGCATGCGCGAGGTGCTCGCCGAGGAGGTCGCGGGGCTGAAGCTTTCCTCGGACGAGGCGCGCCGGCTCGCCCGCTTCGAACTCGCCCGCTACGCCTCGCTTGCGCTGATGCTGCCCTATGCACCCTTCCACCAGGTGGCAAGCCGCGCTCGCTATGACATCGCCGTGCTCGCCGCCCGCTTCGGCGTCTCCTTCGAGCAGGCCGCAACCCGGCTGGTCGCGCTGCAGCGCGCCGGCGCGGTTGGCGTGCCCTTCTTCCTGATGGAGATCGACAGCGCGGGCAACCGTCTGCGCCGTCTCGGCGCGCAGGGTTTTCCGCACGCGGCTTTTGGCGGCGGTTGCCCTAAGCTTGCCGTTCACGATGCTTTCGCAGAACCCGGGCGTGTGCTCGCCGAAGCAGTGGAGATGCCTGATGGCGCGGCCTTCCTCTGCATCGTTCGCACGGTCGACGGGCCTGAGGGGGGCTTCGGCGAGCGTCCGCGCCGCACGGCGCTGCTTCTCGCCTGCGACATGTCCCTGCGCGACCAGACCGTCTACGGCGCGGCGCTGCCGTCGGCGCCGCCAACTCCCGTCGGCCCTGCATGCCGGCTCTGCGAACGCGCCGGCTGCCTCGCCCGCGCCGAGCCGCCGGTCACTCGCCCGCTCGGCCTCGACGAGATGGTGACGGGCTTGAGCGCCTTCGATTTTCAGTAAGCCGGCGGCACGATGACGGATTGCGGTATTTGCTGCATGTGCGAAGATGACGGCTTCGCGACAGCATTCCCCTGGCAGGAAAAGCATGCAGTCCGTCCTCGCGCGCTACGATGAGAACCGGAAGGTCGACCTTCCGGCTGGCGCCGTTCTCGTGTCCGAAGGGGAACGGTCGGGGCGCCTCTATGTCTTGTCCGAAGGGGTGATCGAGGTTGTCCGCGGCGACACACGTGTGGCCATCATCCGCGAGCCCGGTTCCTTCTTCGGCGAAATGTCCGTCCTGCTCGACGTGCCGCATACGGCGACCGTACGCGCGCTGTCGCCCGCGAGCGTCTACGCTTTCGACGATGCGGAAGAGTTTTTGAGATCCGACCCCGAAATCGCCCTGATCGTCGCCCGATTGCTGGCGCAGCGGCTGAACGCGGCCACCACCTATCTTGTAGATCTCAGGCGCCAGTATGCCGGACAGGGCAACCATCTCGGCATGGTGAGCGAAGTGCTCGCCAGCCTGCTCTATCAGCCCGACAGCGATTTCAAGCCGGGGTCCGATAGGCACCCGACTCCGGCAGTGTAAGCCAGGCGGGAAGCGCCGAAAGTGGCGCGATCGGCCGCTCCAGGGGGCGGTCAAGCCGGATGGACTGGACGCCTGCCGCCGAAAGCCAGACCGCCTCCTGCTCGTCGGTATCGATGACGATGTGCGTCGGTGGCGCGCCGAACTGGTGTCCGGCATTGAACACCCAGGTCTCGCCGATCTTGTCGACCCATGAGCCGCCCTTGGCGAAGGGCGATTGATGCACATGTCCGGAGAAGACGATGTCTGGCTTGAATTTGGCGATCCACTCTGCCAGCGGTGCATCGCCCGTATAGCGATGGCCGTCCCAGCTTGTCGGCGATTTGTCAGGCGGCGCATGATGTATCCAGAACCAATGCGCCGGCCGTTTTGCCGCGTCGGCGGCGAGTTGCTCGGCGACGCGAGCCTGCACCAGTGGGCCGTCCCACCACGGGCAGACCGTGAAAAGCGTATCGCCGCAGGCAAGTGACTGCCCGTCGGAGAGCACGTCCATGTGCCGCAGATTGGTGATCCAGCCTGCCACTTTCTCGCCGGACTGATCTCGAGAATCGAGGTCGTGGTTTCCTGAACAGGCGATCAGCTTCACCTTGCCGCGCAACAGCTCGAGATACTTCCGAACAACGACGGTTTGCGCCCGCCAGTCGACCAGAGAGCTGAGGTCGAGGAGATCGCCCGCGATGATGACGGCATCGAAATGCTCGGCTACCTGGATGACCCAGTCATATTGCGGCAGCGCATAGTGAAGGTCAGCAACGACGAGACATCTCATCCGACCTCCCTCGGCTGGCCGCGATCCGTCCGGCTGGCTGGAACCCCAAGCGATCATAGTCTGCCCGGCCAGTCGCTGGCAAACCGGTTCCGGCGTTATCCCGCCCCTGGGTTCAACAGCGTGCCACAACCGTCGCTTTCGGCTGGATCACGCAGGAATCCCCACAATGCTCTACGCGATTTCCGAACTGCTGCGTCGCTGGGCGAGTATCGCCCCGCCGGAAAATCGCCGACAACAGAGCCATGATCGACGCCGACGCCGCCTCGACCGACAGTCCGCCGCAGGTGTCGCGGCGCGATGAGCGTTTAGGCTTCCTGCTCGTCTTTCTGTCTGCCCTGTTCTGGAGCTTCGGCGGCGCCATCGCGCGCTTCATAGAAACGCCGGACGACTGGACGATCGTGTTCTGGCGCTCGTTGTGGGCCTCGCTGTTCGTGCTCGGTTTCATGCTGGTGAGGGATGGAGCGCGCGGGACCGCCAGTCTTTTCCGCGACATGGGCCTGCCAGGCATGGCGGTCGCCCTGTGCTTCGCCATCGCGTCGTCATGCTTCGTCATCGCCATAGCGCACACCACGGTCGCCAACGTGGTTCTGATGCAGGCCGGCGTGCCGCTGATCGCCGCGCTGATGGCCTTCCTGCTCTTTCGGGAAAAAGTCTCGCCCGCCACCTGGGCAGCGATCGCCGCCGTCATCTGCGGCGTGGCCATCATGGTCTCCGAATCCTTCGACGGCAGCGTTTCGCCGATCGGCGACGGCCTGGCGCTGCTGATCGCGTTCGCCTTCTCGACGGCCACCGTCATCACACGGCGCTTCTCGCATGTGCGCATGACACCCGCCACTTGCCTGGGCACCGTCATTGCCGGGACCTTCGCCGCCACGCAGGCTGGAAGCCTCGCGGTCAGCGGTCACGACATGGCCTGGCTGTTTGCTTTCGGCGCGTTGAACCTCGGCCTCGGCCTTGCCTGCTTCGCCATGGGTGCCCGGTTGATACCGGCCGCGTTCGCAGCACTTCTGGGCACGTTCGAAACGCTGCTTGCGCCAGTCTGGGTCTGGCTGGTTCACGGCGAGATACCGTCGGCCCGCACGATAGTCGGCGGAGCCGTCATCTTCACCGCGCTGCTCGTCCACATCGGGCTCGAATTCCAGCGCATGTCGCGGCCGCAGCGCGCCGGCGTGACCGGGTTGCCCTCGCCCAATTGACGCCGCGTCCGCCCGTCGCGCCGAAATCAAACTTGTCGCGGCTCCAAAAGGTTACTAGGCTTCGATCCGATAGCTCGCCGGGGCGTTGCGGAGGAGAGGCGGCCGGCAGGCGCAAAAAACGAAAAAAGTAAGGGGAATTTGCCATGATCGAAAAACTCTTCCGGCTGTCGGCGGCCACCGCCGTCGCCGTGACGATGGCCTCCGCCGCCTGGGCTCAGGAGCGCGTCGTCAACGTCTACAACTGGTCCGACTATATCGATCAGTCGATCATCGAGGATTTCACCAAGGAGACCGGCATCAAGGTCATCTACGACGTCTTCGATTCCAACGAAATTCTGGAGACCAAGCTTCTCGCCGGCGGCAGCGGCTACGACATCGTGGTCCCGACCAGCAACTTCCTCGTCCGCCAGATCGCGGTCGGCGTCTATCAGAAGCTCGACAAGTCCAAGCTCCCCAATATCTCCAACATGTGGGACGTCGTCACCGAGCGGGTCGCCAAATACGATCCGGGCAACGAATATTCCATCAACTATATGTGGGGCACCGTCGGCATCGGCTACAATCAGAAGAAGGTGCAGGAAGCGCTGGGCATCGACAAGATCGACAGCTGGGATGTTTTCTTCAATCCCGAAAAGCTGGCCAAGCTCGCCGACTGCGGCGTCTACGTGCTGGATTCGCCGACCGACATCATTCCGACGACGCTCAAATATCTCGGCCTGAACCCCGAGAGCACTTCGGCCGAGGACTTCGCCAAGGCCGAGGAGACCTTGCTGAAGATCCGGCCCTACATCCGCAAGTTCCACTCGTCCGAATACATCAACGCCCTCGCCAACGGCGACATCTGCCTGGCGATCGGCTGGTCGGGCGACGTCTTCCAGGCGCGCGACCGCGCAGCCGAGGCCGACCAGGGCGTCATCGTCGACTACGTCATTCCCAAGGAAGGCGCCGAGATGTGGTTCGATCAGATGGCGATTCCCGCCGACGCCCAGCATGTCGAGGAGGCGCACGAATTCCTCAACTACATGATGAAGCCGGAAGTCGCCGCCAAGGCCACCAACTACGTCTACTTCCCGAACGGCAACAAGGCGTCTCAGCAGTTCATCGAGAAAGAGATCATGGACGATCCGGCGATCTATCCCGACGAGGCGACCCTGGCCGGGCTTTTCACGGTGTCGCCCTACGATCCCAAGGTCCAGCGCACGGTGACGCGCACCTGGACCAAGATCGTCACCGGTCAATGACGTTTCAAGGAAAGCCCCGGCAAGCCGGGGCTTTCCTGCTTCTGGCGTGGACAACCGACAGGCAGGAGAGCCTATGAAGTCGCTCGGCAGCATCAGGAGAGAGTTCGCCCCGTGGAATGATCCTTCCGCGAAGCCGTATATTTCCTTCGAGAACGTCACCAAACGCTTCGGCGACTTCACCGCCGTCAACGACCTTTCCCTGTCGATCTACGAGAAGGAATTCTTCGCCCTTCTGGGCGCATCCGGATGCGGCAAGTCGACGCTGCTGAGGATGCTCGCCGGCTTCGACGAGCCGACGTCGGGCCGCATCATGCTCGACGGGCAGGACATGCGCGGCATTCCGCCCTACCGGCGTCCGGTCAACATGATGTTCCAGTCCTACGCGCTGTTCCCGCACATGACGGTCGAGGCCAACATCGCCTTCGGCCTGAAGCAGGAAGGCATGGCCAAGCCCGACATCGAGGCGCGGGTCAAGGAGATGCTGCGCCTGGTCAAGCTGGAGCAGTTCGCCAAGCGCAAGCCGCATCAGCTCTCCGGCGGCCAGCGCCAGCGCGTGGCGCTCGCCCGGTCCGTCGCCAAGCGCCCGAAGGTGCTGCTGCTCGACGAGCCGCTCGGCGCGCTCGACAAGAAGCTGCGCGAGGAGACGCAGTTCGAGTTGATGGACCTGCAGCAGTCGCTCGGCCTGACCTTCGTCGTCGTCACCCACGACCAGGAAGAGGCCATGACGATGGCCGACCGCATCGCGATCCTCGACAAGGGCCAGGTGATGCAGGTGGCGACGCCGGCCGAGATCTACGAGGCGCCTGCCTCGCGTTTCGTCGCCGGTTTCGTCGGCAACGTGAACATGTTCGAAGGCAAGGTGGCGGCGCGCGACGCCAACACAGCCCGCATCACCGGCGCCAGCGGTGCGGAGATCGTCGTCGAGAACGCCGGCGATGCCGCCGCGGGCAATGCCGTCGCCTTCGCCGTGCGTCCGGAGAAGATCAAGGTCTCGTCGCGCCGGCCCGAGGGCGCCGCGAACGCGATGGAAGGGGAGGTGTTCGACCTCGCCTATCTCGGCGACATGACCGTCTACCACGTAAAACTTTCCGACGGTCAGGTCGTGAAGGCGAGCGCGCTCAACTCCTCCCGCCTGACCGACGACCCGCTCACCTGGAACGACCGCGCCTGGATATCCTTCCAGCCCGACGCCGGCGTCGTCCTGACGCGATAGGGACAAAGATGGCCGACGCAGCCGTTTCCCTCCCTGCCGGCGCCAGCGCCGCCGCCGTGCCGTCCGCCGTGTCGCGCGGCCTGCGGGCATTGGTGAGCCGCCTTGTCATCATCGTGCCCTATCTGTGGCTGCTCGTCTTCTTCCTTGCGCCCTTCGTCATCGTCTTCAAGATCTCGCTGTCGATGACGGCGATCGCCATGCCGCCCTATACGCCCGCTTTCGACTTAGGCGGGGGCTTGAGCGGGCTATGGTCGCAGATCCGCGAGCTCAACTTCGAGAACTATCTCTGGCTCACCGACGACCCGCTCTACTTCAACGCCTATGTGTCGAGCCTCTGGATCGCCGGAGTGTCGACGCTGCTCGCGCTCATCGTCGGCTACCCGATCGCCTACGGCATGGCGCGCGCGCCGGCCTCGCTGCGGCCGACGCTGCTGATGCTGGTCATCCTGCCTTTCTGGACCTCGTTCCTGATCCGCGTCTATGCCTGGATCGGCATCCTCAAGCCCGAGGGGCTGCTCAACCAGCTTTTGCTCGGCATGAACGTCATCGACACGCCGCTGCTCATCATGAATACCCATACGGCGATCTTCATCGGCATCGTCTATTCCTATCTGCCGTTCATGATCCTGCCGCTCTATTCGTCGCTGGAGAAGATGGATTATTCGCTGATCGAGGCCGCGCAGGACCTCGGCTGTCCGCCGGCCACCGCCTTCTGGAAGATCACCTTTCCGCTGTCGCTGCCCGGCGTCATCGCCGGCTGCATGCTGGTCTTCATCCCGGCCGTCGGCGAGTTCGTCATTCCCGATCTGCTCGGCGGCTCGCAGACGCTGATGATCGGCAAGACGCTGTGGAACGAGTTCTTCGCCAACCGCGACTGGCCGGTGTCCTCGGCGGTCGCCGTCATCCTACTGCTTCTGCTGATCGTTCCGATCATGATCTTCCAGTCGGCGCAGGCGCGCGCCCAGGAGCAGTCGCGATGAATGCCTCCTGGAGCCGCTTCAACATAGCATCGGTCGTGCTTGGCTTCGCCTTCCTCTACCTGCCCATTGTCCTGCTGGTGATCTTCTCCTTCAACGAGTCGCGGCTGGTCACCGTGTGGGGCGGTTTCTCGACCAAATGGTACGGGGAACTGTTCCGCAACGAGGGACTGATGGACGCCGCCTGGGTCACGCTGCGCGTCGGCGTCATTTCGGCGACGGTGGCCACCGTTCTCGGCACGATGGCGGCGCTGACGCTCACCCGCTACACGCGCTTTCGCGGCCGCATCCTCTTCTCCGGCATGGTGTTCGCGCCGCTGGTCATGCCCGAAGTGATCACCGGCCTGTCGCTGCTTCTGCTCTTCGTCGCCATCGGGCTCGACCGCGGCTTCCTGACCGTCACGCTGGCGCACATCACCTTCTCCATGTGCTTCGTCGCCGTCGTCGTGCAGTCGCGGCTGATGAGCTTCGACCGCTCGCTGGAAGAGGCGGCGATGGACCTCGGCGCTCCGCCGGTCAAGACCTTCTTCCAGGTCACCCTGCCGGTCATCGCGCCGGCGATCGTTTCGGGCTGGATGCTCGCCTTCACGCTCTCGCTCGACGACCTGGTGATCGCGAGCTTCGCCTCCGGTCCGGGCGCCACCACGCTGCCGATGAAGATCTACAGCCAGGTCCGCCTCGGCGTGACGCCCGAGATCAACGCCGCCTGCACGCTGATGATCGCCATCGTCGCGGCCGGCGTCATCGCCGCCTCGATCGCCAACAAGCGCCGCGAGGTCCAGCGCCAGCGCGACGAGCAGGCCGCCCAGCGCGGGTAGCGGCGGGACGGACTGGACGTCATGCATGACGACCTCATCGACCGGATTTACGAAGCGGCGTTCGTGCCGGAGCTATGGCCCGATGTAATCGTTGGTCTGAGCTCGGTTTCGGATGCCGCGGATGGGCGGCTGCTTGCATTCGACGGCATCAGGCCGATTGGCGTGAAGACCACCGAACTCAGCCGCGACCTCGTGGAGAGCTTTTTCTTCGGCGGCGTCATAATGGCGGACATCTGGATGCGCGTGCGCGCCACGCTGCGCGGAGGCGAGTGGCGTGGAGGGATTGCTACTCCGCGCTCAGTCCCGTCGTCGGCGTGATCACAGGCGCGCTCCGGGGCCCGCCGATCAGGAACGTCGTGGCGGCTCCGGGATCGGCCGGCCCGGCCGTCGCCTGCTGCGGCGGCTGCACTCTTGCGGACAGGTCGAGGCTCCCGCCGGCGAGCGGCGCCGAGCCGGCAAGCGTGATACGGTTGAGCGGTGTACGCAGTTCGGCCTTCTCGATCGACGCCACGCCGTCCGCGAAATGCGCGGTCAGGTCAAGCGCGTCGATAGGCGAGGCGTCGCCCGCCACCGCGTCGAGCGTGAATGGCGTGCCGGTCTTCGAGCGGGCAACGAGGGCTTCGAGGTCGATGCCCGATAGCGCGCCCTGGCCGAAGCTCGCCGAAAACGAGCCGTTGGCGTGCGAGAGCAGCGAATTCCAGCTGCTGCCGTCGCCCTTCAGGATGACGGAGACCGTGCCGCGCCCGATCGGCGCCAGCCGTATCATGCCCGCGGCCGTCGCGAAAGCGCCGCCATCGACGTCCGATGCAAGCAGGCGCATCTCGACCAGCGATTCTTCCGCCTTGCGATCGAAGCGTAGCCCGGCCTGAACGTTGCCGCCGAATGCCGAGGCGTCGGAGATGTCGAAAGCCGCCAGGCCCTCGTCGACGCGCACGGTTGCCGCGAAGTCGGCGAGCGCGATCGGGCCGATGGTGGCCTGCGCCGCCGACAGCCTTAGGTCGAGATTGAGGCGGCCGGCGAAATCGGCGTCGATGATACCGGGACCCTCGCCGGCGGAAGCGTCGAGCGGCGTGAAGGCTGACAGGAAGGACCGGAGGTCGAGCCTGTCGAAGGCAAGCGTGCCGGCCAGCATCGGCAATTTGCCGGCGAGCAGCAGGTCGAGCGAGCCCCGCGCCGGCTCGCCGTCCAGCGTGATGTCGGCTTCCTCGAAGCGCATCCGCTCGGCATCGCCCATGACGCGGCTTTCCATGGCGACGGCGCCGAGCGCCGAGCCGTGCAGGATGCCGGCTTGCGACCATTCCAGCATCTTCCTCGCCGAAGGCGCGGAGAAGCTGACCCGCCCGTCCACATAAGGGTTCTCGCCGAGGCCGGCTATGCCGTCGAAGGCGAGATTGACCGGTCCGGACTTTACGCTGGCCGTCACCGGCGTCGCCGCGCCGCCGAGAAAAAGCAACGGATTGGCCGAGCCGAGGTCGAGGGTGAACTGCTCGCCCCGCCACACGCCCGTCGCGGTGGCGTTGGCCTGCCCGTCCAGGTTTTCCCACCCGATCTCTCCCGAGAGGCCGGTGACGATCTCCGTTTCGGCTCCGCCCGAGACCGACACGATCTTCCCGTCGGTGAATTCCACCACTCCGAACGCGTCGCCGGGCAGCCGTCCGGTGTCGGGCGCGGCACGATCCTCTGCCACGATCTCGCGCGCCGTATCGATGGCCCGGGCGATCTTGCCGCCGCGCGGCAGGACAGGAACGGCCCCGCCGCCCTCGATCCTGACGATTGGCCTGGTGAAACGCGTCCGCGTGAAATCGGCGGCTCCGCCGAGCGCGGCGAGCGCCGACAACTCGATCTCGACCCGCTCGGCGGTGATGGCAGGTGTCGCGCCGCCGGGCAGGGAGAGCGTCACGTCGGTCAGGTTCGCCTGCAAATCCGGCCAGACGCTGATCTCGGGCGCCGCGCCGATCGACACGTCGAGCCCGCTCCATTCGCTCATTTCGTGCGCGATGTGGTCGCGCACGAGACGGGTCGAGGCTGCGTAGGGCAGGGCGAGCACGATCAGCACGATCAGGCCCGCCGCGAGAGCGAGCGCCCAAAGACCGCGCCTGAGCAGGGGTGACGGCATCCGATTCGTCAGCTCCGGCCGGGCCTAACGCTGCCTGATTCCGGCCTGTCACCCGTTTCCATCATTGTGCGCCGCCCGTCAAACCCGGCCGAAGCCATTCCAAGCCTTTGTGGCCCTGCGATGGCATGCTTCGGCGAAAAAGCCGCGGGCTTGCGCATCTTGCTCCGGCCGAACCCCATATGCAAAAAGGACCGCCGGAATCGCCCGCGGGAGGAAGATAGATGGAAGACAACGTGCCGCTTTGGGTGCCGACGCCCGACCGCATCGCCAGGGCGCCGATCACGGCCTTCATGGTCGAGGCCTCCGCGAAAGCCGGGACGGCCTTCTCCTCCTATGCCGAGTTGCACCGCTGGTCGATCGACCGGCGTGACGATTTCTGGAGCCTGCTTTGGGATTTCTGCGGCGTCGTCGGCGACAAGGGCGAACGCCTGCTCGTTGACGGCGACAGGATGCCGGGCGCTGCCTTTTTCCCTGACGCCCGGCTGAACTTCGCCGAAAACCTGCTGCGCAAGCGCGGCTCCTCCGACGCCATAGTCTTCAAGGGCGAGGACAAGGTGAACCGTCGCCTTTCCTGGGACGATCTCCACGCGCTCGTCTCGCGGATGCAGCAGCTCTTCGTCTCGCTCGGCGTGAAGAAAGGCGACCGCGTCGCCGCCATGATGCCCAACATGCCCGAGGCCGCCGCCGGCATGCTCGCCGCCGCCTCGCTCGGCGCCGTCTGGTCGTCCTGTTCGCCCGATTTCGGCGAACAGGGCGTGCTCGACCGCTTCGGCCAGATCGAGCCGGTGCTTTTCCTGGCGCCGGACGGCTACTGGTACAATGGCAAGCAGAACGACGTCAGCGCCAAGGTCCAGGCGGTGCTGGCGAAGCTGCCCTCCGTCCGCCAGGCGATTCTGGTTGATTATCTCGGCACGGCCAGGCAGGCGGTCACCGCGATGCCGCGCGCCGTGGCGCTCGATGACGCGCTGGCGCCCTTCGCAGCGAAGGAAGTGACGTTCGAGCGAATGCCCTTCGCGCATCCGCTCTGCATCCTCTTCTCGTCGGGCACGACCGGCATTCCGAAATGCATCGTCCACGGCGCTGGCGGAACGCTTCTTCAGCACCTGAAGGAACACCGGCTCCATGGCGGCCTGATCGAGGGCGACCGTCTCTTCTACTTCACCACCTGCGGCTGGATGATGTGGAACTGGCTTGTCTCCGGGCTCGCCACCGGGGCGACGCTGCTGCTCTACGACGGCTCGCCCTTTCACCCCGACGGCAACATCCTGTTCGACTATGCCGTTTCAGAGGAGATGACGTATTTCGGCACCTCGGCGAAATTCATCGACACGCTGCGCAAGTCGGGGCTGAGGCCGATAGACAGCCACGACCTTTCCACCGTGCGCACAATTTCCTCCACCGGTTCGCCGCTGTCGTCGGAGGGGTTTTCGTTCGTCTATGACGGCATCAAGCGCGATGTGCATCTCGCCTCGATCTCCGGCGGCACCGACATCGTCTCCTGCTTCGTTCTCGGCGTGCCGATCGAGCCGGTCTGGTCGGGCGAGATCCAAGCGGCGGGCCTCGGCATGGCCGTCGATGTCTGGGACGACGAGGCGCGTCCCGTGCGGCAGCAGAAGGGCGAGCTGGTCTGCACCAGGGCTTTTCCCTCGATGCCCGTGGCCTTCTGGAACGACCCCGGCGGCAAGAAGTACCGCGCCGCCTATTTCGAGCGTTTCGACAATGTCTGGTGCCACGGCGATTTCGCCGAATGGACCGCGCACGGCGGCATGATCATCCACGGCCGCTCGGATGCGACGCTCAACCCAGGCGGGGTGCGCATCGGCACGGCCGAGATCTACAACCAGGTCGAGCAGATGCCGGAAATATCAGAGGCGCTGTGCATCGGCCAGGATTTCGACGGCGACGTGCGCGTCGTGCTGTTCGTCCGTCTCGCGCCGGGCGTCTCTCTGGATGACGATCTGGAAAAACGCATCCGCACGAAAATCCGCGCTGGCTGCAGCCCGCGCCACGTGCCGGCCAAAATCGTCGCGGTCGCCGACATACCGCGCACCAAGTCCGGCAAGATCACCGAGCTTGCGGTGCGCGACACCGTTCACGGCCGCGAGGTGAAGAACAAGGAAGCGCTCGCCAACCCGCAGGCGCTGGAGCTGTTTCGCGACCTGGAGGTGCTGCGGAATTGACGAGAATCCCGGAAATCCGGGATTCTGATGGTTAACGAAGTGCTACTGCTAAATTTACCTAGATTTCATGAGTGGTACACATTCGTAAAGATTTTCGGCCTCCGGTAAGGAGTTGTTAACTCCCGCGCGCCGATAGTCGTGTCAACTTGAAGGGAGAAATCCCGCTCCTCTTGATCCCCCGAGGAGGCGACATTCGCTCAAGCCCCGTTGTCACAGCAATCTCAATTCAAGGCGCCCCTCCAGGCGCCTTTTTTCTTTGGCTGCCGCCTACACTCACGGCGAGGACGCTGATCGCCCTGTTGGCCTTCGGCTACTGCCCGACGATCTTTGTCGGGTGCTCCAGCAAGCCGAAGTCGTAGCCTTCGCAGGTCACGTCCGGGTTGGTCGGGCTGAACATGCCGAGCGGGTTGTCCTTGAACAGCCATGCGTGCAGATCATAATGGACAAACCCCTGCGGAATGAGCGGCTCGTGCCCTTCCATCGGTCCCTGGAAGGGCTGACCGAACAGAGCCGGCCGCTCCTTCGCGACGGTCACCGGCACCAGCCATTCAGCCGCCACCAGTTCCAGCTTCCCGCCCACCGGCTCGTAGACGAGCACGTTTGGCCGCATCGGGTCGAGCGGACCCTGGACAGTCAGGTTGACGAAGTGGATGCCCATGCCTCCCTTCGGGTACTCCATGTGGCCGGCCACCTTCATGCCGTCGTAGTGGACGCATCCGACTGTCGAGAGATAGAGGTCGCGCACGGCAACATAGGGGTCCTTATACTTGGCAAGCGCGTCGCGGATAGTGTCGAGCTCAGCCTTGCTTGGCTCCTCGGCGAAAGAGCTTGCAGGCGCCACCCCAAATCCTGCCAGGGCAAGGACGACAACGCGAGCGAGATGTCTGGTTTTCATTGCAAATCCTCCCATTGAGTTTCATGGCAAGCACTTCAAATGGACGGTCGTGCCATCTTTCGCTTGTTGAAGGGATTTGTAAATCGCTGCGTTGGCTTACAGCGTCGCTTCGCGATCCCTCGCCAACGCACCTGACAGCACCAGCACCGGCACCAACGCGGTCAGGATGATCACGATCGCCGCCGCCGCGCCCTCCTGCGGCGCGCCGCGCGAGGCGTTCTCGTAGACATGGGTGGCGAGCGTCGAGAAGCCGAACGGGCGCAGCAGGATCGTCGCCGACAGCTCCTTGGTCGTGTCGACGAAGACCAGCACGGCGGCCGTCAGGATGGCAGGCTTCAAAAGCGGCAGCAGCACGGCCGCCGCGCTCTGGCCCGGCGTACGCCCGAGGCTGCGCGCCGCCTCGTCGAGATGGCCGGGCAGTTTCTCCAGTCCCGAGCGGATGGCGCTCTCGGCGAGCGCCACGAAGCGGATCGTGCAGGCAAGCACGATGCCGGCCGCCGAACCGGTCAGCAGCAGCCCTGTCGAATGACCGAGCCAGGCGCGGGAGAACGCGTCGATCGTGTTGTCGAAGCGCGCCAGCGCGAACAGCAGCCCGAGGCCGAGAATGCCGCCCGGCAGCGCATAGCCGATCGAGGCGAGCCGCACCGTCGCGGTCACATCCGGCGAGCGCGCCAGCCGCACGGCGTTGAGCAGGAACAGCGCCAGCACCACGGTCAGCACGGCCGTTGCGCCTGCCGTCGCCAGCGTGTTCAGGAACGCGTCGGCCAGATCAGGCGAAGCGAACTGGTCGAGCCGGCGCAGCGCGTACTGGCCGAACACGAGGATCGGGATGCCGAAGCCCAGGAACACCGGCAGCGCCGTCACGATCGTCGCCAGCGGAGCCTTGACCCCCGTGATCCTGACGCGCGGCGGATGCGCGTTCATATGCGTGGCGCGCCCGGTGTGGAAGCGCCGCTGCCGCCGCGCCCATTGTTCCGCCCCGAGAATGGCGAACACCAGCACCAGCATCAGGACCGCGATCTGCGCGCCGCCCTCCAGGCTCCCGCGCGCCAGCCATGTCGCATAGACGGCGACGGTGAGCGTGCGCACGCCGAGATATTCCGCCGCGCCGATGTCGTTGATCGTCTCCATCAGCACCAGGGCCACGCCCGCCACGATCGCCGGCCGCGCGACCGGCAGAAGCACCCGCCAGAAAACCTTGGCCGGGCGGGCACCCAGCGTACGCGCCACGTCGGCGATGTTCCTACCCTGCATCAGGAAGACGATGCGCGTGGTGAGATAGACGTAAGGGTAGAGCACCGACGACAGCACCAGGGCGCAGCCTGATGTCGAGCGTATGTCGGGAAACCAGTAGTCGCGCATGCTCTCGAAGCCGAACAGCGCCCTGACCATGCCCTGCACGGGCCCCGAATAGTCGAAGAACTCGCCGAAGGCGTAGGCAGCGAGATAGGACGGCACCGCGAGCGGCAGCACCAGCGCCCAGGCGAGCGTGCGGCGCAGCGGGAACTCGTAGGCGACGACCATCCAGGCCGATGCCACGCCGGCGGCCGAGGTGGCGACCGCCACCATCGCCATCAGCCAGAGCGTCGTGACGCTTGCGCCGGGCAGCACGTTGCGCATCAGATGCGGCCAGTCCTCGCCGCTGCCCGACAACGCCACATAGGCGAGCGACAGGACGGGCACCAGCACGATCGCGCTGACGGCCAGCGCGACGAGTTTCAGCCAGGGATGGCGCGGACGCTTGGCGGCGAGCGCGAACCTGCCGGCAGGCAGGCCGGCCCCCGGCAATGTTCCGCTCGTATCTTCAAAACCGGCCAAGTTGAGCCTGTCCCTGTATGCAAATGCCGGGCCGCGTGGGGCAGCCCGGCTCGTTGGCGTCCTTGTTCCTGCGATCGATCGCTCGAACGAAGATCCTTACGACGACGGGCCGTCGTCGAGCCCGACGCGGTCGACCATCTCGGACGCCGCCTTGCGGTGGCTGGCGATCTCGGCAAGCGGCAGCGTGTCGGCCTTGAGTTCGCCGAATGACTTCACCATCTCCGACGGCTCCAGGCCCGGCTCGACCGGATATTCGTAGTTCGCCTCGGCGTAGATCTGCTGCGCCTTGTGGCCGGCCAGGAACTGGATCAGCTTCACCCCGTTCTCGCGGTTCGGCGCGTTCTTCGCCAGCGCGGCACCCGAGATGTTGACGTGGGTCAGGCCGTTCTCGAAGGTCGGGAAGATCACGTTGATCGCGTTGCCCCACTCCTTCTCCTTCGGGTCCTTCTCGTTGGTGCGCATCAGCCCGACATAGTAGGTGTTGCCGAGCGCGATGTCGCATTCGCCGGCCACGATGGCGCCGGCCTGCGGCCTGTCGCCGCCGTCCGGCTTGCGGCCGAGATTGGCCTTGAGGCCGGTCAGCCACGCTTCCGTCTTTTCAGGACTCCAATGGGCGATCGCCGCCGAGATCAGCGCGAGGTTGTAGTCGTGCTGGCCCGAGCGCATGCAGATCTTGCCCTTCCACTTCGGGTCGGCGAGGTCGGCATAGGTGATGGCGGTGTCCGTCACGCGGTCCTTCGAGGCATAGACGACGCGGGCGCGCTTGGTCAGGCCGAACCAATGGCCTTCGGGATCGCGGTATTCGGCAGGCAGCAGCCCATTGATTGTCTCGTCGTTCAGCGCCTGGGTGATGCCGGCTTCCTTGGCGGCGGTCAGCCGCGAGATGTCGACCGTCATGATCACGTCGACTGGCGAATTCTGCCCTTCGGCGGCGACGCGCTCGGCCAGGCCCTTGTCGAGGAACAGCACCTCGGTCTTGATGCCGGTCTCGGCCGTGAATGCGTCGAGCACCGGCTGGATCAGTTCGGGCTGGCGGTAGGTGTAGATGTTGACCGTGCCGTCGGCCAGCGCCGCGCCGGAAAACAGCGATGCCAGCGCAAAAGCCGCGGCGGCGGAATTCGTTCTCATGTTCATGTGTCTCTCCTGGCCATCGAGGGTGTGGCGCAGTGCTTCATCCCTGGTTCCTGTCGGAACGTGCTCTCTATCCTAAATCTGACTGTTTTCGTCAAGGATTAGAGCTTGTGAAATCAACAACTTAGAACAATTCTAAACTGGATGATTCATGACCACTTTCAATCGGATGGGTTCCGGCGGGCTACCGGTGCGTCAACGCGCCGCGAGCCGGCGATCACGCTAATGTGTTTCCAGCGATCGTCGGACCGGCGTCGTTCGCGCCTACGCGGCGGTTCGCAACGGCTTCGCCCGCTCGATCCACAGCTATCAATCCGCCAGCACCCTGGTCGACGGGAACGCCACCTCCACCAGCGTGCCTTCGCCGGGGGTGGAGTGGATCGAGAATTTCGCGCGGTTGGCCTCCACCATCGCCTTGGTCAGCGGAAGGCCCAGGCCCGTGCCGTCGCCGCGCGTGTGCTTCAGCGAATTGATCTGCTTGAAGGGTTTCAGCGCCTGCTCGATCTCGGCCGGCGTCATGCCGATGCCGGTGTCGCGCACCCGCATCACCACCTCGCCGCCCGCCTCGTAGGCCGTCGACACGATCACCTGCCCGCCGGCCTGCGTGTAGCGCACCGCGTTGGACAGGATGTTGAGCGCGATCTGGCGCACACTCCTGAGATCCGCGACAACGTCGGGCAGCTTCGAGGCGAAGCTCGAGCGGATGATTACCCGCTCGCGATTGGCCTGCGGCTGCATCATCGCCACCGTCTCGGCCAGCGTCTCGTTGACCGACACCGCCTCATAGGCCATTTCCTGCTGCCCGGCCTCGATCTTGGAGATGTCCAGGAGGTCGTTGACCAGGTCGAGCACATGGTTGCCAGAGCGGTTGATGTCGCGCAGATAGTCGCGGTAGCGGTCGTTGGCGACCGGCCCGAACCTTTCGTCCAGCATCAGTTCGGAGAAGCCGATGATCGCGTTGAGCGGCGTGCGGATCTCGTGGCTGACGCGGGCAAGGAAGTCGCTCTTGTGCGACGAGGCGCGCTCGGCCACGGCGCGCGCCTGCGTCAGTTCTTCCTCGGCGCGCTTCCACTGCGTGATGTCGCGCACCACCGCGCAATAGCCGCTATCGCCGGGCAGCTTGCCGATCGTCATGAACAGCGGGATGAAGCGCCCCTCGGCCTCGCGGCCGATCACCTCGCGCCCGTCGTTGAGCACGCTCGCCACGCCGTGGTCCGAGAGCCCGTTGAGATAGTCGCGCGCGGCGCGCTGGCTTTCGATGGCAAACAGCGACGCGAAAGGCTTGCCCGCCACATCGTCGCTGTCCATGCCGAACAGCGCCTCGGCCGGCCGGCTGATCGAGCGGATGTTGCCGTCGCGCGAAATCAGCACCACGCCGTCGGTCGCCGTGTCGATGATGGTGCGCATCTCGGCAACGCGCGCCTCCAGTTCGGCGATCAGCGGCGACTGGCCGGCGGAACCGGGCGCACCTTCCTTGACGCGCGACAGCACGAGCAGCAGCGCCTTGCCGCCGTTCCACGGCACCGACTGCAGGAAGGCCTCGACCGGAAATTCCGCGCCGTCTCGCGTCTTCAGGCGCATCTGCCGGTCGGTCCTCGCCCGCGGCCCATGCTCGGCCTCATATTCGGCTTCGTCCTCGTAGGGATCGGCAAACAGCACGCCGATGCCGCCCGCTTCCGCCAGTTCGCGGATCGAGCCATATCCGGTCAGCGTGAAGAACTCGCCATTGGCGTAATGCAGCCTGTCCCCGGAATGGACGAGCACCGGCACTGGCAGCTTTTCGAGGATCGACAGGCCGCCGGCCGCCTTGTCGCTGGCGCCGTGCGCGCCGATGTCGGCGGGCTGCGGTTCCCCCAGATCGGCGGGCGCGGCTCCGGCGGTCGGGCTTTCTGCGGTGTCATGCGCCGCCGGCCCGGCGTCGGCGCCGCCTGCGGCTTCAGTTACCCCTGAAGACATCGGCGCCTCCGGCGCATCGCCGGCGGCGGGCATTTCGTCTGCCGGGCCTACGCGTTTGTCGAGCGCTGCCGCCTCGTCCATTTCCACCAGCGCGGCCGGACGGTCGTCCGCCGCTTCTTCCGCCCGCGAGGTCTCGTCCCCTTCGGCCGGTTCCGCCGTCTTCTCGGGCTGGTCCCACTGGGCGAAGTCGAGCAGCGACAGGCCGGGTCGCCCTGGCTTGCGCGTTGGCGGTTCCGGCACGGCCGACTCCGCGACCGGCTGCGAGGTCTCGCCGTCATCCTTGTCTGGAGCTTCGGCCGCGGGGGGCGGTTCGCCATCGAGCGCGATCAGGTCGGCGAGTTCTTCGTCCGCCGTGTCCACCGCAATGTCCTCGGCCGCCCCGCCGCTCGCCGCCGCAACAGCGGCGTGGTCGCCGCCATCGGCTGGCCGGCCGGTTTCACCTGTCGCCTCCCGAACGGGCAGCCGCCTCTCGCGGGCCTCGTCCGCGGCGACGCCGCTGTCCTTCTTCAGGCGCTCGCCGATCTGCTGGAATGCGATGCGTTCGCCGGTGGAAAGGCTCCGCTCGCCGCCGCCCGCATTGCCCCCGCCGCTCGGCGTCCTGTCATTTGCCGCCGGCCGATGCTCGGCCAGCCTGATGACTTTGTCGGACAGGCGGCGGTCCGGCGCCGTCGTCACCGAGAGAGCCGGCTTCTCGCCGCGGAACGGGTCCGCCGCCGCCTCGCCGGCCAGGGAAATCTCATCGATGATTTGGGCGGGCTTCTCGGCGGCCGGGCCATCCTCCGCCTTCGGAGGCTCATCGTCCGGCGTTGTCGCCACCGGCTCGGCCGCTTCCGGCAGCCTGACCAGCACCAGCCCCATGCCGTCGGGGTCGACGACCGCGTCTCCGATGCGCGCTACGCCGAAGCCGCGGAAACCTTCGAACGTCCGGTTGCGGTCGTAGACGGGCAGCGCCGCGAGATCGACGGGTATCCTGAGATCGGTGCCGGCGACCGGCCAGTACACCGAACGGCCGGACCAGGTGTCGCGGCGCGCCAGCAGCCCGGCAATGTCGCCGGTCGGGTCGAGCCCGAAGGCGTTGGCCACGTCTTCGAACCTGCGCCCCACGATGTCGGCCGCCTCGTCGCCCACGGCGCGCGCGAAATCGGGCGAGATCTGGCTGAATTTCCCCTCGGCGTCCGTCCGCCAGACGAAACGCATCGGACCGGCCGTGCGCTGGATCGGCGTCGATTCCGGCGATGCCGGTTCTTGAGGCGCCGGCTCCTGCACTTCCAGCTCCTGCGCAGCAGCGAGAGGCTCGGAAGCCGGAGGCCCGGCGGTCGGGGCTCCCGAAGCCGGTGGCTCGGAAATGCCGGACCCGGAGGTCTCCGGGATGGAAGCGGGGATAGCGGCAGGCTCTTCCTGCGCCGGCGGTTGCGGTTCGCCGGCGGGCTCTTCGGTAGGCTCCGTCGCCGCGAGTTGCGCTTCGCCGGACTGCTCCGGCTCCTCGCTTGCGGGCAACGGCGTTTCCGCCGGGCCGATCTGCGGATCGTGCTCGCTGCCGAGATACCAGATTTCACGAGCCGCGGCAGGCTGCTCTTCAACCGAGGGTTCGCCGGCCGGCTGTTTGGCCGTCGCCAAAGCTGCCTCCGCGGTTGCCTCGATTGGCTCGGCTTCTTCCTGCGCCGCTGCCTCTTCCGCCCAGTTCTCGTCGATCACGACGAGCAGGCTGCGCGTGTCGGTCAGCCGCGCGAGACCTGCCGGCAGCACGGCGCGCCGGCCGTCGAGCATGCGCTTGACGATCCGCCGTTCGTCGCTCGCCTCGTGCGCCATCTCCGCCAGCGCATCCTGGGTGAGGCCGAGGCGGGCGAAGCCGGCAGTCGCCGCCTGAACCGCGCCGGCCATGTCGAGCAAGGCCACGAAATGCCCGGCTTCGGCGAATCCGCCGATCGCCGCTTGGACGTCCTCGCCCCCGCTTTCCGCCGGTCGCGCGAGCAGGATCGCCTTTTCGCCGTCGGGCAGCGTGACGGCGCTCGCCAGGAGCCGCTCCGCGCGGCTCGACACGCCCGTCGCGATCCGCACCAGCAGCGCCCGGTCGCGGCCGATCTCGGGAAAACCGCTCGTCGCCGCGATCTGCCGCTTGGCCGCAGCACCGAGCGGCGCCTGCGCGCCCAGCGCCGTCTCGACGTCGGCATGGCCCAGCAGCGCCGCACCCGGTCCGTTTGCCCAGATCACCTCCTCGAGGTCGGCCGACAAGATCGCCAGCGCGTCGCCCGCGGCGAAGCGTTCGCGCACTTCGTCGAGCGCGGCGACGTCGAGAAAGGAATAGGAGGCTTGCGCCATGCGGTTCCCTGGGGCCCGGTCGAATTGGGCTGGTCTGCTTTTTTAACCCTTTGTTAATAAAACCCGGCCCGATTTCAGTCCACAACGCTGGTGGCGGCAATGAGGCAATTTGGCGAATTGGTTAATTGCCACAAGGCGTTATGGTGCACCGCAACATTTATGTTGCAATGCACAATGAATTGCTCTATATAAATTTCATCAGCAACAAGACGGCCCAGGCAGACAGCTTCGAGCCGCTTCTCTATCAAAGGACAGGAAAATGGCCAAGGCCGCTGAAAAGACCGCAGAATTCATCGAGAACATCGAGTTTCCGAGCTTCGACGCCTCCAAGGCGACCGACCAGATTCGCGCTTTCGCCGAAAAGAGCGTCGAGCAGTCCAAGGAAGCTTATGCGAAGCTGAAGACCGGCGCCGAGGAGACCCAGAAGGCCCTCGAGTCGACTTTCGAGACAGCCAAGAGCGTTTCCGGCGATCTGTCGCAGAAGACCATTTCGGCTTTCCGCGCCAACGCCGAGGCCGGCTTCGATCACCTCGAAGCCCTGTTCGGCGCCAAGACGCTGTCGGACGTCATCGAGCTGCAGACCTCGTTCCTGCGCAAGCGCGTCGAGGCGAGCGTCGAGCAGGCCAAGGATTTCCAGGCCGCCGCCAGCAAGGCAGCCGAGAAGGTTTCGGCGCCGATGAAGACCGTCTTCGAGAAGGCGGTCAAGGAACTTAAGGTCGCCTGACACTTTCAGCGACCAGTAATACCGGAAGGCGGCACCTCCTCCCGCTTCCTTCCGGGTAACCAGCCGGCACCTCCTCCCGCCGGCTCGTAACAGGAAAAGGCCGGCACCTCCTCCCGCCGGCCTTTTCTTTGTCTTCCTCCGATCGCCGGGCCGCGACTTTTCAGTTTGGCCTTTGCCGCGCGACGGGGTTGAATTAAATTGCGATAGCCCTTATGGACCCCTCGCCGACAGGCGAGCGGATTGACGTTCGCTCGCGGGTAGCCCTACGGGCGCGTGCCGTTGTAGCTCAGCTGGTTAGAGCGCCGGATTGTGGATCCGGAGGTCGCTGGTTCGATCCCAGCCAACGGTACCATCGTAGTCCGAACGATTTCAGAGAGCTATCGATTCGGTCCGCAACGATCCGGCATTCAGTGGAAAGTCCGCAATGATGGGCCGCCGCAAACGCCTTCCGGCGACGTTATGCGGGCCGCTAGTGTCCCCGCCATCATTTCGGGCCGCGGCCGGCACTTGCGCCAGGGGAACCGAGGCCGCATCTTTGCTATTGTAAATGCTCTGGAGCAAAGCGGAGTCACGACGATGCCCGACGACAAGAGCAAGACGAAGGAAGACCGCAAACTGGTGGCGAGTGGCGAGACATATGAAGTCGCCGACTTCGCTCGAAAGTTCGGCGTGTCGCCCGACGAAGCCAAGACGATCATAAAGCGCTACGGGCCGTCGCGCAAAAAGCTGGACGCGCACATGGCGGCGAAGAGAGCCTGATCCGCCAAGAGGCCGCCGACCTGGTGCGGCAACGATGCAGGCGAAATTACGTCAGCTGCCTGTGCCGTTCTGATCGATGGCGCCGTTGGGGTCGATGATGAGCGGCGAGTTGCTGCCGGCCGCGACCTTGCTCAGCGTCTCGCGTCGAATGAGCGTCGGCTTCTCATAGGTCTTTTTCATCATCCGCTCCATTGTTAGGCTGTTGTGATCTGGAGCGACCCGTCCCCGGCAGTCACCTTGCTCAGCGTCTCGCGCCGGACGAGCGTCGGCTTCTCATAAATTTTCTTCATCACAGTGCTCCGTTGCGCAAAAGATGTGTGGCGCTGGTCTACCGCCTAGTCAAAGCGACCTTGTCAATCTGCGGGTTGTACCGATCCGTCCCCGGCAGTCACCTTGCTCAGCGTCTCGCGCCGAACGAGCGTCGGCTTCTCATAGGTCTTCTTCACTATGGAAATCCCCTTCCTGAAACCGTCTTGATCACCGATGCGATTCCCGCGGTCAAGCATGCTGTCTTCACCGGTTACTCATCGCGCTCATTAAGTAGCCGACTGTGACATCAATGTAACGCCGCGGAAGCGCCTGGCGGCGTGTCCTGTCGTCTGGGTAGCCATGAAGGCTGCACGTTCTGCCCGTCCGTGCCACACTCCGTTCCGCGCACGCACAAATCGGCGCCAGCGAATCACGAGCGGGAAGCAGATGGCCGACATCCTCTATCTCACCACCATAAAATTCGATTTCGGCGCCGTGTCGACCCTCGCCGCTGAGGCAGGCGCGCTCGGCATCTCGCGGCCTTTGCTGGTCAGCGACCGGGCGCTTGCCGCGACGGGCCTCGTCGCGCGGGTGCAGGCGTTGCTGCCAGAGAGCGTCGCCTTCCTCGATGTGCCGAGCAATCCGACCGAGGAGGCCGTGGCGCTCGCCGTCGCCGCCTATCGCGACAATCGCTGCGACGGCGTCGTGGCGCTCGGCGGCGGCTCGCCGATCGACCTCGCCAAGGGCGTGGCCCTGCTCGCGACCCATCCCGGCCCGCTTGAGCAATATGCCGCGATCTATGGCGGCGTCGCCAGGATCACACCCGCCGTCGCGCCGCTCATCGCCGTGCCCACCACGGCCGGCACCGGTTCGGAGGTCGGCCGCGCCGCGCTCGTCACGCTGCGCGACGGCCGCAAGCTCGGCTTCATCAGCCCGCATCTGATTCCGAAGCGCGCCATCTGCGATCCCGAGCTGACGCTGGGCCTGCCGCCCGGTCTCACCGCCGCCACCGGTCTCGACGCGCTGTCGCATTGCGTCGAGACGCTGCTGTCGCCGCGCGTCAATCCGCCGGCGGAGGCAATCGCGCTCGACGGCGCGGCGCGCCTTTGGAACAACATCGAGCGCGCCCGCGAGAACGGCGCAGACCGCGACGCGCGCTGGCAGATGATGATGGGCGCGCTGGAAGGCGGGTTGACCTTCCAGAAGGGACTGGGCGCGATTCACGCCCTGTCGCATGCGCTCGGCGGGCTGAAGGAGCCCGCCCTGCATCACGGCATGCTCAACGCCATCCTCCTGCCGCCCGTGCTGCGTTTCAACGCGCCAAGCGCGCCGGAAAAATACGGGCGGCTGCGCGCAGCGCTTGGCCTCGCCGCCGGCGTCGACCTCGCCGACGCCTTCGCGGCGCTCAACCGCCGCCTCGGCATTGTCGCCGGCCTGCGCACGCTCGGCGTCAGCCGCGAGAGCTTCGACTGGGTGGTGGAGCGCGCGCTTGCCGACCACTCGCACCCGACCAATCCGCGGCCGGCCACGGCGGCGGACTATACCGCGCTGCTCGAAGAGGTCTGGACCTGAGGTCCGAGAAGCTACCCCTCGGCCCTTCGCGCCGCGACCGCAACCGACAGCGTCATGGCGATCGCCATCGTCGTCGCCATCGAGCGAAAGCCTTCGAAATTCGCCTCGCTGACCTCGATCAGTACATCGGCCGGCGAGGCGATCGGCGAAAACACCGAGTCGGTGATCGTCACGATCCTGGCGCCGCGAGCCTTGACGCTGCCCGTCAGCGCCACCGTCTCGCTGGCATAGGGCGCGAAGCTGATCGCGAGTACGGCATCCCCGGCCGAAACGAAGCTCGCCTGCTCCGCGCCCATGCCGGCGACGGCGTCCACCAGCATGTTGCGCACGCCGAGCTTGCCCATCGCGTAGCTCATATAGGAGGTGATCGGGAAGGAGCGCCTCAGCCCGATCAGGTAGATCGTGTCGGCGGCGGCGAGGATGCCCACCGCGCGGTCGATCGCCTCGTGGTCGACCTTCTCGCGGAACTTCGCGATGGACCGCTCGCTGGCTTCGAGAAAACCGTCGAGCACCAGGCCCGACTTGCTGGTGGCGATGCCGTGGTCGCGCATCTGCGCCAGCCGCTCGTCATAGTTCAGCACGCGGTCGCGCAGGCGCGAGCGGAACACGTCCTGAAGGTCGGTGAAGCCCTGGTAGCCGAGCGCCCGCGAAAACCGTACCAGCGCCGACGGCTGCACGTCGGCGCTGGCGGCGATGCTCGCCACCGTGCCGAAGGCGATCTCGTCGGGGTTCTCCAGCGCATAGCCGGCTATCTGCATCAGCCGCTTGGGCAGTTGCTCGGCGCGCTGCGCGATCGCCGTGCGCAGCGCCTGGAAATCCTTGGGTGCACGATCGGTGCCCGTCATGAAGCGTTCGCCTGAGCCTGTTTTAAGTCGCGCCAATCAAGCAGAAATAGAACAAAAATTCCACCTGCATTTGTGAATGCACCTTTTATTCCATAATGCGAAGCGCTAGACGATTTCGGGCGGCAGCGCAGGGTCAGCTTGGAGTTTATGCATGAACGAGATCGGCGTCGGTCTTATCGGAACCGGCTTCATGGGCAAGGCCCATGCGCTTGCCTGGAACTCGGTGCGGCCGGTCTTCGGCGACATTCCTCCGATACGGCTGGTCCATCTCGGCGAGGCCAACGATGAATTGGCGCACCGCAAAGCCCAGGAGTTCGGCTTCGAAAAAGCATCGGGCGACTGGAAGCGTGTGATCGCCGATCCGGAGGTCGATGTCGTCTCCATCACCACGCCCAACAAGTTCCATCTGGAGATGGCGAAAGCCGCGCTTGCCGCCGGCAAGCATGTCTGGTGCGAAAAGCCGATGGCACCGAAACTCGCCGAGGCCGAGGAGATGCTGGCCGCCGCGCGAGCCTCGGGCAAGACAACTGTGCTCGGCTACAATTACATCCAGAACCCGGCCATCCGGCATATCAGGAAGCTGCTCGACGAAGGCGTCATCGGCCCGGTCAACCATGTCCGCATCGAGATGGACGAGGACTTTCTGGCCGATCCGGAAGCGCCGTTCCAGCAGCGTCACGAGGCGATCAACGGCTGGGGCGCGCTCGACGATTTCGGCGTGCATCCCCTGTCGCTGCTCCACACGCTGTTCGGCCGCGTCACTCGCGTCATGTGCGACATGGCCAAACCCTATCCGACGCGCAAGACGCCCGAGGGCGAGCGCGAGGTCGAGGTGTTCGACATCGCCACCATCATGCTTCGCCTCGAAAACGGAGCGTCGGGCTACGTCGCGGTCAGCCGCACCGCCTGGGGCAGGAAGGGCCGCATCGCAATCCAGATTTTCGGCGGCAAGGGCTCGATCCTCTACGACCAGGAACGCATGAACGAGCTGCAGCTCTACGTCACCTCCGACCGCGCCACCGAGCAGGGTTTCCGCACCGTGCTCACCGCGCCACACCATCCGCCCTACGATCGCTTCATCCCGGCCGCAGGCCACAATCTCGGCTTCAACGATCTGAAGATCATCGAATGCCGCCAGCTCATCGCCCGCATGCTCGGCCAGCCGAGCGTCTCTGTCGGCTTCGAGGAAGGCATATTGATCGAGCGCACCATCGCGGCGATGGCAACGTCGTTCCAGAAAGGCAAGTGGGTGGAGGTGGCGTAGGCCGCCTTCTCGTCGTGCGGCTCAGGCGGAGAAGGTCCGCCTCAGCCACTCCTTGGGCAGCGCCGGCACGAAATTGCCGTTGCAGCCGGTCATGTCCTCGTTCGCCGTCAGCGCGTTGAGGATCGCCTCTTCGGTCGCCTGCACCGTGGCGTCGAAGAAACGGTCGATGTCGATATCGGGCACGTATTGCGCCCGCGCCAGCCTTCCGGACGCGCCCGCCGCCGCCTCGGCATTCGCCGTCGAGAAGGCGAGGAAGATGTCGCCGGAGCTGTGGTAGCCGTAGCCGCCGGTCATCGCCACGCCGAGCGGCACGCGTCTGGCCAGCCGCTTCAGCTGGTGCGGCATCAGCGGCGCGTCGGTGGCGACGATCGCGATGATCGAGCTCTTCTCCGCCCGGGGCGTGCCTTCGCGGATCGCCGGCTCCGTGAGCTCAAGTCCGGCGCGCACGCCGCGCACCATGAAATTCCAGCGTTTGCCGAAATTCGACTGCACGAAGACGCCGAGCGTGTAGCGCTCGCTTTGCCATTCGACGACGCGCGAGGCGGTGCCAGATCCCGCCTTGAAGCCGCAGGTGATCATGCCGGTGCCGCCGCCGACGCTGCCTTCCTCGATCGGCCCGCTCGTCGCGCCGTCCATCGCCGCCGCCACATGCTCTGATGTCACATGGTGGCCGTTGATGTCGTTCAGGAACCCGTCATAGGTTTCGCCCGCCACGGGCAGCCCCCAGGCATCGTCCATCGCACCGGGCAGGATGCGTTGCACCCAGCGCAGCGTACCGTCCCGCGCCACGCCGCAGCTATGCGTGTTGGTGATGGTGACCGGCAGGTTGAACGCGCCGATCTCCTCGATCAGATGCGAGCCGGTCAGCTCGCCATTGCCGTTGGCGCTGAACATGCCGGCGAAGACCGGTTTCGCGATATCGGCGCGCGGTCTTGGCAGGATCGCGGTCACGCCGGTCCGGACCGGACCCTTGCCGACCACGAGCGGCCCGTCGCCGGAGATCAGCGTCGTGTAGCCGACGGTCACGCCGGGCACGTCGGTGATGGCATTGTTCGGTCCCGGCTTTCCGTCGAACGGGATGCCGAAGCTGCGCGCGCGCGGTTTGCCCGACGGCGTGGCCAGATGGGGGTTGCTCATCGTATCCTCCCGGGAAGCGCGACCTCAGGCCTTCTTCAGGAATTCCGTCTTCAGCACCAGGCCCTTCACCTGTTTGGTGTTGCATTCGATCTGGCCGGGATCGTCGGTCAGGCGGATGTTCTTCACCAGCGTGCCGCGCTTCAGCGTCTCCGAGGTTCCCTTGACCTTGAGGTCCTTGATCAGGGTGACGGAATCGCCGTCGGCGAGTTTCGTTCCGTTGCTGTCTTTCGTGTCCGCCATCGCGGTTCTCCTGCTGGTTGCCGCGCTCAAGTAGCACGGATGGTGGTGGGGCGCGTCCGGGACGCGGTTAGAACAGCGATCCCTGGCTGCCCGGATCCCTAGGCTTGGCCGCCGTCCGCGTCGATTTCAGCCGCATCCCGCCGCCGGTCGCCTTTGCGGTCCCGTCGGCGAATTTCAGCGTCAGCTCCGCGCCGAGCGCCACTTCGGCGGCGCGTTTGACCAGCTTGCCGTCCGGTCCGATCACCAGCGCGTAGCCGCGGTCGAGGATCGACTGGTCGGACAGTTTCAGCGTGGCGAGCAGCCGTTCCGAATGGTCGAGCCGGGTGCGGTTGCGTTCGAGCATCAGCGACGCCGCCTGGTCGCTGCGGCGTGCGAAGTCGGCCAGCCGCTCGCGCGCCGTCTTTTGCCGCCGCGCCAGCGGCTCGACGGAAAGCCGCGCCTTGGCCCGGTCGAACTTGCCGCGCCGCTCGCGTACCAGCGCCCGCAGCGCCGCCTGCGCGCGCTGCAGGTCGCGCGCGGTGGCCTTGCGCGCCTCGCCGATCCGCCGCGACAGCATCGCCGGCGTCAGCCTGATCCCGGAAAGCCGCGCCCGCTTGCGCTCGGTCGACACCGTCAGCGCGCGTCCGAGCCGGCTTGTCGCCTCGTCGAAGCGCCGCCTCGGCAGCGCCAGCAACTGGTCGGGCGAAGGCAGCGCCCTTGCGGCGGCCCTGAGTGCGGTGTGCTTGCGCTCGAAATTGCGCGATGTGCAGGCCTTCAGCCGCGCCGAAAGATTGGCGAGCGTCGCCTCGAGCTCGGCCTTCACCGGCACCGCCATCTCGGCAGCACCCGTCGGCGTCGGCGCCCGCACGTCCGCCGCGAAGTCGATCAGCGTCCAGTCGGTCTCATGTCCCACAGCCGAGATGACAGGAATGCCCGACGCCGCCACGATTCTTGCCAAGGCTTCGTCGTTGAAACCCCAGAGGTCCTCCAGGCTGCCGCCGCCACGCGCCACGATGATCACGTCGGGCCTGGGCACCGGCCCGCCGGGGACAAGCATGTTGAAGCCCGCCACCGCCGCCGCGACCTCCGCGCCTGATGTTTCGCCCTGCACGCGCACCGGCCAGACGATCACATGAAGCGGGAAGCGGTCCTTGATGCGGTGGATGATGTCGCGGATCACCGCGCCCGTCGGCGAGGTCACCACGCCGATCACATCAGGCATATAGGGCAGGGGGCGTTTTCGCGTTTTGTCGAACAGCCCCTCGACCGCCAGCCGCCGCTTGCGTTCCTCCAGGAGCGCCATCAGCGCGCCGGCGCCCGCGGGCTCCAGACTGTCGATCACGATCTGGTATTTCGAGGAACCGGGGTAGGTGGTGAGCCGCCCGGTCGCGATCACCTCCATGCCTTCCTCGGGGTGGAACTTCAGCCGCGCCATGGTGGTCTTCCACACCACGGCCTCGATGCGGGCGCGGTCGTCCTTCAGGCTGAAATAGGCGTGTCCCGACGAATGCGGCCCGCGATAGCCGGAGATCTCGCCGCGCACGCGCACATTGCCGAAAGCGTCCTCCACGGTCCGCTTCAGCGCGTTGGAGATCTCGCTCACCGTATATTCGGCGGCGTTGCTGCGCGGTTCGGCCCCTGTCCCGGGTGTGCGCGATTCGAAAAACCTGTCGCTCATGCCAGATTGGTGCGGCGGCGGGCGCGACGGGTCAAGCCCGGTCGGCGTTCATAGGCCCTTGCGGCGGGATGACTGCCCGCTTCCGCTGGGGTACAATCCGGCGCACTGGATCTCAGTCACGAAGGAGAGGGCCGTGAGAAAAACATACGTGAAGCCCGCAATCAGCAAGCGCGGAGTGCTTTCGGCCGTGACGGCGGGCGGGGACAGCTTTGTCCTGATGAAGCCGAGCGATCGTCGCCTCAAAACCGACATCGAACGGGTTGGCGCCGCTGCAAACGGGCTGCCGATCTACAACTTCAAATACATCGGCGGCGACGAGGTCTATCGCGGCGTCATGGCTCAGGATGTGCTTGCGGTCCTCCCCGAGGCAGTCAGCATCATGCCGAACGGTTTCTTGGCAGTGCGCTACGACATGCTTGGCTTGGAGATGACGAGGGTCTACTGATTTCGCTACGGCCACGGCCGCGTCGCGACGTTAGCCGGCGCTTGCCTGGAATCCCGCACCTTGCGACATGCGTTGCGTTCGAGCGGTCGCTCTAACGGGACGTTAAGCTGGGTGTGTCACGATCCCCTCGCTCGAACCGGGCTAGGGGATATGGCGAAGGCCCAATACAACCCGCTGACCTTTCAGGTCACGCTGATCGTTCTCGCGCTCGCGGCCTTTTCGCTGGCGATCGTCGTCGGATTCGGCTTCTTCGCCACCCTTGAGGCCGACCGGGTTTCGCTTGAGAAGCAGAAGGCCTTCGTCGCCGCCGGCATCGCCGACGAGATGGCCGAGGTCGTGCGCCAGCAGAAGAGCGTCACCGAGTGGGACGATTCCATTCTCGCCGCGCGCAGGGGCGACCAGGCCTGGATGGCCGAAAATCTCGGCGAGTGGATGCACGCCTATTACGGCCTGGACCGCGTCTACGTGCTCGACGCCGCCGGCCGTCCGGTCCACGCAATGCGGGACGGCGGCACGCTGGCGCCTTCAGCCTATGAGGACGACCGCCCAAGGATCGAGCCTTTCGTCGAAAAGCTGCGCGCGCTGATGAAGGGTGCGGCCGCCGCCGACGATCCGCCGCCCTTGGTTGCGAGCGACATTGTGTCCTTCGGCGGCGCGCCCGCCATCATCGCCGTTCAGCCGATCGTGCCAAGTTCGGACCGTGTCGCGCAGGATCCCGGCACTGAATATGTCCACGTTTCCGTCCAGTTCGTGAACGGCGAGGTCGTCGACCGCATCGCCAGCCAGTATCAGCTCCGCGGCGCGCATATGCTGCCGCAACAGCTGACCTCGTCGCTGCCCGGCGCCAGCATCCCGCTGATGGGTTCGAACGGGGTCATCCTCGGCTATATCGCCTGGAACCAGGACCGGCCGGGTCTGACGCTGATCCGGGAGGCGAGCCCTGCGCTCATCGGTTTCGCCCTGCTCGCCGCGGGCGTGCTCTGGTTCCTGCTGGGGCGCCTGCGCGGCGCCGCGGGCGAGTTGCAGCGCACACAGGACCAGGCTCAATACCTCGCCTTCCACGACACGCTGACCGGCCTGCCCAACCGCGCCCTCTTCGAGGATCGCCTGAAGCGCGCGCTTCTGGCCGTGGCGCGCGACAACCGCCGGATCGGTCTTCTCTACATCGACCTCGACCGCTTCAAGACCGTCAACGACACGTTCGGCCACCCTTGCGGGGACGAGCTCGTCAGGCAGGCCGCTGCCCGGTTGGAGAAGGCGGTGCGCAAGGTCGACACCGTCGCCCGGCTCGGCGGCGACGAGTTCGCCGTCATCGTCTTCGACATCAAGGATCTGGGCACCGCGGAGGAACTTTGCCAGCGGCTGCTCGGCGAGATCGGCAAGCCCTTCAGCCTGCTCGGCAACCAGGTCTTCGTCGGCGCCTCGATCGGCGTCGCCATCTCGTCAGGCCCCGACACCGACCCTGATGACCTGCTGCGCAAGGCCGACATCGCGCTATACGAAGCCAAGAAGGCCGGCGGCGGCCGCCACCAGATTTTCGCCAGCGACATGGACGACCTCCTGCGGCGCAAGCGCATGATCGAAAGCGACCTTCGCGCCGCGCTGACCGGCGGCGACGAGGTCAAGCTTCTCTACCAGCCGATCTATGCTCCCGACTGCATCACGGTCGTCGGCGCCGAAGCGCTGATCCGCTGGGACCATCCGGTGCATGGCGTGCTCTCGCCGGCCCATTTCGTTTCGATCGCCGAGGAGCGCGGCATGACCGGCCTGCTCGGCGACTGGGTGCTGCGCGAAGCCGTCCGCTTCGCCGCGACCAGCGATCTGCCGTGGATCGCGGTCAACATGTCGCCGCACCAGCTGCGCAATGCCGATTTTCCCGATCATGTGCTCTCGGTGCTTCGAGAGGCAGGCGTGCCGCCATCCCGCATCCAGATAGAGATCGTCGAAAGCGCGCTGCTCGAGAACAGCCGGGCCACCGGGGCCGTGCTCGCGGAACTCCGAGCCGGCGGCGTCAGCGTTGCGCTCGACGATTTCGGCACCGGCTATTCGTCGATCAACTATTTGCAGCGCCACGTCATCGACAAGCTGAAGATCGACCGTTCCTTCGTCAAGACGCTCGGCGGATCGGACGGGTCGTCGGCGATCGTCAGGGCGATCGTCGCGCTCGCCACGGCGATGCGGATGAAGGTCACCGCCGAGGGCGTCGAGACCCCGGAGCAGCGCGATCTCCTGATCAGGATGGGCTGCCACGAACTGCAGGGCTTCTTGCTCTCGCCGCCGCTGGAGGCCAGCGAGATACGCGCTCTCGGCGCCCCGCATCGGCGCGAGGCTCTGCAGTCTGCCTCCCGCGCCTGATCTTTGCCGGCGGGCATTGCGGAGAGGCACAAGTCAGGTTGGCAGAGACGTGCCAGCCATAGAGTCCGCTTCCAGGATATGCCTCAGCTTCGCCGACACGCTCACTTTCGCCGCCAGGCGTCTTAGCGGAGGAGATTTTAGTCAACCGGGTTGACGAGATGTCTTTGACAAGTTAGGAAGTCAACCTGGTTGACGAAAGGGAGAAGCATGTCGATCATTCAAGCGCCATCGGGGCACACGCATGATCTCGGCGGAGTCAGATTTACGTCGCTGGCGACGCCGAGCCGGGGCAGCACCGAAACGGCAGTCTGGCAGGTTGAAATCGAACCAGGTACGCCGGCAACGCCGCACTCGCTGTCGCATGAAGAGGTCTTCGTCGTTCTCTACGGCACCGCATCTGTCCGCATTGGCGACGAGGCAGGCGTGGCCGTAAAAGGCGACGCTATCGTGGTTCCGCGCGATACCGAGTTCGAACTCGCCAACAATGGCGACGAGATGCTAAGGCTCATGTGCTGCCTGCCGGTCGGCGGTCAGGCTCGGGTAGGCGATATGACGTTCACGCCGCCATGGGCGCTGTAAGCAAAAGCGGGAAGCCTGTTCCGCTGGCCAGGCTTCTCGCCATGTCCTATCGGCTGTTGATTGATAGCCTGCACCGGCGCCTGCGCGATGAGGGGTGGCACGACATCCGGCCGGCTTACGGATTCGTGCTGCTCGCCGCGCGCGATCGTCCGGCAAGTTCGACTGAACTGGCATCGAAGCTCGGCGTGACAAAACAGGCCGTGTCGAAAGTTCTCGAACCGATGGATGCGGCAGGTCTCATCCGTAGGTCGGCCGATCCCCAAGACGCAAGGATGAAGATCGTAGAGCTTGCCCCACGCGGAAAACGGCTTCTGGCGACCGTGGAGCGGATCTATGCGGAAATCGAGGCTGAATGGGGTGAAGCGGTCGGAGCCGAAGCCATCGAACTTACGCGCAGCTATCTCACCGAGATCGTGCTGGCCGCGAACGATGGCCAGTTTCCGGTCATTCGCTTTGAGTGACGTTTGCTGCGAAATCCCGCGCGATGCCGCCGAGAGAGCGGACAGATATCGAGAGGATTGAACACGTCTCAAATCGGGCAAGAGACAGGCGTGCCCTTGGCTGAAGTCAGGGCGGCGAAGCAGAAGGCCGCATCTTTCCGGCCACCGGGTCCGAGATGGTGTCCAGGCTGTCGGAGCCCGGCGGCCGTTTCGACGATCCCGTCGGCTGGCGCTTACTGGCTCGCGCCGATCACGGCCCCGGCCGCCGCGCCGCCCAGGCCGCCGACGACAGCGCCCGGCGTTCCGGCGATCGCGGCACCGGCGACCGCGCCCGTGCCGGCTCCGATCACCGCGCCCGACGCGGTTCGCGTTGCCTTCGTCGACCCGCAACCGGCGAGCATCACGGAAACGAGCGTTACGGCCAGGATGCGGTTCATGCGGTTTCTCCGTCGGTCACCAGAGCAACTCCGGGAAACGTTGAGGCGGTTTCCGTGCGGATTTGCGACAAATAAGGATCAAAGGCCGGAGTAGACTGGCCGCACGGGGTTAAGAATTGCTTTCAACCGGGACAGGATGGCACTCCGCCGCCGGCCCTGAGGCGTCCATGGGCCGTGTCCTGGAACCCGTTGAGATCCCGCACCGGGCTGTTTCACCACCCCGGCAGGACGTGGCTCGGCTTCAGCCGGCGTCCGCGCACCGCCGATGTCAGCGCCGCGAAATCATAGCCGCCGGCCTCCTCGGCCATCGGCACGGAGATGTTGTCCAGGCTGTCGGAAATATGCCTGGCGATGGCGTCGACGATTTCCGGCCGCGCTGTATGGCCGCGCATGATGCCGATCTTGCAGTCGGGCAGGGCGCCGAAGCCGTCGGCGTCGCCCAGCACCCGCATGCCGGGCCTGAGCGCGCATTCCGGCAAGACGGAAATGGCCAGCCCCGAAAGCACGGCGGCCGTGATCACCGTCGCCGAGAAGCTGGAGAACAGCACCCGGTACTCGCGGTTGTTCTTGTCCAGCACCTCGCAAGCCGCGCGCCGCCAGATGCAGGTCGGCCGGCCGAACGCCATCGGCAGCACCTCCTGTTCATGCGTCGCGTGGTTGGCCGACGTCACCCAGAGCAGCGGCTCGCGCCGCACCACTTCGGATTGGCCCCGCGCATCATGGTGCGTCACGATGGCGAGATCGAGATTGCCGCGCTTGATGTGCTCGACCAGCCCCGGCGTCGGCTCGCAGATGACGGTCAGTTCCACCCGTGGGTTGGAGCGGGCGAAACGCGCCATGATCTCGGGCAGGAAGCGGTCGGCATAGTCGTCGGGCGTGCCGATGCGGATCGTTCCTTCCAGCGCCCGGTCGTCGAAGGCGGCCAGAGTCTCGCGGTTCAGGTGCATCATCCGCCGCGCATAGGAGAGCAGCCTCTCGCCCTCCTCGGTCAGCCTGTTGGTGCGCCCGTCCTTCTCGAACAGCGGCTTGCCGATGCGCTCCTCGAGCCTGCGCATCTGCATCGAGACGGCCGACTGGGTGCGGTGCACCTCGTCGGCAGCGCGGGTGAAGCTGCCGGTGTCGGAGATGGTGATGAAGGTCTGCAACTGGTCGAGATCGAGCGGCGAGGCCATGCTGTCACCTATCATCTTCGTTGATGGTAAAGATTAGAAACATTCGTTGGATAAATCAATCTCCTGGTGGCAATCTCCCAACGTAAGCCGAAGCAGGAGCCCGTTTTCCCCGGCCGCATTCACTGCGGTTTGCCGGATCGGATCTTCGCGCTCGTTTGAAGGAGACCGACATGGCCACGATCCACGCCCCCCACACCATGCACGACGCGGCGCGCGCCTATGCGCGCCCGGCCAACGCTGTTACGGGCATCGTCAACGCCGTCTCGCGGTTCCTGCGCGCCTGGAAAAACCGCCGCGAGTTCTACCGCCTCGGCGAGATGTCTGACACCGAACTCGCTGACATCGGGCTCACGCGATCCGATCTCACCGTCGTCGTCGATCTTCCTTTCGGCAGCGACCCGACCGCGCATCTCGGCCCGCTTGCCCATGCGAGGCTGAACAGCATCGAGGAGATGGCCCGCCGCGTTTCTTGAGCGGCGGGAGAGCGCCAGGCGCGCTCGAATCGAATGCAGGCTTCCCTGCCGGTTTCCCCCGCCGGCCGCCTGCAAGAGTGCCCGGCCTTCTTCGCGAAGGCCGGGCTTTTTCATGTCAGCTTCTCAGGCCCGGCGCCTCGTGTCCCGTGCGCGCGACATATTCCGTATAGCCGCCGCCATAGGTGTGGATGCCCTCCGGCGTCAGCTCCAGCACGCGGTTCGACAGCGCCGCCAGGAAATGGCGGTCGTGCGACACGAACAGCATCGCGCCCTCATACTGCGACAGCGCGCTCACCAGCATTTCCTTGGTCGCGATGTCCAGATGGTTGGTCGGTTCGTCCAGCACCAGGAAGTTCGGTGGATCGAACAGCATCTTGGCCATAACCAGCCGCGCCTTTTCGCCGCCTGACAGCACTCGGCACTTCTTCTCGATCTCGTCGCCGGAAAAGCCGAAGCACCCTGCCAGCGCGCGCAGCGGTGCCTGCCCAGCCTGCGGGAACTGGTCCTCCAGCGACTGGAACACGGTGCGCTCGCCTTCCAGCAATTCCATTGCGTGCTGTGCGAAATAGCCCATCTTGACGCTCGGCCCCCGCGCCACCGTCCCGTTGTCGGGCTTTGCCGCGCCTGCGACCAGCTTCAACAGCGTCGACTTGCCGGCGCCGTTGATGCCCATCACGCACCAGCGCTCGCGCCGCCGCACCTGGAAATCCAGCCCCTCATAGATGGACCGGCTGCCATAGCTTTTGTGGACCGCCTTCAGCGTGACCACGTCCTCGCCCGAGCGCGGCGCCGGCTGAAACTCGAACGACACGGTCTGCCGGCGCTTCGGCGGCTCCACCCGGTCGATCTTCTCCAGCTTCTTCACCCGGCTCTGCACTTGCGCGGCGTGGCTTGCGCGCGCCTTGAAACGCTCGATGAAGGCGATCTCCTTGGCCAGCATCGCCTGCTGGCGCTCGAACTGCGCCTGCATCTGCTTTTCGTTCAGCGCGCGCTGCTGCTGGTAGAATTCATAGTTGCCCGAATGCGCCGTCAGCGCGCCGCCGTCGATCTCGACGATCTTGTTGACGATGCGGTTCATGAACTCGCGGTCGTGCGAGGTCATCAGCAGCGCGCCGTCATAACCCTTCAGGAATTCCTCCAGCCAGATCAGGCTTTCGAGGTCGAGATGGTTGCTCGGCTCGTCGAGCAGCATGGCGTCCGGCCGCATCAAGAGAATCCGCGCCAGCGCCACGCGCATCTTCCAGCCGCCCGACAGTTTTGCGACGTCGCCGTCCATCATCTCCTGGCTGAAGCCGAGCCCGTCGAGCACCTCGCGCGCGCGGCCGTCCAGCGCATAGCCGTCGAGCTCCTCGAAGCGTCCCTGCACCTCGCCGTAGCGCGTGATGATGTCGTCCATCTCGCCGGCGCGCTCGGGGTCGCTCATCGCGGCCTCCAGCTCCGCAAGCTCGGCGGCAAGCGCGCTCACCGGCCCGGCGCCGTCCATCACCGCGGCGACGGCGCTCAGCCCCGCCATGTCGCCGACATCCTGGCTGAAATAGCCGATGGTCACGCCGCGCTCGATCGACACCTGGCCTTCGTCGGGCTGCTCCTCCCCGGTGATCAGGCGAAACAGCGTCGTCTTGCCGGCGCCGTTGGGACCGACGAGGCCGACCTTCTCGCCTTTGAGGAGTGCTGCGGACGCCTCGACGAAGACGAGCTGCTGGCCGTTCTGCTTGCTGATGTTTTCGAGGCGGATCATGTCTTGCGCGGGACCTGGCGGATGAGGGAAGGGAATTCCCCGCGCCCTTACCCGATGGGCCTCGCCGGCGAAAGGTGTCGCCAAGGGTTAACTGCGCTGAGCTATCTCATAGGTCTGGTTGTCCAGTCCTTCGATTGGAGAGTGTCTCCCGAAAATGGGAGCCGGTTTCGGGATAAAGACATGCGTAAGACAAAGACTCAGAGCGCGGAAAGCGGATCTGAAAGATCGCGACGCGCTTTAAACGTTTCGCGATAGCGTCCGAGCGGTACGGGGAACCGACTAGCGGCGGAAACCTGGGCGCTCGTCGAGCGAGTGGCCGACCAGGCTCCTGCCGATTCCCAGGCACTGCGCAGGGAAATTTACGACCGCGGTTTCGGAGGCTTCGCAAAATGCGGAAACAACCTCTGTTATGGCCGCGTCTCTCACGCCGGGCTTGAGGCCAGTTCGTTCAGGCGGCGCAATCGGCCTGATGATGGCTCGGAATTCGCTGAAAGGAACAGTCTCCACGGTCGACATCCTCAGCAGGGTTGTCTTTCCCTTCGCCGCGAAATTGGCCGGTGCCGTGGCGAAGTGGGCATATCCTCTGTTGCCCACCGGCATCTGCACGAATCGCCGCCCGTAGTAGGTGTTGGCGGCGACCAGAACGACCGCATTGGTCCGCAAGGCGTCGAGGATGCGTCTCGTGACATGAATCGTATCGGAAGCATCGAACGCAAAGCGGCCCTTGAGAAACCTGTTTTCGATTCCAAGCAGGATCGGATTGATTACCGTCTGTCCGAAAGCCGTGGTTGAGTGGCCATGCTGTGTTGCCGCGACTTGGTAGGCCTCTATCCCCGACTCGTGGAGCGCCCGTTTTCCCATCAGAGTCTGTGCCGCAAGGTTTTCGCACCACACCAGTGCGCCGCCTCCGCCAGAGGTCGCGCGCCGGATTTCCTCGGCGCCTTCGACGATAATTCTGGGTTTCCAATGCCATCCGGCGATTTGCGCCATGTAGTACATGCGTCCCCGGTGCAGTGACGTCCGGTATTCGCTGAAAAACGCTTCGGGATCGGCGGCAGGCGCGACCGCCGCCAAGTCGCGTTTAAGTGTGGCGAACAGCTTGCGGCGATGCTTGCGAACGCGAAGGCGCGATACGAACCGGCATATGGGATTCCAATGCCTCGCGGGCACGACGGCCGCTACGCACAGGTAAAAACCCAAGAGAAGAATTTCTTTTATGTCGTGAGATTTGATCGGCTTTGTGCGACGGGGGTGGATCTCGCGCCTGCTGTAGAAGACAGCCGTCCCGTCATGTGTGCTCAGCGGTATTTCGGAGCTGAACCAATATTGATAGCGAGGCGGCTTTGACGCGCGAACGCCAGCAGACGCCAAGCTGTACTTAGGCCTCGCCATATTTGAGAACCATCGGAGATAGGCAGCGCATCCCCGACAGGTTGCGATGCAACTACTACTCGAGGATCAGCGAGTCGATCGGTTTGGCCGTCACCTTGGTAAGTTTTTCGCGCCGGACGAGCATCGGCTTCTCATAAGACTTCTTCATAATGGTCCTCTCCTGAGATAATGCGTCACAAAAACGCCAAGGGAACGAGCCAAGTCAACCTCGGCTGCCGAAAATACCGTGGAATTTCCGCTTATTGTGGTATCCGCGCAACAAAGCGCGCCGATCTGCCGGATGCGGCAAGTGGATAAGAATCGCGTTGTGGAGGGTAACTCGAGCCAGCTCAAGTCCAGTTCGCCTCGACTGATTGAAAAGGCATGCGCCTTGTCGCCAGTCGCGGAGTAGCTTCGGCAAGAATATTGGCGCACGTCTTGAGGGCGTTGAACTGAGACACGAAGTCGATGCCGTTCTTTTCCTGGATGCTCCGCGCGGTATCGGACGAAAAAGGCCAGGTTGGGCCGTGTGCGTGGCACTCGAGGATGTAGAGCTTGCCGCTATCGGCATCCCTGATGACGTCGAAGCCCAGCAGGGGAATATCTGGAAACGCGGACCGGTGGGCATCTTCGCAAAGCGAGATGATGTCGCGATCCTGCGTCAGGGTGACCTTCATCTCCTTGGTGTTGGATACGATTGACGGCCCCGCGTCCTTGCCGTGATTCCAGCGCCCGGACAGCGGATTGCCGCGGCCGACCGTCGTCTGGTGATAGCAGAGGATGACCGTTCCGAGCAGCGTCGTTACCCGGAAGCTCTGCGGCCATTCGCCAGTGTAGATAAACTCCTGGACAAGCATGCCTCCCCGTCGTCCGTAATGGGCGTTGTCGAGCTGCTCGGGGGGCTTGTATTTTACCCGGCCCGTCCGCTTGATCCGCACATGGGCTCCAAGAGCGCCATAGTTGGGCTTCTCGACCACGTAAGGACCCCAGTCGTCCGGATCGAGGGCAGTATCCGGAGCGATGACTGCCCACCGCGGCACCGGCACACCGGCGCCGGCAAGGCGTCTGTATTCGCCGGATTTCATCAGCGGTTTCGAGGTCAGGATCCTGCCCGGAAGGAGCGTTAGAGATCCTCTCCTCTTCAGTACGACAGAAAGAGTGGGTCGCCGCCATAAATGAGCGCGCAGCAGGCGGTGTCCAAATCCTTCGCCCAGCACCGCGGCATTTATGCGCGGATCGATTTCTTCTACGAATCGAGCGATCGCTTCCAGGTCGCCTGTCGTTTGCGGCCCATCCCGCAAGGTGCAAAGGACAAGGTTGAAACGCAAAGCTGAGGCTTCTCGTGAATTAAACCGCCGCCGAAGGACTCCGCCTTCGTTCCCTACCGGTACCTATCCATCCCCTTGCTGAACTGGTCGAAGATGTTCTCGACTCCCTTCTGGTATTCGTCGCGCTGCTTGCGCCCGGTCTCGAACATCTCGCCGAACAAATCGTCATAGGGGTTCTTGCGCCCCCCTTCCTCGCCGGACCTCTGGCCAGCCCCCTGGCCGCTGCGCGGCCGTTGCGTTTGCGGCTCGGGATCCCGCTGGCCGGCCTGTCCGCCTTGCGCGCCCTTCAGCATCTCCTCGAAGATTTTGCCGAGCGGGTTGTCGCCCCACGGATTCTGGGACGGGGCCTGCGGTTCCGGATCGGCGTGCCGCCGCTGCGGCGCTTCCTGCTGCCCGCCAGGCATGCCCCCCGGCATTCCGGGGATGGCGCCGCCGAACATGTCCTTCAGCACCTTGCCGAACGGGTTGTCGAACGGGTCGACCGTTTGTGCCGGCGTCTGCTGCTGCGGCGCCTGTCTCTGCTGGCCGCCGGGCATGCCCATGCCGCCGCCCCCCATCGCACCGCCCCCCATCGCAGTGCCTTGCCGCATCATCTGCTCGATGATCTCCTGCAGCGGGTTGCCCGACCCGCCGAAACCGGCCGCCTGGCTCGCCGGGTTGAGTTGATTGGTCGACTGCTTGAACAGCCCGCCCATGATCATCGAGGCGATGACCGGCAGCATCTGCTGCAGGACCTGGGTGCCGATGCCGGTCGCCTGCGCCGCCTGGGCCGCCACCGCGCGCGACAGGTCCTTCGAGCCGAAGAGATGCCCGAGGATGCCGTTGCCCTCCTGCATGCCCTGCGGGGTGAAGGCGTTCTGCGCGTCCTCGAAATATCTGGCGTGCTGCCCGCTCGCCATCGCGGTCATGAAAGCGCCGACGCCGTAGGGGTCGGATGCGTTGCGCTTCAATCCCTGCGAAAAGGCCGGCAGCAGCGCCTCGACGGCGGCCTGCGTCTGCTGCTGCGACAATCCGAACTGCCGCGCCAGCATCTCCATCCCCTGGCCGTTCTGCGCATTGGCCAGCATGTCGAACAGGTTCATCGTCACTCCTCCTCGAACCGATCTTTTGTCGGCACGACCGTAGGACCTTTCCTCCCGCGATTGAAGTAGGGTTTTGGAACTGCCTTGGTTCGCCGGTGGCGCACGAATGGGAGGCAATACCGTGCAAAAATGCACCGGCCACGTCATTGTGAACAGATTCCGGAGCGTTCAGCCCAGGACAACCGCTCACGCCATTGATTGCAAATGCTTTGTTCGGGTCACGCTGGACGCAGCGGATGGATTCTGTCCACGCTTCCGGCGCCAGCGTACCGGCCGGTACGGCAGGTCCTAGTAGGCGTATTCGAGGAACACCGGTTCGATCGAGCCGCCCCAGCGCGTGTGATAGGCCGACAGCATCTCCTCCGCGCTGGTGGTGCCGCGCGCCACCACCTCGTCGAGCGTGTTGAGGAAGGAGGTCTCGTCATAGCCATCGCGGTTCTTGCGGCCGCGGTTCGTCAGCCCCCGCCTGGAGATCGCCAGCACCTCGCGCGCCACCTCGCGCAATGTCCTGCCGCGGAACACGGCATTGATCCCTTGCGCCGGCACCGCGTCGCGCAAGACCCTGATTTCGTTGTATGTCCAGTCGCGCGTCAGCGCCTCGGCCGCGTCGAGCGCCTCGCCGTCATAGAGCAGTCCGACCCAGAAGGCCGGCAGCGCGCAGATCCTGCGCCACGGGCCGCCGTCGGCCCCGCGCATCTCCAGGAACCGCTTCAGCCGGACGTCGGGGAACAGCGTCGACAGGTGGTTGGCCCAGTCGCCGATGGTCGGGACGACGTCCGGCATCTCGCCGCGCGCCCCGCCGGTCAGGAACTGCCGGAACGTGTAGCGCGTCATGTCGGCGTACTCGCCGTTACGGATGACGAAATACATCGGCACGTCGAGCGCCCAGTCGACATAGTCGAAGAAGCCGAAATCCTTGGAAAAGCAGAACTCCAGCAGCCCCGAGCGCTGGTTGTCGGTGTCGCGCCAGATGTCGCCGCGCCACGAGACAAGCCCGTTGGGATGCCCTTCGGTGAACGGGGAATTCGCAAACAGCGCCGTCGCAAGTGGCTGTAATTTCAGCGAAACCTGCATCTTGCGACGCATGTCCGTCTCGCTCTCGAAGTCGAGGTTCACCTGGATCGTGCAGGTGCGGTACATCATGTCGAGGCCTTGTTTGCCGACCTTGGGCATGTACCGCGTCATGATCTCGTAGCGCGATTTGGGCATCTTCGGCGTCTCGGCGAGCGTCCATTTCGGACTGCCGCCGAGCCCCAGGAACCGGATTCCCATGGGTTCCGCGATCTCCCGCAACTGCGCCAGATGCGCGTTTCCCTCGCGGCAGGTCTGGTGCAGCGTCTCCAGCGGCGCGCCGGAAAGCTCGAATTGTCCGCCGGGCTCCAGCGAGATCGCGCCCTGTCCGGTCGGCTCGACCAGCCCGATGATCCTGTCGGCATCGATGATCGGATCCCAGCCGAGCTTGTGCTGCATGCCTTCCAGGAGCGCCCGGATGCCGCGCGTGCCGCCGTAGGGGACCGGCGCATTGCCGTCGACATAGAACGGGAATTTTTCGTGTTCCGTGCCGATCCGCCATTCTTCCCGGGGCTTGTTGCCCTCGGCCAGATGCGCGACCAGTTCGTCGATGCTCTCGATCGGCCGGGAATCCGTTGTATCGCGCGCCATTTTTTCTTGCCCTCGAGCCGTTCTGCCCGCCCGCGCGCTTGATGGACGAAATGTCAGGAGACTATCAAGCGAATTTTGCTGAGCCACGGCTCAAGCGAAATTGACGCGTCTACCAGTCGCCGATGGTCGCCTGGATGACGGCGAGCGCGGCGACCGCCGCCGTGTCGGCCCTCAGGATGCGTGGCCCGAGCGGAATGGCCGTCACGAAGGGTAGGGCGCGGAGCTGCCGTCGCTCATCCTCGGAAAATCCGCCCTCCGGCCCGACCAGCAGGGCGAGTTTCTTCTCGCCGATGGCCCGCAGCGCGGGCAGGGGATTGTTCGTCTGGGCGCTCTCGTCGCAGAAGATCAGCCGCCGATCCTTGTCCCAGCCGGCAAGCAGCGACGCGAATTTCAGCGCCTCGCGCACTTCGGGAACGGCGAGGACGCCGCACTGCTCGGCCGCCTCGATGGCGTTCGCCTGCAGCCGCTCGACGCCGATCCTGGCGAGCTGCGTGTGCTGCGTGACCACAGGCTGCAGCACGCCGGCGCCCATCTCGACCGCCTTCTGCACGAGATAGTCGAGCCGGCCGACCTTCAGCGGCGCGAAGCAATAGACGAGGTCGGACGGCGCCGGCTGCGGCCGCGTCCGCTCGACGGCCTCCAGCCGCACGGCCTTCTTCGTCTTCGCCGCGACCCGCGCCAGCCACTCGCCGTCGCGCCCGTTGAAGACGAGCAGTTCGGCACCCTCCGCCATGCGCAGCACGTTGGACAAATAGTGGCTCTGTTCCGGACTGGCGTCGAACGCGGCGTCGGCGGCGATATCCTGCGGCACGAAAAGCCGCTGCATTTTGTAATTGGCGCGCATGGCGGAGGAATGCGGCAGCGCCGTCAGCCGGTCAAGCCTTGGGCGCTCGGATGCCATACCGGCCGGTACCCCTGGCCGAGCACCGCTAGGGTCGTTGCCGGCGTCACCACGCACATTTCGCCCGCGCCGAACTCGTCGAAGTCCGTGAGGCGGTCGTAGCCCGAGAACGACCAGCGCAAGGCCTTGCCGCCGCGTATGGCATGGTCGGCCTCGCCGTCGAAGATCATGGCGCCGTCAGGCAGCTTCTCAAGTCCGTGCCGGTCGAGCTCGATCATCTTTCCGCCCGACGCCAGCCGTTCGGCATGCAGATGCACGTCGATCTCGGGCGCCCTCGGCTCGGCAATGCTAAACGCGCGGCCGTAGCAGGCGGCAAACTCTTTCGCCTGCTCGCGCCGGCAGGTGAAGCAGGGCCTGTGACCCGCGGCCAGCGCCGTCACCTCGTCGAGGAAGAAGAGTTCGGTCCAGCCGGCCTTGCCATCCCGGCCGTTGCGGCCCATCGGCTCGCGCCGGATGCCTCTATATTCACAGCTGCAGATGATCCAGGCCTTCGTCGACCAGCGCCTCTTCATCAGCGTCTTCGTCGCCGGACCGTGGATGATGCCGCGGTTGCCGGTGAACAGTCCGCGCGCGTCCACCGCGTGGATATCGCCGAACGGATCGACCCGGTTCTGCAGCGGCATAGTGATCTTCCTTGTTGCGCCGGCGTCATGATATCGGTGCCCGGTCGAACATCGGACCGAAAATGTGAAGCGGCTCCGATGATCCGGCAAGAGACAGCGAAGTCATCGGGGCGGTCAATGCACGTTCTCATCGTACAGAATTTCGACGGAGCCGGGCCTGGCCAGGTCGAGGCGGCGCTGACCGAGGCCGGCGCACGGATGGACCTGCGCCAACCCTATCGCGGCGATCCGCTGCCCGGGAACGCTGCCGGCCACGACGCCTTGCTTGTGCTCGGCGGCGCGCAGAGCGCGCTGGACGACGAGGATCACCCCTATATTCCGCCGCTGCTGTCGCTGATGCGCGATTTCGGCGACCGGGATCGCTCCGTCCTTGGCATCTGCCTCGGCAGCCAGCTCCTGGCGAGGGCCTATGGCGGGAAGAACCTGCTCGGAGCAGCGCCCGAGTTCGGCTGGCAGGGCATCGCGAAAACGGCGGAGGGCGCCGCCGATCCGGTGCTCGGCGCTGTACCGGAAGAGTTCCGGAGCTTCCAGTGGCACGACGACACCTTCACCCTGCCGCCCGGCGCGGTGCGCCTTGCCACCAATCCGGCCGCGCAGAACCAGGCCTTTCGCATCGGCCGCGCATCCTACGGAATCCAGTTCCACTTCGAGGCCGATCGCCTGCTGGTCGACCACTGGACCGGCGCCTATGCCGACTATCTTGCCGAACACCAACCCGACTGGGGCGAACGGCGCGAACGGGAAGCGGCCGCACATGGACCTTCGGCCGATGCTGCCGGTCTGGTGCTAGCCCGCGCATGGGTGGCGACGATCCCGCAGGGCGCGGCGGCTTCGACGGCGGCCGTCTGATCTGAAACGAAACGCGCACGAAATGAAACATTCGCGCGCCCGGCGCGGCATCATCCGGTCACATTCGGCCTCGATAAGGCAGCCAAGCAAAGCCTTGGGGCGCACGAACATGACGTACCAGAACAACACGAACTATGGCCTTTCCGGCGGTCTGCGCACGGCCGACGCCGCATCGAGGCCGGCCTCCCGCCTCGCGGCGGGTCCCTTCGACATCTCCTCCGCCGCGCGCGCAAACGAGACGACGAGCCTGCCGGACGCGCTGATCACCGGGATGCTGGTCGTCTATCCGGTGCTCGCGACCGTCGTCGCGGTGATGGTCGGCCTGGTCCTCTCCGGCCCGGTCGCCTGACCTTCGCCGGCTGCGGCGGCTATGTTGGCCGCTTGAACTTCGCCCGCGCCGTCTCAATCTCCGCCCGGCAGCAGCATCCCTCGATGTGGTCGTTGACCAGGCCCATCGCCTGCATGAAGGCGTAGACGGTGGTCGGGCCGACGAAGGTCCAGCCGCGCTTCTTCAACTCCTTCGAGATGCGCACCGAGACGGCGGTGGTAGGGTTTGCGCTGAGATGCGCGAGGTCGACCTTCTTCGGCCGTTCGCCGGGATCAGGCTCGAAACGCCAGAACCAGGCGGCAAGCGAGCCTGCCTCCGCGACCATCTCCCGCGCGCGGCGCGCATTGTTGATCGTCGAGACGATCTTGCCGCGATGGCGCACGATGCCCGCGTCATTAAGCAGCCGCTCGACATCGGCCTCGTTGAATTTCGCAACCTTGTCGAACTCGAAATTGGCGAAGGCGGCGCGGAAATTCTCGCGCTTCCTGAGGATCGTCAGCCAGGAGAGGCCCGACTGGAAACCCTCGAGGCAGATTTTCTCGAACAGCCGCCGGTCGTCGGCGACGGGCCGGCCCCATTCGTGGTCGTGGTAGTGCAGGTAGTCGGGCAGATTGCCGGGCCAGGCGCAGCGGATGATGCCATCAGGTCCTTCGACCAAGCCTGCCTGTGCCATAGCCATTCCTGCTTCTGTTCGTCTTTACGCGGCCTTTACCAGATTCCTGAACCCCGCGGTAACCACACCAAAAGGTTTACTGACAAAGCGGTATTTGAAACATTCCGATTCACCATTCGGTTGCCGCTCGACGCCAACATGGCGGCCGGAGCGAGGGGGCAAACCTCGCCTGGGTTCAGTCGAGAGTGCGTAACATGAAACGAGTTCTTCTCCTTGCCGGCGCGGTGCTGCTGGCGGCGTCGGTTCTGCCGGTTTCCGCCAACGATCGTTATGCCGAGCGGCCGCCGGTGGTGGTGAGCCCCGATCTTTCGGCGCCCTGGGTCATGCAGCTTGGCCACAAGCCCGGCAAGGTGCTGTTCAAAAAGCGCAAGGCTTTCGCCAACGAAGTCCAGTCGCGCCAGCGTGTGCGCCGTCTGATGGGCGGCCCCAATCAGGGCCGGACCGATCAGGTGCGCACCGCGGCCGTCGCGCCGCAGGAGAAGCGCGCCGTCCGCCGCGAGATGGATCCGGTCTACTTGCCGCAGGAAGTCGCCTATAGCGGCACGGAGAAGCCAGGCACGATCATCATCGACACGGTGCAGAACTTCCTGTTCCTGGTCGAGGAGGGTGGCATGGCCCGGCGCTACGGCGTCGGCACCGGCAAGCCCGGCTTCGAATGGGCTGGGGTGCACACGGTGACGCGAAAGGCCGAATGGCCGGACTGGCGTCCGCCCGCCGAGATGATCGCGCGCGAGCGCGACAAGGGCCGCGTCCTGCCAGCCTATATGCCGGGTGGTCCCGAAAACCCCCTCGGCGCGCGGGCGCTCTATCTGGGCTCGACGCTCTACCGCATCCACGGCACCAACCAGCCGTGGACGATCGGCCAGGCCGTCTCGTCCGGCTGCATCCGCATGCGCAACGAGGATGTGGTTGAGCTTTACGAGCGCACTGGCGTCGGCGCCAAGGTCGTGGTGATGTAGAAGCGTCTCGGCGATCGCGAGAGGATGATCCGAACATACTGAATTTGAGGGGTCGGGGGACGGGCCGCGCGCGGGGGCGCTGGCCCACCGGCAAGGGCGGAGCGGCACAAAAAAGCCGCCCGCCCTTTCTTTTTTTGAGCCTCGCGGGAGGCTAGGTAAACTGTGGCAGATGGCAGCTGATCCGCGTCTGCGAATCCCAGAAAACATAAAGCAGTCCGCCGCTCCCCCATAGGACGTCGGAGCCCTGAACGCTCTGAAGCTCCGAATCCACTTGCAGGAGAAAATCCATCTGGCGATCAGTACCGGGAACACAAGGGATTTCCGGCGACTGAATCCATGACGGCAAGCCGCCCACTTTGAAAAGATTCTCCCGCGAGTTGCTGTTTCCCCATGACTGCCGAAGCCATCGATCGGGAGTGCGCGCCAGTCTGACCATGGTTTCCCTGAGCGGTACGATAATGTCGTCAAATCCCTGAGGATGGGCCGGCTCAATGGGTGTTGGTCGACCGTCCGCATCGTGAGAATAGAAGGTTGGGCCAAGGGAGTTTGGGCAGGTCTCCAGTCTAAGTTGTGGAAGCGGAGAACCCATCCCGACGGGCACATTCTCTAAGGTAATCAGATGAACCAGGGTTTGGCGGCATGTGGGGCACATAGCCGATCCCTCACCGCCCATTCTCAATTCACCCCCGGTTGTTGGTAGATGCCAAGTCGGATGCTTCTGGCGCGCAATGAAAGGCGGGCCGGGCGGCGGGCCGTTTTCAAAGATTATGTGTTCGCAGGGTGGAGGCCGCAGCGGGTCGGCGTGAGTCCACCAATCCCTGAAGTCGTATTCCTCTCTAAGGAGTGATTCTGGAAACAGCTCCGGCGCCTGCAGCGCTGCTTTGCTAATCAGACTTTCCACGTTACTGCCGCGTTTCGCGCGACCGAGTAGTAGAAAGGACAATCGGATGAGATCTTCATGGTCAAGAAACGAGACAGTGTCTTCGATGAGCGGCGTATCGTGAAGGTCGGCTTCAACCGCCGCCTTGATCAGCTTCAGCAGGAAACTTGAATCTCCATCGAAATGCCGGCCTATTTGTGTTTCCGCTTCTGAATATCGCGCCTGGAAAGTTTGACGAGGACTGACCGGGAACAGCCGTAGGATGGCATGGATTTCCGCGTCGGAGCTCAAGTCCTGTTTTCGTTCGCCTGCGTTTTCAGTCAAATGTTTGGCCTCTTCCCCCCATAGGCCCAGTCGAGCAGCTCGACCGTGTGCACCACCGGCAGCTTGGCGGCCGAGGCGATCTGCGTGATGCAGCCTATGTTGCCGGTGGCGACGAGTGCGGCGCCGGTCGCCTCGATGTTTTTCACCTTGCGTTCCAGCAGCCGCGCCGAAATCTCCGGCTGCATGATGTTGTAGGTGCCGGCCGAGCCGCAGCAGAGATGCCCCTCGCGCGGTTCCTTCACGACGAAGCCGGCCTTGCGCAGCAGATCCTTCGGTTCGCGAACGATCTTCTGGCCATGCTGCATCGAGCAGGCCGAGTGATAGGCGACCGTCAGCCCAGTCTTTTGCGCCGGCTCGGGCAGGTCGAGCGTGGCGAGAAACTCCGTCACGTCCTTCGCGAGGTCGGAAACCCGCGCTGCCTTATCAGCATAAACAGGATCGAGCCTGAGCATGAAGCCGTAATCCTTGATCGTCGTGCCGCAGCCCGACGCCGTGATGACGATCGCATCGAGCCCGCCTTTTTCGATTTCGCGCGTCCAGGCGTCGACGTTGCGCCGCGCCGCGTCGAGCGCGGCTTCCTCGCGGCCCATGTGATGGACGAGCGCGCCACAGCAGCCTTCGCCCCTGGGCACCACGATCTCGACGCCGAGCCGGGCGAGCAGCGAGATCGTGGCGTCGTTGATGCCGGGGTCGAGCACCGCCTGGGCGCAGCCGGTCAGCAGTGCGACGCGTTTCTTCCGCGCGCCGGTTGCCGCGTGCACGCCGGGCGACGAATTCCGCGACCGCGCAGCCACCGAGGCCGGCGCCAGTCTCAGCATGGCCGACAGCGGCTTCAGCGCTGGCGTGCGCTCGAACAGTCCGGCGAAGGGCCGCCCGAGCCGGGAGAGTATCAGCGCCGCGCGAAAGCGCGCGGGGTGGGGCAGCACGAAGGCGAGCAGCGCGCGGACCATGCGATCGGCAAACGGCCGCCTGTAGGTCTTCTCGATATGCGCCCGCGCATGGTCGACGAGGTGCATGTAGTTCACGCCGGACGGGCACGTCGTCATGCAGGCGAGGCAGGACAGGCAGCGATCGATATGGGTGACGATCTGCTTGTCCGCCGGCCGGCCGTTCTCCAGCATGTCCTTGATCAGGTAGATGCGGCCGCGCGGTGAATCCAGCTCGTTGCCGAGCGTCACATAGGTCGGGCAGGTCGCCGTGCAGAAGCCGCAATGCACGCATTTGCGCAGGATCTTTTCGGACTCCGCGACATCAGGATCGGCAAGCTGCTCGGCGGTGAATGTGGTTTGCATCTAAGGTGTCCGATTCGCAGGTCCAGTCAGATGCGGCATCGGCCTTCCAACGGGCAAACCATCGATATCCAGGATAACGAAATGCCCCGGCACAGGCTTTCGAAGCGCCGCTCGAACATTACGCTGCATTCGTTCCACTTCCGGCGCTCGTGGCGTAGGCAGCACGAGTACCGATATCGCGCTACCGGACAGATTCTGCTGGAATGCCATGCGCTTGTCGCACGTAATAAGCCAAGCATAACCTTGTCGGATCGCTTGGGCGATGACTGCACCATCGGGTAGGCTACGCCAGCTTTCTGGAAATGTGTCTACAACAATTCGCTCATCAGATAATACCGAGATAAGGTCTTTAGGGACAACTTCGTCGACAAGCGCTCTTATCACGCGGCGGCTCTAGAGAAGTTTCTGGCGGCGAGCAGTATAGCGGCTTCGGCGCGGTCGCGGCCGATACCCGGATAGTTTCTCAGCACGTCGTCAAGCGACAGACCCGCCGCAAGGTTCTCAAAGAAGGCCTCGACTGGAATGCGTGTTCCCTTGAACACGAGAGCGCCGCTGACGACGTCCGGCTTCGATTCGAACAGATCCTCTTCGGTTACGAGTTGCTGTTCCATGTCCTCATCTCCAATTTTGTACCTTCATATTATCCCATCCGCCCCGGATTGAGCAGGCCCTTCGGCAACCTCGCCATCAGCCTACCTGACAGTGCCGCGGACTCTGTTCCCTCGCCTAGATCAGCCAGCTTTCGGGGTTCTTGATCGGCTCGCCGCGCTGCAGCGCCTGTAGGCCGATGATGCAGCGCACGATGAACCAGACCGCGACCGCGAACATCAGCACGAAGCCCACCGCCAGGAGCATCAGCACTGCCGAGATCAGCGCGTAGAGCAGGCCGATCCAGAAGGTGCGGATCAGCCATGTGTAGTGCGTCTCGACGAAGCCGCCTGCCTTGCCCCGATTGATGTAGGCAAGCACGATGCCTACGAGGCCGCTGATGCCGATCACCAGGCCGGCGAGATAGAGGATGTAGATGACTTGCGCGTTGGTTTGGCCGGGTTCAAGCCAGCGGTCGGTCTGGCGGGGCGCGGCGGGCGGCGGCGTCTCGGTCATGATGCGTTCTCCTCCGTTGCTTCGGCCAGCGTAGCAGAGTTGGCGGCGGCTGCCATGCGCCCCGGATTGAGGATGCCCTTGGGGTCGAACTCGGCCTTCACCCTTGCCGAAAGCGCGGCCAGCGCCGGTCCTTCCGGCTCGAAGACGGGCACGGCGGCGCGCCAGGCCGGTGTCGCGCGCATCAGCGTCGCGTGGCCGCCACCGAACCGGCGGATCAGTCTGCGCAGAATATCAGCCTCGGGTTCGGCCTCCATGCGCAGCCAGACCAGCCCGCCCTGCCAGTCGTAGAAGGCGTCGGCCCCGGTCTCCATGCGCAGCGCCAGCACCATTTTGTGCGCCTCCGACGGCGCCATCGACACGCGCCAGACCGGCCGCGCCGTGCCGTCTGCGAAGGGCGCGCAGTCGCGGATGTCGCGCCACAGCGTCTGCGAGTTGCGGTCCGGCACCTCGTCGATCTGGCCGGCGTTCCTCAGCAGGCTTTTCAGCGCTGCGACGCGGTAGGCGACAGAGGGGCCGAACCCTTCGACCCGCAGCAGCGTCGTCGGGTCGGCTCCGCGCAGGTCGCTCGCCACGCGCTCGGTCACGCCGTAGGGTAGGTGGGCGGCGCCCGAAACCTCGGCGCTCGAGCCCATCGCCACCGCCATGGCGGCGGTCGCGTCCTCGTCGGTGAGGCCGCGGATCGCCAGCGTCGTCTCCGTCTCGGCCGCCGGCAGCACCTTGACGGTCACGTCGGTCAGCACGCCGAGCGTGCCCCAGGCGCCGGTCATCAGCTTGGAGAGATCGTAGCCGGTGACGTTCTTCACCACGCGGCCGCCCGACTTGAAGACCTCGCCGCGCCCGGACACGGCTGCAATGCCGAGCACATGATCGCGTGCGGCGCCCGCTTTGATGCGGCGCGGTCCCGACAGATTGCCCGACAGCACGCCGCCGATCGTGCCGCCCTTGCCGCCGCGCGTGTCGTGGTTGAGCAGCCGCGAGCAGTCCATCGGCTCGAAGGCGAGCTGCTGGCCGTTCTGCGCGAGAAGGTGCTCGATGTCGGCGATCGGCGTGCCGGCCTTGGCCGACAGCACCAGCTCCTCCGGCTCGTAAAGCGTGACGCCCGACAGCGCCGAGAGGTCGATCGCATGCTCGCATTGCTGCGGACGCCCGATGCCGCGCTTCGAGCCGTGGCCGAGGATCTCCAGCGGCGCTTCCTCCGACAGCGCCCACTGGACGGCGGTGGCGACGTCGGTAGGGGTGAAAGGGAGGAAGGTGGTCATGGCTGGAATCAGAATCTCGGGATGCTCGGGAACGGCAGCTTGCCGCCCGAGATATGCATGCGGCCAAGCTCGGCGCAGCGGCGAAGCTGCGGGAACACCTTGCCGGGGTTAAGCAGGTGGTTCGGGTCGAAGGCGCACTTCACCCGCATCTGCTGGTCGAGGTCGATCTGGTTGAACATCTCGCCCATCAGGTCGCGCTTCTCCACGCCGACGCCGTGCTCGCCGGTCAAAACGCCGCCGACCTTGACGCAGAGGCGAAGAATGTCGGCGCCGAAGCTTTCTGCCTTGTCGAGTTCGCCGGGCTTGTTGGCGTCGTAGAGGATCAGCGGATGCAGGTTGCCGTCGCCGGCATGGAAGACGTTGGCGACGGCGAGCCCGTATTTCTCCGACAGCCGGCGCATGCCGGCGAGCACCTTGGGCAGCTCCTTGCGCGGGATGGTGCCGTCCATGCAGTAATAGTCGGGCGAGATGCGGCCGACCGCCGGGAACGCCGCCTTGCGCCCGGCCCAGAAGGCAAGCCGCTCCTCTTCCGAGGTCGAGATGCGGCAGGTGGTCGAGCCGTTCCTGTGCGCGATCGCCTCGACCAGCCCGATCAGGTGATCGACCTCGACGCCCGGCCCGTCCAGTTCCACGATCAGCAGCGCCTCCACGTCGAGCGGATAGCCGGCATGCAGGAAATCCTCGGCCGCCTGGATCGCCGGCCGGTCCATCATCTCCATGCCGCCCGGGATGATGCCGGCGCCGATGATGTCGGCGACGCACTGGCCGCCCTGTTCGCTGGTCGGGAAGCCGATCAGCAGCGCGCGCGCCGTCTCCGGCTTCTTCAGGATGCGCACGGTCACCTCTGTCACCACGCCGAGCAGCCCTTCCGAGCCGGTCATCACGCCGAGCAGGTCGTAGCCGCCGCTGTCGAGATGCCGGCCGCCGAGCCGCACGACCTCGCCTGATATCAGCACCATCTCGATGCCGAGCACGTTGTTGGCGGTCAGCCCGTATTTCAGGCAGTGCACGCCGCCGGAATTCTCCGCCACGTTGCCGCCGATCGAGCAGGCGATCTGGGAGGATGGATCGGGGGCGTAATAAAAGCCCTCCTGCTCGACGGCGACGCTGATGCCGAGATTGGTGACGCCCGGCTGCGCGACGACAGCGCGGTTCGGAAAATCGATCTCGAGGATGCGGTTGAAGCGGCTCATGACGAGCAGCACCGCGTCCTCCAGCGGCAGCGCGCCGCCCGACAGCGAGGTGCCCGAGCCGCGCGGCACCACGCGGATGTTGCGCTCGTTGCAGTATTTCAGGATTTTCGCGACTTGCTCGACCGTCTCCGGCAGCACGACCACCAGCGGCAGCTGGCGATAGGCGGTCAGCCCGTCGCTCTCGAAGGCGCGCATCTCGTTGACGGCGTCCACCACGCCTTCGCCGGGAACGATGACCGCCAAGTCGGCCACGATCTCGTCGCGCCGCCGCATCGTCTCGGAATCGGGCTTGGGCATCGACAGGCCGGACATCGCGCCTCCGGGGAAAATTGGTAAAAAGGTTTTACCAGTTATCCTTTTTTAGCGCAAACCCACCCTACCAACCAGCTTCGATCGATTTGGCCGCGAAGGCTTCTGCGTCAAGATGACGCTGCGTAAGATGCGGCGCAAGGCGTGGGCGAGGCCAGCGGAGCGGCAGGTCAGTCCTGCCCGCGCCGCGCCTTCCTGACCAGCCACCACACGGTAACGATCGCGAACGGTACGGATCCTGCCGTAACGAGTTCCGGTGCGATGGCCTTGCCGAAGACGCTGGTCCCCTTGGCGAGATAGCCGATCAGGCCGACGACATAATAGGAGACCGCCGCCACCGACAGGCCTTCGACAGTCTGTTGCAGCCTGAGTTGCAACTTCGCGCGATTGTTCATGGAGGCGAGCAGGCCGCGGTTCTGCTTCTCGACCTCGACGTCCACCCAGGTGCGCAGGAGCTGCGTGGCGCGGGTCAGCTTGCGCGACAGGTTGGCCTGGCGCTCCTCGACCGACCGGCAGGTCCGCATGGCCGGCGCCAGGCGGCGCTGGAGAAAGCCGCCCCAGGTATCGTGACCCGGCACGACCTCCTCATCCAGGGCGTCGAGGCGCTCCAGAACGATGCCGTCGTAAGCGCGGCTAGCGCCGAACCGGTAAAGGCTCGCGGCTGCATCCGCTTCAAGCTCCGCCGCGAGTTCGGTCAGTTCGGCAAGCAGCGTCTGGCTGTTGCGGCTGTCCGCCGCCTTCATTTCCGTGGTGAGCGTGGCGAGGCGGTCCTCGATGCGGCGTACGCGGCCGGACAGCGACTGCGCCAGCGGCAGGCCGAGCAACGCCAGCGTCCGGTAAGTCTCGATGTCCATGAGCCTTTGGCAGAGCGCGCCGGTGCGCTGCGCCGTCAGGCCGCGGTCAAGGATCAGGATACGGGTCAGCCCGTCGCCGTCCTGCCTGAAATCGGTGACGATGGCGGCCTTGCCGGTCTCGACGACGGAATAGCAGAGGCTTGTCGGGTCGAAAGCGCCGATCAGCTTCTCGTTCTCCGGTGTCCATTCGCGGATCTCCAGCCGGATGCCGGAGATGACCGTTCCCGGAGGAGAAAAGCCGTTGCCGAAAGGCGAATCCTTCCCCCGCCCGTTGTCGGACAGTGGCCCTTCCCACAGATAGGTCGAGAATTCCGTATGCCGTTCCCAGCGCAGCGTGCCCTGTCCCCAGCTCATCGCGTGGTGGCGGGCCTGTTTGTCGGGCGCGGCAATGCCGAGGCGGCGCGACAACTCCGACAGCACCGCGTGATCGACGGCGGAGCCTCCCTCGGTCATGAAGGCGAGCTGGATGAGCGTGCGCGGCTGCTGAACCAGCGGATGCGGACGCGAATGCACTTCGCCGATGGCGTCGGAACGGCCGCCATGCGCGGGAAAGCCGAGCACGCTGCCGGTCAGCCCGGACGAAAATTCAAGTTTGGACGGCTCAACGGACATTGGCCCGCTCCATGGAACAAGAGGGTCGTTATGATCGTAGGACACCCGCGGACCCATGCGCGACGTTGTCGCGGCGCGCGATGTCGTGAATTGGACGGCAGCGCCGCAACTGGATAAATTAATTGACCAGTTTGCCGGAATGGCTCTATTCTCAACCATTCGGATCGGCCGGTCGGGTATGGCCTTGGGTGAGATTTTTTCCAGGATAGAGCACTCGCGCACGGCCGACGAGGCCGTGCAGCAGATCGAGGCGCTCATCCTCGAAGGCATATTGCGCGTCGGCGACCGGCTGCCCGGCGAGCGCGATCTGGCGCGCCAGTTCGACGTGTCGCGGCCGATCCTGCGTGACGCGCTGAAGGATCTCGAAGCGCGCGGCCTGCTGACCACCACGCCCGGCGGCGGCACCTATGTCGCCGACGTGATCGGCCAGGTCTTCGCCCGCCCGGTCACCGATCTCTTCGCTACTCACCGCAAGGCGGCGAGCGACTACCTCGAATACCGCCGCGAGATCGAAGGCATCGCCGCCGACTTCGCCGCCCGCCGCGCCACCCCCGACGACCTCGCGCTGCTCGACCGCATCGTCGAGCGCATGCAGGAGGTGCATCCCTCCGGCGACATGGAGGCGGAGGCCGCGATCGACGTCGAGTTCCACCAGGCGATCGGCGAATGCGCGCACAACATCATGCTGATGCACACGCTGCGTTCCTGCTACCGGCTGCTGTCGGAAGGCGTGCTGCAGAACCGCATCCTGGTGTTCAACCTGCCCAACGCCAGCGCCGCGCTGCTCGAGCAGCACCTGGCGATCCACAAGGCGGTCCGGTCGGGCGATCCCGCCGCCGCCCGCCATGCGGCGATGGATCACATCACCTATCTCGAGCAGGCGATGGCGGAGGCCGAACGCACCGGCGACTGGCAGCGCGTCGCGCGGCTCCGCCTGCGCCAGCGCAGCTAGGGTCAGGACCGAAACCGATGCTCGAACAAGGAACAGCGCGAGAGATCGCCGGAACGGAATTTTCATGACGAATATCGATTGGAGGCAATGATGGCGACTGGACCGAACGCTAAGCCGCTCAGGGGCACGCCGATGTCGATCCTCGAGATCGACGATCTCAAGAAGATGGCCAGGCGGCGCGTGCCGAAGATGTTCTTCGACTATGCCGATTCAGGCGCCTGGACCGAGGGCACCTACCGCGCCAACGAGGAGGATTTCCACAAGATCAAGCTCCGCCAGCGCGTGCTGGTCGACATGAGCAACCGCTCGCTGGAGACCACCATGATCGGCGAGAAAGTGTCGATGCCGGTGGCGCTGGCGCCGACCGGCATGACCGGTATGCAGCATCCCGACGGCGAGATTCTGGCCGCCCAGGCCGCGGAGGAATTCGGCGTGCCTTTCACGCTGTCCACCATGAGCATCTGCTCGATCGAGGATGTCGCCGAGCGGACGACGAAGCCGTTCTGGTTCCAGCTCTACGTGCTCAGGGACAAGGATTTCGTCTTCAACCTGATCGACCGGGCCAAGGCCGCGAAATGCTCGGCGCTGGTGCTGACGCTGGACCTGCAGCTTCTCGGCCAGCGCCACAAGGACCTGCGCAATGGCCTGTCGGCGCCGCCGAAATTCACGCCCAAGCACGTCTGGCAGGTGGCGACGCGGCCGCGCTGGGCGGTGGGCATGCTCGGCACCCCGCGGCGCACCTTCCGCAACATCGTCGGCCACGCCAAGGGCGTCGGCGATCTTGCCTCGCTGTCGTCCTGGACCACCGAGCAGTTCGACCCGCATCTGTCGTGGAAGGATGTCGAGTGGATCAAGGAGCGCTGGGGCGGCAAGCTGATCCTGAAGGGCATCAACGACGTGGATGACGCGAAGATGGCGCTCAGCACCGGCGCCGACGCCATCATCGTCTCCAACCATGGCGGCCGCCAGCTCGACGGCGCGCCGTCCTCGATCTCGATGGTCGAGCCTATCGCCGATGCGGTCGGCGACAGGATCGAGGTCCACATGGACGGCGGCATCCGCTCCGGCCAGGACGTGCTGAAGGCGCTTTGCCTCGGCGCCAGGGGCACTTATATCGGCCGGCCGTTCCTCTACGGTCTCGGCGCGCTCGGCAAGCCCGGCGTCACCAAGGCGCTGGAGATCATCCGCAAGGAGTTGGACATGACGCTGGCGCTCTGCGGCAAGCGGCTGATTACGGACGCCGGCAAGGACATGCTGCACCGGTAGGGGGAGGGCGCATGCCCGGCATCCACTACCTCGACGCGCGTGGGCCCGAAGGCACGGTCGTCTACGCCATCGGCGATGTGCATGGCCGGCTCGACCTGCTTGCCGAGATGCACGCGCAGATCGTAGCGGACATAATGCGCGTCCGCCCGTCCGACTGGCGCATCGTCCATCTCGGCGACTATGTCGATCGGGGCCCTGAATCCAAGGGCGTGCTGGAGTTCCTCGTCCGCCAGACCGCCGCCGACGCACGCATCCTCTCGCTCGCCGGCAACCACGACATCGGCTTCCTGGATTTCCTTGCCCGGCCCGACCCCGATGGGCTGTTTGCCCGCTACGGCGGCGTGCAGACGGCCTGGTCCTACGGCATAATGCTTGATCCGGGCGCCCTGCGCGGCTTCGCGGTGAGCAGCCGGGCGCTCGCCGCCGCGGTGCCGGCAAGCCACAAGGATTTCCTTCGCGCGCTGAAATTCTCGGTCTCGCTCGGCGATTTCTTCTTCTGCCACGCGGGCATTCGCCCAGGCGTCGCGCTCGACGCGCAGGATCCGCTGGACCTGATCTGGATCAGGGGCGACTTCCATCGCCACGAGGAGCTTCACCCGAAGGTCGTGGTGCATGGGCACACGCCGGTGTCCGAGCCGGAAATCTGCGCCAACCGCGTCAATGTCGACACCGGCGCCTTCGCAAGCGGACGGCTGACCGCGCTCGTCATCGACGGCGCCGAAAAACGTCTGCTGACGGTGGAAGCCTAGCAATTCCAGGAAAAGCGCAAACCGGTTTTCCGTCCGGAATTGCGATGCTGGTCTTGGAGCTTAGCGGTTGAGGGCCGTGGTGACGCCGTAGCCGTCGACGACGGTATGTCCGCTTTTTGCATCGGCTGCATAGATGCCCACGCCCCAAAGCCCGATGGCGGCAAGCATGGCGAACGAAAGAAGCGCGGCTTTCACGGGAGTCATCTCGGTCTGTTGCCCTGTCACATCTGGCACGAATGAAGTTACGAATGCGTTTCGATCCAGATGCACGTCGCAAGGCGGTTTCGATGCCGCCAAGAGATACCCAAGCCCTGTATCATCACCATGTCGCCGGCCGGTCCGAACTGGTTCAATCTTGAATCGAAATTCGAAACCGGAAGCGCGACCATCTAGTCAAGGTTAACGCACGAAGCCAGCGCCAGGCTGACCATCCACAGCAAAAGAAACAGCCCGTGCCATAAATGCAACGGGGGCGGTTGTCGGGGGCGGGCGCGGCGTGCTGCCCCTCACCCTTACCCTCTCCCCGTGAAGGACGGGGAGAGGGGTCGCCAGCGTCGCGGCCATCCTCCTCCCTCCGCACTTGCATGGAAGAGCGACAGCGCCAGAGCGCGCTCCTCTCCCCGTCCTTCACGGGGAGAGGATGCCGGCAGGCAGGTGAGGGGCAGCGCCACGGGTTCCAAGAGCACCTTGCTGCCAAAGGCTCCATCGTTTAGGACGCGCGCCATACAACCTCTTGCGAAGCGACGATTTCCATGGCCGACAAATCCGAGAAGACCAGGGCGCGGCTGCCGCGCGGCTTTGTCGACCGTTTTCCCGACGATATCCGCGCCGTCGAGAAGATGATGGCGAAGATCAGGGAGGTCTACGAGCTCTACGGCTTCGAGCCGGCCGAGCAGCCGCTTATCGAATATACCGACGCGCTGGGTAAATTCCTGCCCGACCAGGACAGGCCCAACGAAGGCGTCTTCTCTTTCCAGGACGATGACGACCAGTGGCTGTCGCTGCGCTACGACCTGACCGCGCCGACCGCCCGTTTCGTCGCAGAGAACTTTGAACGCCTGCCGAAACCCTATCGCAGCTACCGCTCCGGCTGGGTGTTCCGCAACGAGAAACCCGGCCCCGGCCGCTTCCGCCAGTTCATGCAGTTCGACGCCGACACGATCGGCACGCCGGGCGTCGCCGCCGACGCCGAGATGGCGATGATGATGGCCGACGTCATGGAGGCGCTGGGGATTGCGCGCGGCGACTACGTCATCCGCGTCAACAACCGCAAGGTGCTGGACGGCGTGCTCGAGGCCATCGGCCTTGGCGGCGATGACAACGCCGGGCGGCGACTGACGGTACTCCGGGCGATCGACAAGCTGGATAAGTTTGGACCGGAAGGTGTGAGCCTGCTTCTCGGAGCAGGCCGATGGGATGGCGGCAAGGAAGGCGAGGGGGATTTCACCAAGGGGGCCGGTCTGGATGAAGGGCAGATCGCAAACCTGCTGGGAGTGATAGGTCCCGAACATGTCCACTCAGCGCACATCGATACTAAGAATTGGACGGTTCTTGAAGACGACGCGGTATCGCCAAACTTCGACAATTTCAGGATTCTGAATGCTCTGATACTCGATGAGTGGGAAAAGGTCTTGAGCGTGAGCGAAACGGGACGGCAGGGTCTTGTGGAGCTTCGGTCGATCGCAGAGTTGGTCGGAGCCGCTGGATATGGGACGAAACGCATTCGTATAAGCCCCTCCGTCGTCCGTGGCCTCGAATACTACACCGGCCCGGTCTACGAGGCCGAACTGCTCGCCGAAATCCCCAACGAGGAAGGCAAGATCGTGCGCTTCGGCTCGGTGGGCGGCGGTGGGCGTTATGACGGGCTGGTCTCGCGCTTCCGCGGCGAGCCGGTGCCGGCGACCGGTTTTTCCATCGGCGTCTCGCGCCTGACGGCGGCGCTGAAGGCGCTGGGCAAGCTCGATACGTCCGACGTCATCGCGCCTGTTGTCGTGCTGGTCATGGACAAGGACACCGAAAGCCTCGGCCGCTACCAGAAGATGGTGTCCGAGCTCCGCAAGGCCGGCATCCGCGCCGAGATGTATCTCGGCGGCGCCGGCATGAAGGCGCAGATCAAATATGCCGACCGGCGCGGCAGCCCGGCCGTCGTCATCCAGGGCGGCAACGAGCGCGCCGAGGGCGTCGTGCAGATCAAGGATCTCATCGAAGGCGCGCGCCAGGCCAGCGCGATCGCCGGCCATGCCGAATACAAGGAAGCGCGTCCCGGGCAGGTGACGGTATCGGAGGCCGATCTCGTCGCCGAGGTGCAGAAAATCCTCGACGCGCAGGCGGCGGAGCGGAGGAAGGGGTGACCTCCCGCTACCCTGCCATCGCTCCATCCATCCTCGCGCTGTTCGCCTCCCGTGGCGCGGCGTCGGTCGACGTGCCGGTGCTGCAGCCCGCCGACCCGTTCCTCGACATGGCCGGCGAGGATCTGCGCCGGCGCATCTTCCTCACCGAGAGCGAGACGGGCGCGGCCCTCTGCCTGCGTCCGGAATTCACCATTCCCGTCTGCCTCGACCACATCGCCAGCCAGGCCGGCACGCCGCGCCGCTATGCCTATCTCGGCGAGGTGTTCCGCCAGCGCCGCGAGGGCGGCAACGAGTTCTTCCAGGCCGGCATCGAGGACCTCGGCGACACCGACACGGCGCGCGCCGACGCCCGATTGGTGGCCGATGCGCACGCGCTGCTGACGCTGACGCTGCCCGGCATTCCGCTGACCGTCACGCTGGGCGACCAGACCATCTTCGAGGCGGTGCTGGCGGCACTTGGCCTGCCGCGCGGCTGGCGCATGCGGCTCGCCCGCGCCTTCGGCTCGGCCGACATGCTGGCTGCCGCACTCGCCGATCTCGCCAATCCGCCGAAGAACGGAGCGCTGCCGGAACCGGTCGCAGCCCTCGTCGCCGACGGCGATCTGGAAAGGCTCGCCGGGCACATCGCGACCGACATGGCCCAGGCCGGCCTGTCGCCCTCCGCCGGCCGCACGCCGCAGGAGATCGCGCGGCGTCTCGTCGAGAAGGCCGAGCTGCGCAGCGTCAGGCTCTCGGCGGAGGCCTTCGCAGCGCTCGAAAAATTCCTCGCCATCGACGTACCGCTCGATGGGGCCGCGGCCGCGCTCGAAGCCTTCGCCAAATCCGCCGGCCTGTCGCTCAGCTCGGCCCTTGCCAACTTTTCCGCCCGCGTCGAGGCGATCTCCGCCCAAGGCCTGCCGCCCGCCGCGATCCGCTACGACGCCGCCTTCGGCCGCCCGCTCGACTATTACACCGGCCTCGTCTTCGAGATGTCCGCCGGCCCCGGCTCGGAATCGGCAACACGCCCGCTCGTCGGCGGCGGCCGCTACGACCGGCTGCTCACGCTGCTCGGCGCGAAGTCGCCTATCCCCGGCGTCGGCTTCTCCGTCTGGCTCGACCGCATCGAGCAGCTTGGGGGAGGGGCGGCATGACCATAACCCTCGCCATCCCCTCCAAGGGCCGTCTCAAGGACCAGTCGCTAGAAATCCTGGCGAAGGCCGGGCTCGCCGTCAGCCTGCCCGGCGACGACAGGAAATACCGCGCCCGCATCGAGGGGCGCGACGGTGTCGAGATCGCTTTCCTGTCGGCCACCGAGATATCCGGCGAGATCGGCCAGGGCAGCGTCGATCTCGGCATCACCGGCGAGGACCTGTTGCGCGAAAACGTCGCCGACTGGGAGAGCAAGGCGGCGATCGAGGCCCGCCTCGGCTTCGGCCCGGCCGATGTCGTGGTCGCGGTGCCCGAATCCTGGCTCGACGTCGAGACCATGGCTGACCTCGACGATGTCGCCGCCGAGTTCCGCCAGCGCCACGGCCGGCGGCTGCGCATCGCCACCAAATACTGGCGTCTCACCCAGCAGTTCTTCTCGCAAAAACACGGTATCCAGGTCTACCGCATCGTCGAAAGCCTCGGTGCCACCGAGGGCGCGCCGGCTGCCGGTTCGGCCGACGTCATCGTCGACATCACCACCACGGGCTCGACCCTGCGCGCCAACCACCTCAAGGTTCTTGCCGACGGCGTCATCCTGCGGTCCGAGGCCTGCCTGGTGCGCTCGCTGAAAGAGCGCTCCGCCGCAGACACGGCGCTGACAGCCGAAATCAGTTCGGCGCTCGCCCGTTCGGTTGGCGCGCCCGCAGTTCGCGGATGATGGCGGCCAGCGCCTGGCATTCTTCCGGACGCGCCCGGTTGCGCCGCCAGGCCATGCAGATCGTCCGCTCGGGCATAGGCTCGGCGAAGGGCACGATCTTCAGGTCGCGCATCGCTCCTGCGGCGTCTGCAGCCATCTCCGGCACCAGCGTCACCCCCATGCCGTGCGCCACCATCTGCAGCAGCGTGGTCAGGCTGGTCGCGCCATAGCTCGCCATCGCCACCGGCTTGACGCTGCCGCACACGGCCAGCGCCTGCTCGCGCATGCAGTGCCCTTCCTCCAGCAGCATCAGCCGCTCCAGCGCCGGGCTTTCCGGCGGCACTGGCGGTGACGCGAAGGCGGGGTCCTGCGCCGGCACGGCGAGGAAGAAGCGGTCCGCGAACAGCGCCTCCGTCATCAGCGCCGGCGCGTCGAGCGGTGTGGCGGCGATGAAGGCGTCGAGCCGGCGCGCCGCTGTCTCCTCGATCAGCGTCGAGGTCACCGCCTCGCGCAGTTCGAGCTGGAGGTTCGGGAAGCGCGCCCTGATCTCGGGCAACATCCGCGGCAGCAGATAGGGCGCGATCGTCGGGATGATGCCGAGCCGGAAGCGGCCTTCCATGGCCGTCCGTCCCTGCCTGCCGAAATGCTCGATCTCGCGCAGTTCCGAAAGCACGCGTTCGATGCGCGGCTGCAGCGCGGCCGCCTCGTCGGTCATGCGGATAGCCTTGCCGCCGCGCTCGAACAGTGAGCAGCCGAGCTTCTCTTCCATTTCCGCGATCTGGCTGGACAGCGCCGGCTGGCTGACGCCGGCAAGCACCGCCGCGCGGCCGAAATGCAGCGTCTGGGCCAGCGCGTCGAAATATTCCATCTGCCTTACGGTGAGTCGTATCATAAGGACAAGTTATCGTCGCGAATAGGAAATGCAATTTGTATTTATCGCGCGCCTTCGCTACTCTGGAATTGTTCCAGACTGGAGCTCCTGCGATTTGCAAGGCTCGCCTGGGCTTGCCGTGAAATCACACCACCGGGGGGAGGCAACAGCGATGACACATCCTCCCGCTATGAAGACATCGGTGGTGGCGCCCGGCCTCTGAGTCGTGGGGCCGGCTTCGCATTGGATTCGAGACACGTTGGAGAGAGACATGGACGCAAAGACCGACGACAAGGGCCCCGGTGGCACGGGTTCCGGCAAATGCCCCGTCATTCATGAGGCCGGCGGCACGAGCATCAGGGATTGGTGGCCGGACCAGCTGCGGGTCGATCTCCTCAGCCAGCATTCGTCAAGGTCCGACCCGCTGGGCAAGGGCTTCGACTACCGCGAGGAGTTCAAGAAGCTCGACTACGACGCGCTGAAGAATGACCTGCGCCAGCTGATGACCGACTCGCAGGACTGGTGGCCGGCCGACTTCGGCCACTATGGGCCGCTCTTCATCCGCATGGCCTGGCACAGCGCCGGCACCTACCGCGTCGGCGATGGTCGCGGCGGTGGCGGTCGCGGCCAGCAGCGTTTCGCGCCGCTGAACAGCTGGCCGGACAATGTCAGCCTCGACAAGGCGCGCCGCCTGCTGTGGCCGATCAAGCAGAAATACGGACAGCGGATTTCCTGGGCCGACCTTCTGATCCTCACCGGCAATGTCGCGCTGGAAACGATGGGCTTCCGCACCTTCGGTTTCGCCGGCGGACGCGAGGACACCTGGGAGCCTGACCAGGACGTCTACTGGGGCCGTGAGACCACCTGGCTGGGCGGTGACCTGCGCTATGCGCAGGGCTCGGAAGGCGTCGAAAAGCCGGCCGACGAAGGCGTGCTTGCGGCCGACGACAATGCCGACGGCAAGGTGCATTCGCGCAATCTCGAAAACCCGCTCGCCGCGGTGCAGATGGGCCTCATCTACGTCAACCCGGAAGGTCCCGACGGCAACCCCGATCCGCTGCTCGCCGCCAAGGACATCCGTGACACCTTCGGCCGCATGGCCATGAACGACGAGGAGACGGTCGCGCTGATCGCCGGCGGACACACCTTCGGCAAGACCCACGGCGCCGGCCCGGCCGACAATGTCGGCCCCGAGCCCGAAGCAGCCGACCTCGACGCCCAGGGCCTGGGCTGGCACAACCGCTTCGGCTCCGGCAAGGGCGGTGACACCATCACCAGCGGCCTCGAAGTCACCTGGACGCAGACGCCCGCTCAGTGGAGCAACTTCTTCTTCGAAAACCTGTTCAAGTTCGAGTGGGTGCTGGAGAAGTCCCCGGCCGGCGCAAACCAGTGGGTGGCGAAGGACGCTGGCGAGGTCATTCCCGATGCGCACGATCCGTCGAAGAAGCGCCGGCCGACCATGCTGACCACCGACCTGGCGCTGCGCGTCGACCCCGTCTACGAGAAGATCTCGCGGCGTTTCCTGCAGAATCCGCAGGCCTTTGCCGAAGCCTTCGCCCGCGCCTGGTTCAAGCTCACCCACCGCGACATGGGGCCGCGATCGCGTTATCTCGGGCCGGAAGTGCCCCGTGAAGAACTGATCTGGCAGGACCCGGTGCCGGCGGTCGACCATCCGCTGGTCGACGAAGCAGACGCGGCGGCGCTCAAGGCCAAGGTGCTCGCCTCGGGCCTGACCGTCTCCGAGCTGGTCGGCACTGCCTGGGCTTCTGCCTCCACCTTCCGGGGCGGCGACAAGCGTGGCGGCGCCAATGGCGCGCGCATCCGCCTGACGCCCCAGAAGGACTGGGCGGTAAACCAGCCGGAGCATCTCGCCAGGGTGCTCAAGGTCCTGGAGCGCATCCAGTTCGAGTTCAACCAGGGCCGGAACGACGGCAGGAAGGTCTCTCTCGCCGACCTGATCGTGCTTGCCGGCAACGCCGGCGTCGAGCAGGCGGCGAAGGCCGCCGGCCACGACGTCGTCGTGCCGTTCGCGCCCGGCCGCACCGACGCCAGCCAGGCGCAGACGGACGCGGAGTCCTTCGCGTTCCTCGAGCCGGTCGCGGACGGCTTCCGCAACTACCAGAAGGCCCGCTACGCGGTGCCGGCCGAGCATCTGCTGATCGACAAGGCGCAGCTTCTCACGCTGACCGCCCCCGAACTGACGGCGCTGATAGGCGGCCTGCGCGCCATCAACATCAACACTGATGGCTCCACGCATGGCGTGTTCACGGACAGGCCCGGTGCGCTGACCAACGACTTCTTCGTGAACCTCTTGGACATGGGCACGGAGTGGAAGGCGATCTCCGGGGCCAGGGATGTGTTCGAAGGGCGGGACCGCAAGACCGGCGAGGTCAAGTGGACCGGCACGCGCGTCGACCTCGTCTTCGGTTCGAACTCGGTGCTGCGTGCCCTGGCCGAGGTCTATGCCGCCTCGGACGCGAAGCAGAAGTTCGTCGACGACTTCGTCGCTGCTTGGACCAAGGTGATGAACGCCGACCGCTTCGACCTCGTCTGACGGCGGTTCATCTCGACCGACGGGCTCTGAAACAGGCGCAGCGCGAGCGGCGCCTGTTTTCGCGTGGAAAGGCATCCGGGCCAAACCATTGATTTCCTTCGATTTCGAAAAATAATCGGCCCGTTTCATTCACACCGATTCATCTTCGTCGATACTGCGGCCACCGCTCTCGCGGGAACCTGGTGCGCACAGGGTATCAGGGAGGGCGGCGGCGCCGGATCGGTCGCGCTAACGGTGGCGCGGCTGGGTGATGAACCCCCAGGTCCGGGCCCTGACGGAGACCAGCGGCACCGGCCGTGTCCTCCGCCGGGGCAAGAACGCCGGCGGGGCGCGGGAGACCGTGCCACGTACTAACTATTGAGAGGCTCGGCCCTGCGCCCCGCTTCCCGACTTCTCCTTGCCAAGGCAGGGAGCGTTCTTTGACAAAGGCCAGACGGCGGTTGCCGGGCGTGGCAACGGTGAAGCACGCCCTCCGGCCGAAGGCCGAGCCCGCGACCGCGGGCCGCCGGCTATCCGCCGCCCCAGCGGAGGCCGGGCGAGCGAAAGCGAGCGTTCGGCCGTGAGCGAGAAGAAGCACGGGCGTGGCAACGATGGAATGCGTCAGTCCCCGCTTGCGCTTGCCACGGCAGCCTCCCGCCGCTAGTCAGACCGGCATTCGGGCAACCGGCATTGGAGAGAGACATGCGCCTCGGCGGAAGACTGGCGGCGGCGATCGAGGTCCTCGACGACATTGCGGCCAGGCGAAGGCCGACGGCCGATGCACTCAAGGACTGGGGCCTGTCGCACCGCTTCGCCGGTTCCGGCGACCGCGCCGCGATAGGCAACATCGTTTACGATGCATTGCGCCGCAAGCGCTCGGCCGGCTGGCTGTTCGACGCCGACACGCCGCGTGCGCTGGCTTTCGGCGCGTTGCTGCTCGAATGGAACCTGACGCCGGAGAGCCTCAACGCCGCGCTGGACGGCGACCGCTTCGCGCCGCCGCCGCTGACCGAAGAAGAGTTGCATACGGCAGCGACGCGCCGGCTGGAGGACGCCCCGGCGGAAATCCGCGCCGATCTGCCCGATTGGTGCGCGCCCTTGCTGAGGGAAGCTTTCGGCGAGGGCTGGGTCGTCGAAGCGGCTGGTCTGTCGGCGCGCCCGCCGCTCGACCTTCGCGTCAATACGTTGAAGGCCAACCGTGATCGCATCCTGACCGAGTTGTCCGGTCTGGGCGCCGCGCCGACGCGCCTTGCACCCCACGGTATCCGCATCCCGCCGGTCGACGGCTCGGGTCGCCACCGCAACGTGCAGGCCGAACCGGCCTTCCAGAAAGGCTGGTTCGAGGTGCAGGACGAAGGTTCGCAGGTCGCGGCGACGCTCGCCGGCGCCGCGCCAGGCATGCAGGTGCTGGACTATTGCGCCGGCGCCGGCGGCAAGACCTTGGCGCTGTCGGCGGCGATGGAGAACAAGGGTCAGATCTTCGCCTACGATTCCGAGAAGCAGAGGCTCGCCCCGATCTTCGACCGGCTGCGGCGCTCCGACAACCGCAACGTCCAGGTCCTGTCGAGGGCTCAAGAACTCGTGCCCCTTGAAGGCCAGATGGACCTCGTCCTGGTCGACGCTCCCTGCACGGGCTCGGGCACATGGCGCCGGCGGCCCGACGCGAAATGGCGGCTGACGCAAAAACAGCTCGACGTCCGCACCGGCGAGCAGAAGGCGATCCTCGACGCCGCCAAGCTTTACGTGAAGCCGGGCGGTCGCCTCGTCTACATAACCTGCTCGGTCTTCCCGGCCGAGAATGCCCGCCAGATCGACGCCTTCCTCGCCCGCGAGCCGGGTTTCTTGCCGGTCGATCACCAACGCCTTTGGGGCGACCGTTTTCCGGGCCGCGCCGACCTGGCGATGATCGATAAGGAGCGCGGCATTTCGTTGACTCCCGCCAGGAGCGGCACCGACGGCTTCTATTTCGCCGCGCTTGTGAGGCAGGGCTGATCCTTGATTTCCGGCCGGCTCGCATCAGATAGAAGGGCGAAGCATCAAGGGGGCAAACGTCATGTCAGGCAGAGCGGCGCTAGCTCCATTCGTTCTCCTGGTCGTCGGCGGCGGCCTGCTGATCGGCTTCCTGACCGCGCCCGGCCCGTGGTACGAGGCGCTGGCGAAGCCTTCCTTCAACCCGCCGAATTGGCTGTTCGGCCCCGCCTGGACCATACTCTACGTACTCATCGCCATTGCCGGCTGGCGCATCTGGCAACGGGAGCGCTCGGGGACGGCTATGAAGCTCTGGTGGCTGCAACTGGCGCTGAACTTCCTGTGGTCGCCGGTGTTCTTCGCTTTCCAGCAGATTGGCCTCGCCCTGTTGGTGGTTCTTCTGCTTCTGGCCGCGATCCTGGCTTTCATCGCCGTCGCCTGGAATCGCGATCGTATTGCCGCATGGCTGTTCGTTCCGTATGCCGCATGGGTCGCGTTCGCTTCGACGCTCAATGCCGCGCTCTGGCAGCTCAACTGATTGCTGCACTGCACAATTCCGTTGCGTCCGCGTGGCCGCTTTGCGATAAGCGGCGTTTGGAGAGGCCGGTTCCGTGACGGCAGCGAAGATCATCCCTAACCCGAACTACGAGGAGCGCGTGCGCGCCTCCTTCGCGCGCCAGAACGCCATGACGACGATCGGCGCGGAGCTCACGCTCGTGACGCCCGGCATCGTCGAGATCGAGATGCCCTTCTCGCCGGCCCTGACCCAGCAGCACGGTTTCCTGCACGCGGGCGTCATCTCGGCGGCGCTGGATTCGGCCTGCGGCTACGCCGCCTTCTCGCTGATGCCGGAAAACGCCGCCGTGCTGACCATCGAGTTCAAGGTCAATCTGCTGGCGCCGGGCAAAGGGGTGCGCTTCCTGTTCCGCGGCTCGGTCACCAAGCCCGGCCGCACCATCGTCGTCGCCGACGGACAGGCCTATGCGATCGGCGCGGACGAGGAGGCGAAGCTCATCGCGACCATGACCGGCACGATGATGACGATCGTCGGCCGCGAGGGCATGGAGGGTTAGCCGGTGCCGCCTTTAGCAACGCTCGCCGGCAAGCGCATACTCTTCGCCATGGCGGCTGACCCGGAATACGGCCCCAACCTGAAGGCGCTGTTCGAGCCGCTGATGACCGGCGTGGGACCGGTCGAGGCTAGCATCTCGCTCACCAGGGCGCTCGGCGAAGCGAAGGTGGCCGGCTCCCCGCCGGACCTCGTCGTTTCGCTCGGCTCGGCCGGCAGCCGCCGTCTCAAGCGCACCGAAGTCTACCAGGCCGTCTCCGTCAGCTACCGCGACATGGATGCTTCGGCTTTCGGCTTCGAGAAGGGCGTGACGCCGTTCCTCGACCTGCCGGCGACGGTGCCGCTTCCCTTCAAGATACCCGGCGTCAAGGAGGCGACGATCTCGACCGGCGCCAATATCGTCTCCGGCCCCGCTTTCGACGCCATCGGCGCGGACATGGTCGACATGGAAACCTTCGCCTGCCTGCGCGTCTGCCAAATATTCGACGTGCCGCTGATCGGCCTGCGCGGCATTTCCGACGGCGACACCGACGTCGACCATATCGGCGACTGGCTGGAGTATCTGCATGTGGTCGACGAGAAGCTGGCCGACGCTGTGAAGAAGCTCGAAGCGGCGATTGCCGGCGGCACGATCAGTATTTGAGGAGGTTTGCTCGTCCGCCGCATGAGGCAGTTGAATCGACCTCTAGGCCGCATGAATCATCGTGAAAGACCCTTCGCGCAACCCATTGCGCCGACTCACACTTTTCTTTAAACGCCCGACATGAAGCACGCCGCGCATCCCGACAGCATCCTCATCATCGATTTCGGCAGCCAGGTCACGCAGCTGATCGCGCGCCGCATCCGCGAAGCCGGCGTCTACTGCGAGATCCATCCCTTCCACAACGCTTCCGAAGCCTTCGAGAAGCTGAAGCCCAAGGGCGTCATCTTCTCCGGCGGACCCGCTTCGGTGACGGCTGACGGCAGCCCCCGCGCGCCGCAGGCCGTGTTCGACAGCGGCGTGCCGATCCTCGGCATCTGCTACGGCCAGCAGACGATGGCCGCGCAACTCGGCGGCACGGTCGAAGGCGGCCATGCCGCGGAGTTCGGCCGCGCCGACGTCGAGATCAAGGCCGCAAGCCCGCTCTTCGAAGGCGTCTGGGAAGTCGGCAAGCGCTATCCCGTCTGGATGAGCCACGGCGACCGGGTAACGGAATTGCCCGAGGGCTTCCACGTCATCGCGACGTCGGAGAACGCGCCCTTCGCAATCGCCGCCGACCAGGGCCGTCGCTACTACACGACCATGTTCCACCCCGAGGTCGTACACACGCCGGACGGCGCAAAACTGCTTTCCAACTTCGTGCACAGGATCGTCGGGCTGAAGTCTGACTGGACGATGTCGGCCTATCGCGCCGAAATGATCCGCAAGATTCGCGAGCAGGTCGGAAGCGAGCGGGTCATCTGCGGCCTTTCGGGCGGCGTCGATTCTTCCGTCGCTGCCGTCTTGATCCACGAGGCGATCGGCGACCAGCTCATCTGCATCTTCGTCGACCACGGCCTGATGCGCCTCAACGAGGCCGACGAGGTGGTGAAGATGTTCCGCGACCACTACAACATCCCGCTGGTCCATGTGGACGCCTCCGATCTTTTCCTGACCCAGCTCGCCGGGGTCTCGGACCCGGAGATCAAGCGCAAGACGATCGGTAGGCTGTTCATCGAGGTCTTCGAGACCGAGGCCAACAGGATCGCCGAGGACGGCAAGGGTTCGCCGGCCTTCCTTGCCCAGGGCACGCTTTACCCCGACGTGATCGAAAGTGTCTCCTTCTCGGGCGGCCCCTCGGTCACCATCAAGTCCCACCACAATGTCGGCGGCCTGCCCGAGCGCATGAACATGAAGCTTGTCGAGCCGTTGCGCGAGCTGTTCAAGGACGAAGTACGCGCGCTCGGCCGCGAACTCGGACTGCCGGAACGCTTCATCGGCCGCCACCCGTTCCCAGGCCCCGGCCTCGCCATCCGCTGCCCCGGCGGCGTCACGCGCGAAAAGCTCGACATTCTGCGCAAGGCCGACGCGGTCTATCTCGACGAGATCCGCAAGGCTGGCCTCTACGACAAGATCTGGCAGGCCTTCGCGGTGCTGCTGCCGGTGCAGACCGTTGGCGTCATGGGCGACTATCGCACATATGACTTCGTCTGCGCGCTGCGCGCCGTAACTTCGGTCGACGGCATGACGGCGGATTTTTATCCCTACGATATGAACTTCCTCGGCCGCACCGCCACCCGCCTCATCAACGAAGTCCGCGGCATCAACCGCGTCGTCTACGACGTCACCTCGAAACCCCCCGGCACGATCGAGTGGGAGTAGAGGGCAAACGGCGGCAATAGCGTAGTTTCGGCGGGCTCGACTACTTTTGCCCGGTCTCATGCCAACTTCTATTTAGACTGAGCAATCTGAAGCGCGTTCGGCGTTCGATGTAAAGTGAGCTCTGCATGAGGACGAGCCACAGCGTACTGTGGCGTACGAATAGGCGGGTTTCTATGCGACGATAGCTCGCTCGAAGTGCTCATCCGGCTGGACTGCACCCGGATTGGCAGACAATTCCCAGCCTCACGCCGCGGCGCTTTCGAACGCCTCGGGACTGACGCCGCCGAGATGGCTGTGGCGGCGGGTTCGATTGTAGAACGCCTCGATATAATCGAAGATGTCAGCTCGGGCGAGATCGCGCGTTTTGTAGATGCGTTTTCGGATGCGCTCCTTCTTCAGGCTGCTGAAGAATGATTCCGCGACGACATTGTCCCAGCAGTTGGCGCGCCTGCTCATGCCCGGCTCCAGATTGTGGGCCTGGCAAAACCGCTTGAAGTCGTCGCTGCCGTATTGGCTGCCTTGATCTGAATGCACAACGGACGCGGCCGGCGGGCTTTCTGCGCCACACAGCCATGAGCAGCGCATCCAGGGCCAATTCTTTCGAGAGACTGGGTTTCATCGACCAGCCGACGACCTTTGCGTGCAAAGAGGTCGACGACGACCGCCAGGTAAAGCCAGCCCTGCCAGGTCCGGATATAGGTGATGTCGGTCACCCAGACCTTGTTGGCCGCATCGACGGTAAACTCGCGCTGTAGCCGGTTCGGAGCGATGATGGAGGGGCGGCCAGCAATGGCGCGCGGCTTCCTGTAGCCGCGCACAGGCTTGATCCCGTTCTCCCGCATGAGGCGTTCGACACGATGGAGGCCGCAGCTCTCGCCAGCCTCCCGAAGATCGCCGAATATGCGACGTGCACCGTAAACTCCGTGGCTTGCCCTGTAGGAAGCGCGAATGAGATCGAGCAGCCGGGCATCTTCCTTGGCGTGATCGCTTACAGGTCCGTGCAGCCATGTGTAGAAACCCGCACGGGCAACGCGCAAGACCCGGCACATCAAGGTGACCGCGTGTTCGTGACGGTGCTCGTTCATGAAGCGGTACTTCACTCGGGTTCCCTGGCAAAGTACCGCGCGGCTTTTTTAAGAGATCACGCTCCTCCTCAACCCGCCGCAGCTGCGACCGCAGGCGCAGGATCTCACTTTTGGCTTCGAGCAGGTCTTTCGACTGCTGCTCGGATTTGTCGGGCGACACCGCCTTGACCTACTTATAGAGACTGTGGGCGGAGACGCCCAAACGCGCCGCGACATCCGGGACGCCATAGCCGCGATCGACGACCTGTTTGACCGCTTCTTCCTTGAATTCCGGGGTAAACCTCTGCGTACTCACAAGCTGCCTCCTATGCTCAAAGGATAGGCGGGGGCTGTCTATCCCAACAGGGGCAGGCCACACACACCAGCCTTGTAGACAATGGAGGCGACGCGAGCTCAACGTCCGCTTTCATGTCCTCCCCGACAAGAGCTGACACACCGCAATACAGCGTAAGTGTTGGATAAACAGTACTTTATGACAGCTGCATCGGCGGATAGTGGCCGTGCGAGCTGTGGGTATCGGCCTCGGCCCGCGCCTTCCCCAACAACCACGGGCTGCCCCATCTTGGGCGCTTGCACCGACCGCAATGTAGTGGATAATCCGAGCCACTTTTCAGCAAACGGATTAATAATCGTGGACCTGAACCCGGTAGCCGTGTTCGTGAAAATTGCTCAGACAGGCAGCTTCAGCGAAGCCGCGCGCCAACTGTCCATGCCGAATTCGACGGTAAGCGCCCAGCTGTCCCGCCTCGAACGGCAGCTCGGCGTGACCCTCCTGCAGAGAACGACGCGCAAGCTGCGGCTGACCGAGGCCGGGCAAGCCTATTTCGAGACGGCTTCGATCGGTGTGGAAGCGATTCTGGATGCGGGCGCGCAGGTCTCTGCCGCGCAACAGGAACCCCGGGGAACGCTTCGGATCTCAGCCCCCATAGACATGGACGAAGCGGTCGTGAAGCTGTTGTCAGACTTTCGGATGCGATATCCGAAGGTGGCGCAAGAGGTGCATTTTTCACAGGATGTCGTCGATCTGTTTACGAGCAACATCGATGTTGCCATCCGTGCCGGTTCGTTGAAGGATTCCCGGCTTGTCGCGCGGAAAGTCGGGACAGGGACCTGGGTTCCTGTTGCAAGCCCGGAGTATCTTCGCGCGCAAGGCCGTCCCGCGCATCCCGAAGAGCTGAGCAGGCACAGCCTGATTCAGTTCGAGCAAAAGGGGAAGGCGCAATGGCTCCTCCGGCGTGGCACCGCCGTAGCGACCGTTCCGCTATCGAAGCAGATCATCACCAATCACCCGGCAGCGGTTAGATCCTTCGCCATTCGCGGCGAAGGCATTGCGCTCCTCCCGACCTACCTTTGCCGGAGTGAATTCAGGGATGGGACGCTCGTGCGCATCCTTCCGGAATGGACCGGCGAAACCGACCCAGTCAATCTGGTGTACCCGGCCCAGCGGTTTGTTGCCGCCAAGTTGCGCGTCTTCGTCGATTTCGCGGCAACAGCGCTCGCGGACGTTCTAGCTGCCGACGTTGCGTAGGTGGTGCGCCCGATCGTCGCCCGCGCGGGGGGAGAAACCGCGCGAGAACCATGCTGGCGAGCTCCATCTGCGCACGCTTTGTACGGGCCTCGCACAACCGGCTTCAGACTGACCCCTGCCGGTCGTCTGAGACGAAAGCCAACGCCCGGTCCCCGCACGCCATTTGCCATCCTGTTGAAAAATGTTTCCACATCATGCTGCCTAATGCGTGATGTCCTGTGGGCCTACATGACTCGGGCCCAATGGATGCTGCGGCGCCCCGCAAGTGCTTTCCGGACAAGGAGATTGAGTCATGTCTACGCATACAGGAAGAGTTGCCGTTGTCACGGGTGCCGGAAATGGCATCGGGCAGGAAGCCGCCATTCAACTGGCGCGACGCGGTGCGCAAGTCGCGCTGCTCGATCTGGGCGACGTCGCGGAAACAGCCGCCCGGATTTCAGAAGCTGGGGGTGAGGCGCTCCCGCTGCAGGCCGATGTGAGCAGCCCCGAAGACTGGGCGCGCGCCGCCCAAGCGGTCGAGGCGAAATACGGAAGGGCCGATATTCTCGTCAACAATGCCGGGATCTATCCCTTCCAGGCGTTCGACGACCTCGACTATACCCTTTGGAGCAAGGTCCTGCGGATCAACCTCGACAGCCAGTTCCTTGGCGCGAAGGCTTTTGTGCCGCTGATGAGACGCAACGGCTGGGGCCGCATCGTCAACATCGCCTCGAATTCGATTGCGACCAACGTGGCCGGCATCACCCACTACATGGCGAGCAAGATGGGAGCCATCGGGTTTACGCGAGGTCTCGCCAACGATCTCGGCGATTCCAACATTACCGTAAACGCCGTCGCGCCGGCGCTCACGAAGACGGCGGGAACGCGAGACAGAGACCCCGAAGAGTTCAGGCAAGTCGTCGCTATGCAGTCGATTAAGCGGGTGGCCGAGCCTTCGGATATTGTCGGACCGATCCTGTTTCTGACCAGCGATGACGCCCATTTCATGACAGGTCAGTTGTTGGTGGTCGATGGCGGCATGTTCAAGGTCACCTGAGAAATTGACACGCATGCCGTGCTCTCCGCCTGCTGCTCCACGTGGACATTCTGGGCTGACGGGCTGCCGGACCCGAGTGATACGCGCAATGCACTTGGAATGGCTCTTACGGTGTCACTAGACGCGCCGCCTGAGCCTCCGGGTTTTGGAGTGTTCCGGTTCTAGCGGTTCGATTCTGACATTTGCATCAGGTGAGTGTTGTCGAACCGGCAAATTGTTGGGAAGGCGGTTCGACCGTCGGCAAGCATCGGGCAGCTATCGGCGAAATACGTTTTCCGCGATCGAAGCCGGCTTCATCTCGATAGAGAAACCCGGCGCCTTCGGCGGCATGTAGGCGGCGTTCTCGATGACGCAGGGCTCCAGGAAATGTTCGTGCAGATGGTCGACATATTCGATCACCCTGCCATCCTTGCTGCCCGACACCGCGACGTAGTCTATCATCGACAGGTGCTGGACGTATTCGCATAGGCCCACGCCGCCGGCATGCGGCCAGACGGGCAGCCCGTATTTGGCGGCCAGAAGCAACACGGCGACCACTTCGTTCAGTCCGCCCATGCGGCAGGAATCGATCTGCACGATGTCGATCGCGCCGCCGGCGATGAACTGCTTGAACATGATGCGGTTCTGGCACATCTCGCCTGTGGCGACCTTCATCGGCGCGACTGCGTCGCGGATCTTCCGGTGGCCGGCGACGTCGTCGGGGCTGGTCGGCTCCTCGATGAAGAGGGGATTGGAGAAGGCCAGTTCCTTCAGCCACTCGATCGCTTGGCCGACTTCCCAGACCTGGTTTGCGTCGATCATCAGGTGGCGGTCCGGGCCGATCGCCTCGCGCGCGATGGTGAGGCGTCGGATGTCGTCGGCGAGGTCGCGGCCGACTTTCATCTTGACGTGGTTGAAGCCGGCGTCGATGGCTTCCCTGCACAGGCGTCGCAGCTTGTCGTCGTCGTAGCCCAGCCAGCCGGCCGAGGTCGTGTAGCAGGCGTAGCCTTCCTTCTCGAGCGTGGCGATGCGCTCCGCCTTGCCTGGCTCGGCCTTCCTGAGGATGGCAAGCGCCTCTTCCGGCGTGATCGCGTCGGTGAGGTAGCGGAAGTCGACGATGGCGACGATCTCCTCGGGCGACATGTCGGCGACCAGCCGCCAGACCGGCTTGCCGGCCTCTTTGGCCCAGAGGTCCCAGAAGGCGTTGACGACAGCGCCGATCGCAAGGTGCATCGCGCCTTTGTCGGGGCCGATCCAGCGCAACTGGCTGTCGCCGGTGAGGTGCCGCCAGAAGCGGCCCGGGTTCTCCTTCATGCGGTCGAGGTCCTGGCCGACCACGAGATGGCGCATCGCCTCGATCGCCGCGCAGCAGATTTCGTTGCCGCGACCGATGGTGAAGGTCAGTCCATGGCCGGCGAGACCGTCGTCGCTGTCGAGGATGACGTAGGCGGCCGAATAGTCCGGATCGGGATTCATAGCGTCCGAGCCGTCGAGATGCTGCGAGGTCGGGAAGCGCAGGTCGAAAACGCGCAGATTGGTGATGCGGGTCATGGCGGATGCCTGATGTTGGTTACGGAGTGGAGGCTCCCCGATCGCTAGATCGTCCAGCCGCCGTCGATGTTGTAGGCCTGCCCGGTCGTGTAGGTGGCGCCGGCTAGATAGACGGCGAGGTCGGCGATCTCTTCGGGCGTGCCGATGCGGCCGATGGGCTGGCGCGCGATGAATGCCTTGCGGGCGGCTTCGTAATCGCCCTGCGCACGCAGGCGATCGTCGAGCGAGGGGCTTTCGACGGTCCCCGGGCAGATGCAGTTGCAGCGTATGCCCCTGGCGACATAGTCGGCGGCGACCGCTTTGGTCAGGCCGATGACGGCTGCCTTGGACACGCCATAGGCGAACCGGTTCGGCACGCCCTTGATGCTGCCGGCGACCGAGGCGACATTGACGATGGCGCCGTCGCCGCGCTCCAGCATGCCGGGCAGGACGGCGCGGATGGTGCGGATCATCGAGCGGACGTTGAGGTTCATCGCGAAGTCGAACTCCTCGTCCTTCATATCGAGGATGGTGCCTGCGTGGACGAAGCCCGCGCAGTTGGCGAGCACGTCCAGCGTGCCTGTCCCGCCAACAAAGGTCCGCACAGCCTCGTCGGAAAGCACGTCGAGCTTGCCCGTGGTGATGTTGGGCTCGGAGCCGATCTCGTGCAGCTTTTCGAGATTGACATCGGTGGCGTGAACCTTCGCGCCGCTTCTGGCGAAGGCCAATGCGGTCGCCCTGCCGATGCCTTGAGCGGCGGCGGTTACGAGAACGGTCTTTCCGGTGAGGTCGGTCATGGATTGTCCTGTCGTTTCAAGTGTGTCGTGTCTCTGCCACCCTCGCCGGCGCGAGTCCACGCGTCGCCGCGACACACCTTGGGTTTTCGCGCCGTCCGCGCCTCGACGAGATTCATTTGCGGCGAGCTAAAGAAGCTGGCGACGAAGCGCATCGCCGGACCATCGAGATGTTGCGCGCGCGGAGGCAGGTCGTTGACGACTCTGCTGCCGATACGGATATCGCCGCCCGAGAACTCCTCCAAACCAGCGATCATTCCGGAGCGTCATCGACTTGCCGCAAGCAAGAAAGCAATGGCGCGGAGTTTCAGCTTTTGGTGGGCAGCGGAGCCCACGGTCCGCGCAAGAAGCGCGATCAGCATAAGTCCCGGTTCAACACCACCTTGACGCTTCTCGAACGGTCCGATGCCAGTCGGAAGGCCGCTTCTGCCGACGAAAGCGGAAACTCGGCGGTGACCAGTTGGAGCACGTCGACAGCCCCGCCGGTGATCAACCCGACGGCTTCGTCGAACTCCCGGCCGAAGCGGAACGTGCCCTTGAAATCCAGCTCCTTTGCCATGATTGCGTTGGCGGGAACTTGTATCTGGCCGCCTGGCAGATTGCCCACCTGCACGAGGACGCCGCCGCGCCGTACGCTGGCGATCGCGGATGCGAGCCCAGCCGGCGAACCGGTCACCTCGAAGGCGACATCGAACCGGCGTCCGCGGACAGCCTCCGCAAGTTCTTCGCTGCCTTCGCCGACATTGATGATCCGGTCCGCGCCAAGTTGCGTCGCCAACGCCAGGGGCGCGGCTGCTATGTCGACCATCGTGGCGCTGCTGCATCCTTTCAGCTTGGCCGCGAGCATGGTCAAAAGACCGATCGGGCCTGCCCCGAACACAATGACGCTGCGATCGCGAAGGTCACCGGCGCGCATAACCGCGTGCAGGCAGACCGCGAGCGGTTCGGCAAGCGCCGCCGCCGCGTAGGGCGTCGTGCCTGGCACCTTGACGCATTGCGCGGGCGTGGCGTCGAAGATGCTCGCAAACCCCCCCTGCATATGCGGTGTCTTCGATGCGGAACCCATGAAGAAGATGTTCTCGCAGAGGTTCGGGCGTCCCTCTCTGCAATAGCTGCAGTGTCCGCACCAGCGCGATGGGTTGACGGCCACGCGATCTCCGACGGCAAGACCTGGCGCGCTGCCGTTGATCTCGACGATGTCGCCCGCCACTTCATGTCCGAGCACCAGGGGCGAGCTCACGACGAAGTCTCCCGTGCGGGCGTGGCGGAAATAGTGAAGGTCCGAGCCGCAGATGCCGCCTGCGCCGAAGCGCAGGCGCACCATGCCCGGCGCCAGCGGCCCTAAGTCGCTCTCGACGATACGCAGGTCTTCCGGTGCGAACAGCGTAGCGGCATAGGTATTCATCGTATCAGACCGAGTTGGGTGGGCAGCCAGAGGGTGACCTGGGGAATGAAGGTGATGATCGCAAGTGCGATGAACAGCGGCACGAGCCAGGGCGCGATCGCGATGGTGGTCCGTTCGATAGAGAGCTTGGATATGCGCGACAGCACGAAAAGGATCATGCCGACGGGCGGCGTCAAGAGTCCGATCATAAGGTTGAGCGTGATAATCAGTCCGAGATGAACCGGATCGACGCCGTAGCGAGCCGCGATCGGCATCAGGATCGGCACCAGGATGGTGATTGCCGCGATCGTGTCGAGGAAGCATCCGACGATCAGCAGCAGGATGTTCACGATGATCAGGAAGGTCCACCAGTCGTCGGTCAACCCGAACATGAAGTTGGCGAACAGCGCCGCCGCCTGGCTCACTGTCAGCAGCCAGGCGAAGATCGAGGCGGCGGTCACGATGAACAGCACCGAGGCGGTGGTCTCGATGGTCTCGAAGCTCGCCTTGGCGAGCGTCCTGAGCGTCATGGTTCGGTAACGCACGAGGCCCAGGAACAGCGACCAGATGACGGCCGCGACCGCGGCTTCCGTCGGCGTGAACCAGCCCATGGTCATGCCGCCGATCAGGATGATGGGCGTCATCAGCGCCATGACTGCGGAGAAGTCGTAGTACCAGTCGACGGCGATCAGCACGACGAGGCAGAGCACCACCGCGACGTTCACCGACAGGCCTGCCGCGTGCAGCAGGTAGACGCCCACCGGAAAGGCGAAGACGATGACGATCTCGAGCGCGGCGGAGCCGAGGCGCCTGAGCTCGAACGGCGTGTCGGATCCCCACCCCTTTCTGTAGGCGAAGATCGCGACCGTCACCATCATCAGCGCCGTCATCACGATGCCCGGCAGGATGCCGGCCATGAACAGTGCGCCGATCGAGACGTTCGCCATCATGCCGTAGATGACGAAGGGCAGCGACGGCGGGAAGATTGGCCCGAGCGTCGCCGAGGCCGCGGTGACGCCGACTGCCGCTTCGATCGGATAGCCGTGGTCCCGCATCGCCTTGATCTCGATCGTGCCGATGCCGGCGGCGTCCGCCAGCGCCGTTCCCGACATGCCGGAAAAGACGACCGAGCCGATGATGTTGACCTGCGCCAGGCCGCCGCGCATCCAGCCGACGAGCGCCAGCGCGAAGGCGTAGATGCGGCCGGTGACGCCGGCGATGTTCATCAGATTGCCGGCGAGCACGAAAAAGGGCACGGCCAGCAACGGGAAGCTCTCGACGCCTGCGATCATGCGCTGGGCGGCGATGATGTCCGGCGCCACGCCGTAGATGATGAGATAGAGCAGCGACGATGTCGCAAGCGATACGGCGACGGGCGCGCCGACGAGCATTAGGATCAGAAATGAGCCGATCAGCAGCAGCATGTGTCAGGCTTCCTTGACCGGAATGTCGTCGCCGTCGAGGCGCGGACCGCCGCGGCGGATATCGCCGACGAAGACCTGGATCGCGCGCACGAACATGAGCGCGAAGGCCGCGAGCACGGAGTAGAAGACGATGCCGCGCGGCAGGTTGACGGTGACCATGCGCTCACTACCGACGATGGCGACATAGCGCCAGAACAGCCATGTCGCGTAGCCATAGAAACCGATGGTGACGAGATCGACCGCCAGCGCAAGCCAGCGTCCGATGGCCGGCGGCACGACCCGGTAGATGAAGTCGACCCTTATGTGGCGCGACAGGCGCACGCACATGGCCGAGCCCAGGAATACCGTCACGATCAGGCAGTTGGTTGCGATCTCCTCCGTCCAGGCGAGGCTGTTGTTGAGCACGTAGCGCGTGAAGAACTGCAAAATGACGCTGACCGACATGCCCCAGAAGGCGACCATCGTCACCCAGTCCTCGACGGCGTGCATGGAAAGGTCGACCGGCGCCGCCTCTTCTTCGAAGGCGTGCGCGATCTCCTCGACTGTGACGGGCTTGCGTGGCATCTCGGCCATCGGCGCGGCCTCCGGGACGGACGGTCGGATCGGGTGAAAGGGCGTCCGGCGCCGACGGCGCCGGACGCGTCAGGCGGCTACTGGATCGCGCGGATGGCTTCCCAGTCGGCCTTGTCGTATCCGAACTCCTCGAAGGTGACTTTCTCCATCACCGTATTCTCGAAGTCGGCGCGGTCGACCTCGGTCACCGACAGCCCCTTGTCCTTGAACTCCTGCACGAGTTGTTTCTCGCGCGCGACGATCTTCTCGGTGGCCCGGGCGGCAGCTTCCTGCAGGACTTCGGTGAAGATCTGCTTGTCCTCGTCGGAGAGCGAGGCCCAGCGCGTCTTCGAGATGATCGTGTTCAGATGGTCGACGATGTGGCCGGTGAGCACGATGTGCTTCTGAACCTCGTAGAACTTCTTCGCCTCGATGGTGGTGAGCGGGTTCTCCTGTGCCTCCACCGTGCCGTTCTGCAGCGCCAGGTACACTTCGGCGAAGGCGATCGGCGTGGTGTTCGCTCCGCAGGCGCGCGGCATGGCGAGGTAGGCCGGCACGTCCGGCACGCGGATCTTCAGGCCGGCCATGTCGGCGCATTTTGCGATCGGCCGGTTAGAGGTCGTATGCCGCGTGCCGTAGTAGGTCGTCGCGGTGATGTGGTGGCCGGTCGCCTCTTCATAGCCTGCCGTCAGCTTCTTGTAGGTGTCGCTCTTGGCATATTTGAGCAGGTGGTCGCCGTCGCGGAAGATGAAGGGGAAATAGGTGACGCCGATCGGCGCATAGGACCGCGCCGCGAAGCTCGAGCCCGAGATGATGATGTCGACCGTGCCGAGCGTGAGGCCCTGGTTGATGTCGCTTTCCTTGCCGAGCTGCGAGGCCGGGAAGACGTCGATGGTGTAGCGCCCGTCGGTCCGCTTCTTGATCTCCTCGGCCGCCCACACGGATTCCGTGTGGAAGGGTTCCGAGGTCTCGTAGACATGCGCCCATTTGAGCGCCGTCTGCGCCGACGCCGGGGCGCAGGCGAGCACCAGGGCGCCGAGCGCCGAGGCGAGAACCGAATACTTCCTGATCATTGACTTCCTCCTCAGGGTTGACGTCCGGCCGAACTCCTCCCGGCCTTCATTGCCGAGCTCATGGCTCGAACCTCTCGCCGAAATTGCGCGAGAATCTGATTTGCGACAACCGCAAATGATTTTGCATCGCCGCCTTGGCGGCATCGGGATCATGGGCGGCGATCGCCGCGAGCACAGCCTTGTGTTCCTCAGTCGCCGCACGCCACGATTGACCATTTTCGAAGTAGCTCGATAGCCGTTCGAAATAGGGGTTCAATCGCAGGTCGAACATCTCGCCGATGAACCGTACCACGACCGCGTTGCGCAGGATGCCTGCCACGCCGGTGTGAAAGTCGCGGTCGAGCCCTATCGTCTCGGCCGAAGGGTGCGTTCTTGTCCTCATGCGGTCGAGCAGCTCTTCGAGCTTGCGGATGTCTTCGTCGCTTGCGTGCAGCGCCGCTTCGGCCGCCACCGCGCCTTCGACGAACTCGCGCGCCCGCAACAGCTCGAACGGTCCCTCGTCATTGTCGCGGGTCGGAGACGGCGATTGTTCGGCCAATGCGCGGACATAGATGCCCGACCCGACGCGGATGCGGACCCGCCCCTCCACTTCCAGCGCAATCAACGCCTCGCGCACCGTGGGGCGTGAAAGGCCGAACTGCTGGGCAAGCTCGCGTTCCGTCGGCAGGCGGGCGCCCGTGGCGTATTCGCCGCTGTCGATCAGCCGCCTCAGCTGATCGGCGACCTGGCGATAGAGCCTCGGCGGTTCAATGGCCTGTATCGGCATTGCTCCTACCCCTCCCAGGCAAGATCAACGATCGCAACTGGTCATTTGGTCTGACCGATTTCGATCGTGGGGTGATAAGCTTGGCGAGTCAAGCATGTGTTTGGGTCCAGGACATATGGACGGCGCCCGGGCGCCTTCGACACGCCGGCCTGCCGCCGGAGGGTCGGCGTCTCGTTCTGAACCTTTGTGCCGCCGGCGGCAGTGCGAGGCGGTTGTCCCCCCGACCGCCTCGCTGTCGCTACATTCCCCAGCGCAGCGCCGCCGTGTAGACCGGCGCATCCCACAGCTTCGCCGTCCTGTCGTCGAGCATGGTCAGCGTGATCGAGCAGCCGGCCATGTCGAGCGAGGTCACGTAGGAGCCGACCAGCGAGCGTGCGATCCTCACGCCGTGCTTCTCCAGCATCTTCCGCGCGCTGTTGTACATCAGGTAGAGTTCCATTGACGGCGTGCCGCCAAAGCCGTTGACGAAGAGCAGCGCGTCGCCCTTCGCTGCCGCGCCGAGGTCGCCGACGATCGCCGCGCAGATTTCTTCCGCGATGGCGTCGGCGGGCAAGAGCTTGGCGCGGCGCCGGCCGGGCTCGCCATGGATTCCGACGCCGAACTCCATTTCATCGTCGCCGATCTCGAAATTCGGCTTGCCGGCGGCGGGAACGGTGCATGAGGTCAGCGCCACGCCCATCGAACGGGTCGCGCGGTTGACCTTGTCCCCGAGCTGTTTGAGTTCCTTCAGCGCCAGCCCTTCCTCGGCCGCCGCCCCCAGAATCTTCTCGACCACCAGCGTGCCGGCGACGCCGCGGCGGCCGGTCGTATAGAGCGAATCCTCCACCGCCACGTCGTCATTGGTGACGACCTGCATGACGCCTTCCGACATCTCGGCGGCCATCTCGAAATTCATCACGTCGCCTTCGTAGTTCTTGACGATGAACAGGCACCCCGCGCCGGTGTTCACGTCTGCCGCAGCTTCCATCATCTGGTCTGGCGTCGGCGAGGTGAACACCTGGCCGGGGCAGGCGGCGTCGAGCATGCCGTGGCCGACCAGCCCGCCATGCAGCGGCTCGTGGCCGGAACCGCCGCCCGAGATCAGCGCAACCTTGTTGGGCTTCAGCACCTTGCGGCGGATGAATTTACGGCCGCCGCCGAGCGTCACGATGTCGGAATGCGCCGCCGCGAAGCCGTCCAGGCTTTCGGTCAGCACGGTGTCGACGGCGTTGATGAACTTCTTCATGGTTCCTCCCATTGCTCCGTTCCGCCGGCTCCTCGGCCCTTGGTCCGGATATCCGTGATCAGCCGCCCCTGCCGGCGATGCTGGTGATCTTGTGGATGAATTCGTTTATGGCGCGGTCGAGCGCGGCGTTCTGCTTGGTGTCGCCGAGATCGGGCACCGTCAGCGAGATATGCCGCGTGCGTCGCATCTCGCCGTCCTCCGATGCCTTTCCCGGATGCGCCACACGATACGCCGCAAGGAATGCGTCGCGCTCCTGCTTGCTGAAATGGCAGACCGAGAAGATCGCCGGCAGGTGCTTTGACGGTATCGGCGTTGAATAGGTCGGGCTGGTGATCTGCGTCACGAAGCTGCGGTGCTTGCCAAGCGCGTCGGCGAGGCGCTGGCGCGTGCCCGAAGGCCGCTGCTCGATGACGGTCGACAGCACATTTTTGTAGGCGCGGATCACGTCCTCGGCGTCGACGGGTGGGGGCGGGGGCTTTTTTGCCATTGGCTTAGATTGACACGCCGGCGATGGCCGCCTTGGCGAGTGCCAGTTGCGCCGGCACGACGGAGAGGTCGCGCAGGCCAGCCTTGAGCAGATGCGGGATGGCCGTCGGGTCGCCGCCCGCGTCCCCGCACAGGCTGACCGGGATGTCGTGCAGAAGGCCGAATGCCGTGACGGCCGCGATGAGCCGCAGCACCGCCGTGTTGGTGACCGAGTTCAGCGCAGCCACCGCCGTGTTGTCGCGCGCGGCCGCCATAACATACTGCGTCAGGTCGTTTGAACCGATCGAGAAGAAGGCGACGTTGGAGAAGAGTTCTGGCGCGATCGCTACCGACGGCACTTCGACCATGATGCCGAGAGGCGGCATCGCGTGCGGCTGGCCTGCCTCGCCGAGGTTTTTCGCTTCCTCGGCAAACAGCGCTGCCGCGCGCGTATATTCCTCCGGCACCGATATCATCGGGAACATCACCTTCAGATTGCCGTCGACCGCCGCCCTCAGCAGCGCTCGGATCTGGACGCGGAAAACCTCCGGCCGCGCCAGCGACAGGCGGATTCCCCTCAAGCCGAGGAACGGGTTGCCTTCCTCGACGGTGAAGCCCGGCACCGGCTTGTCGCCGCCGGCGTCGATGGTCCTGATCGTCACCGGCTTGCCATCCGCCCATTCGAGCACCTTGCGGTATGCGCGGTACTGCGTCTCCTCGTCGGGCAGTTGCTTGCCGAACAGGAATTCCGTGCGCATCAGTCCGACGCCGTCGCAGCTTGCGATGTCGATGCGGTCGACGTCGGCCGGGTCGGCGACGTTGACCAGCACGCGTACCGGCACGCCGTTCTCCGTTGCCGCCGGCTTCATCACGCCATCCTCGGCGCGCCGGCGGCGCTCGCCATAGGCCTTCGACGATTTACGGAAACCGTCTATGTCGCCTTCAGTCGGACGAAGGACGATGCCGCCATGCTCCGCGTCGAGCAGGGCAAGACCGGCGATGTCCATCCCGGCGCTGCCAAGCCCGACCACCATCGGCACGCCGCGCGAGCGCGCCAGCATCGCCACATGGCTAGCCGAGCTGCCGTTCGAGAGCGCGATGCCGCCGCCGGCCGACCAGTCCGTCGCCAGGAACCGCGTCGGCGCGATGTCCTCGCCGAACAGGATGGCGCCCGGCGGGGCAGTCCGATCGCCGGCCGAGGTCAGCGCGTCGAGCACCTGTTGGCGGATGTCCTTCAGATCGGCGGCTCGCGCCCGGAAATACTCGTCGTCCGCCGCCTCGTAGCCGGCGATCTGCTCGGCGAGAGCATCCGACCAGGCCTTGTCCGCCGGCGTGCCTGCGTTGATCGCATCGAAAGCCGGGCCGGAAAGCGAATCGTCGGCAAGCATGGCAAGCTGGAATTCGAGCATGTCGGCCGCATCGCCGGTCGAGGCTGAGGCAAGTGCTGCGAGCTGATCCGAGGCCGCTTGGATCGCGGCCTTCAGCGCCTGCGCCTCCGCTGTCGCCGAACCTTTCAGGACATAGCTGGCGGTATCGCGGTCCAGGCGGAAGATCGGGCCTTCCGCATAGCCTCCCGAAGCGGGGGATCCCGTCAGCCTAAGCGGTCCGGACATGGGCTTCGCCCTCGGCCGCCTCGTCGAAATCCCGCTCGACCAGCTCGACCAGGGCCCTGACGGCGCTCTCGGCGCCTTCGCCCTTGGCCCTGAGATGAAGCACGGTACCCTTTGGCGCTTTGGCGGCCATCACCTTGACGATGCTCTTTGCATCGAACCATGGCCCGTCGGCGGCGAGCGCCATCTCGACATCGGCCGCAAACGTCTTGGCCAGCTTGGTGAACTTCACCGAAGGCCGGGCGTGGAGCCCGACCGCATGGGTGATCTCGACCTGTGCCGCCGCTTTAGCCGACATCGTTTCTTCCTGTCCGTTCATGCTGGCGCAAGCTCGTGCGCGGTCGCCACGACTTCCTTCAGCGATGCCCCGCCGGACGCTTCCGTTGCGGCCATCACCGCGCCCTCGACGATCGGCGCATTGCATATCACGATGCGGCTCGACCGCGGCTCGCCGATCATCTCGACCGCCATCTCGCTGTTGGTTTCCGCGCCGCCGAGATCGACGAGGATCGCGACGCCGGCTTCCGACCAGGCCCTGTCGATGGCCTCCATGATCGCGCCGACCTGCGTACCGAGTCCGCCGTCGGGATTGCCGCCGCACCAGGCGAGCGGCACCTCCTCGCCGACCATCTGGCGCACCATGTCGGCCGTGCCTTCGGCGACCTTGGGCGAGTGCGAGACGATGACGATGCCGACATTCTTCATGCGCCGGACTCCAGCGTTTCCGCCACCGCGCGCACGATCAGCGCCGTCGATCGCGCACCGGGGTCGATGTGGCCGATCGAACGGTCGCCGAGGAATGACGCCCGGCCGCGTATGGCCTTCATGGGTTTGGTCGCCTCGGCTGCCTGATCCGCGGCATCCGCAACCTCGCGCGCGCTCTTGCCCGCCGAGACTGCCGCCTGCACCGGATAAAGCACGTCCAGCATCGTCTTCTGGCCGGCCTGCGATTTTCCTCGTGCGGCGACCGCGTCGATCGACTTCGCCAGCGCCGCCGCCAGGTCGGCGCGGCCTGGATCGGCGGGCAGCTCCTTGCCGAGGCTCATGAACAGCGTACCGAACAGCGGGCCGGAAGCGCCGCCGACAGTCATCACCAGCTTGGTGCCGATGGCCTTCAATGCCTCGGGCAGGGGTTTTTCTGCAAGCGCCGCCGTTTCGGCGCGTACCGCCTCGAAGCCGCGCTTCATGTTCAGCCCGTGGTCGCCGTCTCCGATCGCCTGGTCGAGCGTTGTCAGCTCGTCGGCATGCGCCGCGATCATGTCGGCGACATCGGTGATCAGGGCCGTAAGATCGAACTTCGTCATGGCCGCGGCTTCCATCGTCATCCCGTAATCCTGTTGCCCGCGCCGTCGAAATAGAGCGGCGCTTTCAGCCGGATCGTAACCCGGTCGCCCTTCTCGAACAGCGTATCCGGGTCGGTCAACGTCACCAGTTTGCGATTCCCGACCGTCAGATGCAGGTGGTTCTGGTCGCCCAGATGCTCGACCCAGTCAACTGTGCCGTCGGCATGGCCGTTTGCCGCCTTGCGGATCGTCAGATGTTCCGTGCGCGCACCGATCGTTTTCGTTCCGGCCGGTGCCGCCGCTTCCGGCAACAGGTCGGCGGGCAAAAGGTTGATCGCCGGCTGCCCGAGGCGGGCCGCGACATGCAGGTTCGCCGGCTCCATGTAGATCTCTCTGGGCGTGCCGAGCTGCACCAGCCGGCCATCGGCGAGGATGCCGATGCGGTCGGCCATCGTCATCGCCTCGATCTGGTCGTGGGTGACGTAGAGCATGGTGGAGAAAAGCTCGGCCTGGATGCGTTTCAGTTCCAGCCTGAGGTCGCCGCGCAGCTTGGCGTCCAGCGAGGACAGCGGCTCGTCCATCAGGTAGATCGCGGGCTTCCTCACCAGCGCGCGGCCGATGGCGACGCGCTGCATCTCGCCGCCCGAAAGCCGGGTCGACTTGTTCTCAAGCTTGTGATCGATGCGCACCAGCTTGGCGACTTCCAGGACACGGCTGTTGATCTGGGTCTCCGACCATTTGCGGGCAGGCGAACGCAGCGGGAAAGCGAGGTTCTCGTACACGGTGAGGTGCGGGTAGAGCGAGTATTGCTGGAACACGAAGGCGACGTCGCGCACCGCAGGCGCAAGCTGTGTCACGTCGCGCCCGCCGATCACGATCGAGCCGCTGTCCGGCCGCTCCAGCCCGGCGATGAGCCGCAACGTCGTCGTCTTGCCGGCCCCGGTCGGTCCCAGCAGCACGACGAACTCGCCGTCCTTGATGCTCAGCGTCAGGTCGTCGACGGCCTGGGTGTCGCCGAAGGCCTTGGACACGCCGCGCAGCGAAACGTCAGCCATGCGCCGGTCCTCCTTGCGCGCCTTCTCTGACCCCCGTGCGGATTGCCCGGCCGGACGCCCGCTCGAACAGCGACAGACGCGGGGCGTTGAACGTAAGCCCGACCGGTTCGCCCATGCGCAGCGGGATGTCGGCCGGAACGCGCGCCTTGACCATTCCGTCCGCCGTCTCGACGGCGACGATCTGCGTCGTGCCAAGATATTCGGTGCCGTAGATCGAGCCGCGAAGCTTCGAGGCATCGTCGAAGCGGATATGCTCCGGCCTCACCCCGAGCGCGAAATCGGCCGGCGCGAAATCCTCGCGGATTTCAGGAACGGCAACGCTGGCGCCTTGGACAACGATCTCCTTGGCGCCCTTCTGCAATCCACCGCCGAATTTCAGGAAGTTCATCGGCGGCGAGCCGATGAAATCGGCGACGAACATCGTCGCCGGGTGGTCGTAGATCTCCTTCGGCGAGCCGAACTGCTCGATCACGCCGTGGTTCATGACCGCGATCTTGTCGGCCATGGACATCGCTTCCAGCTGGTCATGCGTGACATAGACCGTGGTCGCGTGGATGCGGTTGTGCAACTCGCGCAACTCATGCACCATCAGATCGCGGAACTCCGCATCCAGCGTGCCGAGCGGCTCGTCCATCAGGAAACATTTCGGGCGCCTGACGATGGCGCGGCCGAGCGCCACGCGCTGGCGGTCGCCGCCGGCCAGCCCGGATACGGGCTTGTCCAGCAGGTGGTCGATCCTGAGCAGCTTCGCCGTCTCCTCGACGCGCTGTCGTATCTCGGCCTTCGGCATGCCTTGCGCGAGCAGCGGGAAACCCATGTTCTTGCGCACGTTCATATGCGGGTAGAGCGCGAAGAGCTGGAACACGAAGGCGATGTCGCGCTCGCGGGCGCGCAGCATGGTGACGTCGTCGCCGCCAAGCAGGATTTGCCCGCCGGTCGGCAGTTCCAGCCCGGCGATCATCCTCAGCGTCGTCGTCTTGCCGCAGCCCGACGGCCCGAGCATGACGAAGAACTCGCCGTCGTTGACGACGAAGTTCGAGTCCTGGACCGCGACGAACGCTCCGAACTCTTTCCTGAGGTTCTGGACGCGAATTTCCGCCATCGCCTACTCCGGAAACTTCGAGACGATGATGAACATTGCGGTGCCGAACAGCATGGTGATGAACGACCATGTGTAGAGCGACAGCGCGAAGGGCTGGAACAGCATCAGGAAGCCGATCCCGATGATCGCCGTGGCGATGTTTTCGAGCAGTCCCCTGCGGAGCATGCGGGGCCAGTTCGAACGGCGTTTCCTTGTCGTGGCCGTGCTCATTTGCGCACCGCCCCGAATGTGATGCCGCGCAGCAGCTGTTTTCTGAGCAGGATCGTGAACACCAGGATCGGCACCAGGAACACCGTCGTTCCCGCCGCCACCGCCGGCCAGTCCTGCCCGCCTTCGCCGATGATGGTCGGGATGAAGGGCGGGGCGGTCTGCGCCGTGCCGGACGTGAGCAGCGACGCGAAGGCGTATTCGTTCCAGGCGAAGATCAGGCAGAAGATCGCCGTCGCGGCGATGCCGGTCGTCGCCTGCGGCAGCACCACCTTGCGAAACGCCTGCAGCCGCGTGTAGCCGTCGATCATGGCGGCTTCCTCGTATTCCCTGGGGATCTCGTCGATGAAGCCCTTGAGCAGCCACACCGCCAGCGACACGTTCACCGCCGTGTAGAGCAGGATCATGCCGAGAGCCGTGTCCGAAAGGCCGAGCTCGCGGTACATGAGATAGATCGGGATCGCCACTGCGATCGGCGGCATGAAGCGCGTCGACAGGATGAAGAACAGCAGGTCGTCGGCCAGCGGCACCTTGAAGCGCGAGAAGCCATAGGCCGCGAGCGTGCCCAGGAACACCGCGCAGAAGGTCGAGCCGAAGGCGATGATCAGCGAATTGACGAAACGCGGCAGGAAGTTCGACGGCCCCGCGATCACCATGTTGCGCTTGCGCGTGGTCTCGTCGCAAAAGCTCGTCGCCGGCGGCAGCGAGTTGATGTATTCCGCCGTCTGCCGCGTGCGGGTCGTGAACAGGTTGCAGTAGCCCTCGATCGACGGCGTAAACAGCACCTTCGGCGGATAGGCGATCGAATCCGGCGGCGTCTTGAAGCTGGTCGCGAAGATCCAGAACAGCGGGATCATCGAGATCAGCGCATAGACGACCACCAGCGTGCCTGCGACCCGCTTCGAGGTGACGCTCGGCTCGACGACCGAATGGGCGGCGGCGCTCATCGGCTTTTCACCCTGTTCAGCACCTTGACGTATATGTTGGCGAGCCCGAAGACCGCGACGAACAGAATGATGGCGAAGGCCGACGAGAAGCCGGTGCGCCATTTCTCGAAGGCTTCGCGCTTCAGCGTGATGGACGCAACCTCCGTCGTCGAGCCGGGCCCGCCGCCGGTCAGGAGGTTCACCATGTCGAACATCTTGAAGTTCTCGATGCCGCGGAAGAGCACCGCGAGCATGATGAAGGGCAGCGCCATCGGCAGCGTGATCGACCAGAACTGCCGCCAGTTGGAGGCGCGGTCGACCTCGGCGGCTTCGTAAATATAGTCGGGGATCGAGCGCAGGCCGGCGAGGCAGATCAGCATCACGTAGGGCGTCCACATCCAGGTATCGACAATGATGATCGCCCACGGCGCCAGCGTCACGTTGGACAGCATCAATATGTCGGTGGTGGGGATGCCGGTGAAGAACGAGACGACATAGGTGAACAGTCCGATCTGCGGCTCGTAGAGGAAGCGCCAGAAATTGCCGACCACCGCCGGCGACAGCATCATCGGCACTAGGATGATGGTCGTCCAGAAGGCGTGGCCGCGGAACTTGCGGTCGATCAGATAGGCGAGGCTGAAGCCGATCAGCGTCTGCAGCGCGATCGTCCAGAACACGAAATGCGCGGTCGCCTGCATGGCGATCCAGGTGTCGGTGTCGTTCAGGATGCGCGAATAATTCGAGAGCCCGATGTTCTTGATCGGCTCGTTCGGGCGGTTCGCCCGATAGTTGGTGAAGGAAAGCTGGATCGCCCAGATCAGCGGAAAGATGTTGATCGCCAAGAGCAGGATGATCGTTGGCGCGATGAAGATCCACGCGACCATCCGGTCCGAAAGACCCTTGACGCGCTTGGCCAGGCTGTCGGGCGTCGCCCGTGCCGCAGCTTCCGCCGCCCGATCCAGTATCGACGTGGTGGTGTCGGTCACGACAGGTTTTCCGCTGGGCAAGTCTTGCATGTCTCTGATGTCTCCGCCCCGCGCCACTCTACATGGCGCGGGGCGGGCTTGGGAGGACGAAGCTTACATCTTTCCGTCGTCCTGGAAGACTTCCGTCCAGTCGGCCACGAGGCCGTCGAGCGCTTCCTTCGCGGTGCCCTGTCCGGCCACCACATAGTCGTGGAAGCGTTTCTGCGAAGCCTGCAGCAGCGAGGCGTAGCTCGGCTCGGCCCAGAAGTCCTTCACGATCGCCATGGAGTCGAGGAAGGTCTTCGCGTAGGGCTGGCTGGCCTCGAAGGTCGGGTCTTCGACGACCGACTTCAGGCAGGAGAAGCCACCGAGCGACCACCACTTCTTCTGCACGTCGGTCGTGGCGAACCACTTGATGTACTGCAGCGCGGCGTCCTGCTGGTCGGAATAGGAAACGACCGAGATGCCCTGGCCGCCGAGCTGTGCGAACTTCTCGCCGTCCGGTCCGGCCGGGTTGGCGAAGAAGCCGACCTTGTCGCCGCCGACCGACTCGTCCTTCTGCAGGCCGGGCCATGTGAAGGCGAAGTTCATGTGCATCGCCACCTGGCCGGATTTGAAGGCGTCGATGCCTTCGCCCATGTAGCTGTTCGATGCGCCGGGCGGCGTGCAGCAATCATAGAGAGACTTGTAGAATTCGAGGCCTTTCACCGACTTCTCGGAGTTGACGAAGCCTTCCATGTCATAGGGCTTGTCCGGGTTGTCGTATTTGAAGCCGTAGGAATAGAGCACGTCCATGACGCCCATGGTGACGCCTTCGGAGCCGCGCTCGGTGTAGATCGATGCGCCGTAGACTTTCTTGCCGTCGACGTCGCGATTCTGGAAGAATTCTGCAATGTCCTTCAACTCGGCAAAGGTCGCGGGCACGGCCAGATCACGGCCATATTTTTCCTTGAACGCCGCCTGAATTTCCGGCTTGGCGAACCAATCCTTGCGATAGGTCCAGCCGACCACGTCGCCAAAGGCCGGCAGCGACCAGTAGTTCTCGGTGCCCTTCGGCCATTGCGAATAGCCGACGACGGTGGCGTCGACGAAGTCGCTCATCTTGATTCCTTCCTTGTCGAAGAAATCGTTGAGCTTGACGTAGTGGCCGTTCTCGGCCGAGCCGCCGATCCACTGGCTGTCGCCGATGATCAGGTCGCAGAGCTTGCCCTTGGAGTTGAGCTCGTTGAGGAACCGGTCGGCGTAGTTGGTCCACGGAACGAACTCGAATTTCATGCCGATGCCGGTCTGCGCGGTAAAGTCCTTCGATAGTTCGACCAGCGCGTTCGCCGGGTCCCAAGCGGCCCAGCAGAGCGTCAGGTCTTCAGCCTGCGAAGCGCCCGTCATGGCGGACGAGGCGAGTAGCCCCGCAGCCAGGCCAAGCAACATTTTCAGCGTCGATTTCATGCCTTCCTCCCATTAGCGAAACGCGTCCGGATGACGGTTTCAGAACTCGAACCCCTCTCCTCAGGGGTCTCAAACCGCAGACTGCGATGTTGAGTAATTTGTTTAGTTGAAACAGAATTTACTAAACACGCAAGAGGGAAAATGTGTTGCACTGCACCATTGATGCGGGAGGTGGCAGGCACGGCTGCGTATTGACGATCCGCCGCGCGCACCGCAGTATTTTCGCGAAGCGGGGCCACGCATGGAAGCAATTCCAGGAAAAGTGGAAACCGGTTTTCCGTCGGGAATTGCGACCGGACTGGAACACCCTACGGAGCCCCGGGGAGGAAGCAGATGGCCACCTCGATCCGGCTCTTTCGCGGAGCATTCGGGCACGTTTCGGTGCTCAATGTCGCCAGCGATTTCGTCACTCACGCCCATGCCGAGGCCCACATCATCCTCTGGCTCGACGGCGCCGCCGGCGAGATGACCGTCGGCGAGGAAAAAGTTCTGCTCGGCCCGAATGTCGCGGCCGGCATAAACTCGTTCCAGCCGCACAGCCACGCGCTTTCCGCCGACGGACGCGCCGGAAAATTCCTCGCCTTCTATTTCGATCCGGAATGGTTCTACCGGCGTCGCGGCGTGCCCTCGGGCCAGCCAATCTTCGCCTCCGCGACGGTGCCCATCGACCCGTGGCTGCATCGCGCCGCGGTGATGCTCTACGAGGAGCTCAACGGCGGCGACATCGACGACCTGGGAATGTACGAAGTCGAGCGGCTGATCGACAGCCTGGCGGACGCCGCCGATTCCATTCGTCCGCGCCGCGCGCGCTCAGCCGGGAACGATGGCATCGACTACCGCGTGCTCAAGGCTATCGAGCTGATGAAGGCCAATGTGCGCGAGCGCATCTGCTTCGACGAGGTGGCGAAGGCTGTCGGCCTGTCGCGGCCGCATTTCTTTGCGCTGTTCAAGGAGCAGACCAGCCTCACGCCCAACGTCTACTGGAACACGCTGCGCATGCAGGAGGCGCTGAGGCAGCTGCAATGGTCGCGCGAGCCGCTCACCTCGGTCGCCTGGAACCTCGGCTTCACCACGCAGGGCAATTTCACGCGCTTCTTCCGCGATCATGCCGGCGTGCCGCCGACGCTCTACCGCGAGGCGATGCAAAGCGCGGTCTGAATTTTCAGACGGATCGATAAGCGATCGAGACGCATTGATAAGCGCGCGCTTCAGGCGTGCGCTAGACTCCCCGGTGAGCATCGAGGGAGGATTGCGTGGCAAAGGTAAGGATTTCGAGCGTCATCGACGCGCCGATCGAGAAGGTCTGGGCGCGTATTCGCGATTTCAACGGACTGCCGAGCTGGCATCCCCGCATGGTCGAGAGCGAGATCGAGGGCGGCAGGAAGGCGACCGACATCGGCGCGGTGCGCAAGTTCAAGCTGGCGTCCGGTCCTATTGTCCGCGAGCGGCTCGACGCCTTTTCCGACGATGATTTCCTCACCACCTACGCGATCATCGAGCACCCGGCTCCGATTACCAACCACACGGCGACGCTGAAACTCGAGCGCATCACCGATGGCGACAGGACCTATGCGGTCTGGACGTCGCAGTTCGACGCGCCGGCCGAGAAGGCGGACGAAATGGCCAAGGGCATGGGCGAGAACGTCTTCCAGGGCGGTTTCAACGCGCTGAAGAGCTTCTTCTCGGGCAAATGATGTGGAGGGCGCGATGCCGCTTGCCCTGAAAACCTATCCGACACTCGCAGAAGCCGGCTTGGCGCTGAAGGACGCCGGCGCGCGCTATCTTGGCGGTGGCACGCTGGTGGTTCGCGCTGCCAACGAGGGAGATATCTCGCTCTCGACCTTCGTGCGCTCGACCGATCCGACACTCTCGACGATCACGGTTGAAGGCGGCAAGGCGATGATAGGCGCGTCCGTCACCATGTCGGCGATTTCCGGCCACCCCGGCCTGTCTGCCATCTCAAAGGCGGCGAAGGCGGTCGGCGGCCCGGCGATCCGCAACATGGCGAGCGTGGGCGGCAATCTTTTCGCGCAGTCGCCTTACGGCGATTTTGCAGTGGCGCTTCTGGCGCTCGACGCGGCGGTCCACACGACGGCAGGTGATCTCGGCATCGAGGAATTCCTCGCCGGCCGTGACGGCAAGGTTGTGGCCTCGGTGAGCTTCGCCGTGCCGTCGGCTGAAAAATTCCGCTTCCTCAAGGTGACGCGTGTGAAGCCGAAAGGCGTGTCAGTGCTGAGCATCGCAGCCGTCATCGATATGGACGGCGGCACAGTGAAGAGCGCGCGGGTCGCGCTGGGATGCATGGCCGACCGCCCTATCCGCGCCAAGGCGGCGGAGAAGGCGCTAGTCGGCGCAACGCTTTCGGAAGGGGTCGTTGCAAAGGCAGTGGCGGCGGTCGGGGAGGGGACAAGCCCGATCACCGACGCCATTGCCAGCGCCTGGTATCGCGCGGAGGTTCTACCCGTGCATTTCCGCCGGCTGCTTTTGGAGTAGCCGGCAGCAAAGTTCGGACAACGCCAGGGAGGAAACATGGCGAAGGTTCCTGTCCAGTTCAATCTCAACGGCGAGGAGAAGGCCGAGTTCGTCGATAGCGGCGCGACCCTGATCAAGGTGCTGCGCGACAAGCTCGGCGACACCTCGCCCAAGGGTGGCTGCCACCAGGGCACCTGCGGCGCATGCTCGGTCATGATCGATGGCGAGCTGAAGCTTTCCTGCCTCACGCTCGCCGAGACATGCGAGGGCGCCGACATCCTCACCAATGGCGGGCTCTCCAGGGATGGCGTGCTGCACCCGCTGCAGCGCGCTTTCATGGACGAGTTTGCCGCGCAGTGCGGCTTCTGCACATCAGGCATGATCATGGCCGCCAAGGCGCTGCTCGACCGCACGCCTAACCCGTCGCGCGAAGAGGTCGTCGAGGCGCTGTCGGGAAACATCTGCCGCTGCACCGGCTACGAGCCGATCATCCGCGCCGTGTTGACCGCCGCGCGCTCCAATTCGCAGAACGCGGCCTGAGGAAACGCAGATGGAACTCGCCAAGAGCTATTTCGCCGATGAGCGCAAGGACGATCTGAAGCAACTCGGCCAGGGTCTTCAGCGCTCGGATGTTTCCGGCCATGTGACCGGCAAGACGACCTATTTCGCCGACCGCACTTTTCCGAACATGCTCTATCTCAAGATGGTGCGCAGCCCCCACCACCACGCCCGCATCAGGAGCGTCGACACGTCCGAGGCGGAGAAGCACCCCGGCGTCTACCGCGTGCTCACGCACAAGGACATACCGCACAACCTCTACACCATCCTCATCCTGATTCAGGTCGGGCCGGAGGACGAGCATGTGCTGGCCGAAGACAAGGTGCGCTGGAAGGGCGAGGCCGTGGTCGCGGTGCTCGCCGACAGCGAGCGTGCCGCCAGCGAGGCGGCCGCCAAGGTCAAGATCGACTACGAGATTCTGCCCGCCGTGCTCGACATCGAGGCCGCGCTGGCGCCCGGCGCGCCCATCGTCAACGAGCATCACGGTCAGAACCACTACATGTACGACAGCGGCCCGTCGCGGAAGGTGCGCTTCGGCGATGTCGAAAAGGGTTTTGCCGAGGCCGACCACATCCTCGAACAGACCTATTGGTCCTCGCCGATCGAGCAGGCGCCGCTGGAGACGACCGGCTGCATCGTCACACCCGAGGGCAACGACCGCTTCACCTGCCACACCAACACGCAGGCGATGTTCTTCACTCTCGACAACACCTCGATCATCCTGCAGATGGCCGGCCACAAGCTGCACATGGTGGGCGGCACCGTCGGCGGCGGCTTCGGCGGCAAGGTCGACGTTACAGTCGAGCCGATCGCCATCCTCGCTGCCAAGCTGACGGGCCGTCCGGTCAGCTTTATCTACTCGCGCTATGAGGAAATGCAGATCTCTTCACCCCGCGCGGCCGAGAAGATCGTGCTCAAGGACGGCGTCATGAACGACGGCCGGTTGATCGCCCGCCAGGTCACCGGCTACACCGACGCCGGCGCCTATTCGCGCCACTCGCCCTACGGCGCGCAGAAGGGCGCGGCCCACTATCCCGGCCCCTACACTGTGCCGAACGTGTGGGTCGATACATGGTGCGTCTACACCAACCGCACTCCGTCCTCAGCCATGCGCGGCTTCGGCGTCACCATCGCCGACTTTGCACTCGAAGTGCAGATGGACAAGCTCGCCCGGCTGATCGGCATGGACCCGCTGGAGTTCCGTTTCATCAATGCCTACCGCGACGGCGACATGAAGGCGCATCGCCAGCCGACCACGGGCGCCGCACTCATCGAATGCATGCAGGAAGCCTCTCGCGTCGCCAACTGGCCTGTGGCGGAGAAGTACCTGAATATGTCGTCCTACAAGGAGGGTTGAGCGATGGCGATCCGGCGCGGCCGCGGCGTTGCGGCGATCAACTACCCGACCGGCATGAACCTCGGCGGCGACCCCAGCCAGGCGCTGGTGCATTCGACGCCGACCGGTAATTTCATGGTCACGCTGTCCTCGGTCGACCTCGGCCAGGGGCTGAAGCAGGTGATGGCGCAGATCTGCGCCGAGACGATCGGCGTCAAGACCGAGCAGGTCATCATCGACACGGCAGACACCGACACCGGCCCGCACTGCATGGGCACCTTCGCCTCGCGCGGGACGCACCGCATCGGCAACGCCGTCATCCAGGCGGCGAAGGAAGCGCGCCAGGTCATGCTGGAGGTTGCCGCCGAGGCGCTGGAAGTCGATGCCGGCGACCTCGACACCGATGGCGAGGGCAACATCCACGTCAAGGGCGCGCCGCAGAAGTCGATCTCGATCTTCGACACCGCGCTGATGGCGCATTTCAAGCTTGGCCGCTCGATCTCGGGTCGCGGTATGTTCCTCGTCCCGCGCTCCTACCCTGAAGTCGAGACCGGCGCGATGAAACCGTCGACCTGCTACGCGCATGCATGCACGGTCGCCGAAGTCGACGTCGACGACGAGACCGGCGAGGTCACCGTCGTCTCCGTCAAGAACGTCTTCGAGATCGGCCGCGCGCTGAACCCCAGGATGGTCGAGCAGCAACTCGTCGGCGGTTCCTGGATGGGCATTTCGCATGCGCTCTACGAGACGACCGAGCCCTACTATCCGAGCCGCGACCACGCCGGCACCGACTTCAACGAATATCTGATGCCGGGACCGGGCGACATCGCGCCGACCGAGATCGTGGTGCTGGAGCGTCCTGCCGAGGACGGCCCCTACGGCGCCAAGGGTCCCGGCGAGATGTGCGCCAACCCGCAGATCCCCGCGTTGGCCAATGCCGTCTTCGACGCGGTCGGCGTGCGCATCGACACGATGCCCATCACGCCGGAACGGATTCTCAGGGCGCTGAAGGAACAGCGCGCCGCCGGCGCGCATTGAAGCTGCGATGACGAACAGGGCCTCGCCGACGGAATCCCCCGAAGCGCTCGCCTCCGGCCTCGCCGCCATGAACTATCTGGCCGACGATGGCCTCGCGACCGCGATCTTCCTCGCCATCCGTCTGGGCAAGCCGCTGCTGCTCGAGGGCGCGCCGGGCGTCGGCAAGACGGAGGCGGCGAAGGCTATCGCAAAACTCCTCTCGCGCGAGCTCGTCCGATTGCAGTGCTACGAGGGCATCGACGCCGCGCACGCGCTCTACGAATGGAACTACCAGCGCCAGCTCCTCGCCATCCGCCGGGCCGGCGAGCGTGAGGTCGACATTTACGACGATCGTTTCCTGATCGCGCGCCCTTTGCTGCAGGTTCTGCAGGATCCCGGGCGCAGAATGCTGCTTGTCGACGAAATCGACCGCTCGGATCACGAGTTCGAGGCGCTGCTGCTTGAGTTCCTTTCCGATTTCCAGATCACGATTCCCGAGCGCGGAACGATCGTGTCGCCAAGCCAGCCGCTTGTCGTGCTGACCTCCAACCGCACGCGCGAGCTTGCCGAGGCGCTGCGCCGCCGCTGCGTCTACCACTGGATCGCCTATCCGGATGCACAGCGCGAAGCCGCGATCATCATGCTGCGCGCCGGCGACGTCGCCGAAGTCACCGCCCGCGCGGTGGCGAAAGCGGTCGGCGAAATCCGTGCAAAACCGCTGGCGAAGCCCCCCGGCATCGCCGAGGCGGTCGAATGGGCAAACGCCGCGACCATTCTGGAAAAGGGCGGCAGCCCTTGGCCGGAAGCCTTCCGCCGCGCGCTCGGGGTGCTGATCAAGGACGAGGAGGACATGAGCTTCCTCAATCCCGAACTCGACCGCATCCTCGAAAAGGCGCTGGCGTGACACCGGCGAGCGAACTGCCGCGCGCGGTGCGTCCCTTCGCCGGATTTGCAAGGCATATCAGGCGTTTCGGCTTCCCGGTCGCCGGCGAGCAGGCCATTGCCTTCATGCAGGGTGTGATGCTGCTCGGCCCCCGCTCAATGGAGGATATTCGCCAAGCCGCCCTTGCGACGCTTAGCCCCCCGCATGACCGTATCGCCGAGTTCGACGCGCTCTTTCGCGGCTTTTTCTACGGCGAGGCGACCGTCACGGTGGATGCCGAGGGCGACGAGGACACCGAGGTCAAGGACGACGGTGGCGTCGAGCAGGAAGGCGAGGAGCCCGAGTTCCGGCAGGAGGAAAGCGGCGAGTCCGCATCCGCCATTGAGCGCCTCGGCCACCGCTCCTTTCAGACCGACCGCGAGGCGCTTGCCGGCTTCCGCCGGGCGCTGCCCTCGGCCCTGCCGCAGCGCCGGTCCTTCCGTTCCGTGCGAACCAATTCGCGCGGCAAGCTCGACCTCCGCCGCGCGCTGCGCTCTATAGTGCGCGCCGACGGCGACGTGCCCACGCCGCCGCTCCGCCGTCGCCCGACGGTTTCGCGTAGGCTGCTGATCCTGATCGACATATCCGGCTCCATGAAGGTGCATACCGGCGACTATCTCAAGCTCGCGCACACGGCAGTGCAGGCGGCCGACCGCTGCGAGGTTTTCACGCTCGGCACGCGGCTGACGCGGGTCACGCGCGCACTCAAGATCCGCGACCTCGATGCCGCACTGGAGCGTACGGCGGCTCTGGTCGATGATTGGGACGGCGGCACGCGCATCGGCCCGACGCTGCTTGCTTTCCTCTCCGTGCCGCGCTTTGCCGCCTTCGCGCGAGGCGCGGCGATTGTGCTCTTGTCGGACGGGCTGGAGCGCGGCGACCACACCGAGATGGAGACGGCGCTGCGCCGGCTTGGCGCGCGCGCCTTCCGCCTCTCGCTTTGTACGCCTCTTGCCGGCGATCCCCGCTTTTCGCCGCGGACCGCAGCGCTGAAGACGATCCTGCCCTGCCTCGACGATCTGGTCGACGGCTCGTCGCTGCCCGGTCTCGCCGACTTCATACTGACGCTCGCCCGGCCGGCGCCCTCGGCTGCAACCGTTTGGAGGAGAAGCCTCTGATGCAGAAAGCCATCGATTCGCATTTCCACATCTGGCGGCAAAAGGACCAGCCCTGGCTGGTCGGGCCGATGGTGCCGCGCATCTTCGGGTCCTACGAGGCGATCCGCCGCGACTATCCGATCGAGGAGTTTCTTGCAGACCAGAAGGGCTCCGGCGTCGAGAAGGCGGTCTATGTGCAGACCAATTGGGCAAAGGAGGACTTCGAAAAGGAAGTCGCGTTCCTCACCGAGACCGCGAAGCGAAGCGGCTGGCCGCATGCGATTGTAGGCTATGCAGACATGACCGTGGACGACGTGCGCCCGCAAATCGACAGGCTGAAGAAATATCCGCTGCTTCGCGGCGTTCGCATGCAGCTTCATTGGCACGAGACGCCGGCCTTCCGCTTCGCCAAGTCGGCCGACCAGGTGATCGATCCGGTGGTGAAAAAGAACGTCGCGCGGCTGAAGGATTACGGCCTCTCCTTCGATCTCCAGCTTTTCCCTGCGCAGATGAAGGACGGGCTCGAGCTCGTCGGCGAGAATCCCGAGACCGACTTCATACTCACCCATACTGGCATGCTGACCGATCTCGCCGAGCCTGTCGTCGAGGAGTGGAAGGCCGGGCTACGGACGCTCGCCAAGGCGCCGAACCTCTACGCAAAGCTTTCCGGGCTCGGCACCTTCGCCCATCGCAACGATCCTGAGGTCATAGGCACCGTGATCGACAACGCGATCGAGATACTTGGCAGCGACCGGCTGATGTTCGGGTCCAACTTCCCGATCGAGAAGCTCTGGACCAGCCATGCCGCGCTGATCGCCGCCCACCGCGCGGCGGTCGCCAGGCATGGACCGAAGGCCGAAGCCGACATTTTCTGGAACACGGCCGAGCGTGTCTATCGTCCGGCCTGACGCCTTCTTGCAAGGCCGATTGTCGTGGCGGCGACATGGCACGGACGCGCTTGTTGCGCTATAGGCGCGGCCTAGTGCTAAGTCGTCGCCGGAAACGATCGAAAAGGCATGCAGTCCATGAGCAACCACCAGAAATTCTACATCGACGGCAAATGGGTCGACCCGGCCGCACCGAAACTGCTCGACGTCATCGATCCCTCGACCGAGGAGGCCTATACCCAGATTTCGGTCGGTGCGAAGGCCGATGTCGATCGCGCCGTGGCGGCGGCCAAGGCGGCGTTCCCGACGTTCTCGCTGACCACCAAGGAAGAGCGGTTGGCGCTGCTTCGCCGCATCCTCGAAGTCTACAACGAGCGCTACGAGGACATCGCGCAGGCCGTCAGCTACGAAAACGGTTCGCCCATTAGCTGGGCGCGCGACGCGCAGGCCTGGGCGGGCAGGGCGCATATGGAATCGACGATCAAGGCGCTTGAGGACTACGAGTTCAGCGAACGCCGCGGCACCACCATGGTGGTCAAGGAACCGATCGGCGTCTGCGCGCTGATCACGCCGTGGAACTGGCCGCTCAACCAGATCGTCTGCAAGGTGGCTCCGGCGATCGCAGCTGGCTGCACCATGGTGTTGAAGCCCTCCGAGGTCGCGCCGATCTCCGGCATCGTCTTCTCCGAGGTGATGGACGCCGCCGGCGTGCCAAAGGGCGTCTACAATATGGTCAACGGCACCGGCTCGGATGTCGGCCAGGTCATGGCCGGTCATCCCGACGTCGACATGGTCTCGTTCACCGGCTCCACCCGCGCCGGCATCATCGTCGCCAAGACGGCGGCGGATACGGTGAAGCGCGTCGCGCAGGAGCTCGGCGGCAAGTCGGCCAACATCATCCTGCCCGACGCCGATTTCGAACGCGCGGTGCGCAAGGGCGTCGAGGGATGCTTCGGCAACAGCGGCCAGTCCTGCGACGCGCCGACGCGCATGCTGGTGCCCGCCGCGCGCCACGACGAGGCGCTCGAGATCGCCAAGAAATCGGCCGAATCCCACAAGGTCGGCGACCCGCGTTCCGAGGACACCAAGCTTGGGCCGGTGGTCAGCGAGATCCAGTTCAACAAGATCCAGGGCCTGATCGAGAAGGGCATCGCGGAGGGCGCGACGCTGGTGACCGGCGGTCCCGGCCGGCCGGAGCACCTCAATCGCGGCTATTATGTGCGTCCGACCGTGTTCGGCCATGTGAAGCCCGGCATGACGATCGAGAAGGAGGAAATCTTCGGGCCGGTGCTTTCGGTCGTCTCCTACGAGGACGAGGATGACGCGGTGAAGATCGCCAACGACACGGTCTACGGGCTGGCCGCCTATGTCCAGTCGAAGAATATCGAGCATGCCCGCGCGGTCGCGTTGCGGCTGCGCGCCGGCCAGGTCTCGATCAACTATCCCGAGTGGGACACCTTCGCGCCCTTCGGCGGCTACAAGCAGTCAGGCAACGGCCGCGAATATGCCGACTGGGCGATCCACGATTTCCTCGAGATTAAGGGCATCATCGGCTACGGGGAGTAGAAGCGCTCTCTCTCGCCCTCGAGGGGAAGGGGTGGCCGGGCGCCGCTCACCCCAGCTTGGCGATCACAGCCTTCAGCGCCTCGCCGAAACGGCGGACCTCGTCGAGCGTGTTGTAGTGCACCAGCGAGGCGCGGATGGCGCCGGAGTCCATCGACAGGTTCAGCCGCTTCATCAACCTGGGCGCGTACATGTGTCCGTCGCGGATGCCGATCTCGCGGCTGGCCATCTCCTCGACTATCCGCTGCGGCGACAGTGTTCCGATGTTGAAGCAGAAGGTCGGCACGCGCTCGTCGAGACGCGCTTCGTCGGCAACGCCGTAGATGGTCGCGCCGCATTCCTTGAGCACCTTCATCATCGCCCGCGCCAGCACCAGTTCATAGGCGCGAATGGCGCCCATGCCGGCGGCGATGTTCTCGCGCCGCGTGCGGTTGTTCGAGGGCGCGAAGTTGCGGCCGATCGATTCCAGATAATGCACGGCCGCGTCCATGCCGGCGACATTCTCGTAGACGAATGTGCCGGCCTCGACCTTGTAGGGCGGTTCGTCGGGAATGAAGTCCTCGCGGAAGGTCGGCAGCCGCTTCAGGAGGTCGAAGCGGCCCCACAGGAAACCCATGTGCGGCGAGAAATTCTTGTAGCCCGAGCAGACGAGATAGTCGCAGTCCCAGGCCTGCACGTCGATCAGCCCGTGCGGCCCGTAATGCACGCAGTCGAGGAACACTTCGGCGCCCGCGGCGTGCGCGATCTTCGCAACCGAAGCAACATCGACGATCGAGCCGATCGAATGCGCCGTCACCGTGCAGGCGACGAGCCGCGTGCGGTCGCCGACCAGCGGCTTCAGATCGTCGACATGCAAATTGCCGTCCTCGCGCATGCGCCACCAGACAAACTTCGCGCCCTGCGCTTCGAGCGCCAGCCATGTCGCGATGTTGGCGTCGTGATCCATGTCGGTGACGATGATTTCGTCGCGGCGGCCGTCACGGGCGATCATCTGGCCGATGCCGAGGCTGACCAGCCGGATGAACGAGGTGGCGTTCATGCCGAAACAGATCTCGGCCGGGTTCTGGGCGTTGATGAGCAGCGCCACGCTCTCGCGCGCTTCGGCGACCGACTGGTCGACCTTGACGCTCCGCCCGTAGCGGCCGCCGCGCTGCACGTTGTGCGAGACGAGATGGTCGGTCACCGCGTCGAGCACGCTCTGCGGGATCTGCGCACCGGCGGCGTTGTCGAGGAAGATGAAATCGCCGGCCTTCTGCAGGGCAGGGAACATGGCGCGGATTTTCTCGACCGGGAAGGAGTCGGCGGCGGATCGGTGCTGGTTCACGTGAAATCCTCTGGTCTTTTGTCTGATTGCGCTAGCGCACGGCGGCCTTGCTGCGCTTCTCCAGGTAGCCGACGAGGCGCACCATCGGCCAAAGGAAGGCGAGATAGACGAGCGCGGCGCCGATCAGGGGTGATGGGTTAGCGTAGAGCGCCTGCGCGTCGTTGGCCTCCTTGAGGAGCTCGGGCAGGGCGACCGTGGAAGCCAGCGACGTGTCCTTGAACATTGACACGCAGTTGCTGGTTGCAGGCGGAATGACGACACGCACCGCCTGCGGAAGGATGACCTTGTAGAGCGTCTGCAGGAAGGTCAGGCCGAGCGCGTGAGCCGCTTCGAACTGGCCGTTGGGGATGCTCTCTATGCCGGAGCGGAAAACCTCCGCCGAATAGGCCGACATGATGAAGGTGAAGGCCAGCGTCGCCGACACCCACGACGAGAAGCGGATGCCGACAAACGGCAAGGCATAATAGATCAGGATCAGGACGACCAGCACGGGCATGGCGCGGAAGATGTCGATATAGCCGATGACCAGCCAGCGGAACGGCTTTGGCCCGTAGAGCCGCACCAGGCTGATCGCCAGCCCGACCGGGATGCCGATGCCGATGGCGAGCGCGCCCAGCAGCAGCGTGTTGAAGAAGCCGCGCATCAGGGCCGGAAAGGCCGAGAGCATGACCTGGCCGTTGAAGAATGTATCGAGCAACGTCATCCTGCGTCCCCCTGAAAAAATCGTGCCGGCGTTGCGCCGGCACGATCAACCGCGCGGTAGCGTTTTATCAGGCCTTGGGCAGCGGCGCTTCCTTGGCCGTCGAGGAATCGGCCGGCGCGTCGGTGCCGAACCACTTCTTGTGGATCGACTGCATGGTGCCGTCCTTCTTCATCTCGGTCAGCGCGTCGTTGATCTTACCGAGCATCGGATGGTCCTTGGTCATCATCAGCCCGTACTGTTCGCCGGTCTTGATTCGGTCGACGACGGCAAGGCCCTTCATCTTGGTGAAGGCGTACTCCATGCCGGGGACGTCGCTGACCACGCCGTCGACGCGGCCGGCGGCGAGGTCGAGCAGCACTTCCTGCTGGGTATTGTAGCCCTTGACGTCGGAGAAGCCCTGGGCGGCCTGGTTTTCCTTCGACCATTTCTCGCCGGTCGAGCCGGAGAGCACGCCGACGACCTTGCCCTTCAGGTCGGCGAGCGTCTTCACCGCGCCGTTGGTCTTGGCTGCGATGCCCATGTCGGAATCATAATAGGGCTGGGTGAAGGACTGCGAGCCGAGGCGCTCCGCGGTGATGGTGATCGAGGAGATGGCGACGTCGATGCGCTTCGAACTGGTCGCCGCGAAGAGCGGCTGGAAGTCGTAGCCTTCGATGTTGACGGTCATGCCGGCGCGCTTGGCCGCCTCGGTGACGATATCGACCTCGAAGCCCTCGAAGTTGCCGCTCTCGGCCTTGAATTCGAAGGGCGGGTTGTTCGGATAGGAGCCGACGTTGAGCACCTCTTGGGCGAAAGCGCAAACCGGGCCGGCGGCGAAGCCGACGGCGGCGGCGAAGACGAGAAGATTGCGACGGGTAAGGTTCATGTTCGTTCCCTCTGGTGTTGATCCGGACGAGTCCTCCCCGCCGGTTTTCTTGCCGCCTCGCTTGCTTCGCGTGGCGTCAATTCTTCATGGCGAGCATGCGCTCGAGCGCGATTTCGATCTGGCCGGCGTCGCGGTAGACGCACATCCTGACAAAGGCGTTTGCCGAACTGCCGAACAGGTAGCCGGGCGCCAGCCCAACATGCGCCTTTTCGAGAATGTCGGCGCAGAGCAGGCGGGAATCGCTTTCGCCCTGCATGGCGAAGAAGGTGTACATGCCGCCGCGTGGTTTTTTGGGCAGCACGATATCCGGTATCTGCGCGAGCCTGTCATAGGCGAGGTCGAGGCCGGTCCTGATGCGCTGCCGGATTTCCTCGACCAACGGCTCGCCCTGCGTGAGGGCGGCGGCCGCACCAGCCTGGATGGGCCCTGCCGTGCCGCTGTTGATGTATTGCGTCATCGCGCCGAGCTGGTCGGCGATACCAGAGGGATGCGTCAGCCAGCCGACGCGCCAGCCGGTCATCGCCCATGCTTTCGAGAAGCTGTTGACCGAGAGCACGCGGTCGCCGTCCTCGGCGACCTGAAGAATGGAAGGCGCAACGCCGCCGTCAAAATAGAGGCGGTTGTAGACCTCATCGGAGATGATCCAGATGCCGGTGCGGCGGCTGAAGTCGAGTAGTGCCTCCATTTCGGCGCGCGTCGCCGTCCAGCCGGTCGGGTTCGACGGCGTGGAGAGGAAGATGGCGCGCGTGCGCGCGTCGCAGGTGGCGAACAGCCGGTCGAGATCGAGTTTCCAGTCGCCGTCGAAATCGAGCGCGAAGGGGCGCGGCTCGCCGCCGATCAGATGGATAGCGTTGTGGATGTTCGGCCATTGCGGCGCGACATAGACGACGTTGGTGCCGACATCGACGATGAGCTCAAGCGCCATGTAGACCGCCTGCATGCCTCCAGGCGTCACCGTGGTGCGCGCGACCGGGATCGGCTGGCCGTGCAGCCGCGTCTGGTAGTCCGACAGCGCCTCGTTAAGCGGCGGATAGCCGCGCATGTTGGGGATGTAGAAGGTCAGCCCCTCGTCGAAAGCCGCCTTGGCGGCGTCGCGGATGAAGGCCGGCGTCACCAGATCGCCTTCGCCGTACCAGAGTGCGATGACGTCGCCGATCTCGCGGGCGCGCAAAGCGAGGTTGGCGATGGTCTCGGTGTGCAGGTCGCGGATTTGGGCGCGGATGCCGTCGAAAGCGTATCTGGCTTTCGCCGAAGATGACGATTGCGGTGGCAGGAACGACAAGACCGGACCCTTTGCGCACACGAACTACACGCAATTCCAGACGCAAGACCGCCGAACACTTTTGCTGGAATCGCTTCAGGTTACACCGCGTGCGACCGCCCCAAGCCATGTCCGGGGCCGATGTCTCACGCGAGTTGTAGAGGCGATGCTATCCGAAGCACAGTGCTTTTCAAGGCAAAAGTTTTAAGCTTAAATAATTATATGTGAGCGCTTCGCTTGCCTTTGGCGGGTTTCAGCGCCTTGCGGGCATCGGCAAGGCCGGAAGCAGTGGCCGCGCCGAGAAACATCGTGTCGCTGGCAAGGATGAAGAAGCTCACGCCTTTTGCGGCCCATGCGGCGACGTCATCCGGCCTGCCGCAGAAGATGCCTGATGTCTTGCCGTGCTTCAGTGTTGTCGCGATGATCTTCCCGATCGCCTTTGCGAGTTTTTGTGCGCTCTCCGGACGGTAGGCGTCGAGCGAGACGGAGAGATCACCCGGACCGACGAGGACCACGTCGACGCCCGCGGTCGCGGCGATGGCGTCGACATTGGCCAGACCCTCGGCGGTCTCGACCTGCACGGCGACGACGATCGATTGGTTGGCCTCGGCGAGGTAATCGAAGATGCGGTAGCCGTAGCCGGCGGCGCGGCCGGGGCCGACGCCGCGCTCGCCCAGCGGTGGGTAGCGCGAGGCCTTCACCGCCGCCGCGGCTTGCGTGGCAGTCGAGACGCGCGGCACGAGGATGCCGCGCGCGCCGCTGTCGAGCGCCGCCGCGATCGCTTCCGGCGCATGGCCGGGCACGCGCACCATCGTCGGCACACCATGCACGTCACAGGCCCTGACCAGGTTTTCGATCGTGTCGCGCGCGATCTGCCCGTGCTCCCAGTCGATGCAGATAAAATCGGGCTTCGCCTGCGCCATCACCTCGATGGCGACCGGATGCGGAATCTCGGCGAAGGTTCCGATCAGGCGGACGCCGGCGACGGCGTTAGCGCAAAAATCTTTCATGCTTCCTCCCACAGAAGTGCCAAGGCATAGCGGCAAATATCCGCCATGCGAAGCGCCGCGCTATTTCAGGCTTGAAATATTCTCCTGCCACCGTAGCGTGCGGCTGGTCGGGAGGACCAGCATGAACAAGCAGCACCCTCTGAAGGGTCGAAACAAACTGAAGCTCGGCGTCTTTTCGGCAAACGCCGATGGCGGGCTTGCGATCACCGATGTGCCGGAACGCTGGCTGGCAAGCTGGGACGACAACCTGACCGCCGCGCAGATCGCCGACCGTGCCGGGCTGGACTTCTTCTTGCCGATCGCGCGCTGGCGCGGCTTTGGCGGCAAGAACCGCGTGCGCGAACATTCCTTCGAGACCTTCACATGGGCGGCGGGTCTGGCGGCGGCGACCGAGCGCATCGGCCTGTTCATGACCGTGCATGTGCCGCTGGTGCATCCGCTCTATGCGGCCAAGGCTTTGGCGACCGTCGACCACATCAGCCACGGGCGCGCGGGCTTGAACATCGTCTGCGGCTGGAATCCCAAGGAGTTCGGCATGTTCGGCACGCCGCTGGTCGAGAAGGGCTATGACCAGGCTGCCGAATGGATCGAGATCGTCGAAAAGCTCTACGCCTCCGACGAACCGATCGATTACGATGGAACCTACTATCACCTCAAGGAAGCGGTCAGCCGGCCGGCGAGCCTGCAGTCACCGCGCCCGGTGACGATGAACGCCGCCTTCGGCGGACCGGGGCGCGACTTCGCTTCCGCCCATTGCGACTATCTTTTCACGACCTTCTCCGAGATCGCCGACGCCGGAAAACACGTCGCCGACATTAGCGAACGCGCCGACAAGGCTGGTCGCACGGTCGGCTGCTACACCGTCGCGCATGTCGTCTGCCGCGAGACGGTAGAGGAGGCGGAGGCCTATTACACGCGCTACGCGGTGACGATGGCGGATCACGCCGCGGTCGATGTGCATATGGCGGGCAAGAAGGAGTTTTCGCAGTCGCACGACGCGCATGCCTATGACCGCTACCGCCAGCGTTTCGCCGGCGGGGCGGGGACCTATCCGCTGGTCGGCACGCCGGAGAAGATCGCGGACGAGATGATCGCCATCGCGAACCAGAGCTACGAAGGCATCGCGCTGTCCTTCGTCAACTACACGCAGGAACTGCCCTACTTCTGCGACCGCGTGCTGCCGCTGCTGAAGGAAGCGGGGTACAGGGAGTAGGGGGCTACTTCGCCGGGCTCGCCAGCGGCTTCGACTTGTCCACCACGAACACGCTGACCGCCTTGGCCGGCACGCTGCCGATACTCTTCACGTCATGCTTGGCGCCGGCCGGGATCATGTAGGAATCGCCGGCCTTGAGCGTGCGGTCGGGCTGCCCCTCGACGATCATCTGCACCTCGCCCTCGAGTACGTAGCCGGTCTCTATGCCTGGATGTGTATGCGCGCCGGACGCGCCTCCCGGCGCGATTTCGGCAAGCCCGGTGACCGTCTTGTAGCCGTCAGGAAACTCGATCGCTTGCAGCGGCGTGCGTTTGATGCCGGGCGGCGACTCCTTGGCCAGCGTCGGAGCCGGGACGAGCATGACGGCGAACGCTGTAACCGCCACCCTCAAGGTCGGAGACATCCTCATTTCCTCCTCTGCGATGATTTGGTCGGCGGCTCCGCGCCGAAACGGCCCGGCCTGTGCCGGTGGGTGGCGGCCTGGCGCGCCGCCTGTTCATAGATGCCGGTCATCAGGTCGAGCGTATGCGCGGCGTCCGGCAGCCGCTTCGCCAGCTCCGGTAGCCGCCCGACGGAATCGATGAGCAGGCCGGCCCGCACGTCGGCATAACGGTCGCAGACGTTGCGCCCGAGTTGTGTCGTCTCATAGGTCACGCCCGAGCGCCCGCTGCCGCTCTTCGCCACGAGCCCGCCCTTGATCAGCTTGCGCAGGCTGTACTGGATGTTGGGAATGTCCTGCCTGTTGGCCATGTGGGCGAGGTCGCGCACGCTCTTCGGACGGTCGTTGGCGCGGATCATGTGAAGCAGTGCATTCTCCGGCCCGCTCGCTGAGAACTCGGCCACCGACGCAAGGCATTCGGCCTGCCAGTGCCCGAAGGCCTCGAAGCAGCGGATCAGCGCGTATTCGATGTCGGCGACGTCCATCTCCTCCGGTGTCCGGGCAAGATGCCAGGACCGGTCGAGCGATTTCGGCGTCTCGGGCTGACTGCGGTTGGGCATGGAACCTCCACCACGAAACTGCATCAGGGGCCGGCTTGCGTCCATCTCGATTTTCAAATAGACTTTCTATCATAAAATAAATCAGAAAATACCGGGGTTCAATCCAAGAGGAGAACGCGATGGTTTCGCCACGCAACAGCATGTTCAATCGTGACCAATTCCTGCTCGGCACATTCGCCTCCAACTGTTCGGGCGGCATGACCGTCACCAAGCTGCCGGAGCGCTGGAAGAGCACCTGGGACAACAATCTCAGGCTCGCAAAACTGCTCGATGACGCCGGCATCGACTTCATGCTGCCGATCGCCCGCTGGATCGGTTATGGCGGCGAGACCAACTTCCACGGCAGCGTGCTCGAGACCATCACCTGGGCGGCCGGGCTGTTGGCCCACACCAAGGACATAACCGTCTTCGCCACCACCCATACGGCGGCGAACCATCCCGTCGTCGTCGCCAAGCAGCTTGCCACCATCGACCAGATCAGCGGCGGCCGCATCGGCCTCAACATCGTCGCCGGCTGGAACAAGCCGGAATACGAGGCGCTGGGCCTCACGCTGCCCGACGATCACGAGACGCGCTACAGCTACGCTCAGGAGTGGTTCGATATCGTCAAGGCGTTGTGGAGCGGCGACGAGGCCTTCGACTGGGACGGAAAATTCTTCCAGCTGAAGAACGTTCTCGGCGATCCGCGCCCGTCCACACCGCTGCCCATCCTCAACGCCGCCGGCTCGGAAGAGGGGCGCAAGTTCGCGGTGCGCAACGCCGACTTCCTGTTCACCCCGGCGATCGACCTCGACCGCTCCAAGGACGAGATCGCGGCGCTCAAAGCGCAAGGCAAAGCCGCCGGCCGCGACGTCGACGTGCTGACCTTCAGCCACGTCGTCTGCCGCCCGACCGAGAAGGAGGCTAAGAACTATCTCCAGCATTTCGGCCAGGACAACGCCGACTGGGCGGCGGTGGACAATCTGGTCCGCCTGCAGTTCGCCCATGCGCAATCCTTCCCGCACGACCTGCTGGCGCTGATCCGCGACCGCATGGCGGCAGGGCATGGGGGTTTCCCGCTGACCGGCACGCCGGACCAGGTGGCCGACGGCATCGCCTCGCTGCACGCCGCAGGTTTCCGCGGCACGACGCTGTCCTTCGTCGACTATGTCGAGGAGTTCCCTTATTTCAGGGACAACGTGCTGCCGCTTCTCGAGCAGCGCGGCATCCGCATGCCCCTGCCGATCTCGGCCGCGGCCGCATAGGTGACCGGCATGACCAAAGCCGCATTGCAGGGAGCGGTGGTCGACGTCGCCGACTTCCGCGCGGCCATGCGCATGATCGTCGGCAACGTCAGCGTCATCACCGCCGGCGTCGGCGACGACCGCACCGGCCTCGTGGTGATCTCGATGGTGTCGCTGTCGGCCAATCCGCCAACGGTGATCGCCTGCGTCAACAGGTCGTCATCGACCTGGCCGGTGATCGAGCGCTACGGCCATTTCGGGGTGAGTTCGCTGGCCGCCGACCACCAGCCGGTGGCGGAGCGCTTTTCCGGCTTCGGCGGGATCAAGGGCGCCGATCGCTATGCCGGCGCCGAGTGGTTCACCCTGGAGACGGGCGCGTCGCTGCTGAAAGGCGCGACGGCGGTGTTCGACTGCCGGCTGGACGAGATGATAGACCGCGGCTCGCACTCGATCATCGTCGGTTCGGTCGCGGCGGTGCGCACCGACGACAAGGGCGAGGCGCTGCTCTACTGGCGCGGCGCCTACCGGCCGACCCGCTTCGACAGCTGAACGGAAAAGCCGGCCGCCCTTTCGGACGGCCGGCCACTTATGCGCTCGACTGGACCTATTTGGCCAGTTCGGCCTTGAGGTTGACGACATCCTCGGCGCTCATCTCGCCGACCGTCGTCACCGCGCCGTCGGTGATCTTCCAGAGGCGGAACGGGCCGGTGATGTCGCCATACTGGTCGAAGCTGATCGGACCGATGACGCCTTCATATTTGATCGGCTTGCCTTCCTTGATCAGGCCGAGCGCCTTTGCGAACCCGTCCTTGCCGGCAGGGATCGGCTCACCGCCGGCAGCTACCACTTCGGGGATGGCCGCCTTGATCTTGGCAGCGTCGCCGCTGCCGGCCTTGGCGATCGCCAGCGCAACGATGGCGCCCGCGTCGTAGGAGCGGTCGGCGGCCGGCGCGTCCGGCTTGATGCCGCCGGAGAAGGCTTCGTAGGCGCCGTAGAAATAGTCGGTCGAGGCGGTCTTCGAAGTGCCCGACGAGGTGCCGAACGCTTCGTTCAGATACTGCGCGCCGACTGCGTCGACGAACTCCTGCGAGTTCATGCCGTCGTTGAGCAGGAACTTCGCCGGTCCGCCGCCGGAAATCCAGGCGCGGGCGATCGTCGCGCCGTCGACCGGGTAGCTGACGAGGTAGAGCGCCTCTGGCTCGCCGGACATGGCAGCGCTGGCTTCGGAAGAATAGCTCGCCTGCTTCTCGTTGTACGGCGTCGTCGACGTGATCGTGCCGCCGAGCTTCTCGAAGGCGGCGGCGAACTCGCGCACCATGTTGACGCCGAAGTCGTTGTTGACGTGGATGATGGCGAGCTTCTTCAGGCCCTGGTCGATGGCGTATTTCGCCGCTGCCGTGCCCTGCAGCGCGTCCGACGTGATGGTGCGGAAGAAGACGCCGTTGGTCTTGCCCTCGCGGCCGAGCGCCGTCAGCGTAGGCGAGGAGGAAGCGGGCGAGACCTGCACGACGCCGGCCGGCGCGGTCACCGAGGTCAGGATCGGGATCGACACCGAGGAGATGATGCCGCCGATGATGACGGGCACCTTCTTGATGTTGACGAGCTGCGTCGCCTGGTCGACGGCGACCGTGCCCTGGCTCTGGCTGTCGCGCGTATCGGTGGACAGCTTGCAGCCATCGGCGCTGCTGGCCTCGTTGAAGTCGCGGAACGCCATCTCGACCGACTTGGCGCCGGCCTGGCCGTAGGCGCCGGCCGGTCCGGTCAGTTCCATGACGACGCCCACGGTCACGTTGCAGTCTTGCGCGGCGGCGGGCAGCGCGAACGCCGTTGCGAGCAGCGTTGAAGCGAGCAGAAGTTTTTTCATCATGCATTCCCCTTTTTGGTTTCGACGCTCTCCCGGAGCGGCTTCGGTTGTTGTCAGGCGTTGAAATCGTGGAGTTCAGGCGGCTCCCTTGTTCAGATTGTATTTCATGATCTGGCCGTGGCGGCCGTCGCGATCACGTTCCAGCGTGTAGACGTCGCCGTCGAGCTCGTTCGCCTGCGCCAGTACGGCGTCGATCTCGGCCTGATCCTGCGCGGTCAGCGAAACGCTCGATATGGCGAGGTTGGAGGCGAGGTGTGAGCGGTTGCGCGCGCCGACGATGACGGCCGCCACGGCCTTCTTCGGCAGCATTGCCGCACTGGCGATGGTGGCGATGTCGACGCCGTGCCGGTCGGCGATCCCTCGCAGCGCCTTAAGCAGCGCCTGGAAGAAATCCCAGCCGCCAATATCGTCGATGATGAGCTTGTATTTGATCAGCGAGCGGTTTTCGAAGTCTTGCGGCTCCGGTTGGCCGAGCCAGCGGTCGCCGAGGAAGCCGCCCGCCACGGTGCCGTAGCAGAACAGCGCGACGCCGTTTGCGATGGCTGCCTCGGCCATGCGCTTGGCTGGCCTGGCGTCGAGCAGCGAGTACTGCACCTGCATCGAGGTCAGCGGAACGCCGCCGCGCACCATGAGCAGCATGCGGTCGGTGTCGAAATTGGTGGCGCTGACCTTGTGGATCTTACCCGCGAGCCTGAGCTCGTTTAGCCACTGGGCGGTCTCCAGCCACATCGGCGCGGCATAGTCCCACCAGTGGAACTGCACGAGGTCGAGGCGTTCCAGCTTCAGCCGCCGCAGCGACTGGTCGATCACGCCTTCGACGTAGCTCTTGGTGATGCGCTTCAGGACGTCGAGGTCGGGCACGAACTTGGTGTGCACCTTGATGCGCGCCAGCGCGTCCTCACCGCGCAACTCGCGATAGTGCAGTCGGAAGCGGCCGATAAGCTCCTCGACGCCTGTGTAGATGTCGGCGCAGTCGAAGGTGGTTATGCCGGCGTCGGCGAAGGCGATCATATCGGCCACCGGATCGTCGCTCTTCACCGCGCCGTGTCCGCTGGCGAGCTGCCAGCCGCCGCGGATGACGCAGGAAATCTCATAGTCGGGCGCGAGCTTTGTGCGCTGCATGGAAGGCACGTCAGTCATCGAGCGGCACCGCGGTCGTTTCGGCGTGGCTGAATTTGCGGAGGCCCAACCGCGTGATCCTGAGGCGCGAGCCGCAGTGCGGGTCGGGGCAGGCGATCTCCGCGTCGGTGGTCATCCAGTCGTTCTTGTGGGTGGGCCGCTGCTTGGCCGCGAGCAGCGGCAGCACGGATGACAGCGAATAGATGGATATGCCCTGGCCGGCAGGCAGGTGCAGCATCTCGCCGCGCAGCTCGAAATGGTCGCCGACCTTGGCTCCGCAATAGATTTTCGCGCCTTCGTCGGCCACCACTTCGACGCGCAGGTCGAACAGCTCGAACGTATCGTCCTTCCCGTCAGCCATAGGCGCGCGCCTCCTCGCCATTCTCCGTGTCGGCCAGCCTGCGCCGCACCAGGTTGAAGGAACGCGTGATGTCGTTCTTCAGCGCCTTGACGGCTCGAGCCTTGTCGCCGCGCTCCAGCGCCTCGATCAGCGCCCAGTGGTGATGGGTGCCGGACATGTCGCGCAACTCGTCGTGGATCTGCGCGGCGGCGCGCACATAGGGTCCGGACTGCAGCCACAGGCTCTCGACCACGGGGATCAGCACCGCCGAGCCAGCCGCGCGGTAGATGTAGAAGTGGAAGGCGTGGTTGAGCTCGGAGGTATGGTGCGGCTTGTCGGGATCATCGCTGGTGAAGGCGGCTTCGCACTCCATGGTCAGCGACCTCAGCCGCTCGAAATCCTCCACCGAAAGTTTTGGCAGCGCCAGCGCGGTCAACTCGCCCTCGATGAGGCAGCGTGCGCGGGCGAGATCGTCGAGCTTTTCGCGGGTGATGACAGGCACGCGCACGGTACGGTTGGGCAGCGATTCCAGCGCCTGTTCCGACACCAGCCGGCCAAGCGCCTCGCGCACCGGCATCGTGCTGGTCTGCAGGGTTTCGGCGAGGTCCTGGATGCGCAACGAAGCGCCCGCGTCGAGCATGCCGTGGATCAGCGAGCGGCGGAGCTCGGCATAGACGCGGTCGTGCAGCGTCTCGCGTCCGACGGGCGAAAGGGCGCCGCGGGGGTTCACCCGGAAACCTTCCAAGAAGATGGCCGAAAACATGGCACGGACACTGACTTCGACACCGACATTCGAACGCCGCCTTCCTGCTGCCCGCAATTTTGTAGTTGCAAATTTGCCGGTTGTAAAGTTTGATCAAACATCACGGATCAAGTTTTCTGGGTGCGATGCAGCCTGCCACGGACCTTGCCCACACGCTCTCGACCCCGCCCCTGGAAGCGCGCGGGCTGATCAAGGCTTTCGGCGGCCTACGCGCCGTCGACGGCATGTCGATCGCGCTTCAGCGCGGCGAACTGCTCGGCCTGATCGGGCCGAACGGCGCCGGCAAGACGACACTCTTCAACCTGCTTGCCGGCAGCCTGAAACCGAGCGCAGGCAGCATCCTGATCAACGGAGCGGACATGACACGTGCCGGCCCGGAGGCGCGCATCGCCAACGGCGTCGGCCGCACGTTCCAGATCCCGCGGCCCTTCGCCGAGATGACGGTGCTGGAAAACGTGCTGACCGGCGGCCAGCGTCAGTCGGGCGAGCGCGCCTGGCTGAACATCGTGCGGCCGGGCCGCGTCGCGGCCGAGGAACGTGCCGCGGTCGACAAGGCGAGGGCGCTGCTCGACTTCGTCACCCTGTCTAAGCTCGAGGGCGAGCCGGCGCGAATACTCTCCGGCGGACAGCGCAAGCTGCTCGAACTTGCCCGCATCCTCATGGCCGACCCGGACACGATCCTGCTCGACGAGCCAGCCGCCGGCGTCAACCCGGCGCTGCTGCAATTCATCATTGATCGCGTGCTCGAACTCAACGCGCAGGGCACGTCGATCCTGCTCATCGAACATAACATGGATATGGTGGCGCAGCTTTGCTCGCGCGTCGTCGTCATGGCTGGGGGGCAATATCTGACAGAGGGCGCGCCTGACGACATCGCCAGGGACCCCGCCGTCGTCGATGCCTATCTCGGTGGGGTCGCCTGATGGCCTCTGACAAGACCATAGTTCTGTCCACGTCGGCGCTCGTCGCCGGCTATGAGCGCGACCTGCCGATCGTGCGCGGCGTCGACTTTGCCGTCCGCTCCGGCGAACTGGTCGTCGTGCTGGGTCCGAACGGCGCCGGCAAGTCGACCTTCGTCAAGGCGATCGCCGGTCTGGTGCCGGTCCATTCCGGCACGATGCGGCTCGGCACCATCGACATCACGGATGTGCCGGCGCATAAGAAGATCAGGCATGGCCTCGCCTTCGTGCCGCAGACCGAGAACATATTCGCGACGCTCTCGATCCACGACAATCTGCTGCTCGCGGCGGACATCCTGCCAAAGGAGAAGCGAGGCGAGCGCATCGCCGCACTCTACGCCATGTTCCCCGACCTTGCCGAGCGACCCTCGCGGCGCGCCGGCGCGCTGTCGGGCGGCCAGCGGCAGATGCTGGCGGTCGCCCGCGCGCTGGTCGTCGAGCAGTCCGTGCTGATCCTCGACGAGCCGTCGGCCGGCTTGTCGCCGAAAATAGTCGCGGAGGTTTTTGCGCGGTTGAAGGAGATCAACGGCGAGGGCGTGACCATCGTGCTGGTCGAGCAGAACGTGAAGGCGGCGCTCGCCATCGCCGACCGAGCCGTCATCCTGGTGGAAGGCCAATTGCGCCACGAAGGCACGGCCGCCGGCCTCGCCGACGATCCGCTGATCGCCGAGCTCTATCTCGGCGCGCGGCACCACGGGAAGGTCGCGCCATGAACCCGCAGGCGCTGATGGACGGGCTGGTGGCGGGCTCGATGATCGGGCTCGGCGCCGTCGGCGTCACTCTGACCTATTCGATCCTGCGCTTCGCCAATTTCGCGCATGGCGAGTTCGTCGCCTGGGGCGCATACTTCGCGCTGGTGATCGCCGGCGCGCTGGGCGCGCTATCGGGCAGCCTGTCGGCCCCGATCGGCCCATTCTCGTTCGGCTGGGCGCTGATCGTCGCGACGATCCTCGCGGTGGCGCTGAATGGCGGGCTGGCGCTTCTTGTCGACCGGCTGCTCTTCGGCCGCCTGCGGGCACAGAAAAGCACGGTCATCATCATGGTGATGGCAAGCTTCGGCGCGGCGCTTACGCTGCGCAGCCTGCTCGAATTCGTCTTTACCTCGCAGCCGCTTTATTTCTCCAAGGCGCTGCAGATCGCCGTGCCGCTCGCCGGTGGCATACGTGCCACGCCGGATCAATTGCTGTCGCTCGCCGTCGCCGCCGTGCTGGTCGTAGCCGTCCATCTGCTCCTGTCGCGCACCGCGATCGGCCGCGCCATGCGCGCGGTCTCGGAAAACCCGCAACTCGCCGGCGTCGCCGGCGTCGAGGTGCGCAAGGTGATCCGCATCGTCTGGCTGCTTGGGGCAGCACTCGCTTGCGTCGCCGGCATCAGCGCCGGGCTTCTGGTTCAGATCCGCCCCCAAATGGGCCTCGACCTGCTGCTGCCGCTGTTCGCCGCCGCGATCCTCGGCGGCATCGGCTCTGTGCCCGGCGCGATGCTGGCCGGTCTCATCGTCGGCCTGTCGGAAGCCTTCGCGGTCCAGCTTATCGGCGCCGAATGGCGCGCGGCGGTCGCCTTCGTCATCCTCGTGCTTGTGCTGCTGCTGCGCCCGCAGGGCCTCTTCGGGAGGGAGGAATGAGCCTCGACCTGCTGAGCTACGGGGCCTTCTTCCTGACCATGGCGCTGACCTACGGCATCATCTGCCTCGGCCTCAACGTGCAGTGGGGACAGACCGGCCTGTTCAACGTCGGCATAGCGGGCTTCGTCGCCATCGGCGCCTATGTCTCGGCCATTCTCACCACGCCCGACGACCCGAACCGGCTCGGCGGGTTCGGCCTGCCGATCGCGGTCGGCTGGGTGGGTGGGGCGCTGGCCACCAGCCTCGTCTCCTTCCTGATCGGCGCGCTGACGATAAGACTGCGCGCGGACTATCTTGCCATCGCGACCTTCGGCGCCGCGGTCGTGGTGCAACTCGTCGCACTGAACCTGGAGCCCGTCACCGGCGGGCCGTTCGGCATCGGCTTCATCCCGCGGCCCTTCGCCGACTACGCCGGCGATCCCCTGTTCTTCAGCCTCGCCAATCTCGGCGTGGTCGCCGCCATCGTGCTCGCTCTGTACCTCGTGCTGGAGCGGCTGGCGCGCAGCCCGTGGGGCAGGGTGTTGCGCGCCATCCGCGAGGACGAGCAGGCCGCACTGGCGTTGGGCAAGAACGCGGTGAAATTCCGGCGGCAGGCCTTCGCCATCGGCGGCGGCATCATGGGTCTCGCCGGAGCGGCGCAGGCGCATTTCATCGGCTTCATCGCGCCTGACAACTATGTGCCGATGCTCACCTTCCAGGTCTGGGCGATGCTGATCGTCGGCGGCTCCGGCAACAACAAGGGCGCCATCCTCGGCGCCGTGCTGGTCTGGGGCATATGGGCGGCGTCCGCGGCCGCCGTCTCGGGGATATTTCAGCCCGGCCAGCAGGCGCGCGCCGCGGCGCTCCAGATCGTCATGATCGGCGTCGCGCTCTGCGCCATCCTGCTCCTGCGTCCACGCGGCCTGCTCGGCGAGGAGCGCGTCGTTTCGCGGCACCTCGGCGGCCCGCGCTTGCCAACCGATGGAAAGACATCCGATGCCAAGAATTCCTGACCGCACGGCGCTTGCCGAGAACCTCTCGATCAGCCGGCTTGTCTGCGGCCTCTGGCAGGTCGCCGACATCGAGAAATCAGGCGAGACGATCGATCCGGAACGCGGCGCCGATGCGCTGGAAGCCTATGCCAGGGCCGGTTTCGAAACGTTCGACATGGCCGATCACTATGGCAGCGCCGAGATCATCACCGGCCGGCTGCTCGCGCGTTATCCGGCGGAGCGGCCGCTCGCCTTCACCAAATGGTGCCCCGAGCCGGGACCGATGACATCAGATGTCGTGCGCAGGGGTGTGCAGGAGCGGCTCGACCGGCTGGGCGTCGAGAAGGTCGACCTCCTGCAGTTCCACTGGTGGACCTTCGAGCATCCCGCCTGGCTCGACGCGCTGCACGAGATGGCTGGGCTGAAGGAGGAGGGGCTGATCGGCGCGATCGGCGTCACCAATTTCGACGCTGCGCACCTGCGCGTGGCGATTGCCGACGGCATTCCGCTCGCCACCAACCAGGTGTCGTTCTCGCTGGTCGACCGCCGCGCGGCAGGCGATCTTTCCGCGCTCTGCCGCGAGAAGGGCGTCAGGCTGCTCGCCTACGGCACGCTGTGCGGCGGATTCCTTTCGGAGAAATGGCTGGGCAAGCCCAAGCCCACTGAAATTCCCGATTGGAGCCGCTCGAAATACAAGCGCTTCATCGACGTCGCCGGCGGCTGGCAGGCGTTTCAGGGCATTCTCGCCGCCGCGTCCGAGATCGGCCGCAAGCACGCTGTTTCGATCTCCAACGTCGCCACGCGCTGGGTGCTGGAGCATGAGGCGGTGGCGGCTGCGATCGTCGGCGCGCGGCTTGGCGAAAGCGAGCATCGTGATGATAATCTGAAGGTATTTGATTTCGCGCTCGACGGCGAGGATCGCGCGCGGCTCGACGCCGCCTTCGCAGCGACGAAGCCGATCCCTGGCGATTGCGGCGACGAATACCGCAAACCGCCCTACCTAACCGCGTCAGGCGATCTCAGCCACCATCTCGACGCCATCCCCTCGGTCTTCAAGGCGGTGAACGTGCCCGGCCGGCCGGACCGCTCGCGAGTCTCGTCCGGCAGCGTATGGGAGCCGATCGCGGGCTACAGCCGCGCCGTGCGCGTGAAGGACATGATCCGCGTTTCCGGGACTACGGCGACGCATGGCGGCGACCGCTGCGTCGCGCCGGGCGATCCGGCCGCGCAGACGACCTACATCCTCGACAAGATCGCGGCATCGATCTCCGCACTCGGGGGTTCGATCGAGGATGTCGTGCGCACGCGCATCTACCTCAAGGATGCCGCGAAATGGGAGCCGGCCTCGCGCGCCCACGGCCGGGTATTCGGGGAGGTGATGCCCGCGAACACCATGGTCCAGGCCGGCGATCTGATCGGCGACTACGAGGTCGAGATCGAGGCCGAAGCGGTGGTAGACGAGGCGTCTTAGGTTCGTCCCGCCGCAAACATCGGGCCACCCTTGTGCGCGGGAAAACCGTAGCCGTTGATCATCACGAGGTCGATGTCACTGGCGCGCTGGGCAATCCTGTTCGCGAGCAGCCTGTCGCCCTCGGCGGCCATTGCGCCGAGCAGGCGTGAGACGATCTCGTCGGCCTCGATGGGGCGGGGAACTATGGCTTTTTTCGCACGCGCCGCCTCGATCAGCGCCGTCACCTCCCGGTCGACCGTGCGCTTGCCATCGGGATAGGCATACCAGCCACGTCCGGCCTTCTGGCCGAAGCGGCCGGCTTCGCAGAGCCGGTCGGCGATCTCGACATAGCGCTCGTTCGGATCGCGCGTCGCCGCCTGGCGCTTGCGCCGCGCCCAGGCGATCTCCAGCCCGGTGAGGTCGAACACCGCGAACGGCCCCATGGCGAAGCCGTAGCTCTCCATCGCCGCGTCGATCTCCTGCGGCAGCGCGCCGTCTTCAAGCAGAAATTCGGCCTCGCGCCGATAGGCGGAAAAAATGCTGTTGCCGATGAAGCCTTCGGTGACGCCGGAGACGACAGGCAGCTTGCCGAGTCTCTTGGCCACCGCGAGTCCGGTCGCCAGCACGTCCGGCGCGGTCTTCGCGCAACGCACCACCTCGACGAGGCGCATGATGTTGGCCGGGGAGAAGAAGTGAAGGCCGACGACGCGCTCGGGCCGCAACGTCGCGGCGGCGAGCACGTCGGGGTCGAGATAGCTGGTGTTGGTGGCGAGGATCGCGTCGGGCCGCACGCTGGCGTCGAGCCGCTTGAAAAGCTCCGTCTTCACCTTGAGGTCGTCGAACACCGCTTCGATGACCAGATCGACCTCGGCGAGGTCCTCCATGCGGTCCGAGACCGTCAGCCGCGCTAGCCGTTTTTCGCGGCCGGCCGCGTCGAGCCGGCCCGATGCGACGTTGCGGTCGAGCAGCCCGGCGATCCGCTCGCGGCCTTTCGCGGCGGCCTCGGCGGTCGTTTCCACGCCGGTCACGGCGTAGCCGGCGTCGAGTGCGGCGATCGCGATGCCCGAGCCCATCAGCCCGAGGCCGACGATGCCGATGTGCGCCACCCACAGCGGTTCGATGCCCTCCAGCCCGTCGACCTTGGCGGCCGCACGTTCGGCGAAGAAGACATGCCTGAGCGCCTTGGCCTGCTCGGAATCGCGCAGGCGAATAAAAGTCGCGCGCTCGTCCACCAGTCCTTCGGCCAGGCCGCGGTCGGCTGCGGACCGAATCAGCCGCAGCGCCTCGCCGGGCGCATCCTGGCCGCGCGCGCAGGTGAGCACCTTTGTCGCCATCCTGTCGAAGGCCTCGCCATCAACAGCGGGTACGGGTAGACCGCCTGTGCGGCGCGGCGGCCTGCCGGCCAGATCGCGCGCGGCGGCAACCGCCGACGCGACGAGATCGCCATCGGCGACGGCGTCGACGATGCCGAGCGCGCGGGCTTCCTCTGCGCCGACCATGCGGCCGGTCGCGGCCATCTCGGCGGCCGCAACGACGCCGGCAAGCCGCGGCAAGCGCTGCGTGCCGCCGGCGCCGGGCACGATGCCAAGCTTCACCTCGGGCAGGCCGAGCTTGGCCACCGGTGCCGCGATCCGATGGTGGCAGCCGAGTGCGATCTCAAGCCCGCCGCCGAGTGCTGCCCCATTGATCGCCGCCACGACAGGCTTTTCGCTCGCCTCGATGTGGTTGACCAGTTGCGGCAGCAGCGGTTCGGCCATCGGTTTGCCGAACTCGCGAATGTCGGCCCCGCCGACGAAGGTTTTTCCGGCGCCGGTAATCACGACCCCGATGATTTCGTCAGCTGTGGCCGCATGGTCGATCGCTGCGAACAGTCCCTGCCGCATATCGGCCGATGCTGCGTTGACAGGTGGATTGTCGACCGTCACGACCAGCATGCCGTCGGTGACGACGGCGGAAACGGTTTCGGAAAATTCTACGCTCACGTCGTCAGCCCTTTGCGTGCCTATTCGGGCACCACCGCCATCGCCTGTATCTCGACCTTGGCGCGGTCTTCGACCAGCGCCGTCACCTCGACGGCCGCCATCGCCGGGAAATGTTTGCCGATCACCTCGCGATAGGCCTGCCCGACGCCCTTCAGGTTGGCGAGGTATTCGCCCTTCGAGGTGAAGTACCAGGTCATCGTGGTGATGTGCTCAGGCCTCGCGTCGGCCTCAGCGAGAATGGCGACGATGTTCTCCAGCGTCTGCCTGACCTGGCCGGCAAAATCATCGGTCTCGAAATGCTGCTGGCCGTTCCAGCCGACCTGGCCGCCGACGAAGACCAGCCGTCCGCGCGCGGCGACGCCGTTCGCGTAGCCGACCGGCTTCGCCCAGCCTTCCGGCTGCAGGATCTCATGCATCAAATCCCCCACTGGGTTCATTCTAAAGCTCCGTCCGCACCTTCCACAGTTCCGGGAACAGCTCGACATCAAGCATCCGGCGCAGGTAGGAGACGCCGGCCGTGCCGCCGGTGCCGCGCTTCAGCCCGATGATGCGCTCGACCGTGGTGACATGGTTGAAGCGCCAGCGGCGGAAATAATCCTCGAAGTCGACCAGCTTTTCCGCAAGCTCGTAGAGCTTCCAGTGCGTCTGCGGATCGCGGTAGACGATTTTCCAGGCTTCCAGCACCTTGGGATTCTCCGTCCGAGTCTCGCGCCAGTCGGCGCGCTGAGCTTCCTCGCCAATGTCGAAGCCGTTGCGCGCAAGCAAAAGCAACGCTTCGTCATAGAGGCTCGGATCGGCGAGGATTTCTTCCAGCTTGGCGGTGATCTCCGGCCGGTGCGCGTGTGGCCTCAGCATCGCCAGGTTGCGGTTGCCGGCCAGGAACTCGATGGCGCGGTACTGCCAGGACTGGAACCCCGATGACTGGCCGAGCGAGCCGCGGAACTCGGTGTATTCGCTGGGCGTCATCGTGCGCAGCACATCCCACGCGCCGGTCAGTTGTTCGAAGATGCGCGCGACCCGGCTCAGCATCTTGAAGGCAGGCTCCAGACGGTCTTCGCGGATCGCCGCGATCGTCGCCCTGATCTCGTGGATCGCGAGCTTCATCCACAGTTCCGAGGTCTGGTGCTGGATGATGAAAAGCAGCTCGTCATGCGCCGACGATAGCGGCTCCTGCGCGTCGAGAACGCGTTCGAGGTGCAGGTAGTCGCCATAGGACATGCGTCCGGCGAACGACATCTCGGCGCCTTCCTGAGCGGGATCGTAGGGCTTTCCGCTCATGTCACCAGCGCCTTTCGTTGATACTCCGCCGCATCCCAGAGCCGCTCCTTCATGATGCGTTCCAGCGCGCGGGCCGCACCCAGAACCTCCTCTTCGCCAATATAGAGCGGCGTGAAGCCGAAGCGGATCGCGTCAGGCGCGCGGAAATCGCCGATCACGTTTCTAGCGATCAGCGCCTGCATGATGGCGTAACCCTGTGGATGGCGAAACGAGACCTGGCTGCCGCGCGCATGGCCGTGGCGCGTGGTGGCGAGCGTCAGTTCCGGGCAGCGGCCTTCCACCTCGCGTATGAACAGGTCGCAGAGCCCTATCGAGGCGGCGCGGACGTCATCCATCGACACGCCATCCCATGCGTCGAGCGCGGCGTCGAGCACGCTGAGCGCGATCACCGGCGGCGTGCCGACGCGCATGCGGTCGATGCCCGTTCCCGCGCGGTAGTCGAGGTCGAAGGCGAACGGTGCCTCGTGGCCTAGCCAGCCGGAGAGGGCGGGGCGGGCGGTCTCCAGATGGCGCGACGCGACATAGATGAAGGCCGGCGCGCCTGGCCCGCCGTTCAAATATTTGTAGGTGCAGCCGACCGCGAAATCCGCGCCGGCGCCAAGCACATCCACCGGCAACGCGCCGGCGGAATGGGCGAGATCCCAAACCGTGAGCGCGCCGGCGGCATGCGCCTTTGCCGTCAGCGCCTTCATGTCGTGCAGGCGGCCGGTGCGGTAGTCGACCTCCGTCAGCATCAGCACCGCGACGCCATCGTCGATTGCGTCTTCGACCGCGTCCGGCTCGACGACCTTCAACTCCAGCCCGCGCCCGAGCGAGCCGATCAGGCCTTGCGCCATGTAGAGGTCGGACGGGAAGTTCCCGCTGTCGGAAAGCACGATCTTGCGGCCCGGATTGAGGTCGAGCGCGGCGGCCAGCGCCTGATAGACCTTGATCGACAGCGTGTCGCCCATGATCGTGGTACCTTCCGGCGCGCCGATCAGCCTGCCGATGCGGTCGCCGATGCGGCGCGATTGGTGGATCCAGCCGGAAAGGTTCCAGCCCTTGATCAGGTGCTTGCCCCATTCGTTGGCCAGCATGTCTGCGACGCGCGCCTTGGCTGCGATGGGCAGCGGCCCGAGCGAATTGCCGTCGAGATAAATCATCCCGTCGGGTATCTCGAACAGTTTTCGGGTCCGGGCGAAGTCGGTCATTTCTTCTCTCTCAGCCGGAAGCGCTGGATCTTGCCGGTCTGCGTTTTCGGCAACGCGTCGACGAACTTCACCGAGCGCGGATATTTGTAAGGGGCGATGGTCGCCTTGACGTGGTCCTGCAAGATCTTGCGCGTCAGGTCGTCCGCCTCAATGCCCTCGACCAGCACGACATACGCCTCGACGATCTGGCCGCGGTCGGGGTCGGCCGCGCCGATGACGGCGCATTCCCTGACATGCGCGTGGGCGAGCAGCGCAGCCTCGACCTCCGGTCCGGCAATGTTGTAGCCCGACGAGATGATCATGTCGTCAGAACGCGCGGCGAAGTGGAAGAAGCCGTCTTCGTCCTGGAGGAAGGAATCGCCGGTCAGGTTCCAGCCGCCGCGGACATAGTTCTTCTGCCTGATGTCGGCCATGTAGCGGCAACCGGTCGGTCCGCGCACGGCGAGCCGCCCGATCGTACCGCGCGGCACCTCCTTCATTTCCTCGTCGACGATCCTGGCCTCGTAGCCGGTCACCGGTTTGCCGGTGCGACCGGGCGCCATGTCGGACAGCCGGTTGGAGATGAAGATGTGCAGCATCTCGGTGGCGCCGATGCCGTCGAGGATCGGCTTGCCGGTCTTTTTCGTCCAGTCCTCGAAGACAGGCGCGGGCAAGGTCTCGCCAGCGGAGACGGCGATCCTGAGCGACGAGAGATCGGCGCCCTTGTCCATTGCCGCGAGCATCGCGCGATACGCGGTCGGCGCGGTGAAGCTGATCGTCGCGCGATAGGTCTCGATGATCTCGACCATGTTCGGCGGCGTCGCGTTTTCGAGCAGCGTCGCGGCCGCGCCGAAGCGCAACGGGAAGATAGCCAGCCCGCCGAGGCCGAAGGTGAAGGCGAGCGGCGGCGAGCCGACGAACACGTCATCAGGGGTGACGCCGAGCACCTCCTTCGCATAGCCGTCGGCAATGATGAGAAGGTCGCGGTGGAAATGCATCGTCGCCTTGGGCACGCCTGTCGTGCCCGAGGTGAAGCCGAGCAGCGCGACATCGTCGCGGCCGGTTGGCACCGCCTCGAAGCGGACGTCCTTGTTGAGCGCGACGCGGTCGAGTTCGGCGTCATGGTTGGCGGTGCCGTCGAAGCCGACCACCTGCTTCAGGAAGCGGCTGGTCTTGGCGCAGGCGATCATCTCGTCCATCAGTCGCGTGTCGCAAAGCGCCAGCCCGATCTCGGCCTTGTCGACGATCTGCGTCAGTTCGCCGGCGCGCAGCATCGGCATGGTGTTGACCACGACCGCGCCGGCCTTGGTGGCGGCGAGCCAGCAGGCAACCATGGCCGGGTTGTTGGCGGAGCGGATCAGCACGCGGTTGCCGGGCTTGACGCCGTAGTTCTCGACCAGCGCGTGCGCCAGCCGGTTCGTCCAGTCCGACAGCTCCTTGTAGGTGCGCCGCCGGCCGTTGCCGATCAGCGCGGTACGGTCGCCGAAGCCCTGCTCGACGAGGCGGTCCGTCAGCTCGACGGCCGCGTTCAGCTGCTCCGGATAGTCGAAGCCGTCGAGCAGGAAATCCGGCCAGTGTTCGGGGGGCGGCAGATTATCTCGAGCGAAGGTGTCGGTGTGTGCGGAGAGGCCGAGCATCTCAGGCGTTCGCCTCCTCCGGCAGGAAGTCGACATCGTGCTCGGCGGAAAGCTTGATGATCTCGGGGATGTCGCTCTTGTCGTGCAAATTCTCGAACAGTTCCTTCAGGCGGCCGGCCGGCGAAACCCAGAACAGCGCGCGGCAGGGCTTGTCGGACTTGTTGAAATAGCCATGCGGGATGCCGCGCGGCATGCGCACGAGGTCTCCCGCCTTCGCGCTCGTCCACACGCCATCGAGCTTGAGCGAAAGTTCACCCTCCTGCACGAGGATGAATTCGTCCTGGTCGGGGTGGATATGAACAGGCACGAACTGGCCGGGCGCACTGTTCGTCTCGAAGGCGAAGCTGCTCTCGCACGCCGCCTTCGGATAATAAACCTGGCCGAGAATGTTCCATTTGACGCCGTCGAAGCCGGCGCCGTTCGCGGTAATGCCTTTGGCGAGTTCCTTTGTCATACGTAGGCCCTTTCCCTCTGGATTTATGATTTTCGCATCTCCGCGAGTACCTGCCTCGCGATGACGACCTTCTGCACGTCGGACGCGCCTTCGTAGATTCGGAGCGCGCGGATTTCACGATAGAGGCTCTCGACGATGTGGCCCTTGCGCACGCCGTCGCCGCCATGGAGCTGCACCGCCTTGTCGATGACGTCCTGCGCCTTGTCGGTCGCATAAAGCTTGGCCATCGCCGCCTCGCGCGTGACACGCGCCGCACCCGAATCCTTCGTCCAGGCGGCGCGATAGACCAGTAGGGCTGCGGCATCGATGTCGAGCGCCATCTCGGCGAGATGACCCTGCACCATCTGCAGCTCGGCAAGCGGCGCGCCGAACAGCTCTCGCTCGGTGGCCCGGCTGAGGCTTTCGTCGAAGGCGCGGCGCGCAAAGCCGAGCGCCGCGGCGCCGACCGTCGAGCGGAACACGTCGAGCACCGACATCGCTATTTTGAAGCCGTCGCCCGGCCTGCCGATCATGGCCGAGGAGGGAACGCGGACCCCCTCGAAGGAGAGCCGCGCCAGCGGATGCGGCGCGATGACTTCCAGCCGCTCGGCGACATTAAGACCTTTCGTGTCCGCGGGCACGAGGAAGGCCGAAATTCCCTTTGCGCCGGGCGCTTCGCCGGTGCGGGCGAAGACAGTGTAGAGGTCGGCGATGCCGCCGTTGGATATCCAGGTCTTTTCGCCTGACAGCACGTAGAAGTCGCCGTCTTTCGTCGCCGTCATGTCCATATTGGCGACGTCGGAGCCGGCGCGCGGCTCCGACAGCGCGAAGGCCGCGATCGCCTTGCCGGCGCGCGTCTTCGTGAGCCACTGCTTCTGTCCGTCCGTACCGAACAGGCTGATCGCGCCGGTGCCCAGCCCTTGCATGGCGAAGGCGAAGTCAGCGAGGCCGTCGTGCCTGGCAAGCGTCTCGCGGGTGATGCAGAGCGTGCGCACGTCGAGCGGGGCGGGGTCAGCGGTGTCGACCGCCGTCGGCTTCAGCCAGCCGTCCTGTCCGAGCTGTGCGACCAGCGCCCGGCAGGCAGAGTCCACGTCATGGTGATCGACGGGGAGGTTTTTCGCGCACCATGCCTCGAGCCTCTCTGCCCAATCCCGATGACGGGCTTCCAGGAACGGCCAGTCGAGGAACGAGCGGTCAGGCATCAATCCCCCTCGAACACAGGCTTTTCCTTGGCCACGAACGCCTTGTAGGCGCGCTCGAAATCCTTGGTCTGCATGCAGATCGCCTGCGCCTGCGCCTCGGCCTCGATCGCCTGGTCGAGACCCATCGACCATTCCTGGTTGAGCTGGGTCTTGGTGATTCCGTGGGCGAAGGTGGGACCCGAAACGATGCGTCCGGCCAGCTCCATCGCGTCGGCCTCCAGCGCACTCGCCTCGACCAGCCGGTTGTAGAACCCCCAGCGTTCGCCTTCGGCAGCGCTCATCGTGCGGCCGGTGTAGAGAAGCTCCGCCGCGCGGCCCTGGCCGATGATGCGCGGCAGGATCGCGCAGGCGCCCATGTCGCAGCCGGCGAGCCCAACGCGCGTGAACAGGAAGGCGGTCTTGGCCTCCGGGGTGGCGATGCGGATGTCGGAGGCCATGGCGATGATCGCGCCGGCGCCGACGGCCACGCCGTCCACCGCCGAGATGATCGGCTTGCCGCAGTTGAGCATCGCCTTCACGAAATCGCCGGTCATGCGCGTGAAGGCCAGCAACTGCTTCATGTCCATCTTGACCAGCGGCCCGATGATGTCGTGCACGTCGCCGCCCGAGCAGAAATTGCCGCCGTTCGGCAGGAATACGACCGCGTCGACATCGTCGGCATAGACGAGATCGCGAAAGAGGTCGCGCAGCTCGGCATAGGACCCGAAGGTGAGCGGGTTCTTGCGTTCCGGCCGGTCGAGCCGGATCGTCGCGATCCTGCCGTCGACCTTCCAGACGAAGTGTTTCGGCTGCAGCCCGGCCATCCCAAAACCTGTACCGGGGTTCTTCATTCGCGCCCCTCCCAGTTGCTACGGAACGACTTCAGCATGGTCGCAAGCCGCCTTGTGTCCTCCTCGCCGACCCCGCCGAGCAGTTCGCCGATCCAGCCCTCGTGGGCCGCAGCCATCGCCTCGAACTGCGCCCTGCCGGCATCCGTCAGTTTCACCATGGAGGTGCGGCGGTCGCCGTTGCGCCGCGCGCGGGTCACCAGACCCTCCGATACGAGGCGGTCGACGATGCCGGTCACGTTGCCGTTGGAGACGAGCAGGAAGCTCGACAGGCCGCTCATCAGCATCCCCTCCGGCACGCGATAGAGCGCCGCCATCACGTCGAAGCGCGGCAGCGTGGTGTCGAATTCCCGCCTGAGACGCTCGCGCAGCTCCGCCTCGATGGTGCGCGACGCCCGCAGCATCCTGATCCAAAGCCGCAGCCTCTCCTTGCTGTCCTTGGAGATCGCGGAAAGCGGCGCGCTCACCATGTCTCGCCTCCGGAGATGGAGATCGCCTGGCCGGTGATGGAGCCGGCCTTTTCTCCGCAGAGCCAGAGCACGGTGTCCGCGACTTCGTCCGGCTGGATGAACCGGTTCTGCGGATTGGCGGCGGCGAGGATCGAGCGCGCTTCTTCCGCCGAACGCCCGGTCTTTTCGACGATGTTGTTCACCGACCGGTCGAGCATGTCCGTCTCGACATAGCCCGGGCAGACCGCGTTGACGGTGACGCCCGTCTTGACGGTCTCGGCGGCGAGCGCCCGCATCAGCCCGATCACGCCGTGCTTGGCCGCGACATAGGGCGCGACATAGGCATAACCCCTGAGACCGGCGACCGAGGCGATGAAGACGATGCGGCCTGCCTTGCGCGCGGCCATGCTTGAAAGCGCCGGCTTCACGGTGAGGAACGCGCCCGTGAGGTTGACGTCGAGCGTCCTGCGCCAGTCTGCGAGCGAAACCTTGTGCGCGGGCGCGCTGTCGGCGGCGCCGGCGTTGGCGATCACGATGTCGAACGGCCCGCGCGCCGCTTCCGCCTTTTCGTAAAGCCCCGACACCGCGTGTTCGTCGGTGATGTCGGCGGCGATGCCGTGGATGCGGCTGCTCTCGGCGGCAACCGCGTCAAGCACGTCCGCCCGCCGGCCGCAGATCGTCACGTCGACGCCGGCTTGCGCCAGCGCCAGCGCGATCTCGCGCCCGACGCCGGAGCCGCCGCCGGTGACGAGCGCATGACGGCCGAGAACCTTTTGGCCCCCGATCATACCTTGAACTCCGCCGCCGCGTTGCGCTGAGCCGCAAGCCGATAAGCCTGGTCGCGGCCGGGCAAATACGGATCCGGCCATTTCACGCCGCGGTCGCCGAGCGTCACCGCCGCGTGGAGCGTCCAGTAGGGATCGGCGAGATGCGGCCGCGCGAGGCAGACGAGGTCGGCACGCCCGGCCATCAGGATCGAGTTGACGTGGTCCGGCTCGTAGATGTTGCCGACCGCCATCGTCGCCATGCCGGTCTCGTTGCGGATGCGGTCGGAGAACGGCGTCTGGAACATGCGGCCATAGACAGGCTTGGCGCGGATCGAGGTCTGGCCCGCGGAGACGTCGCAAATGTCGACGCCGGCCGCGGAGAGCATCTTGGCGATCTCGACCGCGTCGGCCGGCGTGACGCCCTCGATGCCGACCCAGTCGTTGGCCGAAATGCGCACCGATATCGGCTTGTGCAGCGGCCAGGCCTCCCGCACCGCATGAAAAATCTCCAGTGGGTAGCGCATGCGGTTCTCGAGCGACCCGCCATAGTCGTCGGTGCGTTTGTTGGTCAGCGGCGTGATGAAGGCGGAGAGCAGGTAGCCGTGCGCGGCGTGGATTTCGAGCATGTCGAAGCCGCAGCGGTCGGCCATCTCGGCCGACGCCACGAACTGGTCGCGCACCATGTCCATGTCGGCGCGGGTCATCGCCTTGGGCATCTGGTGCCCGTCGGACCACGCGACGGTGGAAGGGCCGAGAATCTGCCAGTTGTCCTCCGTCAGCGGCATGCCGTCGTCTTCCCAAGGCACCTGGACCGAGGCTTTCGGGCCTGCATGGCCGATCTGCGCGCAGATCTTCGCTTGCGTTTCACGATGAACGAAGTCGACCAGCCGCTTCCAGGCGACTTCATGCTCCGGCGCATAGAAACCGGGGCAGCCGGGCGTGATGCGGCCTTCAGGGCTGACGCAGGTCATCTCGATATAGACCAGCCCGGCGCCGCCCTTGGCGCGCTCGGCATAATGGGTGAAGTGCCAGTCGGTCGGGCAGCCGTCGACCGCCTTGTATTGCGCCATCGGCGAGACGACGACGCGGTTGATCAGCTTCATCTCGCGCAGCTTGAACGGCGCGAACATCGGCGCGCGCTTCCAGTCCTGCTCCGGCGCACCGGCCTCGCGCTGGAACCATGCCTCCGCGCCGCCGAGCCACTCGGGGTCGCGCATGCGCAGATTCTCATGGCTGATGCGCTGCGAGCGCGTCAAAAGCGAATAGTTGAACTGCACCGGATCGAGGTCGAGGTAGCGCTCGACCTCCTCGAACCATTCGAGCGAGTTGCGCGCCGCCGACTGCAGCTTCAGCACCTCGGTGCGCCTCGCATCCTCGTATTTACGGAAGGCGGCCGCGAGGTCGGGCTCGGAGTGCACGTAGTCGGCGAGCGCCACCGCGCTTTCGAGCGCGAGCTTGGTGCCCGAGCCGATCGAGAAATGGGCGGAAGCGGCGGCGTCGCCCATCAGTGCAAGGTTCTTGTGCGACCAGCGCTCGCACAGGACACGCGGAAAATTGATCCACGCCGAGCCGCGGATGTGGCCGGCATTGGTCATCAGCTCATGACCGCTCAGATGCCTGGCGAAGATCGTCTCGCAAGTGGCGATCGATTCTTCCTTGCTCATCGCGCCGAAGCCGAATTTCTCCCAGGTCTCCTCGCTGCATTCGACGATGAAGGTCGCCGTGTCCTTGTCGAACTGGTAGGCGTGCGCCCACACCCAGCCGTGCTCGGTCTTCTCGAAGATGAAGGTGAAGGCGTCGTCGAACTTCTGGCGCGTGCCGAGCCACACGAACTTGCACTTGCGGGTATCGATGTCGGGTTTGAAGACCTCCGCGAAGGTAGCCCGCGAGCGCGAGTTGAGCCCGTCCGCGGCCACCACGAGGTCGTGGGTATCCATGTAGGGGCGGGGGTCCGGCACCTCGGTCTCGAAGACGACGTTGATGCCGAGCTCTCGTGCGCGGCGCTGCAGGAGCATCAGGAGCCGCTTGCGGCCGATGCCGCAGAAGCCGTGGCCGGTGGAGAGGGTGCGCACGCCCTTGTAGACGACGGCGATATCGTCCCAATAGGCGAAGTAGCGCTTGATCCAGACCGCGCTGACCGGGTCGTTGCGGCTCAGATTGTCGAGCGTTTCGGCCGACAGCACGACGCCCCAGCCGAACGTGTCGTCGGGCTTGTTGCGCTCGACGACGGTTATGTCGTGCGCGGAGTTGCGCAGCTTCATGGAGATCGCGAAATACAGGCCGGCGGGTCCACCGCCGAGAACCGCAACCTTCATCGTGCGATCTCCTCACTCTTCGCTTGGAGGCGACTATCGCGCCGGCGGCAAATTATTTCAAGCTTAAACTTTCATGTTGAGTCAATTTCCTGTGGGCGGGAGGTTCCAGCCGATTCCGCCAGCCGGGGACGCGATCAATCCGGCTCCTGACCGAGCGTTGCGACAGTCTTCAGAGCGCCGTCGAGCATGTCGCCCTTCTCGTCCTTCAGCGCCGCCTCGCGCAGCCGTCGCAGCCAGTCGGCGGCGTCGGCGCGGCCCGTCAGCATCGGTAGAGCCGACAGCACGCGGTCGAATTTCGACTGTGCGCGGACGTGGGTATCGCTGTAACCCTTGATGAGCCGGCGGGTATTCAGAATCTCCACCGCCAGCGCATAGTCTTCCGCAACAGTGTTCAGTGCCAAGTCGTACCAGCGGTCGAGATGCGCCTGCTCGACCTGATGACGCAGAAGCGCGCGCCGCCAGCGGCGCATGCCGCCGACCAGCCAGAGCGCGGCGAAGCCGGAAAAACTGTCGGTGCGGATGCGGCGTCCCCGGTTGATGCGGCGGTCGATGAAGGCGGCGAGCTTCGGACGGCTCTCGATGTAGCGGCCGATGCCGGCCGGCATTGCGCCGCTGAATTCCTCGACGCGGGGATGGAAATATTCCGTCGTCTGCAGGATGGCGTCGCCCTGCACGCCGACTTCTCGCCTGACCCGGGCGCCGCGCGTCGAGCGTGTCTTCAAATCGGCGACGCGGATCATGTCGTCGTAACACATGGCATTGGCGAGATGTTTGGCGGCGGCGATCGACAGGCCATAGCCATGCTCCTCCGCATCTATCGCCACGGCGCGGTCGAGCCGGTCGAGATATTCGACGCCGTAGCGCGTGTCCTGGAAGTCGACGACTTTGCGCAAGCCCCGCAACGCCATGTCGCGGATCGCAGGCGGAAGCTCTTCGATGCGGGCGGTGAGCTCCTGCCAGCCGGCGAGCAGTTTTCGCGGGCCGTCGACATGCGGACCTTCACCTGCGTCGGGCGTGGGCTCGGCTGGCCCCGTCGCCGTTGCCGAACTGACAGAGCTATGCTCAGCGGCCTTGTCGGCGGGACTGCCGGGAACGACCGGCCGCGCGACGGAAGACACGCCGCCCCGCGCGCCCTCGAAGCCGCCGGCGAATGCCGCGAGGCTCGCCTTCACCCCGCGCCCGGAAGCGAGGATCGTTTTCTCGTAAGTCTCACGTGGAAACGGCAGCACGCCCGAACCCGCCAGCGCACCGAGCAGGCTCGCCGAGATCATCGAACCGTTCTCGACCGCGATCTTCTCCATGTCGAAGGCGATGAAACGTTTCGACGCAAGCTCCGCCGTCTCGTGCACTTTGGCCGAGGAGGCACGGCCGTCGCCCGGCTCGATCTTCTCGGACACGGCGGCGATGCGGTGGGACGAAGCGATCAGCGTCGTCTTCTCCGGCGTGACGAAGCCGCGCATGATGGCGCGGCCCGCCTCCATCAACTCGGCGGCAATCAGTATGTCGACGTCGCCCTGCGAGGGCGACAGCGCGAAGATAGGCATCCGGCCGGCATCGCGGCACATCTCGATGTAGTAGATGGTCGCCCCGGTGCGCTGGGCCACTCCCGCCACGGAGGTCGACTGGGCCAGGAAGCCGTTGCGCTCGGCAACATCGACGATCCAGTCGGCAAGCACGCCGCCGCCCTGTCCGCCGACCGCAAGAATGGCAAGCTTGATGACGCCGCCGTCGCCGTCGGCGCTTCCTGCCTGCAATGGCGAGACTGCATCAAGCATCGGCGAAGTTCAGCCTGCGGCCTTCGCGCTGGCGTTGCAGGAAGCCGATTACGGCGCCGCGCACGGATTCGAGGAAGCGATCCCAGCGGCTCGGGTTATGCACCACATCGGCGCGGTAGAAGGACGGACAAAGAATCGCGGCGTCCGCCACCTCGCCGCAATTGCCGCAGCCGACGCAATTCTGGTCGATATGCGCGACCGGATCGTCGCGCAGTGGATCGTCGAGAGACTTCACTGACAGCGACGGGCAGCCGGACAGGCGCATGCAGGCGTGGTCGCCGGTGCAGATGTCCTCGTCGACGCCGAATTTCGGCTTCACCACACGCTCGCCGCCCTTGATCGCCTTGTCGACCAACGGCTTCTCGCGGCGCTGGCGGTTCAGCATGCATTCCGAGGAGGCGACGATGACCTTCGGGCCTTTCTCGTCGGTGGTCAGCGCTTCGCGCAAGGTCTCCTGCATCTTGCCGACATCGTAGGTGCGGTCGATGTGGCGCAGCCATTTCACGCCCATGCCTTCGACCGCTTTTGAGATCGGGTGCTTGGTCGACTTGGTCTTGTTGCCCGCGCGAGACGACAGAATGTCCTGCCCGCCGGTCGCCGCCGAGTAGAAATTGTCGACGATGACGATGACGCCGTCGTTCTTGTTGAAGACTGCGTTGCCGATCGAGGAGGTCAGGCCGTTGTGCCAGAAGCCGCCGTCGCCGACGAAGGAGATGGAGCGGCGCTTCGCATCCGGCGAGTTGAAGGCCGAGGCAGAGGCCGGACCGAGGCCGTAGCCCATTGTGGTAGCGCCGAGTTCGAAGGGCGGCATGATCGAGAACAGATGGCAGCCGATGTCGGAGGCGATGTGGTGCTTGCCGAGCTCCTGCTCGACGAGTTTTGTCGCGGCGAAGATCGGCCGCTCCGGGCAGCCGATGCAGAAGCCCGGTGGACGGCCGGGAACGACGCGGGTGAGATCCGGGATCTCCTCGCCCTGCCCTGTCTTGTTCGGCGCGCGCACTTCCGAGGAGAGCAGAAACGGCGCTTCGGCGCGCAGGAAGGAGCCTAGGCCGTCGAGCATGACCTGGCCGGTATATTCGCCAGCCATCGGCAGATGCTCCTTGCCGACCAGCCTGGTGCCGCGCCCGGCCTTGTGCAGCATGGAGGCGAAGGCCTGCTCGATATAGTTGGGCTGGCCTTCCTCGACGATCAGCACGGCGTCCTTGCCTTCGCAGAAGGACAGGAACTCGTCGTCGATCAGCGGGTAGACGGCATTGAGCACGTAAAGCGGGATGTCCGTCTCGCCGTAGGTGTCGGCGAGGCCGAGGCGCTGCAGCGCGCGGATGACGGCGTTGTACATGCCGCCCTGCATGACGATGCCGACCGAGCCGTGATCCGGGCCGAAGAACTCGTTGATCTTTCGGGAGCGGATGAAGTCGACGGCGGCCGGCCAGCGCTTCGAGATTTTCTCCTTCTCGTGCAGGAAGGAGGCGGGCGGCAGCACGATGCGGCCGGTGTCGCGGCGCGGCGAGTCCAGCGCGTCGGCGACGGTCATGGCCGGGCGCTTGTTGTCCTTGGCGATGAACTTGCCGTGCACATGGCAGCAGCGGATGCGGACTTCGAGCATGACCGGCGTGTTCGACACTTCGGAAAGCTCGAAGCCGTCTTCCACCGCCTTGACGATCGACGGCAGGTTAGGGCGCGGGTCGAGCAGCCACACCTGGCTCTTCATGGCGAAGGCGTGGCTGCGCTCCTGCATGATGGAGGAGCCCTCGCCGTAATCCTCGCCGACGATGATGAGCGCGCCGCCGGTGACGCCGCCGGACGCCAGGTTGGCAAGCGCATCGGAAGCGACATTGGTGCCGACGGTCGACTTGAAGGTGGCCGCGCCCCGGATCGGATAATGCACCGAGGCGGCGAGCATGGCTGTGGCCGTCGCCTCCGAGGCGGAGGCCTCGAAATGCACGCCGAGTTCACCGAGAATGTCTTGCGCATCGGCCAGCACGTCCATCAAATGGCTGATCGGCGCGCCCTGGTAGCCGCCGACATAACCGACGCCGCATTGCAGCAGCGCCTTGGTGATGGCGAGGATGCCTTCGCCGGCGAATTCCTCGCCGTCGCCCAGCCTCAGCTTTTCGACTTCCTTGGCGAATGACCGTTCAGCCATTGTCGCTACTCCGTTGCCGCATCGCGGCGTGCGTACTCAGATGTCGTGCTTGCGGATGTTCCTGAGCATCTTCTGCAGCGTCACCACCAGCGCCGAATATTCGGCGTCGTCGATGCCGTCGAACATCGCCTCGAAGGCGTCGTGCATGGCCGGCCAGGCGCGGTTGAACTCGGCGCGGCCTTCGTCGGTGAGAAAGACTTTCCGCACGCGGCTGTCGGTCTCGCCGGATTCGCGGCGCACCAGGCCCTGAGCCTCCAATGCGTCGAGCGTGCGCGACAAAGTCGACTGTTCGATGACGGTGTAGACGGAAAGATCGCCGACGGTGACGCCGTCGCTGACCGACAGCACGGCGAGCGTGCGCACCTGCGGCACGGTGCGGCCCTCGCGGCTGAAAGCCTCGCGCAGCGTGGCGTTGTAGCGGCCCATGATGCGGTTCATCAGATAGGGCGCAAACTGCTGCAGCCCGATCTGGCCGAGTGTGGAGATGCGCTCGCGCTTTTCCTGGACTTTCTGGTCCATCACAATTTGCTCCCCAGAAGGAAGCCGGAGCCGCCACCCAGGCCCGCGCCCGGATGGGTCGACGCACCGATGTGGTAGAGGCCCTTGATCGATGTCTCGTGGTTGCGGCTGGACTTGAAGGGACGCCACAGGAAAGACTGGTCGATGGTCGACGAGCCGCCATAGGGGTCTCCGCCGACGAGATTCATGTTCATCGCCTCGAGGTCGGCGGGCGAATAGGCGCGGCGGCCGATTACCGTCGCGGAAAAGGCGTCGATGTGGCTGGCGAGGATTTCCTCGGCGCGGTCGGCATAGGCCTCGCGCAAGTCGTCGGTCCATTTGCCGTCGGCAGGCACGGCGAGCTTGCCTGATGCGTCGCCCTTGATGTGGCGCGGCGCTTCGGGAAGCTGCAGCCAGAGGATCGCCGTGCCGGGCGGGCAGCGCGACGGGTCGAGCGCATGCGGCTGTCCCACACAGATGGTCGGCGTCTCCGGCAGCATGCCGCGCGCCGCCTCGTTGCAGGCTTTCGACACGCCGTCGAGCCCGGGCGTCAGGTGCAGCAGCGCGACCTCGCCGAGCGCGGCGTCGCGCCAGGCTGGCGGCCGGTCGAGGGCGTAGTGAATCTGGAAATTGCCCTTGCCGTAGCGGTATTTCTTCGTCGCCGCGACATCGGCCTCCGGGGCCGCCCTGCCGAGCAGGCGCTCGTAAAGCTGCGTCGGCGTCACCGAGCAGACGACGCTCTTCGCCGCCGTGATCGTCTCGCCCGAGGCAAGACGCACCCCGGCCGCGCGACCGCCCTCGACGATAATGGAATCGACGTCGGCCTCCGTGCGGATCACGCCGCCCTTCTCGGTGATCAGCGCCTCGAAGGCGGCGAGCAGATTCTTCGCGCCGCCCTTGACGATCGGCGCGCCCGCGGCCTCCAGCGCGAAGGCGATGACCTTGGCGATCTGGCCGGAGAAGGCGTCCTCGGGACCGAGGCCGGCATGCAGCACCCAGGGCGCCCAAAGCGCGCGGGAGAGGTCGGATTTGTATGAGGTTTCGAGCCAGCCGCGCGCCGGGGTAAGGGCGTCGCCGAGGAAGGCGGCGAGCCCGCGCGGTCCCCTGCGCCAGGCCTCTCCCGCCAGCAGCTTGAAGGTCGGATATGTCCATAGGCCACCGCCGAGCAAACCAAACAGCAGCCCGGCGTTCTTCTCGATGTCGCCGACATCGGCGGCATATTGCGCGCCATCGTCACGGAATGCGGCGACGTTGGCCTGGCGGTCCATGCGCTGGATCAGGTGGCTGCCGTCGGGCCTGAGCACGCCGGTCGGCGCGCTGGTGTTGCAGAACTCCAGCCCGTGGCGGCCAAGTTCAGCGGCAAGTGCTGCATAGGCCGGCGAGGTGATGAACAGCACGAAGGTCGTCGCCATCACGTCGTGCACGAAGCCCGGCGCGGTGATCTCCTCGGTGCGGATGCAGCCGCCGATGCGATCGTTGCGTTCCAGCACCAGCACCTTGCGGCCCTTGCCGCCGAGAAGGGCGGCGCAGACCAGCGCGTTAATCCCGCTGCCGACGATGATATGGTCGGGGGCGGTCATGTAAGCATGGCCTCCGCCTGCCACTCGCCTATTTCTTCGGCACCAGCGCGATCGCGCGGATTGGGCTGCCGGTGCCCTTCTGGATCTTCAGCGGGGCAGCGATCAGGATCGCGCCCTTGGGCGGCAGCCGGTCGAGCTGGCAGAGGCTGGCGAGGCCATACTTGTTGGCCTTGTGCATCAGCGTGTGCGCGGGGAACGGCGGCTCCATTCCTCCCGCCTTGCCGGCATCCGTGCCGATCGTCTCGGAGCCCCACCCCGCCACGTCCTTCTCGATCAGGTACATGATCGCCTCGGCGGTAGGTCCCGGCGTATGCGGGCCGGTTTCGTTGGCGTTGAGGAACTCCGCCTCGGAGCCGTTCTTCTTGTACCAGTCGGTGCGCATCACCACCCATTCGCCTGACATGATCGGGCCGTGCTTGGCTTCCCAGGCCTTTATGTGATCGACGGTGAGCAGGAAATCCGCATCGGCCGCGGCTTCTTTCGAGAAGTCGAGCACGTTGACCGGGCCGACCAGCTTCTGCACCGGCAGCGTGTCCGTCGAGCCGTCGGCATAGTCCTTGCCGGAAATCCAGTGGATCGGTGCGTCGAAATGGGTGCCGGAATGCTCGCCGAGCTTCAGCCAGTTCCATGCCCACCACGGCCCGTTCTTGTCATAGGCGGAGATCGCGTGGATCTCGATCTTGGGGGTGTCGACCGCGAGTTCCGGCGGCAGCTTGATGAGCGGGGTGTCCGGCCCAAGCACGGCGGAGAGGTCGACGACCTCGATGCCTCCGGAGAGAAGCTGGGTGGCGAGTTCGCCGAGAAGTTTCTGCGTGTCCATGTACGGTATCCCCTTGTCGAAAGCGTCCGAGGCTCTTGCCGGCCTGCAATATGCTACTAGACGAAAACATATGCATCTGCAATTATCTTTAAGCCTAAAGGAATGGGATTGGGGGCGTGAGCGATTTCGACGCCATCTTTGTCGGTGCCGGCCACAACAGTCTGGCCGGTGCGGCGCATCTGGCGCTCAAGGGCTGGAAAATCGCGGTTTTCGAGAAGAATCCGGTTATCGGCGGCGCGGTGCAGACGCGCGAGGTTACGCTATCAGGTTTCCGGCACGACCTCGGCGCGATGAATCTGAGCCTCTTCGCGGGCTCGGCCTTTCACAAGAAGTATGCAAATGAATTGAATGCGGCCGGGCTGGAGTTCGCCCCGGTTGCCGATTGTTTCGCTTCGGTCTTCCCCGATGGACGCTGGTTCGGCGTCAGCACCGACATCGAGAAGACCGTTGCGCGGCTGGCCGCGTTCTCTTCGGAGGACGCCGAGACGTGGCGCAACCTAGCCGGCGGCTTCATGGGCGAGGCCGAACATCTGTTCCGCCTCCTCGGCTCGCCGATGAGCGGCCGCGCGCTCGCCGGCACCGGCTGGAACCTCTGGCGCAAGAAGGGTTTTCTGGGCGCGCTGGACACCGCCAAGCTGCTCCTGTCTTCGCCGCGCGCCTGGCTGGACGAAACTTTCGTCTCGCCGCAGGTGAAGGCGACGCTCGCCGCCTGGGGTATGCATCTCGACTTCGCGCCCGACATCGCCGGCGGCGCGGTCTTCCCCTACCTCGAATCCATGGCCAACCAGAGTTTCGGCATGGTGCTGGGCAGAGGCGGCGCCGACACCATGATCTACGCACTGGAGAACATGGTCGCCAATGCGGGTGGACTAATCTTCTCGGGTGCAGAAGTAGTGGAGATCACCACTTCCGGAGACAAGGCGACCGGCGTGCGCCTGTCTAGCGGCGAGACGCATACTGCGACAAAAGCCGTCATCGCTGGCGTCGCGCCGGGTGCGCTGGCGGGAAAACTGCTGCCCGGCGGTTCGGGCAACGCCGGCTTCGATACGGCGATGAAGAAATTCCGCCATGCGCCTGGCACGATGATGATCCATCTGGCGCTGGACAGCCTGCCCGACTGGTCCGCCGGGGCGGAGCTGAAGAGCTTCGCCTATGTCCACGTCGCGCCGTCGCTCGACCAGATGGCAAGGACCTACCAGCAGGCAATCGCCGGCCTACTGCCGGACGAGCCGGTGCTGGTCGTGGGACAGCCGACCGCGATCGATCCGTCGCGCGCGCCTGAAGGCAAGCATGTGCTGTGGGTGCAGGTGCGCGTGCTGCCGGCTGAGGTCAAGGACGATGCGGCGGGCGAGATCGCGCCTGACCATTGGGACGCCATCAAGGAGCGCTACGCCGACCGCGCCATCGCTCTGATCGAGGCGCATGCGCCGGGGTTGGCGGAGAAAATCCTCGGGCGTGTCGTGTTCTCGCCCATCGATCTCGAACGCGAGAACCCGAACCTGGTTGGCGGCGACCAGATCTGTGGCAGCCACAATATCGCGCAGAATTTCCTGTTCAGACCGGCGCGCGGCTTCGCGCGCTGGAATACGCCCGTCCAGAACCTGCATCTCATAGGCGCCGCCACTTGGCCCGGCGCCGGAACGGGTGCAGGCTCCGGATATATGCTCGCTCAACAGCTCGGCGGGAGGTGAAGGCCGCTGATTGGCCGCGCGGGACGGCAAAAAAGTATCGACGACCATAACAGGCAGGGACCGGCTCGGGTCCCGACCACAACGAAGCAACAGAAATGGGGAACGATCATGACAATCAACAGACGACAGATGCTCGGATACAGCGCCTCAGCGCTCGGCCTCGCCGCAATCGGCATGCCGAGGATGGCCTCGGCGCAGGCGAACGAACTCGTCATCGCCTACAACGTCAACCTGCCTTCCTGGGACCCGACCACCGGCCCTTCGGCGGTGAACCCGACCATCCAGGGCATCTATCAGTCGGTGTTCGACCAGTTCATCCTGCAGAAGCCCGACCTGACGCAGGCGCCCGGCCTGCTCACCGAATGGGGATTTTCCGACGACCTCAAGACCGTCCACATGATGGTCCGCGAAGGCGTCACCTGGCATGACGGCTCGCCCTTCACCGCCGAGGACATCGTCTGGTCGCTGGAGCGCGCCGGCAAGGAGGAGACCGGCAATCCCATTCAGTTCGTCTGGAAGAACGTCAACAATTTCAAGATCGACGGCAACAAGATCACCGGCGACGTCGTCGGCTTCGACCCAACCTACTTCAAGTGGATGTCGTTCCTGACCGGCTACGTGCTGCCCAAGGCCTATTACGAGAAGGTCGGCGCCGAAGGTTTCGAGAAGGCTCCGATCGGCACCGGCCCCTACATGGTCGACCGCTTCGAGCAGAACGCCTTCGTCCGGCTCAAGGCCAATCCCAACTACTGGGGCGACAAGCCGGCCTTCGAAAACGTCACTATCAAGTTCGTCACCGACGCGGCGAGCCGGGTGGCGGAAATCGAGTCCGGCTCCTCGCAGGTGACGCTCGAAATCCCCTATGAGGAATACGACCGCTTGATCGCCAAGGGCGGGCTTGCAGGCACCGCCGACACGGTCTCCGACATCGGCATGATATTCTTCAACGACATCGACGTGATGAAGGACAAGAACGTGCGTCAGGCTGCCGTGCTCTCGGTCGACAAGAAGCTGCTCGTGGACCGCCTGCTGCGCGGCTACGGCCTGCCGCTCGACACGCTGGAGACGCCGGAATACGACGCCTTCGATCCCTCCATCAAGGTCGAGTACAATCCGGACAGGGCCGTGGAGCTGCTCAAGGCCTCGGGCTATTCCACCGAGAATCCGGTGAAGTTCACCATCCAGACGACGCGCGGCTTCAAGCCGAAGGATTACGAGATGATCCAGGCGATCGTCGGCATGTGGCGCAAGGTCGGCATCGAGGCCAACATCGAGGTCTACGAGATCGCCAAGCACTACGAGCTGCGTGGCGCCGACCAATTGGCGCCTGCCGCCTTCTACAACTGGGGCAACTCGATCGGCGACCCCACCACCTCGACCGGCTTCGCCATGTACGGGCCCAGCCCGCATTCGGTTTGGGACGGTCAGGACGTGATCGACGCCATCAACCCGCTGTGGGGCGAGCCGGACCAGGCCAAGCGCATCGCCGGCTGGAAGGCCGTCAGCAAGCTCATCGCCGACGAGGCCTATGTGCTGCCGCTGATCCAGTACGCTCAGCCGGTCGTGTATTCGGAGACCGTGAAGGTTGTGCCGCACAAGTCGGGTGCGCTGCTGCCCGCGCTGATGTCGCCGGCTTGATGGCTGCCTGAGTTCGACCGCGCGCCGCGCTTCGATTTGAAGCCGGCGCGCGAGCTTTTGATGGCGTCGCGCAAATGATCCTCCAGCGTTTCCTCGTCCGCCTGCTCACCATGGGCGTCACGCTGCTCGGCGTGTCGGTGGTGGTGTTCGTCATCATCCGCGTGGCGCCGGGAAACCCGATCGCCATGATGCTGCCGCCCGGCGCGACTCAGGCCGACATCGACCGGCTGCGCGCGCTCTACGGCCTCGACCGCTCGATCGTCGAACAGTATTTCATCTGGCTGTCGGGCGTGCTGCAAGGCAATTTCGGCACTTCGATCTCGCTGCGCCAGGACGTGATGAGTCTGGTTCTGAGCCGGCTGCCGGCGACGCTCGAACTCTCCGTCGTGGCGCTTCTCATCGCGCTCGCCATCGGCGGACCGCTCGCCGTCATCGGGGCGCGCGAGCAGGGCACGGCGGTGGAAGCCGGCATCGACGTGGCCAACGGCGCGGCCCTTTCCATACCGGACTTCCTGTGGGGGCTGGCGCTCATCCTTCTGTTTGGCGTGCTTTGGCCGATCTTCGAGATCTCGGGTCGCGTTTCGCCCAGGCTCGAACTGCCCTTCGTGACGCAATTCTATCTCTTTGAGAGCATCCTGCGGCTGCGCTTCGATCTGGCGAAGGACCTGTTCAGCCACATGTTCATGCCGGCGCTGGCGCTGGCCCTGCCGCTCGCGGCAATCGTCTCGCAACTGCTGAAGATCTCGCTCAAGGAGGTGATGACGCTCGACTATGTGACGCTTGCGCGCGTCAAAGGCTTCTCCGAAACAGCGGTGATCCTGCGCGAGGCGCTGAAGAACGCCGCGCTGCCGACGCTGACGTTGGTCGGCGTGCAGTTCACCTTCCTGATCGGCGGCACCGTCATCATCGAGCGGCTGTTTTCCTATGAAGGGCTCGGCAACATGGCGATCGACGCCGTGATCAACCGCGACCTGCCGCTGATCCAGGGCATCGTGCTCGTCTTCGCGCTCATCTTCGTGCTGATCAATCTCGCCGTCGACATGATGTATGCGCTGCTCAATCCGAGGCTCAGGCATGGCTGAGGCGCGCATTCGCCCCCGCCGCCGCTTCGATATCAGGTTGTGGCTTGCGGGCGGCTGGCTGCTGTTGGCGCTTCTGGCGGCGATCTTCGCGCCTGTCATCGCGCCGCAGGACCCGCTGGCGCAGGATTTGATGTTCGAGCGGCTGCCGCCGTTCTGGATGGAGGGCGCGGAACCTGGCTTCTGGCTCGGCACCGACAGCCTCGGCCGCGACCTCCTTTCGCGGCTGATCTACGGCGGGCGCGTCGCCTTCATCGTCGCTTTCGCGGCGGCGTTCGCCGCCTGCCTCGTCGGCTCGACGCTGGGGCTGATATCAGGCTATTTCGGCGGCTGGCCGGACCGCATAATCTCGCGCGTCGTCGATATCTGGATGGCGTTCCCGCCGGTGCTCTTCGCCATCCTTCTGGTCGCGGTGTTCGGCACGGGCCTCGGCTCGGTCATCATCGCCATCGCGGTGATCGACTGGACGCGCTTCTGCCGCGTCATCCGTGCCGAGGCGATGAGCCAGGCGCGCATGGACTATGTGGAGAATGCCAGGATCGCAGGCTTCGGACGCCTGCGCATCATGGTCGCGGAAGTGCTGCCCAACGTGCTGCCGTCGATCGTCGCGCTACTGTCGCTGGAAATGGGCATCGCGGTGATCGTCGAGGCGATCCTTTCTTTCGTCAACCTCTCCATCTCGACCGACGACCCGACCTGGGGCGGCATCATCGCCGAGGGCCGGCTGTCGATCCACCAGGCGTGGTGGGTGCTGGTCTTCCCGCTGGTCGCGCTGTTCCTGACGGTGCTTTCATTCAGCCAGTTCGGCGAGGGGCTGAAGACCCGCTTCGACCCGGTGCTGCGATGACCGCCTGTCTCGACATATCGGGCCTCAGCGCGACGCTCGGCGACGGGCGGCGCATCCTGCGGTCGGTGTCGCTGACGGTCGAGCCCGGGGAGGTGCGCGCGCTGGTCGGCGAAAGCGGCGCAGGCAAGAGCATGATCGGCAAGGCCGTGCTCGGCGTGCTGCCCCCAAGCGTGCGGATCGTCGAAGGCTCGATCCGCCTGGAGGGCCAGGACCTCGGCGCGCTGTCGCCAAGAGATCGCCGCCGCGTCATCGGCGCGAAGACCGCGCTGATTCCGCAGGACCCGCTGACGGCGCTCAATCCCTCGCGCCGCGTCGGCCCGCAGATGACCGACCGGCTGGTCCACATCCTCGGCTGGGCCGGCGACCGTGCTGACAGGCGCGTGCGCCAACTGCTGGACGAGGTTCACATCCGCGAGCCGGACCGGGTGATGCGCGCCTATCCGCACGAACTGTCGGGCGGCATGCGCCAGCGCGTGCTGATCGCCGCGGCCTTCGCCGCCGAGCCGCGCCTGATCGTCGCCGACGAACCCACCACAGCGCTCGACGTGACGGTGCAAAAGCAGATCCTGAGGCTGATCGCGCTGCTCCAGAAGGAGCATGGTACGGCGATCCTCTTCGTCACACACGACCTCGGCGTGGTCGCCAAGATCAGCCAGAAGGTGACGGTGCTCTATGCCGGCAAGGTGGTCGAGGAGGCCGATGCAACGAGGCTCTTCGCCGATCCGCGGCATCCCTATACGCGCGCGCTGATGGCGGCGACGCCGCGCTACACCGATCCATTCGCCTCGCTGCTGCCGGTGGACGAGACCGTGCTCGCCGGGCTTGCCGCTGAGATCGCCGACGCCGACCGTCGCTGGGAGGCCGGCCATGGCTGAACCGCTTTTCAAGGTCGAGGGCCTCAAGGTCGCGCTGCCCGACATGACGCGCAAACCCTTGATCGGGCGTGCGCCGATGGTGGAGATCCTGAAAGGGTTGGACTTCGAACTGCCCCGCCGTTCGGTGACGGGCATTGTCGGCGAATCCGGCTCGGGCAAGTCGACGCTCGGCCGCGCCCTGGTGCGGCTGATCGAGCCCAGCGAAGGCAGTATCCTGTTCGAAGGCCGCGACATCGCGCACCTGCCGGAGCCGGAACTGAGGCCGCTCAGGCGCAATCTGCAGATGATCTTCCAGGACCCGATGTCGTCGCTCAACCCGCGCCGCACGATCGGCGCGATTATCGCAGCGCCGCTCGGGCAGAACGGGCTTGGCGACAATCTCGACGCGCGGGTGGCGGACGCGCTGAAACGCGTCGGCCTGCCCGTAAATTTCGCCAAACGCTATCGCCACGAACTGTCCGGCGGGCAGCGCCAGCGTGTCGGCATCGCCCGGGCGCTGGCGCTGTCGCCCGACTTCGTGCTTGCCGACGAGATCGTGTCGGGTCTCGACGTCTCCACGCAGGCGCAGATCCTCACGCTGCTGGAAAGGCTGGCCGACGATATGGGGCTGACGGTCGCCTTCATCAGCCACGATCTCTCCGTCATCCGGCGGCTCTGCAGACATGTGATCGTGATGAAGAACGGCGAGATCGTCGAGCAGGGTCCGACCGACGCGCTGTTCGCCAATCCGAAGCACGCCTACACGCGCGATCTCATTGCGGCAATCGCGCTGCCGGAGATCGACGCCGACTGGCTGAAGGCAGGATAGCGCAAGCGGATTTTCAACTGCGTCGGCCCGGCGGGCGCCGACGCGGCAAAATGGGAACGGCCCGCTTATGGGAGACGTCACATGAAATACCTTGTCCGCAATACATTACTCGCAGCGACCCTGCTTGCCGGGACCGCAACGGCCTCCGCCGATTCCATTCCCGGCATGCGCGGCCACGACCATACCGGCGTGACCGTCCCCGACATGGCGCAGGCGGTCGACTTCTTCACCAATGTCATCGGTTGCCAGAAGGCGATGTCGTTCGGGCCGTTCGCCGACGACAAGGGCACCTTCATGCAGGACCTGCTCGGCGTTGATCCCAAGGCCGTGATCGAGGAGATCACGCTCATGCGCTGCGGCTTCGGCTCGAATGTCGAGCTGTTCAAATATACAGCGCCCGACCAGAAGGACGCGACGCCGAAGAACAGCGACATCGGCGGCTATCACATCGCCTTCTACGTCGACGATGTCGCCGCGGCCAAGACCTATCTGGAGGGCAAGGGCGTCGCCACCCGCCTGGGACCGCTGCCGGTCAACGAGGGTCCCGCCGCCGGCCAGACCATCATGTATTTCCAGGCGCCATGGGGCCTGCAGTTCGAGGCAATCAGCTATCCTGACGGCATGGCCTACGAGAAGGACGCCGAAACCGTGCTTTGGAGCCCGAAGGATCCCGCGAAATAGGGCTTGGGTCAGGGTCATCTCGGCAAATTGACTTTTGTCAGCCGTCATGACTATTGTCGGGAATGGCAATCCGACCGGCAGACCAGATCGTGCACAAGGCCGCGTGGCTCTACTACGCGCACGGCTTGAGGCAGGATCAGGTCGCGCAGCAGCTTAACATTTCGCGCGCCTCCGTCGCTATGTATCTGCGCAAGGCGCGCGAGACCGGCATCGTCAACATATCGACCTCGACGCAGCTCTTCACCGACGATGTGATGGCGCGCCAGATCGAGGACGCTTTCGGTCTCGACGCCGTCTGGATCGCGCCGCATGGCGACCATGTCGATCCGGCGGCGGAAGTTCCTGTGCTCGCCTCCGGTGTCTTCCTCGAACTGGTCAGGAAGGGCGACAAGATCGGCGTCGCCTGGGGCCAGACCGTCTATGCCATCGCCGATGTGATGTCCTATGCCGACCTGCAGGACGTCACCGTGGTGCAGCTCTGCGGCAATCTCGGCGCGCCTTTCGCCTACCGTCCCGACCAGTGCACCATGGAGATCGCCCGTCGTCTCAACGCCAAGGGCCTCAATTTCTATGCGCCGCTGGTGCTCTCCACAGAGGCGCTGGCTGAGCAGCTGCGCAACGAGCCCGTCATCCGCGAGCAGCTTGCCGGCATTTCCGACTGCGACCTCGCACTCTATTCGATCGGCACGATCGACGCCGACAGCCATGTCGTCAAATGCGGCGCGCTTACGGCAAGCGAAATGGATGCCCTGCGCCAGGAAGGCGCCGCGGGCGTCGTTGCCGGCCAGATCATCGACCGGGACGGCGCTATGCTCGATTGCGGTTACAATCGTCGCTGCATCTCGGCCGACCTGGATTCGCTGCGCGCCATCCCGAAACGTCTGGTCGTGGTGCAGGAACCGAACAAGTTCGAGCCGCTGCTCGCCGGCCTTGCCGGCGGCTTGTGCACGCATCTCGTCACCAACGCGGCAATGGCCACGCGCCTCCTCGACCATGCGAAAGCCTCAGCGCGGGGCAAGGCGTCGTAGGGCAGGGCGCCCGCTGCGGCCGCCCTGTCATCGGGCTGTCGCGGCGCTGCTGTTTCAACCAAGATCGAAAACGGACAAGGCATCATGAAGAACCTGTGGAACGACGGCGAGGCGGAAAAGCTCGTGGAGCAATACGCCGCCAAGGGCATTGGCCGCGATCTCGCGCTACGCGTCTACACGACGCGCCTGCTCGGCGGCGATCCGCGCCTGGTGCTGCATGGCGGCGGCAACACCTCCGTCAAGACCAAGGCCGTCGACCTCGTCGGCGACGAATGGGACGTTCTCTGCGTCAAGGGCAGCGGCTGGGACATGGGCGTCATCGAGCCGCAGGGCCTGCCGGCAGTGAAGCTCGGCGCGCTGCTCAAGGCGCGCAAGCTTCCGAAGCTTTCCGACGAGGACATGGTGGCGCTGCAGCGCGCCAACCTCATCGACCCGTCTTCTCCCAATCCCTCGGTCGAAACGCTGCTGCATGCGTTCCTGCCGCACAAATTCGTCGACCACACCCATTCGACCGCCATCCTCGGCCTCGTCGACCAGGACAACAGCGAGGAGATCTGCGCCAAAGTTTACGGCAAGACGTTCGGCTTCGTGCCCTACATCATGCCAGGCTTCGACCTCGCCAGGGCCGCGGCGGAAGTCTTCGAGCAGGATACCTCCGTCGAGGGCCTGATCCTCGACAAGCATGGCATCTTCACCTTCGGCGACAGCGCGAAGGAGGCCTATGACCGCATGATCGACGCGGTAACCAAGGCGGAGGAGTATATAGCCAAGGGCGCCAAGGCAGCGCCGGCCAAGACCGCGCTGCCCGCCAATGTCGCCACCGCCGCCGACATTGCGCCGATGCTGCGCGGCGCGGTTGCGGTCGACAAGGGCGAGGGGCGTTTCGACCGCATGATCGGCGATTTTCGCGTTTCCGACACGATCCTCGACTTCCTTTCCCGCTCCAAACTCGCCGAACTCGCGGCGCGCGGCGTCTCGACGCCGGACCTCTCCATCCGCATCAAGACCGGCCCGATAGCCCTGCCCGCGCCAGTAACAGGCAAGCTCGGCGACTACAGGTCGGTCGTGAAGGAACATGTTGCGCAGTTCGCGAGGGATTACCGCGCCTATTTCGACACCTACGACGCGCTGGACGACGTCAAGCGCACCATGCTCGACAAGATGCCGCGTCTCAGCCTCGTGCCCGGCGTCGGCATGTTCGGCCACGGCCGCACGCTGAAGGACGCCAAGATCGCGTCCGATGTCGGCGAGATGTGGATCGAGGCCGTGAAGGGCGCCGAGGCGATCGGCGATTTCCGCCCGCTCTCCAAGGCAGATCTCTTCCCGCTCGAATACTGGTCGCTCGAGCAGGCCAAGCTCGCCTCCAACAAGCCGAAGCCGCTGACCGGCCAGGTCATGCTGGTGACCGGCGGCGCCGGCGCGATTGGTGCTGCGACCGCAAAGCTCTTCGCGGACTACGGCGCGCATGTCGTGGTGGTCGATCTCGACGCCGACAAGGCGGCGGAAGCGGCCAGGAAGGCCGGCAACAACTCGATCGGCGTCGGCGCCGACATCACGAACCCGGCTGAGGTCCGCGCCGCGTTCGACAAGACTGTCGCCGTCTATGGCGGCGTCGACATCCTGGTCTCCAACGCCGGTGCCGCATGGGAAGGCAAGATCGGCGAGATTGACGACGCGCTCTTGCGGAAGAGCTTCGAGCTCAACTTTTTCGCCCACCAGTCGGCGGCGCAGAACGCCGTGCGCATCATGAAGGAGCAGGGCACCGGCGGCGCGCTGCTCTTCAACACCTCCAAGCAGGCGGTCAACCCCGGCCCGAAATTCGGCGCCTACGGCCTGCCCAAGGCCGCGACGCTGTTCCTGTCCAGGCAGTACGCACTCGATTACGGCGCCGACGGCATCCGCTCCAACGCCGTCAACGCCGACCGCATCCGCTCGGGCCTGCTCACCGACCAGATGATCGCCAGCCGCTCCGGCGCGCGCGGTCTGTCGGAAAAGGACTACATGTCGGGCAACCTGCTCGGCCAGGAAGTCACCGCGCATGACGTGGCGCAGGCCTTCCTGCACCACGCGCTCGCCGACCGCACCACAGCCGATGTAACCACCGTTGACGGCGGCAACATCGCGGCGGCGCTGCGCTGAGCCGGCCGTTCAGCGTCTCGATCCGGGGCGGCCGATCCTCGCGAGGACGATGGCGATCGGGACCAATCCCGCAGCCGCCAGGAATGTGGTGGTAAAGGCGCTCGCGGCGTCGGCGGCCGCGAGAGTGTCTTCCGCGCCAATTCCAGCGGCGATCGCGAATATGGCGGCCATCGCCGCTGCGCCCGTCATGAACCCCAGGTTTCGCGACAGGCCCAGCAAGGCCGACATCGTGCCGCGCCGCTCTTCCGGCGCATCCACCATCACGGCGGTGTTGTTCGCGGCAAGGAAAAGCTGGAAGCCCGGCGTCAGGAAAGCCAGCGCGGCGATGTAACCCGCAACGCCGAACAAGCGGGGCAGCGTAGCCAGCATGAGTAAACCGGCTAGGATCACGAACAGGCCGACCATCAGCGTACGATAAACTCCGAACCTGTCGGTGGCGCGGCCCGCCGGTACGCCCGAAACGGCCGAGATCACGGGACCCACCGCCATGACCATTCCGGTCTTGGCGACGCCGAGCCCGAGCGCAATGGACAGGAAGAACGGCCCCACCACCAGCGTCGCCATCATCACCGTGGCGACCAGCACGTTCATAGCGAGCGCGGTCGCGGTCGCGCGGGCCAGCAACATGCGCAGGGGCAGCAGCGGCGCCCTAGACCTGTGCTCGACGACGACGAACGCGATGAGCGTTGCGATCGCCAGTGGCGCCATGAGGCTGGAGTTCGTCCCGGCCATCGCTGCTGCGTAGCCCAGCAGCGCGGCTGCGAGCAGTCCCGCGCCGGGCCAATCGAGACGGTTCATACCGCCGCGCGCGAGGTTCGGCGAAGCGGGGACCGTGAAGGATGCGAAGGCGCTCAGAAGCGCGGCGACGCCCGCCAGCAGGATGAAGATCGAGCGCCAACCGAAGCCTGCGATCAGCATGCCGCCAGCTGACGGACCAAGCGCTGTACCGATCGCCGACATGGTGCCGAGCATTCCCATGGCGCTTCCCATTCGGTCTCTGGCGACGACCTGCCGTCCAATCGCGATCGGCAGCGCCATGAGGATCGCGCCCCCTGCGCCCTGCAGCGTGCGCCCTGCAATCAGCACGGAAAGTGTTAGAGCAAGCGCGCATAGCGTGGAGGCTGCGGCGAAGACCACGAAGCCCGCGATCAGCACGCGTCGTGCAGAAAATAGATCGCCGAACCAGCCTGCCGGCACGATTGCCGCCGTGACGGTCGTCAGATAGGCGAGCACCACCCACCTTATGTCCGGGATGGATGCCGAGAATGCCTGGGCAAGCGTCGGCAGCGCCACCGAGGCGATGCCGGTGCCGAGGGAAGCAAGCAACGTCGCTGCCGCAAGGGTGGTGAGTACGGGCCATGTTGGCCTCGACTTTTCTGCTTCGAGTTCGTCTGTCGCGATGATCGTCATGGCCACACCTCTTGTCGTTGTTGATGGTGGCTGCTACGTTTGCCACTTCAAGCCAACTTGAGGTCAAGTGTGATTCTTCTCGACATCGGCGTGCTCGCCGAAAAGAGCGGCGTACCCGCATCGACTCTCCGCTACTACGAGGAGATCGGCCTGATCGAGTCGCTCGGGCGGCGCGGGCTTCGGCGCCAGTTCGGCCCGGGGGCATTGACGCAACTCGCCTTGATTTCGCTCGGCAAGACTGCCGGCTTCTCGCTCGAGGAAATCAAGGACGCCTTCGGCAAGCGCGGTGTAACCAGCCTGCCGCGCCAGGCGCTTCACAAGCGCGCCGACGACATCGACGCCCAGATACGCAAACTGACCACTTTGAGGAACGTGTTAAGACATGTCGCCGAATGCTCGGCGCCTTCGCATATGGAATGCCCTAAATTCCAGGCTCTGCTGCGATTGGCACCCCATTCGCAGGCACCTGTCACAGCCCGGCCGGAGGTCAAAACAAGGCGGAGATAGCGAACATGGGAGAAAAACAGAAAAGGGCGCCCTAAGAGCGCCCTCTCTCTTCCAGCTTTGCCGCTGAAATTACTTCGCGTTCGGGTTCGGCATCCAGGCCGGCATCGCGACATCGGCATGCGCGAACTGCGGCAGCTTGGCCGACAGCTCTTCCATGTTCTTGATGTCGTTGTCGATCAGGTCCTTCTGGGTGATCAGCGTCGGCGGCACGATGACGCTCTTGCCCGGGTCCTCGCCGGCCAGAAGCTGCGCCAGCGCGCGCACCGACACCTGGCCGACGACGGCCGGGTTGGTCGCCGCGGTCGCCGCCCAGGCGCTGTCGGGCTCGCGCATTGCCGCGATGTCGGAGGTCGAGATGTCGGCCGAATAGATCTTGATATCCTTGGACAGGCCGGCCTCGTCGACCGCGATCTTCACACCCTTGGCGAATTCGTCATAGGGCGCGAACATCACCTTGATATCAGGGTTCGCGGTCAGCACGGAGCGCGCCTGGTTGGCGACCGAGTTGGCGATCGGGTTGTCGAGCGTGCCGAACATCGCCGCTTCGTTGATGCCGGGATACTTTTTCTTGAATTCGACCCAGGTTTCGTTGCGGCGGTCGAGCGGCGCGATGCCGGCGACATAGACATAGCCGGCCTTCCAGCTCTCGCCATTGTCCTTGATCGCCTGCTCGAGCGCCAGGCGCGCGAGGTCGCGGTCGGACTGCTCGATCTGCGGGATCTTGTCGTTCTCGACATTGACGTCGAAGGCCACGACCTTGATGCCGGCGTCGACCGCGCGCTGCGCGGCTTCCTTCATCGATTCCGTCAGGCCGTGCTGGATGATGATGCCCTGCACGCCGAGCGCGATCGCCTGGTCGACCATGTCGGCCTGGAGAGCAGCGTCCTGGCGGCTGTCGAGCACGCGCAGGTCGACGCCGAGCGCCTTGGCCTGCGATTCGACGCCCGACAGATAGGCCTGGAAGAAATCGCCGGTCGACAGATAGCGCACCAGCGCGATCTTGACGGCGCCGGGGTTGTCGAATGGCGCCGGCTTGTCCTGCGCCATGACAGGCATCTGCGTCATAAAGGTTGCGGCAGCGAGACCGATCGCCACCTTGCCGAGAGTTCTACGCGTAAACTTCATTTTTCTTCCTCCACTCATTTGCAGTTTAGTCGGTTGGTAATCTAGCTCCTGCCCCTGTTGGAAAGGGCGAAGGTGAAGACCAGAGCCACGACCAGCACGACGCCCTTCACGAAATCCTGCGTGTAATAAGGTGCGTTCATCATGGTCAGGCCCTGCAGCAGCACGCCGACGAACAGCGCGCCGATTGCGGTGCCGAATGCATTCGGCTTTGCCGCACCCAGCACCGCGAAGCCGATGAGGGCCGCGGCGACTGAATCCAGCAACAGATTATTACCGGACGCGATGTCGCCGCGTCCAAGCCTGGCGGCAAGCAGAATGCCGCCGATCGAGGCAAAAACTCCGGAGATTACATAGGCCCAGATTTTATATGCCTTGACAGGCGCACCCGCGAGTTCGGCGGCCTTCGGGTTGCTGCCCACGGCATACATCATGCGGCCGAAGCGTGTGTATTCGAGGAAGAACCAGATCAGCACCGCGAGGATAAGCAGCACCACGACCGACACCGGGATCAGGTTGGGGATGAAGAAGTCGAAGCGGTGCCGTCCGAGCGCCAGGAAGCCAGGGCTGAACGTGCCGTTTGCCACCGAACCGTCGGGCATGGTCATGCCGGTGGCGATCGAGCGGCCCTCGGTCGGGATGCGCTGCAGGCCGACCAGCAGGAACATCATGCCGAGTGTCGCGAGCAGGTCGGGCACGCGCATGTAGACGATGAGAAAACCGTTGATCAGCCCGACCACGACGCCGATGACGAGGCAGATCGCCACCGCGACAATAGCGTTCTGTTCCAGCACCACCATGGCGTAGGCGGCTGCCATCATCGCCGTCGTCGCCACCGAGCCGATCGACAGGTCGAAACCGCCGACCACGAGCGTCGCCGTCACGCCGAGCGCCAGCACGCCGGTGATCGCCACCGACTGGAAGATGAACACGGCAGCCTGCGGCGAGGCGAAACCGTCCGTCGCCAGCGTGAAGAAGACGATCAGTCCCAGAAGCAGGGCGATGAAGCCGTATTTTATGGCGAAGTCGCGAAGGGTCATGAAGAAGCCTGAGGATTTCCGGCGCCACGTCTGCGCCTGGGAGTACCCCCCTCTGTCCTGCCGGACATCTCCCCCTCAAGGGGGGAGATGGGCAGCTTCAGCGATGCCGCTTTCCTCAACAGGTTGGCGATTGGCAAAAGTCCACGTGAAGGTGAATCTCCCCCCTTGAGGGGGAGATGGCCGGTAGGCCAGAGGGGGGTGCTTGCGCGGACGAATGCCGACATCATGCCGCACCCTTTAGATGCTGGCCGGCGATCTCGGCGAGCAGCCTGTCGATGTCGACCTCGGCATTGCGGTGCTCGCCGACGATCGTGTGCTCCGACATGACGAGGATGCGGTCGGCCGTCTCCAGCGCCTCGTCGAGCTCGGTGACGAAGATCAGCGTCGCGCGGCCGGCCGCGCTCGCGCGCAGCTTCGCCGCTATGTCGCGCCGCGCCGCGATGTCGACGCCCTGGAACGGCTCGTCGAGGATGAAGAGATTCGCAGGCTGCGACATCCAGCGCGCCACCATCGTTTTCTGCTGGTTGCCGCCCGACAGCGTAGCCATCTCGTCCTTCTCGGAGCGGCAGACGATGCCGAGATCAGCGATTGCCGCGCGCGCGACGGCTCTTTCGGCGCGCCGCCTTGAAATGCCGAAGCGCGAGATGCGGTCGAGGAAGGGCAGGCTCATATTCTCGTAGAGATTGAAGTCCTTGACGATGCCGTTCTCGGCGCGGTCCTTGGCGACGAGAAATACGCCCGCCGCAATGGCGTCCGCCGTCGAGCGAGGGGCGAATGGCGTTCCGCGAAGGTTCATCGTGCCGGCGACCGGCTGTCTGAGGCCGAACAGCGTCTCGGCGAACGCCGTCTTGCCGACGCCGACGAGACCGGTGATCGCGACGATCTCGCCGTCGCCGAGCTTCAGTGAGAACGGCCGCGCGTGTTCGGCGAGTGACAGCTTCTCGACCGAAAACACAGTCTTGTCGGCATCCTTTACGGCGACCTGGGCGAGGTTGATCTTCTGGCCAAGCATCGCATTGACCGCGCCTTCATAGTCGAGCGGCTTGGTGTCGAACAGGCCGGTGATGCGGCCGTCGCGCAGGCTGACGATACGGTCGGCGAGCCGCCTGATATCCGACATGCGGTGCGAGATATAGAGGATCGCGACGCCGCGCTCGCGCAGCCTGTCGACCACAGCGAAAAGCCGGTTGGCTTCTGCGCTCGACAGCGACGAGGTAGGCTCGTCGAGGATCAGCACCTTGGGTTCGTGCGCCATGGCGCGCGCGATCGCCACCATCTGCCGGTCGGCGAGCGACAGGTCGCTGATTTGGGCATCGAGATCGACGTCGAGACCCATGCGGGAGGCGACTTCGCGCGCCTGCCTGCGCATGCTCAGCGGGTTCAAAAGGAGCTTTGCGCCGGCGCCGTTCAGCCGGTCCAGCGTCAAATTGGTCGCAACGTCGAGCGCGATGACCACGCCGTCATTGATGTTCTGGTGCACGGTGACGACGCCGGCGCGGATCGCCTCGGCGGGGGTGGCCGGCGCGAAGTCGTTGCCATCAAGCGTGATTGCGCCGCCGTCGCGGGCATAGACGCCGCTGACGATGCGCACGAGGGTGGATTTGCCGGCGCCGTTGGCGCCCATCAGCACGGTCACCTCGCCGGCGTGCAGTTCCAGGCTGACGCCGCCAAGCACCTGTGTCGGACCGAAGGATTTCCTCAGGTCCGCTATGCGGAACACGGCATCTGCCATTCTTCCTCCCAGAACCGTACGCTAGGAAGTAAGTCGGCAATTGTCAATACGATTGACAATTGCCAGAGTGCTGCCTAGTTTCGCGCCGAACTGGGAGGCCGAAAGGGAGGAATCGCATGAGCAAAGCTGCGGCTTTTCAGGCCCTGACGGTCGAGACTCTGCCGACCCGTCTGGTAGGTGTTGAGGCGCTTGCATCCCGGATCGGCGGCGATTCCGCTTCCTGGGATGTGCGCGAGGTTGGCGACGGCAATCTCAACCTCGTTTTCATCGTCAAGGGCGACAAGGGCAGCGCGGTCGTCAAGCAGGCGCTGCCCTATGTGCGCCTCGTCGGCGAGAGCTGGCCGCTGCCACTGAAACGATCCTTCTTCGAATATCACGCGCTGACCCGCCAGGAAGCGCGCGCTGGCGCCGGGACCGTTCCCGCGATCTACCACTTCGACGAGGCGCAGGCGCTCATCGTCATGGAGTATCTGACGCCGCACGTCATCCTCAGGCGCGCGCTGATCGAGGGACGGCAACTGCCGAAGATCGCCCGCGACCTCGGCCTGTTCATGGCTCGCACGCTCTTCCGCGGCTCCGACCTGTCGATGAAGGCGCGCGCCCGCAAGGAGGACCTTGCTCTCTTTGCCGACAATGCCGAACTCTGCGACATCACCGAGAGCCTCGTCTTCACCGATCCGTACTACGAGGCCACGCTCAACCGCCACACCTCGCCGCAGCTCGATGGGCTCGTTGCCGAACTGCGCGCCGATCGCGACCTCAAGGTCGAGGCCCAGAAGCTGAAGCATATGTTCGCCGCCAACGCCGAGACACTGGTGCATGGCGACCTGCATTCCGGCTCGATCATGGTCACCGACAGCGAGACCCGTATCATCGATCCTGAGTTTGCCTTCTACGGCCCGATGGCATTCGACGTTGGCATGCTGCTCGCGAATTTCTGGATGGCCTATTTTTCGCAGTCCGGCCACGAAGAGGATGGCGACCGCGAGGCGATGCGGGGCTACCTCCTTGGCGTCGTCGTCGAGACATGGTCGGTGTTCCGCACCGAGTTTTCGCATCTCTGGCGCAACGAGCGCACTGGCATGCTCTACGACCGCCGCCTCTTCGAGGACCGCGGCGATCCGCTGGGCGCCGAGCAGGCGCTCGACCGCGTGCTGCACGACATCTGGATCGACATGCTGGGCTTCGCAGGCGTCGAGATTCACCGGCGCATCCTCGGTCTCGCCCACAATGCCGATTTCGAGACCATCGCCGAAGAGGATTTGCGCGCTAGATGTGAGACCAAGGCCCTGAAGTTCGGCCGGCACCTCGCCGTAAACCGCCACCGGCTCCTCAGCCTCGACGAGATCAACACGCTCGCCATCAGGATCGAGAAGGGAAACGTCGCTTGAACGTCGGGGACCGTCACTACCGCACCATCTGGCCGAACGCCCACGGCCGCTCGGTCGACATCATCGACCAGCGCTGGCTGCCGCACGCCTTCCGCATCGAGACGGTCGGCACGGTCGAGGGCATCGCCACCGCGATCCGTGACATGTGGGTGCGCGGCGCGCCGCTGATCGGCGTGACGGCTGCCTACGGCGTCGCGATCCAGATGAACGACGACCCCTCCGACGCTTCGCTCGACAGGGTCTGGCATACGCTGCACGAGACGCGCCCGACCGCGATCAACCTGCGCTGGGCGCTCGACGAGATGAGGCGCCTGCTGACGCCGCTGTTTCCCTCCGATCGCGCCGCGGTCGCCTGGCGCCGCGCCGCCGAAATCGCCGACGAGGATATCGAGCTCAACCGCTCGATCGGCAGGCACGGGCTCGAAATCATCAAGCAGATCGCCGCACGCAAGAAACCCGGCGAGCCGGTCAACATCCTCACCCATTGCAACGCCGGCTGGCTGGCGACCGTCGACTATGGCACCGCCACCGCGCCGATCTATCTGGCGACCGAGGCCGGCATCCCTGTTCACGTCTATGTTGACGAGACGCGGCCCCGCAACCAGGGCGCCCAGCTCACCGCCTGGGAGATGGCCGGCCATGGCGTGCCGCATACGCTGATCGTCGACAATGCAGGCGGCCATCTGATGCAGCGCGGCCAGGTCGACATGGTGATCGTCGGCACCGACCGCACCACCGCCAACGGCGACGTCTGCAACAAGATCGGCACCTATCTCAAAGCGCTCGCCGCGCACGACAATGGCGTGCCCTTCTATGTCGGCCTGCCGTCGCCGACCATCGACTGGACCGTGCATGACGGGCTGAAGGAAATCCCGATCGAGGAGCGTTCCGCCGGCGAGGTCTCCTATGTCTGGGGCAAGACCGCGTCCGGCGACATCGCCCAGGTCCGCATCTCGCCGGAAACGACGCCCGCCGCGAACCCCGCCTTCGACGTGACGCCGGCACGCCTCATCACCGGCCTGATCACCGAACGCGGCATCGCAAAGGCCTCGCCCGAGGGGCTGATGGCGCTGTTCCCCGAACGGGCGCGAAACGCGGCTTAGGGGTTTTCCGAATCTCCCGTGCGTCGTATTCGGACCACAGGAGATTCCCATGACAATCACCATCTACGGCATCAAGACCTGCGACACGGTGAGGAAAGCGCGCGGCTGGCTTGAGGGCAGGGGCGTCGCGCACCGCTTCGTCGACTACCGCGCCGAGGGCCTCGACCCAAAGAAACTCGCTACCTGGGAAAAGGCCGTGAGCTGGGAGAAGCTGCTCAACAAGGCGAGCACGACCTTCAAGGAACTGCCCGAAGCCGATAAGGCCGACCTTGATGAGACCAAGGCGATGTCGCTCATGCAGGCGCATCCGACGCTGATCAAGCGCCCGGTCCTCGATGTCGGCGGCAGGATCACCGTCGGCTTCAAGCCCGAGCTCTACGAGCAGGCGGTTTCGGCGAAAGGCTGATCTGGAAGCTATTTCAGGACAGGCCGGCCTCACCTGAAATGTGCCCCGAACTGCGGCGTTTTCTCTGCCTCCTCCGCCAGCCAGCGCTTGAACGCCGTCACCTTGCGGTTGGGCTTTTTCGCCGCCGATGTTGCGACGTAGTAGCCGAACCCGCTGTCGGCGGTGATGCCGAACGGGGCGACGAGCCTGCCGTCGGCCAGTGCGTCGGCCGCGAGCAGTTGCGAGGCGAGCATGACGCCCTGGCCGCCGATCGTTGCCTCCAGGCATAGGTTCGGGTCGGTGAAGCTGGCGCCTTGCAGCGGCGTCACGTCGGTCGCTCCGGCCTGCGCGAACCAGCGCTTCCAGTCGACCATGCCGCTTTCCTCGCGGATCACCCATTCATGCGCCAGGTCCTCGACCCGCTTCAGCCGTGCCGCGATGACAGGCGAGCAGACCGGGAACATGCACTGCGCAAACAGCAGTTCCGCACGGACGCCCGGCCAGTTGCCGTCTCCCATCCTGATACCGATGTCGATGTCGGAATGGTCGAGATCAGCGATATCAGTCGAAGCGTCGATGCGCAGCGTGATCTCCGGATGCGTCGCATAGAATCGGCTGAGCCTCGGCACCAGCCAGCGCGCCGCGAAGGCTGGCGCTACCGATACCACCAGCCGATTGTCCGCCGCGTCCTCGGCCAGCGCCATCGCGCCCGACAGTTCGCGAAACGCCGCTGTCAGCCGCTCGCTGAAGCGCCGGCCGAACTCGGTCGGCACAAGGCCCATCGGCGTGCGCTCGAACACGGCGCGGCCGATCTGCTTCTCGGTACGGTTGACCAGCTGGCTGACGGCGCTTGGCGACACGCCGAGCTGGTCGGCCGCTTTGCGAAGCGGGCCGCAGCGGGCCACCGTCTCGATGGCACGCAGACCGTTGAGATGCACCTTGCCCAGCCTGTCCACTGCTCACTTGCCATCCAGTTTCTCTAAAGCACCCCAGAAGCACATCTGGATTGCCGGAGCAGGACTTTAGGCAGAAAAATTCGGCATACAACCCCTCAACGGAGCGAAGCCATGAAGATTTCCTCAATGCTGCGCGGCCTGTTCGTCCACCGTTCAGGCGCGCCCGCCACCTGCCATGCCGCCTGGGCCGACGATCCCTATGCGCACCCCGACATCTCGGCCATGACCGAGCGGGAGCGCGCCGATCTGCCGCCCACCCACATGCCCGCCAGGGTCGCCATGGGCAGCGCTGCCTCCCGCCTCGCGCCCTGCGTCTGAGCCCTGGCGCCTGATGCGGAGCCTCCGAAGCTGGACCACATAAATCGTGTTGCACCGGCGGCGCGTCCCAATATGGTCGCGGGCCGTGCCGCCCCGTCTTGTTCCCACGCCCGCGCCCCCGTTCCGTTTCGCCATCGCCGGCATGATCGCGATGGCGGTCGCCATGGGCATCGGCCGGTTCGTCTACACGCTGATCCTGCCCGGCATGATGGAGGGCCTCGGCCTCTCTGCCGCCGAGGCCGGGCTGATCGCCTCGGCCAACTATCTCGGCTATCTCGTCGGCGCGCTGCTGGCGGCAGGCGGCTGGGCGTCCGGCCGCGAGCGCGGCCTCATGCTCGCAGGGCTCGTCGGCACGGCCTTCCTTGCTTTGGCCATGGGCTTCACCGAAAGCCTTGTGCTCTTCCTTGCCATCCGCTTCCTCGCCGGCCTCGCCAGCGCCTTCGTCATGGTCTTCCTGGCTAGCATTGTCTTTTCGCACCTCGCCGCCGCCGGCCGCAACGACCTCCAGGCCGTGTATTTCGCCGGCGTCGGCTTGGGCATCGCGCTTTCCTCCGCGCTGATGTTCGTGCTCATAGCCGCATGGCCCGACTGGCGCGCCGGCTGGTACCTCTCCGCCGCACTGTCGGCCGCTGGCTTCCTTGTCGCCGCGCTCCTCATCGACCGCGGCCCGCTCGCCAATGGCGCCGCCGGCCCCGAGCCCGGCCTGCCGAAAAGCGCGGCGCTCGCAAAAATCATCCTCGCCTACGGCTTGTTCGGCCTCGGCTATATCGTCACCGCCACTTTCCTCGTCGCCATCGTTCGCAAAGGCGAGGGCGGTGCTTCCTTCGAGGCGATCGTCTGGCTGGTGACCGGCCTTGCGGCGATCCCCTCCGTCTGGCTGTCGAACCGTCTCGCCGCGCGTATCGGCCTCGCCGCCGCCTATGCGCTCGCCTGTATCGCGGAAGCCGTGGGCGTCGTCGCCAGTGTGGCCGCCGGCGGTTATGCGGGGCCGCTTGCCGCCGGCGTGCTGCTCGGCGTCACGGTCATCGCCATCACCGCACTCGGCCTGCAACTCGGCCGCAAACTCGCGCCGCTCGCTCCCCGCCGCACCTTCGCGCTGATGACGGCCTCCTTCGGCCTCGGCCAGATCATCGGCCCGCTGCTCGCCGGCCTCATCGCCAGCGCCACCGGCAGCTTCTTCCTGCCCTCGCTCGGTGCAGCGGCGGCATTGCTGGCTTCAGGCCTCATCGCGCTGTCGGCCAAGGCGGCGCGTGACGAAACATCGCCAAAATAGCCACGATTGTGGTTTCTGGCGGTCTCGACGGAAAATCGACCCCGCCTCAGCCAAAAGCCTCGGGCATTTTCTTTCGCCGGGAAGTGTGGATGATGCCCGCCAACCGCTGATTTGCGCCCGATCCAAGGAGCCGCGCTTTGTTCGTATCCTTCTTTCCGCAGCCGAAGCTGTTCTTCGCCTCGGCCGCCCTCTGGAGCCTCGTGCTCGTGTTTGTCTGGTTCTTCGGCGGAGAAACGCTCGGCGCGGCGTTCGGCCTGCCGCCTGCCGCGGCCGGTGCGCCGCCGATCATCGGCGTCGCGGTATTCTGGTCGAAGCCGTTCCTCTGGTTCTATCTCTATTTCGCGGCCGGCGTCGGGCTCTTTTATGCCTTCTGGGCGTGGTACGCGCCGCATCCCTGGCAGAACTGGTCGATACTCGGTTCGGCGCTGATCCTGTTCATCGTCTATTTCCAAGTTCAGGTCAGCGTCGCCGTCAACAACTGGTACGGCCCTTTCTGGGACTACATCCAGGCCGTGCTCTCCAAGACGGTCACGTCGACGACGCCAGAATTCTACGGCCAGGTGGGGAGCTTCGCCGGACTGGCGCTTGTGGGCATGAACGTCTCGGTGCTCAACGCCTTCCTCGTCAGCCATTGGGTCTTCCGCTGGCGCATGGCGATGAACGAATACTACATGTCCCGCTGGGACAGTCTGCGGCACATCGAAGGCGCCTCCCAGCGCGTCCAGGAGGATACGATGCGCTTCTCCCAGATCATGGAAGGTCTGGGAACCGCCTTCATCGATTCGATCATGACGCTTATCGCCTTCATGCCGGTGCTGATCGGCCTGTCGACGCACATAACCGAACTGCCGATCGTCGGCGCCATTGCGCATCCGCTGGTCATAGCCGCGATTGCCTGGTCGGTGTTCGGCACCATCAGCCTGGTCATTGCCGGCTTCAAGCTGCCAGGCCTGCAATTCCGCAACCAGCGGGTCGAGGCGGCCTACCGTAAGGAACTCGTGTATGGCGAAGACGATGCCGAACGGGCGCAGCCGGCGACGGTTGTGGAACTGTTCGACAATGTGCGCCGCAACTATTTCCGGCTCTATTTCCACTACGTCTATTTCAACGTCGTCCGCTACACTTATCTGCAGGCGAACAACATCTTCTCGCTGCTGATCCTGGGGCCGTCCATCGTGGCAGGCACCATCACGCTCGGCCTGCTCAACCAGATCAGCTACGCCTTCTCGCAGGTCACCAGCTCGTTCCAGTTCCTGGTCAATTCCTGGCCGACGATCGTCGAACTGCTGTCGGTCCACAAGCGCCTTCGCGCCTTCGAGGCCACCTTGGAAGGCGAAGCGCTGCCGGAGATCGATCGCCATTTCCTTGAACGGAAAGCAGCCGAGGGCGAAAACGCGGCGGTCGCCGAATAAACCTGAGAACAGGCAGGCGGGTCAGCCGCCTGCCGTGTTGGCTGCCGGCTCGCCGCCGGTGACCGGCCGCCTTCGCGCCAGATAGTCGGCGTAGCTGGTGCAGACGACATCCGCCATGACGCACACCTCGCCGGCAAACCGCTCCAGCGCGCGCCAATAGGCGCCGTCGTTCATCAGCGTGAAGTGGAAGCCGAGCTGCAGAGGCGCGCGGTCGCCCTCATATTGCGCGTCGAACGCGGCCTTGAACGCCTCGTAGCTGCGTTCCTGGAAGGCGGCCGCCTCATCCGGGCGCTCGAAGCCGCCGGAGTGCCGGACGAACAGATTGTAGTCCATGGCGATAACCCGCCGCGCCATCGGCCCTTCCGGAATCTGCGGCAGGGCGAAGCGTTCGATGCCTCCTGCCAACTCCGGCTCGACCGGGCCCTTGGAGATGCCGCTCGCGTCGTATGCGAAGCCGGCCGTCTGCAGCGCCTGGTAAAGTGCCGCGCTGCTGCTGAGATACGGCGCGCGGAAACCGGACACCGCGCCGTCCGCGAAGCTCTTCCAGTCCGCCGGCTCGCCGTCGATGCCATTGATCTCATAGGCTTCGCTGAGGATGCGCCTGAAGGACGCGAATTCCTTCAGCCAGTCCGCCTTGCTCCAGCCCTTGCCGTCGAAATGCCCGCAGCCGTGGCTGGTGATCTCGTGACCCTCGGCTGCGGCAAGCCGGATCTGACCGAGCCTGTCGGCCACCTCGGCTTTCGTCTGCGCGAAGCCCACTTCCGAGCGGCCGGCCTTTTTGCCTGGCGCCTTGTATTCGTTTCGCATCTCCTTCGACAGCAGGAACACGCAGGAGAGGAAATAGGTGAATCGCGCGCCGGTCCGCGCCGCCAGCGCGCGGCTCCGCTGCCATTGCGCAATGTCGTGGGCGCCGTCGAACGAGACGATGACGTATTGCGGTTTGTGCGCCTTCGGCCCGACTGCCACAGCGCCGCTTGTATCCTCGCCTGCCGGTTTGACCGCGATTGCGCCGGCCTGGACCGGACCCACCTTGGCAATGAACACGGACAGGCAGAGGCTGATCGCGACGCGGCAGGCTACGGACATGGGTACCCGGTTTTCGACGGTGGACTTCCGCGGCTAAGTGGCAAATGTGGCGTAGGTACGATAGCGGCGACGATACACCGCGTCCCAATTTTCATCGTCCCCCTTCCATGCCGGCAAAATTCCGCTAAAACGCACGCTCACAAGGGGGCTGGCTGGCTAAGGCCGGCATGGTTCAGGAAAAAATGTCGGACGACAGCTTCTTCCGCGAAGTCAACGAGGAAATGCGCCAGGATCAGGCGCGTCTGCTATGGGACCGCTACGGACCCTATGCGCTGGCGCTTGCCGTGCTGGTGGTGCTCGCCACAGCCGGGTTCGTGGCCTGGGAATACTGGACGACAAGCCGCGCCAACCGCTCGGGCGACGCCTTCTCGCAGGCGCTTACCCTCGCCAACGAGGGCAAGAACGACGAGGCGCTCGGCGCGCTGGAAAAGCTCGAGGCCGAGGGTTACGGCGCCTATCCGCTGCTTGCGCGCATGCGCGCCGCCACCGTGCTTGCCGCCAAGGGCGATACGGCGGGCGCCGTCGCGAGTTTCGACGAGGTCGCGGCAGACACCTCTATACCGGCGTCGATCCGCGACATGGCGAATTTGCGCGCCGCGCTGATCCTGGTCGACAGCGGCTCCTACGCCGACGTCGCCGCCCGCGCCGAGGCGCTCACCGCCGACAGCAATCCGCTCCGCCACTCGGCGCGCGAGGCGCTTGGCCTGTCCGCCTGGAAGGAAGGCCGCGCCTCCGACGCGCTGAAGCTGTTCGAGCAGATCGCCGCCGACAACGAGGCTCCGCGCAACAACCGTGAGCGCGCCACCCTGCTTGCGGAGCTGATCCGCGGCCAGGGCACGGCGTCGTGATCGATGGGTTTCAAGATAGCCATCATCGGCCGGCCTAACGTCGGCAAGTCCACGCTTTTCAATCGCCTTGCCGGCCGCAGGCTGGCGCTCGTCGACGACACGCCCGGCGTCACGCGCGACCGCCGCGTCCATCCGGCAAAGCTTTACGATCTCCATTTCGACGTGGTCGATACGGCCGGCTTCGAGGTCGCGGGGCCGGAAACCCTGCAGGGCCGCATGCGCGCCCAGACCGACATTGCGATCGATGAGGCCGATCTGATCTTCTTCATGATCGACGCCAAGGCCGGCCTGACCCCCGACGACCGCACCTTCGCCGAAATCGTGCGCAAGTCGGGCAAGCCGGTCGTGCTCGTCGCCAACAAGGCCGAGGCGAAGGGCGCTCAAGGTGGTCTGCTCGAGAGTTGGGAACTCGGGCTCGGCGAACCGATCGGCGTGTCGGCCGAGCACGGCCAGGGCCTGCCCGAGCTGCGCGACGCCGTCATCGAGGCGCTCGGCGAGGAGCGCGCTTTCGAGGACGACGAGGACGAAGACCTTCCGGCCGTCAGCGAAACGCTGATCGGCGAGGATATCGCCGATCCCGATGCCGAGCCGGCCTATGACGACACCAAGCCGATGCGCATCGCCGTCATCGGTCGCCCGAATGCCGGCAAATCGACGCTAATCAATGCGCTGATCGGCGAGGAGCGCCTGCTCACCGGGCCGGAGGCCGGCATCACCCGCGATTCCATCTCGGTCGACTGGGAATGGCGCGGCCGCGCAATGAAACTCTTCGACACCGCCGGCATGCGCCGCAAGGCCAGGGTGCAGGAGAAGCTGGAGAAGCTCTCGGTCGCCGACGGGCTGCGCGCGATCCGTTTCGCGGAAGTCGTCGTTGTCGTGCTCGATTCGACCATCCCGTTCGAGAAGCAGGACCTGCAACTCGCCGATTTGATCATCCGCGAGGGCAGGGCGCTGGTCATTGCCTTCAACAAATGGGACCTGATCGACCACCCGCAGGAGGCGCTCGCGGACCTGCGCGAGAAGACGGCACGGCTGTTGCCGCAGGTGCGCGGCGTGTTGGCCGTGCCGGTCTCGGCCGAGACCGGCCGCGGCCTCGACAAGCTCATGGACGCCGTGCTGAAGACCCACCGCGTCTGGAACACCCGCATCTCCACGGCGCGGCTGAACCGCTGGCTGGAAGGAACCGTCGCGCACCATCCGCCGCCTGCCGTCGCCGGCCGCCGCCTCAAGCTGAAATACATCACCCAGGTGAAGACCAGGCCCCCCGGCTTCATGTTGTCCTGCACGCGGCCCGACGACGTGCCGCAATCCTACATCCGTTATCTGGTTAACGGATTGCGTGAAACTTTCGACATTCCCGGCGTGCCGATGCGCATGTCGATCCACGCTTCCGACAATCCCTACGCCTCGAGGGCAAAAACCAGGAAATAATGCGGCGCGCTGCCGCATTGGAGCGCCGTGCGTCCTTGGGACGCACAAAGGACGCTCCAGCACTTGAATTTTCTGCATCGTGCTCACCGAAAACCGTTCCGGTTTTCGGGCCGATGCAGAGGCAGACACATTCCCGCCGCATCGGCACCGTTAACGCTCCATCAAGGTTAATGCCGCAGTGTGCCCTCCAGTGGGTCTGTCGCGTCCTGGAGTGTGGTTCTGTGCATCGACGACTAGTGACGCGGCTTGCTGCCGCCACCAGCCGAGACAAGCGTTCCTTCCTGTCTCCCTTCATCCTCGGCCTTGGTATCTGGATCGGCTTCCCAACGGTCGCCGCCTTTCAGGACATGGCCAGCCTGGTGTCGGGCATCGAGGGCGAGAGCGCGCGCTGGAATGCCTTCGTAGAGAAGTCCGCGGCCGGCTCCGTCCATGCCGCCGAGATGCCCTTTGCAGATGGTGACGTCGCGACCGCATCGATATCGGGATCTGGCATTTCTTCACCGGGCATCGGCAAGGTGTCGCTGCGCGCCAAGTCGGCCAATCCCATTCCCGACGAGGACCGCATCGCCCGCTCCGGCAAGAAGGGCCGCATCGTCCAGATAGCGCCCGTTTCGCCGCCGAGGACTTTCGACGCCGGATCGATCTTCAAGCGCACCAGCCTGCTCGTCGGCCCCAGGAAAGACGAGGTCCGGATGGCCTTCGCCATGCCCGACATCCGCGGCAAGGAAGTCCAGATTGCCAACGCCTTCTACATGAAGCAGGACAAGAAGCGCGATCCCGGCGTTCCCGCCGTCCTGGCGGGCCTGGTCACCAGCGACAAGGCCGACATCCTCGCCACCGCCTATGCGCCGGCCAAGCCCGACTACGCCCAGGCCTCGCCTTTCGAGAGCCTGATGAAGGACCCCAACGATACGGGCCGTTTCATCCCGCCGGTCTCCAAGGGCGATCACGGCTGGATGAGCAAGCCGCTGCCGGCGAGCGTCTTCTCGGCGAAGGAACAGAAGTGCCTTGCCAACGCCATCTACTTCGAGGCGCGCGGCGAGAGCCTGCGCGGCCAGGCCGCGGTGGCGCAGGTCGTGCTCAACCGCGTTCGCAACCCGACCTATCCTGGTACGATCTGCGGCGTCGTCTATCAGAACGAGAACCAGAAGAACCGGTGCCAGTTCTCCTTCGCCTGCGACGGCAAGAAGGACCGCATCACCAGCCCGTCGATCTACAAGACCGCCCAGGACATCGCCATGGCGGTGACGGCCGGAAAGATATTCCTGCCGGAGGTCGCGTCGTCCACGCACTACTACGCGCAATATGTCAGCCCGCGCTGGGCGCGCTCGATGCAGAAGATGAAGAAGATCGGCCTCCACATCTTCTACCGCACCTATGGCGGCGGCTGGAGCTGAAGCTTTCGGGCAGCGGCGGGCAGCTTCTCCGAACCTGCCTCGCGCGGGGATTCGCGGGAATACCCTCCGCCAAACAGCCGCGCACTATGTCGCACTTCGGTAACTATCTGATTTTATTGTAAAAAATTGTCGACTGCGGGAGCCTTTGCCCGGCTTGACGGAGCAAGGCCCCCTAACTATGTTGCGCGCGACTTGGAGCGGACGGGAATTGAGCCCGCTGGCCGGGGCATGGAGGTTGCGATGGCCGGTTCAAACGGGCCAGGCGAAACCGGAAGATCCGGGCCGGGCGGGCAGGGCGGCAGAGACCACCGCGACGACGACCTCGAACGCCGCCGTCGAAATCTCGAAGCATCCCTTGCCACGAGACAGCCGGACAGGCAGGAGAGGAAGGAAGGCGCCGGCGGCGCCACCGGCTACGGCCAGGCAATGAAGCTGTCCAGCGAGTTCATCGCCGGAGTGGCGGTCGGCGCAGGGCTCGGTTGGGGGATAGACAGGCTGGCAGGGACATCGCCCTGGGGCTTGATTGTTTTCCTGCTGCTCGGCTTCGTCGCGGGCGTGTTGAACGTGTTGCGCTCGGTCGGCAAGGTCGCCGAATTCGGCCACGGGTCAAACCAGGGGCCGAGGCGCAAGGATTAAATGTTCCGGCTTTGCCGGGACGCGAAGCAAAACGGGGCCGGCAGGCGGCCTCAGGGGATGACAAGTGGCTACACCGGACAAGGTCGATCCGATCCACCAGTTCCACATCAACAAGATCGTCGACTTCCACGTCGGCGGGCTCGACCTGTCTTTCACCAACTCCTCGCTGTTCATGGTCGTTACCGTGCTCGTCGCCGGCGCCTTCCTCTATGTCGCCACGTCGAGCCGCGCGCTGATCCCGTCGCGGCTGCAGTCGGTCGCCGAGATGTCCTACGAATTCGTCGCCAACATGCTGCGCGACGCCGCCGGCAAGCAGGGTATGCAGTTCTTTCCGCTGGTGTTTTCGCTGTTCATGTTCGTGCTGGTCGCCAACCTGCTCGGCATGTTCCCCTATTTCTTCACCGTCACCAGCCACATCATCGTCACCTTCTTCCTTGCGATGCTGGTGATCCTGACCGTGGTCGTCTACGGCCTCTACAAGCACGGCCTGCACTTCTTCCATCTCTTTGTCCCGAGCGGCGTGCCCGGCATTCTGCTGCCGCTGGTGGTGGCGATCGAGGTGATCTCGTTCCTGTCGCGTCCGATCAGCCTGTCGGTGCGCCTGTTCGCCAACATGCTGGCCGGCCACATCACGCTGAAGGTGTTCGCGGGCTTCGTCGTGTCGCTTTCCGCGTTAGGCACGGTCGGCATCGCCGGCGCGGTGCTGCCGCTTGCAATGGCGGTGGCGTTGACCGGTCTCGAATTCCTGGTCGCCTTCCTGCAGGCATATGTCTTCGCGGTACTGACCTGCATGTATCTCAACGACGCGATCCATCCGGGTCACTGAGGAAACAAGAGAAACGCCGGCATGGCGCCGGTTCAACGGAAACTTCCCAAATCCACCAAGGAGTAGAAAAATGGAAGCTGAAGCAGCACGGTACATCGGCGCTGGCATTGCGTGCCTGGGCATGGGCGGAGCCGGTATTGGCCTGGGCTCGATCTTCGGAAACTACCTGGCGGGCGCGCTGCGCAACCCGTCGGCGGCTGACGGCCAGTTCGGCCGCCTGATCTTCGGCTTCGCCGTGACCGAAGCTCTGGGCATCTTCTCGCTGCTCATCGCGCTGCTCGCGCTGTTCGGCTGATATTGCTCTCCCGCTTTGAGCCGTGCCGCTTGCGCGGCCGGCTCCGGTTCGAGGACGTGAGATGTTCGTGACGGATGCCTACGGGCAAGAAACCGCTCCCGCCGTGGAAGACGGGCATGGCGCCGAGGCGCCGGCCGATGCCGGTCATGCCGCCGGCACGGAAGTACCGGCCGAGGGCGGGCACGGGGAGGCGGGTTTCCCGCCCTTCGATGCCTCCACCTTCCCGTCGCAGATTCTCTGGATCGCGATCACCTTCGGACTGTTCTATCTGTTCCTGAAGAGGGTGATCATGCCCCGGCTCGCCGGCATCCTGGAAATGCGCGAGAACCGCATCGCCCAGGATATCGAGCAGGCGACCAGGCTGAAGGGCGAGGCCGACGCGGCCGTTGCCGCCTACGAGCAGGAACTGGCCGAGGCCCGGGGCAACGCCAACGCCATAGGCCAGAAGGCCCGCGACGGCGCCAAGGAGGAAGCCGAGGCGGCCCGCAAGTCGATCTCGGCCAGCCTCGACCAGAAGATGGCCGAGGCGGAAGAACGCGTCGCCAAAATCAAAGACGCAGCCATGCAGGACGTCGGCTCGATCGCTGAGGAAACCGCCGCCGCCATCGTTTCCGCTTTGGGCGGAAAGGCCGGCAAGGCGGACGTCGCCTCGGCCGTGAAGTCGGTCAGGAGCTAGCGCCATGGATGCAACGTCACTGGCAACATTCTGGGCGGCCGTTGCGCTGTTCATCTTCCTCGGCGTCGTGGTCTATATGAAGGTGCCCGGCATGATCGCCAAGGCGATCGATGCCCGCGCCACGAAGATCCGTTCCGACCTCGACGAGGCGCGTCGCCTGCGCGAAGAGGCGCAGGCGTTGCTCGCCGAATTCCAGCAGAAGCGCAAGCAGGCCGAGAAGGAAGCCGCCGACATCGTGACGGCGGCCAAGCGCGAAGCCGAAATGCTGCTTGGCGAGGCGCACAAGAAGACCGAGGAATATGTTACGCGCCGCACCGCGATCGCCGAGCAGAAGATCGCCCAGGCCGAGCGCGAAGCGGTCAACGAGGTGCGGTCGAGCGCCGTCGACATCGCCATCGAGGCTGCCCGCAAGCTTTTTGCCGAAAATCCCGAGATCAAGGCGGGCGAGGAACTGTTCAAGTCCTCGTTGCAGGAGCTGAAGTCGAAGCTGAACTGAGTTTCATCGCGAGCATGCGACAGCGGAAGCCGCCGGTCAGGCGGCTTTTTCGTTTTCGGCCGGAAGAACGAGTTCCAGCAAATCAAACTCGACGACCTCTTCTTCCACCTCCACGAGGCGGAAGGGCGAAAACGACATGCGGTGGAGACGTGAGGCGGGTCCGTGGATCTCGATCGCCGCGCGGTGCCGCTCGGTCGCGTAGCCCATGTGGATCTCCAGCCCGTAGCGCTGGTCGGCCCTGCCGCAGCCCTGCATCATGCGGTCGCGCATCACCTTGGCGACGATCGAGGCGGCCGCGATTGACTGCGAGCGCTGGTCCCCCTTGATCAGCGCCTTGCATTCGCAGGGCAGCCCCGGCGGCACGTCGCGCCCGTCGGCCAGCGCCATCAGCGGCGTGATCGGCAGAGCCGTCAGCGCGCGGCGCATAGCCTCCAGGCTCGCCTTGAGGATGTTGCTGCGGTCGATGCCCTCGGCGCAAACCGAGGATACGCCGACGCCGAGCGCGGTCTTCAGGATTGTCTCGAAAAGCGCCTCGCGCTGCAGCGCCGTCAGCCGCTTGGAATCGTCGAGGCCCTTGGGGATGCGTTTCGGATTGAGCACGACGGCGGCCGCGACCACTGGTCCGGCGAGCGGCCCTCGGCCTGCCTCGTCGAGACCCGCAACCGGCCAAAGCCCGTCCCGGATCGCCTTCCTCTCAAACGTGAAGTCGGGTTTCTGGTCCAGATCGAAGAGGGGCGGAGAATCGGAGCGCGCGCGAGCCATGTTGCGGCAATGCTCGCATCGGTTCCGATTCTCCGCAAGGCCTTCCCGGGCCGCTGGGGCGGCGGTCCGGGAGGCTCCGTCGGCAGCCGGGGGCGGGCTGGACGGATTCGTTCGCCGGCTCGGATCAACCGCGAGCGGGCAATGTTCGGGTCAAAGCAGCATCAGCTGCTCGTTCTTCTTCTCGGCATGGACGAACAGATCGGTCCTGAGCGACGTCCGCTTGGCATTGAAGCCGAGCCGGCGCGCCGCGATCTCGAAGCGGCGTCCGATCTGCCAGGCATAGGGGCCGGTGCCGCGCATGCGCTTGCCCCATTCCGAATCGTAGTCCTTGCCGTCGCGCATCGAGCGGATCAGCGACATCACGTGCCGGTAGCGATCGGGATAGTGGCGCAGGAGCCAGTCCTTGAAGATCGGGCTGACTTCGAGCGGCAGCCTGAGCAGCACATAGCCGGCGTCCTGCGCCCCGGCCGCGCGGGCGGCGTCGAGAATCCTCTCGATCTCCTGGTCGGTCAGGCCGGGCACGATCGGGGCCACCATCACCGAGGCCGGGATTCCGGCGTCGCTGAGCTGCCTGATCGCCTCCAGCCGCTTCGTCGGCGTCGACGCGCGTGGTTCCATAGTGCACGCCAGCATGCGGTCGAGCGTCGTCACCGACAGCGCCACCTTGGCGAGGCCGCGCTCGGCCATGCGCGAAAGGATGTCGATGTCGCGCGTCACCAGCGCCGACTTGGTGACGATGCCGACCGGATGGTTGCGCGCCTCGAGCACCTCGAGGATCTCGCGCATGATGCGCCACTGCTTCTCGATCGGCTGGTAGGGGTCGGTGTTGGTGCCGATCGCTATCGTGCGCGGCTGGTAGCCCTCCTTCGACAGTTCCTTGTCGAGCAGCTTGGCCGCATCCGGCTTGGCGAACAGCTTCGATTCGAAGTCGAGCCCCGGCGACAAGCCCATATAGCTGTGCGTGGGCCGGGCGAAGCAGTAGACGCAGCCATGCTCGCAGCCGCGATAGGGATTGATCGAGCGGTCGAAGGAGATGTCCGGCGATTCGTTGCGCGTGACGATCGTGCGCGGCTTCTCCACCTGCACCTCGGTCTTGAAAGGCGGCAGATCCTCGAGCGTCTCCCAGCCGTCGTCGAAGACGTGGCGGGTTACCGGTTCGAATCGGCCGCTGGGATTGATGCCCGCCGATCGGCCGCGGTTGCGCTCAGGGCGCACCCTGATGCCGCTTTGCTCGATCATCGCGTTGGCCATCTCGGCTCTCCCGCTTCCGAAAGCTGCAATGTCGGCGCGCACGATCTGTTCCATCTTTGCCCTTTCCCAGGGCTTTTCGTCGGGGGTGCGAATCGCGGTTCTCATGAAACTATTCCTATTTCTCCAATGAGAACAAAGCAAGAACTTTTTGGTTCCGGCAGGCGGAACTGGCGTGGCGCCGGGCTTTCCGCTATGCGGCTAACGATGTTGACGGTTCTGATAGAGACCAGGAACGACGAGGAGGGCCTGACCCGGACGCTGGCTTCGCTGATCGGCGGGGCGGTGGAGGGCGTGGTGCGCGACGTCATCGTCTGCGACCTCGGCTCGACCGACCAGACGCACCGCGTGGCCGAGCATGCCGGCTGTCACTACATCGCGACCGGTGGCGTTGCCGTCGGCATCCGGCAGGCAAAGGGCGAGTGGCTGCTGCTTCTGGAACCCGGCGCTCGGCTTGTCGACGGCTGGATCGAGCCGGTGCTCGCCCATATCGTCAGGATGTCGATGCCGGCGCGGTTTTCCCGGGCGCGCGCCAGCCGGGCGCCGTTCCTGTCACGCGCCTTCTCGCGGCCGACCGCGCTCGCCGATGGGCTGGTCATCACCAAGCGCCAGGCGACCGCGCTTTCCCGCGCCGCGGGAAGCGCCGAAGCCATCGCGCGCGGTCTTGCGACGAGGAAACTCGAAGCCGAGATCGTCGTCGCCCCCAGGGGAAAGGCTTAGGCGCGTTTCGCCTCGCGCGGCTCGATCCAGGATATCGCGCGAATAGCCTATTCCCAACGCCGCCGCGACTCCTATACCCTGACTGCTGCCGACTTCCGGCAGAGGCCGCCCAATGCTCATCCGCTATGGCTACGAGATCACGCTGACCTGCCAGCAGCCGACCGCTTTGGTTTGTCTGCTGTCGGTGCATGAGGATCGCGCCGCGGATATCCGGGTTCCGGAGACGATTTTCACCACGCCCGAGGTGCCGACGTCGACCTATCGCGACCTCTTCGGCAATCGGTGCCGGCGGCTTGTCGCGCCGGCCGGCGATCTGACGATCTGGGGCGACGCCACAATCGAGGACGACGGCAAGCCAGACATTGTGTTGCCTGGCGCCAGGGAAGTCCCGGTGCCGGACTTGCCGGACGACACCCTCGTCTATCTGATGGGCAGCCGCTACTGCGAAACCGACCGGCTGAGCCAGGTAGCATGGGACCTGTTCGGCAGCCTCAAGCCGGGCTGGTCCAGGGTGCAATCGATTTGCGATTTCGTCCACGGCCATATCCGTTTCGACTACCAACAGGCCCGGTCGACCCGCACCGCCTACGAAACGTTCCACGAGCGCGTCGGCGTATGCAGGGACTTCGCGCATCTCGCGCTCACCTTCTGCCGGTGCCTCAACATTCCGGCCCGCTACGTCAACGGCCATCTCGGCGACATTGGCGTCCCCGTCGTGGATCCGATGGATTTCAGCGCCTGGATCGAGGTCTTCCTCGAGGGCGAATGGCATACGTTCGATCCGCGCAACAACATTCCGCGGATCGGCAGGATCGTGGTGGCGCGGGGGCGCGACGCGACCGACATCCCGCTCGTCAACTCGTTCGGCCCGCATGTCTTGAAGACGTTCCGGGTCTGGACCTACGAGGTGACGAACATACCGCAATGAAAGGGCGTTGCGGCGCCCATTGCACGCGGCGGGGCGCGATGGCCCGCGAGCGCAGAGCGATTGACTGAAATCAAGATGAACGTCCGCTACGGATGTAAGCTCCGTGCAACGCAGGCAAAACGGTGGACGACATGAAATTCTTCGCGGTGGCAACCTTTGCAGGCGTGGCCTGGGGCGCGGCGGCCGCGCAGGAAATGAGCTACGGCGCCGCGGAATACCTCAATTCATGCGCCGTTTGCCACGGCGTGGACGCCGAGGGTAGCGGGCCGCTGACCGACGCGCTGATGAAACGCCCGCCCGACCTCACCGGTCTGGCGCAGCGCAACGGTGGCCGCTTCCCCTACCAATACGTCTTTGCGGTCATCGATGGCCGTTTCGACGTGTCGAGCCATGGTGACCGCGAGATGCCGGTATGGGGCCGCCAGTTCCTGGAAGAAGACGCGAAGCTCTATGGGCCGAGCGGGGGCGAGGTCGTGACAACCGAGCGGATTCACAATTTGACGGGCTATATCGAGTCGCTGCAGCGGTAAGGGCGCCCTCAGCCGCTGCCCCGCTTCAGATGCTCATCCAGCCGCGGCATGATCTCAACGAAATTGCAGGGCATGTGGCGATAGTCGAGCTGCGCCTTGAGGATGCCGTCCCAGGCGTCCTTGCACGCGCCGGGCGAGCCTGGCAGCACGAAGACGAAGGTGGCGTTGATGACGCCGCCTGTGGCTCTGGACTGGATCGTCGACACCCCGATCTTGTCGTAGGAGATGCGGTGGAAGACGGCTGAAAAGCCGTCCATGCGCTTCTCGAAGATCGGCTCCAGCGCGTCCGGCGTCACGTCGCGGCCGGTGAAACCCGTGCCGCCGGTGGTGATCACCACGTCGATCCTGTCGTCGCGCGACCAGGAAAGCACCTTGTCGCGGATGAGTTCCACGTCGTCGGTGACGATAGTGCGGTCGACCAGCCTATGGCCGGCCTCTTCTATGCGGTCGGCCAGCGCCTGGCCGGATCTGTCCTCGGCAATGCCGCGCGTGTCGGACACGGTGAGCACCGCGATGCCCAGTGGAATGAAGCCTCGGCTCTCGTCGATCCTGTTCATGACATGCCGGGCTCCGACGGCATGCTGCGCGTCGCGGCGACGAACCAGTCGGGATGGCGGCTGCGGATGGCGGCGGCGGCGCGCTTGGCCACATTGCCGGTTTCGAACAGCCCGAAGCAGGTCGCGCCCGAACCCGACATGCGGGCAAAGCCGGCGCCGGCCTTTACCAGCGCCGCTTTCGCCGCGCCGATCGATGGTTCGATAGTCTGCGCGGCATCCTCGAGATCGTTGCGGGTCTCGTCCAGCCAGTTGCGGACGGAATGGAAGTCGAAATGCCGGGGCAGCGGCGGCAGGCTCGCGTTGTCCCGGCGCTCGAGCGCCGAAAAGACGGCCGCGGTGGCGACGCCGACGCCCGGATTGACCAGCACCAGCCCGAGCGCCGGGAAATCCGCAACGAATGACAATTCGTCGCCGGTTCCGCGCGCGACCAGGGGTTTCGCCGCCAGGCACATGGGCAAGTCCGCGCCGAGCGCGCTGCCGATGCGGACAAGCGCCGCGTCGCCCGGATCGACGCCCCAGAGGTCGGCAAGCCCCCGCAATACCGCCGCGCAATCGCTCGATCCGCCGCCGATGCCCGCGGCGACCGGCAGGTTCTTCTCCAGCCCGATCGCGACCGGCGCAGCCCTGGCCTGCCCGCAAAGGGCGCGCAGGCGATCGCGCGCTTTCAGGATCAGGTTGCTTTCGTCGCCGGGAACGTCGGCGGCATATCGGCCGGAAACGTTGAACTCGTCCCGATCGGCCGGCTCTATTGTGATGCGGTCGCCGAAGCGCGTGAACACGGCCAGGCTCTCGATCAGATGGTAGCCGTCAGGACGCCGTCCGGTGACATGGAGCGCCAGATTGATCTTCGCCGGCGCAAACTGCGCGCGGGGCGCGATGAGAGGCGCCGCCTCGTGCATTGCTTCGGCTATTGCCCGGGGAATCGGCTCGGAAAGGCTCAGGATCAGTCCTTCGCCAAGCGGTATTCGCCGGTCTTCGGGTCCTTGACCAGCGTGCCCATCGTGCCGTTGGCGGCCTGTTTTTCGGCGCGGCGGACCTTGGCGGTCACGCGCTCGGCCTCCTTCACGAAGGAGCGGTAGCCGACATAGGCGGCAACGCCGACCAGCGCGAAAAAGATGATCTGGGGCATGCGTTCACTCCTTCCCTCGAAGGCCGGTGCTTGTGCTCCAGCCGGGTCGGGCAAGCGGACATAATAACGGGCCCGCCGCCAAATTCAAAGACAGTTCATGCAAAGAAGGCCATTCAAAGTCCGAAACGGCCCCACAAGGCGCGGTCCTCCGCGGCATCGAGCAGCCCGTTCGCCGCCTGCCCAGCTATATCGGCTGGCGCGCTGCTGCCGAAGAAGCCGAGCCGGCGTGCGAAGAAGCCGCGCGGCGACGAGACAAGGCTGAGCCGTGTCTTCGGCCCATAACGGTCCTTCAGAACCTCGCGCATGTCGCCCAGCGCGTCGACCAGGCCGAGCGCGAGACCCTTCTTGCCGGTCCAGAACAGGCCGGTGAACAAGTCCGGGTCGTCTTTGAGCTTAGACCCGCGCCGCTCCTTGACCATATCGATGAAGGTTTCGTGGACCTCGAGCTGCAGCGCCTTCAGGCGGTCGACGTCCTCCTTCTTCTCCGGCTTGAACGGGTCGAGCACGGCCTTGTTCTTGCCGGCCGTGTAGACGCGGCGCTCGACGCCGACTTTCTTGAGCAGGTCGGTGAAGCCGAAGGAGGCCGAGACCACGCCGATGGAGCCGACGATGGAGGAGGGGTCGGCGATGATCTCGTCGCCGGCCACCGCGATCATGTAGCCGCCGGAGGCCGCCACGTCCTCGACGAAGACCAGCACCTTCTTGTCCTTCTCAGCGGCCAGGTCGCGGATGCGCTTGTAGATCAGGCGCGACTGCACCGGCGAGCCGCCCGGCGAATTGATGGAGATCGCCACGGCCGGCGCATCCGCATAGGCGAACGCCTTTTCGATCAGGCTGGCGGTTGTGGCCAGCGACAGGCTCGGCCGGAACTGGCCGCCGCCCGCCATGATGGTGCCGTGCAGGCGTATGACGGGGATCGTCACCGCCTCCGAACGCATCGATTTCGGCAGCAGGCGGTTCAAAAATCGTCTCACCGAAAGGGTTCTCCGGAGTGGTGGCGTGGAAAAGCATGTAGGCATTCGCGTCTGGCGTGCAATGCCGCGGATGTCATCAATCGCCGAAAAGCGAGCCCTTGCCGTTATTGATCGCGTCGGCGCGGGCCGAAAAACCCTCGCCCGGGCCGTCATGCAGGACGAGCGGCGGCATGAGCGCCAGCGCGCCGCGCGACGCCCGCCGCGCCCGCACCACGATGCGGATCGCCGGCGCGTCCACCCGGGGATGGACAGGCACGATCTCGGCCGAGCCGAAGCGGCCGGCGAACGCTGCCAGAACCGGGGCCAGCGAGACCGGCCGCGCGATGATCGCGACAAAGCCCCGTGGCTTCACGACTGCCGCGGCGCTGCGGATCCAGGCCTCGAACAGCCCGTCCTCCATCACATGAGCCTTCTGCTTAAGCGAATCCGGGGTGGGGCGATCCTTCGCCGCGTTGAAGGGGGGGTTCATGATGGCGAAGTCGAAGGAACCATCCGCCAGCCCGGCCTTTTCGCGTGAGCGGCCAGTCGTTGTCACGTCCGCGAGGAGGACGGAGGCGCGTCCGCGAAGATGCGCGTTGCGCTCGTGTTCCAGCGTCTGCGCGGCGAAATGCGCCATTTCGGCGGAATTTTCGACGAGCGTAACGGTTGCGCCGGGGCAGCGTGACGCAACGGCAAGTCCGGCGGCGCCGGCCCCGGATCCGAAATCCGCGAGCCGGCCGGCAAAGGACGACGGCACGGCGGCCGCGAGCATCATCGCATCCACGCCGGCGCGATGGCCGCTGCCCTTGGGCTGCACCAGCCAGAAATCGCCGCGGTGAAAGGCGTCGAGTGTGGAGGCTGGTTGTTCTTGCGCCATAGGCGGGGCGGTCTAGCGAATCTCGTTGGCGATGCCGGCGTCCACCAGGATGCGCCGGGCGGCGTCCATATCGTCCTCCAGCACCATGACACGGCGCGGCAATATCCCGATCGAGCCGTCTAGAACGCTCATGTTCTGGTCGGCCACCAGGCAACCGATGCCGGCGTCCTTCAGCAGCGATTCGACGAAGGAGATGACGACGGCGTCGTTGGTGCGGATGAGTTCCTTCATGCGCTTGAACCTCGCAGGTCGCCCTGTCGATGTAAACGCTGGCGATGTAAACGCTGGTTTCGGCGGGCAGAACACCGCGCCAAATCGCCACTTGCCGCTTATGGCCTTGCCGCCCTAGATTCGGTAAAGATTTCCCGCATTGTTGCGGGCGCTGGGATGGAGAATCTGGTGGGCGTTGTCCTCAACCTGGAAAATGGCAAGCGCGGAGCGGCGTCGATCGCCGAATTGATCGCGCTGACTTCGGCGGACATGGGCCGCGTCAACGAGCTGATCCTGTCGAAAGCGGGCTCGGACGTCGAGATGATCCCGGAGATCGCCAACCACCTGATCTCTTCGGGCGGCAAGCGCCTCCGGCCCATGGTGACGCTCGCGGCCGCGCAGATGTTCGGTTATTCCGGCGAGAGCCATGTCAAGCTCGCGACATCGGTGGAGTTCATGCACACCGCGACGCTGCTGCATGACGACGTGGTCGACGAGAGCGATCTCAGGCGCGGCAGGAAGACGGCGCGCATGATCTGGGGCAACCAGGCGAGCGTGCTGGTCGGCGACTTCCTGCTCGGCCAGGCGTTCCGCCTGATGGTCGACGTAGGTTCCCTCGACGCGCTCGACATATTGTCGACCGCGGCATCGATCATCGCCGAAGGCGAGGTGATGCAGTTGGCGGCGGCGAAGAACCTGGAAACCACCGAGGACGAACACTTTGCCGTCATCAAGGCCAAGACCGCGGCGCTTTTCTCGGCAGCCGCCGAGGTCGGACCGGTGGTCGCCGGCGCCTCGCGCACGGACCGGGCGGCTCTGCGCTCCTACGGCATGAACCTCGGCCTCGCCTTCCAGCTCATCGACGATGCGCTCGACTACGGCGGCACGAGCAAGGAACTCGGCAAGAATGTCGGCGACGATTTCCGCGAGGGCAAGGTGACGCTCCCGGTCATCCTGGCCTACCGTCGCGGAACCCCGGCGGAGCGGAAGTTCTGGAAGGCCGCGATCGAGGAAAATCAAACCGGCGACGCGGCGCTGGAAAAGGCGATCGGCCTGATGACCAAGCACGGCGCCATCGCCGACACGATCGGCCGCGCCGGCCATTTCGGCGGCATAGCCAGAGATGCGCTGGCGCCGCTCGACGCGACGCCGCAGAAAGCCGCTCTGCTCGATGTGATCGATTTTTGCATCAGCCGGGTCGCCTGATTGACCTTGGCGGCGACGGTTTACCGTATTGTGAACGGGGGCGGATTGAACGCCGACCCCAAAAAGGCCATGCTTTGCTGACAATCGCCAGATGGAATTCGCCGCCGGATTCGATTTGCCAAGGTCAATTTTTGCCAAGGCCAATTTGCCATGGTCGATTTGATGGCAGGTGGGGCGCGGCGGCAGGAAGGAAGATGATGCGGCTAAAAGGTGGACGCTGGCTGGTCGGGCTGGCTGCGGCGACCGGGCTCATGGTTTCGGTATCTGCCCAGGCCGTACTTGCATCGCAGTCGTCCGCCCCTCTCGAGATCAGTTCCTTTTCGGGGGCCTATCTCGCGGCTCGGGTCGCCGAGGTCGACAACGACCTGGAAGGCGCCATCGTCTTCTACGAAAAGGCGCTCTCCTTCGATCCCGAGAACCAGCCGCTGCAGCAGAGCCTCATGCTGGCGCTGATCTCCGAAGGCCGCTTCGACGAAGCGCTTCCCTATGCCGAAAAGCTGAAGAACGCCCCGGAGATCGAGCGCCTGTCGCGGCTGGCGCTGGCCATCGACGCGTTCCGCAAGAAGGATTACCGCGCCGCTGAAACCGAGCTGGTCTTCTCCGAGGACTCCGACCTCGATGGGCTGATCGCCAAGATCATGATCGCCTGGGCAAAGCTCGGCGCCGGCGACAAGGACGGCGCTATGGCCACGCTCGACGAGCTGGCCGGGCCGGATTGGTACGGGCTCTTCGTCTCCTACAGCAAGGGGCTGATCGCCGAGCAGGCCGGGCTGCGGGACGAGGCGGATGCCGCCTACCAGTCGGCTATCGGCGATATGGCCGCGGGCGGAGCCGCCCCCGACGCCTGGCTTCGCGCGGCCGAGGCCTACGCGGGCTTCCTCTCCCGCCAGGGCAAGAAGGATGCCGCGCTCGCCGTCCTCGAAAAGGCCGATGAATTCGCGTCCGGTCGGCTCCCGCTGCTCGACCTGCGCGACAGGATCGGCAAGGGCGAGCCGGTCGCCAGCATCGTCTCCACCCCCGCCGACGGCGCCAGCGAGATATTGCTGGGGCTCGGCAGCGCGCTCAACCGCGGCGGCGGCGAATCTTTCGTGCGCCTCTATCTGCAATACGCGCTGGCGCTGAAGCCCGACAGCGACGTGGTGCTGGTCCAACTCGCCGGCGTGTCGGAGCAGCAGGAGGACGCCGAGGGCGCGATCGAGCTTTACCGCCGCATCCCTGCCTCCTCGCCGCTGAGGCGCGTGTCGCAGCTCCAGCTTGGCCTGAACCTTGCCGATCTCGACCGCCGCGACGAGGCGATCCGCCAGTTGCAGACGCTGGTCGACGAGAACCCGGACGACATGCGCGGTTATCTGGCGCTCGGCGGCGTCTATGCCTCGAAGGAGGACTATGCCGGCGCGGCCAAGGTCTATGACCGGGCCGTCGAGCGCATCGAGGCGAAGAAGTTCTCGATGCCCGGGGATCCGAAGACCGTGGCCAACTGGAATATCTACTACCAGCGCGGCATCGCCTATGAGCGGCTGAAGCAGTGGCCGAAGGCCGAACCCAGTTTCCGCAAGGCGCTGGAGCTTTTCCCGAACCAGCCGCAGGTTCTGAACTACCTCGGCTACTCGTGGATCGACATGAACATGAACCTCGAAGAGGGCATGGAGATGATCCGCCAGGCGGTGGAGCTCAGGCCGAGCGACGGCTACATCGTCGATTCGCTCGGCTGGGCGCATTACCGCCTCGGCGAATACGAGGAGGCCGTGCGCGAGCTCGAGCGCGCCGTCTCGCTGAAACCGGACGATGCGGTGCTCAACGACCATCTCGGCGACGCCTACTGGCGCGTCGGCCGGCGTCTGGAGGCCACCTTCCAGTGGAGCCATGCCCGCGACATGAAGCCAGACCCGGCCGTGCTGGCGGTTGTCGAGAAGAAGCTCAAGGAAGGCCTGCCGCCGGTCCAGAACAGGGCGGTCGCCGAGGAACCCAAGGCTTCGCCTCCGCCCGTCGTAGCGCCTGCCGCGCCCGCGCCGGCCGACCAGCGCACCGATGCCGGGCCTGCGTCCACAGCGGCGAAGCCCGCCGCCTACAGGGTGATGCGCGGTCAATCCCTGTGGTCGATCGCCGCCGACGAGCTTGGCAGCGGCAGCCGCTACATCGAAATCCTGAACCTCAATCCACAGCTCCAGGGGGATCCGGGCCGCATCATGCCGGGCCAGGAACTCACTCTGCCCGCCGGCAACTGAGGCGGCGCAGCACACGTCATTCGCGGCAAGGCGCGCCGCATTCAAACAGGAGCGAGTACTTTTATGCCGTCGCCATGCGTTGCAACGTCCATCTCGCGTCGCGGCCTGCTCTTGGGTTCGCTGGCCACGATGTTCGCGTCGGCGATCGCGGGATCCGCCAGCGCGCGGGAGGGCGCGCTCGATTTCCTGGCGATCGGCGATTGGGGGACAAAGCGCGCCGCCCCGGTTGCCGCCGCCATGGGGAAGTGGGCGGACGGGACGCAGCCGCGTTGCGTGATTTCGACGGGCGACAATTTCTACCCGTCGGGCGTTGCGAGTACGGATGACGTATTGTGGCGCGCCGATTTCGAGGATGTGTTCACGGCGCGGGGCCTGCAATGCCCCTGGTACCCCGTTCTCGGCAACCACGACCACCGCGGCAACGTCGCCGCCGAGATCGCCTATTCGGCCGGGAGCGCCCGTTGGCGCATGCCGGCGCGCTACTTTTCGCGAACCGAACCGTTGCCGGCCGGCGGCAGGGCCGATTTCTTCTTCATCGATACCACGCCTATGAAGGACGAGACGAGCGTTTGGAATTTAACGCCGTTCGGCGGTTTCGTGGCCGAGCAGATGGCTTGGCTGGAAGCGGGCCTTTCGGCGAGCGCCGCCGAATGGAAGATCGTCGTTGGCCACCACCCGGTCTTCTCCGGCGGCGACCACGGCCCGACGGAGGGTCTGGTGCGCGACCTGAAACCGCTGATGGACAGGCATGGCGTGCAAGTCTACCTGAACGGGCACGACCACGACCTTCAGCATATAGTTGTCGATGGCGTCAGCTACATAACCTGCGGCGGCGGCGCCAAGCCTCGCGACGTCAAGGCCGTCAGCGGCTCCCTGTTTGCGCGTTCGGAGCTGGGCTTCCTGGCCGCGACCGTGACGAAAACGGCATTTCACTTCTCTTTCGTCGGCACAGACGGTCAACCCATGTACAAGGCGATGATTCCGAACGCAGCTTGACGGCCCCCCTTTCAGGCGCTGCGCGCCAGAAAAATTCAGTTTTGATTTCGCGCTCCTTGCGTTAGGACGGGCCACTTTCCGCCCACCGCCCGAGGCATCCCCTTGTCCGCTGAACGTCCCGCCCATATGCGCCCCGAACGCTCTTTCCAGGGGCTGATCCTGACGCTGCACGACTACTGGGCCGACAAGGGCTGCGTCATCCTGCAGCCCTACGACATGGAGGTCGGCGCCGGCACGTTCCATCCGGCCACCACGCTGCGCGCGCTCGGCCCGCGCCGCTGGAACGCCGCCTATGTGCAGCCCTCGCGCAGACCGAAGGACGGCCGCTATGGCGAGAACCCCAACCGGCTGCAGCATTATTACCAGTACCAGGTGATCCTGAAGCCCAATCCTGCGAATCTGCAGGAGCTTTATCTCGGCTCGCTGGAGGCGATCGGCATAGACCCGCTGCTGCACGACATCCGCTTCGTCGAGGACGATTGGGAAAGTCCGACGCTCGGCGCATGGGGGCTCGGCTGGGAATGCTGGTGCGACGGCATGGAAGTCAGCCAGTTCACCTATTTCCAGCAGGTCTGCGGCATCGAATGCGCGCCGGTTTCCGGCGAGCTGACCTACGGTCTCGAACGCCTCGCCATGTATGTGCAGGGCGTCGACAACGTCTACGACCTCAATTTCAACGGGCTCGAAGGCGCCGACAAGGTCACCTACGGCGAGGTTTTCCTGCAGGCCGAGCAGGAGTATTCGCGCCACAATTTCGAGTATGCTGATACGGCGATGCTGCTTCGCCATTTCGACGACGCCGAGAAAGAATGCCAGGCGCTGCTCGACGCCGGCGCGCCTACCTCCGCCCGGGCCGGCGAGGGTGGGGCGCACAAGATGGTGCTGCCCGCTTACGACCAGGCCATCAAGGCATCCCATGTCTTCAATCTGCTCGACGCCCGCGGCGTCATTTCGGTGACCGAACGCGCCAGCTACATCCAGCGCGTGCGCAACCTCGCCAAGGCATGTGGCGAGGCCTTTTTGCAGACGGAAGCGGGCGGATACGCGGCCTGATCAAAAGATAGGTGGGCCAGGCCTGCTGACAGCAGCAATTGCTTCACGTGCTGAAGCTTTCACACCTCTGGTGCTTGTCGGGCCTTTGAAAACCGTCGCTTTTAGGCTTGGTGCCTTGGCGAATTGGCAATGCTCAAAGGTTGCGTAGTCAGCGAAGTGAGCGCCGTCCAGGCAACATACATCCTTAAACACAGTTCCGGCGAAGTGTGCACTTTCGTCGAAACGTGCTCCTGAAAAGTTCGCAAAACCTTCGAAGATCGCAGCATTAAAACTGGCGGCGTCGTGAAAATAGGTGCGCGCAAAGCTGACGGGTTTTTCGAAGTTTGCCAACGTCCAGCCGGAAACGCCGTAAAACTGAGACTCCTCGAACGAAGCGTTTGAGAAGGTAGCCTGAGCCATGTCGGCGAAGTAGCCGAACTTTGTGCCGTGGGCGGAAATATTCTGCTCAAATCGGGTGCCGGCAAAATCTGGGCCAACAAGGAAAACCCGGCCAGAGATATCAAGCGGTCCGTGCAAAGTCGCCTCTCTCAAACTGGGTTGAGAGAGAAGCAGGACGTCGGCAAGGAATTGTCCCGGAGAGTAATCCGGCACATGATCGGAACGACTAACGATGCTACTACCACCACCAAGCGGCACCATTGGTGTACCTGGCTGCACCCGCGCAAGTGTTGGATCGGTAATGATCGGTAACACGATATCGACGATTGCACGACTCCAGGCACGATCGACTTCAGCTTTGTCAAGGAGCCGCTTTCGCGTTTCCGCGATGCGCACAGTTGAGAATCGATCCAACCATTTCTGAGTGGGTTGATTGCCTGCTTGGCTTACGTGATTGATGTTCCAGGTGCCGGCTGCAATCATTTGCAGCCTGTCCGACCAATGATCTTTGGCCCATGGGTTGATCGACAACAGAGCGTCGAAAACAGGCGATCTCGAAGTGAAGTCTAGGATCATAAAAGCGGCTCGCCGTGCGAAATACCATTTTGAACGTATATCCGATTGGGAAGCTCTCGCATTGTCTCGCCAGCCCCGATTTCGCCAAATTGCGACCTACGGCAAGCCGTCCTGCAAGCCAAGCAGGCACGTTTTCGGCAGGGGGGAAGAGGACCGAGGCGACGATTCGAAGATCGCCGCCTTAAAGGATTTGAGCGCCTGTTAACGCTGGTCAGACCAGGCGACCGTCTCGACGGCGCGCTCGCTGGTGAACACTTCCAGCGTCTGGAGCGCCTTGCGGGTGCCCGGCATGCCGGTACTCGAGGCCGGGTGGAACTGCGCGGCAAAGCAGGCGGCGAGAGCCGCGATCTGGATATAGGTCGTAAGCGATTTCATGGCCGTAAGCCTTCCTTTCGATATCGCTTAGTCGCACCGGCCGCCGTTTTGGTTCACGGAATGCCCAGTGACGGGTGACAGGTACGGGATGACTTGCTATTCCCGCGCCAGCTTTCGCCGACGAGACCCCCAATGCCCGACCTCCTGCTAGAACTCCGCTCGGAAGAGATCCCCGCCCGCATGCAGCGCAAGGCGGCCGGCGACCTGAAAAAGATGGTCGCCGACGGTCTGGTCGAGGCCGGTCTGACCTACGAGGCGGCCCGCGAATACTGGACGCCGCGCCGCCTGACGCTCGATCTGCGCGGCGTCACCGCCCGCTCGAAGGACGTGCGCGAGGAGATCAAGGGTCCCTCGACGAAAGCGCCGCCGCAGGCGATCGAGGGTTTTTTGCGCAAGGCCGGCCTGTCTGACGCGAGCCAGGCGCATATTCATTCCGACCCCAAGAAGGGCGACTTCTACGTCGCGCACATTTCGAAGCCGGGCAGGGCGGCCGAAGAAATCATCGCCGAGCTGGTGCCTTCAGTCATCCGCGCCTTCCCCTGGCCGAAATCGATGCGCTGGGGCCCGGCCTCCGGCCCGAAGGGGATGCGCTACGGCGCGACCGAAGGGCGCGGCGGTGAGGCGCTGAGATGGGTGCGCCCGCTGCAGTCGATCCTGTGCACCTTCGGTCCAGAGACCGAGGAGCCGGTCGTGGTCGATTTCGAGATCGACGGCATCCGTTCGGGCAACGTCACCTTCGGCCACCGCTTCCACGCGCCGGGTCCGATCGCGGTCAGGCGCTTCGAGGATTATGCCGCCAAGCTGGAGGCGGCCAAGGTCGTCATCGACGCCGACCGCCGCAAGCAGATCATCCTTTCCGACGCCAGGAACCTCGCCTTCGCCAGCGGGCTCGATCTTGTCGAGGACGAGGGTCTTCTGGAAGAGGTTTCGGGGCTGGTCGAATGGCCGGTCGTGCTGCTCGGAACCTTCGAGGAGGATTTTCTGTCGATCCCGGCGGAGGTCATCCGGCTGACCATCCGCGCCAACCAGAAGTGTTTCGTCTGCTCGCCAACCTCCCCCTTGAGGGGAGGTCGCGCCGAAGGCGCGGGTGGGGGTATCGACGACGCGCTCGACGGCAGCATACCCCCACCCCTAACCCCTCCCCTCAAGGGGGAGGGGGATACTGTGCGCCTCTCCAACCGTTTCATCCTCACCGCCAACATCGAGGCGAAGGACCACGGCAAGGAGATCGCGCACGGCAACGGCAAGGTGGTGCGCGCGCGCCTTTCCGACGCGTTCTATTTTTGGAAGACCGACCAGGCCGATCTGCCCGACCTCGGCCAGTTGAAGCCGTCGGCGGAAAAATTCGGGCTCGACCTCAGGAAGCCGCTCGACCAGCGCATGGCCCGCCTCGACAAGCTCGGCGTCACCTTCCACGCCAAGCTCGGCGCGCAAGGCGAGCGCGTCGAGCGCATCGCGCGGCTGGCCGAGGAGCTTGCGCCGATCGTCGGCACCGACCCGAAGGACGCACGCCGTGCGGCCGTGCTCGCCAAGGCCGATCTGCAGACAGAGGTGGTCGGCGAGTTCCCGGAGCTCCAGGGCGCGATGGGTCGCAAATACGCGGCCCTGCAGGGCGAGCATTCCTCCGTCGCCGCCGCGATCGAGGAACACTACAAGCCGCAGGGCCCGTCCGACCGCGTGCCGACCGATCCGGTCTCGGTTGCCGTCGCGCTGGCCGACAAGCTCGACACGCTGGTCGGCTTCTGGGCTATCGACGAGAAGCCTACGGGCAGCAAGGACCCCTACGCGCTGAGGAGGGCGGCGCTGGGTGTGATCAGGATTGTGGTGGAGAATGCTTTATCAATTCAATTGCGAGCGACAGCGAGCCTCGCGATTATTCAAGTTAGGGGCATCTTTACGGAGGTCGACCGGTATCTGCAATTTGTTGAGAACGTTAAGCCGAACTCAGCATATCGTATTGAATATATCGACAAGCTTCCTCCAGAGCAGCAAGAGAGCGAACTTCAAAAACAGTTTGAGCAACTTGAGATTGCCAAGGTAGCTGCGATCGAAAAGACCCAGCCTATAGCAGCCGACCTCCTCTCCTTCTTCCACGACCGCCTAAAAGTCTATCTCCGCGAGCAGGGCGCTCGGCACGATCTGATCGACGCGGTGTTGGCGGCTGGCGGAAGCGCGCCGGTAATCTCCCCCCTTGAGGGGGAGATGTCGCCGAAGCCGACAGAGAGGGGTGGACAGGCGCGGCGCGAAACACCCCCCTCTGCCCTGCCGGGCATCTCCCCCTCAAGGGGGGAGATCACGACCTCATCGAACGACGACCTGCTCACCATCGTCCGTCGCGTCGAAGCCCTCGGCACCTTCCTCTCCACCGACGACGGCAAGAACCTGCTCGCCGGAACCAAGCGCGCGGCCAATATCCTGGCTGCCGAGGAGAAGAAGAAAACGGCCGTCGCGCCGACCGTCGATCCCGCCCTTTTCCGCACCGACGAGGAGAAAAAACTCGCGGCCGCGGTGAATCAGGCCGAGAGGAAAGCCGGCGAAGCGATTCAGAACGAAGACTTTTCCGCCGCTCTCGGCGCGCTTAGCGCGTTGCGTGAACCAGTTGATTCATTCTTTGAACGCGTTCTCGTGAATGATGAAGACGTGGCCGTGCGCGCCAACCGCCTTGCCCTGCTCGCCCGCATCCGCGCGGCGACCGGACAGGTCGCGGATTTCTCGAAGATAGCGGGTTGAGCTAGCCCTACTGCCCGAAGGGCACAGGCTCGGTCGATGGATCCGGCTGTGGATTCTGGGCCGCCGCCGCGGCCTCTTCGGCCAGCCGCGCCGCCTGACGCTTCAGCGCCTTGCGTTTGGACGGCGTGCCGCGGTCATTGGGATCGAGCAGCGGGACGCCGGGCTGCGTGGCAGCCTGGGCCGGCGCGGGGCGGGCGGCCGCCGCGCCGACCTCGCCGCCGCGAATGATCATCGGTATGGACATGCGCTGGGATGGCGTAGCGCTTGCGTCCTCTTCGCCGGCGGGTCCGCCCAGCGTGATGATGGAGGGGGTCGTTGGCGTGTCGGCGAGCGCAATGATCGACGGCGACGGTCCGGTTTCGGAAACCGCCGCGACGATGGAAGGATCGATCTCCACCTGGTCGCCGAGCGTGATGATCGAGGGATCGTCGCCCTCGGACGGATCGAGCGTCACGATCGAGGATGCATGAGTGTGCGCGGCGCCGAACGCCGCGAGGAAAAAGACTATGCCAACGACACGCATGACCGGCAGCCCCGAGAAAGCCTGAGCCTATCCTGCCGCCCTGTGCTTAACGGCGGCTTTCCGGGAAACGTAACATTTTATCGATTAACAAATCGGTGACGCGGCAGTTCTCCGCGCCTGCGGCCGGTGGTCCGGGTCTGCCTCCAGCCGCGTCCGTTACCGGTAAAAGACGCCACGTTTCGTGGATATACATCGCCGCCAACCCGCTGATTTCGTTCAGACCGGGAAATAATCCGGCCCTGTTTCTCCACGCCGCCTCCACTCAGGCGATACTTGCCCCACCGCTCTCGCGGGAACCTGGTGCGCACCGGGTATCAGGGAGGGCGGCGGCGCCGGATCGGTCGCGCGGAGGTGGCGCGGCTGGGTGATGAGCCCTGAGGTCCGGGCCCTGACCGAGGTCGCGCGGTGAAAGAATTCGCTGCGTCCCCTCCAGGTAGGGCAAGAACGCCGGCGGGGCACGGAAGACCGCGCCACGTATAACAATTGAGAGGCGACGGTCCCGTGCCCCGCTTCCCACCCCCGGCTTCGCAGGAAGCGCGGGACGTTTTCGCGCGGCCGCAAGAAAGGAGGAACAGCATATTGCCCGGAGCAAAGGCCCAAGACCCGGTTTGGCTTGATGTGGCGGGTTGTTGCCTGCGGCGATGGCGGGCTATAGCAACGCCGAGAAGAAAATCGGACGGGCGTCTGTGGCGGAAATCCTGAAGACCGGCGAGGGGATGGAGCGCGCTCTGGCGCTGCTCGAAGCCGGCCAGGTCGTGGCGATCCCGACCGAAACCGTCTACGGGCTTGCCGGCGACGCCACCAATGGCGAGGCGGTCGCGCGCATCTTCGAGGCGAAAGGCCGGCCGCGCTTCAACCCGCTGATCGCCCATGTCTCCGGCCTCGTCATGGCGCATGAGGTCGCCGTTTTCGACACCCTTTCGGAGAAACTCGCCCAGGCCTTTTGGCCGGGTCCGCTGACCCTGGTGCTCCCGCTGGCTAAGGGAGCGGCCATCCATCCGCTGGTGACGGCCGGCCTCGACACGATCGCACTGCGCATGCCGCAGGGTTTCGGCTCCCAGTTGATCGCGCGCCTCGGCCGCCCGCTCGCTGCCCCCAGCGCCAATTCGTCCGGCCGGATCACGGCCACCACCGCCGAGGCCGTCGAGGCCGATCTTGGCGGGAAGATTCCGCTGATCGTCGACGGCGGTCCGACCGAGGTCGGGCTTGAATCGTCCATCGTCAAGGTCGAGGGTGCGACGGTACGGCTGCTGCGTCCGGGCGGCATCGCGGCGGAAGTTATCGAGGCCGTGACTGGCCTGCCGCTGCTGCGGCAAGCCGCCAATACCGGGGCCAATACCGGCGAGCGCGTCGAGGCGCCCGGCATGCTCGCCTCGCACTATGCGCCGAATGCCGCCGTCCGCGTCGGTGCCGCCAGCGTCCGGCCCGGCGAGGCGCTGCTGGCTTTCGGCCCGAACCGCGCCGCAGGCGCCGCGGAGGCGGCCGCCATGCTGAACCTGTCGCCCTCGGGAGACCTGCGCGAGGCGGCGGCCAATCTCTTCTCCCACATGCAGGCGCTCGACCGCTCCGGCGCGAAAACCATCGCCGTCGAGCCGATTCCCGACGCCGGTCTCGGCGAGGCCATCAACGACCGGCTCCGGCGCGCCGCCGCGCCGCGAGACATAAGGGAAGGCCGGAAATGACCTCCGAAGCGGTCGTCCTCGATCAAGCCCTGCTCGACCGCTTCGCGGCCATCGTCGGTGATGCACACGCCCTGCGCGCGGAGGCCGACATCGGTCCCTATCTGCGCGAGCCGCGCGGCCTGTGGAGCGGCCGCTCGCCGCTGGTGCTGAGGCCCGGCAGCGTCGAGGAGGTCAGCCGCATCCTTGCGCTGGCCACCGAGACGCGTACGCCCATCGTGCCCCAGGGCGGCAACACCGGCCTCGTCGGCGGCCAGATGCCGCATGCGACCGGTAACGAGATCGTCGTGTCGCTGTCGCGGCTCAATCGCATCCGCGAGATCGACCCGCAATCGAACACCGTCACCGCCGAGGCCGGCGTCGTGCTGGAAGCGCTGCACCGGGCTGTCGACGCCGCCGATCGCCTCTACCCGCTGTCGCTGGCGTCGCAGGGCTCCTGCCAGATAGGCGGCAACCTGTCGTCCAATGCCGGCGGTACGGCGGTGCTCGCCTACGGCAACACGCGCGAGCTATGCCTCGGCGTGGAGGTCGTGCTGCCGACAGGCGCGGTGTTCGACGATCTCCGCAAACTGAAGAAGGACAACACCGGCTACGATCTGAAGAACCTGTTTGTTGGCGCGGAAGGCACGCTCGGCATCATCACCGCTGCCGTGCTGAAGATTTTTCCGAAGCCGAAGGGGCGCAAGGTTGTTTGGGTAAGCGTGCTTTCCCCAAGCGCCGCGCTGGAACTACTATCACTCGCGTTGAATGTGGCTGGGGCCAATCTGACGGCTTTCGAGCTTGTAGCTGATATAGCGGTAGAGTTCGTTGTTCGGCACATTCCGGGGACGGTACGTCCGCTGTCAGATTGGCCTTGGCACCTATTGGTGGAAGTCTCGTCGGGCCGCTCGCAGGAGGATGCCGAACAACTCTCAGAAGAGCTATTCGACAGCGCGCTATTCGGTGACGCCATGGCTACGTTTGATGCGGTTGTCGCAACCAGCGTCGCGCAAGAGAGAGCCTTCTGGGCGCTGCGCGAGAACATTTCGGACGCGCAGAAGCCGGAAGGCGCGTCGATCAAGCACGACATCTCCGTGCCGGTCGCCGCCATCCCGGAGTTCATCGCCCGCGCCGCGCTGGAAGTGGAGCGCGTCTGCCCGGGTGCGCGCGTTGTCTGCTTCGGCCACATGGGCGACGGCAACCTGCACTACAATGTCAGCCAGCCGGTCGGCGCCGACCCGCAGGCGTTCCTCTCGCTCTATCGGCCGATGAACAAGGCGGTGCATGACATCGTGCGTGATCTCGGCGGCTCGATCTCGGCCGAGCACGGCATCGGCCAGTTGAAGCGGGAAGAGCTGCTTGCCACCGCGCCTGCGGTCGGCATCGAGCTCATGCGCCGCATCAAGGCGGCGTTCGATCCCGCCGGCATCATGAACCCCGGAAAGGTGCTGTAGAGCAATTCCAGGAAGCGTGGGAACCGGTTTTCCGTCCGGAATTGCGGCAAAGAACGGTCTAGAAAGCCGCTGTAAACGAAGCCTACCAACTCCTTGCAGGCGGTGGGATTCGATAACCATCCCGGAGATCAGCAAAATTTAACCGACTTTTTTAAGCCGGCGGCTAAGGGTCGCCCGCTACTGTCCATCCCACAAGCGAGACCGGGCAAACCGGTCCGGGGGAACCGGGAAAACCGGCTCTCAGGAGAGACAGGAAGGCATCAATATGAGCACCGGACTGAAGCCAGTCTGGGCGGGCCGCAACATGCGGCTCGACCCGTTCCGTTTGCCCCAGGTCGTGAGCTACGCGACGCGCGACGATTTTGGCGACGTGACGTTCACGATCGATCAGCGTGGCGCGATCGTGAAGCGCATCCTGCAGATGAGCGGGCTGCCGGCCACCGTCGTGCTCCCGGCTAACGCCTTTCGCGGCGTGGCCGCGCGCGCCATGGAAGACCCGGAGGGCAACGTCACCGTGACGCTGGAACTTCTTCACAACGATCCGATGCTGTCGGTGCCGCTGCTCGTTGCCGACAATCTGGAAGACGTCGCCGCCGACTGGCGCGCCTGGGCCGACGCCTACCGCCTTCCGATGATGCTGATCGAAGCCGACGGCATCGCCCGCACGCTCGAGGAATCGCTCGGCGCCGCCATCAAGGCGCTGCCTGCCCAGGATCGCCGCAAGCGCCGCGTGACGCCCCAGCGCCGTCCGCGCTTCCTGATGCGCCGCAAGCCCGGCAATCTCGGCCTGCGCCTTGTCGTCAACGGCGACGAGATCATCGCTCCCGAATGAGCGGGCGTTGACTTAAACCAGCGGCTTCAGCGCCGCCCATACGCCGCCGCCGATCAGTCCCAGGAAAATCAGCCAGCCGACGACATTGTTCGACTTGAAGAGCCGCAGGCACTGGTCCGGATCGTCGATATCGAGCACCGCGATCTGGCGCGCCATGTGAGCGCCGGCGGCAACCAGACCGGCCATCGCCGGCACGGGAATCCCGGCCGCCGAAAACGCGCTCGCCATCAGGATCAGCGCGCCGCCGTAGAGACCGATCAGCCAGGATTTGGTACTGTCGCCGAACAGCCGTGCCGTCGACCTCACGCCGACCAGCGCGTCGTCCTCCTTGTCCTGGTGCGCGTAGATCGTGTCGTAGCCGATCACCCAGAAGACCGAGCCGAGATAGAGCAGCACCGCCGGCCGCGCGAGGTCGGCATATTCCGCCGCCCAGCCCATCAGCGCGCCCCAGGAGAAGGCGAGACCGAGCACCAGTTGCGGCCAGTTGGTGAAGCGCTTCATGAACGGGTAGATCGCGACCACGATCAGCGAGGCGATGCCGAGCCCGATCGCAAAGCTGTTGAACTGGACGAGTACGGCAAGCCCGGACAGCGCCTGCAGCACGAGGAAGACCCAGGCCTGCCGCTTGCTCACCTTGCCCGAGGGCAGCGGCCGCGAGCGGGTGCGCTCTACCTGTTCGTCGATGCCGGCGTCGACGATGTCGTTGTAGGTGCAGCCGGCGCCGCGCATGGCGACCGCGCCGATCAGGAAGAGCACGAGATGCCAGGGTGAGGGAATCAGCGACAAAAAACTGTCGCCCGGCCGCGCATAGGCGCTCGCGGCAAGGGCGGCCGACCACCAGCAGGGCCATAGCAGCAACTGCCAGCCGATCGGCCGGTCCCAACGGGCAAGCTGTGCGTAGGGCCACAGCCGGCGGGGCAGGGCGCGATAGACCCAATGCCCGCTCGGCGCGTCGGCGACGCGGCCCTGCGCCGCTTTCGACTGAACCTGTTCCATCAGCGTGGAGTGGCAGCCGGGCCGGCGGGCGTCAAGGCGTCCGGATTGCCGTGGGTAGATCAAAGCAATGCTTGACCAGCCGGCCATGCGGCCATACCGGAAGCCAAGTGCTTTCACGGCGAGTTCTGGCGACATGAACGTTCTTCTCATTGGCTCCGGTGGCCGCGAGCATGCGCTGGCCTGGAAGCTGGCAGCCTCGCCGATGCTGACAAAACTCTACGCCGCGCCTGGCAATCCCGGCATCGCTCGCGAAGCCGAGCTGGTCGCGCTTGATATCGCCGACCACGCTGCCGTCGCATCATTCTGCCTGGAGAAGAAGATCGACCTCGTCGTGGTCGGGCCGGAAGCGCCGCTCGTCGCCGGCATCGCTGACGACCTGCGCACCGCCGGCATAAAAGTCTTTGGGCCTTCGAAGGCCGCCGCCCAGCTTGAGGGATCGAAGGGTTTCACCAAGGATCTGTGTGCCCGCCATAATATTCCGACCGCCGCCTTTGGCCGTTTCACCGCCGCGGAGGCTGCGAAAGCCTATGTCCGCGACCGGGGCGCGCCGATCGTCGTCAAGGCCGACGGGCTGGCCGCCGGCAAGGGCGTCACCGTGGCGATGACGGAGGCGGAGGCGCTCGCCGCGATCGACGACTGTTTCAGCGGCGCCTTCGGCAGCGCCGGCGCGGAAGTGGTCGTGGAGGAATTCCTTGATGGCGAGGAGGCGAGCTTCTTCTGTCTCTGCGACGGTACGGCCGCCTTGCCCTTCGGCACCGCGCAGGACCACAAGCGCGTCGGCGACGGCGATACCGGACCGAACACCGGCGGCATGGGCGCCTACTCGCCAGCGCCGGTGATGACGCCCGAGATTGTCGAGCGCACGATGAAGGAGATCATCGAGCCAACAATGCGCGGCATGGCCGAGCTCGGCACGCCCTTTTCGGGCGTGCTGTTCGCCGGGCTGATGATCACATCGTCCGGCCCGAAACTCATCGAATACAATACCCGCTTCGGCGATCCCGAATGCCAGGTTCTGATGATGCGGCTGAAGGACGATCTGCTCGTCCTACTCCAAGCCGCCGCCGACGGCCAGCTTGCGCATATGTCGGCGCGCTGGCGCGACGACGCGGCGCTGACCGTCGTCATGGCGGCGAAGGGCTATCCCGCCGCGCCGGAAAAGGGTTCGGTGATTCGCGGCCTCGACAACGCGGCCTCACGCGGCGTCGAGATCTTTCACGCAGGCACGGCCGAGCGCGACGGCGTGATCATCGCCAATGGCGGGCGCGTACTCAACGTGACAGCGGTCGCTGCGACGGTTACCGAGGCGCAGCGCCTCGCCTACGAAGCAGTCGATCGCATCGACTGGCCGGAAGGTTTTTGCCGCCGCGACATCGGATGGCAGGCAGTCAAGCGGGAGAAGGCCTGACGCTCAGGGCGACGGTTCGTCGTTTCCGTCGAGCTTCTTCAGCAGGAAAACCGGCAGGTCCTTGCGCGAGAAACGGGTTGCCGAGAGGACCGGACCCGGATCGTCGAGTGCGGCCGCCGATATCGTCCCGGGCCGGTCCGCTGCCGTCGGCAGGTCCAGCCGCCGCACCTTCTCGATCGCCTGGCTGTAGCTGGCGAGTTCGACCGGAGCCAAGGTTTCGGGCTGCTTTCCAAGCAGGATCTGGAAGGGCAACGCGCGCCGCGCACCCGGCAGCATGGACGGGAAGCCGGCGGTCAGCGCGGCCGCCGTCACGACCCTTTCGACCTTGGCGAAGGCGAGCGTCACGTCGCCGCCGTCGAGCGCGATGCTGCGCGAGATCGGCAGCGGCACGGTCTCTCCGCTCTCGATCGTCAGCTCCGCAAGTTCAGGCACCGGCTGCCCGCTGTCCAGTTGGCCCGCGACCGCTGGAACCTCAGGCTGAACTTCGGTGGGCGCCGGCATGTCGCCCTCTTCGACCGCGGCATATTGGATCGTCACGTCGCCGCCCGCGATCGCCGTCCGCCGCGAAACCGGCACCGGCACGGTCGCGACAGTGTCGGCGATCTTGTCGACCAGTTCGCCGAAGGGCCATTCGGCGCGCAGTTCCTGCGCGCTCATCGAGGCGACGTTCACATCGATGTCGAGCGGCGTTCCCGGCACCCGGTAGGGGCAGGATCGGGAATCGCAATTGGCGCCCGCCGAGAACTGCCAAAGCGTGTAGGTCTGCCAGTTGCCCTTGGGGAAATGCAGGCCGATCACCGGCTTGTAGCGCGCGTACCACAGCGGCAGTCGCGCGAGCACGCTGTAGCGGTCGCGGTTTTCGGCTATGTGCAGCGCCGTGCTGCCATTGGTGTAGAGCACCGGCCAGCGTCCGAGTCGCGTATGGATATGGCGCACGAACGCCTCGGCGTCGTCCAGCGACATCCATTTCTGCGAATCGTTCTCCTCGATGTCGAGCGCGATCAGGTCGTCGGGAGCCGGTTCGGCGAAATCGATGAAGTTGTTGGCCTGCTCGATCGGATTGCCCGGCCGGGCAAGATGATAGGCGCCCCATTTCAGGCCGAGCGCCTTGGCCACCGTCCTCCTCGTGTGGAAAAGCTCGCGCGCAATGGCGTGGCGCTTCCACAGCGCCTTGCACAGCCTTGTCTCGGTTTCGTCCCCTTGGCACCGATAAGGAGGCGGCACGCCGTCCGACGCCTTGTTGATGAAGCCGACGATGCGCCTGTCGCCCGCCAGCTTCTGCCAGTCGATCGGGTTGTATTCGTAGGCATCGATGACGAGCGCCCTGTCGGCGCGCTTCCACGGTTCCGAAAAATCGGACGCGGCAGCGCCGGCTGCGCCAAAAAGGACGGCCCAGACTACGACAATGGCTGTGCGGGCAATGCGATAGACCGAATTTTGCAACGTTCCGGCATTCCCTTGCTTGCTAGCCGTCCTCGATCATTCTTCCCGAAGATGGTTTTCGCTTGCTCCCGATTTCCCCGCCGGCCGGCAAGTTATCGCCTGCCGCGCGGGGTTTGATCAAGCATAAAAGGATCGGGGGCGGGCGCGGCCGGCAGAGAGCCTTCGGCCTCGCGCCGGCGGAAATGCGAAAGCGAGCATCTCGGCGAGCACAATATGCCGCGGTCCGACCAATAGGCGGGGCCGTTGTCGACATCGCCATGGTGGCACCAGAATCCGACCGCCCCGAAGGGCAGACCGCATTCGATGCAGCGGCGGGTTTCCGGTCTTGCCAGCATGCTTTGCCGATTCCCTGGATCTCGAAGGGTATCTTCCCAGGCTCGACAGTTCAACCTTGAACGTAAAACTTGACGCTTACGTAAAAAGGCGGGTAGCGGCCTTTCCGGAACAACGCTAGTTTCGCCCGGCTGTGAAATGGCGGCTGAATCGGAGGAGAATGCGAATATGTACCGCGCGCCTGTCGAGGAAATCGCGTTTACGCTGAAAGCGATTGCGGGGCTGCGAACGGCTGTGGAAGCCGGCAAATTCGGCGATCTCTCGACCGATTTGGCCGACGCGATCCTTGCCGAGGCCGGCCGTTTCGCCACCGAGGAAATTGCACCGCTCTACAAGGCCGGCGACGAGCAAGGCGCCGTGCTGAAAGACGCTGCGGTCACCACGCCGCCCGGCTGGAAGGAGCTTTATCGCCGTTGGACGGAGGGTGGCTGGAATTCCCTGACCGGCCCGGAGGCGTTCGGCGGCCAGGGCCTGCCCACCATGCTCTCCGTCGCCACGCTGGAAATGTGGAACTCGGCCTCGTTGGCCTTCGCCCTCTGCCCGACGCTGACGATGGGCGCTGTCGAGGCGCTTCACAAGCACGCGTCCGACGAGCTGAAACAGACCTATCTCGCAAAGCTCGTCTCGGGCGAATGGACCGGCACGATGAACCTCACCGAGCCGCAGGCAGGCTCGGACCTGAATGCTTTGCGCGCCCGCGCCGAACGCGCTCCCGACGGCACCTACCGGATATCGGGCCAAAAGATTTTCATCACCTACGGCGAGCAGGATTTCACCGGCAACATCGTCCATCTGGTGCTGGCGCGGCTGCCCGACGCGCCCCAGGGCACGCGCGGCATCTCGCTCTTCCTGGTGCCGAAATTCCTGGTGAACGGAGACGGCTCGCTCGGCCGCCGCAACGACCTTTTCTGCGCTTCGCTCGAGCACAAGCTCGGCATCCACGGCTCGCCGACCTGCACCATGATCTATGGCGACGGTTTTGTCCCGGGCGAGGAGAAGGGCGCGGTCGGCTGGCTGATCGGCGAGGAGAATAAGGGCCTCGCCTGCATGTTCACCATGATGAACAACGCCCGCCTCGCCATTGGCCTCGAAGGCGTCGGCGTCGCCGAGGCCGCCTTCCAGAAGGCGCTGGCCTTCGCCAACGAACGCCGGCAGGGCAAGGCAGCGAGCTATTCCGGCGACGGCATGGCGCCGATCATCCGCCATCCAGATGTGCAGCGCATGCTGCTCACCATGCAGGCGCTGACCCGTGTCGCCCGCTCGATCAGCTATTCCTGCGCCCACGCGCTCGACATGGCGCGGGTGTCGGATGGCGGGGAAAAGACCCATTGGCAGGAGCGCGCCAATCTTCTGACACCCGTGGCGAAAGCCTTCTCCACCGACATCGGCAGCGAGGTGGCCTCGCTCGGCATCCAGGTGCATGGCGGCATGGGCTTCATCGAGGAGACGGGTGCCGCAGCACTCTACCGCGACGCGCGCATCGCCTCGATCTATGAAGGCACCAACGGCATCCAGGCGATCGACCTCGTCACGCGCAAGCTGCCGCAATCGGACGGCGAGCACGTCCACGGCTACATAGCCGAACTGGCGGAAACCGTCGCGGCGCTGCGCCAGTCGAATCTGGACGGCTTCGGCCGGACCGCCGAGCGTCTGGAAGCGGCGATCGACGATCTAGCCGTGGCCACGCGGCATCTTCAGGCCATGCTTTCGGCCGGAGAGGCGGACAGGGCGCTGGCCGGCGCCACGCCCTATCTCAGGCTTTTCGCGCTCGCCGCGGGCGGCGCCTATCTGGCGCGCGCCGCACTCGCGGACAAGGCGACCGGGCGTATCGCGCTCTGCCGCTTCTTCGCCGAGAATATGGCTGGCGAAACCAGTCCGCTGCGCGACCAGGTCGTCGGCGGCAGCGAGGCGCTGCTCGCTGCGGGCAAGAGCCTGGTCACGGCCTAGCTGGGCGGAAGGGGGAGGGGATGTCGGAGCTTATCGTCGTCGAGCGTAGCGGGCCTGTCCAGGTGATTCGAATGAACCGGCCGGACAAGAAGAATGCGCTTACCCGCGCCATGTATCAGGCGATGGCCGCGGCGCTCGTTGAGGGCGACGCCGATGCCGCCATCCGCGTGCATGTCTTCCTCGGGGTATCAGGCGCTTTTTCCGCCGGCAACGACCTCAACGATTTCATGGCGGTCGCGACCGGCGGCGAGGGCGGTCTGGAGGTGTGGAATTTCCTGCTGGCGCTCGCCGGATCGCAGAAGCCTGTTGTCTCGGGCGTCGACGGCATCGCCGTCGGCATAGGCACCACGCTCAACCTGCATTGCGATCTCACCTTCGCCACGCCGCGCACCGTCTTCCGCACGCCGTTCGTCGATCTCGGACTTGTTCCGGAGGCCGGCTCCAGCCTGCTCTTGCCGGCCTTCCTCGGCCGCCAGCAAGCCTTCGCGCTGCTCGGTCTCGGCGAGGGCTTTTCCGCCGAGCGCGCCAAGGAAGCCGGCCTGATCTACGCCGTCGTCGAGGAAGACAAGCTCGAGCCGGCAGTGATGGAAGCGGCGAACCTCATCGCCGCAAAGCCGCCGGAAGCGCTCAAGCTTTCCCGCGACCTCATGCTTGGTCCTCGCGAACCTCTGCTGGCGCGCATGTGCGAGGAGCGCGATCTCTTCCAGCAGCGCCTGAAATCAGATGAGGCGCGCGCGGCGCTGATCGCCTTCATGATGAGGAAGAAGGGGTAGCCGTCAGCTATCGCGCGGGGAGTGCGGACATTGCGATATGAATGGGCAGGAAATCAGCATTTGATTGTGCCGATTGCCGTCTGTGCTGTCGTTCTCATTGCAAGTTTTGCGGTCATTTTCACCGCAGGCCTGCGCATATTGCTAAGAACCGATTTTTTCGGCTCAATTGATGAGCAGAACTTGCCATGGAGTGAACGGTGGGGGCGGCGAAACGCTCGAGTTTATGCGCACCAGCATTCCCCGCAATTCCGCAAGGAGCGAAAGGCAATCAAATATGGTTCGATCACCTCCTTTTCGTGTTTCACCCTATTGTTTGTAGTCTTGGCCCTGTTCGGCAACCCGGCCTGATCTACGGATACAGCCGCGTCTTCCCCCATCCGCCGTAGCTCGTCCTCTTGAACACCACCCGGTCGTGCAACCGAAACGGCCGGTCGTGCCAGAACTCGATCTGCTGCGGCACCAGCCGGAAGCCCGACCAGTGTTTCGGCCGCGGAATCTCCCCGATCGCATACTTCGCCGTATATTCCGCCACCGCCTTCTCGAGCGCGAAGCGGCTTTCCAGCGGCCGCGACTGTTTCGAGGCCCAGGCGCCGATGCGGCTTCCGCGCGGGCGCGTGGCATAATAGGCGTCGGCCTCCGCGTCGCTGACGATCTCGACCGGGCCGCGCACGCGCACCTGCCGGCGCAGGCTCTTCCAGTGAAAGCACATCGCGGCCTTCATTGAGGACAGGATCTCGCGGCCCTTGGCGCTCTCGAAATTGGTGTAGAAGACGAAACCCTGCTCGTCGAAACCCTTGAGCAGCACCATGCGCACGTCGGGCATACCGTCCTCATCGACGGTCGCCAGCGCAAGCCCGTTCGGGTCGTTGATCTCGCTCGTCGTGGCATCGTCCAGCCACGCGGCGAACAGTCGGAACGGCTCCGCAGCCTCGGTGAAGTCACCACTTTTTAACTCTATGTCAGTCATAATTTAACTATTGGCCCATCTGTTTGCGGGGAGAATGCCGATTGTCGCGCGCCGCGCAAGCTGATCAGCCGTCGATTTTCGGTGGTCCTGGCCTGCGTACGCTCATTGTGGCGTCCCTTGTCTGCACATGCGCCCTGCTTTCGGCCTGCGGTTCGGGCGGCTTCAGCCTCGAAAAGGCAGAGGTCGACCGCAGCTTCTACACCAGCAACGTTTCGGCTCCACGGACTTCCGTCGAGGTCGACCGCCTGTCCGACGAGGCGACGATCCGCAACGCCGTGACCTCGGCCGACATCGAGACCATGGCCGGCGCTGCCCTGCCCTGGGCGAATGCCGAGACCGGCGCACGCGGCCAGATATCAGGCATTGTCGAAACCAGGGGCAAGGGCACGCTCTGCCGCGCCTTCAGCGCGACCCGCGAAAGCTTCGACGGCATCGGCATGTTCAAGGGCGAGGCCTGCATGGTCGCCTCCGGCGCATGGCGTATGCAGAGCTTCGAGTCGCTTTGACGCCCATCGATTCTGCCTTTCCGGCACTGGAATTTCTTCCTAGCCGAACGCATATATCAACGCGAGTGAACCCCCTATAGTCACAGCTAGAGACTCGAAAATCGCAGGCAGATACAATGCGCGATCCCTATGAGGTGCTGGGCGTTGCCAAGAACGCCTCGGCCAAGGACATAAAGGCGGCCTACCGGAAGCTCGCCAAGAAGCACCATCCTGACCAGAATCCCGATGATTCCAAGGCCAAGGATCGCTTCGCTGCGGCCAACCAGGCCTATGAGATACTCGGCGACGAGAAGAACCGCGCAGCCTTCGACCGCGGCGAGATCGACGCCGAGGGTAAGCCGCGCTTCCAGGGTTTCGAGGGCGCCGGCGGCGATCCTTTCGCCGGTTTCAGGCGCCAGCAGGCGGGTCCGGGCGGTGGTCCGGGCGGCACGCGCTTCGAGTTCCGCAGCGGCGGCGCCGATCCGTTCGCCGGCGGGGCTGGCGACATCTTCAGCGAGCTTTTTGGCCAAGGCTTTGCGCAGGGTGGCGGGGCCGGCGCGCGCCGCGCGCCTCCCGGCCGCGATGTCAACGTCACGCTCGACGTCACCATCGAGGAAGCGGCCACCGCCCCTAAGGTCGCCGCGATGTTCCCGGACGGACGCAAGATGTCGGTCAAGCTGCCGACCTATGTCGAGGATGGCCAGACGATCAGGCTCAAGGGCCAGGGCGAGCAGGGGCCGGGCGGGGCTGGCGATGCGCTGGTCAAGATCCGGTTCCGCAGGCATCCGCGCTATCGCGTCGAGGGCCGCGACCTGCATGCCGATCTGCCGGTTCCGCTGAAGGACGCGGTGCTGGGCGCAAAGCTCGCCGTCGAGACGCCGACCGGACGACTGGCCGTCAACGTCCCGGCCTGGTCGAGTTCGGACAAGGTGCTGCGCCTCAAGGGCCGTGGACTGCCGGAAAAGACCGGCGGCCACGGTGATCTCTACGTTCATGTCCGTCTGATGCTGCCCGAAGGCGGCGATCCGGAGCTGGAAGCGCTGATGAGGAGGCAGTAGGCAATCAGCAGTCGAACACTGCCGATCTCAAAGCGGTCCGGTTGCTTAACCTGCTGCCTGTTGCGTAGTGCCGACTGCCTGTGCGATACGGCGGGCCGTCTCTACCTCTATTCGGAGTTGTTTCATGGCGGTTGGTCAGGGCCTGATGGCCGGCAAAAAAGGCCTGATCCTTGGCGTGGCCAACAACCGTTCGATCGCCTGGGGGATCGCCAAGGCTTGCGCCGACCAGGGCGCCGAGCTGGCATTCACCTACCAGGGTGATGCGCTCAGGAAGCGCGTCGAACCGCTCGCCGCGGAGATCGGCGCGCTGGTCGCCGGCCACTGCGATGTCACCGATGCGGCGACCATAGACGCCTGCTTCGCCACGATCGAAAAGGCATGGGGGAGGCTGGATTTCGTGGTCCACGCCATCGGCTTTTCGGACAAGGACGAGTTGACGGGCCGCTACGTCGACACCAGCCACGGCAACTTCCTGCGCACGATGGACATCTCGGTCTATTCTTTCACCGCCGTCGCCCAGCGTGCCGAAAAGCTGATGACGGACGGCGGCTCGATGCTCACCATGACCTATTATGGCGCCGAGAAAGTGATGCCGAACTACAACGTCATGGGCGTCGCCAAGGCCGCGCTCGAGGCGAGTGTGAAATATCTCGCCGTCGACCTCGGCCCCAGGAACATCCGCGTCAACGCGATCTCAGCCGGACCGATCAAGACGCTGGCCGCCTCGGGCATCGGCGATTTCCGCTACATCCTGAAATGGAACGAATACAACGCACCGCTCCGCCGCACGGTGTCGATCGAGGAGGTCGGCGACGCCGGCCTCTACCTCCTGTCGCATCTTTCGCGCGGCGTGACCGGCGAAGTGCATCACGTCGATTCCGGCTATCATGTCATCGGTATGAAGGCGGTGGACGCTCCCGATATCTCGACGGTCAAGGACTGAAGCATCCCCAGTCGGCCGGGACGGACCGCGGCATGCCCCCGCTCTGCTACTTCGTCAGGCACGGCCAGACCGGCTGGAACGCCGAACTGAGGCTTCAGGGCCAGGCCGACACCGACATGACCGACCTCGGCCGCAGCCAGGCCGTCCGCAACGGACGCCGGCTCGCCGGGCAGATCGCGTCCCCGGGAGATTTTGATTTCGTCGCGAGCCCTTTGAAGCGTACTCGCGAGACGATGGAACTGATCCGCGCCGAGATGGGCCTGCCGCCGCAAGGCTACCGCACCGACCCGCGGCTGATGGAGGTGCATTTCGGCGACTGGCAGGGCTTCACCTACCCCGAGCTGGAGGCGAGGCAGCCCGGCTCTACCGCCGCGCGCTTCCAGAACAAATGGGGCTTCGTCGCGCCCGGCCCGGGCGGGGAGAGCTACCAGATGCTGCTCGACCGGGTGAAACCCTGGTTCGAGGCGATCGAGCGGCCGACCATATGCGTCACCCATGGCGGGGTGATCCGGACCCTGTTCAGGCTGGTCGAGGAGATGCCCGTCAGCGAAGTCGCCGCTATGGATGTCGCGCAGGACCGTGTGCTGAGGCTGAAGGATTCCAGGCTGGAATGGCTGTAGGGGCGCTGCCCTCTACTCCGACAATTCCATGTCGGTGATCATGTTCTGGTCGCCGACCTTGTCGTAGGCGAGCAGCACGTCCATGCCTTCCTGGATGGCGTCGACATCGAATTCGCCGGGAAGCTTGTAGGAATTGCCGTTTTCGAGCGTGATGGTCAGATTGTCCCTGTCGACGGCCTTGATCTTGCCCTCTGCCTCGGCCGCGAAGGCGGCGCCGGAAAATGTCGTGGAAAACATCAGGGCGGCGGCGAGGGCGCCTGTCAGGCTACGCATGATGAACCTCTTATCTTGTCCTGCTTTTTGCGCGGCGGGCATTGTCCGGCGCGAAGCAGAGCAGAAACATCCCGAATGTGTCAAAACTAAAACCCCGTTTTGCACGACCTTCTGCATCTGCGCCGCTTTTAAGACGCTTAGCCGCCGCTGGTATCAGTTCGGTGACGGCGCGTCGTGGTCGATCGGGCCCCGCGTAACCAATATGGGTGGCGACAAAGGCTGGCGTGGTTTGACCGCCGCGGAAAAGGCCAATAGAAGGCTGCCGTTGCCGGCATGCCAAGCCGGCCGGGACCGCTTCCAATGTCTCACAACACATTCGGGCACCTTTTCCGGGTCACCACCTGGGGCGAAAGCCACGGGCCGGCGCTCGGCTGCGTGGTCGATGGCTGCCCGCCCGGCATCCGCTTCACGCAAGCCGAAATCCAGCGCGAGCTCGACAAGCGCCGGCCCGGCCAGTCGCGTTTCGTCACCCAGCGGCGCGAGCCCGACGAGGTGAAGATTCTCTCCGGCGTGCTCGAAGACGGCGACGCATTGGTCACCACCGGCACGCCGATCTCGATGCTGATCGAGAATGTCGACCAGCGCTCCAAGGACTATGGCGAGATCGCCAGGCAGTACCGCCCCGGCCATGCCGACTACACCTACGAGATGAAGTACGGCATCCGCGACCATCGCGGCGGCGGCCGTTCTTCGGCGCGCGAGACTGCGGCGCGTGTCGCTGCTGGCGCCCTGGCGCGAAAGGTCGTTCCCGGCCTGATCGTGCGCGGCGCGCTGGTGTCGATGGGCGAGAAAGCCATCGACCGCGCCAACTGGAACTGGAATTTCGTCGGCGATCCGGAAAACCCCTTCTTCACGCCGGATCCGGCTTCTGTGCCGGTCTTCGCCGAATATCTCGACGCCATTCGCAAGGCCGGCTCCTCGGTCGGCGCGGTCATCGAGATCGTCGCCGAGGGCGTGCCGGCGGGGCTGGGCGCGCCGATCTACGCCAAGCTCGACCAGGATATCGCCGCCGGCCTGATGTCGATCAACGCGGTCAAGGGCGTCGAGATCGGCAACGGCTTCGAGGCGGCAAAAATCACCGGCGAGAAGAATGCCGACGAGATGCGCATGGGCAATGACGGCAAGCCGGTGTTTCTGTCCAACAATGCCGGCGGCATTCTGGGTGGCATCTCGACCGGCCAGGACGTGGTCGCGCGCTTCGCCGTCAAGCCGACCTCGTCGATCCTGGCCCCGCGCCGCTCGATCGACCAGGACGGCAACGACGTTGACGTCATGACCAAGGGCCGCCACGACCCCTGCGTCGGTATCCGCGCCGTGCCGATCGGCGAGGCGATGGTTGCCTGCGCCATCGCCGACCATTATCTGCGGCATCGAGGACAGACGGGGAAATAAGTGAATAGTGAGTAGTGAACAGTGAGTAGGGAAGGCCGGAAAATCGAGGCTTTTTCACTATTCACTACTCCCTATTCCCTACTCACTCAAAAGTGAGCAAAGCGAGCATCATGCCTTACGATCAGAAGAAAGTCGTCGAAGCCCTGCGCGCGTTCGAGCGTGGCGAAATCGTCGTCGTCATGGACGATGACGGCCGCGAGAACGAGGGCGATCTGATCGTCGCCGCCGTCCACTGCACGCCCGAGAAGATGGCCTTCATCGTGCGCCACACCTCCGGCATCGTCTGCGCGCCGATGACCCGCGCCGATGCCAAGCGGCTGAACCTTGCCCCGATGGTCGCCGACAACGATTCCGCCCACACCACGGCTTTCACCGTCAGCGTCGATTTCAAGCACGGCACCACGACAGGCATTTCGGCCGACGATCGCACGCTGACCGTGCGCAACCTCGCCAACGGCAACGTCGGCGCTGCCGATTTCACGCGGCCCGGCCACATCTTCCCGCTGATCGCGCGCGAGGGCGGCGTGCTGATGCGCTCCGGCCATACCGAAGCCGCGGTCGACCTCTGCAAGCTCGCCGGCCTGCCGCAGGTCGGCGTCATCTGCGAACTGGTCAACGACGACGGCAGCGTCATGCGCGGCCCGCAGGTTACCGCTTTCGCCGAAAAGAACGGACTGAAGCGCGTGTCGGTTGCCGACCTCATCGCCTATCGCCAGCGCCAGGAGACGCTGATCGAACGCGTCGAATGCTTCGATCTCGATACGCCCGGCGGCAAGGCAAAGGCCTATGCCTACACGCTGCCCTGGGATCCCATGCAGCATCTCGCCGTCGTCTTCGGCGACATCCGCGATGGCGAGGACGTGCCGGTCCGCCTGCATCCGGAAGAAGTGGTGCGCGATGTTTTCGGCACCGGCCATCGCCTTGACGACATCATGAAGACGATGGGCGAGAACCGGCGCGGCGTCATCGTCTATCTGCGCGAAGGCTCCGTCGGCGTCGGCCATCGCGACCGCAATCGCCCGGCGCAGGGCGAGGGTCACGACGAGGCGCGGCGGCGCGAGAGCGAATGGCGCGAGATCGGCCTCGGAGCCCAGATACTGAAGGATCTTGGCATCTCATCGATCCGCCTTCTCACCACGCGCGAACGCCATTATGTCGGCCTCGAGGGGTTCGGCATCCTGATAGCCGCCACCGAGATCATCTGACGCAGATGGGCTGCTGAAGGACAAGTCCGCCTGATCATCCGCCCGGACGCAACAAGCCGGGCGGCTTGGGTTATACTGCCGGAACTTTGCGCAATCGGGGGCGATTCGGCATGTGGGACTTCGAGATCGGCAGGACGCTCGGCATCGTCATCCGCACCTGGCCTTTCGTCATCTTGCGCATCGCCGTCTATTTCAGCATCACCGTCGCCTATATCGTCTCGACCGGCGCGGGCGCCGGCATCGGCTACGGCGTCGGCCATATCGCTGGCGATGACGGGCCTTTCACCTTCGCCATGTGGGGCGGTATCTTCGGCTTCGGCCTCGTCTCGATGCTGTTCTACTGGCTGCGCGAATACATCCTCTACCTCGTCAAGGCTGGCCACATCGCCGTCATGGTCCATCTGATCGACGGAGTGGACGTGCCCGGCGGGCAAGGCCAGATCGCCTACGCGCAAGGCGTCGTGCGCGAGCGTTTCGCCGAGGCTAACGTGCTTTTCGTGCTCGACCAGCTCATCAAGGGCGTCGTGCGCGTCATCACCGGCTTGATCGGCGGCGTCGCCGCATTCCTGCCGATCCCGGGCCTTCAGGGGCTGGCGAAATTCGTCGACGCGGTCATCCGCATGTCGCTCACCTATGTCGACGAGATCATCCTGGCTTACAACATTCGCGTGCGGAGCACTGCCCCCTTCGAGACTGGACGCCAGGGCGTGGTGCTCTACGCGCAGAATGCGAAGACCATGCTCAAGAACGCGATCTGGCTCACCGTCATGACCTGGGTGCTCGGAATCGTCGTCTTCTTCCTCACGCTGGCGCCCGCCGGCGCCATCCTCTACGCCATGCCGGGCGAGCTCGCCGGCTGGGCTTTCGTGTTCGCCATCGTCTTCGCCTGGGCCTTCATCTCGGCTTTCATCGAGCCTTTCGTCGTCGCGGCGCTCATGCAGGTCTATTTCAAGAAGATCGAAGGCCAGGTGCCTGACCCCGCCTGGGACATGCGGCTCGCCGAGACCTCCAAGCATTTCCGCGAGCTCAAGGACCGCGCGCTGGCGTCGGTCGGCGGTTCGCGCTGGGGCGGCGCTCCCGGCAGCAGGCAAAGCTCCCAAAGCCTGTGAACATCTGCGCCCTGCATGAGCCGGGCGTGGAAAACACGTCGCTTGGAGCCTATATCGGGTCATGGTCACAAGGCTCTATTCCCATCCGATCTATCTGGAGCACCTGACGCCACCGGGCCATCCGGAGCGCCCGGACCGGCTTCGCGCCATAGAGCGCGTGCTCGAGGACGAGAAATTCGCTGCCCTCGACCGCGTCAAGGCGCCTGAAGGCGATCCCGCGACGATCCTCTACGCCCACCCGAAATCCTTCGTCGACAAGGTCAGGAGCGCGATTCCCGAAGAAGGCATCAGGAGCGTCGATGCCGACACCTCCGTCAGCCCAAAAAGCTGGCAGGCCGCTCTCACCGCCATCGGCGCCGCCAACGCCGCCGTGGACGACGTTTTCTCCGGCCGCGCAGACAACGTCTTCGTCGCGTCGCGTCCGCCCGGCCACCATGCTGAGAAGACCACTGCGATGGGCTTCTGCCTGTTCAACAACGCGGCGATCGCCGCCCGCCACGCCCAGAAGGCTCATGGCGCCGAACGGGTCGCCATCGTCGACTGGGACGTCCACCACGGCAACGGCACGCAGGACATTTTCTGGGACGACCCCAGCGTGCTCTACTGCTCGACCCACCAAATGCCGCTCTATCCCGGCACCGGCGCCTTGAGCGAGACCGGCGCCGGCAACATCGTCAATGCGCCGCTTGCGCCCCGCAGCGGCAGCGACGTCTTCCGCGACGCCTTCCTGTCGCGCGTGCTGCCGGCCCTAGATGATTTCGCTCCCGACCTGATCATCATCTCGGCAGGCTTCGACGCCCATCACCGCGATCCGCTGGCCGAGATCAACCTCACCGAGGACGATTTCGACTGGGCGACCGGACAGCTCATGGAAAGCGCGGACCGTCATGCCAGAGGCAGGGTCGTCAGCCTGCTCGAAGGCGGCTACGATCTGCAGGGACTGGCATTTTCGGTCGCGGCCCATGTCGGCCGCATGATGAAGGGATGAAGCATGGCCGACGAGCCGAACGAAGACATCAAGGCGATGAGTTTCGAGCAGGCGCTTGAGGCGCTGGAGCGCATCGTCGACGACCTCGAACGCGGCGACGTGCCGCTCGACCAGTCGATCCGCATCTACGAGCGCGGCGAGGCGCTGAAGGCCCATTGCGACCGCCTGCTCAAGTCGGCCGAGGACAAGGTCGAGAAGATCCGCCTGTCGCGCGACGGCAAGCCCGTCGGCGCCGAGCCGCTCGACGCTGAGTGAGGGCAATCTATACTGATCTGGGAGGCCACTATGTGCCGCAACATCAGACAGCTTTTCAATTTCGAGCCGCCCGCCACGGATGACGAGGTGCGCAACGCTGCCCTTCAGTTCGTGCGCAAGATCAGCGGCTCCACCAAGCCGTCTCAGCGTAACGAAGCTGCTTTCCATCGTGCCGTCGATGCCATCGCAGCTAACGTCCGCGAACTGATCGATTCCATGGAAACCACGCAGCCGCCGAAGAACCGCGAAGAGGAAGCCGCCAAGGCGCGCGCCCGCACGCTGATCCGTTTTGCTTGAATTTCCGGCTGCCCTGATCTATCTTAGCCAGACTTAGCTAAGGATGCCTGAAATGACTACGGTCAACATGCTGGAAGCCAAGACTTCCCTGTCGAAACTCGTGGAAGCAGTGGAGAGCGGGGCGGAAAGCGAAATCATCATCGCCCGCAACGGCAAGCCGGCGGCCAAGCTTGTGCCGCTAGGTGCGGCGCCGAAGAAGAAACTGCGGCTGGGTCTGGCGCGAGGCAAATATCCGCCGCTCAACTATGAGGCATTTCAGGCCCTGGACGCTGAGGTCGAGAAAATGTTCCTCGGCAAGGAGAAGTGAAACTCCTGCTGGACACGCATGTTGCGGTCTGGATGACGAACACGCCTGAGCGGATTCCCCGAGAGCTGCTTTCCGACATCAAGATCGCCTATCCGCACGTCTTTGTCTCCGTCGTCGCGATATGGGAAATCGCCATCAAGCATCAACTCGGTCGACCGGACGCTCCGCCCTTGTCGGGACATCAGGCGATCGCCGAATTTGAAGCGGCCAATTTCAGCTTGCTTCCCGTCACCGCAGCCCATGCCGCCTTCGTGGAGCGCCTTCCGCTAATCCATTCCGATCCGTTCGATCGGCTGATGCTGGCACAGGCAATCATGGAGAACATGCAATTCGTGACTTACGACCGGCATTTGTCGCGCTACGATGTCGCGCTTCTGACTTGGTCGTAGCGCAGCGAGGCCACCATGAGCTTCTTCCCCGGAACCGACCCCGAAATCGGCGACAAGTTCGCCTGCGACGCCATCGAACTGATGGTCATCCCGAGCGCCAAGGACATTGGCGGCTTCGAGGTGCGCCGCGCGCTGCCCACCGCCAAGCGCCGGCTGGTTGGCCCCTTCATCTTTTTTGACCGCATGGGGCCGGCGATCCTGAGGGCAGGGCAGGCGCTCGACGTGCGCCCGCATCCGCACATCGGGCTCGCCACCGTGACCTATCTGTTCGACGGCAAGATCAGGCACCGCGATTCGCTAGGCACCGAGATGGTCATTGCGCCGGGCGACGTGAACCTGATGACCGCCGGCCGCGGCATCGTCCACTCCGAGCGTACGCCGCAGGAATTGCGCGGGGCGCCGATGTCGGTCTCCGGCCTGCAGACCTGGCTGGCGCTGCCCGACGGCAAGGAGGAGGTCGCGCCGCTGTTCGAAAACACCGCGCGCGATGAACTGCCCGAATTCGACGACGGCGGCGCATCCGGCCGCGTCGTCATCGGCGCATTCGATGGACTGAAATCGCCGGTCCGCGCTGCTTCCGACACGCTCTATGCCGACATCAGGCTGAAGCCTGGCGCAAGCATCAGGATCCCCGCCAATGCCGAGGAGCGAGCCATCTACACGCTGGAAGGCACCGTCACCATCTCCGGCGACAGCTTTCCGGATAACCGCCTGCTGGTCTTCAGGCCCGGCGACGAGATCGTCGTTTCGTCGGAGGCGGGCGCGCATTTCATGCTCTTCGGCGGCGCATCGCTCGGCTCGCAACGCTACATCTGGTGGAATTTCGTCTCCTCCTCGAAGGAACGCATCGAGCAGGCCAAGGAGGAATGGAAGACCGGCCGTTTCGACATCGTCCCCGGCGACGACAAGGAGTTCATTCCTCTCCCCGAGGGCTGAGCAGGCCTTGGGCGCATTTACTTTCGGCCGCTGCGCCCCTATTCGGTCGGAAATGCGCCGCAAGGCTATCAGCGCCAGGATTGTCATCGAAAAAGGTTGCCCGACCGAGTGAACTCCAGACCGCAAACCCCGCTGCTCGACAAGGTGAAGGTTCCCGCGGACCTCCGCCTCCTGCCCGAAAGCGACCTGCCCCAGCTTGCCGACGAGCTGCGCGCCGAGCTGATCGACGCCGTGTCGCTGACCGGCGGCCATCTCGGCGCCGGGCTCGGCGTCGTAGAGCTCACGGTCGCGCTGCACCATGTTTTCGATACGCCTGATGACCGGCTGATCTGGGACGTCGGCCACCAGGCCTATCCGCACAAGATACTCACCGGCCGCCGCGACCGCATCCGCACGCTGCGCGCCGAGGATGGGCTCTCGGGCTTCACCAAGCGGGCCGAAAGCGAATACGACCCGTTCGGCGCCGCACATTCGTCGACCTCGATCTCCGCCGGCCTCGGCATGGCGGTCGCACGCGATCTCAAGCACGGCAATAACAATGTCATCGCCGTCATCGGGGATGGCGCGATGTCGGCCGGAATGGCCTACGAGGCGATGAACAATGCCGGCGCGCTCGACGCGCGGCTGATCGTCATCCTCAACGACAACGACATGTCGATCGCCCCGCCGGCCGGCGCGATGAGCGCCTACCTTGCCCGGCTCGTCTCCGGCCGCGCCTACCGGTCGATGCGTGAGACGGCCAAGCAGCTGGCCAGGAAGCTGCCGAAATTCTGGCAGGAGAAGGCACGCCGTTCCGAGGAATTTGCGCGCGGCTTCTGGACCGGCGGCACGCTGTTCGAGGAACTCGGCTTCTATTATGTCGGCCCGATCGACGGCCACAATCTCGAACACCTGCTGCCTGTGTTGAAGAACGTTCGCGATACGATCGACGGGCCGGTGCTCATCCACGTCGTCACCCAGAAGGGCAAGGGTTATGCTCCGGCGGAGGCGGCGAGCGACAAATATCACGGCGTAAACAAGTTCGACGTCATCACCGGCGCGCAGGCCAAGCCGCCGGCCAACGCGCCCGCCTACACGAAAATCTTTGCCGACAGCCTGATCGACGAGGCCGCGCGTGACGACAGGATCGTTGCGATTACCGCCGCCATGCCGTCCGGCACCGGGCTCGATCTGTTCGGCGAGATTTTCCCGTCGCGCACCTTCGATGTCGGCATTGCCGAGCAGCACGCCGTCACCTTCGCCGCCGGCCTCGCGTCCGAGGGGCTGAAGCCCTTCGCGGCCATCTATTCGACCTTCCTGCAGCGCGGCTACGACCAGATCGTTCACGACGTTGCGATCCAGAGGCTGCCGGTGCGTTTCCCCATCGACCGCGCCGGCTTCGTCGGCGCCGACGGCCCGACCCATTGCGGCGCCTTCGACACCACCTTCCTGGCTTCCCTGCCCGGCATGGTGGTGATGGCGGCGGGCGACGAGGCGGAGCTGCGCCACATGGTGCGAACGGCCGCCGAGTATGACGAAGGTCCGATCGCCTTCCGCTATCCGCGCGGCAACGGCGTCGGCGTCGACATGCCCGAGCGCGGCTCGGTGCTCGAAATCGGCAGGGGTCGCGTGCTTCGCGAAGGCAGCAAGGTTGCGCTGCTCTCCTTCGGCACGCGGCTGCAGGATTGCCTGCTCGCGGCGGAAGAGCTTTCCGCCGCCGGCCTTTCGACCACGGTTGCCGATGCGCGTTTCGCCAAGCCGCTGGACGAGGATCTTGTCCGACGTCTTGCCCGCGGACATGAGGTGCTGATCACGGTGGAGGAGGGCGCAATCGGCGGCTTCGCCGCCCAGGTGCTGCATTTCCTTGCCCATCAGGGCCTGCTGGAAACCGGTCTCAAGGTGCGCCCGCTTGTGCTGCCCGACGCCTTCACCGACCACGCCAAACCCGAGAAGATGTATGTCGATGCCGGCCTGGACTCGACAGGAATCGTCAGGACCGTCTTTGCCACGCTTGGCCGCGTCGCCGATCAAGCCGCCACCGCTTGATGGTTAACGCAGGGTCGCTTCGCTAACTCTCTGTTTACGCTGCCCTTTGGCAGATTGCTTACCCTGTCTCTTGGCCGTTTCTTAGCGCTGACCTGATAGCGGTTCTCTCTAGCGCGCCGTGCGTCTTCGGACGCACGAAGGACGCGCTGGCGCGTTGAAGCGGCTGCATCGTGCTTACCGAAAACCGGCTCCGGTTTTCGGGCGGATGCAGTGGGCAGGGAGAATTTGGCGGGATGAAAGCGCTGGTTTGCGCAGCATCGGCGATTGCGTTGGTGGGGCCGGCGACGGCCGAGTCCCGCTACGACCGTAAGCTGGAGGAGGCGGTGATCGCCATCGTCGCCGCCAAGATCGGCGACATACGCGGCGGCTTTGACTTCGACTCCAAGCCGATGATGGTTGTCGTGCAGGACGATGTCGTGATGGGCACGACCGACATGAACGCCGCGACGGACAAGCCGCCCGAAGGCATGGCGCGGGCAACCGACCGCTGGATTGCGGCGCCTGCCACTTTCTGAACTGTCACCGAATTGCTTGCCTTCGCGCCGGTCCTTCTCCAATGAAGGCCATGGCCGCAGCCCAGAAATCCGAACACCGCGTCCGGCTCGACGAACTTCTCGTCGGCCGCGGCCTTTATGCGACCCGCTCGCGCGCCCGTGACGCCATCGAACGCGGCGCGGTCACCGTCGATGGCGCGGTTGTCGCCAAACCCGGCCACGCCGTCCCGGCATCGAGCGAGATCGGCGTCGACGATCCCGCGGCCCGCTACGTTTCGCGCGGGGCGTTGAAGCTCATCACCGGCCTCGACCATTTCGGTTTCGATCCGGCCGGCAGCCAGGCGCTCGACATAGGCGCCTCCACCGGCGGCTTTACGCAGGTTCTGCTCGAGCGCGGCGCCGCGCACGTGACGGCGATCGACGTTGGCCACGGTCAGCTCGACGGGAGCCTTCGGGACGATCCGCGCGTCACCGTCATCGAGGGGCTCAACGCGCGCGACCTTGCCGCCGCCGATCTCGGTAGCGTCCCGGATGTTCTCGTCTGCGATGTCAGCTTCATCTCGCTGAAGCTGGCGCTCCCGCCCGCCCTGGCGCTCGCCGCACCAGGTGCGACGGGCGTATTCCTGGTGAAGCCTCAGTTCGAGGCTGGCCGCGACGCGATCGGCAAGGGAGGCATGCTGAAAGACCCCGCGGAAGGCCCGCGCATCGCCGAGAACCTTCGGGCTTGGCTCGACGCTCAGCCTGGCTGGCGCGCGCTCGGCACCTGCCCGTCGCCGGTCGCGGGTGGCGACGGCAACCGCGAATTCCTGCTGGCCGGGATAAAAGACCGGTGAGCGCCCCCTTCGAGATCGCGCGCCTGGGCGCGCAAGGGCACGGCATCGCCGATACCGAGACCGGCCCCGTCTTCATCCCGTACACGCTGCCAGGCGAGATCATCACCGCCGCACGCGTGAAGGACCGCGCCGACCTCATCGCCATCCGCTCTGCCTCGCCCCAGCGTGTCGAACCGCCTTGCCGGCATTTCGGCGTCTGCGGCGGTTGCGGGATCCAGCATCTTGCTGAACCGGCCTATCTCGGCTGGAAGCGCCAGAAGGTCGTGCAGGCTCTGCACGCCGGTAGGATAGACGCCGAGGTCACCGACATCGTGCCTTGCGCGCCCGGAACACGCCGGCGCGTCACCTTTTCCGCCCGCAGGAGCGAGCATGGCGCAATGCTCGGATTCAACAAGGCGTTGTCGAACGAGATCGTCGACATCGCCGAATGCCCGATTTCGGTTCCCGAAATCGTCTCGGCGCTCGATCGCCTGCGCGTTATGGCGGGCATGATTTCGGCGACGCCGCAGCCTTTCCACATGACCGTCACGGCGACGGACTCCGGCCTCGACATCGCCGCCGAGGGCACTGGCAAGCTCGGCGAGGGCAAGCGCCGCATCGTCTCCGAATTCGTCGTCAGGCAAGGCTTCGCGCGGCTCTCCGTCGACGGCGAGATCGTCGTCGAGCCGAGAAAGCCCGCGGTCCTCTTCGGCGACGCAGCCGTTCCCATCCCGCCGGGAGCCTTCCTGCAGGCGACCGCCTTCGCCGAGCAGGCAATGGCGGAATTGGTCGTTGCCCATTTCTCCCGCGCAAAGAAGGTCGCGGACCTCTTCGCCGGCTGCGGCAGCTTTGCGCTGCGGCTCGCAAAACAGGCCGAGGTTCATGCGGTGGAGGGCGACGCCGCCGCGCTTGCCGCGCTCGACCGCGGCTTCCGGCAGACGTCCGGCCTCAGGCGCGTCACCCATGAACGCCGCGATCTCTTCCGCCGTCCGCTGACTTTCAAGGAACTCAACGCCTTCGATGGGCTTGTCTTCGATCCGCCGCGCGCCGGCGCGGAAGACCAGTCGAAGCAGATCGCCCGCTCCGACGTGCCGTTAGTCGCGGCTGTCTCATGCAATCCGGGAACGCTGGCGCGCGACCTCGCGATCCTCGTCGCGGGCGGCTACCGGGTGAAGAGCGTCACCCCGATCGATCAGTTCCTCTGGTCGCCCCATGTCGAGGCGGTGGCCTTGCTGGAGAAGCCGAGAAGCCGGCGCTAGTTTGCTTGGTAGGAGGGCCGGGCTCGTGTCAACTCGGTGGCAAAGCCAGACGGGCCGGGTCGATCTGGAGTTCCCGCAGCGATCTGGTTATGGGGGTTTTCCAACCCTGCGCTCCCTCTGCGCACGCGCTTTCATACGCGTCAACCAAAGCCCAAGGATCGGCTGTCTGCAACGCTTCGATCAACGCGTGCGCCTGTCGTAGATCCTTGCCCCGCTTCGGCCGGTCGTGCGTGCGCTTCTGGGCAACGATCAGCTTGTGGATAGCAAAGCGTGCGGGTGCCGGGACTGCAACCGGGACACCCGAACCGAAAAGGGCCACCGCAGGGATTGGAGTGTCTATGAGCCAGCGCAGGTGCTGCAGCGGGGTCGCTCCGGCTTGCAGGTTCTTTAGCGGAAGTGGATTCGGATCGGTCCGTCGTAGCTGCGGCGTAAGCAGGTCGACCACGAAACCGTTGTCGGATCGAAAATGCGAAGGAAGACTCTGCGGATCGAGACCGGGAACAGCTGCAAACGTCGGATCGGCGCGACGCAGAATTATTTCCATCGTGTCGCTCGCCTCAATGCCGGAAATGGCCAGGGATGCCGTTGCCAGATCGGCATCCTTCGTCATCATCGAGGAACCGGGCAGGGTAACACCTATAATGGCCGAGTAGCACTGGTAAGCTGCGGTTCCGACCAAAACGGCGTGTCGATGCAAGCCCGCATCGGCACATGCGTCCAGCACTGCTCCAAGGGCGTCGGATGGCGAGGGGATACCGGCACTTTTCAAGGCTCGAACAATCCAGCGGCGCGATCTTGCCCGCCTTGATTCGAGTTGAATTGCGTTGACCCTTCGCTGTGTTGCATCATCGTCTGTCCTGCCCAGAAAAATGTCACGCCGCACTGTCCCGACCGGGTTCTTGAGGTAGGCATACTCGGTGCCCTTGACCCTGCGCACATAGACAGAGCCGAACTGCTCCCGAGGTACATGGACCTGCTGGACGAGATCTTGGTAGAGAGTTTGAACGGTTGGATCGAGCGTTTTCATGGTCTACAGACAAATTCAAGCCTTGTGTCTGTAACATGCGAAGTTACAGACACAAAGCGAATTCTGTCTGTAACTTGAAACGGCAATCCTGGGCTTGGATGCGCTTACCTGCGCTCTCGGGCCGATCAGACCCTTGTCCCGCCCAGCGTCATCTGGTCCATGCGCAGATGTGGCTGGCCGACGCCGACCGGCACACCCTGTCCGGCCTTGCCGCACATGCCGATACCATTGTCGAGCTTCATGTCGTTGCCGACCATGGAGACGCGGTGCATGGCGTCCGGCCCGTTGCCGATCAGCATCGCGCCCTTGATCGGCTGGGTCACCTTGCCGTCCTCGATCATGTAGGCCTCGGTGCAGCCGAACACGAATTTGCCTGATGTGATGTCGACCTGTCCGCCGCCGAAGGAGACGGCGTAGACGCCGTTCTTCACCGAGGCGATGATCTCCTGGGGGTCCATGTCGCCCGATGTCATGTAGGTGTTGGTCATGCGCGGCATCGGCTGGTGCGCATAGCTTTCGCGCCGCCCATTGCCGGTTGGCTTCACGCCCATAAGTCTCGCGTTCTGCCGGTCCTGCATGTAGCCGACCAGCTTGCCGTCCTCGATCAGCACGTTGCGGTTGGTCGGCGTGCCTTCGTCGTCGACGGTCAGCGAGCCGCGCCGCTCGGTTATCGTGCCGTCGTCGACCACGGTCACGCCCTTGGCGGCGACCTGCTGACCCATCAGTCCGGCAAAGGCCGAGGTCTTCTTGCGGTTGAAGTCGCCTTCCAGCCCATGACCTACCGCCTCGTGCAGCATGACGCCCGGCCACCCCGATGAAAGCACGATGTCGAAGGTGCCTGCCGGCGCCGGCACGGCCCTCAAGTTCACCAGCGCTTGACGCAGCGCTTCGCTGGCGGCGTGCTTCCAACTGTCCTCGGCAAGGAACTCGGCGAAACCCTTGCGGCCGCCGGTGCCGAACGAACCGCTTTCCTGCCGGTCGCCGTCGCCGACAACCACAGAGACGTTGAGGCGCACCAGAGGGCGGATGTCGCGCACGATCTGGCCATCGCCGCGCACGATCTCGACATGCTGCCAGGATGCGGCAAGCGAAGCCGTCACCTGGCGCACGCGCGGGTCGGCGTTCCTCAGATGCGCATCTATCTCCTGCAGCAGCTTCGCCTTTTCCTCGAACGACGGCGAGCCGATCGGGTTCTCGTCACTGTAGAGATGGCGGTTGGTGCGCGTCGGCGCGTCGGCCAACGTGCCGGAGTAGCCGCTCTTCACCGCGGAAACGGCATCCGAGGCGCGCCTGAGCGCCGCTTCCGAAAGGTCGCTCGAATGCGCGTAGCCTGCCGCTTCGCCGGCCACCGCGCGCAGGCCGAAACCCTGGTCGGTGCTGTAGTTCGCGGTTTTCAGCCGGCCGTTGTCGAACATCAGCGACTCGCTCTCGCTGCTTTCGAGATAAAGCTCGCCGTCGTCGGCGCCGGCGATCGTTTCCGATACCAGTTCCTTCAGGCGCTCCTCGGAGCAGTCGAACAGGGAGGTCAGGGATTTTGTCATGGCGCGGCCTTTGATAGGGATTGCTCCCTATCTAGGATTTTGCGCTCGCCCAATCCAGTGCAGCGGATGCTATGCACTCTGAGCGATGAAACCAAAGCGCGAAAAGAGAAAACGGCGGCCTCGGTCGGGTCTGTCGAGATTCAGGTCAGGCGGAGTCGAAAATGGGGGGTTTCGAGAACCGGAGCGGAGCGTACATTTGGGTACGTGAGCACCGGAAGCGCAGAAACCGCCGGTTGCAGGCCGGCCTCACCTGAATATCGGCGGACCCTAAGGCAGCGCGTCGAAAGCATCGCCGAAGCCGGCAAGGTCGACGGGGATGCCGATGCCTTCTTCAGGCGTCGCGAACACGATGAAGGTGGCTTCCTTGCCGGTCCTCAGCGTGTCGAGCAATTGCTGTTCGAGGATGACCTCCGCGTAGCAGCCGTCCGCGAAGCACTGCTTGAAATAGGCGCGGCCGTTGTCCTTCTTGTCGATGTAGAGTCCGAGGCCGGTCGGCAGCAGCACGCCGAGCGGAGCCAGCACGCGCATGATCTCGGCCTTGCGGTCGGCGGTCTTCAGGATAACGACGGACAGGCCAAGGTCCGCGCGGTCTTCGGCGACAACGTTCTGCATCATGATGCATTGCTCGGAACTGGCGCCCGCCGGCGTGTCGCAGATGATCGACCACGAACCGTGCGTGGACCGAACGGAGCCGTTCTGCTGCGCCCAGCTGGACTGCACGAGGCCGGGCAGGGCCAGAGCCGCTATTGCGGCAAAGGCAACCTTGATGAAGGTTTTTCCAGGCCCCGATTTCATGGCGGCTCCATTGCGAATCACGGGCATGATATGCCGGGACATCCGCGATTAGTAGGATTGCGCCGCTTCCTGTCTCCGGAAAGCGTCGGTTTCGCTGCTTTTCACGTGGAAATTTGCCCTAATTGCGACGGCGGGCGACGGTTCGGCCGCGCATGTTGTCAAGGCAACCGTCGTTTTGCCTGGCGCCGGGTGCGCGCCGGAACATCGCGCAAAAATGCCGCACGGTTTGCTCCGCTCCTTCCTTGCGATAGGAAAGAGAGTATGGTTTGAACCAGCCAAGGCATCCGATGGGATTCCCGCGGGGGCCGGTCGGGATCTGGTGCGGGTTTGCCGTTTGCCGGCACGCGATTGGGAGACGGACAGGTCTATGAGAAGACTTCTTTCATCGGCTGGCGCCATCGCCGCCTTTCTTGCCAGCGCCGGTGCCTACGCTGCACAGCCTACGCCCTGGCAGACGCGTTTCCAGCCGGCTGCGACCGACATCATGGCGCAGACCGAATGGTTCGAGAAATACACGCTCTGGTTCATCATCCCGATCACGCTCCTGGTCCTGTTCCTGCTTGCGTGGTGCATCCTGAAATACCGCGCCAGCGTCAATTCGACGCCGTCGCGCATCAGCCACAACACGTTGATCGAGGTCATCTGGACGGTCGGCCCGGTCGTCGTGCTTCTGTTCCTGGCTGTGCCGTCGTTCCAACTCCTGACCGCGCAGTACACTCCCGGGGAAGAAGCCAAGCTGACGGTCAAGGCGACCGGCAACCAGTGGAATTGGGACTACGAGTATCAGGTCGAGGAGCCGCTTTCCTTCAATTCGGCGATGATGCCTGACGCCGACCGCGCTGCCGCCGGAAAGGAAGACCGCGCCATTTATCCGCGCCTCCTGGCGGTCGACAATGAAATGGTGGTTCCGGTCAACACGATGGTGCGCGTGCTCGTCACGGCGGCCGACGTGATCCACGCTTTCGCGATGCCGGCCTTCGGCATCAAGACCGACGCGGTGCCGGGCCGCATCAACGAGATCTGGTTCAGGGCCAACAAGGAAGGCCTTTATTACGGGCAGTGCTCCGAACTTTGCGGCAAGGACCATGCCTTCATGCCGATCGCCATTCGCGTGGTGAACGACGCGCAATACACAACCTGGCTGGCGGCGGCCAAAACCGACCTCGACGGCGCGAACAAGGCGCTGATGGCGGCGGTCGACGGTGGCGGGTCGGTCACAGTCGCCGGCAACTGACGTCAGGCGGGCAGAAATCAGGGAACGGACCATGGCAGGCGCGACAACCCACCATCACGAAGACCACCACGATCACCGGCCCAAAGGCTGGGCTCGCTGGGTGTATTCCACCAACCACAAGGACATCGGCACCCTCTACCTGATCTTCGCGATTTGCGCCGGCATCATCGGCGCGTTGCTCTCGATCGTCATGCGCATGGAGCTGCAGGAACCCGGCATCCAGATTTTCACCGGCCTGGCCTCCATGGTCTACGGTCTGGACGGCGACGCCGCGATCGACGGCGGCAAGTCGATGTACAACGCCTTCACCACCGCGCACGCGCTGATCATGATCTTCTTCATGGTCATGCCGGCGCTGATCGGCGGCTTCGCCAACTGGATGGTGCCGATCATGATCGGCGCGCCGGACATGGCGTTCCCGCGCATGAACAACATCTCCTTCTGGCTGCTGCCGCCGGCCTTCCTGCTTCTGATCCTCTCGGCCTTCGTGCCGAGCGCGCCGGGAGCATACGGCGTGGGCGGCGGCTGGACGATCTACCCGCCGCTGTCGACCTCAGGCCAGCCGGGACCTGCGATGGACCTCGCGATCCTGTCGCTTCATCTCGCCGGCGCCTCGTCGATCCTCGGCGCCATCAACTTCATCACCACCATCTTCAACATGCGCGCGCCCGGCATGACGCTGCACAAGATGCCGCTCTTTGCCTGGTCGGTGCTGATCACCGCCTTCCTTCTGCTGCTGTCGCTCCCCGTTCTGGCGGGCGGCATCACCATGCTGCTCACCGACCGCAATTTCGGCACCACCTTCTTCGCTCCGGAGGGCGGCGGCGACCCGATCCTGTTCCAGCATCTGTTCTGGTTCTTCGGCCACCCGGAAGTCTACATCCTGATCCTGCCGGGCTTCGGTATCGTCAGCCACATCGTCTCGACCTTCTCGAAGAAGCCCGTGTTCGGCTATCTCGGCATGGCCTATGCGATGGTCGCGATCGGCGCGATCGGCTTCGTCGTCTGGGCGCACCACATGTACACGACCGGCCTGTCGCTCGACACGCAGCGCTACTTCGTGTTCGCCACCATGGTGATCGCGGTGCCGACCGGCGTGAAGATCTTCTCCTGGATCGCCACCATGTGGGGCGGTTCGATCTCCATGCGCACCCCGATGCTGTGGGCGATCGGCTTCATCTTCCTGTTCACCGTCGGCGGCGTCACCGGCGTCCAGCTGGCGAACGCCGGCCTCGATCGCTCGCTGCACGATACCTACTACGTGGTGGCGCACTTCCACTACGTGCTGTCGCTCGGCGCCGTCTTCGCCATCTTCGCGGCCTGGTACTACTGGTTCCCGAAGATGACCGGCTACATGTATTCGCCGTTCATCGCCCGGACCCATTTCTGGGTCACCTTCGTCGGCGTCAACCTGGTGTTCTTCCCGCAGCACTTCCTCGGCCTTGCCGGCATGCCGCGCCGCTACATCGACTATCCGGACGCCTTTGCCGGCTGGAACATGGTCTCGTCCTACGGCTCGTACCTTTCGGGCTTCGGCATGCTCGTCTTCCTGTTCGGCCTCTTCGAGGCCTTCTCGAAGAAGCGCATCGCAGGCGCCAATCCCTGGGGCGAGGGGGCGACGACGCTCGAATGGCAGCTGCCTTCGCCGCCACCCTTCCACCAGTGGGAGCAACTGCCCAAGATCAAGTAGGCTGAACAGGATCGACGCCGCCGGAAACCGGCGGCGTCCGGTCAAAACGGAAGTTTTTTACGCGATAGGAACTGAAGAGTGACTGCCGAGTAGCATGACCCTTTTGGACAAGACCGTTCTCGACGATGCCGGCCTCTCCGAGGCGACGGCCGGCGATTATCTGGAGCTGTTGAAGCCCCGGGTGATGTCGCTTGTCGTCTTTACGGCCTTCGTCGGCATGGTCGCGGCTCCGGTCACGCTGAACCCCTTCATCGCCGTCGTCGCCATCCTGTCGATCGCCATCGGCGCCGGCGCGTCCGGCGCGCTCAACATGTGGTACGACGCCGACATCGACGCCTTGATGTCGCGCACCAAGGCAAGGCCCATTCCGAAAGGCAGGATCGCGCCGCGCGAAGCGCTGGTTTTCGGCCTCGTGCTGTCGGCGCTGTCCGTCTTGACGCTCGGCGTGCTGGTGAACTGGCTTTCCGCCGGCCTGCTCGCCTTCACCATCTTCTTCTACGCCGTCGTCTACACGATGTGGCTGAAGCGCTGGACGCCGCAGAACATCGTCATCGGCGGCGCCGCCGGGTCCTTCCCGCCTGTCATCGGTTGGGCCGCCGCCACCGGCACGGTCAGCCTCGAGAGCGTTATCCTCTTCCTCATCATCTTCCTGTGGACGCCGCCGCATTTCTGGGCGCTGGCGCTCTACAAGTCCGGCGAATATGCGCGCGCCGGCATCCCGATGATGCCGAATGTCGTGGGTCCTGCCTCGACGAGGCGGCAGATCTTCACTTACGCGCTCATTGTTGCGCTGGTCGGCGTCGTTCCCTTCGTGCTCGGCTACACCGGCGAAATCTACGGCGCGGCGGCCACCATCCTCGGGACGGGTTTCGTGATCTACGCTGCAAGCGTCCTTGCTGCCCCGCTCGACGACCCCACCATGAAAGCCGAGAAGGCGCTTTTCGGTTTCTCGATCCTCTACCTCTTCGGCATCTTCGCAGCCTATCTCGCCGACGCGCTCGCCGGGCGCATCCTCGCGGCGGGAGGCGTCTAGGGCCATGGACCAGGAGTTCGTCACGCTCACCGAGAGCCAGAAGAAGGCGCGCCGCAGCCGCTCGGTCGCGATCGCCATCGGCCTCTTCGCGCTGGTCGTCATCTTCTACATCGCCACGATCGTGAAGTTCGGCCCCGGCATTCTCGACAGGCCCATGTGAGCGGCGATGGCTGAGGACAGGACACTAGCCGATCTGAAAAGGCAGGGCTCGAACCGGCTCGTCGCCGGCCTCTGTCTCGCCTTCTTCGGCGGCATGGTCGGCATGGCCTACGCCTCCGTGCCGCTCTACGCCATGTTCTGCCAGATCACCGGCTATGGCGGCACGACGCAGCGCGTCGAGCAGTATTCCGACCGCGTGCTGGACCGCAAGATCACCGTCCGCTTCGATGCGAATGTCTCGGGCGGCCTGCCATGGGACTTTAAGCCCGTCGCCCGCGATGTGACGATCAAGATCGGCGAGACGGCGCAGGCGCACTATACCGCGTCCAATCTGTTCGCCACGCCGACCGCCGGCCGCGCCACCTTCAACGTGACGCCGGAGATTGCGGGCTCCTACTTCAACAAGGTCGAGTGTTTCTGCTTCACCGACACGACCTTGAAGCCGGGCGAAACGCTCGATATGCCAGTCGTGTTCTATGTCGCCCCCGATATCGCGGACTTGCCTGAAATGAAGAACATCAACACGATCACGCTTTCCTACACCTTCTTCCCGATCGCGGAAGACAAGCCCGTGGCCGCCGCGCCGCAGGCCGAGGCAATACCCACCAACACCGACGGCAATCTCGGGGGCTGACATGGCGGACGCAAACGCTCACGCAAAACCGCAACACGACTACCACATCATCGACCCGAGCCCGTGGCCGTTTATCGGCTCGGTCGGCGCATTGGTCATGGCGATCGGCGGCGTCGCCTGGATGCAGTACATGAAGGGCAACGAGTTCCATCTCTTCGGCCTGAACATTGCCACGCCGTGGCTGTTCTTCATCGGTCTCGCGATCGTGCTCTACACCATGTTCTCCTGGTGGTCGGACACCATCAAGGAAGGCCACGAAGGTCACCACACCAAGGTCGTGTCGCTGCACATGCGCTACGGCATGATCATGTTCATCGCTTCAGAGGTGATGTTCTTCGTCGCCTGGTTCTGGGCCTTCTTCGACGCCAGCCTCTTTCCTGGCGAGGCCGCGCAATACGCCCGCGCCGCCTTCACCGGCGGCGTCTGGCCGCCCAAGGGCATCGAGGTGCTCGATCCCTTCCACCTGCCGCTCTACAACACGATCATACTGCTCTTGTCGGGCACCACCGTCACCTGGGCACACCACGCGCTGCTCCACGGCGACCGCAAGGGCCTGGTCAACGGCTTGGCCGTCACCGTCGGTCTCGGCATCCTCTTCTCGATCGTGCAGGCCTACGAATACGTGCACGCGCCGTTCGGCTTCCACGATTCCATCTACGGCGCGACCTTCTTCATGGCGACCGGCTTCCACGGGTTCCACGTGCTGATCGGCACGATCTTCCTGATCGTCTGCCTCATCCGCGCAATCGGCGGCGACTTCACGCCCAAGGCGCATTTCGGCTTCGAGGCCGCCGCCTGGTACTGGCATTTCGTCGACGTGGTCTGGCTGTTCCTCTTCGCCTCGGTCTACGTCTGGGCCTCGGCTGGCGCGACCATCGCAGCCGGGCACTGACGTTCGCCGAAGCTGTGTTATTTAGACAGTCGGTCGCGGCGACGCGGCCGACTTTTTTCTGGCAGGATTGCGCCGCATAGTCGACGCTTGAACGCGGGCGGCGATAACCCAAGTGACGGAATTGAACGACAACAGCGGCTTCCCTCCGATCGAGCCCATCGCGGCCGGCCTGAAAGGCTGCTGTCCGCGCTGCGGCAAGGGCAAGCTCTTCTCGGGCCTCCTGACCGTCGCGCCGAGCTGCGACAAGTGCGGCCTCGACTATTCATTCGCCGATGCAGGCGACGGGCCTGCCGTGTTCGTCATCCTGATCATCGGCTTCATCGTCGTTGGCCTGGCGCTCTGGATGGAGGTCAACGTCAATCCGCCGCTCTGGGTGCACTTCACGATGTGGATTCCGCTGACGGTGGTGCTCAGCCTGGGCGCGTTGCGCCTGGTCAAGGGAGTTCTCGTCACGTTGCAATACGCCAACAAGGCTGCCGAGGGCCGGGTCGATCAATGAGCGGTGCCGCCGCAGCCGCGCCAGGCCGCTTCCCCTGGCTCTTCGCCGTGCTCGGCCTCTTCGCCTTCGTCACATTGCTCGCGCTCGGCACCTGGCAGGTTCAGCGCCTGCAGTGGAAGGAGGGCCTGCTTGCCACGATCGAGGCGCGCAGGACCGCCGCACCTCTGCCGCTCGCCGAGATCGAGGCGCTCCACAGGTCGATCGGCGACGTCGACTACATGCCGGCAACGGTGACGGGCATCTTCCGTCACGGCGGCGAGCGCCACTTCCTGGCGACCTGGAAAGGGCAGTCAGGCTTCTTCGTCTATACGCCGCTGGAACTCGAAGACGGCCGCTTCGTCTTCATCAACCGGGGATTCGTCCCCTACGGCCTGAAGGACCCGTCGAAACGCCCGTCCGGCCAGGTCGAGGGCGAGGTGACCGTCAACGGCCTGGCGCGCAACCCCCTGCAGGCAAAGCCTTCCTCGCTGGTGCCCGACAACGACCCCGCCAGGAACGTGTTCTACTGGAAGGATCGCGACGCGATGGCGAGGAGCGCCAATTTGCGCGCCGGGGCCGAGGTCGTGCAGGTGTTCATCGATGCCGGCGATACACCCAATCCAGGCGGCTATCCGGTCGGCGGCGTCACCCTGATCGACCTGCCCAACAGCCACCTGCAATATGCCGTCACCTGGTACGGCCTCGCCGCCGCGCTGGTCGCCGTTATGGGCGTCGCGTGGTGGCGATCGAGGAAGCGCGCCAACCCTCCCTTCTCACATTGAGGCGCAAGCAGCCGGTTCGTCGCGCGACCTCGAGTTCATACGCAAGCTGCGCCGAGGTGACCGGGCGGCTCGACCTTCGAAGCATCTGGATAATCTGAAAAAAGCCGTCCCGCTGCCGACTCCTGCTGCCACAATGCTGTCAGTACGACTGTGTCACGAAAACCGCGGAAACGGATCGTTACGACCGAAGGAAAAGTGATGAAATTTGCATCCACCCGTCTCGTCGCCGCGGACATCAAAAGCATGGTGGCCTTCTACGAACTGGTGACGGGCTACCGCGCGGACTGGCTTGCTCCCGTGTTCGCCGAGATCGTCACGCCGGGCGCGGCTTTGGCAATCGGGAGCGCGGAGACGGTGGCTCTGTTCAAGGAGGGCAGCGCGGAGCCCCGCGCCAACAAGACCGCCATTCTCGAGTTCATGGTATCGGACGTCGATGCGGAATTCGCACGGCTCAAAGACCAGGTCGAAGTGGTGCATGAGCCCAAGGATTTGCCTTGGGGAAACCGCACCGTCCAGTTCTCCGATCCTGAGGGCACCCGCGTCGCCCTCTATACGCCCGTTACCGAGGCGGCGAGACAACGCTTTAGCGGTCGGTGATGGGCTGGCCTGCCAGGTTATCCCTCGGTGAGGGAGGTCCGCATATGACGGCCGCTGGCGCGTAGCTGGTCGCGCTACTGCTAGCTTGAGCGGTTTCCCTTTGGGTCGCTTGCGACATAGGTCCATAGCAGCCGCTTCGCGGCGATTAGCGTGTACGTCACGCCCTTCTTCGTCCCTGGTTTCGAAACTCGACCGTTGCAGGTCTTCCTTGCGCGCTGTCGGGTAACCCCAGGGCCTAGGACGACGTTGATACTCGCGCGAAGCGAGATACCGGGCGGCATTTTCTCATAGAACACCGAGACGTTGATAGATTTTTTGGTAGCCATGGCGCGGCCATGATCTCACCCGATGCGGGGAAGAAAGCGATTTCAACAGCTTAGCCGAGTTCTTCACGAGGTTAAGTGTCGGAAATCGCGAGAGATGGGATTTTTTCAAAGCTCCTTTTTCCCCACCGCTCCCGCCTCGTTTATCCTGTGCGCAGTTTCTCCTGCGGGAACGCCGATCATGACGGTGGTTTGCGGGGAGGGACCGGCGCTCGGGTGAAGCGGCTAACGTGGCCGTGGAGGTCGAGGGTCTCCCGGAGTTCCCAAGACTCCCCGCGCGCAAGCGACGGGGACCAGGCGTGGGTATGTCCCTGGCGCTGGCCGTACTTTGAAACTGCCGGCTGCACATGATCTTCCGAGGCGTTCGTATTTTCGGACAGGTCATAGCCGGTGTGTGTTGAGTTGGGGAATGGGAGGGCCAAAAAACGCCGGCGGGGCGCGGCAAGCTGCGCCATTGAATTAGTCTGAGAGGCTCGGCCATCGCGCCCCGCTTCCCGACTACCTTCCAAGTAATGGCCAGACCGGCAACGGGGCGTGGCGACGGCGAAACGCGCGGAAAGGCAGGCCTTCCCCTTGACACACCGCATCCCCCGACGCCATTTCGGCACCATGCTCGCCCGACACACCAAACCGCCGCTGACCATCCGGCTCTGCCAGCCGCGCGGCTTCTGCGCGGGCGTCGACCGCGCGATCCAGATCGTTGTGCTGGCGCTGAAGAAATACGGCGCGCCGGTCTATGTCCGCCACGAGATCGTGCACAACCGCTATGTGGTCGAAGGGCTGCAGAAACTCGGCGCCGTCTTCATCGAGGAACTCAGCGAAATCCCGCCGGAGCATCAGGCGAGCCCGGTCGTCTTCTCGGCCCACGGCGTGCCGAAATCCGTCCCCGCCGATGCTCAGGCGCGTAACCTCTTCTATCTCGACGCGACCTGCCCGCTGGTCTCCAAGGTCCACAAGCAGGCGATGCGCCACCAGCGCCTCGGTCGCCATGTGCTGCTCATCGGCCATGCCGGGCACCCCGAGGTGATCGGCACGATGGGACAACTGCCGGAAGGCGCTGTCACGCTGATCGAAAACGAAGCCGATGTTGCGCGCTTCGAGCCGGCCGACCCAGCGGCGCTCGGTTTCGTCACCCAGACCACGCTCTCGGTCGAGGACACGGCCGGCGTTATCCAAGCGCTGCAGGAAAAATTCCCTGAGCTCCACGCCGCCGCCGCCGAGTCGATCTGCTACGCCACCACCAACCGCCAGGATGCGGTCAAGGAGACCGCCGCCGGAGCCGACCTGTTCCTTGTCGTCGGTGCGCCCAATTCGTCGAACTCGATGCGGCTTGTCGAGGTCGCCGAACGTGCCGGCGCAAAAATGTCGCTGCTCGTCCAGCGCGCCTCTGAGATTCCCTGGGACCGCATCGGCGCGATCGGGACGCTAGGCCTTTCGGCAGGCGCCTCGGCGCCCGAGATCATCGTCGACGAAATCATCGACGCTTTCCGCTCGCGCTTCGACGTGACTGTAGACCTCGCGGTGACCGCCACCGAGACGGAGAACTTCCCTGTCATGCGCGCTCTGCGCGACGTCGAACTCACCAGGGCCGACATGGCCTTCGTCAACGGCTGAACGCATGGCCGTCTACACCGACGTTTCCGAAAGCGAACTCGAGACTTTCCTGCGGGAATATCCCGCCGGAAGGCTTCTCTCCTACAAGGGCATCGCCGAGGGCTCGGAGAACTCGAATTTTTTGCTTCACACCTCCGAGGGTTCCTTCATCCTCACCCTTTACGAAAAGCGGGTCGATGTAGACGACCTGCCGTTCTTCCTCGGCCTGATGCATCACCTTGCCGGCAAGGGAATCTCCTGTCCGCTGCCGGTGGAGCGCCATGACGGCAAGCTGTTCGGCACGCTCGCCGGCCGTCCGGCGGCGCTCATCACCTTCCTCGAAGGCATGTGGATGCGACGCCCGACCGCCGCCCATTGCCGCGAAGTCGGCCGTGCGCTCGCCGAAATGCACGTCGCCGGCATGGATTTCCCGCTGTCGCGACCGAACGCGCTGGCTATAGACGGCTGGCGCAAGCTCTGGGCTGGCTCGCACGAGCGCGCCGACGAGGTGGAGCCGGGCCTTGCCGCCGAGGTCGATGCCGATTTCGCTTTGTTCGACAGGGACTGGCCGACGGACTTGCCGTCGGGCGTCATCCATGCCGACCTTTTCCCCGACAACGTCTTCTTTCTCGGCGACAAGCTCTCCGGCGTGATCGACTTCTATTTCGCCTGCAACGATTTTTACGCCTATGACGTCGCCACCTGCCTCAATGCATGGTGCTTCGAGAAGGACTTTTCCTTCAATCTGACCAAGGGCAGGGCGCTGCTTTCCGCCTATCAGGCGGTACGGCCGCTCAGCGAAGCAGAAAAGCAGGCGCTGCCGCTCCTGGCGCGCGGGTCGGCGCTACGCTTCATGTTGACGCGCCTCTACGACTGGCTGACGATCCCCGACGGTGCGCTGGTGCAGAAGCGCGACCCCGTCGAATACATTCGCCGGCTGCGCTTTCACCGCGCGGTCAGGTCACCCACCGAGTACGGACTGTGATGAATACGCCCGGCATGAAGACGGTAGAGATATTCACTGACGGCGCGTGCTCGGGCAATCCCGGCCCGGGCGGCTGGGGCGCGGTGCTGCGTTTCAACGGCACGACGAAGGAACTGTCCGGCGGCGAGGCGGTCACCACCAATAACCGCATGGAACTGCTGGCGGCGATCTCGGCGCTCAACGCGCTGAAGGAGCCTTGCGAGGTGCTGCTTCACACCGACAGCAAGTACGTGATGGACGGTATTTCCGGCTGGATCCACGGGTGGAAGCGCAACGGCTGGAAGACCGCCGACAGGAAGCCCGTGAAGAACGCCGAACTCTGGCAGGCGCTCGACGAGGCCAACCGGCGTCACAAGGTCAAGTGGCACTGGGTCAAGGGCCATGCCGGCCATGCCGAGAACGAACGCGCCGACGAGCTCGCCCGCATGGGCATGGCCCCGTTCAAGACGAAGCGCCCGTCCGGTCCGCCTGGCGGGGAGCGGTCGGCAAAGCCGACAGAGGGGAGTGGGAAAAGCGGCGCGCGGCCTACCAAACCTTCATCGGCTGGACCCGCCGCGCCTTCCGGCAATGTAAGAGCGGCGAAGCCAAAGCCGCGCCGCTCCACGCAGAGCTACTAGGCAATTCCAGGAAAAGTGGGAACCGGTTTTCCGTCCGGAATTGCGGCAAAGAAGAGGGTTCAGAGCTGCTCGAGGATCTGCGCCGCGCCGGATTCGTTGACGCCGGGTTTAGTCTCGACATTGATCGCCCTGACCAATCCGTCGTCGACGATCATCGAGAAGCGCTTGTTGCGCAGCCCCATGCCGGCTTGGCTGAGGTCGACCTCAAGCCCGGCGGCGCGGGCGAAGTCACCGCTTCCGTCGGCCAGGTACAGGATTTTGCCTTCGCCGCCGCTGAATCGTGCCCAGGCGCCCATCACATGGACGTCGTTGGTCGCCACGACGGCGATCGTGTCGACGCCGCGCGCCAGGATGGCGTCATGATTTTCGATATAGCCCGGCAGGTGGTTGTTGCTGCAGGTCGGAGTGAACGCGCCCGGCACGCCGAACAGCACGACCGTCTTGCCGGCGAATATGTCGGCGGTAGTGAGATCCCTCGGGCCGTCGGCGGTCATGGTCTTGAACTTGGCATCAGGCAGTTTTTCGCCAGCGGCAATGGTCATGAAAAAAGATCCTTGGGATATGGCCGGACAGTCAGGTAGCGGCTTATGGCCTCGCGGACAACCGCCGCTCCGCAGGCATCGGATGGTCCAGCTCAGAGATAGGGCAGGAAACCGCTGACCGCGCCGTGCTCGGTGACGAGCGTATAATGCAGGCCCGGTCCTGTCGGCGCTTCGTCCGGCCGGGTCACTTCGACGACGAAGAAGGTCGTGCCGTCACGTATTTCCCTGTCGGGCGTGGATAAGACATAGCCGTCCTCTCCGGCGAGGAAAAGTTCGGCTGTCCCGGCATCGCCGGGGGATGTGACTTCCAGAAGCGCTTTCGCGTCGCCGGGCTTGCTCGCAACCTTCAGGCCGAAGTCGGGACGAGCAGGCGGCGGGATGTCGGCAAACGCCGCCGAAACCGCAGCCACGTCCTCGGGATCGTCGGCGCCGGGGTCGACGGCGAGCTTGGCCTGAACCGGAACGCAGATCGTCTCGCACACGCCGAGAAATACATTGGCGTCGATTGTCGCGGACCCTGCCGGATCCTTGAACTTGAAGGTGACCGGCAGCGCGACCGGATAGTCGTAGCCGGCCCATTTGAAGTCGCTTTCGTCGTGCCGCTGCGGCGCCGGAAAATCGAACGCGACCGTGTCGATATTGGGATTTGCGGACGCATCGATCGTCGGCGGCACCCCCGCGTCGCCCGGATCGCGCCAATAGGTCTTCCAGCCGGGCTTGAGCTCGATGTCGAGGGCGCCTCTGAGCCGGCCCAGGGCGTCGGGCTTTCCGGCCGTGACGAGCCTCACGCGCGCCCCTTCCATCTCGAACCAGTCGCTCGACGCCGCGCGAGCCGGCGCAGCGATCAGCAGCGCGAACAGGATGGCGGATGCGGACAGGGCTTTCATTGCGGGTGACTTTTGAACCTTGCGGCAGCGCTCCGCAACGAACCCAGGGACGAAAAGCATCATTTTTGCGTGAGTTTGCCTGCGACGGAAGGCGAAAGCCGTCTTTCAAGCGCGGATGAAACGCGTTATTTTGATGCCATGGACCTATTGCGGCAGAAAAAATCCGCAGTTCGCGGGTTTCTCGACGACCAGTTCCTCATCGCCATGCCGGGCATGAAGGACGACCGCTTCGCTCGCGCGGTGATCTATGTCTGCGCTCACAGCGACGAGGGCGCCATGGGCCTGATCATCAACCAGGCTCAGCAGATGCAGTTTCCCGATCTTCTGGTCCAACTCGGCATCATGAACGAACAGGAAGTGATCCGCCTGCCGCAGAAGGCGCGCGACTTCGTCGTCCGCAACGGCGGCCCGGTCGACCGCAGCCGCGGTTTTGTCCTGCATTCGGGCGATTATACAGTCGAATCCTCATTGCCCGTATCGGACGACATCTGCCTGACCGCGACCGTCGATATCCTGCGCGCCATCTCCTCGGGCCGCGGCCCACGCCGCGCGCTGATGGCGCTCGGCTATTCGGGCTGGGGCGCCGGGCAACTGGAAAACGAGATCGCCGAGAATGGCTGGCTGACCTGCCCGGCGACGCCGGATCTGCTGTTCGACGCCGACATCGACCGCAAATACGACCGCATCCTGGCCTCGATCGGCATCGACCTCGCCCATCTCAGCAATACGGCCGGCCACGCCTGAGGGGTAGCCGAGCCTCAAAGAACGCACCAGGCTGCCCACCCTTACGCTTGGGCGAGCGGATACTGTTCCTTCAGCATCTTGAGCACCTGGTCGCCGGGAATAGGCGCGCCGAACATGTAGCTCTGCACATATTCGCAGCCCATCTGTCTCAGTTCCAGCGCATCGTTTTCGTCCGCAACGCCCTCGGCGACGACCGACAGGCCGAGCTCATGAGCCATGTTGACCATGGATTTGAGCAGCACCGCCCGCTTCGGCGTGTTGTCGTCGACGAAGCTCTTGTCGATCTTGATCGTGTCGAAGGGGAAACGCGTCAGGTAGGACAAGGAGGAATAGCCGGTGCCGAAATCGTCGAGCGAAAGGCCAATGCCGAGCTGCTTAAGCTTGGTGAGCACATGGTTGGTCTGCTCGGGATTGTCCATCACCAGCGACTCGGTGAGCTCCAGCCGGAAGCAGCGCGGCTTGAGATTCGCCCGGGCGATCACCGAGCGCACGTCGCTGACGAGGTCGCGCCGGATCAGCTGCCGGCTGGATAGGTTCACCGAAACGGAAAGCGGCGTATCGCCGATCTGCTTCTGCCACATCGCGAGGTCCTCGGCGGCGCGCTGCATGGCGAAGAGGCCGAGTTGGACGATCAAGCCGCAATTCTCGGCGACGGGGATGAAATCCGACGGCGGAATGGAGCCGCGGCGGGGGTGGTCCCAGCGCAGCAGCGCCTCGAAACCGGCCACCGTGCCGTCCTCCAGCCGCACGATCGGCTGGTAGGCTAGGGTGAATTCCTTGCGCTCGGCGGCGCGGCGCAGGTCGGATTCGAGCTGCAGCCTGTCGGTGCCGACCGAGCGGAAGGCTGGACGGAACGGCTCGATGCGGTCGCCGCCGAAGCGTTTTGCCTGATGCATGGCAAGTTCGGCGTCCTTGACCATGTCCTCGGCCGTGTTCTGCGAGTTCGTCCAGGTGATCAGCCCGATCGAGGCCGTCAGCACGATCTCGCGCTTGGCGAAATTGATCGGCGCGCGGATCGCCTGCTTGATGGCGTCGGCGACGCCGGCGATGCGGGCAGGGTCCTGCTCGGACAGCAGCATCAGCGCGAACTGGTCGCCGGCGAAGCGCGACAGCGAATCCTTCGGCTTGAGCAACCGATGCAGGCGCCGCGCGATGGTAAGCAGGATCGTGTCGCCGGCAGAGATGCCGAGCCCGTCATTGACCTGCTTGAACCGGTCGATGTCGATGACGAAGACGGTCGGCTGGATCTTGTCTTCGGACTTGGAGACCGAAATGATCGCCTCCAGCCGGTTCATGAAAAGCTCACGGTTGGGCAGGCCGGTCAGATTGTCGTGCACGGCGTCGTGCAGCAGCCGTTCCTCGGCCTTCTTCTGCTCGGTGACCTCGACCATCGTGCCGACGCAGCGGATGACTTCGCCGTCGGACCCGACAACCGGGCGGGCTCTCAGCGAGAACCAGTGATAGTGCCCGTCGGCGCCGCGCAGCCGGAAGCTCTGCGCGACCCTGCCGCGCCGATGCTCCAGGACGACATCGAGGGTTGTGCGGAACGTGTCGCGGTCGTCCGAATGCAGCGCCGGCAGCCAGGTACGGGCAGGGCCGCCCAGGCTGTTCGGCGGCAGGCCGAGTTGCAGGCTGATGTCGGGCTTCGTCACGACGCGGTCGCGCAGCACGTCCCAGTCGAACACGATGTCGCCCGACCCGACCACGGCCAGCGCCTGCCGTTCCATGTCGCTGAACAGGCCCTGATGCAGGGCGCCGCCGGCGAAGGCGTGCTGCATGATCGTAAAACCGATCAGCAGGATGATGAGGATGAGGCCGCCGCCGAGCGCCGGCTGCACCACGTCGTTGTCGATCATGCCGGTGATCGCCATCCACGAGCCGGTGAGCCAGATCAGCACCATGACCCAGCTCGGGATCAGCATGATCGCGCGGTCGTAGCCGCGGATGCCGAGGAAGATGATGAGGCCGATGCCGGTGATCGCCGTCGCGGCGAACGAGAGCCGCGCAATGCCGGCCGCGACCGCTGGATCGATGATCGCGACGCCGGCGATCAGCACCAGGCCGCAAATCCAGACGAAGGCGCCGTAACTGAAATGCCCGTGCCATCGGTTGAGGTTGAGATAGGCGAACAGGAAAACGACGAAGGTGGCGGCGAGGCCAACCTCGGTTCCTGCGCGCCATATCTGCTCGTTGCCGGGCGATATCTCGATGATCTTGTTGAGGAAGCCGAAATCGACGCTGATATAGGCCAGCACCGCCCAGGAGAGCGCGGCAGTCGCAGGGAACATAGACGTCCCCTTGACCACGAAGAGAATGGTCAGGAACAGCGCGAGCAGACCGGCGATGCCGATCACGATGCCGCGGTAGAGCGTGTAGGAGTTCACCGAATCCTTGTAGGGCTCGGGATCCCAGAGATAGACCTGCGGCAGGTTCGGGGAGGCGAGTTCCGCGATGAAGGTGACGACCGCGCCGGGATTGAGCGTAACCAGGAACACGTCCGCGTTGGGGCTCGCCTGGCGATCGAGCGCAAAGCCCTCGCTGGGCGTGATCGCAGCGATGCGGTTCGAACCGAGGTCGGGCCAGAACAGCCCCGAATTCACGAGGCGGAAATGCGGCGCCACGATCAGCCGGTCGAGTTGTTCGTCGGTCGTGTTGGCGAGCGCAAAGACCGCCCAGTCGCCGGTCGACCGTTCGTCATTGGCTTCGACCTCGATGCGGCGGACGATGCCGTCCGGGCCGGGAGCGGTGGAGACCTGGAAATTCTCGCCCTGGTTCTGGTAGATCTGGACCGCGCGCGACAGGTCGAGAGCGACGTTGTCGCGCGAAATCTTGATCGGCTCGATGGCAAGCGCGCTCGTGGCCAGGCAAAGCACGGCGACGGCCGCCAGGGCAAATGCGGCAAGCCGCGCTTTGAGGAAGTCGATCGCCAAAATCAGTCCTTTGCCCCGGCGCCGCGCTGATCGTCGGCGATCAGCGCGTAAAGATAATGATCCTGCCAGCCTCCGTTGATCTTCAGGTAGGATCGCAACAGCCCTTCGCGCGTGAATCCGGCTTTTTCAAGCACACGGATGGACCGCTTGTTTCCGGGAATACAGGCAGCCTCGATCCGGTGCAACCGCATCGTGTGGAAGGCATGTTGCGCAAGCAGTTCGAGCGCGTCCGCCATGTAGCCCCGACCGGCGTATTTTTCGCCGATCCAATAGCCGATGTGGCCGGAGCGGGAAACGCCGTGTCGGATGTTCCCCAACGTCACGCCGCCGAGCAGCTTTCCGGTGTCGGTTTCAAAGATGAAGAATGCGATTGCGGTGCCGCGGGCGTAGTCCTCGCGATAGCGCCTCAGCCGATAGCGCCAGGCCGATTTTTCCAGTTCATCCGGCGCCCAGCTTGGTTCCCAGGGCTCGAGGAAGGCGCGGCTCTCGCCCCTGAGCTTCGCCCATTCGCGAAAATCGCTGGAGACCGGCATTCTGAGCGTGACGCGTTTGCCTTTCAGCGCCGGAGGAGCGCGCCGGAAGAACGGTAGCGGGAACATTCTATGGAACCGGGATCAGACCGCGCGTCGGCGCAGGCTCGTCTCTTGTCCGGGAAGAGCGTCGCGAATCGCCTCATAGGGGGCGAGTTTGCCGATGGGACCAACCGCGGCGATGGTCGGCGTGGTGGAGAAGAGCCGCGAGGACAGGTCCCTGAGCCGCTCCACGGTGAGGGCCGAGAGCCGCTCCATGAGCTCCTCCTTGGCGATCGGCCGCCCAAAAAGGAGAAGCTGGCGGGCGATCTGCGATGCGCGGCTCGATGCGCTTTCGCCCGACATGATAAGGCCCGCACGATACTGCGCGCGGGCCCTGTTGAGTTCGTCCTGGGAGATGCCTTCGCCGGCTTTCTGGAGCTCATCCACGATGACCGGTATCAGCTTTGAAATGTCGCTTTGCCCGGTCGCCGAATGGACGCCGAATATGCCGGTGTCCGAAAAGCCCCAATGGAAGGCATAGACCGAATAGCAAAGGCCGCGTTTCTCGCGAACCTCCTGGAAAAGTCTCGACGACATGCCACCGCCCAGGATCATCGACAGCACCTGGGAAGCGTAGAAGTCGCGCACGTGATAGGCGCGGCCCTCGAAGCCGAGGATGATCTGAGCATCCATCAGATCCCGGTTCTCGCGAAAGTCGCCGCCGATATACTGGGCGTAGTTCGGCACCAGGCCGTCGGACTTGCTGCGGAAGGAACCGAGGCGCTTCTCGACCTCGCGCACGAAGGCGTCGTGCTTGATGTCGCCCGCCGCCACCACCACCATGCGCTCGGCGCCATACTGCCGGTTGATGAAGTCGTGGATCTGCGCGGAGGTGAAGGACTGCACCGTTTCCGGCGTGCCGAGGATCGAGCGGCCGATCGTCTGATGCCGGTAGGCGGTTTCGGTGAACTTGTCGAAGACGATGTCGTCGGGCGTATCGTGCGCGGCCCCGATCTCCTGCAGGATCACGTGCTGCTCGCGCTCGAGTTCGGCGGCATCGAAATTCGAGTCGGTCAGGATGTCGGCCAGGATATCAACTGCCAGCGGCACATCGTCGGTAAGCACACGGGCATAGTAGGAGGTCGTCTCGACGCTGGTCGCAGCGTTGATCTCGCCGCCGACGTTCTCGATTTCCGAAGCAATCTCGAAGGCGCTGCGCCGCGACGTTCCCTTGAACGCCATGTGCTCCAGCAGATGCGCCATTCCATGCTCGTCGTCGCGTTCGTTTCGCGCGCCCGACTTGACCCAGACGCCTAGTGCAACGGATTCGATGCTTGGAAGGGTTTCGGTTGCGACTGTCAGGCCGTTCGACAGACGGCTTACCTCAACACCCATATAGACTTAACTCCCTGACGCCGCTCGTGCACGACGGTTTATATGATCTTCCACCATTTTTAGATCGGATGGAAGTACCGTATATCTTTCCGTTGCGTCCATCATTCCGGCAAGCCATTCAGGCAGGACGGGCCGCACGCCGCTGGCGGCCTCGACCGCATCTGGGAATTTTGCCGGATGGGCGGTTGCCAGCACGATCATCGGTGTTTCCGGCGACGCCTTCTGCCGGGCGACATGCACGCCGGTCGCGGTATGCGGGTCGAGCAGGTATCCATTCGTCTTGAGCATCGAGCGGATAGCCTCCGCCGCTTCCGCGACGGTGGCGCGTCCGGCGTCGAATTCGGCGCGTATGCGGGAAAGCGTCGCCGGCTCGACCGTGAAGGCGCCGGATTGCTTCAACCCGTCCATGCTGCGGCGGACAGCCGGGGCGTCCCGGTCGCCAGCCTCGAACAGAAGCCGCTCGAAGTTGGATGAGACCTGTATGTCCATGGAAGGCGAAGTCGTCGCAATGACACCCTTGGTCCGGTACTCGCCGGACGCGAGCGTACGCGCCAGGATGTCGTTGTCGTTGGTCGCAATGACCAGCCGCTCGATCGGCAGACCCATGCGCTTTGCCGCGTAGCCGGCGAAGATGTCGCCGAAATTGCCGGTCGGCACGGTAAAGGAAACCGGACGGTCGGGGCTGCCGAGCGAGATCGCCGACGAGAAGTAATAGACGATCTGAGCCATGATGCGCGCCCAGTTGATCGAGTTTACGCCCGACAGCGAAACCCGGTCCCGAAAGCCGTGGTCGTTGAACATGTCCTTCACCAGGCCCTGGCAGTCGTCGAAATTCCCCTCGATGGCGAGCGCATGGACATTCGGCGCGGTCGAGGTGGTCATCTGACGCTGCTGCACGGGCGACACGCGCCCATGCGGGAAGAGGATGAAGATGTCGGTGCGGTCGCGTCCGGCGAAGGCTTCGATGGCAGCCCCGCCCGTGTCGCCGGATGTGGCTCCGGCGATCGTGGCGCGCTGGCCGCGCTCGGCAAGCACGTGGTCCATCAGGCGCGCCAGCAACTGCATCGCCACGTCCTTGAATGCCAGGGTCGGGCCGTGGAAGAGCTCGAGCACGAAGGCATTGGGGCCAAATTGCACGATCGGGCAGACGGCTTCGTGCCTGAAGGTGGCGTAAGCCTCGCGAGCCAGACGCTCGAAGACAACAGGCGCGATCTCGCCGCCAAGGAACGGGGTCAGCAGCCGCACCGCGAGGTCGGGATAGGCAAGACCGCGCATGGCGCGGATATCTGCCGCGCTGAACTGAGGCCAGTCTTGCGGCACGTAAAGCCCGCCGTCGCGCGCAAGGCCCGCGAGCACGGCGTCCGAAAAACCGAGGACCGGGGCTTCCCCCCGCGTGCTCACATATTTCATGCGGTTCCGTCCATTCCGGCTGCCGGTGTTACCGGCTGATCGTTAATTTTCGCGCGTTGTCAGTCGCATTTTTGCCTCGCGGTTGCTATAGAGCAGCCGCTTTGCGAGAGGGAAGTGCAGTTTATGGCGTTTCGATTGATGAACGGTCGTTTTCTGGCGGGTTTTGCGCTTGCAGGCTTGATCCTGGCCGCCGCAGGCTGTCAGTCGGGCGACGCCGGCGGCGTGCTGGGACTTGGCGGCGGCAAGAAGGAGACGCAGCCGGAAGAAGGCAAGATCCTGGCGAGCGAGCTGCTGGCCTATTGCCCCAAGGTGAGGTTGAAGGAAGACACCGGCTACATCAACAAATACGTGAAGGGCGGCGAGGAAGATCCCGCCAAACTAAGCTACCAGGCTTCGATCTCCGCGGTGACGCGAAGCTGCAGTCGCGCCAATGGGATGCTGACGATAAATGTCGCTGTCGCGGGCCGCGTCGTTCCCGGCCCGGCTGGGGTTTCCGGCGCCGTGACCCTGCCGATCAGGGTGGTCGTGCTGCACGGTGAGGAGGTTCAGTATTCGCAACTGCACAACCATCAGGTCGCGCAGGACGGCGGGCAGGCCCAGCAATTCGTCTTCAACGATCCCGCCGTCACCGTGCCCAACCCGACCGACCAAGGGCTTCAGGTGTTCGCGGGTTTCGACGCAGGCCCGCCGAAGAAGAAAGCCGGTGACGCGGCAGACGAATAAGGCGGCTTAAGCGTCGGACCACTCGGACAGCGCCGCGATCACGCCACGGAAATCGGCCCACCGGCGGATCACCGTCTCGGCTCCGGCCTCGGTCAGCACGTCGGCGTGGCCGGGATAGCTGTGGGCCGCACCCGTAAAGCCGATGACGCGCATGCCAGCCAGCCTGGCGCCGGCAACGCCGTGGACGGAATCCTCGACGACGAAGGTGCCGGCCGGATTTGCGCCGAGGGTCGCGGCGGCATGCAGGAACACGTCTGGCGCCGGCTTCGGCTTGCCTGACGGTGTTTCCAGGGACGAGAAGACGCGGTCGGCAAAGAACGGCGCTAGCCCGGTCTTGTCCAGCATGAAGCCGATCCGTTCCATGCGGGAGTTGGAGCAAATACAGCGGTTGGCTGTCACGGAAGCCACGGCTTCGCGCGCTCCTTCGATGATGCGCGCCTCGCTTTTCAGGCGCTGATCGACCAGTTCCTCCGCCTGGTCGATCAGCGAGGCCTTGAACGGGATTGCGGCGACATCCTCGATCCTGAGCAGGATATCCTTGAAGGTGAGCCCGGCATAGAGTTCGAAGATCTCCTCGGCCGTGATCTCGTAACCGGCCTGCGTGATCAGCTCCGCCTCGACGCGGGCGGCGATGATCTCGCTGTCGACGAGCGTGCCGTCGAAATCGAAAATGACGAGGTCTGTCTGGGACATGATTTCGGAAAGCACCGTTTTGGGGAGGCCGTTCAAGCGGCGCGCCTTACACCAAGCCGGTGTGCATCGCAAATTCGGGGCCGACGCTTCATTAAATCTTTACCGAGAACGGTAACCATAACGGAGAGTGAACAGTAACGCGTGTACCGAGTATCACCATGTCCGCAGCGGCGCTTCTCGACGGCTCTTTTTCGGCTTCCCCTGAGCCCGAATGGCTGAACACCATCCTCAAGGGCGACTGTGTCGCCGCGCTCGAACGGCTGCCGGAGAAGTCGGTCGACCTGGTCTTTGCCGACCCGCCCTACAACCTCCAGCTCGACGGCGACCTGCACCGTCCGGACCAGTCCAAGGTCGACGCGGTCGACGATCACTGGGACCAGTTCGAAAGCTTCGCCGCCTATGACGCCTTCACGCGCGCCTGGCTGCTCGCTGCCCGCCGGGTGCTGAAGCCGAACGGCACGATCTGGGTGATCGGCTCCTACCACAACATCTTCCGCGTCGGCGCGACCCTGCAGGATCTCGGCTTCTGGATCCTGAACGACGTCGTCTGGCGCAAGACCAACCCGATGCCGAACTTCCGCGGCCGCCGCTTCCAGAACGCCCACGAGACGCTGATCTGGGCGTCGCGCGACCACAAGGCAAAGGGCTATACGTTCAACTACGACTCCATGAAGGCCGCCAACGACGACGTCCAGATGCGCTCCGACTGGCTGTTTCCGATCTGCACGGGAGCTGAGCGGCTGAAGGACGACAAGGGCGAGAAGTTGCATCCCACGCAGAAGCCGGAAGCGTTGCTCGCGCGCATCATGCTGGCCTCAACCAAGCCCGGCGACGTGGTGCTCGACCCCTTCTTCGGTTCCGGCACCACCGGCGCGGTGGCCAAGCGCCTCGGCCGCAATTTCGTCGGCGTCGATCGCGAGCAGGTCTATATCGACGCCGCCAACGAACGCATCGCCGCCGTTCAGCCGATGGCGGTCGAAGACCTTGCGACGATAGCGAGCAAGCGGGCCGAGCCGCGTGTGGCCTTCGTCAGCCTCATCGACGCCGGCGTCATGAAGCCAGGCGCCACGCTCTACGATTCCAAGAAGCGCTGGGCAGCGAAAGTCCGCGCCGACGGAACGCTCGCCGTCGGCGACGTAGCCGGCTCGATCCATCGGGTCGGTGCGGTAGTCCAGGGTCTCGACGCCTGCAATGGCTGGACCTTCTGGCACTACGAGCGCAATGGCGGCCTCACCCAGATCGACGAGCTTCGCCGCATTGCCCGCCTCGGCATGGAGCGGGCAGGGGCCTAAAAGGCCACTCCCAGCCGGCGAAGGTCGGCTTCGAGCGGATCCGCGCCAGTGAACAGCACCGCCTGCCAGCCCACGGCCTTGGCGCCGTCGACGTTCTTCTGGCTGTCGTCGATGAAGATGGTTGCCGCCGGCTCCAGGTCGAACGCTCTCGCATGGTGGTCGAAGATCGCGCGCTCGGGCTTGATAACCCCGATTTCGCCGGAAACAGTGATGCCCCTGGGCTTTTCGAGGAAGCGGAATCTGGCGCGCGCTTCGGTAAACGTGTCCGCCGCCCAGTTGGTGAGCAGCGTTACGTCGTTGCCGGCGTCGATCAACTGCTCCATCAGCGCGACGCTGTCGTCATAGGCGTGGGGCACCATCTCGTGCCAGTGGCGGCGGAAGTTCCGGATGTTTTCCGCGTGGTCGGGATGGATGGCAAGCAGCTCCGCCTCTGCCTCTTCCCATGTGCGGCCGCGGTCCTGTTCGATATTCCAGGCCGAGGTGCAGACATTGTCGAAGAACCACTTCCGCTCGACCTCATCGGGGATCAGTCGGCTGAAAGGCAGGTCGGGATCATAGTGCACCAGCACCTTGCCGATGTCGAAGACGATGTGGCGTATTTCAGTCATGCTGGTCCCTTCAGTGCCTGCGTTTGGTTGCGCCCGGAATGGCGGATTCGATGACCTTTTTCATGACGGTCGGCAACGCTTCGTCATGGATTGCGGCGATCGGCGACCACCAATGCCCTGCAAGTGCCGTGGCGCCCTTCACTTCCGCGCGGTAGACGTCGAGCTCCAGCTCAAAATGCGTGAAGACATGGCTGATGCTGCCGGCGCGCCGCCAGTCGGCCGGGAAGGGCGCACTTTTCACGCTCGTTTCGCCGTCGATGCGGGCGGTCCAGCCCGTCGTCGGCACCTCGCTCATGCCGCCGAGAAGTCCTTTCTCGGGTCTTGTCCGCAGCAGGATCGCCCCATCGCTTCTGACGGCGACGTATGCCGCGCCGCGCCTGCGCGGCTTGTCCGCTTTTTCGCCGCGTACGGGAAGCAGCTCGGGGTCGCCGGCGAGGACGGCGCGGCAGTCCTCCCGCACTGGGCAAAGCATGCAGCGCGGACGCTTCGGCGTGCAGACCGTCGCACCGAGATCCATCATCGCCTGCGCGAAATCTCCCGACCGCTCGTCGGGCACCAACTCCCCCAGCAGCGCGCGTATTTCCGGTTTGGAATCCGGCAGCGGCGTGCGGATCTCGAAGAGCCGGGACATGACGCGCTCGACATTGCCGTCGATCACGACGGCCTTGCGCCCGAAGGCGATTGCCGCGATCGCGGCTGCCGTATAGGCGCCGATACCAGGAAGTTCGCGCAACCCGGTTTCGTCGTTGGGAAATCGGCTGCCGGGCAGCGCCGCAACGAGATCGGCGCACTTCTTCAGATTGCGGGCGCGGGAATAGTAGCCGAGACCGGCCCAGGCCTTCATGACGTCCTCGGGTTCGGCGGCGGCTAGGTCCGTCACTTCGGGCCATTTATCGAGGAATTTCCGGAAATACGGCTTCACCGCCTCGACAGTCGTCTGCTGCAGCATAATCTCCGATAGCCAGACGTGATAGGGGTCGGGCCGGACGCCTTTGGCAAGCGCGGACGGTGGAACCCGCCACGGCAGGTCGCGATGATGGGCGTCGTACCAGGCGAGCAGCCTGCCGGCCAGACCGTCCGCCTTGTGAAACGCTCCCTTGCGGGCTTTGCCGGTGAGTGCCATTGCTTCTGGAACTGCCAAGATTGGCGAACTAAGCAATTCCAGGAAAAGTGGGAACCGGTTTTCCGTTCGGAATTGCGACAAACAAGGAATTAGATCATTTCATCAATTCTACCGAAGCGTTGAAATGGTATAGGTGCTGGACGCGCATGGCAGGAAAAGGGCCGAATCGCAATCCCGTCGCCGTCAGCGACCTGGCGACTGCAATACTCGATCCCTTGCTGCGCAAGCGGGCGGGCATCTCGATCGGGCTCGTGCAGTCGTGGGAGGAAATCGTCGGGCCTCGGCTGGCGCGCAGCTCCCGGCCAGAAAAGATCCAATGGCCGCGGCGCATGCACGACGACGATCCGTTCGAGCCGGCGGTGCTGGTGGTTGCCTGCGAGGGCGCGGCTGCGCTCCACCTGCAGCATGAAACCGGCGAGATCATCGGCCGCGTGAACGCGTTTCTTGGATTTTCCGCTGTTGGGAGAATCAGGATCGTTCAGAAGCCGGTGGCGCCCGAACCGGCCAAGCCGAAACCGGTCCCGCGCGCGCTGTCGCAAGGGGAAAAGGCCCGGCTTGCCAGCACGGTCGGCAATATCGAGGACGATGACCTACGAGCGTCGCTGGAGCGGCTGGGAGCCAACATCGTCGGCATGCGCAAGCCGAAAGCCTGACTCCGAGTCTCTCGCTAACGTGATCGCGGCGACAAATTTGCCGATTGGATTGGGGACCCGGATGCCCTAATTCGCGCCAACTCTCGCTTTCTGGTGCTCCGGCATTGCAAGATACGTCCATTGTCAGGTGATTCGCATGATCCGTTCTCTGCCTCGCAGAACCGTCCTTTCACTGCTTGCCGTCTCCGCGGCGGCGCTCGTTGCCGCCTGCAGCGATTCAGGCGAGGCGCCCAAGGCCGAGGCGCCGGCCGATCCAGCCAAGCCGCCGGCGGCGGCTGAAGCACCGCCCTCCGCCGGGGCAACGCCACCTGCTGCCGCCGTTGCGGCGCCTGAATCCCAGGGCAGCGTCGATATGGCCAAGCTGCTCGAGCCCGGCGCGCTGCCGGACAAGGTGCTCGGCAACGACGACGCTCCGGTGACCATCGTCGAATATGCCTCGATGACCTGTCCCCATTGTGCCCAATTCCACGCGACGACTTTGCCGGAGCTGAAGACAAAATACATCGACACCGGCAAGGCTCGCCTGATTTTCCGTGAATTTCCCTTCGATCCGCGCGCTGAAGCGGGTTTCATGCTTGCCCGCTGCTCGAACGACAACTATTTCCCGATGGTCGACGTGCTGTTCAAACAGCAGCAGAACTGGGCGTCCGTCGAAAACGCCAAGGATGCGCTGCTGCAGATTTCCAAACTTGCCGGTTTTTCACAGGAGTCCTTCGAGGCCTGCTTGACGGACCAGAAGCTTCTGGACGATGTGAGAGCGGTGCAGAAACGGGGCTCGGACGAGTTCAAGGTGGACTCTACCCCGACCTTCTTCATCAACGGGAATACCTACAAAGGGGCCCTGACGATTGCGGAAATGTCGGCGATCATCGACGGCATGCTCTGACGCTCGCTTTGCGAGCGGGCGGGCAGGCTTCCGCGCGCCCTTGGGCAGGCGCGCATGAAGTTTTCGCGGCTGCGTCTTCTCGGATTCAAATCCTTCGTCGAGCCTGGCGAGTTCGTCATCGAGCGCGGTCTGACCGGCATCGTCGGTCCGAACGGATGCGGCAAGTCTAACCTTGTCGAGGCGCTGCGCTGGGTGATGGGCGAAAGCTCGTACAAGAACATGCGCGCGTCCGGCATGGACGACGTGATCTTCTCGGGCTCCGGCACGCGGCCGGCCAGAAACACCGCGGAAGTCACGCTTTTCCTCGACAATGCCGACCGCACCGCGCCCGCCGCCTTCAACGACGCCGATGAGTTGCAGGTGTCGCGCCGCATCGAGCGCGAGGCAGGCTCGATCTACCGCATCAACGGCAAGGAGGCGCGCGCCAAGGACGTGCAGCTCCTCTTCGCCGACCAGTCCACCGGCGCACGCTCGCCCTCGATGGTTGGGCAGGGCCGCATCGGCGAGCTGATCCAGGCCAAGCCCCAGGCGCGCCGCGCACTGCTCGAAGAAGCGGCCGGAATCTCCGGACTTCACACGAGGCGGCACGAGGCGGAGCTACGCCTGCGCGCCGCCGAGCAGAACCTCGAGCGCCTTGACGATGTGGTCGGCGAACTCGAAGGCCAGATCGAGAATCTCAAACGTCAAGCCCGTCAGGCTTCCCGTTTCAAGAACCTGTCGGCCGATATCCGCAAGGCCGAGGCGACGCTGCTGCATGTGCGCTGGACGCTTGCCAAGGCGCAGGAGGCGGAGGCGCAATCCGCGCTTTCGTCGGCAACGTCCGTCGTCGGCGAACGCGCCGGCGCTCAAATGGAGGCAGCGAAGGAACAGGCGATCGGCGCCCATCATCTTCCGGAATTGCGAGACGCGGAGGCTGCGGCGGCGGCGGCCTACCAACGGCTGTCCATCGCCAGGGCGCAGATCGAGGAAGAGGCGGCGCGCGTCGAACGCCGCCGCGCCGAACTCGGCCGCCGCCTTGAGCAGCTTGACGCCGACATTGCGCGCGAACAGCAGATGATCCGCGACAATGCCGACGTGCTGCAGCGTCTCGATGCCGAAGAAACTACGTTGAACGGGGAGAACGCCTCCTCGCTGGAACGGGAGACATCAACCCGCGCGACGTTCGAGGCTGCGTCGTCCGCCCTCACCTTGAGCGAGGCGGCGCTGGCGAAGCTGACCGCCGAGCGGGCCGAGGCTGCCGCGGCGCGCAACCAGATCGAGCGCTCGCTGCGCGAGACCGGCGAACGGCGCGAGCGGCTCGAACGCCAGCTTGCTACGATCGATCGCGAGGCAGCCGAGATCGCCGAGCGGATCGCCGGGCTTGCCGATCCGGCTGAGAAGAAGCTGCTTGCCGAAGAGGCGCAGGCGGGGCTGGAAGCCGCAGAGGCTGCCGCGAACGTCGCGGAAAAGGCGGTTGCCGAGGCGCGCGCTGCCGAAAGCGCTGCGCGTCCGCCCTTGCAGGAAGCGCGCGGCGAACTCGCCCGCATCGAGACCGAGGCGCGCACCCTCGCCAAGATTCTCAATGCCGTGACCGGCGACCTGTTTCCGGCGGTGCTGGAGCAGATCACGGTCGACCGCGGCTATGAGGCGGCACTGGGTGCCGCCCTTGGCGACGATCTCGACGCCGCGCTCGATCCGGGCGCTCCCGCCCATTGGGCCGAGATCGCTGTCGACGGCGCGGACCCTACGCTGCCGGAGGGCGTGCCGAGCCTGGCAAGCGTGGTGCGCGGTCCGCGTCAACTCTCGCGGCGCCTCGCCCAGATCGGCATTGTCGATGCCGCGAACGGACACCGGCTGCAATTGTTGCTGAAAACCGGCCAGCGCCTTGTCAGCAGGGAAGGCGCCCTCTGGCGCTGGGATGGCTTCACCGCGAGCGCGGATGCTCCGACTGCAGCGGCCCAGCGTCTTGCCCAGAAGAACCGGCTTGCCGAACTCGATGCCGAAATGGCGGCTGCGACGTTGAAGGTGCGCACCGCCGAAGCCGCCCTTGCCGCCGCGGAAAACATGGTGCGCGAGCGCGTTGCCGGCGAGAGCGCCGCGCGCCAGGCCTGGCGCGACGGCCAGCGAGCGCTCGGCGATGCGCGCGAGTCGTTGGCGCGGGCGGAGAAGGCAGCGGGCGAACTGTCAGGCCGGCGCGAGGCGCTGACGGAGTCGCGCTCGCGGATCGGCGACGATCTTGCCGAAGCGTCGGCAGCCTTCGCCGAAGCCGAGGCCCGTCTCGCCGAAGCTCCCGATCTTGGCGATCTGCGAGACCGGCTCGAGACGCTTGCCGCCGACGTCACGCGCGACCGCGGCGTGCTGGCCGACGCGCGCGCACTGCACGAGGGGCTGAAGCGCGAAGCGGAGGCGCGTATGCGCCGCCTCGCCGCCATCGCCGCCGACCGCGGGACCTGGGTTCAGCGCGCCGCCAATGCCGAGACGCAGATCGCTTCGCTCGGAGAGCGCCGCGCCGAGACTGCGACCGAGCTTCAGTCGCTCGCCGATGCGCCCGAAGAGATAGATGCAAAGCGCCGCGCGCTGCTCTCCCAGCTTTCCGAGGCCGAAACGCTGCGCAAGGCCGCCGCCGATCGCCTGCAGGAGGCCGAGACCAGGCAGGCAGCGCTGGACAAAGCTGCCACCGCCGCGATCACCGCATTGTCGGAGGCCCGCGAGGGCCGCGCTCGCGCGGAGGAAAGGCTGAACGCCGCCGACGAGCGCCGCCGCGAGGCGGAAGCGCGCATCCAGGAGGTGCTGAACACCCCGCCGCACCTGGCGATCCGCCAGGCCGAGCTCGACGCCGACGCGCCGCTGCCCGACATGGCAGAAGTCGAGAAGCGGCTCGACCGGCTGAAGGTCGAACGCGAGCGTCTTGGCGCGGTCAATCTGCGCGCCGAGGAAGAGCAGCGCGAGCTTTCCGAGCGTCTGGATACGCTGGTTTCCGAGCGCGAGGACGTGGTCGAGGCGATCCGCAAGCTGCGTCTGGCGATCCAGAGCCTCAACCGGGAAGGGCGCGAGCGCCTGCTTGCCGCCTTCGACGTGGTGAACGGCCACTTCCAGCGGCTGTTCACTCATCTCTTCGGCGGCGGCACCGCCGAGCTTCAGCTGATCGAATCGGAAGACCCGCTGGAGGCGGGGCTTGAGATCCTGGCGCGTCCGCCCGGCAAGAAGCCGCAGACCATGACGCTGCTGTCAGGCGGCGAGCAGGCTTTGACCGCAATGGCCTTGATTTTCGCCGTGTTCCTGACCAATCCGGCGCCGATCTGCGTCCTCGACGAGGTCGACGCGCCACTCGACGACCACAATGTCGAGCGGTTCTGCAATCTCATGGACGAGATGGCGAAGTCGACGGAGACGCGGTTCGTGATCATCACCCACAATCCGATCACCATGGCCCGCATGAACAGGCTGTTCGGCGTGACGATGGCGGAGCAGGGGGTGAGCCAGCTCGTTTCCGTTAATCTCGAAACGGCTGAACAGATGCGCGAGGCGAGCTGAGGTCAGCCCGCCCCGCACGTTCGGAACAGGTCTGAATCAACACCCGTCAAGTTCAGTAGCCTTCAGGGCAGTTCGCCACGTAGCGGCGACCGTCCCGCCCGCGATAATAGCAGCGGCCGGGTTCCGTCGCCCGCCCGATAAGCGCGCCCGCGACCGCGCCAACCGCGCCGCCGACGATTGCACCGCCTGCATCGCCCGAGGCGACGCCGCCTATGACCGCGCCGGTGGCTCCACCGACGACGGCGCCCTGTTCGGTCCGGCTGCAGCCGGCGATCGCCAGCGTTGCAACCAGGGCAATGATCAGGTTTTTCATTCCGTCCTCCAGCAATTGCGATGCACGACAACACCGCAGGCCGGCAAATGTTCCGGGCGCCCAGCCCGCCGCCCCACAAACGCGGGCGCCCGGGACCGCTAGGCAGGAAGTCCGCTCATGATTTCCGCCTGACAGAGCCGTCCAGCCGCGTCGCAGATGCGACCGTATTGGAGATCGTTCCATATTTGCGTACGTTTCGGTGCAGCAGGTCGAGCCGTTGGTCGCTCTCGTCCGTATCGACGGTCAAAACGTAGTCGATCTCGATGATCTTTGGCGGGCTATCCTGCCTGGTCGCGTGGAGACTGATCTCAACACCTCGCAGATCGAAGTTCAGCATAGGGGTAACACGCTCGATGCTCTTGATCATGCAGGCGGCCACGGCGGCAAGCAGGAGTTCGGCTGGATTGAACGCATCCCGCCGTCCTGCCAACGACGTGTCAAGAACGAGCTCGGCGTCCTTGGCCGTGGCCTTGCTGCCGGACCGATCGGCCCGCCGGGCTTCAATGGCATATTCCAGCATCGCGGCTCCCTGCGTTGGCCAAGAAAACGATCAGCCGCTCACCAGAAGGTTGATCCGGAACGCCAGATGCGGCCGCCAATGGCGTATCAGAGACCGGCAACCATCTGTTTCAACATCTCGCGGACGTCTCCGGCAATCGACGCCAGATGCGGGTTGTCTACCGCCTGCATCGAGGCGGCGGGGTCGACCGCCGAGACCTCCACCCGGCCTTCACCTATTTCCTGCACGATGACGTTGCAGGGCAACATCGTGCCGATCTTGTCCTCGCTCAGCAGCGCCTTGTGCGCGAATGTCGGGTTGCACGCGCCAAGGATGGTGTAGGGACGAAAATCGACGTCCAGCTTCTTCTTCAACGTCGCGCGGACATCGATGGTCGTCAGTACGCCGAAGCCCTTTTGCGCCAAGGCGTCCGTCACATGGGCAATCGCGGCATCCATGCCCATGTGAATGGTCTTGCTGAAATAGTAGCTCACGGAAAATGCCTCCTGTATTGGATCCGAGCCCCGTCTGCCGCAGCCGCGTCACATCGCGCCGCAGTCGGCTCCGATCAAGTCGTCGGCAACCTTCTTCTGCTCGTCGCTCAGCACCGCATAGAGCGCTTCGGTCGCGGGCTTCATGGCCTTCATGGCCTCCAGCATGGCCTCCATTCCGGCAATGCGAGCGTCCATCCGCTCGGTCGCCGTGCCCTTCTGCATGATCTCGAACATGCTCTCGTGCATGCCCTTCATGAGGTCGACGCGCGCCTTGACGGCGGAGGCGTAGCCCTCCCAGGCGGCGGCCTGGGCATCGGTGATTTCGAGTTCACCCTTCAGGTAGGCCAAGCGGCCATCGACCATGGCGCCCATCCTGGGCTGCCGCCGCATCATGCCGTGGCCCTGGGGGCCTTCGCCCCAGCCGCCGCGGCCCATCATTCCCATCGTCGCGCAGCCGCCGCCCATCATTCCCATCATCCCGCCTGGTCCGCCCTGGGCCGAGGAGGATGAAATTGCACTCGCGCTCATGGCGACAGCCAAAGCGGCGTAGATCAAAAACCGGGTCATAGACCTATCCTTTCCCGATGTTGAAGCAAGATCGCCTTTGGCCATAGTCTGCCCATCTCCCGCCGGCGCGTTGATCTCAATCAATCGGGCAGGGAAATCGCCTGCGAGCGGTGTCCCAGGTTTCCTTTCACTCACGGGCCGTACCGTCGCCTTAGGCTGCGCGCCCTTCGACAAGCTCGGGAGCGCCGCCCTTCGACAAGCTCAGGAGCCCGGCGGCCCGCGGTCGCGGGCTCGGCCATCGGCCGGAGGGTACAGTTCACCCTTGCCACGCCCGCCGAAGCGTCTGGCCATTTCAAAGAACGCTGCTCGCCACGGGAGCAGTAGTCGGGAAGCGGGGCACGGGGCCGAGCCTCTCAATTATAGTTACGTGGCGCGGTCTCCCGCGCCCCGCCGGCGTGCTTGCCCCACCTGGAGGGGACGCAGCGAATTCTTTCACCGCGCGACCTCGGTCAGGGCCCGGACCTCAGGGCTCATCACCCAGCCGCGCCACCGTTAGCGCGACCGATCCGGCGCCGCCGCCCTCCCTGATACCCGGTGCGCACCAGGTTCCCGCGAGGGCGATGGGACGAGTATCGCTCATGGCGAATCCGAGTGAAGAAAGTCGGCGTCATCTTTTTTGCGAGCGGCTCGGCGACTCATTTCTTGTCTCGCAAGAGATCTAGAGAATTCAACGGCTTAGATGGACGCGCAGGATGTTGGAATCGGGAAGCGAGGAATATTTCTATCCCCGTTTCCAGCGTTCTCCGCATGCTGGCAGCTTTATCTTTTTTGGCATGCTGGCTGGGGCGCCTGGATGCTCAGGTTGTATTTCACCGCATAAGAAAAACGTTCTCAAATGGAATGACCGAGGCCTTCGGCAGGGCGATCAAGCGCGACGATGTCCGGCGTCAGGCAGCTAGGACCTCGCGGTCACCTTCCAATGATCTCGTTGATCGGTTCCCGGAGCAGCCTTAGCGCGGCGGATACCCTGTCGCGCTGTTGCGCGAAGCGGCTCGTCGGGATTGGCACCGACACGGCATAGCGGTCGCCGCGCGGGTCGATGAACCCGAGGCCTACGGCGGATATGCCGGGCGTGTGTTCGTCTTCGTCGAATGCCAATCCCAGGCGCCGCACATTGGCGAGCTTGGTCATGACGTCATCGGTGGGATCCAGTCCCTCGGCCGCCAGCAACCGCTTCGCCTCAGTGTCGTCGAGCAACGCCAGGCAGGCCCGTCCATTGGCCGTGATGGCCAGCGGAAAGACCTCACCGACGGCGGAAATGGCGCGCAGGCGGTGGGAGCCCGGAACCTGGTCGATGAACACCATCCTGCCGTCGCGCAGCACCGACAGGTCGACGGTCTCCTCGGTCTGCGCCGACAGACGCTGCAGCATCGGCCGCATGAGATCGACGACGTTGAAGCGCGCCGCCTCCGACAGAGCATGAAGCTCCGGCCCGAGCCGAATGCCTGCGCCGCCACTTGTCGCGATGACCAGGCGTTCCGCCTGCAGGGCGCCGACGATGCGCTGGACCGTCGAGCGGGGCAGATCGACGCGCGACGCGATCTGTCCAAGGCTCATGCCCGATGAGCCCTTGAGGGCACGAAGTACCGCCGCCGCACGTGCAATCACCTGAACCCCGGTTCGGTCGCCTTGATCCGAAACCTTCAAGCCGGAACCTGTCGCCTTAGCCATGTCTTGCTGTCCCTCGAATGCCCACGGATAGCCCACGATGCGGTACTCATTGACCGTAATACAATTCAGCCGTGCAGATTTGCAAGACACCTTGGGGAGGAGTTTCACAGTGATGCCGCAACCCCTGAAGCGGGGCGCGCTACTGGCCGTCGATCAGTGCCCGCCTGTGAACAGCCATGTGCCGTGCGCCGGGTTCGACTTCGGCTCCACATTCAGCAACGGGCAACACGCACGCTTTCCAGGGCTCCAGCTCCATTCGCGCTGCCGGCGCGGCGCAGTTGCAATGGAGTGCAGACCAGCCAGGTTGCGCCGAAGAGCTGCCCACAATGCGGTACACATTGACCGCAATGCAATTCATCCCTACCGTATTGACATTGCAGGCTCTGGGAGGAGCCCCAACACCACCGAAGATCAACTGGCGGCGCTCCACCCGGCGCCGAGGAGTATCTGTATGACTGTCACCGTGCGCGGCATCGAGTTTGAAGCAAACCTCGACAACCCGATGGGTATCGAGTTCTACAATCTGTCCCATCGCTTCGGCTACCAGTGCCCGAACTGGCCCTATTTCCGCGACGTCCGCATTGAGCGCATGCACTACATGGCCAAGTCGGGCGTGCTGTCGCAGACCATCACGACGACCATGCATGTGACGACGCACATCGATGCGCCGGCGCATGTCGTGCAGGGCACGCCGTTCATCGACGAGGTGCCCTTGCCGCATTTCTTCGGAACCGGCATCGTCGTATCGATCCCCAAGAAAAAGTGGGAGCCGATCACCGGCGACGATCTCGAAAAGGCCTGTGGCAAGGCGATCCGCCAGGGCGACGTGCTGATCATCAACACCGGCTGGCACAAGGTCTACGAGGACGGCGACTACTTCGCCTATTGCCCCGGTCTGGTGCCATCGGCGGCCGACTGGATGATCGAAAAGGGCGTCAAGGTGGTCGGCCACGACACGCAGGCCAACGACCATCCGCTCGCCACCGCCATCGGCCCGCAACGCAACGGCCCGCTGCTGCCGCATCTTGCGGAAGAGTACAAGGAGTGGTCCGGCGGAGTGGACTGGAAGGACGCATTCCCCGAATGGGAGCCTGTCCACCAGAAGATCTTCAAGGCAGGCATACTCGGCATCGAAAACGTCGGCGGCGACATCGACGCCATCACGGGCAAGCGTTGCACCTTCGCCTTCTTCCCGATCAACTGGGATCGCGGCGACGGCTGCATCATCCGCCTCGTCGCGATGATCGACCGGGGTCAGCAGTATCGCATCGAGAATGGCGAGGCGTTCTGATGCTCGCCCGGCGCTTCTCCGACGCAAAGCCCTACGAGGCGCCCAACCACCGCGGCGTCGTCGGGCTGCGGCTGCAGGGTTTCGAGGATGGTGGTCCGACGAACCAGTGGGTTGGCCTGTCGCAGTTCCTCCCCGGCGGCGGCGCCGGGCCGGACTCCACGCCCTTCGAGAAGGTCTATGTCGTTCTCGACGGCGAGATGACCGTGCTCGTGGATGGCGTGGAGACCGTGCTCGGGCGCTACGATTCCTGCACCATCGCGCCTGGCGAAGTGCGCGAGATCATCAATCGGTCGAACCATTCCTGCACGATGCTTGTGGTGATTCCCTATCCGCCAGGAGCAGCCGCATGAGCGCGCTCGCAAACCCGCTGTCGCTGTTCGACATTGCCGGAAAGGTGGCGATCGTCACCGGTTCGTCAGGTGCCTTCGGGGCGGTCGCAGCTCAGGTGCTGGCCGGCGCGGGTGCGCGGCTGGCGCTGGTTGCCGGCAATGCAAAGGCCCTTGCCGAAACGGCGGATGCCTGCGGCAGCGCCGATATCCTGTCGATCAACACCCGCCCCTCGGATGAGGCTGCCTGCGAGAAGATCGTTGCAGACACCGTCGAGCGCTTCGGGCGCGTGGACATTCTGGTCGTGGCATCGGGCAAGAATGACGTGGCGAAAATCAACGATATGGCGCCGGCCCGCTTCTCCGACGTCATGGATGTCAATGTCACGCAGTCGTGGCTGATGGCGCGCGCCGCGACCAGACAGATGCTGGCGCAGGGCGACGGCGGCAAGATCGTGCTGATGTCCTCTGCGCGCGGACTGCTCGGACATCCTGCCGGCTACACCGCCTACTGCGCCTCAAAGGCCGCCATCGACGGAATCACCAGGGCGTTGGGCTGCGAACTCGGGCCGACCGGCATTACCGTCAACGCGATCGCCCCGACCGTCTTCCGCTCGCCGCTGACGTCGTGGATGTTCGAGGACAACGAGAACGCGCAGGCCACCCGCAAGGGGTTTATGGCCCGCCTGCCAAAGGGTCGGCTGGGTGAACCCGAAGACCTCGCAGGCCCGCTGCTGTTCCTCGTGTCGAAGGCCTCGGACTTCTACACCGGCCACATCCTCTACGCCGACGGCGGCTATACGGCTGGGTGACGATGACAGCGCGCGAAACCATAGCGATCGTGGGCGCCGGCCTCATGGGCCACGGCATCGCGCAGGTCTTCGCGCTCGCCGGCCGTCGGGTTCGGGTCTACGACGCGCAGCAGGCGGCGCTGGACAGCCTGCGCAGCCGCATCCGAGCCAATCTGCTCCAGCTCGATCTGCCGCCGGGTGCGGAAGGACTGGTCACCGGTCATGCAGACCTCGCTCAGGCGGTGGCCGACGCGGATGTGGTGATCGAAGCCGCGCCGGAACGCCTGGACCTGAAGCGCACGATCTTCAGGTCGCTCGTGGCGCTGTCGAAACCCGAAGCGCTGCTCGCGTCGAATACATCCGTCATCCCCATCGGCCAGATCGCAGACGGGCTGGACACGGCGCACCGCATCCTCGGCACGCACTGGTGGAACCCGCCCTTCCTCGTGCCGCTGGTCGAAGTCGTCGGAACTGATCGGACCACCGACAGCGCCGTCGATCGCATGATCGAACTGCTCAAGTCGGTCGGCAAGCAGCCGGTGCATGTCAGGAAGGACGTCCCGGGCTTTGTCGGCAACCGATTGCAGCATGCGCTGTGGCGCGAGGCGATCGCGATCGTTGCGGAGGGCATTGCGGATGCCGAGACGGTCGACACCGTGGTGAAGGCCAGCTTTGGCCGCCGCCTGGCCGTGCTCGGCCCCATCGAGAACGCCGATCTGGTCGGGACCGACCTGACTCTCGACATCCACAAAGTCGTGCTTCGCCATCTGAACCGCTCGCCGGAACCGTCGGCCTATCTCGAGCAACTAGTCGAGGACGGAAGGCTCGGCATGAAAAGTGGCGAGGGTTTCCGAAAATGGACGCCGGACGAGGCGGCCGCTCTACGCGCAAACGTGTTTGCGCATCTGAAGCAATCAGCATCGTGTCAGGGAGGATCGCATGCACACCTTGAAGAGAATAACGCCTAGAATCTCGCGGCGCCTATTCCTGGCGCCGCCGCGCTCGCCGCGCCTGCCGTGCTGCGGGTCAGCATCCTTCTCGTCGTAGAGGGTAGCCGAACTGCGCGAGCAACGCGTCGCGCCAAAGCTTGCGCAGACTCCACCAGCACGCCACCGAGGAATGGGCTACCTCGCCGAGTTCCTGCCCATCCTCCACCGCCAGATTTCGGGCGACACTTCGTTCTGAGCATATGCAAAACAATCTCTGGGAGGAGACCATGACGGATCGTAGCAGAGCAGACAGCACCATCAGCCGGCGCAGCTTCGTGCTGCTGACCGGCGCAGCGCTGGCGACGCCGGCTATCCTGCGGGGCACACGTGCCTATGCGCAGGCGCCGACCCTCAAGATCGGACATGTCAGCCCGCGCACCGGTCCGCTCGCTGGCTTTGCCGAGGCCGACGAGCATATCCTCTCCGGTATCGCGAAGGCGTTCGGCGGTGGCATCGAGAACAACGGCAAGGCGTGGACGATCGAGATTGTTTCCAAAGACAGTCAGTCCAATCCGAACCGCGCCGCGGAAGTGGCATCCGAACTCATCCTCAACGACGAGGTCGACATCATCGTCGCCGCATCGACGCCGGACACGGTTAACCCGGTCTCGGATCAGGCCGAGGTGAACGGCACGCCCTGCATCACCACGGATTGCCCATGGCAGCCCTACTTCTTCGGGCGCAACGGCGTGCCGGACAAGGGTTTTGAATCGACCTACCACTTCTTCTGGGGGTTGGAGGACGTCATCGCCTCCTTCCTGGCGCTGTGGAACCACGATGGCGTGGCGAAGAGCGTCGGCGGTCTGTTTCCCAACGACGCCGACGGCAATGCCTGGGGCGACGCCGAGCGTGGCTTCCCCAAGCCGCTGGCGCAGGCCGGCTTTGTGCTCACCGATCCCGGTCGCTACCAGCCGCTCAGCGACAACTTCACCGCCCAGATTTCCGCCTTCAAGGCAGCAGGCGCGGAGATCGTGACCGGCAACATGATCCCGCCGGATTTTGCCAATTTCTGGAGCCAGGCCGGTCAGCAAGGGTTCAAACCGAAGATCGTCACCATCGGCAAGGCGCTGCTGTTCCCGTCGGTCATCGCCTCGCTCGGCGACCGGGGCGTCGGCCTGACCTCGGAGATATGGTGGACGCCGAACCATCCCTTCAAGTCGAGCCTGACGGGCGAGAGCGCGCGCCAGCTTGCGGAAGGCTATTCCTCGGCGACCGGGCGGCCGTGGACACAGCCGATCGGTTTCAAGCATGCGCTGTTCGAAGTCGTCGCCGATGTCGTGAAGCGCGCGGCAGATCTCGAGGATTCAGAAGCTCTAGTCGAAGCCATTCGCGCCACGTCGGTCGACACGATCGTCGGGTCGGTCGACTGGTCGAAGGGTCCGGTGAAGAACGTCACCAAGACCCCGCTCGTTGCCGGCCAGTGGCAGAAGCAGGGCGACAAGGTTGACCTCGTGGTCACGACCAACGCCAATGCGCCGCAGATTCCGGTCGGCGGTGAGCTGCAACTGTTATCCTGACAAGGGACGAGGCGCGGGCACGGCCTGCGCCCCACCATCAGCCAAAAGGACATTCGTCATTGTCGATTCTCGCTACTGAAGGTTTAAGCAAGCGCTACGGCGCGTTGCAGGTGATCGACACGGTATCGCTGTCGCTCGCGCGTGGCGACGCTCTGGGGATCATCGGCCCGAACGGCGCCGGCAAGACGACGCTGTTCAACTTGATTGCCGGCACGGTGAAGACCGACGCAGGCAGCATCCGCTTCGATGGCACGGACGTCACAGGCATGTCGGCGCGGGCGCGCTGCCATCGCGGCATCGCGCGATCGTTCCAGATTCCGCACCCGTTCACGGGCATGACAACCTACGAGAACGTGCTCGTTGGAGCGGCATTCGGGCGCGGCGCTTCCGAACGAGCAAGCGAGGCCCGCGCCGTGGAGGTGCTGGAGTTAGCCGGCCTGAAGCGCAAGGCCAACACGCTGGCCGGCGACCTGACCCTGCTCGAGCGCAAGCGGCTGGAAATGGCGCGGGCTCTGGCGAGCGATCCGAGCCTGTTGCTGCTCGACGAGATTGCCGGCGGACTGACGGAACCCGAATGCGTCGATCTGGTCGCCACCATCAATGGCGTCCGCGCGTCCGGCGTCTCCATCATCTGGATCGAACATGTGGTGCATGCGCTGCTTGCGGTGGTGGACCGCATCGCCGTTGTCGATTTCGGCCGGAAGATCGCCGAGGGCGAGCCACGTTCAGTGATGGCCAGCCCTCAGGTCGCCGAGATCTACATGGGCATCGACGGCGACGCGGCCCATGTCTGAACCTCTGCTGTCCATCCGCGGCCTCAAGGCCGGCTATGGCGACTTCCAGGCGTTGTTTGGCATCGACCTCGATGTTCCGGCGGGTGAGACGCTGGCCCTGATCGGAGCAAACGGCGCCGGCAAGTCGACCTTGCTGCGCACGGTCACCGGGCTGGTTCCATGCAGGCCGGAAATGGTGTGCTTCGACGGCCGTGCGATCGGCGGTATGCGGCCGGACCGGATCGCAGCGCTGGGCATAGGTCTCGTGCCCGAAGGCCGCCGCCTGTTCCGATCGCTCAGCGTCGAGGAAAACCTCGTAATCGGCGGCGAGCGTGCACTCGCCGGTCCGTGGTCGCTGGAACGGGTCTACAGCCTGTTTCCGATCCTGCGCGAGAAGCGAAGGAATCCGGGCATGGCCCTTTCCGGCGGTCAGCAGCAGATGGTGGCGATCGGCCGGGCCCTGATGGCCAATCCAAGACTGATCCTGTTCGACGAGATCTCGCTCGGGCTCGCACCTGTCGTCATTCGCGACATCTACGCTGCGCTACCCCCTATCTTGGCGACCGGTGTGTCGGTCGTTCTCGTCGAGCAGGACGTGACGCGTGCGCTATCGGTCGCCCAACGCTTCGCCTGCATCCAGGAAGGCCGCGTCTCTCTCGCCGGCAAACCGGGCGAGCACGATCGCGCGGCGATCACCGCGGCCTATTTCGGCACCGATGTGAAACCGGGTGCGCACTGATGGAGTGGGTCAACGCCATCGTGCAGGGCATTCTGATCGGTGGGCTGTACGCGCTGTTCGCCGCCGGACTGTCGCTGATCTTCGGCGTCATGCGGCTGGTCAACATCGCGCATGGCGACATGATCGTCGCCGCAGCCTACGTCGCGCTCGTCGTCGTTCAGGCAACGGGCCTGCATCCGCTCGCCTCGGCATTCATCGTCGTGCCGTTGATGGCCGCGCTCGGCTATGCCATGCAGCGGCTGCTCCTCAATCCCACGATCGGCAAGGACCTGCTGTCGCCGCTGCTGGTCACCTTCGGCATTTCGGTCATCCTGCAGAACGGACTGCTCGTTGCCTTCACCGCCGACAGCCACCGGCTGGCGGCGGGCAGCATCGAGACGGCCAACATCCAGGTCGCACCCGGCTTGGCGCTGGGCGTGCTGCCGCTCGTCATGTTCGCAGCCTCGGTGCTGATCATCTTCGGGCTGGAACTCATCTTCTATCGCACCTCCCTGGGGCGCGCTTTCCGGGCCACGTCGGACGACCCCGAGATCGCGCAGTTGATGAAGCTCGACCGCAACCACGTTTTCGGCATGGCGATGGCGCTCTCGGCGGCAATCGTCGCCATCGCCGGCATTTTCCTTGCCATACGAACCAATTTCGACCCGTCTGCCGGACCTGCACGTCTGATCTTCGGCTTCGAAGCGGTCATCATCGGCGGGCTGGGCAATCTGTGGGGCACGCTGGCCGGCGGGATCGTGCTCGGCGTGGCGCAGGCCATCGGGGCTCAGATTTCTCCCGGCTGGCAGATCCTCGCCGGCCATCTCGTCTTCTTCCTGGTCTTGGCCGTGCGGCCGCGCGGCCTGTTTCCGAGGATGGACTGATGGCCGTATCCTTCGCGATCCAGCGCTCGACCCGACTGAGCCGCGTCACCGCGATCGTCGCGCTCCTGCTGCTGGCCGGGCTCATTGCCGCGCCGTGGTGGGCCGGCCGCGCCAACGTGAGGCTGCTGGGCGAGGTCTATTCCTTCGTCGCGCTGGCGACACTGTGGAACCTGATGGCCGGCTATGCCGGCCTCGTCTCCGTCGGCCAGCAGGCCTATGTCGGCTTCGGCGGCTACATGTTGTTCGCACTCGCCATGTTCCTCGGGGTCCATCCCCTCGCGGCCATCGCGATTGCCGGCGTTGCAGGCGCCATTATTGCCCTGCCCATCGCGCCGCTGCTGTTTCGGCTGCAGGGCGCCTACTTCGCCATTGGCACCTGGGTTCTGGCGGAGGTCTTCCGTTTGTCCTTCGCGCAGGTTTCTTCGCTCGGCGGAGGCTCGGGCACCAGCCTGCCCGCGGCGATCGTCGTCGGCATCGCCTCCGACCGCGCATTGCGCGAGGCGGCGATCTATTGGACTGCGCTGACCATTGCCGTCGCCTCGATCGCCTTCGTCGTCCTGCTGCTCCGGTCGCGCATGGGTCTGGCACTGACCGCGCTGCGCGACAGCGAGGTTGCATCCGAAAGCCTCGGCATCGACATCTGGCGCACCAAGCTCGTCGTCTACGTCGCCGTCGCCGGCTTCACGTCGATGACCGGCGCGTTCATCTTCCTGCAGAAGCTGCGCATTTCGCCGGACGCCGCGTTCAGCGTCAACGACTGGACCGCCTACGTCATTTTCATCGCGGTCATCGGCGGCATCGGCACCATCGAAGGTCCGATCATAGGCACCGTCCTGTTTTTCCTGCTGCGCGAGACGCTCGCCGATCTCGGCACGACCTATCTGATCGTGTTGGGCGCCGTGGCCATCCTCGTCATGCTGCGGGCGCCGAAGGGCCTGTGGGGCTATTTCGCTGAGCGTACCGGCATCACCCTGGTGCCCGTGCGCCGGCGTGTCGTCTTCCCCGAATGAAAATCGAGAGAGAAATGGCCGACCTGTCCAAGAAAGTCATCATCACCTGCGCCGTCACCGGCGGCATCCATACGCCGACCATGTCCGATGCGCTGCCGATCACGCCCGACGAGATCGCCCGCCAGTCGATAGAGGCCGCCGAGGCTGGCGCTTCGATCCTGCACCTTCACGCACGCGACCCGAAGGACGGGCGGCCGACGCCCGACCCGGCCGTATTCATGCAGTTCCTGCCACGCATCAAGCAGGCGACCGACGCCGTCATCAACGTGACCACCGGTGGCGGTCTAAACATGACAGTCGAACAACGGCTCGCCGCGCCTCTCATCGCGAAGCCCGAGATGTGCTCGCTCAATATGGGCTCGATGAACTTCGGCATCTATCCGCTCGCCGACCGTTACTCTTCGTGGAAGCACGAATGGGAGGAGCCCTATTTACGTGGCACCGACGACTTCATCTTCCGCAACACGTTCCGCGACATCGAGCGCATCCTGATGCTCCTCGGCGAGGTGCACGGCACACGTTTTGAGCACGAATGCTACGATGTCGGTCACCTCTACAACCTCGCCCATTTCGTGGACCGGGGCCTCGTCAAGCCGCCCTTCTTCGTCCAGATGATCTTCGGCATCCTCGGTGGAATTGGGCCGGATATGGAGAACCTGACCTTCATGAAGCAGAAGGCAGACAAGCTGTTCGGCTCCGACTACCGCTGGTCGGTGCTGGCGGCCGGTCGTTTTCAGATGCCTTTCGCCACGCAGGCCGCCATGCTCGGCGGGTCGGTGCGCGTGGGTCTGGAGGACTCGCTCCATATTGGCCGCGGCAGGCTGGCCTCGTCCAATGCCGAACAGGTGCGCAAGATCAGAACCATCCTCACTGAACTCGGGCACGAGATCGCAACCCCCGCCGAGGCGCGGCAAATGCTGGGGCTGAAAGGCGGCGACATGGTCGGGTTCTGATCTACCGGGCAGGCGGATACGCGGCAGGCCGTGTAATGGCCGTGATCCGATGTGGCGAGCGCCTCGCGTTCGTTGATTGGCCAATCTTAGGACGCAACGCCACGGGAACGATTCGACGAAAATGGAAGGTCCCGCCGCGGCGTATGACGTTGTGGAGACGCGCGGACATCAGCGGTCTCCCAACGGACGTTTGTAGCAGCCATTGTAGCAACGGCCCAGAATACGCTGAATGACAACGAAAAAATCGTTGAAAAACAGCGTGTTATTGTTTTGGTGGCTGGGGCGCCTGGATTCGAACCAGGGAATGGCGGTACCAAAAACCGCTGCCTTACCACTTGGCTACGCCCCAATGCAGTGCAAGCTGGGCGGCCTTATAACAGCGTCCCCGAAAAGCACAATCGCGCTGGACGGGGCATTGCCCAGTTTCGAACAGCCCGCGCGTCCGAACAGTCCTGTGGTGTCACGTGCCCCAGACCGCCAGCTCGTTGCCAGCGGGATCGAGGAAATGGAATCGCCTGCCGCCTGGAAAGGAGAAGATCGGCTTGACGATCCTGCCGCCGGCCGACTCCACCTCCGCCAGCGTCGCTTCGATATCCTCCGAATAGAGGACGGGCAGGGGCTTGGGCGCGCTTTCCGACGCATCCGACTGGAAGCCGCCTTCAAGCCCTTCGTCGAAGGCCGAATAGGTCGGCCCGTAGTCGGTGAAGGTCCAGCCGAAGGCGGCGCTGTAGAAAGCCTTGACGCTGTCGAGCGTCCCGCCGGTCGCCGGCATTTCGAGATAGTCGAGTTTGCCTGTCTGCTTCATCGCATCGCCTTCGTTCACTGTATGTTCTAGAAGATATGGCAAGATCACGCAAGCCTTCTGACCGTTGGAAATTTTTGATGCTGTTTGCCGCCGGCCTAATCGATTGTATTCTTGAGCATAATTGCTTTTCGCAGTGCAGCATTCTATCGCTCGCCCGAGGAACGGGTTTGCCGGCTTTGGCGCTGGCTCTTTGAGTTTCAGTGTCGTTTCGATTTCGACGTCGCCGGGAGCGCCACATCGAGGTCAAGCGAACGCCGAAATCACGACACGAGGGACGAGCATGACAAAGTGGGTCTACACTTTCGGCGACGGAGCGGCCGAGGGCCATGCCGGCGACCGCAACATGCTCGGCGGCAAGGGCGCAAACCTGGCGGAGATGTGCCGCCTTGGGCTGCCCGTCCCGCCCGGCTTCACCATCACCACCGAGTTCTGCAACTGGCACTACGCCAACGGCCGCACATATCCCGAGCGGCTCAAGGAGCAGGTCACGGCGGCGCTCGACCATGTTGCCGGTTTGACCGGCCGGCGGCTCGGCGACCCGCAAAAACTGCTTCTCGTTTCCGTCCGGTCCGGTGCGCGCGCGTCGATGCCGGGCATGATGGACACCGTGCTCAACCTCGGCCTCAACGACCAGACGGTCGAGGCCCTAGCTGCCGATTCCGGTGATGCCCGCTTCGCCTATGACAGCTACCGGCGTTTCATCCAGATGTATTCCGACGTGGTTCTGGGGCTGGATCACGAGGTTTTCGAGGAAATCCTCGAAGACGAAAAGGCCCAACGCGGGCACGATCTCGACACCGCGCTTTCCGCCGACGACTGGCGCGCGGTGATCGGGCTGTACAAGGCAAAGGTCGAGGAGGAACTCGGCAAGCCGTTCCCGCAGGATCCCGAGGAACAGCTTTGGGGCGCCATTGGCGCGGTGTTTTCGAGCTGGATGAACCCGCGCGCCGTCACCTACCGCCGGCTGCACGACATCCCGGAAAGCTGGGGCACGGCCGTTAACGTGCAAGCCATGGTGTTCGGCAACATGGGCGAGACGTCGGCCACCGGCGTCGCCTTCACGCGCAATCCGTCGACGGGCGAGAAGGCGCTGTATGGCGAGTTCCTGGTGAATGCCCAGGGCGAGGACGTGGTCGCCGGCATCCGCACGCCGCAGAACATCACCGAGACGGCGCGTATCGAGGCTGGCTCCGACAAGCCGTCGCTGCAGAAGATCATGCCGGACGCCTTTGCGTCCTTCGTCGCGATCTCGGACAAGCTCGAGAAACACTACCGCGACATGCAGGACCTCGAATTCACCATCGAGCGCGGCAAGCTGTGGATGCTGCAGACGCGTTCGGGCAAGCGCACCGCCAAAGCCGCGCTGAGGATCGCCGTCGACATGGCCGAAGAAGGGCTGATCGCGCGCAAGGAGGCCGTCGCCCGCGTCGATCCGGCTTCACTCGACCAGTTGCTGCACCCCACCATCGATCCCAAGGCCGCGCGTGACGTTTTCGCCATCGGGCTGCCGGCGTCGCCGGGAGCGGCTACCGGCGAGATCGTGTTCTCCTCGCATGACGCCGAGGAGATGAAGGCGATCGGCAAGAAGGTGATCCTTGTCCGTGTCGAGACAAGCCCGGAGGACATCCACGGCATGCATGCGGCCGAGGGCATCCTGACCACGCGCGGCGGCATGACGAGCCATGCGGCCGTCGTTGCCCGCGGCATGGGCAAGCCCTGCGTCTCGGGGGCCGGCTCGCTGCGCGTCGATTATCGGGCAGGCACGCTGATGGCGATGGGCGTAACCTTCCGCAAGGGAGACATTATCACGATCGACGGCGGCAACGGCCAAGTCTTGAAGGGCGCCGTGCCGATGCTGCAGCCGGAATTGTCGGGCGATTTCGCAGCGGTGATGGAGTGGGCGGACAGCATCCGCCGCATGAAGGTGCGCACCAATGCCGAAACGCCGGCCGATGCGCGCATGGCGCGCTCCTTCGGCGCGGAGGGCATCGGGCTTTGCCGCACCGAGCACATGTTCTTCGAAGGCGACCGCATCGTCGCCATGCGCGAGATGATCCTGGCGGATACGGAACAGGACCGGCGGGCGGCGTTGGGCAAGCTCTTGCCGATGCAGCGCTCGGATTTCATCGAACTGTTCGAGATCATGGCCGGCCTGCCGGTCACCATCCGGCTTCTCGACCCGCCGCTGCACGAATTCCTGCCTAAATCCGACAAGGAGATCGACGAGGTCGCGGCGGTCATGAATGTCAGTGCCGACAGGCTGCGCCAGCGGACCGAGGCGCTGCACGAGTTCAATCCCATGCTCGGGCATCGGGGCTGCCGTCTTGCCATCTCCTATCCCGAGATCGCGGAGATGCAGGCGCGCGCGATCTTCGAAGCGGCCGTCGAGGCCGGGCGGAAGACGGGCCGGCCGGTGGTGCCGGAGATCATGGTGCCGCTGGTCGGGTTGAAGAAGGAATTCGACTTCGTCAAGGCGCGCATCGACGCGGTGGCCAGGAGCGTGATGGAGGAAAGCGGCGTCGGCATCGACTACCTGACCGGTACGATGATCGAGCTGCCGCGCGCCGCCGTCCGCGCGCATGTCATCGCCGAGACCGCCGAGTTCTTCTCCTTCGGCACCAACGACCTCACCCAGACGGCATTCGGCATCTCGCGCGACGATGCCGCGACATTCCTGGAAACCTATCGCCAGAAGGGAATCGTCGAGCGCGATCCTTTCGTCACGCTCGACATCGAAGGCGTCGGCGAACTGGTGAAGATGGCCGCCGAGAAGGGCAGGGGGACGAGGCCCGACATCAAGCTCGGCATATGCGGCGAGCACGGCGGCGATCCCGCTTCGATACGTTTCTGCGAGGAAGTCGGGCTCGATTACGTTTCGTGCTCGCCCTATCGGGTGCCGATCGCTCGTCTGGCCGCCGCGCAGGCGGCGGTGGCGCAGGCCGAAACCGCAGAGGCCGGCTGACGCAGCAACCGGCCCCATTGCAGGGGACTACAGGTCGGCGGCGAGCGCTGCGGACCTGATGTTTGCTTCTATCCTGACCTTGTCCGGATAGAAGGCGCCGTGGCCCCTGATCTGCATCATTTCGTCATAGGGACGTTCATAGGCCCACATCACGTCGTTGACAGCTTCGCCGACCGCGCTGGCGTTCCAGTATGAGGCATTGCCCTTGTAGGGACAGTGGGTGGAGGTGTCGCTGCTCGTCAGGAACTCGAAATAGATGTCCTTGAACGGGATGTAGAACACCGGCGGGTAATCCGCTTCGCGAAGAACGAGCGCCTCGTTCGTCGACGCCAGGATGGCGTCCGAAAAAGCGACCGTCACCGCGCCATCGAACGGCTCCACGGTTATCCGGCGGGAAGGGTTTCGCTGAAATCCGGGGGCGAGGTTCGCCGCTATGTTCATGGCCGTACTCCCTTGATCGGCCACAAGGTGAGGCGGCCGATCGGGTTCCGTCAACTGTCAACGCCAACCGGCCAGTTCAGGCAGCCGCTTTCAGCACGTCCATGAGCCCGGCATATGATTCCGCGATCCGCGCCAATGGGCTGCTGCTGTGCGACGTCGTCTCGACCTTGAGCTGGCCGCCATGGGTCGGCAGCGTGAGCAGCAGGAACTGGCGGCCTTCGCCGAGGCCGACAGCCGCAGCGGCGGCGTGATGGGCGTCGCTGTCGGCGCCGACCTTCATCTTGAACAGAAGCGTGCCGCCGACCGCTTCCAGCGCGCCGCGAACGACCTCCTCGAAATCATCGTCGGAAACCTCGCGCGCCGCGGAGGGGGCCAAAAGCTCGGTATTGGGCGCGGCAAGCAATATCGGAGCCTGCGCGACCGGTTCCGGATGGCGATCCACTGGATTCTGGGTGTCCATGCGCAACCTCTTTGGTTCTTCGCAATACGCAACCCCGCCACGGCCGAGAGTCTACAGTCACGATGGCCGCAATGTGGCGAAGACGGCTGCCGCAAGGAGAGCGGGCCACATGCCTGTGGACGGCGGACGTCGATTGCTTTGGCGTTTCCCCTTCAACCCGAGGGGAAAAGGCTCTAAGTAGCTCGCCGCGGACGGTAACGGGCGGCAACCACGGCATGGACGAATATCTGGAACGGCGTGTTTCGAACGCCACCGTGTGGTCGCGCCGGCTGGCTGTCTTTGCCGCTGTGCTGTTCCTGACCGCCGGAACAGGGCATCGCATCGGTTTCCTGAGCACCCCGGACTTCATTCCTGTCCTGGGTGTCGTGGCAGCGGTGGCGCTTTTGGCGCTTCTGTTTGCGGTCCGGGCCCTGTTTTTGTTCTGGCACTATGGGGGCAAGGGCGGCGGCAGCCTGCTTTTTGCGATTCTGGTGGCGTTGCTGGTGCTGACGCCGTTCGGCATCACGGCGTATCGTGGAGTTACGCTGCCGATCCTCAACGATGTTTCGACCGATACGGACGATCCGCCAGAGCTTTCCATCGCGGCGGAGCGGCGCACTCCCGACATGAACCGCGTCGAGCCGTTCACGCCCGAACGGCGCAAGCTGCAGCAGGACAGCTATCCCGCTGCGACCGGACGGCGCTACGAGGCGCCGATGACGCAAGTCGCCGAAGTGGTGCAGGACGTGCTCGACAATCGCGGCTGGCTGATCGTCAGTTCCACCGAGCTTCCGCCCGATGCTACCGAAATCACCATCGAAGCGCAGGCGAGTTCGTTCCTGCTGGGGTTTCCGGCCGACATTGCCATACGCCTGATCGACGAGGACACCTCGACCTATGTGGATATGCGTTCGGTCTCGCGGTACGGGCGACACGATTTCGGCGACAACGCGGCGCGCATCGCGTCTTTCCTGGCGGAGCTCGACATCGAGATTGCCTATCTAACCGTCATTGCGCCAGTCGAGCCCGCCGAGCCGGCGCCGAAGCCCGTCGAGCCGGAAGCGCCGCCGGCAGAACCGTTGGAACCCGCCGAGCCGCTAGACCGGTCGGAAGATCCCCCCGATTGATGGCGCGCCATCCGTTTCGACGAGTTTGCGGTCCACCAGGTCCTCAAGGTGCGCGAGCACCGAAAGCCCTGCGGCCCCATGCATCCTGGGGTCGGTGTCGCGATATATGGCCTTGACCAGCTGATCGATCGACCAGTCTCCCTGGCGCAGCCGCGCGACGATAGCCCGCTCGCGCGCCAGTCGATGCTCTTTCAGGCCGCGCAGATAGTCGCGCGGATTTCTCACCGGGCCGCCGTGACCCGGAAGCAGTTGCTCGTCATTGCGCTCGATCAGTCTGTCGAGCGAAGCCATATAGTCGGACATCGAGCCGTCCGGCGGCGCGACAATCGTGGTTGACCAGGCCATGACGTGATCGGCCGAAAAAAGAAGCCCGGCGCCTTCGAGGGCGAACGCGGCATGATTGGCGGCATGGCCGGGCGTCAGGACCGTGCGAAGCGCCCACCCCTCGCCAGCGAGAAGGTCGCCGTCTGCCAAGGTTACATCCGGCATGAAAGCGGTATCCGAACCGTTGTCGAGAGGCGTACCGGTCGGCGGGTTTCTGGCGGCGCGGTGCGGCCCCTGGGCATATGTCCGCGCGCCGGTGACACTGCTCAGCCGCGCGGCGAGCGGTGAGTGGTCGCGGTGCGTGTGGCTGACGAGGATATGGTTGACGGGTCGGCCGCCGATCGCGCGGATCAGCGCATCGAGATGTTCGTCGTTTTCCGGTCCGGGATCGATCACCGCCAGTTCGTTCTCGCCGACGAGATAGCTGTTGGTGCCGTGGAACGTGAAAGGGCCAGGATTTCGTGCGGTCAGCCGGGAAACGCCCGGAAACACTTTGACCGGCTCGCCGTAGGCAGGCTCGAAGCTGAGGTCGAAATCCAAGGCCATAAAGATCGCACCTGAAGCCGAAGCAAACGGCTGAAACCGATTGCCGCTTATCACGGAAGCAAATATACGGAAACCAGAGGGTCGAGTGTCGGCCGATTTCGAATGAACGGAAAAATCATGGCAATTGCAGTCACCGCTCGTCCGCTTGTCGATCTTGCTCTGCCTGAGAAGGGCGCGGCGCGCCTGGGCGCGCAGATATTTCTGGCCGTGCTTGGCACGCTGCTGCTGACGCTTTCGGCCAAGACCAAAGTCGTGTTCGGGCCGGTCGACATGTCGCTGCAGACGCTCGTCGTGCTGCTGATCGCGGCGGGCTTCGGCTTCAGGCTCGGCGTTGCGACCCTCCTCCTCTATCTGGCGGAGGGCGCGATGGGCTTCCCCGTGTTCCAGAGCACGCCGGAGAAGGGCATCGGAATCGCCTATATGCTAGGTGCGACCGGCGGTTACCTTGCCGGTTTCGTTGTGATGGCTGCGATCGTCGGCTGGGCGGCGGATCGTGGATTCGACCGCAACCCGATCAAATTGTTCGGCGTGATGCTGGCGGCCGACGCGATCATGCTGGCCATGGGTTTTGCGTGGCTGGCGACCCTGATCGGCGCCGACAAGGCGTGGACGTTCGGCGTCGTTCCGTTCGTCGTGCCCGACCTGATCAAGGTTGCCTTGGCCGCGGCACTGGTTCCGGCCGTGTGGTCGCTGCTGCCCAAGCGGGGTTGAGCAGCGCAAGCGCGGGCGGTTCCGGACCAAACGGTTCGCGTCATTGACCGTCATGGTCAAAGCCGATAAGCCGGGCCGGGAAGCGGGGGCTCCTTGCAGGTCGTGTTGGCGCGAATGCCGTCCAATTTGTTGCCTGAGCGTTCCCTTCCTCCCCCATCGTCATTCCCGCAATTGAAGTCGGCCACACGATGAAGGGGATCATTCTGGCGGGGGGGAGCGGAACCCGGCTTTACCCGCTTACCCTGGCGGTGTCGAAGCAGATCCTGCCGATCTACGACAAGCCGATGATCTACTATCCGCTGAGCGTGCTGATGCTGGCGGGTATCAGGGACATTCTCATTATCTCCACGCCGCGCGATCTGCCGGCATTCCGCGATCTGCTTGGCGACGGGTCAGAGTTCGGCCTCCGTCTTTCCTATGCCGAGCAGGCCGAGCCGAGAGGCCTCGCCGAGGCCTTCATCATCGGCAGGGAATTCATCGGCGACAGCAACGTCGCCATGATCCTCGGCGACAACATATTCTTCGGAGAAGGCCTGTCGCGAATCTGCCAGCAGGCGGCCGCAAGCAAGAGCGGCGCGTCGGTTTTCGCCTATCAGGTCGACCACCCCCAGCGATACGGCGTCGTCAGCTTCGACCGCAGCACCGGTCGGGCGCTGAACATCGAGGAGAAGCCGATCGAGCCAAAGTCGAACTGGGCGGTGACGGGCCTCTATTTCTACGATAACGACGTCGTCGACATCGCTGCGTCCACGACCCCCTCGGCGCGAGGCGAGTTGGAGATCACGGCCGTCAACAACGCCTACCTCGAACGCGGCGATCTTCAGGTCCACAGGCTGGGCCGCGGCTTTGCCTGGCTCGATACGGGCACGCATGACAGCCTCCATGACGCTTCTTCCTTCGTCCGGACCATCGAAAACCGGCAAGGCATAAAGATCGCGTGCCCGGAGGAGATCGGGGTGGAGATGGGGTGGTTGGAACCAGAGCGCGTCATGGAGCGCGCCGACCGGCTGGGCAGCAATGAATATGCGCAATACCTCAGGCGGCGCATGACCGAGTTGACGCAGCAAGATGATTGAGGTGAGGCAACTCGCACTGCCTGGCGTTTACGAGATAGTGCCCGCTCGATCCGAGGACCATCGCGGCTTCTTCTCGGAGACCTACAGCGCGGCGCGGTTGGCCGAGAAGGGGATCGACCTCGCTTTCGTCCAGGACAATCATTCGCTGTCAAAGGCGGCCGGCGTTCTCCGCGGGCTTCACTATCAACTTCCGCCCTTTGCGCAGGACAAGCTGGTCAGGGTCGTGCGCGGCACGATCCTTGATGTGGCGGTCGACATCCGCAGGAATTCCCCGACATTCGGCGCTTGGCTGGGGCTGGAGGTGTCGGCGGAGAAATGGAACCAGATACTGGTCCCCAAGGGTTTTGCGCACGGCTTCGTGACGCTCGTCCCCGATACTGAAGTCCTCTACAAGGTGAGCGAGCGTTATGCGCCGGAGCACGAGAGATCGATAAGGTTCGACGATCCGGCGATCGGCATCGATTGGCTGATACCCGCATCTGGCGTCACGCTGTCCGACAAGGACCGCAATGCGCCGCTGCTCGCCGATGCCGACGTTTTCGAATAGGTTGCAATCGGCTTGCCTATAGGGGGTTTTACGCGGCCACCAAGAGCGGCAGAGGACGGATGAACATTCTGGTCACCGGAGGGGCAGGTTTCATCGGGTCGGCGGTCTGCCGCCTGCTTTCCAGCAACCCCGGCCATCGCGTCGTCAATGTCGACAAGCTGACCTATGCCGGCAACCTCGAATCGCTTCGCCAGATCGAAAATTACCCCAACTACAGTTTCGCAAAGGCAGACATCTGCGAGGCTTCGACTGTTGCCGACCTGCTGCGCCGGCACGAGATCGACGTCATCATGCATCTGGCCGCCGAAAGCCATGTCGACCGCTCCATCGACGGTCCGTCCGCATTCATCGAAACGAACATCGTCGGCACGTTTCGTCTGCTCACTGCCGCCCTCGGCTACTGGCGGGGCCTCTCGGGCGACAAGAAACCCGGATTTCGCTTCCATCACGTCTCGACCGACGAGGTCTTTGGCGACCTGCCGTTCGACGAGGGGATATTCACCGAGGACACGCCCTATGCGCCGTCCTCGCCCTATTCGGCATCCAAGGCCGCGTCGGACCATCTTGTCCGCGCATGGCACGAGACCTACGGCCTGCCTGTCGTCGTCTCCAACTGTTCCAACAATTACGGCCCATTCCATTTTCCCGAGAAGCTGATCCCGCTGGCGATCCTCAACGCACTTCACGACAAGCCGATACCGGTCTACGGCACCGGCGCCAATGTGCGCGACTGGCTCTTCGTCGAAGATCACGCGCGCGCACTGGAACTGGTTGCGACCAAGGGCTTGCCCGGCCAGAGCTACAATGTCGGCGGCAACTCGGAGCGAAGCAATCTGGTGGTCGTCGAAACGATCTGCGACGTGCTCGACCGGATGAAGCCGCGTGCCGGCGGCAGTTACCGCGATCTCATTACCTTCGTTTCCGACCGCCCCGGCCACGACCGCCGCTACGCGATCGACGCCTCGAAAATCCGCCGCGAGCTCGGCTGGCAGCCTGCCGAGACCTTCGAGAGCGGCCTCGCCAGGACGGTGCGCTGGTATCTCGACAACGACTGGTGGTGGAAGCCCATCCGCGATGGCAGATATGCAGGCGAACGCCTCGGCTCTGCCGTGACGGCGGCAACGTGAGAGTTCTGGTCATCGGCCGCGACGGACAGGTCGCGCGAAGCCTAGCGGACAGGGCGGCCGCTCATGCCGGGATCGAGGTCAAGCTGGCCGGACGGCCGCAGCTCGACTTGCTGGAACCGGGCACGGTGAGGGCGTCGATCCTGGCGGCAAGGCCCGACGTCGTCGTCTCGGCGGCGGCCTATACGGCGGTCGACCAGGCAGAAGACGAGCCGGACGTCGCCTTCGCGGTCAACGCGGCCGGGGCGCGAGCGGTAGCGCAAGCGGCGGCCGAGGTCGACGCCGCGATCATACATCTCTCCACCGACTATGTATTCTCCGGCGACGCCCCAGGCGAATATGCCGAGAGCGACGCCACCGATCCGCGAAACGTCTATGGCCTGAGCAAGCTCGAGGGCGAGAAGGCGGTCGCGGCAGCCAACCCGCGCCACGTCATCCTGCGCACCGCCTGGGTCTACAGCCCGTACGGGCGGAATTTCGTGAAGACCATGCTGGCGCTGGCCAAGGAGCGCGATCGCGTCCGCGTCGTAGCAGATCAATGGGGCAACCCGACCTCGGCGGCGGACATCGCGGAAGGCGTGCTGCGGATCGCGCAAACCGTCGCCGCCGACCGGCAGGCAAGCCGCCATGGAATCTTCAACCTCGCCGGGCAGGGCGCCACCAGCTGGGCCGGCTTCGCCAGGCATGTGTTCGCGACAAGCGCCAGGCTCGGCGGACCCTCGGCGCAGGTCGAGGAGATAGCGACCGCGGACTACCCGACCAAGGCGCGCCGGCCGCTGAATTCGCGCCTGTCGTGCCAGAAGCTCCTCGACGTTTACGGCTGGCGCCCGCCCGCATGGCGGGAATCCTGCTGGAGCGCGGTGGCGCGGCTCGTCGGCGGCAACTGATGTTTTCGATTGCCGAGGAATGCATCCTTGTCGCCAAGCGACGGAGCGGGAGCGCCGCTACAGGTCAAGCCACGGATGCCTGGAGACCATCTGCATCCTCACGCTTTCATCTGCTCTCGCAGTGTCGGTGCGCAGCATCGAGCTTGAATGAACTCGGTAACGGCACAGGATTTCCGGAACGAACACCGCTTCCAGCCCTGCATCGATCAGCTTGCACCAAAAGTCATAGTCTTCCCAGCCATCCATGGGCGTATAGCCACCAACCTGCTTCCAGGAAGCCTTGGAGACCATGGCCATGGCGTCGACATAGTTTCCGCGCCTGAATTTCTGCTGGCTCCAGAAGTCCGCATAACCCAGGCGCTTCTCCTCGCCAAAAAATTCGAGCTGGGAATACGCAGCGCTATTGCCGGCCTGGATCATTCCCAGCAATCGGCTGAGCGCACGCGGGTAGATCTGGTTGTCCGCGTCGAGCACGAAGACCGGGTCCGATCGCGAAAGGGTAAAGGCAGTGTTTCGAGCCTGGGCGAGCCCTTGGTTTCGCGCGTGACGAACGAGCAAGGCTCGTGCGAATCGGTGACCGTTTGCGCTCAGCCACTCTTGCGCTGCACGAAGCGAGTCGTCCTGATCGGAGGCGTCGTCGACGATTATCAGGTCGATATGTTGATGCAGCTGCTGTGAGACGGTGTCGAGGCATTTGCCGAGGAACCTCTCGTAGTTGAAAAGGCTGACTGCGACCGTGACGAGGTCGGGCGCCGTCGCAGCATCGCGAACGCTCTCGAAAATCACATCCAGCACGACAGCGCCGTCGATCTGTATCAGTCCGGTCATTTCATCCAACCCATAACCTGGCCTATCAAAGTCGCGGCTCCCGCCGCGGGGTCGCGGACGCCGACGGGCTGGGACAGCAGGTTGGCGACATTGCTCCTGATCTCCTTGGCCTTCGACCGCCCATCGGGGCTTTTGAGCAGCCAATCGATCACGTTGGGAATTTGCCGAACGTTCTCCTCGACATAGTGAATGCCCGGCTTCCATGTCGGATGAGGAAGACACGGATCGGTCACGACGACGGCGCCCGACGCCATCCCGTGATGCACCATCCGATGCCATTCGAAATAAGGAAAATCATCGCGGTGGATGTTCAAGCTGATCCTGGAACGGCTGGAAACGAAGCCGGCGATCCGCGTGAGCGGCTCTTCTTGCGACCGCTCCAACATCGGTCCACGGGCCTGGCCTCGGCAGTATATATAGGTCGAATACTGTGAAAAGGGTTCCGCATAACGAGCAAGCGCAACATGTCTGCGGGGCGATTCGTTCCCGAAAAAGCAGATGTCGATCGGGCGCGTATCCCAGTTCGCGCTCTCCTGTTCGGATTTGTGTGTCTGCAGGACCCGGATCAGAGGATGCTCCCAATCGGTATCTCGCAGCCAGACGGCCCTCGGTTTGGTGGAGGGCTCCCAATGCATGGATGGTATCCCTGCTTCCCGGAACACGGACGCATTTTGCGGTGACAGGTCGAAGACACCACGAGCGGCCAGGATTGCAGGCATCGTGGTGGCGAACCAATGCGTTTGCGCTTGCTCGGTATTGAAGAGGAATGCGCTGCGGAAAACGTCGGGCCTAAGCCACTCCCTGCCACGTCCCAGGCTGAAGAATTCGTGAGGCGCGACGAAGAGTCTCGCTCCGCCAATATCCTCTATCCGATCCTGCTCGTTCCCAATGCTAGCATTGATGCCCACCTGCCGGAGGTCCCCGGCCAGGGCCTCGGCGATCTCGGCCATGTACCGGTTCCCAAGGGAACTGACGTACAGCCTGACGGGCTTCTGCTGAAGTGCGCTCGATGGAGGGTGGCCTTGCTTGAATTCGACAGCTGTTGGCACAGGCGCCCTAGCCAGGACGCGCGCAATGGTCTGAGGTTTGAACACCCTGCGATTCTCGGACATGCCGTATCGAAGTGCATGATCGGATGCCCGCATTCCTGACACGGCAACGTCCGGATGCTGCTCGAAATAGTCTTTCTGGGAAAAGAAGCGCAGTCTTTGCAGCCGAAGATCGGCGGTCTCGAACAGCGCGGCACCGAAAGCGGGCAAGAACGAATTGGGGTGAGCTTGCCGGCGCAAATGCGGGCTGAGGAGCTTCTTCGCCCTACGATCTAGAAACTGGCGAAAACCGATAGACGGACCGCGTTGGGGACGCGGTCGCCGACCGGTTTGCGCCGGCTCGAGATGCGCTCCCCCCGGGCTGAGTTCCGCGTCGAGAACTCCCGTGTCTTCCCCAGCCGGTTCGATTGCCGAGGGATCGTCGATAAATCTCAACTGCGGGAAGCGCTCCTGCAAGGAATGCCGAAACACAGCTTCGCTCTTGAAATAGGCATTCGGGAGCAGGTGAACCTGCTTTTGCAGCAGTGCACCCAAAATCGCCAGATGCATTCGATCCGTCTGAACCAGGGCATAGCGCGCCAAATACGCAGCGAGGCTCTTGGTGACGTACATCGAAAATCTTCCGGATCCCCACAAATCGCCGTTCCATGACAGCGACAAGTCGATGTTGTCCGGTCCCACCGGGATGGTTTTGGCGGATTCGCCGTCCTTGCGAAGCGCCCTCAGCGTTCCCGAACCCGGCTGGAAGAATTCGCTGAAGTGATCATCGGATAGAAAGAGAGCCATGTCCTGAGACAGGAATGTGCGCTCTTTGCTGGCTCCATTGGCCAATGCGAGGTCGTACGAAACCGGTTCCCGGCAAAACACCGTCAGATTTGTGTGCGTTTGCGCCAGGACGTCGGCGAAGCCGACGATGGTATGGGGAAGCAGTACAACGCGTTCGACGTGAGAGTGGCGACGTATGATATCCGCCATTTGATTGTAGCGACCCTCGACGAGATTCCCGCCTCCGCCCGCCAGCACAAGATCGGCGCCGACTGTCTCTTCCTGTCTGTGCGGGGTCACCGAGATGTTGTATCTGCGAAACATCTCGTAAGTAGCGTAGGCGATCACTCCGTCGCCCGCATTGCCGGGATTGGGAAAGAAGTCGACGTGTCGTCCGCTGATCGAACGCAGGAACTGCAGAAAGGCATCCTCTTGGGTCATTTCAATCGGCTCTGGTATCAAGTTTCGACCGTCCGGCTTGATATCGATCAAGCAGACCTCGGCGACGGGCTTCTGAGCCCATAGAATTGAGATTAGATGTACTTATCGGGTAGGGGCCGCGGATGCACGGGCGCCATTCGTAGGTTTCTTCTTCGTCCCCTCCCGAAACAGGCCCATGCAGGTATGACGATATCCGAACGCCACAAACGACAAAAGCCCCCCACCGGCCCGCAAGTCCTTTCGGGGATGCACGGACGACATTGAATATAGGCGCGTTTGCCGCGGTCATGCGCTAGACTATCCAGGATCGTGAACTTGGTCGGAGGACGAACAACTTGGCGTTGCGTTCACAGCCACGGATGGCGGGCAGGCCAGGGGCGGGCACAATAGCCAAAGGCCGCCCAAGGTCCGTCGGCGAAGAAGTTCCGGATGGTCGCGATTTGATTCGGGGGCGGCCAGTGTCGGCGTCCGACGTTGTGGTCGTCATCCCCTTTTACGACGGATCGAAATTCATCCGCCGGGCTGTCGAGAGCGTTCTGTCGCAAACGATGCCCCCGGCGGAATTTGTCGTCGTCAATGACGGTTCGAAGCCGGAGGAGGCGGCTTTCCTGCAGGCGCTCGCCGAAGAGATGCATTTCAAGGTGCTGGACAAGGACAATGGCGGCCAGGGGTCGGCTCGCAACGCCGGCGTCGCCGCCACGTCTTCGCCCTACGTCTGTTTCCTCGACCAGGACGACCTCTTTCTGCCGGACCACATAGAAGTGCTCCGCAAGGCGGTTTCACCGGACAGCAGATTCGGATGGGCCTATGCCGACCTCATCGAGGCCGACGGCGACGCGCAGGTCGTACGTACGGCGACGGTCAAGGCATACACCATGCATCCAAAAGCGGATGTCTTCAGGCTGATCAGGGAGGATATGTTCGTCCTCCCTTCCGCGTCGATCATCTCCCGCCCGGCTTTCGAGGCCGTGGAGGGCTTCGATCCGCAGTTCATGGGATATGAGGATGACGACCTGTTCCTGAGGATGTTCCGGGCCGGCTACACGAACATATTCGTGGACCGTCCGGTGACGATCTGGTGCATGCATTCGGCGAGCACCTCATTCAGCATACGCATGAGCCGCAGCCGCTTTCGCTACTTCAAGAAGCTCCTTCAAACGTTCCCGAACGACCCGCCCCGCAACCGGTTCGTGCTGCGCGATCAGCTTATTCCCCGCTTCCACAGGGCGTTCATTGGCGAGGCGTTCCAGGCCATCTGCCGGCCTCGCACGGCGCGCGGGACCGTGTTTGGCCCTCATCTGGACGAGCTGTTGAAGATTGCGAGGGACTATCGCGACATCGTCGTTGGCGACCCGTTCGTCTGCCGGCGCCGCAAATGGATCGTCCGGCTTCAGGCCTCGATCCTTGCCACCAAGTCTCCCGTTCTGTGCGAAGCAGCGCTGCTTCTGGCGAGACTGACGCGCCGTTCCTTGTGACTTGCGGTCATATCGCCTCCAGAGACCTTATCCTGCCATGCTCCAGGGTCATCACCCTGTTGCAGACCTTTTTGATCAGCGCGTCGTTGTGGGAGGCGAGCACGATGATGCCTGCCTTGTCGATCATCGCATCGAGACGGGCTTTCGCCTTCTCCTGAAAATCCTTGTCGCCGGCGCCGATCCATTCGTCCATGAGCAGGATTTCGGGATGAAAGCTCGTCGCGATGGCAAAGGCCAGGCGCGCCGACATGCCCTGGGAATAGGTGTTCAACGGCATGTCGATGAAGTCGCCGAGTTCGCTGAAGGCGATGATGTCCTCCATGCGGTCCTCGATTTCCGCGGGGCTCCAGCCGTTGATCAGTCCCCTGACAACGATGTTCCTGCGCCCGCTCGCAAGGTTGCGAAAACCGAGCCCGATGTTGAACAGCGCGTCGACCCTGCCTTTTTTCTCGATCGAGCCCGAAGTCGGCTCGTAGATTCCATAGAGGACCTTGAGCAGCGTCGTCTTGCCTGCACCGTTGGTGCCCACCAGGCCGAGGCGGTCGCCCGGCTTCAGCTTGAAGCTGATGCCGTCGAGCGCGGTGACATGGCGCGCGCCTTGCCCCGGCGCCGAGAAAAGGCCGCCTACCCGGGTGACGCCTTGGGTCCTCAACCTGACGTGCCTGGGCACGGGGTATCTGAGGCCGATATTATGGGCGCGGATAAAAACCATGGCGGGAACTCAAGCAGGATTCCCCCGCCCCAGAAAGGGGGCAGGGCGTCGGGACGGATAGAATCGCGCAAGCGTCAACGCAGACCGCCTCCCGCCAGTGTCATGAGCAGGATCTTCATATCCATTCCGAGCGAGCGGTTTTTGAGATATTCCGCGTCCTTTCCGGCGCATTTTTCCGGATCCGACATGTCGATGCCCTCGACCTGGGCAAGCCCGGTCATGCCGGGCTTCAGCGCGTAGACGCCGAGGTCGCGGCGCCGCTCGATCAGTGCCTTCTGTGTGGGCAGGCAGGGTCTCGGCCCGACCAGGCTCATCTCGCCCCTCAGCACGTTCCAGAGTTGCGGCAGCTCGTCGAGCTTCATCCCTCGCAGGATGCGGCCGGCCGGCGTCACCGCATGTTCGCCAATCTCGTGCGTGGGCAGCGACCTGGTGCCCCGGTACATGGTCCTGAGCTTGAGGCAGCGGAAACGCGCTTCGTTCTTTCCGATCCTTTCCTGCGCGAAGATCGCAGGCCCCGGCGAGGTCAGCCTGATCCAGGCCGCCGCCGCAAGGACGACGGGGCCGGCAAGCAGCGCGAGCGGGAGCGCCAAGGCCAGATCGAGGACGCGCTTCACGGGAGGCTACATCAGCTTGAGCGCGACCGCCGCCCACAGGGCTAACGTGCCGCGCGGCGTCTGGCGGTATACGCCCGATTTGCGAAGGCTGGCCATCGCAGTGAAAAAACTGCTCCGCCGCGCACGGACGAAGAGTTCCAGGGACGCTGCCGCGTCGGGGGTGAGCAGGTCGCGGTTCTTTTCGAGGCCGTCGAGATTCGTGTCGCTCCACCTCCCGAAACCACCGCCGAGCAGGAACTTCAGCCGTGCGAGCCTCGCGGTCCAGGATGTGTTCGCCCCGACGAGGTTGCCAGCGTGCTGGCGGTAGCGCACGAGCGGCTCGGGGCAATAGTGTACGACGCCGCCGGTGCCCGTCACCAATAGGTAGGCCCACCAGTCGTGGCTAACGAAGCCGGCCCGGCGCGAGGCTCGCGCCAGCAGATTACGCCCCGGCCGATTGAACACCATCGTGTTGCCGCCCGCCAGGCTCTGCACGAGCGCATTGCGGAAGGAGGGCTGGCGCCGGAACAGCGGCGACTTGCCGATGGCCTGCCCGGCCTGGGAAATGGTGAGCGTCCTCGAGCAGAACAGGAGCGGCAGGGAGGCGTCCTGCGTCCGCATCCAGGCAAGCGCCGTCTCCAGCTTACCGGCCTCCCAGAGATCGTCCTGGTCGCAGAACGCGAAATAGTCGGCCTCGATAGCGTCGTTGGCGAGGAGAGAACGAAAATTCTCGGCAAATCCGTTCCTGGGGCCGTTGGCGAGGTGGAAGGTGCCCCTGGTCCATCGTTCGCGCCAATCCGCGAGAATTCTCAGCGTACCGTCGGTGGAACCGTCATCGGAGGCCCATATGTCGATCGACTTGTGCGTCTGCCCGGTGAGCGAGCGAAGCTGATCGTCGAGGAACGCCGCGCCGTCCCTCGTCGCCAGCAATATGGCCACCGTGTCTGGAGGCTGCTCTGGTGTCTGGCCGGGCGACAATGCTTGCGCTTCCTGCATTCGATCGAAATGGTTGATGCGGCGACGGCTACGGCAGATCGAACAGCATTTGCCGGACCGCAGGCTCGTCACGCGCCTCGATCCGGTCGCGGATGCTGGCGATCCTGGCTGGAACGTCAATAGACAATCCGTTGGGGCGGCGGCCGCGCAAGATCTTGGGATGCGAGGTCGGCGTCACGCCGGACGGATCGTAGAAGAGTTCCTCGTGAAGCTTCTCTCCCTCGGCGGCGCCGATCGTCACGATCTCTATGTCGCCGTCCGGGTTTTGCGCGTTGCGCACCGATCGGCCGGCAAGCAGGATCATGTCCTCGGCCAGATCCTTGATCGCGACGGGTTCGCCCATCTCGAGCAGCAGAACGTCTCCCGACGTGGACAAGGCAGTCGCCTGGATGATCAGTTCGGCTGCCTCGCGCACGGACATGAAGTAGCGGGTCATGTCTGGGTGGGTCAGCGTGACGGGACCTCCGGCTGCGATCTGCTCCTTGAAGAGCGGGACGACGGAGCCGCTTGAGCCGATGACGTTGCCGAAGCGGACCGACGCGAAGTTGCGCTCGCTGCCTGAATTGCCGCTGCGCGTGCCGTGATATCGCACGATGAGCTCGGACCACCGCTTGGTCGCGCCCATCGCGCTGGCCGGCCGCACTGCCTTGTCGGACGATATCAGGATGAAATTCCTGACGCCGCATTCATAGGCGGCCTCGGCGATTGTCCAAGTCCCGAGGACGTTGTTCCTCGCCCCCTCGACGCAGTTAGCTTCGACCATCGAGACGTGCTTGAACGCGGCGCAGTGGTAGATGGTTTCCACGCTGTGTTCGCAAAGAACCTGCCTCGCCAGCGCGGCGTCGGCAACCGAGCCGAGCACGCGGACGACCGGAAACTTCGCGTTTTTGGCGAGTTCGCGTCCAATCTCGTAGAGCCCGTGCTCGTTGAAGTCCATGAGGACGAGCTTTTCCGGATTGAGCTTCGCCACCGTTCGGCTGAGCGCCGAGCCGATCGAGCCGGCCGCGCCGGTGATGAGAATGACCCGGCCTTCGATGATGCCGCGCATCAACTCCGGATCGGACGGCACCGGAGATCTGCGCAGCAGGTCGTCGATGTCGATGTCGCGGACGTCGCTTATCGAGTATTTTCCGGCCGCCAGATCGGTAATCGCCGGCAGGATCCGGAACTTGACGGGCAACGAACCGAAACGCGCGACCAGTTCGCGCCGGACGGCGCCGTTCGGCGTCGTCGTCGTGAGGATGATCTCGTCGATGCCGAAATTGGTCACGACCGCTTCCAGTCCCGACATCGGGTAGACCCGCAGGCCAAGCATGTCCATTCCCTCGAGGTTCGCATCGTCGCTGACGAAACCGACGACGTTGCGCTCGCGGGTCGACGTCAGCGCGTTGACCAGCTGCATCGCCGGGTTGCCGGTGCCGTAGATCAAGGTGCGCGGGGCCGTCGTGGGCATGGCCGGCGACGGCCAGAGCAGCCACTTCGCCCCGAACCGGCTGCCGGCGATCACCACGACGCTCAACGCCCAATAAAACAGCGCCACGGTTCTCGGAACACCCTCCAGGCCGGTCATCTGAGTCAGGAAGGCCAGGCTCACCCAGGCGAGCGCCGCCACCGTGACCGCGCTGAGAATCGTCCATATCGCCCGTTCCGGAAGGAAACGCAGGACGGAGCGGTACAATCCCATGCGGATGAAGATCGGCAGCGCGATCGCCGGCGCCGCGAGCATGAGCAGCGCCTGTTCGACATTGGGGACGAAGACATTATTGAGCCGCAGCGAAAAGCTCAGCCATAGCATGGCGACAAGCGCCAGTACGTCGAAGCAGACGAACAGCAACTTCTTCGTGCCGCGCGGCAGGGAGGCGATACGCCGGCTGAACCGTCCCCCGTGCACGGACCCTAGACCTCCCGGTCCAGAAAAACGCCGCCCTCGACGTTCAACGCAGTTCGGTTACGGAAAAAACCGACGTCCCGTGACATCAGCGCGGCCGGGCGAAGTATCGATGAACTTATGGGACTAGGCATGTATTGGATTTGGGCAGGTGGAAAGGATCGCCTCGCGAGTATCGAAAAGCATTGCCAAAGGCAAATCGCTTCGTGCCGAAGGGCAAGAAACGATGAAAAAACGTGGAACTTTATCCACGGTGTCGAGCGGCAGCTTACCATAGGCGGACCAATGGATCGAAGGAACCGCCATGGAACAGTCAGCAAATCTTGAACTTCCCTATATCATGCCCTCGCAGGCCCAGAAGCATGTGACTCACAACGAAGCAATCAGGAGCCTGGACGCGCTGGTGCATCTCGCGGTTGCCGATCGCGATCTGGCCACGCCGCCTGCCTCGCCGGCCGACGGCGACCGCTACCTCGTCGCAGCCGGCGGAACCGGCGCGTGGGCAGGCAAGGATGGCAAGGTGGCGGCCTGGCAAGACGGCGCATGGGCTTTTCCAACCCCCAAAGCCGGCTGGCTCGCCTGGGTCTCTGACGAAGACCGGCTGATCAGCTACGACGGGGCCGCCTGGATCGATGCCGCCGTCCACAGCGTGAATCCAGCGCCGCTGGTGGGAGTGAACGCGACGGCGGACTCGACAAACAGGCTGGCGGTCAAGAGCCCGGCCACGCTGTTCGACGAGGAGACCGGCGACCACAGGCTGAAGATCAACAAGGCCGCAGCCGGCGACACCGCCTCGCTTGTCTTCCAGTCCGGCTATTCCGGGCGGGCCGAATTCGGTCTTGCGGGCGACGACGACTGGCGCGTGAAGGTCTCGGCTGACGGCGCTGCCTGGACGGAAGCCCTGAAGGTCGACGGGGCAACCGGCCGCGTAAGGTTGCCCGCCGCATTGCCACTCAGCGACGACAACCAGGTCGTCGCGAAAAGGCATGTGCGCGAGCTGCTAGGCGCAAGCCGGGTCTATCACGTTCGTACAGACGGCAGCGACGGCAACACCGGACTGGCCGACAGCGCGGGCAGCGCCTTCCTGACGATCGGCCATGCGCTCGACGTTGCCGCGGCCTTGGACTGTTCCGTCCACAACGTCACCATCCACGTCGGCGACGGGACCTGGACGGTTCCCGTCGTGCTGCCCAAGATGGCGGGCAGCGGAACGTTCACGCTGCAGGGAAACACCGCGACTCCCGCCAGCTGCATCCTCAGCCCCGCCAGCGGCCACGCGGTCTCGAATGCGGAAGGACAGGCATGGACCGTTGACGGGTTCGAACTGCGCACGTCCGCCGGCGCCGGCAACTGCGTCGACACGCGCAACTTTTCCGAAACCGCGATCGGCGCCAACATCCGGTTCGGGGCGTGCGCGGCAGCCCATGTCTTCGCCTTCAGCTTCGGCCGCGCGACTGTTGCTCCCGGGGCGGCATATTCCATCGTCGGAAACGCGGTGTGGCATTGGCGCTCGTCCCGCAACGCGCTGATCAATGCCTTCGATTCCGACTTCACCCTGAGCGGCACGCCGGCCTTCTCCAATGCCTTCGCGTTCGCGGAGGTGCTTGCCGCCGTCTACTGCAGCAGCTCCACCTTCGCCGGGTCGGCGACCGGCACGAGATACGCGGTCGACGGAAACTCGATCATTTCGTCGGGTGGGGGTGGGGCGTCATTCCTGCCTGGCAACGCGGCCGGCAGCGCCGCAAACGGCGGTGTGTACCTGTGACGATGGCTTGTCCACCGTGCTGGCTGGCATTTGGACCGGCCATCGAGGCGGACCCGAGAGCTAGTAGCCGCGGAGCAACGCGGCTACCTACCTGACGATTACGGAAACGATTTTTGCCAGGATTGCCGCAGTTGCGCGCTCGAATTCCGTAAGTTCGATCTGTTGACGTTGGTCGCCAACTGCCTGGGCAATCACGCAGGGACGCCCTCGGATCAATCCATTTATGTATGCTAGATCGGACTGGAAGCTGCTCTCCAAAAGGTCTGCCTCACTCTGCGTCAGGAGCAACGGTTCGGGCACCGTCTCCGTGGCGATCTCCATCAGCGCATCACTCAAGAAGGTTGCCTGTGCAGCGTTGCTTGCCAGCGCTGCGTTCATGTAGCGCAGGAGTTCTGTTTCCTTGGCTGAGAGCGATCTGTTCACTATCGGATTTTCCGGTGGCACGACCTGGCAGCGGAGAAGCGTTCGAAAGAAAAACGCCGCCAGTTCGTCCCGCTTCTCGTCGTAGTTGTAGACCTCCACTCGTTCAGGGCCGAATACCGCGCACGCTTGCTCTATGCGCTCACGGTAATGCGGATTCCAGTCGTTGATGAATTCTGAAAACGAGCGGGTCTCTCCGTGCCGCTTGACCAACTGCGAGTAGGTCGAGAAGGCAGCCGGGCCAAAGTCCCTGACAAAGTAGATTACCCTTGGGGTATAGCCGTTTCTGGCCGCAACAGTCGCGATAGCGTTTGACCTTTCGCCGGGTTCGAAGACCAAAAACTCCGAGGAGTAGAGAACGTGCTTGCCTCGGGCGCCAGAAAGTTCGCGACCGAGGTCACCAATGAACGCTTCTTTGTCGCCAATATCGTGGGGCAGATGCGGCCGGATGTAGTTTGCCATCGCCACGCCATTTCCGGAGGTGATGTAGCCAGCCGCAGCTTCATCGGACAGAAACCCGCGAGGGTAGATAACCTTGTCGCGTTCAAGTTGCTCAGCATGCCGGGCAAACAGCACCTGGAGCAACGACGTCCCGGTCTTTCCGGCGCCAGCGTGCAAGATTAACTCGGGCATCGTTTTTCAACCTCGCGGGCAGTAGAAGCGCCATGGTTCTGAACAAGGCGAGACTTACTGGGATAGGGCTACGCGCCAGCCTGCAGGTTTCACGCCGATGGAGCGTTCTAGGCAGTATTGCCCCAACCTTCAATCCGCGCCTTCTTGGTACGCTTGCGTCCCGGTAGCGGCCACAACGGCCCGTCATGAAAGATGCGGCTGCGCCACCGCCGCGACGGCTTCCATTCGTCGCCAAAACGCCTTCTCGTTTGCGTTCAACGGCGGATGTGCTAGCAGCCGACGCTGATTTCGTGGAGTGACGATGCTCGAATTCGCGCGACGCGGCCTTGCCGACCTGGGCGCCGCGTTGAAGCTCAGGGGGGTATGGTGGGCGCTGGCGTCGGAAGACGTCGCCGACTCCCATCGCCAGACCATGCTCGGGCCGATCTGGCCGCTGCTCAACTACCTGCTCTTCGTCGGGACGCTGGTGCTGGTTCTGGGTAACCGGGCAGGGTCGCCCAACTTTGTCGCCTACGTTGCGACCGGAATGCTCGTCTGGCTGTTCATCAGCGACGTCCTGTCGATGAGCGCCACGCTGTTCGCGCGTGAAGAGAACTTCATCAAGGGCACCGTCCTGCCGCTCTCGATATATGTCATGCGGCAGACCTTGGTTATATCGATAAGATCCTTCTATGCGCTGCTCGGCGCGGTCGCGGTCCTGCTCTACAGCGGCTTTGCGGTCACGCCCGCGCTGCTGTCGGTCGTGCCCGCGGTTTTGCTGCTGCTGGCGGCCGCGCCCGCGGTGGCGGTGCTGTTCGGCATCGCCGGCGCCTACTTCCGCGACTTCCAGTTCATCGTCGTCAACGCCACCCGGCTGCTGATGTTCGTCACGCCCATCTTCTGGACCGATCCGGGAGCGGGCGGCCTGCTCGGCTTCCTCTACTACTGGAATCCGCTGACCCACTATATCGACATCATCCGCATGCCCATCGTGGACGGCATGGTGCCGTTGGAGTCATGGACTGCCGCGCTGTCGATCACCGCGGTTCTGCTTGCCGGGGCGCTGGTCGCGCTCGGCAAATTCAACCGCCAGATCGTGTTTCAGCTCTGAGCAGGGACTGTTCCTCGGCCGGGTCCCGCCGCGACGCCTGTTGTCCCAGCATCGAGGTTCCCGCCGCCAGGTAGGCCCCCACCGCCAGGAAGGCCACGAGCACGGCGTCGGCTATGTCATGGCCCACCAGTATCCCGGTCAGGCCGCTGACAAAATAGGTCGTCGCCACGACGATCAGCATGACCGCGCCCAATCTCGCCTCGGCGGCCGTGGTTCGCGCAAGCGTTCCTACCCCGAGCCAGGCCGCGACGACGAAGATTGCGGCAAGCGAAAGCGCGCCGACGATGCCGGCCTCCACCCAGGCGTTGAGAAGGCCGTTGTGGAAATGGCTAAAATGGACGTCGAGCCCAACCTCTTCGAAGCCCCGATTGATCAGGGTCCTCGTCGACTGGGGACCATGTCCGACGATCGGGCGCAGTCGGACCGCCGAGAGGCCTATCCGCCATAGCTCCGTCCGCCGGCCGAGCGAGGAATCGTAATTGTGGTACTCGCTCATCTGCCGCCAGTCATCCGCAAGAGCCTGGACGCGGGCCGGCACGACCTGGGCTCCGGCGAAGGTGACCGCGCCAACGGCCAGAGCCGCGCAGCAGACGGCCAGCGCGGAACTCCAGGCATGCCTGCGTTCGCGGTAGATCCACAGAACGGCCGCAGTCGACAGGAAAAGCGCGAGCCAGGTGATGCGCGACCCTGAATAAAGAATGGCGATGCTGCCGGCGCAATAGGCGCCAAAAAGCGGCACGGTCGCCATGCCCTGCCTGATAAAGGCCCCGGCGAGTGCGACGGATGCGGCCAGGCAGGTGACGGTGGCGAAGACGATGGCGTTGCCGGCGCCGCCCTCGGCCCTCATGCCTTGGAAATGGAACTGAAAGACGGCGAGCGCCAGCGCCCCGAGGCAGCCGATCATGCTCGCGTTGATCACGCTCCGGGCGATGGTTTCCTTCCTCGACAGGCACCAGCTCGAATAGAGGAATGGAAATAGAAGGAAGGTCAGCACCGGCAAGGCGTCGGCCCAACGCGGCGCCGGATTCACGGCAAGAGCGACGAGGTAGGCCGCGCAGTAGACGTAGATCGGCGCCGCAAGGTAGCGCATGAAGCGGTCGCGGCTCACGGGGATGATGCGTCTCAGCACTTCCAGGACGCCGCCGGCGGCCCCGATGTTGACCGCGAAACTTACGACCGAGCCGGCGATCGGTGCGCAGGCGAAACAAACATAGGTGAAGATCTCGCTGCGGCGGTCGTCGTGGACGAGCAGCCGGCTCAGAAGTGAAGCACTCTCGTTGCCGCTTTTTTTATTGTGCATTCGCTTCCGGTGGTTAACGCATGCTGCCAGTGAATTTCGGGTCTCGCAAAAAAAACGATAGTCCAGTGCGGAACCTCCCGCCACCCCGACTGAGCCAGTGACGCGCGTCAGGCACATAAGCACTGGTAGTCTTGGACCAAGCAAGGATAGAACAGCTTTCCAGACATCCTCGCGACAGCGCAAAATCCGCGCGGCTATCGGTCGATCTTTAGTCAGCTTCCGCTTGAGAAATCGAGCTTTTGTGAGAATATCCGGCGAAAATCGTGACCTTGGCACGTTTTCCGTTTCCGGAAGCGCCAAGGCTCTGTAAAGGCCTCCAATGCTCGCCAGATTGACCCATCTCGACCGCCTCGAGGCCGAGGCTATCCACATATTCCGCGAAGTGGCCGCGTCCTTCGCCAAGCCCGTCATGCTTTATTCGGTCGGCAAGGATTCGTCGGTCTTGCTGCATCTCGCCATGAAGGCGTTCTATCCGGCAAAGCCGCCGTTTCCGTTCCTTCATGTTGATACCACCTGGAAGTTCCGGGAAATGATCGAGTTCCGCGACGCCATGGCGAAGAAGCTCGGCTTCGACCTCTTGGTGCACATCAACGAGGACGGTGTGCGCGACAACATCAACCCGTTCGACCACGGCTCGAACGTCCATACCCATGTGATGAAGACGCTGGGGCTGCGCCAGGCGCTCGACAAATACGGCTTCGACGCCGCTTTCGGCGGCGCGCGCCGCGACGAGGAGAAGTCGCGCGCCAAGGAACGCATCTTCTCGTTCCGCAACGCTCAGCACACCTGGGATCCCAAGAACCAGCGGCCGGAAATGTGGAAGATCTACAACACCCGCGTTTCTCCCGGCGAATCGATACGCGTCTTTCCACTGTCGAACTGGACCGAACTCGACATCTGGCAGTACATCCTGCAGGAGGACATTCCGATCGTTCCGCTCTATTTTGCCAAGAAGCGCCCGGTCGTCGAACGCGACGGCATGCTGATATTGCGCGACGACGAGCGCATGAAGCTCAGGCCCGGCGAGGCGGTGGAGGACCGGCTGGTGCGTTTCAGAACGCTCGGCTGCTACCCGCTGACGGGGGCGATCGAATCCGACGCGGACAGCCTTGAAGCGATCGTCAGCGAAATGCTCACGGCCACAACCTCCGAACGGCAGGGCCGACTCATTGACCGCGACGAAGCCGGCTCGATGGAAAAAAAGAAGCGCGAAGGGTATTTCTGAGCATGCGCCACACCCTGGCCGAAAGCATTGCTGCGGTTGACAACGTACGCGACTATCTTGCCGGGCAGGAGCGCAAGTCGCTTCTGCGCTTCCTGACCTGCGGCTCGGTCGATGACGGCAAGTCGACGCTGATCGGCCGGCTGCTGTCCGACACGCGGCAGATATTCGAGGACCAGCTGGCCGCGCTGGAGCGCGATTCCAGGAAGCACGGCACCACCGGCGACGACGTCGATTTCGCCCTGTTGGTCGACGGGCTCGAGGCCGAGCGCGAGCAGGGCATCACCATCGACGTCGCCTATCGATTTTTCTCGACGCCGAAGCGCAAGTTCATCGTCGCCGACACGCCGGGCCACGAACAGTATACGCGCAACATGGCGACCGGCGCTTCGACCGCCGATCTGGCCATCGTGCTGGTCGACGCGCGCCAGGGCGTCGTCGCCCAGACGCGCCGCCATTCGATCATCGCCTCGCTGCTCGGGATCAGGCACGTCGTGGTGGCGGTCAACAAGATCGATCTCGTGGATTTCGACCGGAACGTCTTCGAGACGATCGCGAAGGACTACGCTGAGTTCGCCAAGAGCCTGAATTTCAAGTCGATCGTCCCGATTCCGATCTCGGCGCGCTACGGCGACAACGTCACCACGCCGTCCGAGCGGATCGGCTGGTATTCCGGCCCGACGCTTGTCGATCATCTGGAGACCGTGGTGGTGGACGACGCGGTCGCCGAACTCCCGTTCCGCTTTCCGGTCCAATATGTGAACCGCCCGAATCTCGATTTCCGCGGCTACGCCGGCACGGTCGCGTCGGGCACGGTTGCGCCGGGCGACGAGGTCGTGGTGGCGAAGTCGGGCAAGGCCGCGCGGGTGAAGCGCATCGTCGCCCACGGAGGCGACCTTGCAGCTGCCGTCAGCGGGCAGGCGATCACCATCGTTCTCGACGGCGAAGTGGAAATCTCGCGCGGCAACATGCTGGTGTCGCCGACGGCGCGTCCGCAGGTCGCCGACCAGTTCACCGCCAACATCGTCTGGTTCGACGAGAACGCGCTGCAACCCGGCCGCTCCTACCTGCTGCGCACCGAAACCGATCAGGTGAGCGCGACGGTCACTGACCTGAAGCACCGCCTCAACGTCAACAATTTCGCGCAAGAAGCGGCGAAGTCGCTCGGAATGAACGAGGTCGGCGTCTGCAACCTCTCGACACAGGCTCCCATTGCCTTTGATCCCTTCGCCGACAACCGGGCGACCGGCGCATTCATCCTGATCGACCGCATCAGCAATGCCACCGTCGGCGCCGGCATGATCCTGCACGGGTTGCGCCGGGCGGAAAACATCCACTGGCAGGCGCTCGACGTGGGCAAGCGGGAGCGCGCGCTCGCCAAGAACCAGCGGCCGGCGGTTTTCTGGTTCACCGGCCTCTCGGGGTCCGGCAAGTCGACGATCGCAAACCTTCTGGAGAAGAAGTTCCACGCGTCGGGCCGCCACACCTATATCCTCGACGGCGACAATGTGCGCCACGGCCTGAACCGCGATCTCGGTTTCACCGATACCGACCGCGTCGAGAACATACGTCGCGTCGCCGAGGTGGCGAAGCTGATGGCCGATGCCGGCCTGATTGTGATCGTTTCTTTCATTTCGCCTTTCCGGGCCGAACGCAGGATGGCGCGCGAATTGATGCCGAAGGGCGAATTCATCGAGGTCTTCGTCGACACGCCGTTCGAGGAATGCGCTAAGCGCGATCCGAAGGGGCTGTATGCGCGGGCTCTGGGCGGCGAGTTGAAGAATTTCACCGGCATCGATTCGCCCTACGAGACGCCGGAGAATCCCGAAATTCACCTTCGGACGCTCGGCAAGTCGCCGGAAGAGATGGTAGAAATCCTCGAAACCTGGCTGGACGAGCGCGACAGTGCACAAGAACAATACGATGGCGGCAGCGGCATCTGACGATCAAACCATCCTGTCTGTTTTCGAAGATCTGGCGCTGGTGGCCGGCCGCAGGATCATGGAGATCTTCCATGCCGGTTGCGCGGTGGACCACAAGGTCGACGCTTCGCCGGTCACCGAGGCCGACCGCGCGAGCGAAGCGATCATTCTCGAAGGCCTGCGCGCTGCATTCCCGTCGATCCCCTGCGTGGCCGAGGAAGAAGCGGCGGCGGGCATCCTGCCGGCCGATCTGGGGGAGGCCTTCTTCCTGGTCGATCCGCTCGACGGCACCAAGGAGTTCGTCAAGCGCAGCGGCGACTTCACGGTCAACATAGCGCTTGTGCGGGAGGGCGTTCCCGAGATCGGCGTGGTCTACGCGCCGTGCAACCGGCGCTTCTTTTCGGGCCGGCCGGGACGCGCGGAGCTCCTCGAACTGGACGCCAACGACGAGGTTTCCGCCCGCCATGCAATCCACGTGCGCACGGGCTCCGGGCCGTTGACGATCGTGGCCAGCCGTTCGCACCGGACGCCCGAGACCGACAGCTTCATCAGCGGCATCGACGCCGGGGAGATCGTCTCGGTCGGCTCGTCGCTGAAATTCTGCCTGCTGGCCAACGGCGAGGCCGATATCTATCCGCGCTTCGGCCGCACGATGGAATGGGACACCGCCGCCGGCGACGCCGTCCTGCGCGCGGCGGGAGGGCTGACGACGATGCTTGACGGCAGGCCGCTCGCCTACGGCAAGCGCAACCAGCCGCACGATGCCGATTTCGCCAATCCGTTCTTCATAGCGAGGGGTGGGGTAGAAGCGTCCGTGCTGCCGGCGTGACCGGCCACAGGCGGCGACCTATTCCGCTGCCGCGAGCTTCGAATTGCTGCCGACAAAGTTGCGGATCGTCGAGATGATGCGGTCCTGATCCTCTGATGTCAGGTAGGGGTGCATCGGCAGGCAGAGAATTCTTTCCGGCAACGCTTCCGAAACCGGCAGGCCACCGGGCGCCGCGGGAAAGTCGCGGTAAGCCACTTGGCTGTGCAGCGGCTTCACATAGTAGATGACCGAGGGAATGCCGTTTTCCTGCAGGTGCGCCTTGAGCGCGTCTCGGTTCGGCGTCTCGATCGCATATTGCGCCCAGGCCGAGCGGGTGCCGTCGAGGTTGTCGGACGCCTTGACCACGTCGCCAAGACCATCCGCGTAGCGCTTCGCCACCGCCTGGCGCGCGATCATTTCCTCTTCGAGGATGGCGAGCTTTTCGAGCAAGATCGCTGCCTGCAGCGTGTCGAGGCGCGAATTGATGCCGACATGGATGTTGTCGTACTGCGTCTCGCCCTTGCCGTGGAAGGCGAAGGAGCGGAGTTTCGCGGCCAGCGCATCGTCGTTGGTGAACATCGCGCCGCCGTCGCCGTAACAGCCGAGCGGCTTGGCTGGGTAGAAGCTCGTCGCACCGACATGGCCGAACGAGCCGCACATTCTGTCTCCGACCGAGCCGCCGGTCGCCTGTGCGGCATCCTCGATCACCAGCAGATTCTCGCGCTCGGCGATTCGCATGATGGCATCGTAGTCGGCTCCGAGCCCGAACAGGTCGACGGGGATGATCGCCTTCGGCTTCAGGCGGCCTTCAGCCCTGATCATCGCAATAGCGGCTTCGAGGCTCTCGATGTCGATGTTGTAGCTGTCCGGGTCGACATCGACGAAGACCGGCTCGGCCTTGGCGAGCGCCACGACCTCGGCTGTTGCCGCGAAGGTGAAGCTCGGCACGAAGACCGCGTCGCCCGCCCCGATGCCGGACGCATAGAGCGGCAGAAGCAGCGCGTCGGTGCCGTTGGCGCAGGCGACGCAGTGCTTGACGCCGATATAGTCAGCAAGCTTGGCTTCGAACTCCGCCACCTGCGGCCCGAGAATGTAGCGGCCGTCTTCGACGACGCGATCTATCGCGGCCTTCAGCCGGTCGCCGATCCGCTCGCGCTGCGCGCCCAAGTCGATGAATTGCATGCCCGTCTCGTCGTTGCCCAGATATAAGCCGCTGATAGCAGACAAGATTTTGGCGAAAAAGCAGCCTGACGCCTGGATAGTTTGCGTGCCAAGCCCGGTGCGTTACCGCACCGCAGCACCGGAAATGGCGGATCGGCAGGCTTTCAAAGCTCAGAATGCGGGCAGGCGAATCTTCCGAAACATAAAGTGATCGTATTTTCGGCCGGCCAAGAGGTCTTCAGACGAGCTCCCGCCGCCATGGTGGGTTTGCGCCCGCGCGCGAGACGGTGACGGCCGCGGCCGCAGCGCCGAGCGTCAGGGCGTCGCGGATTTCCGTCTCCGACAGGCTTGCGATACGGGTTTTCGACAGGGCGCCCTGCTCATGCAGCGATGCCAGGATTCCGGCGTTGAACGTATCGCCGGCCCCGACCGTGTCGACCACCTGCACCGGATTGGGCGTGACCGTCACCCTGTGGCTTTTCGTATAGCCGACGGCGCCCTGGCTGCCGCGTGTCATGACGACAAGCTTGGGACCCAGTTCGAGCCATTGGGTGATCGCATCTTCCGGAGCGCCGGTCGCGCCGAACCAGCCGAGGTCCTCGTCCGACAGCTTGAGAATGTCGGCCATGGCGATCATGCGCTGTATGCGGGCGAGATGTTTTTCACGGTCGGGAATGAAGGCCGGCCGGATGTTGGGGTCGAGCATGGTGACGCGGTTTTGCGCCTCGCGCTGCATCAGTGCCTCGTAGGCGGAGCCGCAGGGCTCGGGGATGAGGCTGATCGCGCCGAACAGCAAAGCATCGACATTGCCCCCGAAGACGGGAAGGTCTGCCGTGGAAAGCATGCGACCGGCGGTTCCCTCGTCGTAAAAGACATAGCTCGCATGCCCGTCGACGAGACGTACGAAGGCAAGCGTCGTCGGCCGGCTCGAAAGATGCGCGTAACGCGATCCGACGTTGCTCTCGGCGAGCGTGGTGCGCAACTGTTCGCCGAACAGATCCGTTGACAGACCCGAGAAGAACTCAACCGGCACGCCGAGCCTGCCGAGCGCGATCGCGGTGTTGAACACGGCGCCGCCCGAATAGGGCGCGAAGGCCGGCTCGTTGAGGGTCGATCTGCGCGGCAGCATGTCGATCAGCGCCTCGCCGCAGCAGATGATCATTTAGGCGTGCTCCCTCGGGTAGATGACGCCCTTTCGGACGATGAAATTGCCGTACAGGCGCGGCTCGCTCGTTGCAACCACAGCGTAGGCCGATTTTACGCGCCCGTAGAACGCGTCGCCGGGGAGGGGGGTGACAGCCTTGCCCGGTGCATGACGCGCGCAAACCGCAATGATCTCGTGATGGACCGGATCGAGGATCGACGGATCCCCCTTCACCGATGCGCAAAACAGCGCCTGCGGCACGGAATCGTCAACCGGAAGGACGGTGAGGACGGCGTCGATGACTGCGACGAGGCCGTGGCCGTCCGCGCGAATGACGCGCCGTCCGTGCTCGTCGGCGGGATAGTTTCCGTCGACGATGGCCAGCTCGTCACCATGCCCCATTGCCCGCAATGTCGCCAGAAAGTCTGGTCCAAGCAAAGCCGGTATGCCGATCAACATGTCACAGCCCTCTCGGCGCTGCCGCCGCACTGACCAGGAATCGTTCCGACAGGGGAAGGCTGGCCCCGCCAAGCGCGCGCGCATGGATGCCGACGGTACCTTCGCGCACCGAAGGTATCCGCAGGCCCTCGATATCGATCCTGGCGATCGACGCCCGCGCGGCGTCGACGAGCCGCTGGCGCGCGAATGCAGGCATCCAGCCGTCGATCACCGCTGCCTCGAAGTCGATGACCGAGGCTGCAGCGACGATGGCATAGGCAAGCGCAGCGCCTGCCGAGGCGAACCATGCGTCGAATTCCGGCCCGTCGTCCGTCCACTTGTCGGGTGACGTCCAGAGATAGGAAGCGTCAATGCCGCGCGCGTTGAGCGCTCTTTCCAGTATCGCCAGCGAGGCAACGTCGATCAACTGGGTGGGACGCCCGTCGGCGCCGGGAACCGGCATCGACCCGAGCGCGCCGGCGTTGCCGGTCGGGCCGCTGTAGAGCCGGCCGTTGAGCACGATGCCGCCACCCGCGAAGGCGCCGATGTAGAAATAGATGAAGTCGCGCAGATTGCCGGTCTGGCCGAAAACCAGCTCGGCGCCACAGGCGGCGGTGGCGTCGTTCTGGAGATACACCGGGAAGCTGCACAGCGCCTGGATATCGGCGCGGATGTCACGATGCCGCCACTGGTCCATGATCTCGCGCGGCGCGCCCGCTGTGTCGGCCCAGTTCCAGAGCTCGAACGGCATCGCTATCCCCAGGCCGGCGATCCGCTTGTCCTGGGTGGCGTTCAGGCCCGCGCGGAGGCGCTTGATGCCGGAATTGACGAAGTCGAGGATCTCGCGCGGAGCCGGATAACGGTATGAGTTCTGCAGCATGGCACGGACATGGCCGAGAAAGTCGATGAGCACCAGCTCGGCGCTGCGGCGGCCGATCTTGAGGCCGATGAAATAGGCACCGTCGGGATTGAGCGACATCGGAATGGACGGCTGCCCGACCTTGCCGCGCATCGGCGGCTGGCGCAGCAGCAGACCCTCGTCTTCGAGTTCGCGCATGATGACGGAGACAGTCTGAGCCGAAAGCCGCGTCATGCGCGCAATCTCGGTCTTGGCAAGGCTGCCGTTCTGCCGGACGAGCGAGAGCACCAGACGCTCGTTCTGGTCGCGCATCCCGCTCTGGTTCGTGCCGCGGTGATGGAGAGCGGCGTTCGCAGCGTCGGACGAACCGTGCCTCGTGGGGCTGTTCTCCACGCCCATTCCTCCCGTCGTTCAAACCGCAGCATGCGGACTCCGCACTCTCTCGTCAATAATAAATAAGAGTGATTTATTTATTGACTCGGCATCGTGATTGATGTTTCGTGATGGCGAGGCATCCGACAGGGAAAGTTGTGGATGTCCGCGGCGGCGCTTGCCGGCCGGCAAAGAGTTTCAAACCCGGGAGGATACCGTGACCAAGACTGCACTGTTGAAATCGACCGTATTCGGAGCGGCGGCTGCCGCTTTGATGGCCTTTTCGTCGGCCGCATCCGCCGCCGATGTCGGCGCATGCCTCATCACCAAGACCGACACCAACCCCTTCTTCGTCAAGATGAAGGAAGGCGCGACGGCCAAGGCGACTGAACTCGGCGTGAATTTGAAAGCCTACGCAGGCAAGATTGACGGCGACAATGAAAGCCAGGTCGCGGCGATCGAGTCGTGCATCGCGGACGGCGCCAAGGGCATCCTGCTGGTGCCATCGGACTCCAAAGCTATTGTGGACTCAGTGAAGAAAGCGCGCGACGCCGGTATCCTGGTCATCGCGCTCGACACTCCGCTCGAGCCGATCGATGCCGCCGATTCGACTTTCGCCACCGACAACTTCAAGGCAGGCGAACTGATCGGCGCCTGGGCCAAGGCGACGCTCGGCGACGCTGCGAAGGACGCCAAGATCGCCTACATGGACCTGAACCCCAGCCAGCCGACGGTCGACGTGCTCCGCGACCAGGGCTTCATGACGGGCTTCGGCATCGACACCAAGGACGTCAACAAGATCGGCGACGAGGACGATCCGCGCAACGTCTGCCATGACGTCACGAACGGCAACGAGGAGGGCGGCCGCAAGGCGATGGAGAACTGCCTCCAGAAGGATCCCGGCATCAACGTCGTCTATACGATCAACGAGCCCGCCGCCGCAGGCGCATACGAGGCGCTGAAGGCGGTCGGCATGGAAGGCAATGTCCTGATCGTGTCGGTCGATGGCGGTTGCCCGGGCGTCAAGAACGTCGCTGAAGGCGTCATCGGCGCGACCTCGCAGCAGTATCCGCTGCTGATGGCCGCGATGGGAATCGAGGCGATCAAGAAGTTCGCCGACACCGGCGAGAAGCCCGCCGCCACCGAAGGCAAGGCCTTCTTCGACACCGGCGCGACGCTGATCACGGACAAGCCGGCCGCGGGCGTCGAGTCGATCGATACCAAGAAGGGCCTGGAACTCTGCTGGGGTTGATTTGCCCCAAATTCAGGCAGACTGTTCTTTGGCGGAGGGCGGCACCGACCGCCCTCCGCGTGACGGGGCATAGATCCCGCGGGAGGAAATGACATGACCGACGCTTCGGCAGACGCCAGGCGGCCGCAGGAGTTCGAGAAGGTTCTCTCGGGCAGCGACGCTTCGGTGGCCAGTTTCGATACGCACAGCAGGTCGCCCCTCGAAAAGGTTCAGCACTTCCTCCACAAGAACCCGGCGGCCGTCCCGCTGATTGTGCTCCTTATTTCCCTGGTCTTTTTCGGCCTCATCCTGGGCGGCAAGTTCTTCTCCGCCTTCACGATGACGCTGATCCTGCAGCAGGTAGCGATCACCGGCATTATTGGCGCGGCGCAGACGATGGTGATTCTTACCGCCGGCATCGATCTTTCGGTTGGCGCGATCATGGTTCTGTCATCGGTGGTGATGGGCCAGTTTACGTTCCGCTACGGCTTGCCGGCTCCGCTCTCGATCCTGTGCGGTTTTGGCGTCGGGGCGGCATGCGGCTACCTGAATGGCGTGCTCATCGCGCGGATGAAACTGCCGCCGTTCATTGTCACGCTCGGCACCTGGCAGATTATTCTCGCCGCGAATTTTCTCTACTCGGCCAATGAGACCATCCGTTCCCAGGACATCGACGCGCAGGCTCCCCTGCTCAAGCTGTTCGGTGCGACCTTCCGCATTGGCGGAGCGGTCTTCACCTATGGCGTGATCGTGATGCTCCTGCTCGTTCTGTTCCTCTGGTATGTCCTGAACCACACGGCATGGGGACGCCATGTCTATGCGGTCGGCGACGACCCGGAAGCAGCCGATCTTTCCGGCGTCCCGGTGACGCGGATGCTCATTCAGGTCTACGTAATCTCGGGCCTCGTATGCGCGCTGGCCGGGTGGGTTCTGATCGGCCGGCTCGGCTCGGTGTCGCCCACATCGGGGCAATTCGCCAACATCGAGTCGATCACCGCCGTGGTGATAGGCGGCATCTCGCTGTTCGGCGGGCGCGGCTCGATCCTCGGCATGATCTTCGGTGCGCTGATTGTGGGAGTTTTCTCGCTCGGCCTCAGGCTTATCGGGACCGATCCTCAGTGGACCTATCTTCTCATCGGCGCGTTGATTATCGTCGCCGTCGCGATCGATCAGTGGATCAGAAGGGTTGCAGGCTGATGGAACCTATCCTCCAGACGCGCGGACTCGTGAAACGCTACGGACGGGTCACCGCCCTCAACAGCGCGGATTTCGACCTCTATCCGGGCGAAATCCTGGCGGTGATCGGCGACAACGGCGCGGGAAAGTCGTCGCTTATCAAGGCGATATCCGGTGCCGTTACGCCCGACGAGGGAGAGATAAGGCTCGACGGAAAGACGGTGAACTTCAAGTCGCCGATCGAGGCTCGCAACGCCGGCATCGAGACGGTGTACCAGAACCTCGCTTTGTCGCCGGCGCTGTCGATCGCCGACAACATGTTTCTGGGCCGGGAAATCCGCAAACCGGGCTTTGTCGGCAAGTGGATGCGCATGCTCGACCGCCCGGCAATGGAAAAGCGGGCTCGCGAAAAGCTGACCGAACTCGGCCTGATGACCATCCAGAATATCGGCCAAGCGGTGGAAACGCTGTCCGGCGGCCAGCGCCAGGGCGTCGCCGTGGCGCGGGCGGCGGCGTTCGGCTCGAAGGTTGTGATCATGGACGAACCGACCGCGGCGCTTGGCGTCAAGGAGTCGCGGCGCGTCCTGGAACTCATCCTCGACGTGAAGAAGCGCGGCCTGCCTATCGTATTGATTTCGCACAACATGCCGCATGTTTTCGAGGTCGCCGACCGTATTCACATACATCGCCTCGGGCGGCGCCTAGTGGTCATCAATCCGAAGGAATACACGATGTCGGACGCGGTGGCCTTCATGACGGGCGCCAAGCAGCCGCCTGAACTCGCGGCGGCGGCGTGACGAAGCGCTGCGAAGAAATTTGATCAAGCCTTCCGTGGTCGATTGAGAAAGTCCCGGAAATCGTTAGCATTGCAGCGGGAGGATGTTCGGCCCTGCCGCTTTGCGGGAGGCAGCAAAGCTTTTGAGGCGACATGACGCGCGCAACGACACACAGACTCCCACAGCCGATACGGGCGTCATCCGATCCCGAAACGCTAGCCGCCGAGATTCTGAGGGCCCTGAAATACAGGGTCGGCAAGGATACGACGGTGGCGACGCCGTACGATTGGCTGACGGCGTCGATCAAGGTGGTGCGCGACCGCATCATCGACGAGTGGATAAGTTCCACCAAGGAAGCGTACGACCAAAAGGAAAAGCGCGTTTATTACCTGTCGCTCGAGTTTCTCATCGGGCGATTGATGCGCGACGCGTTCTCCAACCTGGGTCTGTTGGAAGATATGCGCATCGCCTTGAGGTCGCTCGGCGTTGAACTGGACGTGGTCGCAGGATTGGAGCCGGACGCCGCTCTCGGCAATGGCGGTCTCGGCCGCCTCGCTGCCTGCTTCATGGAATCGATGGCGACCGTCGGCATTCCGGCGCATGGCTACGGCATCCGCTATGCGAACGGGATGTTCCGCCAGGAGATATCGGACGGCTGGCAGGTCGAGCTTCCCGAGAACTGGCTCGACCATGGCAACCCATGGGAGTTCGAGCGCCGCGAGCGCTCCTTCGAGGTCGGTTTCGGGGGCCATGTCGAATCCGTCACCTCAAAGGACGGCAGGCTCGAACGGCACGTGTGGAAGCCGGTCGAGCGTGTCCTGGCGGTCGCCTACGACACGCCCGTGGTGGGCTGGCGCGGCAGTCGGGTGAACACGCTGCGGCTGTGGTCGTCTATGGCGATCGACCCGATCCTGCTCGATGCGTTCAACGCCGGCGACCACATCGGAGCGCTGCGCGAGAGCAACAAGGCAGAGGCCCTTTCGAGGGTGCTTTATCCGGCGGACGCCACGCCGGCGGGGCAGGAACTGCGCCTGAGGCAGGAGTATTTCTTCTCGACGGCGTCGCTGCAGGACATCGTGCAGCGCCATCTCAGCCAGTTCGGCGACCTGCTGTCGCTGCCGGACCAGGCCGCGATCCATCTCAACGACACGCATCCGGCCATTGCGGTCGCCGAACTGATGCGGCTCTTCATGGACATCCACGGCGTCGACTTCGACAAGGCCTGGGACGCAACCAAGCGGACTTTCGCCTACACCAACCACACGCTGCTGCCCGAGGCGCTGGAAAGCTGGCCGGTGCCGCTGTTCGAGCGCCTGCTGCCGCGTCACATGCAGATCATCTATGCGATCAACGCCGAAGTCCTGCTGCAGGCGCGTTCGGCCGGCAACTTCAATGACGCGCAGATCAGCCGGATATCGCTGATCCAGGAGGGCGGCGAACGGCGCGTGCGCATGGGCAACCTTGCTTTTGCCGGCTCCCATTCCGTCAACGGCGTCTCGGCGCTTCATACGAACCTGATGAAGGAGACCGTGTTTGCGGACCTTCACAAGCTCTATCCCGACCGGATCAACAACAAGACGAACGGCATTACGCCGCGCCGCTGGCTGTTCCAGAGCAATCCTGGCCTGACGGGCTTGGCTCGCGAGGCGATCGGCGACAAGTTCCTCGACGACGTCACCGAACTGAAGAAGCTCGAGAAGTTCGCCGAGGACGCGGCCTTCCGCGAAAAATTCGCCACCGTGAAGCGCTTCAACAAGGAGCGGCTCGCCAACTACGTGGCCGCGCGCCTCGGCGTGAAGCTCGATCCTTCGGCGCTGTTCGACATCCAGATCAAGCGCATCCACGAATACAAACGCCAGCTCCTGAACATCATCGAAGCGGTGGCGCTCTACGACCAGATCCGTTCGCACCCCGAACGCGACTGGATGCCCCGCGTGAAGTTTTTCGGCGGCAAGGCGGCGCCGAGCTATCACAACGCCAAACTGATCATCAAGCTCGCCAACGACGTGGCGAAAGTGATCAACCGCGATCCGGCGGTCCGGGGCCTGCTCAAGGTCGTGTTCATGCCGAACTACAATGTCAGCCTGGCCGAGATCATGATGCCGGCGGCGGACCTCTCCGAGCAGATATCGACCGCCGGCATGGAGGCATCCGGCACCGGCAACATGAAGTTCGCGCTGAACGGTGCGCTCACCATCGGTACGCTCGACGGCGCCAATGTCGAGATCAAGGAACATGTCGGCGACGACAATATCTTCATCTTCGGGCTGACGGCCGAACAGGTCGACGAGCGGCGCGCCAACGGCTACGAACCGCGCAGCGTGATCGAAGGCTCGCCGGAACTGTCGCAGGCCCTGGCCGCGATCTCGTCGGGCGTCTTCTCGCCAGATGATCCGCAGCGCTACCGCGAGCTTCTGGATGGCCTCTACCAACACGACTGGTTCATGGTCGCCGCCGATTTCGACGCTTACGCCGAGACCCAGCGCGAGGTCGAGCAGGTCTGGCGCAACAGTCCCGACTGGTACGCGCGCGCCATCCGCAATGTTGCGCGGATGGGTTGGTTCTCCTCCGACCGGACCATCCGCCAGTATGCGAATGAAATCTGGAACGTGGCCGTATGATATGATTGCATGAGGCAAGCTCAGAGAAAGCTGCCAGGTCCAGGGAGGATCGTCGGGAGATGAAGAAGCCGCGCACCGTCGCGACCAAAGCCCGATCGTTTGAGGCAGCTTCCGGCGATGTCGAGGCCATCGTGGCCGGCGTGCACGGCAATCCTTTTGCAGTGCTCGGTGTGCAGCAGACGGTTAACGGGTTCATTGCCCGCTGTTTCGTGCCGCATGCGGACACGGCGACTGCATTTACCCTGGAAGGCAAGGAGGTCGGCGCACTGGCGCGCCGTCACGACGCCGGGTTCTTCGAGGGCAGGATCGACATCGGCGAGCGCCAGCCGGTTCGCTACCGTCTGAGCAACGCGGGCGGCGACTGGTGGGTGACGGACCCCTATTCCTTCGGCCCGGTGCTCGGCCCGATGGACGACTACTATATCGCCGAAGGCTCTCATCTCAGGCTCTTCGACAAGCTGGGCGCACATCTGATCGACCACGAGGGCGCGACGGGGTTCAACTTCGCCGTCTGGGCGCCCAATGCCAAACGCGTTTCGGTGGTCGGCGACTTCAACGACTGGGACGGGCGCCGCCACACGATGCGCAATCGCGCCGATACGGGCATCTGGGAGATCTTCATACCGGACCTCGCGCCGGGCCGTGCATACAAATACGAGATCGTTGGCGCGCATGGCGAGCTGGTTCCGCTGAAGGCCGATCCCTACGCAGCCCGCTCCGAGCTCCGCCCAGCCACCGCCTCCATCACGGCGGGGCCCCTTGCGCATGAATGGGGCGACGAGGCGCACCGCGCTTTCTGGCGAGCCGCAAATCTGCGCCGCCAGCCGATCTCGATCTACGAAGTCCATGCCGGATCGTGGCAGCGGCACGACGACGGCTCGTTCCTGTCCTGGGACGAGCTTGCCGACCGGCTGATCCCCTATGCGGTCGAAACCGGCTTCACGCATATCGAGTTCATGCCGATCTCGGAGCACCCGTTCGATCCGTCCTGGGGCTACCAGACGACCGGACTGTTCGCGCCGACGGCCCGGTTCGGCGAACCGGAAGGCTTCGCCCGTTTCGTCGACGGCGCCCATCGCGCCGGCCTGGGCGTCATCCTCGACTGGGTGCCCGCGCATTTTCCGGTCGATGCCCACGGACTGGCACTCTTCGACGGCACCGCGCTCTACGAGCATGCCGACCCGCGCAAGGGATTCCATCCCGACTGGAACACCGCGATCTACAATTTCGGCCGCCGCGAGGTGATCTCGTTCCTGGTCAACAATGCGCTCTTCTGGGCCGAGAAATATCACATCGACGGGCTGCGGGTCGATGCGGTCGCCTCGATGCTCTACCTCGACTATTCGCGCAAATCGGGCGAGTGGATCCCCAACGAGAAGGGAGGCCGCGAGAATCTCGAAGCGGTGAAATTCCTGCAGCGCATGAACAAGGAGGTCTATGGCCATCATCCGGGTGTCATGACGATCGCGGAAGAATCGACGTCCTGGCCGAAAGTGTCGCAGCCCGTCCATGAGGGTGGCCTGGGCTTCGGGTTCAAGTGGAACATGGGCTTCATGCACGACACGCTCGAATATCTGTCGCGCGAGCCGATCCACCGAAAGCACCACCACAACGAGCTGACCTTCGGCCTGCTCTACGCCTTCTCGGAGAATTTCGTGCTGCCGCTGTCGCATGACGAGGTCGTGCACGGGAAGGGCACGCTGCTCACCAAGATGGCCGGCGACGACTGGCAGAAGTTCGCCAATTTGCGCGCCTATTACGCCTTCATGTGGGGCTATCCCGGCAAGAAGCTGCTGTTCATGGGCCAGGAATTCGCCCAGCGCAACGAATGGAGCGAGGCGAGGGCGCTCGACTGGCACGAATTGCAGTTTGCGCCGCACCAGGGCGTGCAGCGGCTGATCCGCGACCTCAACTATCTCTACCGCTCGCGGCCGGCGCTGCATGCCCGCGACTGCGAGCCGGAGGGTTTCGAATGGCTGCTCGCCGACGAGAAGGAGACGTCGGTCTACGCCTGGCTGCGCAAAGCGCCGGAAGGCAGTCCGGTCGCCGTCATCTCGAATCTGACGCCGGTGCCGCGGCAGAACTATCGCGTGCCGCTGCCGGCGGCGGGAACATGGCGCGAAATCATCAACACCGACGCGGTCGACTATGGCGGCTCAGGGATGGGCAACCACGGCGCGGTGAAGGCGGAAGCCGGCGGACGGGGAGCCGTGTCGGCCGTCGTTACCCTGCCGCCGCTGTCGACGATCATGCTCGAACTGACTACGGATGAATGACCTGGGAGGGTAAGGATGGTGGAGGCAAGCAAGAGCACGCAACCGCTGGCGCGCGATGCCATGGCCTACGTGCTTGCGGGGGGCCGCGGCAGCAGGCTGAAGGAACTGACCGACCGGCGCGCCAAGCCGGCGGTCTATTTCGGCGGCAAGACGCGCATCATCGACTTCGCACTGTCGAACGCATTGAACTCCGGCATTCGTCGCATGGGCGTCGCCACCCAGTACAAGGCGCACTCGCTGATCCGCCACCTGCAGCGCGGCTGGAACTTCCTGAGGCCGGAGCGGAACGAAAGCTTCGACATCCTTCCCGCCAGCCAGCGCGTCTCCGAGACGCAATGGTATGAGGGCACGGCCGACGCCGTTTTCCAGAACATCGACATCATCGAGTCCTACGGGCCGGAGTTCATGGTCATCCTGGCCGGCGACCACATCTACAAGATGGACTACGAGCAGATGCTGCGCCAGCACGTCGACCAGGGGGCCGATGTCACCGTCGGTTGCCTCGAAGTGCCGCGCATGGAAGCGACCGGCTTCGGCGTCATGCATGTCGACGCGGCGGACCGGATCATTTCCTTCGTCGAAAAGCCGGCCGATCCGCCGGGCATCCCGGACAAGCCCGATTTCGCGCTCGCCTCCATGGGCATCTATGTGTTCCGCACGAAGTTCCTCATGGATCAGCTTCGCCGCGACGCCATAGAGCCTGAATCGACGCGCGATTTCGGCAAGGACATCATCCCCTACATCGTCGAGCACGGGAAGGCGGTGGCGCATCGCTTCGGCAAGTCCTGCGTCCGCTCCAGCGCCGAACGCGAAGCATACTGGCGCGACGTCGGCACCATCGACGCCTATTGGGAAGCCAACATCGACCTGACCGACGTGGAGCCGGAACTCGACCTCTACGACCGCGACTGGCCGATCTGGACCTATGCCGAGCTGAAGCCGCCGGCGAAGTTCGTGCACGATGTCGACGGCCGCCGGGGCATGGCGGTGTCGTCGCTGGTCTCGGGCGACTGCATCGTGTCCGGCGCCTCGCTGAAGCGCAGCCTGATCTTCACCGGCGCGCGCATCAATTCCTATTCGACGCTCGACCAGGTTGTGATGCTGCCCGACTGCCATGTCGGGCGAAAGGCGCGCCTGAAGCGGGTAGTCATCGACCATGGCGTGCGCATCCCCGAAGGCCTGGTGGTCGGAGAAGATCCGGTTCTCGACGCCAAGCGCTTCCGGGTTTCGGAAAAGGGTATAGCGCTGATCACGCAGGACATGATCGACAAGTTGGGAGTTTAGGATCGGTATGCAAACGGAATGGACTGAATGCAGGTTCTAGCGGTCACGCCGGAGATCTTCCCGCTCATCAAGACGGGCGGGCTGGCCGACGTGACGGGGGCGCTGCCCGTCGCGCTCGCAAAGCAGGGCGTCGCGACGAAGACGCTCGTTCCCGGCTATCCGCAGGTCTTGAAGGCGGTCGAGACGAGCGCGCCGCTGCATCAATATCCCGCCATGCATGGCGGCAAGGCCACGATCTTCGCCGCGTCCTCCGCCGGCCTCGACCTTTTGGTGCTCGACGCGCCGCATCTCTTCGACCGTCCGGGCGGACCCTATGGCGATTCGATCGGCGCCGACTGGCCCGACAACTGGCGGCGCTTCTCGGCGCTGAGTTTTGCGGGAGCCGACATCGCGGCGGGCGCGATCGCGAAATATCGGCCCGACGTCGTTCATGCGCATGACTGGCAGGCGGCGCTGACTCTCGCCTACATGCGTTACGGCCCGGCGGCGGGCACGCCCTCGGTGATGACGGTGCACAACCTCGCCTTCCAGGGCCGTTTCGGCGCCGGTATCTTCGGCGAACTCGGCCTGCCGGCGGCCGCCATGAGCCTCGACGGCGTCGAATATTACGGCGGCGTCGGCTATCTGAAGGCCGGGCTGCAGGCGGCCTGGGCGATCACGACGGTGAGCCCGACCTATGCGCAGGAGATACGCTCGCCGGCGTTCGGCATGGGGCTCGACGGGCTGGTCTCGCTGCGCGCGGCCGACCTGCACGGCATCGTCAACGGCATAGACACCGCGATCTGGGACCCGCAGACCGACATCCACCTCAGGGCCAAATATTCGCAGAAGACACTGAAAAACCGGGCAGCCAACAGAAAGGTCGTCGAGGAGCGGTTCCGCCTCGTACATGACGATAGCCCGCTCTTTTGCGTGGTGAGCAGGCTGACCTGGCAGAAGGGCATCGACATACTGGTCGCAGCGCTGGACGACATCGTGGCCACCGGCGCCCGCATTGCCGTGCTGGGTTCGGGCGACGCGGCGCTGGAGGGCGCGTTGCTGGCCGGCGCGGCACGACACGTCGGCAGGGTGGGCATCATCATTGGCTATGACGAGGAGCTGTCGCATCTGATGCAGGCGGGCTGCGACGCGATCCTGATACCGTCGCGCTTCGAGCCCTGCGGCCTGACCCAGCTCTACGGCCTGCGCTATGGCTGCGTGCCGGTCGTGGCGCGCACGGGTGGCCTCGCCGATACGGTGATCGACGCCAACGAGGCCGCTCTGTCGGCGGGGGTGGCGACCGGCTTCCAGTTCGATCCGGAGAGCAGCGATGCGCTGCTCGATGCAGTCAAGCGCGCGATCGCGGTTCATACCGACCGCGCGGCCTGGTCCACGATGCAGCGTCAGGGAATGAAAGCCGACGTTTCATGGGACCGGAGCGCGGCGAAATATATCGAGCTCTATCGTTCGCTCGTTGCGAGAAGGACTGCATGAGATGATAAGGACGGTTTCGACCACGCCTTACGACGACCAGAAGCCCGGCACGTCGGGCCTGCGCAAGAAGGTGCCGGTCTTCCAGCAGAAGAACTACGTCGAGAACTTCGTGCAGTCGATCTTCAACAGCCTGCAGGGTCGCGAAGGCAAGACGCTGGTGCTGGGCGGCGACGGGCGCTTCTACAACCGCGAGGTGATCCAGATCGTCATCCGCATGGCCGCGGCGAACGGTTTCGGCAAGGTGATGGTCGGGCAGGGCGGCATCCTCTCGACGCCGGCGGCATCCAATGTCATCCGCAAATACCAGGCCTTTGGCGGCATCATCCTGTCGGCGAGTCACAATCCCGGCGGTCCGCACGAGGATTTCGGCATCAAATACAACGCCGAGAACGGCGGCCCGGCGCCCGAGAAGCTGACGGATGCGATCTTCGAGCGGTCGAAGAAGATAAGCGAATACAGGATCGCCGATCTCGAGCCGATCGACATCGACAGGATTGGCGCGGTCGCCGCAGGCGGCATGATGGTCGAAGTGATCGATCCGGTCTCGGACTATGCCGAACTGATGGAGAGCCTGTTCGATTTCGACGCGATCCGAAAAATGTTTAAGGCGGGCTTCCGCATGCGCTTCGACGCGATGCATGCCGTGACAGGGCCTTATGCCAAGGAGATTTTCGAGAACCGGCTCGGTGCGCCGAAGGGCACGGCGCGCAACTTCGTGCCGCTGCCCGATTTCGGCGGGCATCATCCGGATCCGAACCTCGTCCACGCCAAGCATCTCTATGACGAGATGATGGGCCCCGACGCGCCGGATTTCGGCGCGGCATCCGACGGCGACGGCGACCGCAACCTGATCATCGGCCGCGGCATCTTCATCACGCCGTCGGATTCGCTGGCCATGCTCGCGGCCAATGCGCGTCTCGCGCCGGGATACAGGAAGGGACTGAAGGGTATAGCGCGGTCGATGCCGACCAGCGGCGCGGCCGACAGGGTGGCGGAGAAGCTCGGCATCGGTATGTACGAGACGCCGACCGGCTGGAAGTTCTTCGGCAACCTGCTGGACGCGGGCAAGGCGACGATCTGCGGCGAGGAGAGCGCAGGCACCGGCTCCGACCATGTTCGCGAGAAGGACGGTCTGTGGGCCGTTCTCCTGTGGCTGAACATCATCGCCGCGCGCGGCGAGAGCGTGAAGGAAATCGCGGAAAGGCACTGGGCGACCTACGGCCGCAACTACTACTCCCGCCACGACTACGAAGAGGTGGAAACCGACCGCGCCAACGCGCTTGTGGCAGGCCTGCGCGGCAAGCTGGCGGCACTTCCCGGGACAAGCGTGGGCGGCATGAAGATCACAGCGGCCGACGACTTCGCCTACCACGACCCCGTCGACGGCTCGGTGAGCAAGAACCAGGGCATACGCGTTCTGTTCGAGGGCGGCTCGCGCGTCGTTTTTCGCCTGTCGGGTACGGGTACGTCGGGTGCGACGCTGCGCGTCTACATAGAGCGATACGAGCCAGACAAGACACGGCACGGCCTCGATACGCAGGAGGCGTTGGCCGCACTGATCGCGGCCGCAGACGACATCGCCGGCATCCGCAGCCACACCGGCCGCAACAAGCCAAGCGTCATCACCTGATGCAAGTGGGGCGGGCGGCCGCGATAAAACCGCGGCTTGGCGCGCATGTCTCCCCGGACGGCATCCGTTTCGCCATCTGGTCCGGGGCTGCCCCGCGCATGTGGGTGTCGACCTTCGACGCGCGCGGGAGCCGCGAAACCGACAGAATCGAGCTTTCGCGCGGCGCGGATGGCGTCTTCTCGGCTTTCGTGCACGGTCTGAAGGAAGGCGCGCGCTACGGCTTGCGCGCCGACGGGGAGTATGCGCCCGAGCGCGGTCTGTGGTTCGATCCCGACAAGTTGCTCGCCGATCCCTACGCGATCGAGATGGATCGGCAATATGTCTTCGATGCCAGGCTGTCGGCGCGGCGGGGCGAGGGCGGCGACACCGCGCCGCTGATGCCAAAGGCCATCGCCAGGGCTTTGCCGGAACCAGTCTCGCCTCGGCCGCCCCTCTTCCGCCCGGGCGGCCTGATCTACGAACTTAACGTCCGCGCGTTCACCATGCTGCATCCGGCGATCCCCAAACGCATGAGGGGAACGGTTGCCGCCCTTCGCCATCCGGCCGTCCTCGCGCATCTGCAGAAACTCGGGATCGCCGCGGTGGAACTCATGCCGGTGACGGCATGGATCGATGAGCGGCACCTGTCGGCGCTGGGGCTGAGGAATTCCTGGGGTTACAACCCGGTGACGTTCATGGCGCTCGATCCGAGGCTCGCGCCGGGCGGGCTGTTGGAGCTGAGGGATACGGTCGCGGCGCTACGCGAAGCGGGCATAGGCACGATCCTCGACCTGGTCTTCAATCATACGGGCGAGAGCGACGTGTTCGGCCCAACGCTTTCGCTGCGTGGCCTTGACGCGAGAACCTATTATCGCCACCGGGACGACGGATCTCTGGTCAACGACACCGGCACGGGCAATACGATCGACTGTAGCCAGCCGGTAGTGCAGGAGTTGATCCTCGATTCGCTCCGGCATTTCGTGCGTCATGCGGGCGTCGACGGTTTCCGCTTCGATCTCGCCACCATCCTCGGGCGCGAACCGCAAGGCTTCGACACGCAGGCGCCGCTGCTTGCCGCGATGGGATCCGATCCCGTGCTGGCCGACCGCATCATGATCGCGGAGCCTTGGGACATCGGTCCGGGCGGCTACCAGCTCGGCAATTTCCCCCAAAACTTCCTCGAGTGGAACGACCGCTACCGCGATGACATCAGGCGCTTCTGGCGAGGCGATGACGATACGATCGGCACATTGGCGACACGGCTTGCCGGTTCGTCGGATATTTTCGCCAGCGGGGGGGCCAAGGAGACGCGTACGGTGAACTTCGTCGCCGCCCACGACGGCATGACGCTCGCCGATATGAGCGCGTATGAGAAAAAGCATAACGAGGCCAACGGGGAGAACAACCGCGACGGCCACGACGAGAATTTTTCCTGGAACTGCGGCACAGAGGGCGAAAGCGCGAACCCAAAGGTGAAGGTGCAGCGGGCGCATGACACATGCGCCTTGCTTGCCACCCTGTTCATGTCCCGCGGCACTATCATGCTGACGGCAGGCGACGAGTTCGGCCGCACGCAGAAGGGCAACAACAACGCCTATGCGCAGGACAATGCGCTGACCTGGCTCGACTGGGCCGGCCGAGATCAGTCGATCGAGGAGTTTACGATCGCGCTCGCAGCAATCCGCAAGGCAGCGCCGGCGCTTGCCAACATGGCGTTACTCACCGGCGAGGCGGCCGGCGGCGTCGCCGACGTGGCCTGGCTCGACGAAACCGGCCGGCCGCTCGGCACCGAACAGTGGACCGATCCGAGACGGCGTCGTTTCTCGATGGTCCTGGCCAACGGGACGCCCGACGGCGGACGCTTGGCAGTCATGCTGAATGGCGACCGCGAAGGGGTTTCCTTCGTCCTGCCGTTGCGCGATGAATTCCGGTGGAAGCGGCTCCTGCCCGAGGGACGGGGGTCGGGCGACTGGACGATTGCCGGCCGCACGGTCGCTCTGGCGATCGAGGAAGCGGCGGCTGGCGGGAAGGGCGGGCGATGAGCGAGGCGGGACGCAATCCGGACTGGTGGCGCGGCTGCGCGATCTATCAGGTCTATCCGCGCTCGTTCCAGGACACCACCGGCGACGGCGGCGGCGACCTCAACGGCGTGCTGCAACGCGTCGGCCATATTGCTTCGCTTGGCGTCGACGCGATCTGGCTGTCGCCCTTCTTCAAGTCGCCGATGGCGGACATGGGTTACGACGTTTCCGATTATCGCGCGGTCGATCCGATGTTCGGATCCCTCGATGACTTCGACGCGCTGCTGGCCGAGGCACACCGGCACGGGCTGAAGGTCGTCATCGACCAGGTGTTGTCGCACACCTCCGACAAGCATCCCTGGTTCGTCGAAAGCCGCGCCGACCGCACCAACGCCAAGTCCGACTGGTACGTCTGGACGGACGCCAAGCCCGACGGGACAGCGCCAAATAACTGGCTCTCGGTGTTCGGCGGCTCGTCCTGGGAATGGGATTCGGTGCGCCGGCAATACTACATGCACAACTTCCTGGCGGCGCAGCCGGACCTCAATTTTCACAATCCGCAAGTGCAGGATGCGCTGCTCGACACGGTTCGCTTCTGGCTGGACAGGGGCGCGGACGGCTTCCGTCTCGACACGGTGAACTATTATTTCAACGACCGCTGGCTGCGCAACAATCCGCCGCTTGCCGAAGCGATGGCCGGCACGATCGCCGAGACGAATCCCTACCTCTATCAGTCGCATCTCTTCGACAAGTCGCAAGCCGAAAACCTCGGTTTCCTGAAGCGGTTCCGCGCGTTGCTCGACGAATATGAGGGGCGCGCCTCGGTCGGCGAGGTCGGCGACGAAACACGCTCCCTGCAAACCGTCGCGGCCTACACGAGCGGTGGCGAGCGGCTGAACATGTGCTACACGTTCGACCTGCTCGGGCAGCAATTCTCGGCCGCGCATGTGCGCGGCTGCGTCGAAGCGTCCGAGAAGGGGGTCGCCGACGGCTGGGTATGCTGGGCGTTCTCCAACCACGATGTCGTGCGCCACGTCTCGCGCTGGACACGGCCGGGCGAAGACAGCGACGCCCTCGCCAAGTTCGCAATCACGCTGCTTGCGTGCCTGCGCGGCTCGATCTGCCTCTATCAGGGCGAGGAGCTTGGACTGACGGAGGCAGAGATCGCCTTCGAGGATCTGCGCGACCCTTACGGCATCAGGTTCTGGCCTGGCTTCAAGGGAAGGGACGGCTGCCGTACGCCGATGGTCTGGGAGGCAGAAAAGCCCAATGCCGGCTTCTCGACAGGCAAGCCGTGGCTGCCGGTGCCGGACGAACACCGCAGGCGCGCGGCCGATGTCCAGTGGGGCGATCCGATATCGGTGCTGTCGCGCTATCGCTCGGTGCTTGCGCTTCGCAAACGTCACGCGGCGCTCGTCCGCGGCTCGATCGCCTTCATCGACGGTCAGGATGACGTGCTCGCTTTCTTTCGTGAGGCCAACAGCGAAAAGCTGCTCTGCGTGTTCAATTTCTCGCAGGAGGAGCGCCGGTGGACGCTGCCGCCGGGTGTGCTCGTCTTCGACGAGTTCGAACTTCCCGAGCGAAATGCAAGGCTGGACGGCCCGGCCATCAAGCTGCAGCCTCTGGGATGTTTCCTGGGTCGGGTCCTTTAGCAGTATCTTTCGTGCGCTCGCGCCATGGCAAGTATAGTAAGGCGAAACCTCCTCTTGCGCCTGTCGCCGGACGCCCTGTGCCTTTGCGTAACTTCGAACTCTGTTGAAATCGCAAGCGCGCCTGATAGGTTGGCGGCAGAATGGCGCTCAGGAGCCCGGGTCAAAGAGCCTGGCTCTGCTAAGCAGCCGTCGGTGCCCTGAGGGGGCACCCAACATGAGGAGAATCCAAAATGCTGAAATCTCTACTTAAGGCGACAACCGTGTTCGCCTTCGGCCTGGGACTGGCCGGCAGCGCGCTGGTTGCGCCTGCCTGGTCCGAGGTCGTCTACAATCGCGGCAGCGCCGCCGATCCGGAATCGCTCGACCCGCACAAGACCTCGACCATCTACGAAGCCGATATTCTCCGCGACATTTTCTTGGGCCTGGTGACCGAGGACGTGAAGTCCGAAGCGATCCCCGGCGCGGCCGAAAGCTGGACGGTTTCCGACGATGGCAAGGTCTACACGTTCAAGCTGCGCCAAGGCGCGACCTGGTCGGACGGCGCGCCGGTCACAGCCGACGATTTCGTATTCTCATGGCGTCGCCTTCAGGACCCGGCAACGGCCGCGGAATATGCCTCGATGCTGTACGTCATCCAGGGCGCGGAGGAAATCAACACCGGCAAGGCCCAGCCCGATACGCTCGGCGTCAAGGCGATCGATGCGAACACGCTGCAAGTCACGCTCAAGTCCCCGACGCCCTACTTCATCGAAATGCTGACGCACCAGTCAACCTATGCGCTCAGCAAGGCCAACGTCGAGAAGTTCGGCGCGGACTTCATCAAGCCGGGTAATCTCGTCACCAACGGCGCCTACACGCTGACCGAGTTCGTGCCGAACGACCACATTAAGCTGACCAAGAATCCGAAGTTCTATGACGCCGACAACGTCAAGATCGACGTGGTGAACTATATCCCGAACGAAGATCGCTCCGCTGCAATGAAGCGCTTCGAGGTTGGCGAGATCGATACCTATGCCGACCTGCCGACGGAGCAGTTGGCCGATCTGAAGGCCAAATTCGGCGACCAGATCCGCGTGGGACCGTACCTTGGTACTTATTACTACGCCATCAAGACCGACAAGGCGCCCTGGGACAACGTGAAGCTTCGTCATGCCGTATCGGAGGCGATCGACCGCGACTTCCTGGCCGAGAAGGTCTGGTCCAACTCGATGCTGCCCGGCTATTCGATGGTCCCGCCCGGCATCGAGGGCTACACGTCCGCCATGGCCGATTTCGCCGAGAAGTCGCAGATCGACCGAGAGGACGACGCCAAGAAGGTGCTCGAAGAGCTTGGCTACGGCCCCGACAAGCCGCTGAAGATGGAAATCCGTTATAACACCTCGGAAAACCACAAGAACACGGCGGTCGCCATCCAGGAGCAACTGAAGCCGCTCGGCATCGAAGTGACCTTGCTCAACACCGATACCAAGACGCACTACGCCCATCTCGAGTCGAAGGGTGACTTCGATGTCGCGCGTGCCGGCTGGATCGCCGATTACAGCGATCCCGAGAGCTTCCTTGGCATCTCGGTGAAGGCCTCCGGCAACAACTATTCAAACTTCAACAACGAGAAGTTCGAGGCGTTGATGAAGGAAGCCGCCGCGGCTGGCGGAGATCCGGCCAAGCGCCTCGATCTGCTGTCGCAGGCTGAACGTGTCCTGATCGACGAGGTTGGCCAGATTCCGCTGCTCTACTACAGCTTCAAGAACGCGGTTTCCCCGAAGATCGTGGGTTGGGAAGACAATGTGATGGATCGCCATCCGACCCGGTTCATCAGCAAGACCGAGTAAGCTTTGTGGGTGGGCCGGCGCATTCCGTGCGTCGGCCCCCTGGATCTTTGAGATGGGGCGCCTGTCTGTCTCGCACCCGATCCAAGCGCCGCGACTCGAGTGGACGTGCCCAGACGATCCCTGCGCAGTTCCTGCAACGGTTTGGGCCGGCCGCGCATTGTTGTCGCGCCGGTGGATCGCGGTGGCTGGTGCACTGCCGTCGGTCGGAGAATTAGGCCATGATATTATACGTCATTCGGCGTCTCCTGACGGCGATTCCGACGCTGTTCGTGATCGTAACCCTGGCGTTCTTCCTGATACGTGTCGCGCCTGGCGGCCCGTTCAACCAGGAGCGCGGTCTCCATCCGGAGATCAAGGCGAACATCGAGCGTCAGTTCGGCCTCGACCAGCCGCTTGTGTCGCAATATCTGAGCTATCTGAAGAACGTGCTGCACGGCGATTTCGGGCCGAGCTACGTGCTGCCGAACTTCACCGTCGCAGAGCGCTTTGCCGCGGGCCTGCCGGTGTCGATCCAACTCGGCTTCTCGGCCCTCGTCTTTGCGCTGCTCGTCGGCGGCACGCTGGGCGTCATCGCCGCACTCAACCAGAACAAGGCCGGCGACTATGCAGTCATCGCCACCGCCACCGCCGGGAGCACGATCCCCACCTTTGTCATAGCGCCGCTCATCCAGCTCCTGTTCGGGCTGACCTGGAAGCTTCTGCCCGTCGGCGGCTGGGGTGACGGCGCGCTGATCAATAAGATAGGCCCGGTCCTGACCCTGGCCTTGCCGCAGATGGCCATCGTTGCCCGTCTTATGCGGGGTTCGATGATCGAATCTTTGCGCTCGCACCACATCCGCACGGCGCGAGCCATGGGCCTGTCGGACTGGTCTGTCGTGGTCAAGCACGCATTGCGCGGTGCGATGCTGCCGATCGTGTCCTATGCCGGCCCGGCTGCCGCCGCGTTGATGACCGGCTCGGTCATCGTCGAGACGATCTTCGCAATCCCCGGCGTCGGGCGCGAGTTCGTCCAGGCGGCGCTGAACCGGGACTACACCGTCGTCATGGGAACCGTGGTGTTGATCGCGGTCTTCACTATTCTGTTCAATCTGATCGTGGACATTCTCTACGCCTTCGTCGATCCGAGGGTTCGCTATGACTGATGTTGCCGCGACCCCGGTTTCCCCGGACGGGCCAAGCCCCACGTCGCCGACCGAGGTCGAGGTAGCCGTCGCTGGCCGCTCGGCGTTTGGCGACGCATGGCTGCGGCTCAAGGCCAACAGAGCGGCGATGATCAGCCTATTTTACCTGATTGCGATGGGAGTGGTGTGCGTCGCGGGCCCATGGTTCTCGCCGCACAACTACTCGACCATCTATGCGGACTACGTCCGGACGCCGCCGAGTCTCTCTCCCTATCCCGCCGAGGACACTATCGAGACGTCGCTGACCGACGTGGTGAAGCGCATGCGGCTGGACCTGAAGGAGTGGCGGCAGGAAGGCGAGCGTGTGTTCGTCACGGTCACATCCTCGCGCGAGATCGATGACCGCAACATCCGCTATCTCGACCGTTCGGACACGTTCGACGACGCCAAGATCGAGAGCAAATCGGCAGACGGCAAGGAGGCCGTGTTCAGCGCCGGGGTGAAGCAGCAGTATTTTCTGTTCGGCACTGACAATATCGGGCGCGACCTGCTGACCCGCACGCTGGTCGCCGGTCGCATCTCGCTGGCCATCGGACTTCTCGCAGGCTTCGTCGCTGTGGCCATCGGGGTCCTCTATGGCGCTGCCTCTGGCTTTATCGGCGGCAGGGTCGACGAGATCATGATGCGCATCGTCGACGTACTCTATTCGCTGCCGTTCATATTCTTCGTGATCATGCTGGTCGTCTTCTTTGGCCGGAACTTCGTCCTGATGTTCATTGCCGTGGGCGCGGTGCTGTGGCTCGACATGGCGCGCATCGTACGCGGCCAGGCTCTATCGCTTCGCCGTCAGGAGTTCGTGCAGGCGGCGGAAGTCATGGGCGTTTCGCAATGGGGCATCCTGAAGCGCCATATCATCCCGAACCTGCTCGGCCCTGTCGTGATCTATATGACACTGCTCGTGCCGCAGGTCATTCTGCTGGAGAGCTTCCTGTCTTTCCTTGGTTTGGGTGTTCAGGAACCGATGACCAGCTGGGGCGTGCTGATCTCCGTCGGCGCCGCGAATATCGGCAGCGCCAACTGGCTCCTGATGTATCCGGCGGTGTTCCTGGTATCGACCCTCTTCGCGCTGAATTTCGTGGGCGACGGCCTGCGCGACGCACTGGATCCGAAGGACCGCTGAGATGACCGGAGAGGCCATATTGTCGATCCGGGACCTGCGGGTCTCGTTCGCCACCATCGACGGCACGGTGGAGGCGGTTCGGGGCGTCGACCTGCATGTCAATGCCGGCGAAACCGTCGCGGTCGTCGGCGAGTCCGGTTCGGGGAAGAGCCAGGCGATGATGGCGGCGATGCAGCTCCTGGCGTCGAACGGCAAGGCTACGGGACACATCGACTACCGGGGCCAGAACCTGCTCACGCTCAAGAAATCGGAGATCAACGCTATCCGCGGCAAGAAGATCAGCATGATCTTCCAGGAGCCGATGACGTCGCTCGACCCGCTCTACTCGATAGGGAACCAGTTGATCGAAGCGATAAGAAGGCACCAGGACCTTTCGCGGGCAGATGCCCGCGCCGAGGCGCTGCGGCTGCTTGCGCTCGTGCACATCCCCGACCCCGAACGCCGCTTGCGATCCTATCCGTACGAGTTGTCCGGAGGCCAGCGGCAGCGGGTGATGATCGCCATGGCGCTCGCCAACGGTCCCGACATCCTGATCGCGGATGAGCCGACGACCGCGCTGGATGTGACCATCCAGGCGCAAATCCTGACGCTGCTTGCCGAATTGCAGGCGAAGCTCGGCATGGCGATCGTCTTCATCACGCACGACCTCAACATCGTTCGCCGCCTTGCCGACCGCGTCTATGTCATGAGGCAGGGCCTGGTCGTCGAAGAGGGAACCACGGAGCGCATTTTCACGGCTGCCGAGGATGAGTACACGAAGATGCTGCTCGCCGCCGAGCCGGAAGGACGCAAGCCGCCGCCAGCGCCATCCTCGCCGGTCCTGCTCGAGGGACGCGACGTCTCGGTGACGTTCGATGTCGGCGGTGGTTTTCTCGAAAAGAAGCTGGTGATCCGCGCGGTTGCCGGCGTTTCGATCCGGCTGCAGCGCGGCCAGACCATCGGTGTCGTCGGCGAGTCCGGTTCAGGCAAGTCGACGCTTGGCCGCGCGCTGCTGCGCATGATACCCAGCGAAGGCGCGATCCGCTTCGGCGACCGCGATATCTCTCATCTCCACCGCAGCGAAATGCGGCCCCTGCGCAAGCGCATTCAGTTGGTCTTCCAGGACCCGTTCGGCTCGCTGTCGCCCCGAATGACGGTCGGGCAGATCGTGAGCGAGGGCCTTCTTGTCCACGAGCCGTCGCTGTCCAGCCGCGATCGCGACCAACGGGCCGTCGAGGCGCTGCGGGAGGTTCAACTCGATCCCTCCACGCGCAATCGCTATCCGCACGAGTTCTCCGGCGGGCAGAGGCAGCGCATCGCCATCGCCCGGGCGATCATCCTGAAACCGAGCGTGGTTATTCTCGACGAGCCGACATCGGCGCTCGATCGGTCGGTGCAGAAGCAGATCGTTGCCCTGCTTCGCGACCTGCAGGCGAAGCACGACCTGTCCTACCTGTTCATCAGCCATGATCTCGCCGTCGTGCGGGCGATGGCCGACTATGTCGTGGTGATGAGGGCCGGCAAGATCGTGGAGGAGGGGACGACGGACCAGATATTCGACCAGCCGGCCGAAGACTATACCCGCGCCCTGATGGCGGCCGCCGTCGATCAAGCTCGGTTTGCTGAGCTGAAAATGTGAGGAAAACTGGTCGGAGTGGCAGGATTTGAACCTGCGACCCCGTCGTCCCGAACGACGTGCGCTACCAGACTGCGCTACACTCCGCGACCAGACGCGGGCTTATAGCCGCGACGTTCTGATCCTGCAAGCGCGAATGGCTTGGTTTTCGGGGCGTCGGGCGTTTCGCCGCGGCTTTTCGGTTCCAAGACGAAGCGACACCGCCTATACGGGGGCGAGCGGCGCCTGCTGCGGCGGACCCGAAACGTGTTTCTGATCTGGAGTTCCTGCCCGTGTCGTTCAAGATCGTCGCAGAGGCAAGCCCGAACAGCTTCGCCTTCGAGACCAGCGCACTGATCAAGGCGACGGGTTTTCGCGAATACGATGCGCGCTGGTGGTTCGGCCATCCCGGCTCCCAGCGCGAGCCGGATATAAACCTGGTTGGGGTCCAGGCGCTCGGCATGGGGCTCGGAACACTGATTCGGCGGCTTGGCGTTGGTCAGGATATCGTCACCGGGCACGATTTCCGCAGCTATTCGCTGTCGATCAAGCTGGCGCTGGTATCGGGGCTGATGGCGGCGGGCGCGCGGGTCAAGGACGTTGGACTGGCGCTGTCGCCGATGGCCTATTTCGCGCAGTTCGCGCTCGATGCGCCGGCCGTCGCGATGGTGACGGCCTCGCACAACGAAAACGGCTGGACCGGCGTCAAGATGGGGGCTGAGCGCCCGCTGACATTCGGGCCGGAGGAGATGTCGGCGCTGAAGGAGATCGTGCTTGACGGCGATTTCGACCTGGCCGGAAGCGGCTCATACGAGTTCGTTGCCGACTTCAGGAAAACCTATCTCGACGACCTGACGATGGGGAAGAAGATCGCGCGAAAACTGCGCGTGGTCGCAGCCTGCGGCAACGGCACGGCCGGCGCCTTCGCACCGGAAGCGCTGGAACGCATCGGTTGCGAGGTAATCCCGCTAGACATCGAGCTCGACCATACGTTCCCGCGCTACAATCCGAACCCGGAGGACATGCAGATGCTGCATGCGATCCGCGACAAGGTGCTGGAGACGGGCGCCGATGCCGGGCTGGGCTTTGACGGCGACGGCGACCGCTGCGGCGTGGTCGACAATCTCGGCAACGAGATTTTTGCTGACAAGGTCGGCGTTATGCTGGCGCGGGACATCTCGTCGCTGCACCCCGGCGCGAAATTCGTCGTGGACGTCAAATCGACGGGTCTTTTCCAGACGGATCCGGTGCTGAGGGCCAACGGTGCTTCGACCGACTACTGGAAGACCGGCCATTCGCACATCAAACGCCGCGTCGCGGAGCTAGGCGCCATCGCGGGCTTCGAGAAATCCGGCCATTTCTTCTTCAACCCGCCGATCGGACGGGGTTATGACGACGGCCTTGTCACCGCAATCGCCGTGTGCCAGATGCTCGATCGCAATCCCGGCAAGTCGATGGCCGAACTCTACGCGGCTCTGCCTCCCACATTCGGCACGCCGACCATGTCGCCTCATTGCGACGACGACCTGAAATATGAAGTGGCGGATCGGGTGCTGGCGGACTTCAGGGCGATGAAGGCGGCAGGCGAGATGTTCGCCGGCCAGAAGATCGCCGATCTGGTCACGGTGAACGGGGTGCGGGTGGTGGCCGAAGACGGGACCTGGGGGCTTGTGCGCGCGTCGTCGAACAAGCCGGAGATGGTGGTGGTGGTGGAAAGCCCGGTGTCGGCAGGAAGGCGGCGGGAGATGTTCGAGGCAATAGACTCGGTGCTGCGCCGGAACCCGGAAGTCGGCGCCTACAACCAGACGTTCTGAGGGTCGGAAATCCGTGGCCAGGACATGAGCGAAAAGATCGTCGGCTTCGTGATGAGCGGCGGCGTCGGCTCGCGGCTTTGGCCCTTGTCGCGCGAGGACAATCCGAAGCAGTTCCACGACCTGGCAGGCGATGGCTCGATGCTGGCCAAGACGCTGAGGCGGCTGGCGGCGAGGCCGGCTGGCGCGACTCCGATCTACCTTATTGCGTCCGAAAGACATTCGCGCCGCGTCCGCGCCGATCTCGCGCAGGTCGACGTCGCAGGTGGCGGCGCTATCTTCGAACCGGTGGGCAGGAATACCGCTGCGGCGGTAGCCGTCGCGACGCTGCAGACGCTGGCCGAGCATGGCGACGCGGTCATGCTGGTGGTGCCCTCGGATCATGAAATCTCCACCGACAGCCAGTTTTGGCGGACGGTGGAAGAAGGCGTGCCGGCCGCCCTTGAGGGACGGATCGTGGTCTTTGGCATCAAGCCGACGCAGCCCGAGACCGGCTATGGCTATATCGAGGTGAGTGAAGGCGGCCCTGTGCACGATGTGTCGCGTTTCGTCGAGAAGCCGGACCTGGCAACGGCGGAAAAGTATCTCGCCAGCGGCAATTTCTACTGGAACACCGGTATCTTCCTGTTCCGGGCGGGCGCGATGCGCGACGCTTTCATGAAGCTCCAGCCCGAAATATGGGATGCGGCGCGCCAAGCGTTCGCAGCCGCGACCAGCGATCTCTCCGGCCTCTACATGCCGCTCGACCTTTACGAGGCGGTCCCGTCCGATTCGGTCGACTATGCGATCATGGAGAAGGCGGAGCGCATCGCCATGGTCCCGGCAGGTTTCCGCTGGAACGACCTCGGCTCGTGGCAATCGCTGCTCGACGCCGGGCCGGCCGACAGGCAAGGCAATGTGATCGTCGGCGATGTTGTCGCCATCGATTGCGAGAACTCCTATTTCCGCAGCGACGGCAGCCTGTTGTCGGCGATCGGGTTGAAGAATGTGGCTATCGTTTCGACCCCGGACGCGACCTTCGTCGCCCCGGTGAGCCACAGCCAGAACGTCAAGAAGATTGTCGAGCAACTCGAAAAGAGCGGCCGGCTGGAGACGCGCTTCACGCCGGCGCCCGATCGCGTGCTGGTTAGCGGCGCCTGGCGGCGGCGCGTGCATCACTGGCTGTTCGACGAGACGCTGCCATTGTGGTCGACCAAGGGCGTCGACGATCTCCACGGCGGGTTTCACGAGGCGCTCGGCTTCGACGGCCTGCCGATCGCGAAGCCGAAGCGCATGCGCACCATGGCGCGACAGGTCTATGCCTTCGCGGTCGCCAGGGCGCGCGGCTGGGACGGACCCGCTGACCGGCTGATCGCACACGGTCTGGAGTTCATGGGGCGCAACGGCCGCACCGAACGCGGTGGCTGGGTGCGCACGCTGAATGTCGACGGCAGCGTCGCCGATCCGGTCGAGGATGCCTACGATCATTCCTGCGTGCTCTTGGCGCTCGCCTGGGCGCATCTCTGCGGCAACCCGGACGCGCTGCGGCTGGGCGAGGAGGCGTTTGCCTTCCTCGACGGGCATCTGCAAGACGGCGAGGCCGGCGGCTATCTGGAGACGCCGACACGCGACAAGACGCGACGCTCCAACCCGCATATGCATCTGCTGGAGGCTTTCCTCGCCTGGCATTCAGCGACCGGCGACCCGGCGCATCTGAAGCGCGCCGAGCGCATCGTCGAGCTGTTCCGAAAACACTTCTTCGATCCGGAAAGCTGGACGCTCGGCGAGTTCTTCGACGAAAGCTGGAAGCCGGAAGCCGGCGAGGCGGGCACATGGACGGAGCCTGGCCACCATTTCGAATGGGCCTCGCTGCTGGTCGATTATGCGCAGAAGAGCGGCCGGCCCGAAATGACGGCTTACGCGAGAAAACTCTATGCGTCGGCGATCGCCAACGGCCTGAACCGTGCGACGGGACTAGCTTATGGCGCGGTGTCGCGTCAGGGCATCCCGCTCGACCGCGTGTCGCGCAGCTGGCCCCAGACCGAGGTGATCAAGGCTGCGCTAGCGTTGGACAGGAGCGGCGGGCCGGACCTCAAGCCGGAGGTCGAGGCGCGCGTCGGGCGACTGTTCCGCTGGCATATCGACCCGGCCCCGACCGGGCTCTGGATCGATCCGATAGACGAGCGCGGCAGGTCATTGGCGACCGAAGTGCCGGCCAGCATCTTCTACCATCTGGTCAGCGCGCTGACGCAGTATCTGGATGGGACGGAGGACACTGGAAGTCAGCGATTGTGACTTGAATGGGGTACGGCTGTGCCGTATATGAGATGCACACTGTAAGCTGGACGCCGGTTTTCGAAAGGCAGGCTAAGGCTGCCGGACTCACTTTCGAGGATATATTCGATATCGCAGCGACGATCGCCATGAATCCGCTAGCGGGAGATTTGATCGCTGGAAGCGGAGGCGCCCGAAAGCTGCGGCATGCAGGCCGGAACAAGGGCAAGAGCGGCGGTTATCGGACGATCCACTACTTCGCAGGCGAGAATATCCCTGTTTTCCTGCTGGCGCTGATCGACAAAGGCCAGCGAGCCAATTTGAGCAGGGCCGAAGTGAACGAACTGGCGAAAGAATTGTCTGTCCTGGCGGAGAATTACGGAAGAGGAAGAAGACAATGAGCCGCTTCGGCAAAGAACTTCTCGAGAGCGCCCGCGAAGCCATCGCGATTTCAGAGGGACGGCTTGAGCCTGCGGGCACGATCGAGTTCGAAGCGATCGACGTTGCCGCAATCAGAAAAAAGCAGAAACTGACCCAGGCGGAGTTTGCGGAGCGGTTCAGGCTTTCTCTGGCCACTCTGAGGGACTGGGAGCAGAAGCGCCGTACGCCTGATCGGATCGCTGCCAATCTTCTGCGGGTCATCGACCGCGCGCCTGAGGTGGTCGAGGAAGCCCTGGCGAGGTAACCGCCGCCCCTCAATAGGGGCTGATCACGTCGCCGGTCTCGACATAGACGGATTTCAACTGCGAATAGTGGCCGAGCGCGGCGAGCGAGTTCTCGCGGCCGATGCCCGACTGTTTGAAGCCGCCGAACGGGATTTCCACCGGCGCAAGATTGTAATTATTGATCCAGCAAGTACCGGCCTGCAGATCGGCGATGACGCGGTGGGCACGAGGCAGGTCGCGGGTGAAGACGCCGGCCGAGAGGCCGAACTCGGTGTCGTTGGCGCGGGTGACGACCTCGTCCTCGCGCTCGAATTTCAGCACCGACATGACCGGCCCGAATATCTCCTCGCGGGCGATGCGCATGCCGTCGGTGACGCCGGTGAAGATGGTCGGCTCGACGAAGAAGCCGGCCTCGAAGCCCTGCAGCGACGGTACGGCGCCGCCATGTTGCAGGGTCGCGCCCTCCTGCTTGCCGATCTCGACGTAGGACAGCACCTTCTCGTGCTGCGCCTTGTTGATGAGCGGTCCCATCTGGGTCTCGGGGTCGAGCGGATCGCCGATGCGGATAGCCTTGGTGCGCTCGGTCAGGCGGTCGATGAAGCGATCGTGCAGTCCGTCCTGGACGAAGACGCGCGTGCCGTTCGAGCAGACCTGGCCGGTCGAGTAGAAATTGGCGAGCATGGCACCGCCGACGGCGTTCTCGACATCGGCGTCGTCGAAGACGATGAGCGGCGACTTGCCGCCGAGCTCCATCGTCGCGTGCTTCATCAGCGAGCCGGCGAGGCCGAGCACCTTGCGGCCGGTAGGCACCGAGCCGGTGAGGGATACTTTCGCCACGACGGGATGGCTGGCGAGCCCGGCGCCGACGTCGCCATAACCCTGCACGACGTTGAAGAGGCCGTTGGGCAGCCCTACTTCTGTGTAGATTTCGGCGAGCGCCAGTGCGGAGAGCGGTGTATTCTCCGATGGCTTGAAGACCATGGCGTTGCCCATGGCGAGCGCCGGGGCGGACTTCCACGCCGCACCCTGGATCGGATAGTTCCAGGCGCCGATGCCGACGCAGACGCCGAGCGCCTCGCGGCGCGTATAGGCGAAGGAGCCGCCGAAATCGACATAATCGCCGTTGTAGCTGCCAACCGCTCCGCCGAAATATTCGAGCGCGTCGGCGGCCGACGCCGGGTCGGCGACCAGCGTCTCCTGGATGGCCTTGCCGGTGTCGAGGGTTTCCAGCCGTGCGAGCTCGGCGTTGCGGGCGCGCAATATGTCGGCGGCGCGGCGCAGGATGCGGCCGCGCTCGACCGGCTTCAACCTGGCCCAGGCAGGCTGCGCCTCTCGGGCGGCCTCTATGGCAAGCTCGACGATGTTCTCCGTCGCTGAATGCACCATCGCGATCGTCTCGCCGGTGGCGGGGTAGATGACGGGGATGGTCGCGCCGCGCTCGTCGTCGACGAAGCTGCCGTTGATGTAGTGCGATGCCTTAGGCTGGGCCTTCATCGGAACACTCCTTTGCGCCGGTCGCGCCTGTGTAGCATGTTCAGCGGTCGCTCGTCCGCCAGCGTGGATTGATCCATGGCTCCTGATTGGACGGCGGCAGCGGCGCGCGCCCGAGGATGTGGTCGGCTGCCTTCTCGCCGGCCATGATCGATGGGCCGTTGAGATTGCCGTTGGTGACGCGCGGAAAGATCGACGAGTCGGCGACCCGCAGGCCATCGACGCCGATGACCTTGCATTCCGGGTCGACGACGCTGGTCGGGTCGGACAGGCTGCCCATCTTGCAGGTGCCGCAGGGGTGGTAGGCGCTCTCGGCGTGCTGGCGGATGAAGTCGTCGAGCTCGTCGTCGCTCTGGACATGGCTGCCCGGTGAAATCTCGCGGCCACGGTAGGGGTCGAAGGCGGCTTGGCCGAAGATCTCGCGCGTGAGTCGAATGCAGTGCCGGAAGTCGCGCCAGTCGTCCGGGTGCGACATGTAGTTGAAGCGGATCTCCGGCTTCGCCCATGGGTCAGGCGAGCGCAGCGTGATCGTACCGCGCGATTTCGAGCGCATCGGCCCGACATGTGCCTGGAAGCCGTGCGATTTGGCAGCGGCCTTGCCGTCGTAGCGCACGGCGGCCGGAATGAAATGATACTGGATGTCGGGGTAGTCGACGCCGGGCGCGGAGCGTACGAAGGCAGCGGCTTCGAAATGATTGGTGGCGCCCAGCCCGGTCTTGAAGAACAGCCACTCGGCGCCGATCAGCGCCTTGGAAAGCGGATTGAGGACCGAGTAGAGGGTGATCGGCTGGATGGATTCCTGCTGGATGTAGAGTTCCATATGGTCCTGCAGATTGCGCCCTACGCCGGGGCGGTCGGCAACGACCTCTACGCCATGACGCCTCAGTTCTTCCGCCGGTCCGACGCCGGAAAGCATGAGCAGCTTGGGCGAGTTGACGGCCGAGGCGGCGATGACGACTTCGCGTTTTGCCTTAACGACTTGAATCTTTTTGCGAGCCTCGATTTCGACGCCGGTCGCGCGTTGATTCTCGATGACCACCCGCCGCGCGAAGCCGCTGACGAGACTCACGTTTTTGCGCTTGAGCGCGGGTCTCAGATAGGCATTCGCGGCTGACCAGCGGCGTCCGAGATGGATGGTCTGCTCCATCGCGCCAAAACCTTCCTGCTTGGAGCCATTGTAGTCGTCGGTCGTTTCGAAACCTGCCTGCCGCCCCGCCTCGACGAAGGCCTGGTAGAGCGGATTCCTGCGAGGACCGCGCTGGATGTGGAGCGGCCCAGCACCGCCGCGCCACCCGTCTTCGCCTCCCTTGGCGTGTTCCATTCGCTTGAAATAGGGGAGCACATCGGCGAAGCCCCAGCCCGTCGCGCCCTGCTCGGCCCAATGGTCGAAGTCGCGTGCGTGGCCGCGCACATAGACCATGCCGTTGATGGAGGAGGAGCCGCCTAGCACCTTGCCACGCGGGGTCGCCAGCACGCGGCCGCCGAGATGCGGTTCCGGCTCGCTGGCGAACCCCCAGTCGTAGCGGCTCATGTTGAGCGGGATCGACAGCGCCGACGGCATCTGGATCAGCGGGCCGTAATCGCTGCCGCCATATTCGATGACGATGACCGAGTGCTTGCCGTCCTCCGACAGCCGGTAGGCGAGCGCGGAACCGGCCGAGCCGGAGCCGATGACGACGTAGTCCGCCTCAAGCATTTTCGACGTGCTTCAGGAAGTCGGCTAGCGCGACGTTGCCGCCGCTGGCGATGACGAGGACGGTCTTGCCCTTGACGTCCGCCTTGCCGTCGAGGAGAGCCGCCAGCGGGGCGGCGCCAGAGGGCTCCAAGGCGAGCTTCAAACGCTCGAAGGCCGTCTTCATCGCCTTGCGCACGGAGGTGTCGGTGACGGTGACGCCGCGCAGGCCGGTGGGGCTGACGGCAGCGAAGGGCGCTTCGCCCGGCCGACGCGCCATCAACCCGTCGCAGATCGACTTTGGCCCGAGCGGCATGGTTTCGATCTGATGATGCGCAAGTGACGTGCCCATGCCGTTAAAACCTTCCGGCTCGACCGCGATGAGCTCGGTTTTCGGCGAAAGGTAATGGAAGGCGAGCGCGACGCCGCCGATCAGGCCGCCGCCGCCGACCGGGCAGAAGAGGATATCGGCCCGCACGCCCTTCGCCGCAAGCTGGTCGAGCGCTTCGAGCCCGACCCCTGCCTGGCCGGCGACGATCTCCGGATCGTCGAAGGGATGGAGCAGGACGAGGCCGTCCTCCTTGGCGATCTGGCGGGCGCGCTCGGACGCGACTTCCTCGCGGGCACGCTCGCCATGATCGGTTAGCACGACGGTGGCGCCGTAGCCGGCGGTGGCGTCGCGTTTGGCGGCAGGCGCGTCGATCGGCATGACGATGGTGACCGGGATGCCGAGCGCCTGGCCGGCAGCGGCGAGCCCCTGCGCGAAATTGCCCGACGAATAGGCGACCACGCCGCGCCTGGCTTCATCCGCCGAAAGCTGCTTCAGCCGCCAGTAGGCGCCGCGCACCTTGAAGGAGCCCGCCCATTGCAGCGATTCCGGCTTGACGAAGACACGCGCGGCGCCCGTTTCCTTGGCGAGGGCTGCGGATTCGAGCAGCGGGGTGACCTGCGTGGCCTGCGAGGTGACGGCGTAGGCACGCCTGAGATGATCGAGGGTGGGAACGACAACAGGCATGCTACTTGCCTCCGGATCGGTGTTTGCCGGCGCGGAAGCCGGACAGCCTGGTTTCGAGATAGTCTTCGACGAGTCCGACGGCGCTTGCGGCGTTGGGCGTGCCGTCCTTCAGCGCGCGGCGGATGTAGAGCCCGTCGATCAGCGCCGCGATGCCTTCCGCGGCGTGGTCGGCGGCTGAGCGCGGCAGAAGGTCGGCAAGGCCACTCATCAAGTTGGAGTGGAGCCGGCGTGCATAGACGCGCAGCAGGCGCCTGAGCGCCATAGATTTCTGCGCCTCGACATAGAAGGAGAGCCAGGCAGCTATGGTTTCGGGCTGGAACTGCTTGTCGGAGAAACTGACCGCGATCACGGCCGAGATGCGTCCGCGCGGGGTCTGCGCCGAGTTGAGTGCCTTGCGCGTGTCGGCATTCAGCTCGGCAAGCAGATGCCGCATCGTCGCCTGCAGCAGCTCGTCCTTGGCGCCGAAATAATGATGCGCGAGTGCCGAAGACACGCCGGCGCGGCCCGCTATCTCGGACATGGTCACGTCGAGCGAGCCGCGCTCGCCGATCGCCGAGATCGTCGCGTCGATCAGCGCCCGGCGGCGCAGCGGTTCCATTCCGACTTTCGGCATAAAAAATCTCCTGCCGGCAAAGTTATTTTTTATTGACTGGTCAATCAACAAAAATTCCGTCAGCGACTATGAACTTTGCGCCCCTTTACGAGCCGTGCCCGCGCGTCCATTTTGGCATTGGCGCCACAAGCTTCCCGGCGCCGGGAGAGAAAGATGACTGCCTGTATCGTCGGCTGGGCGCATTCGCGCTTCGGCAAGCTGGATGGCGAGACACTCGAGAGCCTTATCATCAAGGTCGCCACCGATGCGCTCGACCATGCCGGCATAGGTCCCGAAGACGTGGACGAGATAGTGCTTGGGCACTTCAATGCAGGCTTCTCGCCGCAGGATTTCACCGCGAGCCTTGTGCTGCAGGCGGATGACCGGCTGCGCTTCAAGCCGGCGACCCGCGTCGAGAACGCCTGCGCCACCGGTTCGGCTGCTGTTCGGCAGGGAATTCGCGCCATCGATGCGGGCGCGGCGCGCATCGCACTGGTGGTTGGCGCGGAGCAGATGACCACGACGCCGGGGCCGGAGGTCGGCAAGAACCTGCTCAAGGCGTCCTATCTTCCGGAGGATGGCGATACGCCGGCCGGTTTTGCCGGCGTGTTCGGCAAGATCGCCCAGGCCTATTTCCAGCGGCACGGCGACCAGTCGGATGCGCTGGCGACGATCGCGGCCAAGAACCACCGGAACGGGGTCGGCAATCCCTACGCGCAGCTGCGCAAGGATCTGGGCTTCGACTTCTGCCGGCAGGAAAGCGAGAAGAACCCGTTCGTCGCCGGACCGCTGAAACGAACCGACTGCTCGCCTGTCTCGGACGGCGCGGCGGCAATCGTCCTTGCCGACGGCGAAAGCGCCGCAGCCATGCGCCGCGCGATCAGCTTCCGCGCCAACGAGCATGTGCAGGATTTCCTGCCGATGTCGAAACGCGACATCCTGCTTTTCGAAGGTTGTGCAGAGGCATGGTCCCGGGCGCTTGACAAAGCAGGGGCGACGCTCGGCGACCTCTCTTTCGTCGAGACGCATGACTGCTTCACCATCGCCGAGCTGATCGAATATGAAGCGATGGGCCTGGCAAAGCGCGGCCAGGGCGGGCGTGTCGCGCTGGAAGGTCAGACCGGGATGGATGGACGCCTCCCGATCAACCCATCCGGCGGGCTGAAGTCCAAGGGACATCCGATCGGCGCGACGGGCGTATCTATGCACGTGCTGACGGCCATGCAACTGATGGGTGAGGCGGATGGCATCCAGGTGCCGCGGGCGACGCTCGGCGGCATCTTCAACATGGGTGGCGCCGCGGTCGCCAACTACGTCTCGATCCTCGAAAGAGTGAAATGAAACACCCGGCGATCGTGACGGGCGGCGCGTCGGGCATCGGCATGGCCGTGGTGAAGCGGCTGCTCGACGACGGCTGGCCGGTCGCGGTGGTCGATGCCGACGAAGAGGCGCTTGCCTCGGTCGAAAGCGCCTTCGCGGACGAGAATGCGATATTCCTCTCCGCCGACGTTACGGACGAGGATGATCTTGGCGCGGCCTTCGACGAGATCGTCGACCGGCTCGGCCTGATCGGCGGGCTGGTCAACTCCGCGGCCATTGTGCGCGACCTGCCGGCGGACGAAACCAGCGCGGAACTGTTCCGCGAGATACTCGACGTCAATCTGGTAGGCTCGTTCATCGCCGCCCGGGCCGCGCTCGAGCGCATGGGTGCATCGCTCTCGATCGTCAATGTCGGCTCGGTTTCGGGCATGCGCGCCAACCGGGGCCGCGTGGCCTATGGCGCCTCGAAAGCCGGGCTCAAGCTGATGTCGGAGGTGCTGGCGCTGGAGTTCGGCAACCGCGGCGTGCGCGTCAACTGCGTCGCGCCCGGGCCGATCGAGACGCCGATGGTGTCGAAGCTGCATGGACCGGATGAAAGGAAGCTGTGGATGCGCCAGATTCCCCAGGGCCGGTACGGCGAGCCCGAAGAAGTCGCCGCCGCGGTCGCGTTTCTGCTGTCGCCCGAAGCAAGCTACATCAACGGCCATACGCTTTCGGTCGATGGCGGCTTCCTTTCCGCTGGGATCATCGGCTAAGGAAGCGCCCTCGGGAGAAGCTGATGCGATTTGCAGTCTTGGTCGGGGCACTGTTCGCGTCGACGATGTTGTCCTCGGCCGGCGCTTTCGCGGCCGAGGCTCCGCGCGATGTCGGCGCAGCTTTCTGCAAGGCGCGGCTGGGTGACGACGAGGCGGCGACGCTCGCGCTGTTGACGCCTTCTCTTGCGAAGTTGGTCGATGAGGCGAAGGCGCGCAACGATGTCATCGCCAAGGCGACGCCCGACGAGAAGCCGCCTTTCGGCGACGGTATTCCCTACCAGGCGTTTCCCGATGTGGCGCAAGGCTGCGAGGCGGGCGAGATCACCGACAAATCGGGCCGCCTCGAAATCGAGATTAACTACCTGTTTCCGAAGACGCCGAAAGCCAACTGGACCGACCGGCTGACGTTGGTGGCGGTGGGCGACAGGCTGCTGATCGACGACATTGTTTTCGCCAATGTCGCCGATGGCGAGCAGGACCAGGGGTTGCGGCGCGTGCTTTTCGACGCGTTCGACCAGTAGAGCGAGGCGCCATGTCCAATCCCGTTTTGGTCGAGATATTGCGCGGCGAGCATGTCGAGAGCGCCCATCGCGGCGCGATCGCCGTCTGCGACGGCGCAGGAAAGCTGCTTGTCGAGATCGGCGACGTCTCGCAGCCCGTCTTCCCGCGCTCGGCGGTGAAGGCGATCCAGGCGCTTCCGCTGGTGGAGAGCGGCGCGGCCGACGCTTTCGGCTTCGGCGACAGGGAGCTGGCGCTCGCCTGCGCCTCCCACAAGGGCGAAAGCGCCCATGTGGATCTCGCCGCTTCGATGCTTGCGAGAATCGGGCTCGATGAAACGGCGCTGGAATGCGGCGCCCATTGGCCGCTCGCCCATGAGGCCACCGTAGTGCTTGCGCGTTCAGGACGGTCGCCGTCCCAGTTGCACAACAACTGTTCCGGCAAGCATTCAGGATTTTTGTGCGCGTGCAGACACATGAACCTGGCGCACCAGGGCTATGTCTCGTTTGAGCACCCGTATCAGGCCACTATCCGCGAGGTGATGAAGAATGTGACGGGCGCGCCGCACGATGCCGATAACAGTGCGACCGACGGCTGCTCGATCCCGACCTACGCTATCCCGATCAGCAGCCTTGCCCTCGGTTTTGCAAGACTGGCGACGGGGCAGGGCCTGTCGACGGCGCGAGCGAAGGCCGCGAAGCGACTGGTCGCGGCATGCATGGCCGAGCCGTTCCTCGTCTCCGGTTCGCAGGCGGCGGATCTGGCGCTGATGCAGGCGGCGCCCGGAAGCATTTTCGTCAAGACCGGCGCCGAGGGAGTCTATTGCGCGGCTTTGCCGGAGCTCGGGCTGGGCATCGCGCTGAAATGCGACGACGGCGCCGGTCGCGCCGCCGAGGCGATGGTTGCCGCCGTGCTGGCAATGCTGCTCAAGTCGGACGAGGCGCTGTCGGAAAGACTTGCCGTGCTGGCCCGGCCCGCCGTCCCAAGCCGAAAGGGCGAGCCGGTCGGACGGGTGCAGCCGACCGAGGCGATTTCCGGTCAGCTCACGTGATTGCGCTCGACGGTCAGGTGGGCGTAGCCGGCATTTCCATTCAAAGCCATGTCTCCGGTGACGGCATCCGACCACCGGTAACCGACCACTGCGCCTTTCCGAGCCTCGGAAATGACGTTGTCGGAGATGACCGCGGAGCCTGAACCGTCGACCACCGTGACCGCGATGCCGGTGTCGGCCCTGCGAATGACGTTGCCGGTCGCGACCACGTTTCGCATGTAGGGTCCCCAGCCGATTTTCATGCCGTAAAGCGGCGCGTTCTCCACCATGTTGCCCGTCACGGCCGTATCCGCTTCGACGGTAACGCCGACGCCGAAGCCAGGCGCGTCGGCGGGGTAGGGACCTTCGGTCGAGAGATTGCGCACGACGTTTCCGGAGCAGACGGCCATTCGACCGCCCTTGTCGAAATTCACGATGGATATGCCGTTCGCCGCGCCGTCGACGATGTTACCGTGGATGACGGCGCCTTCGAAGGCGAACTCGGCGTAGATCGCGGTTTCGCCGGAGCGCGAGCAGGTGTTGCCTGATATCTGGATGTCGCTCGCGCTGTTGGCCCGGATCGCGGAGAAGGCGCAATCCGACACGATGTTTCCCGAAACCACTGTTTTGTCGGCGCGAAAAAGATTGATGCCATTGCCGTACTGGCCGGTCCCGCCGCTGCGCGCGGCGATGCGTTCGACGCGGTTGCCGGTGACGATCGTACCATCGTCGCCGGCCTGCCAGCGGTGGACGAGAATGCCGCCATTGGCGCAATCGGAGACCGTATTGTAGGTAACGGCAAGGCCCGTCCCGCCCACCGAATAGATGCCGGCGTCGGATGCGCCCGAGATCGCCGACCGCTCGATGCGGCCGCCGACGCGCTCGAAGGCGATGCCGTATTTGCCGCTGCCGACGATGCGGCAGTTGTCGATGACGGCGTGTTCGACGCGGCGGAAATCGACAATGGCTTGAGCGTGATCGCCGAGCCAGCGGTTGGCGCCGTCGATCACCAGGCCGGTCAGTTCGATATGGGTGGCGTCCTCGGCCTGCATCAGATGACCGTCGCCGCCATAGACGATGCGCGTTGCGCCCGGCACGCCCGACAGCCGCACATGCCTCGGGAGCGTCAGGTTCGACACCGCATAGGTTCCGGGGGGCAGGAAGACCAGCGCATCGCGATCCGCCGCCTGCTGCAGCATCTTCGCAAAAGCCTTGCTCTGGTCGTCGAACGCTCCGGGCCGGACGCCCAGGTCGGTCGCGTCGATCGACCCGCGCATTGCCGCAAGCTCGATACCGGACAGGCCGGCGGCCAGCAGCTTGTCGGGCAGCGCCAAACCGGCCACCGCGAATCCGGCTGTGGCGCTCAGAAGACCACGTCTGTTCAACATCGGCACAGGTTCCTTTGCCTTGTCCGTGCAACGCAGGAAGCGTGCCAGGATATCGGCCAGGATACGGAACGGCCCTCCATACGAGCTTGAGTTGCGCGGCGGAGGGAATAAGCTGCCTTGATGAGCAGGGCTTTCACCCGCGAGGACGACAACGAGGCTGCGACCGCCGACATCGGCGAGCGTCCGGTCAGTGCGGAGCGCAACCTTGTCACGGCGAAGGGGCTTGCCATGATCGAGGACGCGATCGCTGGGCTGCGCGAGGACCTGGCGAAAGCGGAGGCCGGTTCGGACCGCGAGCGCATCGCGGTTCTGTCGCGCGACCTGCGCTATTGGTCCGCACGCCGCGAGAGCGCGGAACTTTCTGCGCCCGATCCCGACAGCAAGGTCGTTCGCTTTGGCATGGCGGTGACGATCGAGGATGAAGACGGACACCGGAAGGACTGGAAGATCGTCGGCGAGGACGAAGCCGACGCCGCCAAGGGGAGCGTCTCGCATGTCTCGCCGATGGCGCGGGCGCTGTTTGGCAAGGGTTTGGGGGATGTGGCCGTGGTCAACGGCAAGGAATGGGAGATTGTCGGGATGGAGCCACGAGATTGAGCGTCAGCCCGCAGGTCATTCACTCTTCCACGTTCACGACATGATCCCGCAAGAAGTCAGCCGAGCAGCCTATCCATCAACCTCTCCGCCGCCTCAGGGATCACCGTTCCGGGCGGGAAGATGTCCGCCGCGCCTGCCTTGCGCACTGCGTCGTAGTCCTGGGGCGGGATGACGCCGCCGGCCACGATGGCGATTTCATCCCCGCCCAGCCTGTCGAGCTCTTCGCGCAATTCCGGGATGAGCGTCAGGTGCCCGGCGGCCAAAGACGACGCTCCGACAATGTGGACGTCGTGCTCGACCGCAAGTTTCGCGATTTCGGCGGGCGTCTGAAACATCGCGCCGACGGTGACGTCGAAGCCCAGATCGGCGAAGGCCGTGGCGATGACCTTCTGGCCGCGATCGTGGCCGTCCTGTCCCATTTTGGCCACGAGGATACGCGGGCGCCTGCCGGTCTTGTGCTCGAAGGCCTCAACCTTGGCGGCGACGCGGTCGGCTGCGGGATTGTCTCCCAACTCCTTGCGATAGACACCGGAAATTGTTTGGACCGTCGCCGCGTGGCGGCCAAACACCTTTTCCAGCGCGAGCGATATTTCGCCGACCGTGGCGCTGGCGCGCGCCGCGCGGATGGCAAACTCAAGCAGATTGCCGTCGCTTCGTGCGGCTTCCGTCAACGCATCGAGCGCCTGCTCGACGGAGGCGACGTCGCGCGTGCCCTTGAGCGATTGCAGCTTCGAGAGCTGGCGTGCGCGCACCTCGGCATTGTCCACCTTCAGCACGTCGACCGCGATGTCCTTGTCCGGACGCCATGCGTTGACGCCGATCAACAACTGAGCGCCGGAATCGATGCGCGCCTGCGTACGCGCGGAGGCCTCTTCGATGCGCGCCTTGGGGATGCCCTGCTCGATGGCCGCCGCCATGCCGCCCAACGCCTCGACTTCCTCGATGTGGGTCATGGCACGGGCTGCGAGTTCATGCGTCAGCCGCTCGACATAGGCAGAGCCGCCCCACGGATCGATCACGCGCGTTGTTCCCGACTCCTTCTGCAGGATCAGTTGCGTGTTGCGCGCGATACGCGCGGAGTGGTCGGTCGGCAGTGCGAGCGCCTCGTCGAAGGCGTTGGTGTGCAGCGACTGCGTGTGTCCCTGGGTGGCAGCCATCGCCTCGATCATCGTGCGCGCGATGTTGTTGTATGGGTCCTGCGCGGTGAGAGACCAGCCCGAGGTTTGGCAGTGCGTGCGCAGCGACAGCGAACGCTGATCTTTTGGCGAAAAATTCTTTTGGACGAGGGCGGACCACAAAAGGCGCGCGGCGCGCAGCTTGGCGACCTCCATGAAGAAGTTCATGCCGATCGCAAAGAAGAAGGAAAGCCGCGGCGCGAAATCGTCTATGCCGAGGCCTGCCGCCAGCCCGGCGCGCGCATATTCGATGCCGTCGGCAATCGTGTAGGCAAGTTCCAGGTCGGCGGTCGCCCCGGCTTCCTGCATGTGATAGCCGGAGATCGAGATCGAGTTGAATTTCGGCATCTTGCGCGAGGTGTAGGCGAAGATGTCGGACACAATCCGCATCGAGGGTTTCGGCGGATAGATGTAGGTGTTGCGGACCATGAACTCCTTGAGGATGTCGTTCTGTATGGTCCCGGCGAGGTCCTTCTGGGCGACCCCCTGTTCCTCGGCGGCGACGATGTAGAGCGCCAGGATTGGCAGCACCGCGCCGTTCATGGTCATCGACACCGTCATCTCGCCGAGCGGGATCTTGTCGAAGAGCTGGCGCATATCGAGGATGGAGTCGATGGCGACGCCGGCCATGCCGACATCGCCCGCAACGCGCGGATGGTCGCTGTCATAGCCGCGATGGGTGGCGAGATCGAAGGCGACGGAAAGCCCCTTCTGTCCAGCCGCTACGTTGCGCCGGTAGAATGCGTTGGATTCTTCCGCTGTCGAGAAGCCGGCGTACTGGCGGATCGTCCAGGGCTGCCGGACATACATGGTCGCGTAGGAGCCGCGGATATAGGGCGCGATACCGGGCCAGGTGTCGAGGAAGGGCAGGCCGGAGAGATCCCGCTCGCCGTAGGCACGCTTCACCGGGATTCCCTCCGGCGTATCCCAGTCCGCGCCCGAGACTTTTCGCCGGGTGGATTTTGGATCGCGCCATGCGATGCCGCCGAAATCGGGTATCATGACTGCTCCGCGATCAACTGGTCGATCCGCAGGCTGTCGAGGCGCTCGCAGAAGACGGCGCCGTCGGTCGGCATCGGTCGTCTTTCCGCGGCAAGCGTGTCCGCCGGCTTCTCTTTCTCGAGCCGGTACACGGTCGTTCCGACGACCTCCCGTTCTCCCGCACGGTATTGGCGCACGCGCTCGTCGCGGGCGGCGGCGATGCGGCGCTGCAGATGTTCGCCGGCAAGGCTTCTGAGGATGCCGCCTTCCGTCTCAATCAGACGAAACGCGTCCCAGGCCTTCTCGCACAGCGCATCGGTCAGCGCCTCGACGCTGCCGGAACCGGATGCCGGGTCGGCGACGAAGCCGATGCGGCTTTCTTCCGCCATGACGAGCTGCGTGTTGCGAGCAATCCGGCGCGCCAGGCTCGCTGGCAGGCCGTGCGCGATCGTATGCGGCAGCACCGAGATAGTGTCCGCGCCACCGGCCGCGGCCGCGAAGCAGGCGATCGTGGAGCGCAGGATGTTGGTCTCCGGATCGGCCGCAGTTGACATACGGTAGGATGTTTCCGCGTGAATGGTCGCCGTGGATGGCGGTATCGAGCAAACGTCCTGCATCCTCACCCACAGCTTGCGCAGCGCCCGTATCTTGGCCATCGACAGGAACTGGTCCTGATCGACGCTGACGGCAAATCCGATATGAGGCGCGGCGTAGACAAGCGCCTGCCGCGCATCCTGGAACAGCCTGAGGTGATCGGCGGCCGATGCGAGCATCGCCCCTAGTTCCTGCGCCTCGGTCGCGCCCGCATTGTGGAAGACGCGGCCATCGGCTTCGAGCAGCACGCCGGGTACGCCGACCGCGAAGAAATGCGCCAGCGATTGGGGCATGGACGCCTGCAAGGCTTCGATCGTCATTGAAAGCCGCCCGGTGCCGGCGAAGATCGCCGCCGGGTCGATGCCGAAGGAAAGGCTGAGCTTGGCCGGTTCCGCACGCTGCCTGGCGAGGTAGGCGACCAGCCAGTCCGCCATCGCCCGGCTCGCGGGATGCACGTCTATGCGAAGGTGGATGCGATTGAGCGGTATGCCGGCGAGCACGGCGTCGAGCGTTTCGGGCGCCGCCGGAAGGCCGTAGCCGAAGGCGTTCGGCGCGCCCTCGAAGACAAGAGCCAGGCCGGTCGCGCCATGCGAAACGTCTTCAAGCGCCTGCCTGTTGGCGCGCTTGGGGTCCGGGTCGTCGATGCGCTGCACGACGAGCCACGGGGCATCAGGGCGCCGGCGCGGCAGAAATGGCGCATCCGTGTCGCGCGCATGGATCGGCTCGATGCGGATGGCGTCATCCGTGCGAGTGACCAACGCATCCTCGAAACTGCTTCCTGCTAGTGCGCTTTCGGCAAGGGATTGCCATCTCTCACGACTCGCGGCCGGAAAATCGAGACCGCCGAGCACTTTAGCCAAGTTCATTCCATCCTCGCTGCCGCCGCTTCGACCGGCGCCCGAGACACTAAAGCCAGCGCAGCGGCGCCGCAAATGCAAACTCGACACCCGGCCGCGACCGCTGCAAGCTTTGCCATTGTCGCTCCGCGCATGCGCAACTATACGTTTTACCGAGATGCGCAGGGCTAGTTTGCGCGCGTCGAAGCATTGGAGAAGCGGTACATGGCGGACGACACGAGCATCTTCATCGGGGCTAGCCGCAAGCCGGACGACAGCTATCAGGAGCCGGAGCAACTGCTTCTCAAATACGGCAACAGGCACGGTCTGGTGACCGGCGCGACCGGCACCGGCAAGACGGTGACGCTGCAGATCCTGGCCGAGGGCTTTGCCAACCAGGGCGTGCCGGTCTTCTGCGCCGACGTCAAAGGCGATCTCTCGGGCATCGCCATGATGGGCGAGCCCAAGGATTTCCTCGTCGCCCGGGCCGCGGCCGTGAAGCTCGACCCTTACGAGTTCCAGGAATTTCCGGTCATCTTCTGGGATCTGTTCGGCGAGCAGGGCCATCCCATAAGGGCAACGGTCTCCGAGATGGGGCCGCTTCTCCTGTCACGGTTGATGAACCTCTCCGAGGCCCAGGAAGGCATCATGAACATCGCCTTCAAGATCGCCGACGAGGAAGGCCTCCTGCTTCTCGACATGAAGGATCTGCAGGCTCTGCTCGCCAACATCGCCGGCCGCGCCGACGAAATATCCGGCCGCTACGGCAACGTCACGAAACCGTCGGTCGGCGCGATCCAGCGCAATCTGCTGGTGTTGGAACAGCAGGGCGCCGCCAATTTCTTCGGCGAGCCGGCGCTGAAGATTGCAGACATCATGCGCACCACGCGCGACGGACGCGGCGCCATCAACGTGCTCGCCGCAGACAAACTGATGATGAACCCGCGCCTCTACTCGACCTTCCTGCTCTGGCTTCTGTCGGAGCTGTTCGAGGAGCTCCCCGAAGTGGGCGACCCCGACAAGCCGAGGCTGGTCTTCTTCTTCGACGAGGCCCATCTGCTTTTCGACGAGGCGCCGAGAGTTCTCATCGACCGGGTCGAGCAAGTGGTACGGCTGATTCGCTCCAAGGGCGTCGGCGTCTATTTCATCACGCAAAATCCGCTCGACGTGCCCGAAACCGTGCTGGCTCAGCTCGGCAACCGCGTGCAGCATGCGCTCAGGGCCTACACGCCGCGCGAGCAGAAAGCGGTGAGGACGGCGGCCGACACATTCCGCCCCAACCCGGACTTCGACTGCGCCAAGGCGATCACCCAGCTTGGCACCGGCGAGGCGCTGGTTTCGACCCTCGAAGCCAAGGGTGTGCCGTCGATTGTCCAGCGCACGCTGATTCGCCCGCCGGCATCGCGGCTTGGCCCGATCACGCCGCAGGAGCGCGCCAAGCTGATTGCCTTAAGCCCGGTGGCGGGCCAGTACGACAAGACGATCGACCGTGAATCGGCCTTCGAAATCCTGCAGAAGAAAGCCGCCGACGCCCAGGAAGCCGAACAGCAGGCCTCGCAGCGCGATCAGCAGCCGGAAACCGGCCGCACCCGCTGGACGCTGCCGGATTTCGGCGGCGGCAGCCAGCCGACAGACGATCGTTACAGACAGGATGACGACTACCGGCAGCCCGCACCGCGCCGCCGCACCAGCACCCCACGCCCGTCCAACCGGCAGACGGTCGCGGAAGCCGCGATCAAATCCGTCGTGCGCTCGGTCGGGTCGTCGGTCGGGCGCGCGCTGGTGAGGGGAATACTCGGCAGCCTCAAGAAAGGATTCTGAGCTGCAGACAGCTCAGGACATTCCAATCCCGCTGGTGACCAGGATCGGCGCCTGGCCCGGAACGCGGTCGTACAGATCGATGATATCCTGATTCATCAGGCGCACGCAGCCTGACGAGACGGATTTCCCGATCGAGCTCCATTCCGGCGACCCGTGCACGCGGTAGAGCGTGTCCTCGCCGTTCTGGAAGATGTAGAGGGCGCGCGCGCCGAGCGGATTGTCGAGGCCGGGCGGCATACCGCCATTCTCCTCGCTGTATTTTGCCAGCTCGGGCTGGCGCGCGATCATTTCCTTCGGGGGCGTCCACTTCGGCCACTTCTGCTTCCATTGCACGTTGGCGCGCCCGGCCCATTCGAAGCCGGCGCGGCCGAGCCCGACTCCATAGCGCATGGCCTGGCCGCCGCCGAGTACGAGGTAGAGGAAATGCGAAGACGTATCGACCACGATCGTGCCGGCAGGCTCACCGGTGGGGTCGCGAACGACCTGACGCAGGAATTGTGCGTCCATCCGCTCGATCGGCACGGCCGGTATCTCGAATCCCTCATCGTACATAGGCCCGTACATGGTGACGTAGCTGCCGAACGATGGACCGAGGTCCTCCGGCGGCTCGATATAGGCCGGGCCTTGGTCGACGGTTGCGCAAGCCGACAGCGCGAAAGCGCCGCCGACCGCGGCGAGGCCGAGAAAGCCGCGTCGAGTAAGGCGGGGAATGGAGGCGTCTGCGGACATCGATCTTCTTGCTCTCTGCTGAAACGGCGGCTGCCGAGTATCGGCGCGTCCCATTAAGCGACGAGGGCGATAGGCGGTTCCAATTCTGTCCTCAGCTTGGGCAAAGAAAGGCAAAGCTGTGATTGGACGCGCGTGTTGCCATTCGGCAACGTGCGGCCCGCGGAGGCGTCGCCGGACGCCGCCTGGCCTCAACGATTCATGCGCGAGCATGGTTGACGCGAGGCAAGAAAATATTGTCATAACCGCCACCGACAGACGGATGCTCCTCCAATGACCCTGGCGACCCCGGCGCAGACGACGACCTGGACTTACGTTGACGGCGACTGGTATGAGGGCAACGTGGCGCTGCTCGGTCCGCGCAGCCACGCGATGTGGCTGGGGTCGAGCGTCTTCGATGGCGCGCGATGGTTCGAAGGCGTGGCGCCAGATCTCGACCTTCATGCGAAACGCCTGAATTCGTCGGCGATTGCGCTTGGCCTGAAGCCCACCATGGCGCCGGAAAAAATCGTCGGCCTCACCTGGGAGGGGCTGAAGAGGTTCGACGGCAAGACCGCGGTCTATATCAGGCCGATGTATTGGGCCGAGCACGGTGGCTACATGGGTGTGCCGTCCGATCCGGCGTCGACCCGGTTCTGCCTCTGCCTCTACGAGTCCCCGATGATCTCGCCGGACGGGTTTTCGCTGACCGTTTCGCCCTTCCGCCGCCCGACCATCGAGACGATGCCCACCAATGCCAAGGCCGGCTGCCTCTATCCGAACAACGGGCGCGCCATCCTCGAAGCCAAATTGCGCGGCTTCGACAATGCACTCGTGCTCGACATGCTGGGCAACGTTGCCGAGACCGGCTCTTCCAACATTTTCCTGGTCAGGGATGGAGTGGTGCTTACGCCTGCGCCGAACGGAACGTTTCTTTCGGGAATAACGAGGGCGCGCACCATTTCGCTGCTTGCTGAGCATGGCGTCCAGACTGCAGAAAAGACACTCTGCGTCCGCGATTTCCTGGAGGCCGACGAAATCTTCTCGACGGGCAACCATTCCAAGATCGTACCGGTGACCCGGATCGAGGATCGTCATCTCCAGCCCGGTCCGGTCGCCAAGAGGGCGCGGGAGCTGTATTGGGAATGGGCGCATTCGACGCTCGCGGGTTGAGCGTCGGATAAGGAACGGAACCACTCGGGGAGAGTTGTCCCGGCAATTCCCCCGAACATATCCGGCAGATGCCGGGATTATGTCATAGAAGGAGTATCATCATGGCTTTTGAACTGCCCCCTTTGCCCTACGACTACGAGGCATTGCAGCCTTTCATGTCCAAGGAGACGCTTGAATATCACCACGACAAGCACCACAAGGCCTATGTCGACAACGGCAACAAGCTCGCAGCCGAAGCCGGGATGGGCGGCCTGTCGCTGACCAAGATCGTCAAGCAGTCGTTCGGAAAGAACGCACCGCTCTTCAACAACGCCGCACAGCACTACAACCACATCCACTTCTGGAAGTGGCTGAAGAAGGGCGGCGGCGGCAACAAGCTGCCGGGCGCGCTGCAGAAGGCTTTCGACAGCGATCTCGGCGGCTATGACAAGTTCAAGGCCGATTTCATCGCAGCCGGCACCACGCAGTTCGGTTCCGGTTGGGCATGGGTGTCGGTGAAGGACGGCAAGCTCGCGATCTCGAAGACCCCGAACGGGGAGAACCCTCTGGTCCACGGCGCAAGGCCGATCCTCGGCGTCGACGTGTGGGAGCACTCCTATTACATCGACTACCGCAACGCCCGGCCGAAATATCTGGAAGCGTTCGTCGACAGCCTGATCAACTGGGATCACGTGCTGGAAATGTACGAAGCGGCCAAAGGCTGACTTCTCTCAGCCCCGGTTCGTCCGGGGCTTTTTTTATTCCCGGCCCCGGTGCGTCGTGAACATCACGCAACCGTGAAGGAGAGTTCGGGTTTTTCCGTGCGGCTTTTTCGTTAGCGTCTTGCCACTACCAGATACCACAACCCGGAGGGATTAATGAGAAAGCTTATACTCGCCATCTCGGCTCTCGCGCTCGCAACGACCGCGGCATTCGCCGATGTGATCGCTGACCGCAAGGCGGTGATGAAGGAGAATGGAAAGCAGGTCGGCGTGCTGGTCAAGATGGTCCAGGGCGAGGCCGACTTCGATGCCGAGGCCGTCAAGGCGGCATTGACGGCACTCAACGACAGTGTGCAGCTGATAGACGTCGCCGCGTCGTTCCCTCCCGGAAGTGACACGGGCGATACGACCGCTTCCCCGAAGATCTGGGAAGATCCGGCCGGGTTCCAGGCTCAGGTGGACAAGTTCAAGGAAGTCACGGCTGCCGCGGCTGCCGCTCCGGCTCAAGATCTGGAAGCGCTGAAACCGCAACTTGGTTCGATAGGCCAGAGCTGCCAGAGCTGCCACGAGGCCTTCCGCGTCAAGAAAGGCTGACCACTGGGCCTTTGGCGAAAGCTGATCGGTTCCGCGCTGGTGCTTGGCGGCATCGGCGCGGCGGCGTTCTGGCTGTTGACGGAGCCGAAAAGGCTTGATGCCGCGACCCTTGCCGAACTGGGCGCCGGCGATGCGACCCGAGGCGAACGGATATTCTGGGCGGGAGGCTGCACCTCCTGCCATGCGCGCCCGAAGTCCGAAGGCGATGCCCGGCTCGAGCTTGCCGGCGGGCTCGAACTCGATACGCCGTTCGGAACTTTTGTGGCGCCCAACATCTCCTCCGATCCGCAGTTCGGCATCGGCAACTGGTCGCAGGAGGATTTCGCAAACGCGATGATGCGCGGCGTAGCGCCCGACGGGAGCCACCTCTATCCGTCGTTTCCCTACACATCCTACGCGCGCATGAATCCAGCTGACGTCGCCGACCTCCAGGCCTTCATGAAGACACTGCCGGCGGTGTCCGGCGATGCGCCTGACCACAGGCTCTCGTTTCCGTTCAACCTCCGGCGCGGGCTTGGTTTGTGGAAGCTGCTCTATCTGAGCGATGAGCCGGTCGTCGCCCTTGCCGCCGATGCGCCGCAACAGGTCGCGCTCGGCCGCTACCTGGCCGAGGGACCCGGCCATTGCGGCGAATGCCACACACCGCGCGATCTTGCTGGAGGCGCCGACAAGACCCGCTGGTTGTCGGGCGCCGCGGCCGCGGAAGGCGAGGGCATCGTTCCCAACATCACTTCGGGCGAGGGCGGCATCGGCGACTGGTCGCAAAGCGACATAGCAAGCTATTTCGAAACAGGCTTCACGCCGGAATTCGATTCGGTGGGCGGCACTATGGTCGAGGTGCAGCGCAATCTGGCGCGGCTGCAACCTGCCGACCGTGAGGCGATCGCCGCCTATCTGAAGGCCATCCCGCCGCATCCGAACGGTTACCCGGCGAGGGCCTCGCCTGCTGGCTAAGCCCAGGGCGAGCGTGAATGAGATTGTCGCGAAAATCCTAAGTTCTGTTTCGCACTATTGGTCGCAGGAGAGCACTAAGGCGTGGTTCTTGACGATCTCACGCGAATTTTGCATTTTGAAATCGCGCGCTACGTAGGGTGCACCGGCCTTGGCCGACTGGGCAATGCCCGCCTGCGAATTTCAAAGGTAGCGCCTATGCCGAACCTCGAAAACCTTAAGAAGCAAGCCAAGCAGTATTTGCGGTGGCATCGCGAGCGGTATTATCCGGTCGCGGCCCAGATACGGGCTGCTTTGCCACGATTTCAGCACCTCGACGATACTCAGATACTGAAATCCAGCTTCAAGCTAAATGACGCGCAAGAACTTGTCGCGCGTCAATTGGGATTCGAGGGGTGGCAGGCGCTCAAATCAGGAGCCCATGCCATGACCACTGAAAGCAGACAGACCGCACCCCGCCCCATTCTGAGTTCCGCCTCCGCGCAACTGTTCGTCTCTGACATCAAAGCGTCGTGTGGCTTTTTCGAGGACAAACTCGGCTTTGCAATCGATTTCGTTTATGGGGACCCACCATTTTACGGGCAGGTTATACGTGACAAAGCGCAGATCGCAATGCGGCTGGTCTGCGAGCCTGTGTTTGTTGACGATATACGACAACGTGAACATCTGCTCTCAGCCTCAATCACGGTCGACACAGCAAGCGAGATCAAGCGACTCTTTCTGGACTTCCAAGTCGCCGGAGTGGATTTTCACCAGACGCTCAAGAAAGAGCCGTGGGGGGCCCGAAATTTTATTGTTCTGGACCCGGACGGAAATCTCATACTGTTTGCCGGTCCGGCCGATTGAACATATCCTCGAATCTCCGGGCACCGCCCCAAGGGGCGCTAGCGGTCGCCGAGGAAGTCGAAGCCGTCTTCGAAGAAGACATTGTAGTCGCAGGTGAGTTCTTCGCCGGCGGTGACATCGCGCAGCGCGACCGCCTCGTTTTCGGAGACGAAGCCGAAGTTCGGATCGTCGGCGTGGTTCATGTAGCGCGCATCGTCCGCCTCGAAGACGATGAAGCGCGGATCGCTGCGGCGCGGATAGCAATAGCGGTCGAGATAGCTTTTTACCGGCCCCGTCATGCTTTCATAGACATGGACCTCGATCAGCCGGTCGAAGCGTTCGTCGAGCCGCCACATCACGGTGCCCTTGGCGATGTCATGTTTTGCAAACACGCCCATTCCCTGGATCGGCGATTTGTCGAGATAGGTGTCGATGAGAAGCATTGGGAGATTCCGGAGCTGGCAGGCGATTGCGCCTCCTATCGTCTCGACGCTGCGATGGCGAGTTCAAACAGACCAGGTCAGGCCAGTTTTTCCCAGTTCATCCTGCCCACAACCTTCAGGGCGAAAGCGTAGACGTAGGCGATCTCCTCCAGCCTGGAGAAGCGTCCGGAGGCCCCGGCATGGCCTGAATCCATGTGTATCTTGAACAGCACCGGATTCGTTCCACGTTTTCGCGCCCTGAGACGCGCGGTCCACTTGGCGGGCTCCCAATAGGTGACGCGCGGATCGGTAAGTCCCGCGACCGCCATGATGGGCGGGTAGTCCAGTGCTGAGACATTGTCGTAGGGCGAGTAGCTGGCGATCATCCTGTAGTCATTTTCCGAAGCGATCGGGTTGCCCCATTCGGGCCATTCGGGCGGCGTCAGCGGCAGCGTGTCGTCGAGCATCGTCGTCAGGACGTCCACGAACGGCACCTCCGCGATGATGCCGCCAAACGCGTCGGGCGCCATGTTGGCGACCGCGCCCATCAACATGCCGCCGGCCGAGCCGCCCTGCGCGATGATGCGGTCATGCGAGGTATAGCCGGCCGAGACGAGATGGCGCGCCACGGCGACGAAGTCGAGGAAGGTGTTGGTCTTCTTCTCGCGCTTGCCGTCCTCGTACCAGGAAAATCCCTTGTCCTTGCCGCCGCGCGTATGGGCGATGGCGTAGACGAAGCCTCGATCGGCGAGCGACAGGATATTGGTGTTGAAACCAGCCGGGATGGTGATCCCGTAAGAGCCGTATCCGTAGAGCAGCGCCGGCGCGGAGCCGTCGAGCCGAGTGCCGCGATGGTAGATCAGGGACACGGGCACGAGCTCGCCATCATGCGACGGGGCCACTACGCGCTGGGTGACGTAGTGGTCCGGGTCGTGGCCGGAAGGGACCTCCTGTGTTTTCAGGAGCGTGCGTTCGCGGGTGCGCATGTCGTAGTCGAAGAGTTGCGCGGGCGTGGTCATCGACGAGTAGGAGAACCGCATGATTGCGGTGTCGTACTCGTAAGCGCCGAGCAAGCTCAGCGAATAGGCTTCCTCGTCGAAGGAGATGCTGTGCTCGGCGCCTGTCGCCCGGTCGCGGACGACGATGCGCGGCAGCCCATCCTCGCGTTCGAGACGGACAAGGAAATCCTTGAACGCCAGCAGCGACAGGATCAGGCGGCCGGGCTTGTGGGCCACGAGCTCTCGCCAGTTCGGGCGTGCCGGATCGGGAACCGGCGCGGTCATGATCTTGAAGTCCTTGGCGCCGTCGGCGTTGGTGAGGATGAAGAAGACGTCTCCGCCTTCTTCAAGATCGTACTGCAGCCCGGTTTCGCGCGCGGCGACCAGCTTGGGCGTAGCGGTCGGATCGTCGGTCCTCAGCAGTCTGAATTCCGAAGTCTCATGGTCGTTGATCGAGACGAATATCCACTCGTTCGTGCGCGAGCCGTCGACATCCATGAAGAAGCCCGGATCGCTTTCCTCGTAGACCAGGCGATCCTGTGCAACATCGGCGCCCAAAGCGTGGAAGAACAGCTTGGAGGGGCGGTGATTCTCGTCGACCCGGGTGTAGAGGAAACCGTCGTTCGCCGCATTCCACACGCCGCCGCCGCTCGTGTCCGGAACTTCGTCGCCCATGTCGCGACCTGTCGCGATGTCGCGGACGCGCAGGGAGTAGAATTCGGAACCCTTGTCGTCGAAGGCCCACAGCAGGCGGCGATGGTCGCTCGAATGATCGCTGCCGCCGATGCGGAAATATGCCTTTCCTTCGGCCTCCGCGTCGCCGTCGAGGATGATCTCCTCGGCCCCGCCGTCGCGCGGGGTGCGGAAGAAGCGCGGCTGTTCGCCACCCTTTTTATATGAAGAGCCATAGGCGAACGGCCCGTCCTTCATCGGAACGGTGGAATCGTCCTCCTTGATACGGCGCTTCATCTCGTCGAAGAGCTGCTTCCTGAGGTCCGCTGTGTCGGCCATCATCGCGGCCTGGTAGACATTCTCGGCTTCCAGATGGACCCGGATGGCCGAATCTAGCACCGACGGATCCTTGAACACCTCCTGCCAGTTGTTGGCCCTCAGCCAGGCGAATTCGTCGATCCGGGTGTTGCCGTGATGCGTATCCTTGACCGGGCGCTCGTCGGTTTTCGGCGGTTCGATATCTGGAAAAAGTGGCTGGCCGGTCATTGCGTCTCGCTGCCGAAGATTCTTGAATGCCGAATGAACACGCCGATCAGTGCCGGTTCAAGGGCCGATGTCTAGGTTCCTTGCATACCAACGGGGAGACCCAAGGAGAGAAACGATGATTTCCCGTCTCAGAACCGTGGCCGCACTCGCCATCGCGACGGTCGGCCTTGCCACAGCCCACGCAACGGCTGCGACCTTCGCAGCCTGGCAGGTGACCAACGTGTCCTTCGGCGACACGCTGAACGTGCGCAAATATCCGTCGGGGGAGTCGCAGAAGCAGGCCGCTTATCCAAACGGCACGGTGCTGCAGATGACGGGAAAATGCACCGGCGGCGTGAATTTGCTCGATATTTCCGGCCAGCCCGAATGGAAGCAGGAGCAGCTGGTGCGCTATCTCTGGTGCCAGATCTGGCATGACCCGGCCCGGAACGGCAATTTCGTGACCGGCTGGGTCTATGGCAGGTACATCACGCCTTATTGAGCCTGGCAGCCATATTCTGTGCGCTAACAGCCCCCAATTGCTTGTCGCATCCAGTTCGACCCGTTATCCCGGGGGAAGGAGGATAGGCCGGCATCGGCCTGCAGGCTGGAAAGAGGGATGGGGACAGGCGCGCATTCGTTGACATTTCTGGCACTGCTGCTGCCGTTCCTGGGGGCCTTGGCGGCGCCCTTGCTTTGCCGTGCGCTCAAACACAACGCCGCCTGGCCGCTAGCGGCAGTGCCGCTGTTCATCTTCCTGCACCTGGTCGGCTTTCTCGAACCGATCGCTCAGGGAAGGCCGGTGGCCGGCGGCTTTGATTGGATCCCAAGCCTCGGCGTGCGCTTCTCATGGTACCTGGACGGGCTGTCGCTCACCTTCGCCCTGCTGATCACGGGGATAGGGACCCTCATCGTCCTCTATTCGGGCGGCTATCTGAAGGGCCATGCTCACCAAGGCAGGTTCTTCTCCTTCATCCTGCTGTTCATGGGAGCGATGCTGGGACTGGTCGTCTCCGATTCCTTCATCATGCTCTTCATGTTCTGGGAACTGACCTCGATCACCTCCTTTCTGCTGATCGGCTTCGATCACGACAGGGAAGCCGCGCGGCGCGCCGCATTGCAGGCGCTGGTGCTGACGGGCATGGGCGGGCTGTCACTGCTTGCCGGGCTGCTGGTGATAGCGTCGATCACCGGCGTGACCGAACTGTCGTCGCTTTTGTCCTCGGGTCCGTTGGTCCGTCAAAGCCCGCTCTACCTCGCAGCACTCCTGCTCGTGCTCGGCGGCGCCTTCACCAAATCGGCGCAGTTTCCGTTCCATTTCTGGCTGCCAAACGCTATGGAGGCCCCGACGCCGGTGTCGGCCTACCTCCATTCGGCGACCATGGTGAAGGCGGGCGTCTATCTGCTGATGCGCCTCAATCCGGTGCTCGGCGACACCGTGGCCTGGGAAACTCTGCTTCCGATGTTCGGTGGAGTGACGCTGCTGGTCGGCGCGACGCTTGCCATAAGGCAGACCGGCCTCAAGATGATGCTCGCCTATACGACCGTTGCGTCCCTCGGACTACTTGTCATGCTGACCGGCTTCGGTTCGGAGAGGGCCATAGAGGCCGCGGTGCTCTATCTCGTCGCGCATTCGCTTTTCAAGGGCTCGCTCTTCATGGTGGCGGGCTCGATCGGTCATGAGGCGGGCACGCGCGATATCAGGCGTCTCGGCGGGTTGTCGCGTGCAATGCCGATCACGTTTGCCGCAGGATTGCTGGCAGCATTTTCAATGGGCGGATTGCCGCTGTTCTTCGGATTTGTCGCCAAGGAAGAAATCTACGCAGGACTTGCCGTAGGAGAAACCTGGCCGATGCTTTTGGGCGGGGTTGCGATCGTCGGCAATGCTTTGATGTTCGCCATCGCCTTTACGGTCGGGCTGAAACCTTTTATCGGCACAACTGGCAACATGCCGAAGAATCCGCACGAAGGCTCCTTGCTGCTTTGGAGCGGGCCGCTTGTGCTCGCGGTTTCGGGACTAGGGGCCGGCCTGTTTTCCGGCACGGTTCATGCGTTCGGATCGAGCCCCATGGCGAGCGCGGTTGTCGGCGCAACCGTCGAAGTCACGGCATCCTCGGTGCCTCATGCCGGCTTGCCTCTCTACCTGTCGATCGCCACCATCGTATTGGGCGTTGCCGCATATCTGTCGCAGGATCGTCTGCGCCAGAGCATGGCGAACATTCTTGCGGCTATCGGCTGGGGTCCCGATCGCGGATTCGACCAGGTCATGCGTGGGCTGCTGCGCCTCTCCTTCGCTGTGACCCGCGTCGTCCAGAACGGTCGGCTGGACATCTATCTGACCGTCACCTTCGTCATCGTGGCGATAGCGCTGTTCGTTCCGATGGTCGCCTATGGCGAACTGCCTGCCATGCCGGAGGTCCCGAGGCTGCTGCTGCACGAGTGGACCATCGTCGTGATCGCCGTGATCGGGCTTGGCGCCGTGCTCTACGCGCAGGACAGGTTGACGGCGATCGTGTCTCTCGGCATCCAGGGCTTTGCCGTCGCGCTGCTGTTCATGCTCTTCGGCGCGCCGGACCTGTCGTTCACCCAGTTCATGGTGGAGACGCTGTCGGTGGTCATTCTGGCGCTCGTCATGACCCGGCTGAAGCTGTCGCCCTCCGACCATCGGCCAGCGCGGGAAAAGGCGCTCGACCTGACCGTGGCGACCGCTTGCGGCGCCGGCTTCGGGCTCCTGCTCCTCAAGGTGACTCAACTTCCCTTCGACGACACGCTGTCGCAGTTCTACCAGGCGCATTCGCTGGCGCTCGCGCATGGCCGCAACATCGTCAATGTCATCATCGTCGATTTCCGCGGCCTTGACACGCTCGGCGAGATCGCGGTCGTCATGGTGGCGGGGCTGGCGATCCTGGCGCTGATCCGCGTGCGCTCGGTCCCCGCGGCCGATCCGCAAGCCGTCATGGAGAAGCGCTGATGCGGTCGCTGATTTTCCGCACCGCCGCGCCATACCTGACGGCCTTGATGCTGCTCTTCTCGGTCTTCGTTCTCCTGCGAGGACATAACGAGCCGGGGGGCGGGTTCATCGGCGGCTTGATCGCGGCGTCGGCCTTCGCGATCCACGGTATCGCCTACGGCGTGCCGACCGTGCGCCGTGCGCTTCACTTCCATCCGATGGCGATTTCCGGATTCGGTTTGCTGCTCGCCGCGTTTTCCGGCCTGGTTTCATGCGCCTTCGGCGTGCCGTTCCTGACCGGCCTATGGATCTCGCCGGCGATCCTTGGCGTCACAGTCGATCTTTCCACCGTGATGCTCTTCGACATCGGCGTCTATTTCGTTGTCGTGGGCTCAATCACCTCGATCGCGCTGGCGCTCGAGGACAGAGAGGAAGGCTGATGGAAGCGGTATTCTCGCTGCTCGTCGCGCTGTTCTTCGGGGTCGGAATCTATCTGATCCTGTCGCGTCACGTGATCCGCATCGTGCTCGGCATTGCGATCTTCGGAAACGCGGTCAATCTGCTGATCTTTACCAGCGGGCGGATCATGCGCGAGACCGCGCCGATTATTCCTGGAAATCTCGATCTGCTGCCGGGTCCCGCCGCGAATCCGCTGCCGCAGGCCCTGATCCTGACCGCCATCGTGATCTCCTTCTCGTTCTTCGCCTTCATCCTGGTGCTCGCCTATCGCGCCTATCAGGAGATCGGCGTCGACGACACGATCGGCATGCGCATCTCGGAACCGCGAGACGATGCGCTTCCGCCCATGGGCTATTAGTTCGAATGGCCGCGACAGACCCGGGCGCGCTCGGAGCCGTGCTCTCAGGGCCGGTTGCCTCAGGCGATTGGCTGGTAATCGCGCCGGTGGTCATCGCAATCGCCGCCGGGGCACTGCTTCTGATGCTGAGGCACCATCTGCGATGGCAGGCGGCATATGCGTCCGGCTGTCTTCTGCTGATGCTGGCGGCCAACGCCGCACTTCTGGTCCGCGTCCTGTCAGATGGCCCGTTGGTAATGACCATGGGGCGCTGGCTGCCCCCCTTCGGCATCTCCTTTGCCGCCGACGCACTCGGCGCCAGCTTCGCGGTGGTCGCGACCTTCGTTGCCCTGATCTGCGCCCTGTCCTCCGCACGCGATATCGACACGACGGGCCGGCGGTACGGCTTCTACCCGTTCCTGATGCTGATGATGGCCGGCGTCAACGGAGCCTTCCTCACCGGCGACATCTTCAACCTCTACGTCTGGTTCGAGGTTTTTCTCATCGCCTCGTTCGGTCTTCTGATCCTCGGCTCCGAACCCGCGCAGATCGACGGAGCCACAAAGTACGGCATACTGAACCTGCTCGCGACCGCGCTGTTCCTGATCGCCACGGCCTATCTCTACGGGGCTTTCGGTACGCTCAACATGGCAGACATCGCCGTGAAGGCTGCCGGCCTGCGCGGTTCTGCGCCGCTGATGACGATCGCAACGCTCTACCTGCTCGCCTTTGGCATGAAGGCAGCGGCGTTTCCGGTCAATTTCTGGCTTCCAGCCGCGTATCATACGCCGCGCCTGGTGACGGCCGCACTCTTCGGCGGGCTTTTGACCAAGATCGGGGTCTATGCGCTGCTGCGCTCGCTGGTCATGATCTTTCCTGTCGAGCGGGCGGCCCTTTCGGAGGTCATCGAATGGGTGGCGATCTTGACGATGATCTGCGGCGTCATGGGCGCGCTGGCGCAGACGGACGTGAGAAGGATGTTCGGTTTCCTGGTCATCTCGGGCGTTGGCATCATGCTGGCGGGACTGGCGCTCGGCAGTCCGCTCGGCGTTTCGGGAACCATCCTCTATGCCGTCCACTCCATGCTGGTCATGTCGGCGCTCTACCTGCTGGCGGGTGCGATGAGGGAAATGGGTGGCAGCTTCCTGCTCACCGAACTTGGCGGGATTTACCGCAAGAGCACTTTTCTCACGGCCGTCGCCCTCCTGATCTTTCTCGCCGCCGCCGGCCTGCCGCCGGGCTCTGGTCTGTGGCCGAAGGTGATGCTTGCCAAAGCTGCGATCGACGGCGGCGGATGGCTGCTTGCCGGCGCCATCCTGGCCACCGGGTTCATGACCTCGATCGCGCTGGGGCGCGTCTTCGTGCTGGCGTTCTGGAGGGACGCGCAGAAAGCCGGACCGGTTGACTCGACGATCAAGTCAGTTCCGAGGCTGGCGATTTACGCTCCGCTCGTCTCGCTGACGATCCCGATCGTCGTACTTGGCATTATCCCGGAGCAGTTCATCCGCATTGCCGAGCTTGCTTCGGCCGGCTTGATCGACGTCACGGCCTATGTTCGGGCGGTTTTTCCGGCGGGAGGAAGCTGATGTCGCGCTACCTCAACAACATATTGCTGGCGCTCGTGTGGGCGGCGCTGACCGGCTCCTTCACTTTAGCGAACTTTGTGCTCGGCCTGCTGCTCGGCCGGCTCGCTCTTTATCTCGTCCGCGAGCAGTTGGAGACGCGTCAGGGAACCTACCGCGGCGGCAAAATAGTATCGCTTGCGGTACTGTTCATCAAAGAACTCGTTCTCTCGGGCTGGCGCGTGGCTACTCTGGTGACGTCACCAAAAATGCAAATTCGGCCGGGCATATTTGCCTATCCGCTTTCGGTCGACCGGGATTTCGAAATCACCTTGCTCGCAAACCTGATAACGCTCACCCCCGGAACCCTGTCGGTCGATGTTTCCGAGGACAGGACGACCCTTTTCATACATGCCATCGATTGTTCGGACGTAGAGAAGAACATCCGCGAAATCAGGTATGGTTTCGAACGCAAGATCGAGGAGGCGTTTCGATGATTTCTGCAGAAGGCTTCCTCGGGACTGTCGTTCTGATGTCTTTGCTCATTCTGAGCGTGTCTTTCCTTCTGACCGTCTTGCGCGTGCTGAAGGGGCCGACACTGCCCGACAGGATTCTGGCGCTCGATATGCTGGTCGCAATAGGCGTCGGATTCCTCGCGGTGACCGGCATTGGCAGCGGCGTGACCTTCAACGTCGACATCGCCATCGCGCTTGGATTGGTCGGATTTCTAGCGACGGTGGCGTTCGCGCGCTTTGTCTTGAGCCGAAGCAAGGCCGCTTCGGAAGTATTGACAGAGAAGAAGCATGATTGACGCACTCCAGAACTATTTGGCTGCCGCACTGATCCTCGTCGGTTCGACCTTCTCGCTCACCGCATCGGTAGGATTGCTGAGATTGCCGGACCTATACACGCGCATGCATGCAGCCTCGAAGGCGGGCACGCTGGGTTCCTGCGTGGTGCTTCTCGCGCTCGCCGTGCATGCGGACGACCCGGCAATCTCGCTGAGGGCTTTGGCCGGTATCGTATTCTTCCTCCTTACCGTGCCCATTTCGTCGCATCTGCTGGCCAAGGCGGCGCATCGCGCCGGCTACGCTTTGTGGGAACATTCAGAGCGCGATGAATTGCAAACGGCTCTGGAGCAGGAGGCCAGTTCGGCGTCGGTCGCTGATTTACGGAACTCTAGCCAGCCCTGACCTAGGGTAAAGGGCGGCGCCTACGTAAGAAACCTCTCAAGAGTTTCAGTAAGGACCCAAAAATAGCCGGGATATACCAGCAAAAGATGGATTTATCCTACAATAGTGATCCAACATCCAATTGACTTGCATTATCGCGCGTTTCATAAGAGCACGTGACGCGAATCATAGGACAACCCTGTGCAACCACGCGCGCGGCCCCGCTCTACATTAAAGGGGCAAGCAAAAGAGATCTTTCAAGTTGGGGCCTGAAGAACATGGAAATCGCCGAATCGCCTACCAGAAACAATGAGATGCTGATCGAGCTGACCGCGGATGTGGTGGCAGCCTATGTCAGCAACAATCCGGTGCCCGCCGCAGAACTCCCGAACCTGATCGCCGACGTACATGCGGCGCTCGGTCGGGTGGGCGGCGGAACCGAGCCGCCTCCGGCCGACAAACAGAAGCCGGCTGTCAATCCGAAGCGTTCGGTACATGACGACTACATTGTGTGTCTCGAGGATGGAAAGAAGTTCAAGTCGCTCAAGCGCCACCTCATGACGCACTACGGCCTGACGCCCGACCAGTATCGCGAGAAGTGGGGCCTGGATGCGAGCTACCCGATGGTGGCGCCGAACTATGCCGCCGCCCGTTCGCAGCTGGCTAAGAAGATGGGTCTTGGGCGCAAGCGCAAATCGCCAGCGACCAAGTCGTCCCGCTAGTGTCGGGCAAGCTTTTCGCAGAAATATGAGGCGGCGCCGCAGGGTGCCGCCTTCTTTTTATAATTCTCGTGCTGCGATCTACTGAGGCCCTCGACGGTGGGGCGGTCGATTCCGGCGGGCGTAGCCTGTCCAGCGCCTGCTTGAGCGCGATGTGCCGGTTGAGATCGTAGCTCCAATGCTTGCGCATGCCGCGCTGCCGTTCGCGCTCTATCATCCGTTCAAGCCGCAAAACGATCAGCGCGCGGGCCTCGGGCCCCGTCTTCAGCGCCTGAGCGAGGTCGAAATGGCAGGCGATCTGCAGCGCCGCCATCTGCCTTGCCTCCAAAGCCCTGGATTCCTTGCTTTCCAGAAAGGCCTCTACGTCCCCGCGAAGTCCGCTCATCCCGATGAATCCCTGCGTTTGTCCGATGCCGGACTATGAGCGCGGGCGGCGGAGCGGGGAGAAAACCAGGGCAAAATTTTTAACGGCTGCGAAAAATACGGAACAAAAACCGTTAGTTAGAATGTTTACCGTTGATTCGATGTTCCTTGTTTGTTCACAGGAGTGACGCTTGCCGGTATAAGAACTTATTCCTATCACAACGAGGGGGAAAAGTTCAGTGCGACTCACATCCATCAAAGCGGCAGACGATTCCGAGATAGCGGATGCACCGTGGAAGGGCATCACCGAGACGATATTTGCAAACCGGGCGGCGGGGCCGCGCGACGAGCGGGCGCTCGAATTGTGCGAGGGCATGATCGACATCACCGCAGCTCTGTTCAACGTGTCGAGCAAGGAGCTTCGCAAGCCGGGCCGCAACAGCCTCGGCATATCACGGGTGAGACAGGTCGCGATGTATGTCGCGCATGTCGTGCTCAAGCTGAACATGACCGACATCGGCCGCGCTTTCGGACGCGATCGCACGACCGTGCTCTATGCCTGCCATCTGGTCGAGGACCTACGCGACGATACGGATTTCGACCGTATCATCACCATGACCGAGCGGGTCGCGCTCGCCGCCTTCGGCAACCGGCTGGGGCTGTGACGATGGCAAAGATCATGCCTGGACGGAACGACGCCGGGGCGAGATCGCGCGTCCTGCGCTTTTTGACGCAGGGCACCGCCACGATCGCCGACGCTGCCGCGAGAGGGAGCGTGCTTCTCGACGCTGGCGAACGCGGCACGGTCTGTGCCGAACGCAAGCTCCTGGCGGAAATGGTGCGGGAGGGAGAGCTAAGAATGGCAGGCGGGAAGATCGAACTCGCCTCGACGGCGGAGCCCAAGCAGGCGGAGAACCGCCGCGACATCGGCACGATGACGGTCGACACGGAGACTGGGCGCGACATCGTCGCCGTCAACTGGTCGGAATCGCCGCTCGGCCAACTGATGCGGCGCAAGGGCAGGGACGGCTCCCCCTTTCTCAGCGCTGCGGAGTTCCAGGCCGGCGAGCGGCTACGCGCCGACTGCACGCGCGGCCAGATCATGCCGAGGATGGGCGCGAACTGGGTCGCCAGCGTCTCGTCTGGTCGGCGCGACGGCGGCATCGTCGAACTGACTGATGCCGCACTCGCCGCGCGAATCCGCGTGGAACACGCGATCCGGGCGGTTGGGCCGGAACTGTCCGGCATCCTGATCGACGTCTGCTGTTTCCTGAAGGGAATGGAGACGGTTGAGATGGAACGCGGCTGGCCGGTGCGCTCGGGAAAGATCGTTCTGAAGACCGCGCTCGGCATCCTTAGCCGGCACTACAATCCCGACAGCGGGCGCGCGAGGCGGCCGCAGCAAATGCTGCACTGGGGCGCGGCGGACTATCGGCCGTCGATCACGTAGGAAGCACCTGTCTCGATGTCCCCTCATCAGGCCGCCCCTTCGACAGGCTCAGGGCGGCCACCTTCTCCCCGTCGGGGAGAAGAGGAGGTTGCGTCACGCCGTCTGCTTCAGCGCGGCTTCGGCGTCGCGCTTGATGCGCTTGACCATCGAGCGCAGGCCGTTGGCGCGCTGCGGCGTCAGATGTTCGTGGAGCCCGAGTTCCTTGAGCAGGGCTTCGGCGTCGGTCGCGACGATCTCGCTGGCGGGCCGGCCGGAGAAGAGCGCCAGCATGATGGCGACGAGGCCGCGCACGATATGGGCATCGGAATCGCCCTGGAACTCCACGACCGGATCGGGGCCGCCGCCGACCCTGGTGGTCAGCCAGACCTGGCTGACGCAGCCGGGCACCTTGTATGCGTCGATGCGCGCTTCGTCGGGGAAGGGGGGGAGCGCCGCACCCAGATCGATGACATAGCGATAGCGGTCCTCCCACTCGTCGAGGAAGGTAAAGTCGTCGCGGATCGCCTCAATGGTCGCCATGTTCAGGATATAGGCCCGGCGAAGGCTAAGGTCACGAAAAAAGGGCGGGGACAGCTAGTGCGTATCGCCATCGCGAGCGGCGTCTCCCACGCGGTCAGTTGGATCCGGCGAAACGTCGAAGTGCGACTGCATCCGTAACGGTGATCGCGCGATAACCGTTTTGAACCCACCCGGTTTCACTGAACTTCCTAAGCGCCGCGTTTACCTGTTTCCTCGAGGCGTTCGCCATGATGCCCACTTCGGTTTGCGTCAGGGGAACGGGCGTCTCGCCGCTCGACGTCGCACGATGAAGCACTGCCGCGATACGTTTGGCCGCATCCGCCTTTTGAAGGTCGTGAATCACCCTGAACAGGAACTCGACCGTCATCATGAGGATCTGGGCGACATGGTGTACGAAATGCGGATTTTTTGCCGCCATCTTGTCCATGGCGTCCAGCGGAAGATGAAGCATGGTCGTGTCGACCACCGCCTTCATGTCCGCACGCCGGGGTTTGCGGGTCAGGAAGCAACCTTCCCCTGTCCAGTGGCCGGGAATGCCAAGGAGAACAAGACGTGGTGTCGCGCCGGCGGGTGCAACGCTGACGCTTACTGTTCCGCTTGCCAGACCGTAGATTCCGCCGGCCGGATCATCCAGACGAAAAACCGGCTCCTCGGCCGCAAAGTGGAGGAGATTGGACCGCCGCAGGACTTCGGCCCGCACCTCCGGCGGCACGGCTGTAAGCCATCCGCTGCCGCTCATAATTTGCGAAGCCGCTGCCTTGCCGATATGAGCCATCGAAAAATTTCCACGTCTGTCCTCTTTGGGACAATCAGGATATATTTTCCGTGTAGGATTAGTAGTCTGTTGTCGAGCAGAAAATGTCCGCCTGACAAGCGCTCGCTCTAGGGTCTGTTGATACTCAACAGACCCTAGTTTGATGCAGCTACCAATCGGAGCCTAGTGTTGCCTACATTTCCTGATTCAATGCAGCCTGTCTTGTTGCTCACACGCCGAAACGCACTGATCGGGTCGGCCGCGGTCCTGGCCTTTGCAGCGAGCCGCACGCTGCCTCCGACACCGGCGCACGCTCAAGACCTATCTGCCGAAGAAGCCCGCGCGATCGCCAAGGAAGCCTATATCTACGGCTTCCCGCTCGTCGATAGCTACCGCATCCAGTACTCCTATTTTGTCGGTACCGAGAACCCCGAATATAAAGGCGGCTGGAACGAGATCCACAACACGGCGCGCGTCTATACGCCTGACGACAAGGCGATCCAGACGCCGAACTCCGACACGCCCTATTCCTTCGTCGGCGCGGACCTGAGGGCGGAGCCGCTGGTGCTGACGGTGCCCGAGGTCGAGGAAGGCCGGTATTACTCGATCCAGTTCATCGACATGTACACCTTCAACTTCGCTTATGTCGGCAGCCGCGCGACCGGCAACGGCGCGGGCAGCTTTCTGCTGGCCGGGCCGGGCTGGAATGGCGAGAAACCGGCAGGCATCAAGGACGTGATCAACTGCGAAACCGAACTGGCGTTCGTGCTCTATCGCACGCAGCTCTTCGGTCCCGACGACATCGAAAACGTCAAGAAGATACAAGCGGGATACAAGGTTGAGACGCTTTCGACCTTCCTCGGTCAGCCAGCGCCGGCGGCCGCCCCCGCCGTCGATTTCATGAAGCCGCTCACTCCGGACGAACAGAAGACCTCGCCAAAGTTCTTCGACGTGCTGAACTTCGTCATGCAATTCTGCCCGGCCGTTCCGGCCGAAACGGAATTGAGGGCGCGCTTCGCCAGGCTCGGCATCGAGGCCGGCAAGCCGTTCTACCCGGATGCGCTGCCGCCTGAGATGCGGGGCGCGGTGGAGGCCGGCATGGCCGACGCATGGGCCGCGTTCAAACAATTCAAGGAAACGGAACTCGACACCGGCAAGAAGAGCAGCGCCGACGGCTTCGGCACCCGCGCGTTCCTGAACGGCGACTATCTCGCCCGCATGTCCTCCGCCGTCCTCGGCATCTACGGCAATTCGAAGGATGAAGCGCTTTATCCGGTCTATTTCGTCGACGCGGACAACAAGCCGATGGACGGATCGAGCCGCTACACGCTGCGCTTCGCGCCGGACGGACTACCGCCGGTCAGCGCCTTCTGGTCGCTGACGATGTACAAGCTGCCGGAGAGCCTGCTTTCGGCCAACAAGCTTGACCGCTACCTGATCAATTCGCCGATGCTGCCGAGCCTCGCGAAGGACGCCGACGGCGGCCTGACGCTCCACATCCAGCACGAGTCGCCCGGTGCGGAAGACGAACCCAACTGGCTGCCGGCGCCGGCAGGACCGTTCTTCATGGTCATGCGGCTCTACTGGCCGAAGGAGGAAGCGCTGGACGGCGGATGGAAGGCGCCGCCGCTAAAGCGCGTGAACTGATTACAGTGGAGGGACGCCTATGGGGATCAGCATGAAGGCGCTCGCGCTCGCGGCGGGTTTCGCCGCATTGGCGGGGCAGCAGGCATCGGCCGCCGAGCAGGTGACGGTCGACAACTTCGCAAGGGCGGAGTCCGATCTTTACATGGGCAACCTGGCCAAGGAGGCCGGCGGACTTGGAAAGCTGCTCCACCATCGCGAACCTGCCCCGATCGATGCCCAGACGGTGATCCGCCTCAACCGCGATACGCTGTATTCCTCGGCGGTCTTCGACCTCGACGCCGGCCCGGTGACGGTGACCCTGCCGGACGCCGGCGCGCGCTTCATGTCGCTGATGGCGGTCAGCCAGGATCACTATGCCACCACGGTCTACGGCGCCGGCCCGCATGTCTTTGACAAGGACGGGGTGGGGACGCGCTATGTCCTGTTCGGCATTCGCACGCTTGTCGATCCCAGCAGTCCGGAGGACCTCGCCAAGGTCCACGCCTTGCAGGACGCAATTTCGGTCAGCCAGCAAGGCGCAGGTTCGCTCGTATTGCCCGACTGGGATGCCGCGAGCCAGAAGGCCACGCGCGACGCCTTGCTGTCGCTCGGCTCGGCACTGCCCGACTTCAAGAAGGCGTTCGGCACCAAGGACGAGGTCGATCCGGTGCGGCACCTGGTCGGCTCCGCGATGGGCTGGGGTGGCAATCCGGACAAGGACGCCGTCTATCTGAACGTGACCCCGGACAAGAATGATGGCACGACCGTCTACAAGCTCGACGTCGGCGCGGTGCCGGTCGACGCGTTCTGGTCGGTCAGCCTCTACAACGGCGAAGGCTACTTCGAGAAGAACCCGTACGACGCCTACACGGTCAACAGCATCACCGGCACGAAAGGCAGCGACGGCGCGATCGCTATCCAGTTCGGCGGCTGCGACGGCAAGATCGCCAACTGCCTGCCGGTCATGAAGGGCTGGAACTATACCGTCAGGCTATACAGACCGCGCAAGGAAATCCTGGATGGAAGCTGGCAATTCCCGGAGCCGCGGCCCAGCTCCAGGACTTGATGGCTTTTTCGCTCGGGTCCGTGGCTCAGTTCGACAGGGTCACGCTGCCGGTCGCGGCGCCATCGGTCGGCTCGACGGCCTGGGTCGGGGCATCCTCGGAAGCGAGCATCCGGCCGATCTCGTCGGTCGGCGCGCCGTTCTCCTCGAGCATCTCGTAGGCGATTCGGGCGGTTTCGCGCGCCCTGACCCCGATGGTCTGCATCGCGGCCTTGCCGACCTCGCAGACACCGGGCTTGCGCTCGCAGATGCCGGACACGTCGTCGACGGCCTCGCGGGCGGCGAAGAAAGCCTGGATGGGGCTCACGCCGGCGCCGTTCGTGCCGGCCGGATCGAGCGGCAGCGCCAGCAGCACCAGCGAGAACCAGAACGCCATTTTGATCAGGAAGCCCATTGGTCCGCCCTCTTGCCTCTCGCCCGCGAAAACGCCGCAAGAGGTCTCATCGCCGGCAACCTTGCCACAGACAGCCGAAGGACGGCTTGCATGGCAGAATAACATTCGAGGCAAATTCGATTCAGAGTTTATCGATTCTGCTTTGTGTCGAACCGTCTGGAAATGCGCAGCCCGCTCGTAACCATTCATTGACCAAGCAAAGCCTTGATTTTTAACCACCAGGCCGGCCGACACGGCATATTGCGGCGTCGCGGTGCGGCCGCACACGGTCAATGCTCCGTTTACCATAGGAAGAATCGCTGGCGGTTTGCGGGGCGCCAGTCCCTATATTCGCCGCGCCGCGGGCGTCAAAGCCTTGACCTTTATTCATTCCTTAAAGGCTCGATGCGACTTTCGATGTCAAACAAGGCGACCCGCGAAGCGGGCATTGTACGGGTGCGTTGAGTGCGTCTTTCCGGGACCAGAACAGGTGAGCTGCTTGACGCCGTCGCTGCGCGCTGCGAACGCCTGGTCCGCGGCTCGGTGCGCGATCCGGCCGAGCGCCTTCGCCAGCGGCGCTTCATCGGCGTCATGCTCGTCGCCCCCTTCCTGACCGCCGCGCCCGCAGCCATCCTCTTCCCGCCGCTCATCGGCATTCAGGCGACGCTCGCCGCGGTCGGCGCGATCTTCGGCGCGGCCTTCCTGATCGCCGCCGCGGTCGCGGTCTCCGGCAGGACGCATGTCGCGGCAACGGCTGCGCTTGCGCTCGGCATCGTCGCCCTGGCCGCGATCGCCGCCGCCGCCGGCGGCATCGCTTCGCCGGCGGCGCTGGCGCTGGCCGCGCTGCCCTTCGAAGCGTGGTGGACAAGGCGCACGCCGCAGGCAGCGCTGGTGGGCGTAGGCTCGGCGCTGGCCGCCCTGCCGCTGCAGGCGCTGTTCGCATCGGATTTCGCGGCAGGCGCCGTGGCCGGGGGCGCGCACTGGCTGATCCCGCTCGGCTATCTCGCCTTCGTCGTTCCGCGCTTCGTCGCGTGGCTGGACGAGAAGGACGATGCCACAGCGGCCCGCCCGCTGGAGGACATCATCGACGCCGTCGCGCTTCGCCTCGACGGCGCGGGGGAGGTTGTCGACGCCTCGCCGCAGGCTCGCCGAATCCTCGGCGTGGCGCCCGAACTGCTGCTGTCGGGCGGCCTGTTCGAGCGGGTGCATGTCGCCGACCGCGTCGCCTATCTGTGCGCGCTGGCCGACCTGCGCGAGAACGAAGGCTACAGGCGCGTCGAGGCGAGAGTGAGGGTTCCGGACCCGGACGGCGCCATCGCCGCCGACTACCGTCCCTTCGTCATCGAAATGATGCGGCCCGCAATCGATGTCGCGGGCGTCACGGCGCTGCTGCGCGCCAATGACGAGACGGCTGCCCTGCGCGCCGCACTCGCGGCTTCGGCCGACGGCGTGGAGAGTTCGGAACTGGCCAACAGCCGCATGCTCGCCGCCGTCAGCCACGAGCTGCGCACGCCGCTGAACTCCATCATCGGCTTTTCCGACATGCTGCTGCACGGCATGCTCGGCGGCTTCGCCGACCCGAGGCAGAAGGAATATGTCGGCCTGGTGCACGAGTCGGGATGCCACCTGCTTGCCGTGGTGAACTCGATCCTCGACGTGTCGAAGATCGAATCCGGCGCCTATACGGCCGACCTTGAGCCCTTCCGGTTCGGCGACGCCGTCGAGATGTGCCGTTCGATGCTGCAGCAGCAGGCGAAGGACAAGGAACTCGGTCTGCGGGTCGACATCCCGCCGGAGATCGGCGAGGTCCACGCCGACAAGCGGGCGGTGAAGCAGATGCTGATCAACCTGGTGTCGAACGCCATCAAGTTCACGCCGGCCGGCGGCACGGTGGCGATCGGCGGCAAGCGCATCGGCTCGCGCCTGCATTTCTGGGTGTCGGACACGGGCATCGGCATGTCGGCGGACGACCTCGCCAGGATCGGCAAGCCGTTCACGCAGGTGCAGAACGACTATACGCGACGGTTCGAGGGCGCCGGTCTCGGCCTGTCGCTGGTCAAGGGGCTGGTGGCGCTCCACCACGGCACGATGACGATCGAGAGCGAGCCCGGCCATGGCACGACGGTGACGATCAGCCTGCCGGTCGACGCGCCACCGAGGGAGAGCGCCGTAAAAACGGCCGAAATCGTAGCGATGAAGGCGGGCAAAGAGGACTTCCATGGCACGTTCCGCAAGACAGCTTGACGAGCACGAGCCCTGGGCCTGGTCGCTCGCCGACGGCGCGAGCGCCTTGCTCGGGCTGATCGCACGCAACCCGACGCTGGTCGGCGGCACGACCGCCTTCCTGGTCGCGCTGAGCTTCGTCTCGGCCAATGCGCTGTGGTACCAGCCGCATGCCCATTCGGGCGCCTTCTTCGCCACCCGCGAGTTTCTCAGGCCCGGCGCGCCGGCATTGCCCGACGAGACGACGATCCTGATCGAGCGGCCGCAACAGCCGCGGCAGGTCGTGGGCGACCCGACGGTCAAGGAGGTGCAGGAGACGCTGAGGGAGCTGAACTTCTACGGCGGCGAGGTCGACGGGCTGTTCGGCCCGAACACGCGCGTGGCGATCGCGGCCTACCAGTCCAAGATGGGCCTGAGGGTTACGGGAACCGTGGACGACAGCCTGCTCGACCAGCTCGGCACGGGTTCGGTGAAGAAGCCCGCCGTGCTGCCGTCGCCGGCGCCGCGCGAGGAGGCAGCCCAGCCGGCAGTGGCGCGGCCCGCCGCGATTGAAGCGGGCGAAGATGCGTCCGCCAAGCCGGCGGCCCTGGTGCGCGACGAGCGCATCGCCAAGGTGCAGGCGGGCCTCAAGGAATTCGGCAATGACGCGATCAACGTCGACGGCCTGATGGGAGCAAGGACCGCCGCCGCGATCAGGGAATTCCAGTCGCTTTTCGGGCTGGAGGTGACGGGCGAAGCCGACCGGGCCGTCTATGCCAAGATGAAGGAAATCGGGCTGATCAAGTAGGCGGTCTTCGGCTGCTATGGCTTTCCGGGCGGCGCTCCACTAGAGCAGGCCGATGCGGGTCACCACGGATTTCTGGGTTTCGGCGCTGGTCAGGCGCGTCTTTTCCGGCGGCGGCTTCGCGGCGATCGTCAAGCGCGGCGCGACCGAGGCCGGCGCCGTGTTCGTGATCGTGCGCGACAGGCTGGGCGGCGCGCAGCTTTTCGGACCGGCGCCGCAGACGAGCTACGATACGGCCAAACCCGACGAACGGTATTTCACCCGCTACGCGCTGGAAGACGAAGCCGCTTTTGACGCGCGGCTGGAGAAGGAAAAGCGCTTCGATCCCGACATATGGGTGGTCGAGATCGAGCCGGGGCAGGGGGCGGTCGAGGAGTTTATCTCGGTGGCCGAGTCCTGAGATCTACCCTGCCACACGAATCTCGGCGGACAGATCGGAATCGGCGTGCGGCGGAAGACCGGGCGCTTCCGGTTCCGATCCCGTCTTCCAGCGGGCAATGCGCAAGGTTGCTTCCTCGCGGCTGATCGCGGCGTAGCGCGACAGGAAGAGGCGGATCGCCTGCAGGTCGCCAAATTGCGAAGGATAGATGGCCGCCGTGACGAGGAAAGCCTTCTCGTCGCCGACGTCGAGCATGCGCAGCGCGTCGAGAAGCCAGGCGCAGGAGGACTGGCCGGCACTGTCCCGGATCGCGGCAAACTCCACGTCGAGCGCGTCGGCAAGCGCCGTCTGGAAAAACGGCGCATGGCCGCTGAGCGCCGTCTCGCGCAGTCGCTCGTAGACGGTGCGGGCGGTTGCCGAAAAGTTTGCCGAGGCCGGCCGCATCATGGCGCGCAGCCGCTGCCGGACATCCTCGACGGCCGTGCCGGGCGCGGGGTCTTCGAGCACCGGTCCGGCGTCGGCGGGTTCCTGCGACGGCATGGCCGGTTGCGGGACCGGCGCCGCGTCGCGGGGCCGGAGCGGTACGACCTTGTTTTCAAGCGCGGCGACCAGCCTGGCAATGGCCGGGTTTAGGCCGGGCCGCCGGCCGATGGCGCGGGCGTGGCCGTGACCATGGCGGCCGATGAGCGCTATGAGGTCGACGTCGGTAAGCACCGGCGAGCGGATGAGAAGTGGGGCGGCGATGTCGACGCTTTCATCGCAAAGGCGCTTGATGAGCGCCACGGGCGGGCAGGGGCATTCGGAGAGCGCGGCCGCGACGTAGCGCTTCGATTCCACGGAAACGAGGTCGAACAGCGGCAGGGCGAGATCATCAACCTGGGCGATCTCTCGACGCGACGGACGCGTCAGCGAGCAGAAGGCGGAAACCGCCGCGCGGAAAAGCCGTTCGGCCTTCTGCGCCTCGTTCTTGATGGTGATCTGCCGGAAGTCTGAAGAGGACACTCTGTACGCCTGACGCAACACCAATCGACACACGACCGACCGGGCAGGGAGGCAGAACGATCTGCCGATCTGCCGATCCGCCGATCCGCCTCAAATTAGCCGCGATCCGTTAAAGTCCTGTTAACCGTCTGCTGGCCTTATGAAGACGGAGGCGTTGCGTGGTTGCTCCGGGTCAAGCCGAGGGAAATCGCAGTCATGGGCAGCGTACTGGCATTTGCGCCGCGCGATGCGGCCACCAACCGAAAACCGCTCGCCGCGGGCGACACGGCGTCGATCGTGATCTTTCCGGGCATACGCTACGAGCGGCAGGGCGAGGAGGCGGGCGAGACCGCCGCCGACCGCGAAAACACCGAGCGCAACTGGCCGCGGCCGAGGCACTAGTTTCGCCTATTCCTTGGTGCAGGCGATCCTGGCGAGGAACTCGGACGTCGTCTCTTCCCAGGTCGGGTCCGGCACGAAGCTGCGCACCACGACGATGCCTTCGCCGATCGGCGCCTCGACGAAGATCGAGCGCTGGAAATCCTCGGGCACCTGCTTGCGCACCTCGATCATCTGGGCCGTCGTCAGGACGACGAAATCGAGCGCACCGTTTTCGGTGGCGCGGTCGTTGAACGAATAGACGTTCTGGCCGGCCCGGTTGTAAATCGACACCGACCAGAACGGCACGGCGCCGGGCGCGCGGACATGGACCGGACCCTCGTCGAGATCGAAGCGGCACGCCGCGGCGTGGAAGAGCGGATCGACGGCCTTCACGACCGGCGGGCTGCCATCGCCGGCGTCGATGCGCACGGCCTTGTAGAAATCGCCCGCCTCGGCGAGGCTCGACCAGGCGTCGCGCTCGGAGAATCGCGGCAGCAGGAGCAGCACCGCGATATGCACGATGCCGGCGCCGACGAGGCTGATCAGAACAAGGTAAAACAGCCTAAGCATTGCAGCCGGCCTTGACGATCGAGGGGAGCACGATGTCGGAGGCGCCGGTGGCCGCGGCGATCGGCGTGTCGAAGAATGTCAGCACCAGTGTCATCGGTCCGGCGCCCGACAGCGCCAGCCAGTTGCCGGGGGCGGGACGCGCGCCTGCCGTGATCGATACCGAATTGTCGGCGAGGCGGATGAGCTGGTTGGAATGCAGCGCGGCGGAACGAAGCTCGCCGGCGCGGATGACGGCGCCGGCGGAGTCCGCAGCGTAGAGCGTCCAGAATCGCGCCGCCGGCACCGGGCCTTCGATGCGGTAGATGCAATCGCGCAGCAACGCCTCGCCGGCGGAATCGCGCTGCGCCGAGAAGGAGAGGCCCTCGGCGCGGCCGAGCGCCAGCAACCCCTCGCGGGCGACGCGAGCCTTGGAATAGGGGTCGGCGTCGGGCGTGCCGATGGAGGGGAAGGCTGTCCACTCGCCGATAGTCACCGCGCCCACGCTCTCATTGGCCTTCAGCGTGTACCAGACGCTGGCGCCGCCGCCGACGATTGAGGCGGCGAGCACGACGAAGGTGACGAGGGCGGTTTTCAGCATGTGGTCGCCGGGGGGTCGCCGATTGGAACTGCGCCGCCCCGGATAGCCCGCGGCGAGCATAGATGGCAAGGGAGGCGAACCGAAGCGCGGAACCGACAATCCTGGCGGGTGGACCGAACGGATCAGAGCGCCGAAAGCGTCTCCGGTTCCGGCGGCCCGTCGATGACAGGAGAGTTGTGGAAGATGTCGGCGATGGCGCGCAACGCCCTGGTGGTCGCCCCCGTGAGCACCGGCCGGCGTTCGATATTGCTGATCTCGGCTTCCTGCTTCTGCTGCTTTGCCTCCGCCTTGGCGACGACCTGCGCGTCGACGAACGGGTTTTCGATGCCGGGGATCGGCTTCAGGTCGACGTTCTCGTGGGCGTAGGTCATAAGCCGGTTCCACACCATGGCCGGCAGGGAGCCGCCGGTCATGCGGCGCGTGACGGAGAAGTCGTCGTTGCCGAGCCACACGGCGGCGAGATAATTGCCGGTGTAGCCGATGAACCAGGCATCGCGGTAGGACTGCGTCGTGCCGGTCTTGCCCGCCGAACGGATGGTGGGGAGCGCGGCGCGGCGCGCCGTGCCGCGTTCCGGCACTTGGACCATCATCGAGTTCATGTAGCCGACCGCAAGCGGCGAGAGCACCCGCCGCGGCTTCGGCGCGTCCTTCTCCCAGTCGTAGAGCACCTTGCCGGAACGCGAGAGGACCTGGGTGAGGCCGTGGCGCAATCCCGCATAGCCGTTGTTCTGGAACACGCTGTAGCCGGTCGCCTGATCCATCACCGTCATGCCCGATATCCCGAGCACCATGGTCTTGTGCGAACTCACCGTCGATTCCACGCCCATCGCCTCGGCCATCGCCTTGATCGGCGGGATATCCAGGTGGTCCTTGGCGAGCCTGACCGGCACGGTGTTGAAGGACTTCACCAGCGCCTCGGTCAGGGTGACGCCGCCCGCGTAGCTGCGGCCGTAGTTCTTCGGCGCCCACTTGCCCCAGACGATAGGCCCGTCGGAGATGATGGAGTCGGGCGTGAAGCCATGCTCCATAGCGGTGGCGTAGACATAGGGCTTGAAGGAAGAGCCGGTCTGGCGCAGCGCCTTGGTCGCGCGGTTGAACTGCGATTGGCCGTAGTCGCGGCCGCCGACCATGGCCCGCACGGCGCCGCCGGCCTCCATGACTACCACCGCGCCCTCGGTGACGCCGTATTCCTTGCCGTGCTGGCGCAGATTGTACTCGACCGATTCCTCGGTCGCGTGCTGCAGGTTCATGTCGATGGTGGTGCGCGCGACCATCGAGCGCACGCCGGACTTGGCGGTCAGCCGCTTCACTTCCTCGAAAGCCCAGTCGAGGAAATGGTCCGGGGTCTTGCGGTCGCCGCGATCGACGATGTCGGCTGGACGCAGCCGCGCCTGCAGCACCTGGCCGTCGGTCATGAAGCCGCCCTGCACGAGGTTGGTAAGCACGACGTTGGCACGGGCGCGCGCGGCGGGAAGGTTGACGTGCGGGGCGTATTTCGCCGGCGCCTTGAACAGGCCGGCCAGCATGGCGGCCTCGGCGAGGTTCAGATCCTTGACCGACTTGCCGAAATAGAAGTCGGCCGCCGCCGTGATGCCGAAGGTGCCGCCGCCCATATAGGCGCGGTCGAGATAGAGCTGCAGGATCTCCTTCTTGGAGAGGTTTACCTCCAGCCAGACGGCCAGGAAGGCTTCCTTGACCTTGCGCTCGATGGTGCGCTCGTTGGAGAGAAAGAGATTCTTGGCAAGTTGCTGGGTCAGCGTCGAGCCGCCCTGGACCACCGAATTTGCGCGCACGTTTTCCGACATGGCGCGGAAGAGGCCGAGGAAGTCGATGCCGTAATGCTCGAAAAAGCGGCGGTCCTCGGTAGCGAGCACGGCCTTGATGACGTGGTCGGGCATTTCATCGACCGGGATCGATTCCCGCATGATGATGCCCCGCTGGCCGATCTCGTTGCCCTGGCGGTCGAGGAAGGTGACGGCGAAGTCATCCTGCGCGCGCCAGTTGCCTTCGGTCTCCTCGAAGGCGGGCATGGCGAGCGCCAGCATGACGACGCAGCCGGCCGCGCCCATGGTGAAACCTTCGCCCATGAGCTCGAAGCCGACGCGCTTCCAGCCGGTGAAACGGAAGCGGCGGAAGAAGATGGTAAGCGATTCCCAGAACTCGCTGGCAATGAAGCCCGCCTCGTAGAGCGTCGAATCGATCCACGCGTCGATCGCCATCAGCCGAGTGGCTTTAGGGCTTTTCGATCTACGCGGTGGCACTGGGCGATTCATATGAGACGGCATCCGGCACGGGCTTGCGGTCGATTCTGAAGAGCGACGGAGGCTAATTCAGGGCACCCAAGCAAGTCCCCCATCAGTGCCGTCTTGTCACTGATTTTTGACGCTACGACAAGGGGGATGGCGGCCTATCCCGCCGCGCTATGCGGAATCCGCATAGCTATGGCAAAAGGGATACGGTTGGCCCGACTTGCTGCTTCCATCACCAGCGAATGACCAGGCGACCGGCGGCCGCGCCGGCGGCCGCAAGAATGGCGATCGCCATCGGATACCAGGTGGCCACGAAAAGCGGCGAATCGTCGGTGCAGTGCGCGGCATAGAACGTCGCCGCCAAACCGCCGGCGGCCAGACCCGCCACCGCGCCGGCGAGCGCGGGCGATGTCGGCGCACCGTGGCGCAGCGCCAGCAGGAACGCGGCGGCGGGGCCGACGCCGATCAGCGGGATGAAGGTCAGGCAAAGCAGGGCATTGTTGCCGAGCAGGCGCGGCCCCAACTGGTCGGAAGGTAGGGCCGCCACCTCGATCAGGACCGAAGCCGCGAGCAGGCAGGGCGCGACGAGCAATGCGGCGAGGCGCGCGGGCGACATCCCCCCGGGCCGTGCGAGCGCGGCGAGCGCCCAGAGGCTGGCCGCCAGGAGGGCGATGGTGACCACGAACTTGTAGAGAAAACGCCAGGTTTCGGCCGCGGCGGCGATGTCGGGGCGCGGGCCGACGACGGAGAAAAAGACGATCGCCGCGCCGGCAAGGGCGGCGGCGAGCGCGACCGCCCACGCCCGGCCCATGGGGGCGGCGCGCGGCGCGTCGAGCGCCAATGTCCTGATGAGCCGTTCCGTTTCCATCATCCTTGTCCGAAATTCCTGGCGATCCTGGCGAGGCCGCGGTGCAGGGCCACGCGCACGGCGACCTCCGTCATGTTCAGCGCCCTGGCCGCATCGCCGATCTCAAGCCCATCCACGGATATCGCCGAAACCACCTCCCGTTCGCGCGGCGGCAGCGAAGCAAGCGCGCGGCCGATCTCCCGTTCGCTGGCGCTTTCCTCGGGCTCCGGCGCCGGCGCATCGAAACCGTCCTCCATGACGATTTCGATGCTGCGCCCGGCCTTGCGGAAGGCGTCTATGAGCTTGAAGCGAGCGATCGCGAACAACCAAGGACCCACCGGCGCATCGGTGCGCCAGGTGTGGCGTTTCAAATGGACCGCAAGCAGCGTTTCCTGCACGACATCCTCCGGATCGATCCCGCCATGCGTAATGCGTCTCTGGGCGAAGCGGCGCACCAGCCCGGCTGCACGGCGGAGGAATTCGGCATAAGCATGCTCGTCGCCCCGGAGGGCGGCGTTCAGGAGCCCGGCAAGATCGGTCTCTCCTTTGCCCTCCAACCGCACACCCTCGCTATTCGCGCCCGAACCGCGCTTGTTACATCGGCGCGGAATATCCTCCACCAACCGACAAAAGTCGATCACGAAGCGGTGATCGCGTAACGCCGGACTCCGCCGGGACGAAAGACCCGATGCCGCCGCGCATTCGCCGGCGCGTTTCATCGATGGAGGTATTCACCATGAACCACAACACGATCGCCCTCGCACTCGCCGGCTCGCTCGCCGCGGCCCTGACGACCGCCGCCTACGCCGCGCCGGTGTCGGCGGAATACATGAACGGCAAGGAGAAGTGCTACGGCATTTCGCTGGCCGGACAGAACGATTGCGCCGCCGGCGCGGGCACGACCTGCGCGGGCACCTCGACGAAGGACTATCAGGCCAATGCCTGGAAGGCCGTGCCGGCCGGCACCTGCACGACGATGAACGTCGACGGCCACATGGGCATGCTCGAGGCGATGTGAAGCGACGACCGTTTCGGGGGGCCGCCACGGCGGCCTCCCGTTTCGCACCGGAAGGAGGCCATCATGCAGGCGTTGGACAAAGGCACTGGGCTGCCGGCCCGGGCGGGGCTCGGCCTGAAGCCCGAGCACTACCAGGCGATCCTCGACGGCGAACCGGACATAGGCTTCTTCGAGGTGCATGCCGAGAACTACATGGGCGCGGGCGGCCCGCCGCATCGCTGGCTGGAGGCGATAAGGGAGCGCTATCCGCTCTCGCTGCACGGGGTCGCGCTGTCGATCGGGGCCGCAAGGCCGCTCGACAAGGCGCATCTGGCGCGGCTGAAGGCGCTGGTCGAACGCTACCGGCCGCAGAGCTTTTCCGAACACCTCGCCTGGTCGACGCATGACGAGGGGTTTTTGAACGACCTCCTGCCGCTGCCCTATACGGACGAGACGCTGGCGCGCGTGAGTGCCCATGTCGACGAGACGCAACAGGCGCTCGGACGCCGGATGCTGCTCGAAAACCCGTCGACCTATGTGCTGTTTGCGGAGAGCACGATCGACGAGATCGACTTTCTGGCGGCGGTGGCGGACAGGACCGGCTGCGGACTGCTGCTCGACGTGAACAATGTGATGGTGTCGGCGGTGAACCACCGGCTCGACCCTTACGCCTATATCGACCGCTTCCCCGTCGACAAGGTCGGCGAGGTGCATCTCGCGGGCTATGACGAAACGGCGGATGGGGCCGGGGATCGGCTGCTGATCGACGCGCATGCGACAGAGGTGAGGAACGACGTTTTCGCGCTCTACGAATATCTGCTGAGGCGGACCGGGCCGCTGCCGACGCTGGTGGAATGGGACAATGACGTGCCCGGTTTCGACACGCTGCATGGAGAGGCGCGAAGGGTCGACGCGGCGCTGGATGCGCAGGCCGCACGACGCGACGCACGGGCAGCCTGACGATGGGATTCGAGGCCAGCCAGGACGCCTTCGCGCAAGCGCTGCTCGACACCGGGGCCGGCGTGCCGGATGGCGTCACCTCTGCGCGGGGCGAGCCCGATGCGCTGCGCTTCGCGGTCTATCGCAACAACGTGTTCGTCGGCCTAACCAAGGCGCTGGAAAAGCGCTTTCCGGTGACCGCGCGGCTGGTCGGGGAAGAATTCTTCGCCGGCATGGCGCGCGCCTATGCCGACGCGCACAAGCCGCGATCGCCGCTGCTGTTTCTTTACGGTGACGGCTTTGCCGATTTCATCGCCGCATTTCCGCCGGCTGGCGGCGTGCCCTACCTGGCCGACGTCGCCCGCGTCGAGGCCGCCTGGACGCGGGCCTATCACGCCGCCGACGCCGACGCCATGACGGCCGCCGGCCTCGCAACGATCGCGCCGGAGGCGCTGGGCCGGACGCGGCTGGCGCGGCATCCGTCGGCCGAACTGGTGATGTCGGCGCATCCGGCCGGCTCGATCTGGGCCGCCCACCAGGGCGATCATGTGGAGCCGGTGCGTCACTGGTGCGCCGAGGCAGTGCTGGTCGTGCGGCCGGGGATGGATGTGTCGGTGCATGTGGTGCCGGCGCGCGACGCGGCCTTCGCCGGGGCGCTGCTGGCAGGCGAAACGCTGGCCGATGCGGCGCAAAGGGCAATCGAGGCCGATTCCGATTCCGGTTTCGACTTCGGAGCCGCACTGGTCGGCCTCGTGTCGCTCGGCGCGTTCAGCGCGACCCACAACGGGGCGACGGACAACGGAGAAATCAAATGATAAGCGAAACGACATCGGCCGAAACGGCTCCGGCGGCGCGGAGCGGCTGGACGTCGCTGCCGGCGCGGGTCGAGGGCTGGATGGCGGCTATCCCGCGCTCGCTGCCTCTCTTGGCGCTGCGGCTTGCGCTGGCGGTGCCGTTCTACAAGTCGGGCCTGACCAAATGGGACGGCTTTCTGCAGCTCTCGGGCGGCGCGGAGTTCCTGTTCGGCGCCGAATTCAAGCTGCACATTTTCGGCAGCCAGTATCCCTATCCGTTCCCGATGGCCGCGGCCTACGGCGCGGGCATCGCCGAGATCGTGCTGCCGATCCTGCTGGTGGCCGGCCTGTTCACGCGCTTCGCGGCATTCGGCCTGCTGGTCATGACCGCCGTAATTCAGATCACAGTGCCGGAGGGCTGGGCGAATTTTCATCTGCCCTGGGCGGCGATGGCGCTGACGCTGGTCGTGTTCGGGGGCGGCAAGATCGCGCTCGACGCTTTCAGGGAGCGCCGGCGCTAGATCGGCTCATCGTTTCCAGTCATGATCAGTGGAGCGCGCCGTTGCGCCGGAAGGCGAGCGGCGCGACGCCGAAACGCTCGCGGAAGGCGGCGTTGAAGGTGGAGAGATCGCCGAAACCGGTGTCGTAGGCGATGGCCGACACGGCGTCGGGCGTGGCGAGCAGCCGCAGCGCCGCCCGGCGCAGGCGCGTGTTCAGCAGGAACTGATAGGGCGTGAGGCCGACGGCGCGGCGGAAGATGCGCAGGAAATGGAACTTGCTGGTCGCGGCGATCGAGGCGAGCCGGTCGAGGTCGAGCGGCTCGGCGGAATGCGCCTCGATGTGGCCGAGCACGCGGCTGACGCGCCTGAGATCCTGCGCGGAGGCGTGCTGTACCGCGGTGGTTTCGCCTGACAGCGTGCGGACGGCGGCGGCGAAAAAACGCACGGCCCGTTCTTCCATGTCGAGCGGATCGCGCATGCCGCCCAGCGCTTCGAGAAGCACCGTGTGGGGAAGCGCGCCGCGCCGCGCGGGCAGCATGGCGGCGGGGAAGCGGAAGCGCGACGAGCCGGCCGCACTTGCCGCGATCTCGCCGAAATAGTCGGGCGTGAACTGCACGGAAACGCAGCGGTCGCCGGTCGAGTGTTCATGGCCGCAGCGATAGCAGGCGCCGTGATTGCCGAAGAGCAGGGCGCCGGGATGGAGCAGGGCGCGGCCGGCATCCGAGGCGTAGGTGAAGCTGCCGGAGACGACCGCGGCGATCGAAACGCCGCCATGGCGCTCCTCGAAGGGGCGGTCTTGCGGACCCGCGTGGCAGACGATCTCGTAGAGCGACCAGCCCGCGCCACCGGCCAGGCGGCGGGAGGAGAGTGCGGCGTTTGCGACGGTCTCGCGGGCGATCTGGCTCATGGGCCGAACATAGCAATTTTCCCCAAGCGCCGGAAACCGCCCGCAGGCATGCTCCTGACACAACGGCGGCAGTTGAGGCCGGCCGAAAACCATGGAGAACACGATGATCAACCATGTGTCGATCGGGGTGCGCGACGTCGCGCGCTCGAAGATATTCTACGACGCGGCGCTGAAGCCGCTGGGCTACCGTTTGCTGAGCGACGGCGAGACGTCGCTGGGTTACGGCGACGGGTCGGTGGTGCTGTGGGTGCAGAAGGCCGAGCGGCCGGTGCCTTCGGACATGGCGTCGGGCCTGCATTTCTGCTTCGACGCGCCATCGAGAAAATCCGTCGCCGATTTCCACAAGGCCGCGATGGGCGCCGGCGGCAAGGACAATGGCGAGGCGGGGCTGCGTGCCGACTACGGCGACGATTATTACGCGGCCTTCGTGGTCGATCCGGACGGCTACCGGCTGGAAGCCTATTGCGGCGCGGCCAAGTGATCTGGGCGGAGCGACGATGACCCCGACCGACGCCTATCTCGCCTCGCCGAAAGCGATCGACGATCTCAGGGCGATCAACGCCCGCTTCATCGAGAACTTCATCAACAACGATGTGGCGGCGCATGACGCGCTGCTGCATCAAAGCTTCATCGCGATCCGCAGCGACGGCATGCGGGTCGGCCGCGCGGACTATCTGAAGGCGTGGGCGAGGGGGTTCGACCCCGGCTTCATCGTCTACTGGGACACGCGCGACGAACTGATATCCGTGGTCGGCAACGTCGCGCTGGTGCGCGCCACCAACAAGCATGTGCTGCGCCATCCCTGCCACGACGAGACGGGCATGACGACCTATACCGACACCTATGTCTATGAGCGCGGCGCGTGGAAATGCATCCAGGCGCAGATCACGCCCGTTGCCATCGGCAAGGAGCCGGGGGATGAGACGGTGATCAGCGTGTGGGTGGAGGGGGTGAGGGTGCCGGAGCTTACGCGATGACGCCCGGACGGGACCGGACAGTTCATGGAGCCGAGGCGCGACCTTGCCGGACACTTACCCGGCCCCGAAACAATTGACAGGACATTGCCGGGTGGCTATCGAGCGCGCCATGACAACAGCATTCCTCATCGCCGGGATCTATTACGCGCCGCTCTCATAGCGGCGGGGCATTGTCATTTGTTCAACCGCTGCATGGCCAGCGGTTGAATTTCCGGCCTCTGGCCTTGCGGCCGCAAGAGAGGTCGGTCCATGCCAGAGGGCGGCAGATTCACATCCGGCACGACAGTCGGCATCATAGGCTTCGGCGCGTTCGGGCAACTGATAGCGCGTCATGTCCGACCCCATGTCCGCGTGCTTGCCTGCGATCCCGCGCCGGGGCTGGGGCCGGTGGCCGCGCAGCTCGGCGTCGAACTGGCCGGGCTGGAGGCGGTCGCGCGCTGTGCGGTCGTGGTGCTTGCCGTGCCGGTCGGGAGCATGGAGGACATCGTCGCCGCCGTCGCGCCGCACTTACGGCCCGGAACCCTGGTGCTCGATGTGGGATCGGTGAAGGTGGCGCCGGCCGCGATCATGCAGCGCGGGCTGCCCGACCATGCCGAGATCGTGGCGACGCACCCGCTGTTTGGCCCGCAGAGCGCGCAAGGCGGCATCAAGGGCCTCAAGATCGCGCTCTGCCCGATACGGGGCCGGCGCTGGTTGCGGCTTGCCGCGTTCCTGCGCAGGCGGCTTGGCCTCGACGTCATTGTCACCACGCCCGAGGACCACGATCGCGAAGCGGCCACGGTGCAGGGGCTGACGCATCTGATCGCCAAGGTGCTGGTGCAGATGGAACCGCTGCCGACCCGCATGACCACCAGGAGCTTCGACCTGCTGACCGCCGCCGTCGGCATGGTGCGCCACGATGCGCCCGAGGTTTTCGAGGCCATCGAGCGCGCGAACCCCTATGCGGCGGACGTACGCCGGCGATTTTTCCAGCTTGCTTCGGCGCTGGAAGCCGAGCTGGGGGAGGGGCAGGCATAGGGGAGCAAGGTGCGCGGCGGCTCGTTCCGGCCAAATGCAGGTCAGCCCGACGGTGAGGCGATCGTCCGATCGTATACAGACGATTCCCATTCTATCGATTCCTGGACCGCTGCGACCACCGCATCGATGTCCGCACTGGCCGTGGCGACTTGCTCGTCACCACGCTCTGAATTGTTCAGGGTAGCGCGATAGAAATACCCGCAATGGGCAGATATCTGGAAAAAATGGTGATGATACTTTTTTGTCGGGTTGATCATTTCGACAAGGGCCATGGGAGCGCCGTATCGGAACAGGATGTTTGCGAGACCCGCGCCATGAGGCCCCACGATGATGCTTGAACGCGCAAAACGGGCAATCTGGTCCGCCAAGGAGATCGTTCCGGGATCGAGCACCGAAAAGCCAAGTTCCCGCAATCGCGCGACCAGATCTTCTTCGTTGACGATCTGCCGGCTTGTACCCGGCGTGCCGCTGCGCGAGACGTAGAGCCGATCACGAGCTCGCGAGTCGGCAATGCCTCCGAGCCGCTTCGCCGGGAAACTCAGTTGCCGCTCGGTATAGGCATCGGGCCTGACGACATAGAGCTCGCGGGCCGCGATGACTTCTTTCTTTCCCTGCACGACGACTGGCCGAGAGCCGAAGAGTCCAAGCCCGACTGCCTCGGAAAAGAATTTCCTTTTGGAAAGTCCTTCCGTGACGATTAGCGGAACAGTATCTGCAACTCCTGCCCGGTCGAGTAATTCCAGTTTAGGAACGAAGTCGAACAGAAAATGGTAGTAGGATTGCTCATATAGAGATTTGAGAACAACTGCCTTTTCAAGCTTCCGAACGCGCCGGGTGAAGATGGAAATGGGCCTGGTTGGGGGAATGCCCGAGTGTAGACCATCGGTCGAACCAAAGATCGGCCTGAGGCCGGAATAGATGAGCCCGGTCGTGTATTCCAGCCGGAGATCGCCGCGAAAGATGCGCACCCAGCCATTCGGGCGCGTACTTATGGGCCGTATGGGGCGATCGTCGAAAGGCGGGATAGAGTACTCAGGGACAACTGGGTGAGCGTCGGCCTCCGCTCCGATGATAGGGTCGGAAAGGTCGATTGCCGACGGGAGAATGCGAAGCGTTCGCAAAAATCGTAGGGCGCGGCGGGAGAGCTTCAAGCAAGATGTCCGTCATCAGGGTTTGAGACGCAACGCGGCCTGACAAGCGGGGCTCGTTTCATCTGGGTGGCCTGGCTACAGGATTAGTCCCTTGCAGGTTCTTTGTCACGTATACCGCCGCCACCCGGCGTGATGTGCTGGTCAAGAACGTGTCACGCGATACGACCCTACACCGACTCGTCGCGCCTCTACACGCGCACTGGCGAGGAATATGCGACGCACCGCACGACCAACCACGCGGCTGGCGAATATGCCCGCCGCGAGGGCGATGTTGTGGTTCACTCAAACACGATTGAGAACGTGTTCTCGGTATTCAAGCGCGGCATGGTCGGCGTTTATCAGCATTGTGGCGAGGCTCACCTGCACCGCTACCTTGCCGAGTTCGATTTCCGCTACAATCGCCGCGCAAAGCTTGGCTGGACCGATGGTCAGCGCGCCGAAGCGGCGATCAAGGGCGGCGTTGGCAAGCGGCTAACTTATCAACAAACTTACTAGAGCGGTCACGCCTAAGCAGAAGACCCGCAAGTTCCTTCGCCTGCGCGTTCGTAAGAAGCACACCGCAAAATAGATCGTCGCGCTCCACAAGCAGGCCAAGCTGCGATTCGCTTGCCGCTGAGGAAACCTGTATCCTGCCGTTGATCGTTTCAATGATCGGGAGGGGCTGATCCATGGGTGTCCTTGAAGACTTCAATAAGATGCTAGACCGCATTCCGATATGGAAGCGGCTGGGCGAAGTGCCTGCCGAAGTTGATGGATTGATGAAAAGAGTCGCCGACCTAGAGGCGAAGCTAAACAACAAGTGGCCCGGCGACGTGTGTCGCATGTGCGGGGCGAGAGCCGCCCGCCTTACCGATACGCGCGGACCAACCAGCCAAGGCATCGTTCATGAAAACTGGACGTGTGGCGAGTGCGGCGAAACCGACTATCGCCACGTCAAGGTTCGCTAGCGTGACTTCTTTGCCAGCGTTCCCCTTTTTTGATTCACCGGGTTTTGCTTAGGCTTCGGTGGCGTCGAGAGGGCGCGGCGAACAGCAGCGTCTCGCAACGCGACTATGTCAGCATCACTGCGCTTGTCATCGGAGGGCTTCGTCTGTGTCACACGATCCTCCATGGCCTCACTATCTGCCTGACGTAAAGGACCAGATGCACGCCTTGGGCGTGATTGCCGCTACATTTAATCGCGCTGAACACCACTTGCTAGGGTTGTTCCTGGCTTACCTCGGGTTCAATGACACGATGACCTTCCTCTTTGCGAGGCTTCGCGACAACTCATTCCGCATTGATCTCCTTCGCCGCACCGTCGCCGAAAAGGGCGAAAGCGACGAGATAATCTCGGGTGTCAACCATTTCTGTGATGCATTCGATCGTGCGGCTCAGAATCGAAACATCCTCATGCACTCGGGCATTTCGCTAGTCGTTGAGGACGGGGCAAACATCGCGGTTGTTTTCACAAAGGGCGCTAAGCAGGACGCTACTAACTGGAACCGCTACTTGCTCGACGTTACGAAACTGCGAAAAATCGCCGACGAGGTGCACAGCGTGTCCCGATTCGGTCGCCGCCTTTTCGTTCACATCACTTCAAACTATCCGCGACCCGATTTGTACGGCGCGGCCAATCCGCCCGAGCCAACTCCATTTCCCGATAGACCTCCGTTACCAGTGTTGCTGAACCCACAAAACGTTCCAACTGCCATAGCTTCGCTTCACCGGCAGCCCGCATCTTGGGAGTTATAGCAACCTCGTCTCTCGTTTCGGTCATAGGAACTTTTCCTAAGTTCCTTGATCATAGTGCCGGCCTGTCTCGTTTGGGGTATGTGGCCGATTCTGCTATGTCACGTCTGCTATGTCACGCGGAAATAGGAAAATATGCCTAATTATATACTTGACAAAGTACGGGCCGGATCGTAATTTCGCGGCATAGGGGAATTGCCATGAAACTCGACAGCCCAATCTTCACCGACCCGGATGCAGCCCGCGAGCACCTTGAGGCTCAGCGCTGGCCGCATGGCCCGATCTGCCCGCATTGCGGCAACATCGATCCGGCGCGCATTACCGCCATGCATGGCAAGGCTCACCGTCCGGGCCTCTATAACTGCATGGAATGCCGCGAACAGTTCACAGTGACTGTCGGGACCGTATTCGAGCGTTCCAAGATCGCCTTGAACAAGTGGCTGCTGGCGACGTTCCTTCTCGCTTCCAGCAAGAAGGGCATGTCAGCGCACCAGCTGCACCGCATGTTGGGCGTCACCTACAAAACTGCATGGTTTATGGCGCACCGCATTCGCGAAGCGATGAAAGAGGACGTTGTGTCGTCAGGCCCGCTTGGTGGCGAAGGCAAAACTGTCGAAGCCGACGAAACCTACATCGGCAAGCGCGAGACGCCGCGCAAATCACCAAACCGCCACGGGTTGCCTTACACAAAGGGTGGCAAGTCTGGCGGCGCACAGAAGCGCATTGTCGTCGGTCTGGTCGAGCGCGGCGGGAAAGCCCGCATGTTCCATCTAAACGACGCCACGGCCTCAACCGTGCGCGATGTGCTGGTCAAGAACGTGTCGCGCGATACGACGCTCTATACCGACTCGTCGCGCCTCTACACGCGCACTGGCGAGGAATATGCCGCGCACCGCACTACCAATCACGCGATTGGCGAGTATGCCCGTCGCGAGGGCGATGTGGTTGTCCACTCCAATACAATTGAAGGCGTGTTCTCGGTGTTCAAGCGCGGCATGGTCGGCGTCTATCAGCACTGTGGCGAAGCTCACTTGCATCGCTACCTTGCCGAGTTCGATTTCCGCTACAATCGCCGCGCTGCGCTCAAGGTGACTGACACCGAGCGCCACGACCAGTTGCTCGCCATGATCGAAGGCAAGCGTCTTACCTATCGGCGGATTGGTGAAGCCGATTACGCCTAAGCAGAAGGCGAGGAAGCTTCTTTCGATTCGGAAGAAGACTCGATAAGCCCCCAAGGATCATCTACCGTTGCAGCACGGTACACCACCGCTCGTCCTTGGGGGGACACAGCTATGAGCAACTCGCCAGCATTCCTAGATAGTCCCCATGCACCCGACGTGTATGCCGACTCCGCATCGGGGACTTTTGTCGCTAATGGCAACATCAAGATCACCTTCGAATCTTGGCGGGTGGATCACGCCACAAATCCCGGACCCATAAACCGAGTGGTCATAGGGCGCTTGGTCATGCCCCTACAACAAGCCGAGTTCATGGCGAAAGGTTTGTTGGACCTGATTGAGCGACAGAGGACACAGCCCTCCAAAGAGGAAGGCGCTACTTTGCAGTAGCCTTCTTCGTGGGCTTCGCCTTGGGCGGAACCTTTTCATGAGGCTTCGGCGGCGTCTTCAGCATCCGCTTTAGCGTATCGTTGAATTTCTTGTCATCGGATTTCGTGGTCATGGTGAAAGACTACCTAGACGAGGGTCGTAGCGTATATCGTGCAATCGGCCACATTGTCAGCACATGGGCAACGATTGAAACCGAGGTTTTTCGCCTATTCAAAATCCTGGTCCATGACGTGGACGGGGTTCCAGAGTTGTATTTCTTTATCCTCCGCAATTTTTCCGACCAACTGAAGCTCACGAATGAGTTGTTCGAAATTCGTTCGCGGTGCGTCGAAGAGCGACCCTACTGGAAAGTCCTCCACTCATACATTCTCTGGCTTTCTTCCCACCGCAACTTTGTAGCCCACACCCCTGTATATCTTGAGGTTAGGCAGACCGTCGAAATGGACGACTGGGTTTTCGCAATCCAGCAGGTTCCATTGGAAAGTCCCTATAAACCTCCGAAACCTCCAAAGGATTTGGCCGATCTCTCTGCCCTAAGCGATGCCTTGGATGCTCTGCACCAACACCTGTTCAGATTTAACAACCACCTAGACGGCACTTCTCCATCGCCAGATAAATTTCGCGCAGCATTGCACGATCCGACGCTGGAAAAATACAATCCCGGCCTGAATGGGCCAAAAAAACAGCAAGGCCCGTCTCAATCATCTTTGGCGTAATCTCGGTCTCAGTGCCGGCCTGTCGGCTCGAATCGGTATCTGATTTGGGTTGCTTTGTCATGTATATAATTAGGAAAATATGCCTTGACGCCGTGACGGTGGTTTGGTAGTGTTTTGCTATCGTCGGAAAAGTGTGGGTGGGAAGCGCGGCTGGGTCGCGGGTCTTGGGATCCCCTTCGCCGTACCCCTCATCCGTCTCGGCGCTGCGCGCCGAGCCACCGGCCGGGTCCCCGCTGCTAAAGCAGCGTCCCGGCGTTCGCTGGCCTTTCGTCATGCCACTGGCATGACGAATTCGCTGCGCGAACCGGCGGCTCACCCTCAAGGGGAGAAGGAAGAATCCCCTCATCGGAGAAACTGTCATGCATCCTCCCGTCAGCGCGGAGAAGAGGGAGGGTATGCGTGAGCTGCGCGACCTGTTGCCGCCGACCTTTCCCAGGATCGCCAAGATCGCCGGCGTCCACGTCACGACGGTACGCGAGATCGCGAGCCGCGAGAACTGGCCGAAGCTGCACGTTCCGCACGGCACCGTCATGCGGGTTCACAAGATAAAGGAACTGCTCGCCGAGGAAGCGGCGCACGAGAGGGAGGAGGCCCTGGAGGCGATGAGCGATCCGGCGGCCGACGTGCCGCCCGGTGACATCGGCGCGCTCGTGATGGACGAGATGCGGGCGACCCTGGCCGAGGCGCGCAGGACCGGGCGCATCGACAAGGCCCGCGCCGACGCGTTGTGGTCGATGATCCGGGTCGCCGAGCGCGCCGGAAAACTGCAGCCCGAAAAGGGCCAAGAACAAGAAACGAGAAGCGATGACGAACTCGCCGATATCCTCGCTCGCGTCGACGAGCGCATTGTCGAGTTGGCTCGAGACTACGCAGAACGGCTGGTCGCGGAGCGCCTTGACGGGGCGGGAGGGTGAGCGCGCGCTGGCCGCGTGGTTCGGCAAGGCGCATCCCAGACAATATCCGCTGCCTGAACCGCCTGTTTGCTGGCTGGTGACGGGCGGGCGCGGCTCGGGAAAGACGAGGCTCGGCGCCCAATGGGTGGACGGGCTGGTGCGCGGGCTGCCGCCCTTTTCGCGCCCCAGGCAGAAATACGGGCTGATCGCGCTGGTCGGCGAGACGCTCGGCGACGTGCGCGAGGTGATGATCGAGGGTCCCTCGGGGATCCTCGCGGTGTCGGGCAGGGACCGGCCGCGCTACGAGACGACGCGGCGCCGGCTGGTGTGGACGAGCGGCGCGGTGGCGCATGTATTTTCGTCGGAAGACCCCGAGAGCCTGCGCGGGCCGCAATTCGAGGCGGCCTGGTGCGACGAGCTCGGCAAATGGAAAAACGCGGAGGCGGTTTACGACATGCTGCAGTTCGGACTGCGCCTGGGCCCCAAACCCATGCAGATCATCACCACCACGCCGCGGCCGACGCGGCTGATGAAAAGGCTGCTCGCCGATCCCCAGGTGAAGCCGGACAGGCTTTCGACCGAGGCGAACAAGGGCAACCTTGCCGCCGGCTTCGTCGAGGCGCTGACCAAACGCTACGGCGGCTCGCCGCTCGGCCGCCAGGAGCTGGAAGGCGAGCTGATCGAGGACCGCGAGGACGCGCTGTGGTCGCGCGAGATGCTGGCCGATGCGATGGTCAGCGAGGCGGGCGAGATGCGGCGGATCGTCGTGGCGGTTGACCCGCCGGCGAGTTCGCGAAAGACCTCGGACGCCTGCGGCATCGTGGCGGCGGGGCTCGACGCCGACGGCAAGGCGGTGGTGCTGGCCGATGCGACGGTGAGGGCGGCCAAGCCGCAGGACTGGGCGGGCGCGGCGGTGGCGCTCTACCACCGGCTGGAGGCCGACGCGATCGTCGCCGAGGTGAACCAGGGCGGCGACATGGTGACGGCGGTGATCCGCACCGTGGATGCGACGGTGCCGGTGAAGGCTGTCAGGGCCAACCGGGGAAAGTGGCTGCGCGCCGAGCCTGTTGCCGCGCTCTACAGCCAGGGCCGGGTGAAACATGCCGGCCGCTTCGCCGAGCTGGAGGACGAGATGTGCGACTTCGGCCCCGACGGACTATCCGGCGGCCGCTCGCCCGACCGCGTCGACGCGCTGGTCTGGGCGGTCGGCGAGTTGATGCCGAGGGCGGGCGCGGTGCCGAGGATACGCGACTTCTGAGCTGGCGTGTCCGTCGTCTGAACATTTGGCGCTGATGGCTGCTTGATTTAGCGGAGTGTTGGCCTCGATTTTGGATTGATGTTAAGCGGCGAGCTTGCGGTGCTGCAAGCGTCGGAGCTGGATTGTCTT